>OZ241740.1:0-2381319 GCA_965200975.1 Dehalococcoidia bacterium | reverse complement strand
GGTCGACGGCAGCATCGCTCCGGTCATTCCCAGCTGCTCGACCGCGTACCGCAGTTCGGCGACGGCTGCTGCCGGATCCTGCATAGGCACGAGGGCCATGCCCTTGAAGCGGGGATCGTTGCGCATATAGGCGTCGTGCACCCACTCGTTGTACGCGCGGCAGACCGCAATCGCCCAGTCGATAGACACGATCTTGCCGTACGACAGCGCGGAAGTGGGGTAGAGGACGGCGGCGCTGATGCCTGCGGCGCTCATAAACCGCTTCCAGCCGTCTGCGCCGGTCTGCTCAAACGAACCAGGAGGGAGCTGCACCAGCGTCGCGGAGTGCATATGATCGAGCGGGGGAAAGAGCCGCGACAGCGGGAAAGGGCCGCGCTCCTTGTAGCGGGCCGGCATAAACGCGTTTATACCCTCGGCATCCTCGAACAGGTGTCCGTCTGCGTCGATAATCGTTTCCAGGTCAACCGCAACCATCGCGCTCTCCCTCCGCTATACAGCTTGTCCTAGAGCTTGCGGCGCAAGTATACGCTCTCGCGGGATCCTTCTCCGCGGCATCCGCGTCTCTGCGCGCGGGGAGGCTGTATCATAACCACTCTCGGCTCTTCCGGAGGGAGGTGAACGAACATCATGACGCTCTCCAGCAGCAACACCCGCGTTGGCGCGCTCAATCACATCGGACTTGCAGTGGTCAGCATCGAGGAGTCCCTCAAGCAGTTCTACGACCTGCTCGACTCGCCCCAGGCCCGCATTCTCGTGAACGAGGAGCACGGCGTGCGCGGCGCCTTTATCGAGCAGGGCGAGACCCACATTGAACTGCTTGAACCGCTCCGGGCGGATTCGGTTATCGGAAAGTTCCTCGACAACTACGGCGAGGGCATCCACCATATGGCGTTCACAGTGGACGATGTGGACGTAAAGGCGAACGAACTGCAGGCGCTGGGCATTTCCATCATCACAGGGCCCCGCGAGGGCTTCACGGGACGCATCGCGTTCGCCGACCCCGCCAGGATGCACGGCGTGCTTGTCGAGTTCGTCACGCCGTTCAAGAGCTAGCCCCCGCCTTGGCCGACGCTCCGCGCATCCTCATCGCCAAGCCGGGACTCGACGGCCACGACCGGGGCGCGCGTATGGTCGTTCGTCTGTTGCGGGAGTCCGGGTTCGACGTGCGCTACACCGGCATCCGCAAGACACCCGGCGAGATAGCCCATCTCGCTCGCGAACAGGAGGCGGATGTTGTAGGCCTCAGCATCCTCTCAGGCGCGCATATGGAGCTTGTTCCGCAGGTCATCGCCGCGCTCCATGAGGTTGGCCTCGACTACGTGCCGATCGCCGTGGGCGGCATCATCCCCCCGCAAGACCGCACTGCGCTGCTCGAGATGGGGGTTGTGGCGGTGTTCGGCCCAGGCGCGCGCTCCGACGAGATAATCCCTGCTCTTCGCGAAGCCGCTGAAATCGCCCGCCGAGGGAAGTAGCCCCTCGCCGCCCACTGTCCCCGCAACTCATCAGCTCTTGAATAAGCGCCTGCAAGGAAGAAGCGGGAATCCCCGGCATGCGATGCTGTATAATCGGGCGGTTATCCAGTGAGGTGGCGATGGGGCTGCAGCTGGAAGTGAACGTCGCTCAACTGCTCAAAGACCGCGTCGGAACGACCAAGAGCATCCGTATCGACGGCCCGGAGCTCGACCTGGACGGGAGCGGCGAAGCCTCCGCGCATGTTCGCGGCGAGGTCCTTCTCACGAGGACCGACCGCGGTATTTGGGCGTCCGGCCCGCTCGCCATTTCGGTGGATAACCAGTGCAGCCGCTGTCTCGTGACGTTCGCGTCGTGGGTGAATGTGAAAGTTGACGATGTGTTCCTCCCGAGCGTCGATATCGTCACCGGCGCAAAGGCGCGCTACATCGACGCCGGCGACGCCGACGTTCACAGCATCGACGGCAAGCACGTGCTGGACCTGAGCGACACGCTGAGGCAGTACCGGCTGGCGTCGCTGCCGCTGGCGCCGCTCTGCCGGGAGGACTGCAAGGGGATATGCCCCGAATGCGGGGCCGACCGCAACGAGTCCGATTGCTCGTGCGAGCAGTTCCAGGACTTGCGGTGGGCCAAGCTTCGGGAGTTGTTCGGTTAGCGAAAGAGAGCGAGAAGAAGGAATCATGCCGCCACTACCAAAGCGCAAACGCTCCAAAGCCAGCGTGGGCAGCCATCGGGCTCACCAGAGCAAAGCCTTCGGCAGCCTCGTCGAGTGCTCCCACTGTCGGCAGCCGATGAAACCCCATCACGTTTGCCCGCACTGTGGGCATTACCGCGGACGCGACGTTCTCCACGTCGACTCTGAGCTCGTATAGCCGCCGGCCCCGGACGACGATGTCCACCGCGTATGTGTTTCCCGGGCAGGGAGCGCAAGCCGTAGGCATGGGCGCCGACGCCTATGCGCGGTCGCCCGCCGCCCGCGCCGTTTTCGATGAGGCGGACGATGCGCTGGGGTTCTCCCTCTCCTCGCTCATCCTCGAGGGGCCTGCCGACGAGCTTGTGCGCTCGTACAACGCGCAGCCCGCGATCCTTTGCGTGAGCATCGCCATGCTTCGCGCCGCGGAGGAGACGCTCGGAACTGCGTTGCCCCAAGCCGCGTTCTTCGCCGGCCACAGCGTCGGCGAGTACTCCGCGCTAGCGGCTGCAGGGGCGCTCAGTCTGGGCGACGCCCTCCGGCTCGTGCGGACGCGCGGCGAGTTGATGCAGGCGGCCTGCGAGGCGACTCCAAGCGGCATGGCGGCGCTCATCGGGCTGGGGCTCGAACCGTCGCGGCAGGCGTGCGAAGGCACGGGCGCGCAGGTTGCGAACGTCAACTCCGCCGAGCAGATCGTGATAGGCGGCCCCGACGCTGCGCTGCAACAAGCCGTCGCCAATGCGGAAGCGCTCGGCGCGCGGCGGGCGATACGGCTCGACGTCGCCGGCGCGTTTCACACCGAGGTGATGCGTCCGGCGCTGCCGGAAATGGAGCGCGCGCTTGCATCGGCGGCGCTCGGCGTCCCGTCGGCGCCGGTGGTCGCCAATACTACGGCCCTGCCGCTCGAATCGCCGGAAGATCTGCGGCAGGAGCTTGCCGCGCAGGTGTGCGGCTGCGTGCACTGGCTGGAGTCGGTCCAGCGGATGGCGTCGCTGGGAGCGGACCGGTTCATCGAATTCGGGCCGGGCAAAGTGCTCACCGGGTTGGCGAAGCGCATTGCGCCGGAAGCGTCCGCAGCCGCGGCGACAGACCTAGACGCGCTCTCGGCCCTGGCGTAAGCTACAAGCCCGCTCCGCCCCAGGGAGATACGTTAACACCAGTTCATGGCTCAAACGCTCGCCTCCCCCACCAGGTCTCCGCGAGGCCGCTTCGGTGAGCCCCCGCAGCATCTCGGGCGCGTGCTCGCGCTTCAGGTGCTGTTCGAAAGCGACCTCACCGGTCACGATTGGCGCGTCTCGCTCCGTGCTCACGCCGAGGCGGCCAACGCTCCGGAGTTCGTTGAGGCGTTCGCGGCGAGCCGCATCTGCGGAGTTATCGCGGACCGCGCGGAACTCGACGACATCGTCCGGCGCTATGCGCCGTTATGGCCTGTGGGGCAGCTTCCGGTGGTGGACCGCAACGTGCTGCGCATAGCGCTGTTCGAACTTCGGGAACAAGCGCCGTCCACCCCGCCGAAAGTCGCCATCAACGAAGCTATCGAACTGGCGAAGGAATTCGGAGGCGAGGGTTCCGCCCGGTTCGTCAATGGCGTACTGGGCGCGTCGCTCTGCGAACTGAGCGCCGATACTACCGACATTAGCGAGACTGAGGAAGAATAGCATGGCAACCGTTTTTGACCGCGTGAGGAATGTAGTGGTGGACAGGCTGGGCGTCGATGCGGACGACGTGGCTCCGGAGTCGTCGTTCGTCGACGACCTCAACGCCGACTCCCTCGATATCGTCGAACTTGTTATGGGGTTCGAGGAGGAGTTCTCCACCGACGACAACCCCATCAAGATCCCGGATGAGGACGCGGAGAAGATACGCACCATTCAGGACGCAATAGACTTCATCAAGGGGAAGGGCGTCTCGGACTAGGCGCCGACGCTGTGGCCGACCTCGACGCGCTTCGCCAGCAGATACGGGCTTGCCGGTTGTGCAACCTTGCGGAAGGCCGCACGACCGCTGTGCCCGGCGAAGGGGCGTCCGACGCGTCGTTGATGTTCATTGGCGAAGGCCCCGGCTTCAACGAAGACCGGCAGGGCAGGCCGTTCGTCGGCCCTGCCGGGCAGTTTCTCGATGAACTCCTGCGCTCGATAGGGCTCAACCGCGGCGACGTGTTCATCACAAATATGGTGAAGTGCCGTCCCCCGAACAATCGCGATCCCTTCCCCGGCGAGATCGAGGCGTGCTCCGCCTACCTCGACGCCCAGATCGCGGCCATCAACCCGAAGGTGATAGTTCCGCTCGGCCGGCATGCGCTGGCCCGCTGGTTCCCCAACCAGTCAATCAGCAAGCTTCGGGCGAGGGCGCAGCGCTTCGGCGACACTATCGTCTTCCCTCTCTATCACCCCGCCGCCGCGCTGCATAACAGCGGGCTCCGCACAACTATCGAGCAGGACTTCGCCAAGCTCGGCGACCTCCTCCGCAGCGGCGATCAAGTCCGTCCGGGGCTCGAACAGCCAACGCTCGCTATGGACGCTTCCCCCGCCCGCAATCGGGAGGACGCTCCGCCGCCGGACGAGGACAGCCGACAGTTGAGCATGTTCTAAGCCAATGGCCGACAGCATCCGCATCATTCCGCTCGGCGGTCTCGGAGAGGTTGGCAAGAATATGCTCTGCGTCGAGTACGGCGACGACATCGTCGTCATCGACGCCGGCGTGATGTTCCCCAAGGCCGATATGCACGGCGTCGACCTGGTTTTGCCCGATATGACCTACCTGCTCGAGAACGCCGACCTTGTGCGGGCCGTTCTCATCACGCACGGCCACGAAGACCACACCGGCGCGCTGCCCTACCTGCTGCGCGACATCGATGCGCCCGTCTACGCTCCGCCGCTCGCGCACGACCTCATTCAGGTGAAGCTCCGCGAGCACGCTAACGGAGGACGGAGCCCCCTTCACCGGGTGACGCCTGGCGACCGGCTGACCTTCGGTTCGATAGAGGCGGAGTTCTTTCGCGTCTGTCACAGCATTCCGGACGCTTGCGGCGTCGCCCTGCGCACTCCGGCGGGCGTCGTCGTCCATACCGGCGACTTCAAGATTGACCACACGCCTGTCGACGACCGCCCCACCGACCTGCAACGCATCGCTGAGATTGGCCGCGAGGGCGTGCTGCTCCTGCTGTCCGACTCCACCTATGCGGAAATGGGGGGCTACACGCCGTCCGAGCGCGTAGTGGCTGCTGCGCTCGATCACGCTATCGGCGACGCCAAGGGCAGGGTGCTCATCGCGACGTTCGCCTCGCTGGTCGCCCGCGTGCAGCAGATTGTCGATGCGGCGGTGAAGCATGGCAGGAAGGTGGCGCCGGCCGGGAGATCGATGGTGGCGAACATCAACATGGCGGTGGCCAACGGCTACATCTCGGCGCCCTCGGGCACGATAGTCGAACTGCGCGACCTTGCATCTGTTCCGGAAGACAAGCAGGTCATCGTGCTGACGGGCGCGCAGGGCGAGCCCCTCTCCGTACTCTCGCGCGTGGCCAACCGCGCTAACCGCGACATAAGGGTGCACGAGGGCGACACCGTCGTCATCTCCGCTACGGCGATCCCCGGAAACGAAACAGTCATCGCTTCGGTGATCGACAATCTCGCGCGGCTTGGCGCGCGAGTGCTCACCCGCCGCACGGCGCCGGATGTGCATGTGCAAGGCCATGCGAGCCAGGAAGAGCTCAAGCTAATGCTGCGCCTGGTGAAGCCGCGCTACTTTGTGCCCATTCATGGGGAGTACCGCATGCTCGTCGCTCACGCCGAGCTCGCCAAGCAGGTCGGCGTCGACGACGAGCATGTGTTCGTGATAGAGGACGGCGACGTGCTCGAGATCGACGAACGGGGCGCCGCAGTCGTCGACGCCGTCCCTGCCGGACACGTCTACATCGACGGGCTGCGCATGTGGGACGTTCGCAGCCCCGTGCTGCGCGATCGCCGCACGCTCTCCCGCGACGGGTTCGTCGTGGTCGTCGTGCCTATCGATAAGGCGACAGGCGAGGTCTGCGGCGATTCGGAGATTGTCTCGAGCGGGTTTGTCGATCCGGAAGAGGGAGGGAGCCTGATGGAGCGGGCGTCCGCCCTGGTCGTCGAGTCCTTGCGGGCCCCGGTCGCTCAACCGCTGGACGACGATTACCTGTCGGGCCGCGTTCGCGACGCTCTCGCGCGTTTCCTGCATCAGGAGACGGGGCGCCGCCCGATGATCGTCGTGTTGCCGTTCGAGGTCTAGGCGTCGCGTTTTTCCGCTTTCGTTCTTTCGTTTCGCCAAAGCTCGCCTGCGAATCCGGCTCACAAACCCATAGCTTGTTCGTTACGGTGAGGGTTGATGGCAGCCCTACGGTTCTTGTTGCTCAGCCGCGCAGGCTTCACGGTCACGGTTGCGACTCTTGCAGCCGCGTTCATTGCGTTCGCCGTAGTCGTGCAGCCGGCATGGGTCGTCGATCCGTTGGAGACGGCTGCCGCCAATACCCTGCGCGCGACCGGCGTCGCGCTCATCCTGCCCGCGCTGTGGTTCTGCGGGGTCGTGTTGCTGTTTATGCGCGGAATACTCCCCGCCCTCCGGCAGTGGCGCTACATCATCGGCGCCGGCATCCTTGCCGCGAGCGGCTTCGCCGTGCTCTCGTACTTCACGTGGGAATTCCCTCTCATCGGCGCTGCGCCGCTTGGAGGCGACGTCGGGGCGCAGATGCGGGGCAGCGGCGCGCCGGGAGTGGCCCGCACAACAGTGCTCGTCGTCGCGGGAGCGTGGTTCATCGCCCCCCGCGCGCTCAACGCGGTTACGAAAGGGGCAGGGCGAGCATTCTCCGCTTTCGGGTCGGGTTTGGCGCAAGCCTACCGCGCATATCCGCTGCACCGGATGATCGGGCAAGGCGTCTCCTCTATGGCGCGGGGCCTCTCCATGCGGCGCAAGCGGCAGGCGGAGCTCCGCAGGCAAGAACAGGAACTCGCGCGCGAACGCGAGCGAGCCGAAAGCGACAACTGGCGGAACTACACTCCCAGCTCCGCCTCGCCCTTCAGCGTGGGCATCGATACGGTCGAGACCGATCCGCCCGACTTCCTCAGAGGCGTGCGCCGCGCCGATCCCCGCCGAACGGTGCCTCGCCTTCCCGAGAGGCAGTCGCTGCAAGGGACGATCGTCTTCAACAAGCAGGCGAGCGCGCGGTCTGCAGTCGCCGACGCTCCGCAGCCCTCGAAGGCAGGGCCGGGGGCTGTGCCTGCATGGAAGGCGGCGTTGGACTCTATGGCTACCGGAGGCGCTCGTTCGCTCACGGCAGACCCCGTCGCCTCCCGCAAACCGCCGGAGCAGCCTGAAGGACGCGATGCGGAGACGCCGAACGCCGCTACTCGTCAGCAACAAGAGCCGGGAGAGGATATCTACAGCGCCCCGCAGCATCTCGCAAACGATGAGAGGGAGGACGCTCCCGAAACCGGGGATGACGAACAGGCAGTCGCTTCCCCCGGCCAAAGCGATGAGGAGTCCACAGAGGACGACGCCGCGCGCCCTTACGCGCAAGCCGTCGACGAGGACGCGGCGCCGGATGAGCAGTCCGGCGCCTACGCGCCCCAGGTCGATGAGGAGTCTGCGGAGGACGACGCCGAGGACGTGTACGCGTATGACGGCGAACGCGCGCCATCCGTCGCGCCTGTCGGCTTCGGACTCGGCGCCGGCCTGAACGGCGCCGCGGGAGCGCATGCCCCTGCGCCTCCGGGCCCGCCGCCGACACTGCCGTCCCTGTCGCTGTTGGCGCCGCCGGTGCCGGCAGTGGCCATCTCCGCTGAACACGAGCAGACTGCGCGCGACATCGAGGAAGCGCTTGGCCAGTACGGCGTCGAGGTGCGGGTCAACGAGATCCGCCCCGGCCCGAGCGTAACGATGTTCGGGCTTGTGCCCGGATGGAAGCAGGCGCGGACATCCGAAGAGCAGCCCGATCGGGGCAGCCGGGTGAAGGTCAACAGCATTCTCGCGCGCAAGAACGACCTCGCGCTTGCGCTGCGGTCGCCCGGGCTACGCATCGAGGCGATCCCCGGCGAATCGCTTGTCGTAGTCGAGGCGCCGGATGTCAGCGACCCCGCAGCGACCGCGGAGCAGATCGTCGCCACGCTCGCGGAGCACGGCGTCGATGTCGTCGTGCGCGAGGTGCGGCCCGCAGGCGACGGCTACCTGTTTGGGTTGGAGCCGGGATGGACGCGGCGGGCGCGTCCGGCCCCGGAGCCTGCGGCAGGGCAGACGTCAGGCAACCGCGTTCGCGTGCAGAGCATCCTTGCGCGTGAGAAAGACCTGGCGCTCGCGCTTGCAGCCCCGAGCTTGCGGATACAGGCGCCGGTGCCCGGCGAGTCGATTGTGGGCGTGGAGGTGCCGAACAAATCCTCGTCACTGGTGACGATCCGTACGGTAATGGAGTCGGACGAGTATCGGCGCATGCGCGAGGCGGGCGGGCTTCCGGTGGCGCTGGGTCTGGCGCCGGCGGGCGAGCCTGTGGCGATAGACCTCGCCAAGATGCCGCACTTGCTCATCGCGGGCTCTACCGGCAGCGGGAAGAGCGTGTGTATGAACACGATCATCTCTTCCCTCATCAAGGACCAGCCGCCCTCGCGCGTGCGAATGCTGCTCATCGACCCCAAGCGGGTGGAGCTGACTCCGTACAACGGAATTCCGCATCTGGCGACGCCGGTAGTAGTGGAGCCGGATCAGGTAGTGCGGCTTCTCCGGGGCGCGGTGCGGGAGATGGAGCGCCGTTACAAGCTGCTCGAAGAGGCGGCTGTCCGGAACATACAGTCGTACAACAAGAGCAGGAGCGTCGACGAGCAGTTGCCGTACTTCGTCATCTGCATCGACGAGCTTGCCGATCTGATGCTCACCGCCCCTGCGGATGTCGAGACGTGTCTGGTGCGGCTGGCGCAGCTGGCGCGCGCCGTCGGCATTCACCTGGTCGTAGCCACACAGCGGCCGTCGGTGAACGTCATCACCGGCCTGATCAAGGCGAACTTCCCGAGCCGGATAGCCTTCTACGTAGCCTCGCAGATCGACTCCCGGACGATTCTCGACTTCGGAGGCGCGGAGAGTCTGCTCGGGCGGGGCGATATGCTCTTCCTGTCGTCCGACTCTCCGAAAGCGCGCCGTGTGCAAGGCGTCTTCATCTCTGAAGAGGAGACTGCCGCTCTGAGCGACCACTGGCGCGAGCAGCCGCCGGACTCCAATCTGCGCGAGATTCCGCTTGAGGAGATGGCGCGCGAAGCCGAGGTCGCCGAGGCCGAGAGTAGCGGCGGGGGCGGCGATTTCGATGAGAACGACTCGCTGTACGACCGCGCGCTGCAAGTGGCGGCGGCGAACCGTCAACTCTCTACGTCGCTTCTGCAGCGGCGGCTTCGCATAGGGTACCCGCGCGCGGCGCGGCTGATGGACCAGCTCGAGGAAGAGGGCATCGTCGCCTCTACAGGCGATCCCGGCAAGCCGCGCGAAGTCATCTACATCCCCGACGTGTAGGGGAGGGTCGCTCGTCTTCCGGAAGCGTTCCCGGCGACAGGGAACGACGCGGGAAGGGCTACGCTACCCCCCACGACTCGAGCTCGACGTCTGTGATGCCGAAGTAGTGGGCCACTTCGTGGATGACGGTGGCGCGCACCTCTTGCATAATCTCCTCCGGCGTTGAGCAGACCTCTTCGATAGGGGCCTGAAAGATAGTGACGATATCGGGAAGCGTCATGTTGTAGTGGTGACGCTCGGTCAGCGGGATGCCCTCGTAGAGGCCGAGGAGCGTCTCGCCGCGCTCGGCGTGCTGCAGCTGCCGCCGCGTTGGCCGGCGCCGCACCTGAACGTCGACGTTGTGCATAATGGCGAGGAAGTCGTCGGGGATCTCCGAGACCGCTCGCCGCACCAGTTCCTCGAAATCGCTTTTTCGCATTGCAGGCCTATCCCGACGCGACTCGTTCGCGCGCCGCCTTCAGAATGCTCACATTCGCCTCGTCCGGCCCTTTGCCTTCGAACCCCGGCACCTCGAGGTAGAACGGCGTATCGGCGAACGCAGGATGCGCCAGTACCGACTCGAACGCGGCGAGCCCCAGATGTCCCTCACCGATGTTCTCGTGTCGGTCGAGCGCGCCGCCGAACTCAGGCTTCGAATCGTTGCAGTGCACGGCGACGAGGCGCTCGAGGCCGATTTCGCGGTCGAACTCGTCCATCACCGCCTCGACCGAATCTTTCGTCCGGAGGTCGTACCCGGCGGCGAAACTGTGCTGGGTGTCGAGGCACACTTGCACGCGCGCGTCGGCAAGCTCCCGCACGAGCGCGCCGATCTCCGAGAACTTCGAGCCGATGTGATTGCCCATCCCTGCGCTGTTCTCAATGATGAGCTGCACATCGGCGGGCGACTGGTCCAGCACCTCCCGTATGCCGCCCGCCACCTGAGCGAACACCGCTTCGAACCCGTGGCCCTTATGGCTGTTGAGATGGAAGATCACCCCTTGCACGCCGAGGTCGCCGGCCGCGTTCAGATACTTGACCAGCGACGCCTTGCCGCGTTCTACAAGGGCGGGATCGTCGGCCCCGAGGCTCACCAGATAGATAGCATGGAAGACGTTCGGGCCGATGCCTTGCTCGAACGCCTTGCGCCGGAACTCCGCGGCTACGAGCTCGTCGGGGGCCTTGAAGCTCCACCCTTGCGGCGGCGAGGGAAAGAGTTGCGCGCACTCGGCGCCGATTGCGAGCGCGCGATCGATGGCCTTGTCGAGACCTCCGGCGCCTGAGACGTGTGCGCCTATTCGCAAAGCGTCCTCCCACGCGGCAATGGGCCGCCATCCCCAATTATCCGGAAGCGCCGCGCGCCGCGCTACCGGGAAATGTCAGCAGCGCGGCTGACGGCTAACGCTCTCCGTGACTCCCTGCAGGGCGAGCATGGGGCGATACAATCGGCGAGCGACGCTTGGCGCTGCCGGGAGGGCTCTTGTCGTTCCGACCAATGTTGCGAGAGACGGACAGCGTGGAGCGCGTACGGAGGCGTCTGCTATGACCAGTCCTCAGCCCTCGATTGAAGTTGCCCAGGCGGGAGCGGCGGCGCGCCGCAGCGACGGCCTGTGGGACGTCGCGTTCGAGGTGCGGAATACAGGCAACGCGCCCGTCGAGCTGCTCGAGCGCTGGCTCCCGCACGGCCAATTCCGCGCAGGGACGGCGCCGCTGCTGCACATCCCGTCCCTTCCGCCCGACGGCGCAGCGCTGCTCGATGTCGCAGTCGAGTTCGCCGAAGCGCCGGGCGGACGCGTGGAGAACGGGTTCGTCATTCTGCGCGTTCGCTGGCGAAAGGAAGAGTGGCGCGTGCTCGCCCGGATGTCTGTAACGGCGGACTCCGACGGGTCGCCGGTAGCGTCGTCAGATCTGACGACAGCGCACGCAGTGGGGTTCTCCGCCTAGCTGCAGAGGATGAGTTGGGAGAGATTTCGCCGTCGCGATTCTCCTCAACCCTGCAAGTCGCACTCTCCGTCTGGGGTTGCTGCAACGCGCTAGAATGACGCCATGCGTGAAGACGACCGCTATCTGATGGAGCGCATGCGCGGCTGATACCGGAACTGAAGGGGCAACTTCGAAGAGACCACGGGTATGGTCTCAAGCGTTCTGCATCTGCCGGTCGAGGAGCTCACTGAGCGCCTCAAGCGTATAGCGTCCGATTATGCCGGCGACTCCGAGTACGCCGAGCTGAGGTCGGCTTTGCCCGCGGAGTTTCCGTTTTAGCTGTGCGCCCCTCTGGTGGGCGCCTCTCCAGGACGAGGGGGCTGGAACGGAGCTAGCGCTTGGGGTCAGACGCGCGCGGCGAGGCGGACGGGCGGGTTAGCGTGGAGGAGCTGCTTGCCTGGCCAGTGTTCCCGGCGGCCCGTCATGGCTTGCACATGCCCGTCGTACTCGAGGTTCCAGGCTGTGAGGCCAAGCCGCACGGCGCGGCGGACTTTCGCTTGCGTCTCCGGCGTGGCGGCGTAGCGGCGGATGAACTCGATCTGCCGCTCTCCGTGCCCGACGTCTTGCTCGGCGTGGATGCGGTACGTCTCCGCAGCGTGTTCGGAGAAGCCGTAGTAGCCGACGAGTTCGGGATAGGCGGATGCCGCGGCGCCCTCCGGCCCTCCGTGCTGACTCTCGACGAACGCGAGCATTGCGACGCCCTCGAGCGCCGAACGGCGCTGGCAGTGGCCGAGGATCATCTCTATCGCGGCGAGCGTGCCGGGCGTAGGGTCGGCGGAGTCCGCCTCCTCGCGGGTCAGGCCGCCCTCCTCGAGGAACTGGAACATAATGTCTACGTGGCTGCGTTCGCCGGCGAGCTCTTCCATATAGTTGTCGAGCACGGCCTCGGTGAGGCCGGGCAGACGCTCCTCTACGGCGTGCGCGGCGATGTAGCCAAAATACACCGGATTTTCCCGCACCCGCA
The DNA here is from genome assembly GCA_965200975.1 of Dehalococcoidia bacterium. Taxonomy (GTDB): domain Bacteria; phylum Chloroflexota; class Dehalococcoidia; order Lucifugimonadales; family Australimonadaceae; genus S5-327. The sequence goes on along the minus strand of OZ241740.1, from coordinate 2,368,726 downwards.
AGGTAGTGCTGCACCTCGCCTGCGATGATCTGCTCCCGGGTCCACCGGCGCTCCGCAATGCCCCGGAACCACGGGTGCTCCCGCATCGGGAAGCTGTTCGCGTACTCCCAGAGTTCGGCAATAAAATCGTCGACGTGCATCTCGTTCCTCCTGAGCAGCCGTCATCGTACACCACGAGCGGCGTCACAGCGGCGTTCTCTCTATTCCGCAAGGCGGGAGGGGACGGGAGGGATTGGAGAGGAGGCTTGTGAGAGCAGTCGTGCTTGAGGCGGCAGGGCCGGTCCCGCTTCTGCGCGACGCCGACATTCCGGCGCCGCAGCCCGGCCCCGGCGAAGCGCTCGTGCAGGTCGCTGCGTGCGGTTTCTCCCGCCACGACGCCCTGATTATGGAAGGAGCGCTACGGCGCGGAGTGACGCTTCCCCGCGTGCTCGGCCACGAGGTTGCGGGAACGGTCGCCGCGGTGGGAGAGGGCTGTGACGACGCGTTAGCCGGAGCGGCGGCGGCGGTGATGCCCGGCGACCTTGGCCACCGCCGCGACGGCGCCTTTGCCGAGCTGATCGTCGCGCCGATGGATGCGCTCGTCCCTTTGAACCTGCCTCCAGCCGCCGCCGCTGCGCTGGTCGTGTCGCCTGTCGGCGTAGCGGTAAAAGCCGTCGATGCGTGCGGACTGCAGGCGGGGAGCGTCGTCGTCGTTACGGGCGTGAGCGGCGGACTCGGCGCGCATGCGGCGCAGGCGGCTCATGCGGCGGGCGCTGTCGTCATCGGAATCACGGGATCGCCCCATAAGGCGGCGGCGCTCGAGGCGCAGCCCTGGCTCGACGCAGTTCTGCTCGACGGCGACCCGTGGGAAGAAGCCGTCAGGGCTATGACGGGCGACGCATGCGCGGACGCCGCGGTCGACACGGTGGGCGGGCAGCTGTCGCGAATTGTGGCGTCGCTGCGCCGCGGCGGGAGGCTTGTCCTCGCGGGCCAGGTTGCGCCGGGCGAGGCTGGGTTGACGCCGGCGGAGGCGATATTCCGGGAGCTGACCATCGTCGGCAGCCTCGGGGCGGGGCGCGAGCACGTTGAGCGCGCGGCGCAGCTGCTGGCGTCGGGGCAGGTCGCTCCGGTCATTGACGAAGAGTTGCCGCTTGGCGCGGCGGCGGCGATGCAGGCTTTCGAGCGGCTCAAGCGCCGCGAGGCCATTGGGCGCATCGTGCTGCGCCCGTAGCTCCCCCTCGACGCCTGTGGAGATTCCTATGCGCTGGCGCGGCGGAAGGTGACGCGCCGGAAGAGACGCGCGATCTCTCCCTCTTCCCACGATACGAGCACGAGGGTCGCGATAAAGATGGAGCTGTACGTGCCGACTGCGACGCCCGCGAGCAGAACGTACAGCAGAGGGCGGATGCTGGGGCCTGCGAACAGCAGCAGCGTGACGACTACGACAATCAGCGTGATGGACGTGTTGAGCGAACGCCCGATGGTGTCGCGGACGCTGATGTCGACAAGATCCCGCGTGCTGGCGCCCAGGTAGCGCGCGATGTTCTCGCGCAGCCGGTCGAACACCACGATGGTGTCGTTCACGCTGTAGCCGATCGTCGTGAGGACGCCTGTTATGAACATGGCGTTCACTTCCAGGTTGATCGTCTCTCCAAGCACGGAAAAGAGCCCGAGCACAATGAAAACGTCGTGGACTAGCGCGATGACGGCGACCACGCCGTAGCGGAACGGCGACGGCACCCTCCGGAACGCCCAGGTTACGTAGACCATTATGACGAACGAAGCGACGATAACGGCGATGATGGCGTCGCGCACGTTCTCGGAGCCGATGACGCCGGACACGCTCTCAAACGAGCTGACTTCCCCCCGCGCGACGGCTGTGAGCGCGTCGCGCACGCGAGACTCGTCGCCCCGCTCCACGATCTCGCCTTCGGCGTTGCGCGTGTCCAGCTCGAGCTCGCCGAGGCGTATGAGGAACGTGTCGCCGCCGGTCGACTGCACGATAGCGTCGGGCTGCCCGGCCCGGGCGAGGGCTGTCGTCACCTGCGACGACGTGACTGCTTCCTCGTACTCGACGGTGACCGCGGCACCGCCGGTGAAGTCGATGCCGGGGTTGAGCTGGAACGCGATGAGAGAGGCGACCGACAGCAGCATCAGCACTGCCGAGATGCTGAAGAAGATTTTGCGGAAGCGAACGACGCGCATTAGCCGTTCCCCTCAGCCGCGGCGCCCCCGCGCCGCCCTCCGGGGCTGAACACTGCGGGGAACCGCCGCATTCCGGCTGCGGCGGCTATGCGGAGCAGGCGGCGGCTGATGAAGATGGCGGTGAACATGCTGGTGAGGACGCCGATGAGCAGCGACACTGCGAACCCCGTCACCGACGAGTTCGCCGATCCGCTGCCGAAGAAGAAGAGCACAAGGGCGATGAGAAGGGTCGAGACGTTGCCGTCGCGGATAGACGTCCACGCGCGGTTGAAGCCGATCTGTATGGCGAGCTGCAGGGTGCGGCCTATGCGCAACTCCTCTTTCATTCGCTCGAATATCAGAATGTTTGCGTCCACCGCCATGCCCAGCGAAAGAATGAAGCCGGCAAGCCCTGCAAGGGTGAGCGTTACAGGAATGAGCTTGAATATGGCGAGCACGATCGCGGTGTAGATAACCAGCGCCGCGCCTGCGACGAGGCCGGCGGTGCGGTAGTACGCCGCCATGAAGAACAGCACGAGCAGCAGCCCGACCCCTCCGGCGATGAGCGCATCCTCCAGCGACTGCGCGCCAAGCGACGCCGCCACAGAGGTCGACGACAGTTCGGTGATCTCGATAGGAAGACGACCGGACTCGATTTGGATGGCGAGCTGCCGCACCTCTTCCGGCGTGAAGCTGCCCTCGATAATTCCATTGCCGGCGAGAATGGGCGCCCGCACCCCGGCGGCGACGAGAACCTCTCCGTCGAGCACGAAGGCGAGCTGGTCCGGCGAGCCGGAGGCGTTTGTCTGGAAGAGGCGGGTGGTGAGTTCGGCGAACTGCCTTGCCGCGTCGCGGTTGAGTTCGAAGCTGAGGATGGGCTCGCCCGTCACCGGGTCCTGAGTGGCGAACGCGCGGGACATTTCGTTGCCGGTCATGCCGGAAGGCAGGTCTTCGAAGTCCGTGCAGAGCGTGTCGTTGCAGATGCGCTCGACGATTTCGAGCTGGGCGGTCTGTCCTATGAGGTCTTTCGCCTGCTGGACGTCCTCGATGCCGGGGAGCTGGATAAGGAGCCTGTCCTCGCCGAGCTGCTGGATGCTCGGCTCGGCGACGCCGAGGCGGTCGATGCGCCGGCTGATGGAGGTGATAAGCCCCTCCATCTGCTCGGCGGTGGGCTGGAGCTCCTCATTGCCCGCCTGATAGATGAGTTGGGCGCCGCCGGCGAGGTCGAGGCCGAGGCGCAGGCCCAGGATGTCGTCCGAGCCGCGCTGCCCTATGCCGGGGATGCGATAGCTCTGAACGACGAGGGCGGCAGCGGCGGCGGCCACGATCGCGATGATGAGCAGCAGGGGTACAGTGCGAAGTAGTCGGCGCCGCATAGGTGAATAGCTGATGGACGAGCCTGCTGCCGGGATCCGCGCGAGCGTGAATAGTGCGCTTGCCGCGCGGGAGGGCAACAGTTGGTCATTCTAGCATGCTCTGCGTCCGGGCGGAACCTCGCTCCTGCTCCGTTCACCGGGAAAGAGTAATATCGCCGCAGCCCCGTTATCTCCGCCTCGGGAGGCCGCGGAGGGCGGAGCGCGAGCCCCGATGCGCGCTCGCCTCCTCTTGCAGAGAGACTGTTGGGAGACGATACAGCACGCGACAGGCGGAGAGACGCCGCAGGCGGCGCCGCGGAAAAGAGCTGCGGAAGAGAAGGGATGAGAGGAGCGCGCGGATGACTACGGTAATCGACGCCGACACCCATGTGATCGAATCGGAGCGCGTTTGGGACTTTTTCGACGAGGAGATGGCGCATCGGAAGCCTCAGCTTGTTCCGGGCGCAGACCCGCATAACGGCAACGTCCGCAATTTCTGGATCATCGACAGCCACTTTGTGCCTCATCCCCCCGGAAAGGGCGGACAGGCGCTTGCGACGCCCCCGATCGAGGATGAGATCCGTAATTCGTCCGCCTGGCGAAAGCGGGCCATGACCGACATCGACGCCCGGCTCGACGACGCTACGAGCATGGGAGTCGATATGCAGATCATCTATCCCACGCTGTTCATCGGCTTCCTGACGCACGACGTTGCGCTCGAGGTCGCCCTCGCGCGGGCGTACAACCGCTTTATGGCCGACGCCTGTTCCCGCTCCGGCGGGCGGATGCGCTGGGTGGTCGTCCCGCCGCTCCGGGATCTCGACAAGACGATGGAGGAGCTGCATTTCGGCAAGGAGAACGGCGCGTGCGGCGTGCTCTTCCGCGGCGTCGAGAAGGACAGGTCGCTTGCGGAGCCGTACTTCTTTCCCGTGTACGAGGAGGCGCAGAGGCTCGACCTGCCTATCTGCATCCACACGGGGCCGGGGTCGCCGACGCTCACCGAGTTCTTCGACAGCCGCCTCAGCTTCGTGTTTCCGGATGTGCGGCTGCTGCCGGTAATGGCTTTCTACGATCTGGCCTGCAACAAGATCCCCGAGCGCTCCCCCGACCTTCGGTGGGGGTTCATCGAGGCGAATTCGTCGTGGGCGCCGTACCTCGTCCACTTCCTGCATCGGCGACTGCGCGTCCCCCGCTCAGAGTTCGGGCCGGACTACTTCCGCCGGAACCGGCTATTCATCGCCTGCGAGGCTGACGAAGACCTGCCCTACATCATCGACCATATAGGCGAGGAGAACCTGATTACGGGTTCGGATTACGGCCACGGCGATCAGTCGGCGGAGCCGGACCTGGTGCAGCTGCTGCGCGGCAGGGAGGACGTGTCGCCGCCGGTGATGACGAAGATACTGGCTGACAACCCGGCCCGCTTCTACGGCTTCTAGCAGCCGTTCGGGGGATGCGCTTTCTTATCCGGCGGGCGACCGCCAACGGCCTGATAAGCCGCGGGGGGCTCCCGCTATTCGGCGCGTTCCTGATATGGGGGGCGGGAAGCGGAGCGCAGACGCTCGGACGCCCGCTGATGGCGTTCGAGTTCAACCAGTCGGTCTTCCTCGTTACGCTGCTGGTGTCGTCGCTGGCGCTCTCGCGCATCGTCGCAGGGCCGATAGCGGGGTTCCTGATCGACCGCGTCGGTCGCCGGCCCATTGCGGCGCTGGGCAGCAGCATACGGGCGGCCTGCTCGGTGGGCAACGTTTTTGCCCAGAACTACGCGCAGTTCTTCGCGCTGGAGTTCATCGGCGCCGTCGGCCTTACGCTGTTCAACACGACGTCGATCGTAATGGTGGCCGACCTGAGCGACAAGGAGAGCCGCGGTCGCGCCGTGGCCCTGCGGACGACGGCGCTGAAAGTGGGGCAGGTGGCCGGCCCGCTGCTGGCCGCAGGCGTCGCGCTGCTGTTCGAGCTGCGCTACGTGTTCCTCGTGAACGCGGTCGCCAAGCTCATTGTGACGTTCATCATCCTCAGAATGATGGCCGAGACGAGACCGGAGCCGGAGGTTCCGGAGCGAGGCCGCGAGCGGCCTGCTCCGACTCTGCAGGGAGTGCGCGCGATTCTGCCGGCGCTGCTCTCCCCGGCGTTCGCGTCGCTCGCCCTGTGCACGTTCGGCATCCACGTGATGACGCAGGGCGTGTTCCAGTCGCTCTTTTCCCATTCAATCGAAAGTGCAGGCGGGCCTGTCCGACGGCCATGTGGGTCTGCTGATAAGCGTCGCGAGCATCGTTACGCTGATCGCCGCGCTGCCGAGCGGGGCAATTGTCGACAAGTTCGGGAGGAAGCCGGCGCTCGTGCCGGGGCTGCTGTTGCTGGCGGCCACGGCGCTGCTGCTTGCGATAAGCCGCGACGCACAGGGCGCGTTGATGGTCGCGCTCGTCTACGGCGTGGGGCAGTCGATGACCATAGGAGCGTCGCAGACGTTCGCCATCGACCTGGCGCCGGACCAGCATCGCGGGGCATTTCTTGGAGTGTGGACGACCGTGCAGAACCTGGGGTCGTTCGTGGGGCCGCTAGCCGCCGGCGCCATCGTCGATACGTGGGGTTTCGCGCCGGCGTTTCTCGTAACCGCGGCCTGGCTCGGCGCAAGCGCTCTGGTGATGGCGGTGTTTGGCCCTGAAACGAACCCTTCGCGGACGCGGCAGGGGACGCGGGAGCCGAGGAGCTGACGCCTCTCGCGGGGTAGGGGAGCGTGTCGTCGACGCGGCGGGCGCGGCGGAGAGGCGCTACCCGGGGAGAGGGAGTTCGCCGGCTATCTGTTCCAGTTCGCCCTCGGCGTCGATGCCGGCTACGCGGTCGAGGAACTCGGCTAGCGAGGCGGAATCGGCCCGGAGGGCGCGGAGCCAGCCCTCCAGCGGGCTCACCGACGCAGGGCTGTCGGCGTACGTTCCGTGGAAGGCGAACCACGCTGTGTTGAGCTTGCGGATGTTGTAGCCGTTCTCGACGAGCAAGCGGCGCCGCTCCTCGAGGTAGCGCTCCGCCGTGAGGACGTCGCCGGCGGCGAGCAGCTCTTCGAGCCGCAGCCGCGTGGAGCGCATCTCGCGCCGATAGTCGAAAACGCCCGGATCGGGCGCCGTTTGCGGCGCGGTCGACGGAGGCCGCCAGGGGGGCCGGTCGACCGCGACTCCCGTGAGGCGCTCGAACGCGAGATCGCCGACCTCTTCGCCGAAGATGTTGGCGACGGTCTCGTTGACGCTGGTGAGTTCTCCGCCTGCGAACCATGCCCGGCCAAGGGGGCGGAAGATGAGCCAGTGGTGAAGCCATTCGTGGGCGACAAGGAAGAGCGCGCTGTGCAGCGATGCGCGCGTCGTCACTTGCGACGGGTAAGTCGCCACGCCGCCGATGCGCACGACGATCGCCGAGACGTTCTCCTCGAGCGACTCGACGTCGGCTTCGAGCTCGGTCTGTTCGAGCAGGTCGAGGTCAGGCCTGAGGAGGAGGTCGTCGATGCGGACGATTTCGTCGCGCGGAGAGCGCACGAGCACGAGGCCGCCCGGCTCGAACGTAAAGTCGACGGGGGGCCATCGCACGGGGCCGATGCGGTCAATGATTCCCAGATCGTCGGCAATTTGCGATATGACCGCCTCGATAGTCTCCTCGACATCGGGGGCGAGCTGCGAACGGCGTTTCTGCAGATCGTCGATGCGCGACTGTATGTCGGAGGCGTCCTCCGCGCCGGGCGCTCCGGCAAGCGAGCGTTCGAGCTCGCCGCCGCTCCGACTGATCTCATCGCCGATGGCGAAATACTCTTCCACCATGGCGGAGCGATCCTCCGCGCTGGGGGCGCCTTCTGCGAGTCCGACGACGAGATGGAGCCACTTTTGGTGGAAGTGGGCGAGCTCCCAGCGGACGACGTCCTGTTCGTAGCCGGCGGCGGCGCGCCTCAGGCCGTCGATGGAGTCTCCCCTGCCTGCGCCGACAAGGACGATCAGCAGCGCGGCGAGGGCGCCGGCGACGAGAATGAGGTTGCTCCGGATTGCGCTCATGGGGAACAGGGAAGGTCGAATCGGTTGCGCGGGCCTGGGTCTCCGTGGAGGCAACGGGTCAGCCTCGCGGTTTGCAGGGTTGCCGACGGGACACTATTATTCGCCGCATTAGCCATTTTGCGAACAGGGGAGGTTCGGCAGGTGGACCAATTCGCAACGAACCGAATCCGCAACGTTGCCCTCCTGGCGCATTCGGGGGCGGGGAAGACTTCCGTGGCCGAGGCGATGCTTTTCGCCTCCAAGGCTATCAACCGCCCGGGACGCGTGGAGGACGGCAACACCGTCTCTGATTTCGAGCCTGAGGAGCAGCGCAGGCAGACCAGCCTGCAGCTCTCGATAGTTCCGTGCGTCTGGAAGGGTGTGAAGATAAACATGATCGACACCCCCGGGTACGCGGACTTTGTCGGGGAGACGCTTTCCGCGTTGCGCGCCGCCGACGCCGCTGTGCTCGTTATCTCGGCGCCCAGCGGCGTAGAGGTCGGCGCCGAGATCGCCTGGCAGCGTTTGCGAAGCCTCGGCAAGCCCGTGATTGTGTTCGTCAACAAAATGGACCGCGAGCATGCGGACTTCGACGCAGTGGCGGAGCAGGCCCGCTCCCAGCTCGGGCGCGCCTGCGCGACGTTCAACCTGCCTATCGGAGCGGAGGCGGCGTTCAGCGGCGTCGCCGCCGTAGTCGGCGGGAGCGCTCCGCCGGAGTTGCAGGCCGCCGTCTCCGCCGCGAAGGAACTGCTTGCCGAAAGCGTCGCCGAGACCGACGACGACCTCACGATGAAGTTTCTCGAAGAGGGCAGCCTGAGCGACGAGGAAATTGCGGAGGGCTTGCACGAGGGCGTGCGCTCCGGTCAGGTCGTGCCGATGCTGGCCGGCTCCGCAACGACGGGCGGCGGCGTGGAGGCGCTGCTCGACGCTATCGTCGACTACTTGCCCTCGCCCGATCAGGCGCCGGCGCAGAAGGCGGCGAAGGGAGGCGCGGCCGCCGAACTCGCAGCCGACTCCGGCGGCCCGCTTGCAGCGTTCATCTTCAAGACTACCGCCGATCCGTTCGTCGGCAAGCTCTCGTTCTTCCGCGTAGTCAGTGGGACGTTCGCGGCCAACAGCGAGGTGGTGGACAGCCGGACAGGCGAAACAGAACGCGTTGGCCAGGTCTTCGTTCCCGTCGGCAAGCAACAGGAGCCGGCGCCGAGTCTGGCCGCCGGCGACATCGGCAGCGTGTCGAAGCTTGCGCACGCCACTACCGGCGATACGCTTACGACCAAAGCGGACGCGGTTTCGCTGCCCCCGATTGAGTTTTCGGAGCCCGTGTTCCGCGTTGCCGTCCACCCCAAGAGCAAGGCTGATTTGGAGAAGCTCTCCACGTCGCTCACGCGTCTGGTGGAGGAAGACCCGTCGCTTGCGCTCACCCGCGACCAGGCGACCGGCGAGCTGATAGTGGCGGGCATGGGCGACACCCACGTGGAAGTGATGGCCGAGCGGGCGAAGCGGAAGTTCGGCGTCGATCTCGACCTTGCGCCGCCCCGGGTGCCCTACCGCGAGACTATCTCCCGAATCACCAACGTCGAGTACAAGCACAAGAAGCAGTCCGGCGGGCATGGGCAGTACGGCCATGTGCTTCTTCGCCTCGAGCCGCAGGGCCGGGGCGAAGGGTTCGCGTTCGCCAGCGAAGTCGTTGGCGGGAACGTTCCCCGCGAGTACATTCCCGCGGTTGAGAAGGGCGTGCAGAAGACGATGGAGGAAGGCGCTCTCGCAGGCTACCCCATCGTCGACGTAAGGGTGGTGCTGACTGACGGAAGCTCGCACTCGGTCGACTCGTCAGGGCAGAGCTTCGAGATTGCAGGCGGAATGGCTATGAAGAAAGGCGTTATCGATGCATCCCCGACGCTGCTCGAGCCTGTAATGCGTATGACCGTCGAGGCGCCGGAGCAGTTCGCCGGCGCAGTGGTAAGCGACCTGAATACGCGGCGGGCGCAGATCGCCGGCATGTCGCCCGAGGACGGCGTCGCCGTCATCGAGGCCGTCGTGCCGCAGTCGGAGGCCCAGCAGTACGCCACGCAGTTGCGCGCGCTGACCCAGGGGCGCGGGACGCTGTCGATGCGGTTCGACCACTACAGCGAGGTTCCCGCGCACCTCACTCAGAAGATAGTAGAGGAGACGTAGGATCTGTCCCGGGCCTGAGAGCCCGGGGCGGCGGCGCCCTTCGACTAGGCGCACCGGTTAGTCCGCTTCCGGTGAGCGGCGGGCGCCGCTGCATTCCCTGACTGATTCGGAGGAGGAGAAGACACGTGAGAGGCGTTATTCTTGCCGCCGGCGACGGCGGCAGGCTTCGGCCATACACCGACACTACCCCAAAGACGCTGATCCTGCTGCGAGGGCGTCCGCTCATCTGGTACCCGCTCTCCGCTATGGTCAAGGCGGGCATTACCGAAATCGGCGTCGTCGTCGGCCACAAAGCGCAGGAGGTGATGGACGGCGTGATGGAGTGGACGCCTCCCGGCGTGCGCCTGGAGTACGTCTACAACCCCGAGTTCAATGGCGGCAATGCCGTGTCCGTCCGGGCCGCCCGTGATTTCGTCGGCGGGGACGATTTTATGCTCTCGATGGGCGATCATATCATCGAGCCGAGCATTGCCGCGCGGGTTGCCGGCGCTCCGCCGCACCCGGCAGTGCTGGGCGTGGACTCCGCAGCGTCGATGCCCGGCCAGATAAGCGACGCCACGCGCGTTTTTGTCGACGGCGCCGGGCGGCTGATGCGCATCGGCAAGCGGCTGAGGCGCTGGAACGCCGTCGATGTGGGATTCTTCAGGTTCCAGCCCTCGGTGTTCGAAACGTTCGACAGGCTCTACGAAGAAGAAGGCGAGGAGCTGGAGCTGACGCAAGTGATGCGCCGCCTTGCCGCCGGCGAGGAAAGGGTGCGCGCCTGCGATATTCAGGGCCGGTTCTGGAGCGATATCGACACTCTGGAAGACTACCGGGTAACCGACGACTACATTGGGCGGCGCCGCACAGGGTTTCTGCAGTAACGTCCGCGGGCGGGAAGAGGCGCCAGTAAGGGGCGCTCGTAGCTCTGCTCAGTATGGAGGAGCGGGACGCGCGAACGCTCCCCTCTTTGCCGCAAACGCGCTCCCGCGAACAGGGAGAAGCGTCGCTTCCCGAACTCTCCGAGGATGGTTGGTTGCTAAGGGTTCCGCGCCCAGAGAGTGTGGTAAGGCCCCTGGCCGCTGATGAGCGCCATCATCGACTGGCGCTCCCACTGCTGCAGATCGCGCAGCGCACGGGCGCACGACTCCGGGGCGCTGGCGAAACCCGCGCTGCCCATGCGTCGCTGCAGCATCTCCCAAACGCTGGAGTCCTCGAGCCCGTGGACGGAGCCGTTCCAGGGAATGACGGCCAGTTCTCGCGCGTGGGGCATATGGGGGCGCGCCCGATTGACGTGCCGCAATCGGCGCTCGCCAGATCCGAGAGGCGCCGACACCCAGATGCGCGGCGGGTCGTCCTCGGCGTTCCGGCTGTCGTACACGAGGCACTGATTGATGAGGGGCATGATGACGCACACGACCTCGGCCTCTTCAGCGTACTGAAGAACCTCCGCCATTTCGCGGTCGTACTCGGACTCTGCCATCGCCGCCCCCTTTCTCTGGCTTCAGTCTAACCCAGCAGCTCGTGGAGCTGTTCCATGAATGCGGGCAGCGTCTTGCGCCAATCCCCGACGACCCCGAAGCGCGCTTCCTTGAAGATGTTCGCTCCGGAGTCTTTGTTGATGGCCACCAGCGTCCTTGCGTTGCCGCAGCCGGCCATATGCTGGCTTGCTCCGGAGATGCCAATCGCAATGTAGAGGTCGGGGGTCACTGTCTTTCCCGTCAACCCCACCTGATAGCTCGCCGGGACCCACCCTGCGTCGCAGGCGGCCCGGGACGCTCCAACCGCCCCGCCGAGCATCTCGGCGAGCTGCTGGAGCTGCTCAAACGGCTCCGGGCCGCCAAGCCCCCGCCCGCCCGAGACGACGACGCGGGCGTCTTCGAGGCGCACGCCTTCCGCCTTGGCCTCCACGCGCTCCAGCGTCTTCGTCCGCACCGTTGGCTCAAACGCTAGTTCCTCGACGCTCCCCGTGCGCGATGCGTCGGGAGCTTGCGCGTCGATGCTCTTTGGGCGCAGCGACACGACAGCGGGCGCGCCGAGACAGGCGACCGTCGCCTCGGCGTTGCCGCCGTAAGTGGGCCGCGTCGCGAGCAGCCGTCCCGCCTCGTCGAGCGCCAGGGCCGTGCAATCCGCTGCGAGCGCCGTGCCGAGCCGGAACGCAAGGCGAGGCATCACGTCGCGTCCGGTGAGCGTCTTGGCGCCGATAACGTACGCCGGCGCCGCTTTGAGCGCAGCGGCGTGCGCAGCCGCGACGATTGCGTCGAACTCGCCGTCCGCCGCCGGCCCGTCCGAGACCGTGTAGACGGCGTCGGCGCCTCCGGCAATGGCTGACTGAGCGGCGGCTGCCGCTCCGGGGCCGGCGAGCAGCGCCGACACCCGCTCCGCGCCGAGCGCTCGGGCTGCGGCGACGCCCTCGAGCGTTGAGGACGACGCTTCGCCGCCCGTTATCTCGCCGATGATCAGCGCGTCCGGCATTCTAGATAACCCGCTCTTCCCGGAGGCGGAGGGCGAGCTTGCGCCCCGCATCCTCGTCGTCGTCTCCGGCGACTAGTTCGGTCTGCACAGCGCGCTCGGGCTTGGCGAGCGACACCAATTCGAACGCGGGAGCGAAGCTTGCGGAGTCGATGCCGAGGTCAGCTGCGCTCCACACGGTGGGCTGCACGCGGCGGGCGGCCATAATGCCGCGCATATTCGGGTAGCGCGCCGTCCCCAATTCGTTGGACACGGTAACGACGGCGGGCAGTTCGGCCTCGACGACCTCGTGGCCGTCCGGAAGAACGCGCTCGACGCGCGCCGTGCGCCCGTCCACTTCGACCTTGCGTCCAATGGTTGCGACGGGCCACCCGAGCGATTCGGCGACGCCGAACGGTACGAGCGCATTGTCCCAGTCGCTTGCTTGCCTGCCGGAGATCACCAGATCGACATCGCCGAGCTTGCGGATGGCTGCGGTCAGGGCGGCGACCACCATAGTGGGGTCGATGGAGTTCTCGAACGAGGGGTCTTGCAGGAGAACGAGGCTGTCCGCGCCCATAGCGAGCGGCTTCTTGATGACGTCGAGGGCGAACTCGGCGCCGTACGAGAGCACAGTCACCGTGGCGTCGCCCGACGCTTCCTTGATGCGGAGGGCGGCCTCGACAGCTTGCTCGTCGTAGCCGTTGACGACGGGGGCTATGCCGCCGGCGACCACGACCTGATTATTCGTGATGCTGAAAGCGGAGAGAGGGGTCTCAGGATCCAAGACTTGCTTGGCCGTAACCACGATGTGCAGAGTCATCAGCGCCCGGCCTCGCTTACCGCCGGCGCGGCTCTCGTCCTCGCCGGGATTGAGAAGGATTGCACAATCAAAATGCTAGCATCGCCGGCCTTCCCCTGCAAGGAGCGCCGCTTCGCTCCGGCGGGCGAGTGCGGGCGTCAGCGCTGCCGGAAGGGCGTTCGCTACGCCCTCAAAGTCTCCTCTCGTCCGGCTCATTTGACGGAAGATGACCCGTGCAGTAGGGTAGCCCGCTGCGCAGAGTCCTTCAGCCATGCAAGGGGCTGTATGTGGGCGCCGGCGTCGCGGCGCGTCGCTGCTCCGGCTGAAGGTCTTCATTTCCTGAGCTTAGAGCTGTCCGGCGCTCTGTTAGCGGAGAGTGCGTCTGATTGCCTGCCGTCTGTTTCTTCCCCTGTGCCTGCTGGCCATTGTCACGCTCTCGCACTACGCGCTAGCCCCGGTTGCTCTGCAAGCTGCGGATGCCCAGAGCGGCGGGGCGGCGGCCTCTGCGCAAGAGGATCCCGCCGCGGCAGCGAACAACCCGCCCGTGTTCAGCGACGGCGAGAGCGCAACCCGCAGCATCGATGAGAACACGGCGGCAGGGACTGCGATCGGCAACCCTGTGTCCGCCACGGACGCCGACGGCGACTCGCTCACTTACTCGCTCTCCGGCGCGGATGCAGCATCGTTCACGATTGGCGAAGGCGACGGCCAGCTGAAAACCGAGGCTGCTCTCGATCATGAGGCCACTGACTCGTATTCGGTGACAGTCCGCGCGGACGACGGGTTCGATATCGCCTCGATCGCCGTGACTATCAACGTTGCCGACGTCAACGAGGCGCCGGTGTTTGGCGACGGCGTTCCCACAACTCTCGACGTGAACGAGAACACGGCAGCAGGCACAGCGTTCGGCGATGCGGTAACGGCAACCGATCCTGATGGCGACACGCTGGCCTACTCGCTCACTGGAACGGATGCCGCATCGTTCGAGATCGACTCCTCAACCGGCCAGCTCAAGACCAAGGCCGCCCTCGACTACGAGGGCGAGAAGAACACCTACGTGGTCACAGTCACGGCGAGCGACGGGACCCTCACGGACACTGTGTTGGTGGACATTGCCGTCAACGACGTCGACGAGCCTCCCGGCAAGCCGAGCGCGCCAACCGTTACAGCCTCTGACGACAGCGACACATCGTTGGCCGTTACATGGACAGCGCCCACCAACACCGGCCCCGCCATCACCGACTATGACGTGCAATACCGGAAGAAGGGCGATACCGGAGAGTTCGCCGACGCAGGCCACACAGGTGCTTCCACGTCAATCACGCTGTCCGACCTCATCGCGAGCACGACATACGAGGTGCAAGTCCGAGCGACCAACGACGAGGACACGGGGGCGTGGTCGGATTCCGGGGAAGGCAGCACTAGTTCTCCCAATCGCGCGCCTGTGTTTGGCGACGGCGTCTCTACAACTCTCGACGTGGACGAGAACACAGCGGCAGACACAGCGTTCGGCGACGCAGTAGCGGCCACCGATCCCGACGGGGACACGCTCGCCTACTCGCTGACTGGAACCGACGCCGCATCGTTCGAGATCGACTCCGCAACCGGCCAGCTGAAGACCAGGGTTGCGCTCGACTATGAGGGCGAGAAGAACACTTACGCAGTCACGGTCACAGCGAGCGACAGCTCCCTCACGGACACCGTGTCGGTGGACATTGCAGTCAACGACGTCGATGAGCCTCCCGGCAAACCCTCGGTGCCAACCGTCGAGGCGGCGTCAGAGGACGGCGATAAGTCGCTCTCCGTTACATGGGCGGTCCCCACCAACACCGGGCCTGCCATAACCGACTATGACGTGCAATATAGGAAGAAAGGGGATACCGGCGAGTTCGCCGACGCCGATCACACGGGGACGTCTACGTCAGTCACGCTGTCCGATCTTGCTGCGAGCACGACATACGAGGTGCAAGTCCGTGCGACTAACGATGAGGGCACAGGGGCGTGGTCGGACTCAGGGGAGGGGAGCACCCGGGGCCCCAATCGCGCGCCGGCGTTCCCCGATGACGTCTCCACAACCCTTGACGTGAACGAGAACACGGCGGCAGGCACTGCGTTCGGCGATGCGGTAACAGCGACTGATCCCGACGGCGACACGCTCGCCTACTCGCTGACTGGAACCGACGCCGCATCGTTCGAGATCGACTCCGCAACCGGTCAGCTCAAGACCAAAGCTGCCCTCGACTACGAGGGCGAGAAGAACACCTACGTGGTCACGGTCACGGCGAGCGACGGTTCACTAAGCGACGCGGTGTCGGTGGACATCGCGGTGAACGATGTGGATGAGCCTCCGGGGAAGCCGAGCACGCCAACCGTTGGGGCGGCGTCGGAGGACGGCGATAAGTCGCTCTCCGTTACATGGACGGCGTCCACCAACACCGGCCCGGCCATCACCGATTACGACGTGCAGTACCGGAAGAAGGGGGACTCGGGAGCCTTCACCGACGCCGACCACACGGGCGCTTCCACCTCGGCCACGATCACAGGCCTTGCTGCGAGCACGACATACGAGGTGCAAGTCCGGGCGACCAACGACGAGGGCACGGGCGAGTGGTCGGATTCCGGGGAAGGCAGCACCAGGGGCCCCAATCGAGCGCCGGTGTTTGGCGACAGCGTCCCCACAACTCTGGATGTGGATGAGAACACGGCGGCAGGCACAGCGTTCGGCGACGCCGTAACGGCCACCGACCCCGACGGCGACGCGCTCGCCTACTCGCTGACCGGAACCGACGCCGCGTCGTTCGAGATCGATGTTGCAACCGGTCAGCTCAAGACCAAGGCCGCGCTTGATTATGAAGCATCCCAGAACACCTATGCGGTCACGGTCACAGCAAGCGACGGTGCCCTCACGGACACCTTATTGGTGGACATCGCGGTCAACGACGTCGACGAGCCTCCCGGCAGGCCCTCGGCGCCAACTGTTGGGGCGGCGTCGGAGGACGGCGACACATCGTTGGCCGTCTCGTGGGCGGCGCCTTCCAACACCGGCCCCGCCATCACCGACTATGACGTGCAATACCGGAAGAAAGGCGATACCGGAGCCTTCACTGACGCCGACCATACGGGAACCGCGACGTCGGCCACGCTCACGGGCCTCACCGCGAGCACGACATACGAGGTGCAAGTCCGAGCGACAAACGATGAGGGCACGGGCGAGTGGTCGGACTCCGGCGAGGGCAGCACCAGTTCTCCCAACCGAGCGCCGGCGTTCCCCGATGACGTCTCCACAACCCTTGACGTGGACGAGAACACGGCGGCAGGAACGGCATTCGGGAATGCAGTAACGGCTACTGACCCCGACGGAGACACACTGGCCTACTCGCTGACCGGCGCCGATGCCGCGTCGTTCGAGATCGACTCCGCAACTGGCCAGCTCAAGACCAAAGCTGCCCTCGACTATGAAGCAATCCAAAACACCTACACGGTCACGGTCACGGCAAGCGACGTTTCGCTGAGCGATACGGTGTCGGTGGACATTGCCGTCAACGACGTCGACGAACCTCCCGGAAAGCCGAGCACGCCAACCGTCGGCGCGGCGTCGGAGGACGGCGACACATCGCTCGCAGTGTCGTGGACAGCGCCTACCAACACCGGGCCCGCCATCACCGACTATGACGTGCAGTACCGGGTTAAGGGAGCCGGCAGCGGGTTCACTGACGCCGATCACACGGGCGCTTCCACATCGGCGACGCTCACAGGCCTCACCGCGAGCACGACATACGAGGTGCAAGTCCGTGCGACAAATGACGAGGGCACGGGCGCGTGGTCGGACTCCGGCGAGGGCAGCACCAGTTCTCCCAACCGAGCGCCGGCGTTCCCCGATGACGTCTCCACAACCCTTGACGTGGACGAGAACACGGCGGCAGGGACCAGCGTTCGGCGACGCGGTAACAGCCACCGACCCAGATGGGGACACGCTCGCCTACTCGCTCACTGGTGCTGACGCCGCGTCGTTCGAGATTGACGCTGCAACCGGCCAGCTCAAAACCCAGGCCGCCCTCGACTACGAGGGCGAGAAGAACACCTACGAAGTTACGGTTAGGGCAAGCGACGGCTCCCTCACGGACACCGTGTCGGTGGACATTGCCGTCAACGACGTCGATGAACCGCCCGGAAAGCCGAGCGCGCCAACCGTCGAGGCGGCGTCGGAAGACGGCGATAGGTCGCTCGCAGTGTCGTGGACTGTCCCTACCAACACCGGCCCCGCCATCACAGACTATGACGTGCGATACCGGAAGAAGGGGGATTCGGGGCCTTCACCAGCGCCGACCATACAGGCGTTTCCACGTCCGCGACTCTCACGGGCCTTGCCGCGAGCACGACTTACGAGGTGCAAGTCCGAGCGACAAACGACGAGGGCACGGGGGCGTGGTCGGACTCCGGTGAGGGGAGCACCAGCTCTCCCAATCGCGCGCCGGCGTTTCCCGATGACGTCTCCACAACCCTTGACGTTAACGAGAACACTGCAGCAGGAACCGCGTTCGGCGACGCGGTGACGGCTACTGACCCCGACGGAGACACACTGGCCTACTCGCTGACCGACGCCGATGCCGCGTCGTTCGAGATCGACTCTGCAACCGGTCAGCTCAAGACCAAGGCCGCCCTCGACTATGAAGCAATCCAGAACACCTACACGGTTACGGTCACGGCGAGCGACGGTTCGCTGAGCGACACCGTGTCGGTGGATATTGCAGTGAACGATGTCGACGAGCCTCCCGGAAAGCCGAGCACGCCAACCGTTGGCGCTGCGTCGGAGGACAGCGACACATCGCTCGCCGTCTCGTGGACTGCGCCTACCAATACTGGCCCTGCTATCACCGACTACGACGTGCGATATCGGGTTAAGGGCGCCGGTAGTGGCTTCACCGACGTCGACCATACAGGGACATCCACATCGGCCACGATCACAGGCCTCGCCGTGAGCACGACTTACGAGGTGCAAGTCCGGGCGACCAACGACGAGGGCACGGGCGAGTGGTCGGACTCAGGGGAGGGCAGCACCAGAGCCCCCAATCGAGCGCCGGCATTTCCTGACGGAGCGACGTCTTTGGATGTGGACGAGAACACGGCAGCAGGGACTGCGTTCGGCGATGCGGTAACAGCGACTGACCCCGACGGGGACACGCTCGCCTACTCGCTCACCGGCGCGGACGCGGAGTCGTTCGAGATCGACCCCGCAACTGGCCAACTCAAGACCAAGGCTGCGCTTGATTATGAAGCATCCCAGAACACCTATGCGGTCACGGTCACGGCGAGCGACGGAACCCTCACGGACACCGTGTTGGTGGATATCGCCGTCAACGACGTTGATGAGCCTCCCGGCAAGCCCTCGGCGCCGACTGTCGCGGCGGCGTCGGAGGGCGGCAGCACATCGTTGGCCGTCTCGTGGACTGCGCCTACCAACACCGGGCCTGCCATTACCGATTACGACGTGCAGTACCGGAAGAAGGGCGATACCGGAGCCTTCGCCGACGCCGACCATACAGGCGCTTCCACGTCCGCAACTCTCACGGGCCTTACTGCAAGCACGACCTACGAGGTGCAAGTCCGGGCGACTAACGATGAGGGCACAGGCGTGTGGTCGGATTCAGGGGAAGGTAGCACCAGGGGCCCAAATCGCGCGCCAGCATTTCCTGACGGGACGCCGTCTTTGGACGTCGATGAGAACACGGCGGCAGGGACTGCGTTCGGCGACGCGGTAGCGGCTACCGACCCTGATGGGGATACGCTGGCCTATTCGCTGACTGGCGCGGACGCAGAGTCGTTCGAGATCGACTCCGCAACCGGCCAGCTGAAGACCAAGGCTGCCCTCGACTACGAGGGCGAGAAGAACAGCTATGCGGTCACGGTCACAGCGAGCGACGGTTCGCTGAGCGACACCGTGTCGGTGGATATTACTGTGAACGATGTCGACGAGCCTCCTGGAAAGCCCTCGGCGCCAACCGTTACAGCCTCTGACGACGGCGACACGACGTTGGCCGTCTCGTGGGCGGCGCCTTCCAACACCGGCCCCGCCATCACCGACTATGACGTGCGATACCGGAAGAAGGGCGCCGGTAGCGAGTTCACCGACGCCGACCACACGGGGACATCCACGTCGGCGACACTCACGGGCCTCGTCGCGAACACGACTTACGAGGTGCAAGTCCGTGCGACCAACGATGAAGGCACGGGCGAGTGGTCGGATTCAGGGGAGGGGAGCACCGGGGGCCCCAATCGCGCGCCTGCATTCCCTGACGGAGCGCCGTCTTTGGACGTGAACGAGAACACAGTGGCAGGCACAGCGTTCGGCGACGCGGTGACGGCTACTGATCCCGATGGCGACACGCTAGCGTACTCGCTCTCCGGAACCGACGCCGCATCGTTCGAGATCGACTCCGCAACCGGCCAGCTGAAGACCAAGGCCGCGCTCGACTACGAGGCCTCTCAGAACACCTACGTGGTCACGGTCACAGCAAGCGATGGGTCACTGAGCGACACCGTGTCGGTGGATATCGCCGTGAACGATGTCGACGAGCCTCCCGGCAAGCCCTCGGCGCCAACCGTTACAGCCTCGGAGGACGGCGACACATCGTTGGTTGTGTCGTGGGCGGCGCCTACCAACACTGGCCCCGCCGTCACCGACTATGACGTGCAGTACCGGGTTAAGGGCGATACCGGAGAGTTCACCGACGTCGACTACACGGGCGCTTCCACGTCGATGACGCTGTCCGATCTTGCCGCGAGCACGACATACGAGGTGCAAGTTCGTGCGACCAACGATGAAGGCACGGGCGAGTGGTCGGACTCCGGCGAGGGAAGCACTGGCTCCTCCAATCGCGCGCCTGTGTTTCCTGACGAAGCGCCGACTTTGGACGTGGACGAGAACACGGCGGCAGGCACAGCGTTCGGCGACGCCGTAACGGCGACCGACCCTGATGGCGACACGCTCGCCTACTCGCTGACTGGAACCGACGCCGAGTCGTTCGAGATCGACTCCGCAACCGGCCAGCTGAAGACCAAGGCTCCCCTCGATTACGAGGCGCAGTCGAGCTACTCCGTAACTGTGACGGCAAGCGACGGCGCGTTGTCGGCTGACGCTGTCGTGACCATCAATGTTGCCGATGTGAACGAGGCGCCGACGTTCCCCGATGGTGCGCCCTCTCTCGACGTCAACGAGAACAGCGCAGCAGGCACAGCGTTCGGCGATGCGGTGACGGCGACCGACCCCGACGGCGATACGCTCGCCTACTCGCTGACCGGCGCGGACGCCGCGTCGTTCGAGATCGACTCCGCAACCGGCCAGCTCAAGACCAAGGCCGCCCTCGACTACGAAGCCTCTCAGAACACGTACGCGGTCACGGTCACGGCAAGCGACGGCGCCCTCACGGACACCGTGTTGGTGGATATTGCCGTGAACGATGTTGATGAGCCGCCCGGGAAGCCGAGCGCGCCAACCGTCGAGGCGGCGCTGGAGAACGGCGATACGTCGCTGGTTGTCTCCTGGGCAGCCCCGGACAATGCAGGGCCTGCCATCACCGATTATGACGTGCAATACCGGGTTAAGGACGCCGGCAGCGAGTTCACCAGCGCCGAACACACGGGAGCCGCTACGTCGGTCACTCTCTTCGACCTCTCCCTAAGCACGACTTACGAGGCGCAGGTGCGCGCGACCAACGATGAGGGGACAGGCGCGTGGTCTGCGTCCGGCGAGGGGAGCACCAGTGCTCCCAATCGCGCGCCGGTGTTCCCTGAAGACGCGCTCTCCCTCGACGTCGACGAGAACACGACGGCTGGCGCACCGTTCGGCGACGCGGTGACGGCTACCGACCCTGATGGCGATCCGCTCGCCTACTCCCTCTCCGGCGCCGACGCGGCCTCGTTCGAGATCGAAACCGAGTCTGGTCAGCTCACGGTCAAGGCCCCCCTCGATTACGAGACGCGGTCGAGCTACTCCGTAACTGTGACGGCGAGCGACGGCGCGCTGTCCGCCACTATCGCCGTGTCCATCATGGTGACGGATGTCGACGAACCGCCTGAGAAGCCGGCGGCGCCTACGGTGCGAGCGCCATCGAATGGCGACACTACGTCGCTGACCATCTCGTGGACGCCGCCTTCCACCACGGGGCCCGCCATCGCCGATTACGACATCCAGTACCGCGAAAAGGACGGCGCCGGAGACTTCATCGGCGCTGATCACTCGGGAACCCATACGACAGCCACGCTCACCGGCCTCACTGAAGGCACGATGTATGAGGTGCAAATCCGCGCCTCCAACGATGAAGGCGCCGGCCCGTGGTCCGACTCGGGGGAGGGCCGTACTGCCGCCCCTAACACTCCGCCCGTGTTCCCTGAGGGCCCCTCCACGACGCGCAGCGTCCCGGAGAACTCGCCCGTCGAGACCGCCGTCGGCGCCCCGGTAAGCGCCACAGACCCAGATCCCGGCGACACGCTCACCTACTCCCTCTCAGGCGCGGACGCTGCGCTGTTCGCCATCGACGAAAGCTCCGGCCAGCTGCAGACGCAATCTGTATTCGATTACGAAGAGAGAGACAGCTACGCAGTTACGGCGCACGTCGACGATGGGTTCGTGACCGCTAGCATTGAAGTAACGGATGTGAACGAGGCGCCTGTATTCGAGGATGGGTCGCCGACGCTGGACGTCGATGAGAACGAACCCGCAGGCGCCGCAGTCGGCGACCCGGTTACGGCAACCGACCCGGACGGCGACAGTCTCGCCTACTCTCTCTCCGGCGTCGACGCGTCATGGTTCAGAATCGACAGCGAGACTGGGCAGATCTCGACTGCCGCTCTCTTCGATTATGAGGGCCCGCAGAACCGTTCACCGTAACCGTGAGCGCAAGCGACGAGGAGCTGGCCGGCAGCGTGAGCGTCGAGATCGCCGTCAATGACCTGATCGAACTGCCGCACACCCCCGCCGCGCCGACCGTTGTCGCGGCGGACACGGACGGCCATTCGGCAATTCTCGTCACCTGGACTGCGCCTTCCCCGAACGGCTCGCCTGTCGCCGATTACGACATCGAATACCGCGAGCTTGGCTCTAGGGAGATCCTCCCATTCGTGTTCGATAGCGACGCCACCCAGACCGTTATCGCGGGACTGGAGCCGGAGACGGACTACGAGGTGCGGGTGCGCGCAGTCAATGACGACGGACCAAGCTCCTGGTCGGACTTCGGCGTAGGCCGCACGGGCGTGGCCCCGAACCATCCGCCCGCCTTCCGAGAAGGCGCCGCCGCCATCCGCGCTGTGCGTGAAGACGCATTTCCCGACGAAGCCTTCGGCGCTCCGCTGATAGCCGACGACCCCGACAACGCCCAGGAGCCCATCGCATACGCGCTCTCCGGCGCAGACGGGGAGCTGTTCGCTATCGACGCATCCACCGGGCAGCTGAGCGCTCAGGCGGCGCTCAACTACGAGGCCCGCAGCAGTCATGCCGTTACGGTTACTGCGAGCGACACGGCGGGCGGCGTAGCCTCGATCGCGGTTACAGTCAACGTCGAGGACATCGATGAGCCTCCGGCGACGCCGGGACTCCCCTCCATATCGGGATCGTCGGGGCGGAACGGCGCTTTGACGCTGCGCCTTGCCTGGCGGAGGCCGCCGAACGCCGGCGGCCCTCCCGTCACCGGCTACGGCGTGCAGTACCGCAGGCTGGGCTACGCCTTCATCGCTGTTCCTCACGAGGGCCTCAGTCAGCAGGCCGTCATCGAGGGTCTCGACGCCGCGGAGACTTACGAGGCGCAGGTGCGGGCGATCAACGACGAAGGGGCCGGAGAGTGGTCGGACTCCGCGTTCTACCCCACTATTCCCGGTGATTCGTCAGGATCGTCGGGTTCATCGGGATCGTCGGGGCAAGCGGGACTGCCGGGGTCGGCGGCTGCAGTCCCCGAATTCACCGAGGGCGCCGCAGCCGAGCGCGCAGTCGACGAGAACACGCCTCCGGGCGCCGCGATTGGCCGTCCGATCATCGCCCATGCGAGCGACGCAGGGAATACGATCAGCTACGCGCTTCGCTCGTCGGATGCAGAGTACTTCGGCATCGGCGCGGACGACGGCCAGCTCACGACCAAGGCGCCGCTCGATCACGAGACTACTCCTGTCTACGAGATTGTCGTCCGCGCCGAGGACGCGGCGGGCGCCCGCGCCTCGATAGCAGTCAGGATCGCCGTCAACGACCTGGACGAGCCGCCGGGGCCGCCGCCCGCGCCCGAGGCGACCCCTCTGGTTCCCGCGCCGGAAGGGGGACACGCCGCTCTGAACATCGCATGGTCGGCCCCGGTCAACACTGGGCCTCCGATTCTGTACTACGAGGCACAGCACCGGCTGACCGGAAGCGCCGACTTCGCCGGCGAGATTCACGACAGCGACAGCCTCAGCGTAATCGTCACGGGACTGCTCCCGAGCGCCGTTTACGAAGTCCGCGTGCGCGCCGCAAACGAAGAAGGCGTCGGCGAATGGTCGGCTATCGGAACAGGCGCAACGGCGGCGCCCCTGAATAGCCCGCCGGCGTTCCTCGACGGCGACAGCGCCATCCGCGCGGTCAACGAGCGCGCGCCGGCCGGGGAGCCCGTCGCAGCCGCCGACCCTGACGGCGACCCGCTCTCCTATGCCCTCTCCGGCGCCGACGCAGCCGCCTTCGCGGTCGATCAGGCGATCGGCCAACTCCTGACGCGAGACGCGCTCGACTACGAGGCGAAGGCTGCCTACGCGGTTATCGTTGAAGCCTCCGACGGCAAGGACGGCAGCGCCGCCATCACAGTGGATATTCACATTGGCGACATCAACGACCCTCCTGTTGCGCGGGCTGATACGGCGGCGACCGTTGAAGACACTGCGGTAATCGTGCCTGTGCTGGAGAACGATCTCGATATGGACGCGGGCGCCGCGCTTAGGGTCGCGTCGGTTGCGCAACCCCGGAACGGAAAAGCCTCCGCGCGCGCAGACGGCGCAGTCGCCTATACCCCCAACGCCAACTATCACGGCGATGACTCGTTCATCTACTTTGTCACCGATGGCGCCGCCTATGCCGCGGGCGCCGTCCGGATCACGGTGAGCCCGGTCAACGACGCTCCGGTCGCCGTCGGCCTGATTCCCGACCAGATCGCGGAGGTCGGAGGCGCAGCGCTGAGGCTCGACTTGTCCCCGTACTTCTTCGACCCCGACGATGCTGCGCTCGCCTACGAAGCGGCGACCGTCCCAGGCGTAGCGCCGAGCATCGCCGGCGGCGCGCTCTCCCTTGCGCCAGGCGCCGGCGGCGAGTCCACGGTTGTAGTGACCGCAACAGACTCCGAGGGCATATCGGCGCGGCAGGAGTTCGCGCTCTTGGCCGTTCGTCGACCGCCGACCGTCAAGGGCGCCGGGAACGCCGTCCTCGTGCTTCCGTCTGCGGCGGCGTCGCTCACCGCGGATGCGGGAGGCCATACCGTGACGTTCCCCGCCTATGCGCGGTCAAGGCCATTTCAGGCGCGGATCAGTTCGGACGCAGGGCTCTGCGAGGCCAGCGCGTCCGGCGGCGAACTGCTGGTGTGCGTCGCAGTGGACTTGCTCGATCTCGACGCTAACTTGCTCGACGGCGTCCTCGATCGGCCTGCCGCGCTAACGCTGCAGCTCGATTCCCGCCAAACCGAGCGCGTAGCCTCTGCCCGTCGCGCCGGACTGCTGAGGGTGTTGAGACGCGCCGGGCCTTCCTTCCCCTGGGCGCCCATCCCCGAATGTCCCGGCCCCGCCAACCGGGACGAATGCTTCACGCTTGCGTCGAACGCCGCCGGAGACGGGAGTGTTCGCATAGTCAACATCTTCAAGTTCAGCCAGTTCGCTATCGAGATACTGCCGCCGCCTCCGCCGGAGTTTGCCGAGGGAGCTTTCGCATCCCGCGAGATTCCTGAGAACAGCCCCGGCGGTTTGCTGGTTGGAGCGCCGGTCATCGCTCACGCCGCCGAGGGACGCCGGGTTACTTACAGAGCCGCCGCCAGCCGGCTCTTCAGTGTCAACGCCGACACCGGGCAGATCGTGGTGAAGAGCGGCGCCGACCTCGACCACGAATCGCCCGACAATCCCTACGCTATCGAGATCACAGCCGACGACGGCGCGAGCTCCGCCACCATCACGGCGATTATCACCGCCTCCAACGTCCCTGAGTCGGGCAGCATCGCCTTGACGCCAAGCAGTCCCGCCGAGACAGGGAGTGTGATAACCGCGACGCTGACGGACCCGGATGGCGGCGTCGTGAATGTGCGGTGGCGATGGGAGCGTTCGCCCGGCGGCGGCGCTTGGGTCGCTATTCCGGGCGCAACGGCGAGTCGCTACACGCCTGCCGGAGACGACGTTCGCATGCTCTTGCGGGCATCCGTAACCTATGACGATGCCGCCGGTGATGGAGTCCGGCTCAGCAGCCAGGCGGTAGGGCCTGTTCGCGACTCGTCGGAGGCGGCTGCCGCTGCCCCAACGCCCGACGCCCCTCCAACCTCAAACGTCCCGGCGCCTGACGATGAGACAGGCTCCCTGTGGGGCATCAGCAGTTCCACGGCGCGGCAGGGCGCCGTGGCGGCTGTGGTCGTCGGAATCGTAATCGCGCGTTTCCTGGCTGCGCGTCGCAGCCGCCGTTCCCGGAGTTGACGCGACCCGTTCTCGACGAGTTCCGCAGAGCCTTACGTAATGGCGAACGTGGAGCCTGAAGGGCCGCGGGAAACCTCGATGCGCACGGGGAAAGCCTCTTTGATGTCGTCCATATGCGTAATTACGAGGATGCGCTCGAACTGATCCTCGATCCCCTTGATCACGTCGAGGATGCGGTCGCGTCCTTCAACGTCCTGAGTGCCGAACCCCTCGTCGATGAACAGCGTAGGGAGGGGAGCTCCCGCCCGCCATGCGAGCAGTCTGCTTAGCGCGATGCGCAATGCGAAATCGACCCGAAAGCGCTCGCCGCCGCTGAACAGCTCATAGGGGCGCGTCCCAAGCTCGTCCGCAATGAGCACATCCAGCGTTTCGATAGCCCCGCTTGCCATGGGGCTCGTCTTGCGAACGCGCTGGGTTTGGAGCTTCAGCGACATTCTTCCGTCGGTCATACGCCCGAGGAGGTTATTCGCCTCGTCCTCCAGCCGGGGGATCGCCGCCTCGATGAGCAGCGCCTGCACCCCGCCCTTGCCGAAAGCGAGCGCAAGCTCTCCGTAGGCCGAAGCTTCATCGGCAGCCGCTTTCTCTTCGCGCTCAACTGCTGCCGCCTCTATGGCGGCGCGCTCGGCATTCTCCAACTCCTGCTGCAGCCGGCCCCACTGCCTTTGCAGCGCGTCGCGGTCGCGCGTTGCTGCTTCCAACTCCTGCGCCCTTTCATCGTGCTGCGCGAGATATGCCGGCAGTTCGCGAATTTCCTGCGTGATCGCTATGAGGGCCTGCTCGGCCCGCTCCGTCTCCTGGGCAGCCTCGGCGGAGCGGTTGCGAGCGCGATCGAGCGCAGCCTGATCGTCGCCGAGCCGCGACTGCGCAGTCACTAGCTCCTGACGCTCCGCATCCCAGTGCGACAGGCTAAGGATCTCCTGCTCCGTCTCCCCGGCGCGGCCCGCATCGTAGGCGAGGGCGTCGATGTGGGAGCGAAGGTTCCGCGCCTCGGCCTGCTCTCCCTGCGCGTAGTCGCCGTTGGCGATGCGCGTCTCGAACTCTCCCAACTGCGCAGTTGCGCTCTCAATCTCGCGAGCCGCGCGTTCCGCCTCATCCTGCTGCATCTCCAGCCGGGCGCGCTCCTCATCGAGCCGCGAGCGTTCCTGCTCCACCGCCGACCACTCCTTCGCGGCAGCCTGGGCGACGCCCTCGGCTTGCTGCTCCAGTCCGGCGGCGCGCGCCCGCTGCGAAGCGTACCGCGCGCGCAGTTGCGCTATATCCTGCGCATAGCTTGCGCGAATGCTTGCGACGCCGGAGGGGCCGAGATCGCTATTGCAGAGCGGACACCTGGCGCCGTCCGGGTGGCTGTGGGCGAGCATCGCATCCTTTTCGCGCTTCTCTTTCCCTTCTGCCTCGATTCGCAGATTGTCTTCCTGCAGGAGGCGCGCCTCGGACGCCAGTTCCTGGCGTTCAGTGTCCATGCGGGACGCTTCCCCGGCCCGTTCCTCCAGGGCTGTGCGGCTCTGCTCGACCTGGTCGAGGCGTGCGACTATCGAGGGAAGGGACTCGGCCCGCGGCTTAAGCTCCGAGTCGATGCGCTCGCGCTGCGCTTTGGCGTCGCGCTGCAGCCCTGCGCGGGCCGCGGCGATAGCCTGGTCGCAGGGCGCGAGTTTCTCCCGCAGCGCGATCACCTGCTGCGCAGCGACGGCGAACTCGCGCTGACGCTCCCGGGCCTGCAGCAACGCGGTGAACCCGGCCTCGATCTCGCCGGCCCGCTCAACGATGCGTCGTCCCTCTGCAACGCGGCGGTCGAGGTCGGACGCTTCGGATTCAGCCTGCGTGCGCTGTTTGATGGCCCGCTCCCGCCGCTCTTCGAGTGCCGCGCCTTCCGCTTTGCGGCGTTCGAGATGCGCGATTTTCTCCCGCAACCGTTCCAGGCGCTCCGCAAGCCCTCCGGCCACCGCATTGGCGGCGGCGAGGCTGCGTTCGGCGTCGGCGACCTCGGCGCGGGCCGCGGGCGCTCGCGCAGCCTCGCCGCGAAGGCGCTGGAGTAAGGCGCTTGCGGCCGAGAGCTTGCCCTGCATATCGCGGCTGTACTGTTTGGCGCGCTCCTCCAGCCGGTCATAGAGGCCAAGCCCGAGCACCTTCGCGAGCACCTCTTTGCGGGCCGCGGGCGTAGCCGTCGAGAAGCGGTCGGCGCGGCCTTGCACCAGGAACGCGCTGTTGACGAACGTGTCGTAGTCCATGCTGATAAGGCGCTCGATATGCGCCTGCGTCTCAGCGATGCGGTTGCCGGTAATGGCGCTGAAGCTGTCCGGCCCGGAGCGGACAGCGAGTTCGAGCGAGCTTTGAGCGTTGCGCCGGGCGGTCGAGAACCGGCGCGTGACGCGGTAGCGCTCGCCGGCGACGTCGAACACCAGTTCGACGAACATATCGTCCTGCCCCTCGTGCAACAGCTGCTCACGCGTGCCGCGCGCCTTTCCCCAAAGCGCCCAGGTGACGGCGTCGAGCAGCGCGGACTTGCCGTCGCCGTTGCGGCCACAGAGGCACGCCACATGAACGTCCTCGAGATGGAGCGTCGGCGCGGCGTCGCGGTAGGAGAGAAAGTTGCGGAGCGTCAGGCTGATGGGGAGCAAGCTCGCCTCGCGCCTGGGGGATAACGCAATACTAGCACAGGCCCCATCGCTCCAGCCGTCCTTCCGATGCGCGGCAACGATTTGGGGTGATGAGTTGACGCGCGATGAAGAGGCGGGAAGTCGCGGCGCTCAGCCTGAACGCGTACAGTTGAGATAGCCGTCCCAAGGAGAACTCTGATGGCTAACGACCGCAACGAATCGTGGCGCCTGACCCCCTTCGAGCGCTGGGTGCAGGATGAGTCGAACTGGGTAGCTTTCCCGCATCATTAGGGTGAGTGGCGGGAGGCGAGAGATGAAGCTCCTGTACGGGCTATGGTCACAGAGAGTCATTGCCCTTGCCGCGATAGCGCTCCTGGCGCTGTGGGGGTGTGACGCGCCCTTGCCCGAACCTACGCCCGGCGTAACGCTCCAGCCAACGCCGAGCGGCGAGGAGCCTGCAAGCGCAGGGGGCGGCGCAACGCTCCAGCCAACGCCGAGCGGCGAGGAGCCGGCAAGCGCAGGGGACAGCGTAACCCTCCAGCCAACGCCCAGCGGCGAGGAGCCGGCAAGCGCAGGGGACGGCGAAACGCTCCAGCCAACGCCAAGCGGCGAGGAGCCGGCGAGCGCGGAGGCCGGCGAAACGCTCCAGCCAACGCCCACGCCGTCAGTTTGGGACTGTCCGACGCCGGTCCTTAGCGTGGATTTCGACGCTGTCAGGATAGCGCCGGGGCACGCGTCCCTGCATGTGCTCTGGCAGCCGCCATTCGGCGTCAGCGCCGATTCGTACATCGTGAAGCACCGGATAGCTGGCTCCGCCGAGGTCATGGGGTCTGTGAAAGTTACGTCCGCCGCGAGTGCGCCCTCAACGAGCTACGAAGGCAGTAGAAAGAACTTCCACCACCAAATCACCGGGCTGACGCCAGGCGTACAGTATGAGGTGGCAGTGCATCGCGTTGTCGGCGATCAATGGTTTCCCATACCGGGGGACTTGGCGGAGACCTCCGGCGCCGAACGCTGGCTTCAGCCGTGGGTGCCGCCCCGCACGCTGGGGGATGCATGTTACCCGCCATGGTTCTACCCCAAATTGCCGCACTATCCTGAGGCGTACACTCCCGCGCAACTAACCCAGTGGCTGTGGGACTACGAGCGGAGCGACGCCAAGGAGAGTCAGCGGATGCTGACGGACGCGGAGGCCGGCAATTGGACAGGGGACGACCTCGACGCCGGCGCGACAGGCAGGATCATCAGCGAGTTCATGGACTCGGACTCCGGTCAGTTGCTGGTGTACGTAAATCTGACCGACGAGGCGTCCGCGCTCGCGGCAATAGAGTGGATTGTCCGGCATGGCGGCAGCGGAGAGGTTTGGTACGGGCCTTCCAGGCCGCACATTGACAACCAGCCAGGCATTCTAGGTTCAATCCCTCTGCCGTTGGTGGGAGAGTTATCCGAACTGCCGGGCGTGATCTACGTGGGGCCTGACCCCGCGCCGCCGCCACCCTACTACTACGAGCCGCAGCCGCCGCCAGAGGGGACGCCATGAAGCGCGGCTTAAGTATCGGAGCCTTTACGGGGGTTATCATCGCCCTGGCCGCGATAGCCGCTGCCTTGCTGCCGATGAGGCTCGCGCTATGGTGGCGGAGCGACGGGCGTTCCTTGACGGCGCAAATGTCGTGGCGGCCTATGCTGAGGAGATGAGCGAGTTCCTGCGGAGCAGCGAACTGACCGAGAACAAAGGCGTTCATTCGGTCCTTTGTGAAGGAAGTGGCGGTCAAGCCGGGCAGCGCGGCCATCGTCTACACCATCCCCACGCCGGATGACAGCCCACTCGCCGACGCAGACACCGACGATGTCGCCATGGGGAAGACAGTTCGCAGAGCAGGATACAGTGGTGGACCTGGGGGGATTCGAACCCCCGACCTCCTCAATGCCATTGAGGCGCGCTCCCAACTGCGCCACAGGCCCACGCAATGGCCCGGAGGCCGCAGGATAGCAGCCCCTGCCCCCGCCAACAAGAAGCCGTACTCGTTCGTATCTGTTCAGAGTCGATAAGCCGGCGGGGAGTCAGCGCTGGCGCGCTGCTGGGAGAGCGTGCGCTCCCCCAGACCCCCTGGTTAGCGCGGGCGCTCTGCTGGGAGAGCGTGCGCTCCCCTAGACCCTCCTGGTTAGCGCAGGGACGAGGGAGAGAGTTCGCCGTCGCGGTTCTCCCCAGACGCTGAGCGACTCGTTTGCTAGCCTGCCTGCGGGTGCGGGGGCAGTAAGCGCACGTCGTAGGCGAGGGCTGCTAGCAGACCGTCGCTCGGTGAGGCGAGCTCCGCCTCGAACCGGGCGGTCGATCGCACCTCTCCGCCCACGACGGGCAGCGTGCCGGAGAAGACGACTGTTCCGGGCGCGATGTCAGGGCCGGCGAGGTCGAGCAGGCGCTCCGGACGGATGAGCTGAGAGAAGAGCCCGTCCTGATAGAGCGCGCGCTCGCCGCCGTCGACAGTCCAGCTTCGCAGACGGAGCGAGTCCCACTGGGGCAGCAGGGCGTCGAGGGGCCCAATTTGCGGGCTGAGCGTTCGCGGGTAGATCTGTTTCGATCGCTCGATCGAGAGGCGCTCGAGTCCCCGGTCAGTATGGTCGCTGCCGATGGCCACGAACACGCCGTCGGCGTCGATGAGCAGCGCGTACTCCGCCTCGCCGGACGATGAGTCGTCGTAGGCCCGCACGGCGCCGCCGGTCTGCAGCAGTTGGGGATCCACAACGAACACCCACGGGACGTGCGCGGGCCGCGGGACGCCGTGCCGCTCGAGCTCGGCGATGTGCGCCTCGACTGCCGCAGGGTCGCGTCCGGTATAGCCGGCGACAAGCAGCCTGCGCGCCGTGAACGGGCGAGACTCGCCCCGGCAGGCAAAGACGAGCGCGCGGTACGGAGAAGGGTCAGCGCTCATAGCGGCGGACTTCGAACGTGCGGCAGCCGCCGGGAGACACCCAGGGCCCGTGGGGCATTCCAGGCGGACGGCAGGCGTACATTCCGGCGGTGAACGTGGCGTTCAGGGGTATGTCGTGGATGCTCCCCTCGATGATCCACACTTCTTCCCAGAAGTCGTGGATCTGTGGGCCCATCGGCGAAGTGTCCGTTCCCGGCTCGAAGTGCAGCAGCCGCGTATAGTCGCCCGTGTCGCCGTCGCGGGAGAGTATCTGCTGGCTGAGCCCCTGCACAGGCGGAATGGGCTCGCGCGGGATGTCGCGCGGGTCGAAGAACTCCAGTTCAGGCTTTGGCATACGCGCTTCAGCTCCTCTCTTCGGACGTCCACAGATGAGCGAACTGCGCCGCGACGACCGACTCGTACGGCGCGGGAGCGTCGAGCAGGCCCATATCCTGGGCGAAGCGGCTCATCCGGTCGATCGCCGACTCGGAGATCGTCGCGTCGTAGTAGGGCAAGTCGCGCTCGATGAGGGTTGCTATGAGGCCTGCCTCTTGCGGTGGAAACCTCCGCTCGCCGACCGCCGTCGCCCGCGCGGGGTCGTCTCTCAGTATGCGCTGCGCGGCGACGATCGCCTTCACCATAGCGGCGGCTTCATCCGGCGCGGAGGCGATCTTGTGGTCTGTCGCAACCAGCGCAGGGAAGGTGTAGCCGCGCGCCGCCGGCGGGCCGTCGCCTCGGCGCACGTCGAGCACGACGCTGCCGGCGCCGGAGCGCACCGCGACCTCCGCGCCCATTCCGTTGGCCCAGAAACCGTCGATGGCGCCATCGGCTAGCGCGCGGGCAGCCTGTACGCCAAACGACGTCCCCTGCTCCAGAGCGCCCGGCACAGGGCCGATGCGCACGTCGTCGCGTTCCGGGTCGACGCCGGCCTCGCGGAGCAGCTGCTCCAGGCCGTCGCGAGGGCCGGGAGCGGCGCCGATGCGGAGTCCCCTTACAGCGGCGACGTCTCCACGGGCGGCGCCGAGGCTGCTCCGCAGCACGAGGAACCAGTACATATGCTGCGCGAGCGCGGCGATCAACTTGGCGCCTCGCCATCCCGGAAAGGCCGAGAGCGTCGCGTGGGCTGAGCCTGCGACGTAGTCGAGACCGCCGTCTCGCAGCATCTCCATCGCCCGCGTAACGGGAAACACCAGTTCGATGTCTGCGTCGAACCCCTCATCGCGGAGCGCGCCGAGGTCGACGGCGGCGATGGCCGGGAAGTACGAGTTCGATACGAGATCGGGAACGCCGATGCGCACGCGTCAGCCCTCCTGTGGACTATGGAGCGAGTGTGCCAAGGAGCAGGGCGCCGGTCAACCGGGCGCGGGAAGCGATCCCGGCCCACATCGCGAGAAGGTTGGGAGAATCCTCTGCGGCGCCTGCTCGTTGCGTGAGCTGGCGGGGCGATGGCGACGTGCGAGGGAGTCAGCGCCGACGCGACGCCGGGAGAGCGTGCGCTCCCTCAGACCCCTGGGAGCTCGGCAGATCCCAGCCGCGGCTGCCTACACTCAGCCTGCGGGCAGAGGTTATCCTGCGCCTTATGGCGGACCTGTTCGCAGACTACCGGAGCATCCCCGGCTACGACGAGGTGTTCGGCGAGAGCGGAGCGCGCCCAAGCTACAAGGCGCTCCACCGCGCGCTCTCGCGCATCGACGCCGCGCAGTACGTCGCGCTGCAGGAGACCGCCGACCTCGAGACGCTGAACAACGGCATTACGTTCACCGTCTACGCCGACGACGCCGGCGCGGAGCGCATCTTCCCGTTCTCGCTCATCCCGCGCATCGTCGAGGCTGCCGAGTGGAAGCGGCTCGAGGCCGGGCTGCGGCAGCGCATCGCCGCCCTGAACCTCTTCCTGCAGGACGTCTACACCGATCACCGGTGCGTGAAGGACGGCGTCATCCCGCCCGACCTTGTGCTCGGCCACGCCGCATTCGTTCAGGAGGTCGTCGGCGCTGTCCCTCCGCTCGGCTGCTACGTGCACGTGGCCGGCTGCGACCTTGTGCGGTGCGACGACGGCGAGTTCCGGCTGCTGGAGGACAATCTGCGGACTCCTTCCGGCGTCTCCTACGTTGTCGAGAACCGCCGCACGATGCGCAGCACCGTTCCCCAGCTCTTTCCCGGCGACGGCGTGGCCTCGGTCGACGAGTACGGCGATCACCTGCTCGAGAGCCTCGTCGCCTGCCGCCCGCCCGGCGTGCACGCTGCGGACTGCCGGGTGGTCGTCCTTACGCCCGGCCCGTACAACTCCGCCTACTTCGAGCACATCTTCCTCGCCCGCGAAATGGGGGTTGAACTGGTCGAAGGCCGCGATCTGGTCGTGCGCGACGCGCAGCTGTTCGTCCGCTCCACGGCGGGACTCGAACGCGCGCACGTCGTCTACCGCCGCGTGGACGACGCGTTCCTCGACCCCCGGCTGTTCCGCTCCGACTCGATGCTCGGCGTGCCGGGCCTCGTCGAGGCTTACCGCGCAGGCAACGTAACCATAGCCAACGCGCTTGGCGCAGGCGTCGCCGACGACAAGATGGTGTTCCGCTACGCGCCCGACCTCATCCGGTTCTATCTCGGCGAGGAGCCTCTGCTCGACAGCGTCCCGACCTACCTGGGCAATCGCGCGGACGACCTCGAGTTCATCCTCGACAACCTCCATGACCTGGTCGTCAAACCGAAGGACGGCTCGGGGGGCTACGGAGTTTTCATCGGGCCGCAGGCCGACAGCCAGCGGCTGGAGGCGCAGCGGCGCGAGTTGCGCGCAAACCCCGGGCAGTGGATAGGGCAGCCGCTCCAACAGTTCAGCACGATCCCCGCATTCGAGGATGGAGCGTTCGAACCGCGCCGGTGCGACCTGCGCGTGTTCGTCGTCACCGGCGAGCGGCCATGGGTGCTTCCGGGCGGACTCACCCGCGTCGCGCCCAACAGCAGCTCCTACATCGTCAACTCCTCCCAGGGGGGCGGCAGCAAGGACACTTGGGTGCTGCCCGCTCCGGGCGAGGCTGTCTGATGCTCGCCCGCGTCGCCGAGAACCTGTACTGGCTTGGACGCTACCTCGAGCGGGCCGACAACATCGCGCGGATGGTCGACGTTCACTACGCTATCGCCCATGAAGTCCGCGCCGGGGAAGGTCTCGAAACAGTGCTCTACGCCCTCGACGCGAACAAGGCGTTCGAGGACGCCCGCGCCGACGCCCCGGAGCTGACTCCCGAGGACTACCTCGTCTTCTCGCCCGAGGCCCCGGTCTCTATCCCGTCGGTGGTCGCCTGCGCACGGAGCCTCGCCCGCGAACTGCGCGACCAGATTTCGCGCGAGGTCTTCGAGCACATCAACGCGCTCCACCTGGCGCTGGGGCGCGACAAGGGCCGGCGCCTCCCCGATGAGATAGACCTGGTGCGCGCGTCCGTCCCCGCAATCTTCGGCCTCTTCGAGAACACGGTGCTCTGGACGGAGGGCGCGCGCTGGTTTCGCGTCGGCGTATTCGTGGAGCGCGCCGATATGACCAGCCGCATCATCGACGTCAAATATTTCGTGCAGCTGCCGGCGGAGCGCGGCGTGGGCAGCGCGCTCGACCGCTCGCAATGGCGGCAGGTGCTCCGCTCCGCCAGCGCGCTCGAGGCGTATCGCAAGCAGCACCAAGGGCTGATCCGCGTCGCCGACGTGGTGGACGTTCTCGTGTTCGATCCCAACTTTCCCCGCAGCGTGGTCTTCTGCCTCGAAAGGCTGATGGAGGAGTTCAACGAGGCTGCGGCGCGGACTCCTGCGGGGCGGAAGCTCGGCCCCGCCAAGGAGATCACGCTTCTCAACCTCGAACTCCGCGCCGCGACGGCAGACGACGTCATCGCCAGCGGGATGCACGAGTTCATCGACCTCGCCCAGGCCCGGCTCGCCGACATTAACGACCGGCTCGCCCGCGAGCTCTTTCATCCCGACGCGTCGCCGCCCGCCTCGCCGCACTCAATTCCCAATCCCGCCAGCCCCGGCGCCAACCGGGCGGCCGTACGGTTTGATCAATGACATTCTGCCTCGGACTCAAGAGCGCCGACGGGCTCCTCGCCATCGCCGACACGCGCATAACCAACGCCGGAATGGAGATTTCGAGCGCCCCGAAGATTGCAATGCTCCACTTCGACGGCAACCCGCTGTTCGTTCTCACTAGCGGACTGCGGTCGCTCCGCGACAAGGTGATCACCTACTTCGCCGCCGAGGCATCGAACGAGGACGGCGCTCCGACCCGGGCCTACGAGGCGGTCAACTTGCTTGCGCGCCAGATGCGGCGCGTGCGCACTGAAGACAGCGAGTGGCTCCGCGAGTCCGGCCTCGTGTTCGACCTCAACTGCATCGTCGGCGGGCGCCTGGCGAACGACGCCCGCTCGCAGATGTACCAACTCTACCCGGAAGGGAACTGGGTGGAGGTGAACGCCGCCACGCCGTACGTCATTATCGGCGACACGCGCTACGGCAAGCCGGTGCTCTCGCACCTGTGGAGGTTCGGCTGCTCGTTGGAGGACGGCCTCCGCGCCGCTCTGCTCGCCTTCACGGAGACCAGGTCTTCCGTCTCGAACGTCGACTACCCCGTCGACGTCATCCTGCTGCGCGACGGCGTCGGACGTATTGACGAGATGCGCATATCGGAGCAGGAAGGCGTCGCCTTCGAAGAGGAGTGGCGCAGGGCGCTCGCTGACGCGGCTGAGCGGCTCTCGCCGCTCGCCGTCCGCTTCTACGCGCGGCTCGCTGCCGGCGCCGAATAGTTCCGGCGCCACGGAAGATCTGTTCGGCAGCCGCCGCTCCTGCTCCGCAAACAGTCGCCCTGCGCCGAGGCCTACGCCTCCGGGAAGGCTTCGAGGCGCTCGGCGATCTCCTCGAGCTGCATCACGTCCGCGTACTTGTGATGCAGATCGAACAGGTTCACCTTGTGCGACAGCAGCGCGCGGTCGTAAACGCACTCCTCGGCTATCACGACGTGGAACCCGTTGGAGTAGGCGTCGACCACCGAGGCGCGGACGCATCCGCTGGTGCTCTCGCCGCACACAATGAGCGAATCGACTCCCGCCTGCGTGAGGTGGGCGACTAGCGGCGTGCCGTAGAAACCGCTCGCGCGCTGCTTGTAGATGATGGTGTCTTCCGTCTCGGGACGGAACGCCTCGTAGATGGCCAGCGGGTCGTCGCCGCGCATGTCGGAGCGGCGGTTCGTCGCCTTGGTCTTGTTCGGGCGCGCCTCCGGACGGGACTCGCCCGTTGTGTAGTAGACCGGGAATCCGCGCGCGCGGGCCATCGCGAACAGCTGTTTCGTCGGCTCGATGGCGTTCCAGGCATACTCGCCGCAGGCGCTCGGAAACTCCTTGGCGACCTCGTGCACCGGACGCGGCCCGCCCTGGTACGCCGAGTTGTACAGGTCGATCGCGAGCAGCGCAGGCCGCCGGCCAATGAACAGTTCGCGCTCGTAGTGCTTGTACAACTCCAGATCCTCCGCGCTTACGACATCCCGCCAGCAGTGGTCTTCGAATCCGTACGCGCCCATAGCATGCGCCTCCCGTGTTGCGTGTTGTCCGCGATTCTAGCGCGATTGCAGCGCCGCTGCCCGCGTGTGCTACGCTCCCACGTATCAGGGGAGGAGGCGGAGAGCCATGCTTACGCAACAGGAGAACGAACGGCTCACGCAGGTCGGCAAGGGCACGCCAATGGGCGAGCTGATGCGCCGCTACTGGCATACTGTCGCCGCAGCCGCCGAACTCGACGAGCGTCCCACAAAGCCGGTCAGGCTCCTCGGCGAAGACCTCGTCCTCTACAAGGACAAGTCCGGGACTCTTGGGCTCATCGACCGCTTCTGCCCCCACCGGCGTGTCGACCTCTCCTACGGCATCCCCGAGGAGGGCGGACTCCGCTGTATGTACCACGGCTGGATGATGAACGAGACGGGGGAGTGCGTCGAGCAGCCTTTCGAGGAGACCGTCCACCCTGACGGACGCTTCAAAGAGAAGGTGCGCGTGGACGCCTACCCCGTGCAGGAGCTGGGCGGCCTGCTGTTCGCGTACCTCGGCCCTCAGCCGGCGCCGCTCGTGCCGCGGTGGGACTTGTTCGTAACCGACCACGCCTGGCGCGACATCGGCTTCACCGTTCTGCCGTGCAACTGGCTGCAGTGCCAGGAGAACTCCGCCGACCCCGTCCACGCCGAGTGGCTGCACGGCGTCTACGGCCTCTATCTCGCAGAAAGGACCGGCGAGGAGGTCCCGCCGTGGCGGCGCGCCATGGCCCGTCCCCACCAGCGCATCGGCTTCCGGGAGTTCGCCAACGGCGTCTTCAAACAGCGCATCGTCGAGGGAACGAGCGAGGAGGACGACATCTGGAAGGTGGGGCACCCGTGGGTGTTCCCGAACATCCTCCGCTCAACCACCGGGACGACCAGCACGGAATTCCAGATCCGCGTGCCTATCGACGACTTCAACACGCTCCACGTCGTCTACACGCGCTATCAGTTCCCGCCGGAGGTCGACGTTCCGCCGCAACAGGTGGTGCCGTATTACGAGATTCCCCTCTACGACGCGGACGGCGAGCTGAACCTCGAAGTCCCGCTCGTTCAGGACTTCATGGCCTGGGTGACGCAGACGCCCGTGGCCGACCGTATGCGCGAGCGGCTCGGCGAATCGGATGTCGGCGTCATCCAACTGCGCCGGATGCTGAACGAGGCCATGGCCATCGTCGCGGACGGCGGCGACCCGATGAACGTCTTCCGCGACCCCGCGGCCAACGAGTGCATCGAGATGACGCAAGAGAAGGTCTACTACACCCCCGACCGCAACCAGGCGCGCATGATCCACTTCGGTCACCAGCGCTACAACCCGGCCATCGACGAAATTATCGCGATGTTCCCTGAGTAAGCGGGCTCACCCCGCTTCGCAGTACGCGAACGCGTTGCCCACCGGCGAGGCGTACACCTCGATGTAGTCGACGATGGTGGCGGGGCGGCCTTCCGTTACGGCGGCGGCGGCGATCCACGCGCAGGTCTCGCGCGTGCCGAGGGCGGGGCCGCCCGGCGACGGCATTCCGGTGATGACGCGGGCACGGCGGGATGTGTCTTGGCTGGCGTCGTCCTCCGGGATGACGTAGCTGTCGAAGTGCTCGGCCATGCCCCGCGCGTCGCCGGCCTCCAGCCGGGCGAGCGTCTCGCGGTCGAACTCGGTGTTCAGCCACGCGCCGGGCATTCCGGGCGTATGCCACAAGCCGCCGGAGGCCACGACGGCGACCCGGATGTCGTGCGGGAACTCCTCTATCGCCTCGCGCACAGCCTTGCCGAACTGGTAGCTCCGCATGCCGGTGACCTGCGGCGCGAAGTAGAGGTTCATCATTATCGGCACGACCGGCATCGCGAGGTCGGTCATCTCTTCGACGGAGCGGATGACGCCGCCGGCGAGCCCGCGGTCAGGCTTGGGCATATCCATGCAGAACGCGGGATCGAACCCGCGGGCCATCACGCCGCCGAGGATGCTGACGGCCAGCTCCGGGTAGCCGGGCAGAGCCTGTCCCGGCTCTGCGTGGCGTCCTATCTGAGGGCCGAACGGGGGACGGGGGGACTTGCGGAACTGTTCGCCCACGTACACTGCGAACGCGGGGTAGTTGTTGAAGTCGAAGCACTCGAGCTGGTCGTCGCTGAACACGACGAGGGCGTCGGCGCGCAGTTCGGCGATCTTCTCGCGGAGGACGCGGAAGCCCTCGTGGGTGCGATGCGCCTTCTCGACGTTGACCTCGAGGGACTCGTTCGGCACGTCCTCACGTATAGGGCGGGCGTTGCGGCGTTCGACCCACTGCTCGGGCGGCAGGGAGGTAGTGCCTCCGTGCGAGTGAAAGAAGCTTCCTACGATGGTGGCCATGCTAGTCCCGCCTTTCCGCGCCCCCGCTCCGGTTGCGGCGTCCGACCCGCTGCTCAGGCGGCAGGGAGGCGCCTCCGTGCGAGTGAAAGAAGCTTCCCGCGACGGCGGCCATGCTAGTTTCGCCTTTCCGCGCCCTCGCTCGATGGATTGACCATCACCCACACGGCGTCGGCGCCGTCGCCCTCCCCGCCGGAGGCGAGGCATGCCTCGCCGGTCAGGTCGAGCGGGTAGCGGTGGGTAATCAGTTCACGCAGGGGGAATTCGCCGGACGCTATCCACTCGAGGCCGAGGGCGACGCTTGCGTAGCTGTGGCCCCGGCACGCGCGGAGAGTCCCGTACTTGCCGGTCAGCTTTTCGAGCGAGAAGCCCTCGAGCTCGTACGCTTGCGTAACGACGATGCCCCCGCGCCGCACCAGCACGTCGATGGCCTGGTTGAAGATGACCGGATAGTGGCCGGTCG
The DNA here is from genome assembly GCA_965200975.1 of Dehalococcoidia bacterium. Classification (GTDB taxonomy): domain Bacteria; phylum Chloroflexota; class Dehalococcoidia; order Lucifugimonadales; family Australimonadaceae; genus S5-327. The sequence continues at coordinate 2,329,261 of OZ241740.1, read as the reverse complement.
TGCAGTCGACTACGGCGTCGGCGCCTCGCCCGTTCGTTATGTCCATAATCGCAGTCGTGAAATCGTTGGCTTGCACATCGACGGCATAGTCGGCGCCGAGGCGTTTGGCCGCCTCGAGCCGGGCCCCGTCTCTCGACAGCCCGGTGACGATGACCGTGGCGCCGAACTTCTTGGCGGCGAGCGCCGAGCCGAGACCCTTGGAGCCGGGGCCCTGCACGACGATAGTCTTGCCGGGCGCCGCCTCTCCCTCCTTGCAGGCCCACTGCACGCCGTTGCCTACGGGCAGCGCCAGCGCCGCCTCGTCCGCCGTCAGCGTCTGCGGAATTTTGTGGAGCACGACGTTGGCCGGGAGGTAGAGGTACTGCCGGAAGCCGCCCGCGAGCCGGCTGGGGGCCGGATTGTTGTGCGTGTCCGTCAGCCAGCAGTGCCGAAACTCGCCAATGCGGCACCATTCGCAGTGACCGCAGGGCAGATACTCTTCGAGAGCGACGAGCTCGCCCTCCTCCACGCCGTGACGCTCGAGGAAGCCGCGCCCTGCCTTGACGATGACGCCGGCGTTTTCGTGCGCGTTCATGCCCGGCTGGGGACGCCCGCCCCGGCTATCGCGCGTGAAGTAGCCGTAGGCGCCGCACATGCCCGCCGCGTCCACGCGCATCACTGCGCTGTTGTGGTCGACGTCGGGGAGGTCGATCTCCTGCACCTCCGCCCTGCGGGGCTCAACCTTCACTGCCGCAAGCGTCGTGTCCATGGCTCTTCCTCCCTGGGGAGGCCGCCGGCCTCGCTCTCCGTAGCTCTTCTAGCCTTGCGCGATTTTGTCCAGGTACGGCCTGATGCGCGGATACGCCCGCTGCACGTTCTCCTCGAACAGCTTCTTCCGGTCGTCGTCCGACAGCCAGTCGATGCCGTCGATGTAGGGTTTGGTGTCGTCGTACTGGCGCCCGGAATCGGGATCGACGGCCTGAACGCCGCCGATCATCTCGGAGGCGAACAGTACGTTGTCGACGCCCACGGTCTTGATGAGCAGCTCGACCGCCGCCTGGCTGTAGATGGCGGTGTCGAAGAACATGCGCGAGAGAAACTCGTCGAACGGCTCGCGGTTCGCCATGATGCTAAGCCCCTTGAACCGCGCGTACTGGTAAGGGATAGCCGCGCCGCCGTGAGGCATGATGAACTTGATAGTGGGAAAGTCGCGGTAGACGTTCGATTCGAGCAGCTGCACGAACCCGGTGTTGTCGACGTTCATATAGTGCGACCCGGTGGTGGTGAAGGCCGGGTTGCAGGTCGCCGAGCCGTGGATCATCGCCGGGACGTCGAGCTCGCACATCTTCTCGTACAGCGGGTACCAGTAGCGGTCGCCCAGGGGCGGGTCGGTCCACCATCCGCCGGAGGGGTCGGGGTTGAGGTTGCAGCCGACGAACCCCATCTCGTTCACGACGCGTTCGAGCTCCTGGACTACGCCGCGTTCGGGCGGGACTCCGGGCGCCTGAGGCAGGGATGCGGCCGGGATGAAGCGGTCGGGGTAGAGGTCGCACACCCGGCGAATGATGTCGTTGTTGATCTCCGTCCAGTAGCGGCTGATGAGCTCGCCGCCGAAGTGATGGCCCATCCACGACGCGCGAGGCGAAAAGAGAGCGACGTCGGTGCCGCGCTCGTTCTGCAGCCTCAGCTGTCCGTTCTCCAACGACGCCCGGATCTGGTCGTCGGTGACGTTCACGGGGTGCTTAACCGGCGTCCCCATGAACGTGATTTGCGTTGCCCGGAATATCTGCACCCCTGCGGGGGCTGTGGTGTAGTGCCCGTGGGCGTCGATGATCATACGTCCCGTTCTCTCCTGCTACAGACTCGGCGCCCCAGGCCGCGATGTCGCGTCCGGCGTTCAGGCCTGCATCGCCGCAAAGTGGAATTCACTGCCGCGCGGCGTCCGGCGAACGGACGCGCCCGGCGCGTGCATCATAGCACTCCGACCGACGGGCGAACGGCGCCGTGCGCGTTGGCCTGCTCGCCCGCTCCCGCTCCGGCGCCGCAAGAGGGCAGGGCGCGGAGGGCGTCGCCTACCACGCCCCGGCGTGGACGTTGCCGATAGCCTCGCTTGCGATGTCGTAGATGTACTTCGCCGCGCTGACGCCGCCGTCGGTTCGGTCGATCGTGTCGGCCCGGTAGCCGGCGAGCGCATAGCTCACGTAGATGCGTCCGTCCGCCTCGGGCCCGGTCTGACCGCCGATGACCGGCACGCGCATCGACTTGGCGACGTCGGCGTAGATCTCGTGGCTCACGTTCGTGAGGTCGATCATCACTGCGCCGGCGTCCTGCACGGCGTTGCACCACTTCAGCACGTGTTCGTGGGCCTCGGCGCCTTCGTGACGCGGCTCCCGAACGTCGAACCCGATCTGCGGGTACACGGGCAGCCCGGCCTCGATGACCGCGAGGACATCGTCGAACAGCTCTTCCTCCTGCGTACGGATGTCGACCTTGGTCATATCGGCACCGGTCTCTTCCTTGATGCGGCGCGCGGCGGACTCGACAGCCTTGGGCCCTGCGTTGCAGGTCGCCGTCGGCATATCGACGTTCACCACGGCCCGTTCGGCCACACGGGTCACTGCCGCGCCGAACAGGAGCATTGCGTCGATGGTGAACTCGTCTTCGTTCTCCATACCGAGGAACGTCCGGCTCACGCTGTCGCCGACCGACAGCAGGTCGACTTGCGCGCGTTCGAGAATGCGCGCCATCTGCACGTCGTAGCAGACGCCGGCTGCGATCTTCCGTCCCTCGTTCTTCATCTGCTGCAAGTCCGCAATTGTCAGTCTGGCCATGGCGGCTCCTCCTCCTTGGTTGGGGGCTCTATCGCCCTCCGACTCTCTGACTCTCTGCGCCGGACTGCGTGCAACTCAGCGCGCGCCAGGGTAGTGTCTCCGTTTGAAATCACGAACCCTGTGGGCGGCGCGGGCGGTAGGTTCCACGCGGGCCGGGCGCAGGATAGCGGGCCGATACCAGGTCGGACAGCCATTCGGCGCTGAACACTCTGTCCGTGAGCCCCGCTGCCATTGCGGGGGTCGTCCGGTAAGGCTTACTCACCGACTGATGGGGACGGCACCAGTTGTAGTAAGTGAAGAAGAGAGCTTGGGCGTAGCAGTGGTTCTCGAACTTCTTTGAGAAGGCGTTGGTCAGCCTAGTGAACCGGCGCATGCTCATTCGCATCGTCAGGTTGCTCCGCTCCACGTAGGACGTGCTGATGTACGCGGTCTCCGGTTGTCCGGTTACAACCTCCCGTTTAGCCCCGATGCATTCTACAGGCGAGTAGCGCCTAGCCTCTTCCTTCGGCGTGTCGGCATAGAGTTTGATGAGCTGGGCATAGTCGATGTTGCCGCCGAATGCGCCCTCTACGGCTTCAGGGTAGGCCGCGAGGCCGTCCGTCGTAAGCTGGAAGCGGTCGGTCGTCCGCTCGCGGAGGTCGTCCATTAGCTCTATGGCCGATATGCCGTCCCTTGCCGAGCTTACAACCCAGGAAATCATTAGCTTGGAGTCGGCATCGATGGCCGTCCATGTCCATACGTCTCCGGCCTCACGGGGCGCTGCGGTTGCTCGCGGCACGTTCTTTCGCTTGGCGTACAAGTACGCCCATATCTCGTCGCACTGGACGCGCTGAGCGTGAACCTCGCGGACGTTCTCGCGGTGAAAGTCTAGGCACGCTTCGCCTGCGTACTCCATCAGCCGCGTAACAGTGTTGATGGAGCATTGTTCAATGCGGGTGATGGAGCGCATTGAGCTTCCCTCAACCAGCATCCGGAGAATGCGTACCTGCTTGTCCTTGGGGAGGCGATTCACTATAGCCGCATTGTAGCTACAGAAGCCTCATTTGTCAAGCATTAGAGCCGTTAGAAATATATAGAATCAAACCTCTTCATGGGCATATTCATCGAATCCCATTTGCTCTAACGGAATGTCCTCTGACGCTACTGTTCGAGCATGCCTAGGCAGGATAGACATAGGCCGTTCGCGCCCATAGAGCGGGAGGTCGGGCTTCTTGTTAGCCAGCAAATCCTCGATACTGAATCCTTGGATGACGGGATAGGAGCCAAACGTGTCGCTAAACTCGCCTCTAAATCTCTGATTCTCGACTGTTCGCATATGCTTCTTGAAGCAGACCATCACTCCGGCACTTGCGCCGTAATGCTCAACCTGCGTCTTCAGCGCTCGCACAGCGTCGGAGGTAACATGCCCGCCCTTCACTTGTATGAGCGCATACTCTGCCTTCAGTTTCTGCCCGTCGTAAACAGGGTAAAACTTTAGCACTCCATCAACGCCGCCGTCTGCTCCGCGAGATCCTGGTGGATGGAACATACCCTCGGCTCCAATGGCTCCGCACACCCAGCGCTCAAACTCAAACTTGTCGCGTTCCGCCAGCGCTTCAGCATCTACCGCATTGACTGGAACACCACGCACAAGCACATCGTCTGTAGTGAGGGTATGGAAATTTCTCAATATCCGTTGACGTACTAACCCAGTGGCAAACGCCGATATATCTATGCCTATCCATTGCCTACCAAGGCTCTCGGCAGCATGGAGTGTCGTACCACACCCGCAGAATGGGTCGAGCACCACGCTTGCAGGGCCGCCATTCGCAGGGGATGGAGATAGTGCTTCAATGATTCGCGTAAGCAACTCTAACGGCTTCTGAGTTGGATAGCCTAGCCGTTCTTTAGCTTGGGAGTTTATGGGTGCAATCTCCCAAAAGTCGGGAAACGCTGTGGCTGTTCGGTGCTCACGATATATGGTGCGGTCATAGCTACCTTTATCAATTTTCTTTTTAGCCTTGTCCCTGTCATAAACAAGAAGCTGGCGCACCCCACCCACTACATTAACATCCCAACCACGTTCGTACTTAGCTCCTTGCCCGTAAATGGCAGATTGTAGACGCTCTTAGAGTTGAAAGGCGGGTCGAGATAGATGAGGTCTATAGACTTTGATGGAAGGACAATCTCATCCTCTAGGACGTTCAGGCAATCGTTGCTGTGCAGCTTTCGGATAGTGTCGGATGGCATACGCTAACCGACCATTCCGAAAATATCGGGGGGGGGGGGGTAAGTGTCATTACGCAATAACCTCATTGCCCCAGCGAGCACGGGCAGCATCCGCCGCAATCTCAGAGCGGCGCTCCGGCGTCAGCGCCTCTGCCCTAGCCTTACCACCCTTCTTGCCGCCCTTGGCGCGCTTGGGCACGACCGGGGCCTGCTCAGCATACTGTTCGTCGATGTCGCCCACAGCGATACGGGCAACCATGATGCCGGACTCTATGGGGTTGGACGGTCTCCGCTCCCCCTTTGGCCCTATCGGCATAGCTCACGCCTCCTTGCTGCAATAGCCTTTGACATACTTTAGACTACATTGTCTACCCTTGCAGAGCCCCGCCGCCAGCCCCTGCTGTCCCAGATTTCAAAGAGAGACACTACCCGCGCCAGGCAGTGGCGCGATGTTCGGCGCGTTACGTTCGCTGCGCGCAGCGACGCTCGCCTACGCCTCGCAGAGCTCCGCGCGAGCGGCGGCGGTTAGCCCGGAGTCCTCGGCCTCCAGCGTCTCGGCGAAGCGGACGCGGTAGACCGACGCGTCGCGGGCGGCGATGGGCTCGACTCCGTCCGCGAGGGCGCGCGCCTGACGCAGGAGCCTGCGCCGCATCGCAATGATTGCGGTGTCGCTCGCGCCGAGGTGCTCCTCGTTGCGCTCAACGATGGGCCCCATGCTCTCCTGCACCGCCATATCCTGCGCCTGGGTGCCCGTGATGCCTGTGAACGTCGAGCGCTCCTGGGTCTCCCTGTCGATCAGGTAGTCGTTGTCGATGTTGCGCACGGGCAGGAACGAACCGGGGAGCGCGGGGCCGGCGAACTCTTCCGCCGCCTCGATATCCTCGCCCGACAGCGGGCGTTCCTCGTTCCACGTGACCACTATCGTCCAGCAGGAGTTATCGTCGATGGGAGTCCACGCGATGCCCTGGCTGTTCTGTCCGGGCGCGCTGGAGCCCTGCTTGAAGAGGTTGTAGTAGGGCATAAGCCAGTGGGTGAACCGCCAGTAGCGCCTGCCTTCGCCGATATCGCGCCGGGCTCCTACGCGCACGCCGTAGTCGGTGTCTTCCGCAAGGAACACGGGAGCGCGGTCGAGCGCGTGGTAGCGGGCGCGCAGGTCCTGCGCCTGGCGCGCTCGCTCGAGCCATGCCGGAGTGCGGCGAAACGCGTCGAGCGACGCGTGCAGAAAGTTCGAGTGGGCGGAGTCGATGCCCCCCTCCAACCCCTGCACCCAGTTCGTGCGTTCGAGGCGCTTGGTTATATGCACGTGCGACGGCGGCAGGCCAAGCCATGCGAACCCGGGCAGCTGCGGCGCAGCCTCTCGGGGGCCGAGATGCGCCCACACGACCCCTCCGGCCTCGACCGTAGGGTAGGCGGGCTGCCGCACCTTCTCCTTGTAGTTCGACGCTGCAGGCTCCGAGGGCATATCGACGCATCTGCCGTCGATGTCGAACTTCCAGCCGTGGTAGGCGCAGCGCAGGCCCGACTCCTCGTTGCGCCCGAAGAAGAGGCTCGCGCGGCGATGCGGACAGCGTTCGGCGAGCAGGCCCACGCGGCCCTCGCTGTTCCGAAACGCGATGAGCTGCTCGCCCATGAGCCGCACGCGCGCCGGAGGGCAATCGGGCCGGGGCAGTTCGCTCGACAGCAGGAACGGAGTCCAGAAGCGGCGCAGGAAGTCGCCCATCTCCGTGCCTCGCCCCGTCGAGGTAAGCCGCGCATTGTCCTCGATACTGAGCATCCTTGTCTCCACGGCGCATCGAACAGGCCGCGCCGCCTGAACGATACACCCGGAACGCCGGCGATGGCGAACTGCGAGAGGAGCGCAGCGCCCGGTCGCCATTGACAGAGCATGCAATAGCAAGACCGGCGGTCAACCGGAACGATCGGCGCCTACCGCGCTCTGCTCTCCGTCGGGAGTTATCCTCGCCGCGGGCGGTAGGCGGCGCAGGGCAGGGCTGCGCAACGCCACCCCCGCCGTAACTACGATCAGCAACGAGACGGCTGCCGCCACAGCTCTTGGCCCGCCGACGAACTCCGCCGCGCCGTTCATAATCGCCCCTCCCACGGGCAACAGGCCCCAGTGCATGCCGTGCAGCGCCATCACGCGTCCGCGCAGTTCGTCGGCCACCATCGTCTGGAGAATCACCTGCGCGGACGTAATCTGCACAACGCCCGCGACGCCGACTCCCAGCAGCAGCGCCAGCGAGACGAAGTACCACGGACTCGCCGCAAACGCTATCAGTCCTGAGGCGAATAGCCCGGTGGACGCGAGCGCCACTTTCCCTGCCGGCATATGCCGCGCCGAGCGGGAGTAGAACAGCAACCCGATGATCGCTCCGACTCCGAGCACCGAGTACATCAACCCCAGCCCGCGGGAGTCGACTCCGAGGATGTCCTGGAAAATCGGCAAGGTGAGCACGTAGCCTTGCCCGAAAGCCGAACCCACGAAAGCCAGCACGACCAGCGGACGAAAGATCGGGTGCCGCCACACGTAGCCGGCGCCCGCTTGCAGGTCGGCGAACATCGTCGAGCGCTGGCGCGCTGGCGGGCCCTGCACGCGCACGATTCGCATCATCGCCGCCATCACGGCGGCGCCGCTTGCCGCAACATAGAAGCTCATCCCCGCGCCGGACGCCGCGATGATGAACCCCGCCACCGAGGGCGCCACAATTCGCGTGCTCGACCACGCGACGGATATGAGCGGCACTGCCGCCGGAATAAGCGACCGGTCGGGCAGCAGACGGGGGAAGATCGACGCGCGGCTCGGCTCGTCGAACGATTGCACGAGGCCAAGCAGGAACGCGGCCGCCGCCAGGTGCCACACCTCCACGTAGCCCGTCGCCGTGAGCGTCGCAATCGTAACCAGCACGGAGGCCGACACGGCCTGAGCGCCGATAATCAGACTCCGCGGGTTGACGCGGTCGGCCAGCACTCCGCCGAGCAGCCCGATTGCGATGCGCGGCGCCGCAGTGAGCAGGTTGATGACGCCCAACGCCAGCGGCGCTTTCGTCAGGTCGTACGCCAGCCACCCCAGCGTGACGATCGTAATCTGCTGACCGGTGACCTGCCCCACAAGCCCGATCCAGAAGAGCCGGAACTCGCGGTAGCGCAGCGCTCCGAACGTCTCGCGCCAGCCGGCAGTGAACTTCCGCAACATTTCGTCCTCGCGCTCCTCCCCTCGCGCTTCTCCCTTGCGCCGCCGCCTGCATGATATGCGAACCAGGCCTGCGCTCCCCTGCGGCGCGCAGGGGAGGCGCCCGCTCTCCCGATTTGCGCGTATCCAGGCCCCTTGGGGGAGCGGATGTTCTCCCGGCAGCGCGCGCTGCCGCTATCGCGCACGTCAATGCATCGACTCTCCGTGCGTATCGCGTGCGGGAGAAGCGCAGAGGGGGTAACCTACCGCTATGACTGAAACTCCGCACGCAACCAGCGACCGGCTCGCCCGCATGAGCCTCGACGTAACATCCGCCGACCTCCGGCATATGACGCTCGACAAGCCGCAGCTCCCCGGCGAGCTTGCCGCGTTCGAGCAGCTGCGCGAGGAGGCGGTGAGCAACGAGGAATACGCGAGGCGCGGCGAATCGCTGGAGACTGCCGATTCGCTCGTCGCCGCCAATCGCCTCGATGGGTACGAGAGCGCATTCGTCGTGCCGCAGGGAGGGGCGACGCTCGCCGAGGAGCCCGCAGAGCTGCTCGAGGTTTCAACCGCCGTTCACCTGTTCGAGCAGCCCGGCGACGTCGAGGCGTGGATCGACGAAGCGTTCGTCAGCCGCCTACTGCGCAGCGTTGGAGAGGCCGACGCGCTCGACCGGAAGATTACCGGCGTTGAGCGGCTGCGCCCTGAGGGGTTCTATGGCCGCGCCGCCGGCCTGCTGGTCCTTCGGGACGTTCCCGGCGGCGAGCTCGTATCGACGACCGTCGAGTTCCAAATGGGCCGGATGCTGGGCGTGGCGACGGCTGTCGCCAAAGTCGACAAGCCGCATCTCGACCTTGCAGTCGACCTCGGACTTCGCCTCGAGCGCGGCATCGTGCGCGTGATGCTGGGCGGCTAGCGTCCGGACGCTTCCGGCTCCGCCGAGCTGGCGGAATGCGTTCCGACAAGCAACAGGCCCAAAGGGCGCCAGGGAACGGGAGAGAGAGGGAGATGGCGCGCTAGGCGGGACTCGAACCCACGACCTCATCCTCCGCAGGGATGCGCTCTATCCACTGAGCTACTAGCGCTGCTCTCACATGCCCGCTGAACATCCGGCGGGCGGCGTATCTATTCAGTTGGTGCCGAGGGCGAGATTCGAACTCGCACGCCCGTAAGGACACTGCGCCCTGAACACAGCGCGTCTACCGTTCCGCCACCTCGGCACTCGAGATGGTGGGCGATACAGGACTTGAACCTGTGACCTCTTGCGTGTGAAGCAAGCGCTCTAACCAACTGAGCTAACCGCCCGTCCTCTCATTCTAGCGGAAGGCTCCCCATTCTGCATGGCGCGCATGGCGCCGGCAACTGTTCAGAGCAAGCTCGCCAGGAGTCGGGGAGCGCGCTCTCTCCCCGACTCGCAACGAGTCCCCCGAGCCAAGCGTCCGCTACAATCTGTCCTATGAACAGCGTGTCGAGCCGGTGGTTGGCCGGAACGGCGGCGGCGATCGTCGCTCTCATCGTAGCGGGCGTAGCCGCCGCCCTGATAGCCGGAGGGCCGGCGGAAACGCTCCCCGAAGACTCCCCCGAACGAGTCGTGCAGCAGTACCTGCAAGCCCTCGACAACGACGACTACCGGGCCGCCTACGCCTATTTCGGTGGCAGCTTGCAGCAAAGCTGCTCGCTGCACGACTTCCGGCAGCGGATGCGCTGGCGGGCTGGGCAGTCCGACCGGGTTGTACTGGAGCAGACCGAGGAGATCGACGGGCGCGCTATCGTGAGCGTGCGCGTTTCGAGCGTCTCGCTGGACGCTCCCTTCGCGTTCGCGCCGAACGAGACGTCGTTCCGGATGGAGTTCGCCCTCGAACGCGAGGAGGGCGCTTGGCGTTTTATCGAGCCGCCGTGGCCGCTGGGCTACTGCGAGCCGGCGCCGACGCCCCCGGATGAGGCGAGCGTGAACGAGCTCCCCGCGAAGGCCTGAAGAAGAGGAAAAGGAGAAGACCAGCCGTCATGGGCCTCGGCGGAATCATACTCGGCGCGTCTGTAACGCTAATCCTGCCGATCGGGCTGATCGTTGCGGTTGTGGCGCTCTTCAGACGTGCGAGCGACCGCACGGTCGCGGAGCCCGGCATCGGCGTCCTGAAAAGGCTGTACTACTATGCGCCTAGCCTGGTCGCCCTGGGAGTGGCGGCTTCCGGCGTTGTGCTGCTCCTCCGGGGCCTGCTGGAGGCTGTTGCGGGGGAGCGCGTCCTCGCAGGCGGAGAGACGCAACTCGCCCTCGCGCTTGCGCTCACGCTTGTAGGCGTTCCGGTGTGGCTCTACCTGTGGAGCCTGGCGCAGCGCTCAACGCGGGAGTTCCCGGCTGAGGCCGGGGCGCTTATTCGCAAGCTCTACGTCTACTTTGTCCTGGGCGTCGCGGCGGCTGTCGCCGCCGGCAGTCTCACCGTCCTGATTGGCGCCCTGCTGGGCGTTGACGACTTCAACCTCGGGCAGCTTGCGCTCCCGATCGTAGCGAGCGGCGTGTGGGCGCTGCACTGGCGCGGCGAGACCCGCGAGGGCCAGCCGACCGAGACGGCCAGACTCGCGCGCCGCCTGTACGTCTACCTCACGTCGGCCTATGCGCTGGTCATGGCGGGAGTGGGCGCGGCGATGGTGCTCACCGCGGCGCTCACTGCCGCGTACGACGCCCTGGCGGGGAGCGCAGTGATATCGCCGGGCGATTCCGGGTGGTGGAGCAGGGAAAGCCGCGAGGGCGCCGCGCTGGCCGCCGTGGGCGGCGCGTGGTGGGCGTGGCACTGGCTGCGCGTGGCCCGTCGCGACGGCCCGTCCGACCTGCGGCACATCTACCTGTACGGGTTCGCGGCGCTGGCCGGAGCGACGACGTTCCTGGTCACGCTGAACGTAACGATGGGCGAGTTCTTGCTGTGGGCGCTCGACGCGCCCGCGCCCGTGGGTAGCGCGTTGGCGGAGGGACGCTATCAGCACGCTGCGACGGCTGCGGCGCACTTCCGCTATCTGCCGGGGTCGTTCACGGGGCTCGTGCTCGGCGGCGGCGTTTGGGGCTACCATGCGGCGCTCATCCATCAGGAGCCCGGAGTGTTCGCGGGCGGACTCGCGGCGTCGCGGCGAGTCTACCGCTACCTCCTGACCGCCATCGGGTTGGTCACGCTTGCAATCGGAACGACGCTGCTGCTGGGGACAGCCGTCGGCGCGCTGACGCCGCAGCCCGCCGCTACGCTGACCGGCGAAGAGTGGCGGGAGTCGTTCGCATGGGGCGTCCCGCTTGCGCTGACGGGAGGGCTGCTGTGGGGCTACTACTGGCGCGCTCTGCAGCAGATCGCCGCAGCCCGCCCGGACGGGGAGCCCGTTTCGCAGTCGCGGCGCGCCTACCTCTACGGGGCGGCGGGCGCCGCGGTGCTCATGGCGCTGGGAAGCCTGAGCGCACTGCTGTTCGTGTTGCTGCGCGATCTTCTGGAGGGCGAGCTTGCGCTGCAGGCGCTGCACGAGAGCAAGTGGTCTATCGGAGTGCTGCTCGTTGCGGGAGCGGCGGGCGTCTATCACTGGCTCATCCTCCGGGAGGAGCGAGGGGCTGACGGCGAGGCCGCTCGACCCGCCGCGCCGCCGCGCCCCAAAGACGTCGTAGTCCTCGCAGCGGACGAAGACCCGGCGCGGCGGCTGGAGGCCAGGCTCGGCTACAGCGTTCGGCTGTGGCGCGCCGGCGGCTTGGCGGGAGAGTCCGGCATCGCGGACGCCGAGCTCGACCTGGCCGCGGAGCGTATCGCCGGGGCTCCCGGCGACCGGGTCGTTGTTATCGCGGAAGCCGGCGCTGTGCGCGTCCTGCCTTACGAGGCGTAACGCCGACGGGTAGCGCCTACGGAATGAACGGCGCGCTGGAGCTGTCGAACAGCAGCGTGCTCGGAAGAATGCGGGCCAGCTCCTCGACCGTCCACTTTCCCTTGACGCGCCAGTCCTTGTGGACGGCCCGGATCTCCGTGGGGTGGGTGTAGACGCCGAACTTGCCGCTGCCTGCGCGGAACACGCAGCCGTTGACGCCCGCAGCCGCGTCGCTCGCAAGCCACACGACCAAGGGCGAGACGTGCTCTCCGCCGGGCCGGGCGGAGGCTAGTTCGTCGCTCGCCTTCTTCGCGGGGATTCCGGCCTCGGCCAGCCTCTCCGGGTGACTGTAATTGAGGAACCCGCGCGTCTGGGCCATGGGCGCGATGGCGTTGACTGTGATGTTGTGGTAGCGGAGCTCGAACGCAAGGTCCCACGTGAGGCTGACGATGCCGCCCTTGGCCGCGCCGTATGCGGCGCGTCCTTCCGGATTGCGCCACTGGCTCGACGCCGTATTGATGATGCGCCCGGAACGCTGCGCCATCATCAGCGGCGCGGCGTGCCGGCAGGTGTTGAACGTTCCCTTGAGATGCGTGCCCACAACCGCCGCAAAATCGTCCGGGCCGATCTGGTGGAAGAGTCCGTCGCGCGAGATGCCGGCGTTGTTCACGAGAATATCGATCCTGCCGTAGGCGTCCACAGCGTCGCCGACGATACGGCCGGCCTGCTCGAAATCGGCGACGGAGTCGTAGTTGGCTATGGCCTCGCCGCCGTTCTCGCGGATGATCGCGACAACCTCGTCGGCGGGCGCGACAGTCCCGCCGCTGCCGTCGCGCTCGACGCCGGGGTCGTTCACGACGACTCTCGCGCCCTCGGCGGCAAGCGCGATGGCGTGGGCGCGTCCGATCCCGCGGCCCGCGCCGGTCACGACGGCGGTCTTGCCCTCGAGCCGGGCGCCTTTCGGGGGAATGTAGTCGTCAGGCATAGCGTCCTCCTGTGCTTCCGGGCCGCCGGCGTGAGGCTAGGGGATGAACGGGGCCTTGGTCGGGCCGCCCATCACGGTCGAAGGCAAGGCGTCGTCGAGTTCGTCCAGCGTCCAGGGGATGGTGTTGCCCGACTCGCGGTAGAGCGTGCGCTCCTCGGTAGGGTGCGAGTAGCGGGCGACCTTGCCGGAGCCGACGCGGAACACAACGCCGTTCACGCCGGCGGCGTGGTCGGAGGCGAGGAAGACCACCGTAGGCGAAACGAACTCGGGTCCGGCGCGGTTGTCGCCCTGCTCCGCAGGGTCTTTCTTGCGGTCGAGTCCGGCGCCGGCGAGCATATCCCTGTAGGCGTTGTCGCCGAACCCGCGCGTGGCGCCCATGGGCGCGATCGCGTTGACCGTAATGTTGTAGTTGCGCAGCTCGAACGCGAGCCCCCAGGTGAGCGAGACGATGGCCCCCTTGGCCGCGCCGTAGTTCGCCCGTCCTTCCGGGTTGCGCCACTGGCTCGACGCCATGTTGATGATGCGCCCGTAGCGCTGCTCCATCATGAGGGGAACGGCGTGATGGCAGGTGTTGAACGCGCCGAAGAGATGCACGCCCATCAGGCCGTCCCACTCCGTCTCGCTCAGCTCGTGGAAGAGACGGTACTGAAACGTGCCCGCGTTGTTCACGAGAATGTCGAGCCGCCCGAAGTGGTCGACGGCGGTCTGCACGAGATTGCCGGCTGCGGCGTAGTCCGAAACGTCGTCGTAGCTGGCGACGGCGTTGCCGCCGTTCTCGCGGATGAGCGCGACCACCTCGTCGGCGGGCGCCCGGCTCCCCCCGGCGCCGTCGCGCTCGACGCCGATGTCGTTGACAACGACGTTGGCGCCTTCTTCGGCGAGCGCGATAGCGTGCTCCCGTCCGATTCCCCGCCCCGAGCCGGTGACGATAGCCGTCTTGCCTTCGAGCAGATTCCCCATAACGTCCCCTCCGCTGTCGCCGCGCGCGGCAACCGGGAGTTTAGCGCGCGGCGGCGCTCTTTCCCAAACTGCAGCGCGGATGGCCCCCGGGGCGGACGGGAAGGGGGGCGGGCGCTCTCTCGGCGGCGCGCCGGCGCCGACGAACGCCGCGCGGGCTATCTCCTCGGTCGGCCGCGGTCGGCGGAGTCGATAACGATGGTCACCGGGCCGTCGTTCACAAGCGAGACGCGCATCATCTCCTGAAAGCGTCCGGTCTCGACCGGCGCCCCGGCGCGGCGAAAGCGGCGGACGAGATCGTCGAAGCGGGATGCGGCGTCCGCAGGAGCAGCAGCCTCGGTGAATGACGGACGGCGCCCCTTGCGCGTGTCGCCGTACAATGTGAACTGGCTGACGACGAGCAGGCTGCCGCCAACGTCGAGCACGGAACGGTCGAACCGGCCCGCTTCGTCGGGAAAGACGCGGAGGTTCACCGTCTTGTCGACGATGTACTCCGCGTCAGCGTCGGCGTCTTCCCGCCCGACGGCGGCAAGCACGAGCAAACCGGAACCGATAACGGCGACCGGCGCGCCGTCGATGTCGACGGACGCGCTCGACACGCGCTGAAGGACGGCGCGCATGGACTACGCGGAGTCGGACTTGCTCGCAGCGGCGTCGCTCTTCGGGCTGGAGCTCTTGGATTCAGCCTTCGTCTCGGACTTGGTGGAGTCCGAGGAGGAAGAGGCCCCGTTCGATGCGCCGCCTCCGCCCTTGCGAGCGTAGTCGGTGGTGTAGAAGCCCGAGCCCTTGTAGATGACGGTAGGCGCCACGAAGCGGCGCCTGGCAGTGTCGTCGCAGACGGGACACGGCGCCTCCGTGCTCGCGTCGAACCCCTGTTTCAGGTCGAACTCGTTGCCGCACGCGGCGCATTGGTAGGCGTAGATAGGCATGGCGGTTACCAGTCAGTTTAGCAGTCGGCGCTTGCGAGTGCTAACCGCCAACATAGCGCGCCCAGCCTTCGCTGTCAACTTCCCCGTAGCTGCTCAGGCTCCCCCGGAGCATCTAGATTGCTTGCGCGCTGCTGGGAGAGCATCCGCGCGCCCGGACTCCCCTGGCGAACGCGGCGGCTACCGGAGCAGGAGCGTCCGGCGGTGGTCGCTCTCCCGCTATCCCTGCGAACTCTGGACGGTTGCGCGCATGAGCGCGGCGTTGCCGCTCGCCTCGCTCGTGTGCTATGCTCGCTCCACGATTTTGCGTTGTGGAGCACCAATGGCCTACGTTGTGATGAGAGACGGCGAGCCGCCCGAAGCGATAGTCTCGCGGTTCCGCGCCGCCGTAACCCGAAACGGCATCCTCAAGGAACACAAGGACCGCCGCTTCTTCCGCTCGAAGGGCGAGAAAGCGCGCATAGCCGCCCGCCGCTCCGCCCGCCGGCGCCGACGTTCCGGCGGATAGCCCACCCACCCTGTCCGCCAACCCTCCTCCCCACCGGCGCCCGTTCCCCGACGGGCGCCTTTCTTGTTGTATGCTCACGCTCTTGCCGCTCTTGCGGCCCGGCGCCGAACCTTGACGAGAACCCTGCGCATAGCCCTCGGGCAGTTCAACCCGACTGTCGGCGACCTCCAAGGCAACACCGACCGGATGCTCGCGCTCGTCCGGCAAGCAGTCGACCAGCAGGCCGACCTCGTCGCTTTTCCCGAACTTGCCGTAACCGGCTACCCTCCGGAGGACTTGCTCTTCAAGAAGCAGTTCCTGGTCGACGCCGCCGGACAACTCGAACGGCTCGCAGCCGCGAGCGGCGACATCGTCGTTATAGCCGGCGCGCCTCATCTGGTCGACGGCGAGCCGTTCCATCTGGGGGCCGTGCCGTATCCCGACGAGGTGAAGGGCCGTATCTTCAACGGCGCGGCAGTCGCCTGCGGCGGGGAGATAGCCGCCGTCTATCACAAGATCTTCCTGCCCAACTACGGCGTGTTCGACGAGGAGCGCTACTTCGAACGCGGCGGCGAGTGCCCCGTGTTCACCATTGGCGGCGTCCAGGTCGGAGTGAACGTCTGCGAAGATATCTGGTACGACGCCGGGCCAACTACCGTGCAGCGGCTTGCAGGCGCCGAGGCGGTGGTGAACATTACCTCCTCGCCTTATCACCGCGGACGCGGCGCGCAGCGCAGCGCGATGCTCTCGAAACGCGCAGCCCAGCACGGCATGTTCGTCGCCTATGTGAACGTCGTAGGCGGTCAGGACGAGCTTGTGTTCGATGGCCAGAGCCTGGTGTTCGGCCCCGGCGGAGCGCTCATCGCGCGCGGCCCCCAGTTCCGCGACGCCCTAGTAGTCGTCGACATCGACGCCGATGAGGTCGGCCCTCCCGAAATCGATACGGCGCTGACCGGCGCGGCGATCGAGGGCGTCGGCAGCCCGGCCCGCTACTTCTTGTCCGGCGCGCGCCCGGCGGGCCGGCAGCCGCTGCCGCCCGCAGTCGCTGAGGAGCTCGACCCCCTAAGCGAGGTGTACCAGGCGCTGGTCGCCGGCGTGCGCGACTACGTCGGCAAGAGCGGCTTCCGCGGCGCGGTGATAGGACTCTCCGGAGGCATCGACTCCGCGCTCACGACCGCTATCGCCGCCGACGCTCTCGGCCCCGACCGCGTAACCACGTTCTTTATGCCCTCGCAGTACACGTCCGACCAGTCGTACGAGGACTCGGCGGCCCTCACGGCGAATCTGGGAGTGCGGATGGCGGCGCTGCCTATCAGGCCGGTGTTCGACGCCTATCTGGCCGCGCTCGCGCCGGAATTCGGGGACGCCGAACCGGACACGACGGAAGAGAACATCCAGGCGCGCATCCGGGGCAACCTGCTTATGGCCGCCTCCAACAAGTTCGGGTGGATCGTGCTCACCACCGGCAACAAGAGCGAAATGGCGACGGGCTACGCGACGCTCTACGGCGACATGGCCGGCGGGTTCGCCGTCATCAAGGATGTGCCCAAAACGCTGGTGCGCGAGCTGTCGGTCCACCGCAACCGAATGGCGGGACGTGAGGTAATCCCCGAGTCCATTATCGTGCGCCCTCCCACGGCGGAGCTCCGTCCCGACCAGAAGGACGAGGACTCTCTCCCGCCGTACGACACGCTCGACGCGATAATTGAAGCGTACGTGGAGCAGGACCGCAGCGTCGAGGAGATGCTGGCGGCAGGAATGCCGCGCGACGCCGTCGAGTTGACCATCCGCCTGGTGGACCGCAGCGAATACAAGCGGCGGCAGGCGCCCCCCGGCGTCAAGATCACGCGCCGCAACTTTGGCCGCGACCGTCGCCTGCCTATCGTCAACCGCTACCGCCAAGCGTAGGCAAGTCCCCCGCGCTGTAACTGCCCGCATCGGGAGCGCGCTCTCCGCGTCCCCCGCCCGCCGTCGCCTCTGACAACTGCCGCTTGCGCGCCGGCGGCGGGCTAGGGCAGCATGCGCGCAATGGCCCGCGACGCTGCAAAAACAAGCTACCTCTGCGCCGACTGCGGACACGCCTCGCCCAAGTGGAATGGTCGCTGCCCTGCCTGCGGCGCCTGGGGCACGATCGCGGAGTTCGCCGAACCCAAACGGAAAGGCAGAACGCCGTCGGCCCGCCCAGCCTTCGCGCCGCAAGGCGAGGGCGCCCGGCCTCTCGTGGAACAGCCTCGCACCGACGGCGTCCGAGTCGCGACCGGCCTCTGCGAACTCGACCGCCTGCTCGGCGGAGGCGTCGTTGGAGGCTCCGTCCTGCTCCTCGCCGGCGACCCCGGCGTGGGGAAGTCGACGCTTCTCCTGCAGGTTGCGGGGCTCGTCGCCGCGAGCGGACGCACAGTCCTCTACGTATCGGGCGAGGAGTCGGGCGCGCAGGTGCGGCTCCGCGGCGAACGCCTCGGAGTCGACGACCCCCGCGTCCTGTTCGCCGCCGAGACCGACGCGGAGACCGTCGGAGCGCTCCTCGCTCAGGCGCGCCCCGATATGCTGATAGTCGACTCGGTGCAAACGCTCGCGTCGGCGGACGTCGCGGCAACGGCGGGCAGCGTGACGCAGGTGCGGGAGTGCGCCCAGCTCCTGCTCGGCTGGGCCAAGTCGTCGGGCGCGCCCACATTCATGACCGGCCACGTAACGAAAGACGGCAACATCGCCGGCCCGCGCATGCTGGAGCATATGGTGGACGTTGTGCTCGCCATGGAGGGCGAAGCTATCGGCAGTCTGCGGCTGCTTCGCTGCTCGAAGAACCGGTTCGGTTCGACGAACGACATCGCGCTGTTCGAAATGGGCGAGGGCGGCCTGACGGAGGTGGCCGACCCGTCGGCGGTGCTCGTAGGCGAGCGCGACGCGACCGCTTCAGGCTCGGCCGTGGCCGTAACGATGGAAGGCAGCAGGCCGCTGCTGTGCGAGGTGCAGGCCCTTACGAACGTCTCGGCGTTCACCCCGCCGCGCCGCTCGGCCACAGGAGTCGACTTCAACCGCATGGCGATGCTCGCGTCGGTGCTCTCCCGCCGCGCGCGCCTCAACCTCGGCAACCAGGACGTACTGGTGAACGTTCCCGGCGGGCTCCGCGTCACCGAGCCGGCGCTCGACCTCGCTATCGCGGCGGCCATCGCGTCGAGCTGCCTCGACCGCGTAATCGACCCCGCCGCAGTGCTGATAGGCGAAGTGGGGCTGAACGGCGAAGTGCGCAGCGTCGGCCATCTCGAACGGCGCCTCAACGAGGCTGCCCGCCACGGGTTCAAGCGCGCCCTCGCGCCCCGCGCCGCGCTCCGCAACCTCCCCGCCGTTCCGGGAATCGAGGCTGTCGCCGTCGACAACATCCTCGACGCGCTCCGCGCCTTCCCCGCGGCGGGAGAGGCAGGCCCGCGGCCCTAACCCGGCTCTGGCGCGGCGGAGATCCGCTGCCTAGTTCAGCCGTTCGAATATCGTCGATACGCCCTGACCGCCCCCGACGCACATCGTTACGAGCCCGAACTGGCCGTCGGCGCGCGACAGCTCCTCCATAAGCTTCACCGTCATAATGGCCCCCGTCGCTCCGACCGGATGGCCCAGGGAGATGCCGCTGCCGTTCACGTTCGTCTTCTCGGGGTCCATCTCCAGCTCGCGCATCACGTAGGCCGCCTGCGCTGCGAATGCCTCGTTCAGCTCGATAAGGTCGAGGTCGTCGATGGCCATCCCGGTTCTCTCGAGCGCCTTGCGCGTCGACGGCACGGGGCCGATGCCCATCACCGACGGGTCGACGCCCGACACGCCCCGTCCGACCCATCGCAGCCGCGGGGCGAGGCCGAGCGACGCAGCCTTCTCGCGCGTCGTAACCACAACGGCAGCCGCGGCGTCGTTGATGCCTGCGGAGTTGCCCGCAGTCACCGTGCCTCCCTCCCTGAAGACGGGCCTGAGCCGTCCCAGGCCTTCGAGCGTCGTGTCGGCCCTGGGGTGTTCGTCGATGCAGACCGTCGCCGGGTCTCCCCGGCGCTGCGGCACGGAAACGGGCGCGATCTGGCTGTCGAAGCGCCCCTCCGCCTGAGCGCGGACCGCGCGCTGGTGGCTCAGGAGCGCCATAGCGTCTTGCGTTTCGCGCGTCACCTCGAACTGCTCCGCCACGTTCTCGGCGGTGACTCCCATGTGGTAGTCGTACACAGGGCAGCTCAGCCCCATCGTCAGGCCGTCGGTTACGGAGTAGTCGCCCATGCGCGGGCCCTCGAAGCGCACCCCCCGCATCAGGTAAGGAACGCGGCTCATACTGTCCGCGCCCCCCGCGACCACAATCTCCGACTCCCCGGTGGCGATGGCTTGCACGGCGAGGTTGATCGCCTCGAGCCCGGACGAGCACGCCCGGTTCACCGTCATCGCCGGAATGCGCTCCGGCAAGCCGGCCTTCAGCATCGCGCGACGCGCCGTGTAGCCGGTCTCGTCGGCCTGCAGCACATTGCCCATAATCACCTCGTCGACATCCCCGGGCTCAATGCCTGCGCGCTCGACGGCGGCGCGGATGGCGACAGCCCCCAGCTCCGAGGCCGGCAAGTCCTTGAACGAGCCGCCGAACCGGCCAATGGGCGTTCGGGCTCCGGCGACGATCACTACGTCCTTCATACTTTCGCTCCTTGCGGGTGCGCCGCGCCCCGATTCTACGAGCGCGGGCTTGCGGGCGCCAAACGGCGCGGGAGGGCGCGCTCGCAAAGGCTAGCGAGCATGTGAGAGGAGAATCTCGCCGCGCTTCGTCGTATGATACGGCCTGTGCGACGCCCAAGCGCGCAGATTGCTGCGGAATTGCCGAATTCCCTTCATCCGCCGCTCATCCGCCGTTCAGCCGCCGCAATCGCATATCGGAGGCAAGCTATGACCAGCGGCCAGCAGCAGACGCCAGCCAGCCCGTACCGCCAGCCCTCAGCCTACGAGGAATGGATCAAGGAGACCGGCCTCCCCATCCATCGCGGCTACTACGTCGAGGACGTGCGGACCGTTGAGGTGGGGCCGTGGGAGGAGCGCGGGTGCAGCGCGGCGTTCCTCGTTCTGGCCGGGCAGGAGGGCGTCACCGAGGCGCGCGTTACGGAGATCGCTCCCGCGCAAACGCTTCCCCCGCACCGGTTCGCGCTCGACGAGGTGATCTACGTCGCCGAGGGGCGCGGAATGACGACGATATGGACCGGCGATAGTCCGGCCCGGACGTTCGAGTGGGGCAAGCACAGCATGTTCATCGTGCCGCGCGGCTACTATCACCAGCTCGCCAACTCCAGCGGCTCGCAGCGCGTTCGCCTTCTGCACTACAACTACCTGCCCATCTCTATGAGCATCGTGCCCGACCCGAAGTTCTTCTTCGAGAACGACTTCGTGAACACCGGCATTATGGGAGAAGGCGACCTGTACTCCGAGGCGACGTCGACTCCCGTCGACCACCCGCGGGGGCCCGGACGCGTGGTGTGGAACGGACGCTTCTTCCCCGACATGCTGGCGTGGGACAAGCTCCACACGTACCAGGAGCGCGGAGCGGGCGGCCGCCGCGTCGGCGTTGTGTTCCCCGGCTCCACGATGTGGAGTCATATGTCCGTGTTCCCGTCCCGCACGTACAAGAAGGGCCACCGGCACGGGCCCGGCGTCGTCATCGTCATTCCGGGAGGCGAGGGCTACTCCATTATGTGGCCCGAGGGCGGCGAGCGGGTAGTTATCCCGTGGGGCGAAGGCAGCGTCTTCGTGCCCCCGAACCGGTGGTTCCATCAGCACTTCAACATCGGCGAGGCGCCTGCGCGGTACCTGGCGTTCCACGCTCCCCGAGGAACGGGCCAGACCGAGCGCGTACAGCGCCAGAGCGACCAGATCGAATACCCCGACGAAGACCCCTGGATCAGGCGGAAGTTCGAGGCCGAGCTTGCCGAGCGCAAGCTGACCAGCCTCATGCCGGAAGCAGCCTATCTCGACAGGGAATACGAGTTCGCCTACGAGGAAGATGCGGAGTAGCGACTTCCCCAGGGGGTCTGGGGGAGCGGACGCTCTCCCGGCAGCGCGCGACTGTGGAGACTGTGGACAGGAGGCGAGCGTAAAAACGCTCCCGGCTCCGCATGGGCCGCGCTGCTGTAGCATGGCCCCGCAAACATATTCAGACAGAGGAGGCGGCGGCACGGTGATGCAAGGCACGGATATGAAGATCGCGCAGACGCCCGACGACCTGAACGTGTATCAGATGGAGGACGCCTACGCCGACTGGCTCGCCCGCGAAGGCGTGAAGGTCATTACCGAATTCGCGTTCGAAGACCTCGGTCAGGTGGAGCTCGGCCCCTGGGAGCGGAAGGGCGGCAGCGGCGCCGTCGTCAACATACCGAACGACCACCTTACGAACGACTCCCACCTCGTGGAGATCCGTCCGGGCGGCAAGTCGGAGCCGGAGCATCACCTGTACGAGGAGTTCGTCTACGTCATCTCCGGACGGGGAGCGACCACGATCTGGTTCGAGGGAGGCGCGTCCCAGACGTTCGAGTGGAAGGCGGGGAGCCTGTTCGCCCTGCCGCTGAACGCCTGGCATCAGCACTTCAACGGCAGCGGCGACGAGCCCGCGCGCTACATCGGCGTCACCACCGCCCCGCCGATGATGCGCCTCTACAACGACCTCGATTTCATCTTCAACAGCCCCCACGCGTTCACCGGCAGGTTCGACGCCCAGGCGGGATACTTTAGCGGCGAGGGCAAGCTGTTCCAAAGCCGCGTATGGGAGTCGAATTTCATCCCGAACGCGCCCGATATGGCGCTCTACGGATGGAAGCAGCGCGGCGCGGTCGGCATCAATGTAATGCTCGAAATGGCGAAGAACAACAGCCGCGCCCACATCTCGGAATTCCCCGTCGGCGCCTACAAGAAAGCTCACCGCCACGGCCCCGGCGCTCATCTGCTGATCCTCAGCGGCGAGGGATTCTCGATGCTCTGGCAGGCCGGGACCGAATACCGCAAGGCCCCCTGGAAAGTCGGCGGCATGGTCATCGTTCCCGGCGACGAAATGTTCCACCAGCACTTCAATACCGGCGCCTCCCGCGCGCGGTACCTTGCTATCTATAACGGTACGATGGGCCTGCATAAACCCAGAGCCAACCGCGGCTGGCTCGCCGATAAAAGCGTCAAGGAAGGCGGCTGGCAGATCGAGTACGAAGACGAGGATCCCGCCATCCACGAGGTGTTCGAGGCCGACCTCGCCAAAACCGGCGCCGCGTGCCGCATGAAAGCGTTCATTCCCTACTGCACCGGCGAAATCGGCCCCACCGACGAACGCCAGACCTAACCGAAACAACCGAGGAATCTGGAGGGGCGGAAGCTCCCCCAGGCTCCTCGTCGTCCGGCGCCGGTCGCTTATCCCGAGGCCCGCCGCGCGCTCTCCGCCGCCAGCTTCCGCATACCGGTCGCCCTAAGCGGTTGCATTTACTTTGACGCTACCTTACGCTAGGCCCCGGTAATCGCGCCCGAGCATAGTATGGCGCAGGGCAAATAGCGGGAGGACCTAGGCGCAGAACGAGAGCATTTGATTGCACAGCTGAACCGAACGATGGATAGCCGCCTGGACGTTGCGTCGGTCATGTTCGACGCTCTCACAGCCGTTGGCATTGAGGCAGATTCGCCGGCTGTTCTCGCTACTAGGAGACCCGCCGTACCTCGGGGGAGGGTAACGAGCTGAGGCCTCCGATGGAGTATGAATGATGAACCGTATGGAATCGTCTGCAACCTATGCCGTCGCCCTAATGAGAGTTTTGGCGACAGCCATAGCGGCAACCGCTCTGCTTGGAATTTTCGCGTCGGCGGCGCAAGCTCAGTCCGTGAGGCCGATCGAAATACCTGCCGAAAGGCCGACCCCAACGATCACGCGCGATGTATTGACTGTCGCCTATGACGACGGGAAGGCCGTGTCGGTTACGCTCATTAACGACAACGGGAATCCCGATTGGGAACCTTGGGTGTCTATTATCCTGACGCCTGTTTACGGACGACCGCCGCAGGAGAACCAGGTGTCGTTCGGAATTACGCGCTACGACAATACCGCCAGGTTTTGGATATGGCGCGGAGGGTATCCCCCTGTGATAATTCATGCCGAAGCGGACGACACGACATATGGAGACGTTACATTCCGCATTCCTGATTACGGCATCGAACATACCATAGTAAACGACAGGACGTCGCTAATAGGCTTTGCCAGATGCGATGTGCCGCACCGTCATGGCGGGTATACCTGCCCGACTGCAACGAATGGTCCGATCGGCCTCGCTGTGGTGCGTTTCTATGATCGCGATAGGGGCATCGGCGCCATCGTTCCATTGCGTGTTCATCACGGCAAGCCATCGTACGTGCCGTCGTACCTCAGAGAAGTCGGCGTTACTACAGTGACCATCTCGCCGTGGGGCAAGAGCGTTCGCACTATCACGTTCAGCCGCCCTGGCTTCCCCGATGTCTACGCGTGGTTCACGACAGTCCGCGAATGCGAGGATTGGGGAGACAATTCCACCTGTAGGCGTATACTCCGTGTCGGAGAGGGCAGGTATACATACTAGCGAACGAACGAAGTCTGCGTAACGGGAAAAGCGATAATGGGCTTTCAGATGGCTGTTATCGAAACAGCCAACGGCGCTACGAGAAACCGCATTGCGGACTCAGCGCAAGGTCGTCCATAGCCGCGTACAACCAAGGAGTCTGGAGGAGCGGAAGCCCCCAGACTCCTTCTCGTTTGGCGTCGGTCGCTTACCCCAACAGGGGACTCCTCGTAGTGGACATCGAGCTCCCCGCAAGGCGCGGGGAGAGAATCCCCTTCCCCGGAGGGATGATAGCGGCAACCGCCGGGAGGAGCGCGGCTAACGGCGCCCCGCGTCCGCCGCTGTACCGCCCCGCAACTGGTACCATCGCCGTATGCGCACGCTTATCGTCAGCGACATCCACAGCAACCTCGCTGCGCTCGACGCAGTCGTCGCCGACGCCGGGGAAG
Organism: Dehalococcoidia bacterium; assembly: GCA_965200975.1. Lineage (GTDB taxonomy): Bacteria > Chloroflexota > Dehalococcoidia > Lucifugimonadales > Australimonadaceae > S5-327. Next base: position 2,304,884 of record OZ241740.1, on the reverse strand, counting down.
AGGCGCCCCTGGATCAGGTGTGGTGCCTGGGCGACATCGTCGGCTACGGGCCGTGGCCGCTCGAAACAGTGCGCCGCATTCGCGAGATAGGAGCGCTCAGCATCAAGGGCAACCACGACGCCGGCGCTGTGGGGCTCACGCCGCTCGACGCATTCAACCCGTACGCCGCCGAGGCGTGCCGGTGGAACGGGCGCCGCCTCGACTCCGACGCCCGCGACTACTTGCGCGGCCTGCCCGAAACGCTGCGCGAAGACGGCTTTACGCTAGTGCACGGCTCCCCCAAAGAGCCGCTGTGGGACTACCTGTTCGGCTATCCGCAGGCGATAGAGGCGTGGGAGCGCGCCGTTACGCAGGACGTGCTCGTCGGGCACACGCACTATCAGTTCGCCGCCACTGCAGGCGTCGGCCTGCGGCAGCCGGGCCGCGAGGGGCTTACGGTGTTCAGAGGCGACGCCCGGCTCGTCGTGAACCCCGGCAGCGTCGGACAACCCCGCGACAACGACCCGCGGGCCGCTTACGCGCTCTACGACGACGAGACGGGCGCTATCGAGCTGCGCCGCGCGTGGTACGACGTCGCCGCAACGCAGCGCGCGATGGCCGACGCCGGCCTCCCGGAACCCCTCATCTCCCGGCTCAGCGCCGGGCGCTAGCCGCTAAATCGCAACGCCGCCACGTGCAGGCTTGAGGAAGCGTGCGCTCCCAACTTCCGTGCCTGCCGCTCGCCAGGAGGTCTGAGGGGCGAACGCGCTCCCCGCAGCGCGCCGGGGCTGGCGCCTCCGCCGCTCATCGCGCGCTAACTCATCCGCTCCGGACAGGTACTCCCCGCGATGCTTTATCGTCTTATCGTCGGTTGTGCTAAAATGCTGCGAATACTATCGTCCGCATGAATCCGGGAGGTTGGCGCCAATTATGCTCCGTATCCGTCTGCGTCGAGTCGGCAAGAAGAAGCAGCCTAGCTACCGTATTGTTGTAGCCGACGCCCGGGCGCCGCGCGACGGGGCTTTCGTAGACCAGGTTGGCCACTACAACCCTCTGACCGATCCCCCCACCGTCGTGGTCGACGCCGACAAGGCCCGGCGCTGGCTCGGCAGCGGCGCTCAGCCTTCCGAAACTGTGGCGCGCATCTTCCAGGCGCAGGGAGTTGTCGAGAAAGCCGGCTAGCCATGAAGGAACTCGTCGAGTACATCGCCAAGGCTATCGCCAGCTACCCCGACGACGTTAAGGTTACCGAGTCGGAAGAGGACGGCGAGGTCGTCATCCGGCTCGAAGTGAACCCGGAAGATAAAGGCCGCGTCATCGGGCGGCAGGGCCGCGTCGCTCAGGCGATGCGCACGCTCATCCGCGTCGCCGCCGTCAAGGAAGACGCTCGCGCCAACCTCGAAATCGTGTAGTCCGGCCCGCGTGACCACGTCCCCCGCAGGGCAGCCTGCTCCCCCCGCCGACAACCTGGTCGAGGTCGGCGTCGTCGCCGCCGCTCACGGACGCGACGGACGCCTCCGCGTCGCGCCCAACTCCGGCGGCCCCGCCCGGTTCCGCCGTGGCGCGCAGCTCTTCATCGCAGGACACGTCTACGCCGTCGACGCCGCTCAGCCTGCCCCCGGAGGCCGCCTCCTGGTCAAACTCGATGGCGTCGACGACCGCCGCCTGGCGGCCGCGCTGGTCGGCAGCGTTGTCGCCGTCGACGAAAGCGACCTCCCTCCGACGCCTCCGGACGTCTACTACCACTACCAGCTTATCGGTATGACGGTCGTCGGCGAGTCCGGCGAGAAGCTGGGGACTCTCACCGAGATCGTTCCTGCCGGCGGCGCCAACGACGTGTACGTCGTGACTGCCGAGGCCCGCGAGCTGCTGCTCCCCGCAGTAGGCGAGGTCATCCTGAACGTCGACGCCCCCGCCCATCGAATGACCGCCGTAGTTCCCCCGGGCCTCGAATGGCGCGCCCTCGCTCCTCCCAAACCCGGCGGGCGCCAATCCGGCCGGCGCCGGCGCCGCGGAGCGGCAGGCCCGCCCTCCGCTCGCGTAGAATCCTCCCCATCCCCGCAGGATGCGCCATAGGCGCGGAGGCCCCCATGCTCAACGTGCGAAGAGTGGTTACCGGACACAACGAACACGGCAAGGCGATCGCAATCATCGACGACGTCGCCGGCAACATCGCCAATCCCCGCCCGGGCGTGCAGACCGCGCTCGTGTGGACGACCGACTCGACCCCCGCCGACCTGGAGGACGCCGGAGACAGGGGAGCGCTCACCGTCCCCCGTTCGCCGGCCTATCGCGGATCGACGTTCAGGGTGATCGAGTTCTCGCCCGGCAACGAGCGCGACATGCACGTAACGCCCACCATCGACTACGCAGTGGTCATCTCGGGCGAGATCGATATGGAGCTGGACGACGGCGTGGAGACGCATCTGCAGGCGGGCGATGTGCTCGTGCAGCGCGCCACCATTCACAACTGGGCGAACCGCGGCGACGCGCCGTGCGTCATCGCTTTCGTCCTCATCGACGCCCAGGAATAAACTCCCGCGAAGAAGCGGATCGCTGACAAGGTTCGCTGAAGGGAAAGGGAAGAGGAGCGGAGCGCCTTACCGCGCCCGGGCCAGCCAGACAAGATCCTCGGCGCTCTCCGTAACCGGCCCGCCGTCGAAATCGCCGTAGACCGCCTCGACGACGAAACCGCAAAGCTCGAGCAGATGCTCCATCTCGTAGCGGAACGTGTAGCGCTGCTCGAAGTCGCGGATGAGCCGCCGCTCCACGACCCCCGCGTCGCTCACCTCCTCGATGATCATGCGCACGTCGTTGACCTGCTCGACCGGGTTCCAGCCGTTCTGCGCCCAGATGATGAGCGTGCCTCCGTCCGCGCGCTCAACGTCCCGCAAGTGATAGGGGACTGCGGCGAGATCGTCGTTCGCAAGCGCCTTGACGTCGGGGTTGAACGTGTCGAAGGCGAGCAAGCCTCCCGGCGCAAGGTGCGCTCGCGCCAGGGTTAGCGCCTGCCGCTGCTCCTCTACGGTCAGCATGCTCTGAAACGACCGGAAAGGCATCGCAATGAGCGGGAAGCGGTCGGCAAGCCGAAGAGAAGCCATATCGCCGGGCTGAAAGATGCACCGCTCGGTAAGGCTGCGCCGCCTCGCCTTGGCCTGCGCGGCCTCGATCATACGCGGCGAGATGTCGATGCCCACTACGTCTACGCCCGCCTCTGCTATGGCTAGGCTGATCCGTCCTGTGCCGCATCCCAATTCCAGCACCGGCCCGCCCGACGCTTGCGACTGCGCTACGTAGAAGTCCACGTCGTGGTCGAGGCCGGCGTGGACCGCATCGTAGATGTCGGCCCAGTCGTCGTACGGGAACTCGAACGGCATAAGCGCAGTCTACACCCCTCCGGAACGGGCAGCGCCGGGGGGATGCTCGTATATCGCCTACCCTCCGCCCATGCGCTGGAGAGCCCGCTTGACCCGCTCGTCGGTTGCGAGGCCCTCCTCCCGCTCGACGGAGAGCGCCTGCCGCGCCTCGACTATCGAGTAGCCGAGCGCCAGCAGCCATTGCAGCGCGGGGTCTCCTCCCGGTGTGGTCGGCCCGGAGGCGCTGGTCGAGGACGGGAGGAATGGCGCGCCGAACTCCTCCTCCAGCTTGCCTCGAAGCTCGAGAATGATGCGCTCAGCCGTGCGCTTCCCCACGCCGGGCGCCCGGCTGATGGCTTGCGCGTCGCTCGCGGCGATGGCGCCCGCCAGGTCTTGCGGGGCGAGCACGCTCAGCACGGCAAGCGCAGCCTTCGGCCCCACCTGGCTCACCCCGATCAACAGCTCGAACAGCCGCAGCCCCTGCTCCGTTGCGAATCCGTACAACTGCAGGTCGTCTTCTCGAACGATGAGATGCGTGAACAGCCGAGCTTGCTGGCCTCGCCCTGGAAGGTCGCCAAGATCCGAGGCCGGCATGTACACCCGTACGAGCAAACCCCCGCCCACCCGCACGATCGCGCAGTCCGCCGCCTTGCGTTCGACCGCGCCCTCGATGCCGGCAATGAGGCTCATCGCTGCGCCAACCGCTGCGCCGCGCGCAGCTCTTGCACGTGGCAGAGCGCGACCGCAATAGCGTCCGACGCGTCCTCCGGCATTGGATCGGCGCCCAGGCCGAGCAGGAGCTGCACGGAGCGCTGCACCTGCTCTTTGGAGCCGCTCCCGTAGTTGGCGGCGGCGCTCTTCACCTTGGCGGGAGGATACCGGCGCACAGTCATTCCCCTCTGCACGGCCACAAGGAGCGCCACGGCTTGCGCCTGCCCAACGGCCACTGCCGACTTGGCCCCCCGCTGCGGAGAGACGAACGGCTCCTCGATGGCGAGTTCGTCAGGCGCCCATCGGGCCGCGACGTCCTGCAGCCCGGTATGCAGTTTGTGCAGCCGTTCCCCTATCTCGCGCGATGCTCCGCCCGGCAGCGTGCCCCAGGCGACGCACCGGGGCTGTTCGCCGTCGAAATCGAGCAGGCCGTACCCCATAGTTCGGGTGCCGGGGTCAACGCCGAGAATGCGCATCGCGCTCCTTTGGGCGGAAGGGTCTACGTTTACTCGCCGCTGTACTTGGCCAGCGCCTCATCCGTGAAGGCGGCGTTGGTGAAGACCTGCTGAATGTCGTCCAGCTCCTCGATGTTGTCGAGCAGCCGCAGCGTCTGCCCTGCATGAGCGCTGTCGAGTTCGATAGTGGTCGTGGGGGCCATCGTGACGCTCGCCTGCGCCGGCTCCGACTCCGCAGCCTTCACAGCGTCGATGATGGCTTCCAGCGCTCCGGGTTCTCCCGTGATCTCCAGAACGCCTTCCTCCACCTTGAAGTCGTCGGCACCCGCGTCAATCGCGGCAAGGGCTATCTCTTCCGCCTGCTTCTCCGTAACCTCCTCGACGGTCACGATAGCCCTGCTCTCGAACATCCAGGCGACTGAGCCGGCCTCGCCGAGGTTCCCGCCGCCCTTGCTGAACACAGAGCGGACGTTGGAGGCGGTGCGGTTGCGGTTGTCGGTAAGCGCTTTCGCCATAATGGCCGCGCCGCCCGGAGCGTACCCTTCGTAGACGATCTCCTCCAGCGCCGCTCCGTCGCTGCCCACGCCGAGTCCCTTCTTCACAGCCCGCTCAACGTTGTCCGCGGGCATATTGGCCGCGCGGGCCTTGTCCATCATCAAGCGAAGCCTGAAGTTCATAGTGGGGTCGCCGCTGCCGCCCTCGCGCGCCGCTACGGCGATGTCGCGCGCGAGTTTCGTAAAGAGCGCGCCGCGCTTGGCGTCGATCGCCGCCTTCTTGTGCTTGATCGTCGACCATTTCGAGTGACCAGACATAGGACGGACTCCTGGGCAGCCGGGCGCCCGGCTGATGCTGCGGCGACGCGCTCTTCTCAGAATAAGCCAATATGCCGTCCGCTTCCACCCGCCAGGGCTGCCCGTAACTGCCCGCGTCGCCCCAACGAGGGGGTCCGGGGGAGCGCACGCTCTCCCGGTTCACGCATCGCGTTGACACTCCCCAAAGGGCGGCGGTATGTTGGCCGTCCCGCAGGAAAAGGGAGCCGCCATGCTGACCAAGGAACAGAACGAACTGCTGACCCGCGTGGGGCCGGGAACTCCCATGGGCGAGACGCTGCGGCGCTACTGGATGCCCGCGCTTCTCGATTGGGAGCTGCCCGAGCCCGACTGCCCGCCCGTGCGCCTGCGCCTCCTCGGCGAAGACCTCGTCGCTTTCCGCGACACCAGCGGACGCGTCGGCGTGCTCGACGAGTACTGCCCCCACCGCCTCACATCGCTCTGGCTTGGCCGCAACGAGGAGAACGGCCTCCGCTGCGTCTACCACGGCTGGAAGTTCGACGTCGAAGGCCAGTGTGTCGACCAGATGAACGAGCCGCAGCAGTTCGCCCACAAAATCAGAACGACGGCCTACGCCGCCGCCGAGGCCGGAGGCGTGGTGTGGATCTATATGGGCCCCAAAGAGAAGCAGCCTCCGTTCCCCAGTTTCGAGTGGACGCGCGTGCGCAACGAGCAACGGCACGTAACCAAAGTCGTTGAGGAGTGCAACTGGCTGCAGGCGTTTGAGGGAGGCATCGACACCTCCCACGCGCCCATTATGCACCGCGCCCTCAAGCCCAACCCGTCGCAGCCCGGCATCCCCGCCTCCGACGCGTTTGTGGCCGGCGACCCCCCGACGCTCGAGGTCGAGACCACCGACTACGGTTATCGCTACTACGGCATTCGCAAGCTAGGCAAGGATGAACAGTACGCCCGCGGCTATCACTATGTGATGCCGTGGACGCAGATCCGCCCCGGCGGGCGCGGCTCCGGCAGCGATCGCTCGCACGGCCACCACTGGGTGCCCATCGACGACGAGCGCTGCCTCGTATGGAACTGGTACTACACCTGGGCGGACGGCCCGATCGGAGCGACAGGCGACGAGGGCACCGGCAACGATTTCGGCGTCGACATCGATGTCGAAAGCGGGTTCCGGTCCATCCGAAACCGCTCGAACAGCTGGATGATCGACCGGCAAGCGCAGAAGACCGACACCTTTACGGGCATTTGGGGCATCAACGCGCAGGACCGTGCCGTGCAGGAGATGATGGGCGCTATCGTCGACCGCTCGCGCGAGCATCTGGGCCCTGCCGACAAGGCGATCATTGCAGCCCGCAAGCTGCTCGCCGAAGCAGTGTCGACGGCCCAGGACGGCGGCGACCCGCCGGGCGTGTCGTCCAGCTACTACAACCTCCGCGCGGCGGATGCAGTGCTCCCCGCCTCCCGAAGCTGGCGCGAAGCGCTCCTCCCCCAAATGGACCCGGCCCTCCGCGGCTAGGCCTGTTCCCCGCGCCTTCCTGAACAGCCCGCGCCGGGAGCGCCGTTTCGGATATAATCACTCTCCATAGTGGCCCGCTAGCTCAATTTGGCAGAGCAGCTGACTCTTAATCAGCGGGTTGTGGGTTCAAGTCCCTCGCGGGTCACCAGTCGGTCGCCCTATGGCGGATAACCAGCAGCGTCTCTACCGCGACCTTGCCGGCCTCTGGCCGCTTATGAGCCCGCACGCCGACTACGCGGAAGAGGCCGCCTACTGGCTGCGTGAACTCCGCGCTCGCCTGCCGCAGAGCAGACGCAAGCCCCGCATCCTCGAGCTCGGATGCGGCGGCGGACACCTCCTCCATTACATCGCGCCCGAGTTCGACGCGACCGCGGTCGACCTCTCTCCGGAGATGCTCCAACTCTCCCGCAAGCTCAACCCCGGCGTGCGGCATTACGAAGGCGATATGCGGACGGCGCGGCTCGGTAAGAAGTTCGACGCCGTGCTCATCCACGACGCAATCGACTACATGACGACGGAGAACGACCTGCTCGCCGCATTCGCCACCGCCCGGGAGCATCTCCGCCCCGGCGGACTCCTCATCGCCGCTCCCGACCACTACAAGGAGACGTTTGCCGAGACCTCCGTCGCACATGAGACCAACAGCGACGGTCAGACCGAGTTGACGTGGATTGAGTATTCGACCGACCTCGACCCCGGCGACACCGAGTCCGAGACCGTCTACGTGTTCTTTCGGCGGAGCATAGGCCCGAACGCAAGGCTGGATATCGACTGCGACCGGCACACGCTGGGCCTGTTCCCGATAGCTACGTGGGAGCGCCTGCTCGCCGAATCAGGGTTCGATGCCGAGCGGGTGGACTATCCCGTGAGCGGCGACGGAACGCCGATGTGGCTCTGGGTGTGCGCCCTGCGCTAAGCGCGTCTTGGGCGGAGGACAGGTCAGGGCCCTCGCACGATGGCGAGCACCACCTCGGCGAGTTTGTCGGGATCGTGCCGGGAGCCCCACGACGCGTCGAGCAGGTCGGCGGCGACAGCCGCGACTCCGGCGCCGCTTGGCGGGATCTCCGGAGCGATCGTCTGCTGATGGAAGCGCTCGGGAATCTCAGCCATCGTCGAGTTCATTACAAAGTGCGTAGGCGCAATGCCCGCGTGACGCTCCAGCGCGGCAAGGTGCTCGGCGGCGCCGAGGCCGTCGGTCTCCAGGTGCTGCGTCGCCACGTTGCAGATGAAGATCTTCGGACAGCGCGCCTCCCGCACGGCGTCGGCGAGCCCGGCAATCAGCAGGTTCGGCAGAATGCTCGTGTACAGGCTGCCCGGCCCGATGAGAATAGCGTCCGCCGCCTGCACGGCCTCGATCGCCGCCGGGTTCGCCTCCACCCCGTCGGGAGTCAGCCGCAACGACGCGATAGGCTCCCCGGCCCGCCCCACGTTCGACTCGCCCTGAAGCAGCCTCCCCGACGCCGTCTCCGCCTCGAGCGCGACTCCTGCAAACCGGGACGACGGAATGACGCGCCCGCGGACGGCCAGCAGTTCGTGAGCGGCGTCGAGCGCCTCGCCGAACCCGCCCTCCGTCGTTGTCATCGCGGACAGCAGGAGGTTGCCGAGGCTGTGCCCCTCGAGCCCCTCCCCGGCGTCGAACCGGTGCGAGAAGACGCGCTCGATGAGAGGCTCGGCGTCGGAGAGGGCGATGAGGCACTGACGGGCGTCGCCGAGGGGCGGCACGCCGAACATCTCCCGCAGCCGCCCGGTGCTGCCCCCGTCGTCGGCAGGCGTGATGATCGCGCTCAGGTTGTCGGTGCGGCGCTTGAGTCCCCGGAGCAGCACCGAGAGCCCCGTCCCTCCGCCGATGGCGACCAGCCGCGGCCCGCCGCTGCGGCGCCTGCGTCCGGCGAGGCTCTGGATGACGCCCTCGCCGCCGCGGGCGTAGCGGGCGCCGAACGAGAGCCGCCGGTGCAGCTTCCAGGCCGCGGCGCCGCACGCGGCAAGCCCGAGCAGAACGGAGGCGGCCCCCAGCCAGAGCGGCCCGCTTACGCTTCCGGAAAGGACGACCGCAGCGCCGAACCCGAACAGCGCAAGGCCGGCTGCTCCTGCCGCCCCCCACCGCTTGAGTCCAATGCCGGGCCGCGCAAGGGCCAGCGCTCCTGAGAATCGCCTGCTCATCGCCCACTACGATACCCCTCTCTGCCTTTCCGGGGCATCTTTCCCTCCAGCGATGAAAGGATGAAGAAGGAAGAAGGAAAGAAGAGAGCGGCTCGGCTGCTCCCCCCCCAATGGCAGGGCTGCCTAGACGAGGAGCATCTTGTCCTGCGTGTCACCGACGAGCGAGCGCGGGTCGGCGGGAGGAAGCTTGGGGCGCTCTCCGTGCGCCAGCATCTCCTGCACGCTGAGAGCCTGCATGCGCGGGTAGCTCACCGCGCCGGTTTCCTGTGTCGTGAGCGTAACCCGCCCCTGTTCCGCAGCGAAAACCCTGACAGACCGGGGAGGCGGGTAGAGGCTCACCATGAGGGACATCGGCGCATGGAGCCCGCGGTTCTGCATGGCGGTCTGTGTGCCGAGCAGCCGGTCCATATCGGGACGGCTAACCGACGTATTGCGGTGCATCTTCACCTGAATGGGGACGATGATCCCCTCGTGCTTCTCGACGTCCATCGCCCCGAAATAGCGCGCGTCGCCGCCGCCGTCGCCGGTCTTTAGCTCGTTCGGCACGGCGTTGAGCAGAGCCGCGACCCTGTCCTCCGCCCACGCCCATCCGGGGATGCCGTCCTCCACGTCGTCGCGTTGCGCGAGGGCGCGCTGCTCGAACTCCTTCCAATCGAGCTCGTCCCAGGTCAGGCCGTACACCGTTGGCGCGACCGCCTCGCCGCGCGACTCCAGCCGCTGCTGCATAACGCGCACGGCGATGCCGCTGATGTCGATGCCCAGGTACTTTCGTCCGAGCGCGGCTGCGGCGTCGGCGGCGGTTCCGCAACCGCAGAACGGGTCGAGCACAAGGTCGCCGGGCTTGGACGACGCCGTGATGATGCGCTCCAGCAGCGCGCGCGGCTTCTGGGTGGGGTAGCCGAGGCGTTCCGGTGAGGTTTGAGACATCGTGTGCTCTATCAACTCATCGTTGTCCCATACCGAATCGATAGGCTTTCCCCCTTTGAGGTAGTACTTCATGCCGTCCTGCACAAAGAACCGCCCCGCCTCGTCTTCCTGAGAATATTTCGCATCCATCCATTTGCTTACGGCTCCACGGATCTTCTTGTGGTGGCTCTTCGTCGACTTTGCAAAATAGAGCAAGATGTCATGCTTTCGGGGGAACCACCGTGTAACGTTGAATCCGCCGAGCCCATAGCGCCAAACTATTTCATTTCTGAACTGGGGCTCTCCGAACACTGTGTCCATGAGGATGCGCAGGTATGCGTTGGCGTGCCAGTCGCAGTGGAGGTAGATGCTGCCGGTTAGCTTGAGAACGCGCCGCAGTTCGGCGAGGCGGCGGCCCATAAAGACGCAGTACGCCGCCATCGGCGACTTGTCGCCCGCCTGGAGGCGTATGCCGCGCAGCGTGTCGCGCAGCCGGCCATGGGGCAGAGCGTCAAACGTGTTCTGCGACTCGACAGTCCACCGCCAGATGTCGCGTAGTTGGGCAGCGACCATCCCCTTGTCGCCGAACGCGGCGACGTAGAACTGGTTGGAGTTGAACGGCGGGTCGAGGTAGATGAGGTCGACGCACTTGTCGGGCAGCTCGCGCAGTGCGTGGATGTTGTCTGCGCAGACGAGCACATTCCCGGCGAGATAGCGGTGGTTGGCCATCGCAGGTACCCCCTTGTCTAGCGATGAGGAAGGTCTGCGACAACCAAGCCAGCGCAGGTCGACAAGGGGGCGCAATGCGCCCTTGCTCATCAGAAAGACCTGCGCCATTGCATAGTTCGGCGCAGCTTGGTTGTCGCAAGACGGGACTATAGCGAAGCGGGGGCGGCGGCGCCAGCTATCAGGATGGCGCGATTACCCCGCACTCGTCGGGCAGCTCGCGCAGTGCGTGGATGTTGTCGCCGCAGACGATCACATTGCCGGCAAGGCGCCGGTGGTCGGTCATCGCAGGCGCCCCCTTGTCTGGCACAAGGCAGGAATTGCGACGACCCGACCAGCGCTGAACGACAAGGGGGCAGAGAATGCCCACTGGTGCCTCTATGTTCAGCGCCAGATGCGTATACGGCGTGATTGTCGGGTCGTCGCAAGACGGGACTATAGTGAAGCGGGGGCGGCGGCGCCAGCTATCAGGATGGCGCGATTACCCCTCTCGGTCTCCGGGCGCCTTCCGCCGCAGGGTGTAGAATGCGCGCCGCCGGACACAGTTGCCGAAAGGGGAGGGAGGAGGAGGCGTGGTTCTCAGCGACCGGTCGATACGGGAGGAGATCGAGAACGGGCGGATCGTCATTCATCCGCTTGGCGAAGGGTGCATCCAGCCCGCCAGCGTCGATCTGCACCTCGACCGCCACATCCTCGTATTCCAGAACACGCGCGTTCCGTACATCGACGTGCGCTCGACCACCGAGCGGCTCACCGAGATGGTGACGATAGGCGACGACGACCCGTTTATGCTGCACCCCGGCGAATTCGTGCTGGGCAGCACCCTCGAACATATCGAGGTGCCGGCCGACCTCGTGGCCCGTCTCGAGGGCAAGAGTTCGCTTGGCCGCATTGGCCTGCTCATCCACTCCACCGCCGGCTACGTCGACCCCGGCTGGAAGGGACACCTCACGCTCGAGCTCAGCAACGTGTCGAACCTCCCCATCACGCTCTACTACCGCATGCGCATCGGGCAGGTGTCGTTCCTGCGTCTTACGACGCCGGCGGATGTCCTCTACGGCTCCGGCGAGCTCGGCTCCAAGTACCAGGGCGACCAGTTCCCGACGCCGAGCAGGGCCCACCTCGATTTCGACGGGCAGGACGCGCAGGCGCCCCACAACGCGTAAGGAGAGCCGCCCGATGGAGCGCGACGCCGACTCAGCCGCGGGCAGGGCAGTCAAAAGGTCTGCCGGGCCAGGCTCAGCGCGATGTCCGGGGGCGCGCGCATCGCCGGCGAGGCGTTGCGAGACTAGCAGCGCCGGGCGCAGGGGAAATGAGGAGAGGAAGCCTCTCGGTGATAACATTCAGGCGGCGCTGGGCGCACTAGTTCTCTTCTTATGCAGGTCTCATGGCCCTCGAAAGCATCGTCGTGCGCGGCGCGCGCGAGCACAACCTCAAGAACGTCGACGTAACCATTCCGCGCGATAAGCTGGTCGTCATCACCGGGCCGTCCGGCTCCGGCAAATCGACGCTTGCGTTCGACACGATCTACGCCGAGGGGCAGCGCCGCTACGTCGAGTCGCTCTCGGCCTACGCCCGGCAGTTCCTGGGCCGCATGGACAAGCCCGACGTGGAGTACATCGAGGGCCTCTCGCCGGCCATCTCCATCGACCAGAAGGGCGTTTCGAACAACGCGCGCTCCACGGTCGGCACCGTTACCGAGATATACGACTACTTGCGCCTGCTCTACGCCCGCGCCGGGCGGCCCCACTGCTACAGCTGCGGGCGGCCCGTGCAACGCCAAACCGTGCAGCAGATCGCCGCCGCCGTGCTCGAACAGCGCGGCGCGCGCCTGATGCTCCTTGCGCCCCGCGTCGTTCACAAGAAGGGCGAGCACAAGGACGTGTTCGACGATGCGCGGGCCGCCGGCTTCGTCCGCGTCCGCGTCAACGGCGACATCCGCAACCTCGATGAGACGATCGAGCTCAACAAGCAGCAGTGGCACACCATCGAAATCATCGTTGACCGCCTCGTCCTCGACGGCGAGACCGAGCGAAGCCGCGTCATCGACTCCGTCGAGGTGGCGCTTCGCTACGGCGAGGGCCGTATGCTCTCCGTCGACGCCGACAGCGGCGCCGAGCAGGTCTACTCCGAACAGTTTGCGTGCTCCTACTGCGGCATCAGCTTCGCCGAGATAGAGCCGCGCACCTTCTCGTTCAATAGCCCCCACGGCGCTTGCGGCGTTTGCACCGGGCTCGGCGTCCGCCTGGTTGTCGACCCGGCGCTCGTGGCGCCCGACCATACGCTCTCGCTGGAGGACGGCGCCATCCATCCGTGGTCGCGCGCCGGCTCCAGCACGGCATGGTACTTCAGCGTGCTCCGCGGCGTGGCCGAGGCTGAGGGCGTCTCGATGCATACGCCCTGGGGCAAGCTTCCCGAGCGCGTTCGGCGCATCGTCCTCTACGGCTATCCGGCGAACCACAAGGTGAAGGTGCGCCACACCACGCAGCGGGGCCGCGTCTTTCAGTGGGAGGCCGGCTACGAGGGGATTATCCCCAACCTCGAGCGCCGCTACCGCGATACGCAGTCCGACTATATGCGCGCCGAGATCGAACGGTATATGACCGCGCTGCCCTGCGAGGCGTGCGGCGGCGCCCGACTCCGTCCCGAGGCGCTCGCCGTCACCATCGCTGACCGCTCGATAATGCAGGCTGCCGACCTCTCGGTGTCCGAGGCGTCGCAGTGGGTGCGCGCGCTGCAGACTGCTGCTCCTCCGCCCCCTGTTGCGCCGCGGTGGCCCGAGCATTGCGACCCTCCGGCGCTGAACGAGCGCGAACTCGTTATCGCCAACCAGATACTCAAGGAGATCGACGCCCGCCTCTCCTTCCTCCTGAACGTGGGGCTCGAGTACCTAACCCTGTCGCGCTCCGCCGGCACGCTCAGCGGCGGGGAGGGTCAGCGGATTCGCCTGGCGACGCAGATAGGCTCCGGCCTGATGGGCGTCCTCTACGTCTGCGACGAACCGTCCGTTGGCTTGCATCCCACCGACAACGAGCGCCTCATCGGCACGCTCAAGGGGCTGCGCGACCTCGGCAACACGGTGCTCATCGTCGAGCACGACGAGGCGATGATGCGCGCCGCCGACTTTCTGGTCGACCTCGGCCCCGGCGCCGGCGAGCACGGAGGCTGGATTGTCGCCGAGGGCGGCATCGACGACATCGCCGGGAGCGAGGCCTCTCTCACCGGCGCTTACCTCTCCGGACGACGCGAGATCGCCGCGCCTCCCTCCCGCCGCCGCGGCAACGGCAAGCGCTTGCGCGTGAAAGGCGCCCGGGAGAACAACCTGCGCGGCATCGACGTCGACTTTCCGCTGGGCTGCCTCATCTGCGTGACCGGCGTCTCCGGATCCGGCAAGTCCACCCTCGTCTACGAGGTGCTGTACAAGTGGCTTGCGCAGCGCCTGTACCGCGCCAAGGACCGCCCCGGCGCCAGCGACGGCGTCGACGGGCTCGACCACGTCGACAAAGTAGTCAACATCGACCAGTCGCCCATCGGACGCACTCCGCGCAGCAACCCCGCCACGTACACCGGAGCGTTCACGCCCATCCGCGAACTCTTCGCCTCGCTGCCCGAGTCCAAGGCGCGCGGGTACTTGCCGGGGCGCTTCTCATTCAACGTCAAGGGCGGACGTTGCGAGGCTTGTCAGGGCGACGGCTACGTGCAAATCCAGATGCAGTTCCTGCCCGACGTCACGGTGCCGTGCGAGGTGTGCGAGGGCCGCCGCTACAACGACGATGCGCTGGAGGTGGCGTTCCGCGGTCAGAGCATCGCCGACGTGCTCGCCATGACCGTCACCGAGGCGCACGAGCTCTTTGCAAACATCCCGCGCATCAAGTCGAAGCTCGAAACGCTCGAGGCGGTCGGCCTCGGCTACATCCGCCTGGGGCAGCCGGCCACCACGCTCAGCGGCGGCGAGGCGCAGCGCATCAAGCTCGCCTCCGAGCTCTCCAAACGCGCGACCGGCAAGACGCTCTACATCCTCGACGAGCCGACGACCGGCCTCTCGTTCGAGGACGCGGCCCACCTCCTGCGGGTGCTTCACCGCCTGGTCGACGGCGGCAACACGGTGCTGCTGATCGAGCATCATCTCGACCTGATAAAGAACGCCGACTGGGTGATCGACATAGGCCCGGGGGCTGGAGCGCACGGCGGCGCGATCGTCGCCGCGGGCGCGCCGGAGCGCATCGCCGCGCACCCTGAATCGCGCACCGCTCCCTTCCTGCGCGACGTCCTCGCTCGCCACGGCATCGCCCCGGACGCAGACGCAACAGAGGAGGCGCCTGCTCCGCGCAAAGTCCGCAAACGCGCCGCCGCAAAAGCGTAGGGGGGGCGCTGAAGCGCCGCGCCTTACAGAGGCGAGGGATTACCGTATCCGGTAGCGCCCGCGTTCAACGAAGTCGAGGACGTTGCTGTCTCGAAGGAGTTGCATCTGTTGCCGGATCTTTGGGCGGATGTGCTGGTTCGTTGGATGCAGCAAGGCAAGCTCCTGTTCGAATCGCAGGTAGAACTCCCGGAGAGTGAACTCGCTCGACCCCGAATCCTGGGCGAAAGCACGCACCCGCGAATCCATATCGTCGAGCTAGACGGACCGGCGCGTCTGGATGAGGTCTTGCAGCTCTTTGAAGGCGGCAGCCAGCGCTGCGGGAGGGCGGGAGCTTATAGGGTGGGAGGCTGCGCGCCTCTTCAGATCGCGGTAACGGGCAGTAACCGACTCGTCGGGAATGACAAACGAGGGGTCGTCCCTGATGCGGATGTAGACCTTGCAGGCGTCCTGAATGGCGTCATCGTTCAGCGCGCCCTGCAGGAGCGCGTTTGCCTCAGTGTTCTTCCACAGGCCGCCTATCGTCAGGTTCGATGAGCCGACGAGCACCTGAGCGGTCTGCTCTTCCTGAATGGCGATGTAGAGCTTGGTGTGAAACGTCTGATGGGTCGTATTTCCCCAAGCTAACCGGGCGTACTGCTTGGCGTTAGGGTAACTTTTGGCGAGTTGCCCGAACTGCTCAATGACTTCTGCATCGGTGATGTAGCCATCAAGCGCATACATCATCGTGACCTTGCCGTTGCGGTCAAGCACCTTCTCCATCGAAGGGAGAATCCTTCCCAAGGCTGCTTGCGTCGCAAACGCGGTAGCGATGCGCACATCGGTTGCCCGCTCCAAACTCTTGGCGAGCTCGTCTCCGGCGCGTCGAGTCGCGTTGTCGATGATGTGCACGTCGGCCATCGTGGCGCGAGTATAGCCCTCCTGCGAGAGGCGAATCTCCGCAGCGCGCCACTTCCCGCTTGATCCGCGCGCCCGATCCGATCAACGATCAGAGCATGCCGGTTACGCGGATAATCCCTTCTCCCGCAGCGTGGGTTGCCGATAACGGCAATGCGGCCCTCTACATAGGCGATGCGCTCGAACTGCTCGCCGCAATTCCGGAGGGGACGGTCGACTGCGTCTGGACCGACCCCCCGTACAACCTTTCGAATGGGGGCGTCACGTGCGTCGCAGGCCGGATGGTGAGCGTGGACAAGGGCGAGTGGGACCGCAGTCGCGGCTTCGAGGCCGACCATGAGTTCAACCGCGCCTGGGTTGCGGAGTGCTACCGCATCCTCAAGCCTACGGGAGCCATATGGGTGTCCGGCACGCTGCACGTTTACCCAAGCGTTGGGATGGCGCTGATGGAGAGCGGGTTTCGCCTGCTCAACGACATCACGTGGCAGAAGCCCAACCCTCCGCCGAACCTGGGACGCCGCACCTTCACCCATTCCACGGAGACGCTGCTCTGGGCCAGCAAGGCCCCGAAGGGCAGCCGCCACAAATACACGTTCAACTACGAGGCCATGCGCGAGGAGAATGACGGTAAGCAGATGCAAACGGTATGGCGGTTCCGCACGCCGTCGATGGATGAGAAGCGCTTCGGGAAGCACCCGACGCAGAAGCCGGTTGCGCTGATAGACCGCTGTCTGCGCGCAAGCACCAACCCAGGCGACCTTGTGCTCGACCCGTTCGCAGGCTCCGGGAGCACGGGCGTCGCCGCGCTGATGGCAGGGCGCCGGTTCGTTGGCGTAGAGCTCGACGAGGAGTTTGCCCGCATCGCTGAGCAACGCCTTTGCCGAATCCCCCCCCCCCCCCCCCCCACCCCGATGCCGGGCTTTTTGGAGGGGGTCTGATGGACAAGAGCACTGCGCTGGAGAAGCTTCAGGCGCTGAAAGGCCAGGATTTGCGCCGGCTGGCCGACGAGGTGGGCGTCGCCGTCTGGAAGGACGGCAAGAAAGACAAGGGATGGGCGGGCCATACGATAGAGCGCTATCTGGGACTAGCCCAAAACTCCTCTCGAAGCCCGAACCTCGGCTCTTGGGAGCTCAAGGTCGTCTCTCTCAGGGAACGACCCAACGGCGCGTGCGTCGTAAAGGAGACGATGGCGATCACGATGATCGATCCTTACGAGGTCGCGGGGCATTCGTTCGAGGAGAGTCATCTGTTTACGAAGCTCCGCAAAGTAATCGCCATTGCCCGTGTTTGGGAAGACAAGATGGAGCCGCGCTCGCTTTGCAAGTTCGTGCACGCGTTCGACTTGGCGGAGACCGACCTCTACCAGGGAGTGGCGCGCGACTACGAGGATATCCGCCGCGTGATCACGATGAACGGGTTCGACGCGCTCAGCGGCATAATGGGCGCTTACGTGCAGCCGCGCACGAAGGGCCCCGGACACGGGAGCAAGTCGAGGGCCTTCTACGCCAGAAAGCAGCTCGTCGAGTACATCATCGGCATGCGCCCGAGTCCGCGAGCGATCGTTGAGCCATTCACGGTGGAGGACGCGCCTGCGCCGATACACAGAGTTGCCGCAGAAAGCCGCGCCCCGTACGTGACTTCCTAGCGTCCCCTCGCCAGCAAGGGCGGCCTGCGCGACGACGCGGCGGCTTCGGGATTAGCGCGCGATCGTCGTAGACGCGCCCTCTCCTGCCCCGGTACGCTCCTGACTATGCTCCGCCGTATCCGGGATACCCGAGCAGCCCGCCGCTTGAAACGGCGCGCCGACACGTGCTCGCTCAGGATGGCGATAGGGCGGTGGCTTGCGCGGACGGCGATCCCTGCCGTCTTCCCCAGGGTCAACCCTCTTGCGCTGGCCCTGCTTCGTTCGCCCCTCCACAGACTGCTGAGCCGGCGGGTGGTAGCGCTCTGTTTCGAGGGCAGGCGCTCCGGGAAGCGCTATGAAGTCCCCGCTCTCTACCATCATGGCGCCGGCGGGTCGCTTGACGTGCTAACGAGCGTTCGCCGCGTCTGGTGGCGGAACATCGAGTCGGGCGCTCCCGTGACTGTCCTGCGCCATGGGAAGCTCTTGCCAGGGCGCGTGGAAGTGGTGCGGACAGCCGCCTCAGCGGACGCCGGCGCGGCTGCGGAGGAGATACGGCGCGCGCTCGCCTCACGCGACATTCTTCGTCGCGCGCTGATGCCGCTCCCGGCAGAGGAGACGGCGCTTCTCAAAGTCTGGGCGGGTTAGCAGCCTCGGCAACTCTGCGGGGGGCTCCGGCGATTCGGCGGCGCGTCTGGGCTGCTTTCTCTTCGCCTTACCCTGCCGCTGTTGCGGCGTCGGGGCGCTCGACCGGCGCGCCGTCGCGGTAGTAGACCTCGTTGCCGACGACGGCGGGGATGCGCGGCCCAGGAGTGAGCACGCCCACCAGGTTCAGCGGGTCCGACGCGGACACGCGCACGATCTCGCCTGCCGGCTCGCGGCGGTGCACTGCCCGCAGCGCATCGACCGCCTCAGGCAGCGCGAACTGCTCGCCCACCAGTCCGGCGATGAACCGTCCGCCGCGCACTTCGCCCCGCGCTTCGGCGCGACGGTACGCCCGCGCCAGCCGGCTCCACGGCGGCGCCATCGGCTCCCGCGCAAGCAGCTCCCGCATCACCACCCCGTACCGGCGCAGGAGTTGCGCGGCGCGCGCCTCGAGCGCGTCCTCCGCCGGAATCTCCGGCGACGGCGAGCGCAGCACTGCCCACCGGCTGCCTGCGCGGCCCACCGGCGCAGGCGGACGCCCCCGCCGCACGAACCGCGAGCGCCGCTGCACGCGCTTGGCCGCGCCGCTGATCAGCCCGCGCAGCGCTCCGAATCCGTCGGCGGTGACGCGTCCTGCGGCGACGAGCAGCCACAACGCGTCGTCGACCTCCGACGGCAGACGCCCCGTCGCCCTGACGATGTCCGGCGCGAACGACGCGCCCTGCTCCTCGAGGCAGCGCAGCACATCGGCCGCCGCGCCCGTGAACGTTGTTGCGGGGTCGGCAGGGTCGAGCAGCCACGACACGTCCTCGCGGACGGCGACGGTGACCGGGCCGTTGCGCGAGAGCGCAGCCGCCGGGGGCGCGCCGGAGCGGAGGGCAAAGCGCCCCCATGCAAGCTCGCCTCCGAGCGTAAGCGCGTCGAGCGTCGAGGGGCGAAAATCGGCGAGCCGATTGGGGAGCAGGGCGCTCTCCCATGCCGCCGCAGCCGCCTCGAACCCCTGCAACTGCTCGACAACCTCGATGAGCCCGGCGTCGCTCGAAAGGCGCGACCCCGGAGCGGCATGCTGCCACTCCAGCAGGAAACGGATGAAGCTCGCCGCCGGCACGGGCTCGATCTCCCGGCGCAGGCGTCCGATAGTGCTGCGGTGGATGCGCGCGAGGATTCTGCGGTCGCAGAACTCCTCGCCCTCCGCATCGGGACGGAACCGTCCCCGCAGCACGACGCCCTCCGTTTCGAGCCGCACGACTGCTTGCGCCAGCAGCCTCTCGTCGAGCGCGAGCGCGCCGGCAAGCTCCGCAACGGTGAACGGCCCCGACGTTTCCGCGCGCCCGCGCACTATTGCTGCGACGGCCTCCTCCTGCGCCGTCGGGCTCTCCGCCGCCTCCGGGCCGTAAGCGGCGAACACGACGCCTGAGCGCTCCGCGGCGAACCAGATGCGCGGCTCTCCCGTCGCGAGCGTGAACGCCCGCCCCGCCGCTGCGAGCTCCGCCAGCCAGCCGCGCCAGTCCTCCGGCTCTGCGGCATGCGCCGCGAAATCGCCGTCGGCCAGCACAACGAGCGACAGCAAGGCGTCGTGCATCTCGTCGGCGTCGCGGATGGCCGGCCATGCGTAGGACTCCTCCTCCGCGATGGAGTCGGGGCTGAGCGCTCCGAGGTCGCGGGCGTCTTCCGGCAGGGCGCGCCGCAGAGTCACCGCGCGGGCGCGTCGCTCTTCGAGCGGCGCATCGTCGAGGAACGCGTACGGCATTGCGTTCAGCACTTGGTGCGAGAACGCCGAGGGCTGTACGGTGTCCTTGCCGAACACCTCGATTGCGCCTGTCTCGATGCCCTGCAGCACCTGCGTCATTCCTTCGGCGTCGAGCGCTTCCGTCAGGCAGTCGCGCAGGGTCTCGAACACGAGCGGATGGTCGGGCGGTTCGATCGCGCCGCCGGGAGGAGCGTTGTCCTGGCACGCCGCCGCAGCGGGAAAGACTGCTGCGAGCAGATCGTCGGAGCGCATGCGCTGGATCGGCGCCGGCGTCCGCTTTCCGCCCGCCTGCCGCAGAAGCGACAGCGACCGTGAGGCTGTCCACCGCCAGCGAAGCGGAAAGACGGGCGACTGCAACACCGCCTGCAGCAGAACGTCGCGCGCTGTGGCCGGCTTCAGATAGCGGAACGCGTCTTCGACCGGAAACGAATGCTGCGGCCCGAGCGATATGTTGATTCCTTCGTCGGTGGCGGCCGCCTGCAGCTCGAAGTCGAATCCGGCGCAGAAACGTTTGCGCAGCGCCAGCCCCCACGCGCGGTTGATGCGCGAGCCCCAGGGAGAGTGCACCACCAGCTGCATGCCTCCAGCCTCGTCGAAGAATCGCTCCGCCGCCAGCTTTTCCCGCGTCGGCACAATGCCCAGCACGCGCTTGCCTTCTTCGATGTACGCCACTATCTGATCGGCGGCCTCTCTCGACACGCTGCCTTCCATCACCAGCGCGACGGCGGTCTCACGGGCGTGGAGGCGCTCGTCCACATCGCGCCGGAGGGCCGATACTTCGGCGGAGAGTTCGAGGGTTCGCCCCGGCGCCTCCCCAATCCAGAACGGTATGGTCGGCGATTGGCCGTGCGTCTCCTCCACGCGCACCGTTCCCGACTCGATGCGCCGGATCTTCCAGGGCGTATTGCCCAGCAGGAATACGTCTCCCGCCATGCTCTCGATGGCGAAGTCTTCGTGCACCGTGCCGACCATGCCGCCTTCCGGCTCGGCGATAACGAGGTAGTCCGCCGTATCGGGGATGGCGCCGCCGTTGGCGATTGCAGCGAGGCGCGCTCCCCGCCGCGCCTTCACCCGCTGATTGACGCCGTCGCGGTGCAGGTACGCTGCGCTTCGCCCCCATCGGTTCGCTACCCCGTCCGACAGCATTGCGATGACGGCGTCGAACTGCTCCCGCGGCAGCTCGCGGTACGGATATGCGCGAGTGAGCAGCGCGTACAGGTCATCCTCGCCCCACTCCTCGACGACGCATGCGGCGACGATCTGCTGCGCCAGCACGTCCAGCGGCCACGGGGGAATGGCGAGCGCGTCGAGCTCGCCCCTGCGCACTGCGCGGAACAGCGCAGCCGTCTCGACGAGTTCGTCGCGCGTGAGCGGGAAGAAGCGCCCCTTGGGCGTGCCGCCCCGAAAGTGCCCGGACCGTCCCACTCGCTGCAGCGCCACACCGATGTTGCGCGGCGACGCAATCTGGCACACGAGGTCGACGTCTCCGATGTCGATCCCTAGCTCCAGCGACGCCGTTGCGACGCAGACCTTGAGCCTGCCCTCTTTCAGCCGCTGCTCAGCGTCGAACCGCGTCTCCCGCGAGAGCGAGCCGTGATGCGCCGCCACGTTCTCATCGCCGAGTCGTTCGGAGAGCAGGTGCGCCACCCGCTCGACCAGGCGTCGCGTGTTCACGAACACGAGCGTCGCGCGGTGCTCATTCGCCAGCTCCGCAATCTGATCGAGCGTCTGCGCCCACTGCTCATGGGTTGCGATAGGCCCGAGCTCGAAGCCGTGCGGCATCTCTATCGCCAGGTCCATCGTCCGCCTGCGTCCGGCGTCGACGATTACGGCGTCCTCTCCGGCTGCAGAGGAGCGGACAGCCCCGGTCAGGAACCTGCCCATCTCGTCGATGGGCTTCTGCGTCGCTGATAACCCGATGCGCGTAACCGGCTGTCCGGCAAGCCGGCATAGCCGTTCGACCGACAGCGACAGGTGCGCCCCCCGCTTGTTCGGGGCCACCGCGTGCAGTTCGTCGAGAATCAGCGTATTCGCGCTCTTCAGCGCGTAGCGGCCCCGCTCGGAAGTCAGCAGGATGTAGAGCGACTCAGGGGTGGTGATGAGCACGTGCGGAGGCTTGCGCGCGTGGAGCGTCCGCTCTCGTTGCGGCGTGTCCCCGGTGCGGACAGCGATGCGCACCTCGGGCAGCGGCGTCCCCGCCTCTTCCGCTACGGCGCGGATCTCCTCCAGCGGCTCGACGAGGTTCCGCTGAATGTCGTTCGCCAGCGCTTTCAGGGGCGACACGTACACGATCTGCGTTGCGTCGGGCAGCTCGCCGCCGTTCGCGAACGCCTGCTTTACGAGCATATCGAGGCTGATGAGGAACGCCGCGAGCGTCTTGCCGGAGCCGGTGGGCGCGGCGATGAGCGTGTGCCGCCCCGACGCGATCGCCGGCCAGCCCCGCGCCTGCGCTTCCGTGGGCGTCCCGAACCGCCGCTCGAACCACGCGCGCACGATGGGGTGAAAGTTCTCGATGGCCACCGCCCAAGGTTAGCAGAGGGGTCCGCCATTCACGCGAGGGGGCGCTGTCACGCCCATAAGCGGGGCGCGGTTCGTATACTGCGCGCTGTGGATGCCGTTGCGGCGCAACAGCTTGCCGTTATCAAGCAGGCGCATGCCCTCTTGAGCGAGGCCTGCGTCGACCACTGGCTATTCGGCGGCTGGGGCGTGGACTTCCTCGTCGGCTACGTCACTCGACCTCATAGCGACATCGAGTTCGTTGTCTGGAGGCAAGACATCGCGCGCATCCGCAGCCTGGTCGGCGGCCTTGGCTACCGGGAGCGGCCCGGCGACCACCCCGTGTTCCGGGCCGACTTCGACACGGACGCCGGGCTGCTCAGCATGGTCTACATCGAGCGGGACGCGCGCGGCGATATAGTCACGCCTGGTGTATTCTCGCGGTTCCCGTGGGCCGAGGACGCCTTCCGTTGCGAAGGCGCTCTAAACGGCGTCCGGCTCCCGGTCATTGGCGCGCTCGAGCAGATGCGGACGAAAGAGGCGTACTTCGGCGAAGCGACCGGCAGGCCGTTACGGCCAAAGGACGAGCACGACGTCGCCTTGCTGAGAGGTCTGCTCGACCTGGCCCAATAGCATCGCCGCTCAACCTAGGAGGCGTCCCCAATGCGTATCGGGTTCATCGGACTGGGCATGATGGGCAAACCCATCGCCGTCAATCTCGTCAAGGCCGGACACGACGTGACCGTCGTCAACCGTAGCCAGGGGAAAGTGCAAGAGCTCGTCGCCCTCGGAGCTGCGCCCGGCGCCAGCCCCGCCGACGCCGCCCGCGACGCCGAGGTCGTCGCGCTCTGCCTCGTCGAGGACGACATCGTCGAGCGTGTGCTGCTCGGCGATGACGGCGTCCTCTCCGCCATTCGCCCCGGCGCTGTCGTGCTCGACCACTCCACCGTTCACCCGGAGTTCGCGCAGCGCATGGAGCAGGCATGCGCCGAGCGCGGCGCCGCCTACCTCGACGCTCCCGTCTCCGGATCCGGACAGGTGGCGTGGGACGGCAAGCTCACCGTGATGGCCGGCGGCGACCCCGAGGCGTTCGAGCGCGTCCGTCCGCTGCTCGACGCGGTGTCGGCCAACGCCTTGCGCCTCGGCCCGGTCGGCAGTGGCAACATGGCCAAGCTCATCAACAATATGGTTAAGGACATCAACCTCGTCGCCGTGATGGAGACGTTCGTCCTCGCCGCCAAGCTTGGCATGGACTGCCCCGCGCTCTTCGAGACGCTGCGCCGCGCCTCAGCCGCCAGCCGCCAGCTCGAACGCCTCGTCCCCAAAGTGCTCGACCGCTCGTTTACGCAGACGACCTACGTGTCGACGAACGTCAAGGACCAGACGCACACGCAATGGCTCATCGACCAGGTCGGCCTCGACCTGCCGCTCCGCAACGCCGCGCGCGACTTCTGGGTCCGCGCCGCCGATGAGGGGCTGGCCGCCGCCGACTCCAGCGAGGCGATCCGCGTCCTCGAGCGCGAGGCGGGCGTCGAGGTCGCAGGCGACCTCCGGGAAGGAGAGACGGGAGCGGGCCGCCGCGCGGCGAGCGAGGAGGGCGCTCAGGGGGCAGGGCAGGGCGGGCGCCTCAAGATCGCTTTCATCGGACTCGGCATGATGGGACGCCCCATCGCCGAGAACCTCGTCAAGGCGGGGTTCGACGTCGCCGTCGTCAACCGGAGCCAGGGGAAGGTGCAGGAGCTCGTCGCTATGGGCGCCGCGGACGGCAGGACTCCCGCCCACGCCGCCGCCGGCGCCGACGTCATCGTCCTCTGTCTGGCGGGAGAGGACGTGATCGACCTCGTAGTGCGCGGCGAGGACGGCGTGCTGACGACCGCCAGCCGCGGCGCCGTCGTGCTCGACCACTCAACCGTGAGCCCGGAGTTCGCCCGCGAGCTCGCCGACTCCTGCGCCGAGCGCGGCGTCGACTACCTCGACGCGCCCGTCTCCGGCACGGGACAGGTGGCGTGGGACGGCAAGCTGACCGTGATGGCCGGCGGCGACTCCGCCGCGTTCGAGCGCGTCCGTCCGCTGCTCGGCGCCGTAAGCGCCTACGCCGCGCTGCTCGGCCCTGTCGGCAGCGGCAACCTCGCCAAGCTGATGAACAACATGACCGCCGACGCCTACCAGATCGGCGTTATGGAGGCGTTCGTGCTCGCCGCCAAGCTAGGAATGGACGTCGGAGCGCTCTTCGAGGTGATGCGCACCGCGTCCGCCGCCACGCGCCAGATAAACCGCATCGGCCCGAAGATACTCGACCGGAACTTCGCGCAGACCTCGCGCCTCGCCGGCCACGTGCGCGGACAGCAGATGATGGGCGCGCTCGCGCAGCAGGCCGGCCTCCGCCTGACGCTCCGCGAGGTCGTCGAGGACGTCTGGCGGCGTGGGGTAGCCGCCGGCCTCGGCCCCGGCGACCCCGCCAAAGCCGTCACCCTCTACGAGGAGGCCGCCGGCGTCGAGGTTCGGCGGGGCGGGTAGGGGAGGGGCGGCGCCTCTTTGCCGTCGCCCCCACCCGCCCCCCTTTGCCAAGCGGCGCTTGCGGGGGCTACTATGGCCGTCGCCCCCTACACCCCGCCCACGGAGGACGCATGCTGTACCGCAAACTTGGCGCCAGCGACCTTGAGGTGTCGGTCATCGGACTCGGCACGAACAACTTCGGCAACCCCCAGCGCATCACCGACCACGCCGACAGCCGACGCGTTATCGACGCCTGCCTCGACGCCAGCATCAACCTCATCGACACCGCCAACATCTACGGCGGAGGCCAGAGCGAAGTCCACATCGGCGAGGCCCTCAAGGGCAAACGCGATCAGGCCGTCATCGCCACCAAGTTCAACCTCAACGGACTCGAACCCGGCGAGTCGCCCCGCGACCGCATCGTCCGTAACGTCGAGGAGAGCCTCTCGAAGCTCCAGACCGACGTCATCGACCTCTACCAGATCCACTTTATCCCCTACGGAGTGCCGCACGAGGAGTACCTCGGCCCCCTGAACGACCTCGTAACCGAGGGGAAGGCGCGCTACATCGGCGAGTGCAACTACTCAGGATGGCGCCACGCCGACGCCGACCGCGCCGCCCTCGACCGCGGATGGGCGCCGTTCGTGTCGTCCCAGAACTACTACAACGTGATGCGCCGCCAGGTCGAGCTCGAGCTGCTGCCGTACTGCACCGAGCACAACATCGGCTTCCTCCCCTACTTCCCGCTCGCGGGCGGATGGCTCACCGGAAAGTACGCCGCCGCAGCCGAGACGCCCAGCAGCGCCCGACGCATGGTCGGCCAGCTGCAGGGCGACGAGCGCGCCCGCGCGACGCTCTCGCAGCTCGACGCCTTCGCCAACGAGCACGGACGCTCGCTGCTCGAGCTCGCGTTCGCGTGGCTGCTCGCCCACCCCGCCGTTAGCTCCGTCATCGCCGGCGCCATGACGGCGGAGCAGGTCGCCGCCAACGCCGCCGCCTGCGACTGGGAGCTCACCCGCGAGCAGCGCGAGGCGGTCGACGCCATCGCCTCATGGGACGGCACAGACGAGGAGATCGAACGCTTCGGAATGGGCAACTCGCCAAGCTACCCCGACCGCTAGGGCAGGGCGTGGAACGGCTGCGCAGGCGCATCCCGCGCAGTTGACGTTGTCAACCAGCTACCCTACCATCCATCCAGGAGTGTCAGTCCTCGTCCCGTCCGACGGGCTCCGTAACAAAACAGCCTCAGCATTTCTATCAGGGTGCTGAGGCTGCTTTTGCGTCAACAGCGCATGCCGGGAGAAGCAACAACGAGGGGGTCCGGGGGAGAGAACTCTCTCCCGGGAGTTGTCGACAAGCCGGCGTGCTCTGGGCAAGCGTCCGGGAGTGCCGGCAAGGCGGCGCCGCCCCCAACAGCAGACAGCGCTCATGCGTTGCGCAGGGAGCTGCTATGGGCGGGCGGGGCGGTTGCGCAGCAGCTGGGAGAGCGTGCGCTCCCCCAGACCCCCTGGCAGCCGGGGGGCGCGGAACGGCTGCGCAGGCGCATCCCGCGCAGTTGACGTTGTCAACCAGCTACCCTACTATGCTAATTGATTGCGGCGGCGGAGAGTGGCGGAGTCGAACCGCAATGCAGGGGGCTAGCCCTGCACTCGGAGGAATGACAAGTCCTCGTCCCGTCCGACGGGCAACACTCTCCGTAACAAAACAGCCTCAGCATTCTATCAGGGTGCTGAGGCTGCTTTTGCGTCAGGAGCGCAACGCCGAGCTGCTATGGGCGGGCGCCGCGGTTGCGCAGCAGCTGGGAGAGCGTCCGCTCCCCCAGACCCCCTGGCAGCCCCCGGGAGCGACAGCCCCGGGCAGCCCCCCGCGGCAGCGCTCGTGCCGATAGGCGGGGGTTAGCTGAAGCGTTGCCAGTCGGCGTCGAGGGCGTTGACGACGTGGACGGGGATGCCCTTGTGCTTGGCGATGGTGATCGCGTGGCGGGTGCCGGGGCTGATGCCGTCCCAAACGGCGTAGAGCTCCTCGACCTGCGCGACGACGGCGTCGTTGCGGCGGATGAAGTGCGTGTTGTGGTCGCTGTAGTCCTCGTCCCTCATCAGCGCTTCGACGTGGAGCCCGCGCTCTTCCGCGAGGCGGAACGCCTCGCGGTCGGCGCCCGGGGCGCCGTTCACCACCACCTCGGCGTCGTCCGGGAGGGAGTCGATGATCCGCTTGACGTGGAGGCGCCACTCAGGGCTGTGGAGTTCGGAGAACCGTGTTCCTACGATGCCTATGCGCTTGCCCATCGCTCGTTCCTGTTGCCTCTGCCCCTGGCGTTCGCTAACTGATTGCCGGCTGCGGGGGGCATTCTACTGCCGCAGGCGGGGGATGCCCAAGCGGGAGAGGGCGCGATTATTGCCCGACGCGGCGGCTTTGAGCATCTTCCGCATCTGCCGGAATTGGGAGAGGAGCTGATTGACCTCGGACGGCGCGGCGCCGCTGCCCGCGGCGATGCGGCGCCGGCGGCTGCCGTCGATCCGCTCCGGGCGCCGCCGCTCCCACATCGTCATCGACGAGATGATCGCCTCCGCGCGCCGGATGCGCCGCTCGTCGAACGCGCCCGCGGGGAGCTTCCCCCGCATCCCGCCGGCGCCGGGCAGCATATCGAGCAGCGACGCGAGCGGGCCCATGCGCTGCAGCTGCCGCAACTGCTGCAGGAAGTCGTCGAGATCGAACTCCGCGCGCCGCATCTTCCGCTCGAGCGCCGCAGCCTCCTCGGCGCTCACCTGCTCCTGGGCGCGCTCCACCAGCGTAACGACGTCCCCCATGCCGAGGATGCGCGAGGCCATGCGCTCCGGGTGGAACGGCTCCAGCGCGTCGGGCCGCTCGCCCGTGCCGATGAACTTCACCGGCACGCCCGTTACGCGCGCGGCGGAGAGCGCCGCCCCGCCGCGGGCGTCGCCGTCGAGCTTCGACAGCACCAGGCCGGTGAGCCCGATGCGCGCGTGGAACTCGGAGGCGGCGTTCACCGCGTCCTGCCCGGTCATCGCGTCGACGACGAGGAGCGACTCGGCGGGGCGGAGCGCGGCCTGCAGCTCGGCGAGCTCGTCCATCATCGCATCGTCGGCGTGGAGGCGCCCTCCGGTGTCGACGATGCACCACTTCATACCGGATTCGCGGGCGCGCGCGAGGCCGCGGAGGGCGACTTTCGGCGCGTCGGCGGGGCCGGCCTGCTCGTGATGGACGGGGATATCGAGCTGCTTGCCGAGGGCGGCGAGCTGCTCGACGGCGGCGGGGCGCCGGAGGTCGGCGGCGACGAGCATCGCGGGATCGCCGCGCTTGCGCAGCAGGAGGGCGAGCTTCGCCGCAGTCGTCGTCTTGCCGGCGCCTTGCAGGCCCGCGAGGAGGAGCGCGCTCGGCGGCGAGGGGCTGGGCCGGAGCTCGCGGTCGCCCTCGCCCAGAAACTCGACGAGGCGGTCGTGGACGGCCTTGACCACCTGCTGACCGGGAGAAACCCCGCGGAGCACGCCCCCGTCGCCGAGGACTTGCTCGCGCACGCCGGCGACGAACTCGCGGGCCACCTTGAAGTTGACGTCGGCCTCGAGCAGCGCAAGACGGATCTCCCGCAGCGCCGCATCCGCGTCCTCCTCCGTCAGGCGCCCCTTATTCCCCAAGCGCCCCAGCACAACCCCAAGCTTCTCAGAGAGGAGATCGAACATACCCACAGTATATATGGAGAGCAACGCGCCCGCCCCCTGGGCAAGCGCATGGCGGCAGCCAAGCAGGCGCGTGGCGGGAAGCCAAGCAAGCGCGAGCGGGGAAGAAGATAACCGCGAGCGGGGAAGAAGATAACAACGAGGGGGTCCGGGGGAGCGGACGCTCTCCCGGGAGTGCCGGCAAGGCGGCTCCGCCTATTACAGCAGACAGCGCTCGTTGCGTTGCAGCCGGCGGGCGGCGCGCTTGCCACAGGCGGGGCGCCGGTGTTGCGCAGCAGCTGGGAGAGCGTCCGCTCCCCCAGACCCCCTGGCAGCCACGCCGCGGGGAGCGCTCACCCCCTGGTAGCCACGGGGCGGGGCGCCGGTGTTGCGTTGCGGCGCGCTGTGGGCGGCCAAGCAAGCGCGTGCGGGAAGAAGAACAACGAGGGGGTCCGGGGGAGCGGACGCTCTCCCGGGAGTACCGGCAAGGCGCCGCCGCCTATAACAACAGACAGCGCTCATTGCGTTGCCGCCCGGGGGGGGGCGGCGCACTTGCTATGGCCGGGGCGCCGGTGTTGCGCAGCAACTGGGAGAGCGTCCGCTCCCCCAGACCCCCTGGCAGCCCTCCGCGGGAGCGCTCACCTCCCCTGGCAGCCCTCCGGCGGGCGGCGCGCTTGCCACAGGCGGGGCGCCGGTGTTGCGCAGCAGCTGGGAGAGCGTCCGCTCCCCCAGACCCCCTGGCAGCCCCCTCCGCGGGCGGCATGCTTGCCACAGGCGGCGCCGCCCATAACATGCGCTGCTGCCGCAAGCGCAGCAAACAACGAGGGGGTCCGGGGGAGCGGACGCTCTCCCGGGAGTGCCGGCAAGGCGCCGCCGCCCATAACAGCAGACAGCGCTCATTGCGTTGCCCTCCGGCGGGGCGGCGCGCTTGCCACAGGCGGGGCGCCGGTGTTGCGCAGCAACTGGGAGAGCGTCCGCTCCCCCAGACCCCCTGGCAGCCACGCCGCGGGAGCGCTCACCCCCCCTGGCAGCCACGCCGCGGGAGCGCTCACCCCCTGGGAGATCTGGGGCAGCCGGGGCGCCGCCAAATCGGCTAATTAGCGATTGCAGGCGATTGACAGGGTAGATTCACTGCCCTATAGTGCGGTGCTGACTAGGGGACGCCCGCGCGTCTCCGAACGCCAAGAGAGAGGGCCTTTCTACACAGTGGCCTGCCGATTGACGCACACGATGACTACCCCGACGGGCGCCCACGGAGCCCTGCCCCTTGCCGCGCGCCCCCGAGCACGGCCCGACCCCACGCCAGCCCCGCCGCTCCTCCGGCCACGCTCCCACCAGGGAGGCGGCATGTGAAGAGAGAGAAGCGGCCTATACTCCGACCGTTTGCGACACACACAGACTCCATAAGGGGGTTAGCAGTGAGATTCAGTAAGGCTCCATTGATAGCTACCGTGATGGCGGCAGCCATCGCGCTCCTCGTCGCGCTACCCGCGCTCGCTTCCCACACCCCAAGTGTTGAGAGCAGCTGGCCGGACTTGATTGGCTGGGCGGGACCGGCGGAGACCACCGTTGGGAGTGATCACGACAATGCTGCTGAGCCTGAGACGCCAGGCAGCGCCAAAATCGGGGACACAATCAGGATTCGCGTTAAAGACGCGTCTGAGCTGGGTATTTTGAAGTACAGAGTCAGGGACGTAGCTCTGATGTCCATGGGCCTTACCGCGGGCAACGGGAATGGAGTCGCGGTCGTTTGGGCGAAAATCGTAACCACTGTCAGCGGCGATCAGGGAGACGGAAGTAAAGGGTCTCCAGTGCAGATAGAGGCTAAGGTGGGGGATAGGGTCGTCTTTTCTCTGCACCGCCGCGCTCAAGACTCCGAAGAGGACAACGTGGGCATCAGGTTCACGATCGTTGAAGACCCCACCCCGCCCGACAACGGCGACACTGGCGACACCGGTACCCCTTCGGATATCTCCCTTGGGAGGATCGCCCCGCCGACTGGCGAACTATTGACCGATTGGGCGCCCGGCCTTAATGACATGCGCCTGAACATTTGGGTGCAAGATAGCAGCGGGGGGACCAGAGACACCAAACTGGGCCCGGCCTACGTCTCCAACCAGGACGACACCTACAGATATCTGGTTGTCCAGGCCCAGGGGCTCACTTCTGGAGCAATCAACATCTCCGGCTTGCCCGGTGGCAAAATC
This sequence comes from Dehalococcoidia bacterium, assembly GCA_965200975.1. GTDB lineage: Bacteria > Chloroflexota > Dehalococcoidia > Lucifugimonadales > Australimonadaceae > S5-327. The sequence continues at coordinate 2,274,138 of OZ241740.1, read as the reverse complement.
GAAAAGGCGGATGGTAACTCCGCCTACAGACTTAAGGTGGGCCGCCCCACCAGCACGGAAGATGAGCGGATCGCGCACGCGCATATGATAGAAGCCCTCGACGGAGACGTTATCTCCATTGAGGCGGGCTCCGCTGCGCTCGAGGTGATTGTCGACGGCGTTGCCCCGACGATCTCCGGCATCACGCCGGCAAGCGGGACCCTGCAGTCCGGACGGCGGGTCAGCGTCGGGTTTACGGTGTCGGACTACGGTTCCGGGATTCGTGCTTCCGGCGGCAGCCCGCTCAACGTAATGGATACCGGCGCCGACGACATTGATGTGGTCTGGGACGAGACAAGGGGCGGTGGCGGCAAGTCCCCCCACGACGAGATTTTGGGCAGCCGGAGCTGGGACGAGGAAGACAGGAACCACTCCTACTCGGTGCGGTACTCCCGTGCTACCGAATCGGCTGACTGGTACATAACGGCGAAGGACAGGGTCGGCAACATGACCAGGGCGCCGTCCGACAAAGCGGACAAGTTCAGCGTCACTATCGACGACGCTAAGCCTAGGGCAGGTTCCGCAGAAGCAGGTATCGGCTACAACGCTGCAAAGGGCAGCGAGGTGGCGGACTCCTCGGCGATCCGGCTGGTGTTTGAGGACGGTGAAACCGGAGAGCCCGAGCAGTTGGTCTCGTCCACGATCGAGGCCTCTGACTTCCGGGTCGCGGGGAACACGGTGGTCGACGTTATCCATCCGAACAATGGAGACGGCGATGCCGACAGCTGCGACAAGGATATGGGCGGGAACTGCATCAACACGCAAAGCCGCGTGTACCTGGTGCTGGAGACCCCGCTGGCTGACGACGCCACGCCGCATGTCGAGATGATCGGCGAGATCGAAGACCGCGCCGGCAACGACAGCGAGGACTTCGACGATAACGCGGAGGACAGGATTGCTCCCACGCTGACCATCGACGTGGCAGGGGATGTTTCGACCAGCGGGCGCGCGCTTACGCAGGACGAGGTAACCGTCAGCGTCGCGTCCGGCGAGCGGCTCCGCAGTCTGCCTATGGTTTATCTGTACAAGCTGACCCCGCACGCCAATGGCGCGGAAATTGGCAGCGCGATGCGGGCCACCGATCTGGACAACACGGGTGCCAACGCCTGGCAGACTTCATTCGACATTGGCGATGTCGGGGACGAGGGCGCTGTCGCAGTCATCACCGTGATGGCTGAGGACAGGAAGACCAACACGGCGAAGGCCGGCGGCGGTATGCTCACCCCGGGAGAAACGCTGTCAGAGGACGACATCGACGACCTGGACGCGGCCGGACTGCTGGTCGAGTTCGACAACAGCGTCGACGCAGCGGACAGCGATATGACCATGATCAGCCCTGCGATGGGCGATGGACTGGTCACGCAGAGCTCCAGCCCGTTCATTACGCTTCAGTTCACCGAGAGCAGTGAGCACCACCTGGACAGCTACAGCAGCGTGGCGTTCAACTCCATCATGGTTGGCGGCATGGACGTGAGCCACCTGGTGGTGAGCCAGGGCAGCGGGAAGTTTGATGTGGCGCTGAGCGGCCTGAGCGTTGGCGACCACGAGCTCGAGTACGAGGTGATGGACGCGGCAGGCAACACGCAGGAGGGCTCGGTCGACTTCGAGGTCGAGGCGCGCGCTGCGTACACGATCGACCTGACGCCGGGCTGGAACCTTGTCTCGCTGCCGAGCAACCCGGCCGACACGTCGCTTGCGGGCGTGTTCGGTGACGACCATGCAATCGACCGGGTGCTGGGCTACATCGACGGCGAGTGGGTGTCGGCGGTGCGCAATGAAGAGAGCCACATGTGGGACGGCACGCTGACCGACATCGTGGCGGGCTACGGCTACTTCGTGCACGCAGCCGGCTTCACGGAGCTGAGCACGATGATTCCGGAGTCCAACCCGACGGCCTCGCTGCCTGTGGTGCAGGTGGTGCAGGGCTGGAACCTGCTGGGAGTCGTGGACTTCGAGCAGAGCAGCGCCGGCACAGTGGTCACGTCGGCGGATGACTACTTCGAGAGCATCGGCTGGTCGATCGCGTACAGCTTCAACACCACGCAGAACCGGTGGACCCGGACGACTCCCGGCCAGGAGCCGAACGCGGACGTGCACGCCGGCTCCGGCTACTGGGTCTGGGTAACGTCGTCGGGCACACTCGTCCCGTAACGCCAACGGCGGCCCCGCCGCCACTAGCGGACGACACCAACAAGCGCCCCCTCCCCCCACGGAGGGGGCGCTTTCTATCCCCCCCCCCCCCGCAAGCGCGTGCTGCTCCCGCGCCAGCCAGGGGGCGCCGCCCACAACAGCCCCGGCTGCCTATGGCTGCCAGGGGGTCTGGGGGAGCGGACGCTCTCCCAGCTGCAACGCAACAAACCACATACCCTAACAACAGCCCCCGCTCCGCCCCCAGCAGCAACGCAACAGCCGCCGCCCGCCCATAGCAGCCCCCAGCAGCAACGCAATGAGCGCTGTCTGCTGCTGAGGCGGTGCCGCCTTACCCGCCACTCCCGGGAGAACGTCCGCTCCCCCGGACCCCCTCGTTATTCTTCTTCCCACTCCCGCGCCTGCTTGGCCTCCGGCTGCCCGCAACGCAATGAGCGCTGTCTGCTGCTGAGGCGGCGCCGCCTTACCCGCCACTCCCGGGAGAACGTCCGCTCCCCCGGACCCCCTCGTTATTCTTCTTCCCACTCCCGCGCCTGCTTGGCCTCCGGCTGCCCGCAACGCAATGAGCGCTGTCTGCTGCTGAGGCGGCGCCGCCTTACCCGCCACTCCCGGGAGAGCGTCCGCTCCCCCGGACCCCCTCGTTATTCTTCTTCCCCCGCTCCCCCCCCCTCGTTATTCTTCTTCCCCGCCACGCGCTTGGCTGTCCACAGCGTGCCCTCCGCCCATGGCTGGGCGCCGCGCCCCTCCGCCTGTGGCTGCCAGGGGGCGCCGCCCCGCAACAGCCCCGGCTGCCTATGGCTGCCAGGGGGTCTGGGGGAGCGGACGCTCTCCCAGCTGCAACGCGACAAACCACATACCCTAACGACAGCCCCCTCCCCCCGCCCGCGCCTGCCAGGAGGCGCCGCCCGCAACAGCCCCGGCTGCCCCCGGCTGCCAGGGGGTCTGGGGGAGCGGACGCTCTCCCAGCTGCAACGCGACAAACCACATAACCTACCGACAGCCCCCGCTCCCCTCCCCCCAGCTGCAACGCAACAGCCCCGCCCGCCCATAGCAGCCCCCAACAGCAACGCATGAGCGCTGTCGTCTGCTGAGGCGGCGCCACCCTGTCCCACACTCCCGGGAGAGCGTCCGCTCCCCCGGACCCCCTCGTTGTTCTTCTTCCGCCCCGCTCGCCCCTCGTTGTTCTTTCTTCCCCGCCACGCCCCTCGTTATTCATCCTCCCCGCCACGCGCTCGCCCCCCCCCCCCGGGGGGGCGCTGCCGTGCTATCATCGTGGGCGTTCGGGAGTACGCTTGACGAGGAGGAGGGGGAGTTGGCGCGTGCAGACGAGGCCGGCGGGACGCGGGGAGCAGCCTCGGCGCTCGGATCGCAGTACGTGTGGCGGCAGGCGCTGCTTGTCGTCGCGGGCGTCCTCGTCCTCGCCGATCTCTACCTCATCTTCGCCTACGCCCCCACCGAGCGCGTTATGGGCATCATCCAGCGCCTCTTCTACTTCCACGTCCCCATCGTGCTCGCCAGCTTCCTCTCGTTCGCCGTCGCCGCGCTCGGCAGCATCCTCTACATCGTCAGGCGCCGTATGGCGTGGGACAGGCTCGCCTACGTCTCCGCCGAAATCGGCCTCGTCTACTTCACCATCGCCATCATCACCGGCGCCGTCTGGGCCAAGCCCGTTTGGGGCACGTGGTGGGTGTGGGACGCCAACGGCACGCTCACGTTCGTCCTCTGGCTCATCTTCATCGGCTACCTGATGGTCCGCGCCTACGCTCCCGACCCCGACCGCGGGCGCCGGTGGGCCGCAGTCGTCGGCATCCTCGGCGCCGCCGCCGTCCCCTTCGTCTATATGGCCGCCGACTGGTGGGGCGGCCTCCACCCCGAACGCGTAACCGGCCCCGGCGCCGAGGGCTCCCTCGAGCCGGCTATGCTGTTCACGCTCCTCTTCTCGATGGCCGCCTTCCTCGTGCTCTACGCGTCGCTGATGGCCCACCGGTTCGCTCAGCGCAAGGACGAGGAGGCCGTCGAGGAGCTCCGCCGAACTCTCGCCTGGAACAGGTAATGCGCTTCATCACCCTCTCCCTTGCCGTCCTCTCCGCCCTCGCCCTTCTCGCCGTCGCCGCCCCTGCCGCGCTGGCCTCGCCCCTCCCGCAGGACGCGCCGGGCGAGAGCAACCTCGGCTTCCTGCTCGCCGGGACGCTCCTCACCTGGGCCGGCTTCTTCGTCTACGCCATCTACATCGCTCGCAAAGACCGCGACCTCCACCGCGAAGTCGACGAGCTCCGGCGCGAGATCGCCAACCGCGACTAGCGCGCCCGCAGCCTTCCCGCTTCACTTGCTCCGGCTCACTTGCCCCGGAGGAGCGGCAGCGGCTAACCTTGCCCTTGCGCCGCGTCCTGTCTCTCTCTTGGCGACTCTTGCAATTCCACGGCGGCGGAGGAGGATTACTCAATGGGCGACGAAATCGAGGTCAATCCCTTCTACGGCGTCTTTCCCTACACCGACTTCATCAAGCGCGAGGGCATCCCCACTCACGAGGCCTACGCCGTCGACTGCCACACCGTGCAGGTCGAGCCGTGGGAGCGCCTCGGCGGACTCGGCGCCTACGTCCACCTCGCCGGGCGCTCGGACTACCTCTCCGCCTACGTCGTGGAGATCCCTCCCGGCGGGCAGCTCAACCCCGAGCAGCATATGCACGACGAGCTCATTCACGTCATTTCCGGACGTGGCGCGACCGTCATCGAAACGCCGGAGGGCAAGAAGTACTCGTTCGAGTGGGGCCCCAGCGCCATCTTCGCCATCCCCCTCAACGCCAAGCATCAGATCTTCAACGGCTCCGGCACGGAGCCCGCCCGCCTCGCCGCGGTGACCGACCTCCCGATCATCTTCAACGTCTTCCGCAACCCCGCCTTCATCTACGACAACGCCTTCCAGTTCCCCGAGCGGATGGCCGCCGAGCGCTACTTCGAGGGCGAGGGCGAGTTCCGCCAGGTAAAGCCCGGACGCCACCAGTGGGAGACCAACTTCGTCCCCGAGCTCGTCAACTTCGAGCTGCCCCCGTGGGTCGCGCGCGGCGCCGCAGGCAACAACATCCAGTTCCTTCTCGCCGACTCCTCGATGCACTGCCACATCTCGCAGTTCTTCGAGGGCACGTACAAGAAGGCGCACGCCCACAACGCCGGCGCCCACATCTTCTGCGTCACGGGCGAGGGCTACTCGCTCCTCTGGAAGGAGGGTGAGAACCCGGTCGAGACCGTCCGCGTCGACTGGAAGCCCGGCACGCTCTACGCGCCGCCCGACGGCCCCACCTACCACCAGCACTTCAACGTCTCCCCCGGGCAGTCGCGCTACCTTGTGTTCGACTTCGGCGGCGCGCGCTATCCCGTCCTCGAGTCCAAGATGTGGAACTACGAGAACATGGACAAGTCGCAGAAGGCCGGCGGCATGCAGATCGAGTACGAGGATGAAGACCCGCGCATCCACGCGCTGTTCGAGCAGGAGCTCGCCCAGCGCGGCCTGAACTCCCGCATGCACGAGTTCATCCCCTCACGGACGTAAGCCGAGGCGCGCTCTTCCTTGCAGTCGCCGCCGGCGCGCTCGCCTTGCGGCGCCGGCGTCGACGAGGAGCCTGCTTCGTCGCGCTCGGCGCCGTGATCGAACACTCGACCGCCGCCGGCTCCGGTAGACGGGTATAATCGGAGCACCTCTTGTTGTGGCGGGTGACTGCTTTATGCAAACAGCGCATTCTTCTCCTGCATTGACCCGGTGGCCGACGCTTGCGGATACGCTCGCGCCGGGGAGCGGGGTGTTGCGGGACGCGGCGCTGGTGGCCGGGTTCGCGCTGCTGGTGGCTCTGCTGGCGCAGGTAGCGGTAAGGCTGCCGTTCACTCCGGTGCCGATTACGGGTCAGACGCTGGGGGTGCTGCTGGCCGGCGGCGCCTTGGGGTCGCGTCGGGGCGCGGCGGCGCTGGCCCTGTACGCGCTGGCGGGCATGGCGGGAGCGCCGGTGTTCGCTCCGCAGCTGGCGGACGACGTCACGCTGCACGTCCTGCTCCCCTGGTCGGGGACGAGCGGCTTCGTGTGGAGCCTGGCGAGCGGCGGCTACATCGTAGGCTTCGTTGGCGCCGCGTGGCTGGTGGGGCGTCTGTCGGAGCGCGGATGGGACCGGAGCTGGCGGGCGCTGCTGTCGCTGCTTGCGGGCAACGCCGCGCTGTACATCCCGGGTCTGCTGTGGCTGGGGTACTGGGGCGTATCGCAAGGGTGGACGTCGGGAGCGTCGGTCGTGGCGGACACGCTGCAGTGGGGTCTGTGGCCGTTCGTGGCCGGCGATCTGGCGAAGCTGTACGTGGCGGCGGTGGCGCTGCCGACGGCATGGGCGATTGCAGGCCGCCGTCGGCGCTGACGCGTCAGTTCGAGGGAAGCGAGAGAGAGCGGAACGCTCGAGCACGCTCCGCGCAATCGAGAGGGGTGATGATGGAGGTTGTCTGGCTGGGGCATGCGGCGGTGCGGGTGCGGGGAGCGTCGGCGTCGTTGCTGGCCGACCCGTATCCGGGCGAGACGGGGCTTCGGATGCCGCCGGCGCAGGCCCAGGCGGAGGTGGTGACGCTGAGCAGCGACGATCCGCTGCACGCCGCGAGCGGCGAGGCGACGGGCGCGCGGATCGTGCTCGACGGCCCGGGCGAGTACGAGGCGTCGGGGATGCACATCCGTGGAGTGCGTTGCGCGCGCCGGACTCCGGAGGGGGAGGCGCAGCGCTGGAACACGATGTACACGGTGGAGATCGACGGCCTGACGTTCTGTCATCTCGGTAATCCGGGCGGCCTGCTGTCGAAGCGTGAGCTCGACGAACTGGGGTCGCCGCACGTCGTGGCGGTGCCGGCGGGGAGCGACACGGGCCTGTCGGCGGCGGACGCTGCGGAGATCGTGCAGGCGCTGGGGCCAAAAGTGATCGTCCCGGTGCTGTACGCGCACGAAGGGAACAGCCGTCCGTTGCGGGAGCTGTCGGCGTTCCTGTCGGAGCTTGGGTCGCCGCAACCGGAGGCGCAGCCGCGTCTGAACGTAACGCGGGCTTCTCTTCCCGAAGAGCCGCAGCTGGTGCGGCTGTCGCCGTCGGGCGTCCCCGCGCCCTTAACCTGAGCGGCTAACGCGCTCCCGGGAAAGCTGCGCTCCCTCAGCCCCCTGGCTAGCGCGGGAAACGGCGGAGGGGCGCGCCGCGGCAGACCTTCTCATTCGCTCTGGACAGTTTCTGGACAGAGGGAGAGGTTGAAGGGGAAGCGGCATCTCCCTAGAATGGCCGTCCGGCGGTTCGCCGCAGGGAGGGGTGGGCGATGCGGGATATGCTCATCGATAGCATCCGCGTAAACCTGATGAACTACCAGCGCGTGGTCGTGCTGAAAGACCGCGCCGGCGACCGGTACCTTCCGATCTGGATCGGAGCGCCGGAGGCCGACGCGATAGCGGTGCGCTTGCAAGCGGTGCAGACTCCGCGTCCGCTGACGCACGACCTGCTGGGGAACGTCATCTCCGTGATGGGCGCGGCGCTGTTGCGCGTCGTGGTTACGGATCTGGCGAACGACACGTTCTACGCGAAGCTGGTGCTCGCAACGGCTGACGGCGGAGAGCTGGAGGTCGATTGCCGCCCGAGCGACGCGATCGCCATTGCGGTGCGGAACGGTCATGTGGCGACAGGGCGGGACGGCGAGGAGCGGTGGTTCGCGTCGCTGCAGGAGGCTGAAGGGTTCATCGAGCAGTTGGGACTCGACCCTCGGGATGAGCGGTATGCGGCGCGGCTGAAGTCTCCGATTCTGGTTGAGGACGCAGTGCTCGACCGGGCAGGAGTGTCGACGAACGTCGATGGGGAGGAGCTTCCGGCGGAAGGGACTCCGCCGGGGCCGCGCCGGTCGCGCCCTGGGCGTCCGCGAAGCGTGACTCAGGAGGAGATCGAGCGGATGTCGGCGTTCTCAGAGTTCCTGGAAGATCTCCCCGGCCTCGAAGACATCGATAGCGGCGCGCAGTAGCCCTTTTCCCCAGGGGGTCTGGGGGAGCGGACGCTCTCCCAGTTTCCGGGAACACCTACACTTGCTAAAGCATGAGCGCCGCGCGCTCCCGGGAGAGAGTCCTCTCCCCCGGACCCCCTCGTTTTCAGGGGCGCGCCCAATACTCGAGGGATGGCGGCAGCGCCGCTCTCTCGCCCGCAAGCTTTTCCGAGGGGGTCTGGGGGAGCGGACGCTCTCCCAGTTTTCCGGGGTGCCCACACTGGCCAAAGCATGAGCCGCTGACGCGCTCCCGGGAGAGAGTTCTCTCCCCCGGAACCCCTCGTTTTTCGGAGGCGCGCCCAATACTCGAGGGATGGCGGCGCGCAGTAGCCCCTTTTCCCAGGGGGTCTGGGGGAGCGGATGCTCTCCCAGGTTTTCGGAACGCCCACACTCGCGGAAGCCTGAGCGCTGTGCGCTACCGGGAGAGAGTTCTCTCCCCCGGAACCCCCTCGTTTTTCGGGGGTCGCCCAATACCGGGGGAATGGCGCGAAGGGAGGGCTCGCTCTTTGCAGGCCCCGATGGGATTGTGATAGGATTCACGCGGCTTCGGGCCGGCCTATGAAGCAACGACCGTGGTGGATTGCAGCCGCCCAGTTCACCGGCCTTGGCTGGTGGGTAGCGACTGCGATTGTTGCTCCGACGCTGGCGGGAGCGTGGCTCGACGGCAGAATTGGCTCGGCGCCTGCTTTTCTGCTGGCGGGGCTGGCGCTGGGGCTAGCGGCGGCGGCGTACGGCGCCTATCGCATGGCGTCGGGCTACCTCGGCGGAGGCCGCAGCTCCGAACGAGACCACGGGGAAGGCTGAGGACGTGGCGAAAGTCGACATAGTGTTTGGGGGCGCTCTGGCGCTGATAGGCGCAGGGCTGGGAGCGCTGGGGCTGGCGGTGGCGCTCTACGGCGTCTACCGCATTGTGTCGGGCCGCCTCGGCAAAGTCTGCAGGAGAGGCTGAGGACGTGACGAAGGCCGTCATAGCGCTGGGAGGCGTTCTGGCGCTGGTGGGCGTTGTGCTGGGGGCGCTGGGAGCGCAGTTGCTTCCGGTCCCCGAGGTGCACATCGCGCCGCAGAAGGTGTTCGAGGTCGGGGGCTTCACGGTGACGAACACGCTGATGTCGGCGTGGCTGACGACGGCGGTCGTGGTCGTGCTGTTCGGCGTGGGGACGCGCAAGATGAGCATCGTGCCGGGCCGGCTGCAAGGCCTGCTCGAGGCGCTGGTCGATGCGCTGTACGGATTCGTAAAGAGCGTTGCCGGCGAGCGGTACGCGCGCCCATTCTTCCCGGTGCTGGCGACGATATTCCTATTCGTGGCGTTCAACGCATGGATGGCGTTGCTGCCGATCTATCCCTCCGTGGGGTTCACGGCGGAGGGCGCAGACCACATCACGACGCATCTGTTCCGGAGCGCAGGGACGGACATCAATATGCCGCTCGCGCTGGCTGTGGTCGCGTTCGTGTTCTTCGAGGTGTGGGGGTTCCGGGCGCACAGGCTTGGTTATCTGAAGGAGTTCTTCCGTTTCGGGAACCCGGTGCAGACGTTCATAGGGCTGCTGGAGCTGGTGAGCCACTTCATTCGGGTGGTGAGTTTCACGTTCCGGTTGTTCGGGAACATGCTGGCGGGCGAGATAGTGCTGTTCATGATGACGTTCCTGACGATATTCATGACGCCGGTGATCTTCTACGGGCTGGAGATTCTGGTCGGCGGCGTGCAGGCGATGGTGTTCATGGGCCTGACGCTGGTGTTTACCGCGATGGCGGTGTCGTCGCACGGCGAAGAGCACGGTGAAAAAGAGCATGCGTAGCGAGGGCGCCGGAGAGGCGCGCGAGAAGGAGGACTGAACGATGGAGATTTCCGCGGAAGCAGGGAAGTGGCTCGGGCTGGGCATGGCGGGGCTGAGCCTGTTCGGAGTAGGCATAGGCCTCGGCATTCTGGGCAACGGAGCCATGAACGCACTGGGGCGGAACCCGGAGGCGCGGGACGCTATCGCGCCGAACATGATATTGGCGCTGGCGTTTACAGAGGCGATCGGCATCTACGGGCTGGTGATCGCGATTCTGCTGATATTCGTCGCGTAGCGCCGGGGAACCGGCGGAACGAACGTACGGCGAAAGAACGGAGAAGGAGGCGGCCAACGTGCTGGGAGCACCCCTGTTAGCGGAAGAGGCGAGCGGCATCGGCGCGCTGGGCATCGACCCGGTGGCCTTGGGCGTGTACCTGGTGAACTTCGCCTTGTTGGGCGTCATCCTCTACTTCCTTGCGTACAAGCGGATACTGGGGATGCTGGACGCGCGGTCGGCGCGGATTCGGGAGAGCCTGGAAGAGGCTGACCGGGTGCGGCAGGAGTCGCGCGAGCAGCAGGAGTCGATGCGGCAGGCGCTCGACGAGGGGCGTCAGGAGGGCCAACGCGTGCTGTCGGAGGCCCGCGCGGCGGCTGAGCGCTACCGCGATCAGCAGGCGGAACAGGCGCGGGCGGAGGCCCAGCAGATGCTGGAGCGCGCCCGTGAGGAGATACGGCAGGAGCGCGACGCGGCGCTCGAGCAAGTCCGGTCGGAGTTCGCGTCGCTGGCGGTTACGGCGGCTGAACGGATCATCCGCCGCTCGGTGGACGCGGACGCGCACCGGGAGCTGATCGACGAAGTCCTTGCGGAGAGCGAAGCGCGCGGGAGGCGGAACTAAGTGGCGAAGGCGCCGATAGCCAAGCGTTACGCGCAGGCGCTCTTCGACCTCGCGCAGGCGGAGGGCAAGGAAGAGTCGTGGCTCGCGAGCGTATCGGACATTACGGGCCAGCTCGCCGATCCGTCGGCTGGGCTGTTCTTCGGCGAGCCGCGCATACCGCAGGAGCGCAAGGCGGCGGTCGTCGCCGAGCTGGCTGCGGGCGCGGACGAGACTGTGGCGAAATTCGTCGGGCTGCTCGTGCAGAAGCAGGTCGTCGGCGCGTTGCCGGCGATTGTTCGCGAGTACGGGCGGCTGCTCAACGAAAGCCGAGGGCGCGCGCAGGCGTCGGTGACGAGCGCGGCGCCGCTGTCGCCGGAGCAGCAATCGCGGTTGCGCGCCGCGCTGGGCTTGATGCTCGGCAAGGAAGTAGTCCTCGACGCGCAGGAGGATCCCGGAGTCATTGGCGGGATCGTCGTTCGTGTGGGAGACCAGGTGATGGACGGCAGCGTGCGCGCCCGCCTGGAGGGCCTGCGTCAGAGCCTGGGGCGGGAAGCGCTCGCCTAAGGCGTCGTACGAGAAAACGGAGGAGCGGGTATGACCACTCGCGGGCAAGATATCGCCGCCGTACTGAAGCGGCAGATTGAAGAGTTCGGCGGCGAGACGACCCTTACCGAGGTCGGCGCCGTGGTTGAGGTCGGCGACGGTATCGCGACAGTTCACGGCCTTGGCAAGGTTGGGTTCGGCGAGCTGCTGGAGTTTCCGAGCGGCGTGGCGGGCCTCGCGCTCAACCTCGAGGAAAACCTCGTTGGCGCGGCGGTGATGGGCTCCGACACGGAGGTGAAAGAGGGCGATCTCGTAAAGGCGACGGGGGAGATTGCCCGCGTGCCGGTTGGCGACGCGCTCCTGGGCCGGGTGGTCGACCCTCTGGGCAAGCCGCTCGATGGCAAGGGCGCGGTGAGGACCGACGGCGTTCGCCCCATTGAGATCGTCGCTCCGAACGTGGTGGTGCGGCAGTCGGTGAACACGCCGGTGCAGACCGGCGTGAAGTCGATCGACGGCATGATTCCCATTGGCCGCGGACAGCGCGAGCTGATCATCGGCGACCGGTTCACCGGGAAGACAGCGATCGCGGTCGACACAATAATCAACCAGAAGGGGCTGGATCTGCTCTGCATCTATGTGGCTATCGGGCAGAAGCAGAGCAAGGTGGCGCAGATACAGTCGACGCTCGAAGAGTACGGCGCGATGGAGCACACAGTGATTGTGGCGGCCAACGCGTCGGACCCGGCGCCGATGCAGTACCTGGCGCCGTACGCCGGATGCGCGATAGGCGAGGAGTTTATGGCGAGCGGCCGGGATGCGCTCATCATCTATGACGACCTCACCAAGCACGCGTGGGCCTACCGCCAGATGTCGTTGCTGCTGCGCCGTCCCCCGGGGCGGGAAGCGTACCCGGGCGACGTGTTCTATCTCCACAGCCGCCTGCTGGAGCGCGCGGCGCGCCTCGATGAAGCTCACGGCGGGGGGTCGCTGACCGCTCTGCCTATTATCGAGACCCAGGCCGGCGACGTGTCGGCGTACATTCCGACGAACGTCATTTCGATTACGGACGGACAGATCTACCTGGAGGCCGACCTGTTCAACAGCGGCATTCGCCCAGCGGTCAACGCAGGGCTGTCGGTGTCGCGCGTGGGCAGTTCGGCGCAGACGCGCGCGATGCGGAAGGTGGCCGGGCGAATGCGGCTCGAGCTTGCGCAGTACCGAGCGCTTGCGAGCTTCGCGCAGTTCGGCGCGTCGGACCTGGATGCCGCGACGCGGGCGCAGCTGGAGCGCGGGCAGCGGCTCACCGAGCTGCTGAAGCAGCCGCAGTACCGTCCGCAGAGCCTGGGGCATCAGGTGTGCTCGATGTACGCAGCCGTCAACGGGCATATGGACGATGTTCCGGTAGGCCGGGTGCGGGAGTTCGAAGAGCGGTTCCTCGGCTACCTGGACACCTCGAAGCCGGAGGTGCTCTCCGCAATCCAGGGGCAGCGGGACATTGACGATCAGACGGAGAGCGACCTGAAGGACGCGATCGCGGCTTTCAAGTCGACGTTCTAGGAGCCAGGGAGCCGAATTGCCGAGCGTACGCCAGATACGAGGCCGCATTCGAAGCGTGCGGAACACGTCGCGGGTTACACGCGCGATGCAGATGGTGGCGGCTTCGAAGATGCGCCGCGCGCAGGAGGCGGTGACTGCCGCTCGTCCGTACGCGGAGAAGCTGCGCGCCGTGCTCGGCGGGCTCGTCGCCGGCCAGACTGGCGGGGAGAGCGACGAGCTCCACCCGTTGATGCGTCAGCGTCCCGTAAACCGGACGCTGCTGCTCGAGATATCGCCCGACCGGGGGCTTGCCGGCGGAATGCCGGGGAACATCAACCGCGCCGCGGGCGAGTTCGTCCGGGAACGGCAGGACTCGGTGTCTGTCGTGACCGTCGGCAGAAAGGCGCGCGATTTCATGGCGCGCGCAGGAGTCGATTTGCGCGCGTCGTTCACCGATATGGGCGACAGGCCGAGCATGGCGGACACGCTGGCGGCTACCCGTTTGGTGGAGCAGGCCTATACGTCGGGCGAGGCCGACGAGGTGCACATCGCCTATACGCGTTACGTCAACACGCTGGTGCAAACGCCGGTCGTGGCGCGATTGCTGCCTATTGCGACCGAGGGTCTTGAGAGCGGGCCGCGAGTCGATTACCTGTATGAGCCGGATGCGGCCACGGTGCTCGGCGCGCTGCTGCCGCGCTTCCTCGAAGTGCAGGTGTATCAGGCGTTCCTCGAGAACAGCGCGAGCGAACAGTCGGCGCGGATGGTGGCTATGCGGAACGCCACCGAGGCGGCGGAAGATATGATCGAGTCCCTGACGCTGGAGCTGAACAAGGCCCGGCAGAACATGATTACTGCGGAACTGCTCGATCTCGTAGGCGGCGCCGCCGCCCTCGAGGGTTAGGACTGAGGAGGATACGGATGGCCGGAGCAAGCGAAGGCAAAGTGGTGCAGGTCATCGGGACAGTCGTTGACGTTGCGTTCCCGCCCGATGGGTTGCCGGGAATCTTCAACGCGCTCGAGGTCGACAACAGCGGCGAGCGCCTCGTGCTCGAGGTGGAGCAACAGGTCGGCAACAGCTGGGTGCGCTGCCTCGCGCTTGGCCCCACGGAAGGACTTACGCGCGGCGCGGCGGTGAAGGACACCGGTCAGGCGATCGCCGTGCCGGTGGGCGAGCCGAGCCTGGGGCGCCTGTTCAATGTAACCGGCGACCCGCTCGACGGGCTGGGCTCGGTGGACGCCAAGGAGTTCTGGCCTATCCACCGTGACCCTCCGGCCTATGAAGAGCAGAGCATGACGACCGAAGTGCTCGAGACCGGCGTGAAGGCGCTCGATCTGATCTGCCCGTTCACGAAGGGCGGAAAGGTCGGCGCGTATGGCGGCGCCGGCGTAGGCAAGACGGTGATCATTCAGGAGCTCATCCGCAACATTGCGGAAGAGCACAGCGGTTATTCGGTGTTCGCCGGCGTGGGAGAGCGCTCCCGCGAGGGCAACGACCTGTGGCACGAAATGCAGGATTCGGGCGTGCTGAAGAACACCGTGCTGGTGTTCGGGCAGATGAACGAGCCCCCCGGCGTGCGCCTCCGGATTGCGATGACGGGCCTGACGATGGCCGAGTACTTCCGCGACACGATGAACCAGGACGTGTTGCTGTTCGTCGACAACCTCTACCGGTACATCCTGGCGGGCATGGAGGTTTCGGCGCTGCTGGGGCGAATGCCTTCGGCGGTTGGCTACCAGCCCACGCTGGGCACCGAGATGGGCGACTTGCAGGAGCGCATCACCTCAACGAACAAGGGGTCGATCACGTCCTTCCAGGCGATATATGTTCCCGCCGACGACTACACCGACCCGGGAGTCTCGACGAGCTTCGGCCACCTCGACGCGGTAGTCGCGCTCGAGCGCTCCATCGCGGAGCAAGGGCTGTTCCCCGCCGTCGACCCGCTGACGTCCTCTTCACGGATTCTCGATCCCCTCATTGTTGGAGAAGACCACTACAACACGGCGCGCGGGGTGCAGGCGGTGCTTCAGCGCTACAAGGACTTGCAGGACATCATTGCGATTCTGGGCATGGAGGAGCTGTCGGACGAGGACAAGCTAACGGTGGCGCGAGCGCGCCGCATTCAGCGATTCCTGTCGCAGCCGTTCTTCGTGGCCGAGCAGTTCACGGGGCGCGAGGGGCGCTACGTTCCGGTGTCGGAGACAGTGCGAGGCTTCAAGGAGATCCTCGAGGGCAAGTACGACGACATCGCCGAGCAGGACTTCTACATGGCCGGGACTATCGACGAGGTGATCGAGCGCTCGCAAGAGCGCGCCGCCGCTGCGGGAGCAGGGAGCTAGGCTATGCCGATGCGGCTGGAGATCGTTACGGCGGAGCGGGCGCTGTTCGAGGGAGAAGTCGATGCGGTGGTCGCTCCGGGAGTAGACGGGGAGATTGGCGTCCTGCCGAAGCATGCGGCGCTGATAACTGCGCTGCAGGCCGGCGAGCTGCGCTTCCGAAACGCCGAGGGAGAGCAGGATTTCGCGATTACCGGCGGCTTCATGGAAGTGCGCGGCGACCGGGTGTCGGTGCTGGCGGACGCGGCGGAGCGCGCCGACGAGATAGACGTTGTGCGGGCGGAGGAGGCTGTCGCCCGCGCGCGGCAGCGCATCGCGGAGCACGGCCAGGATATGAACATCGAACGCGCGCTGAGTTCGTTGCGCCGCGCGCAGGTGCGGCTCAATGTGACGCGCCGCCGTCGTCGCGCCAGCGCTCCCGATAGCAGCCGCGGAGCGTAGCCCGCCCGCCACCATCCAGAGGCGTTCGGGGAAAGCGGGCGTTCTCCCGCTCCCCAGTTCTCCCGTTTCCTAATCGTTGCGAGCAATTGGGCGCTATCGCGCGTCCGGCGCATATCTAGGCTGAACAGCTGCCGGCATGGCGCGCCGGGGACGCCTCTCATATCCCGCGCCGCGTGTTCCGGCGCGGCGGAACGTTGAGGCGGGCTAGCGGCTGGCCCCTCGGAGGTAGTACGTCATCGACTGGAGCGAGACGACGGGGTCGACGTTGCGCACGCGGATATTGCCGGGGACGATGGCGGACTTCGGAGCGTAGTTGAGGATGGCGCTAATGCCGGCGCCGACCAGACGGTCAATTACTTCCTGGGCCACCGGCGCGGGGACGGCGACGATGGCGATGTGGACGCCCTCGGCGGCGGCCACCTCTTTGAAGTTGGCGAAATTGTGGACGAGCAGCCCGCCGGCCACCTGTCCGATAAGGTGCGGGTCGGAGTCGAACGCGCAGACGACGCGGAAGCCCTCCGGTTCGAACCCCGGATAGTTGATGATGGAGCGTCCCAGGCGCCCGACGCCGATGACGGCGACGTTCCATGTGCGGTCGAGGCCGAGGATCTGCCGGAGTTGCATGAGCAGGTGTGGGATGCTGTAGCCGCGCCCTTGCTTGCCGAACCGGCCAAAGTAGCTGAGGTCTTTGCGGATTTGGGCAGGGGTGACCTGCAGCAGTTCGCCGAGCTGCTGCGAGCTGATGACCTCGATGCCGCTCTCTTCGAGGTGAGAGAGGGCGCGGAGGTACTGAGGCAAGCGCTCGACGACGACTTCGGGGACATCCGGCCAGGTAGACATCAGACGGCTTTTCTCAAAATGCGGGGCGCTCGAGGCGGCGCGGGAGCGATTGTGAAGCGTTTGTGAAACGATAGTAGCGAGATTCACAATCGAGGGTCAAGCAGCAGCGGGCGAGCGGCGCGCCGTGCTAGAGTGCGCGGGCGCCGGGTTCCGGTTCGGGAGGGAGGCCGCCTCGTGTATGTAGGCTCATGCGTGCTCGTGTTTCGCCTGCGCGGCAACGATTCGCTGAAGGGCAAGCGTCAGATCGCGCGCTCGCTTATTGCGCAGTTGCGGCAGAAGTTCAATCTGTCCGCAGCCGAGGTCGAGAGCATGGACGACCATCAGCGGCTCGTTATCGGCATCGCTTGCGTGAGCAATAGCGCTGGTCATGCCGAGGAGATGCTCGACAAGGCGGTGCGGCTCGCCGAGTCGCAGCGCTGGGATGCGGAACTGGTGCACGCGACGCGCGAATTGCTGCCGTCGTGCTGATGCCGCGTCAGGCTGGCGGTTAGCGCTTGCGTCTGGCGCGGGCGGCGAGGAAGATCACGGCCACGGTTCCGGCGGCTGCCCCGACGACGACGCTAATCAGCGCCGGAGTCGTCGACCGGCCAGAGGACGGAGTAGGCGTCGGGCTGGGAGTCGGCGTTGGGGCAGGGCGAGGGGTGGAGTGGAACTCGAGCGCGACTTCTCTCACGTCAGGCGCGCTCAGGTTGGGGAATGGGGAACGTGAGAGTTGCCGTGAGTCCGCCGTCGAGGACGAACGTAACCGGCTCGTCGATGTAGTCGAGCGAAGGCGGCCCGGCGGTGAGGCATTCGTGAGCGCAGGCGAACGCGCCGTCGACGACCGCGACAGGGCGCCGGGTCTCCCAATCTCCGACGCGGACGGAGAGACGCCCCTCGGCGACAGGCTGGCCGTCGAGGGAGGCTGTCCCGCTGAAGAGGACGGGAAGAGGCGGGAAGTCGGCTGCCGGAAGCGAGTCTGTTGGGGGTTCTTGCGCAGCCGCTGAAAGGATAGTCAACGCGCAGAGGAGGGCGGCGGCTGCGGCTGAAGCGGCAAAGGGACGCAGGCGGGTCATGGAACGATTATAGGGCTAGCCGCCAGGTGCGCTATCGCGCGCCCGCATCGCGCGTCGGGAACTCTGGGGGTCCGGCGCTCTGCTAGACTCCCTGCTGTGATGGGCGGACGAAACGGGAAGGCGGCGTACGTTTACGGCGAGGCGCTCTCGCAGCATACGCTGCGCCGGGGCCATCCGATGCGGCCTGTGCGGTTGCAGCACACGTACGATCTGCTGCGCGGCTACGGAGCGTTCGAAGACGAGAGCGCGCTGCTCGTGCAGCCGCGGCCCGCAACGATTGAAGAGCTCGCTACGTTCCATACAGGGACGTATATCGAGGCAGTGCGGCGTCTGAGCCGCGGCGAAGAGCAAGCAACCGGCCAGCACGGCTTCTCCGACCAGGGCGACAACCCGGTCTATCCCGGGATGTATGAGGCGGCGCTGCTCTCGACAGGAACATCGGTGCAGGCGGCGGAGCTGGTGGCTGACGGCGTGGCGTCGGCGGCGTTTGCACCCGGCGGCGGCCTGCATCATGCGATGCGCGGGTGGGCGTCGGGGTTTTGCATCTTCAACGACCCGGTGGTCGCGATCAATGCGCTGCGCAAGCGTGGGCTGCGGGTGGCGTACGTCGACATCGACGCCCACCATGGCGACGGCGTGCAGGCGGCCTTCTATCACGATACGGACGTGATGACGATTTCGACGCACGAGGGCGGCCGGTGGCTCTTCCCCGGCACGGGCGCGGCGTCGGAGTTGGGCGCCGGCGATGCGGCGGGCTACTCGGTGAACCTGCCGCTCTTCCCGTACACGGACGATGAGGTCTACCTCGAAGCGTTCGAGCAGGTAGTCCCGCCGCTCATCGAGGCGTTTGCGCCGGATGTGCTGGCGACGCAGCTGGGGGCTGATGCGTACGCGAGCGATCCGCTGACGCATCTGGGCCTGAGCACGAGCGGCTACATGGCGGCTGTCGAGCGTCTGAGCGGTATGGGCTATCCGTGGCTGGCGTTTGGCGGGGGCGGTTACGACCTCGACGCGACGGCCAGGTGCTGGGCGCTGGCGTACGGCGAGATGCTTGGCCGCGAGTGGCCGGATGAGCTGCCGGAGGAGTCGAAGGCGTTTTTGACGAGTCCGCGTTTGCGCGACGCGGAGGGAGCGCCGGCGGCGGACGCGGAGATGCGCGCCCGCGCGCGGGCCTATGCGCAGGCGCAGGTGGACGAACTGCGGCGCACAGTGTTCCCTCTGCACGGGCTGTAGAGGCCGTAGAAGAGGGCCGACGGTTGACGAGGGACAGCGATGCCTGCGCGCAGGGCCCGCAGGCGCTGCTGGGCCAATTCAGGGCAGGAGCGTGCTGGGCGTATGAAGATAGCGTCGTTCGAGAGCGCGGCTGTGCGGATTCCGAGAGAGCCGGGGCCCTCCGGGCCGAGGGAAGAGTCCGACTATGTGACCTTGCGGCTGCGCACGCAGGACGGCGTCGAAGGCATCGCGTACGCGGGGTTTGCCTCTACTCTCGTGACGAGAGGCCTGAAAGCAGTGGTCGATGCGCTGGCGGAGGCGACCATAGGAATGGACCCGCACGCGGTGGAGTGGATTGGGCGCGAGCTGCTGCGGAAGGCGGGAGGAGGCTCGCCGGCGGGCCTCGTTACGCGAGCAGCGGCGGCGATAGACGTGGCGCTGTGGGACATTCGAGGGAAGGCGCTGGGCATGCCTGTATGGAAGCTGCTGGGCGCCCGCTCCGGAGTCGTGCCCACGTACGCCAGCGGCTACCTGTGGCGTCACTACGACCTGGACGCGCTTGCGGAGACGGCTTCGTCGCTGGCGTCGGAGGGGTTTCGGGCGATGAAATTCCGTATGGGCGCAGAGGCGACGACGCAGGCCGAGCTGGCGCGTCTGCGCACGATGCGCGAGGCGGTGGGCGAGGGCGTCGACCTGATGGTGGACATCAATCAAGGCTGGAGCGTGGACAGGACGATTGCGGTGGGCCGCGGAATGGCGGAGTTCGGCCTGTTCTGGCTGGAAGACCCTACGCACTTTCAGGACTACGCGGGGCTCGCGCGCATTGCGGATGCGCTCGACACCCCGATTGCGGCGGGCGAGTACCACTACGGCGTCGAGCCGTTCCGCCACATGCTCGAGGCGCGGTCGATCGACATTGTGATGGTCGATCTGCTGCGCGTGGGCGGGATTACGCAGTGGATGAAGGCGGCGCATATGGCGGAAGCGCACAACCTGCCTGTAGTGACGCATCTGGCGCCGGAGGTGCTGGGTCATGCGCTGGCGGCGGCGCCGAACGGCCTTTACGTTGAGCATATGCCGTGGGCGTTCCCTCTGTTCGAGGAGGTTCCGCAAATCAACGCCGAGGGCCGGCTCGTGATGCCCGACGCTCCGGGTCTGGGGCTGTCGTTCGACGAGGCGCGGCTCGCTGCGAGCGCGCTCTAGGGCGCGCGTCAACCTCCCTTGCAGTCCCTTGCTTGCAGACAAAGGGGAGGTTGTAGAATCGGGCGGCTATGAAACCCGGCGACGTGATAGAGAAGCCGTGGGGCAGCGAGGAGATCCTCGACTTGTGCGAGGCGTACTGCATCAAGCAGTTGAACGTCTGCTCCGGACGCCGGTTGAGTCTGCAGCGCCACGAGCGCAAACGCGAGACGATGTACCTGCTGCGAGGCGCAGCGGTGTTGACGCGCGGGAGCGTCGATGCGCTGGAGTCGGGGCCTATGGAGCAGGGGCTGGCCTATGTTATTGAGCCGGGCGTCGTTCATCGCATCGAGGGCCTGCCGGAGCAGGGAGCAGTCATCCTGGAAGTCAGCACTCCGGAGCTCGACGATGTGGTGCGCATTGAGGACGACTATGGGCGGTGAGGCCGTCTGATGCCGCTTCACGGGAGAAGTAGGCTGCAGCGATAGCTGCGCATTCCGCTCCGGTCGATTCAGGGCCTGTTCGCGACGAAGCCCGCATCGCCAGCCTCGACCTGATACGGGGAGTGGCGCTGTTCGGCATTCTGCTGATGAACGCCGTCCACTTCCGGTTCGGCCTGGCGCCCTACCTGAACCTGAGCGCCGGCGGCTCGGAGACGTGGCTCGACTGGGCCGTGGGCGTCTTCGGCGAGATATTCGTCGACCAGAAGTTCATGGGGTTGTTTTCGCTGCTGTTCGGCGCAGGGATGATCCTGTTCATCGACCGCGCCGGCGGGCGTGGAAGGCGCGCAGTAGCGTTGAACTTGTGGCGGAACACGCTGCTGCTGCTCATCGGCATCCTCCACGCCTTCGTCTGGGACGGCGACGTGCTGATGGCCTATGCCTTGTCGTCGGTCTTCCTGCTGGCTCTGCGGAAACTGCCGAACCGGGCGCTGATCTCCGTTGGAGTCGGCGTTTTCGGGCTCTCGATTCCTTGCGCGCTGCTCGCGCAGGGAATCGCCAATACGAACGCCGCATCGCTGGCGGGCGTCTGGACGCCGGGCGAGCTTTCGGCTGATGGCGAGGTTGTGCTTGCCGTTGCGCTGTTGAGCTACTTCCTGCGCGCGTTGGGCCTGATTCTCGTCGGCGCCGCCCTCTACCGCGCAGGCTTCATGAACGGCGGCTTTTCCGCGAGCGTCTACCGGCTGACTGCGCTAGCCGGGCTTGCGACAGGCCTGACGCTTGCCGCCGCAGGCGTAATCGTCACTGCTGCGAACGATTACTCGCGCGAGGTCGCCTTCATCGGGCAGATACCCAATACGATTGGCTCGATACCTGCTTCTATGGGCTATATGAGCCTCATCATCCTGTGGAGCAAGAGCGCCGACAGCCGGCTCAAGCGGCGCCTGCGCGCAGTGGGAAGGATGGCGCTGACCAACTACCTGGCGCAGACAGCGCTGGGAGTGCTGGTTCTGACCGTCTTGCTGGGCGAAGCCGATGCAGTGAACCGAAGCGCCGTGCTGGTTTTCGTAGTTGGGGTATGGGCCCTGCAGCTGTGGTGGTCGCAGGCGTGGTTGAGCCGTTTCCTGTTCGGTCCAGCCGAGTGGCTCTGGCGCGTCGCCACGTACCGGCGCGGGCAGCCGCTTCGCCGCCGCGAGGACTTACGGAGCGCGGCGTAGAGGATGAGTACAGACGGCGGCGCGCGGTTCGTTCGCATCGTTACCCCACGCTTGCTGCTGCGGGAATACACGCCGGACGATTGGGAGGCGACGTTCGCCTACCAGCGCGATCCCCGCTATCTTCGGTACTACCCCTGGACGGGCCGAACGCCGCAGGACGCGAAGGAGTTTGTGCGGACGTTTGTGGGCTGGCAGGCCGAGACGCCGCGGCGGCGCGCGCAGCTTGCAGTTGCGCTGCGCTGCGCCGGCGAACTCATAGGCAGCTGCGGCGTCCGCCGGAAGCCGGACGATGACTCCGAGGCGGAGATTGGCTATGAGGTGGCGCCTGCTCACTGGGGGCAGGGTTACGCGACCGAGGCGGCGTCGGCGATGGCGGCGTATGCGTTCCGGGAGTGGAGGCTGCGGCGACTGTCGTCGTGGTGCATCGCAGAGAACGCGGCGTCGGCGCGAGTCCTCGAGAAGCTCGGCATGCTGATGGAGGGCAGGTTGCCGGCCAACAAGCGATTCAAAGGCAGGGCGTGGGACGTGCTGCTGTTCGGGATGACGCGCGAGCAGTGGCTCGGGCGGCAGCGCGCAGGGGGAGAGCAGAGCCTCCCCCTGCCGTAGTCTCCGGTCAGCTGCTAAACCTCGCGGTACTCTCCCTCGATAGTGTCGCCGGCGTCGCCGGTGTCCCCGCCCGGGATGTCGTCTGAAGGGGTCGTGTAGTCGTCGGGGCTCTCCGCCGCTTCGGCTTGCTGCCGTTGGTAGACGGCTTCGCCGATCTTTTGGAGCGACGCTTGCAAGGCGGCGACAGCTGCGCTGAGCGACGCGGCGTCGGCGTCCTCCTGGGCGAGGGCGGACCGCACGTCGGCGATCTTGCTCTCGACCTCGGACTTCAGGTCGGCGTCGATCTTGTCGCTGAACTCGGCGAGCGTCTTTTCGGCCTGGTAGGCGGCGGAGTCGGCGAGGTTGCGCGCTTCGACGAGATCGCGCCGCCGGCGGTCTTCCTCGGCGTGGGACTCTGCTTCCTTAATGAGGCGCTCCACCTCGTCCTTGGCGAGGCCGGAGCTTGCAGTGATGGTGATGCGCTGCTCCTTGCCGGTCGCCTTGTCTCTGGCGGAGACGTTGAGGATGCCGTTGGCGTCGATATCGAAGGTGACGTCGATCTGGGGAACGCCGCGGGGCGCCGGAGCGATGCCGTCGAGGTTGAACTTGCCGATAGTCTTGTTCTCGTTGGACATGGCGCGTTCGCCCTGCAGGACATGGATTTCGACAGCCGGCTGGCTGTCGGACGCGGTGGTGAAGGTTTCGGTCTTGGATGTCGGGATAGTGGTGTTGCGCTGAATGAGCGGAGTCATCACCTGCCCCAGGGTCTCGATGCCGAGAGTGAGCGGGGTCACGTCGAGGAGGAGGATGTCGGTGACGTCGCCCTGGAGGACTCCTGCCTGAATGGCTGCGCCGATGGCGACGACCTCGTCGGGGTTGACGCCGCGATGGGGCTCCTTGCCGAAGAGTTCCTTGGCCTTGTCGATGACGGCGGGCATACGGGTCATGCCGCCGACGAGAACGACCTCGGCGACCTCGTTGGGGCTGACGCCGGCGTCCTTGAGGGCTGCGCGGCAGGGAGCGATGGTGCGGTCGACGAGGTCGGCAGTAAGTTGCTCGAGCTTGGCGCGCGAGAGCGTGGAGGAGAGATGTTTGGGGCCGGAAGCGTCGGCGGTGATGAATGGAAGGTTGATCTCGGACTGCATAACGGTGGAGAGTTCGATTTTGGCGCGCTCGGCGGCCTCTTTGAGGCGCTGCACGGCCATTTTGTCGTTGCGGAGGTCGATGCCTTGTTCCTTGCGGAACTCGTCGGCGAGCCATTCGATGACGCGCTGGTCGAAGTCGTCGCCGCCGAGGTGGGTGTCTCCGTTGGTGGACTTGACTTCGAAGACGCCGTCGCCGACGTGGAGGATGGAGATGTCGAATGTTCCTCCGCCGAGGTCGAACACGGCGATGACCTCGTCCTGGCGCTTATCGAGGCCGTAGGCGAGGGACGCGGCGGTGGGTTCGTTGATGATGCGCAGAACGTCGAGGCCGGCGATGGCGCCGGCGTCCTTGGTGGCCTGGCGCTGGCTGTCGTTGAAGTAGGCGGGAACGGTGATGACGGCCTGGGCGATCGTCTCGCCGAGTTTGGCTTCAGCGTCGGCCTTCAGCTTCTGCAGCACCATGGCGGAGATTTCGGGCGGAGAGTAGTCGCGGTCTCCCATCGCGACGGCGACGTCCCCGTCCTTTCCGGACTTGGCGACGTAGCCGAGCGTACGGCGTTCCGAATCGATTTCAGCGAACTTTCGGCCAATGAGGCGCTTGACGGAGTAGACGGTGTTTTCGGGGTTCTGGACGGCCTGCCGCTTAGCGACGATGCCGATGTAGCGTTCGCCGGTTTTGGGGTTGATTGCGGCGACGGACGGCGTAGTCCGTCCGCCTTCCGAGTTTTCGAGGACGAGGGGCTCTCCCGCCTCCATAACGGCCATTGCGGAGTTGGTGGTGCCCAAGTCGATGCCGATTACCTTAGCCATTGCTGATTAGCTCCTTCGTGTCCGGGTGATCCGGAGTGAGACGGTAGTGTGCGGCCCGCCTGCCGGGGTCAGGGTTGCGCCGTGTCTGAGGCGGGTCTGCTGGCGTCAATTGTTTCGCCGCGGCCCCGGGTTTCCGCGTCCTCTTCCGGGCTGTCGGCGGCGTTGTCGCCGGACTCCGGAGTTTTGGCCACGACCACCTGGGCCGGTCGCAGCACGCGGTCGGCGCTGCGGTAGCCGGGGCGGAAAGTGGAGAGGACGCTGCCGGGGGCCTGCTCGGCGGAGGGGGCGTGGTGGACGGCCTCGTGCTCGACCGGGTCGAACGGGTCGCCGGGAGAAGGGTCGATTCTGACGACTCCTTCGGATGCGATGAGCGCGTGAATATTTTGGAGGACAAGGCGGACGCCCTCGCTCCATCCGGACGAGTCGTCCGGCGGAAGGGAGTCGACGGCGCGTTCGAGGTCGTCGGCGCACGGCAGTAGCCTGGCGAGGACGGCGTTGGAGGCGTTGCGCGCGAGGGCCCAGCGCTCCTCCTCGACGCGGCGGCGGAGATTGTCGTAGTCCGCCCGGGCGCGCTGGGCGAGAGCCTTCATCTGGTCGCGCTCTTGTTCGAGCCGGCTGATCAGGTCGGCGTCCCCGCCGAGCGGCTCGTCGGCGTTGAGCTCCTGGGGAGGGAGTCCGTCTGTAGTCATAGGTTTCTGCTCGCTGGGGGCTGTGTGTCTCCGCTGCGCTGCTTCGGCGGGACCGCGGAGTTGTGCGGGCCGTGACCGAAGAGCATATCGACGATCTCGCGCATCGCCTGCTCGTACGAGGGGGCGGGGCGGGCGGCCTGCCGCTGGGCGGCGTCCATCGCGCTGGTGAGGCGGTCGAACACGGCGAGGGCCATTTCGACGCCGGCGAGGTTGAGCCGCAAATCGTCGACGAGATGCTTGATCATGCGGAGCTTGGCGATGTCGTGCTCCGAGTAAAGGCGGAGCATGCCGATGGTGCGGGAGGGGCGGACGAGACCAACGCGCTCGTACTTGCGGAGGGTCTGCGGGTGCATGTGAAGGATGCGCGCAGCGACGCTGATGATATAGACGCCCTCTTCAGTTTCGATGGAGGCTTCGACGGAAGCCTCGGGAGGCTTCGGTTGTGGCCCGGGCGGACGCCGGCGGGCCGGGGGCGCGGCGGAGGGAGGGGCGCCGGGGATAGGAAAGAAGGGGTTTGTCTGCTGTCGGCGCGTGGGCATTCCTTGGTGATGCATAGAGATCCTTCGCCGCCAACGGCGCGTAGATGATGAGGAGGGACGCAGAAATTCGGTGGGTTGCAATCGTCGGCTATATGCTGTAGAGTACACCTTGATATGAGTAATGTAAAGCTTTATGCGCGTCGCTGTAACGACAAGCGCCCGAAGGGGCGGCAGACCCCAAGCGCAGAGCGAGGAGGGAGCGTAATGATACTGTTCAAGGCATGCCGGAAGTGCGGAGGCGATATGAGGTCGTCGAGCGACATGTACGGGGAGTACTTCCAGTGCGCGCAGTGCGGCAACCTCATCGACTTGCCCGAGCGGGCCCTCGTAACGGCGGAGGCGGCGCGTGCGGCGGCGTAGCGCCCGCAGGCGCGCCGCTTAGAGCCCCGCCCTTTCCGAAAAAGGGCGGGGCCTTCTTTTATGGGTCGGCTTCGATCTTCTCCAGCGCTTCGCGGGCCCTTAATGCGAAGTAGCTTTTTGGGGGATTGGCGACGATCCATTCGAGGTCAGGCGTCGCGCGCTGCTCGCGAAAATCCCCAAGTTGTTCAATGACGATCAGGATGAGGGGAGGGCCAGGGGGAAATCCGCAACGCTCGAGACGCGGGCCGTTGAGGGGCATATCGTGAAGCAGGTCGAGCAGGTGCAGGCGAATGGGCTCAGTGTCCGGAGACGGTCTCCACGGGTACCGGTATGTCTCAAAGAGGCTGCTGCCCCATCCACGAAAGATAGGCCCAATGGGGATGGAGTCGCCGTCGGGTCGGAGTCGAGGATGGTTCGCGCAGTATTCGTCGAGCGGGTCCCGGATGGCAAGATCGCGGATCTCGCAAAAGGGCTCCACGGACCTGTCTGCATTCTGGGGGTCGCGCTGGCCGAGGTTTGTGCGGTTCCACCAGCACGTCCCGCAGCAGTCGGATCCTCCGTTGGGCATACGTTCCTCCGTTAGAGGCTGTCGCCGGAGGGAGCGGCGAGGATGACGGGATAGGGAGGGCTGTAGGAGTCGGAGCGGAGCCACGCGTCCACGTCTACCGTGAGCTGTTCGATGTCGACGCCGGCGTAGCGCGGAGCGAAGGGCTTTGCAAGCCGCAGCCCGTCCTCGAGGAGCCGGCGGACGCCCTTGGGGTTGCGGCGCAAGGCATGAGCGAACCCGGCGCCGAGTTTGGTCAGCGCGAGGAGAAAGAGCCGCTGGGGATAGGGCGCCTCTATCCACAGGGCCTCCCATGTTTCGTGGCAAGCCTGGAATTGGGCGTCGTTGAACTCGCTGATCCCCTGATTGAAACGGTCGGTCGAGGCGAGAACGCTGCCGTCGCCCACCGCGGCAGTCTGCGTGATGTACGCGAGCCACTGGGCGTCGAGGACTTGACGTCCGCCCTGTGCGAAGCGTTGGGGTGGAGGCGGAGGCGCCTGGGTCATCAAGCGTTGGCGGGGTAGTCGTACGGGTTATCGACTTCGAGGGACTGGTACTTGGAAGGACACTTGACCAACACGCGGTCGGCGGTGAACTCGCCGCCGGGCTCGTAGGTCCCGCCGAGGACGATTTCGGAGTGCGGGTTGAAGAAGAGGTCGGGCAGGACGCCGTCGTAGCTCGCGGGGATTTCGACGCCGTTCTCGGCGAGCCGGAACGTTGCGTGGACGCCGTCGTTGGCGTCGCGTGCGAAGCTGCCCTCGACCAGCGTGCCCTTGACCTGAACCGACTGGCCCGGCGGGACGCCCTCGGCTACGAGCTCGTCGACCGTTACGTAGAACGACGTCGCGTTCTGGAACGCAGTGAATCCCAGATAGGCGAACGCTGCGAGGAGCACTGCGCCAAGGATGATGAGCTTGCGCTTCCGCGTCAGTACGGATGCGGCGCCGCCCGCTTCGTCCGCGCTGTTCTGGTATGAGGGCGAGTACTGCATTGGCCGATTATTGTAACGCGCCTGCAGGCCTATTGGTAGGGCGCGAGTCGCCTTGAAGGACTCGAAAGAGTTGTTGCCGCCGGCGGGTTCGCATTGAGTCGGCGCGCAGCCGGCGGCGCAGAACGGACTACTCCTCGAGCACGAATTCGAAGATCCAGAAGGATAGTGCGAGGAAGATGACGTCGAAGGCGAGGATGAGCTGGAGCCAGCGTCCGACGCCGCTCCAGCCGGCGCCGTTGATCGCTTCTGCAGAGCCGGAGACTGCGCCGATGACAATAGGGAGGACGACCGGCAAGAAGAGCAGAGGGAGCATCACTTCGCGGGCGCGCGTGTGGACGGCGATAGCGGAGAAGAGGACGCCGACCGCGGCGAACCCGATAGTCGCGGCAAGCGTCACTGCGAGGAACCACGGATGCAGCAGGGAGAGGTCGTAGAGAACGAGGAAGACGGGAAGCATCAATGCTTCGACGGCGAGCAGAAGGGCGAGGGCGCCGAGGAGCTTGCCGAGGTAGATGGCTTCGCGGGGGACGGGAGCGAGGAGAAGTCCGTCGAGAGTGTTGCGTTCGCGCTCGAGCAGGAACGTCCGGTTCATGCCGAGCATGCCGGTGAAGATGTAGGCGACCCAGACGATGCCGGGCCCGACGGTGGCGACGACGCGAGGGGAAGGGTCGAAAGCGAAGTTAAAGATGAAGGCGACTACCAGTGAGAAGGCGAGCACCGCCGTGAGCGATTCCCGGGTGCGCGCCTCGAGGCGCAGGTCTTTGAGGAAGACGACGGCGGCGGCCCGCGCGAGGGCGCTCACAGGGGGGCCTTTCGCCCGGAGGGCGCCGCTCCTGCAGACGGCGGAGAATCGGGCTTTCCGCTGATCAGATCGGCGACGCCTGCGGGAGTTGTTTCGCCGGCGGGGCCGTGGGCGGCAAGACGCCCGTCGCGGAGGATGGCGTACCGGTCTGCGACGGCGAGTCCGCGTTGAGGGTCGTGTGAGGTGAGGACTACGCAGCCGCCGGCGGTTGCGACGGCGCCGATAACGGAGTCGACGAGCTTCTGCGCCTCGATGTCGAGTCCGGCGTCGGGTTCGTCGAGGAGGAGGACGGGGGGTTGGTGGAGGAGGGCGCGTGCGATGGCGACGCGCTTGCGCATACCGTTCGAGAGGGCGCGCGTTCTGCGGCCGGCCCACGCCTCGGCGCCGACATCGGCGAGCACGCGCTCGACGCGTTCGGCGGGGCTGGGGACTCCGTGGAGGCGGGCGTAGAAGAGCAGGTTTTCAGTGGAGGTGAGGTCGTCGTACAGGAGGTCGTGGTGTCCGGCGTAGCCGACGGACGCGCGGACGGCGGCGGGGCGGGAGCGGGCGTCGAAACCGGCGACGGCGACGGCGCCCTGCGAGGGCTTGGCGAGGGTGGCGAGAATGCGGAGGAGGGTGCTTTTGCCGGCGCCGTTTTGGCCGAAGAGGGCGAGCACGGATCCCCAGCCGAGGGCAAGGTCGACGGACCGCAGGGCGGCGGAGCGTCCGAACGTTTTGGAGAGGCCGCGCGCCTCAATTGCGAGCGTTGCTGCGAGCGCTGCGCCGCCGGATGCTGCGTTCGAGGGATTATCTGTCATCGGGGCAAGGCCTGACGGGCTGTGGCGTAGTGTACCCTCTGCCTCACGTTAGGGAGATGTTCGCAGAGCGGAGGGGCGGCATGGAGGTGTTCCGGCGGATAGGGGCGGCGTTTGGCCGGCGAGGGATTCCCGAAGGCATGAGGGAGCGCGTGCCTGCGGGGCAGTATGTTACGCCGAAGATGCCGGAGATGACGTTTGCCGGGACTCCCCGTATCGACGCGGCGAGCTGGCGTTTGTCGGTCTACGGGGAGGTTGAGCGCCCTCTGGAGCTGACGTGGGACGAGTATCTGGCGCTTGCGTCGGATGCGGTTGAGGCTGATTTTCATTGCGTTACGCAGTGGACGCGCTTGAACGTGGGATGGGAAGGGGCGCAGGCGATGCGCGTGCTTCGCCTGGCGCGTCCGAACCCGGGGGCGCAGTTCGCGATGGTGCACTGCTACGACGGCTACACGACGAACGTCGACGTTGCCCTGCTGGGGGCGGACGACACGCTCTTTGCGCATCGGATGGATGGCGCGCCGCTGGCGGCGCAGCACGGCGGGCCGGTGCGTCTCGTGGCGGCGTCGCGCTACGGCTGGAAGAGCGCGAAGTGGGTGAGCGGGGTCGAGTTCATGACCGGGGACCGTCCGGGCTTCTGGGAGCAGAACGGCTACCACATGCGGGGCGATCCATGGCGCGAGGAGCGGTTCGCGGGATGGTGAGGGGGCGCGGGGACGACTGTCCGCCTCTAGCCGTTCATGTGCGTGGGCGGGTTCCGTAGATGAAGATGCCCACCAACGACACGATCTCCGCGCCGGCAATGACTCCGCCCACAACTGGTTGGCCGACTGCGATTGCCGCTCCAGCAACGACGAGCATCGCGAACGCCAGCGCCGCGCCGGCGATGACGCCCAGCCTAGCTCGCTTAGCGTCTTCTAGCTCTACTTGATTCTCGTGCGCAGCTCGCTGCTCCGCCATACGTAAGATGCGGTCAGCGGAGCCTGGCAGCACCTCTTCATACAGGCCAAGCATCGCCGGCGGCGGCAAGGGGCCGCTGAAGCTTGCTCGCAGCAGCTCGATACTGGTTCGTTGTTCGTCTTCAGGCGGTGGTTCGGGGGTCATCTGATAAGGGTGAGTGGCTGGCCAGATACTCGTCGAGGACTCGAATATCGGTCTCCTCTTCGAACTCGCGCATGGCTTCCCAGATAGAGAGGCCTACGCTTTCCCATACGTGTTCGAGGGCTCGAGCTTCGGCGTCCGGGTCGGAGGCGCGGCGGTAGCGGAGGTTGCCGGGGAAGTCCCATAGTGAGGCGATCCCGGACAGGAAAGTAGGTTTGCTCCGGACGGTGCGCGTATTCATGATGGAGCTTCCTCGCAGAGGTCCCTCTCAGTAGAACGTCGACGCCATCAGTAGGACGACTGCCTACAGGATAGCTCCGCCAAGCATCCTAGATCGCGAATGCGCTGAGGAGGTCGTCGGCGGACTTTTGGGTCGCGCGCTCGCGGACGCCGGCGACGCGCTGGTCGAGCGACGGGCGGCCGGCGTCGTAGTAGACGAGGCCGAGCGGGACGCCTCCCTGCGCGATGAGGTCGCGGGCGGCGGCCTTGTCGGCGGGGTCGTGATCGTCGGGGATGTCCCAGGCCTTGCCTTCGATGCCCTTGGCCTTGTTGCCTTTCAGCTCGGCGTAGGTGTCGTTGTAGGTGGTGCAAGGCGACGCGACGTGAACGATTGAGAAGCCCTGGTGCTCCATGCCGCCCTTGATGAGGCCGGCGAGGTCGCGCGGCTTGCTGGAGTAGCCGGAGGCGATGTAGGTGACGCCGAGCGTGAGGTAGAGGTCGAGGGGGCTGACGGGGGACTCAAGTTTTCCGAAGGGGGTCGAGCTGGTTACGGTGTCTTCGAGGGTGGTGGGGGAGGACTGGCCCTTGGTGAGGCCGTAGACGCCGTTGTCCATCACGACGGCGCAGATGTTGAGGTTGCGCGCGGCCTGGGGGGCGATGTGCTCCATGCCGATGCTGAGGAAGTCGCCGTCGCCTGCGACAACAACGACGTTGAGGTCTTCGCGGGCCATTTTGACGCCGAGCGCCAGCGGGAGAGAGCGTCCGTGGATGCCGTGAAAGCCGTAGGGCTGTTCCCCCTCGAGGAGGTGGACAAGGTTGCCGGAGCAGCCGATGCCGGCGACGACGACGTTATGGGACATCGGGATCTCACGCTCGATGTTCCAATCGCGCATGGCGAATTCCATGGCGCGCCGGACGCCGAAGTCGCCGCATCCGGGGCACCAATTGAAGTCGTACTCGGGGTTCTTGCCGCTCATGCCTTCACCGCCTGAAGCCGCCCGGCCTCTGCGAGGCGGGCCTTGATGAGTTCGGAGAGTTCGGAGGGCCGGAAGGGGAGGCCGGTGTACTGCGTGATCGCCTGCGCGTTGACGCCCTCCGAACGGAGGACGCTGGCGAACTGGCCCTGGTAGTTGAGTTCGGGGACGATGACGAGCTCTTTGGCCCGCAACTCGTCGAGCAGGGCCGGCGGGAGGGGGCTGAGGAACATCGTGTAGAGCCAGGCGATGTCGACGCCCTCCGACCGGAGCCGGTTGTACGCCTCGAGCACGGAGCCTTTGGAGCCGCCCCAGGGGATGACTGCGACGGGGGCGGAGGCGTTGTCGCTCTCGAATGAGCCGTCTTCGAGGAGTTTGAGCTTGCCGAAGCGGCGCTCGGTCATATGAATGTGGTACTTGGCGAGGTGGGTGGTGTCGCCGTAGATGTCGTGCTCGGAGCCGTTGGCGACGTAGGAGCCGGGGCCGCCGGGGACGGGGAAGGGGGAGATTTGGGTGGCCTCGTAGCGCAGGTATCCGTTGTCGCCTCGGTAGGTGTCGCGCGTTTCAACGGGATGTTGGGAGAGGTCGGGCTTCCGGATGTTTTGGGCTCGTTCGGCGAGAGAGTGCTCGCTGAGGACGACTACGGGGCCTTGGTAGCGCTCGGCCCAGTTGAATGCTTGCACGCCTGCGAGGAAGCATTCTTCGACGGTTCCGGCGGCGATGACGGGGATTCGGGAGTCGCCGTGGGCGGGGCTGAGGGCGGCGAGGAGGTCGGACTGTTCGGTCTTGGTGGGGAGGCCGGTTGCGGGGCCGCCTCGCTGGACGTCGATGATGACGCAGGGGATTTCGGCCATCCAGGCGAGGCCGATGCCTTCGCCCATGAGCGTGAATCCGGGGCCGGAGGTGGCGGTCATCGACTTTTTGCCGGCGAACCCTGCGCCGATGATGCCGGTGATGGCTTCGATTTCGGAGCTGGCCTGGTAGGCGAACTTGCCTTCGCCGACGAGGTTGCGCTCCATATAGACGAGCACGGGGGTTGCGGGAGAGATGGGGTAGCCGAAGTAGAAGTCGATCCCGGCATGGAGGGCGCCGATGGAGAGCGCCTCGTTGCCCTTGATGAACACCTGGTCGTAGTCGGGCTTTTCGGGGACGCCGAGGTCGCTGATGGACGGCTCCTCGGCAAGGTGGGCGAGCCCGAGATCGAGGGCCATATGGTTGGCGTCGATGACTCCCTGGCGCCCGGCGAAGCGCTGGGACACGAAGTCCTTAAAGTACTGGACGGGCATATTGACGAGTTTGGAGAGGCCGCCCATGACGACCATATTGGCGGCCCTGGACTCGCCGGTCTGCTTGGCGAGCTCGTCGAAAGGGACGGTGATGCAGCGGTGGGCGTCGTCGTCGGGGTCGGGAGTAATGGAGGGATCGAGCAGGATGACGCCGCCGTCGCGCACTTCGCCGCGGTGTTCGTGGTAGGCGAAGTCGTTGAAGGCGACGAGGATGTCGATTGTGTCCCCGGGGCTCAGGACGGGGTCGCGCGCGACGCGCGCCTGGGTCCAAGTGGGGCCGCCGAGGATTTGGGACGGGAACGTGGCGAATGTGAGGGCGTGGAAGCCGACGCCGGTGGATGCGCGCGCGAGCATCTCTGCGGCGGTAACGACTCCCTGTCCGCCTTCGCCAGCGAATCGGACAACGACTTCGCTCTGGTAGGCCATAGTAAGTAGGATCCTCCCCGTGAGTGGCGAACGGACTCAGGGAGTCAGGGATTGCCCGCAGGACCGCAGAGTCGCGCCGAACCGCGAGAGTCCGTTCGGAGCCTCAGTCTTGAGTAGGCTAAGCGTCGGTTTGGGCAAGTGTCAACTGTAGCGTTGCTCACGAGGGCGACGATATTCCGACGATATCGGGCATCCTTGCGCGTTATGGAGACGGAATCGCAATAGGAAGCGCGCTGTTTGTGGATAGAGCCGCCTGCGCGGCGCCCCTCCGCATCATGCCGGTAATTCGGCGCGTCGCGGGCTGCTTGCCGGGCGAGCGCCCCGGAGCGGGAAGAAGACGGGAGAGAGTCCGATCCGCCGGGGCGGCCACGCGGCTCTGAGGGGGTTGTCCGGGGCGCGATCGTTTGACACTGCGCGAACGGGCTGTGGTATTCTCTCCCGCGCTGGCGCTGCTCGGCTGGGCCTGTAAACCAGCCAGACGCTCACGGCGGCAGGCATCTGGCGCGATGCCCATAGTCTCAGGCCCCTCTGGTTCCCGCGCAGCGGGGGCGCCAAAGGGTTTGGAAGGCGAGAAAGCCGTCGGCCAGGCCTTGTGCGCATCCGTACGCGGGGCCATGCCCTTGCGACGGGACTATGGAGGAGGTTGCATGGTCCAGCAGGGCGTTGAGCTGAAGAGGGGGCTACGGGACGTCTACTTCGAGTCCACGCAGTCGAGCTACGTCATCGGCGATATAGGCCGACTCGTCTACCGCGGGTACGACATCCACGATTTGGCCACGCAGGCGACCTTCGAGGAGGTCGTCTTTCTAATGATGCAGGGTCATCTGCCCACCCAGGCGGAGCTCGACGAGTTCGACGGCGCCCTTCGCGCGAACCGTGAGATACCGCAGGAGGTGATTGAGGTCATCGAGCGGGTGAAGGGCGGGCATCCCATGGATGTGCTGCGGACTGCGGTTTCCGCTCTTGCCGCGTTCGAGCCTGAGGTCAACGACGTCTCCCACGAGGCGACGCTGCGGAAGGGGATGAAGATCGCCGCGCAGACGCCGACCATCGTTGCGGCGCATCACCGCATCCGCACCGGGCAGCCGGTGGTTGCGCCCGACAGCTCGCTTTCGCACGCGGCGAACTTTCTGTACATGCTTCTTGGCGAGAGGCCGGACGCCGAGACGGCCCAGCTGATGGACAAGGATCTTATTGTTCACCTCGACCACGGCTCGAACGCGTCGTCGTTTGCAGCGCGGGTCACGGCGAGCACGCTTGCGGACGTCCACGGGGCGGTGGTTACGGGCATCTCGACGCTGAAGGGCCCGTTGCACGGCGGCGCGGCCGAGGGCGTTATGAAGATGGCGCTCGAGATCGGCGACGAGGGGAACGTCGAGAGCTACCTGGAGGGCAAGCGCTCGCGGAAAGAGCGCATTATGGGGTTCGGCCACGCGGTGTACCGCGCCGAGGACCCGCGCGCGCGGCACCTGCGAGAGGGCTCGCGGCTGCTGGCGGAGAAGGAAGGCGACCCCAAGTGGTTCCAGATACTCAGCAGGGTTGAGGAGCAGATGCGTCCGTACGCGGAGCGGGGCATCTGCGTGAACGTGGACTTCTGGGCTGGTTCGGTGTACTACCTACTGGGGATACCCGAAGACCTGTTCATCTCGATCTTTGCCGTAGCGCGCGTGCCCGGGTACGTCGTGCAGATACTCGAGCAGCAGGACAAGAATATTCTCATAAGACCGCAGATTCGCTACGACGGGCCGATGAATATGCAGTTCGTGCCCATCGACCAGCGAGGCTAGGAGCTGTGGAGTATCCTGGAACGGGAGGCTGGGGGATGACGCAGCAAGCGACGAAGGTTGGGGAGCCGAAGGCGGCAGAGTCGGCGGAAACTGGTTGTCCCCAGAGCGAGAACGGGGGGCATCACTGGGCAATCGAGAGCCCGAACGGGCCGACGAGCTTCGGAACCTGCAGGCGTTGCGGCGATGTCCGCGAGTTCAAGAATTCGATTCAGATAACGAGTTGGGAGTCGGAAGGGAGCCACGCCAGCCGCAACCGCGGTTAGGCTCTTCGCAAGCGCATCGTGCGCTTTACGACGCCGCGGATCAACGCTCCGTGGGCGTTCTTCGTACTTTTCGTTCAAAAGTTGTGGAATGAGGAGCGGCGGGCGCTGTCGCGCTCCGGAAGGGCGTTCGGCGCGCCTGTCTTCTCGTGGTTTGCCTCTTGCGGTCCTCGCGAGGGCTAGCGCGCGTTAGACTGGGCGCATGGCTGCGGAACTGCTCGGGATGACGGAGGCCGAGGCGGAGGTGCGCCGGCGCATCGCCAAGCACGGCCCGGTGACGTTCGCCGAGTTCATGGACGTTGCGTTGTACTGGCCGGACGGCGGGTACTACGCGACCCGTCGAGCGTTCGGAGCGCTGGGCGATTTCTACACTGCGCCGCTGGCGCATCCGGTGTTCGGCGCGCTACTTGCCCGTCAGTTGCGGACGATGTGGCGGGCGCTGGGGAGTCCGAGGCCGTTCAGGGCCATCGAGGCGGGCGCAGGCGCGGGCAGGCTGGCGGCGGATATCGTCGATCATGCGCCGCTGCTCGATGCGGAGTTCGGGGCCGCGCTGCAGTACCGCGCCTTCGACAGGGCCCCCGCCGCCGCGCCGGTCTTTCCGGTGGGGAGGGACGGCGGGGGAGCGGGCAACGCTCTGCTGGCGAACGAATTGATCGACGCTATGCCGGCGCATCGCGTTACGGCGCAAGACGGAGAGTTGCGGGAGATATACGTCGAGGTATCGCCCGAGGGGAGGCTGACGGAGGTCGTCGGGGCGCCGTCGACCCCTGCGCTGGCCGAGCGGCTGACTGCAGTCGGAGCGCGGCTCGCGGAGGGGCACCGCGCGGAGATCAACCTCGCGATGGAGGAGTGGGCGGCGTCGGCGTACAAGAGCATCGACTCCGGCTACCTGCTGCTGATCGACTACGGGCGCGAGGCTGCAGCCTACTACGACGAATCACGCCCGCAGGGGACGCTGCGGTGCTACTCCGGCCATACGCTGGGGATGGATCCGTACGTTCGGGTTGGCCGACAGGACATTAGCGCGCATGTGGAGTTCACGTCGCTTCGGACGTCCGCCGTTGCGGCGGGGTTTACGGAGGCGGGTTCGATGAGTCAGGCGGCGCTGCTGCGCGGTCTGGGGATCGACGCCTACCGCCGCGACATCGAGGAGCGCGCCGATTTGAGCCGCGCCGCGCGTGCGGCCAATTTGCGGCAGCTTGACGCGCTCACGGATCCGGACGGCATGGGAGCGTTCCGGGCGCTGGCGTTCGCGAAGGAGGCTCCGCGGGAGGGAGTACTGGGGGAGGCGGACGGGCCTGCAGGGTGCGCGCCGCTGCCGGGGCCGGGCCATATGCCGCTTCCCGGGTTGCCGGGCGGCCCGCTTCCAACCTGGGAGGAGCTGCTTCGCTAGCCCGCTCCGGCGCCGGCATCCGCTCTGCCTAGGAGTTTTACGAGAGAGAGGCGTTTGCGTACCGGGCCCGCAGCTCACGTTTGAGGACTTTGCCGAGCGCGTTGCGGGGGAGGCTGTCGGTGAAGATTACACGCTCCGGACGCTTGAAGCGGGCAAGCTCGCGGCAGGCGTCGAGCAGCGACTCTTCGGCAGGCCCGGCCTCCGGAGCGGGGACGACGACGGCGACGACGCGCTCGCCCCATGTTTCGTCCGGCAGGCCGATAACGGCGCACTCCTCGACGCCGGGGCAGGCGTAGAGGAGGCGTTCGACCTCTTCGGGGGACACCATTTCGCCACCTCGTTTGATGAAGTCCTTTGCGCGTCCGTCGAGGAACAGATAGCCGTCTTCGTCGATATGTCCGAGGTCGCCGGTGTAGAGCCAGCCGTCGTGGATCGTCTGCGCGGTTGCGGCGGGGTCGTCCCAGTAGCCGCGCATCAGACGCGCTCCGCGCGCGACGATTTCCCCCTGCTGTCCCGCGGGGAGCTCGCCGCCGAGTTCGTCGACGACGCGGACCTCGACATCGGGGAGGGGCTTGCCGATGGAGGCGAGGCGCCGGCGCCGTTTCTCGACGAGTTCGGGGGGCCCCTGGAGGATGTGGTCTTCGGGGGGAACCATAGCAATAGTGGATCCGGTCTCGGTTTGGCCGAAGGCGTTGATGAATTGGACCCCGGGCATAAGGGGCAGGGCTCGCTCGATGAGGGAGGGGGGCATAGGGGCGCCGCCGTAGGTGAGGACGCGCAGCGAGGAGAGGTCGCGTTTGCCGAAGTCGGGATGGTCGAGCGCCTGTTTGAGCATGGTTGGGACGATGAGGGCGCGCTGTACGGCGTGGCGCTCGATAAGAGCCATCCACTCGGCAGGCTCGAACTGGCGCTGAACGACGATAGTGCGGCCGCCGTAGACGCCTGCGAGCGCCGCTTGCAGCCCGGCGACGTGGTGGAGAGGCAACGTGAGGAGGGCGGGTTCGACGTCGTCGGGGTCGGGGGGCTCCATATTGGCGAGCATGAACGACGTGAAGCTCTCGTGGGAGAGCATCACAGCCTTGGGCTGGCCCGTGGTGCCGGCGGTGAACAGCAGGACGGCGGTGTCGCCCGGGTCGCCGGCGGGAAAGGCGGTCTCCTCGTCGCCGGCGGAGTCGATGAGTTCGTTGCAGGAGCGCCACCCGGCGCCGGGCGGTTGCGGCTCGTCGCTTGCGACGGCGAACAGCTGCGTTGAGGCTGCGTCGGCGCGCAAGGCGTCGATGAGAGGGGCGTAGCGTTCGCCGGCGAAGAGCGCCTTGGGCACCGCGGCGCGGAGGGGGTAGGCGATCTCCTCCCCGCGTCCGCGGAAGTTGAGGGGCGCATAGATGGCGTCGAGTCGGGCGGCGGCGAAGTAGACCTCGAGGTGCATAGGCGAATTGACGTCGACGACGCACACGCGGTCGCCCTGGCCGACTCCGTGTTCGGTGAGGGCGTTGGCGAGGCGGTTGGCGCGGTCGGCGAGCCCGGCGTAGCTGGTCGAATGGCCGTCGAAGATGAGCGCGGGGCGTTCGGGGACGATGGCCGCCGCGATAGCGAGAATGTCGTGCGTGTGCAGAGCAGGACCTCCGTGGCGGGGTAGTTGCGTCGCGCGATGCGAGGGGCGCCTGCGTCTCAGGCTAGCTGAGCGGCTAGCCGCTGCTCAAGCCGGAGGGCGTCGGCGATGGGCAGGTCGGCCCCTTCGCGGACGGCGCGTTTCATCAGCGCCAGCACGCGGGGCGGGGCGGCGATGACGTTGCGCAAGCGGCGTTCGGCCTCGGCGAGCAGCTGGCCGGCCGGGACTGTCCAGTGGACGAGCTCGCACGCCAGGGCGTCGTTGGCGGTGAGCCGCTGCCCCGCGAGCATAAGGGCCATAGCGCGGGATTCGCCGATGATGCGCGGGAGCGTTTGGGCGCCGCCTGCTGCGGGAATGAGGCCGAGCGCAGTCTCGGGCATACCGAAGACGGCGTCGTGGGCGGCGATGCGCAGGTCGCAGAGGGCGGCGATCTCGACGCCGGAGCCGAGGCAGTAGCCGTGAATGGCGGCCATTGTGGGCTTGGGGAGTTCGACGAGGGCGGACCACAGATCGCGCTCCCATCGGACGCGGCGGGCGATGGTCTGGGAGGGGGCGCTGCCGAACTCCGTGAGATCGGCGCCGGCGCAGAACCCTTTCGGGCCGGCGCCGGCGATGAGCAGGGCGCGGACATCGTCGTCATCGCGGACGGCGGCGAGGGTCTCCCACAGGTCGTCGCGCATCTGCACGTTGAAAGCGTTTACGGCGCCGGGGCGATTGAGGGTGATGAACGCGACGCCGTCGCGCTTGTCGTAGAGGAGCGTCGGGAAGGGCGTCATTGTCCCTCGTAGTGCGGCGGGCGGCGTTCGTTGAAGCTGCGTATCCCCTCGGCGCGGTCGCGAGTGGAGTGCAGTAGGAGGCTGAGGTCGGCCTCGAGGCGGAGCCCGTCGGCGAGAGAGAGGTCGTTTGCGGCGCGGACGGCCTCCTTAACGTAGCGGGCGGCGACGGGGGCGGCGCTGGCTGCGGCCTCGGCTAGCGCAAGGGCTGCGTCGAACTCGCCGGCCGCCTGGGCGAGCCCGTTGCGGAGCGCGTCGCCGGTGGAGAGCGCGTCGCCGGTGAGCAGCAGGCGCATGGCGCAGGATGCGCCGGCGGCGCGGACGAGGCGCTGCGTTCCGCCATGGGTCGGGATGCGTCCCTGGGATGCGTGCGCCATTCGGAACGCGGCGCGGGGGGAGGCAACGCGGATGTCGGCGGCGAGGGCGAGTTCAAATCCCTCTTCCGCGCAGAGTCCGTCGATCCAGGCGACAGTCGGGAAAGGGAGGCCGGCGAGCGCGGCGACGGGGTCGTCCGCAGGGTCGAGGGGCATATCGCTTGGGGCGCAGTCCCACGCCCCCGAGATGAGCAAGGCGCGGGGCGCGGAGGCGTCGTCGACGCGACGCAGGGCACCTGCGAGGGCGGCGCAGCCCCTGGGGCTGAGCAGTTCGACGCGCAGGACGTTCGCGCCGTCGTCGATGTTCAGGTCGTTCGGGTAGGGAGGGCGGGCCATAGAGGCATATTCGGCGCGGGCGAGGGGAGTGTCAACGGGGCGGCGCGTTCCGGGATAGGGCGCGTCTCCCGGGAGGTCTGGGGGAGAAGTCCCGCCAACGGACGGGGGCCGTATCCCGTAGAATCGGCGCGACAAGCTTGTTCGGAGGGCGCCGCATGGCAGGTCCGTTGGAGGGAATTCGCGTCATCGACCTTAC
This sequence comes from Dehalococcoidia bacterium, assembly GCA_965200975.1. GTDB lineage: Bacteria > Chloroflexota > Dehalococcoidia > Lucifugimonadales > Australimonadaceae > S5-327. Next base: position 2,234,482 of record OZ241740.1, on the reverse strand, counting down.
GCGCATTTTGGCGGGGCCGTTCGCCACGATGCTGATGGCCGATCTGGGGGCTGATGTAATCAAGGTGGAGCAGCCGGGGACAGGCGATCCGGCGCGAGGGAACGGCCCGTTCCTGACGGCGGAGGGGGAGGAGACTGACCAGCAGCAGTACAGCACGTACTTTATGAGCATCAACCGGGGCAAGCGCAGCATCGCCGTCGACCTGGCGGATCCGGAGGGCAAGGAGCTGCTGCTGCGGCTGGTTGAGACCGCCGACGTGCTTATCGAGAACTTTCGGCCCGGGGCGATGGCGAAGCTGGGGCTTGGCTACGACGTTGTGCAGGCGCGGAACCCCCGCGTGGTGATGTGCTCGGTGTCGGGATTCGGGCAGACGGGGCCGTATGCGCATCGTCCTGCCCTCGACGTGATTGTCCAGGGCATGGGCGGCATGCTGAGCATTACGGGCGAGCCTGGGCGCGGGCCGGTGCGCCCGGGAGCGAGCATCGGCGATATTACGGCGGCGCTATTCGCGACGGTGGCCATTCAGAGCGCGCTGCTCGAGCGCGAGCGCAGCGGCGAGGGGCAGTACATCGACATTTCGATGCTCGATTGTCAGGTGTCGATTATGGAGAACGCGTTTATGCGCTACTTCACTCTGGGGCAAGTCCCCGAGCGCATCGGCACGCGGCATCCGAGTTCGACGCCGTTCCAGGCGTTCGAGACGGCGGACGGCTATGTGGTGGTCGCGATTATGGGAGGTTCGACGGACCAATGGCCGCTGTTTTGCGCGGCGATCGACCACGTCGAGCTGATTGACGACGAGCGGTACGCGACTGGCTGGGGGCGCACGCAGCATTACGGAGAGCTCATTCCGATAATCGAGGAGGCGATGCGGCGGAAGACGACCGCTGAGTGGGTGGAGATCATCGGAGGGATGGGCATTCCGGCAGGGCCGGTGCAGGATATTGCGCAGGTTGCGGACGACCCGCAGGTGAACCATCGCGGGATGTTCGTTGAGCTTCCGCATCCGCAGCTGGGGCCGCTGAAGTTTGTAAACAGCCCAATCAGGCTTTCGCGCACGCCCGGCGCGCCGGAGCAGGCGCCGCCGCTGCTGGGAGAGCATACGGCGGATGTGCTGACGGGCGCGCTTGGGCTGTCGGAGGCGGAGGCGAAGGACTTGCTGGGCCGGGGCGTGGTCGCCTGATGCTGGGAGCGCTGCTTTCCCTGGTGTCGGCGTTTTCGTTCAGCGTCAATTCGATATTCGTTCGGCGGGGAATGGCCGGAGCGGGAGCTACGGCGTCGCAAGGGGCGTTCATCACGGTGCTGATGGGCGTGCCTCTGGGGCTGCTGGCGGTGGCGATAACGGGCCAGCTGTTCCGGTTCGGCGAGATTTCGGCGAGCAGCTACCTGCTGCTGGCGGCGGCGGGGGTCGTCCACTTCGGGATAGGGCGGTACTGCAATTACCGGGCGATCGGCGCGATAGGAGCGTCGCGGGCGGTGACGGTGCAGGCGGTAGCGATTCCGTACAGCGTGCTGATGGCGGTCGTGCTGCTTGGGGAGCAGCCGACGACGCTGATGCTTGCAGGTATCGCGCTGGTGCTGCTCGGCCCCGCCGTGATGGTGGAGCGCCGGCGCGGGGAGCAGAGCGCCGCGCGGGCCTCGGCCCCGGAGCTGGAGGTGCGTCTGCTCGAGGGGTACGTGTTCGCCGTGTTTGCGGCGCTAGCCTACGGCACGAGTCCGCTGTTGATTCGCGCGGCGCTGGAAGACGCCACGCGCACGGCGGCTATCGGGACGTTCGTCGCCTACGTTGGAGCGTCGGCGGTGTTGATGGCGTCGCTGGCGCTGCCGGGTCAGCGGCAGTTGATAGGGACGATGAACGTGCGGTACTTCCGTCTGTTCGGCGGCGCCGGGGTGTCGGTGTTCCTGGCGCAGCTCTTCCGTTTCTTTGCGCTGTCGTTGGCGGACGTAACAGTGGTGAATCCCCTGCAGCGGATGACGGGCGTATTCACACTGGTGCTCACCTATCTGGTGAACCGGTCGCTGGAGCGTCTCGACTGGCGGGTCGTAGCAGGCGTAATGGTGTCGTTCGTGGGGTCGGCGCTGATCGTCTACGGGGCGGCGACGCGCTGAGGGGCGGTTGCCCCTTGCGCTCTATGGCGCGCCTGCGGAGGCGGCTCACGGTTGGCGCCAGTCCTCGATACGCAACCCTTCGAAGGGCGCGAAGTCCTGCGTATTGGCGGTGACCAGAGTCAAGTCGTTGGCGCGGGCGATCGCCGCTATCTGGCCATCGACGAACGGAGGCGTTTGGCCCAGGCGTTCGAGCCGCGCGCGTTCCGAGGCGTGCCACTCGGCGGCGCGCTCGTCGTAAGGCAGGGCCTGGAGCTACGGGCGCAGCACATCGAAGAGGTAGCTCTCGAGGGAGCGCCGGCGCGCGGACTCCGGGAGCCGGTAGCAGCCATAGAGCAGCTCGCTCCACACCGGCGCAGCGGTGGCGATTTCGGAGTGATGCGCAGCCAGTTGCCGCATAACGCCGGGATCGGGCGCGGGCCTGACTGCTTCCGAGAGCGCGTTCGTGTCGAGCAGATAGCGGAAAGTCAGAGGGACACCGTCCGTCCGGGAGAGCGGTCGCGGCTGCCGGCATAGACCTCGTCGACGTCCAGTTCCGCCAGGTCGTGGGTGGCCCGGAAGTCCTGGATTGCGGACCAGAGGCTGCGTTGCGGCGGCTTCAGTTGATCGTGCTCGCGGGTGGAGAGCAGAACGGCCACTCGTTTGCCGCGCCGCGTCAGTTCGACTGAGGCCCCGCGCTCCACCTCGCGTATGATGCTCGGAAGGCTGTTTCGAGCGGCGGATATGGAGTATTGCTTGGCCATGCGTCCCCGATATGTACAATTCAGATGTACATTTTAGAATACGGGCGGCGTCGGGAGTCAATGCCGCGAGGGAGAGATTTTGACGGGGAAACGGTAATATCCGGCCTGAGGCGCGCAAGCAGGAAAGTCCACCGGGCAAGCGCGGAGAAAGCACGGGAGGGCAGCGATGGACAAGCTCAGTATTGAGGGCGTTACGCACTGGTCGATACCGGTGAATGACCTCGACGAGGCCGAGGCGTTCTACGGCGAGCTGCTCGGTCTGCAGTCGGAGGGGCGGCTCGGGAACAACACGATGTCGTGTTTCAGCGCGGGCGGGAACAACATCCTGCTGTGCGCGCAGAAGACGCCGGTGGCGGGCTCTCCGCCGGGAGTGCATCATTCGTTCACGGTTACGCCGGAGACGCTGGAGCGGGCGTGCAAGCTCTTCAAGGAGCGAGGCGTGCGGATCGATAGTCTGGTGTACCGGGCGACGGGTCACTTCACGGGCCGCGAGCTGTACTTCTTCGACCCGACGGGCAACCGGCTGGAGCTGCGCGACCCGACGTGGAGTTCGGGAATGCCGGAGCCCTCGCTGGAGGAATTGTCGGCGTAGGAGCGCAATGCGGCGCGGAACAGCGCCTGCTCGATAAGTGGTATATTTGGCCAACTACCGGGGACGCAGGCAGGAGGTGGAGCGTGCTTACGGCGGAGATGAACGATCGGTTGGCCCGGGTAGGACCCGGCACGCCTGGCGGAGAGCTGTTCCGGCGTTACTGGGTGCCGTTTCTACCTGCGGCCAAGCTCGACGAGGACCCGGTGCAGCCTGTCCGGCTTCTGGGAGAAGACCTCACCTGCTACCGCGACAAGTCCGGCAACGTCGGCCTCATTGGTCAGCGGTGTTTGCATCGGGCGGTCGACTTGCGCTGGGGGATTCCGGACGAGAACGGGCTGCGCTGTCCGTACCACGGCTGGCTGTACGACGCGGAGGGCTCGTGCATCGAGGCGCCGCTCGAGGCGCGCCCCGATATGTTCAAAGACCGCCTGAAGCTGCCGGGCTACCCCGTTCAGGAGATGGGCGGGCTACTGTTCGCGTATATGGGGCCTGCGCCCGCGCCGCTGCTTCCGCCGTGGGACTTGTTCGTGTGGCCGAACGCGGTGCGTCAGATCGGGTACGCAATGCTCAACGCGAACTGGCTGCAGTGTCAGGAGAACACCGGCGACCCCACGCACGGCGTGTACCTTCACGGCTATCTCCTGAAGTATGTGCTCGAAAAGATGGGAGACGAAGACCGGCTTTCGCGAATGAACGACGGCTTCCAGCGCGGCGGGGTTGGCATCAAGGACTTGTACGTCCATGAGACGCAGTACGGCATGGAGAAGGGGGTCATCTTCTCCAAGGAGCTGGGCGCCGACGCCGACCGGAGGACGCGGCACTCGACGGTTATCTTCCCGTTCTACACGGAGCAGAACGCAGCGGGCGCGCCGTGGAGCGAGTTCCAGATCCGCGTGCCCATCGACGATGAGCACACGTATCACATCTCCTACAACTGCTACGCGGCTCCGCCGGGAGTGGAGGCGCCCAAGCAGGACTTCGTTCCGTACTACGAGGTGCCTATCTGGGACGCCGACGGCAAGCCGGTGCTCGACTGCGTGCTGAACCAGGACTTCATCGGCTGGTGGTCGCAAGGCCCGCTGACCGACCGCACAGTGGAAAACCTTGGGCGGACGGACATTCCGGTGGTCTTCCTGCGCAGGCAGCTCGACGAGAACATCAAGGTTGTGGAGGACGGGGGCGACCCGATGAACGTCTTCCGCGACGCAGAGGCGATGGGCGACATCCTGTACGGCGGCGGCAAGCCGGCGGAGATGTGGCTCGACCCCGACTGGGCGAGCAAGGGGGTAGAGCTGAACCGGAACACGCGCGCGCAGTACCACAAGGGCGGCGCTGTCTGGGAGTCCGACCGTTACGGCCCGGCCCTGCCTCTGGTGGGCGAGTTGCACCGGCGCATGGAAGAAGCGGTGGAGAAGGCCTCGGCGCCAGGGGGGTAGGGCGCAGCAGGCCGCTCTCTCTAAGGGAGAAGCGAAGCGATCTTCTCCCTTGGAGAACTCTTGCCGGATTGCCGGGGGCTACCCAAACAGGCCTCGCAGCCAGTTGGCGAACTTTTGCGCCAGAGGGCCATCCGTCTGTAGCTTTCCTGCGCCGATGGCTGCGCCCATGCGCCCGGGAACCTCTCGCGTAGCTAGCCAGGCATGCACCTTGGCGCGCAACAGCTTGCCTTCTTTGAACGCCCGTTGCGAGTCAGGGATGCACTGAATGTACTCGTCTGCGCACAGCCATGCCGGATCGTCTTGTGGGATCATTGTTTTGAAGAAGTCTTCGAGTTCGCCGGGAGAACGATTGTCGGGCATGAGCCAAATGCCGATACGCAGATGGTTATGGTCAAGGAGCGTTCCCTCGTATTGAGATTGCGAAGGGATAGTGACGCCTTCTTCTGCGAACCGGTTTGCCAAACAACGCCAGGCATCATCGACGTTGTCGTCGGCGTCCATCAATATTCCCAAGACTTCACGACCATCAACTCTGAGAGCGTTACCGATGGCGTCGATAAGCTTATTGTGGCCGCCCATCGAGCGGACGGCAAATTCAGGAAGGCTCTTGACCTTGCGAAGGTGCTCCACAACGTGTTGATCGTCCTCTCCTTCAACAAAGAGGATCCGTTCAGGTTCTACTTCCGGCACTGACTCACCTAACTTCTAAGTCTTGCTCGGCAGCGACTTTGAGATTCTTTCCACAATACTCGACTGCCTTCAACGTCCCATTGCTCCTCGTCAGTCGGATCACTACTCCATTGCTGTCTTCATCGTCAGCTGCTGCCTCCGCGAAGCCGCGCACACAGTCAAAGCTGTGCGTTGTAGCTATTACCTGAACATTGTTAGCCTTTGCCGCCTCAGACATCATCCCCCAGAAAGCAGGTTGGATAGAATGGTGCAACCCGTTCTCAGCTTCATCGATAAGCAGAAAGTCGTCCTTAGTTTTGGCAATAGCAAGGCCGAAACCGAAAAGACGCACTGCGCCTTCTCCTAGCCTTTTCAATGGCGGTCTGCCAGCCATTGCTGGGACTTTAACCCTAGGAGTTCTGAGGTCACCAGTCATAAGAACATCTTGCACGTCAGGGAAGATGATACGCAAGGCATTGAGAGCAGATTCCTCTCTCCCTTCAGCGATGGCATGATCCCAGAGATCCGCTATCTGGGCGTTTGTGAGCGGATTGGGGCCCAGCGAGAGAGGCGTAAATCTTGCAGGCGCATGCTCAGCAGGCCCTTCGCGCCAAGTTAATTCTCCCAATAGTAGGCTGGTTCCGGTTGTTATTTCCGTAATAGAGTGCAGAGGGACTACTTGGGCGTGGCCCTCGAGCTCAATTCCTAGCGCCGCTCGGCCCGGGCGCATGGCGCCAAATCGCAGGCGAATCTGGTTGTCCTGCTCTTCATTCAGATTGGTCTGTTCTATCGTCAGAGACTTCGACTGCGGGCCAAGTCGTATAGCCCCTCCCTCCATCTCCCCAGTAAAGAGAGCCTTCCAATTAGGAGTCTGTACTCCATCGAGGAGGTCAGTTTCGTCGTGTCGCAGCAGCACGTCGGCGAGGCTGGAGACGTGCCCTCTTTCGGCATAGACCCGGACAGCGTCCAGCACCGTCGTCTTCCCGACGCCGTTCTTGCCGACGAGCAGTGTTACGCGGCCCAGTCGGGGGATGTCCAGGTTGTCAATCCCCCGAAAGCCGCTTATGTGGAGATCGGGGAGGTGCAGATTGCCCGTCGCGTCCATAGCTCGCCTCGCGTAGTCGCCAGTGCAATGAGTTTAGCACGGAGCCCGTACGAGTCCTGCCCTATGCCGGCGCAGGGGAGCGGAAGCCCGCCACGCGCTTCTTTGCGCCGGTGCTACAATCCCGGCGAGGACGCATAAGGGGGTGGGCGATGCTCTCTACGCAGGAGAACGAGCGGCTGACGCGCGTGGGCCCGGGTACGCCTATGGGCGAGCTGATGCGCCGTTACTGGCAGCCTGTCGCCGTAACCTCGGAGCTCAATGCGCGGCGCGTCTTGCCTGTCCGCATACTCGGTGAAGATCTGGTTCTGTACCGCGACAAGAGCGGGACGCTAGGGCTGATCGACCGCTATTGCGCGCACCGGCGCGTCGACCTCTCCTACGGAATTCCGGAAGAGCGCGGTCTGCGCTGTATGTACCACGGCTGGATGTTCGACGAGTCCGGCCAGTGCGTCGAGCAGCCATTCGAGGAGACGGCGCATCCCGACGGGCGTTTCAAGGAGAAGGTCCGCATGACCGGCTATCCGGCGCAGGAGCTTGGCGGTCTGGTGTGGGCCTACCTGGGGCCTGCGCCGTTTCCGCTGCTCCCCCGGTGGGACTTGCTGGTGTGGGACAACGTGCTGCGCGACATCGGCGTTACCTTGCTGCCTTGCAACTGGCTGCAGTGCATGGAGAACTCGCTCGACCCCGTGCATACGAAGTGGCTGCACGTTTACCTTACGAGCGCCGTTCTCGAGGCCGAGGGCGCCGTCGCCGACCGTTTCGAGATAGCGCGCAAGGCGCATCAGCGCATCGGTTTCGATCAGTACGACAACGGAATAGTGAAGAAGCGCGTTGTAGAGGGGACTTCCGAGGAAGACCCCGAGTGGACTGTGGGGCACCCCATCATCTTCCCGAATTGGCTGGGCGGCACTACGGGCTTTCAGATGCGCGTCCCTATCGACGACACGCACACATGGCACATTCTCTACAACGTCTACGTGCCGCCGGAGGGCGTCGCGCTCGACGAGCAGGAAGAGATCCCCGCCTACGACGTTCCGTACGCGGACGAAAACGGCAGATGCGTTGTGAACTTCGTCATCGGGCAGGACACGATGGCGTGGGTCACTCAGGGAGCCATCGCCCAGCGCGAGAAGGAGAAGCTGGGGCAATCGGACGTCGGCATCATCCTGTACCGCAAGCTCCTTCAGGAGCAGATGCGCGTCGTCGAGGACGGCGGCGATCCGATGAACACGTTCCGCGACGCGGAGCAGAACGAGATAGTGTTCACGTTCGACGAGCACCGTCCTGCAGGGGCGCGCCGCATGACTGGCCGCCGCCGATACGGCGGCGCCTTTCAGGCGGTCGCGATGTCGGGCGAGCGCGATCCCGACAACGGCAAGATAGTGCGGAGTCCTACCGGCAAGTACGGCCCCATCGCCCGAACGGCTGAAGAGATTTTCGCGAACGCCGCCAAGGGATAGCCGGCGAGCCGCAGGAGGAGCCATGCTCTCACAGGCGCAGAACGAGCGTCTCACCCGGGTTGGGCCGGGGACGCCTGCCGGCGATCTTCTCCGGCGCTACTGGCATCCCGTCGCCACCGACCAGCAGCTTGCCGAAAACCCGGTGCGGTCCGTCCGGCTCCTGGGAGAAGACCTCACCCTGTTCAGAGACCGTCAGGGGCGGCTTGGACTGTTGCAGCGGCGATGCGCGCACCGGAGCGTCGATCTGCGGCACGGCATTCCTACTGAGGCCGGCTTGCGGTGTCCGTATCACGGCTGGATGTACGACGCTTCGGGGCAGTGCATCGAGCAGCCGGCGGAAGACCCGGAGCACAACTTTGCGGGGCGGGTGAAGATCGCCGCCTACCCGGCGCAGGAGCTTGGCGGGCTCATCTGGGCGTACATTGGCCCGGCGCCCGCGCCGCTGTTGCCGCGGTGGGACATCTTTGTGGAGGACAACGTTTTCCGGCAGGCGGGGACTACGGTCGTTCCGTGCAACTGGCTGCAGTGCCAGGAGAACGCGGTCGATACGGTGCATGTCGAGTGGATGCATGGGGCGTTCGGGCAGTACGCGCTGGAGCGGAAGGGCATCACGGACGAGGCCGCGTTCCGGCAGGTGGGGAACTTCCTGCGGCATCACGTGAAGCTCGGGTTCGAGCGCAACGCCATCGGCATTCAGAAGTACCGGTTGCGCGAGGGGGAGGACGAGGCGACGGCGCCGTCGTGGCTGGAGGGCCACCCGCTCGTGTTTCCGAACTACGTGCTGATTGGCGGCCCGGGGCGGGAGGAGCTGCAGATACGGGTGCCGGTGGACGACACGACCACATGGCACATCGCGTACCAGATATACCATCCGGCGGACGGCGTCATGCTGCCTCCGCAGGAGACTATCGAGACGTTCGACGTGCCGATAGAGGAGTATCCGGAGTACGTGCTGGGGCAGGACATCGTCGCGTGGCCCGCGCAGGGCGCGATCACCGACCGCTCCGTCGAGAAGCTCGCGGAGACCGACCGGGGGCTCATTCTGTTTCGGCGCATGCTCGAGGAGCAGATACAGGTTGTGGAGGACGGGGGCGACCCGATGAACACGTTCCGCGATCCGGAGAGCAACGTGCGGCTCGACCTCCCGATGGAGCATTATCCGGGCCTGAACGCTTACCGGACGGGGACGGCGCGGTTCGGACGCGGCCCCAACAACCCTGTCGAGCGGTACATGGACCTTCTGACGGGGGCCGCCGCCCGCTGACCCGCTCGAGATACTGCGAGCGCCTGGTAGGACGCGACGCCGCTCCCGATGAGCGCAGGTAGGGAGAGGAGATAGAGCGGGTGGCCGGCCGGAGTCGATGGGGGCCTGCGGGGCCGCCTGCAGAGGCGTACAGCCGGGTAACCAACCCCGAGCGCTTTCGTTCGCTGCATACGGCCATGCGGGAGATTATCGTCCGGCTGGAGAGGGACTTCGAAGTCGAGCGTACGGAAGGGTACGGTTTCGATGAGGAGCTGGAGAAAGGCCTGAAGCTTGCCGGCCCGAGCGTCAGACTAACCCCCAGAGATCCTGACGCTGCGCCTATTGCAGCGGCGTTCTCGACCTTTCCGGGTGTTCACGTCCGATTTGGGCGGTGGCGCGACGACCTATTCCCGAGCTGCGGCTGCGACGCGTGCGACGAGTCGGCGGAGGAAGAGATCGAACGGCTCACCGGGTTGGTGGACGACGTAATCGCCGGGAGGTTCCTCGAGACGGTCCGGCGCCCCCTGATAGGGGACGGCTGGCAAGAATGGGAGTCCTGGTCGCCTGACGGGCGCCGCTCACGCGGCGGCTCTCGTGTTGGTCGTCTCCGTGCGCGTGAGATGGCCGGAGGCCGCCGCCGGCTGGCTCTTGACTGGAAGCCGTGGCGCCGCAGGCGGGCTGCAGGCTAGCCGGAATCGAGAGAGCATTCGCTTCCCCCGCATCCCCTGGCGCGCCTGGCGCGTCGGGATCGCCGTTTGACCGTCCTGCGGCGCGGGGCTAGTCTGCGGTCGTCAGCCAGCGAGCACGCAATCGGGCAATACAGGGTGAACGATGACCACGGAGCAGAAGCGAGTTGCCTATACCGACATGCGCGATTTCATTCGTCTGCTGGACGAGAGAGGCCTCGTCCGCCACGTCGAGGCGGAAGTCGACCCGGTGCACGAGCTTGGCGCTGTGGCTGCGCGTTCGCTGGAGCGTCAGGGCCCGGCGATCATCTTCGACAACGTAAAGGGATATCCTCGCAAGCCGGTCGTCGTGAACCTGCTCTCCACCATCGAGCAGGTGGCGCTCGCGTTCGGGACGGAGCCGGACGAGGAGAAGATACACGACCGCGTCGTCGACGGCATGGATCACCGCCTCCCCTCCGTCGAGGTGAGCGACGGCCCCTGTCAGGAAGTGGTGGTGACGGGAGACGACGTAGACCTGGACTTCATTCCAACGCCGATATGGCACGAGTTCGACGGCGGCCCGTACCTTGCCACGACAGCGGGAGTAGTTACGCGCGACCCGGTCACGGGCATTCTCAACATTGGATTGTACCGGGCGATGATCAAGGACAAGCAGACGCTTAGCTTGTCGGGCGGAGTCCGGGGCCGGGAGTCGTCGACGGGGCCGGGAGGCGGCGACCACATTCTGAGCAACGAGGCGGAGGGGCGCCCCACGCCGATTGCGATTGTGATGGGGACTGACCCGCTCGTTACGCTTGCCGCGGGGAGCCCCGTGCGGCCCAACTCCGGCGACCTGGAGGGGTCGATGGAGTACGAGGCGGCAGGGGGCTGGCGGGGCGAGTCCACGAAACTAGTGAAGTGCCAGACGAGCGACCTGCTCGTTCCAGCCGACGCGGAGGTGGTGATCGAGGGCGAGGTCTTGCCGCACGAGCGCACCGAGGAGGGCCCGCACGGAGAGTCGACGGGCTTCTACGGCGAGAACAAGGCTGCGTTCATCATCAAGGTCAAGGCGATCACTCATCGCAAAGACCCGGTCACCTACGGCTTGATATGCCAGCGCGTGGAGGACTATCCGCGCCAGCTGCTGCGGTCGGGGTCGATGCAGTCCCGGCTCATTCAGCGCACCGGTATGACGAACATCCGCGAAGTGTACTTTCCTGAGGTCGGGCGCCGGGGGATGCTCATCGTCTCCGCCGATATACAGAGCAAGGACGAGCCGCGCGAGATAATGGAGGCCATCTGGGACACGGAGGCGTGGCGCTGGATCGTCGTCGTCGACGACGACTGCAACGTGCGCGACTGGGAAGAGGTGATGTGGCGCGTCGTCTCCGCCGCGGAGCCGGACGACCACGTTATCCTCGGCAGGGTGTTCCCCGTGGAGCCGAGGCTGCGCGGCGAGGTCGATTTCACGCCTCCCAAGCGGGGAGTCGGCATCGACGCTACGATGAAGTTCAAAGACGCGGATTTCCCGCCGGTGAACAAGGTGGGCCGCCATCTGATGGAGCGCGTTGCGGCCCGTTGGGGCGAGTACGGACTGCCCTAGCGAGAGGCAGGTCTGCCGCAGGAGAGCGCCGCGCGCATCGAGGCGAATCGACCCAAAGGCTAGAGAGGTGTATGGATGACGAGCGACAAGGCCCGCACGGAGCGGATTCAGAATGTGTACGCGTCCAGAGACTACGGAGAGCTGACCGACAAGTACAACGACTGGGCGTCGGAGTACGACGCGGACTTGAAGGCTATGGGGTTTCTCGGCCCGAAGGCTGGCGCCGAGATGCTAGCCAAGCACGTAGCGGACAAGGAAGCGAAAGTCCTCGACGCCGGCGCCGGCACCGGGATGGTGGGCGAGGAGCTTGCGAACCTCGGCTTCAAGCGCATCACCGCGCTCGACCTGTCGCCGGGCATGCTGATGGCCGCCAACGAGAAGTTCGTCTACGAGGAGCTCGTCGTCGGCGAGCTGGGCAAACCCCTGAACTTCGAGACAGACCAGTTCGAGGGAACGATCGGGACGCTGACGATCGGCCATGCGCCGCCGGACGCTGACGATCGGGGACTCGCTCGACGAGCTGGTGCGCGTAACCAAGCCGGGCGGCGTGGTGGTGTTCACGATCGCTCGACGAGCTGGTGCGCGTAACCAAGCCGGGCGGCGTGGTGGTGTTCACGATGCGTACGGACCACTACGCCGAGGGCGGGTTCGAGACCAAACAGGCGGCGCTGGAAGAGGCGGGGAAGTGGAAGCTCGCCGAACGGAGCGAACCGTTCGTGCCGATGCCGCACGGCGAGCCCGACATCTGGTATGAGGTGTGGGCCTACGAAGTGCTTTAGGCGCGCGTAGCCCCTCGTCGCCGCCGGCGGTCGGCTCCACTACTCGGCATGGGAGATAAAATCGGAATCGGCATAGGCCTACTGCTGGCCGTCATGGCCATCACGGCTGCAGGCTTCGCCTGGTTGAATGCGCCTGAGACTTGCGGCAATTCTCCCCGACAGCAAATGCCGGGTCGGCGATACGTCGGCGGAGCGCGTGTACGACCTGCTCTCCGAGAGTCTGAACGGCAGCCTCGAACGTATGCGGGTGGACCACGTCGATATTATGTTCGTGCACAACGCAGTTACGTTGGCGAGCGAGGGCGGCGAGAGGCTGACGCCGGTCGCCCTGGCGGCGGAGGCTATCGCGCCGGCGTTCGATCGGCTCATCGCCGAGGGCCGGGTGCGCTACTGGGGCCTCACCGGCATCGGCGAGGCCGACGCGCTCGTATCGTTGCTGGCGGACGGCCCCCGGCCCGACTACATTCAGTGCATCGCGAACTTGCTCGACTCGCCCGGCGGGTTGCTGCGAGGAGGCGGCCCCGCCCGCCCGCGCGAGATCATCGCCGCCGCAAACGCCGCCGGCACGGCGGTGATGGGCATTCGCGCCGTGCAGGCGGGCGCGCTGACCGACGCCATTGACCGTCCGTTGCCCGTCGGGCACTCGGAGCTTGCCGACTACGCCCGCGCGGCGCCGTTCCGCGCCATAGCCGCCGAATTCGGGAAGTCCGCCGCGTTTTTGGCGCACCAGTACGCGCTCTCGATAGAGGGAGTGTCGACGGTTGTGCTGGGGGTGAAGAACCGCGACGAGTTGCGCGAGTGCATCCGCGCAGAGGCGGCTGCTCCGATGGATCCGGCGCTCATGGCCCGCATCGACGAGGCGGTGGGCCGGGCGTCGTAATGTCCGCTCAGCGCTGAGCTCAGTGCTGAATCGAGCAGCGGTGCTAGAATCGCGGCATGGCGTATCGGCAGGGAATGGACCGCGCCAAGCTGCGCGAGGGCTCCGGCAAGGGAACGGAGATTGCCGACGAGCATTTTCATGAGGTCGTCGGCTCGCGGGATTTCTACATCTATGTGACGCCCAACCGGAAGGCCAAGGGCTACGAGGCGCTGCGCGACTGGCTCCGGCAGCTGGGCTACGTCGTTACGGTGTCGGACGACGCTCCGTTGCTGCCCGCGAAAGGGTACAAGGCGATTAAGGTTACGACTGCCGAGCCGACGCTCTCGGACGAGGCGTTGCGGCGCGCGCATCGCTGGGCGCACCAGCGCAACTTCCTCCACAGCTTCTTCAAGCCTGTGCGCGGGGGCGGGTAGGGTGGCCGGCCCGCCGCAGACGCCCTCGCTCTTCGACAACTCCCCGCCGGACTCCGCCGGCGAAGGAGCGGGAGCGCCGCCGCCCGACCGCAAGCCGTTGCTGCTCGTGATGGACGGCCACGCGATGGTCTTTCGCGCCTGGTTCGGCCTGCAGCAGTCGCGGCCTCTCACCATCCGGACTACGGGCGAGGATGTCCGCGGCGTCTACTCGTTCACGACGACGTTCTTCAAGACGCTGGCGGACTACAAGCCGACGCACGTGGCGATTGCGTTCGACCCGCCGGGGCCGACGTTCCGGCATGAGCAGTTCCCCGACTACAAGGCGCACCGCCCCGACACTCCCCGCGAGCTCGAGCAGAACATTCGGCGCGTCAAGCAGGTGATGGGAGCGTTCCATGTGCCCGTTCTGGAAGCTCCGGGCTACGAGGCCGACGACGCGCTGGGGACTATCGCCTCATGGGCCGGCGAGCAGGGCGTCGATACGCTCATCGCCACCGGCGACACGGACATCCTGCAGCTCGTTTCGCCGTCCGTACGCGTGCTGCTCACCACCGGATTCGGCGACGCTAAGGTGTACGACGTGGAAGCGGTGCGCGAGCGGTACGGCGGGCTCGATCCTGTGCGGCAACGCGACGTGAAGGCCCTCACCGGCGATACGTCGGACAACGTTCCGGGGGTTCCGGGAGTAGGGCCGAAGACGGCGGTGAAGCTGCTGCAGCAGTTTGGCAGCGTGGAGTCTCTCATCGAGCGCGTGGATGAGGTGACGCCGCCCCGGATACAGGGACTCGTGCGCGCCCACGCGGAGCAGATTGCGGCGAGCAAGACGCTTGTGACTATCCGCGACGACGCGCCCATAGGGTTCGATTTCGAGGCGGCGCGGTTCGGGCAGTTCACCCGCGAGGAGGCGCTCGAAGTCTTCAACGAGCTGGAGTTCAGCAGTCTTGTCGAGCGCATTCCCTCGCCGCTGGGCGAGCAGAGCGGCCAGAGCGCGCCGGCGCCGGAGTCCGCGGCGCCTGAGAGCGCGGCGCCTGAGAGCGCGGCGCCGGACGTGACGGTGGTCGACACGCAGGAGGCGCTGGATGCGCTGGCCGAGCGGTTGCGGAGCGCGCCCGCCTACGTCGTCGAGGCCTACGCGAGCGGCCCTCGCGCGATGGAGGCGGAGCTTGCGGGAATCGCATTCGCGACTGAGGAGGGCGCGGGCTGGTACGCGCCTGTTGGTCACGCCGAGGGCGCGCAGTTGCCCGTCGATACGGTGATGGACGTCGTGGCGGCGCTGTTGCGGGAGAAGCCTGCGACCGGCCATAACCTGAACTTTACGCTCACGCTGCTCGCCAACTACGGCGTCGCGCCGATGTCGACGACAGTGGCGTTCGACACGATGCTTGCGGCGCACCTCACCGGACAGAAGGCGCTCGCCCTCAAGCCGCTCGCGTTCAACCGGCTCAATCTCGACATTGGCCAGCTGACCGACCTTACGGGCACGGGACGCAGACAGATAGCGTTCAGCGCTGCGCCGATCGCCGCGGCTGCCGGGTTCGCCGCCGCAAACGCCGACGCTACGCTCCGACTTGCCCGCGCTCTGGCGCAAGACCTGGAGCGCGACGGTCTGACGGAGTTCAATCACGCCCACGCGCTGTCTGTCGTGCCCGTGCTCGTTCAGATGCAAGTGAACGGCGTCGCGTTCGACCCAGCACCGCTTGCGGAGCTAAGCGAGGAGATCACCAGTGAGATAGAGGTGGAGACGAACGCCGCCTACGAGGCGGTGGGGCATCAGTTCAATATCAACTCCCCCTCGCAATTGGGGGCCCTGCTGTTCAAAGAGCTGAAGCTGCCGTCCGGACGCCGGACGCAGAGCGGCTTCTCCACGGACGCGTCGATACTGGAGAACCTGCGCGAGGCCCATCCGGTCATCAATCATGTGTTGCGGTACCGGGAGCTCGCCAAGCTGAAGTCGACGTATGTCGATATGCTGCCGGAGTCGGTGAACTCCCGGACGCGCCGGATCCACACGACGTACAACCAGGCTGGTTCAGCAACGGGGCGGCTCGCGAGCTCCGACCCCAACCTGCAGAACATTCCCATCCGCACGTCGCTTGGCCTGCGGGTGCGGGAGGCGTTCGTGGCCGAGCGACGTCCGGAGTGGGCGCTGCTCAGCGCCGACTACTCGCAGATCGACCTGCGCGCCCTTGCGCATCTCTCGCAAGACCCTGCGCTGATGGCCGCTTTCGAGCGCGACGAGGACATCCACGCCTCGACGGCGTCGCATATCTACCGCGTGCCGCTCGGAGAGGTGACGCGCGATATGCGCCGGCTAGCCAAGGTGATGAACTTCGGCGTGGCTTACGGACTCAGCGCGTTCGGCATCTCGCAACAGACCGAGCTTACGCGCGAAGAGGGCGCCGAGTTCATCGAGTCGTACTTCGCCACCTATCCGAAGGTGCGGGAGTTTCTGGACGAAACAGTGGCGAGGGCGAAGGAGACGGGCTACGCCGAGACGCTGCTGGGCCGGAGGCGGTACATTCCGGAGTTGCGCTCGCCGCACTACCCCGTGCGGCAGGCGGGAGAGCGCATCGCGCTGAATATGCCGGTGCAAGGCACCTCGGCGGACATCATCAACGAGGCGATGGCGGGCATTCAGCGCAGGCTGGACGCCGACGGTTTCCGCGCGCGGATGCTGCTGCAGGTGCACGACGAGCTCGTGTTCGAGACGCCCCACGGCGAAGAAGAGGAAGCGCTGCGGGCGATGCTCAACGAGGTGATGCCCAACGCCATCGAGATGAGCGTGCCTGTCAAGATAGACATCAAGGTTGGCGAGAACTGGGCGGCTATGGAGCCGGCGTAAGGTTCCCGCCGCGCGCGTCTCCGCCGTGGGGGCGCTTCACCCGCAGGGTCCTCGGCTCAGCGCTCCCGGGGGGCGGGACAAAGCTCGGAGGGTTATGCCCGGAGATCCTGCTGCGGAGGGCCGCCAGGGCCGCCGTCGGCGATCTTGGCGATCTCTTGTTCCAGGGCTTCCACTGCTGCGAAGTCCTCGTCGAGGAGCTTGTAGCACCGCTCGACGCAGAGCTGGGCAAGCCTCGCCGCCGTGTCGGACGGGTCCTGGGCGGCGACGCGGACGCGCTCGGCCCAGTAGCGGGCGTCGAGCGACGCCGCCAATGCGCCAAGCGACGCGTCGGTCTCTTTGACGAGCGCGTCATCGCGTGATTCAAGGCCGAAGCGCATCGCGCCGACGAGCCGCGACAGTTCGGCGAGCCGGTCGCGGTCGCTCATCAGCTGGTAGATCACTTCCTGCACGCCTGCGCCCACGCCGGCGGAGTCGGACGAGGGGAGAGCGGCGGCCGGCTCAGGGTTGCTCTCCATATAGCGTTTGTGCATTGCGCTGTACTGCTGGACGGCGTCGGCGGTCTGCTGCATCGCGGCGCCGATGTCGTTGAGGGTCATATCGCCGCCCCAAACGAGATCGTCGCCCCGGAGTTCGGCGGTGCGGCGGAGCCACTCGATGGACTCTGCCTGCTCGGGGACGGGAGGCACGGCGAAACCCGAAGCGCTGTCGCCGAGCGCCTCGCCCGCAGCGCCGAGCTGAGCGGCCATCATGGGGGGAAGGTACTTGCCGAGGTCCATCTTGATAGGGAGCAGGATGATGTAGGTGGCGAGCAGTCCTGATCCGGACGCGCCAAAGTAGAGCACTGCGTGGCCCCTGGGCCGCAGTTCGTCGCCGATCTCGAAAGTAAGCGTCAAGGCCGCGTCTCCTGAGGGCAAGTATAGCCTTGCGGCGGGAGGGCGCGCGCTTGACAGGCTCAAGCGCCCGTTCGTAGCCTTTCCCAATCGCCGCGCGGGAGACTGCGCCGGCGCAACCCCTCCCTTAGCGCGGCGAACACTTGGCATGAGCACCGAGCCCCGGCAATCTTTAACCCAGCCGTCGCTGGCCCCGCGCCTTCTGCGATGGACTTTCCAAACGGCGCTGCATTGCGTCCTTTGGCTGGTGCTCTCAGGGCGTTTCGAGGTTGAGTTCCTCGCGGTGGGTCTGGCGGCGGCCATTGCGGCGACGGCGGCTTCGAACTGGCTGTTCCACGGCATACACAACCCCTTGTTCGAGGGCGCGAGCCGGAGCCCCGGCTGGATAGTCCGCGTCGCCTTCCGGCTCGTCCTGTACGTTCCGTGGCTGATACGGGAGATTGTCGTGTCGAACTGGCGGGTGGCTTACCTGGTGCTGCGCCCGCGCGTGCTCCTGGAGCCGAGCCTGGTGGAGTTCGAAACGACGCTGAGGTCGGAGCGGGCGCAGGTGCTGCTCGCGCAGTCGATTACGCTGACGCCGGGCACGGTGACCGTAGACGCGACGGGCGACCGGTTCGTGGTGCACTGCCTCTCGGCGCAAAGCAGGGAGGGGCTCGCCGAGGGGATCATTCAGCGCAAGGTGGCGGACGTTTTCGAGGAGTTCGCCCCCGACCACGTGACGCTGCGCGAGATAACGTCGGTAAGCGAGCTGAAGCGGTGATCTACTCGTTCGGAGCAGCGATAGTGGTGGTCGCCGCGATCACGGGCGTGGCGTTCTACAGGGTCGTCGTGGGGCGGACGGCGTACGACCGGTTGCTGGCGGCAGGCGCCGCGGGCACCAACGCGATTGTGATACTGGCGGTTGCGGGGTTCGTGTTCGAGCGTCCCGAGATGTTCGTCGACCTTGCATTGAGCTACGCGCTGCTGAACTTCATCGCTACGGTGGCTGCGGGGAAGTACATCGAGCATCAGGCCGAACGGCAGCGGAAGAGCGAGGAGTAGGCCGTGGTCATCGACTACATCGGCACAGCGATTGTGAGCCTGGGCATCGCTCTTATGGCGATCACTGCGCTGGGGCTTGCGCGTCTGCCGGACTTCTTCTCGCGCGTGCATGCGGTGTCGAAGACCGAGACGATGGGCATTGCGCTGGTGCTAGTGGGGCTCATTGTGAACGAGGGCGTTTCACAGGTGAGCCTGAAGCTGGGGCTGATCGCGGTGTTCATCGCCATCGCCAACCCGGTGGCGGCTCATGTGCTTACGCGCGCCGCATTGCGAACGGGGACTTTGCCGTGGCACCGGCCGTATGGCGCCCCGCCGTCGGGACAGCCGGAGGAGAGCGCATGATCTGGTGGGTGGAGATGTTCCTGTTCGGCCTGCTCGTGCTGGCGGCTGTTGTGGCGCTCAGCGTGCGGGACTTGCTCGCCGTTGTGGCGGCGCTCACGATATACAGCTTCTTTGCGGCGTCGGTGCTCGCCATAATGGGAGCTGTGGACGTTGCGCTGACGGAGGTCGCGCTGGGGGCCGGCATCACCGGGGTTCTCCTCATAGGGGCCATCAGGCTCATTAACCGAAGGTCGGTCGATTGAAACGCCCGCAGCCTATAACGTGGCTCATGGCCGCGTCGCTTGCGGCGGTGTTCGCCCTGTTGGTGTGGGCGTCGGGCGACCTGCCCGACCGTGGCGATCCGCACGCGCCGGCGAACGAGCATCTTGCGCCGGAGTTCATTGAGCTGACCGAGTCGGCTGTCGTTATGCCCAACGTGGTGTCGGCGATACTGGCGGACTTCCGCAGCTACGACACGCTGGGGGAGACGTTTGTGATATTCACCGCGGTGCTGGCGGTGCTGCTGGCGCTGCAGGGCTCCGGACGGCGGGAAGAGGACGAGGGCGGCGAATGACGGAGCCTAACGTCAGCGTCATACTTCATCTCATCGTACGCGGGTTTATGCTGCCGTTCATCGTCGTGTTCGGCATCTATGTGCTAGTGCACGGGGAGTTGAGCCCGGGAGGCGGCTTTCAGGCGGGAGCGATTGTCGCGTCGGCGATCATTCTCGCGCGGCTGACGCACGGGAGCGAACAGGGCGACCGCCGGCTTCCGACCGGGCTGCTCGTGTGGACGGCCAGCATAGGGCTGGGCATCTATATGCTTGCCGGCCTTCTGGGGATGGTGTTCGGCGCGAACTTTCTCGACTACGCGGTAATTCCGCTGCAGTGGTTCAACGATTTCGCCGGCGAGGACCGGACAAACCGAGCGATGGGCGTCTTCATCATAGAGATCGGCGTGTTCCTCGGCGTCGCGAGCGTGCTGGTGATTATCTTCGACTATCTGGCCAAGGCGCCGGAGCCCGCTTCGCTGGACGAAGCCTCTGACGGCGCTACGGAGGGGGCGAGCCGTGATTGACGAGATTGCCGCGCGCTTTCCTTACTGGGCCACGGCGGCGCTGCTGGTGGTCGGGCTTTACGGGATGATCGGGAAACGGAGCCTCGTCAAGAAGGTGGTGGGGCTGAACATCTTTCAGTCGGCGATCATTCTGTTCTTCATTGCGGGAGCGTTGCGGGAAGGAGGCTCCGTGCCGATTCTGTATGGCGTGCACGGCGCCGAGCACGCGAACCCTGAGGACTTCGTCAACCCGCTGCCCCACGTGCTGATGCTAACTGCGCTTGTGGTGGGCGTTGCGATTACGGGCGTGGCGCTCGCGTTCCTCGTCCGGATACATCGGGAGTTCGGCACGCTCGACGAGGCTGTACTGCTCGAGGAGGCGCGCGAGTAGCCGTGGATCAGCTGCCAGCGGCCGTACCGGTAACGCTGCTGACCCTTTCGCTTGTCGCGCCTCTTGCGGGACTGCTGCGGGCCTCGCTGGCGTTCCCCGTCGCGCTTGCAGGAGCGTCGCTGGGGACGCTCGCCTCGGCGCTGCTGCTGGCCCGGGTGCTCGACGAGGGCGTGCAGCGGTACGACCTGGGCGGCTGGGCGCCGCCCGTCGGCATAGAGTATGTGATCGACGAGGTTGCGGCCTACGTCATGCTCGTTGTGATGAGCGTTTCGCTGCTCGCGCTTATCGGGACGCGGCGATGGGCGATCCGCGAGGCTAAAGGCCGCCAGGGGCCGTTCTACGGGCTGGCGCTGCTGCTGCTCGCAGGGCTTACGGGAATGGTGGCGACGGGCGACCTGTTCAACCTGTTCGTCTTCCTCGAGATTTCGTCGCTGGCCGCGTACGCGCTGGTGTTCATCGGCGGGCGGCGGTCGATGATTGCGGGGTTCCGGTACCTGATAATTGGCACGATCGGCGGCGCGTTCTACCTGCTCGGAGTCGGCTTTCTCTACTTCGCCACAGGCACGCTGAATATGGCGGAGGCGCAGGAGCTGATTCCTGAAGCGGAGGCGACCCGCGCCATACAGGCAGGCGCGGCCTTCATCTTCGTGGGGCTCGGCTTGAAGATGGCCCTTGTGCCGATGCATACCTGGCTGCCCGACGCGTACCAGCACGCGCCGTCGTCGGTGAACTCGCTTCTTGCGCCGGTTATGACCAAGGTCGCCGCCTACGCCATGCTGCGCATTTTCCTGAGCGTTTTCCCGGAGGGTTACCTCGCGTCCGTTGTGCCGGTGGCCGACGCGCTGGTCGTGTTGGGGCTCATCGGCATTGTGTTCGGCTCGGTGGCCGCCGCGTCGCAGAAGGACATTCGGCGGATGCTGGCGTACAGCAGCGTCAGTCAGCTGGCGATGATTGCCGTGGGCATCGGTCTTGCGTCGCCGCTGGGCTTCGTCGCCGCGTTGCTGCACGTGGTGAACCACGCGGCGATGAAAGGGGCGCTTTTCCTTGCCGCCGCGTCGGTGCGCCTGCAGACCGGACTACAGCAGATACAGGACCTGACCGCCATCGGGCGGCGTATGCCCATCACGATGACGGCGTTCACTATCGGGGCCGTCTCGATGGTTGGCATCCCGCCGACGGCAGGGTTCTTCAGCAAGTGGTATATGGTGCAGGCGGGAGTGGAGCAGGGCCAGTGGGCGGTGGCGGCGGTGGTGCTGCTTAGCAGCTTGCTCACGGCGGTGTACCTGTTCAAGGCGCTCGAGCGCGCATATCTGCGTCCTGCGGTTGCGGAGTCCCACGGCGAACACGGCGAAGCGCATGACGAACACGCCGCGCCGGGGGTGCGGGAGGAGGTGAGGAACGCCTCCGAGGCGCCCGTCGATATGTGGGCGCCGCTGGCGGCCCTCGCCGCCGCGACGATACTGCTGGGCATCCTCAACGTCGCTATCGTGCGGAATGTTCTGGAGCCGGGGGTGTCGTGACCGAGTCGTTCGCATCGCCGCTGCCGTTCATCGCCGTGCTGATCCCCGCCGGCGCTGCGGCGCTGGTCGCCCTCACGACGGGACGATGGCCGAACCTGCGCGACAGCTGGTCGACTATCGCCTCGGCGGCGTTGCTGGTGGTGATCTTCCTTATGCTGGAGGAGGCGAGGGACGGGCGCGCCGCCCGCGCTTCGCTGCTGGAGATCTCGCCCGGCATCGAGATTGCGCTTCGGGCCGACGCCGCAGGTCTGCTGTTCGGAGGGCTGGCCTCGGCGCTGTGGGTGCTGGCGGGCGTCTACGCCGTGGGCTATATGCGGGGAGGCGCCGAGCAGAAGCAGACGCGGTTCTTCGCGGCGTTCGCGCTGAGCATCGCCTCGGCGGTCGGCGTCGCGCTTGCGGAAAACCTGCTTACGTTCGTGCTGTTTTACGAATTGCTGTCGCTCTTCACCTATCCGCTGGTGACGCACCGCGAGACCGAGGAGGCGATAGTCGCGGGGCGCAAGTATCTTGCGTACACGCTGTCGGGCGGCGTCCTGCTGATTGGCGCGACGGCCTGGACGCACGTGCTGGGGATCGACGGCGCATTCGTGGCCGGAGGCTTTCTGGGCGGGGCGGAGCTGGGCCGGGGGACGCAGTGGGGCTTGTTCGCTCTGCTGACGATAGGGGTAGGGGTTAAGGCTGCGGTGATGCCGCTGCACAGCTGGCTTCCGAGCGCGATGGTGGCGCCGACGCCGGTGTCTGCGCTGCTGCACGCGGTCGCCGTTGTAAAGGCGGGCGTGTTCGGCATGGTGCGCGTGCTCATGTTCGTGTTCGGCGCAGCGTTGCTCGAGGATATGGGCGCGGGGATGGTCATCGCCGTGCTGGCGGCGGGGACGATGCTGATAGGGTCGACGCTGGCGCTGCGGCACGACAATCTGAAGCGGCGGTTGGCGTACTCGACGATCAGCCACCTGTCCTACATAGTGTTGGGCGTCGCCCTGCTTGGGCCGATTGCGCTCACCGGAGCGTTGCTGCACATCGTCGGCCACGGCGTCACCAAGATAACGCTCTTCTTTGCGGCTGGGGCCATTCATGTGCGCGCGCACAAAGACAACGTGAGCGAGCTGGACGGCATAGGCCGGCAGATGCCCATTACGATGGGAGCGTTCACGCTGGCGGCGCTCTCGATGGCGGGCATTCCGCCGTTCGTGTTGTTCACGAGCAAGTTCTACCTGGGCTGGGGCGCCGCGGAGGTTGGGCAGCAAGCGTTTCTTATCGCGTATATGGTTAGCGGAGTGTTGAGCGCCGCCTACCTCTTTCCTATAGTCGTCCGGGCGTTCCTGCGGAGTTCGCCTGATCATACGAAGTATGGCGAGGCGGATCTGCGGATGGCGGCGCCTATCGCCGTTACGGGCGTCCTTGCGCTCATCTGGGGGATAGCGCCGAACTCGCCGTTGCTGTTCTTCGACCTTGCCGAAATGGTCGCCGGAGCATCCTACGGGCTGCCCGTCGCCGTCGCCGGAGGGGGCCTGTGATTATCGACCGCCCGCTTGTGATTTCGGCGGTCGTGGGGATCGCGCTCGCAGCCGTGCTGGAGGCGGTCTTTGTGCGGAGCGCCGCCAGCTACTTCCCCGGCAGCACCGCTCCGCTGTTCTGGGCGGGATTCGGGTTCGTTGGCTGCATCGGCATCGTGGTCGTCTCGAAGTGGGTGGGGCACGCCTTTCTCATGAAACACGACGACCCGTACACCGGCGAGCATGTCGAGGCCGAGCCCGGGCCCGGGGAGCATGGCGATGGATAGCCTTCCTCACATTCCCCCGGTTGTGATTATGGCCGTTGCGGCGGCGCTCGTTGCGCTGACGCCTGTCGGCGTCGTCCGCAAGGTTATTGCGGTTGGGGCGCCGTTGCTCGTCCTCGCCCAGCTGGTGTTCGTCATTGACAACGGCGACTCCTGGAAGGTTGTCTGGCTAACGCTGGAGCTCGAACCGCTGCGGGCCGACGGGCTGAGCATCGTCTTCGGGTATGTGTTCGCGATAGCCGCTGCGCTGGGAGGCGTCTACGCCTGGCACCTTGACGACCGCCGTCAGCAGGCGGCTGCGCTCGGCTACGCGGGATCGTCGGTCGGCGTCGTCTTCGCAGGCGATCTCCTGACGCTCGTGCTCTTCTGGGAGATGATGGCGCTCACATCGGCCTATCTGATATGGGCCGGCGGCTTCCCCAAGTCGCACGGCGCCGCCGTACGCTACCTGTACGTGCACCTGGCGGGCGGCAGCGTGCTGCTTGCGGGCGTCCTGTGGCATCTGGGGGCCGGCGGCTCGCTCGAGTTTTCGCTGTTCGACGGCGGAGTCGCCGGCTGGCTCGTGCTCGTTGGATTCGCCGTCAACGCCGCCGTCGTTCCGCTGCACGCGTGGCTCTCGGACGCCTATCCCGAGGCAGGAGTCGCGGGCAGCGTCTTCCTGAGCGCGTTCACCACCAAGACGGCGGTCTATACGCTGGCGCGAGGTTTCGCCGGCTGGGAGATCCTCGTTGCGCTTGGCGTGGTGATGGCTCTCTACGGCGTCGTGTTCGCGGTGCTGGAGAACGACATTCGCCGTCTGCTGGCGTACCACATCATCAGCCAGGTGGGGTACATGGTGGCGGCGGTCGGCATCGGCACCGAGACCGCGATCAACGGAGCGGCGTCCCACGCGTTCGCGCACGTTCTGTACAAAGGGCTGCTGTTTATGGGCGCCGGGGCGGTGATATACGCCACCGGACGGCGGACGCTCACGTCGCTGGGGGGCATCTCCGATCGTATGCGGCTGGTGGTTACGCTCTATATGGTGGGCGCGTTCGCCATCTCGGCGTTCCCGCTGTTCAGCGGGTTCGTATCCAAGTCGATGATCACCTACGCGGCCAAGCAGGAGCACCTCGATCTGACTGTCGCGCTCTTGTACCTGGCGTCAGTGGGGACGTTCCTGCACACCGGGCTCAAGCTTCCCTACTTCACGTGGTTCGGGCCCAAGCGAGAGGAGATACAGGTGGGCCGCGTGCCGCGCGGGATGGTCGTGGCGATGTTCGCGGCGGCGGGCCTCTGCATCGGGATAGGCGTGTACCCCGACGCGCTCTACGCCGAGTTGCCCTACGCGAACAAGTACGAGCCGTACACCGCCGACCATGTCGTGCACACGCTCCAGATGCTAGGGTTCACCGCAGTCGGATTCTGGCTGCTGCGAGGCCGGCTCGGCGGCGAGGCGACGATCACCATCGACACCGACTGGTTCTACCGCAAAGCCCGCGCGCCGGCGCGCATTCTCGTGCAGCAGCCGCTCGAAGCGGTGTTCTCGTTCTTCGAGCGCCTAACCGGCGTCGCTGCGCGGACACTCACCGTTCTGGCGACTGCGCCCTCGACGGGGTTCGCCCGACTGCTCAACCTGCTGAGCTATGGCCGCCGCCATGGCCCGGACGCGGCGCTTGGCTTGCTGGGGCGTCCGCCGCTTGGTTTTGCGCTGGCGGCGGTGGTGCTGACGCTGGCGGTCGTGCTGCTCCTCGGCGACGGCTAATCCCAGCATCTCCAGCAGGATTCCTTTCTCCCCCGGAGCTCCTTGCGAGCAGACAGTTTCCTCTGCTCTCTTTCTGCGGAGTTGGGCGTTCAGCCGTAGTCGATCAGTCGAGCGCGACGTTGTCGATCAGGCGCACGGCGCCTATGCGGACAGCCGCCGCGAGGATGCGCTCGCCCGGGCCTTCCGGCGGCGCCATCGTCGCCGGGTCGACTACGGCCACGTAATCGACGGCGTCGATGAGCGGATCGGCCTCGATGATGCGGCGGCAGGCGTCCTCGACGGCGGGGGAGTCCTGCTTGCCGGCGCGGAAGAGGTCGCGCGCGGCGGCGAGCGCCCGGTAGAGCGCCGGCGCAGCCGTCCGCTGTTCGGGCGACAGGTATGCGTTCCGGCTGCTCACGGCGAGCCCGTCCGCCTCGCGCACGGTCGGCAACGCCACAATCTCGACCGGCAGATCGAGGTCGCGGACGAGGCGAGTCACGACTGCGACCTGCTGGGCGTCCTTCCGCCCGAAGTAGGCCCTGTCCGGCGTTGACTGTGTCAGCAGTTTCGTAACGACGGTAGCCACGCCGTCGAAATGACCGGGCCGCGCGGCGCCCTCCAACGGAAGCGCAGGGCCCTCCACGTGGACGGTCGAGGCGAACCCTGGCGGGTACATCTCCTCCGCTGGCGGAGTGAACGCGAAATCGACGCCCTCGGCCTCCAGCGCGGCGAGGTCGGCGGCGAGCGGGCGCGGGTACCTGTCGAAGTCCTCCCCGGCGCCGAACTGCGTGGGGTTGACGAATATCGACGCCGCTACGGTGGAGCACTCCTCCCGCGCCGCGCGTACGAGCGACAGATGGCCCTCGTGGAGCGCCCCCATCGTCGGCACAAGCCCGAGCGGGCGCGGCGCGGAGCGCAGCGCGACGCGGAGCTCGGCGACCGTAGCGACTTGCCGCACTCAGACCTCGCGGCCGACTTCGCCGAGCACGCTGTCGTCGATAGCCGTCGTATGCTCGGCGGAAGGGAAGGCGCCGCGCGCAACCTCGGCGGCGTACTGCTGCAGCGCGTCGAGGACTACGCTGTTCAGATCCGCGTACCGCTTGGCGTGCCGGGGGAGAGTCGAACCGAACCCCAGAATGTCGTGCAGCACCTGCACCTGCCCGTCGCAGTCCGGTCCGGCGCCTATCCCTATCGTCGGGACGGCGAGCCGCCGGGTGATGAGCCTTGCCAGCCCGCCGGGCGCCGCCTCGATGACGACTGCGAACGCGCCTGCCTCTTCAATGGCCAGCGCGTCGTCGAGCAGGCGCTGCGCCCCTGACGCCGTCTTTCCTTGCACCCGGTACCCTCCAAGCTGGTGCACGGACTGCGGAGTGAGGCCAATGTGCCCCATCACCGGAATCCCGCTCTCCGTCAGCCTCCGAACGGTCTCGGCGACAGCCTGGCCTCCCTCGAGCTTGACCGCTTGCGCCCCGCCTTCCTGCAGCAGGCGCGCGGCGTTCCGCATCGAAGACTCGATGCTCACGCCGTAGGTCATAAAGGGCAAGTCGGCCACGACCAGCGCGCGCTCCGCGCCCCGCACGACCGCCTGCGTGTGCCGCACCATATCGTCCAGCGTCACCGGTAGTGTGGAGTCGTGCCCCAGCACCACATTGCCCAGACTGTCGCCCACGAGCGCAACCGGTATTCCCGCCTGATCGACCAGTCGGGCGGCGGGATAGTCGTAGGCCGTGACGCAGACGATGCGCTCGCCGGCCTGCTTCATCTCTCGCAGCTTTGTCGTCCGTACGCGCACGCTACGACTCCTCATTGGCGTTGGAGGCCTGATCGTCGCGCCCTCCGAATACGCCGGCCCAGTCAACGGACCCGCCGGGACGCTCCGCCTCCCGCGCAAGCTCGACCGACCGCAGGCTGATCTCGTGGTACAGCGGCAGAAGCTCCGGCGCCGCGTCCCGCACGGCGTCGAGGTGCAGCTGCACGGTGCCCCGGTCGCCGCGCGACGTCGGCCCGGTAAGCGCTACGGCGGGGCCTGCGCTCTCGATATTTGCAATTGTCGTCTGCGCAAGGCGGCCCATCGCGCGCATGGCGGACTCAGGAGGCAGGCCGGCGCGGAGCCAGAGCGTGCGCGCCTCGTTGAGGAGCGTCGTCAGGTAGCCGCAGCTCATAACCGACGCTGCGTGGTACAGCGCGCGGGAGTGAGCGGGCACGCGCAACGGAAAGCCGCCGACTTCCGAGGCGAGCCGCTCCAATGCGTCCAGCAGCGCGCCCTCCGCTTCGATTCCAAAGGTCACGCCCTCCAGCGATACAGCGCCGCCGAATGTTTGAAACGGGTGCCACGATCCTGTCTCCGCTCCCGCCTCTCGGGCGGGCGCCAGCGGGTCGAGGGTCAGCGCGCCGCTGCAGTGCACGGCCCACTGACCGGCGCGCCAACTGGCCTGCGCCGCAACAGCGCCGATAGCGTCGTCCGGGGTCGTGATAAACACGAGGCCTGCAGCGTCGACAGCCTCCTGGAGTCCTGTCGCGCGGGCGCCGGCGCCGGCGGCGACGCGCTCCGCCGATGACTGCGAGCGGCTCGCCACTGCAGCGACCCGGTAGCCGAGGCGCGCAAGCTCCGGCGCGAGCACTCCGGCCAGCCGGCCCGCTCCCACGAAGGCGACGTCTGGCTGGTTAGCCATTGGCGCGCAACTCCGACGCCGACGGGAACCCGTGCAGGCCCGTCGCGTTCCGAATAGCGGCGACGATCGACCGCGCGACGATGGTCGGCGCCAGCGCGCATAGCCTCGGGAACTCCTCCGGGGCGTCTATAGCGCCGGTGGCGAGGGCAAACATTGTGTCGCCGTCGTGGGTGGTGTGCACAGGACGTATGGCCAACGCGAGCCCATCGTGCGCGACTGTGGCGAGTCGGTTGGCCTGCGCCTTTGTCAGCCGCACGTTGCAGGCGACGATTCCGATTGTCGTATTGCCGAGACTTGCCGGCGCCGGAGCGGCCCTGCCGTAGCTCGGGTCGGCGAACGCCGCAACGCTGTGCGTCGGGGCGCCGTCCGGCCCGCGCGGCCCGGCGAGCAGCTCGCCCGTCTCCGGTTCGTAGACGCTTCCTACTGCGTTCACGACCGTCATCGCAGAGAGCACGACCCCTTCGCCGAGATCCATCGACGCGCAGCCCAGGCCGCCTTTCATTGCGCGGTCGCGGCCCAGGGCCTTGCCCACCGTCGCGCCTGCGCCTGCTCCGACGCTGCCTTGCTCGACCGCCGTGGTCGAGGCGCGGCTCGCCGCTGCGTAGCCCTCCTCCGGCCCGGGCCTGACGCCGGCGTTGCCGACGCCGAGGTCGAAGATGATCGCAGCAGGCGCTATCGGCACGATGTGAGGGCCTACACGGTGCCCGACGCCCCGCTCCTCGAGGAGACGCATCACGCCGTCCGCCGTCGCCAGACCGTATGCGCTCCCGCCGCTGAGCACGACGGCGTGCACTGCGGATACCGTGTTCTCCGCGCGGAGAAGGTCGGTCTCGCGAGTCCCCGGGGCGGCGCCGCGCACGTCGACGCCGCCGACAGCGCCGCCGGGAGCGAGCGTCACGGTGCAGCCGGTGCCGTTTTCGGCGTCGGTATAGTGGCCAACGGCGAGGCCGGGCACGTCGGTGAGCGCGCCGTTCATCAGGATGAAAGCCCTCCTGTGCGTCGTGCCGGCCTCTGCGGGTCCGGGTCGACGGAATCGGGCCCTCGGTAGCGAGGGAGCTGGCCGCCCCGGCGACGCGGGGTAGGCTGCGCGCCTAGCATACGGAGCGCCGCGAGCGGCAGTCAAACCAAAGCGGCGCGCGGTCTCGTTTGGGCGAGAGCGCAACCGTTCGGGATGGCGTCGGCGCGCGCGTGGGGAGTCAGCGCCGACAGTTGCGCGCTCGGCTATCATCGGACGGGCGCACTGCCCCAAGCCGCCTCTCTTGCAACACCGCCGCAAACCCACACAGCCATCGCGCAAGCCGCGCATCTTCTACGGATGGATCGTCGTTGCGGTTGTCGCTCTTGGCGGCTTCAGCGGCAGCACCGAGACATTTCCTGTCCTCAGCATCTTCCTCAAGCCGGTCACGGAAGATTTCGGCTGGTCGCGCACGCAGTTCACGGGGCCGCTGACAATTGGAGGACTCCTGGGCAGCGCCGCAGCGCTGGCCACCGGGCCGCTCGTGGACAGGTTCGGGCCCCGGTGGGCGCTCGCCGGCGCCTATGCCGTGCTGGGCGCGTCGTTCTTGCTGATGTCGCTAATCGCCGACCTGTGGCAGTACTACGCCGTGCAGATCGTCGCGCGCTCCATGAACACGGGAGTTCTCGCGGTGGCGACGGCGGTCATCGTGCCCAACTGGTTCATTCTGCGGCGCGGACGAGCCATGGCCCTCTCGGGCCTGGGATTTCCCGCAGGCGCCGCCGCGATGCCGCTCATCATCGCCGCCGTCACCTCGTCGATGGGCTGGCGTCCTGCTGCTGCTGCGGCGGGAGTGCTCATCCTCGCCGTCTCCGCCCTGCCGACAGCGCTGTTCCTGCGGCGGCGGCCCGAGGATATGGGGCTGCATCCGGACGGGATCTCGCCGGAGCAGCGCGCGGCGCTGCCGCCGCGCGATCTGCGCGCAGCGTCCGAGGGGACGTCGCTGCAGCTTGGACAGGCGGCCCGCCATCCGGCCCTCTATCTGCTCATCGCGGCTATCTCGCTCTGGTGGTTCGGGCGCACGGGCATCGCCCTCCATGCCGTGCCGTATATGACGGACAAGGGTCTGAGCGAGGCTGTCGCCGTGACCGCGCTCGTGGCGCATTCCGCAGTCGGGGCCTCCGGCGCGCTCATCGCCGGATACTTGCGCGATCGCATCAACGTGCGCGTAGTGATCGCCGGCGACTTCCTGTTGAACGCGGCTGCCTTTCTGCTGCTGCTCGCGGTCGATTCGGCGCCGGCGGCCATAGCGTGGGCAGTGTTCTACGGCGTGGCGCAGGGAGGCTCCATAACGCTTCAGCGATTGGCGTTCGCCGACTACTTCGGCAGGCGCTATCTCGGCTCGATAGAGGGCGTCGCCCGGGCGATTACGAATTGGACACAAGCGACGGGGCCGCTCGCCGCCGCGTTCGCGTTCGACGCTACCGGCAGCTACACGAACATCTTCATCGTGTTCGTTGCATCCAACGTTGCAGCGGCGGTGCTCGTCGCCGTTGCGCGACCGCCCGCGCGGCCAGGCGACGCTCCCGACGGCTAGGCGCGCCGACGCAAGACGAGGCTCCTAACGGGCGGAGCGGGAAGAGTCGCGACGCCGAGCGCTAAATCTGGCCGGAGCGCTGGAAGATTTTGCCTTCC
This sequence comes from Dehalococcoidia bacterium, assembly GCA_965200975.1. GTDB lineage: Bacteria > Chloroflexota > Dehalococcoidia > Lucifugimonadales > Australimonadaceae > S5-327. Next base: position 2,203,902 of record OZ241740.1, on the reverse strand, counting down.
GTCGCGATGGTGGGGGCGACGACCAGCTCCGCCTTCTCGTGGAACTCCTCAATCGTTTGCGCGCCCACCATGCTCATGCAGATTTGCAGCGCGCCGACGAGGTTGTGCGCCCCGTCCGTGCGGTGGCTCGGCCCGAACAGCACCTGCTCGAGACTCGCCTGCACCCCGACGTTGATGCGCGTGCCGCGCGGCAGCGCCGGATGAGGGCTCGCCATGCCCCAGTTGTAGCCCTGGCCGGGCGCCTCTTCCGTTTGCGCGAACGGCGTGCCGATCATCACGGCGTCGGCGCCTGCGGCGATCGCCTTGCACAGGTCGCCCCCGATGCGGATGCCGCCGTCGGTGATCACCGCCACGTACTTGCCGGTGCGCGCGTAGAACTCATCCCGCGCCGCGGCGACCTCGAGCGTCGCCGACACCTGCGGAACGCCGACTCCCGTAACGTCGCGGGTGGTGCACGCGGCGCCGGGCCCGACGCCGACCAGCACGCCGTCGACGCCCTGCTCCATAAGCTCCATCGACGCGTTCGCCGTTACGGTGTTGCCCACCAGCACGGGGACGCCGATCTGCCGGGTGAGCTCGTTCAGCCGCAGGCCGGAGAAGCTGTTCGAGATGTGGCGAGCCGTGGTTACGGTCGACTGCACTACGATGATGTCGGCGCCCGCTTCTACCGCGAGCGGAGCGATGCGCTTGGTGTTCTGGGGGGTCACCGAAACGGCTGCGACCGCGCCCGCCGCCTTGATCTCCTGCACCCGTTTCGCGACCAGGTCTTCCCTGAAGGGCGACGTGTACACGCGCTGCAGCACATCGGTGACGCCTTCGCGTGGGGCGGAGGCGATTGCGTTCAGCGCGTCGGTAGGGTCGTCGTAGCGGCAGTAGAGCCCCTCGATGTTCATTACGCCAAGGCCGCCGGCCTTGGCCATCAGCCCGGCGAAGCGGGGGTTGACGATGGCGTCCATCGCCGACGCGAGAACGGGGATTGTGAATTGGTAGGGGCCGAGTTGGAGGGTGGTTACCGAGAGTTCGGGATTGGTCGTTACGTCGCCGGGGACGATGGCGACTTCTTCGAAGCCGTAAGTCCTGCGCAGTTCACGAACGCGAACGCTTGGTAGCACCATCGCGCGGCCTCCCTAGGGATTGTAGATATTAGACGTACTGTAGCACCGTGAGGTGCGAGCGTCAATCGGATTGTGCTTGTTTTCACAAACTTTCGTCCGCGGGACGCCCCGCGCGCAGCCCCTAAGGCGCTTGTCACGACTAAGCCGGCGGCAGGTTGGGATGGAGCGGCGCCCAGCTGGACGCCTGTTCGTAGGCGTAGGCGGCGCGGAGGAGGGTCGGCTCGCTGAGGTGCGGGCCGAGCAGTTGCAATCCTACCGGAAGGCCCTCGACGAACCCGCAGGGGACCGACAGCCCCGGTATTCCGGCGATGTTCGCGGGAATAGTGCAGATGTCGTTCGCATGCATTACGACAGGGTCGACGATGCCGCCTATCTCGAACGCCACTCCCGGGGAGGTCGGGAGCGCGAGGATGTCGACGCGCTGGAAGGCGGCGTCGAACTCGCGCCGGATGAGCGTCCGCACCTGTTGCGCCTTCTTGTAGTAGGCGTCGTAGTAGCCGGCGGAGAGCGCGTACGTGCCGACCATAATGCGGCGGCGCACTTCCTCGCCGAACCCCCGCCGTCGGGTTGCGTCGAGCGCAGCCCACATACCGTCGGCCTCCTGATCGGAGTAGCCGTACTTCACGCCGTCGTACCTGGCCAGGTTCGCCGAGCACTCGGACGGGGCGAGGACGTAGTAGACCGCGAGAGCGGCGCGGGAGGTTGGCAGGGAGCACTCCGTGATCTCGGCGCCGAGGGATTCGAGCGTCGCAATTGCCGTCTTCACGGTCGAGGCGACGGCGGGGTCGATGCCGTCGCCAAAGTATTCGGGGACGACACCGATCCGCAAGCCCTTTACGCCGTCGTCGAGGCTCCGGGCGTAGTCGGGGGCGTGAGCAGGGATGCTCGTCGAGTCGCGCGGGTCGTGGCCGGCGATGACGTTGAGCGCGAGCGCGGCGTCTTCCACCGAGCGGGCCAGGGGGCCGATCTGGTCGAGCGACGAGGCGAACGCGATGAGTCCGTAGCGAGACACGAGGCCGTAGGTAGGCTTGACGCCGACAACGCCGCAGAGCGCCGCGGGCTGCCGGATGGAGCCGCCGGTGTCGGAGCCCAGGGCGAACGGCGCGAGGCCGGCGGCTACGGCTGCGGCGGGGCCTCCGCTCGACCCTCCGGGCACGCGCGACAGGTCCCACGGGTTGCGCGCGAGCTTGAAGGCGGATGTCTCGTTGGACGAGCCCATCGCGAACTCGTCCATATTCCCTTTGCCGAGCAGCACGGCGCCGGCGTCGGCGAGCGCGGCGGCGGCGGTAGCGTCGTACGGCGGGCGGTAGCCGTCGAGCATCGCGGAGGCGCAGGTCGTCGGCGCGCCGCGGGTCGACAGGTTGTCTTTCAGCTGCATCGGCACGCCGGTGAGCGTCGCCGCGCCGCCCGCCGCGATGCGAGCGTCGGCTTCCTCGGCCTGACGGCGCGCGAGTTCCGGCGTAACGGCGAGGTAGGCGCCTATCTGCGGGTCGAGAGCGGCGATGCGCTGCAGGTGCGCGTCGGCCAGCTCAACGGCGGAGATCTCACGAGCCTGGAGGGCTTTGGCCATCTCTGCGGCGGTGAGGTAGTGGAGCTCCGGCATCGCTACGCGCCCTCCGTCGCGTCCGCAATATCCATCACGGCCTGCACGCGGAAGAAGTCGCCGTCGCGCTGGGGAGCGTTGGCGAGCACGTCCTCCCGGTCGAGGGGAGGGCGGGGTTCGTCCGGCCTCATCACGGTATGGATGCCGGCGACGGCGTGTCCGGTGGGATCGACGCCTGCGGTGTCGATGTTGCGAAGGACGCTCACCTCGCCGAGGAGTTTGGTCATCTCGTCACGGAGACGTTCGACCTCTTCATCGGAGAGCGCGATATGGCAGAGGGCCGCAACCTGGCGGACCTCGTCGGCGGAGAGGCGCTGCGCGTGCTGCTCGGTCATATATCTCGGGCCCTCGCACGAAACGGGCCGCCAAGCGGCGGCCGACGCCTAGTGTAGCAGACTGCGCGCCTCCCGCCTTTGGAGACTGCGCCAATGGCTATAGCGGCGAGAGGGAAGCAGCCGCCAGTGCGGCTAGTACGGGACGAGAGGGAACGGCGCGGTCAGCCCGCAGGCTGATCGGAGAGGTCGCGCAGCAGCTTGAACGGATAGATGCCGGTTTCGTGGAGGTCGCTGAACAGCAGGCCCACTGCGTAGCGGCCAACCTCCATATACGCCTCGACGGTTACGTCCGACGACACGTCGTCGACGCCTGTGCGGCGAACGTGCGTAATCTCGTCGACGCACTGAGCGCATCCGCAGTGGCCGCGCAGATAGCGGTGCGGCAGGAGCGACTCGCCGCCGTCCTTCCAGACGATGTGCAGTCCGTCGGGGGTGATGTCGATGGCGCCCGGCTCGTACTTGTCTTCAGCCATTGCCTGTCTTCTTGTCTCCGTCTCCGCTATCGCTGATGGGTCGGCTTGTCGTTAGTTGGGCGTGACGAGGAGGTCCCACGCACGCTGCTTCAGAGCCGCTCCCTCTCCGAACCAGGCGGCTCTCAGGAGCGTCAGCTACAGGTCGACCTGGCGTCCGAGGCCTGCGGCGAGAGCCTTGCGGTAGACGACCATGCCTGCCGCGACGTCCTCGATGGCAAGCCCTTGCGACTCGAACAGTGTAATCGAGTCGTCGGACGGGCGGCCCGGGACGAGGCCGCTGACAACGTCCTTCAGGTCGACGGCCTGCTCCCACCGGAAGGCCCGGCGCTCCGCCGCCCAGATCAGTTCGCCGCACTCGATTTTCGCGTCCTCCACATCGTCTGCAACGACGAGGTCGCTGCGTCTGATGGTCGTCTCATCGATTTCGCGGCGCATCCAATGGTTGCTGCCCGCAGCGTTGACATGGACGCCGGGCCGGAGCGAGGCGCCGTCGAACACCGGCTCCCGCGAGTTCGTGATGGCGCAGACGATATCGGCCTCCGCAACGGCGTCATGCGCCGAGTCTGCAGGGCGCGCGTCGACGCCGAGCAGGGCGGACATCCGCTCGGCGAACGCCTCTCGCCGTTCGGCTGTGCGGCTGTAGACGAAGGCGCGTTCGATGGGGCGCACCGCGCACATTGCCGCAAGCTGCGTTTCCGCCTGGCTGCCGCTGCCCACCATGCCGACGGCGCGGGCGTCCTTGCGAGCCATATAGCGGGTCGCTACGCCGCTGGCTGCGCCGGTGCGTATCTGTCCGAGGGCGTTTGCGGCGATAACGGCGAGCGGCTGCCCGTCGCCCGCGTCGAAAAGGAGCGTCACCATACGGCTGCCGCCTGCCGCGCCCGAGACGTACGTCTTCAGGCCGGTGGCGCCGATTTCGTGCGACATGCCCGCCATCACCTGGTGGGCGCCTCGCATCAGGGGAAGCCGGTAGCGCGGAACGTTCGACACTCCGCCCCGGGCCCACTCGGCGAATGCGGCCTCAAGCGCATCGACGCACTCGTCCATAGGCAGGAGCCGGCGCACTTCGTCTTCACTGATCAGAAGCATAGGGTCACTTCCCTGGACTGATTGGCCGAACAGCCTCGTCGATAAGCGCGTCCATACGGAGCTGGCCTGCAGCCTGCACGGGCCGCAGGTTGCTGACGCCGACCCCGATGAGCCGCACGGGTTCGCCCTCCGTCCAGTTGGCGTCCAGCAGACAGAGAGCGTCGGTCAGTATCGCGTCCGCGTGGGCGGTTGCGCTCTCTCTGCTCGACGAACGCGTAAGCGTCGTGAAGTCGGCATGGCGGAGCTTGAGCGTAACCGTGCGCCCGACCAGGCCGTGCCGCTGGAGCGACCGCGCCACCCGGCGCGCCATCGCGCCCAGCTCGGCGGCAAGCGGCGCGCGCGGACACGTCCTGGGCGAACGTCTCTTCAGAGCTGACGGACTTGGTCTCGCGGTTGATGGCGACAGGCGAGCTGTCTTCTCCTCTGGCCCGGCGCTGGAGCACAGCGCCCCAGGGGCCGAGCGCGGCGATGAGCGCTTCGAGCGGGGCCTCCGCGACCTGCCCGAGCAGCTCGAACCCGTGAGCTTTCAGACGCCGGGCAGTCTGCGGGCCGACGCCGGGCAAGGAGCGAACGTCGAGCCCGGCGAGAAACTGCGCCTCGCTACCCGGCTCGACGACAACGAATCCGCCGGGCTTGCCGGTTTCGCAAGCTACTTTCGCCACCATCTTGCTGGTCGCCAGGCCCACCGAGCACGGCAGGCCAACCTCGAGCCGGATGCGCCTCTGCATTCGACGCGCCAGCCCGGACGCATCCTCTATCGATCCCGCGACAGGCGTGAGGTCGACGTAGGCTTCATCGACGGACATCTGCTGCACGAGGTCGGACTCGCAGCGCAGGACGTCCATCACCCGATTGGAGTAGTCGTGGTAGAGCTCGAAGCGGGGCGACATCACTATCGCATTCGGGCAGAGACGGATAGCCTGCGACATCGGCATAGCCGAGCGGCAGCCGTACTTGCGGGCCGCGTACGACGCCGTAGCCACAACGCCCCGCGACGATGGGCTGCCGCCAATAAGCAGGGGCTTGCCGACAAGCGCCGGATCCTCCGCTTCCTCGACGCACGAGTAGAAGGCGTCGAGATCCACAAGAGCGATTGCGCGTTGGCCGGCCACGAGCATGTTCCGCCAAGAGCAGGATGAGCCGTTATCGGCGGACGGCGGCGCTGAGTTCGGAGCCTGCGGTGAAGCCAACCCGCCGGTGGGGCCGTACGGTTACGAGCTGCCCCGCCTGCCGTCCACGGATTGCCCGCACCTGGCGCTCTTTCACATTCCGTATCTCGAACGCGCCGAATCCGGTGATACCACCCTGTTGCCGTTAGCGATGTTCTCGGTGATGATTTCGATCACGGCGTTCAGGGCCTCGTCGCCCAGAGTGCGGGGGCCCTGGAGTCTGTCAGCGACCTGCTCGGCAATGTCGCTCTTGCGCAATGTCGTCACGCTGGCCTCCTGATTTGTTGCTGGCCGCTGCGGCGAAAACGAAAGAAAGTTGTGGGGTCGGGAGTATAGCAGGCGCCGCCGGTCAGGAGTCCCACCACCGGTGAAAGTGGTTGAGCGGGCCGTGCCCTGCCCCCACAGGAAAAGCGGAGGCTATCGCCTCGGTTACGTACGTCTTCGCCGCGGCGACTGCGCGCTCGACGGTCTCGCCCTTCCCCAAGGCTGCGGCTATAGCGGAGGAGAATGTGCAGCCGGTGCCGTGCGTGCTGGAGGTGGCAATGCGCTTGGCGGGGAGTTCGGCGAAGGCGGCGCCGTCGAACAGCACGTCGATGGCGTCGTCTCCGAAGTGGCCCCCCTTGACGACAACATAGCGGCAGCCGAGCGCATGGATTGCGCGGGCGGCGTCGCGCGCCTGCTCCAGCGTCTCGACGGGACGCCCGCACAGCACGGCGGCCTCGTCGGCGTTTGGAGTGGCCACCAACGCCAGGGGCAAGAGGAGCGAGGCCATAGCCTGCACGGCGTCTTCTCGCAGGAGCCGGTCGCCGCCCTTGGCGACCATTACAGGGTCGACCACCAGCTTGTCGAGAGCGTGGGCGCGCGCGCTCTCGGCCACCGCCTCGATGATGGCGGAGCTGGACAGCATGCCGGTCTTGGCCGCGTCGACGCCCAGGTCCGCCGCTACGGCGTCGATCTGGCTGCGCACCAACTCGGGCGGAGTCTCATGGACGCCGGATACGCCGAGCGTGTTCTGCGCAGTCACGGCGGTGACCGCGCAGGCCCCGTAGACCTCGAACGCCGCGAACGTCTTCAGGTCGGCCTGAATGCCGGCGCCGCCACCCGAGTCCGAGCCGGCAATGGTGAGCGCCACCGGTCTGCGCGGCGCCGTTACACCGGCCATCGTTCCCTGTTCCATGCCATCTCCCAGAAAAGCAGTTCGTAGCGACTACTGGTGACGAACGCCTCTTCCACTCTTGCGAGCTCGCTCTCGGGCAGCCCGGCGGCGGCGTTGTCCATCAGTGTCCTGCACCAATCGGCGAGCGCGACGAACTCGTCGGACGCATACATATCTATCCATGCGGCGTAGCGCGAATCGGCGGGGCGGCCCTTCGCTGCGAGGCCAAGCCCAATCTCGGCGAATCCCCACATACATGGCAGGAGGGCGCCCACAAGCTCGGCGAAGCTTCCCGTGGCCGCCATGCGGACGAGGAAGTCGGTGTACGCGCGGCAGGTCGGCGCCATTTCTTCCCGTTCGAGTTCGTCGTTGGCGATGCCGAACTCCCCGGCATAGGAGCGGTGAAGCGACATCTCCGTCGCCAGCGTCTCGTTGGCGAGGGCGGCGAGCCTGGTCATCGTCGCGAGGTCGGGGGCGCGTGCGGCGGCGGTCGCGAGCACGCGCGCGTACTCAATGAGAAAGCGGTAGTCCTGCCGCACCCAGTGCTGAAAGCAGGCGACATCGAGCGAGCCGTCGCCGATGCCCCGAATGAACGGATGCTCATGCTGCGCCCGCCAAACGTCCGCCGCCGCCGCTTTCAGCCGCGCGCTGAACGGCTCAGCCATATGGCGCCTCCAACCGCAGCGTTCCGTTGCGGGCGGTCATGCGCCGGACTCCAAAGGGCGTATCCGGCTCGAGAGTGATTCGAGGTCGAACTCGGGGCTGCCGCGCCGCCGGGCCGCCGCCGCGAACGCTCCGGCCAATACCGAAGAGACCACAACCGCCGTGAGGAAGCTCGCCAGCAGGTTGCCTGACGCAAGAATGTGCCAGACGCTGCTGAGCTCCTCCCACGTCCACCAACCGGCGAGGCTGCGAGTGGGGAAGAACAGCGCGCCGGCGGCGATGCCGGCGACCGACGCCGTTACGGCGCCTGTTCCGCTCAGGCTGCGGCTCCACATCCCCGCAAACACCGGAACCATCGCGCCGGCGCACACCAAGTCCGCTATCAGAAAGAGGTAGAGCACGCTGTCGAACGCGAAACCGACGACGGCGGCGGGGATGATGAGGAGCGCGGTAATGAGCCGCGTGGAGCGGAGCAGTCCTCGTCCGCCGCCGCTCGAGCGAGAGAGGGAAAGGCCGGTCGTGAAGACGCTCGCCATGCCGTTCAGCACCGTGTCCATGCTGCTCATCACAAGCATAAGCGCGAGCGATACAAGGACGACGAGCGCCCACCCCGGAAGCGCCTCCAACGCCAGCGAGAAGAGCGCAATGGAGGCGGGTTGGTCGTCGTTCACCAGTCCATTGCCGACCGCCCAGAGGCCGAACAGCCCGGCGGCGACGATCAGCGGGATGACGATTACGCCTGCGGAGAGAAAGCCGCGCCGTATATCGTCGTCCGTTCTTGCGGCGTACACCCGCTGCCAGAGTCCCTGATGGAAGAGGTTCGCCGCGAGGATGGCGATCACGAGCGTAAGGCCGAACTCAATGCCGTGCAGCTGGGTGACGTCGAGCAGCGCGGCGTTCTCCTCTCGGACGGTTTCGAAGGCTGCGGTCCAGCCTCCGAAGTGGGCGAGGGCGGCAATGAAAACGGCGATGAGCAGGGGGACGATCACGGCGAACTGGATGTTGTCGGTGAAAATGGATGCGCGGAGACCGCCGTAGACGGTGTAGGCGAGAGTGGCTACGCCGACGAGGGCGAGCGTCAGCAGCAGCGGCGCGTCCGCAACCTGGCCCACCGCCCGCGCGATTGCTCCCATCTCGGCGGCGAGGAACGTGAACATATAGAGGAGGATGATGAGGAGCGTGAGCAGGTGCATCGCGCCGCCGTACCGCTGCCAGACGAACTCGCTGAGGGAGTGTCCGTTCGGCGCGAGCTTGCGCATCCTCGGCCCTATGACTGTGAACGCCACGATGGGCGCAGCCTGCCCGACGCCGTAGCCGATGAGGGCGGCTACCCCTGCCCAGGTGGCCGCTTCCGCGGGGCTGAACAGTATCCACGCTCCCAGCAAAGAGGCGGCCATTGTGGCCATCGCAGTCTTGCCTCCGATGGAGCCGCGCGCTGAGATGAAATCTTCGATGGTGTGCCGCCGCGTTCTGGCGTAGGCGACGCCGGCGGCGGCCATAATGGCCATGGCGGCGATTGCAGCGGCGAGAGCCAGAGTCTCCGTGGACATGCGCAGCCTCCTGCGGAAGTTAAGGACGAAAGGGCCGCTCCACGGTGAGGAGCGGCCCTTAATGACGATGCCGCAAGTCGCTCTCCCTCCGCTGGCATAACCCAGGTCAGGTTCATAGGGTCGCTCGTAAGCCTCTCAGCCAGCCCGGCGGGCCGGCTCCCCTGAACGGCGCACTATGCAATTGTGGGGCCATGGTAGACTTGAATGGGGCGAGAGGTCAACCGTAGACTTGCGCGTATTCGCAAGAGTCGCCTGCGCCCAATCAATGGGTAAAGTTGCCACGCTAACCTATGGCGGATTCGCGCTGATGCTCTATAATGCGGCGCGGCAGCCTGTGGCCAGGAACGAATTGGCGCTCAGTGCGGGTATGCGGGGCGATGCTCCAGCGGCGTCCGGGTCGAGCGCCCCGATCCATCGAACGAATAGGAGGCGGAATGTCCATGCGCCGGAATCTCTCTGCCAGTATCGCCTTGGCGCTTATGCTGACGATGCTTATGACGCTCACCGCAAGCGCTCAGGAAGTCGTGCTTGGCGGCTCCGCTAACTTCCGCGACGCCGACGCCATGAGCGACAGCCTCGTCGTAGACCTTGACAGCGCCGCTGTCCTCTCGCCCGGCTCCCAGTACGAGGGCTGGCTTATCGACATTGCAGGGAACAAGGTGAGTACCGGCGTCTACGGGCGCGACTCCGAGCCGATAGGCACGTACGTCTCTCCCGACGGCGAGAACCTGCTCGCCCGGTACCCGACCTTTGTCCTCACCATCGAGCCTAACCCCGACTCAGACCCTGAGCCGTCCGGCGAGATCGCCTACGGCGACTCCGTGCCGATTGCCGTTTCGTACTGGAGCAACAAACTCACCGGCGAAGGCGGCCCCGCCAGCGGCATGTACAGCCAGGCGCAGATGGCTAACGACTACGCCATGAGCGCTCAGGAAGAGGACCTCTCGCTCGACGAGCAGAAGGTTATCGCCCAAAGCATCATCAACCTCATCGAAGGCGTCTCTGGCGCAAACTACAACGCCGAGGGCGCCAACCCCGGCGACGGGCGGGGCATCATGGGCCACGCTCCGGATGTCCGCGACATGGCAAGGACAGCCAAGAACGCAGCCAACGACGACGAGGACATCGAGGACACAGCCGACGATATCGTCACTGCCGCCGACAGGACGGTCGGGGAAGCCCGGCGCGTACGCGACGTAGCCCTGCGCATCATCAACGCCACCACGCAAGACCTCCGCGTCGCGAAGGAAGTCGAGAACCTGCTCTCCCTCTCCAGCCGCGTGCTCTACGGCGAGAACGGGCCGGGCAGCTCCAATTCAGTAGGCGGCGCGCGCACCGTCTACCACAAGTCGCAGGACCTTAGCCAGTTCAAGCTCGGGTTTGGCGAGCCGCCTGCCGCAGGCGACTCCACCGTCTCGCTCCTGGCCATCCTCGCACTGGCCGCAGGCTCGGCCCTGGTCATCGGCGGCGGATTGCTGGTCTTCCGCGGACGCAGGGTAGCCGCCTAACCAGCCAGCGCAGCAACACCGCTAGACAAAGAGCCCCCGGCATGCCCCGGGGGCTCTTTCTGTGCGTCGCCGCCCTGCGTTTCGCCGCTGCAACTCCCTCCTCTGCGTCGCTGCACGGCAAAGGAGGAAGCAGGGGGAGTAGGTAAGGGCAGGGTTATTCGTCGAGGCCGAGGGTGGCGCGAAGCTCGCGCCACTCGCGCGGCGACATCTTCAGCGCCGAAGGGTCGATCGCCTCGCCGGCAAGCATGCGCTTCACGACATCGAGCCCTTCCGCGCTCAGGCGCGCGCCGCCCAGCCGGTAGTTGCGGAACGCCTGGGCTACGGATGGGACCCAGGGCTCTACAACCTCGTCGAGGATGACGCGGGCGTACTCGCGGATCTCCCACTGCGCGTGGGCGTCGTAGCGGAGGGCGAGGAAGTGCAGCAGGTTGTGGAGGTCGGTCTTCCAGTACCACTGCGTGTACGTGCTAAGCGGCAACCCGATGCGCGCCAGCTCGCGGGCGAGCCCCGGCGAGCCGGAGCCGGCCTGCGAGTCCGATTCGCCCTCGTTGAGCATCGCGTAGTAGTGCTCGAACGCCTGCGCGGCATCCGCCCGCAGCAGTTCGAGCGCCTGCGCGGCGCGGTCGGCCTCAAGCGCTCCTGCGCGCCCCTGACGATTGGCGTCGGACTGCCCGGCGAGCTGCCCGGCGGCAGGAACGTAGAATTCGCTGTCGAGCACGGAGTAGCGCGCGGAGTACTCGTTGACGTTCGCGGTGCGGTGGCGGATCCACTGCCGCGCCACGAAGATGGGGAGCTTGACGTGCAGCTTGATTTCGCACATCTCGAACGGCGACGTATGGCCGTTGCGCATCAGATAGTTGATGAGCCCCTGGTCGTCGCGCGAGCGTTTCGTTCCGCGCCCGTAGGACACCCGCGCCGCCTGCACGACTGCGCCGTCGTCGCCCATATAGTCGATCACGCGCACAAAGCCGTGGTCGAGCACAGGCAGCGGTTCGTAGAGGACTGCTTCGAGCGCGGGCGCAGTCGCGCGACGAGTCCGGTTGCTCTCGCTCCGGAGCGCGTCTATCTCGTTCTGTTGTTCGGGAGTTAGGGGCATGCCCGCACAGGCCGCGGCTGAACGCCGCCCTCGGCCAACTATCCCGGCGCTCTCTCGCTACTTACGGAGAGAGAGCGCCGGGGCGCAAAGCCCTACATCATGCGCTGCAGGATGCGCTCGGCCTGATCAGGCGTTACGCCTCCCTGCCGCTTGGCCATGGGGCCGTCGCGCAGAACCGGTTCGAGTTCGCTCAGCGAGTCCTGTTCGACTTCGAAGAACTTGCCGATGTATATCTGGTCGCCCCACACCATGGCCTTCTCGCAGGCGGCGGTCCAGTCGCTCGTGTCGTGGCCGTCGTCCTCGAGCTTCCTGATGTGCGCCTTGAAGAACGCGTGGGTGTTGTCGAGGTTGAAGGTGACGCATGGGCTGAAGACGTCAATAAGGGAGAAGCCCTGATGTTCGATGCCGCCCTTGATGAGGTCGGTGAGGTGCCGGATGTCGCCGGAGTAGCCGCGGGCCACGTAAGTCGCGCCGTTCATAATCGCCGCGGTGATGGGGTTCAGCGGGTACTCGACGCTGCCGAACGGCGTGCTCTTGGTGCGCTGGCCGATGCGGCTGGTTGGGGATACCTGGCCGGTAGTGAGGCCGTATATCTGGTTGTTCATCACCACGTAGGTGAGGTCGACGTTGCGGCGGGCGGTGTGGACGAAGTGGTTGCCGCCAATGCCGTAGCCGTCGCCGTCGCCTCCGGTGGCGATGACGGTGAGCTCGTGGTTGGCCATCTTGACCCCGGTGGCGAAGACAAGCGAGCGGCCGTGCAGCGTGTGCATGCCGTAGGTGTTGATATAGCCGGGGAGGTTGGAAGAGCACCCGATGCCGCTCACCGTGACAATTTCGTGGGGCTTCAGGGCAAGATCTGCGCAGGCCCGCTGCAGGCTGTTCAGCACGCCGAAGTCCCCGCAGCCGGGGCACCAGTCGGGGTCGACGCTCCCCTTGAAGTCTTTGGCAGTCAGTTGAATGGTCGTCATGACGTTCTCCTTGGCCGGCGGCGCAGGCTAGACGATAATTTCTTGCTGCGGGACAAAGACGGCGGTTCCCTCGTTGAGGAACTCGACGACGCCGTCGGCGATGTGATGCGGGGCGAACGGCTCGCCGTCGTACTTGCGGATATGCCCGTCCGCCTTCAGGCCGGTCTCGCTCCGCAGATAGCGCGCGAACTGGCCTGTCTGGTTGTTCTCGACGATGATGAACTTTCGGCCATCGAGCGCCGCCGTCACCTCGTCCGCATGGAACGGAACGATCCACTTGATAGGCAAGTGGTTCACCGCCACGCCGCGCCCTGCAAGCTGGCCGATGGCTTCCTTAATGACCCCGTAGGTGGAGCCCCAGCCGACGAGCGTAACGTCGGCGTCCGCCGGCCCCTCGATGCGGGGAGCGTCCATAAGGCTGCCGACGTTCTCGAACTTCCTGGCGCGCTTTTCGACTGAGGCGCGGCGCTTGAGAGGGTTCGTGAACTCGTCGGACAGCAGCCGCGACGTCTCGTCGTGCTCGTCCGTGGCGACGGTGTGAATGTGCCCCTCTACGCCGGGGACGGCGCGCGGTGAAACGCCGGACGGGGTGTCCTCGTAGCGCTGATACGGGGCGCCGTTGGACTCCGGCGGCTCCAGGATGAGCTCGCCGCGGTCGATCTCCGGCTGGAAGTCGAGATCGTTCGGGTTGACGCTAAAGCGGCCCTCGGAGATGAGCAGGTCGGACAGGATAATGGCGGGGCACTGGAGCTTGTCGGCGAGGTTGAACACCTCGGGCACCGTGTTGAAGGCGTCCAGCGCGTCGAGAGGAGAGACGATGAGGCGCTGGAAATCGCCCTGGCTGGCGCCGAGGGCCTGCCACAGGTCGCCCTGCTCCGTCTTGGTGGGAACCCCTGTGGAGGGGCCTGCCCGCTGCACGTTAATGAACACGCAGGGTATCTCCATCATGGAGGCCGCGCCGATGGCCTCGGTCATCAGGGCGAAACCCCCGCCCGAAGTCGCGCACATTGCGCGCGCGCCCGTGTGCGCGGCGCCGATGACCATATTGGCGACGCCGATTTCGTCCTCGACCTGACGGACCATGATGCCCAGGTTCCGCGCGTGCTGGGCGTACCAGTGGAGAACGCCGGTGGAAGGGCTCATGGGGTAGGCTGCGTAGAACTTCACGCCGGCGGCGGCGCCTCCCATGGCCAGAGCCTCGTTGCCGGACCACATAGCCTTGGGCTCGCCTCCCTCCGGCACCCGCTGCGGGAAGGGAACAAAATTCTCCTGCGCGTGCGTGTAGCCGGCGAGCGCCACCCGCACGTTCTCGTTCACTACGTCCTCGCCCTTGCGGGCGAACTGCTGCGTGATGCTCGACTCGAGAATCGAGAAGTCCAGCCCCAGCAGGTGCATCATCGCGCCGAGGGCGACGGTGTTCTGGTTCAGTCCCGCTCGCGTAGAGCCGGTAAGTTCGTTCACCGGCAACGGGCAGAGCTGCACCCCGTCCGCCGCTTCTCCCGGCGTTATCGTGTCGCTGTTGTAGAGGGCCACTGCGCCGTCGTCGAGAAGCCGGAGATGCCGGTCGATGGTGTCCTGGTTCAGGGAGAGCAGCATATCGAGCCGGTCGCCGTGGCTCAGCACTTCTTCGTCCGAGACGCGGACGGTAAGGAAGATGTGCCCTCCGCGAATAATCGACTGGTAGGCGTTGTAGGTGGACAGATGCAGCCCGCGCCGGACGAACAGGCGGGCGAGGGTGTCGCCGGGGGTGGCGATGCCTTGCCCAGCCTCTCCGCCGATCGCCAGGGCGAAATCAAACTTGCCGTCGCTCATCAGTATCCCTCCGTGGCGATTGCGCCACATCCAGCGTTCCGTTCACTGTTGTCGAGCCTGCTAGATATGGACTGCGCGGCCTTCCGCGGCCAGCGCAGCCTCCTTGACTGCCTCCGACATACTCGGGTGCGCGTTGACGAGCCGCCCGATCTCGATATCCGTACCGTCGAGCAGCTTGGTGAGGCTCAGCTCGCCAAGCAGCTCCGTCACCTCGTGGCCGACCAGATGCGCGCCCAGCAGCTCGCCCGTCGCTGCGTCGGCCACAATCTTGGCGAACCCCTCGTTGTGGCCGACGGCCAGCGCCTTGCCGTTCGCGAGGAAGAGCGACTTCCCCACTTTCACGTCGTAACCGCGGCTGCGGGCCTCGGCTTCGGTCAGGCCGATGCTCGCCACCTGCGGGTTACAGTAGGCCGCCCTCGGCATCGAGAGGTAGTCTAACGGTTGAGGCCCGAGGCCCGCGATGCGCTCCGCCACGAACACGCCCTCGGCTTCCGCAACGTGCGCGAGCGGCAGCCGCCCGTTCACGTCTCCCACAGCGTAGACGCCGCCTCCGTTCGCCGAGAGGTTATCGTCGACCTCGACGAACCCCCGGCGCAGCGTAGCTCCCGCGTTCTCGGCGCCCAGCCCCTCCGTGTTCGGACGGATGCCGACGGCGATCAGCACGCGGTCGGCTGCGAGCGTTCTTTCGCCGTCAGCAGACGCGACCTCGACGACGGCCTCTCCGCGCGAAACGGCGACGCTCGATACGGACGCGCCGGCGAGGAGCGTTATGCCGCGCTTGGCGAACGCGCGGGCAAGGGCATGCGACGCTTCCGCGTCCTCCTGCGGGAGAATCCGGGGCAGCGCCTCCACTATCGTTACGTCGGCGCCGTACGAGCTGTAAATCGAGGCGAACTCCACGCCGATGGGCCCGCCCCCCACGACCACCGCGCGTTCGGGCGCACTGTCGGCGACGATGGCCTCCCGGGACGTGAGCACGACCTCGCCGTCGACCTCGATGCCGGGGATGACTGCCGGCGACGCCCCTACGGCGATGATGAGGCGCCCCGCCTCCAGCGGCTGCCCGTCCACCTCGATAGTCTGCGGGCCGGTGATACGGGCCGTGCCCTCGACGTAGCCGACCCCGTTCTTGCGGAACAGCGCGCCGACTCCCTTGGCGAGCCTGTCGACGACTCTTCGGCTGCGGGCGACGGCTGCGGCATAGTCGGCGCGGACGCCGTCGATGGCGATGCCGAAGTCCGCAGCGTGGCGCACCAGGTCGAGCACTTCGGCGTTCCGCAGAAGCGATTTGGAAGGGATGCAACCCCAGTTGAGGCAAACGCCGCCGATGGCCTCGCGCTCCACGCAAACGGTGCTGAGGCCGAGCTGAGCCGCACGAATCGCGGCGGCGTAGCCTCCGGGCCCCGCGCCAATCACCGCGACATCGTAGTCTGGCATAGAGAAAACCTTTCGGTCGCCAACCCGAGAGACCTTCGGCGAGTTTGCATACGTGCGCCGCAAACCCGCCGCCAGGGCGGCAACCGAGGGCAGTATATATGAGAGACGCCTCTTTGGGGAAACCCGTACGCGATAGAGGCGATACAGCCCCAAGACCTATAGCCGCAGCCTATCTTTGAGGGTTTCGGTGGTTTGCCTCGCCTTTATCTTACGAATTCCTCAAACAACGGCAGCCGGTCGTCGCGCGTTTCACCGCCGAGGAGCGCCGCCACGCGCATTCCCACCGAGGACGCTCCTGTCAACGCGCCCATCATCCGCGGCCCTGCGTCCAGATCGATAACGGCGATAGTCTGCGCCGGCGCGCCCCGCGCCCAGGGCTCCATCACGCTGAACACGGTTCCGGTGGATGCAGCGGGCGCCCACGCGAGAAGCGGAGACTCGCAGCGCAGGCACGCCGCCGCGTCGGGCCCCTGCCACGCGCCGCACCGTTCGCACCGGGGCAGCTCGAACTGCCCGGCGGCTAGAGCCGCCCAGAAGCGCGGCGCGCTCGGCTGTGTCCACGTCCTCATAGGCGTCATCGGTTAATCCTACTACTCCCAAATTCCCCAGGGGGTCTGGGGGAGCGGACGCTCTCCCAGCAGCGTGGCAGCGCCCCGGCGCCTCCTCGCTACGGAAGTCCGCGAGGGGGCATATAATGCCGGTATGGATGAACAAGACAAACGCCTCCTCGACGCCATAGAGCAGACCCGCGTGGTGCGGCCGCCGAGGCAGGCTCTCGCGACTTTCGGATCGACGTCGGTGCACTACTACCTCGTCACCTCGCCCGTGTATCAGGAGTTCAACCCGCCGGCGGGGTCGGAGGAGTCGGTCGTGCGCGAGGGAGTCGTCCGCGCCGAGCAGCCGCGGGTCGTCACTCCGCACTACCTTCTGCGCCACGAGGGCTTCGGCGAGAACGCCGAGCGTTACCTGCAATGGCTCATCGACGAGTTTGGGCCGAACGAACCCGGTCTGATGTACCACTACAAGAACGAGGGCGCCGACACCTCCATCGTGTCCGGCGCTGTCGACGAGGTTACGCAGCGCATCATTGAGCGGCTCGACCGCGACGAGAAGCCGCTCTCGGCAGTGATCCAGGGGTCGGACGACCTGTGGGACGTGTCGCTGATGAAGTTCATCTACGAGCTGACGGCGCTGTCGGCCCGCCAGAACGCTTCGGAGATGCGCTCGCGCGGGCTCTTGCAGATGGAAGGCGGGGCGCCCCGCGACGCGTGGCAGCGCATCGAATGGATGCTCGAGCAAGCGCGCAAGGGCGCAATCGAACCCAGCGAAGCGCACCGCGAGATGGAGCGCTGGGGCGTCTTCGACGAATACCAGGACCGGTTCCTGAAGCTGTTCAAGTAGAGGCGTGCCGCTTCCCCTGCTAGACCCGAGTTTCGCCCGTAACTGGCGCCGATTCCTGCGTCAGTCCGGCTTGGCGACCGCCGCGCTGGTCGTGGCGATACTGGCGGCTGACTTTGTCTCGGGCCCCTCGATCGCGCGCGCCGTCATCGTCGCCTCCGTCGGCTCGACGGCGTTCGTGCTCTTCATCACGCCGCACAGCGAGTCGGCCACCGGACGGCACGTCATCGGGGGGCACGCCCTGGGACTCCTCATCGGCGCCCTGTTCTCATTCACCGCCGAGAGCTTCTTTCCCGGAGGAATCCTGGGCGAGATCGACCTACTGACGGCCGTGGTCTCCGCAATCGCGGTCGGCGTCGCCATGCTGGCTATGGCGGCCTCCGACACGGAGCATCCTCCCGCTGCGGGAACAGTCCTGGCGATTGCCGCGCAGGGGTTCGACTGGGGGCTGGCGATCTTCCTCGCAACCGCGGTGATCGGCTTGGCTCTGGTGCACGCGGCGCTGCGCCGCTCGATGATTGACCTGTTCTGAACGGTCAGCGCAGCAGCCCGCCGATTTCGGGAGGCACAAAGTAGCGCGTCGGCGTCTGAAGCCGCTGCTCCGCCACTTCCCAGTCCGGCGGGTCTTCGCTGGTGAACTCGGTGTAGCACGACCCGGGCGCGGCGAACTCCAGCACGCGGGCGGCGGCGGCGGCGTGCGGCCCCGTGTGAACGAAGCGCAGCATCGACTCGCGGTCTTCCCAAATGGTGTACGAGTAGAAGCTTCTGCTCCACCACTTCCCGCGGATTCCCCCCGCGTAATAGCCGGGAAGGTCGCGCGCGTAGTGGTAGATGCGCATCGACAGCCGCATGAACGAGCAGGTCTTGGTGAAGCTGCGCAGCTTCACGAACTCCACTACGTGGACTCGCGGCTTCGAGATGTAATCTTCGAACGACTGTACCATGCTCCGCCCTAAGTGATGTGCACGCCGCCGTTCACCTCGAGCAGCGCCCCCGTCGCGTACGTCGAGAGGTCGGAGCAGAAGAAGATGATCGGCCCGACGGCCTCCTCGACGGCGCCCGCGCGCCTTAGCGGGATGAGCTCGAGCGCCTTCTGCCGCGCCGCCTCCGGAATGCCCTGGACCGCCTCGCCGACGTACTCGTCCTGCGACTCCATAGCGCGCGTCATGCGCGTGTCGATGAAGCCGAACGCCAGCGAGTTTGCGAGCACGTTGAACATCGCGCCCTCGATCGCCACTGTGCGCGTGAATCCTGCAATGCCCGCCTTGGCCGCCGCGTAGTTCGCCTGCCCCAGGTTGCCGAACCCTGAGAGCGACGAGATCGTTACGATGCGCCTCGCCGGCACGGCGTCGCCGCGCTCCTTCTCGGCCCGCGCGCTCTCGCGCATCACCTTGAACGCGTCGCGCGTCACTCGGAATGTCCCTCCAAGGTGGACATCCACAATCGTGCCGAACTGCTCGTCCGTCATTCGGTGGAGCATGCCGTCCCATAGAAACCCGGCCGCGGTCACGACGATGTGGATGTCGCCGTACGTCTCGACGGCCAGCCGCGCCAGCCGCTCGCCGATGTCCGGCTCCGTAACGGACGCCGCCAGGCCGACGGCGCTTCCGCCTGCAGCCTCGATCTGCCGGAGCGTCTCGCCGAGAGGGCCCTCGTCGAGATCGTTCGCGACAACCTTCGCGCCCTCCTGCGCCAGCCGCAGCGCCACTCCCTGTCCGATGCCGCGCCCTGCGCCCGTAACGATTGCAACCCGCCCTGCTATGCCCTCGACCATGCGCCTCACCTCTCCGTGCGTCCGCCCATTCTAGGGCGAAGGCGCGCCGCGCCGCTACGGCGGGGATAAGGAGCAACCAATTCCTGGCGCGAACCAGCGCTCACTGCGCCGCTGGTGGAACGCCGTTGGCTGCAAAGCGAGAACGGCATTGACTGTCGCGGCGGATGCAGTCGGCCAGGAGCCTGTTGCGAGAATCGCCTAATTCGAGCGGAGCGGTAGAATCCAGGCCTATCGGCTTCCGGAGGTGTTCCGCTTATGACGCTCGACCATGACCTGTTGCACGAGTTCGCTCACGCGCTTATCGACGCGGAGCACACGCTCACGCCCATTCAGCCGTTCACCGACCGCGCTCCTGAGATGACGTCGGACGACGCCTACGCCATCGCCGCCGACGTGCTTGCGCACGAGTTCGAGCACGGCCACCGCATCGTCGGCAGGAAGGTGGGATTCACCAACCGCGATATCCAGGAGAAGCTCGGAGTGCGCTCTCCCAACTTTGGCGTGCTGCTCGACGATATGACGGTGCGCAACGGCGGGCGCGTGCGCGTAGCCTCGATGATACAGCCCAAGGTCGAGCCGGAGATGGCCTTCCGGCTGAAGGCGCCGCTTCGCGGGCCCGGCGTCTCCCTCGAGGACGTGATTGCCGCAACCGACTACGTGTTCCCGGCCATCGAAATCGTCGACAGCCGGTTCGAGGACTGGCGGTTCCGCGAGGCCGACGCGACCGCCGACAACGCCTGCGCCGGCAGGGTCGTTATCGGCAGCACGCGGCTGCAGCCGTCGGCGCTCAACCTTGCCGCTGAGGAAGTCGCCATCTATCGCAACGGCGACGAGGCGCACCGGGCAAAGTCGTCGGAAGTGCTCGGCAATCCCGCCAACGCGGTCGCGTGGTGCGCCAACAAGCTCGCCGAATTCGGTTCGGAGCTTGGGGCCGGCGAGTTCGTCATCACAGGATCGATAGCCGGCGTTACAACGGCGCGGGCGGGCGACGCGTTCCTTGCCGAGTTCGCCAACCTCGGCTCGGTGAGCGTGCGGTTCACGTAGGCTGGTACTATTCCCGTTATGGCCTCTTCCCTCGCGCGTGAGGAACGACAGCTCACGCTTAAGCTCAACGGACTCGGCAGGCAGGGCGAGGCGCTCGCGGAGCACGCCGGCAAGCAAGTGTTCGTGTTCGGCGGCATCCCCGGGGAGACCGTCGTTACGGAGGTCGCCGCCGAGCGCCGCGGCTATGTGGCCGCGCAAGTCGTCGACGTCCTCGAACCGTCGCCCCACCGCGTCGAGCCGGCGTGCCGCTACTTCGGGGAGTGCACCGGCTGCCAGTGGCAGCATATCTCCTACGACCGACAACTCGAGATGAAGCGCGAGGCCGTCGCCGACACCCTCGCGCGCGTCGGCGGCATCCAGACCAACGTCCTGCCTACGCTTCCCAGCCCCGACCTGCTCGGCTACCGCAACCACGCGCGCTTTACCGTGAGCAAGCACGGCGGGCGGCTGGGGTTCGTGCACAAGGAACGCCGGCGCCACGTCGAAATCGACGAGTGCTTGCTGATGGCTCCCTGGATAAACCAGGCGCTTGCCGCATTGCAAGGCCTCGTAGCCGAGACGACGCAACTTTCACTGCGCTACGGCGTGCGCACCGGAAGCTATCTGCTTCAGCCGACGCTGCAGCACCCCGACGCGCCGCTCGCCTCCGGCCAGAAGCGCTACGAGGAGGAGCTGCTTGGCCGGCGGTTCCAGGTCTCGTCGCCTTCGTTCTTTCAGGTGAACACGCGGCAGGCCGAGCGCATGGCTGAGCTTGTCATCAGCGAGTTGCGGCTCGACGGCGCGCAGACGGTCGTCGACGCCTACGCCGGCGTTGCGACGTTCGCCGCGCTCCTCGCCGGAAAGGCCCGGCGCGTCATCGCAGTCGAGGAGTCGGCAGCCGCTCTGACGGACGCCCGCGAGAACATCGCCGGACTCGACAACGTCGAACTGCGGCAGGCGCGCACCGAGGATGTGCTCATGAGCCTTGCGGGCGAAGGCGTGGACTCCGTAGTCCTCGACCCGCCCAGGGCCGGCTGTATGCCCGGAACGCTCGACGCTCTCCTCGACGCTCCGCCCGAGCGGATCGTCTACGTTTCGTGCGAGCCCGAGACGCTCGCGCGCGACCTCGCTGTACTAACCGGAGGACCGTTCGTAATCGAGCAGACGCAGCCGGTCGATATGTTCCCCCAGACCCGCCACATCGAAACGGTCGTTACTCTCGCGCGCGACGAGGCTCGCGCTGCAACGCTGCGCGCCCGTTCCGAGCTCGCGGCCGCCACGTCGTCTCCCCGGCGCGTCGAGATACTGCGCAAGCTAGGGCTAAGGTTCGCGTCCGCGGCGCCGGACGTCGACGAGCCGGCCCCTCCGCCCGGCGCCGACGCCGTCGAGCTTGCGCGCGAGCGCGCCCTCGCCAAGGCGCGCAGCGCCGCGTCCCTGCGCGACAGCGGCGCCGTGCTCGGAGCGGACACGGTCGTCGAGCTCGACGGCGAGGCGCTGGGGAAACCGCGCGACGCCGCCGACGCCCATCGCATGCTCTGGGCTTTGCGCGGACGCGAGCACCGCGTCGTCACCGCGGTCGCGCTCGTCGACGCCGCCACCGGCGAGGAGACGGACGGCTTTCGCGCGTCGAGGGTCGTGATGCGCGACTACTCCGACGCGGAAATCGAGGCGTACGTCGCCTCGGGCGATCCGCTGGACAAGGCCGGCGGGTACGCCGTGCAGAGCGCAGCGTTCTCGCCTGCCGCCGAAGTGCGCGGCTGCTGGCTGAACGTCGTCGGCCTGCCGGTCTGCCTCACGCTCAAGCTCGCCGCCCGGTTCGGTCTGCGCCTCAAACCGGACGTCTCCGGCGCGTGGCCGGAGCTGCGCCGCTGCCCGGAGTGCGAGCGCGCCGTCTACCCCCAAACGCCAAGCGGACGGAGCCGGCGGTGAACCTGTTCGGCATCGGCAATCTCGAGCTGCTGTGGGTGCTCGTCATCGCCCTGATCGTGCTCGGGCCGGGACGCATGGTGGATGCGGCAAAGACTGCCGGGAAGTTCTGGCGCGAGGCGCAGCAGGTGCTTCGCGCCGCCGCCGACGCCGCCACGGTGGATCTCAACGCTCCGCCTCCGGCAAAAACTCCTCCCCGCGACCCCGTGCCCGAGCCGGAGGACGCCGTAGCCCGGAGCGGCTCCGGCCCTGAAAGCGCCGCCAGATCCGGCGGCGAAGAGCCCTAGCTATGGCCGCAGGCGCGATGACGCTCCGCGAGCACCTGGACGAGCTCCGCAAGCGGCTGCTCATCGTCGTCGTCTTCATCATCGCCGCGCTCATTGCGGCGTTCATCTTCCGCAACCAGCTGTTCGAATTCCTGCTGGCGCCCGGCTTCGGCGACCTCGACGAGAAGCCGATCGCCACGGAGGTGCTCGAGACGGTGGGAGTGACGTTCAAGGTGACGCTGATGGCCGCGTTCGTGGTCTCTCTTCCGGTGGCGCTCTATCAGCTGATTATGTTCGTGTCGCCCGGCCTCACGGGGCGCGAGCGGCTCTACCTGTTCCTGTTGATGCCCGCCGTGCTGATTGCGTTCGGACTAGGCACCGCGTTCGCCTACTA
This sequence comes from Dehalococcoidia bacterium, assembly GCA_965200975.1. Taxonomy (GTDB): domain Bacteria; phylum Chloroflexota; class Dehalococcoidia; order Lucifugimonadales; family Australimonadaceae; genus S5-327. The sequence goes on along the minus strand of OZ241740.1, from coordinate 2,181,147 downwards.
CGTGCTCTTCCCCCCGGCGTTCGCGTTTCTCTTCCAATTCGGCTCTGAGAACGTCAATCCCGAAATCCGCATATCGAGCTACATCAACGTCGTCATGTCGCTAATGTTCTGGATGGGCGTAGTCTTCCAGATCCCCATTGTGCTCTTCGCGCTTGGACGTCTGGGCATCGTGACGCCCCGCTGGCTGTCGCGCTTTCGGCGGTTCGCCATCCTCCTGGCGTTCGTCGCCGCCGCAATCATCACTCCGACGTTCGACCCGGTGAACCAGACGCTGGTCGCCGTGCCGATTATCGTGCTGTACGAGTTCGGCATCGTGCTCGCGCGCATTGGGCAGCGGCTGCGCCGCAGGTCGCAACGCGCCGCAACGGGGCCGGGTCGCTTGCGGCGTTTCTGCCGGCGCCTCAAGTTCTGGCGCTGGTTCCGGCGGGGCGGCGCGTAGGTGGCGCTCGCCCGCAGAGTCGCGGAGGCTGTTCCGTTCTACTACGGCTGGGTTGTCGTCGCTGTGGGCGCTGCGGCGAACACCTCGCGCGTCGTCGGATCCGTCGAGGTGGCGAGCGTCTTTGTCGCCGCCCTGATAGCTGAGCATGGCTGGAGCAGCACGCTTCTGGCGACGGCGACGTTCATCGGCAGCGCAGGCAGCGCGCTGGGAGGGCCGTTCATCGGACGCGTCCTCGACAGGCGCGGCCCCCGCGTCGTTACGCCCATCGGCACGACGCTCGTAGCCGTCTCCTGCTTCGCGCTGGCCTCGACGGACTCGGTGCTCTTCTACATCGCGTTCTACAGCGTAGTGCGGATGGCCGGCCAGGGGTTCGTGCAGTTTTCCAGCCAGATCACCACTGCAAAGTGGTTCGAGCAGCGGCGGGGGCGCGCCATCGCGTTGCTGGCGCTCGTGTCGAGCGCCGGCCTCGCCCTCGCGCCGCCGCTGGCCCAAGCCGTCATCACCGGAGCGGGCGTCGCAATGGCGTGGGCCGTATTCGGCTGCATCGCCCTGCTGCTCGGCACGTTGCCGTCGGCCCTGCTTCTCGCGCGGCGGCCCGAGGATATGGGCCTTGAGCCCGACGGCGCGCCCCGGCGGCAGGGATCGCGCTCCGCCGCGGCGCCAGCCGGCTTCACTCTGCGGGAAGCGACAGCATCGCCGGCCCTCTGGTTCATAGTCCCCGCCGTTTTCATGATCTCCGCTGTGATGACGGGCTACGGGTTCCATCAGCTCGCGTTCTACGTCGAGCGGGGGATATCGCCTACGACGGGCGCCCTGGTCATCAGCGTGTTCGCGTTCGGGTTCAGCGTGGGCGGAGTTATGTGGGGAGCGCTCGCCGACCGGTTCGCAGTGCGCGCGCTGCTCACCATTCTCTACGCGACGGGCGCGGGACTGATGCTGCTGCTGCTCAATGTGCAGAGTCCATGGCAGGCGTTCGTTTCAGCGTTCGGGTTCGGATTCCTCGTGGGAGGTTCGATCCAGCTGCCGACGCTGCTGCTCGCAGCGTACTTTGGCCGCGCCAACCTTGGAGCCATAGGAGGCGTTGTCCACATGGCGCGGGGCTTTGGCCTGGGCGGCGGGCCGCTCATCGCGGGGTTCATCATCGACATCTGGCGCTACGAAGCGGCCTGGGCGGCGCTTGCCGTTATGGCCGGCCTCGCGGCGCTTCTTATGGGCCTCGCCAAACGTCCTGCGCAGGCTGCCTGACGTCGTGCGGCTCGATGGTCTGCAGGTACCGCCCGAGCGCCCATAGCGGAAAGTAGTTCCGGTACAGGTGATAGTTAATCATGAACGCCGCTCCCAGCTCGGCGCCCTGGGAGTTCTCGGCGTCGACCGGCCTCTCCTCCTGCGGCTTGTAGCCCGGGCCGTACCCCGGGAAGCCGCACCCGGTGAATTGCGGCTCGTCCCAGCCCCCGTCCGGGCGCTCGCGGGCCAGGAGGAACTCGACGCCGCGCCGCGCCGAGTCGCTCTCGGCCTCGCCTGCGGCGATGAGTCCGACCAGCGCCCACGACGTTTGGGAGGCGGTGCTCGCGCCTTGTCCGCGCAGGCTGGGGTCTACATAGCTCAAACAGGTCTCGCCCCACCCTCCGTCGGCGTTCTGATGGGCCTGCAGCCACTGTACGGCGCGCCGTACGCGCGGCTGCGACATATCCTCCCCCACCGCCTTGAGGGCCGGGAGCACAGCTCCTGTGCCGTAGATATAGTTCACTCCCCAGCGGCCAAACCAGGCGCCGTCGCGTTCCTGTTGCGACCAGATGTAGTCCAGCCCCCGGCGCACTGCCGGATGCGCCGGGCTGCGCCCCAGCCTGCCGAACATCTCCAGCACGTGCGCCGTTACGTCCACGCTTGGAGGGTCGAGCAGCTCGCCGAAGTCGGCGAAAGGGATCTTGGAGAGGTAGCTCGAGTTGTTGTTGCGGTCGAACGCCGCCCAACCTCCATTGGACGACTGCATGCCTGCGAGCCAGGCGACTGCGCGGTCGATAGCAGCCTTGCGCCCGCGCTCGTCCGCTTCGTCGTCGAACCGGGTCATTGCAAGATTCATCACGATGATGGACGAGTCGTCGATATCCGGATACTGGTCGTTGTAGAACTCGAACGCCCACCCGCTCGGCTGAAGTTTCGGCCTGTCCACGGCCCAATCGCCCTTGACCCTGATCTCCCGCTGCAGCAGCCACCGGGCCGTGCGCCGGAGGGCTGGATGGTCCGCCGGCATGCCGGAGTCGAGCAGGCCAAGCATCACGAGGCACGTGTCCCACACAGGGGAGAGGCAAGCCTGCACGCGGAGGGCGGCGCCGTCGGGCGACGGCAGACTCCACTCGTTCCGGAATCCCGCTATTCCCTTGGCCATCACCGGATGGTCGAGAGGGTAGCCCACGGTGTGGAGCGCGATGAGCGAATACACCCACGGCGGCTGGATGCCGCCCCACGAGCCGTCGGCCTCCTGGTGGTCGATTACCCACTTAACGACAGCGTTCTGCGCTCGTTTGCGCACAGGCGCGAGGGGCAGCTTGCGATAGAGGCGGAGAACCTTGTCGAGCAGCAAGAACCCGCGCGACAGCGAGAAAAGCGGCGCCTTCCAGCGCGACAGCGCGTAGTCGACGGGCCCTTCGCCGTAGAGTTCGGTTATCCATGCGCTCTTCTCCGGGGGACGGGTGGGCCGGAGGCTCAGGATGATGGTCGTCGGCACGATAGTCGCTCGCGCCCAGCTGGCGAAGCGGTAGATGTTGAACGGCGCCCACCGGGGAATCAGCATCAATTCCATCGGCATAATCGGCGTCCCCTTCCAGTCCCACTGGCCCAGCATCGCGAGCCATATCTTGGTGAACACTCGGGCTTTGGGGACTCCTCCGCCGGCGATAATGAACTCGCGCGCCCGCGCCATGTGGGGAGCGTCCGGGTCATCGCCTGCGAGCTTTAGCGCAAAGTAGCACTCGATCGATGTGCTCAGATCGCCCGGAGCGCCGTAGTACATATTCCACGAGCCGTCGGGCTGCTGCCTGCGGCGAATATCCTCGGCCACCCGCGGAATGCGGTCGCCCTCGTCCGAACCCAGGAAGCGGGTGAGCATGACATACTCCGCCTCCATCGTAGGGTTCGACTCCAGCTCCCCCCACCAGTAGCCGTCCTCGTGCTGGGTGCGAAGGAAGAGTTCCTGCGTCCTCGCCAGCGCCTCGCGTGCGCGCCGCCGTAAGCCGAGATGTCCGCTTGCTTGCGTCAAAGTCCGTATATGCGCGTGCGCGCCCTGTGAGCGCCGGTGTATTGCCCTGCCGCAGCCCGCCGCCCGAGCGGCGCGGCCATTCAGTATACCGCCCGCTCCTCTCCCGACGGCGGATGTCCCGACGGCGGATGTCCCGACGGCGGATGCTGCGCAAACCACGCGACCGCTTCGCGGAACGCTTGCGTCACGGGCGTCTGCGGCAGTCCGAGTTCGCGCACGCTCCACGACGGGTCAACCCACATGCGTTTTGCGGCCATGCGGACAGCTTCCAGAGGAACTGCGGGAGGCCGGCGCAGCGCTTTCCCTATCGCCGCGCTCGCCCAGGCTGCGCCCAGCGCGGCGGCATAGGGCAGTCGCACGGTCGGCGCGGCCCTGCCGGTTACGCCGGCGAGAATCGCGAACGCTTCCGACAGCGTCAGGTTGCCGTCGGCGTTCCCCAGCAGATAGCGGGCGCCGGGTGCGCCGCGCTCCGCCGCGAGCAGATGGCCCTCCGCCACGTCGCGGACGTGCACGAAGTTCAACCCGGTGTCGATGTAGGCGCGGAACCTGCCTCGCATAAAGTTCCGCACGATCGCCCCGGTAGGCGTCGGTTTCTCGTCGCCCGGGCCGATAACGGCTGTGGGGCAGACAATGACGATCGGCGCTCCTCGTTCCGCCAACCGGCGGGCGATTCGCTCGGCCTCGAACTTGGAGCGTTTGTAGGGGCCGCGCATCTCGCCGGGGCCGGCAATGTCCTGTTCGGCGGCGAGCCGGTCGCGAAAGAACGCCGTTCCGCCAACTGTGCCGGTGTGGACGATGCGCTCCACGCCCTGACGCGCCGCCTCGCGCAGGACATTCTCCGCGCCGCGCGCGTTGACGTCGCGCATCAGCGCCGCATCGGCAGGATTGAAGCTGTAGACGCCTGCAACGTGGATTACGACGGAGCAGCCCGCCATTGCGGCGCGGACCGACTCCCTGTCTCGCACATCGCCTTCTGCTACGTCGGCGACAGGCAAGGATGGGGGGAGCGAACGCGCATCCCGCACGAGCGCGACCACGTCCCACCCCCTGCGGGCCGCAGCTTCCGCGACATGCCGTCCGATGAAGCCGGAGGCGCCCGTCACCAGCGCGCGGGTCATAACTGCGCCAGCGCGGGGAGAATGCGATTCGCCGCCCGGCGCAGCGCGAGCGCCGCCTTGCGCGAGCGCAGCGCCAGCGGCAAGAAGCGCCGGGCCTCCGAGGGGCTCCACAGCCCTCGCGCCGCATGCCTCCACTCCCGGCGCCCCTGGTCGGCGACGATGGCTGCGACGAACTTAGGGAGCGCAAAGTCCGCCTCGTCGACCACGGCCCGCAGCGCGATGAACGGCACGCCGCGCGCCGTGGCGGCCTCGGCTATCCGGCTGCCTTCCATATCGACAACGAGGGCGCCGCTCTCTTCGTACGCTCGCCGCTTGGCCTGCGGCGCCAACAGCGGCTCGTCGACTGTCAGCGCGGCGCCCTCGACGATTGCAACGCCGGACTGCCGCAGCAACGCCGCGGCGCGCGATGCGGGCGTCCCCGCCGGCAAGGCGGCGCGAGTTCCGTCGAGGAACGCGTTTGCCGCAACGACATCTCCCGCCTGCAGACGCGGGTCAAGTCCGCCTGCGAAACCGAGCGAGAGCAGCAGGCGGCAGGGCGCCGTATCGAGCAGGATGGCGGCGCGCTCCCCGGCGCAGGGGCCAATCCCGACGATCTCCGCGCGCGTCAGGGCGGCGCGCGCCTGCGCCCCTCCAAGCTCACGGCGGGTCGGCGCGACCGTCAGCAGCGAGGGGAGCGCGACGCCCGACGGCGCCCGCGCTCGCGGGGAGGGCAGCAGCCGGCTCAAGGGCGCCCTCTCGATCGACCGGTGAACAGCACGTCTTCGATCTCTTCGTATCGCACCATGATCTCGCGCCCCGTCGCGGTCTCGAACATCTGCGCGAAGGCCGGCGTCTCGGCTCCGTTTCGCCGGCGGCCTGTATCGCGGTTGAACAAGTAGCCCGTAATCTCGCGCCCGCCGGTCGTCCGCACGGTTACGTCGCCTCGAAAGTGGAAAGCGCGGTCCACCAGTTCGGCTACATCGACGGCGCCGCCGGGCCGGAGCCGGCGCGGTTGCGCATGTTCGTCCACGGAGTCAGAGCCTGCCGGTAAGCGTGGACGCCGCAGCGTCCCTGAGGCCGCGCCACGTGGCGAACGTCGCATGGACGGCGGAGGGCTCGTAGCCGGAGTGCACCATGCAGTCCCGACAGCCGGGGTTGCCGCTCGCCCTGCCGTAGTCCTTCCAGTCGGTATCGTCCATCAGCTCGCGGAATGTGCGGGCGTAGCCGTCCTGCAGCAGGTAGCACGGGCGCTGCCATCCGAAGATCGTGTAGAGCGGATTGCCCCAGGGCGTGCACTCGAAGTCGCGCTTCCCCATCAGGAATTGCAGGAAGAGCGGCGACTGGTTGAACTTCCATCGCCGTTTCCGATTGGCCAGGACTTGCGAAAAGAGCTCCTGCGTCTTCTCGCGCTCGAGGAACGAGTCCTGGTCAGGCGCGTGCTCGTACACGAATCCGGGCGACACCATCATGCCCTCGACATCCAGGTCCATCATGGAGTCGAAGAAATCGCGCACGCGCAAAGGGTCCGACGTGTTGAAGAGCGTTGTGTTGGTGGTCACGCGGAACCCGCGCCCCACCGCCTCGCGGATGGCCTCCACGGCGATGTCGTACACGCCTTCCCGGCAGACGGAGGCGTCGTGCTCCTCGCGCAGACCGTCCATATGAACGCTGAACGTGAGCCGTTTCGACGGAGCAAACACGCCCTCCCGCAACCGCTCCTTCAGCAGCAGCGCGTTTGTGCACAGGTACACGTACTTCTTCCGCCGGACGAGCTCCTCCGTCAGCTCGCCGATGCGCGGATAGAGGAGCGGCTCGCCGCCGGGGATGCTCACGATGGGCGCTCCGCACTCCTCGACCGCGGCGAGGCACTGCTCCACGGTGAGCGCGCGCTTGAGGACGTGCGGCGGATACTGGATCTTTCCGCAGCCGGCGCAGGCGAGGTTGCAGCGAAGCAGGGGCTCGAGCATCAGCACGAGCGGATAGCGCTCGCGGCGCAGCAGCCGCTGCTTCAGCACATACGACGCCACCGTCCAGGCCTGCGAGGCGGGTACTCCCAAATCGCGCCGCGCTCCTTTGCGGAGAGATTCGGGCAGTTTAGCATGCCCCCTCGCCCGCCTCGGAGGGGGCGTAGTGGTTGTTCAGAGCGGATGATTCGGGCGGGCGACAGCGTTCTCTCCCGCCAATGCGCCCCCGTATATTGGCGGAGCGTCCGCTCCCCCGGGCCCTGATAATCATTGACACTCCGGCGGCGGAGTTCTTAAAATCCGCCGATGCAGCAAGGGCCGCGCACCGGAACTGGGCGAAGGGATACTCCCCGGCGGAGTGTCCCTTCTTTTTGGCGTCTGAATCGGCGTCTTCTCCATGGAGGAGGACAGTGACTGCGAAGTACATCTTCGTCACGGGCGGAGTGGTCAGCTCCGTCGGCAAAGGCATCTGCGCGGCTTCTATCGGGCGCATTCTGAAGAGCCGCGGCGTCTCTGTCGCCGTGCAGAAGCTCGATCCCTACCTGAACGTCGATCCCGGCACGATGTCGCCCTATCAGCATGGCGAGGTCTTCGTCACCAAGGACGGGTGCGAGACGGATATGGACCTCGGCCACTACGAGCGGTTCATCGACATCGAGCTTACCGAAAGCTCGAACGTAACCGCCGGGCAGATCTACACGCAGGTAATTGGCAAGGAGCGCCGGGGGGACTATCTCGGCGGCACCATCCAGATCGTGCCCCACGTCACCGACGCCATCAAAGCGTATATGCGCCGGGTGGCGGAGGAGCACTCGCCGGACGTGGTGGTCGTCGAGGTCGGCGGCACCGTGGGCGACATCGAAGGGCAGCCGTTCCTCGAGGCGATCCGGCAGATGCGGACCGAGGTCGGGCGAGACAACACCTACTACATTCATGTAACCCTCCTGCCCCACATCGGGGCTACGGGAGAGCTGAAGACGAAACCCACCCAGCACTCCGTGCGGGAGCTGCGCGCCATCGGCATCCAGCCCGACGCCATCGTCTGCCGCTCGGACTTCGCAATCCCGGACGACATCAAGGACAAGATCTCACTGTTCTGCGACGTGCGGCGCGACGCCGTCGTGCCTATGCCGACTGCGCAGAACATCTACCAGGTCCCGGGCATCCTCGAAGACGCCCGCATGGGCGACATTCTGGCGGAGGCTCTGGGGCTCGAGGCTGCTCCGGGCGATATGGCGGACTGGCGGGCGATGGTCGACCGGATGGCGGCCCCCCACCAGCCGTTGCCCATCGCGGTCGTCGGCAAGTACGCCGACCTGCCCGACGCCTACATCTCTGTGCGCGAGGCTCTGCGGCATGCGGGGCTCCATATCGATCGCGACGTCTCTATCGACTGGGTGCAATCGGAAGACGTCGAGCGCGACGGGCCCGACGCATGGCTGGCGGACGCCGCAGGGGTAGTGGTGCCCGGCGGGTTCGGCGTGCGCGGCATAGAAGGCATGATCGCCTCGGTTGCGTATGCGCGGGAGCGGCGCCTTCCGTACCTGGGCCTCTGCCTCGGCATGCAGGTGATGGTGATCGAGCACGCCAGAGGGATTGCAGGCCTCGAGCGCGCGAACTCGGCGGAGTTCGAGCCGCAGTCGCCTCACCTCGTCATCGACTACATGCCCGATCAGCGAGAGGTGAGCGAACTGGGCGGGACGATGCGCCTCGGCGTCTACCCGTGCGTGCTGGCCGCCGGTTCGAAGGCTGCGGAAGCCTACGGCGCCGGGGATGCGATGGAGCGCCACCGGCACCGTTTCGAGTTCAACAACGCCTACCGGGAGCCGCTGCAGGAGGCCGGCCTGCTCGCCAGCGGGTTGTCGCCCGACGGACGGCTGGTGGAGATCGTCGAGCAGGTGGAGCATCCGTTTATGGTGGGGGTGCAGTTCCACCCGGAGTTCCGCTCGCGTCCGCAGGCGCCGCATCCCTTGTTCAGGGCGTTCGTCGCTGCGGCAGGCCGGGTCATTCGCGAGGGAGGTCAGCCGGAGATGCCGCTGGGTATCCGGTAGGAGCGCGCTTGCGAGGGAGCGGCGTCTCGCGCTAGATCTCTTTGGTGAGCGTCGCGAGGAATTCCTTGTTGCTCTTGGTGCGTCCCATACGCTCGATGACGCGTTCGGTGGCCTCGGCGCCGTTGATGGCGTCGCCGGCGATCATGCTGCTCATACGGCGTAGCAGGTACACCTGCCGCAGGGTGAGCTCGTCGAGCAGCAGCTCCTCGCGGCGCGTGCCGCTGCGCTGAATGTCGATCGACGGGAACGTGCGGCGTTCGGCGAGGCGACGGTCGAGGTGCAGCTCCATATTGCCGGTGCCTTTGAACTCCTCGTAGATAACCTCGTCCATGCGGCTGCCTGTTTCGACCAGACAGGCAGCCAGCACAGTGAGGCTGCCGCCCTCTTCCGTATTGCGCGCGGCGCCGAAGAACCGCTTGGGCGGATAGAGCGCCACCGGGTCGATGCCGCCGGAGAGCGTCCGTCCGCTGGTGGGGACAGCGACGTTGTAGGCGCGCGTGAGCCGGGTGATGGAGTCGAGCAACACCACCACGTCCCGTCCGTCCTCCACGAGGCGCTTGGAGCGTTCGAGGCAGAGTTCGGCGACGCGGCAGTGGTCTTCCACCGGCTCGTCGAACGTAGCGGAGTAGACCTCTCCGTTGACGGAGCGCTTGACGTCGGTCACTTCTTCGGGACGCTCGCCGATAAGGGCGACCATTATCTGAATATCGGGGTAGTTGGCGCTGATGCCGGCGGCTATCTGTTTGAGGAGGGTGGTCTTCCCTGCCTTCGGCGGCGCCACGATCAGCCCTCGCTGGCCTCGTCCGATGGGAGAGAGGATGTCGATCATACGGGTGGCGATATCGTGGGCGGTGGTCTCGAGCTTCATCTGCACGTCGGGGAAGATGGGAGTGAGGCGCTCGAAGCTCTTGCGGCGCCGCGCGACCTCGGGGTCGAGGCCGTTCACTGCTTCGACGCGGGTGATGCCGGCGAACCGTTCGTTCTCTCGCGTCTCCCGCACCTGCCCGAGAATGAGGTCGCCTGTTCTGAGGCTGAGCCGGCGAATGAGCGACTGGGAGATGTAAGCGTCGCTGGGGTTGTTCCGGCGCCCGTTGTGCCGCAGGAAGCCGTAGCCGTCGGGCAGAATTTCGAGAACGCCGCTGGCGAGCAGGAGGCCCTCTTTGTCCGCGTAACCCTGAAGCGCCGCGTAGAGAGCTGAGTCGAAGTTCTTGGGGCCGGGCCCGCTGACGCTCACGCCGAGCTCGTCGGCGGCGGCGTAGAGCTGCTCGGCAGTCTTGGTTTGCAGTTTCGCGATATTCATAGGGACTCCATTAGAGGGTGCGCGCGCTGTCCGGGCGTCCCGGCGCGGTTGCGCGTATGCGGTTGTGCGTGAGTTGGGCGTGTATGCGCGAATCCGAGGCCGGAGGATTTATTGGAGTTGCGGCCGCATGGATGGCGAGCAATGCTCGACGAGAAAAGAGCGCTGCGTCGGCGCCGACTGCGCCGAGCAGCAATATCCTACAGCACGAGTTCGACTCCGTTCAAGGCTTGCGCTGCGCTGTAACTGCTCGGAATTGAGCCCCGTATTCGACGAATTATCGGGGAAAGAGACGGTTCGACGCTGCTGCGCGGGCGGAATCAGCGCCGGCGCGCTGCCGGGAGAGAGCGCGCTTCGCAGATTTCCCTGGCGGATTCCGGGCCGCTGCGGCGGGCGCGGGCGCTCGTTGGCGCTGCTGGCGCGCGTTGACAGGCCAAAGCTGTTTCGGGTAGCATCGCAATGTTGCGCTCAGACGGGCGCAGCCGGCTGGCGACAGCGCAAGAGAGGGGCGGATGCCAACAGTAAACCAACTGGTGCGGCAGGGACGCAGGCGCGTGGTGAAGAAGACCAAGGCGCCGGCGCTTCGTTTCGTCCGCAACACCTTGCGCAACCGCGTGTACCGGGGGAGCGGCAACCCTCAGAAGCTGGGGGTGTGCGTTCAGGTGCGCACGGTGACGCCGAGGAAGCCGAACTCCGCTCTGCGCAAAGTAGCCCGCGTGCGCATGACGAACGGGATGGAGGTAACGGTGTACATCCCGGGCGAAGGGCACACGCTGCAGGAGCACTCCGTCGTCCTGATTCGCGGCGGCCGCGTGAAAGACCTGCCGGGCGTGCGGTACCACATCATTCGGGGGGCGCTTGACGCCACCGGAGTGAATGGCCGGAAGCAGGGACGGAGCAAGTACGGGACCAAGCGTTCCTAAGCGCTTCGCTTACAAACCCGCCTTGCAGCGTTAGCTGCGGGGCGCGTCGGCGCCGCGTCTGCGGGCGCGGGCCGTCGGCATAGGGTTGCGCGCGCTTGGGGCGAACCTAGGAGAAGAGCGAGACGAATGTCACGCCGACGACGAGCAGAACGGCGAGCGCTGGCTCCCGATCCGGTGCATGGAAGCACGCAGCTGGCGAGCTTCATCAACCGGGTGATGCGCAACGGGAAGAAGACCGTAGCCCAGCGCGCTGTGTACGGCGCGCTTGATCAGGTGTCGCGGGACACCAACCGCGATCCCATGGAAGTCTTCGACACTGCGCTTCGCAACGTTACTCCGCAGGTGGAGGTCAAGCCTCGACGCGTAGGCGGAGCGACGTATCAGGTGCCGGTGGAAGTGCCGGAGCGCAGGCGCAACGCGCTCGCTATGCGCTGGCTCATCAGGTCGGCGCGGGCGCGGGGCGGGCAGCCGATGCGCTCTCGTCTGGCCGCCGAAATTCTCGACGCCTCCCGCGGGCAGGGCGCCGCCGCGCGCCGCCGCGAGGAGATGCACCGTATGGCCGAGGCCAACAGGGCCTTCGTGCACTATAGATGGTAGGAGCAAATGACTGACGCTGACCTGAATCGAGTCCGCAATATCGGCTTTATCGCCCACATCGACGCCGGAAAGACCACGGTGACCGAGCGGGTGCTGTTCTTTACGGGGCGCACATACAAGCTCGGCGAGGTGCATGAAGGCACCGCCGTGATGGACTGGATGGCGCAGGAGCGCGAACGAGGCATAACGATTACCTCCGCCGCGACCCGGGCGGAATGGAAGGGGCATCAGGTCAATATCATCGACACCCCGGGCCATGTGGACTTCACCGCCGAAGTAGAACGAAGCCTCCGTGTATTGGACGGAGGCGTTGTTGTGTTCGACGCAGTGGCGGGCGTTCAGCCGCAGTCCGAAACAGTGTGGCGTCAGGCCGACCGGTACGGCGTTCCGCGCGTCTGTTTCATCAACAAGATGGACCGCATAGGAGCGGACTTCGACAAGGCGGTCGACTCGATACGGCACCGGCTCAACGGCGTGCCTATTCCCGTGCAGTACCCGATAGGAGCTGAAGACCAGTTCCACGGCGTAGTCGACCTGATCGAAGAGAAGGCGTGGTTCTTCGAGCGCGCCGGGGCTCCCGGGGAGTTGCGCGAAGGCGAGGTGCCCTCCGCAATGCGAGAGCAGATCGCCAACATTCGTGAAGAGATGATCGAGCGCGTCGCCGAAAGCGACGAGGATATGCTCGAAATGTTCTTGTCGGGCGAGACGCCCTCGCCGGAAGACATCAAAGCGGCGCTGCGGCGCGCTACTATCGCCAACCACGCGACGCCTGTGGTGTGCGGCTCGGCGCTGCAGAGCCTGGGCGTGCAGCTCGTGCTCGACGCCGTCATCGACTACCTGCCGTCGCCGGTGGATGTGCCGCCGGTCGTCGGGAGGGCGCCTAGCGGCGACGAGGAAGTCCTGCGCAGCGCGGACGCCGCGGAGCCGTTCTCTGCGCTCGCATTCAAGGTGGTGTCCGACCCGTATGCGGGGCGGTTGGTGTACTTCCGGGTCTACTCCGGCTCGATGAAGGCCGGCGGCAGCGTATACAACTCGACAAAGGGCGCGCGCGAGCGGATGGGGCGCATCATGTTCATGCATGCGAACCACCGGGAAGACTCCGAGACGATCTCGGCGGGCGAAATCGGCGCGGCGGTCGGGCTCAAGAACACGTTCACCGGCGAGACGATATGCGATGAACGGGCCCCCGTAGTGCTCGAGGCGATCCGGTTCGCGGAGCCGGTGATTTCGGTGGCTATCGAACCGACGACGCGCGCCGAGCAGGACAAGCTCACCGATTCGCTGATCAAGCTGTCGGAAGAGGACCCGACATTCCGGGTGCACTACGATAAGGAGACCGGCCAGACGATTATGTCCGGCATGGGCGAGCTGCATCTTGAGATCCTTGTGGACCGCCTTCGCAGAGAGTTTCACGTCGAGGCCGCCGTAGGGCGTCCGCAGGTCGCCTATCGGGAGGCTATTACGAGAGCGTCGTCGGCCCGCGGGCGTTTCGTGCGGCAGACCGGAGGGCGCGGCCAGTTCGGCGACTGCGTGCTCGAGATCGAACCCGGCGAACCGGGTTCGGGGTTCCGGTTCGTCAACCAGATCGTGGGCGGGGCCATTCCGAGAGAGTACATTCCGGCGGTCGGGAAGGGCGCCGAGGAGGCGCTGCAGACCGGCGTCGTCGCGGGCTACCCGGTGATGGACGTAGTGGTGTCCGTCGTGGATGGGTCGTTCCACCCGGTGGACTCGTCGGAGATAGCGTTCAAGATAGCCGGATCGATGGCGCTGAAAGAGGCGCTGGCCAAAGCGTCGCCCATTCTGCTCGAGCCGGTGATGGAGTTGCAGGTCATCACCCCCGGAGAGTATCTGGGCGAGGTGCTGGCCGACCTGAACGGGCGCCGCGGGCGCATTCGGTCGATGGAAGGGCAGGGCGGCACGCAGACAGTAGAGGCCGACATTCCGCTGGTGGAGATGTTCGGCTACGCCACCGCGTTGCGTTCGCTCACGCAGGGCCGCGCGAACCATTCGATGGAGTTCGGACGGTACGAGCGCGCGCCGGATTCCACTGTGCAGGCGATCGCGCGGAGCGCGTAGGAGGATCGGGTAGTGGTCGAGCAAGCAGCACGGCCGAGAGGCGCAGCAGCCCCTGGCCAGAAAATCAGAATTACGCTTCAGGCCTTCGATCACAAGTTGCTGGACCAGTCGTCCGTGCAAATTGTGGAGGCGGCCGAGCGGACAGGGGCGGCGGTCGCCGGCCCGGTGCCGCTGCCGACGCGGATCAAGCGGTTCTGCGTGATCCGGTCTCCCCACATCGACAAGGACTCGCGGGAGCACTTCGAACTGCGGACTCACAAGCGTCTGGTGGACATACTGGAGCCGAACTCGAAGACAGTGGACGCGCTGACGCGGCTGCAGATGCCGGCGGGCGTCGACATCACTATAAAGCTGTAGAGCTAAAGAGCTAAGTTGTAGGGCTATGATCGAGGCTTTGCTGGGCAAAAAAATAGGGATGACGCACCTGTTCGGCGCAGGCGCGCGCGTGATTCCCGTTACGGTGCTCGAGGTTGGCCCGTGCTTCGTTACGCAGGTGCGCACCGAGGCGCGCGACGGCTACGAGGCCGTGCAGATCGGGTACGGCCGCGCCAAGCAGATGAACAAGCCTGCGGCGGGGCATCTCTCGCGCGCCGGCGTCCGATCCAACCGCCTGCGGGAGGTGCGCGCCGACGACGTGTCGCAGTACACGGTCGGCCAGGAGCTGAGCGTTTCGCAGTTCCAGGCGGGCGACTTCGTGGACATTGCGTCCACCACAAAGGGCCGCGGGTTCCAGGGCGCTATGCGGCGTCACGGGTTCGGCGGCGGACAGAAGACGCACGGTCAGGGCGACCGGGGGCGGGCGGTCGGCTCCATCGGCGCCGGCACCTACCCGGGCCGGGTGCTCAAGGGCAAGAAGATGCCCGGGCAGATGGGCGACAAGCGCAAGACGGTGCGCAAACTCCGGGTGGAGGTGGTGGACGCAGAGCGCAATCTGCTGCTGGTGCGGGGCCCCGTGCCCGGCGCCCGCAACACGACGGTGCTGGTGCGCTACGCCCACGGCGTGCCCATCGCGGAGCGCATCGCTCCCGAGGAGCCGGCCTTGGCGGAAGACCAATCCGAGGAGCAGGGCTCGTAATGTTGCTCACGCAGTACAACCTTGAGGGGCAGCCTGCGGGCCACATAGAGGCAAGCGACATTGTGTTCGGCGCGGCGGAGAACGCGGAGCTGCTGCATCAGGCGCTCGTTCACCACGGCGCGAACCAGCGGCAAGGCACGAGCAGCACGCTGACCCGGGGCGCCGTACACGGCACGGGACGCAAGCCGTTCTCGCAGAAAGGGACAGGGCGGGCGCGTCAAGGCTCGTGGAAGTCGCCTCATCACCGCGGCGGCGGCGTTGCGTTCGGCCCCGCGCCGCGCTCGCACCGCAAGCGTCTGCCGAAGCAGATGCGCCGCCAGGCGATACGCGTCGCGCTCTCAGGCAAGGCGTCCGGAGGCCGGCTGTTCGTGATCGACGGGTTGGACGGCATCGAACAGAAGACGAAAGCGATGGCTGCGACGCTCACGGGGCTCGACGTGAAAGGGTCGGCGCTGGTCGTCGTGGGCGCCGGGTCGCAAGCGGGTCTTGCGGCGCGCAATCTGCAGCGAGTGAAAGCGGTCCGCGCAGACCTTGTGAACGTGCTCGACCTCCTGCGGTTCGACGCTGTGCTGATGAGCCCGGCGGCGGTGAAGCGGGCGGACGAGCTGTGGTCGGACACGCGGCGCATCCGCAAGGAGGCGGCGGCGTAATGCACGTGTTTCAAACACTGAAACGTCCGGTCATCACGGAGAAATCGACGTTGCTGCAGGAGCAGAACAAGTACGTGTTCGAAGTGCTCCCCAACGCCAATAAGGCCCAAGTGCGCGAGGCGGTGGAGCGCGCGTTCTCCGTGCGCGTGACGAATGTGAATATGGTGAAGAACCCCGGAGAGAACCGGAGATTGCGCAACGGGCGCTGGCTCCGGACTGCAGGGGTCAAGAAGGCGGTCATTACGGTTGCGCCCGGCGACGCCATTCAACTTTTCGAGGGAGCGTAAGGATGCCGCTGAAGCGACTGCGTCCAACTAGCCCGGGCGTCCGGGCGGCGGTGCGTCCCGACTTCTCGGAAGTAACGCGCCGCGCGCCGCACAAGCCGCTGACAAAGGGTTTGCACAAGAGCGGCGGGCGGAACGTGCGCGGCAGAATGACCGTGCGCCACCGGGGCGGCGGCGCCAAGCGAGCCTGGCGCGAGATCGATTTCAAGCGCGACAAGGCAGGGGTGCCCTGCCGCGTAGAGTCGATCGAGTACGATCCGAACCGGTCGGCCCGCATCGCGCTGCTCGTCTACGCCGACGGCGCTCGCCGGTACATTCTTGCGCCGAACGGCGTGCGCGTAAACGACAAGCTTATGTCGGGCCCCGACGCCGAGATACGCCCCGGCAACGCAATGCCTCTCGTCAACATTCCCACCGGCATGATGGTGCACAACATCGAGCTGCAGCCCGGGAAGGGCGGGCAGATGTGCAGAGGCGCGGGAACAGGCGCGCAGCTGCTGGCTCGCGACGAGCAATTCGCGCTGCTGCGGTTGCCCTCGGGGCAGATACGCCGCGTGCCGAGCGCCGCGAGCGCGACCATAGGGCAGGTGGGCAATCCCGAGCACAAGAACGCATCGCTCGGAAAGGCGGGGCGCAACCGTCATCTTGGCAAGCGTCCTCACACGCGCGGCTCCGCTATGAACCCGAGCGACCATCCGCACGGCGGCGGAGAAGGCCGCGCAGGGATCGGCATGACGCATCCGAAGACGCCTTGGGGCAAGCCGGCGCTGGGCCCCAAAACGCGCCGCCGCTTCCACACCAATGTGTTCGTGGTGCGCGACAGGAGGAGCCGGTAGATGTCTCGATCGGTCAAGAAAGGCCCCTACGTTCACCCCAAGCTGGCGAAGAAGGTGGCGCGCGCGCAGAGCCTCGACACCAAAGTCGTGATCAAAACGTGGTCGCGAGCGTCCACCATCATGCCGGATATGCTTGGGATGACCATTGCAGTGCACGACGGGCGGCGGCATATTCCTGTGTTCATCACCGAGAACATGGTGGGGCACAAGCTCGGCGAGTTCGCCCTGACGCGCACGTTCCGCGGCCACATCTCGAAGTCCGACCGCCAGTCGTCGGTGAGGCGGTAGGTTATGCCGGTTAAGGCGGTAGGCAGACAGATCGGCGTTTCGCCCAAACGGGTGCGGCTGGTGCTGCGCGAGCTGCAAGGCCGTCCGGCGCAGCAGGCGCTCAACGAATTGCGTTTTCAGCCGGGCCCGACCGCGGAAGAGGTCGCAGGGCTGCTGAAATCGGCGATGGCGAACGCGGAGAACAACAACGGGTTGGACCCGACAAGGCTGGTCGTGGTCTCCGCCTATGCGGACCAGGGCGTGCAGGCGCGCCGGTTCCGCGCGCGCTCCCGCGGAAGAGTCGGGCGCGTGCGGCGGCAGGCGAGCCACATTACGATCGTCGTGGACGAGAAGGACTAGAAGCTTGGGACACAAGACGCACCCCATCGGCTTCCGCCTTGGCGTAATCAAGGACTGGCAATCGCGCTGGTTTGCGGGCACGGGGGCGAAGTACTCCGCTCAGGTGATAGAGGACTGGCGGATCCGCGAGGTCATCCGCAAGCAGTACGCCGAGGCGGGGATCTCGCGCGTTGAGATAGAGCGCAGCGCGCAAGACCTTACGATCAACGTGCACACGGCGAGGCCAGGCATCGTAATAGGCCGCGGCGGACAGCGCGTCGACGAGTTGCGGAAGATCGTCGAAGGCGCCGCGGGCGGCAAGCGCGTCCGCCTCAATGTGCTCGAGATCCGGCAGCCGGAGCTCGACGCCTTCCTCGTCGCCCGCAACGTAGCCGATCAGCTCGAGCGCCGCGTGATGTTCCGCCGCGCGATACGCCAGGCCGCGATGCGGTCGATGCAGGCCGGCGCCAAGGGCATCAAGGTAATGGTGTCCGGACGCCTCGGCGGGGCGGAGATCGCCCGGCGCGAAAAAGTGATGGATGGTCAGGTGCCGCTCCATACGCTGCGGGCGGACATCGACTACGGCCTGGCCGAAGCGAGCACTACGATGGGCCGCATCGGCGTAAAGGTGTGGATATACCGGGGCGAGGTGCTCGACAAGTCGGAGAAGTTCCGGGGCGTTGAGCCCGACGCCGGAGCGTCCCCGGAGGCGATCGCCGCCGCCGAGGAGGCCCTCGCCGCGCAGGACGCCGCCGCTCGAGCGGCTGCCGCGGCGCCCGCTCCGGAAGCTGCAGGAGAGGTGGGAGCGAATGCTTCAACCGAAGAGAACTAAGTACAGGAAACAGCACCGCGGCCGTATGGGCGGAATGGCGCTCAAAGGGAGTTCGGTGCAGTTTGGCGACTTTGGACTGAAGTCGCTCGACGCCGGCTGGATTACGGCGCGGCAGATCGAGGCGGGACGGCGCGCCATCACCCGCCACCTTCGCCGCGGTGGCCAGGTGTGGATCCGCGTGTTCCCTGCGAAGTCGATTACAAGGAAACCAGCCGAGACGCGTCAGGGCGGCGGCAAGGGGCCCGTAGACCAGTGGGTCGCGCTCGTGAAGCCTGGCCGGGTGATGTACGAGGTCGGCGGCGTGTCGAGCGAACTGGCGAGAGAAGCGCTGGCGCGGGCTGCGCAGAAGATGCCTGTACAGACGAGAACGGTGAGCCGGGAAGAGCCGCTGCTCACCGGATGATGGGGACTGCAAGACGATGAGGCCGAGCATTGAGACAGTACGAGCGCTGTCGGACGACCGCCTGAAAGAGGAGGAGTCCAACACGCGGCTGGAGCTGATGAACCTACGGTTCAAGGTGGCGACGCGCCAGCTCTCCGATCCCTCGGAGCTGCGGAACGCGAAGCGGCGCCTTGCGCACATTCTGACGGTGGCGCGAGAGCGCGAGCTACTGGGAGAGGCGTCGTGACCGATCAGGCAAACCAACGGAAGACCCGCGTCGGGCGCGTAGTGAGCGACGCGATGGACAAAACAGTGGTCGTCGCCATCGAGCGCCGGGTGCATCACCCTCTGTACCACAAGTCCATGCGGCGCGTGCGAAAGTTCAAGGCGCACGACGAGGAGAACCAGTACCACATAGGCGACACCGTCCGGTTGGTCGAAACGCGGCCTCTGTCGAAAACGAAGCGGTGGCGCGTGGCCGAGCTGGTGTTCAGGCAGGATGTGCCGGACGTTGCGCCCTCCGTCGCCGCGTCGCTTCCCGCAGAGCCCGTTGCTCCCGCCGAGACGGCTGAGGCGGCTGTAGTGGAAGCGGAGGCGCCGGTCGAGGAAGAGTCCGCCGCTGAGACGGCTGTAGCCGAGTCGGAGGCGTCGGTCGAGGGAGAGTCCGCTGCCGAGACGGCTGAGGAGTCTGTAGCGGAAACGGAGGCGCCGGTCGAAGAAGAGTCCGCCGTTGAGACGGCTGAAGAGCCTGCAGCTGATGCAGAGGCGTCGGTCGAGGGAGAGTCCACTGCCGAGACGGCTGAGGAGTCCGTAGCCGATGCGGAGGCGTCGGTCGAGGAAGAGTCCGCCGTCGAGACGGCTGAGGAGCCTGCAGCCGAAGCAGAGGCGCCGGTCGAGGAAGAGTCCGCAGTCGAGACGGCTGAGGAGCCTGTAGCCGAAGCGGAGGCGTCGGTCGAGGAAGAGTCCGCCGACGAGACGGCTGAGCCGGACGCCGAAGGGTCTGCCGGAGAGAGCGAGCAGCGGGAGGGGCAGTCGTGATCCAGCCGCAGACTCGCCTCACCGTGGCGGACAATTCCGGCGCGAAGGAGATAATGTGCTTCAACATTCCCGGCGGCACGCGCAGACGCTACGCGCGGGTCGGGGACGTTATCGTCGCATCGGTGAAGGTTGCTCAGCCCAATAGCGCAGTGAAAAAGGGAGAGGTCGTGAGGGCCGTAGTGGTGCGCACGAGCGCGGTGACCAAGCGTCCGGACGGATCGACGATCCGTTTCGACGACAACGCCGCGGTCATACTGGGCGCATCGGAGAACCCTCGCGGAACGCGCATCTTCGGGCCGGTGGCCCGCGAACTGCGCGAGAGGAATTTTATGCGCATCGTATCGCTTGCGCCGGAGGTGCTGTGATGACGGCGCGTCTGCAGCGCGACGATGAGGTGATGGTGATAGCGGGCAAGGACAAGGGCCGGCGGGGCAAGGTCCAGCGTCTGCTCCCGAAGAAGGGCGCCGCGCTCGTCGAAGGCGTCAATATGGTGAAGCGGCATCTCCGCGCGGGAGCGGCGGGACTTCGCCAGGCCGGGATTATCGACAAAGAGATGCCGATCGACGTGTCGAAACTTATGCCGGTCTGCCCGTCGTGCGACAAGCCCACGCGGATTACGATAAAAGTGTTGGACAACGGCGCAAAAGCGCGCATGTGCAAGCGATGCCAGGGGATGTTCAGTTGACGACAGACGCTGAAAAGAACGGGCCTGAGGAGCAGCCCCAGGCCGAAGAGAAGCCGAGGCGGGCCGCGCGTCCCCGCGCGCGGAGAGCAGCCGCCCCGCAACCGGAAGAGCAGCCGTCCGCTTCCGGCGTCAGGCCGATGCCCCGTTTGATGGCGCGGTACCGGAACGAGATCCGCGACCAGCTGATTCGGGAGTTCGGCTACGCGAGCCCGATGCAGGCGCCCCGGATCGACAAGGTGGTTGTCAACGTCGGGCTCGGCGAGGCGCTCACGAACAACCGCGCGATGGAGACGACCCCGGCGCACGTTGCTGCGATCACCGGCCAGAAGCCGGTAATCACCAAGGCGCGCACGTCGGTCGCAGGCTTCAAGGTGCGCGAGGGGCAATCGATCGGCGTAATGGTCACCCTCAGAGGGCGCCGCATGTACGAGTTCCTCGACCGCATGATCTCCACGGCGCTGCCGCGCATCAGGGACTTCAGAGGCGTGCCGCGGAAGTCGTTCGACGGCAGGGGCAACTACTCGCTCGGTTTCCGCGAGCAGATCGTGTTCCCCGAGATCGATTACGGAAGCGTCGACCGGGTGCGGGGATTTCAGGTGGTGATTACAACGACCGCGCAAACGGACGCCGAAGGCTTTCGGCTGCTCGAATTGTGCGGAATGCCGTTTGTCCGGGCGCAGACGAACTAAGGCCGGGCTGCTACGGGATACGAATCAGGATTGAGGTTGTAAGGTGGCGAAGAAGAGCAAGCTGGCGAAATGGAAGCGGACGCCGCCATACCGCGTGCGGCAGATGAACCGCTGCAATCGCTGCGGAAGGCCGCGAGCCTACATCCGGTTCGTGGGACTATGCAGGGTCTGCTTCAGGCAGATGGCCCTGACCGGGCAGTTGCCGGGAGTGCGAAAGGCCAGTTGGTAGGGGACGCGCTATGACGATGACTGACCCGATAGCAGACATGCTGACGCGCATTCGGAACGCGCAACTGGTGCGCCACACCGGCGTCGACCTGCCGTCCTCGAAAGTGAAAGCGGCGATAGCCGAGATCCTCAAGCAGGAGGGCTATATCGCCGACTACGCGGTGCTGAAGCAGCAGCCGCAAAACCAGCTGAGCTTGCAGCTGCGCTACACGCCGGGCCAGGAGCCTGTCATCGCCGGCCTGAAGCGCGTAAGCAAGCCCGGCCTGCGGGTGCACGTGCAGAAGAAGGAAGTCCCGCGCGCCTTCGGAGGCGTCGGCATCTCCATCATCTCCACGTCCCAGGGAATTATGACGGGCAAGGAAGCGTACCGCCGAGGCATCGGCGGCGAGCTCATGGCGTACGTGTGGTAGGAGCGGACCGTGTCGCGAATTGGTAGAAGGCCTATACCTATCCCCGGCGGAGTGTCGGTCGAGATCGCTCCGGACGAGATTGTCGTGAAGGGCGCCAAGGGCGAGCTTCGGCAGCCCGTCGCCGACGGCATCGCGGTGCGCGAAGAGGACGGGGCCATTATTGTCGAGCGCTCCTCCGACCAGCGGACGCAGCGGGCGCTGCACGGACTCACGCGCGCGCTCATCTCCAATATGGTCACCGGCGTCAACGACGGGTTCACCCGCAGCCTCGAGCTGTTCGGTTACCGCGTTCAGGCCCAGGGACGGGCGCTCAACCTCCAGCTGGGGTTCAGTCACCCGGTGGTCGTGGAGCCGATGGAAGGGGTGGAGTTCGAGGTTGAAGGCAACAACCGCATCCACATCCGCGGCAACGACAAACAGGTGGTCGGCGAGCAGGCGGCCCGCATCCGGCGTCTGCGTCCGCCCGACGCCTACAAAGGCAAGGGCGTGCGCTACCTGGGAGAACAGGTGCGTTTGAAGCCGGGCAAGTCGGCGGGGAAGAGGTAGGAATGGCGAAGGCGAAGACAAGCAGGGCCGCGCGGATAGTCCGCCACAGGCGGCTGCGTCAGCGGCTTTCCGGCGCCGCCGGGCGTCCCCGGCTCAACGTGTTCCGCAGCGCGCGGTTCACGTATGCGCAGGTGATCGACGACGAGAAGGGACACACGCTCGCAGCGGCGAGCACTCGGGAGCTCCCCAAAGGGGTCAAGACCGACGCTGCGCGCGAGGCAGGGAAGTTGGTGGCCGAACGGGCGAAGGCGAAGGGCGTGAAGTCTGTCGTGTTCGACCGTGGCGGATACCAGTATCACGGGCGAGTGAAGGCCCTTGCCGACGGCGCCCGGGAAGAGGGGCTCGAGTTCTAGACAATGGTAATGACGAACCGGAGAGTCGAAGAACAGTCCGACCTGCAGGAGAAAGTCGTTCAGATCCGCCGCGTGGCCAAAGTGGTCAAGGGAGGACGCAACCTCACGTTCAACGCAATGGTGGTTGTGGGCGACGGCGAGGGCAACGTGGGCGCCGGCCTTGGCAAAGGCAAGGCTGTGCCCGACGCCGTGCGCAAGGGATCGACCATCGCCCGCAAGGAGATGCTCCCCGTACAGATGAACGGTTCGACGATCCCGCACTCGGTCACAACCAAGTTCGGCGCGTCGAAAGTGCTCCTGCGCCCGGCCCAGCCCGGCGCGGGCATCAAGGCGGGCGGCGCCGTGCGGGCAGTAATGGAGGCCGCCGGCGTGAAAGACGTCGTCGCCAAGGCGCTCGGCAGCCGGAACCCCATCAACGTGGTGAAGGCGACAATGCTCGGCTTGCAGATGCTGCAAGGACAAGCCCCGCAGGAGGAAGAGACGGCCCACAGGGCGACGCTTCCGCCTGCTCCCGACCGCCGCACGCCGCTGCGGCGCGAGACGAGCCCCCGGCGCGAACGCGAGGATAGGGAGCGGCGCGGCGGGCCTCCGCCGTCGGCGAGCGCAAGGGACGGAGCGTAGAGATGGCGAAATTGCGCATCAAACTGGTGCGGAGCCAGATCGGCTACGACCAGAGTCAGCGCCGGACCGTAAAGGCGCTCGGCCTGAAACGGCTGCAACAGGAAGTCGAACACGAGGACACCCCGACAATTCGGGGCATGGTGCACAAGGTGCGCCACCTCGTGAACGTCAGCGCCGGAGAGGAGAGCTAAGCGATGCAAGCGCACAATGTTCGATCGGCGCACTCTCGCCGGACGCGCAAACGCGTTGGCCGCGGCGACGGCTCCGGGAAAGGCACATACTCGGGCCGGGGCATGAAGGGACAGAATGCCCGCTCCGGCGGAGGAGTCCGCCCAGGTTTCGAGGGCGGACAGAACCCGCTTATCAAAGGGCTGCCGATGCTGCGCGGTTTCAAGAACCGGTTCAGGGTCGAAAGCCAGGTAGTGAACCTTGCGCGGCTGGACGCCCTCCCCGACGGCGTCGAGGAAGTCACGCCGGCAGTGCTCAAGGCCCACCGCATGGTGCGGCAGGCCGACAAGCCGGTAAAGGTGCTCGCGTACGGCGAGATCTCCCGCGCGCTCACAATCTCCGGCGCGCAGGTGTCGGCGGCGGCCCGCGCCAAAATCGAGGCGGCGGGCGGATCAGTGCTGGAGGGCTAGCCGGTGCGCGCAGGACAGGCGGCAACGCGCCAACAAACGGGACGTCCCGCGCTCATCCAGGCGATGATCGACGCGTTCAGGACGCCCGACCTGCGCGCGAAACTGCTGTTCGTCCTCGCGATGCTGGTCGTGTTCCGGTTCCTCGCTCACGTGCCGGTGCCGGGCGTCGACCGCTCAGCCCTCGGCACGCTCTTCCAGAGCAACTCGCTCGTGCCCATATTCGACCTGTTCAGCGGAGGCGGCCTCCGCAATATGAGCATCGCCGCTATGGGCGTGTTCCCCTACATCACGTCTTCCATCGTTATGCAAATCCTTACGCCGGTGCTGCCCCGGCTACAGGCCCTCGCCAAAGAGGGCGACAGCGGGCGCCAGCGGATAAACCAGATAACGCACTGGATTACAGTCCCCATCGCCTTCTTCTCAGGCTATGGGCAGCTGCTGCTCTTCTCCCGCTCCGGAGTGTTCACCTTCCCGGTGGGCTTCGTCGGCGAGGGCTCGCTCGAAACGCTGACGATAGTGACGAGCTTCGTCGGCGGCACCATGCTGCTCGTGTGGATCGGCGAACTCATTACCGAACGCGGCGTAGGCAACGGCATCTCCCTCATTATCTTCGCCGGCATCGTCGCCGGTCTTCCTTCGCTGATAGGGCAGGGGTTCCTCGCGCGCGACAACGCGGTGGGGCTCCTGATACTCGCATGCGCCGGGCTCGTGCTCATCTACTTCATTGTGGTGTTCAACGAGGCCCAGCGGCGCATACCGGTGCAGTACGGACGCAGCGTGTTCCGGGGTGGACGAATGTACCGCCAGACAGGAGCGACGCATCTGCCGCTCCGCGTCAACTCGGCGGGAATGATCCCGCTGATCTTCGCGTTCAGCATTATGGTGCTGCCCGGGACGGTCGCCAGCTTCTTCTACAACCCTGCGAGCTCCAGCTTCGTCTCGAACGTCGCCGGCTTCGTCGTAACCGCAATGTCCTTCACCTCGGCGTGGTACTGGGCGCTGATATTCGTGCTCGTCGTCATCTTCACGTTCTTCTACACCCTGGTCGTGTTCCAGCAACAGCAGCTGGCCGAGAACCTGCAGAAGAACGGAGGTTTCGTGCCCGGCATCCGCCCCGGCGCTCCTACACAGCAGTACCTGAACAGGGTGATCTTGCGCATCACCTGGGGAGGCGCTCTCTTCCTGGGCCTGGTGGCCGTCATGCCGTTCTTCTTCACGCGCATTACGGGCGTGCAGGAGCTCACGCTGAGCAGCACCAGCCTGCTCATTATGGTGTCGGTGGCGCTCGACTTTATGCGGCAGCTCGAGGCGCAGCTGCTGATGCGCAGCTACGAGGGGTTCATCCGATGAGCGCGCGCATCGTGCTGCTTGGCCCTCCCGGCGCCGGAAAAGGCACGCAGGCGTCGATCATCGCCCAGCGTAAGGGCGTCGCGCACGTCGCCTCCGGCGACCTCTTCCGCAAACATCTTGGCGCGGGCTCCGAGCTCGGCAAGCTCGCCCAAACGTATATGGACAAGGGCGAACTCGTGCCCGACGACGTAACCATACGCATGGTGCTCGAGCGGATTGCCTCGTCCGACGCCCGGCAGGGCTACGTGCTCGACGGCTTTCCCCGCACGATGGAGCAGGCGAGGGCGCTCGACGCCGCGCTTGCAGAGAAGGGCGAGGCGATCGATGTCGCTCCCCTGGTGGAGGTCGACGTCGAGGAGCTGGTGCGGCGGCTGGCCGGAAGGTGGGTGTGCGGGTCGTGCCAGGCCCCGTATCACATGGTCTCGAACCCTCCCGCGAATGAGGGCCGGTGCGACGCGTGCAACGGCGAGCTGCGCCAGCGCGACGACGACAGGCCGGAAGTGGTGCGGACGCGGCTCGAGACCTACGAGCGGCAGACGGCCCCTCTCATCAGCTACTACGATGAGCAGAACAAGGTTGTCCGCGTGAACGGCGATCAGGATGTGGAGCGCGTGACCGCGGACCTCGAACAGGCCGTAGGCCTGTAGGCAGGGTTTCCGGCGCGCGCGCCGACGCATAGAATAGATGTTTACGATGAAGACCAGAACCAGAACAGCGCTCTTGCGAGGACTCAACGGCGAGTTGGGCCCGCAACGCAACGGCATAACGGTCAAGAGCTCAACCGAGCTGGACCGCATGCGCGAGGCCGGTCGGATCACCGGCGAGGCGCTCGCCGTTCTCCGCGCGTCCATCGCGGAGGGAATGACTACGCGCGAGCTGGACGAGATCGCCGAGCGCGAAATCCGCGCGCGCGGGGGCGTCCCCGCCTTCAAGGGCTACCGCGGCTTCCCGGCGACCCTGTGCGTCTCCGTCAATGAGGAGATAGTTCACGGAATCCCCGGCGGACGCGTCATCCAGGACGGCGACGTCGTAGGGCTCGACCTCGGGGCAATCGTCGACGGCCTGTACGGCGACTCCGCCGTGACCGTAGCCGTTGGCGGAACGGACGAAGGGACGGAGAAGCAGATGGAGACGGGGCGCGCAGCCCTCTTCGCCGGCATCTCGCAGGCCCGGGCAGGAAACCGCATCGGCGACGTCTCGTACGCGGTCGAGCAGGAAGTGCTATGCCGCGGCGGCTATGGCATCGTCCGCGAGTACGTGGGCCACGGCATTGGCCGCAAGCTCCACGAAGAGCCCTCGGTGCCGAACTTCGGGCCGTCCGGGCGGGGACCCTTGCTCAGGCCCGGCATGGCGATAGCCATCGAGCCAATGATCAACTTCGGGGGAGACGGCACGAGAGTCCTGGACGACGATTGGACGGTGGTTACGGCGGACGGCACAGTGTCGGTGCATTTCGAACACACGGTGATTATCACGGAGAACGAACCGATCATCACGACGAAGATCGATTAGAGAGGCGGATCCGGCGAAAGCATGGCGAAAAAAGAGTCCATCGAGGTTGAGGCGACAGTCGTTGAAGCGCTGCCGAACGCCACTTTCCGTGCGGAGCTGGCCAACGGCCATGCAGTGCTCGCGCACGTGTCGGGCAAGATGCGCATGCACTTCATCCGGGTGCTTCCGGGCGACCGCGTGCTCGTTGAACTCTCTCCCTACGACCTCACCCGCGGGCGGATCACCTATCGGTTCAAGTAAGGAGCGCAGGCGGTGAAAGTAAGGGCATCCATCAAGCCACGGTGCGACAAGTGCCGCATGATTCGGCGGGGACGCGTCATCCGCGTGCTCTGCTCCAACCCGCGGCACAAGCAGAAGCAGGGGTAACCACTATGGCGCGCGTAGCAGGCGTAGACATTCCCGACAACAAGCGAATAGAGATCTCGCTGCGGAGCATCCACGGCGTAGGCCCGACCAAGGCCTCCCTCATCGCCGCGCGGGCCGGAGTCACCGGCAACCCTCGCGTTCGCGACGTGGGGGACGAGGCGATGGCCCGCATCCGCGAGATCATCGATCGCGAGCACGTGGTCGAGGGAGACCTCCGCCGCGAGGTGAACGACAACATCCGCCGGCTTATCGACATCGGGGCGTACCGGGGCATCCGGCACCGCCGCGGGCTGCCCGTGCACGGGCAGCGCACCAAGACCAACTCGCGGACGAAGCGAAGCGGGCGGCGCACCGTCGCCGGCAAGCGCCGCGTAATGAAGAAGTAAGGCAGGCAAGGGGGGACTCTTGGCTAGAGCCAACAGAACAAGAACGCGAAGGCGGGAGCGCAAGTTCGTTCCCCGCGGCAAAGTGTTCATCAGCGCCACGTTCAACAACACCATCGTTACCCTCACCGATCCGGCGGGCAACGTGGTCGCCTGGGGCGCCGCCGGAGGAGTGGGCTTCAAGGGCGCGCGCAAGAGCACCGCATTCGCCGCGCAGCGCGTGTCCGAAACAGCCGCCCGCAAGGCGATGGAGCACGGGCTGCGACAGGTGGAAGTGTATGTGAAAGGCCCGGGCGCAGGGCGCGAGTCCGCGATCCGCGCGCTTCAGGGCGTAGGCATCACGGTGACGAGCATCCGCGACGTCACGCCTATCCCGCACAACGGATGCCGCCCTCCAAAGCGGCGCCGCCAGTAGAGCCAGTCAGAGAGGCATAGATGGCAAGATACACAGGACCGGTATGCCGGCAGTGCCGGCGGGCAGGCGAGAAACTCTTCCTCAAGGGCGAGCGGTGCTTCACGCCCAAGTGCGGCGTAGAGAAGCGCCGCAAGACCCCGGGCGAGCAGCAGCTCCGGCGCCGCCGGGCCTCGGAATGGGCCCTGCAGCTCCGCGAGAAACAGAAGGCCCGCCAGTCGTACGGCGTGCTCGAGCGGCAGTTTCGCAAGTACTTCAGCGACGCGCTGCGCGCCCCGGGCGCGACAGGCGACAACCTGCTGCAGCTGCTCGAACGCCGCCTCGACAACGTAGCCTACCGTATAGGGTTCGGCGACTCTCGCGCGCAGGCGCGCCAGCGCGTGCTCCACGGCCACTTCAGAGTTAACGGCCGGCGGGTCAATATCCCCTCCTACAGGGTGCGCCCCGGCGAAGTCGTGTCCTGGAAGTCTGCAAGCAAAGACCGGCAGTTCGCGCAGGACACCATTCGCACTGTCGGCCAGCGATTGCTCCCTGAGTGGCTCTCGCTCGACAAGGCCGAGATGACGGCGACGATCGACCGGCTACCCGAGCCTACAGACATCGATAGCAGGGTCGACACCCGTATGGTAGTGGAGTACTACTCGCGCTAGACGCGGAAGAGAGCTAGTCCCTCCCGCCTGGCAAGCCCGTTCCCGAAGGACGTGATCAAACGATGTTGGAACTTGAATTCGGCGAGTCTTACGACCCTATGCTCGATAGGCCCCAGTCGCCGCTGCCCGCAGTCAGCGTCGTCAGGGCCACCGACACCTACGGCGAGTTCGCAGTAGAGCCACTGCCCCGCGGCTACGGAATGACCCTTGGCAATCCGCTCCGCAGAGTGCTGCTTAGCTCTATCAGCGGCATCGCCATCAACTGGGTGCGCATCGAAGGCATCGATCACGAATACTCGACTATCCCCAGCGTGAAAGAAGATGTCGTCGACATCCTCCTCAACGTAAAGTCCATTCACCTGCGCTCCGACTCCAACAGGCCCGGCAAGCTCCGGCTCGAGATCGACGGCCCCGGCGACGTCTCCGCAGGCGACATCATGACGTCGTCCGACTTCGAGATCGTGAACCCCGAGCTGCATATCGCCACCCTCGACGGCGAAGGATCGCGTCTCGTGATGGAGATGAACGTCGAACATGGCAAGGGCTACGCTCCCGCCGCTTCCACCGACGGCCTGCCTATCGGCGTGCTCCCGGTCGACGCCATCTACACCCCGGTACGCAAGGTCAACTACTCCGTAGAGCGCACCCGCGTCGGGCAGTACACCGACTACGAACGGCTGCTCCTCGAGGTGTGGACCAACGGGGCAACCTCCCCCGCCAAGGCCGTTCGTCAGGCGGGCCGCGAACTGTTCGAGTACTTCTTCCAATTCTCGACGGTCTCGACGGACGAATCCTCCGGAAGCGCCCGCCCGTCCTGGGCCGCCGCTATCCCTGCCTCCCAGTACAACCTGCCCGTCGAGAACCTCAAGCTCTCGCAGCGCACGCTCAACTGCCTCAAACGCGCCTCCCTCCACAGGGTCGGCGAAGTGCTCGAGAAAGACCGCAGCCAGCTGCTGCGAATTCGCAACTTCGGCGAGAAGTCCCTCTATGAGCTGGACGAACGCCTGCGCGAAATCGGCATCACCCACCCTGACTTGGGAAGCAGCGTCGAGGTCGTACAGGCCGCATCCGTCGGGGACGGCGGCGAGGAGTAACCGATGCGACACCGCGTCAAGACACGAACGTTCGGCCGCTACAGCGAGCACCGTGAGTCGATGCTCAACAACCTGGTGTCCCAGCTGCTGCGCCATGAACGCATTACGACGACCGAGGCCAAGGCCCGCGAGGCCCGCCCGATTGCGGAGAAGGTCATTAGCAAGGGCCGCAACCCCACCCTGCACAACCGCAGGCTGGCCCTCGCCGCCCTGCCCGACAAGCATGCGGTGGAGAAGCTCTTCGACGACATTGGCCCGCGCTATGCCGACCGCCCCGGAGGCTACACCCGCATCGTGAAGCTTATGCCGCGCAAGGGCGATTCCGCTCCTATGGCGCTGCTGGAGCTCGTTTAGGGAGACCGTGACGAGGCGAATCGCGCTCGTTGTGGAATACGAGGGGACGGGTTACGCCGGGTTCCAGCGCCAGGCGAACGCCCCCTCTGTACAGGAGGAGATCGAAAACGCAATAGAGTCGCTTACAGCGGTCAGACCAACCGTTCGGGGAGCGGGGCGCACTGACGCAGGCGTCCATGCGCTCGGTCAGGTGGCGGCGTTCGACACCGAAAGCGCCATACCCGTCGAGCGGATAGCGCCGGGCCTCAACCACTACCTGGGCGAGCAGATCGCGGTGCGATCGGCCCACGAGGCCGCTCCCGCGTTCGACCCCCGGCGCGATGCGCTGGCCCGCGTGTACCGCTACCGCATCCTCGAGAGCCGGCAGCCTTCGCCCCTGCGGAGGAGGTTCACGCACCGGGTTGGACGCAGGCTCGATGTGGCGGCGATGAATGCGGCGGCGGCATGCCTGATCGGCGAGCGCGACTTCCGCGCCTTCAGCGGCCCCCAGCCGCACGGCAGATCCTACGTGCGGCGGATGACCAGGGCAGAGGCGCGGCGCGACGGCGATGAGACGGCGGTGGAGTTCGACGCCAACGCGTTCCTGCCGCAACAGGTAAGACGCACCGTGGCGGCCTTGGCGCGCGTAGGCCTCGGCGAGGCGACGAGAGAAGAGTTCGAACAGATGATTGCGAGCGGGGCTCAGGGCGCGGCGGAAATGGTCTTCCCCGCCCGGGGGTTAACGCTCCGGGAAGTGAGATACGCGGCGTTCCCGCCGGATAACGATGGAACTACAACGCATAACCAAACATACAAGGCCGGCTAACCGCGTCGAGAAGTGGCACGTCGTCGACGCCGACGGCGAACGCCTCGGGCGCCTCGCGACGAAAGTCGCAAACCTGCTGCAGGGGAAACACCGCCCCGACTACAGCAAGCACCAGCTCAACGAGGATTTCGTCATCGTCGTCAACGCTGCAAAGGTAGGGGCGTCCGGCAACAAGATGGCCCAGAAGGTCTACTACCGCCATTCCGGCTACCTCGGAGGACTGCGCTCCCGCACCCTCGAAGAGATGCTGACGCGCTTCCCGGAGCGGGTCATCGAACTCGCAGTGAAGGGGATGCTTCCCCGAAACAGGCTTGGCCGCCGAATGCTGCGCCGCCTGAAGGTGTACGCCGGCCCCACGCACCCCCACGAGGCGCAGGTGCGCCTGGGCATGGGGAAGGCCCGCCCCGCGCCTGCAGTCGTTGTCGCGAGTGCTTCCCCCGCAGAGGAAGCCGTGGACGAGGCCGCAGTCGCCTCTGCCGTCGCGGACGACCAGCCGGAGGAAGCAACCGCCGCGGCGACGGAAGAGCAGACCGACGATACTGCTGCCGCGACCGCAGCGGCGCCGGACGCTTCTGCCGATGAGGCGCCGGCGGACGCCGCCGAGGCGGCGGAGTCGGAGGCTGATGGCCAACCTGAGCCCGAGGGGGAGACAACCAAATGACGACCCAGGAGAGCTACTACTACGGCACGGGCAAGCGCAAGTCGGCCATCGCCCGGGTGCGCCTCTACCTCGGCGGGACCGGCGCGATGATCATCAACGGCAAACCGCTCGAAGAGGCGCTTCCGTGGGTCGACTGGCGGAAACGAGCGTCGCAGCCGTTCGAAATGATCCCGGCGGCGGCGAACCGCTTCAACGTTGTCGCCAAAATCGAAGGAGGCGGCGTCTCGGCATGGGCCGACGCGCTGCGCCACGGCATTGCGCGCGCGCTGCTCGTGGCTGACCCGACTCTGAAGGGCGAGCTGCGCAAGCACGGCTTCCTCACGCGCGATTCGCGCATCAAAGAGAGCAAGAAGTACGGACTCAAGCGCGCCCGCCGCGCTCCCCAGTACACGAAACGCTAGCGAGCGTTTCCGTTCCCCTCAGACGCCACGCCGAAGAGGCCCGCTCCAACAGGGAAGCGGGCCTCTCTCTTGCTTCCGGCCCACCGCTCCCAGCTGTTGACGGCGTAGGGGCGTTCCTCCGCTTGTTTGCGGATTCTCGCGTTGGAATGGCCCCTAGCGGGCGATGTCGCGGCGGTGGAAGACGACGAGCGCGGCGGTGAAGCCTGCGGCGGCGGCGCCGAACAGCACTGCAAGGTCGCGCCAGGGAACGCCGCCGCGCTGGGAGACTCCCAGAGGGTCGTAGTAGTGGAAGAGCGTGAACAGCCCGGCGGGCTCCGCAGGCCCCCAGATGTACGAGAGGAAGTCGACGAAGTACATCACCGTTGCAATTCCCGCGCCCCACACGACCGTCTGTCCGCCGTCGGAGCTTGCGGCGGAGATAAAGGCGGTGACGCCGCCCGCCGCAAGAATGAGCGCGAACATGTTCAGCTGCGCGACAAGGAGCCGCCCGTACTGGATCTCATCGCTGATGCCGGTGAGCGTAGCTCCCGCGAAGGTTCCGAGCCATGTGGAGAGCGCGACCGCCGCGGCGCCGGCGATGAGCACTGCGAACTTGGGCAGCAGGTAGCGCCGCCGGGCGATGGGCGCCGCCAGCAGCATCAATGCTGTGCCCCGCTCGATCTCGCGCGCCGGGGCGCCGCTGGCGACTGCGATAGCGTAGGCGAACCCGGCGATGATGTAGAACGGATGCCGGTAGTCCGCTGCGATGTAGCCCGTCGCGGTGGCCCCAATGCCTCCCTGCGCGCGGAAGAGCGCCGCTATGGGCGTCGGCAGCAGCTCGAAAAGGTCGGCAAACGCCTCGAGCCCTCCAAAAGCCTCGAATGTGTACACGATAATCATGCTCACCGCGAACAGACTCGCCGTTACGGCGAGCAGCCCGGTGCGGTAGGCGCGCAAGGTTTGGCCGAACACGCTACGCACCGGCGGACTCCCCGTGTTCGCCGTAGTAGCCCAGGAACAGTTCGTCGAGGTTCATTCGCTCATAAGTCAGGTCGGCAAGGTCGTGTTTCGCCAGCTCGCGCACTACGGCGTTCACGTCGCCCGAGACGCCGAGCGTCCACCTGTTCCCTTCGCGGGAGAGCGTCTCGACGCCGGGGACGCTCAGCTCCGACGCCGGAGGGGTGCGGAACTCGACCACCATCGTGCGCGTCTTGCCCTGCCGGAGCGCGTCGACGTCGCCGGTCGCGACGATGCGGCCCGCCCGGATGAGCGCCACGCGCTCGCAGACCTCCTGCACGTCGGGGAGGACGTGGGACGACATAAACACGGTTACGCCCCGCAGCCGCGCCTCGCGCAGAAGGCTGAACAGCTCCTGCCGGATGAGCGGGTCGAGCGCCTCGGTTGGCTCGTCCATAATCAGCAGTTCCGGATCGTGCTGCATCGCCTGCGCCAGAGCGAGCTTCTTCGCCATGCCTGCCGAATAGCCGCGGACTTTGCGGTGCAGCGTCGCTTGCGACAGCTGCAGGCGTTCGACCAGCTCGGCCTGCCGTCGCGCTGCGCCGCTCTGCCCCCGCAGGCTCGCCATATAGTCGAGAAAACCCTGGCCCGTGAATCCGCCGCCGAAGGCGATGACGTCGGGCAGGAAGCCTACGCGCGCCTTGACGGCGACATTCTCCCGCCATGCGTCGCGGCCCAGCACCCGGGCGGCGCCGGCGTCGCACCGGACGAACCCCATCAGAATGCGGATGGTCGTCGTCTTGCCGGCCCCGTTCGGCCCCAGGAAGCCGAACACTTCCCCGCGCTCGACGCGCAGGTCGACGCCGCGCAGCGCCTCGACGCCGCCGAACCGCTTGCGGGCGCCCGTAACCTCGATGGCCGGCGCGGACGGCTCGCTCACGCCGCCGCCTCGTCGAATACCGCGCCCCCCTCGACGCGCAGACGTCGGGCGCCGGCAAGCTGCGCAGCGGGCAGCGCCCGCGCGTCCGCCGATGTCACGATGGCCTGGGGGTAGGTCTGCGCCTCCTGCAGGACGTAGGCGCGGCGGCGCTCGTCGAGCTCCGACAACACATCGTCGAGTAGGAGCAGCGGCGGGTCGCCCCGGCGCGCAGCGAGGATCCGCCCCTCGCCGAGCCGCAGCGCGAGCGCCGCCAGTCGCGCCTGGCCCCGCGAGGCGTGGCGGGCAAGCTCCACGCCGTCCAGCAGCAGCCGCAAGTCGTCGCGGTGGGGGCCGGCGACGGTCGCGCCGAGCGCGCGCTCCTGCCTGCGCGTCGCGCGCAACGCGCGCTGCATCGCTTGCGCAGCCGCCTCGTCCCCGGCGCGCGGCGCCGTATCCACGTACTCGAGGGTAAGCCCTTCCCCATAGAGCCGCCCGAACGCCTCGGCGACGAGCGCGCCAAGCGTGTCCATCGACGCCCACCGCTCCGCAAGCACAACAGCGCCCTCGGCGCAGAGAGACTCGTCCCACAACTGCAATTCAGCCTCGCTGCCGCGGCCCTCGCGCATCGCCTTGAGCAGCGCATTCCGCTGCGACAGCACGCGCTGGTAGCGCGAGAGGGCCAGGAGGTAGCGCCGCGACATCTGCGAGAGGAGCACGTCGAGGTACCGGCGCCGCCCCGACGGCGCACCGAACACTAGGTCGATGTCCTCCGCCGAGAAGAGCACTGCGCTCATTACGCCCACAAGGTCGGACGCTCGCCGGGGCACGCCGTTGATGCGGATGCGCTTCGCTACTCCTGAGGCGGCTGAGCAGTCCAGCCCCACCCGAATCTCTACCGGGCCGTCGCGGCCTGCGAGCGTAGCCGCGATGATGGCGTAAGCTCCGGCCCGCGCCGCTTCCCACGCTACGAGGTCGCGCTCCACCGAGGCTCGGTATGACTTGCCGATGGCGAGCAGGTAGAGCGCCTCGAGCAAGTTGCTCTTGCCCTCGGCGTTTCCGCCGACGACCGCCGTCAGGCCGGGGCCGAGCGACAGGTCGAGCTGCCGGTAAGAGCGAAAGTTGGTCAGCGAGAGATCGGCGACCTGCACGCCCGTATTCTACCGGAGCGGCATCGCCCACAAAGTTCCCAGGGGTATGGGGGGGGAGTTCCCAGGGGGTCTGGGGGAGCGGACGCTCTCCCAGTTTCCCGGAACTGCCACACTCGCGAACGCACGAGCGCTGCGCGCTCCCGGGAGAGAATCCTCTCCCCCGGACCCCCTCGTTCCCGCGGAGCCCCCTCGTTGCGGAGAGGAAGAGGAAGCTAGGAGTAGCCCCCTATCTCAGCGTTGCCTGCTGCGGGCGCCTCTGCGATGATGACGGTTGCGCCGCTCGCCAAACCAACCCCAGAGGAATGCTAGTGCGCTCCTTCCTGCTAATCGCGATGCTCGCCGCCGCCGTTCTCGCGGCTGCCGCCTGCGGAACCGACCCCACCCCAACGCCGACGCCCGCCGCGAGGCCCACCCCGACACCGACGCCTACCGCGACCCCCACCCCGCCTCCTACTCCGACGGCTACGCCGCTGCCGCCGTCGATCACGGTCGACATCGGGGCCGGCGCAGTATGGCGGGACGTCGACGACGAACTCTATCCCTCCGAACGCGACTGCATCCGCTCCGCGCTTGGCGACGACACCTACCAGGCGCTGCTCGACGAGCCGGCGCTCGCGGAAGGGACAGCGCTCACAGCCCTCCCGCTCGGCTGTCTGCAACAGGCGAACGCGGTGATTATGGTCGTCGCTTATCTCGACGACAGAGTCGGCGGACTCAGCCCCGATAGCGAGAATTGCCTGCGCCGCACGTTCGCCACCGCCGACTTTGGCCTACTCGCCCGCGTGTCGGGCGCAACGGACGGCGGCGCCGCGCCCGACTTCGGAGCGGCGATCGGCAGCGCTATCGGCCTCGCCTTCTGCCTCAACGATGAAGAGTCCGCGGCAGTCTCGGTCGGCGAACTGATCGGCGATCCCGCGCTCGACTTCTCGGTCGCGCAGTTCGTCTGCATCGTCGAGCACGTCGATATCCAACAGCTTCTCCTCGCGCTGGCTGCTCCCGACAGCAGCGCCGACGACGGCGGCGAGCTGCCCGCCATCCCCATCGAGCTCTTCCAAGCGTTGTCGGAGTGCGAAATCGAGCTTGCAGCCCCCGCCGGCGAAGACTCCGCCTAAGCGCCGGCGCTCCCGGGAGCGCGCCCAATCCACAACGTCCGCGGCAGCGCATGCTCGCCTGCAAAAATTCCCAGGGGTGTGAGGAGCGCATCCTCCCCCACAAAGTTCCCAGGGGGTCTGGGGGAGCGGACGCTCTCCCAGTTCTCCGGAACTACCACACTCCGCCAAAGCCTGAGCACTGCGCGCTCCCGGGAGAGAGTTCTCTCCCCCGGACCCCCTCGTTTTTCGGGCGCGCCCGCAAGAGCGTCTGCGGCAGCGCATGCTCGCCTGCAAAAAGTTCCCAGGGGGTCTGGGGAGCGGACGCTCTCCCAGTTCTCCGGAACTACCACACTCCGCCAAAGCATGAGCGCTGCGCGCTCCCGGGAGAGAGTTCTCTCCCCCGGACCCCCTCGTTTTCGGGAGCGCCCAATCCACAGCGGCCTGAGGGAGCGCCCGTCCTGCCGGTATGAGCGGGAGGGCGGCGGCGCTCTTGTGGTACACTGACGGACGGCCTGCGACACGCAGCACACCCGACCGCGACGTAAGCCTCGTGACTCCATCTATGGCGCCGATTGGCGATATCCAACCCATCGCCTGGAAGGACGACTGCCTTGTGCTGCTCGACCAGACCAGGCTGCCCGGCGCCGTCGAGTGGGCGCGCGTGCATGATCTTCCCGCCGCCATCGAGGCTATCCGCAGCATGAAGGTGCGCGGAGCGCCGGCCATCGGCATCGCCGCAGCCTACGCTATGGCCATCGCCGCCCGGAGCATCGACGCGCCCGATATGGTGTCGTTCAACGATGAGCTTGCGGCTCGCGCGGAGCAACTCGCAGACGCTCGGCCTACTGCGGTCAACCTCGGGTGGGCGATAGGGCAGTGCCTCGGCGCGGCTCGGGCCAGCCTGTCGCCCGGCGAGGCGCGCGAGCGGCTGCTCGCGCTCGCCTGCGCGCTGCACCGGCAAGACATCGAAACCAACCGCGCCATTGGCCGCAACGGCGCCAGCCTTCTGCCGGAGACGGGCGGCGTCCTCACCCACTGCAACACCGGCGCTCTCGCCACCGGCGGCTACGGCACGGCGCTCGGCGTCATCCGCGCCGCATGGGAGCAGGGCCGGCGCATCAACGTGTTCTGCACCGAGACGCGTCCATGGCTGCAAGGGGCGCGCCTTACCACTTGGGAGTTGGCGCGGCTCGGAATCCCCGCGACGCTCATCGTAGACTCCGCCGCCGCGGCGATGATGGCTGCCGGAGAGGTCTCCGCCGTCGTCGTGGGCGCCGACCGCATCGCCGCCAACGGCGACGTCGCCAACAAGATAGGCACCTATATGCTCGCCGTGCTCGCCCACGCGCACGGGATACCGTTCTACGTGGCCGCGCCGCGTTCGACTATCGACCCTCGCGCGTTGAGCGGAAGCGCCGTCAAAGTCGAGGAGCGTCCCGAGGACGAGGTGACCGGCTACGGAGGGCTGCGCATCGCCGCCGAGGGCGTCGCCGCGCGCAATCCCGCGTTCGATATCACGCCCGCGCGCCTCGTCTCGGCGATCGTAACCGAATGCGGCGTCGTGCGGGCGCCGTACGAAACGGGATTGCAGGCGCTGGGACTCGCCGCCGTTGCAGAGGAGAGCGCAGCGTGACGATTTCCGCGGTCGCTCGCATCGGCGTCATCGGCGGCACGGGGCTCTACGATATGCCCCTCGACAACCGCCGGGAGGTCGAACTCGATACGCCGTTCGGCGCGCCGAGCGACGCTATAACGATAGGCGATATCGAGGGCGTAGCCGTCGCCTTCCTGCCGCGTCACGGACGAGGCCACCGCATCCTCCCCACCGACATCCCTGCGCGCGCGAACATCCACGCGCTGAAGCAGCTTGGCGTGGAGCGCGTCGTCTCGGTCAGCGCCGTTGGCAGCCTCAGGGAAGAGATCGCCCCGTTGCACCTCGTCGTGCCCGACCAGCTGATCGACCGCACGTCGATGCGCGAGCGCACATTCTTCGGGGACGGGCTGGCCGCGCACGTTGCGTTCGCCGACCCGTTCTGTCCGGCGCTGAGCGAGCGGCTGGCCGCGGCGGCCGGCGCAACCGGCGCGACCGTCCACCGCGGCGGCGCGTTCGTGGTGATGGAAGGCCCCGCATTCTCGACCAGGGCGGAGTCGCACATCCACCGCTCATGGGGGGCAAGCATCATCGGTATGACGGCCCTGCCCGAGGCCAAGCTCGTCCGCGAGGCCGAGATGTGCTACGCCACCCTCGCCTGCGCCACCGACTACGACGTGTGGCGCGAGAGCGGCGACCACGTCACGGTCGAGATGGTCATCGCGAATCTGCAGCGCAACGCCGATACGTCGCGCGAGACGCTGCGCCGCCTCGTCCCGTCGCTTACGGGCGAGCGCGGCTGCGCCTGCGGCGACGCGCTCGCCGCGGCTATCGTAACCCCGCGGGAGCTCGTGCCTCAGGAGACGATCGACCGCCTCGGCCCGATTATCTCC
Source organism: Dehalococcoidia bacterium (assembly GCA_965200975.1). Lineage (GTDB taxonomy): Bacteria > Chloroflexota > Dehalococcoidia > Lucifugimonadales > Australimonadaceae > S5-327. The sequence continues at coordinate 2,143,008 of OZ241740.1, read as the reverse complement.
CGGTATATGAACTGATTCGTTGACTCGGCAGACAGACTACACACAGCAGCCAGGAGGATCCGCGATGGCGCGAGGCAGACAAGAACCCGGCGAACCGTACCGAAGGGTCTCGGTGCAGGAGGCCCACGAGATGCAACAGGAGGGCGCGCTCATCGTTGATGTAAGGCGCCACGACGAGTGGGAGTCGGGCCACGCCGCCGGCGCAGTCCACATCCCCGTCGACGATTTTCTCGGCGAGGCGGAGGAGAAGCTGCCCCGGGATCAGGACCTGCTGTTCATCTGCGCGGCGGGCGTGCGCTCCGGGCTCGCCGCCGAAATGGCCTCGGCGCTCGGCTTCGAGCAGGAGCGCCTCTACAACATCGAGCAGGGAACCCCCGTCTGGATCGACGCCCAGCTCCCCACCGAATACAACGCCTAGTACGCCCGCGAACGGAGAGAACGTGCAGCCTGAAGGAAAGCTCGGAGACATCAAAGACCCCGCCCTCGCGGAAGAGGGCGCCCGCCTCATCGACTGGGCCGCCCGCGAGATGCCCGTCATCAAGCTTATCGGCGAGCGTTTCGCCGCCGAACAGCCGCTGAAGGGCCTGACGCTCGCCGCGTGCCTCCACGTAACGACCGAGACGGCGAACCTCGTGCGCGCGCTCAAAGCCGGCGGCGCAAGCGTGCATCTGTGCGCCAGCAACCCCCTCTCGACGCAAGACCCGGTCGCCGCCGCCCTCGCCGTCGCCTACGACGTGCCCACCTACGCCATCAAGGGCGAGGATAACGACACGTACTACGGCCACATCGCATCCGCTATCGAGGCCCGTCCCCATATGACGATGGACGACGGCGCCGACGTGGTCGCGATCCTCCACACCCAGCGGCCCGCGCTGCTCGACAAGGTCATCGGCGGCATGGAGGAGACGACCACCGGGGTGATTCGCCTGCGAAGCATGGCCCAGGCCGGGAAGCTGCGCTACCCCATAATCGCGGTCAACGAGGCCGACACCAAGCATATGTTCGACAACCGCTACGGCACCGGCCAGAGCACGCTCGACGGCATTATGCGCGCCACCAACGTGCTCTACGCCGGCAAGAACGTCGTCGTCGCAGGCTACGGCTGGTGCGGACGAGGGCTCGCAATGCGCGCCCACGGCCTGGGCGCGCACGTCATCGTTACGGAGATCGATCCGATTCGCGCGCTCGAGGCCACTATGGACGGTCACCGGGTGATGAAAATGGAGGACGCGGCGCGAGTAGGCGACATCTTCATCACCGTGACCGGCGGCAAGCACACCCTCGACGCCCGCCACTTCCAGGTAATGAAGGACGGCGCCGTTGTGGCTAACAGCGGCCACTTCAACATCGAAATCAACATCGACGCTCTCGAGGACGCCGCCTCCGGAAAGACGACGGTGCGCCCCATGGTCGACCAGTACGTTATGGGCGACGGGCGTCGCATCAACCTGCTCGCCGAGGGCCGCCTCGTGAACCTCGCCTCTGCCGAAGGGCACCCGTCGGCAGTGATGGATATGAGCTTCGCCAACCAGGCCCTCAGCGCGGAGTACATGGCCAAACACGCCGCGGAACTCGCCGTCGACGTGTACGACGTGCCCGTGGAGATCGACCGCCAGGTGGCGGCGCTCAAACTGCAGGCGATGGGCCTCGAGACCGACGTCCTCACTGAGGAACAGGCCGCCTACCTGGCCGGCTGGGAGGCCGGCACCTAAGCCCCACACAACCAGACTACGCTCGATTGCGCGGAGGACACACCAGTTATGACACAGACCGGAACCACGTTCGCGACTTCTCCCTCCTACGTACTCACCTCCGAGTCCGTCACCGAGGGCCACCCCGATAAGCTGTGCGACCAGGTGTCCGACGCCATCCTCGACGCCATCTACGAACAGGACCCGCAGGCGCGCGTCGCTTGCGAGACCGCGACCGGCACGAACTTCGTCGCCGTCATCGGCGAGATCACGACCTCGGCGGAGGTCAACTACGAGACCATCGTCCGCGAAACCATCAAGCGCATCGGCTACGACAACGCGGAGATAGGCATCGACCACAAGGACTGCCAGGTGGATATCCACATCCACGGCCAGTCGCCCGACATCAAGGCGGCAGTGGACACAGCCCTCGAAGACCGCGGCAGCAGCGCCGACGACCTCGAGACCGGCGCCGGAGACCAGGGCATGATGGTGGGCTTCGCCTGCAACGAAACGCCCGAGCTGATGCCGCTGCCCATCTCCCTCGCGCACAAACTTACGCGCAGGCTCGCCGCCGCCCGGCGCGAAGGCGTCGTCTCCTACCTCAAACCGGACGGCAAATCGCAGGTTACCGTCGAGTACGAGTACGGCAAACCCAAGCGGATCGACACCATCGTCGTGAGCACTCAGCACAGCGCCGACGCCACCGGCGAGCAGATCGACCGGGACGTGCGCGAGCACATCATCGGCGCAGTCGTCCCGCCGGAACTCATCGACGACGAGACCCGCATACTCGTCAACCCGTCCGGACGGTTCGTCACCGGCGGGCCGCACGGCGACGCCGGACTCACAGGCCGTAAGATTATCGTCGACACCTACGGCGGCGCGGCGCGGCACGGCGGCGGCGCCTTCTCCGGCAAAGACCCCACGAAAGTCGACCGCTCCGCCGCATACGCCGCACGGTGGGTCGCAAAGAATATCGTCGCCGCAGGGCTCGCCGACCGTTGCGAAGTACAGATCTCCTACGCCATTGGAGTCGCGGAACCCACAAGTCTCGATATCGAGGCGTTCGGCTCCGGCAAAGTGGACACCGACCAGATCCGCGAGCTTGTGAGGAGACACTTCGACCTGCGCCCTCGCGCAATTATCGCAGCGCTGGGTCTGCGCCGCCCCATCTACGGGCAGACCGCATCCTACGGCCACTTCGGACGCGCCGACCTCGATCTGCCGTGGGAGCGCACAGACAAGGCGGAGCAGCTGCGCGCCGACGCCCATGCGTGCAGCTAGCAATGGCGGACGATGGCCGACATTCCCGCCATACGGTTCGGCACTGACGGCTGGCGCGCGCTCATCGCCCGCGACTATACGTTCGCAAACGTCCGCGTCTGCGCTGCCGCTGTCGCCGGTTACCTGAAGGAGCAGGGGCTCGCGGAGCGCGGCCTGATCGTCGGCTACGACTCGCGGTTCGGATCGCCCGAGTTCGCCGCCGAGGCGGCGCGCGTCGCCGCGTTGCACGGCGTGCGGGTCTACCTGGCCGACAGCATCGCCCCCACGCCCGCAGTGAGCTACAACATCCTGCGCCGCAATGCGGGCGGCGGCGTCGTCATCACGGCAAGCCACAACTCGGGTCTGTGGAACGGCTTCAAATACAAGCCCGACTACGCCGGCAGCGCTTCTCCCGAAATCGTCGCGCAGATAGAGGCGCGCATCGACGCCCTGCTCGAAGCGGGCGGAGCGGACGCCCCCGGCGACGCAGGCGATGTCGAGTCGATAGACCTGGCCTCGCCCTACATCGCGAACCTCGCCTCCGCTGTGGATCTCGACGCAATTCGCTCTTCCGGCCTGCGTGTGGGAGTCGATGCGATGCATGGCGCCGGCGCCGGCTACTTCTCCGCAGCGCTCGGCGGGGGACGGACTGCGGTGGAAGAGTTGCGCGCCGAACGCAATCCGCTATTCCCCGGCATGCGTCAGCCGGAGCCGATCGCGCCGAACCTGGGCCCCAGCATCGAGGCTGCGCGGCAGGGACGGTTCGATGTGGTCGTCGCCAACGACGGCGACGCCGACCGGCTCGGCGTGCTCGACGAGAACGGCGCGTTCATCGATACGCTCTCCACGTTCTCGCTGCTCTGCCTGCACCAGATCGAGAACCGGGGGCTGCGCGGCCCGGTGGTGCGGTCGCTTACGCAGAGCGCAATGGTCGACAAACTGGCAGCGCTCTACGGTCAGCCTGTGCGAGTTACGCCTGTGGGCTTCAAATTCGTGGGGCCGGTGATGATGGAGACGGATGCAGTGGCCGCCGGCGAGGAGAGCGGCGGGTACGCCTTCCGCGGCAACATCCCGGAGCGCGACGGCATCCTCAGCGGCTTGCTCTTTATCGACCTTATGGTCAAGACCGGCAAGCGGGCGTCCGAACTCGTAAAACTCCTGCACGAAAAGGTCGGCGAGCACGCCTACGACCGGCTTGACGTCGACCTTGCGCCCGGCGCTCCCAAGCCCGACGCTGCAGCCCTCGCCGCCAGACCGCCCTCCGCCATCGCCGGCCTCCGCGTGGAGGGCGCGGACACCGTGGACGGAGCGCGCTATCTGCTCGAAAACGGCTTCTGGGGGCTGGTGCGCCCCTCGGGCACTGAGCCGCTGCTGCGCATCTACGCCGAAGGAGACAGCCCCCAGCGCGTCCGCGAGATGCTCTCCGAACTGCGCTCGCTTGCAGGCGTATAGCGCGCCACCACCTCACGAGGGGGTCTGGGGGAGCGGACGCTCTCCCAGCATCGTGCAAGCGCTAACGCCCCTCGCTTGCCCCCGCAAAGTTCCCAGGGGGTCTGGGGGAGCGGACGCTCTCCCAGCATCGCGCGCCAACGCTAATGCCCCTCGCCCGTCCGCCATTGCCGCCAACCCACGAGGGGGTCTGGGGGAGCGGACGCTCTCCCAGCATCGCGCCAGTGCTAACGCTCCTCGCGCCCGTCCGCCATTGCCGCCACCTCACGAGGGGGTCTGGGGGAGCGGACGCTCTCCCAGCATCGCGCGAGCGCTAACGCCCCTCGCGCCCGTCCGCCATTGCCGCCAACCCACGAGGGGGTCTGGGGGAGCGGACGCTCTCCCGGCATCGCGCGCCAGCGCTGACGCTCCTCGCCCGTCCGCCATCGCCGCCAACTCATCCTCTCTGAACAGGCGCGCGCTCCGCCGTGTGCGTTGACTCCCCTCGCCGCCGGTGCTACATTCGATAGAGGGGATTAGCACTTGAACCGCCCGACTGCTAAAAATGCAGCACCGCCCGCGTTGCCCGGCGCGCCGGCGCCTCCTTCCGCGCTCAACGTTCGGCGGCAGGCCCTGCTCGAAATCATCGTCAGCGAGTACATCGAGACCGCCGTCCCCGTCGCCTCCCGCCAGCTCGCCCGGCGCTACGAGCTCCGCATGAGCCCCGCAACCATCCGCAACGATATGGCCGAGCTCGAGGAGATGGGCTACATTGCCCGGCCTCACACCTCCGCCGGCGGAGTCCCTTCCGACCCCGGCTACCGCTTCTACGTCGACCGCGCCATCTCCAACCCCCGGCTTCCCCTCCGTTTTCAGGAGCGAGTGCGCGCCGCCATCGACCCCGACGAGGCCGACCCTGCCGCCTGGGCGCAGAGCGCAGCCCGCTTCCTTGCCGGCGCTGTGCAGAACGTCGCTATCGCCACCACCATCAAGCCAAGCCTCGCGCGCGTCAGGCAGGTGCAGCTCGTTCACCTCCACGACCACGACGCGCTGCTAGTCATCGTGATGCAGGAGGCCCTCGTCCGGCAGCGCATGGTGCGGTTCGACGCCCCGGTCGATCAAGACGCGCTCACGCTCGCCGCCAACCGCATCAACCGGGACATCGAAGGCAAGAGCGCCGCCGAGATTCGCGTCCTGCGCGACAACGGCAAGCTCAGCGGCCCCATCAGCGAGCCCGTCGCCGCCGAGACCATACGCGTCCTCTCCGACGCCGAGCGCGATGAGTCCTACGAGCGCTACACCACCGGCTTCAACCATATGCTCAGCCAGCCCGAATTCCAGTCGAGCCACAGCGCGCAGGAAGCCGCCGAGGCTATCGACGACGCCGCCCTCTCCCGCGTGATGACCGCTCCCGCCGACCCCACCGAAGTCAGAGTCGTCATCGGCCAGGAGAATCAGGACGAGCACCTGCGCCCCTTCAGCGTCGTCTACGCCGCGTACGGCGCCGGAACGGGCGATGTCGGCGTTATCGGCGCGCTCGGCCCGACGCGTATGGACTACGCCAGGGCCATATCGACGGTGCGCTACCTTGCCGCGTTCCTCTCGGGACTGCTTCAGGCCCTCGAGCAATCGTCCTCCTCCGCAGACTCACGCCCATGACCGCCAAGCGCGACTACTACGAGATCCTCGAGGTCGGCAAGAGTGCGTCGGAGGAGGACATCCGCAAAGCCTTCCGCAAGAAGGCGATGGAGTTCCACCCCGACCGCAACAAGTCGAACGACGCGTCCGAGCGCTTCAAGGAGGTCAACGAGGCCTACCAGGTGCTGAGCGACCCCGACCGGCGCGGACGCTACGACCGCTTCGGCCACGACGGGCTCCGCGGAGGCCCCGGCCAAAACCCCAACGGGTTCGACGGTTTCGAGTTCTTCGGCGGGATCGGCGACATCTTCGAATCCTTCTTCGGTTCGGGCGCCTCTTCCCGCACCCGCGTCCGCAAAGGGCGCGACCTCAACGTTCACGTCGCCGTTTCCTTCGAGGAGGCCGCCTTCGGGCTCAACCGCGCTATCGATATCGAGCGCACGGAGAAATGCCGCGCCTGCGACGGCTCCCGCTGCGCCCCCGGCCACCGCCCGGAGACGTGCGGAAACTGTAACGGTTCGGGCCGTGTCCGCCGCGGGCAGCGCGGCATCTTCGGCCAATTCGTCACTGAAGTCCCGTGCAATGTGTGCAGAGGCACGGGGGACGAGATTAAAAACCCTTGCCCCGGCTGCAGAGGGGCCGGACGCGAGCGCGTTCGGCGGCGCATCGAGGTGACGATACCTGCAGGCGTGTTCAACGGCGCGCAGCTCAACCTACGCGGACAGGGCGACGCCGGCGAAATGGGCGGCCCCGCGGGCGACCTGTACGTCGCCATCCGCGTCAAGCACCATGACTTCTTCGAGCGCCAGGAGAACGACGTCCTTCTCACCCTCGCCGTGAACTTTCCTTCCGTGGCGCTTGGCGACGAGATAGAAGTCCCCACCCTCGATGGTCCGCAGCTGCTCAAAATCCCTGCCGGCGCTCAGTCGGGCGAAACGCTCCGCATGAAGGGCAGGGGAGTGCCGCATCTTGGCCGCCCCGAGCGCCGCGGCGATCAGCTGGTGACGCTCCGCGTCAAAACGCCGTCCAAGCTTAGCAGGCGCCAGCGCGACCTCCTCGAACAGCTACGCAACGAACTCCACTCCGCCGATTAAGCCGCGAACTCTGCTGAGTTCCCCAGGGGAGTCTGCGGCAGCGCATGCTCTCCCAGCAGCACGCGATTGACAGCGCGCCCCGTTCTCCCATATGGTTCGCCGCAATTGCGTCCATCGGCGGCCCTGCCGCCATAGCGAAACGAGAGGGAGCAGTGTTATGAAGATTCGGGCTGTCTCGGCCATCCTGGCGTTGACGCTGACAGCGTTTGCCCTTGCCGCGTGCGGCAGCGAAGCTCCTACTCCTACCCCCACCTCGGCCCCTGCCCCCACGGCTACTCCGACCCCTCTGCCGACGGCGACGCCTACGCCCCTCCCGCCTGGCGTTACTCCGGAGCCCACTCCCACCCCTGCCCCCGGCGTTACGCCGGAGCCCACCGCAACCCCTACTCCCACGCCGGTTCCTCCTCCGCCGTCCGACAGGGACTTTGAGGAGTACTTCCGAAACAAGACGATCACGGTGGTGGTCGGGTTCTCTCCCGGCGGCGGCTACGACACGTTCGCGCGGCTCTTCGCCCGCTATGCTACGGACCATATCCCCGGCGACCCGCGCTTTATCGTGCAGAACCTCCCCGGCGCCGGCGGCGAGCGCGCCCTCGCCGAAGTGATGCGCAACGCCGAGCCTGACGGCCTCACCATGGTTGTCGTTCACCCGCGCTTCTTCAAGCGGGAGCTGCTCGGCGACGATGTGCCGCACTTCGATCTCGCCACCGCGATCCTGCTCGGCACGCCCAGCGCCGCCGCCACGACCGGCGCCAACTACATGAAGAAAGAACGTCTCGACGAGTTCGGCGTTCCGCACACCTGGGAAGGCGCTCTTCGGATCGCCGAAACCCGCGGAACCCCCCTCACCGATGGCGGCACCGCCCCCGGCGACAGCGGCGGGCTCGCATCCGCTTTCATGGAGGCCCTTGGCGGCAACGTCAAGATGGTCTTCGGCTACGGCGGGAGCACCGAGATCGACGCCGCCTTCGACCGCGGCGAGCTCGATATGGGCGGCGGCGCCAAAGAGAAGGCCCTCTCCCTCTACCCCAACTGGATCGAAAACCAGGAGATAGTCCCGCTCTTCCGTTACGGCGCCGACCCTGAAGACGACCCCGAGTGGGTCGACTACGTAACCAATATGCTCGGCGAGGAGATCCCGCCGCACATCTTTGATGTGTTCCCCGTGACTGAGGGCCAGGCGGCGATATTCAATCTCACCGAGACCGTGAACGACGAGCTGAGCCGCGTGTTCACGATGCCGCCCGGCGTCCCCGACGACGTGGTCGCTTTCTGGCGCACCGCCTTCAAGGCGACTGTCGAAGACCCCGCGTTCGTGGAGGCCGCTGAACTGCTGGGCCGCCCCGTGCAGTACGGCAGCCCCGAGAGCATGGTGGCCAGCCTCGAAGCAGGACGCGCGGGCCTCGAAGACCCTGAGCTGCGCGACCTCTTCGCCACTATCGCCGGCGCCGCCGAGTAGCGCGGCTCTCGCTACGAAACGTCGAAGGGGCGCGCTCACCCGAGCGCGCCCCTTCTGCTCTGCTCCGCGCCGGCGGCGCCGGCCATTTCTCAGGAACAGCTGCTGGTTTGCCGCCTCGCTGCGCCTCTGCTACATTGCCTGCTCCAATACCTGCTGCGTCAGGCTTCGGCCTTGTAACGTCCAGCCTGCGCAGTTGCGCTTCAGCCGCGTCTATGGCTAACCCTCTCTGGCTCGAACTCAAAATAGAAGTCCCGTTCGAGTTTGTGGAGCCTGTCGCCGAGCTGTTCCGGCGGTACGGCAACGGCGGAGTAGCGATCGAGGAAGCGGGGGGATGGAACCCCGATGAAGGCGAGTCTCCCCCTGAGCGGCAGAGCGCGGTTATCCGCACGTATATGCCTCAGACGCCGGCCTACCGCAGCAACCGCGAAATGGCCCACATCGGCCTCGAGCTTGTAAGAAAACTCGCTGAACTCGGGCCCCTGGAAGAGCGCGAGATAGCCGAGCGCGAGTGGGAAGACGCGTGGAAAGCCCACTTCACCCCCCTCCGCGTCGGCAAAAGTCTGCTGGTGCAGCCTCCGTGGCGGCGCAAGGAGCCTGTGCCCGGCGACATCGTCATCGAGATCGACCCCGGGCTTGCGTTCGGCACAGGACACCACCCCACAACGCGCCGGGCCCTCGAGTTCACGGAGCGCCTCGTGACGCGCGGCGCCGATGTGCTCGACGTCGGCTCCGGCTCCGGCATCCTGAGCATCGCCGCCGCCAAGCTCGGCGCGGCCAGAGTCATCGGCGTCGAGATCGACCGCGTCGCCCTCAAGGCGGGACGCGCGAACCTGCGCTCGAACAAGGCGTCGGGACGCGTCCGCTTCTATGCGGGTTCGCTCCCGAATGAGCACGTCCCGCCCGCCTGGGCCGACCTTGTGCTCGCGAACATCAACTCCGTCGCGCTCGCTAATCTCGCTCCGGAGCTCCGGAGAGCGATGAAGCCAGACGCCCGGCTCGTCGCCGCCGGCATCCTGCAGGAGCGCCGCCAGCAGGTCGTCGACGCCTTCGAATCCGCCGGACTCGTCTTCCTCGAAGAGCGCCGCGACGACGATTGGGCGACGTTTATGTGCGGCGCCTGACTCCGCCTATGGGAGAGGCGACGGAGAGCAAAGGGAGTCTGCGGCGCGAATCCCTCTCGGCGGCGGCTCATACCTCCCCGCTGCGCGAGCGGGAGTCTATACTTGGGGAGCGGCTTCGGGGCCTCGCCAAAGCTCGCCAAAGGTGGAGCGGCCCCCGGCAGGCCCGTGAGATGAAATGAGCGTCGTCTACCTGACAGGACAAACGCCCGGCGCCGGCGTCACGATGGCGGCGTCCGGACTCGCGTCGGCGTGGCGCTCCGCCGGCAAGCGCGTTGCGCTGGTCAAACCGCTCGCGGAGCCCGGCGACTCCGATCCCGCGTTCTTTGCGGAGCTCGGCGGCTCCGCCGAAACGGCGGGCGGCGGCGACGAGCGCGTGGCGGAGGCGGCGCGCATCGTGCAAGACCTCGCCAAGGCGGCGGATGTCGTGGTCGTCGAAGGCCCCTCTCTGCAGAGCGAGGCATCGACAGCGCTTGCCGAGGCGTGCGGCGCGCGCGTCGTGGGCGTTGTCCCCTATGCGCGCTCGCTCGGCGCCGGCTGCGCCGAAGAGTGGCGCGCTGCGTTCGGAGAACGGCTTGCAGGCCTGCTGGTGAACAAGCGGACGCGCTACGCGGAGCACGACGCCGGCGAGCGGCTGCTGCCGGAGCTCGCAAACGCCGGCGTCGCAGTGTTCGGAGCGCTGCCGGAAGACCGGCTGCTGCTAGCGCCGACCGTGCAGCAGGTTGTCGATTGCCTTGACGGGGCGTACTTCACCGCTGCGGATAGCGGAGCGGCTCTCATCGAGCACTTCCTCATCGGCGGGCTCATCACCGAATGGGGCGGCAACTACTTCGGACGGCTGCCCAACCAGGCGGTGCTCGTTCGCGGAGGGCGCATCGACATCCAGATGGCGGCTCTGAACTTTCCGCTGAACGCGCTCATCCTCACCGGCTGCCAGAGCCCTTCGCAGTACGTGCTTCAGCGCGCCGACGGGCTCGACGCTCCGCTGATCGTTGTGGAGCGCGACACGCAGGAAGCCGCAGCCTCGCTCGAACAACTTGGCGGAGTCGTGAACGCGCGCCATCCGGAGAAAGCGCGCCGCGCCGCCGAACTGATCGCCGCTCATGCCGATATGGCGGCGATGAGCGCAGTCGCCGGGGCCGCATAGGAGAGCTGGGACTCGTGCCGCTGATCGCCGTCACCGCCAGCAAGGAGCGCCACGCAGCCTCGTACGCCGCTTCGGTGCAGGCGCGCGGAGGCGACGTGCGGGTGCTTACGCCGGACGTCTACGGCGGGCTCGAAGAAGCCCTCGACGGAGTCTCCGGCCTGCTGCTGACCGGCGGCGCCGACGTCGATCCGGCGCTGTACGGCGAAGCTCCGGACGGCGCGATGGAGCCGCATCCCGAGCGCGACGCGATGGAGGCGGAGCTGCTGCGGTATGCGCTGGAGCGCGATATGCCGACGTTCGGCATCTGCCGCGGAATGCAGGTCATCAACGTCGTGATGGGCGGCAAGCTCATTCAGGACCTGCCCGGCCACCGGCTGTCCGACAAGCACCCCGTGTACGTCGCGCCGGGAAGCCGGCTGGCGGCGATCATTGGCCCGGGAGCGAACTACCGCGCCAACAGCCGGCATCACCAGGGGCTGAAAGAGGCGCAGCGCGCCGCCGGGCTCCTGGCCTGCGCCTACAGCCCCGAGGACGGCGTCATCGAAGCCGTCGAATGCCCGGAGCATCCCTGGCTCATCGGCGTGCAGTTTCACCCGGAGAACGAAGATCAGGTGTCCAAGGCTTTCCTCAAGCTGTTCGCCTGGCACGTGGGTTGGGCCGAACGGTACGAGTCCGGCGAGATGCCGGCATGAACCGCCAGCCCCCGCCTCAGCAGACCGACGCGTCGGGCGAGTGCCGCCATCTCTACCTCACTCGCGACGGCGCCTGCGTGCACTGCGGCATGCAGTTCCGCCTCGCGTGGCAGGCGTCGAGGAGCGAGCTGCTGGGGCCTACGAAACGAAATCTGTTGATAGCGTTCGCCGGGCTGGCGTTGCTCGTGGTCACGCAGCTCTTCGGCGTCGTGGTGGGGGTCCCGCTGTCGTCGGTGTTCCTCGTCGTCGCGGTGCTGTTCTTCACCCGAGCGCTGCTGGGCGGTTTCGAATTGTACGCTCGCCACGGTTTCGTGCCGGGCAAGCTCGGGCCGATCTACCGACGGAGTCCGTACAACCCGCTGCCGCCGAAGCGCTATATCACCTCGCTGGGCCCGGTGCGCTTCCCCATCGATCTGTCGACCTACCGCCAGTTCGAGCAGGACGATACGCTGCTCTTCGAGCACCTGCGCTGGTCGCGCCTTCCGGTCGCAATCTACAAGGGATATCTGGAGTAACCCCTCGCCTGTTCAGGCTGAGGGCGAGGAGACGCGATGACTGAGACCTACGACGTCGTCATTATTGGGGGCGGGGCGGCCGGCGAGAATGTTGCGGGGCGGACGGCGCCAGGCGGCCTGAGCACCGCGATTGTGGAGTCCGACCTCGTAGGCGGCGAGTGCACGTACTGGGCGTGTATGCCGAGCAAGGCGCTGCTGAGGCCCGGTGAGGCGCTCGCGGCGGCTCGGCGCGTTCCGGCGGCCCGCGGCGCCGTCGCCGGAACGGTCGATGCGGAACGCGCGCTCCGGGCGCGCGACGCCTTCGCCAGCCGCTGGGACGACCGGCATCAGGCCGCGTGGGTCGACTCGGTCGGCGCGGCGCTCATCCGGGGCAAGGGCCGTCTGACCGGCGAGCGACGCGTCGCCGTCGAGCAGGACGACGGCGCGCTCGTCGAGATCGAGGCGCGGAAGGCGGTGGTGCTGGCGACAGGGTCGCTCGCGTTCGTCCCGCCGATTCCCGGTCTCGCAGAGTCGGCCCCGTGGACGAGCCGCGAGATCACGTCGGCGCAACGAGTCCCGCGCAGCCTCATCATCATCGGCGGCGGCGTGGTCGGCCTCGAGATGGCGCAGGCGTGGAAGTCGCTGGGCGTGGAGAGCGTGACGGTGCTCGAACGGCTGCATCCGGACGAGTCGCGGACGCTCGAGCCGTTTGCGCTGAAGGCCGTCATCGCGTCGCTCGAAGAGCAGGGCGTCGTGTTCCGGCTCGGCTGCGTCGTGGCGTCGGTCGAGCGCGCGCCGGAGGGCGTGACCGCGCGGATGGACAACGGCGAGGCGATTTCGGCTGAGGAGATAGTCGTCGCCGCAGGGCGCGTCGGCGTCGTGTCCGGCCTGGGGCTCGACGCTGTAGGAGTCCCGGAAGGCCGCTACATCGCCGTGAACGATCACCTGCAGGTTGAGGGCGTGGAAAGCGGCTGGCTGTACGCGGTCGGCGACGTCAACGGGCGGGCGCTGCTCACGCACCAGGGCAAGTACCAGGCGCGCATCGCCGGCGACCACATACTCGGCAAGGACGCGTCGGCGTGGGCGGACAATGCCGCCGTGCCCGCCGTGATATTCACCGACCCGCAGGTGGGAAGCGTCGGGCTCACGGAGCGCGCGGCGCGAGAGCGCGGCCTGAACGCGCGCGCAGTCGAGATGGGCTGGGGCGTCGCGGCGGCGCCGCTGCTGGGCGAGGGCTTCTCCGGCGGCGCAAAGTTCATCGTGGACGAGGACCGCGGCGTGCTCGTCGGGGCGACGTTCGCAGGCCCCGGCGTCGGAGAGCTGACGCACGCGGCGACGATCGCCATCGTCGGCGAGGTGCCGCTAGAGCGCCTCTGGCACGCGACGCCCTCGTTCCCCACTCTGAGCGAGATCTGGCTGCGCTTCCTCGAAGCTTACGGCCTGTAGGAGAGAGCGCGGCCTGGGTGTCCGTCGCGCGGCGCCTACCGCAGCGTCTGCGCGAAGAAGGCCAGCGTCTTCTCCCAGGCGTCGTCGGCAGCTTGGGGGTGGTGGCTGGCGCGGTCGTCGCAGAAGAACCCGTGCCCCGCGCCCTCGTAGTAGTGGAAACGGTGCTCCTTCCCGAGCGCGGAGAGCCGGTCGTCGAGCGAGCGGGCCTGCTCCGGCGTCGGGTTCTGGTCGTCGGCCTCGAAGAAGCCGACGACGGGGATGCGGAGCTCCGCAGACTCTTGCAGCGCGGAGAACGCCTCCGGCTGGTCGTCGCCCGGAAACATAAAGCCCCCGTAGTAGACCGCTGCGGCGGAGAGCCCCGACGCGCGGATGGCGGACTGCATCGCGACGCGTCCGCCGAGGCAGAAGCCGACGATGCCGATGGCGCCGTTCACGCCAGGGTCTGCCGCGAGATGGTCGATAGCAGCCTGAATGTCCGCGTCGATAGAGGCGTCGCCGAAGCCTATGCGGAGCTCCGCTCGCATCTCCTGCAGCTTGTCATAGGGCGCGTAGCGGAGACGTCCGGCGCGGTGAAAAAGATCGGGCGCGACAGCGGCGTAACCCTGCTCGGCGAACCGGGAAACGATGCCGGTGATGTTGGGGTTCACGCCGAACGCCTCCATCACAACGATAACGGCGGGATGCGGGCCGCCGGCGGTGGGGCGTGCGCTAGGCGCGGCCATAGGGCCGTCGGGCGTGGCGATGTCGATGACCTGCTGAGTGATGTCCATGGCGTGGCTCCTGTTCGGCGGATTGGGCGAGCTGGCTGTAGCTTACCCGTTCGTCCGCCGTCGGAGCATCGCCTTGCGGCGGAGAGAGAGCGAGCAGGCGCGCGCTCGCCTATCCCAGATGCTCGGCGAAGAACGCCAGGGCGCGCCGCCAGGCTTCCGCGCTGCAGGCGGGATGATGGTTGGCGCCGGCGGGTTGCGCGAATCCGTGATCGGCGCCCTCCACCCACACGGCTTCGACCGGCGCCGGCGCGGCGCTGCATGCGGCGCGAATGACCTCGACCCCGTCGGCGGGGTTGAACACGTCAAGTTCCGGGAAGAACATCAGCAGCGGACTCGTGATGCCGCCGGCGCTGTCGATAGGGCGCGGCGAGCCTGGAATTGCAGGGTCGGACTCGCGCAGACGGGTAGGGTAGAAGGGAACGACCGCATCGAACACGCCGCCGAGGGTCGCGCCGAGGAAGGCGATGCGTCCGCCGAGGCAGAACCCGGTAAGGCCGACGCGTCCGTTGACGGCGGGCTGCCGCCGCAAGAACTCCGCGAGACGCACAAGGTCGGCGCTGTGGCCGTCGTTGGTCATGCCCTGTCGAATGCGCCGCGTAGCCTCGTCGCCGCCTCCCAGCGCCTCGGTGGTGAGGAGGCGTCCGGCCCGGTGGAAGGTGTCGTGAGCGGCGACGACATAGCCTTGTTCGGCGATCCAGCGGGCCTGTTCGCGCGCGTCCTCGGAGAGCCCCAAAGCATCGTGGACCATCACGATGGCGGGCCGGGGCTCCGGAGTGTCGGGCGTGTAGAGGAAAACGGCCATATCGCCGTCGTCGACAGGAAGATCGATCTCTTGCGCGAGGATGTCCATAGCGCCTCCGTAGCTGTTCAGATTCGGCTCTCCCGGGTTCCCGCACTACTCAGAAGGTTTGGCCGAGCGGGATGCCCTCCCCTGACGTCCTTCGCCCACGCTATCGCGCGCCGGCTTGGCCCCTCTGAACCGCGTTGCCGCCTCGGGTTGGCGTAGCGTGAGGGCCGCGCTTACGGTAGCATACTAATTCATGCCCACGATGGGATTCTGGATAGTGGTGGCGCTTATAGCGGCGGCGGAGGCGGCGATTGTGGTCGCCGCGCTGCGGATGCGCGTGCGCCAAACTCCGGGACGCGGAATATGGGGAACGCGCCCGGCGGAGACGGCGTGGACGCTGCTGCCGTCCGGCCTGCTCGGGTTGCTGGTTGTGATGTCGCTGAGGGACGCATAAGAGATGACGGCGCCGAACGCGGGCGCGGCCGCCGTACGCCGCGCCGGATGGCTCGCTCTCGCCGCGTCGGCGTTGACGCTCGGGCTGATCGCTTACGGATCGTGGGTGCGCGTTTCCGGCTCCGGCCTCGGATGCCCGGACTGGCCGCTGTGCGAGGGCGTCCTCATTCCGGAGATCGAGGGGGCGCGCGCGATTGAGTTCGGGCATCGCGCCTATGCGGGCGTCGTCGTGCTGATTATCGCGGCGTCCGCGTTCGTCGCATACCGGGCGCGCAGCGCAGATCGGCTGACGTCGAAGCTCCTCGTTTGGGCGCTGGCGGTCGTGCTCGCGCAGGCCGTTCTGGGCGGGATTACGGTGCTGACGGAGCTCCACGGAATGGTGCGGCTTGCTCACCTGACGTTCTCCATGGCGACCCTTGCGCTCCTGACCGCAGGCGCGGCCCGGGCGCTCGACGCGCGCCTCGTCCCGCCCCCGAACGTCCGGCGCTGGACCGCTCTTGCGGTCGCCGCCGGGTTCGTCGTGCTCGCGGGCGGGGCAATCGTAGGGACGGGCCAGAGCGCAGGATGCCCCGGCCTTCCGTTGTGCGACAGCCGCAGCAGTATGGAGGCGATGGGAGTCCACTCGGTGCACCGCATCGGGGCGACGCTGCTGTTGCTTGCGCTCGTATGGACGGCGTGGCAGGCCCGCGCCGCGGGAGGATGGACGCTGCGAATGAGCGCGCTTGCCGCGGCTCTTGCCGGAGCGCAGGTGGCGGTGGGCGTGAGCGCCGTGTGGCTTGAGTTGCCGCAGTATCTGCGCGTGCTGCATCTGGCGCTGGCCGCCGCTGTGTGGTGGGCTGTTGTCGCCCAGATGAGTTTTGCCCTGATAGGCCAAACGCGCAGGTAAGCGGAATGAGCAGATGACAAATGAGCAGATGAAGGGAACGCTGCTCAACGTCGTAGCGCTCGCCAAACCGCGAGTCGTCTCGCTCCTCGTGCTGACGGGGGCGGCAGGCGCCTGGCGGGCGGCGGAGGGGCCGCCGGACGCGCTGACCCTGCTCACCGTCGTTGTCGCCGGCGCGCTCGCCGCGGCGGGAGCGAACGCGGTCAATCAGGGGCTCGACGCCGACATCGACGCGGTGATGCAGCGCACACAGGGGCGCCCCGTGCCTGCGCGCCGGTTGAGCCGCCGCTCCGCCCTGTTGATCGGCTCAGCGTTGACGCTCGCGGCTACGGCGCTGATGGCTGCAGGCGCGAACGCGCTCGCAGCGGCGCTCACGCTCTGCGCCGCGGCGGTCTACGTGCTCGTCTACACGATGCTCCTGAAGCGGCGGTCGTGGAACAACATCGTCATAGGAGGGGCGGCAGGCGCGTTTCCGCCGCTCATCGGCGCAGCCGCGGTGTCGCCGGAGATTACGGCGGTCGGCGTCTATATGTTCGCGTTCATCTTCTTTTGGACCCCTCCGCACTTCTGGACGCTGTCGATGCTGCTGCGGGACGACTACGCGCTAGCGGGAACGCCGATGCTCCCGGCGGTGGCGAGCCAGCGCGATACGGCGCGGCAGGTGACGCTGTATATCGCGCTGCTCACCGCTATGGCGTGGCTGCCCCTTGCAGCAGGCTACGGCGGCTGGCTGTTCGCCGGGACTGCGACCCTGCTGGGGCTGAACTGGCTGCGGCTCTCGCGTCCGCTGTTCGGCGAATCGCCCCCGCGCGCGGCGTTGCTCGCGGCGTACAAGTACTCGCTGGCGTACCTGGCTGTGGCGTTCGTCGTGTTCGCTGCGGAGCCGATGCTCGGCTGATCAGGGGAGCCCGGGCGTGCCGCAGCGCTCTTTCCCGCAGCGCGCGCGTCCAGAGGCAGGGAGAACATTCGCTCCAGCGCCCCCTCTGAGGGGCAGCCGATCGAGGCGCGCGGGCTAGCGTCCGGGGAAGTTGGGCTTGCGCTTCTCCTTGAACGACCTGACTCCCTCGAGGAAGTCCTCGCTCGCCTCAGTCGCCCGCAAAGCGTCGCGTCGCTCCTGAGGCGTCTGGCTCGCAGACCCGAACTCGATGAGGTCGCGCGCCACATCCTTGTGGAAGCGGTGCGAAACAGGCGAAAGCTCGGCTATCTCTCCCGCGAGCTGGGCCGTTGCGGCGGCAAGCTCTCCGGGCTCGACGACGTCGCTGACGAGCCCCGCGGCGAGGGCCTGGCCGGCGGAGATCGACCGTCCGGAGAGGAGCAAGTAGCTTGCGGCGCCGACGCCCGCGAGCCGCGCCGCCCGATCGACGTGGGCGTGGCCGATCACGATGCCGCGCTTGGCGGCGGGCAGCCCGAACTGCGCGTCGGAAGCGGCGATGCGGATGTCGGCGTAGAGCGCGAGCCCGAATCCTCCGCCGAGGCAATAGCCGCGAATGGAGGCGATAGTCGGTTTGGAGAGAGCGGCGAGGGCCTCGCATGCGGCGTCGACGGTTCCCCGGTAGCTGCGGGCCCGTTCCGGCGTGCTGCGCGTCTCCTCGAAGTCCTTGATGTCGGCGCCGGCTGAGAACGCCTTGTCGCCCGCGCCGGTTACGACGACCGCGCGGATAGCGTCGTCCGCCGCCGCCTCGGCGAACAGGGCGGGGAAAGCGCGCCACATCGTGTGCGAGATGGCGTTCCGCTGCTCGGGGCGGTTGATAACGACGGTCGCGACAGGGCCGTCGCGGAGCAGCAGCAGTTCGTCGCTCACCGCTGCGCCTCGTTCACCATACGGAGAACGTCGCTGAGGGCCAAATCCTCCTCGATAATGGTGTCGCTTAGCGCTTCGCCGTCGTAGGCCGTGAGGCAGGCGGGACAGCGCAGAACGCCGTCGTCGCCGCGATCGAGCGGCGCTTCGCATTGCTCGCACAGTCGCGCTGACATAGGGCCTGCCCTCTTCTCCTTCGCCCTCGTCCCTTGGCTGCCGGAGCGGCCATCGGGCGAACGGATGCTATTGGCGCGCGCCGAAAAGCGTCAACCCCGAACGCCGGAGATCAACTCCCAGCTCATCGACCCTGAACAGTTAGCAGCGACTATGCCGCCTTGACGCGGGCGCCTCTACTTCCTACGATAAGGACATCACGCAGCGAGGATAGCGATGACCACCGCCTCCCAGCCCCTTACCATCACAATCACGCCGAACGGCGCCGATCACGTCCGCAGCTTTATGGCTGCTGAGGGCATCGAGGACGGCATCCTCCGCGTCGCAATCAAGGGCGGCGGCTGCTCCGGGCTCACCTACGTCCTCGACATCGCCGGCGAGACCAGAGACGACGACAAGATAATCACGCAGAACGGCGTCACGCTCGCTGTCGACAAGAAGAGTTACATCTTCCTCGCAGGGACGGAGCTCGACTACTCCGGCGGGCTCAACGGAAAGGGGTTCGTCTTCAACAACCCCAACGCCAAGAAAGCCTGCGGTTGCGGCACCTCGTTCTCCGTCTAGCGGCCAGAGCCCTATGACCGTCGATCCCGCGCAGCTGGCTGCGCTCAAGGAGCGCGCCGCTTTCGCCGACCGCAGCGACGCCGGACGCCTTCGCGCAACCGGCGCCGACGTCCTCGATCTCCTTAACCGCCTCACTACCAACAAGCTCGACGACCTCTCGCCTGGATGCGCAGCCTCCACCGTGCTCACGAACGGCGACGCCCGCGTCATCGACCATCTGCGGGCCGCCGCCGTGGACGGCGCAGTATGGCTCCTCACAAGCTCCGGACAAGCCGGCGCAGTCGCCGAATGGATTGACCTCTACACCTTCGGCGAAGACGTCGCGGTCGCCGACTGCGCGGAAAGCACGGCCCGGTTCGCCGTCGCCGGCCCGGATGCGCCGGAAGCGCTCGCCCGCGTCGGCCTGCCCGTCCCTGTGGGCGATGGCGCGGCGGAAGAAGGCGGCGCTATCGTCGTCGCGTCGCCGTTCGGCGCTTGCCCCGTCTACGACGTCGTCTCGCCCGTCGAGCGCGCAGCGTCCGTGCGGGAGGCCCTGCTCGCCGCCGGCGCTGTCGAAGCGGACGCCGAAGCGTTCGAGGCCCACCGAATACTCCAGGGAGTCCCCGCCTGCGGCGCGGAGTTCGGCATGTTCAACAATCCTCTCGAAGCCCGCTTACTCGGGTCGATTAGCGACGATAAGGGCTGTTACACCGGGCAGGAGGTCATCGCCCGCCTTCAGACGTACCGCAAAGTGCAGCGGCGCCTCATGACGTTCGCCTCTACTGCCGACGCCGCCCCGGGCGACGCCATTCAGGACGAGAACGGCGCCCCTGCCGGCGTCGTGACGTCGGCGTTCCTGCGCCTGCCGCGAGGCGCCGCCGGCCTCGCGCTCGTCGCTTCGCGGTTCGCCGCCGCAGGAACGCGCCTCTCCGTCGCCGGCGGCGAGGCCGTGCTCGCCGACCCGCCCTACGCGCTCGCCACCGAACCGCAAGAGTAGCCGCCATCGTAGAGGTGTCTGCGCGAGCGGACCCTCTTCCTCTCTCTCAAACCCCGGACAAAACCCGATCCTGGGAGTCGTGAAGGAGCGGACGCTTTCCCCTGGAGGGTGCCGGCGCGCATTCCCCGCAGTACGGGAAAGATCCACGCTTCCGGGAGGAGGAGCCGCTCAGCCGAGATGGAAATGCCGGAACGACTCTGCGTAAGCCATGCCCAGAGGCTCGCCCTTCATGCGGAGCCACGCCCGAATCCGCTCCCCGAACTCCCGCTCAGCGTCCGAGGGCTCGCCGTCGGACGGCTGGAACGGCATCTGGCTCGTATGGGCCTTCAGCGCGCGGATCTTCGTCTCCACTGTGGAGCTCACGTCGAAGGCCACGTTCGCCGATTCGTCGCGCGCTCCCACGTACAGATGCTCCACGACGTGGGGCGCCAGCCCCTCGTCCCGCGCCAGCTCCGGAAACATATGCACGTCGCGCGCCGACGGGAACACGGCGTCGAGCACTGCGTCGCCCGTGTTCCGGTGGTCGGGGTGGTTGATGTAGTCTCCCGACCAGCGCACCGTCGGGTTCTGCGTCACGACAGCGCTCGGACGGCGCTTGCGGATGAGCCGCACGATGTCGCGCCGCAGCCCGATCGTGTTCTCGACCATCCCGTCCTCGTAGCGCAGGAACTCGACCTCGCTTACGCCCAGAATGCGGCACACTTCCCGCTGTTCCGCTTCCCGCCGCAGGGCAAGCTCGGCGGGAACGACGTTCGGGTCCGACGTGCCCTTATCGCCGGACGTCACGAGCCCGTACTCCACCTCGCGCCCTTCCGACGTCCACCGCGCGACCGATCCGGCGCACATAAACTCCGCATCGTCCGGGTGCGCCACGATCACCAGTATCTTCCCGCCCGGCCCTGCGTGGTCTTCCGGCCATACTCCCGTCACAGGCCCAGCCCTCCGTCCACGCCCAGCACCTGCCCGGTGATGTAGCGCGCGTCGTCGCTTGCGAGGAACGCCGCGCACGCCGCCACATCTTCCGGAGCGCCGAAGCCGCCGAGCGGGATGCGCTCGCGGATGCGCTCCTGCGTCTCCGCGGAGAGTCCCTCGGTCATCTGCGTCGTGATGAAGCCGGGCGCTATCGCATTGGCCGTAACCCCCCGCGTCGCGAGCTCCCGCGCGACCGTCTTGGTGAACCCGATGAGTCCGGCCTTGGCCGCTGCGTAGTTCGCCTGGCCCGGGTTTCCTGTGAGCGCCACGACCGACGCCATATTGATGATGCGTCCTGAGCGTTGCCGCGCCATGGGGCGCGCCGCCGCGCGCGTGCAGAGGAACGCTCCCTTCAGATTCGTGTCCAGCACCGCGTCCCAGTCTTCCTCGGACATCCGCAGCAGCAGCCCGTCGCGCGTGATGCCGGCGTTGTTGACTAGGATGTCCAGCCCGCCCAGGGCGTCGATGGCCGCGGCGATCAGCGCATCGGCCTGCGCGGCGTCCGCCACGCTCGCCTGCAAGGCGACTGCGGCGCCGCCCAGGGAGCGGGCCTCCTCCGCCACGGATTCCGCCTCCGCCTCCCCGGAGCGGTAGTTCACCGCCACGTCCGCGCCTTCCTCCGCCAGACGCAGCGCTACGGCCCGGCCAATGCCGCGGCTGCCGCCTGTGACTAGCGCGCGCTTGCCGTCGAGCCTACCCACGGGTCGCCTCCATCCGCGCCAGCACCCGCGCCAGATCGGCCCGCATCGCGTCGAGCAGGCCGATGCCGAGCATCCGCCGCGCTATGCCGATCGACCGTGCGATGCTCTGCGCGCTCGACCGCCCGTGGCCTGCAATCACCACGCCGTTCACGCCGAAGAGCGGCCCTCCGCCGCCCTCCGCCGCGTCGGCGAGGCTGGCAATTGCCTGCACTGCGGGGCTGTCGGGCCCCAGGGCCGACGCGAGATAGCGTCCCGCCGCCGCGGCGAGCCCCTCCGTGTACTTCAACAGCACATTCCCCACGAACCCGTCGCAGACGACCACGTCAGCCTTGTTCGTGAATATTTCGTGCCCTTCCACATTGCCGACGAAGTTTAGCCCGCTCGCCTGAAAGAGCAGTTGCGCCTCCTGCGTCTGCTGGTTGCCCTTCCCCTCCTCCGAGCCGACGCTCAGCAGACCCACGCGCGGATCGTCGACGCCCAGGTGCATCCGCGCAAACGACACGCCCAGCGTCCCGAAGCTCAGCAGATGCGACGGCTTGCAGTCCACGCTCGCTCCCAGATCGATGATGGTCGTTCGCGGGGCCAGCCCGATGAAGGGCCCTCCCAGCGTTGGGCGCTCCAGCCCCGGGAACATGCCGAGCTCCAGCACCGACGCGGCCATCGTCGCGCCGGTCGACCCCATGCTCACCGCCGCTTGCGCCTCCCCGCTCTTCACCAGCCCGAGCGTGACTGCAATCGACGACTCCGGCCGGCGCCGCACCGCCAGCGCCGGATGCTCGCCTTCGGCGATCACCCCCTCCGACTTCACGACGCGCACAGGCAGATCGCGGGCGCCGAGACGGTCCAGCTCCGCGCCGAGCGTCTCCTCGTCGCCGACCAGCGCTATCTCCATATCCTGTTCGCGCAGTTCGCGCGCCGCCGCGACGGCGCCCTCGACCCGTGTGGCCGGAGGGCCGTCGCCTCCCATCGCATCCAGCGCAATTGTGAGACTAGTCAAGCGTCATCTCCCTCGCCTCAGCCGTCGAGCGCGACCGTCGCCTCGCCCGTAATCGCCTGAGCGCCGTCCTGGTTTGTCAGCGTAACGGAGTAGACCGCCGCGCCGTTCGCCTCCGATTTCAACTGCCCCTCGGCCTGCACGGAATCGCCGGGGAACACCGGCGCGCGAAACCGCGCCTTCAGCCGGCCCTGTCGCAGCCACGCGAGGCCGAACTCCTGCGCCATCAGTTCCGACAGGAACGCCAGCGCCAGCATACCGTGCGCAATAGGCCTGCCGTACGGCGTGCCCGCCGCGAACTCCGGGTCGAGGTGCAAGGGGTTGTGGTCGCCGCTCGCCTCCGCATACCGCGCTACCTGCTCCTGCGTCACCCGGCGCTCCACCGGACGCAGCTGCTCCGGAGCGCCGCTCATTCCGAAGCCTCCCCGGAGACCGCCAACGACGTCCGTCCTTCGACGACCCGCATTCCGTCCGCATCCGAGACCTGCAGGTCGATCGACAGAAAGCGCGCGCCGCGCCGGACACTGTTGGCTGCGACGGTCGCGACGCAGCGCAAGCGGGCGCCGACCGGCGCCGGCGCGGCGAACGTCAGCTCCTGACCGGTGTGCACCGCGCCCGCAGGCAGCTCTACGGCCTCCATCGCCGCAGCCATCGCCAGCGCGGCGGCAGCCATGGGCGGGGCGAACCCCAGTTCGCGGTAGAGTTGCACGTCGGCCCTGACCGCTTCGACGTACGCCGCCACGAGATCGGGCGTCATCGCAATGTCCCGCTCGCACAGCGTTTGTCCCGCCGTCAGCGCGCTGAGGTCCATCCGCTTCCACATCCTCTCCGGGCGCGGCTTCCCGGCGCCGCCGCCCCGGAAATCTTACCGAAATCGCCGCCGTCTGTAAGCGGCTCCCGCCGCCGCCGGCCTGGTTGGAGGTAAAAAATCGCCGGCAGGGGAGGGAGCAGTCGATGGTATACAATCCCGCGCGATACCGCTGCGCAGGAGGCGGCCATGTTAAGTGTCCAACAGAACGAACGCCTGACGAAAGTCGGCCCCGGAACTCCGGGCGGCGAACTATTCCGGCGCTACTGGCTTCCCATCGCCACCAACCAGGAGCTCCGCGACTCCTACACAAAGCCCGTGCGCATACTCGGCGAAGACCTGACCCTGTTCCGCGACAAGAGCGGCGCCATAGGCCTCATCGACCAGCGCTGCGCGCACCGGCGTGTCGACCTCCGGCTCGGCATCCCCGAGCAGACAGGCCTCCGGTGTCCCTATCACGGGTGGCTGTACGACACGAACGGCCAGTGCCTCGAAATGCCCGCGGAAGACGAGGCGAGCACCTTCGCCTCTCGCATCAAGCTGAAGTCTTACCCTGTGCAGGAGCTCGGCGGCCTCATCTTCGCCTACCTCGGCCCGCAGCCTGCCCCTGTCCTTCCGCGGTGGAACATCTTCGTGAAGGAGAACGCCTACCGCATCGTGGGTCAGACGATGCTCAACGCCAACTGGCTGCAGTGTCAGGAGAACTCGGTCGACACCGTTCACCTCGAGTGGGACCACGGCCACTGGGGGCTGCATGCGCTCGAGGAAAAAGGCGTGACCGACCCTCGCCGCTGGCGCCGCTTCCGTTCCGCCAAGCGCCACCACATCGCCATCGACTTCAAGCCCTTCGAGTACGGCATCCTTAAATACCGCCTGCAGGAAGGCGAAGACCCGGCGACCTCCTCCAATTGGAACCACGGCCACCCCATGGTCTTCCCCAACATCGTCCACATCGGGCAGCGCGGCGAAGAGGAGTTCCAGATCCGGGTGCCGGTCGACGACGAGCACACCTGGCACCTCGTCTACCACGTCTATGCTCCCGGCCCCGACGTCCGTGTTCCCGAACAGGAGCACATTCCCACCTTCGAGGTGCCCGTTGATCCGCTTCCCGAGTGGATCCTGCAGCAAGACCTCGCAGTGTGGGAGGCGCAGGCGCCCATTATGGAGCGAGACAAGGAGCGGCTCGCCGCAACCGACAAAGGACTCATTCTGATGCGGAGGATGATCGACGAGCAGATCCGCGTCGTCGAGGACGGCGGCGATCCCATCAACGTCTTCCGCGAAGAGCACGAACGCATCAACCTCGAAATCGAGGACTACGGCGATATGAGCGGCTACCTTCCCGGCGATGTCCTCTACGGCAACACCGGCCTTTTCGCCGGCGACGCTATCCTCGAGGTCGACCGCCTTTTCACCACTGCCCGCGACCGCGCCCTCGCCAGAAGGGCGGGGGGTTAGCCATGGCGGAGCTCAACATCGGTTTCGTGAGCGCCAACGGACGCCGCGGCCCGCACTACGACGATTTTCTCCGGCTGATCCCTCCGGAGGTCGATCTCCAGATAGAGCCGCTCGACCTCTGGCGCGACTCGCTCTACGACCTCGCCGGCAAGACCGACCAGCATATCGAGATCACCACAAGGCTTGCCGCCGAAAAAGGCTGGCAAGGCGTCGCCCTGATGGGCGCGCCGATGCAGGCGCAGAACCCCGACCATATCGGCAAGCTGCGCAGCATGCTCGACATCCCGGTCACCACTGCGCTCGAGTCCGGCGCCGCCGCCCTCAAGGCGTTCGGCGCGACCGATGTTCTCCTGCTCACGCCGTTCGACGACGGCCTGAACGCGCTCCTGCGCGAGTTCCTCGCCGAACGCGGCGTCAACGCGGTCGTCCCTGCGAACGACCGCGCCGACACGCGCCGGGAAGACGTCGCGGCGACCGAACGCAAGACGCCCGATGAGGTCTACCAGCTCGCAGCCGCCGCGTTCGAGGCCGCGCCCGGAGTCGAGGCCGTCTACTTCCAGGGCGCTCCGCTCAAACCCGTTGCTCGTTCTGGAGCGCCTCGAGGCTGATCTCGGCGTGCCTGTCGTCGCCAGCAACCCCGCGATGTTCTGGAGCATCGCCGGCTTGCTTGGCCGCTCCTACTCCGTGCCCAGCGGAGGACGGCTCCTGCGCGAGTGGCCGGCGCGCGGGGAGTAGAGCCGCCCCTCGCTGCGCGTCTCCCGAACGATTGCGCCGATCCGTGCGGCGCGCCTCGCATAACTACACGAAATCGTGTAGACTTCTCTTGGTGAACACTTGGGCGCGGAGCGGCAAAGGCAGAGCGGGAATCGCGGAGGCTGCGGCATGAGCGGCGAGCGCGGCGCGTGGGCGCCGGGCAGCGTGCGCGCGCTGCGCCGCCGGCTTCGCGCGTCGCAGCAGGAGCTGGCGCGGCTGATCGGCGTGCGCCAGCAGACCGTGAGCGACTGGGAGACCGGTCTGCATGCGCCGCAGGGCGCTTCGCGGAGGCTGCTCGACCTCCTTGCCGGCAGTCCGGCGGCTGCGCCCGGCGAGGAGATCCCGACCGACAGCGGCGCGTGGCCGGCCAAGCTTCCGGCGGCTGCGCCCGGCGAGGAGGCCCCTGCGCGTATGGCGGCTGAACGGCGGGCGCCCTACGGAAGCGGAGCGGCGGACGAGCCCCGGCCCGGCGGCGAAGAGCGCGGGAACTCGTCCTCGCCGAAGGAGTCTCCGCGGTGACGCTGCGCCTCGCCGAACCCGTTCGGAGCTACGGGAAAAGGCGCCCGCTCCTGCCGGAACATCTTCTGGCGAAGCTGTGGCGGGCGCGGGAAGGCCGCGCGCTCCGCACGGTCGACGGGCGGCGCGTGCGGGTGCTCTACGCAGGGCGCCCTGCGCCTGGCCGCGGCCCGGACTTTCAGGGCGCGGTCGTCGAGCTGGATGGCGTCCGCCAAACGGGCGATGTGGAGCTGCATCGTACGCCCTCCGACTGGCGCGCTCACGGTCACGACGGCGATCCGGCCTACGACGGCGTAGTGCTGCACGTAGTGGCCCGCGCATCGCCCGGAGGGCCCGACCTGCCGGTGGCGGAGCTTCGGAGGGAAGGCGCGGGCCGCGGCGAGGCCGAGGCTCCGTTGCTGGCGCAGCTCGCCCGCGCAGGCTCGCCGGAGCTCCGCCAGACGCTGGCGCGGGCGGGCATGCTTCGCTTCCGGGAGCGGACGGAGGCTGCCCGGAGCGCGTCCGCCGAGTCCGGCGCCGGGCAGGCGCTCCACGAGGCGGTGTTCGAAGCCCTCGGGTACGCGGAGAACCGGGCGCCGTTCATCGAACTGGCGCGCCGGGCGCCGGTCGGCGCGCTTCGCCGGCTGGCGCAGGGCTTTGCGGAGAAGGAGCGGGCCGAGGCGCTGACGGCGTATCTGCTGGCGGTTGCGGGGCTTGACGCGCCGGGCGGGCCGCGCAGCCGCGCTCTCCAGCCGGCGGAGCAGCCGATGGAGCGCGGTTTGTGGCGGACGGCAGGGGTGCGTCCGGCGAACCACCCTGCGCGGCGCATCCGCGCGGCGGGAGCGCTCGCTGCCCGCGTTGCCCGCGAGGGCTGGGTTGCGGCGTGCGCCTGCGCAGCGGGCGAGGGGCCGGCGGCGCTCGAACGGCTGTTCCGGGCGTCAGAGGAAGGCGCTGCGCTGATCGGCTCGGGACGGGCGCGGGAGATCGCAGTGAACGCGGCGCTGCCGCTGCTGGCGTCGCAGGAGGGCGCCGGCGGCGGGAGGGCGGAGGCGCTCTACCGCAAGTTCCCGCCGCTGCCTGAGAACGCCGTTACACGAGAGGCCCGCCGTCTGGCCGGCGCCGCCGGGATGCGGCTGACGGCGTGCGAGCAGCAGGGCCTTATGCGCTTGTACCGGCGAGGCGTGGCCGGGAATTAGGCGGCGAAGACGAAGCGCATAAGACGCAGCGCCGGACGAGTTACGAAGCTGCAGACGGCGAAGGCTCCAACGGCGGCCAGCCCCATGGCTGCGCCGATAACGGCGCCGGCGAGCACGTCGCTTGCGTAGTGGACGCCCGCATAGACCCGGGCGAAGCCCCACACGAACGCAAGGGCGTAGAGGCAGAGGCCGAGGGCCCGGTTGCGGAAGAGCGCGGGAGTGGCGAGAGCGAACCCGACAGCGGCGGCGTTCGACGGAAACGAAGGGTCGGTCGGTTCGTAGAACAGCAGGTTGAGGTCGTGTTCGACGAAAGGGCGGCTGCGTCCCACGACGCCGTCGATGACGCTGGTGACGAGATTCGCGAGGCCGATCGCCGCCGCCGCCGCCGCGACGGCGGTCTGGTTCAGCGGACGCATAGCCGCGCCGCCGTGGAACCACATTCCGAGAAGAGCGAGGCTGCCGGCCACCGGAACGAGGTAGTCGGAGACGAACGCCTCCATCAACAGGTCGAACGGGGAAAACTTGCCGACCCCTGCGTTGAGGAAGAGGACGATGTCGGCGTCCATCAGCGGGCCTTCCGGAGAAGCGCCGCAATGGCGCGGACGCGGGCGACAAAGGCCCGCGCGAACGTGGTGCGCTCGAGGCAGTCGAGTCCTTCGGGAGGCCAGAGACGGTTGGCTGGGCCGTCGCCGCCTGCGCCCCAGCGGTGGTTGGTTATGGAGGAGACGGCGGCGAGCGCGGCGACGGCGGCGGCGGCGGCGATAGCGAAGAAGCGGGCCTGCGCGACGCCGTCGATGCCCTCGGCGGTGTCGGGGACGTTGCGGTCGCCGCTGGCGAAGAACCACGCGAATGAGCCGGCGACGAGCAGAACGGAGGCGGCCTGGGTGAGGCGGGGTCGCTGTCGGAAAACGACGAGGCCCCAGAGTCCGCCGCGAACGGCGGCGAACTGAACGACCCCAAGCGCGCTGGTGAAAACCCACAGCATGTAGGCGGTCTCGAACGGGGACATAGAAGCGCGCTAGGAGGCTGCGACCCGCGGCGTCGCGACGGCGCACGTGTGGGCGTATGCAGGGTTCTCGCCGCGAACGATGGGGAAGTAGAGTTCCTGGAGTCGGTGGGTCACGGGGCCGATGCCGCCGCCGCCCACGGGCCGGTGGTCTACGCTGCCGACGCCCTGGATGTGGGCGGCGGTGCCGGAGAGGAAGACCTCGTCGGCCGTGTAGAGCTCGCTGCGGTCTACGAGGCGCTCCTCAATGTCGAGGCCAAGCTCGTTGCGGGCGAGTTCGATGACGGTCTCGCGAGTGATGCCCGGAAGCACGTTGCTCTCGAGGGTGGGCGTCGCAATGACATTGCCGTGGACGACGAATATGTTCTCGCCGGTGCCCTCGCACACATGGCCGTCCATGTTGAGCATGATGGCCTCGTCGAACCCGGAGGCGATGGCGTCCGTCTTGGCGAGGATGGAGTTGAGATAGAGGCCGCTGAGCTTGAACCGGGGAGGCACCATGGTGTCGTCGATGCGGCGGTACGAGGCGACGCAGCAGCTGATGGCGCCGTTGGAGTCGATGTAGTTCCCGAAGGGGATGGCGAGGCAGAAGAAGCCGTCGCCGATGGATTTCAGATTGAGGTTGGCGACCATCTGCTCCGACTTGAAGGCGACGGGCCGGATGTAGAGGTCTTGCATGTAGCCGGAGCGCTCGACGACCTCGATGGTGATGTCGCACAGCTCCTGCGCCGTGTAGGGGATGTCGATCCAGAGCATTTTGCATCCCTGCAAGAGACGGTCGTAGTGCTCGCGCAGCTTGTAGATGTACATTCGCTCATGCGCGGGGTTCCAGTTGCCGCGGATGCCCTCGAACACGGCGGTGCCGTAGTGAAGCGCGTGCGTACGGACGCCGACCATCGCCTCGTCAAGAGGCATGTACTGTCCGTTCATGAAGACCACAGGGCTCGGCATAGCGCATCCTTGGCGTCCGCTCGGCGCGGCGTAAGTCTGTCGATTATCGGCGCCTCGCGCCGCGGCTGTCAATTGCGTCCCCTCCCCCAGGGGGTCTGGGGGAGCGGACGCTCTCCCAGCAGCGCGCAGCGCTGACGCTCTCGCGCTTGCCGCTATCGACAGGCGATTGTCCAGCGTGGTGAGACGCCGCGCGATAGCGGCGGGAATCAGCAGCGATCAGTCGCGCTCGAGAGAGACCCACCAGCGCGCGCCGTCGGTCGAGAAGCGCACCCGCCCGTGCTCCGCCGTCGTGAATGTGCGTCCGGGGCCGAGGGCTGCGTCCAGGCGTTCGACCACTTCCGGAGAGGGATGGCCGTACGAGTTCTCTGCGCCGACGGAGATAACGGCTGCGGCGGGGTTGGAGGCGTCGAGCAGCTCTTGCGAGGTGGACGTACGGCTGCCGTGATGCCCGACCTTCAGGATGTCGGCGTCGAGCGCGGCGCCCCAGTCGATGAGCGAGTACTCGGCCTCGACGAAGAGGTCGGCCATCAGCAGGGCGGACGCATCCCGGTGGAGGACGCGGACGGCGATGCCGTTGTTGTTGACGTCGGACCCGCTGCTGGCGATGGGAGGGTCGGGCGGGTTGAGCGCCTCGATGCGCACGCCGTCCGGCAGGGTGATGGTCATCCCCCGGACTGCTTCGGCGACAGGGATTCCGAGGGCGGCGAGCTCGTCGTCCCACCGGTCGTCCTCCGTGGGCGGGGGCGCCACGACGAGTTCAAGGCGTCCGCGGCGGGCGAGCTCCATGAGTCCGTTCAGATGGTCGGCGTGAGGATGGGTGAGCACGGCGAGGTCGAGGCGGAGCTTGCCGAGGGGCAGAAGGCTGTCGACCTGCTCGATCGTAACGCTGGGACGGGGGCCGCCGTCGAAAAGGGCTGCGGCGCCCGACGGGGTCGTCAGCAGAATGGCGTCGCCCTGTCCCGTGTCGAGCACATCGATGTGCAGCAGGCCGTCGCCCGACGTCGCCGCATGGGCCCAGGGAGCGGCAGCGAGCAGAAGAAGCGCGGCGATAGCGGCGGCGGCCTCGATGCGCGCGCTGGGGCCTTGCCAGACTGCGCGTACGGCCTGCTTCGCCGCGGGAGTCCAGGCGCGCCGTCCAAGCGCGGCGGCGGCGCAGGCGGCGAGCGCGTATACGCCCCATACCCACGCTGCGCCGAGTTCCGTAATGGCGACGTTGGCGCCGGGGACGCCGGCGACGGTGGACGCGAGTCCGGCGAGGGAGAGTCCGGCGAGGGCGGGGATCCATCCGAGCACGGCGGCGGGGGCGGGGAGGAAGAGTCCGAGGACGGCGACGACGGCGGAGGCGCCCAGGTAGAAGGGCATCACGGCGAGGGCGGCGAGCGTCGCCGGAGCGCCAAGCAGGGGGAGGCTTCCGAAATTGAAGGCGGTGAGCGGGGCGGCGCCGAGGAAAGCGCCGAGGGAGACGATCAGGCCCGAAAGCGCGCCGCTGATGATAGAGACTGCGGGGCCGGGGAGCCGTTCGTGGAGAGATTCGACGCGCTCCACGACCCAAGCGCGGGCTGGCAGGCCTGCGAAGAGGACGCCGGCCATTGCCGAAAAGCTGAGCTGGAACGAGCGGTCCCACAGCGCGCGTGGCTCGATGAGCAGCAGAAGAAGCGCGGCGAGGCCGAGGGCGTTGACTGCGGCGGGCAGTCGTCCGGCGGCGAGCGCGAGGAGGAACGCGGACGCCATGAGTCCGGCGCGGACGGCGGAGGGGGGAGCTCCGGCCAGCAACACGTAGCCCCACAGCAGCGCGAACGGGGCTATGAGGTAGAGCCCGCGCCGCCTGCCAAACACGGCGCGCGACGCGAGCATGGCGAGCCCGAGCACGATGCCCACGTGCATGCCGGAGATGGCGAGGAGGTGGGCGAGTCCGGCCCCGCGGAAGTCGTCGGCTACGCTCGCGGGCGCGCCGGAGCGGAGGCCGAGGAGCATAGCGGCTGCGAGCGAGGCTGCAGGCTCGGGCATGCTTGCCTCGAGTGACTCGGCAAGCCGGCCCCGAAGCGCATGAACAGACGCGGCGAAACCGCCGGCGCCGGGGGACGTCTGCAGCACGACGGCGGGGCTGACGACGGCGCGAACGCCGCGGGCGGCGAGGTGTTCGGGGTAGTCGAACGGGCCGATAGGCTCGGGCGCGCGCACTGTTCCGCGGATAACGACCGTGTCGCCGTGGCGCAGATAAGGGTGGCTGCGGCCCTCGATGGGGGGAGGGTTGGGGTCGGCCCAGACGACCGCGTCGCCGTTCGCCGCAGTCCACCCGTTCGGAGTCCGGCGTTCGGAGACGCTCACGCGCAGGCGCAACGAGGCCCCGGCGGATTCGGGCAGCCCGTCGACGACCGCGCGCAGTTCGGCGGTCTGACCGATGAGCGCATCGACGCCGCCGGTAGCGGGCGTGTCGAGCGGCGCTGCGCGGGCGGCGCCGAGCAGCGCGCCGGCAAGGAGCAGCGCGGCGAGCCCGGCGCGGAGTTCGGCCTCGCGCGCCCGGAGCCATGCGGCGCCGAGAGCGACGGCGAGCAGCCCCAGAGCGGGCAGGGGGACGCTCGCGCTCTGGCCGGCGAACAGTCCGAGCGCGTAGCCGAGACCCAGCCAGGCGAACGGCACGGGCTAGTTTCCCACCGTGATGAGCGGCCGGAGGTTCTCGTAAGTCTTGGGGCCGATGCCGTGCACGGTCATAATCTGGTCGATGCGGGCGAAGGGCCCGTTCTCTTTGCGATGGTCGACGATGCGTGCGGCGAGAACGGGGCCGATGCCGGGGAGGGCGACGAGTTCGTCTGCGCTCGCGGCGTTGATGTTGACGGGCCTGCTCGCCGCGTCGCCGGCGGATGAGGGCGCTGCGGCTGCGTCCCCGGCGGCTGCGTCGGGCCGGGTGATTTCGACGCCGCGGCTTGGGGCCGGCGCGACGAGAACCCAGAGGGCACCGGCGAGGGCGGCGACGGCGAGCAGGCTAAGCGTTATGCGGTAGACGGGGCGCCAGTCCATGCGGGAGGCTCTCCGGAAAATTCTGTTGGCGGGCGGGCGCTATTGTAGAGGCCGCCTTTATGCGAGCGCGTTGATGCGGTTCCGCAGGGCGCGCGGCGAGGCCATCGCGAACGACAGGGGAGTCATCAGGGCGCAGACGGCGACCATAACCCACATCGCGACGTAGTAGTTGCCGTTGGCGTCGAAAACGACGCCCATAAAGATTGGCCCTACGACGCCGGCGGCGACGGAGCCTCCCTGCAGCACTCCGACGATGGAGCCGAGCGACCGCACGCCGAACATGGCGCTCCCGAGCGTTCCACGCATTGGGATGATGCTGCCGAACCCCACTCCGAAGAGGATGAAGAACGGCGCGGCGGCGAGCACCGACCCGGCTTGAACGAACTGGAGGTAGGCGAACGCGGCGGCCATCATCGCCGCGACAATTGCGAGCACGACGCGGTAGTCCATCTTGTCGAGCATATAGCCCGCGCCGATGCGTCCGAAGCCGCTGAGGGTGAAAACGAGGGTGAAGATGACTGCAGCAGCCTCCGGGCTGAGTCCGACGTCCTGCACGAAGTAGGGGATCTGGTGCACCTGGAAGGCGGAGTTGACCATGAACATGCCGGAGAGGTAGGCGGTGAAGATCCAGAACTCCTTTGTGCGCATCGCCTGGCGCAGGAACATGCCGCGCTCGCTGCGGCGCGCGGGGCGGCCTGCCCCGTCGCGGTCTTCGCGGTCGGGCGGGTCGCCGTCGGGGCGCAGTCCGTAGTCTTCCGGACGTTCGCGGGCGACGACGCTGATGAGGGTGACGACGACGAGGACGATGACGCCGTAGGCCACGAGGATGTTGCGCCAGCCGAACGTGTCTTCGAGCGAAGTGTTAAGGATGACGAAGGGCGATCCGAAGATGGGGCCCATAACCGCCAGCCCCATGGCGAGTCCGCGCTTGCGGCGGAACCAGCGCGCGATAAGCACCGGCCAGGTTACGGCATGGCTCAGGCCGGAGGCGCCGATGGAGAGGAGGAAGATGGCGAGGTAGAAGGTTACGGCGCCGTTGATGCGTCCAAGGAAGATGAGCCCGACCCCCGTGATGACGGCGGACCAGAAGATGAGCGTCCGCGCGGTGATCCGGTCGAGCAGGAATCCGATGAGCGGGCTGACGAACCCTGACTCGAGCTGGCGGAGCGACATAGCTCCGCTGATAACGGAGCGGCTCCACCCGAAGTGCGCTTCGATGGGCAGAATGAAGGCTGTAAGGCCCTGGAAGTAGGCGGCGGAGAGGATGGAGTTTACGAAGACGCTGGCCGCAACGATATGCCAGCCGAAAAAGATGCGGGGCTGCCGCCCGGCGCGTCCGGTGGAATCGGTGGAAGAGGAAGGGGGCAAGAATTGACTCCGGCAGCCCGTTCGTCGCGGGCTGCATCCGCGCATGGTAGTGCAGGCCGCGCGCCAAGGGAAAATGCCCTCCCGCCAACGTAACCGTTCGGAGGTCTTGAGGGTACGGGAGAGCGAGCGTAGCCGGACGCTTCCTGTTCCGGGAGCTGCTGAGATCCCCCAGAGGGTCTGAGGGGGCGGACGCTCTCTCAGTAGCGCGCGCCGACGCCAACCCCGTGAATGCTCTTCACGGGGCTGGTCGGCGCTTTGACAGCGCGCGGGGCGCGGGCTAATTTCGCGTGGACTTTCGATGATGGAGCGAGACTTATGCCTTCACTTGATGACCTTCACGACCTGTTGGAGCAGAGCAGGGTGGTCGTGTTCACTACGTTTCGGCGCGACGGGATGCCCCAGCAGAGTCTGGTCACCGTGGGGATGCTCGACGGCGGCCTTGCGTTTACGACGCGCTCGCGCAACGCGAAAGCGCTCAATCTGGGACGCGACCCCCGCTGCGCGATGATGCTCGTGAGCCCCGATCGGCGCCGGTTCGCAGTGCTCGACGGCGAGGCGGACGTCCTCGGCCCCCACAACCTGGACGCGGAGTCGCTGCGCCTCAAACTGCGCGAAGTGTTCGTCGCAGCGGGCGGACGGCATGAGAACTGGGACGAATACGACAGGGCGATGGCGGAACAGGGACGCGTAGCGATTACACTGCGTCCGTCGCGCATCGTCGGCCACGGCGTCCCTGCTCCTGCGGCGGGTTAGGCGCCGGGAGCGTCAAGGGGCGCGCCGTCTACTTCGCCGTGATCTGCCGTACGGCGTCCCGCTGCGCGGCGGCGATTTCGGCGATGCCCGTTTCGGCGAGAGCCAGCAGCTCGTCGAGACGTTCACGCGAGAAGGGCTTATCCTCCGCGGCGCCCTGCACCTCCACGAACTGGCCGCTGTCGGTCATCACCACATTCATATCGACCGCCGCCTTGGAGTCTTCCTCGTAGCAGAGGTCGAGCATCGCCTCGCCGCGCACGACTCCCACGCTGACCGCGGCGACCGACCCCGAGAGCGGCACACGGTGGAGGGCCTTGCGACGCACGAGGCCAAGCAGCGCCTGGTGGAGCGCGACGTACGCGCCGGTTATCGACGCCGTTCGCGTGCCGCCGTCGGCCTGCAGCACATCGCAGTCGATAGTGATGGTGCGCTCGCCGAGCTTGCCCAAATCGGCGACGGCTCGCAGAGAGCGTCCGATGAGGCGCTGTATCTCGTGGGTGCGCCCGCTCCCCGCGCTCCGCTCGCGCGAGGTGCGCGACAGGGTAGACCGGGGGAGCATGCCGTACTCGGCGGTGATCCATCCCCGGCCCTGACCGCGCAGGAAGAGCGGGACGCGCTCCTCGATGCTGGCTGCGCACGCGACGCGGGTCTGGCCCGTTTCGATGAGCACGGAGCCCTCGGCGAATTCCTGAAAGCCGATGGTGATGTTGAAGGGGCGCAGCTGGTTGTTCTCTCTTCCGTCGATGCGTGGCAAACCATTCCTCGGGCGCGGCGGGATGGCGAACAGTATAAGCCAGCGCGCCAGGCGCATGCGGAACGCGCAGCTCCCCGCGGCCACAGGGTTCACTCCTCGCGCGGCGCCTGCCGATGCTCGCGCTCTTCGAGGCGCTCAAATGCCGCGAGAAGGCTCCGGGGGAGGAGGCGCGGCGCGCGCGATGCCGATAGTTACCGGCGCGCCGTCGATGTCGTGGCGTTCGGCGTGCGCGTCCGGAGGCGGCGCAGCGGAACTGACAGGCCGGCTAAGCGTCTCCTGCTCGAAGTAGGCGGCGTGGTCGCGCAGGACGTCGGCGATGCGCGCGCTCGCGTCCGGGACGTAGGTTGCGATGCGGTCTTCGATGTCGAATCCTGCCGTCTTGCGCATCGTTTGGACGCGGTGGACGAGTTCGCGGGCCAGCCCTTCCCCTTCGAGCTCGGGCGTGAGCGTCGTATCGACGCCGATAAGGAGGCCTGATGCGCCTCCTTCGGACGCGGACGTGACGCCGGGGCGGTCTTCCATTTCGACAAGCAAGTCGTCGACGGCGAAGGTGAAACCGCCGATCTCGGCGGCGCCGGAGGCGCGGAGGGCGTCGGCGACTGCCGCGGGGTCGGCGCCGGCGATGGCGGAGCGGGCGTCGGCGATGCGGGGGCCAAGCTTCGGGCCAAGGATCGGCAGGTTGGGCCGGATGCGCGCCTCGGCGATCTCATGGTCGGCCGCCACCTGCAGCGATTTGACGTTGAGCTCGTCCAGCACCTGCGGCTCGATGAGAGGAATGAGGTCGGCCTCGTCGGGGCGGGGCCGGACGAGGATGCGGGAGAGCGGCTGGCGCACCTTCACCTTGCTCTTGCTGCGGGCGCCGCGTCCCAGGCTGGCGATGCGCATGGCGAGCCGGATGGCCTGATCGAGCCGGTCGTCGATGAGAGCGGCTTCAGCCTGCGGGAAGTCGTCGAAGTGGACGCTGGCGGGAGCGTCTGCAGGGGCGAGGTTGCGGAAGACGGTGTCGGAGACGAACGGCGCAAGCGGCGCCATCAGCTTGCTGAGCGTGAGCAGGCAGGAGTAGAGAGAGACGTACGCCCAGGTCTTGTCCGCGTCGTCGCCGTGCTCCGGGACGGGCTTCCAGAAGCGGCGCCGGCTGCGGCGGACGTACCAGTTCGAGAGGAGGTTGACGAACTCCTGGATGCGCCTGCCGGCGGCGGTAGGATTGAGGGCGTCGAGATCGCTTGCAACCTGCCGCGCGAGGCCGTTGAGTTCGGAGATGATCCACCGGTCGAGCTCGTTGGGCGGCGGGGCGGCGAGGGCGGGCGACCCTACGCGGTTGTCGCGCCAGTAGCCTGCGCAAGCGTCGGCGTCGAAGCCGTCGATATTCGCGTACGTTACGAAGAAGCTGTACGTGTTCCAGAAAGTGAGAAGGAACTGCCGGAGGGTCTCCTGCACGAGAGCGGGGGAGAAGCGCCGGGCGTCGGCGGCGGGAGCGGCGGTGAACAGGCACCACCGCAGGGCGTCCGCGCCGTGCTCGTTCATTACCTGCCAGGGATCGACGACGTTGCCGCGCGACTTCGACATCTTCTCGCCGGCACCGTCGAGAATGAGGCCGAGAACGAGGCAGCTTTCGTAGGATGACTTGCCGGCGATGAGCGTAGAGAGAGCAAGGAGACTGTAGAACCATCCCCGGGTCTGGTCGACCGCTTCGGTGATGTAGTTGGCGGGGAAGAGGGGGCTTGCGATGAGGTCTTCGACGCCGTCGAGCGAGACGTCCTGCCCGCCGGGGCCCTTAACGGTTACGGGATAGTTCCATTGGGCGAACGGCATAGCGCCGGAGTCGTACCAGGCGTCGGCGACTTCCGGAACGCGGCGCATCACGCCGTCGCAGTCGTCGCACCGCAACTCGATGCGGTCGATGTAGGGGCGGTGCAGATCGAGGTCGCGGAGCAGGGGGCGGGTCTCGCTGGCGGCGCGCTGTTCGAGAGCGGCGGCGGAGCCGGCGACGAAGATGTGCGCAGGATCGGCGCCGCATCGCCAGATGGGGATGGGAGTGCCCCAGTAGCGCTCGCGGGAAACGGCCCAGTCGACGTTGTTGCGGAGCCACTCGCCGAACCGCCCCTCCTGGATGTGGCCGGGAACCCAGTGAATGTTGCGGTTGGCGGCGACCATCTCGTCCTTCCGGGCGGTCGTGCGGATGTACCACGAGGCCTTGGCGTAGTAGAGCAGAGGCTCTCCGCATCGCCAGCAGAAGGGATAGGTGTGCAGGTAAGGGGAGGCGTCGCGGTAGAGCAGGCCGCGTGCGTCGAGGTCGCGCAGAATGTCGGCGTCGGCCTGCTTGACGAACTTCCCGGCGCCGGGGAAACCGCCCGTTACGACTCCGCGGCTGTCGACGGTGTGGACAGTGGGGAAGCCGTGGGCGCGCCCGAGTTCAGCGTCCTCGGCGCCGTAGGCGACGGCGGTATGGACGATCCCCGTACCGTCGGCGGTCGAGACGTACCCCGCGGTGAGGACGCGGTGAGCGTGGCCGCCGAGCTCGGGGCTGACGTAAGGAGTGTCGTAGCGGACGCCTGCGAGCTCCGCGCCGGAGAACCGGGCGACCTCCCGCCATTCGCCGGCGAGCACGGCGCCCATGAGGTCGACGGCGACGACGGCGCGTTCGCCGGTCTCGACATCCTCGGCGAGCGCGTACTGCTCGTCGGGGCCGACGGCGAGGGCGACGTTGGCGGTGAGCGTCCACGGGGTTGTCGTCCACGCAATAAAGGCGGGGCGCGGCGCAGACCAGCCGCCGCCGTCGTCGCAGCCGAGGCGGGCGAGCGCCTCCGCAGAAGCGCCGTACTCCGTGGTCTGCGTTTCGGAAGCGGGGAAGCGCACGTAGACGCTGGGGTCGGGAGTGTTCTCCTTGTAGCCGAGGGCGACCTCGTGAGAGCTGAGGCTGGTGACGCAGCGGGGACAGTGAGGGGTGACTTTGTAGTCCTCGTAGACGAGGCCCATTCGCCAGAGACGCTCGAACACCCACCAGGCGGACTCGATGAAGGAATTGTGATAGGTGACGTAGGCGTCGTCCATATCGAGCCACACGCCGGCGCGGTTGGTCATCGCCTCCCAGTCGCCCACGTACCGGAAGACGCTCTCGCGGCACCGCTGGTTGAACTCCTCGATGCCGAACTGCTCGATCTCCTGCTTCGACGAGAGGCCAAGCTCCTTCTCGACCTCGAGTTCGACGGGGAGGCCGTGGGTGTCCCAGCCGCCGCGCCGGAGCGGGCGGAACCCCTGCATGGTCTTGTAGCGGAGGATGACGTCCTTGAACGAACGAGAGAGGACGTGGTGGATGCCGGGGCTGCCGTTGGCGGTCGGAGGCCCCTCGTAGAAGACGAAGAGGGGGGCGTCGGCGCGCACGGCGTCGACCTGCCGGAACGTTCCGTCCTCGCGCCAGCGTTCGAGCACCGCCTCTTCGAGCTTGGGGAAGTCCACCCGGCTGGAGACGGGCTCGTAGCGTTTCCGTTGTTCGGTCATGGGGCTCCTCGCTTGCTGCCGGACTACAAAAAGAGAAGCCCGCCGCCAAAGGCGGACGGGCTTCCCCGCGTTACCACCACCATTCCCCGGCGGCTGCTCGCCGGGGCGCTCTGTCCCTCGCGTTCTGTACGAAGGCGCCGCTGTAACGGGCGGCATGCCCGGCCGCGCCTACTGACCGGAAAAGCGGCGTTCGGGCGGCGGCTCGGGAGTGATATTCGGCAGCCCGTAACGCGCCGGCTCGCACCAGATGCCCGGCTCGCTGAGCGCTCGTCGGCTGCCTACTCGTCTCCGTCGAAGCCTCTGCAACCGATAGTAGCGGTGGGAGCGGAGGGCGTCAACGGGATGCGTGAGGATGCGTGACCGGAATATGGATGAGCGCTCGTGTAGCGAGTCGTTGGACGCCAACGCTCTCGTGGCTCTGGCGCTGGAACCCCCTGCAGCACGCGGACGAAGTACCTGCCAGGGCGTCTTCGGCTCCAACGAGTGGCTCTGCAGGGGGTGCGCGGCACGAGGGCCGCGCGCCTTACAAAAGCCACTCTGTCGGACTCGAAGAGTGCGACAGCAAGCCCCGAGGGGGCGAAATTTGGATGCGCCGTACGACGCCCTGGCAATCCTATGGTTGCTCCCGCAGGAGATTTCGTCAATAGCGCCGTGTCGCGCTGCGCAGGGCTTGCGCAAGCTCCCAGCAGCCCTCGGCGCCTTTGCCCCCGCCGCCTTCGTGTGCTATCAAGACCTTGTGAGCGCGAGCGCTACGGCAACAGCGGCGGCAAAGCCCAGAGCGGCGGAGTTCTTCGCCGGCGTGGGCCTCGTGCGGTTGGCGCTGGAACAGGCCGGGTTCGAGGTGGCCTACGCGAACGACATCGACCCCGCCAAGCACGCGATGTACGCGCAGAACTTCGGCGGCGACGATTTCGTCCTTGCCGACATCCGGTCGATCGGCGGCTGTAGCGTGCCGGACGTTCAGCTCGCAACAGCGTCGTTCCCGTGCACCGACCTTTCGCTCGCGGGCGGGCGCGCCGGACTCTCAGGAAAGGAGTCCGGCCTCGTCGCGGAGTTCCTGAGAATCCTCCGCGAGATGAAGGGCCGCCGGCCCGCGGCGGCGCTCATCGAGAACGTTCCGGGGTTCGGGTCGTCGAAAGGCGGAGCGGACTTGCGGCGGACGCTCGCGGAGCTGAACAGCCTGGGCTACGCCTGCGACGTCGCTCTGCTCGACGCGCGGCGGTTCGTTCCGCAGAGCCGTCCCCGGCTGTTCATCGTCGGGGCGCAGTCGCCGCCCGCAGAGGCCCTGGCCCGCGCTGTCGGCGAGCCGTCGCTGCGTCCGGGCTGGCTGCGCAGCGTTGCGGGCCCGGAGAGCGGGCTGCGTCTCTTCTCGATGCCGCATCCGCCGCCCCCGGAGGAGTCGCCGCACACGCTTGAAGACGCTGTGGAGCAGCTCTCCGCCGGCCATGCGAGCTGGTGGGGAGGCGAGCGGCTGGCGGCGTTCGAAGCCAGCCTCAGCGCGATCAACGCTGCACGGGCGGAGGCGCTGCGCGCGTCGGCGCGCCCTGCTCACGCGACTGCGTACCGGCGGACGCGGCGGGGGAGGTCGGTGTGGGAGATTCGCGGCGACCGCATCAGCGGCTGTCTCCGGACGACGCGGGGCGGATCGAGCAAGCAGGCGGTCGTGGAGGGCGCCGGCGGCGCGCTGCGCGTGCGCTGGATGACC
This sequence comes from Dehalococcoidia bacterium, assembly GCA_965200975.1. GTDB lineage: Bacteria > Chloroflexota > Dehalococcoidia > Lucifugimonadales > Australimonadaceae > S5-327. Next base: position 2,102,700 of record OZ241740.1, on the reverse strand, counting down.
GCGCGCGAGTACGCGCGGCTACAGGGCGCCCCGCACTTCGATTTCGGGGCGGCGACGGAAGCACAGGCGTCGTTCGCCATGGGCGACGCCGTGTGCGTGCCCGTCGTCCGCTGGCTGGCGGAGCACTACCTGCTGCCGCTGATGACTTCCCGGGGGGAGTCCGCCGCCGGCGAAGACGCGGGAAAGTAGGCAGTCTTGACTACCAGACGTCGCGCGGACACACCGGAGGAAGTCGATGCAATCCTCCGTGGGTTGGAGAACGTCCTGAATGCAGAGGATGCGGAGGGGCGGCGGGTGAGCAATGCGAAGTTTGGGGTGTATGCGTTCTACGATTACGACGGCGAGCCCATATACGTGGGCCAGACGGCTGAGAAACTTCGGGCGCGCATCAGGCGCCATCTGACCAATCAGCGGACGGATGCGGTGGCGATGAACGTCTTGGATCCCTTTGAGGTGTCTGATATTGAGATGTGGCCGTTTTGGGACCTGGAAAACGCGGACGCTCGGGCTCCGCACGTAAAAGCCAGGCTGGATTCGGCCGAGTACACTGTTTTTCGGAACCTGATCGCCCAGTCGGTATTTGGCGCGGTGCTTAATGAAGTTCCGGTTGCGCCTGCCGAGCTGGTGACGCTCCCCTTGTCGTTTCGCGGGCGGATCGTGCCCCCGGACGTACATCGTCGCCGCTCGCACCCGGACATCCGTATCGCCAGACGAGCGACAACCATCGCCAAACTCGCGGAGGTCATCAGCCAGCGGTCAGTGCAGGCGGGGCTGCGCAACACACTGCTGACGCAAGCACGCAGGCTTGAACATTTGGCGGCCCGGCGTTTACAGGAACTTGGCGGGGCGCCTGAGCCTGGCGAGTCCGGGTAGAGAGGCGGAGGGAGCGGCTGTGAGCCCCGACAACGTGTCGCCGGCGCGGCGGAGCTGGATTATGGGCCGGGTGAAGTCGCAGGGCACGGCGCCGGAGATGCGCGTCCGGCGCGCGCTTCATGCGGCGGGGCTGCGGTTCAGGCTGCACGACAAGCGGCTGCCCGGAGCGCCCGACCTGGTGCTGAAGAGGCGCCGCACCGTGGTGTTTGTGCACGGTTGCCTGTGGCACTGGCACGGTTGCCGCAGGTCGCGGATGCCGTCGTCGAACGTCGCCTACTGGGAGCGGAAGATCCGCCGGAACGTCGAGCGCGACAAGGCGCATATGGCGTCGCTGGTCGCGCAAGGCTGGCGGGTGGAGGTTGTGTGGGAGTGCGAACTCGCCTCATCGACTACAAGGCTGATCGAGCGCTTGGCGGAGAGGTAGCGGGCGGCGGGGAGAGGGGCGCCGCGCCCCTGTCGGGCCGCCCGCGCAATTGACCCTCTTTCCGGCTGGGTGCTAGCCTGTGAAGAGGCGCAGGAGTGTAGCTCAGCCTGGTAGAGCGGCGGTCTCCAAAACCGTAGGCCGAGGGTTCGAATCCTTCCACTCCTGCCATCTCCGCCTTTACAATGGCGCCCTCGCCGTTGGCCTGCGCAGGTGGTGGAATAGGTAGACACGCTGTCTTGAGGGGGCAGTGGGAGTGATCCCGTAAGAGTTCAAATCTCTTCCTGCGCACCAGTTCCTTCCCTCGCCCTCCTGCCCCCCCCGTCATTCGGGAGGGCTTTCTTTGGATATCTCTTCGGTAGAGCAGCGCGCGGCCTGAGCGAAGCGCGTGCGAGGCGGCGGCCTACGCCCTAGAATCTGCGGGCAAGCTCACAGACCATCCCTCCGGAGGCTGCCATGCCAACCGTTTCTCACGAACGACTCCAGACCATCGCCGACCGGCTGCTGCAGTGCGCAGGCGCTTCGGCTGAGGAGTCCGGCGTCATCTCCCGCCACGTTATCGGCGCGAACCTTGCAGGTCACGACTCCCACGGCATCATTCAGGTGCCCACTTACATCGACAGGGTGAAGCGGGGGCACATCGTCCCCGGGGCGCCCATCGACATCGTGCAGGAGACAGCCTCGACGACTGTGGTCGACGGGCATTGGGGGTTCGGCTACGTGGTGTCCGAGCACGCGATGCGCCTCACGATCGACAAGGCGCGGTCACAGGGCGCCGCAGCGACGACTGTCTACCGGCAGAGCCACGTGGGACGTGTGGCCGACTATCCGATTATGGCCATGCGCGAGGGCTTCATCGGGCTGATGACTGCGGACTCGGGCCGCACGGCCAAGGCGGTCGCGCCGTTCGGCGGGCGGGAGCCGCGGCTCGGCACAAATCCTATCTGCGTGGCTGTGCCGAGCAACCTCGAAGGCCCGCTCTTCATCGATATGGCGACGAGCGCAGTGGCTGCGGGAAAGGTGGAGCTTGCTCAGGCGAGAGGCGTCCCCATCCCCGAGGGGTGGGTAGTGGACCGTGAAGGCAACCCCGCGACCGACCCCGCAGTGCTGCGGGGTGAAGGAGGCGCGCTGCTTCCGCTCGGCGGCTCCGAGGGGTACAAGGGCTACGGGTTGTCGGTCATCGTCGAGATACTGTCGGGCATCCTCACCGGCCTCGGGTTCGGCCACGACCCCCGAGGGTTCCACAACGACGGCTGCTTTATGGCGGTGTTCAACGTTTCCGCGTTCCGCCCGTTGGAAGAGTTCAAGCAGCAGGTGACCGACCTCGCAGCGTACCTGAAGGCGTCGGAGCGCGCCTCCGGGTTCGACGAGATCCTCTACCCCGGCGAGATCGAACACCGCAACACGCAGCGTCGGCTCGTCGACGGCGTCTTCGTCGAAGACGCCACCTGGGAGAAGCTCGCGGGGCTCGCAGCCGAGTACGGCGTAAGCGCCGAACTAGGGCTGTAAACGAGAGGCGCAGGGCGCGCTGCGTGCGCTGTTAGGTTGTGGCGCGCGCCACGGTCATAGGACTGCGTCGCGACCTGGATGCTAGTCTGGGGCGCGTCCGGTATCCACCTGACGCCGCCGCAAGGCTTGCGCGTCATTGGCATATATCGACCCCGCGTTCTCCAGGAGTTCGATGTCTCGTCGCGTTATGGGGTCTGACACCTTGACTTTGTTCTCGGCAAGCTGGACCTTCCGTCGGTGAATTGCTCGGCGCATTGCGCTGGCCCTTTTCTGCGCCTTCTCCTTTGGCATCTTGTACCCCACAAAGTACCATCCCACTCCTGCCGCTCCAAGCAGTAGCACCAGAAGAAACAGAACGTCTTGCATAGAACTTCGTCTCCTTGAGCGGGAGACGGAGACGCGTAAAGCGCCCCCTTGCCCGCATAAGTAGGGTTTTGCCTAAACGCCGAACGCAGAGGCTGACAAGAGGGCTTGCGCCCACCTCATGCGGAACAAGCCTCTGCACGCTTCGAAGAGCGCCGTCGGCGTTTAGGCTTCTCCAAGCTAATTCGCCAGGGCTGGCATTGTCAACACCACGCTCTTGCGCGCGAGGAACGGAGAGAGAGGGCTGACAGGTAAGGGCAGAGGCGGATTGACGGCGGCGGCAGTTGCTCGTTAACCTGCAGGTTCGGCGGCGACGTAGCCAAGTGGTTAAGGCGGAGGTCTGCAAAACCTCTACTCGGCGGTTCGATTCCGCCCGTCGCCTCCAGTGGATTTGCCGACGAGGGCGCGCCGGCGTCACGAAGATTCGGGATGCCCAGCCGCCGCCATTGAGAACAGGCGCTATCGGAGGGGGCTCGCCATGCCGGAGATCGTCAGAAAGGTCGAGACGAACGAGGCGGCGCCACGGACAGGCAGCCCGGACGGCGCGCGCCGCGAGATCGTTATCACTCTGGAGGCTGAAACGCTCGAGCGGCAGCAGAAGCTGGCCCGCGTCCGCGCAGGGCAGGGCAGCACGTTCGAGGTGCTGTGCGACGAGGGAGTCCACCTCGGCGGGGACGACGCGGCGCCGTCGCCGCTGGCGTACTTTTCCGCCGGGGTCGCGTTCTGACTGCTCACGCAGCTCGCTCGGTTGAGCGAGATGACCCACATCGGCTACGCCAAGGCGCGCATTCAGCAGACGACGCGGTTCTACCGCGAGGGCTCCGCGCTCGCAGGCACGATAGCCGGCGGGCCCGTGAAGCTCGAAACGCAAGTGAGCCTGGAGTCGGAGGAGCCGCCCGAACGCGTCAGGCGGCTGGTCGATATGGCGGAGGCGAGCTGCTACGCCCTGCAGTCGCTCGCGCAGAATATGACGATCAGCTCGACCTTCGCCCTTAACGGCGAGCCGCTGCCGGAGGCTGTGGCGCCGTAGCGAGGCGCGCCTTGGCGCATGGGCTGTCTGTCGCTAGTCTGCGAAAGCGCCGCCGACTTCCCGCATGAAGCGTTCGGCGAGGCCGAGATGCTCCGCCGCGGAGGCGAACCCGGCGCGGCTGGTGTTCACGGCCAGATGCGACGCTCCGAGTTCGCGCCAGCGCTCGGCGGCTGCGGCCCAATCGTCGGCGCTCCCGCCTGCGAGCGGCATTCGTCCCTGCACCTGCACGGCCTCACGTGAGCGTCCTGCAGCCTCCGACGCGTTGCGGATGATTTCGAGTTGGGACTCCGCCTCGCCCTGCGCCGCGCTTCCGGCGACCCAGCCGTCGGCGAGCCTGCCGATACGCTCGAGCGGCCGCCTGCCGTGCCCTCCCCCGATCCATACGGGAATGGGCCGCTGAACCGGAAGCACCGTGAGTCCGCCGTCGACGATGCGATGCCACTCCCCTTCGAAGTTCACGATGTCTTGCGTCCAGAGGGCGCGCATCACGGCGATTTGCTCTTCGACGCGGGCGCCGCGCGTGTGGAAGTCGCTCCCCAGACCGATCGCCTCTTCCTTGTTGCTTCCAAGCCCGATGCCGAGCCGCATGCGCCCGCCGGAAAGGAAGTCGATCTCGGCAGCCTGCCGCGCGACGACGACCACCTGCCGCTGGGGCAGGATAAGGATCGAGTTCGCGAACTGGATGGTTTGCGTAACTGCAGCGATGAACGCGAACAGCGTCATCGGCTCGTGGATAGGGACTTCAGGGCGGTAGCTGGCGCTCGTACGAACACCGAGCGTGTGTTCGAGGGCGGTAAGGTGGTGGAACCCGAGCTGCTCGGCCCCTTGCGCGAACTCCTTGATCTCCTTGGGGTCCTGCAGTTCGATAGTCGGGAACGAGATGCCTATCTTCATCGCGGGAAACCTCACCGACGGGCGGTGATATCTCCGCCAGAGTACCACTCCGGCGCGTTAGCTCCATCGCTGCAACAGGTCGATGAGCAGCGTGAGGGTGAGCAGGCTGACGGCTGTGCTGGTGACGACGGCGCTGGCGACGAATCGGGGCGCGGCGCGGAACTCCGTTGCAAGCAGCGTTGTGAACACGGCGGCCGGCATCGCGGCGATGAGGACGACGGTGTTGCGGGCGGCGCCCTCGAGCCCAAACAGCATGGCGATCCCTATTCCGGCGGCGGCGCCGATAAGGAGGCGGGTCACGAGGCTTGCGGCAAGGCTTATGCGGTCGTCGATGTGGAGTCCCTGCGCTAACTGGTAGCCGAGCACGAGCAGCATGGCGGGGATCGTGGCGTCGGCCATCAGGTTGATCGCGCGGTCGAGCGTATCGGGGACTGCAAGATCGAACGCGCGAATGGCGAGGGCTACAGGGACTGCATAGACGGTGGGCGCTTTGGTAGCCTGCAGGAGGGGCCGCCATCCGCGGGTCTGGCCGCGGGCGGCAAGGAAGATGCCGATGGGCCAGCTGACTGTTCCCTGCGCGACGAAGATGAGGATCGCTACGGACAGGCCGGGGTCGCCGAAGGCGAAGTAGGCCATGGGGATGCCCATATTGCCGGCGTTTCCGAACGTGCCTGCGAGCAGGAATCCGCTCTCTGCCTGTCGGTCGAGGCGCAGCAGCCGGGCTACGGTCCACGAAACGCCCACCATTGCGACGGTGGCGGCCAGCGTTGCGCCGATGACGCGCAGCGAGACGTCGAGAGGGAGTTCGGTCTCGATGAGTCCGCGGAGAACAAGCGCGGGGCTGAGGAGGTAGAGCGCCGCAGGGCCGAGCGCTCCCAGCGGGCCGGGCCGCAGCCGCTGCATGGCCGCTCCACAGCCCGCCACGAGGTAGATGGGCAGGACGACGGAGAGAAAGACTTGGAGCACGGAGGTTCTAAGACGCAGCGAGAGGCCGGGACGCGGGGAGAGTTTCCCGGGCTGTTACAAGTTTGTAACGGAATCGAAACATATCAGGGCGTTCCGGATGCGAGCATACAAACGATACACGTTTGCCTAAGGAGTGTGCCGTAATGGACAGTGGTTCGATAGCCTGGTTGCTGACGGCCTCGGCCCTGGTGCTGCTGATGACGCCGGGCCTGGCCTTCTTCTACGGAGGACTCGTCCGCAGCCGCAACGTCATCAGCACGATAATGCTCAGCTTTATGAGCATGGCGGTTGTGAGCGTCGTGTGGGTGCTGTGGGGCTATAGCATCGCGTTCGGGGAGGGCAACGCATTTGTCGGAGACCTCTCCCTGCTCGGCCTTTCGGGCATAGAGCCCGGCGACGACATGCTGTTCGCCGTCTTCCAGATGATGTTCGCCATCATCACCCCGGCGCTGATCACGGGCGCAGTGGTGGAGCGGTTCAAGTTCACCACCTACCTTGTTTTCCTGGTGGTCTGGATAACCTTGGTCTACGCGCCGATAGCCCACTGGGTGTGGGCGGGCAACGGCTGGCTGTTCGAACTGGGCGCGCTCGACTTCGCAGGCGGCACGGTGGTGCACATCAACGCCGCGGTGGCTGCGGTGGCGGCTGCAGTGCTGATAGGCAAACGGCGCGACCCGGCCCCGGAGCCCGGGAACGTTCCGTACGTGGTGATCGGAGCCGCGCTGCTCTGGTTCGGCTGGTTCGGGTTCAACGCGGGTTCCGGTCTTGCCGCAGACGGGGTGGCAATCAACGCGTTCCTGGTGACGAACACTGCCGCGGCGACTGCTGCTCTTACGTGGGGCGTCCTGTCGCAGATCCAGAACAAGAAGATGAGCGCGGCTGGCGTCGCCACCGGCGCGGTTGGCGGTCTCGTCGCAATCACCCCTGCAGCAGGAGCGGTGGGCGCGATGGGCGCGCTGGCCATCGGCTTTGGAGCGGGTCTGTTCTGCTACGCCGCGGTGCTCATTCGTCCGAAACTGCGCGTCGACGACTCTCTCGACGTCTTTGCAGTGCACGGGGTCGGCGGAATCTGGGGCGCCCTGGCGACAGGCATCTTTACGGTCGAGGCGTTCGCCGGAACTCCGGGGCTGGTCAACGGCAACGTCGAGCAACTGGGCATTCAGGCGCTCGGCGTAGTGGCCACGCTCGCATACTCGTTCATCGCCACGCTCATCATCCTGAAGGTGCTGGACCTTATCCTCGGGCTGCGCGTGAGCGAGCGGGATGAAGCGATAGGCCTCGACGTTGCCTCGCACGGAGAGCGCGCGTTCGTGAGCGATGGAGCAGACTAACTACAGAAGGGAGACCACGGGGGTATGCCGCGCGGCATACCCCCGCAAGCAGGGAGAGACGCCATGATCAGCATCGAAGCAGTTATCCGCCCAGAGCGCATTCACAACGTGACCGAGGCGATGAAGGATGTCGGCTGCCAAGGCTTCTACTACGTAAACGTAACGGGAGAAGGGCGGCAGCAGGGAGTGGAGGTGTTCGTGGGCCGCGGCGGCGCAATGGCCAACCGGCACGCGGTGCCCAAGACGCTCATCCGCACGATTATTCAGGACGATATGCAAGAGGCCGTGGTAGAGGCGATCATCAACGCGGCCCGCACCCCGGGAGGAGGCGAGATCGGCGACGGCAAGATATTCGTGTCGCCGGTGACGGACGTCATCCGGGTGCGCACAGGCGAGCGCGGCGAACCAGCCGTATAGCGTCTTTTTCGGCAGCGCGCCAAGCAGAGAGGGCCCGGATCGCCGGCGATCCGGGCCCTCTCTGTCTGCAGGTGTCGTGGGGCTGTTCAGAAGTTGGCGCGCCTTGGCAGCGCTGGGAGAGCGGACGCTCCCCCAGACCCCCTGAGATTCTGTCCCCCCAGACCCCTGGGATTCTGCCCCCAGACATCAGATCCAGCTGATTGGGGGTGCTACTCTTGCCACTCGGAGAGGGCGTCCCACTTGGGTTCGAGGCCGAGGCCCGGAGTCTCGGGCATAGTGGTCCAGCCTTGCCGGGGCCCGACGCAACCGTCGAACACCATCTCTGCGCACTTCCACATTACGTAGTGGTACTCAATGCGCCAGCCGTTCGGAACGGCGGCTTGCAGGTGCATATTGTGATGCGGCCAGCCTCCGCCGTTCGCAATTGGCAGGTTGAACGCCTGCGCCAGCCCCGCGAACTTCATTCCCTCGGTGTAGCCGCCGCAGTAGACGACGTTTGGCTGCAAGATGTCGACCGCCTGATGCACGAGAAGCTCCCGCGCCCGGAAGCGGTGCCCTTCGTTCTGCCCGGCGGCGATGGGAATGCTCGTGCGCATCCGCAGATCGTGCAGCAGCGGCGCGTCATTGCCCCATACCGGCTCCTCGAACCACTCTACGGAGCACTCTTCGACCGCTTTCGCCAGGTTGAGGGCGTTGTTGAACTGAAACATATAGTTGGCGTCCATCGAGAGCTGGACGCCGGGGCCGATCGCGTCACGCACCGCGTGCACGCGGTCGGAGTCTTCCCTCCAGCCCTGATGGTCGCCCGCGACGCCCACGACCATCTTCAGCTTGTCTTCCCCCTGGGCGACGAAATCTTTGGCGACGGCGACGAGCTGCTCCACGGAGTACTCCGGCAGCCCGAACGTGATGTAGGCGGGGACGACGGGCTGGGCGCCCCCCAGGAGGCGCCACACGGGCTGGCCTGTCGCTTTGCCCTTGATGTCCCACAGCGCGATGTCGATTGCGCTAACGCCCGACGACCACGTTCCCGTCTGGGAGCGGGGATTGTGCTCGACGTAGAGCTTGTGCCAGATGCGTTCGGTCTCGAACGGGTCCATGCCCAGCGTCAGCGGACCGAGTTCGGCGTTGATGTGCTCGCGCACCGCCTTGCGCTGGATAGGGCCGGAGATGCCGTAGCCGGTCACGCCCTCGTCGGTGTCCACGCGGCAGAACACGAACGGCCTCATTACGGGCTCGTCGAGGAGCGGAACGGGCACGGGAACGTTGTGGGTAGTAGCCTGAACGCTGGCGATTTTCACAGAGGGCGCCTCTCGGACGGGGGACGCGCGGTACGATACCGGCGGCGCCCGGGATTGGCAATCTCTCCGTAGCGCTCGTAACTGATCAGGATTCGTGGGGGGCTAGCCCGGAGCGCACGTTCTCCGAGTTTCGGGCTAGCGATTGTCAGGGGGCTGGGGGGCGGATGCTCTCCCGACAGAGTGCAAGGCAGAGCGCAAGCGGTGAGGCCTCCGCCACTGTCGCCGACGCCTGCGCTTTCCTTTGCGGCGGGATAGTGTATACTTGACGGGAACAGAATAAGAGCGGACTAGAACGACTTAGGTCCCGCGGGACGGAACATGCTGGATACAGCTGCCAAGCAACGCATCATCGGGGAATACCAGACCAAACCGGGCGACACCGGCTCCACCGAAGTGCAGGTGGCCCTCCTCTCCGAACGCATACGCGGCCTGACCGATCACCTCCGCCGTAATCACAAAGACCACGCTACGCGAAGGGGTCTCTTGAAGTTGGTCGGGCGTCGGCGCCGGCTGCTGCGCTACCTTGCGAATGAGAATGTAGCGCGTTACCGGTCAGTCATCACTAGGCTCGGGTTGCGCAGATAATCATCGCAGAGCGGCGCCTTCCAAGGGCGCCGCTCTCTCAATTATTGCAGCCGCTGCCCCCTCTCCCGGTCGGCCTCTCCTCTTCAGCGCAGGGCGAACAGAGGAGTATCCGCATGCCCACCCGTCATGAGATAGAGATAGCCGGACGAACGCTCTCCATAGAGACCGGCAAGCTTGCCCAACAGGCCCACGGCTCCGCCGTCGTTCGGTATGGCGACACCGTCGTCCTCGTGACCGCCGTCATGGGCGGCGTCCGCGAGGGGCTCGACTTCTTCCCCCTCACCATCGAGTACGAAGAGCGCCTCTACGCCGTCGGGCGCATTCCCGGCAGCTTCTTCCGCCGCGAGGGCCGCCCCACCACTGAGGCTACGCTGGCCGCGCGCCTGACCGACAGGCCGCTGCGCCCCCGCTTCCCCAAGGGGATGCGCAACGAGGTGCAGATTATCGTCACCGTGCTCTCCGCCGACCACGCGAACCAGCCCGACATCCTTGGCATTATCGGCGCCTCGGCTGCCCTGTCGGTTTCGCACATCCCGTTCAACGGCCCTGTCGCGGCGACGCGCATGGGGCACGTCGACGGCGAACTGGTCGTGAATCCCACCTTCGAACAGCTTTCGCGCAGCAAGCTCGACCTCAGCATCGCCGGCAGCCGCGACGCCGTCATCATGATCGAGGCGGGCGCCAAGGAAGTTAGCGAAGAGGTCGTCCTCGAGGCGTTGCGCATCGGGCAAGAGACCAACGTTCGCATCATCGAACTGCAGGACGCCATCGCCGCCGAGATCGGCGTTCCGAAGACGGAGGTCGTCCTGGCCCGGCAGGCTGATCCGGAGCTCGTCGCCAAGGTCGACGCGCTCGTCCGCCCAACGATAGAAGGCATCGTCGACCGCGGTCAGGGCCGCGGCGAGCGCAACGAGAACATTCGGGCCGCCGAACGGCAGGCTCTCGACCAGTTCGCCGAGGAGTACGACCAGAAGGTCGTCGCCGGCGTGTTCGACGACGTGCTCAAGAAGATTGTGCGCGAGAAGGTTATTCGCGAAGGCAAGCGCCCGGACGGACGCAAGCTTACCGAAGTGCGGTCTCTCTCCAGCGAGGTTGGACTGCTGCCCCGCACCCACGGGTCGGCCCTCTTCCAGCGCGGAGAAACGCAGATTCTCACCGTGGCCACTCTCGGCTCTCTCAGCATGGAGCAGAAGCTCGACGGTCTGAGCCCGGAGGACTCGAAGCGCTACATCCACCACTACAACTTCCCGCCGTTCTCCACCGGCGAAGCCCGGCGCATGGGCACCGGGCGGCGCGAGATCGGCCACGGAGCGCTTGCCGAGCGCGCGCTCCTGCCCGTTATCCCCGACGAAACCGAGTTCCCGTACGCCTTCCGCGTCGTCTCCGAGGCGCTCGGCTCCAACGGCAGCACGTCGATGGGCAGCGTATGCGGGAGCACTATGTCGCTTATGGACGCCGGCGTTCCCATCAAGCGCCCCGTCTCCGGCGTTGCTATGGGCTTGATGACCGACGACGCGGGGAATTACCAGGTGCTGACCGACATCCAGGGAGTAGAGGACTTCTTCGGCGACATGGACTTCAAGGTTGCCGGCAGCGCCGAAGGCATCACCGCGCTGCAGATGGACATCAAGGTCGCCGGAATAACGCAGGAGATCTTCCGGCAGGCGCTCGCGCAAGCCAAGGAAGGCCGCGCGTTTATCCTCGCCCATATGCTCGGCACAATCGCAGAGCACCGCTCGGAACTGAACCCCAACGCTCCCCGCATGACGCGCATCAGCATCCCTGCCGACAAGATAGGGGCGCTCATCGGCCCCGGCGGCAAGACGATTCGCAGCATCATCGACGCCACAGGCGCCTCCATCGACGTCTCCAGCGACGGCTCCGTCACGATCGGCGCCGCGAGCCAGGACTCCGCAGAGGAGGCCATCCGCATGGTCGAGGGCCTCACCAAGGAAGTGCAGATCGGGGAACGTTACACCGGCAAGGTCACCCGCATTATGAACTTCGGGGCTTTCGTCGAGATCCTCCCCGGCAAGGACGGCATGGTGCACATCAGCGAGCTCGACACCTCCCGTGTCGAGTCCGTCGAGTCGGTCGTCAAGCTTGGCGACGAAGTGGAAGTGATGGTCGTCGAGATCGACCGTATGGGGCGCATCAACCTCTCTCGCCGGGCGGTGCTCGAAGGCCTCTCTTCGGAAGAGGCTGTAGCGTCGCGGCCCCAGAGCCGGAACGGCGGCGGGCGCGACGGCGGAGACCGGGGCGGCGACCGGCGGCGTTCCGACCGCGACCGCGGCCCTCGCCGCCCGCGCGAACTCGATCGCCGGTAGGCAGGCCGTCGCTATGACGCGCTACGATCCCGCCGCACGGCTCGATATCGTCGCCGACGATGTCGAGTATCTGCGCTCCGGCGGCGAGCCGTTGCTGATGACGGTCCGGAGGCCCGCGCAGGGCGGCCCGTACCCTATGCTGCTGCGCGCTCACGGCGGCGCATGGAACGCCGGCGACCGGGTGGCTGCGTCGCTCATCGACTCGCGACTCGCAGAGAGCGGCCTGGTCGTCGCCGCCCACGACTTCGACCTCGCGCCGCGTCATCCGTATCCGGCGCAGGTAGCCCAAACGCACTTTGCAGTCCGCTGGCTCAAGGCGCACGCCGCTGACTTTGGAGGCGATCCCGCCTGCGTCGGCGGCGCAGGCGACTCGAGCGGAGGACACACCATACTTCTCACGGCGATGCGCCCCGGCGACCCGCGCTACGGGGCGGTTGAGGCCGAGGGCGTCGACGCCGACGCAAGCCTTGCGTTCGTCATCGCGCTCTGGGCTATCGTCGACCCGTTTGCCCGCTACGAATGGGCCAAAAGCGCCGGCGTCGAACGGCTCGTCCAGTCGACCGAGAACTACTTTCAGCCGTGGGAGGCGGCGCACGAGGCCAACCCCCAGGAGGTGCTCGACAGGGCCGAGGAGGTCGCGCTGCCCCCGCTGCTCGTTGTGCAAGGGACGGCCGACGGGAACATTCCGCACGCGATTCCCCAGCGGTTCGCCGAATGCTATGCGCAGGCCGGCGGCTACGCAGAGTATGAGGCGTTCCCCGGTATGCCGCATCAGTTCGCGCGAGACCCCGGCCCCGAGACCGACAGAGCCATCGACCTGATGAAATCTTTTATCGCCCGCCATACCGCCGCCTGCTCCGGAGGCGCCCGCGGCGGCGGCGCGTAAGGAGCGCGTATGCAGCTAGGTGCCGTATTCCCCCAAAACGAGATCGGCGAAGACCCCGGCGCAGTCCACGCATTTGCGCACGCGGCAGAATCCCTCGGCTACGACTACCTCATCTTCTACGACCATGTCCTCGGGGCCGACACGAGCGAGCGTCCCGGGTGGGCGGGGCCCTATACCGCAGCCGATCCCTTCCATGAGCCGATGGTGACGTTCGGCTACCTCGCCGCCGCCACCCGCCGCATCGGCCTCGTTACCGCCGTCGTCATCTTGCCGCAACGCCAAACCGCGCTCGTCGCCAAACAGGCGGCGCAGGTCGATCTGCTCAGCGGCGGACGTCTGCGCCTTGGCGTCGGCGTTGGCTGGAACGACGTCGAGTATGAGGCGCTTGGCGAGAACTTCCGCAATCGCGGCAGGCGCTCCGAGGAGCAGGTCGCGCTCCTGCGCGCGCTGTGGACTAGCGACGTCGTCGATTTCCACGGACAGTGGCACGACGTGACCCGCGCGGGCATACGCCCGCTGCCGGTTCAACGTCCCATCCCTATCTGGTTCGGCGGCGGCAGGACCGACGGAGTGCTTCGCCGCATTGCGCGGCTCGGCGACGGCTGGATGCCCCAGATCGCTCCGGACGACGAGGGCAAGGCGACGCTCGAACGCTTCCGAGGCTTCATCGCCGAGGCCGGACGCGATCCTGCGGACGTGGGCGTCGACGCGCGCGTCGGCCTGCGCGACGGGTTCGACGACGCCCTGGGACGCCTGGGCGCTTGGCGGGAGCTCGGCGCCACTCACGTGGCGGTCAACTCGCTCCGCGCCGGCCTCGTCGGCCCCGACGCCCACATCGACGCCATCCGCCGCTTCAAGGAAGCAGCAGGGTAGGGAGGGCGACGCAGCGACGGGCGCCGGAGAGTATTCTTCTGTTGCGGGCTGAACCCGGAAAATACGAGCAAGGAGATAGCGGATGAACCCTGCAATCATCATCCTCGATATGGCGAAAGGCTACGGATGGGCGCCCGGGTCGTACGGTTACGATATGGTCGCCCGCGTTCGCCGACTAAAGGACGCCGCCTACGCTGCGGATACTCCCATCATCCACGTCAACTCGATGCGCCGCGAGTCCGACGGAGTGGGGGACTGGAGCCGCGTGCTGATGAAGGAGAAGACCGACGCAGTCGACGTTATCCCCGAGCTGCAGCCCGTCGACCGCGACACCATCATCTACAAGCGCTATCTCAGCGGCTTCTCCTTCAACGACCTCGACTACGTGCTGCGCACGATGAAGCGCGACATGGTGATTATCGCCGGCGCGTCGACCGATAACACGGTGCTCTGGACTTCCGCCGACGCCTTCCAGCTGCGGTACAAGGTGGTCGTCGTGGAGGACTGCACGATGGTGCACCGCGAGTCCGAGCCCCCCGAGGTGAAGGAGTACGCGCTGCGCATCGTCCGGAATGTCCTGCACAGCGAGGTGCTGCCCCTCGACGATGTGATCGCGCGCTACCTGAGCTGAGCGCGAGCGAAGAGGCAAGAGGGGCGGCAAGTCAGCAAATCGCCGCTTCAGCCGGAGGGAAGCCGGGAGGTCGTCGTCCTCGTTGCAGGCCGCGTCTGTCCGCTTCATTCCCCGCGGCGCGTCGTCAGTTCAGTTGCGGGACGATGCCTCCCCCTATGATCTGGGGGATGATGCGGGGCAGGATGCCCGGCCACAGGGGGATGTCGAGCAGAATCCGGAAGATCGCGTAGAGCGGGATTCCCGTAGCCGCGGTGACGCCGACTGCGTAGAGCGGCCTCAGCCGCGACTCGAACGTGAGAAACAGCGCCATGAACACAGGGATCGACAGGTAGAAGCCGAAGACGAACGTCATCGCAAAGTACGACACGAGCCAGCCGTATACGATGGCCACACGCCGCCATGAGCCGGCCTCCATCGTTGCGCCGCCGCCGCTCTCCGCGCCCTCCGACACGTCTGGCTTGTCGTCTTCCGACACCCCGAATGCGCCCGTGAGTTTGACGAGCGAGGGCGTAACCTCCGCGAGCGTGAGAAAGACCAGCAGCCCGATAGTGGGGATGCCGATGACGAACGCCGTGAGCTGCTGCTTCCCCTCGTACGCCGTTGCGCCGAGCACGATGCTCAGGGCGATGGCGAGCAGGAAGGCGTAGACGCCGAGGTTGAATCGGTTCACCGAACTCACGAGGCGCTCCCCGCAGTCTGCGCCGATGAGCCGCGCTTGCCGGCCTTGTACATCGACCACCCGAGCATAAAGACGATGCCGCACAGGAGCACGATCGACACGGGCCGCGTGAAGAATATCGAGTATCCGCCGCCGGAGATCTGCAGCGACTGCGTGAACTTCTCTTCCGCAAGCTGACCGAGCACGAACCCGATCACCAGCGTAATCAGCGGGAACCCGGCGCGCCGCATTGCGAATCCCACGAGGGCCGCGAAAACGGCCAGGGCGATGTCCCAAATGTTGCTGCGCACTGCGTAGACGCCAATGAACGACAGCACGGCGACGAACGGCGCGATGTACTTCACCGGAACCAGGCTGATGCGCGCAAGCCATGCGCCGCCGGCGAGGATGATGATGGTCGTCAGCACCTGCGCGGCGATTACGCCCAGAATGATCGCCCACACGATGTCCAGCCGGTTCACCAGAAGGTCGCGACCCGGCTGGATGCCGTGCAGAACGAACGCGCCCATCAGAATCACCATCTCGCCGTTGCCCGGTATCCCGAACGTAAGCGTCGGCAGCAGAATGCCGCCGTCCTTTGCGTCGTTCGACGACTCAGAGGCGACGACGCCGCCCGCATAGCCCGTGCCGAAGAGCTCCGGCGTCTTTGAGGCTTGCTTCGCCGTCGAGTACGAGAGGAAGTTCGCCACCGCGCCGCCCGCGCCGGGAATGGCGCCGATGACGGTGCCGATGACCGACCCGCGCAGGAGGATGGCCTTGTAGCGAAACACCTCCAATGCCCCGCCGAGAATCTGGCGGATGCCTCCGAGCTTGATGCTCGCGTCTCG
The DNA here is from genome assembly GCA_965200975.1 of Dehalococcoidia bacterium. Lineage (GTDB taxonomy): Bacteria > Chloroflexota > Dehalococcoidia > Lucifugimonadales > Australimonadaceae > S5-327. The sequence goes on along the minus strand of OZ241740.1, from coordinate 2,086,787 downwards.
CGCAATCGTGCCGCCGCGCGACGTGTAGACGATGAGCTCGCTCAACGCGAAGAACCCAATCACCAGCGGCACGATCTCGACGCCGTCCCACAGGTACTCGCTCCCCAGCGTGTAGCGCCGGACGCCGAACACCGGGCTGAAACCGATGAGGGCGATAAGGATGCCTACGCCGCCTGCGGCGAGCCCCTTCGCCATATTCTGGCGCGACGCGAATGTCACGGCGATGAGCCCGAGGATGATGAGCCAGAAGAAGTCGGGCGGGGTGAAGGCCCGGAGCATCACTTCTGCGAGCGGCAGCAACGCGGCGAGCACGACAATGCTGAAGAGCGTTCCAAGGCCGGAAGCGGTTGCGGCGATGCCGATGGCGCGCCCGCCCTCGCCGCGCCGCGTCATCGGGAAGCCGTCGAACGTTGTGCAGACGTTCGCAATGGTGCCCGGGGTGTTGAGCAGGATGGCGGGGACGGCGCCGCCGGTGCTCGCCGTGCCAATTATGCCGGCGAATACGTACATGGCCACGATCGGGTCCCACCCGAACGTGAAGGGCAGGATGAGCGTCATCGCGATGACGCTGCCCAGACCGGGGATCACCCCGAACAGGACGCCGAGCGTCGTGCCCAGGATGATTGCCCCGATCACTGCCGGGTTGCCCATCCCGGCGAGGCCTTCCAAGAAAGGCTCAAACATCTACTTGCCGCTGCTCTCCTGCCTGTTGTCCTCGCTCCGCCGGCTAAGCGCTACTGCGCCTGCGACTTCTGTCGAACCGTTTCGAGGTACTCCTGCACGATGCCGTTCATGTCGGAGACCGCGCTCGACGTCTCCGAAGGAGTCAGCGGGACGATGTCCATGCCGGCGTTGTTGATGCCCTCGACCACGGCGGGATCCGCCAGAGCGTTGCTGAACGCCTGCTGCAGCACGTCGAGCGCACTGTCGGGCGTGCCGGGAGCTGCGGCGACCAGCCCGTTGTTGGCGAACTTCGAGCCGCCAAGCTCGGGGTAGCCCAGCTCGTCCACCGTCGGCGCGTCGGGCACGGGGCCGAACCGCTCGCTCGAGTACATCCACAACACCTTGAAGTCCGGGCCCTGAACGGCGGTGAGCGTCGACCCTGCAATGGGGCCGAGCGCCAGTTCGCAGTCGCCGCGCAGCAGTCCGGCCTGCGTCTCCTGGCCGCGGTAGCCGGTGACCGGGTTCCACGCGATGTCCATCACTTCGGTGGTCACCGAGGCGACGAGGAAGGAGTGGCCGGCGAGTCCGCTGAGGCAGAAGCGCACGTCGGGCATGCCTTGCAGGTCTGCGGGGGAGTTGAAGTCGTTGGCGCTCGCGGTGTAGAGGCCGTACGTTTGGATGACGGCCCGGCCAACCCACGTGAGGTCGTCGAAGTTGACGTTTTCCGGGTCGAGCAGTTCCGCCGTAATCTGGTTCGGCATATTCATAATCGAAATGGCGTGGCCGTCCGGCTCGCTGCGGGCGATCTCTTGTACGGCGCGGCGCCCTCCGCCGCCCTCGATGTTCCGGACTACGACGTTTACGCCGAGTTCGTCGCTCATCTTGTCGGCGATAAGGCGGCTTGCAGTGTCGAACCCGCCGCCGGCTCCGAAGCCGACGAACCACTCGATGTCCCGTGTGGGGAACTCGGGTTCGTCGCTGCCGCAGGCTGCTGCGAACGCAGCCACGACGATAGCGGCGGCGAGCAAGCCGGCGATGCTCCGGCGCACTCCTCCGCGCAACATAGAACGCAGTACTGTCATCTCATCCTCCCTGAGTGCCTGAGTGTTGCAAGAGTGCGGCGGACTCCTGCGGCCCGCCTATAGCGCGTAGAGGCGCGTTGGATTGTGGTCGAGGATCTTGTCGCAGACTGCGTCGCCCAGGCCGCCGTTCTCGCGAAGATTGCGGAGCGCGTGCAGTTCGGTCGACGTGTCGTTGTGGCCGTAGTCCGTGCCGAGCACGAGGTTGTCTTCTCCCGCGCAGTCGATGATGTACTCAATGTCGTCGGCGGTCTGGATGGCGACCCAGATGTTGCGTTCGGCGAGCAGCTCGCGTCCGGGCCATGCGCGTCCTTGCTTCTGAAAGCGCAGAGAGAGGTCGTTCATTGCGTAAGGCACCCACGAGGCGCTGAGTTCGACGAATCCCCAGCGCAGGTCGGGGAAGCGCAGGTGCATATTCTTCATGATGATGTCGTGGAACGCGCCGACGCCCGACAGCTTGAACGTCGAGAAGCCCGCATCGCGCCCGAAGTAGTCGTAGAACGCGAAATTGCCGGTCGCCGCGTGGATGCAGATGGGCAGGTCCAGCCGCTGCGCCTCCTCCCACACGGGATCGAGGTAAGGGTCGCTCAGGCGGTGAGGGCCTTCGATGCCGCGCATAAACACGGCGCAGGCGCCGTTTTCCTTGCCGAAGTTCAACTCCTCGATGCACTTGTCGAGCGACATTGTGGGGAGCACGACCGCCCATCGGAGGCGCCCGCCGCCTTGCCGGTGGATGTCGGCGAGCCATCGGTTGTAGCCCTGCGCGAGAGCGAGGTCGACCTCAGGGTGCGTGGCGAGGGGGCGCAGGAAGATGCTGGGGTAGAGGACGTGCGTAGAGACGCCAAGCTCATCCATATGGGCGAGCCGTTTCTCGATGTCGCGCGCTTCGCGGGTGGCCTCGTCAGTGTCGAGCCCGACGTTGACCCCCTTGGTGAACGCGCGGTTATCGATGTACCAGAACTCCGGGGCAGGGGACTTGTAGCCCTCTTTCGGCAGCAGCACGATGGGGCGGTGCGCCTGCATCGCCTCGGGAATGAAGTCCCATGTTCGTTCAGACTCAACAACATGCGCGTCGGCGTCGATAATGGCCATTGAGCGCCCCCCATCATTGGCGAACCCGTAACCCGGTGTTGGGCGAACCTTACAGCAGGCGCGCTCCGCCCGGCAACAGAAGCAGTCCATGAGTGAGTAGACGGACGCTCCTGCTCCGCGAGCTGCCGAGCTTCCCTGGGGGTCTGGGGGAGTGGACGCTCTCCCAGCTGCGCGCCAGCGCTGGCGCGCTCTCGGCCACTGCTATCGAGGGCGCAACGCACCCGCTTGAGCAGTCACGGAAGGGAACGCCAAAGGCGCTCCCGGAAGGCGATAGGATAGACTTTACTCATGCGGACTCGCGCTCTCTTTGCCTTCCTCTCCCTGTGCGCGCTTGCGCTCTTCGCGATCGGATGCGCAAGCACTGCAGCGCCGACTCCAACCCCAACCCCGGAGGGCGGGAGCGACGTGCTGCCGGTCGCCGGGGAGTCCCCGGTTGACGATGGGAGCGGCGGCGGACAAGCGCCGGCTCCCACGGCGGACGCGGCAGGCGAGGAGAACCCCGGGAACACGCCGACCGGCGATGCAGCCGCCGGAGAGACCTCCGCCGAGGCCGAGGGAAACCCTGACAGCCCCGCAGGCGGCGGAGACGCCGCGCCGCCGCCGGTCGTTATCGCGCTGCCGGATGTTGCGGGGGTTGTGGAGCGCGTAAGCCCTGCAGTGGTGCAGGTCATCGCCACGGTCCCGCAGACGAACATCTTCGGACAGCAGAGCCTCGCAACCTCTCAAGGGTCAGGCGTGTTCTTCGACGAACGCGGCTACATCCTGACGAACAACCACGTCGTCGATCAGGCGACGGAGGTTGAGATTGTGCTGGCGAGTCGCGAGCGCCTCGAAGCCGAGATAGTGGGCGTTGATCCCACTACGGACTTGGCAGTGCTTCGCGCAGACCCGCAGGAGGTGAGCGACCTCGTGGTCGCCCCCCTGGGACAGACCGACGCGATGCGGCCGGGCGATTGGGTCATTGCAATCGGAAGCCCGCTAGGGTTTCAGGGCTCGGTGACGGTCGGCGTGGTGAGCGCCCTGGGGCGGTCGCTCGAGATCGACGCGACAACGCGTCTTGACGACCTGCTGCAGACCGACGCTGTGATCAATCCGGGCAACAGTGGAGGCCCGCTGCTCAACTTGCAGGGCGAGGTTATCGGCATCAACACTGCGATTATCCGCAGCACCCAGGCCGAGGGCATCGGCTTCTCAATCAGCATGGAGACCGCAGTCCCCGTGTCGACGCAGCTCATCGAGAACGGGCGGGTCATTCGCCCCCGTATGGGCGTGGTGATCCAGGATCTGACCCCCGCGTCAGCCCTCGAACGCGGCCTCGCGGTGCGCGAGGGCATCCTCGTCGTAGCGCTAAGCGCCGGCGGCCCCGCCGAACGGGCCGGCATACAGGTCAACGACGTGATAGTGCAGATCGACGACACGCCGGTTATGACGATTACGGAGCTGGTGCGGCTCCTGCTTACCGACTATCGGGTGGGCGACGACGTGCGGGTTACGGTCGTGCGCTCGGAGGCGCGCCTCCCGTTCGATATTGTCCTCGAGGAAGTCGTGTAAGCCCCTCTCCCCTCGCTCCTGTCGCTCGCCTCGGACAGAGGCGGAAAGGCGGAGAAGGGCAGCGGTTAACCGAGGCGTTCGAGCGTCTGTTCGCCGATGTCGGGCATCACGAAGGGCGGGCGCCCCTCCGCCGACACCGACACGCTGGGGTCGTCGAGGTCTACGCCGAAGAAGGTAAGCTCCCGCCCCGCCAGACGCTCGAAACTGCCCGAGTTCAGCATTCGAAACGGACGGTCGTGGCCCGGGTAGATGATCTCCGCCGACTCCAGCACGCGCTCGATGCTGCGGCGCGAGGCCTCCTCGCTCCAAAAGATGTTCGCGTTCACCTTGGTCAGCGCAGCCCCCGCATGCGCCACCCCGTCGCCGGTCACCGCCACAGGCCCCTCGTCGGTGTCCACGATGAGCGCCATCGTGCCGGCGGAATGCCCCGGCGTATGCAGGACGCGCACGCCGGGCTCGATCTCGTAACCGTCGGCGACCTCGCGCAGATTCCCAAGCGAATCGAGCATTGCGCCTGTCCACCGCGGCGTCGCCCAGTCGTTCGGGTGAGGATTGCGGATGTACTTCCGCTCCCACTCATGGATTAGCAGCTCGGCCTGCGGAAACACGTCGTAGTTCTGCGCATGGTCCCAGTGCGCGTGGGTCATCACCGCAACATCCACGTCGGCGCGATCGACGCCGCGCTCCTCCAAGGCGGCGAGCAGAGAACGCCGCCGCCCCACGTGCCCCGTATCGACAATGATTGTGTGGTCGCCGCGCACGAGCAAGGTGCTGCAGAAGCCAAGCGACCCGTAGTTGGTGTTGATGGACTCTCCATGGAGCAAGACTTCTACCGACGGCATAGGCGCTCCTTTCGCTGCAAACTGCGTCCGTCTGTTCGCTCTCGCAATTGCCTCTTTCTCCGCAGCGCAATCATAGAATGCGCCGGGGCTTACCGCTATTCTCCTCCGGGACAGATGGAGCAGCAGAGCAGACGGAGCAGACGGAAAGGAGGGCGCGATGCTAAGCGCGGACTTCCAGCGCCGCCCGACCCAGGGGGACATCGCTTTCCTGCGCGAGACGCTCGGCGACGACGTTCCCGACGACGACGAACTCATCCGCTTGCTCCTCGACGACGAGGAGCGCCGCGCACAGATGCTGGGCGGCGACCGCGCTTTCGAGGCGGTCATGGCCCGCGACGACCTGATGAGCGCCGTCTCTCCCCGACTCTTCTTCGAAATCCTGCTCCGGCGGGCCGCAGCCGATCTGGAGCGCGCTCGCCACACCGTCGAGCGCACAGGCTCCGACCGCGTCCCGGTATTCGACGCGGCGGCGGTCGCCGAACTCGCCGGCGCGCCTTCGGTGCTGCACTACCTCGCGACGCTGCTCGCGTCGTTCACCAAAGTGCATAGCCGCACCGAGCGCGTATGGGTGCGGCGGGGCGTCGTGCGCAAGGTGCGCTACAGCGACCTCGACGTGCACAGCATGCTGAGGCTCGCGCGCGAGACCGACGAACAGGAGCGGCTGCCCGTCCTGCGTCGCACTGCCGACCTCTGCCTCTTCATCGTGGGGATGTTCCCCGACTATGCGGCGACGGCGCGTCGCTACCCCGGAACGGGAGCGCTGCGGGCGCAATCAGCCGGACGCCGCCGGCTCGGCTCGGAGGAGTACGAGAACGTGGCGTCGCAGATGTACGGGCTTGCAGCCCGCTATCGGGACGGCGAGGAGATCGGCGCGGTCTTCCGAACGCTCGGCGAGCGCATCATCGAGGCCAAGAAGCCGATCAATTTCCTCTCCGAGCGCTACCTCGGCTATAAGCGCGAGCAGCTGTTCGGCATGGCGGGATAGGACTGCTCTCCGCTATGCTGTCGCCCCGCGCCGGGGGATAGCGGCGTGGGAGCGAGGACTGTTCGATGCTGAGATTCCGGTTGCGATGGGCGTTGCGGGACGCCAAAGCCCATTGGGCGGCTGTCGTGGCGATCGCCCTTATGATCGCCATCGGCACAGGGATGTACGCCGGGCTAAGCAGCCTCACCCAGTGGAGGCTTGACTCGAACGACGCGAGCCTCGCTCTCGGGAAAGTGTACGACCTCCGCGCCCGGCTGGGCGGCGGATTTCTGCCGAGCGGCGCCCTCGCGGAGATCGCGCTAGGGGTCGACGGCGTCGCCGCTGCGGAGGAACGCCTGATTGTGCACACGCAAGCCGACGTTCCCGCGCCGGACGGCGAATCGGTGTTCGTTCCGGCGCGCGTTATCGGCGTCGACCTCTCCGGCGACGGCCCGGACGTCAACCGCGTGCTGACCTACGCCGGACGCGGGATCGACGAGTCTGAGATCGGCGAACCCGTTGTGATGATCGAGCGGAACTTCGCCGTGTTCTACAGCCTGCCGGACGAAGGCGAGCTCACGCTTGGGGGCGGAGCGTCCGTCCGGTACGTAGGCCATGCCGTGTCGCCGGAGTACTACCTTGTTGTCGAGGAAGGCAATTTCATCGCCCAGGCGAACCTCGTTGTGGTGTTTACCTCGCTGGAGACGGCGCAGAAGTTCGCCGGCGAGCCTGGGGCAGTCAACGATTTGGCGCTGACAGTCGAGCAAGGCGCAGACCTCGGGGCTGTGGAAGCAGCGCTTGCCGCCGGGGCGGCGGAGCGTTATCCCGGCGTCGGGTTCAGCTTCACTCGCAAGGAAGACGACCCGTCGTACATCGCGCTCACCCAAGACCCCGAGGGCGACCAACAGTTCTACAACCTGTTCGCGCTGGCGTTGTTCGGGGCCGCCGCGTTTGCGGCGCTGAACCTTGCCGCGCGCATGGCGGAGGCGCAGCGCCGGGAGATCGGCGTGCAGATGGCGCTCGGCGTCTCGCCGCTCGCCATTGCGGTGCGTCCGCTGCTGTTCGGCGCGCAGATTGCCGTAGCCGGCGTTGTCTTTGGCGTGGGCGTCGGGCTGCTGGTGGGGGCGGCGATGGGCGCGGTGATGGAGGCGTTCGTGCCATTGCCGGTGTTCGAGACGCCCTTTCAGGCTGGCCTCTTCGCGCAAGCCGCCGCCATCGGGCTGCTTGTCCCGTTCGCGGCTGTCCTGTGGCCGGTCTATCGGGCCGTCCGTGTCGTTCCGGTAGAGGCGATCCGCACAGGCCATCTCGCGGCGCGCGGCGGCGGGCTCGCTCCGCTTGCAGGCCGATTGCCGCAGCCCGGAGGCGCGCTTGGCCGTATGCCGCTGCGCAACCTGCTCCGGGCCCCCCGGCGGATGCTACTTACGCTGCTCGCCCTCGCGGCAGTGCTCGCCACTATCTTCACCCTCGTCGTGATGCGCGACTCGTTCGTCGGCGCCATCGAAATCGGCGAGCAGGAGCTGCTCGGAGACGCGACCGACCGGCTGTTCGTCGATCTCGAAGACTTCTACCCCGTGGACGTGCCGGAGGCCGCCGCCATTACGGGGAGCGGTTTGCTGCGCGCGGCCGAACCCGGGATCCGTCTCAGCGGAACGGCGTCGAACGGCGATGAGACGCTCCCTGTCTCTCTGGAGTTCGTCGATTTCGATAGCGCCTTGTGGAGGCCAACCGCCGTTGAGGGCGAGCTCGCCTCCGACCGGCCCGGCGTCGTGCTGGCGAGAAAGGCCGCCCAGGATCTTGGCGTCGCGCCGGGCGATACGGTGACGCTGCGGTTGCCCGTGCGCACAGGGCCCGGCGCGTTCGCATTCGAAACGACCGAGGTCGAGGTGCTCGCGGAGCATCCGCACACGTTGCGCATCTTCGCGTATGCCGACATTCGTCAGGCAGGGCTGGTTGGCCTCGAGGGTTACACGAACGTTATCTCCGCCGCGCCTGCGGAGGGGCAGACGGTCTCGTCGGTCAAGCGCGAGTTCTTCGCCTCGCCGGGCGTCGGCGCTGTGCGCGGCGTTGCGGAATCGGCCCAGGCGATGAATGACGCGTTTGCGCAGTTCACCAGCGTCTTTGTCGTGATACAGGCGTTTGTGCTCGGACTTGCGCTGCTGATGGCGTTCAACACCGCCAGCATCAACGTCGACGAGCGCGCCCGCGATCATGCGACGATGTTCGCGTTCGGCGTTCGCGTGCGGACCGTGCTGCGGATTCTCGTGACCGAGGGCCTGTTCCTCGGAGCGCTCTCGGCGGCGTTGGGAGCAGTCGGCGGCTACGCCATGACGTTGTGGGTCTTGCTCGTCCTTGTGCCAAGGTCAGCGCCGGACCTGTGGGTTCCTCTGTCGGCGGAAGTCCCGACGCTGGCGTTCACCATGCTGACGGCGGTTGCCGTTATCGCGCTTGCGCCGCTGCTCGCCGTGCGGAAACTCCGGCGCATGAACATCCCCTCCACCCTGCGAGTCCAGGAGTAGCGGGCGCTCCGGAGCAAGGGGTGACGCGTCGTTGGGCTGAGCGCCCGATGCGTCCATCCGGAGTCCCCTCATCAAGCCTGAGCGAGCGCTCCCTTCCGTGGATGGGTCGCGGATGGGCGGGCTTTCATATCCACAAGGAGGAGGACTGTGGGAGGCGTTGCGCACAAGCGGTTGGGCAATTGAAATATGAAGCGTGCGGCGAGGTTTTCGGCTAATTCCGCGCTGATTAGCTTGCTTGATTGGTTGAATAATCTTAGTGTGCGTAGTAGATTATCTATATGGCAGAGGCAGACGCCAATGTCGGGAAGTATCCCATAAGTGTGGCCTCCGAGCTCACGGGGGTCCCGGAGCGCAAGCTTCGAGCTTTCGAGACTGCTGGCATCCTTGAGCCTGAGCGAACAGAGGACGGGACGCGGCGGTACTCGGATGCGGAGCTTGCACTGATCAGGCGCGCCGCCGAGTTATCGGACAAGGGCGTGAACTATGCGGGCATTCTGGAGATCCTCCAGATCGAAGCTCAGGGACAGACCGAACCGAGCGAGGAGAACGAAGAACAACAGGACTAATCAACAGAGCAACTGAACACAACGCTCAGAGGCGTTGTCCCGGCGGATGCGATTCGCGTCCTGCCTGCCCTTCCTATACATGGCGGGGCGGTGAAAAGAGCAGCCATTTTTCTCGTGATTTTGGGTGCTCGTTCTTGTCCCGGGGCATCACCTCTATGAGCAAGCAGAGGGACTGAGATGGACTGGGTCTTACTCTCTTTAGCATCTGCAGTGGCGTTCACCGCGTACACGCTGTTGCAGAAACGCGCGCTCAATCACATGGGAGCTGTCGAGTTCTCGGTGATCGCCGCGTTATTGCACCTCGGACTCGCTGTCGCGATTGTGCTTGCCGCGCCGCCTGACTTGCTCTCGTGGGGAGTAGCCGCAATGGCGGTCGCCGGCCTTGTGCACGTCGGCATCCAGCTGCTCTCGTCGTACGCGATCCGCCGCTCTACAGACATCTCTCGCATTGTTCCGGCGCTGGACGCCTATCCTCTGTTTGTGATGGCGATGGCCGTGCTTGCCCTCGGCGAGACGCTGACGCCGCTCAAGTGGGGAGCGGCCATTATGGTTATCGCCGGGGTGATGATCGCCGCGTTCCATGAGACGCTTCCCGGCAAGCGGCTCACCCTCGACCGGTCGGTCTGCGCCGTGCTGGCGGCGTCGTTCTGCATAGCGCTCTACTCGGTGCTGGCGAAGTCTGCATCCGGCGAGATGAGCGCATGGCAGATGTACTCGATCTCGTGGCTGTTCGCGTTCCCGGGAGTAATGGCGGCGGCGCGAGTAGCCGGCCCAGGCCCGGTAGTAGCGGCGCTGCGCTCGCGGCGCGCCCTCTTCGCAGTGGGGCTGGCGCAGGCGCCGATGGTCGTCGCATTCTGGACCGGGCTCACAGCTATCGAATTGGGGCCGGTGTCGCTGAGCTCGGCCATTATGTCGACGCGCCCGGTGCTGTTGCTGCTCTGGGTAGCGATGACCGGCCTGAGCCTGCGGCGCGCGATCGAGCGGCGCAAGCCTCTCCGTGAGAGCCGCGCCCGCTGGGGCTCTGCCGCCCTTGTAACCTCCGGCGTGGGCGTTATCGCCTTATAGCGCTCCCTGCCTCGGCGGGGGCGCTATGTACCCAAGCGGACGGGGTCGGTCTCCTGCTGGAGGGTGCGGAGGATGGACATTGCCGTGAGGCGTCCGGTCTTGGGGTTTTCGCCTGGAATGTTCTCGAGGTGCAGCCGCATCAGCCCGAACTCGCCCTCTACCTCTATGTCGTGGCAGTTTCGTTGGAGCCCGGGAGTGGCGATCATCTTCACGGTCGTGCGGTCGGGGCCGATGCCGGCGAAGCTGACGGCAGCCGAAACGTTGAGGTTGGCCGGGAAACCGACGCAGGCTTCGCGGGCTGTCCCCTCGAATATCACCTCTTCGTGTTCGAGCGCCCAGAGGTCGATGGCGTTCTCGGTCACATAGGGCGCTCCGTCGAGCGCAGCCGGCGGCTTGCGCGACTCCATGACGACGCGGTCGATCGCGCCGACGGACGCCGACTTGATGCCGTCGAGTCCTATAATTGCTCCGGAAGGCATCAGCAGGCGGCGCCCCTGCGCGCGCGCCTTGTCCAGCAGCTCCGGATGCGCGAGCAGCGCCCCGACGCTGATGACCATCGCGCCTTTCCCCGCGGCGAACGCGGCCTCGACCAGCCCGGGGACTACCGGCCCTCCCGCCGCCTCGACGATGAGGTCGGCCTCTTCGACCAGCTCGCCGAGCGACAGGTACGGCGTTGGCGTCTTGAGCGTGGAGAGGAACTCGCGGGCCGGCGACTCGGTGCGGCTCGCCACGCCTGCTACGTCGACATCGACCACCCCGTCGTCTGCGGCGCGCAGGATGGAGCGTCCAATGGCGCCGCAGCCCACTACGCCGATGGAGAGTTTGGACATGGCTACTTCTCGTTTCCTTCTTCCAGCCACGCGATGTAGTCGGCCATGGCCGATTCGGGAGTGAATCCGTTCTCGAACCCCAGCTCGTCCCGCGCGCGGGTCATATCCAGATAGTTCTCCGACTTGTAGGCGGGGCCCTTCCCCTCCTGCAAGGGGAGGTCCGCGTCCGGCTTAACTGCCTTCACTGCGTCGACGAGACGCTGATTGGAGACGGCCACTCCGGAGCTGACGTTGTAGATGCGGTGCTCGAGGTTGTCCGTGAGTTGAACGAGCTTGATGCCCTGGGCGCAGTCTTTCACGTAGCAGACGTCGCCGGTGTCCTCGGCAAAGGGAACGCCGCGGGAGTAGTCGGGAGCGGCGCCGTTGACGGCGGCGTGCGCGAGTCTGCTGGGGAGGTTCATCATCGAGTGATAGAGAGGCCCCCAGATGCCGCCGATGCGCATCGAGACTACTTCCAGCCCGGTGCGGGCGGCGTAGTGGAACGCGAGGATCTCCCACGCCTTCTTGAATGTTTCCGTGGGGTTCGATGACTCGACGGGCAGCCGGTCGGTCTCGCGGTACGGGCCTTCCGGGATGGAGTGGTACACGGCGATGGAGCTTGCAAGGGAGAGGCGGCGCGCGCCCGCGTTGCGGGCGGCTTCGAGCACGCCGATGAGCCCGTTCATGTTCACCCGGTAGTCGTCGTACGGCCCCAGGGCGGCGATGCCGGGCACCGCCAGGTGCACGATGTGCTCGGCCTTGTGCTTCCTGGCGAGATCTTCGATCACAGCCGGTTCGGAAACGTCGGCCTTCTCGACGATAACGCCCTTGCCGTACTCGTCCTTGATGAAGCTGGGCTCGCGCCATGTTTGAAAGTAGGTGACGACGACGTCTTCGCCGGTGTCGACGAACGCCCGGGCCGTGTGCAGGCCGATGAATCCCATGCCGCCAGTAATGAGGACTGTCACAAGTCCACCTCCGTGGTCTGAAGTGTCGGGAGCGCTCCGGCGCGCCGGAGACGCTGAAAGGTTAGCGCATCCCGCCGCCGGCGGGCTAGTTTAGCGTTGTCGGAGCAAAGCGTCGGGAGGGAGGCGGGGCGGGGGGCTTGGCGAGCAGCACGACAATTCCGGCGAGGGCCCATGCCGCTGCGGCGACCAGGAACGCCAGGGTGTAGCTGCCCTGCAGATCGTAAAGCGCGCCGAACAGCAGCGGGCCGAGCGCTCCCATGCCCATAGCGAAGGGACGAAACAAGCTGTTGACGGCGCCCAGGTGGGCGCGGCCAAAGTAGTTCGCCGTGAGCAGTGCGCGCAGGATGAGGTAGCCGCCCATCGCCACTCCCGCTACGAACATCACCGGAACCAGCGCCCCGACGCTTTGCACTTGCAGGAACACGATTATCAATCCGGCGGTTGCGAGGGCTGCGCTCGACAGCAGGTAGCGCGCAGGAAGGCGCTCGCCGAGCAGTCCCCAGCCCGGACGGACGAGCCCCGACGTGAGGCCGTAGACGGCGATGCCGAACGAGGCGTCGGCGGGCGAGAACCCGGCTTCCACCAGAAACGGGTGCCAGTTGCTTTGAAACCCGGTTATGCCGAGGCTCACGAGGCTGAACGACGCCAGCAGCAGCCAGAACGCCGGACGCCGTACGGCTTCGCGCCGCGTGAGCGATTGTTCCGACACAGGGGGCACTGACGCAGGGCCTGCGCGAGCAGCCGGCGGGACGGATGCGCCGTCCGGCAGCAGTCCGACGTCCTCGGGGCGCGTGCGGATGAGCAGCGCGAGCACGAAAGCGATCGATCCAATAGCGACGCCGAACCACAGCCAGGCGTTGCGCCAGCCGGCGGCCTCGATGAGCGCGGAGACGGCGGCGGGAAAGAGCAACGCGCCCAATCCGACGCCCATTACGGCGACGCCCAGGGCTCTGCCCCGCCGCCGCACGAACCATTTCGGCACGATCGTTTGCGAGATGAAGAACCCGCTTCCCAGCTCCGCGATCCCGCCCAAGGCTCCGAACAGCAGTACGAACTGCCACAGTTCGTCGACGTTGCGGATGAGCGCGGTCGAGAGTCCGAGCAGCAGCGCGCCGGCCAGCGCGAGCAGGCGGGGGCCGTGTTTCGTGTCGTACAGCGGGCCTACGATCGGCGAACAGACGCCGATGACCACCTCGCGCACGAAGAAGGCGGAGAAGAACGCCGCGCGCGACCAGCCTAATTCCTCCGTCATTGGGAGCAGGAGGACGCTGGGGCCCCAAATCGCGACGCCGGAGCCGATGCCCGACGCGACGAACGCGACGCCGACGATCACCCAGCCGTAGAAGAACGGCCAGCGGCGCGGGCTCACCGCGCGGTCAAGCTCCGCGCCACCACGAGTCGTCGGGGAACACGTTGGCGCACATATGCCGCACCGGCTCCTCGGCGTAGATGTCCGCCGTGGCCTCGCGATACTTCAGGAAGTGAGGCATGCCGCGGTGCGCTTCGAGCGCGGCTTCGTTCTCGTACACCTCGAACAGGAAGAAGCGGTCGGGGTCGGCCTGGTCGCGGATAGCGCTGAACTGGAAGTTGCCCTCCTCGTTCGTCGTCGTTCCTTCGCCGTCGGCTTGCACGGCGGCGATGAAATCGTCGGCGCGTCCAGGCTTCACCTTCAGGCTCACCATAAGCACGAGCATAGTTGTTGGGCCCTCCTCAGCACGGAAGCTAGAGGGGATTCTATCGTTCGTTCCGGCATTCTGCGCTCAGACTCCGACAAGGGCGCTCAGGGCGATAATCGCGACGACTACGACTACCCCTCCCGTCCACTGCATCGCGCGGGGACGTTCGCGCAGCAACAAGACCGCCAGCGCAACCGTGGCGACCGGGTGCGCGGCTACGAGGGGCGCGACGACCGCCACCGGCGCGACCTGCAGGCCGAGGTTATAGCCGACGTACCCTCCGGCGTCGAGCACTGCGGCCCCAAGCAGCAGGCGCCAGCCTGCGCCGTCGCTCGGGAGCCGCACGCGCTCCCCGCGCGACCGGATGAATAGGTACGAGGGGACGACGGCGAGCGTCCGCGTTACGAACACAGCGATCATTGCGCCCGCCGCTTCCGTGGCGCGTTCGAAGAATGCAAGGGCTACGCCCAGCCCCAGCATCGCGAGCAGTCCCCACTGCAGGCCTGAGCCGCCGGATATGATCCCTCGCCGCAGGGAGAGCATCGCGATGCCGGCCAGGACTGCGGCCATCAGCGCGAGCTGTTCCAGCGCGACGCTTTCGCCGAACAGCACGATAGCGACGGCGATCGTAACTGCGAGCCACGCCGACGCCGCAGTGGAGACTACGGACACCGGCCCGCGCTGAAGCCCCGTGTAGTACGCGAGATAGGCGAGGCCGAGAAGCGCTGCGCTTAGCGGCGCCCATACCGCCAGCGCTCCCCAGTCGACGTCGGGGCGGGCGGACAGTTCGAGCAGGGCGAAGGGCAGCGGCAGCGCGATGCCGAACAGCTGCACGAGCAGCGCCGTGCTGAGGCTGCCGATGCGCCGCGACGAGAAGGCGGCCAGGTAATCGGCGGCGCCCCATGAGAGGAGGCCCGCCACCCCCCACCCGATGCCGGCTGCAGGGTCTACGGGCCTCTCTCCCGCAGCGCTGCGTAGACCTTCTCGGCGCTTACCGGCAGATCGCTTACGCGAACGCCGATGGCGTCTTCCACCGCGTTGGCTATAGCGGGGGCGACGGGCGTGAGCGGGTTCTCGCCTATGCCCTTGATCCCGTACGGGCCGACGCCTTGCTCCGGGTCGAGCAGCACCGTCCGCAGCTCGGGGATGTCCTCGATGTTCGGTATCTTGAAGTCGGCGAAGCTTGTAGTCGCGACCTTGCCGCCTTCGACCACGACTTCCTCCATAAGCCCGTAGCCGACGCCTTGCATAACGCCGCCGTTGATCTGCCCCTGGTGGCCGATGGGGTTGATGATGCGTCCGACGTCGTGAGCCGTGGTGAGCTTCCGCAACTCCACCTGCCCCGTGTCCGGGTCGACGCGCGTTTCCGCGACCTGGGCGACAAAGCCGGTGACCGGCGCGCGCTCCGCAGAGAATGTGGACTCGGCGCTCAAGGGACGTCCGAGTTTGGCGAGGAGCTCCGGCCAGCTGCGCCGCTCGCCTGAGCTGCGGTGGACGACATCGCGCCCTGCGATGTCCACATCGCCCGACGGCCAGCCGAGCGCTTCTGCGGCGAGCTCGCCCATTTCGCGTTTGACCGCCTGCGCCGCCCCGTACATTGAGCCGGTGACGATGTTCGTGCCGCGGCTGCCCCCGATGCCGGAGTCGAACGGTGAATGCGCGGTGTCGAGGAGCTCGATGCGCAGCTCCTCGGGGTCGAGCCCGAGCTCTTCGGCGACGACCTGCCGAGCGATGGTGTAGGTGCCTGTTCCCTGCTCGAACACGGGCGTGCCGATGACTACGTCGCCGTTGGGGAGCAGCGTGATGCGCGCCGCGGATTCCCCCGTGCCGGTGCCGCGGAACGCCATTGCGACGCCGCGGCCTACGCCGGGCGGTTTGGGCGAGTAGTAGTCGGCCTCCCGGAGGGCGGCCTCCAGCGTCTCCTTTGCGCGAATGCGCTCGAGACGGTCGCCCGCCATTGTCGTGTCGCCTTCGCGGATGACGTTGCGGAGCCGGAATTCGGCGGGGTCCATATCGATCGCGCGAGCGACGAGGTCGATGTGCGATTCGCCGGCGAAGAAGCCTTGCGGCTCGCCCGGCGCTCTTGCTTGTCCTCCCGGCAGGTTGTTGGTGTAGACGCGCAAGACTTCGGACCGGGCGTTGTCGCACTTGTACAGCCCGGCGCCGTGGGCCGCCCCGCCGAGCGGCGCGCCCGGCCTGACGCCGCCGTAGCCGCCGCTGTCGAAGACGCCGCGCATCGAATGGGCGACGATCTCGCCGGTGCGTTTCACGCCGGTCTTCAGCGTCATCACGCCTGCGTGGCGGGGAGCGGCGGCAGTCAGCTCCTCGGGATGGTCCATAACCATTTTCACGGGCTTTCCCGTGCGCATGGCGAGTAGCCCGACGATAGGCTCTTCGAGCGTCGCGCCCTTTCCGCCGAAGTCGCCGCCGACTTGCACGGGGTTGAGGACGACTTTCTCGGGCGGCAGTCCCACGGCCATGGCGATGGCGTTGCGGATGCCGTGGGGGTTCTTGTTCGGCGCCCACATTTGCAGAACGCCGTCCTCGTCGACTATCGCGAAGGCGCAATGGGGTTCGATGTACGCCTGGTGAGTCCGCGGCACGCTGAAGGTGTGCTCGACGATTACATCGGCGGTTGCGAACCCCGCTTCGACGTCGCCCTTCTCGTGCACGTCGTGAGCCAGCACGTTGAGGTGCCGGCCTTCTCCCACTTCGTACCCGAAGTACGACTGCGCCGCAGGGTGAATGACGGGCGCGGCTTCGCCGAGCGCCTCGACGGGATCGAACACCGCCGGCAGCTCCTCGTACTCCACCTCGATGAGCTGGAGGGCGCGTTCGACGGACTCCTCATCGTCCCCTGCGACGGCGGCTACGCGGTCGCCGATGAAGCGCACGACATCCCTTGCGAGCACGGGCAGATCGCGGTAGCGCCGCCCGTAGAGGACGTCCGGCGTATCGGCGCCGGTGAGGACGAGCCGGACGCCGGGCGACTGAGCGGCTTTTGAGGCGTCGATGCGGACGATGCGGGCGTGGGGGACGGGGCTGCGCAGCAGCTTGGCCCACAGCATGCCCGGCGCTTGCGCGTCTATTGCATAGAGGGCTGCGCCGGTGGTCTTCCCCTGAACGTCGGTTTTCGGGACTGGACGCCCAATCACGCGGTAGGTGGTCATGCTGTCCTCTTTGTCGATGCGGGCCTCTGCGCCCGCGGGGCTGGAAGGGGCCCTAGACCATAAAGATCTGTTTCTGCAGCCGGAGGTCTTCCAGTTCGCGTATCTCCCGCGCGCGCCTGGAGAAAGTATCGAGCTCCACCCCGGAGAGCAGCCCGGCCTCGGTCAGCAGCGCGTGCAAGTCCGGGAACAGCCGCCCGGCTGAGGGATGCACGTTCAGGAAGTCGCCGGCGAAGTGGTAGGGCAGGAACTCCGGCGTGAAGTACAGGAAGTTTCGCCGGAGGATGCGCTCCTCTTCTGCGCCGTCCGCCGCTGAGCAGCGCATCTCGACGTAGGGCTGCACCAGCGGCGGCGAGAAATCCACATAGAGGAGGTCGCCGTTCTCGCCCACGAAGTTTTTGATGTGGGGATCGAGCGACACTCCGGCGTCGGCGGCCTGCCGCAGTATGGCGGCGGCGGAAGCGACGGCGTCGCGGTCGCGCAGCAGCGCCTCGGGGTCGCCGTACTGCTCTACCAGATTCTCGCCGCCGTCCTCGCAGAGGTAGACGATGCAGTCGGTTTCGACGCGGGCTTCGGCTACGGCGGGCATTCGAATGCCTGCGGCGAGCAGCAAGCGGCGATACTCTGCGATCTGCGCGCCGACCTCCGCCAGCGAGGACGCCAACGGGGCATTGGGGCGAATGGTCTTCTCCACCATTCGCTTCCCGTCGCGCGCGACTCGCCGCACCCGGGTGTTGTGGACGGAGAAGCGGCTAGAGTCCACGGCGCCCGGCATATCTGTCAACGCGGCCTCGCCTAGCGCCCGGCGCCGGTCCCCACCGGGTGGAGCTGCGCGACGAGCTTCTTCGTGGACACCATGTGCCGCGAGAGCCCGAGTTCTTTGGGGGTCATTCCGAGCGCCAGCCCAACGACCTGCGGCAGGTGGAGGATGGGCATCTCGATGTGGCGTCCGGCGGCTCTGGCGGCGTAGCTCTGCTCGCCGTCGAGCTCGAGGTGGCAGAGGGGGCACGGGACGACCATGGCGTCGGCGCCCTTGTCCATCGCCTCGCCCGTATGCTTGGCGGTCATCGCGAACGAGTTCGCTTCGTTGATGGTGAGCGTTGGGAAGCCGCAGCATTTGCCTTTGCCGCTAATGTCGACGTTCGTTCCGCCGAGCGCCTCGGTGACCTTCTCGAGGTATGTCTTGCGCTCCGGGCGTTGGACTACGTCGATGGGGCGGCGCAGGTAGCAGCCGTAGAAGGGCGATACGCCGAGGCCGTCGAGCGGGCGGCGCACCTTGCTCTTCACGACGTCGAGCCCTACATCCTCGACCAGCGCCCAGAGGAAGTGCTTCACATCGGTCGTGCCGTGGTAGTGGAGCCCCTGCTCGGCGAGGTGCTCCTGGTTGATGCGTTCGCGGTAGGCGGGGTCGGAGAGCCGGAGCGCGCTGCCGCCGATAACGCCCTGGCATGTGCTGCAGATAGTGAGCAGCGGCAAGCCGAGCGCCTCGGCCTCGGCGAGCGTGCGCGCGTTGATGGGGTCCGACACCTGCGTAGGCAGCACGCCTGCGCCGCTGCAGCCGACGTCCTCGAGTTCTACGAGTTCGAGGCCGAACTCCGCGGCGACGCGAACGAACGACGCATACAGCTCCGGGCAGGAGCCCTTGGAGACACAGCCGGGGTAGAAGGCGAATCGGTTCACGGTTTAATGCTCCTTGCGCCGTTGCGCGTTGGCGCGGTTGTACCGCTCGAATATGCGTTTGATGTTTCGGGCGCCGGGGCGCTTGTGGTGCGGCATGAGCGTCGCTTTGCCGTGGAGCAGTGCCCGTATTCCGAGGGGCAGCACCTTGAGCGTGCCGCGGATGCGGCCTCCGTAGCTTGCAATCGCCACAGCCCGCTCGTCGAGCCAGCCGGACTCTTCGACGGAGTGTTCGAACGAGTCGTAGTGCCGCTGCGCCGCCCGGTTCCGGCGGCCCGACTTCACGCCGTAGCTCACCGCCTGGTCCCGCGCTTCCATTATCAGGTGAGTCGGCTCCAGCCCGAAGGGGCAGTGTTCGGTCGCCTCCCAGCAGTGGACGCAGTCCCACATTCCGTTGCGCTCGCTGCCCTCGATCAGGCGCTCTTTCGTGATGGAGTCGCGGGGGTCGAAGGCGAACCGGTAGAGCTTGGTGAGGGCAGCGGGGCCGTAGAAGTCGAGGTTCACGTCGATAACCGTGCATCCCTCGTCGCACAGCCCGCATGTGGTGCAGCGCATCGCTTTCCGCACTGGGCGCAATTCCTCGTCGGACACGGGGCGTTCGCCGTTGGGCACAACGCCGCGGGCGAACCGGTCGACCTTGTCCCACAGGAATTGCTTCGTGTCGTACATCACGTCCTTGGTTACGGCGGCGTAGCGGATGGGCTGCACAGTGATGACGCCGTTCTTCTGCGTGTCGCCCACGGTTACGAGGCATGTGGCCTTCTGGGAGCCGTTGACGCTAATGGTGCAGTCGCCGCAGAAGCCGACGCCGCAGTTGCCCCGGAACGCGAGCGTGCCGTCCTGCGTCTCGCGGACTCCCACGAGGGCGTCGAACACGGTGGACTCCGGCGCCACTTCCGCCTCGTAGTCGGAGTAGACGGGCTGGGCCCTGTTGCCTGCGCGCTGGAACTTGAAGGTGATTTTCACGTGCTGCCTCCCTGATAGCACTAGGGAAATTGGGGCGCTTGCCGCCTGGTCAGTCCGCCGCGGCGGCCCTGTCGATCTGCGGGCCCTGCTCGGCGCGGGTCACCGTTATCCTTGCGGCTTGCGCGTCGTCCTGGTTGGGGTAGTCCGTCCGCGAGTGGACGCCGCGGCTCTCCGTACGCGCCAGCGCGCTCGCTACTATCGTCTCCGCCGCGTCAAGCAGCCAGCCGAGCTCCAGGTACTGCACGAGGCCGAAATTATAGTCCCTGGTGCCGACGCCTGCGCCAAGTCGCGACGCCTCCTCGCGCATCGCGCGGATGCGCTCCTGCGCACCGCTCAGCCCTTCGGCGTCGCGGCTCATTCCGACTTTCTCGTGCATCAGCGACGCGAGTTCGCTGCGGAGCGCAGCCACCGCCGCGCCGCCCGGGCGCCCCAGCGCTGCGGATACGAGCGCTTCTTCCCGCCGGAGCGTCGCGTCTCCCGGCTCGTCGGCGCCGCCCGTCATCCCCTCGCGCGCCGCAGCCGTCCCGGCGCGCTTGCCCGAGGCGACGGAGGCGAGGAGGAAGTTGCCGTCGAGCCCGCGCGCGCCGTGGAAGCCCGTTCCCGCGCACTCGCCGGCGGCGTACAGGCCGAGCATCGACGTTGCGCCGTCCTGGTCGACGGCGATGCCGCCGAGCGAGCGCGACATTGCGGGCGCGATTGGCGCGGCGTCTTTCAGCATATCGACGCCTGCGAGCGCCTTGACGCGGAGGAGCGTGTCGGGGAAGCGCGAGGCGGCTTCGGCGGCTCCGCTCAGGGTTACGCCGCCGGCCCCCGTCGATGCGCCGCTCGCCCAGAGCAGGGGGGTCAGCGCGAGGCGGCGGTCTTTCAGCACGGCGGGGTAGTACTGCACGAACTCCATATCGACGAGGGGCACGCCCTCGCGGTAGGCCACAGCGACCCCTGATCCGCTGCACTGGAGCGACGCGGTGCTCGGGTCGTAGGCGCGGCGCACGCCGCCCGTCGCCAGCACTACGGCGTTGGCGCCGATCTGTTCGAGCTTGCCGACAGCCATATCGAACGCTATGACGCCGCGGCAGCGCCCGTTCTCGATTACGAGCGCGGTCGCCACCCACTCGATGTACATATCGATCTCGGCGCCGATAGCCTGCTCGTACAAGGTCTGCGTTAGCGCCAGGCCGGTGGAGTCGTCGACGTAGGCGGCGCGCGCCTCCGCAGTCCCCGGTAGGTGCGCGCGGTCGATCACCGTCCCCTGTCGGTTGAACGGGACGCCCATGCGGTCGAGTTCGACCACCAGCCCCGGAGCTTCCCGGCAGACCGACTCGACCACAGCGGAGTCGTTCAGTCCGGCGCCCGCCGCAAGCGTTTCCGCGACGTGCGACTGCCTGCTCTCCTCCGCGCCGTTGCTGGCGTTGACGCCGTCTTGCACGGAAACCGAATAGCTGCGCGCGGGATGCGACTGCGTGACCAGCGCGACAGACGCTCCGGCGCGTTTGGCGGCGACCGCGGCGCGCAGCCCGGCGATTCCGCCTCCGACTATGAGCACGTCGTGCATGTGCTCCCCCTCCAATGCCTCTTGAGTAGCGTTCACTTCCCAGGTGTCCGGCGGGCGGACGGAACAGAACGCCGGCAGCGTGGACAGATCCCGCGCACGCGTAACTTTATCACCTGCGCGCAATTTGGCGTAGCGGGCGCGGCAACTGTTCGAGGGACGGGGAGCGCGCGCTCGTTCGAACGTCTCGTTTCGGGGGAGCCGCGAGACCGCTCGATTTCCCCGAGCGCCCGCGAACTTGAGCAGTTACAGCGGATGCGAGGCGATTGGGAGGCGTTGCGGCAGCCGCTATCATCACGGCATGCAACGACGCACGAAAATTGTCGCCACCTGGGGGCCGGCGCTGGCCGGCGAGGAGCAGCTACGGCAAGCCATTATGGCGGGCGCCGACATCTTTCGCCTCAACTTCTCCCATGCTGTTCATGAGGAGATCGGCGCCGTCGTTCCGCTCATTCGCTCCATCAGCGCGGAGCTTGGCCGTCCCGTAGCGCTGCTGCAGGACATTCAGGGCCCGCGTCTGCGCACCGGCGAGGTTGAACGCCTCGAAGGCGTGGAGCTGCGGGCGGGCGACCGTGTCGTCGTAACGTCTGAAGACGTTCCCTCGACCTCCTCGCTGGTGTCGATTCCCTATCAGAGGCTCGCCGACGATGTGGTGCCGGGGCACCGCGTGCTTATCGCGGACGGCGCTATGGCCTTGCGGGTCGTGGGCGTTCGGGCGTCGGGCTTCGACGCGGAGGTTGTCGCCGGGGGTCTGCTCACCGCCCACAAGGGCGTCAATCTTCCGGATTCGCGCGTCACCGCCGACCCGCTTACGCCGAAAGACCGGGCCGACCTGGCGTTCGGCTCCGAGATTGGGGTCGACTACGTGGCGCTGAGTTTCGTTCGCAGCGCCGCCGACGTTCGCGCTTGCCGCGACCTGCTGCGCGAGCTTGGCGCCGAAACGCCCATCGTCTCCAAGATCGAACATCCCCTCGCCATCGAGAATCTTGCGGAGATACTCGAGGCAAGCGACGCGGTGATGGTCGCCCGGGGCGATCTGGGCGTGGAAGTTTCGCCTGAGCGCGTGCCGCTTCTGCAGAAGCTGATCATTGCGCGCGCGAACGAAGCCGGCTTGCCGGTCATCACTGCGACGCAGATGCTTGAGTCGATGATCGACCGTCCCACTCCTACGCGGGCTGAGGCGAGCGACGTCGCCAACGCTATTCTCGACGGCACGGACGCGGTGATGCTTTCGGGGGAGACGGCCATCGGCGCATTCGCCGCCGAGACAATTGCGACGATGGCGCGCATCGCGCTCGCCGTCGAATCGTCGGACTCGGCAGTCCATCACGCGGCGCCGCGCGGAGAGCGGGCGACGTCCGGCGGCGACAATCAGGCGGACGCCATGGCGCGGGCCGCATGCGAGCTGACCGATAGGCTTCATATCCGGGCGATGGTTGTGGTGACTGGCAGCGGACGCACGGCTGCGACGCTGTCGCGGCATCGCCCGTCCGTGCCTGTCTATGCGTTCACGCCGTCGCCGGAGGTTTGCCGCAGCCTCATGCTGTGGTACGGCGTTTGGCCGATACAGACCACGCTTGCCGACCGGTACGAGGTTACGATGCACTCGGCCCTGGAGTTGCTCGAGCAGCAGGGGATTGTTGCTCCGGGCGACCGGGCGCTTTTCTTCGGCTCCGCTCCGGTCGGCGTCAGCAAGATGCCGAACCTCATCACGGTCCGCATAGTCGGCGAGGACTGACGCTGGATAGTCTTGTTTCGTGGGTTGTATTCGATATCCGAATGCACAGAACATTCGACGGATAACGTGATACACTAGCCGCGAAGGGGGATACATTAGCGGGGAGGATAAAGTGATGACTACGACGATGCGCCTAGCGCCCACTCAGTTACAAGAGCCTATCCGCGATGCTGCTCAAGCAGGCTGGCGCACTGTGGTTATAAAGCATGAGCATAGGGCGCGCCAACTGCTCGACGCAGCGCATTCTCTCTCGAAGAAGAGCTATCCTAACTCCTGGCGAACGATTGCGTATTTCAAACAATGCTTGGGGCGCGGTAGGTCATACGTTGAGCGCTATAGCAGCGATTCATAATTGGCTTGCGAAAGAGAAGCTAGGTGGATATAATTGGCTGAGGTAAGAATTAGGCAATAGAGAGGGAAAGAGAAGCCTAAGATGATGACAACAACATTATTGCCTGCGGCTGAAATAGTCCAGCCGATATATAACCCGCACAACGAGAAAGTGAAGAAGCGCCCCCAATGGGACAAGACGGCCCTGAGGCATCAAGACCGAGCTAAGCGATTTCTCCGTGTGGCTTACAAACAAGCTGCTAAGCCTACTGCCCTAACGCAGGATGAGCGGATGCGGTTGGGGAATAATGCCTATAATGCCGGAGTACAAACGCTGAAAACAATAGCAGCGCTTCACGGATACAGGCTCCAGGATAGGAATAAGCAGAGGATGTTCCTTGAGGACATAGCTGCTCTTGCAGATTCTCCTGCGGATGTGGAGGCAGTGAGATCCCTGGATGGAAGCATCCATCGAGATTTCCATTTGAATTTCTATGAGGATTTCAATACCCAAGGAGACGCGCGGCAGTCTCCAAAGATGGCTGAAGCTCTCATAGAATGGCTGTGGAGATTAGCGCCACGCATCGAGTCCACAGGGCTAAAGCGGAAGCATCCGCCGCTCTATAGAGAGTTCAGCGACCCGACCCACACTATGGTTGCGAGAGAAGCACTCAGGGTCGAGATGATGAGAACGCGCAATGAGACTCCGCCGAAGATGCCGCAGCAGCGACGGCGCAGTACGCCTGGCTCCAGAGCGCGAGGGCCGCGCGCACGCTAGCTGCCCACACGTGCAGGCTGCAGGCGCAGGGCTGGCAGAGAGGCAAGAAGGGGAGTTGGACGCCGCCTCGCGCGCGTGTACACTCCGGCGCATGGTCAATCCGGAACTCCATTTTTTGCGGCTGTTTCCTCTGCAGGCGGTGGTGCTGTTCCCCGGCATGGAGTTGCCGCTCGTGGTGTTCGAGCCGCGCTACGTGCAGCTCACCAAAGAGTGCACCGAGAACGATGAGCCGTTCGGGGTGCTTCTTCTCAAGGAGGGCGCGGAGGTCGGCCCCAACGACTCCGATCCTTTCGAGGTGGGCGCGATTGCGCACATCCGGCGAGCGGAGCATATGGGCGACGGCCGCATCAGCGTCCTTGCCGTGGGAGGGCAACGTTTCAAGGTGCGGGCCTTCATTCGCGATAACCCGTACCTCGCCGCCGAGGTTGAGCTTCTTGACGACCGCGACGATATGATTGACTCCTCGCTCGTGGACAATGTGCGGTGGGATGCGACGGCGTTTGTACGCCAGCTGGTGGCCGCGCGCGGCGGCTACGTGCGCGACGTGGCTTTCCCCGACGATCCCGCGGCGTTGTCGTACGAGGTTGCGCAGCTGTTTCAGGGCAATCCGACCATCCAGCAGCGTCTGCTGGAGCTCCCCACGTTCGACCGGCTGTGGGATGAGCTGGAGCTGATCAAGAACGCCCGCAAGCAGGTGCAAGGGCGTTCCGGGCGGTCGTTCTCGCGCAACTAGCGCGCTCTAACCGCGCGCTGCGGGCGCGTACGGCTCTGCCAGGAGCAGCGACGCCAGCGTCTTTGCGTCGTTCAGCTGTCCTGCGCGCGCCATCGCCGTCAGTTCGTTGAAGGGCATGCGCACAACGTCGATGCGCTCATCGATATCGGCGGGCAGCGGGTCTTCGTACAGGCCTGTGGCGAGGAATGAGTAGAGCCGTTCGGTCATCGAGCCGGGGGCTGCGAAGAAGTCGCCCAGCGGGACTAGCTGTTCGGCGTTGAGCCCGGTCTCTTCGCGCAGCTCGCGTCGGGCCGCCTCGAGGGTATCGCTTTCATCGGCGTTCATCACGCCCGCCGGCAGTTCGATCAGCTCCTGCCCTAAGGCCTTACGGTACTGCCGCACGAGCACAACATTGCCGGCGTCGTCGAGCGGCACGACGACTACAGAGTTTGGGTGCTGCACGATGTCGCGCAGTGCTTCCGTGCCGTCGTCGAGGCGCACGCGCTCCACGCGCACGGAGACGCGCTGCCCGATGAACTCCCGTTCGACTGCGATGGTGGGCTCCAGCTCATCGGCCATTGCGCGCCTCCTCCTCGGCCAGCAGCCGGGCGATGCTTCTCGATTGGTCGGCGCCGCGCCGCAGGCGGTAGACCAGCGTTTCGTAGAACGCGTTGGGGTTGCCCGCGCGGAGGAACCGCGCGCGGTGCGGGCTCGCCGTCACCACTGCCGAATCGCCCTGGGCCATTGGCATATCCATGAATCCGTCCGCGGTCATCAGCGCGTCGTGGTTGCTCTTCACCACCAGCTCTACGGAGCAATCGCCGGGCGCGACGACCGGAGCGTCGAGGTCGCCGTGGGTGGCGACGGGCACGACGACCATATCGCCCGACGCGGGATAGAGGATTGGCCCTCCGACAGCAAGCGAGTACGCCGTGCTGCCGGTCGCGGTCGACACAATCACGCCGTCGGCCTGGTAGGCGGTCATCTCGACGCTGTTTATGGAGACGCCGATGCGGGCGATGTGGCCGATGCGTCCCCGTCCGACGACGACGTCGTTGAGCACGTGAATGGGCGCGCTCTCGCCGTTTGCCGTTCGGGTGACGCACTGAAGCATACGCCGTTCGTCCATTCGGGCGAACTCGCCGGCGAGGTAGCGGGGGGCGAGTTCGAGCGCATCGGCAGCCTCGATTTCGGTGAGGAACCCGAGGCGCCCGAGGTTGACGCCCAGCAGGGGCACGTCGGCGGGGGCCGCCATGCGGGCGGCGCGCAGCAGCGTTCCGTCGCCGCCCACGGTGATCAGCACGTCCGGCGTCTGCTCGGCCAGCCCCAGATCGCCGTCGTTCGTCGAGTAGAGGGGGCGTTGGACGCGGAGGGCTGCGGCGAGCGCTTCGGCCAAGCTTCGCGCTCGCTCGGAGTCGGCGTTATACAGGATGGCTGCGTTGCTCGACTCGATCACGTTGGCTCCTGGGCGCCCTGGCTGGTAGTGCGGAAGCCGGGAGGGCGTACGCTCTTTCTGCACCCTCTGGTTGCCGGAGAGCATCGTCCTCCCTGCGTTCCCAAGAGGGAGAGGCACGATTATACGCTGCGGCGACGCCCTGCTATCATTTAGGGGAAAGAGGTGAACACAATGCAGGTACTACTGAGCGCTCCCCGCGGCTTTTGCGCTGGCGTTGTCCGCGCCATCGACATCGTCGAGATTGCTCTCGAACGGTTTGGCGTGCCTGTGTACGTGCGCCATGA
Organism: Dehalococcoidia bacterium; assembly: GCA_965200975.1. Lineage (GTDB taxonomy): Bacteria > Chloroflexota > Dehalococcoidia > Lucifugimonadales > Australimonadaceae > S5-327. The sequence goes on along the minus strand of OZ241740.1, from coordinate 2,060,339 downwards.
GATCGTTCACAACTACTACGTCGTCAACAGCCTGCGGGCGAAGGGCGCGGTGTTCGTCGAGGAGGTTGATGAAGCGCCGGACGGCGCGACCATCATCTTCAGCGCCCATGGGGTCGAGCCCAAGGTTTGGAGCGCTGCGGCTGAGCGAGGGCTGAACGTCATCGACGCGACGTGCCCGCTCGTGACCAAGGTGCATCTCGAATCCAAGAAGTTCGCTCGGGAGGGGTACTCCGTTCTCGTGATTGGCCATGAGGGCCACCCCGAGGTCGTCGGCACGATGGGGCAGTCGCCCGATGCTTCGGCTCTTGTGAACGACATGGGCGAGGCGAAGCGTGTGGAGGTCGCCAACCCGGAGCGGGTGGTCGCTCTCACGCAGACTACGCTCTCGGTCGACGACACCAGAGAGGTTATCGGCGTTCTGAGGGAGCGTTTCCCTGCGCTGGAGGCGCGGAACGACATCTGCTACGCGACAACGAACCGCCAGGATGCGGTAAAGGAGCTGGCGAAGCGCGTCGAGCTCGTGCTGGTCGTGGGCGCGGAGAACAGCTCCAACTGCAACCGCTTGCGCGAGGTTGCGGAGCTTGCAGGCCTGCCCGCCTACCTGATACCCGACGCGTCGAATATCGATCCTGCCTGGATAGAGGGCAAAGAGCGGGTCGGCATCACCTCCGGCGCGTCCACGCCGGAAGCGCTGGTTGAGCAGGTTATCGACTTCCTGAAGCCCGACTCGGTGGAGACCGTGCAGGTGAGCGAGGAGAACGTCGAATTCGTGCTTCCGCGCGAACTGCGGAAGGTGGACGACAGCGGACGGCGCGGTTCTCCGCGCACCGACCCCTAGGCGGGCTCCAGAGAAGACCTCTCGTCCCGAACAGCGTGAGGCGTGGCGGCTCTGGCGTGACACCGGAGACCGGACGCTGCTCGAAGAGCTCGGCATTCTCCCGAGGAGGTCGTCGTGAACCCGTCGTTCGTCATACGGGACGGCAAGCGCGTCTACTTCACGTCGAAGGCACAGGCCGACCGGCGGGAGGCGTTTATGGAGGCCATCGTCCAGCTCCAGCTCGAGCGGCGGACGGACAAGCTGCACGAGCTCGGACTCTGGCCGCGCAAGGAGAAGATCCCGCCCGAGATGCCCCTCCCGGAAGCGCGGGAGCGGGCTGAACGAGCGGTCGCTCGACGGAAGCGGGCGAAGAAGAAGCGAGGAGGCTGAGATGGTAGATAAAGACCGCGAGGACGAGGAACGAGAGCGCCGCCGGATGGAGCGTTGGATAGCTCCGGCGTTCGATTGGCCGAGCAAAGTTGACCCGGAGGTCCGGCGCATCCGCGGCGAAGCTGCGGACCGGTTCTACCGGACGCGCGATACGGCCGAGCTTGACAAGGGCGAGGAGCGCGTCGCGGAATACTTGCGGAGCAAGGGCGAATGACGGAGAAACACTGGGACCCGGGGCTGCGCTGGGGGGGGGAGCCAGCCACCAGCTTAGCTAGCGAAGGCGACCCCGTGGTAAATCAGATCCGGCGAGAGGCGCACGCTGAGTACAACCGGACTGAGGACATCACGGTGTTTCGCAAGGCCGAGGAACGCATCGGCGAATATCTCCGGAGCAAGCAAGGTGACGGAGAAGATTGACCCGCGTAAGCAGTTCTGGGGCGGCGCAGAGTTGCCCGGCAAGGGCGACCCGGAGGTCCGGCGCATCCGGGCATTCGCCGCGCTGCGGTACTTTCAGACGAACGATATCTACGCAAACTGGGAGAGCGTTCGCTCCCCCAGACCCCCTGGTTGGTGTGGGGTGGGTTAGTCCAGCTGGCGGGCGACGTTGGCGATGGTTTCGCCAGCCTTGGCCGTGCCGCCGACAGGCTGGCCGCGCTCTCCTATCTGCAGGCGTCCGGTTGCGAGCGATTCCGCCACAGCTCGCCGCACGAGTTCCGCGCCCGCCGTTTCGCCGAGGTGGTCCAGCATCATCGCGACGGAGAGCGTCTGCGAAACAGGGTTAGCTTTGTCCTGTCCTGCGATATCGGGCGCGGAGCCGTGGATAGGCTCGAAGTACGCGTGTTCGTCGCCGATATTGCCTGACGGGCAGAGGCCGATGCCGCCGACCGTTCCTCCGCCCAGGTCGCTGAGGATGTCGCCGAGGAAGTTTTCCATGACGAGCACGTCGAAGTGTTGGGGGCCCGCGACCAGGGCTTGCGCCGCAGCGTCGGCGTAGAGATGCTCCCGCTGGACGCCGGGGTACTCCTCGCCAACTTCATCGAAGACGCGCCGGAAGAACGCCATCGAAGGGAGCACGTTCGCCTTGTCGACGCAGGTCACGCGCCGCACGCCGTCGGCGGGAGCGCCGTTGCGCTGAGCGGCCAGTTCGAACGCCCGCCGGGCCACGCGCTCCACTCCCTTGCGGGTTACGAGCAGAGTGTCCGCCGCCGCCGTATCGGTCTGCACGCCCTTTCCTCTGGACAAGTACAGGCCCTCGGTGTTCTCGCGGACGATTACGTAGTCGATCTCTCCCGGCTCGGCCTTGAGCGAGGCGGGGACGCCGGGCAGCAGCCGCACGGGGCGCACGTTGGCGTAAGTGTCGAGTCCGATGCGGAGCACGCCGCCGAGCACGCCGGCCTCGGTGCCGTCGGGAAGCCGGACGCTTGGCAGGCCCACCGGCCCCTTCATTGTGGCGCCGGCTGCCTTGATTGCCGCCAGGGATTCCGGGGAGAGATTGACGCCGGTCTCGCTGTAGAGGGCGGCGCCGCCCCGGTGGAACTCGATATCGAGGCGGAACGTTCCCGCCGTCTGTTCGACGGCGCGGAGCACCGCGAGGGCTGCTCCCACGAGCTCGGGGCCGATGCCGTCGCCTTCGATGACGATTACCTTGTGCTCGCGCACTGACGCTTCCTCTCTGCTTCCGTTCTGCTTCCGTCCCGCCGTGGGGGCTGCTCTCGCGCAAGTCAGAGATTACCACCCTGGCGGCGGAGAGGCGCCGCGGGGGTGTACAATCGGGCGGCGCACACGCAGGAGTCCGATGCTCGACGACGCCCAGCTCCAAGATCTAGAGCGGCAGGCCGCCGACCTTATCCGCGGCGCCGGGGCGTTGCTTCTCGACTACTTCGACCGTCCCCTTGCCGTCGATTACAAGTCGGCCAACAATCGCAATCCGGTGACGGAGGCCGACCAGGCTGCGGACGAGTTCCTCCGCGCGCGCATAGCGGAGCGCTTTCCCGAGCACGGCGTGGTTACGGAGGAGACGGAGTCGGACTCGGACGAGGCCCGGGAGATTACGTGGGTTGTTGATCCGCTCGACGGAACGACGAACTTTCTGCACGGGCTGCCGGTGTTCGCGGCGATGGTGGCTGCGCTGGAGCAGGGCCGGCCCGTGGCTGCGGCCATCTACATTCCGCGCATCGGCAGCGCCGAGGGCCGCGTGCTCCATGGCAGGAGCGGGGGCGGCGCGTACGAAGACGGCCGCCCGATAGTTCTCGAGGGACTCGACCCTCCCCGGCGGATGGCGTCGGCGCCCGGCTATTTTCTGCGGATGTTCAGGCAGGGCCGGCATCTGCGGCGGAGACTCGGGGACTTGCGGTCGACCGGCAGCGCAGGGTTCGAGCAGGCGATGGCCGTCCGCGGGGTGTTCGATTACGTTGTGTTCAACGGGCCGATGGTGTGGGACCTGGCGGCTGGCGCGCTGCTGGTTCGGGAAGCGGGAGGCGCGGTGTATCTGTGGGATCCCCGAACGAAGCAGTGGGGGCCGTTCGACACGTTCTCCCCCGACCCTCATCGGAGTCCGCGGCCCAGCGAGTTGCGCGGCTGGCGCGGGGCGATGGTGCTCGGGAAACCGCCCGTCGTCGAGCACATCACATCGGGCATCACGCCGCGCACGTATCCTATGCGCGCGCTGCAGCGGCGAGTGGGGCAGTTGCTGGGCAGGAGTCAGCCTGCGCCTCCTCCGACGCTCCGGCGTCCCGGATAGCAGCTTTCTCCGTCGCCGTCCCTTTTGGGGGATTCAGATCCAGGGCCAGGGTAAGTCGCGGCGGGAGCGCGGCGAGGGGAGATGCGGGTCGTCGGCGAGGCTGCGCAGGCGGTCGAGGAGCGCATCGGTCTCGGACTCGTCGAGCATGGGGGCGAGCGCGCGCGCCAGCGGCCCGGCGCCCGACGCGAGGTCGTCTGCAACGCGGGCTGCGTCGGCGAGCAGCGCGTCCGGCGTGCGGCGTCCGCTGAAGTCCCAGATTACGGTCCTGAGCTTGTAGTCGGCGTTGAAGGTGAGGCCGTTGTCGACGGCCCAGACGCGTTCGTCGGGGCCGACGAAGCAGTGGCCGCCCTTGCGGTCGGCGTTGTTGGCGATGACGTCGAACACGGCGAGGCGCAGGCATTCTTCCTCGCGTTCGTCGCGAAAGGTGAAGAAGTTGGAGTCGGCGTCGTGGGGCACGAACAGTTGCAGGGAGCCTTCGCCGGCTTCGCCCTCGCGCTCGACGGTTGGGGGGATGAGGCCCCATCCGAGCGCTTTGCCGAGCTCGTAGGCGGCGCATTCGCGGCGGTAGAGGGAGCCGCGAGGGAAGTCCCACAGGGGGGCTTCCCCGGCGCGGGGTTTGTAGACCCCGTGCGCGGCGCATCCTTCGGACTCCAGTTCGACGACGAACGTGTAGTTCGAGGCGTCGGGGTGGAGCCAGCCGTCGCCGATGCGGGCGTTGCGGAGGAACTGCTCAGCGTCCGGGTCTGACGGGAGGATGTCGTGGCGGCCCGTTGCGATCTGCTCGCGGGGGTAGCGGGCGTAGAGGGGCATCAGTTGGCGCGTGGGCAGGCGTGGGTCTTGCCTTCGCGGGTAGGGGCTCCGCAGAGGACGCAGCGAGCGCGGCCGGCGTCGTGCACTTCGAAGGCGCGGTCGGCGAGCCATTCCATCACGTCGCGGTCGGCCCACATAGCGATGGCGTCGTCTTCTTCTTCGGACACCTGGGCGAGGATCATATAGCGTCCGGACTGGCGGTCGTGGCCGAGGGAGAGGCTGGTGACCTTGTGGTTGAAGTCGGCGCGGGCGTTTGCGCTGGCGCTGACGACGGGCTCGCCGGTCTCGCGGACGGGGGAGCCGAGCATTCGTTTGATGGTGAGGGCGAGTTCGTAGAGTTCTTCTTTTTCGAGCCAGAGGAGGGCGGCGCCGTTCTCGCCGCTGGCGTAGAGGCGGAACGTGCGGCGGCCGGGGACGCCGACGTACTCGGGTTCGACCAGGGCGCAGGCGCCGAGGTCGTGGCGGGCGTATGCGCGGTCGTCGGGCATAGCTAGTGTTTATCGAACATTGCGCCGACGGACATGCCGCTGTGGATGCGGTGGATGGCCTCGCCGAGGACTTCGGCGACGGAGACGGTCTCGACGAACCCGTCGCGTTTCTCCTCGGGGAGGTCGATGGTGTCGGTGCAGACGAGGTGCTGTATGTGGCTGGCCTGGAATCGGGCTACGGCGCCGCCGGAGAGGACGGCGTGAGTGGAAGAGGAGTAGACGGCAAGGGCGCCGGAGTCTATCAGCGCGTCGGCGGCGCTTACCATCGAGCCGCCGGTGTCCACTTCGTCGTCCATCAGGATGGCGGTTCTGCCCTGGACGTCGCCGATGATGTTGAGGAGTTCGGTCTGGTCTTCGTTGCCGGTGCGGCGTTTTTCGATGATGGCGAGGGGGGCGCCGAGCCGTTCGGCCATATCGCGGGCGCGCTTGGAGATGCCGATGTCGACGGCGACGACGACGGGGTTATCGAGGGCCATATCCTGGAAGTGGTTGACGATGATGGGAAGGGCGGTGAGCTCGTCCACGGGGATGTTGAAGAAGCCTTGTATCTGCCCGGCGTGGAGATCCATGGTGAGGACGCGGTCGGCGCCTGCGGTCGTGAGGAGGTCGGCGATAAGCCTTGCGGTTATGGGGACGCGGGGCTGGTCTTTCTTGTCGGTGCGTCCGTAGCCGTAGTAGGGGATGACGGCGGTGATGCGTCCGGCGGAGGCGCGCCTGGCGGCGTCGATCATAATCAGCATCTCCATGACGTGGTCGTTCACGGGCAGGGAGAATGACTGGATGAGGAAGACGTCGCGCTGGCGGATGTTCTCGCGGATGCGGACGAACGTGTTGTCGTTGCTGAACTTGAATACGTCGTTTTGGCCGAGGGGGATGTCGAGGTATTCGGCGACTCTCGATGCGAGGGGGCGGTTGGAGTTGCCTGAGAAGATCTTTAGTTCTTCGTAGAGGGCCATCTGAGGGCTCCGGTCTGATGTGGGCGGCCAAGCGCTTTGCGGGGCGGGGCCGGGGAAGGCGATTCTACACGCGGATGCGTCGCGGGGCTAGGAATCCGCCGGGCGGAATGCCCCATCGGCGCCTACGAGCCCTTGCGCGGGCAGGACGACGCGCCGCGGGCCCTCGCGAACGACGCCGATGACGACGGCGGAGTCCGCCGGTGCTTCTTCGTTGGGGGGGACGGCTGCGCTGATGGCTTCGAGGGCTGCGGCGGCCTGGGCTTCGGGGACGACTGCGCAGAAGCCGACGCCCATATTGTAGACGCGGTGCATCTCGGCGAGATCGACGTTTCCGTCGCGCTGTATCGTTTCGAACACCGGCGGCGGGGCCGGGAGCGCGTCGAGGCGGTACTCGACCTCGGCGTCGAGCCTCAGGAGGTTGAGGAGTCCGTCGCCCGAAATGTGGGCGAGGCCGTGGACGTCGATCCCGGCCTGGAGCAGGGCGAGCGCTTCGGGGACGTAGATGCGGGTTCGGCGGAGCAGCTCCTCGCCGACGGAGCGTCCGCACTCCGGGAGGAAGCGCGCGGCGTCGTCTGCGCCGCCGGACATCAGCACCTGGCGCGCGAGGGTGAGCCCGTTGGCGTGGACGCCGTTGCTGGGCAGGCCGATGACCAGATCGCCCGGCGCGACGCGGTCGCCGGTGATGGGGGCTGCGTTGTCGAGGAGTCCGACGCAGGTTCCGGAGATGTCGAACGCATAGCCTGGGCGGGGGCCGGCGAGGGTGTCGGGGTGCTGGGAGAGTTCGCCGCCGGCGATGACGACGCCGGCGCGTTCGGCGGCGTCGCGCATCCCCTTTCCGAGCCCGGCGAGCAGGTCGGGGTGAGGGAACTGGAGGGCGATGTAGTCGAGGAGAGCGATGGGCTCGGCGCCGACGCAGACGACGTCGTTGACGTTGACGGCGACGCAGTCCCACCCGATGGACTCGAAGTCGCCGGTGAGTTGGGCGAGGACGCTTTTGGAGCCGACGCCGTCGGTGGAGACGGCGAGGGAGAGGGCGTTTGCGAGGCGCAGTACGGAGGCGAAGAAGCCGTTGGGGACGAGCTGTTCGCCGGCGCCGTTGCGGAAGGCGCGGGTCTCGCGGACGAACGCGAGGAGACCGGAGAGGCCGGCGGCTGCGGCCTCGGTGTCGACGCCGGACTCGGCGTAGGTTCGTGGCGGGGGCGGATTGGTCATAGCGGGCAAGGGCATTCTACGCGTTTGGGGCGGGGCTGCGCGGCTTCTCCGGCGTAGCCGGGGCGGGGTTTGGGGGAGCAGACGCGGGAGGCTGCCTGCTCGGCGCTGACGGCGCCGGTTGCGCTCACAACGTGAGGATGATGTTGCCGATAGCGGAGTTGCTCTCCTGCAGTTCGTGGGCGGCGGCGATCTCTTCGAGCGGCATCGCGGCGGCTACGGGATGCGTCAGCGCGTTGTCGGCGCTCGCCTTGGCGATGTCATCGACCGCGTGGCGTTTAGCAGCCTCGGGTTCGGAGTAGACGAGCACGAAATGCACGGTGGCGTTCTTGCGGGAGAAGGCCTGGTACTCGACCGCCGGTTCGCGGTCGCCCGTGGAGGCGTAGCAGCCGACGGCGCCGTTCAGCGCGATCACCTGCCTGGTTACGGAGAGGTTGCCGCCGAAATCGACCTCGACGATGCGATCGACTCCGTTGCCGGCGGTGATGTCGAGGACGCGCGCCGCGACATCCTCGGCGCGGTAGTTCACGGTGTGGTCGGCGCCGGAAGAGACGGCGCGCGCGGCCTTCTCATCGGAGCTGACGGTCGCGATGACGGCGGCGCCGGCCCACTTGGCGAATTGAATGGCGTAGTGCCCGACAGCGCCTGCGCCGCCGGTGACGAGAACGGTCATGCCGGTGACGGGGCCGGATGCGAAGAGGCAGCGGTGAGCGGTCATTGCCGGAATGCCGATGCAGGCGCCTTCGGTAAAGCTCACGCCGTTGGGAAGGGGGACGGCGTGCTCGGCGGGGAGCGCGATGAGTTCCGCCGCCGTGCCGAACTGGCGCTGCCACTGCCCCTCGAACAGCCAGACGCGCTGCCCGATGCGGGCGGGGTCGACGTCCGGGCCGACGGCGACGATCTCGCCTGCGCCGTCGCTGTGAGGCACGACGAACGGGAAGGGCATCTGCGGGCCGCGCGACCCGGTGCGCGCCTTCCAGTCGGACGGGTTCACGCCGGACGCGCGGACGCGCACCAGCGCCTCGCCGGGCGCGGGCTCTGGGTCTGGCAGTTCGCCGGTCTGCAGCACCTCGCGCGCGGGGCCGTACCGCTCATACCATGCAGCTTTCATGGGGCCTGCTTTCGCATCGATGCGGAGGTAATTGGGCTCATCTCACTCGTAAGTGGGGGTATGGCTTCACGTCGGGGGGGGGCTGTCGCGATGGGCAGCGTATCAATCGCGGGGAGCATGGGGCAATGGGCAAGCGTCGTGGGGGCATGAGCGCTTGGGCGTAGCTGGGAGAGCGTCCGCTTCCCCAGACCCCCTGGGGAGCTCCTGAGGAGCTGCGAGATTGCGTTCCGCGTCAGATCTCGCAGGGGATGTTGAGTTCGGCGCAGGCGGCCTTGCCCTGAGAGATAGGGACGCTTCGCCAGAGGGCGTCGGCTGAGGTGTGCGCTACGGGCATAGCGCTCGAACGCGGTAGACCCCAGGGTTTTCGGGGATGCGGGCTATGTTAGATTCCCGCATCTCAGTCCAGTCTGACCAATCGAGGTCGGATACAGGCTCCTGCCGGAGTTTTGGAGTTTGGTGGTTGCCGAGAACGCGCCCCTCTGGGCTCTCAATCCACGGCAAGGAGCTGTGCTGTTTGACGTACTCATGGATGAGAGCCGCTTTATGAGCTTTTGCACTGTCGTGGCTTACCGTCTCCGCCCACGAGACTTCTAGCCGACATCCCATCTTTACGGCTACGCGCTCTGTCGCAGCGGGATGCCTTTTGCTTTTGGAGTCGATATCGCTTGGAGTGGCCAGGTCCACGTCTTTGATGATCTGTTCCAAGCGCGTTTTGAGAGACTTTCCCATGCCGATATAGATGAGGTGTTCTTCCATGCTGTCTGGGATTGGTAGTCCGGGCATAGGTGCGCTCCTTGGCGTGCGCTGTGGCGGGGATCTTCAGATCTCGCAGGGGACGTTGAGTTCGGCGCAGACGCTGCGGAGCCATTCTACTACGTCGCGGTGGAGGGGGATGCCGCGGGTGGAGCGTTCGTCGAGCGCTTCCCATTCCGGTTGGCCTGCGACGAGGACGCGCTCGTGGCCAGCCGCCGGCGGGGTGGCGTTCAGTTCGCGGATGAAGTCGTCCATGCGAGCCTTGAACTCGCCGACGTCGCTGAAGGCGTCGATGTTGTAGGCGGCGACGTAGTGGCGGAAGTGGAGGCGTCCGGCGCGGATGCCGAAGTCGGCGCCGGCAAGGACGGAGCAGAGGATGTCGACCGCGACCGCGAGTCCGTAGCCCTTGTGGGAGCCGGCGTCGCGGTCTGTTCCGAGGGGGAGGAGTTGGAAGTTCTCGGGGGCGAGGGTGGGCTGCATAATGGGCGTCCCTTCCTCGTCGGCGATGAGGCCGGGGGGGAGAAGCGTCCCCATTCGGCGGGCGTTGCGCACCTTGTTGACGGGGACGACGCTGGTGGCCATATCGAACACCCAGGCGCGCTCGGCGCCTGCGGGCGCGGCAATGGCGATGGGGTTGGTTCCCAGCCGGGGGACGCGTCCGAACGTGGGGAGGACGGCGGGGCCGGCGGCGGTCATGCACATTCCTATCATGTCGTGTTCGAGGGCGAGCATTGCATGGTAGGCGGCCATGCCTACGTGTCCGCTGTTGAACAGGGTGACGACGCCGACGCCGGAGTGGCGGGCTTTTTCGATGGCGATGCGCATCGCCTTGGGGGCGAGGATGATGCCGAGTCCGCGGTCGCAGTCGATGTTTGCGGAGGACGGACGTTCACGCACGATCTTCCAGTCGGGGGTGGGGTTCTGCGTTCCGTCGGCGTAGCGGTCGAGGTAGACCTTGAGCATATTGGAGACGCCGTGGCTGTCGACGCCGCGGAGGTCGGCGGAGATGATGACGTCGGCGCCGATGCGGGCGTCTTCGGGGGGTACGCCGACCTTTTCGAAGAGGGCGACGACGGCCTCGCGGAGCGGGGCGGGGTCGACGCGGACGGCGTCTTCTTCCTTGATTTTGAAGCTTTCGGTCATGATTCGAGCGCGGCGAGGCCAGCCGCCGCCACCTCCTCGTCTTCGTTGGGGCGAGCGCCGCTGACGCCGATGGCGCCGATCATAGTTCCGTCGGGGCGCCGTACGGGGAGGGCGCCTTGCCAGGGGATGATGCGTCCGTTCTCCATCATCGAGAGGGCGCGGACGACGGGCTGGTCCCAGCGGTCGCGGAGGTCGCCGCTGGGGGCGTCCCATGCGGCGGAGGCGGCAGCCTTCCCCTGAGAGATAGGGACGCTTCGCCAGAGGGCGCCGTCCATACGGTGAAGGGCGACGATGTCGCCGCGGGGGTCGAGCACGGCGATGCTGACGCGCACGCCGAGCTGCTCGGCTTTGGCGCGTCCGGCGGTCAGCATTCGGAGGGATTCGTCGAGGGTGAGGGGATTCATGCGCGCCTCCTTTGCGCGGCAAGCATACCGCAACCGTGAGCGCCGGCGCGCTGCCGGGAGAGCGGACAAAAAGTGCGAGCGCGTTGGCGGCGGGGTGCGGTAGGATTGCTGCTTGTGAACAACGTTGAGCTGGTTGTCCGTATGCTGGAGCGCGCCGGCGTGCGGTGGGTGTTTGGGGTGCCGAGCGGCCCGGTGCTGCCGCTTATCGAGGCGCTGCGGAAGAGCGGCAGCGTCGATTTCGTGTTGACGGCGAGCGAGACGTCCGCCGGATTCATGGCCGAGACGGCAGGGCGCCTTACCGGAACGCCGGGAGTGTGCGTGTCGACAGTGGGCCCCGGGGCGACGAACCTCGCGACGGGAGTCGGCGGGGCGTACCTCGACCGGTCGCCTGTTGTGGCCATCACGTGCGACTACGCGAGGCGTCTGATGGGCAGGCGCACGCAGATGTGGATCGATCACCAGGCGCTGTTCGCTCCCATTACGAAGGCGTCGATACTGGTCGAGGAGGGCGACGTCGCCGGGGCGGTGGAGCGCGCGTTCCGCATTGCGTCGAGCGAGCCGCCGGGGCCCGTGCATCTCGACTTCCCCGAGGACGTAGGGACGGCGCCGGCGTCGGAGGAGGCGCTCGCGCCGCGGACGCCGGACGCGCTTCCGCCTCCGCCGGGCGATATGGCCGAGCAGGTCGAGCGGCTGCTCGAGGGCGCGGAGCGTCCGATGGTTGCGGTGGGGCTTGCGTTCACGCGGGCGCGGCGTCCGGAGAGGCTGCTGCGGTTCATCGAGGCGCAGCGCGTCCCATGGGTGTCCACGCTGCATGCGAAAGGGTTTCTGCCGGACTCGCATCCGGCGAATCTGGGAGTGATGGGGCGCGCGCGCCGGACGGACGTGCAACGGATGATCGACCGGGCGGACCTGCTGATTGCGGTGGGGTTCGACCCGGTGGAGATCGACTACGAGGACTGGGCGAAAGCGACGCCGACGGCGCATCTGAGTCCGGACGCAGCGCAGCCGGGGGAGCGGGCGAATCCGGCTTACGAGGCTGCGGGGGATATCGACGCGATCATCGAGGCGCTGGGCGAGACGAGGCCGGCGCGCAACAGCTGGCGTCCTGCAGAGTGGGAGGAGCACCGGCGGAGGCTTGCCGCAGCTTTGCGGCCTGCCGCCAACGGGATGGCTGCGCATCATGTGCTCGACGAGCTGCGGGCGCTGCTGCCGGAGGACGGAGTCATCGCCTACGACGTTGGAGCGCACACGCATCAGATAGCGACGCAGTGGACGACGGACTACCCGCACACGGCGCTGGCGACTAACGGGTGGTCGTCGATGGGGTACGGAATGCCGGCAGCGTATGCGGCCAAGCTGGCGCGTCCGGAGCGCACGGTTGTAGGGGTTGTGGGAGACGGTTGCTTTCAAATGACGGTGGGGGAGCTGGCGACGGCGCGGCGTTTGGGCTTGCGCGCGCCCATCGTGGTGCTGAACGACGGCTGGCTCAGCCTGATGAAGGTGAAGCAGGAGCGCGGGTCGTTAGGGTCGTCAGGAGCGTTTCTGGGAGAGCAGCCGGACGCGCCGGCGCACTATTTTGGCGTTCCTGTCCGCGCGGTGAGGACGCCGGAGGAGTTTCGCTCCGCGATGGGCTGGGCGCTCTCGCTCGACGGGCCGAGCGTGGTCGAGGCGTTCATCGATCCTGCGCCGTACTCGGAGACAGTGTTCGACGTTCAGGAAGGGCGGTAAGCCTTTTCAGTCAGGCGGAAGGAGAGGATGAGCGCAGTCGACGATGCTTTGCTGCCGGATAGCCTCAGGCGCTGGTTTGGGCATGAGGGTTTTCGTCCGCTGCAGAGAGAGATCGTCGACAACATGCTTTCGGGGCGCGACACCCTGGCGCTGATGCCTACCGGCGGAGGCAAGTCGCTCTGCTATCAGCTGCCGGCGCTGATGCTTCCCGGCGTGACGCTGGTGGTCTCGCCGTTGATTGCGCTGATGAAGGACCAGGTGGACGCGCTGAACGCCAAGGGGGTGGCGGCGGAGTTCATCAACAGTACGCTCTCTTTCCAGGAGGCGGGGGAGGCGCTGGCGCGAGTGCGCGCGGGGCGGGCAAAGCTGCTGTATGCGGCGCCGGAGCGGATCGGCATGCCGGGGTTCGTCAAATTCCTGCGGGGCGTAAAGCTCAGCCTCATCGCTATCGACGAGGCGCACTGCATTTCGGAGTGGGGCCACGAGTTCCGTCCCGACTACCGCAATCTGCTGCAGTTGCGTGAGGAGTTCCCGGAGACGCCGGTTATTGCGCTCACGGCGACGGCGACCAAGCGGGTGCGGGAAGACATCATCGAGCAGCTGCGCCTGCGTCAGGGGCGCGAGTTCGTATCGAGCTTCAACCGGTCGAACCTCACGTACACGGTGAGGCCAAAGGAAGGCGCGTTGGAGCAGCTTGCCGGGCTGCTGCGAGAGCGTCCGGGGGCGTCGGCTATCGTCTACTGCTCCTCGCGGAGGGAGACCGAGGAGTTGGCGGAGGAGCTGAACGCCGCGGGGTTCCGGGCGCGTCCGTATCACGCGGGGCTCGAAGCCGAAACGCGCCGGCGGACGCAGGAGTCGTTTCTGGGCGGGGCGACGCCGATTATCGTTGCGACGATCGCTTTCGGCATGGGCATCGACAAGCCGAACATTCGGCTGGTTGCGCACTACAGCATGCCGAAGTCGCTCGAGGGCTACTATCAGGAGACGGGGCGCGCCGGCAGGGACGGGCTGCCGAGCGACTGCGTGCTCTTCTTCTCGTACGCCGACAAGCGCCGGCAAGACCACTTCATCGGACAGATCCAGGATGCAAGGGAGCGCGAGAACGCGCAACAGAAGCTCGCCAGGATGGTGGAGTTCGCCCAGCTCCCCGTGTGCCGCCGCCGGGCGTTGCTCGAATACTTCGGGGAGGAGTGGCCGCACGAGAGTTGCGGGGCGTGCGACGTGTGCCTCGACATGCGGGAGGAGTTCGACGCGACGGAGATCGCGCGGAAGACGCTCTCGGCAGTTGCGCGGACGGGTGGGAGATTCGGGGCCGCCTACATTGCTCGTGTGCTGCTTGGGAGTAAGGGCAAGCGGATTGCGGAGTTGGGGCACGATCGGCTGAGCGTGTACGGCATAGTCCGGGACTTCACCGAGCCGCAGATACGGGAAATCATTGGGCGCCTGGCGGCGCGAGGCTTGCTGGCGCAGAGCAGCGATGGGTACGCGACGCTCTCGCTGACGTCGGAAGGGTCGGAGTTCCTAAAGGAGCGGCAGTCGCTCAGCCTTCCCCGGCCTGCGGCGTCCGCGAGGACGCGGGCGCCGCGCGGCGGAGGCGCGAAGTCGACGGAAGAGGCGGCGTTCGACGCGGGCCTCTTCGAGGAGCTGCGCGCGCTGCGGAAGCGTCTGGCGGATGCGGAGGGCGTCCCTGCGTTCATGGTGTTCGCCGACGCGGCGCTGCGGCATATGGCGGCGGCAGCGCCGCGGAGCGTTGAGGAGTTTGCGCGCATCCCTGGGGTTGGTCCGGCGAAGCTCGAACGGTACGGCGCGCGATTTATCGAGGCGATACGCGGCTATGCGGAGCGGGAGGGGCTGCGTTAGGGCGTCCGGCAGCCTCAGCCTCCCGTCAGCAGAGGGCGGAGCGTGGCGGCGGTTAGCGCGAAAGCGCAGAGTGGTCGAGATAGAGCGTCTTTACGAGGAAGAGGACGGTTAGGAACGAGTCGACCACTATGCCGAGGGCAAAGAGGAGCATTACGCTCTCGAATGTGGGGTTCCATACGTCGGCGATATAGAGCAGGAATGCTGCGGCGTAGACGGTTCCGTTCGTGATGAGGGACTGATAGGCGAGGTACTTGGTGCGGCCCGTTCCGTAGAAGAAGCTGTCCATCACCATATTGAATGAGAGGAGCACGTAGGGGACGAAGAGAATTCCGAATGCGGTGACAGCCCATTGCACCGTTTCTGGGTCGCTGCTTAGCGCATTTGCGAATCCGCTGAACATTGGGGCGAGCGCAACCCAGACAAGCATCATGCTGGCGGTAATGACCATCGAGGCGCGCCAGAGCGTCCGTATTCGGGCGATGTCGCCGGCGGCGTTTGCGACGAGCGCTTTGGCGGAGTCGCCGAGGGCGAGAACGGGGACGAGCATGAAGCTCCACAGTATCTGTACGGCGAGGTAATAGCCGCCGATTTCGGTGGAGCCGATGGTGTTTACGATGCGAATTATCATAAAGAAGTAGAACACATTTCGGATGAGGCTATCCGCTCCGCTGCCGAGACCTACGCGCAGGTACACGCGCATATCCGCGAACGACGGCAGAGTGGTCAATGCGGCGAAGGGGATGCTCTTGGCGCGGAATAGCAGCGCAGCGCCGATCAGGAAGAGCGCGAGGCTTGCCAGCAGCGTCGCCCAGCCTACGCCTACAACGTCTACTTGCAGCGAGAATGCGTGTCCGCCGAAGAAGAGCGTATCGAGCAGAAAGCGGAGCGCGACGTTTGCGGCGGCCATAACGAAGACGATAGCGCGGAGGCCGAGCGACTCGAACAGGACAATAATGGCTGCGGCGAGCACGGTGAACGGGACGCTAAAGATGCTGATTCCCAGATATGCGCGCGTCTGCTCCTGGATGTCTGACGGCGTGCCGATGAGCGAAATGAAGGCGCCGCGGAAGATGAACACTGCAACAGCGAATACCAGGGAGGCGAGGAAGATGAATGCGAAGACGCTCTTTGCCCTGTCAAGTTGGATTTCTGCCGAGTTCCGTATTTGGGAGCCGAGAAAGAAGAAAATGGCGAGGACGCTGGCTTCTTGAAAGACCTCGATGACGAGTCCGACGAATTGCCACTGCGACACAATAGCGAGGCTCCCTGCGTCGGGGAGCTCGTTTCCGATGAGTTGGACGCGGTAGAGTTGGTAGAGGCTCGGCAGGCCAAGGAAGAGCAGTATGGACAGGTAGAGCCGCCAGTCCCAAATTGCGATGTCGCGCCGGAGGTGTGTCCACATTGGCGCTGCTATTCCTCGGTGAGCAGTGGGCGGAGCGCGGCGGCGGGGGTTGCGTCGAGGTTGCGGACGGCGGCTACGAGGTCGCGGGCGCGGGTTTCGCCGTAGACGCTGCCGATGAGGTCGAGCGCTTTGGCGTCGACTTCCTCGGTGGTCATTGGGCTGTCGAGAGTGCCGCGGACGGCGGGGACGTGCCGTTCGAGGACGCCGCCGGCAGTGCGGATGCGGACGGTTGCGGGGCGTTGCCGTTCGAGGGCTGCGAACTCGGGGTTGGGGGTGAGGCGGACTTTGGCCATAAAGTCGACGATGGCGGGGTCGCTCATTCGCTCGTAGGTGTGCGTGGCCTGGAAGGTGAGCTTGCCGCCGTCGAGGGCGATGGCGGCCATGCAGTACTGCAGGTTGACGTCGGGCATGTGGCGTCCGTTGACGATGCCTGCGCCTTGCGGAGGCAGGAGCGCTTCGACGTCGAGGATGTCGGCGGGCTGGATGTTGTGCTCGGTTACGAGGGAGGTCATCGCCTCGGCGGCGGCCTGGATGGGGGAGCCGACGGAGAACTTCTTGATGTTGGTGAGGCTGATTTCGTAGTGCTCGCCGAGAGAGGCGACCCACTGGGGGAACTCGTCGCGGCGGGGGCAGAAGACGTCGAGGAAGCCGTTTTCGCCGTCGAAGGCGTTCTCCTCGCCGGTCATTCCGGAGGCGACGAAGAGGGCGGATGTTACGCCGCAGCGCGCGCCGTTGCCGCCGAAGACGAACGACTTTTCGATGTGTTCGGAGTCGCGGGCCCATGAGGTGACGCCGGAGGCCTGCTGCGCGGTGTAGGCGAGGGCGTAGCGGACGCCCCGGGGGTCGAGCCCGACGAGCGCGGCAGCTGCTGCTGCGGCGCCGAACATTGGGCCGATGGTGTGCGTTGCGTGGCCGTGCATTCCGCGCGCGTCGATGCCGCCCATAAGGCGGGCGATGCGCGATCCGACGTCGTAGCCGAGCGCGGCGGGGACGACGGCGCAGCCGGGGTGCGTGAGGGACGGCGCGTGGGAGTCGTCGGTTTCGTTGGAGTGGGCGAGCATTCCGTTGGCCATAGCGGCGTTGATGGCGGTAGTTACGACGTTGGAGCCGACGACGGCGGACTCGGGGACGCCGCCTTGCGAGCGGATGAAGTCGATGGCGGCTTCGCCGGGCTTGAGGCGCGAGCCGGTGATCATCGCGGCGATGGTGTCGAGGACGTGGTGTTTGGTCTTTTCGAGGATGGCAGGGGGGAGGGGGCGTTCGAGGGCAGATGCGATGTATGAGGCGAGGGCGTCGAAGGGGGTTGGGGTGGTCATAGGGGTTGCTCCGGTGCGGGTTGGGCGAGGGGTTATTGCAAGATCTCGCCGCCGTTGATGTGGAAGGTCTGGCCGGTGACGTAGCCGGCGTGCTTGCTGCAGAGGTAGACGACGAGCGCGGCGACTTCTTCGGGCGCGCCGAACCGCGGGATGGGTAGCTTGGGGTCGACGCCGGCGATGTCGACGTCGCGCTCTGTTCCGGGGTCGCGTTCGCCCTCGATGGAGCTGGGGGCGATGGCGTTGACGGTGACGCCGTGCTTGCCGAACTCGCGGGCGAGTCCCCTGGTGAGGCCGACGACGCCGAGCTTGACGGCGGCTTTGAGGGCGCCGCCTCCTCGGTAGGCGGAGACGCCGGAGTAGTTGATGATGCGTCCCCAGCCGCGGTCGATCATACCGGGGAGGGCGGCGCGGGAGGCGAAGATGACGGCGTCGAGGTTGACGGCGGCGGTGGCGCGC
Source organism: Dehalococcoidia bacterium (assembly GCA_965200975.1). GTDB lineage: Bacteria > Chloroflexota > Dehalococcoidia > Lucifugimonadales > Australimonadaceae > S5-327. The sequence goes on along the minus strand of OZ241740.1, from coordinate 2,042,756 downwards.
CAGTCCTCCGCGCTGCTTTGGAGGAAGGGGCCCTGGATGCGGTTGGCGGCGTTGTTGACGAGGATGTCGACGCCGCCGAACGCTGTTTGGGCGGTTTCGATCATAGCGTTGACCTGCTGCTCGTCGGCGACGTCGCAGAGGGTTGTAATTGCCTCGGCGCCGAGTGCGCGGCAGTCGGCGGCAGTCTGTTCCAGGCGGTCCGCGCTTCGGCGGGTGGCGAGGACGAGGCGCGCGCGCTCTTCGGCGAACATCCAGGGCGGTTGCGCGTCCGATGTTGCGTCCGGCGCCGGTGATGAGGACGACTTTCCCGTCGAGGCCGGTGTCCATAGGGCGCCTCCAGTGGAGCGGCGTTTGGGGGATTGTAGCGGGTCGGGAGGTTAGGGGAGTGGGGGAAGCGGGCGCTGCCCGCGCCTCACGGTTGACGAGGTCGAATGACGCTTTGCGGCTGACGTGCGCAAGCGGGGATGTCCCGCTACCCCTGCTCCATTTCGCGGACTTGGGCGCGGCGGAAGCGGATGAGGACGGCGGCCATGCCGAGCTGGATGCCGATGAGGAGGAGCCAGCGGACGAACTGTTCGGCGGCGGTTGTAAGAGAGAGGACGCCGTTGAGGGTAGGGTCTTGCCAGGAGGCGAGGGCGCCGTGGGCGATGACGAGCGCGACGATGGCGAGGGCGGAGCGCATGGCGGAGACGTCGGCGGCTTCGACGAGCCGCCGGGCAAGCCAGGCGATGAGGGCGATCTCGGCGGCGGCGAGGAGGGCGGCGGCGGCGGTGAGGGCGGTCGCTAGTTCGAGCGGGGCGGGGGCGTCGGCTTCGAATACGGGGAAGCGCGCCGCCTGGGTGAAGATGAAGAAGGCCATAAAGCTTATGGCGAGAGGGCCGCTATGGGAGGCGACCGCGGTGGAGACGGCGAGGACGATGAGGAAGATGACGCCGTAGGCGATGAGGAAGGCGAGGCCGGCGAGCTGGTCTTGCGGGCCGGCGGCGAAGAGTCCGGTGGCGAGCAGGACGATGGCGCCCTGTCCGGCGGGGAGCCAGGTGATCATGTTGAGGGGGAGGCGTCGTCTGAGGGCGATGGTGGAGCTGGCGACGGCGGCGGCGAGGAAGAGGAAGCTGAGGAGAGGGAGCGTTCCGATGACGCCGGGGATGTCGAGCGCGCGCCATGGCCAGGCGGCGAGCGATGCGAGGAGGAGGAGGGCGTAGGGGGCGCCGAGGGTGAGGAGGAGCTTGCGCCTGTCGGCGAGGCGGGACTCAGGCGGGAGGCCTGCGGGGCGGAAAGGCGGGTCTGCGGGGCGCTCGTGGTCAGGGTCGCGGCTGTCGCCGTTGGGTTTTGACTCTGGCGGGATTTCGGAGGGCATAGGGCGGGGTTAGGAGGGGCTACTGCCTAGCGTTGGCGTCTCCGGAGGGCATAGGGCTAGGGCGGGTTGGGAGGAGCTGCTACCGGCGTCGGCGCCTCCCGGGGGCCTGGTCGCCCCCGGCGGAGGGGCGGATTTCGCCGGTGGGGGAGATGGTTACGGCGCGTCTGTTGCCTTCGCCGAAGCTTTCGGTGCGGACGCCCCGGACGTCGGCGAGGGTTACGTGAATGATGCGGCGGTCGGCGGGGCTCATGGGTTCGAGGTCGACGCTGGCGCGGTTGTTGATAGCGCGCTGGGCCATTCTCCGGGCGACGTCGCGAAGCTGGCGCTCGCGGCGTTCGCGGTATTTGGCGACGTCGACGATGACGCTTGCGGAGCGTGATTCGCCCTGGTTGAGAATGAGGTTGGCGACGAATTGGAGGGCGCGAAGGGTTTCGCCGCGCCGTCCGATGAGGAGCCCTGCGTCGTCGCCCTGGATGTCGATGATGGAGGGCTGGTCGGGCTCTGCGGAGAGTATGGAGGAGGAGGCGTCGACGTCGAGGGCGTCGAGGATACGGGTGATGATGTTGAGAGCGGCGCGGGCGTGGCCGTCGTCGCCTTCGATGAGGCGGACCTGGACTCTGGCGGATTCGGCGCCGATGCCGAGAATGCCTGCGCGACCCGGGTTAAGGACGTCGACCTCGATTTCGTCGCGGCCGACGCCGAGTTCGAGGGTTGCGAGCTCGATCGCCTCCTCCACGGTCTTGGCCGTTCGGACGATGCTCCGGTCCTGCGGGTGTTCCATCGCCTGGCTCCTTGTCCGGCGGGGCAAGGTTGAGGGAAGGGCCAAGCCTGGAGGGGGCGGGGGATGCAGGCTGGTCCTGGGAGCGGAGGCCGCCCCAGCCGGAGATGAAATATTGCATAACAATGCCGATGAGCGTAGAGGCGACCCAGTAGATGACGAGACCGAGAGGGAAGAAGAGGCTGAACATGCCGAACATGACGGGGAACATGAACAGCATCATGCGCTGGGTGCTTTGCTGAGAGGGGTCGGTGGAGGGGACCTGGCTCATCTTTTGCTGGACGTACATGCTGACGCCGGAGAGGCCGACGAGGGTGAAGCCGAGGACGCTGCCGTCGCGCATAGGGTCGAGGGCGAGGTCGAGGCCGATGAAGTTGCGGTTGACGGGGACGATGGCGTCGAGGAAGGGGAGCCATCCGTAGAGTTTGCTGGAGAGTCCGGCGAGGTTCTCGGGAGTGAAGGGGAGGACGTTGTTGATGGCCCAGAAGAGGCCGATGAAGATGGGCATCTGTATGACAAGAGGGCCGAGGCATCCGACGGGGTTGACGCCCATTTCGCGGTAGAGCTTCATCGTCTCCTGGCCGCGGAGCTGGGGGTTGTTCTTATGCTTTTCGTTGATCTCGCGGACGCGCGGCTGGAGGCTTTGGAGGCGTTTCATCTGCCGGAGCTGGCGGACGACGAGGGGGTAGGTAAGGCCCCGGACGATGATGGTGAAGGCGATGATGGCGATGCCGAGGTTGGCGCCGAGGACGGCGTAGAGAACCAGGAGGCTATTGGTCATCGGTTTGGTGATGACTTCGTTCCAGAGGAGCGAGAGGAGTTCCATCGTTGCTGTTCGCTGTTGCCTTCTGCGTGCAGGCGTCCTTCCCGTTGGGTGGGAGGGGCTTGATGCTAGCGCACGTCGTTCAGATTACGTTCCCAGGCGAGTTGTTTGGTTCGGAGGTCGACGGCGGCGACGGTTTCGTCGAGGGCGTGGAGGTAGACGATGTCGCCGTCGGCGGCGATTGGCGCGCGGACGGTGTCGCCGACGCGGCGGTCCCATTCGCGGACGCCGTCGGAGGCGCGGAGGACGGTCATAACGCCGGTGTCGGAGGCGTAGACGAGCTGGCCTTCGACGATGACGGGGGTAGAGAGGATGGGTTCGGCGGTCTCGTTGGGGTAGGCCCAGACAACGTTATTGCCGGCGATGTCGTAGGCGTAGACGTTGCCATCCATATTGGGGGCGTAGAGGCGGTCGCCGTCGGTGACTGCGCCGGCCCAGAACCAGTTGTCGGCGCTGAAGAGGCGGGTTACGCCTCCGCTGGCGAGGTCGATGGCGTAGAAGGTCTGATCGAACGCGCCGACGTAGAGGTTGCCGCGGGCGATGGCGGGGAGAGCGACGATGGCGCCGCCGAGTTCGGCGGGCTGGCTCCATACGGGTCGGCAGTCGGTGAGGTTTACGGCGTGGACGCGCTGGCTGAGGTCGCCGAAGTAGGCGATGTTTCCTCGTACGACGGGGGTAGTCCACAGCTGGCCGATGGGAGGTTCGTTGCGGGCGGGGTAGCGGCAGTTTTCGGTGAGAGAGGAGCTGTCGAGGACGTAGAGCCTGCCCTGGTCGGCGTCTTCGGAGGCGGCGACGGCGAGGACGCCGTTGCCGGGGACAACGGAGCCGGCGATGCCTTTGGTGAGGGGGTTGCCGTCGATCTCGAAGCGGATAGGGGCGCCTAGTCCGTCTGCGCTGACGGAGACGACGACGCCGTTGTAGGCGCCGGCGACGACGCGTCCGCCGTCGACAGCCGGGGCGCCGTAGAGGGCGGGGAATCCCTGGCCGTCGTCGGCTTCAGGGACGTCGAAGGGGGCGTAGCGGGCGATGCCGGTGTCGGCGGCGAGCTGGATGAGCTGACCTCCGCTGGTGCCGACGAAGAGGGTGCCGTCGGAGATGGCGACGCCTGACCAGCTTTGGGTTGCGGCGCTGCGGTTCTGGGCGCAACCGGCGAGGAGGAGGGCTGCGCCGAGCAGAACGATGAGTGCGAGCAGCGGGCCCCGCAGGAGAGCGGGGCGGGGTAGGGTCCGATTCAACTGTGCATCCTTGCTTCCCGCGCGGGCGCTGGGGCCTGAGCGGGAGCGGGCCGGCTCGGCTAGGCTGAGCTGACGCCGGCGTGGTTGTTGTTGGCGGCGTGGGGCAGGGGAACAGGGTCGTAACCCATGCCGCCCCAGGGGTTGCAGCGGGCGAGGCGTTTGACGGCGAGCCATGCGCCTTTTGGCAGTCCATGGAGGCGGATGGCCTGGTGGGCGTAGTGCGAGCAGGTGGGGGAGTAGCGGCAGGCGCCGGGCATGTAGGGGGAGAGGGCGCGCTGGTAGAGGGTTATGGCGGCGAGAGCAGCTTTACGCATCGCTGTCTGCTCCGGCGAGGGCGGGGGCTGCTGGTTGTTTGGGGAGGAGCCCGAGGCGCACGGCGAGGCGCACGATGGCGTCGCGGAGGTCGCTGAAGGGGGCTGCGCCGGCGCCGCCGCGGGCGATGATGAGCAAGTCCCAGCCGTCAGGCCAGGAGAGGCGCCGGACGGTCTCCTTCATGCGCCTGCGGACGCGGTTCCGGATGACGGCAAGTTTGGAGACGCGTTTGGAGACGACGAAGCCGAAGCGGGAGTAGGGGAGTTCGTTGGGGGCGGCGCGGAGGACGATCAAAGGGTGCGCGCGGGCGGCGCCGCGTTTGCGGAGGGTTTTGAAGTCCCGGAACCGACGGAGTCGTTGTTCTCGCCGGATGGTTTGGGCTGCCATAGGTGAAGGCGCCGAACCGGAGGGTCTAGACCGCAAGCCGGCGACGGCCCTTGAGGCGCCGCGCGCTCAGCACTCTGCGTCCGCCCGGGGTGTGCATACGGGCCATAAAGCCGTGCCGCCGCTGACGGCGCCGTTTCTTGGGTTGCCAAGTGCGTTTCGGCACGACGCAAATCTCCGAATGAGGTAACGATATACGAGTGGCGAGTATACCGGCGGCTTGCCCTGAGTGTCAAACCGCCGGGAGAGCGGTAAGCGTCGGGCGGGCGAGACGCCGAAGGCGCGGCGCTGCCGGCGCCGGGGGCAGCGTGGGCGAATTGGCTACCCTCCGCTGGGCGGGAAGGGGTCGTTTTCGCTTGCCAGGGCCTGCGCTTCACTGATAGAGAGGCCCCTGACAGTCTTGCCGCTCCAGTGGCTTTTGACGTAGGCGAGCACAGCGATGATTTCGTCGTGGCTGAGCCGGTCGCCGAAGGCTGGCATGCCGCTCTTGAATCCGGGAACATCGGGGCTTTCGAGTATGCTCCCGCCCTGGCTGATGATGCGGTACAGCAGGCCGTCCCCATGGTGCCACGTGTGCCCGTCGCCATTCAGAGGCGGCGCGGGCAGCGTGCCGTCGCTCCGCTTGATGTGCCAGTCGGGCTGGCCTTCACCGCCTATCCCGTGGCAGACCGCGCAGTTTGCGGCGAACAGGGGTTGGCCGGCAGCGGCGGCCGGCGAGAGAGGGGCGCCGTCAGAGGAAGTCGAGCAGGCGGCGAGCAAGAGGGCGGCGAGCGCCGACGCAGCGGCTGCAATGCAGGGGGGAATCCTCAAGCCGGAGAACCGGAGAATCGTGGGTTTCGCATTGAGGGCGCGGCTTCCTGTCTGCTCAGAATCGGTTCAGAGCTTATCGTGTTGGCAGCGTTCAGGGATACCTGCCGGGACGGGCGCTTCCGGGGCGTGGCGCAGCCGGCGTGATACTAACTAGTCTTCTCCTCGTTATAGTTCGGGGAGCAGGCGCAGCGAGGAGGTTGCGGGTGAGGCGGGAGCGGGCTGATCAGCTGCTGGTGAGCCGGGGGCTGGCGCGGTCGCGCGAGTCGGCGCGGGCGATGATTCTTGCCGGCGAGGCGCTGCTGCCCAACGGACGCGTCGAGAAGCCGGGGCAGCTGTTGCCTGCGGACGCCGATGTGCGGCTGGCGGAGCGGCGGCGGTTCGTGGGCCGTGGAGGGGACAAGCTCGCGGGGGCGCTCGAGGACTTCCGGATCGATGTTCGGGGTCTGACGGCGCTGGACGTCGGCGCGTCGACGGGAGGGTTCACGGACTGCCTGCTGCAGGCGGGCGCCCGGCGCGTGTATGCAGTCGACGTGGGGCGGGGTCAGCTGGCGGAGCGGCTTCGGCGGGATGAGCGGGTGTCGTTTCGGGAGGGAGTGAACGCCCGGGCGCCGTTCGAGTTGCCGGAGCAGGCGGACCTTGTTGTTGCGGACGTTTCGTTCATTTCGTTGCGGTTGGTGCTGCCGGAGGCGCTGCGTCACCTGCGGCGTCCGGGTTTGGCGGTCGTGCTGGTGAAGCCGCAATTCGAGGCGGGCCGCGGCGCTGCGGGAGCGCGGGGCGTTGTGCGGTCGCCGGCGACGCATGCGCAGGTTGTGGGGGGATTCTGCCTGTGGGGGATAGGCGAGGGTCTGCGGGTGCTGGGGGTGCGCGCGTCGCGTCTGACCGGGGATGCGGGGAACCGTGAGTTTTTCGTGGCGCTGCGGGCGTAGGTTGTGGGGTAAAGCGCAGGGGGTTGGAGTGGCGGAGCTGCCCCTCTCTGCCCCTCTCCCCAACCCTCCCCCCGCTGCGGGAGGGAGGGGGGTAAAGCGCGGCGAGGGGTAAAGCGCGGGGGTTGGAGTGGGGGAGTGGGGGCGAGAGAGGGGTTTGGGGATTGTGGTTAGGCGGGGTTGTGGAGGTTGGCGAGGAGCCAGCGGGCTTTTTCGCGGGGGATGTTGCAGCGACGGGCGATGGCGAGTTCGCCGGCGTTGGCGGCGGCGGAGGGAGAGACGAGGAAGTCCTGCGGCGAACTCTTCGGCCTGGCGTTCGTCCTTGCGCCGGCTGACTCCCCGCCATGTTGCGAGGTAGAGGCTTGCGCCGGTGTGGAGCAGGTGGTGCCCGACGGCGTGGGCGGTCACCCACCGGCGCCAGTCGGCGGGGAGTGATTCCTCGACGCCGATGGCGCCTTCGAAGATGAACTCGCGGACGCGTCCGTCGAAGCGCCAGGGGATGACCTCGAGTCCGAGTTTGGCGAGGAGCGGGCCGAGGTCTGCGTCGTAGTCGATGCCCTCGCGCTGAGCGATGGCTCTGCCGAGATGGAAGGCGCGCAAGGGGTTACGGCTCGGCCCGGCGTTTGCCGCGGACGTAGCGGGCGAAGTCGCGCACCTGTTCCCATTCGTTGGAGGTGAGGTCGCCGATCTCGTAGAGGCGGGCGAGGTCGGTCTCGCGGATGGGGTTTTGGTACTCCTCCTCGTCGAGGTAGTTGGCGGCGACGAGGAGTTGTCCGACAGGGATGCCCATAGCGGCGGCGAGCTTTCGGAGGGTGGAAGGGCGAGGGATGTTGCCGTGGTTGAAGAGTCCGCTGAGGATGGCGTGAGGGACGCCTGCCCTGCGGGAGAGGGCGAGGGGCGCCATCTTCTTGTCGTCGAGCCATCGTTTGAGGAAGGCGGCGAGATCGTTCTGGGGGCTGGTGGTCATGGCGTGCATCCTTCCTGGAGTTTGTCCGAGGCTTGGGGGAGCGCGCAACGGGGAGATGTCGGCGCGGGGACGCGACAGAAGGCGGTTGCGCGGTGGCGGGCCGTGGCGGGATAGTGTTATTAATCTGACAGTAGGGATACTAGAACATGTCGTAAGGATTGCCAAGTGGGGCAGCTCTTGCGGGCGGAAGGGAAGGAGCTCCGACACGGGCTAGCCGGGCATCCCGGCGCGGCAGCCCTGCGGGGGAAAGGAAAGGAGGGGCGAGGTTATGCCTCCAGTAGTGCGTGAGAAGGTGCGCTGTCCGCGCTGCGCTGCGCGGGGGATGCGGGAGCTGAGCAGGCTTGCGGAGGAAGGGCATGCGGTGCTCATGTGCCCGTTCTGCAAGCACACGTGGTGCGAGGAGGGGCGATTGCGGAACTGAAGGCTGAACGCTGAGGGGCGGAGGGTTCATGGGGCTGGCGCTGGAGCAGTACGCGGACGATCCGGTGGGGTTTGTGGAGGATGTGCTGGGGGAAGGAGGGAGACCGTACGGGAAGCAGTCGGAAGTGCTGGAGCGAGTGGCGGCGAACCGGCGGGTGTCGGTGGTGGGATGCAACGGATCGGGGGAAGGACTGGGCTGCGGCCCGGGTAGTGCTGTGGTGGATAGAGACGCGCTTGCAGTCGAAGGCGATCGTGACGGGGCCGACGCAGCGGCAGGTGGAGGAGGTGGTGTGGCGGGAGCTTCGGCTGGCGTATGCGCTGGCTGGCCGAAGCCTGAGCGGGAAGATGCACGCGTCGAAGTACGTGGTGAACGACGAGCGGTTTGCGCTGGGGTTCGCGACGGACCATCCGTACAACCTGCAGGGGTTTCACTCGCCGGAGTTGCTGGTGGTGGTTACGGAGGCTCACGCGGTGGGGCAGGGCCACCTCGACGCTCTGAAGCGGCTGAACCCGAAGCGGCTGCTGTTCACCGGCAACCCGTTGTCGCTGACGGGGGAGTTCTACGACTCGCATCACTCGAAGAGCGCGCTGTACTCGCGGGTGGCGATCTCGGCGTTCGACACGCCGAACCTGGTTGCGGGCCGCCCCGACGCTGTGCCGGGGATGCTGACTCCGGAGGATGTGGATGAGCGCCGGCGGGAGTGGGGAGAGGACGACTCCCGGTATGTGATTGCGGTGCTGGGGCAGTTTCCCGAGGCTCTGGACGACTCGCTGGTGTCGCGCAAGCAGTTGGACGCGGCAGTGGCGCGCTGGGGGCGGGGAGCCGCCCGTTCGGAGGGGGCGTTCCTGATTATGGGGGGGGGACGTTGCGCGGTTCGGCAACGACAAGACGGTGCTGTGTCTGCGCCGGGGGCCGCGGGTCGAGAGGATGGCGGTGTACCGGGGAGTGGACACGATGCGGATAGCGGCGGAAGTGAACGAGGCGGTGAATGCGCAAGAGGTGGTGGCGGTGTTCGTGGACGAGGCGGGGGTCGGCGGCGGCGTGGTGGACCGTTTGAAGGAGTTGGGGGCGCCGGTGATCGGCGTGCAGGCGGGAGGCCGGGCGCGTCTGAAAGAGCGTTTCGAGGACCTGCGGGCGGAGATCTTCTGGGAGTTGCGGCGCCGGATGGCGGAGGAGGAGATTGCGCTGCCGGACGACCCGGAGCTCGTTGGTCAGCTGTTGTCGTTGCGGTACAGGATCGAGAGCGGAGGACGTATCCGGCTAGTGAGCAAGGAGGAGTTGCGAAAGGCGGGGCTGCCGTCGCCGGACAAGGCGGACGCGCTGGCGCTTGCGTTCATGAGTCCTCCGTCGATGGAGGTGTGGATGTGATTCGAGGGAAGGGCGGAGTGAAGGCGGGGGCGGAGCTTTGCGCGGTGTTTGCGGCGCTGGGAGCGGCGCCGCTGGCGCCGGTTCTGGCGGCGAGTTATCTGGGGCTTCCGTGGGAGGCTGTTGCGCTAGGGGCTGCATGGGCTGCGAGCTGGTGGGCGTGGCTCGGGGCGCGGCTGCTGCGGCGATAGTGAGGGCTGGGGCGCAGCTGGGAGAGCGTCCGCTCCCCCAGACCCCCTGGGAGGTCTTTGCCGCCGGGGATAAGTGGTGGAGGGAATGAGCGAGGAGGATGTTCGATGCTGGGGACGTTGCGTGGTCTGTTGGGCGGGAATGCGGGAGCGCAGGCGCGGGCTGGCCGGCCGCCGGCCGCGCTGCGGAGAGTTTCGGGCGACGCGGGGGTTGGGCCGGAGTGGCAGTCGTCTGCGTACGGGGAGTACTACGCGCGCAGCGTCGACGTGTACGCGGCGGTGAAGCTGCGGGCGGAGGCGGTGTCGCGTCCGCCGTTGCAAGTGCGCAGGACGGACGCTGCGGGGGTCGAGCGTTGGGTTGGGCCGGAGCATCCGGTGCAGCGTCTGCTCGACCGGGTGAACGGCTGGTGGAGCCGGAGCGATCTGTTGATTGCGACGGAGACGCACCTGTGCCTGTGGGGAGCGGCGTTCTGGCGGTTGGGGCGCTCGGAGGGCGGGGCGGGGACGCCGGACGAGCTGTGGGCGCTGCGTCCGGACCGGGTGCGGGTGGTGCGGGACTCGTCGCGTTACGTGGCGGGGTTCGTCTACGAAGAGAACGGGCAGGAGTCGGCGTTGCTTCCGGAGGAAGTGGTGTGGTTCCGGTACTTCAATCCGCTGGAGGAGTATGCCGGGTTTGCGCCGCTGGCGGCAGCGCGCTTGACGGCGGATATGGGGATGGACGCGCTGCGGTTCAACCGGGAGTTCTTCCGCAACGGGGCGCAGCCGCAGGACCTGGTGTTCCGGGCGCGGGGGCCGGTGACGGACGATCAGGTGTCGGACTTCTATTCGCGGCTGGAGGCGCGGCACGTGGGGACGTCGCGGGCGCAGCGTCCGATAGTGACGGGGGAAGGCTGGGAGGTGCACCGCCTGGGATTGAACCAGCGGGATATGGAGTGGCTTTCGGGGTTGCGCTGGGCGCTGGAGGGAGTGGCGCGGGTGTATGGCGTTCCGCTTCCGTTGCTGGAGGACTTCTCGCACGCGACGCTGAACAATGTGCGGGAGGCGCGCCGGATGTTCTGGGAGAAGACGGTTGTGCCGGAGCTGACGTTTCTGGCGGGAGCGATGAACGAGAGCCTGCTGCCGCGGCTGGGGCCGCAGGCGCAAGGCTTGCGGGTAGGGTTCGACCTGGGGTCGATTGAGGCGTTGTCGGAGACGGAAACGGAGCGGACTCGGCGTCAGGTGGAGCTCGTGCGGGCGGGGATCATGACGGTCGAGGAGGCGCGCGCAGAGCGTGGCTTGGGGTAGTGGCAGGGGGAGAGGGCGACTGGCGCAGGCGGGCGGGATATACGCCTGATCGGGGCCGCAGATCTGCTACTGAGGCATCTTGAGGAGGCAAAGCCCGCTTCAGCCAAGGATGAGCGAAACAGGACAGGCCAAGGAACTCTGCGAACAGGTGCGCCGGACTAAGGCGCAGATTGGCAAAATGTGCGAACGAGGCAGAGGCCGGAATCACTCCGGCCTCGTTGGTTTAAGGGCTTTGTCTGTCGCCTCGCACCCTCTGCAGCTAGCGGTCCGCTATCCTGCCGCCGCCTCCCCGCCGCTGGTTCATGGGCGGCTGGTGCTGATCAATCTTGCGCTTCTCATGCAGCCGGCGCTCCTGGGATGTGCTGTCGCGGTCAGCTCGCTGCCATTCGGCCACATTATCCTTGGAAGGGAAGCTTCCGCGATTGTGTTCTTTAACTCGTCGGCTCAGATTGTTGGTCTCGCCGATGTACTTAATCTTCCCGGTATCCTTATCGCGGATCCGATACTCCCCTGGAGCTTTTGGTGGAGACTGGCGGCTAGGCCTACCTCGATTGAATATGCCCATCAGGCGCCTCCTGCTGTTTTGGGATTTGAACTACCCTGTCATCTATAGCAGACGCACCGATCGTTGTCAAGTGGCTGACGTCCGTGTCGAGGATGGTTGACGATCAGGAGCTCTACGATTATCTGGTGAACGAAGCGTGGCGCCGTGGGATCCTTCCCGGCCAAGAGAAGAAGGGAAGGCAAGTGATGTTCGGAATCGAACCGACAGGCATGTGGACCGTCTGGGCTGCTATCGCAACGGCGCTGGTTATCGCAATCGTCACAGTTGTGCACGACAGCAAACAAGAGGCGTGGAGGAAGCGAGTGCAGCGCGAGGCCCAAGAGGAAGCTCGGCGTATTTCGAGAGGAGAGAAGTGATGGAGGCTGTTCAGACAGTACTGGCGACGCTGATCGCCTTCGGCATTATGTTCGCGATCCTTCGCGTTGGCCTATGGCCGCAGACGACAGCTATTGCCCGGTTCTTCCTCCGCAGACTATTCCCGCACTTGCGGGAGCGGTGGGAGGAGCAGAGCAACATCGAGAACGAGTTGTTCGTTCTGCGCACAAGGCAGGAGGCTGTGGATACAGAGTTCTGGCGGGCGTACGATCGCGACGACGGAGATGCTATGGTCCGGTTGAAGAACCATGAGGTGGCGTTGGAGCGGCAGATACAAGATCTCGAGGACAAGCTTGCGGGGTAAACGGTCTGGATTTACTGGCCGCCGCGATTATTATCTGCGACATAATGCTGTTGCGTAGCTGACATTCAAGAACGTATGCTGGATTGCGTCGGGCGAGGAGCCCGATGATGCGTCGGGGATGAGCCCCGGCCCCTTTCGAGAGGGCCGGGGTTTTTGTTTGCCGGCGGAGTTGCTGGGTAGTGAGCCGATCAACTTGATGGAGGAGCGCAGATGAGGGGTACGACGATGTCGGCAGGCGGCGGGGCGCCGTCGGAGAGCGACCGGGAGCGGTGGGAGCGTGGCTTGGGGTAGCGGCAGGGGGGCAAATTGACCGGCGAGGGGTGCGATGGTAAAACCCAAGGTAAGGAGGCACTGAGAGATGTCCGAGGATGAGGAGCAGCCGTTCAGCCAGGTAACGCCATTCCTGGTAGCCGCCTTGGTATGCGATGCTGCCGTGGTCGATCCCAGCACAGGGAAGAAGAACCTGGTAGGCATCTTCGTCAGAGTAAACGTCCATAAATTCCCGACCAAGCGCCCAGTCTCTGTGTACCTTAAGCTTACCGATGCCGAGGGGCGATATGCTGTAAGTATCAGGTACGTCAGAACAGGTACAGGTGAGATTCTTACCAGCGCTGAAGGAGAGATGAACTTCGGTGATCGATTGGCTTCGTCGGATTACCTCGTCGACTTCTCGCCAGTCCCCATCCCTGAGGCAGGCCGGTACGAGTTTCAAATATGGGCCAATCAGATGTTCTTGGGCTCCACTTTTTTCGATGCCGTTCAGCGCCCCGCCGTTCCAAAGAAGTAAGGAGGAGGCAACATGGTAGCCCGCATTGAGTCCCTCCCGCCGCAGTTGGACGATGAGAACGCCCAAGGTTCCTCAAATCCGCCCCTCGGCCAGATGGTAGAACCCGCTATTCCTCCGTACGAGGCGGCCCCGCTTCCCCGGGAGTTCGCCTTGGGAAGTCTCCGTGACGGCCGCTTGCGAGTAGTCGAACCGTTCGAGGTCGCCTGGAAGGAGGAAGCTGGTTCGGTCGTTGTTGAAGCTGAGGAATTGAAAGAGTTCGGGTTCGGCGACAGCGTGTCGGCGGCGCTCGCTGACTTGCAGGCGGCAATTGCCCAACTCTACTTCACGCTTGAGGCCGAGCAGGGCCGGCTTGGCGCCGACCTGGCAGCCGTGAAGGCTACGCTCAACCGCAAGCTCCGCAGGGCCGATGCCACTCTCAGCACGTGAGTTCGACCTGCTGGTCAATAAGTTTGGGTACCAGACGAGAGCAGGCGATCACCGGTTCGCGTGGCTCGAAGTCGACGGCAAAGTCGTAGCGCGCACTCGTCGTTCATGGAAGTCCTCCGGGGACTTGCCGATGCAGCACAGCATCCGCCAGCAGATGAAGTTGAGCGACGATCAACTGCGCGACGCAATTGCCTGCACGCTGGGCCGCGAGGGCTACCTGACCCTTCTCCGTGAGAAGGGAGTGATTTGACATCGGCGCGGACGGACGAGTAAGCGCGACATAATGCTGTTGCGTAACTGACATTCAAGGACGTATGCTGGGTTGCGTCGGGCGAGGAGCCCGATGATGCGTCGGGGATGAGCCCCGGCCCCTTTCGAGAGGGCCGGGGTTTTTGTTTGCCGTCGAAGTGGCTGGGTAGTCAGCCGATCAACTGATGGAGGAGCGCAGATGAGGGGTACGACGATGTCGGCAGGCGGCGGGACGCCGTCGGAGAGCGACCGGGAGCGGTGGGAGCGTGAGCGGCTGTACGAGTCGCTGGATGCGTACCGGCGGGGGATGGCCGACGCTCCCGTGGTGCAGAAGTTCGTGGTGAACCACGCATCGTCGCCGAACGAGGAGCGTCCGCTGACGGTGGTGGCGTCGGACGAGACGGTGGACCGTCTGGGGGACGTAGTGCGGGCGGACGGCTGGGATCTGCGGGCGTACAAGCGGAACCCGGTGTTTCTGTGGGCGCACGACTACACGCGAACGCCGATAGGCCGGAGTTCGTGGGTGGGCGTCGACGGGAGCCGCTTGGTGGCGACGCTCGAGTTTGCGCCGACAGAGTTCGCGCGAGAGGTGGAGACGCTGTACCGGCAGCGGTTTCTGCGGGCGGTGAGCGTCGGGTTTCGTCCGCGGGCGTTCACGTTCCGGAAGGGGCGCGACGGCGGGGTCGAGGGGATCGAGTACACGAGCCAGGAGCTGCTGGAGCTGAGCGCGGCGCCGGTGCCGGCGAACCCGGGCGCGCTGGCGCGGGCGCTCGACGGCGGAGTCGTGTCGGCGCCGCGGCTGCGGTCGATATTCACGTTCGATCCCTCGCCGGACTCGATCGATCCGGAAGCGGCGCGCCGGCTGATTGCGGAGCTTCGCCGGCTTCGGCGGTTGGTGGCGTAGTCCGCTCGCCGGCGGGCGGCGTGTTGGGGGTGAGGGGAACAGACAGGAGGGCGAGGCGGACGAGACGAAACAGGCCCAGACGCGCAGAGGGGAGGGCGGAAGAGAAGGCCGGGACGGCGACGAGTGCAGAGAACAACAGGTAGGGGAGGACGTATGACGGTGATCGAAGAAGTGCAGCGGGAGATAGTGCAGACGCAGGAGTTCGTGCGGGAGCGGATCGACCCGATCACGCGCGAGTTGTCGCTCGTGCGGGAGGAGCAGGAACGGCTGGCGAGCGAGGTCCGCCGCACGCTCGACCGCGACCGCGCGTCGCGCCGGGAGGCGCTGCTGGGACGTCCGACGAACGATCGGGCGCGCGTCCGGGGCGGGAAGTTCGACGGTTTCGACCTGGTGGACGTGGCGATCGCCCGGAGCCTGCTGGCGGCTCAGCAGGCCCGTCCGCAGGACTACGATCCCCGGTCGCTGCGGGCGTGGGAGGAGAGCGTCGCGAAGGCGATGGACTCGACGACGGCAGGGGCGGGGGACGAGCTGGTGCCGCAGGAGGCGGCGCGTCAGTTGTGGGCGGACGTGAACGCGGAGGCTGCGGTGGCGTCGCTGTTCGACACGGTGACGATGCCCTCGAACCCGTTCGACATTCCGCTGGAGCTGGGAGATGTGAACTGGTACCCGGGCGCGGCGAACACCGCGGCGACTGCGACGGACCTGAAGACGGCGAAGCAGACGCTTACGGCTCACGAGCTGGTGGGGATGGTGCCGTGGGCGTATGAGTTGGATGAGGACTCCGTGGCGGCGATGATGGCCGAGGTGAGGTCGACGCTGCTGCGGAACGCGGCTCAGGTGCTCGACGACGTCATCCTCAACGCCGACCAGTCGACGACGGGGAACGTCAACTACGACGGTGGGACGCTGGCGAAAACGACGGCGGGCTCGGCGCACTTCCTCATCGGGTTCGACGGGCTCCTGCATCTGCCGCTTGTGGACAACACGAGTATGCGGAACAACCATAACGCCGCGGCGTCGGTCGATATGTTCAATGAGCTGCGCCGGAAGATAGGGAAGTACGGGCTTCGTCCGTCGGAGCTTGCATTCGTGACGGACGTGAACACGTACATTGCGGCGGTGGGAATCGAGGGTTTCCAGACGGTGGACAAGCTGGGGCCGCACGCGACGCTGCTGACCGGTCAGCTTGGAGCTGTGGAAGGGACGCCGGTTATCGTGTCGGAGCAGCTGCAGGAGGCGGACACGGACGGCAAGGTGACGGCGGCGGGGAACGTGTCGAACAAGGGGCGGTTGCTTCTGGTGAACCGCACGCAGTGGCGGAAGGGGTTCAGGCGGGAGCTGCTGATCGAGACGGAGCGGGATATCCAGAAGCGTCAGAACGTGATGGTGGTGAGCATGCGCGCGGCGTTTGCGGAGCGCACGGGGAGCCGGTCGACGGCGACGCATACGGCGCTGCAGTACAACATCGCGCGGTCGTAGGGCGGTCGCCGCGCCGGGCGGCGGGGTCTTCTCCGTTGCGGGGAAGCGGCGCGGGGGAGCAAGCGCTCCTCCGCGCCCTCCGGGGGAGGAGGCGTGCGCGCGGGTTGGTGTAAGCTAGCAGACGGTCGCCGGGGCGCGGCGTTATGCGTCCGGCGACCGCAACAAAATGCTGCAAGGGGAGCGCGTATGACGACTGCCGAGAGAGTGTGGACGGAGAAGTACGCTGAGATGACGCACGGGAAGACGCGCTATTGGGAAGCCGGCGCGGGATTCCCGGTGATCCTGATCCACGGGGCGGGATGGACGAGCGGCTGCGAGTCGTGGGTGCGCAACATCGGGCCATTGTCGGAGCACTTTCACGTGTTCGCGATCGACTGTCTGAACTGGGGCGTAGGCGACGTGTTTCAGCAAGAGTTCTCGTTTGCGTACCTGGTGGACCATGTTCGGGAGTTGATGGATGTTCTCGGCATAGAGCGGGCGAACTTCATTGGCCACTCGATGGGCGGCTGGATCGTGACGCTGCTTTCGTACGAGAGCCCGGAGCGCGTAAACAAGGTGGTGAACGTTGCAGGCGGGGGAACGGCGACGCGTCCTCTGCAGAATATGGTGGAGTTCAAGGTCCCGACGGAAGAGCAGATCCGGGAGCAGTTCGCGAACCGGTTCCCGGAAGGCACGGTGAACCTCGAGAAGGTGGCGGCGCCGTACATTCGGAAGAACTCGCTGCCGGGGCACGCGGAGGCGTTCGCGGGCGTGATGCGGCACATGACGAATCCGGACACGCGCACGCGCTACAACACGCTGCGGCGGATGCCGCGCATCAAGGCGCCGACGCTGGTGTGCTGGGGCACGGACGACCAGACGAACGCGTTCGAGATGGGGGAGCAGACGGCTGCGGCGATCCCCGGCGCGCGGCTTGCGCCGTTCGAGGGAGTTGGTCATATGCTGCCGCAGCAGGCGGCGGAGCAGTTCAACAAGATGGCGCTGGAGTTCCTGCTGGCGTAGAGAGCGGCGGGGCAACGATCGCACGCGCACGCGCGCTGCTGCACAGCACAGAATCAAGGGAGGGAGAGCCCTCCGGTCGAGAAGGCCGGAGGGCTTTTCATTTGCGATGACGACACAACCGAGACCGAGAAGCGAATACACGCCTGCGGTGCGTCCGCGTTCCGCCCGGCAGGATGGGCTGCGCCGGTACACCCCGGGCTACCTGGAAGACCTTTCGGACACGATGTCGCTCTTCTTCAGCGACCCGGGGCGGTCGACCGACCGGCAGACGCTGCTTCGGCCCTCGCGAGGGAAGCGGCTGCGGCTCATCAACCTCACGATCGTCCAGACTACGAGCGACGGCCTGCACTTTTGCGAGCTCTACTTTGGCGAGGGCGCCAGCATCGGAGCGAATGAGAGGAAGGCGGTGGCTATCGTGCGAGTGTCGGACGTGGGGCAAGGGTCGACGCGCACCTGGGGGCGGGGCGCGGGGCCGGCGGGCGCCCGGAACGAGCCGCTAAGCATACGGTGGACGTATGCGCCGGCGACGTCGCACAAGCTGATAGTCGAGTACACCGAGGAGCGTTAGGGCATGGCAATCGAGGCGCACCGGTCGCTGTACGGCGACCTCAGCAAACTGAAAGACCCGTCGCTGCTTGACGATCCGGCAAGCGGCCTTTCGGCGGATACGGCGCTGTTTCAGCTGCTCCTGGCGGCGTCGGAGGCGGTGGACAACTACTGCAACCGGCACTTCTACGCGATTACGGCGGAGCGCTACTTCGACGGCAGCGGCGACGGCCTGCTGACCGTGCCCGACCTCATAGCGGTTACGTCGCTGGCGACCGACGAGAACGACGACGGCGAGTACGAGACGGTCTGGGAGGAGTCGGCGTATCAGCTGCTGCCGCTGAACGCCGCGCCCACCGCGCACTGGGGGACGCCCTACAACGCAGTGCGCGCTCGAGCGCCGGGGCCGCGGACGCAGTTCTCGCGGGGTCAGGCCCGAGTGCGCATCGCCGGGCTGTGGGGGTACCGGGAGCGCCTGGAGCCCTCGGGCTCGCTGCTCGACGGGGCAGTGGGCAGCACAGCGGAGGCTCTGAGCGTCGACCGGGCGGCGGACTTTGCGGCGGGGCAGACTATCGCCGTCGGGGCGGAGCGAATGCTAGTCGCCGGGGCGTCGTCGCAGACGCTGACCGTGACGCGGGGATTGAACGGGACGAGGCCGTTGGCGCATGCGGACAATGCGGCTGTCTCGATTGTGCGGTGGCCGGCGCCGGTTGAGCGGGCGGCGCTGATCAATGCGGCGCGGATATGGACTCGGGCACCGGCGTTCGAGCCGTTCTACGTGGGGCCGGGCCTGGACACGGACGTGCGGATGCTGCTGGAGCCGTACCGTTTGGGGGCGGCATGACGGCGGCGTTGACGCAGCGCGAGAGGCTGGCGTCGCTCGAGGCGGGGCGGGAGGCGCACGCCACGGCGCATGATCTGACGGACAAGGTGTGGACGGCGAAGCTGGAGGCGATCGACGCGCGTTTGCGGAACATCGAGCGGGCGCTGCTCGACCCGCCGCTGCGCCCGTTCGGCGGGGACGATGGGCGCTGGCGTCCGAGCCGCCGGGACGTTGCCGTAGTCGGCGGGAGCGCGGGCCTCACGTCGCTGGCGTGGTGGCTGCTCGAGGCGGCGGGGGTTCTGGCGATGGCGTGAGGCGGGGCGCCTGCGTTTCCGCCGCCCTGTCGTGCTATCCCGATGAGGGAAGGCGCTGGGCGACGGAGGCTCCTTCAGGAGTGATCAGGCTACCAGTTGGATGAGTGTTCGGCGTGGACGGTGTCGGGGAGGTGGTAGGCGAGGTCGTCCTGGTAGTGAGCGACGTCGAACAGGCCGGCCATCGCATTGTTCTTGATCAGGCGGTTGGGGAACAGCTTGCCCATAATGCGGTTGTAGCGGATCTGGGCGCGGAAGAACGATATCTTGCCGAGCCTGCGCGACTGGTCGAACCGGAGTTGGTCGGCCAGCTCGTTGCCGATGAGGGCGCGGGACATGCTGAACATATAGGATGCGAGGTCTTTGCGGCCGGTGGAGTCTTCGATTCCCAGCACGATGGGGGCGCAGCTGATGAGCGAGTTCGCCATAGCGATGCATGCGATGTCGGGCGGGGGCTCGATGATGGCGCCGAGGCGCCACAGGTGGAGGGCGTTCTCCTTGTCCGTGTAAAGGATGGAGTCGGGTATGCCCATAAGCCATGCGGCGTAGCGCCAGGTGTCGATGAACCCGGTCTCTTCTTCTTTGGTGAAGGATGCGCCGAGGGTTTTGGCGTGGTCGACGCAGCGGGCGGAGAAGGCTGTTACGGCGAAGCCCATATGGGCGGAGCAGAGGGGCACTCCCCACGAGTCGTAGTCCCACTCGTCGGATTTGGCGAGGAGTCGCCGGGCGCGGGAGTGGACGAGCCGGAGGCGGACGCTGAGTTTCCAGCCGTCGCCCTGGCGGTCGAGCCCGCCGGGGAGGAAGATTTCGATGAGCTGGCGGTTATTCTGCTTGAGGCGGCGGATGCCCATTTCGCGCAGGCGGCCGGTGATGAAGAACGACTGGGCGATGTTGGTCGAGAACCCCTCGATGAGCACGCCGCCGAGCATTGAGGCGAGCACGGTGGTGCTGTTGCGGTGGAAGAGGCGGTAGCCGGGGGTGAACTTGCTCTTGTCGAGCCAGGCGGGAGTGTCCTTGTACGACTCGAAGAACTCGAACACCTCTTTCGGGGCGTCCTTGATCTGGTCGTACTCCTCGTTCATTGCGGCGGTGGTTATGCGGTTGGCCTCTTCGTGGGGGAGTTCCGCGAGGGCGTCGGTCATCGCGTCGGCGAGGGGGTCGCCGATCCATGCGTGCTCGACGTACCTGTCGGTCAGCTCCGGGTCGCGAGCGTATGCGTCGTCATAGCCGGCGATGTAGTCGGTCGGCATAACCGTGCCGGAATGGGTTGTTTTCGCTGTGGTTGTCATGAGTGCGACCTTCTTTGGAGAGACTACGCGCTAACGCCTTTCGAGGGTCAAGGGGAACGAGCCTTTGATGGAGCGGTTGAACGAGTACCACATTTTAGGCGGCGCGCCTTGCAGGCGTACGCGCCAGCGCCGGGCTATGGCCGCGACGGACAGCGTCATCGCCGTCATCGCGTAGTGTTCGGCGAGGCAGCCGGAGGGGGCAGGAGTGTGAAAGGGGATGTAGGCGTAGGGATGGAGCGATTCGCGGAAGCCGGGCTGCCATCGCTCGGGGCGAAACTCTTCCGGCTCGTCCCACCAGCGTGGGTCGCGCTGGACCCACATCATGGGGATGACGACGAACGAGTTGGGGGGCACGGCGTAGCCGCCGATCGTGGTCTCCTGGTTCGTCATACGGAAGGTCATATAGAACGAGGGGGAGAGGCGTAGCGATTCGAGGATGAAGCGGTTCGTGGCTGTCAGGTTCGGCACGTCGTCGAGGGTGGGGAGGCGGTCGCCGACGACGTTGTCGACCTCGTCGTAGACTGCGGCGGCTGCTTCGGGGTAGGCGGCGAACGAGTTCCATAGCCACATCAGCGAGGTTGCGAGGATGTGGTGGCCGGTGAGGAGCGACACGCCGATTTCGCTTCGGATGGCCGTGTCGTCCAGTTGCTCGCCGGTGTCGGGGTCCGCCGCCTGCATAAGCATATCGACGAGGGCAGGGGCTTCCGTCCGCGCGCCTGCTTCGCGGCGGCGGCGGATGAGGTCGTAGGTAATGCGGTCGAACCGCGCGACCTCGCGTTTGACCTTGCGCGACCAGGGCAGCGGCAGTTTGTACATCAGCGACGAGAGGCCTGGCGGCATTAGCGAGCGCGTGGTGACGTGCCTGCTGACGGTGTAGATGGTTTGGTGGAAGAGGGTGTCGTCTTCGATGTCGTTGCCGAGGAGGCTCCGAGCGACGATGCGGAGCACCATATCCTCCATCGCCGCTTTCATATCGACCGTAGCGCCGTCCGTCCACTGCGACTGGATGCTGTCGGCGACGCCGGTCATTGCCGTTGCGAGCCCTGCGATGACGTCTTGGTGGAACGCGGGCTCGACCACGCGTCGCATCTGCTGTTCCGGCTCGCCGTCGAGGGTGAGGAGGGAGTAACCGAGCGTTTGGATGATTGTGTGGCCGGTCTTATTGGCGGCGCGCACGACGGCGTGGCGCTGGTTCTCCAGGATGTCCTGGATGATGTCGGGGTGGTAGACGGCGTAGGTGAGCGCTGGTTTCGTGAGGCAGATGACGAAGTCGCCGTGCTCTTGCGCCATCGTGAACACGTCGAACGGCGAGGCGACGCGGCGGATGTGCGCGATCGGGTTCTTGAGGTCTACGAGCCCGGGCGGGAGCGTGTACCCCTTCTTGACGCGCGGTTTGGTTTGCGCCATGAACGGCTCCTCTTCCCTGCCTAGTGGCTTTCGCCTTCGACATCGATCCGGGGCAGCCAATTGAGGAACGGCGGGAGGTACCAGTTGCCTTTGCCGAGGAGTTCCATCGACGCGGGGACGAGCACCGACCGCACGAGGGTGGCGTCGAGCAGGATGGCGACGGCGAGGCCGAAGCCGAGCATCTGGTTGTTGAGGCTCTGGCCGGAGGCGAATGCGCCGAACACGGCGACCATGATGAGCGCGGCGCCGGTGATGAGGCTGGCGGTGGAGCGCAGGCCGTAGGCGACCGCCTCGCGGTTGTCGCCGGTGTGGTCGTACCGCTCCTTGATGCGGCTAAGCATAAACACGTGGTAGTCCATCGACAGCCCGAACAGGATGGAGAAGAGGAAGAGCGGTAGCCAGGCCTCGATGGTGTCCGCGCGCTGGAAGCCAAGGATGTCGATCAGCCAGCCCTGCTGGAACACCAGCACCAGGATTCCGTAGGTAGCTCCTACGGAGAGGAGGTTCATAAACACGGCTTTGATGGGGATGACGATCGACCGGAAGACGACCATCAGCACGACGAAACTGAACGCGAGCACGAAGGCGAACACGTACGGCTGGTAGGTGTTCACGACGTGGATCACGTCGGCGCCCTCCGCCATGTTGCCGCCGATGTACGCCTGCACGTTCGCGCCGTCCACGGCCTCGGGAATGACCCGGTCGCGCAGGTCGATGAGCGTGTCGATGTTCTCCCTCGACGTGACCGACCCCGGGATGGAGACGGAGAGCAGCATGGAGGCGCCGTTGGGGCTCGGATTGAGGAGCGGCGGAGCGGGGAAGCGCGAGTCGGCCTGGATGGCCGCAACAATGCGCTGGATGGCGGCCTGGCCCTCCGGGCTGTTGACGTCGCCCTCGAGCACGACGTCGATGGGCGCGATGAGGCCGAGGCCGGCGGGGAACTCCTGCTCGATCAACTCGAAGGCCAAGCGCTGGTTGGACCCCTCAGGCGCCTGGTCGGTTCCGGCGAGGCCGGTCTCGTTCGTCGTAACGTACAACACGGCGAGCGCGACCATCGGAACGCCGACGAGAAGGAGGCTGATGACGGGGAAGCGCATGACGATGCGGGTGGCGGTGTTCCAGAACCCGCCCTCCTCCTGGTCGGCGCTGACCCGCTCGATGGAGCGCCCAACGATGGGGATGCGGAGCGCGTTCACCTTTCCCCCAAGTATCGCCAGCACGGCCGGGAGGAGGGTGAGCATCGCCACAATGGTGAGCGTGACGACGATGATCATCGCCAGCGCCTGCGTTTGGTAGAAGTTGAACGGAATGACGAACATCCCGCTGAGGGCGATGACGACAGTGACGCCGCTGAACAGCACCGTGCGGCCCGCCGTGCCGCCGGCGCGCGCGATGGCCTCGATCTTTTCCTTGCCGCTATTTATCTCCTCGCGGTAGCGGGAGATGATGAGGAGGGCGTAGTCGATGCCGACAGCCAGGCCGATCATCGTGGCGCCGAGTTGCGCGAAGACGACCACCTGGTGGAACTGCCCGATGACGGCCACGACGCCGAGCGTGATGAGGATGCAGATGACGGCGACGATGATGGGGATGAGCGCCGCGACGACGGAGCCGAACAGCAGCAGCAGCACCAGCAGCGCCACGGGGATGCCGACGCGCTCTCCCTGCTCCAGGTCGTGGACGGCGATTTCGTTGTTCTCGTAGTTGATGCTGGTGACGCCGATCTGGCGCACATCGAACGCGGGATCGCCCCGCGCCTCCTCCACGATGTGGAGCATGTCCTCGATGTGATCGAGCGCGCTCTCCTTGTCGCCGGCGAATCTGATGAACAGCAGGGTGGAGGTGCGGTCGGCGGACAGCATGAGGGCGGCCTGGCCGACGAGCGCTGCGTCGCCCGTCTGCTGGGCGATAGCGGCGATCCGGTAATAGGTGTCTGCCCGAGCGATTATTTCGGGGCCGAGCGCCTCGATCTCCGCGGCGAGCGCCTCGACTTTGGCGGCGAACGCCGGGTCGTCCACGGTCGCGCCGCTGGCGGACTTCACGACGACGACTTCGACGGGGGTGTCGGAGCCGAACTGAGTAAGCCGCTCCGCCGCCTGGGTGGAGGGCTGCGAACTGCCGAGCCGGAACTCGGTTGTCGACCCGGATGCGAGGAACTGCCCGGCGACGCCGATGAACACAACCAACGCCACTATCCATACGGCGACTGTGAGCCAGGGCCGTCGTGTGCAGAATCGTGCGAGTCGCTCGGTCATCGTGGGCGCTGCTCCTTCTCTACGGCGCTATGCCGCTCCAATCATAGCATAGCATACTCGCGCAGGCGCGGGGATGCGTTCCGTTGCCCGTGCCCGGCGCTCTTGGTTAGACTGCCGACAGGGACATCTCCCCCGGGGGCAGGCATGGACGAGCGCATCCGCGAACGCGTCGAGGCTGCGTTGAAGGCGGCGGGCGGGCAGTACGTCGAGGTGCACATCGAGGAGGGCGCGTCGTCGCACATCCGGCACCGCGGGCGCGAACTCGAAGAGATCGGGCGCAGCAGCGGGCTCGGCGGCAACGTTCGCGCCCTCGCGGGCGGCGGCTGGGGCTTCGCCTCGTTCAACGACCTGAACGAGATCGAGGCCAAGGCGCGGCAGGCGGTGGAGCAGGCGCGCGTGATCGGCGGCGAGCGCATCGAGCTTGCCGAAGTCCCCTCGGTCGTCGACTACGTTCCGCCGGTCGTAGGGCAAGACCCGACGGCGCTGACGCTCGCCGACAAGAAGGGCGTGCTCGATGAGTACGTCGGCATCATTATGGATACGCCGGGAGTGCAGTCGGCGAGCGTGGGCTACGCCGACGCGCGGCGCCGGATGGTGTATGCGAACTCCGAGGGGTCGTACGTCGACCAGGAGCGGATCGACGTGAACCTGCGGCTCAATGCGCAGGCGCGCAACGGGGCCGACGTGCAGCAGTACGGCATTAGTCTGGGCAGCCTGGGCGATTTCGCGTTCGTGATGGGTCTGCAGGAAGACGCGCGAGAGGTCGCCGAGAAGGCCGTCGCCCTGCTCGACGCTCCGGAGGTGAAGGGCGGGGAGTACACCGTGGTGCTCGACCCGATTCTCGCGGGCGTGTTCATCCACGAGGCGTTCGGGCACCTTTCAGAGGCTGACCATATCTACGCTGAGCCGCGGCTGCAGGAGCTGATGAAGCCCGGCAAGCGGTTCGGCGGCGCGCACCTGAACGTGAAGGACGGCGCGACCGTGCCCAGCGCGACCCTGCGCGGCTCGTACGTGTACGACGACGAGGGGGTGCAGGGGCAGGAGACCGACCTCATTCGCGAGGGCGTGCTGGTGGGGCGGCTTCACTCGCGGGAGACGGCGGCGAAACTCGGCGAGCGGCCCACCGGCAACGCGCGGGCGCTCAACTACCGGTTCGCGCCTATCGTGCGGATGACCAATACGTTCATCGTGCCGGGCGAGGCGAGCGTCGAGGATCTGTTCGCCGACGTAGAGGACGGCCTGTACGTGAAGAACTGGTACGGCGGCATGACGTCGATGGAGATGTTCACCTTCTCCGCCGGCGAGGCCTACCGCATACGCAACGGACGAATCGCCGAACTGTGCCGCCCGGTGATGCTGTCGGGCAACGTGTTCTCGACGCTGCACAACATCGACGCCATCGCCGGCGATTTGGGGATGAACGAGGGGGGCGGCTGCGGCAAGGCGGGGCAGAGCCCCCTGCCGGTCTCGAACGGCAGCCCGCACATCCGCATTCGGCAGTGCCTGATAGGAGGGGCGTAGTCATCGCTTCCCACGCCGACATCCCCGCCGTCGCCGGGCGCATTCTCGAACTAGCCTCCGCCGTCGCCGATCAGGCCGAGGTCTTCTACGTGGAGTCCTCCTCGACGCCGGTGCATTTCGAGGCGAACGCCGTCAAGGGCGTGGACGCGAACGACGCGGCAGGAGTTGCGCTCCGCCTCATCAAGGACGGGCGCATCGGGTTCAGTTCGACCTCGAACCTGGAGGCGCCGCAGGCGTTGGTGGACGCGGCGCTCGAGACTGCGCCGTTCGGCGCCGAGGCGCGGTTCGACTTTCCCGGCCCGCAGTCCTGCCCGGAGGTTGCGGTCTACGACGATTCGGTGGAGGGGATGAGCCTCGAGGAGATGGTCGCGCTGGGCGAGCGCGTTATCGCCGAGTTGCGGGCCGCCTCGACGGAGGCGCAGGTCGAGGGCGGCGTCTCCAAATCGACTTCGCGCATTGCGTTGCTGAACAGCGAGGGCGGCGGCGTGAGCTACGTCCGTTCGCGGGCGGGCGCGGGGTTCGAGGCCACGGTCATCCGGGGCGAGGATATGCTGTTCACGTCCGAAAGCGTTTCGTCGATCGCCGCCGTGACCGACGCGTCGGAGATCGTCGCGTCGGTGCTGCGGCAGCTGGAATGGGCGCGCGAGACGGTTCAGGCCGACACGAAGACGATGCCCGTGATACTGATGCCGCAAGCGGTGTCGCGCGTGCTGCTGGCGCCGCTGCTCGCGGGGCTTAGCGGCAAGGCGGCGCTGCAGGGGACGTCGCCGCTCATCGGACGGCTCGGCGAGCGCATCGTCGACGAGCGGTTCAGCCTGACGGACGACGCGACCACTCAGCGCTCGCCGTCGAGCCGTCCGGCAGACGACGAGGGCGTAGCGAGCCGGCGCCTGCCGCTTGTCGAGGCGGGAGTCGCCCGCACGTTCCTGTACGACCTGCAGACGGCGGGGCAGGCGGGCGCAGAGAGCACGGGCTCGGGAGAGCGCGGGCTGGGGTCGTTGCCGGGGCCGTCGGCGTCGGTGCTGCTGATGGGCGAAGGCGACACGGCGTTCGACGATATGATCGCCGGTATGGAGGAGGCGCTGATCGTCGAGGCGCTGCTTGGGGCGGGGCAGAGCAACGTGCTGGGCGGGGACTTCAACGCGAATGTGCTGCTCGGTTACAAGGTGGAGCGCGGCAGAGTGGCGGGCCGGGTGAAGAACACGATGATCTCCGGCAACGCCTACAAGGCGTTGAACGATGTCATCGCCATCGGCAGCGAGGGGCGTTGGATTCGAGGCGGGCTGTACGCGCCGGCCATCGCGGTCGGAGGCGTTTCCGTCTCGGCGAAGGGGTAGTCCATGAGCCTCGGCGCAGTCATCGACGACCTGATCAGCCCGGAGAAAGAGCTGAAGCCGTCGCTGCTCGGCAAGCTGAGCGGGCTTCTTGCAGACGCTCAGGCGGAGCTGCGGGACGCCTGGCCCGACATTCCTGCGGAGCGCCGGCTCCAGATCGTCGAGGGCGTCGCCGGGCTGGCGGAAGAGAACATCGAGTTCGATTTCGTGCCGGTGCTCTGCGCGGCGCTGCAGGACGACGAGGCGCAGGTGCGGGCCGCCGCCGCCGGAGGCTTGTGGGAGACCGACGATCGTCTGGTGATCACTCCGCTCCTGGGGATGCTCGACGCGGACGAGTCGCCGGAGGCGCGCGCCGCCGCCGCCACGACCCTCGGCCATTTCGTCGACCTTGCGGAGGCTGGCAAGCTGATAGAGCGCGACGGAAGCCGGCTGCGGGACGCGCTGCTCCGCGCGCTGAGGGATGAGGACGAGGAGACGCTCGTGCGCCGCCGCGCGCTCGAGGCTATCGCTCCGTTGGCCGGCGCGGGCGTGGGAGACTGGGTGCGCTGGGCCTACGAGCGCGACGACGCCGAGTTCCGGCAGAGCGCGCTGTACGCTATGGGACGCACCTGCGACTCCGCATGGCTGCCGCTGGTGGTCGACGAGATGCGCAGCGACGATCCGGCCATGCGTTTCGAGGCCGCCAACGCCGCGCGCAGCATCGCCGACCCGGAGTCGCTGCCGCATCTGCATGAGCTAGTGAGCGACGGCGACCTGCAGGTGGCCGTCGCCGCAGTCTATGCGATCGGGGGAGTCGGGGGCGCCGCGGCCAGGAAGCTGCTGCTGCGGTACGTCGAGACCGGGGAGAGCGCAGTGAGCGAGGCTGCGGAGGAGGCGCTCGCCGTGATGGACAGCGACGTTATGGACTTCACGATGCTCGCGCTGTCCGAGGAGGACGAGTAGCCGGTGGCGCGCAAGAGGATCGTCGCTGAAGCTGTCTCGGCGGGAGGCGTCGTGTACAACGACGGCGCCGACGGCCTGAAGGTGGCTATCTGCGGACGCGTGGGGGCGGGCTTGTGGGCGCTTCCCAAAGGGACGCCCGACGACGGCGAGACTATCGAGCAGACGGCGCTGCGCGAGGTGCGCGAGGAGACGGGGCTGCAGGTCGCCATCGAGGCTCCGCTCGGGCATATCGAGTACTGGTTCGAGCGGCGCGAGCAGCGCATCCACAAGCGCGTCTACTTCTTCCTGATGGCCGAGCGCGGCGGCTCGTTCGACGGCCACGACCCGGAGTTCGACGTCGTGGAGTGGGCGACGGCGGAGCGCGCTCTGCAGCTGCTGACCCACAAGACGGAGCGCGAGGTGCTGCTGCGCGCTATCGACGCGCTCGAACAGCGGGAGGGCGGCGGTGGCTGACCCTGTCGCCCGGGGAGTGAAGGTCGTTATCCGCGCCAAGCAGATAGAGGACGGCGAGGACGATCACCGCTGGCGGGCCGACCCTGAGCTGGCGGAACTCGACGCGGCGCCTCCCTTGCGGCAGCCGCTGCACGATTACCTGCGGGACTACCGGAGCGAGCTGGCCCATCCGACGCCGTGGGTGCGCCGGTACGGCATCGACACCCTCGACGGGCGGCACATCGGCAACTGCATGGTGTACGACATAGACACTGTGCAAGGGCGGTGCGAGGTGGGAATCCTGCTCGGCGACCGCGATTACTGGGACGGCGGGTACGGGCGGGAGGCCCTGCAGCTGCTCATTGGGGAGTGCTTCAGGATGGAGTCGATGCGGATGCTCTACCTGCACACGCTGGAGTGGAACGCGCGGGCGCGCCGTGCGTTCGCCGGCTGCGGGTTCCGCGAGGTGGGGCCCCTGCGCCGCGCGGGCCGCGACTTCATTCGCATGGAGATCACCCGCGAGGAGTGGGAGGCGCTTCCGCCCCGGCCCTCTTCCTAGACTCCCGGCGCGTCCCGTCCCTCTTTCCCTAGGCTCCTCGCGCTTCTTGGCGCGCTTCCGCGTCGGACGAGAGGACTCCCAGGTCTGCGAGCACGTCGCCGGCAGGGCGGACGGCGCACCACTCGGCGAGCGCTCCGAGGTCGGGCGAGTCCGGCGGATAGGTTGCGTCGGCGACGACGGTGATGTCGTAGCCGAGCGCGACGCCGTCGAGCGCGGTGGCCCAAACGCAGCCGGTGACGGCGCCGCCCGTCATCAGGAGGCGCCGGGCGTTCAGGTTGCGGAGGATGCGGTGGAGGGGCGTGTAGCCGAAGCCGCTGCCACCTTTCTTCTCCACTACATAGTCGCTGCTCTCCGGAAGCAGCTCGTCGACCATCTCGGCGCCCCATGTGCCGTAGGCGCAGTGCGTTACGCCGGGCGGCAGGGTTCGGGCGCGGCGGTGAGTCCTGCTGTGCACGTCGTCGGAGTTGTCCTGCCGGCGGACGACGCGCACGTAGACGACAGGCCAGCCGCGTTCGCGCATCGCGGCGCTCAGCCTCTGCGTGTTTTCGACGACGTTCAGCCGCTTCTCTTCGGGCATAGGGTCGCTGAGTCCGTAGAGGACGTGCGGACGCTCTGCGTTCATAAAGTCGTTCTGCATATCCACGAGCACCATCGCGTAGTCCGGGCTGGGCCGCGCGGGTTCGGGCGCGGCGGACGCGGCGTCGAACACGTCGGAGAGCGAGACGACTTCGGCCTGCTTGCGGGGGGCGTGCAGTTTGGCGGCGTCGGGAGGGTAGAGCGCATCCTGCACGACGAACTGCTCGTACCCGAGCCGTCCGCCGGTGCGCGCGGTCTCGGCGATCGAGTCGGCGACTCCGCCGCCGGCGACGATGCACTGGGCGGCGCCGAGGTTCGTGAGGAGCCGGTCGAGGTGGGTGTTGTCGTAGGCGCTGTGGCCCTTCTTGACGACGACGTAGCCGTCCGGTTCGGCGGGGAGGCCGTCTATAAGCTCGGCGCCCCACGATCCCTCGATGAAGAACGGGCCGGTTTGGGCGCGCCGGCGCTCCAGCCAAAGCGGGGCGTGCGTGCTGTCGGCGAAGTCGGGGCGCAGGCAGGTTTTCACCCAGACCACAGGGCGGCCGGCTTCGCGCATAAGGCGGGCGAGGCTCGTCCACGCGTCGACGAGGCGGGAGGTCTCGGCGGGACTTGGCGCCTCGCCCGCGCGGGCCATAGCGCCGTCGGGATGAAGGGCGTCGCGCTGGACATCGACCAGCAAGAGAGCGGCATGTTCGAGGACGAGGCGCATCTCCTCACCTCCGCGCATCGGGTATGGCGCCATCATAGAGGAAATGGAGCGCGAAGGGGGCGCGGTAGCGCGGAAGGCCTGGAGAGAATCTCCCGGCGCGGGGGCGTCAGGATGCGGGAAGGGCGACGACGGCCTCGCCGGTGGTGGTCTTGACGCCGGCGTCGTTCTCGATCCAGATCTCGCAGCGCACCGTGCCGGCCTCCTCGTCCTTCCCGGCGACGACGCCCTTGCAGGCGAGCGCGTCGCCGGGAGCGTCCATTTCGCGGTAGCGGACGGAGAGCGACCGGAGCGCGCCGTCGGCGCCGGCCCAGTCGGTTACGAGCTGGCCGAGGAAGGCGCTCTTGAGGGCGCCGTGGAGGATGACGCCGGGGAGTCCCTGCGCCCGCGCGAACTCCTGGTCGTAGTGGATTTCGTAGAAGTCGCCGGAGGCGCCCGCGTACATCACGAGCTGGCGCGTGGTGGGGCGCTTTACGAGCGCGGGCAGTTCGTCTCCGGGGGCGACGCTTTGCAGGGTAGGGCGGGAGGTCATGCTTCCGGCATCCTGATAGTGGTGTTGCGCTGGGTGGCTACTACCTCGCCGCGCTGGTTCACGTACTGGGTGAAATAGGTGGCGATGAGCATCGGGCCCATGCGTCCCTGGCGCTCCACGAGCGCCTCGAGCTGGGTGGAGTATGCGATGGAGTCGCCGGCGCGGACGGGCGGGCCGTAGGTCCACTCGCTGCCGCCGTCGAGCGCGCGCGGCACGGCGTCGCCGTCGGGCAGGGCGGGGATGGCGCGGCCGATCGAGCGGAGGAACGTGGGCGGGGCGATGTCGGGGAAGAGCGGGTTATCGTCGCCGATGGCGGCGGCGAACCGTTCGATGGCGCCGCGTTCGACGACAGCCTGCCGCTCCTCGCCTTTCGCGCCGACGGCTGCCTGCATCGCGGCGGTGATAATGGTGTCGGGCATATGCTGAAGCTCCTCCGGCGGCAGGCTAAGCCATTAGTGCGGCGCCGACAATGCGAACGGTCGATGAGCGCCGCGAGGGTGAGCGCCGTGAGGGTGGGCGCTGCCTCTCAACGGGGCTCGCCCTAAGGTTGCACCATTCCGCCTGCTTTGGGAACCCCCCTCACGCCGCACGCCCATCGCGCTGCTGCCCCCTAAGCAAGCGCGAGCGCGGAGAGGAGAAAATAATGAGGGGGTCCGGGGGAGAGAACTCTCTCCCGGGAGTTGTCGACAAGCGCGCGTGCTCTGGGGCAGGCAAGCGGTTGCGTGGGGGCGCCTCTGAGCAGCCGGGGGCGGCGGTGTTGCGTAGCAGCTGGGAGAGCGTCCGATCCCCCAGACCCCCTCGTTATTTCGCCCCCTCGTTAATGTCCTCCGCCCCCCTCGTTATTGCCCCTCGCCCTCGGGGTGCGCTGCGCGGCGAATGACCTCCAGCACTCCTTCTACGTTCGTGAGCGCCTCGTTGTTCCAGAACCGCAGCACCGTATACCCCATCCGCTGCAGAGCGCGGTCCCGCTGGGCGTCGTACGCGCCCCCGTGCTGCCCGCCGTCGATCTCGACAACCAGCCGGGCCTTCGGAGCAAGGAAGTCGACGATGTACCGCCCGCGCAACGCCTGCCGCCTGAAGTGGATGCCGTCGAGCCTGTTCCGCCGCAGACGCTGCCACAGCGCAGCCTCCGCCTCCGTCGGATTCGATCGCATTTCGCGAGCATGTTCGAGCGACATACCCGCAGCATCCAGCGTCCAAGCGCCCCGCGCAACCGCCAATTGTCACGCTGCCCAGGGAGCGCGCGCAGCAATACAACGAGGGGGGGGCAAGCGCGAGCGGGGAGGAAGAATAACGAGGGGAGCAAGCGCGAGTGGGGAGAGGAGCAAATAATGAGGGGGTCCGGGGGAGAGAACTCTCTCCCGGGAGTTGTCGACAAGGCGGCGTGCTCTGAGCAGGCGCGGTGCCGGTGTTGCGTAGCAGCTGGGAGAGCGTCCGCTCCCCCAGACCCCCTGGCAGCCATCCGGCGGGCGGCGCGCTCTGGCAGGCGGGGCGCGCCGCGAGCAATAACGAGGGGGCAAGCGCGAGCGGGGGGAGGAGCGAATAATGAGGGGGTCCGGGGGAGAGAACTCTCTCCCGGGAGTTGCCGACAAGCGCGCGTGCTCTGGGCAGGCAAGCTGTTGCGTGGGGGCGCCTCTAAGCAGGCGCGGCGGGGGTGTTGCGTAGCAGCTGGGAGAGCGTCCGCTCCCCCAGACCCCCTGGCGGCCACAGCCGGGGCGCCGCCCCCTGGGGGTTAGGGGCGCTTGGCTGGGGCGGGTTCAGGCGATTCCCCCCGACGGGAGGAGAGAGAGGACGCCGCCGCCGGGCGCGTCCCCCGGAGGGAGTTCTCAGGGGGAGTCGGGCGCGGCGCCTTCCGGCGCCATGCTGTCCAGCGTCATGCCGTCGGACATGCCGTTGGGCGCGATGCTGTTTGGCGAGGCGCCTTCGGGCGCGAAGCTCACGCCGCACTCCTCGGCTGCGGCGAAGAGGCTGAGCAGCCCGGCGAGGTCCAGGTCGTCGGAGAAGAGGGCGGTGAGCGCGTCCTCGCCGCCCATCTGGTCGACCAGGCACCGCAACGCTTCTCCGTCCACTCCGTCGGCGCCGAGGAGGTTCGCGGCTTCCTCGTCGGTGAGGCAGAGCTGCAAGCGTAAGGCTGCGGAGAAGAGGGCGGAGGGGTCTTCCGGGGGTTCGCCGACGCCGAAGACGCTGGGCTGCTCCATTCCAAGGGTTTGGAGGCAGTCGCGCGACTCGGGGGTGAGCCCGCCGGTCTGCGTCGACATCATAGCGATGCCGAGGCTGACGGCGGCCTCAGGAGCGAGGCAGTGCGTGGGAAAGGGCGCCAACTTCGGGGCCGAGCTCCGCCAGAGGCGTGTCCTGCGCCGCGTCGAACTGTTCGGGGCCGACGGCCTCTCTGACGCAGGAGGCTTCCTCCTCGGAGAGCGCGCTCACGATGTCGGCCATCGTAGTGGCGTCGGTGATCACGAGGTCGTCGATGGCGCCTGGAGGTTCCGGCGATTCTGTCTGCTCCGGCGCCGGTGTTGGCGTCGGCGTTGGAGCGGGGGCAGGCGCGAGCGTAGGGGTGGGAGTCGGCGCCGGCGTAGGCGTCGGCGTAGGCGTCGGCGTAGGCGTCGGCGTAGGCGTCGGCGTAGGAGACGGGGTTGCCGTCGGCGTGGCTGTCGGAGTCGGCGTTGGCGGCGCGGAGGTAGGCGTCGGCGTTGGATTGCTGCACGCGGCGAATGCGAGCAGGACGAGCGCGGCGGACGCTGCGAGCCCGAGGGTGACGAATGTGAGCTGCCTGGGGAGCATTTGCGCGGCCTCCTTGCGCGACGCTCCTTATTGTACGCCTCGCCCCGCGCTCCTGACGAAGGGCGCGCGTGGGGGGTTGGCGCGGGGATCGGGAAGCGCCGCTTCCGCGGGGACTCGCGCGACGCCCTCCCCCACGCCCTCAGGATGCGCTATGCTCGGAAGTCCGCCGCGGCGCCGCTGCCGCCGCGAGTACTGCCCGCGAGGACCCCGCCGTGACTGAGCAGCCGGCCTCCGCGTCCAACGCGTCCAACCTCATCGAAGAGGGCGTTCTTCTGTGGACGCCGTCCGAGAGCCGTAAGGCCGCCAGCAACCTCGCCGCCTACGAGCGGTGGTTGGGCGAGACGCGCGGGCTGCAGTTCGACGGCTACGAGGAGCTGTGGCGGTGGTCGGTGGCGGATGTCGGGGCGTTCTGGGAGACGGTGTGGGAGTACTTCGGCGTGCAGTCGAAGCGTCCGTACGAGCGCGCGCTGGCGCCAGGGCCGAACGGAACGCGGGTCGAGGGCGCGCGCTGGTTCGCCGGCTCGCGAATCAACTACGCGGAGTACGCCCTCGCGCGCCGCGACGGCGCCCCGGCGCTCATAGCCGTGCACGAATCGGGCGCTACGGTCGAGTGGACGAGGGCGCAGCTCTACGCGCGCGCCGCGGAGATCGCCGCCGGTCTGCGCGGACTCGGCGTCGCCAGGGGCGACGCGGTCGTCGCGTATATGCCGAATGTAGCCGAGGCGGCGGCGGCGGCGCTTGCAACGGCAGCCATCGGCGCGACGTGGTCGAGCTGCCCGCCGGAGTTCGGCGCGCGGAGCGTTATCGAGCGGTTTCAGCAGCTCGCTCCGAAGGCGCTGCTCACAGTGGACGGCTACACCTACGGGGGGAAGCCGTTCGACGCGCTCGGCGCCGTGGCGGAGATCCAGCAGGCGCTGCCGACGCTCCGCAAGACGGTAGTGCTTCCGCGCCTCTCCGCCGCTCCGGACATTGGCGCGCTGCGCGACGCCATGCTGTGGGACGAGCTGCTGACGCCGGGAATCGAGCTCGCGTTCGAGCCGGTGGAGTTCGACCATCCGTTGTGGGTGGTGTACTCGTCGGGCACGACAGGGGCGCCCAAGGCGATCGTGCACGGTCATGGAGGCGCGCTGCTCGAACATCTCAAGCTGCTGTCGTTCCACCTCGACATCAAGGAGGGCGACCGCTTCTTCTGGTTCAGCACCACGGGCTGGATTATGTGGAACATCGTCGTGAGCGGGCTGCTGCTCGGCGCGACGATTGTGCTGTACGACGGCAGCCCGGCCCATCCCGATATGTACGCGCTCTGGCGCATGGCCGAGCAGACCCGCACGACGTGCTTCGGCGTGAGCGCGCCGTACATCCTCGGCTGCATGAAGGCGGGCGTCGAGCCGGGACGCGAGCTCGACTTGAGCGCGATGCGCGCCATTGGCTCGACCGGCGCGCCGCTTCCGCCCGAGGGGTTCGCGTGGGTGTACGAGCGCGTCAAGCGCGATCTGCTGCTCGCCTCCGTCAGCGGCGGCACCGATGTCCTCACCGCGTTCATCGGGGGCGGCCCGACGCTGCCGGTGCGCGCCGGCGAGATACAGTGCCGCTGCCTCGGCTGCAAGGTCGAGAGCTTCGGGGAGGACGGCGAGCCGGTCGTCGGCGAAGTAGGCGAGCTGGTGGTCACCGAACCGATGCCGTCGATGCCCGTTCGATTCCTGAGCGACGAGGACGGCAAGCGGCTGCACGAGAGCTACTTCGACGTCTACCCGGACGTGTGGCGCCACGGCGACTGGCTCAAGGTCACCGGGGAGGGCGCGTGCGTCATCTACGGGCGGTCGGACTCGACGCTCAACCGCAGCGGCGTGCGCATGGGCGCCAGCGAGTTCTACCGCGTCGTCGAGGACATTCCGGAGGTGCTCGACAGCCTCGTCATCGATACGACGCGGCTGGGCGCGGAGGGGAAGCTGCTGCTGTTCGTCGTGATGCGCGAGGGCCATGCGCTCGACGATGCGATGAAGCGCAAGATAGACGCAGCCATCCGGTCGAACCTGTCGCCCCGCCATGTTCCCGACGAGACCTGGCGGATACCGGAAGCGCCACGGACGCTGAACGGCAAGAAGCTCGAGGTTCCGGTGAAGAAGATACTCAATGGCGCGCGCCCCGAGCAGGCGGCGAGCATGGACGCCCTCGCCAACCCCGGCGCGCTCGATTTCTTCGTCGAACTGGCGGCCTCGCTCTCCGCGGGCGACGCTCCGGCCAAAGGAGAGGCCGGCGAGTCTTCTCCCGGTAACGCCGCGAACGGAGCAGGAAGCGGAGAGGGAAACGGAGAAGGAGCGGCGGAGAGTCCGCTCGCCTGATGCCCCTCTCGCTCTCGAAATCGCGGTTTCAGTACGGCCTGCAGTGTCTGAAGAGGCTCTATCTGGAGAGCTACCACTGGGGGCTCGCCGATCCGGTCGACGCGGGGCAGCAGGCGCGGTTCGATATGGGGGACGTCGTCGGCGAGACGGCGCGGCGGCGGTGGCCCGACGGCGTGCTCGTCGACGAGTCGCACCTCGAACACGATCAGGCGGTCGAGCGGACGCGCGCGCTCCTGGCCGAGCCGGCGCCCGCGCCGCTCTTCGAGGCGGCCTTCGCTTTCGAGGGCATCCGGGTGCGCGTCGACATTCTCGCGCCCAACGCCGGCGGCGGCTTCGATCTCATCGAAGTCAAGTCGACCGGCAGCGTCAAGGCCCAGCACAGGACGGACGCGGCTATCCAGACGTACGTCGTCGAGGGTGCCGGCGTAGCCGTCGACAACGTGTTTCTGATGCACCTCAACAAGGAGCACGTCTATCAGGGCGGCGAGTACGACCTGCTCCAACTCTTCACGCTCGCCGACGTAACGGAGAGCGTTCGGGCGCTCCTCGCCGAGCAGATCGCCGGCGACCTGCCGTCGATGTGGGAGACGCTGGAGCGGGAGGCGCCGCCGGATATCCCGACCGGCCCGCAGTGCAGGTCGCCGTACCGGTGCCCGTTCTTCGGGCATTGCCACGCCGGCGAACCCGAGCATCCGGTGCGCGAGCTGCCGGGCCTGCGCCCTCAACTGTGGCGCCAGCTACAGGAGGCGCAAGTAGGCGACATCGCCGCGATTCCGCCGGACTTCCCCGGCCTCAACGCGCTACAGCGCCGCGTGCGGGAGAGCGTCGCAACGGGGCGCCCCTTCGTCGGCCCCGAGCTTGGGCCGCAGCTGCGGGCGCTTGGCCTGCCCGTCGGCTTTCTCGACTTCGAAACGTTTATGGCGATCCTTCCCGTCTACCCCGGCGCGAGGCCGTTCCAGACGGTCCCCTTTCAGTGGTCGCTTCATGTGCGCGACGCGCAGGGCGAGCTCGAACACTGCGAGTTCCTCAACACGGACGGCGACGACCCGCGCGAGCGGTTCGCGGCAAGCCTGCTCGACGCGGCGCCTGCCGAGGGGCCCATCCTCGCCTACTCCGACTATGAGGGGAGGATTCTGCGGAATCTCGCCGGGACGTTCCCCGAATACAGCGACGGGCTGCTCGCCCTCGCAGGCCGCATCGTCGACTTGCTGGCGATAGTCCGCGGCGGCTACTACCACCCGGGATTTCGCGGAAGCTTCTCTCTCAAATCGGCGCTGCCCGCGCTCGTTCCCGGGTTCGGCTACGGCGACCTGGATATCGCGGACGGCGAGGCTGCCGCGGCATCGTACCTCCGCATGACGGCGCCGGAAACGCCGGAAGAGGAGCGCGCCGCGATCCGCAGCGCGCTCCTCGCCTACTGTCGCCGCGACACCGAGGCGATGGCGCGCATCCTCGACGCGCTGCTACAGGAGTGCGAGGAGTAGGGGACATCGCCAAGGGCTACAACTGAAAAGGACTACAGACTGAGCAAACCTTGGTGTGTCGCTTATTGAGACTGAGGAGTTTGCTGCGCGCCTCCTCGGGCGTATCGAAAGGTTCGTGATATTGGACATCGCCCGGATTCTTGCTCACACCCCCGTGCTGCCTGACAAAGCGGCAGTCCGCCCGGTGAGCCGTCGCGTAATTGCTGGGTTTGTATTCGTAAACGACGTAAGACATATCTGCTCCGTTTCTGTCCTGGTCCTTGCTCAGGACTTCGCTTCCTCCGGCTGCTCGACGCCGGCGCGGCCGTAGCGGTAGAGCAGCGGCGAGAGGAGGCCGGCGATGATGGTGAAGCCGCTGAAGATGTAGATCGACGTCTCGATGCTCGTGCCCTCGGCGATGAACCCGAAGAGGAGCGGCGAGAGGAAGATGCCGATAGCCCAGTAGAGCCCGACGACCGAGAGCGCCATCGCCCGCTGGTTCGGAGCGCTGTTCTCCGCCGCGAGCGTGGGGTAGAGCGAGCGCAGCCCGCCGAACGTCATGCCGGTGAGCGCCATGAACGCGACCGGCAGGACGGGGACGTCGCCGGTGAGGCCGACTCCCGCGGCGAGGAGCCCGGTGAGCGTGATGCCGAGCGCCGCCGTGCGATTCGCGCCCAGCCGCGCGAGCAGGATGCCGAAGAAGAACGAGAGCAGGCTGACGCCGATGCTGTTGAGCCGGATGACCAGGGCGGTGCCCCCCTCGTTGTAGCCAACCTCGCGGAAGAACGCGATGAACAGCCCGCCCAGGAGTCCCACGTAGGCGGCGCTCGTAAACGCCACGAGATGCGCGTGCAGAAGCGTCCGCTTCACGAGCATCGTCTTCGCGGGCGCCAGGCTCGCCTTGAAGCTGCGGACCTGGTCTTTGCGCGGCAGCGACGGCAGCGACGAGGTGATGAGGAAGCCGAACGCCGTCGCTCCCGCAGTCATCAGAAACGCCTCGGTGTAGCCGACGCTTCCGGCGAAGACTCCGGCGATGACGCCGCCGATGATGCCGCCGCTCGATTCGAAGCTGAGCTGCCGGCCCATCACCTTGCCCGCCTCGCCCTCCGCGCTGCGGCTGATGTACGACTGCGCCGCCGACCAGTAGACCGAGCGCGACGCTCCGTTGAACAGCTGCGCCGCGAGCAGCGGCCAGATGGTGGCCGAGAACGCCGCCATCACTGACGCAATCGTTACGGTGGTGAAGCTGAACCGGAGGATAAGCCGCTCGCCGAACCGGTCGGACATAGCGCCGCCGACGAGCCGCAGCAGAATCATCGCCACGCCCGGGGCGGCTACGATGATCCCCTGCCCGGAGAGGCGGATGTCGAGGTCGATGGCGTAGAGGGGGAAGAGGATCGTCGACGCGCCCATGCCGAACCCGTAGACGAACCCGTTGGTGTAGCCGAGGTAGGTGGGGTGATTGCGAGGGCGGCGCGCGAACGCACAGAAGAGCGCGGGAACTGCGAGGATGCTGGCGGCGACGGAGCGCTGCGAGCGGCTCTCTTCCGGCTCAGGATCGGGCACGGGAGCGCTCCGCATTCGCCTAAGGCCGCGCCGCGCCGGCGGCCCACAGCGCGAGGACGCGGAGCATCTCGCCGAGCTCCGGGTCGGGCTCGCGCGAGGTCTGGTCGGCGAGCGGCGTGTCGCTCACGAGGCGGAACATATCCGCCGCCCCTAGCAGAATTCTGGGGGTGAGGCCGAGATGCTCGAACGTGGCGGCGATCTCCTCCATCTCGCCGACCCACCGCCGGGCGCGCCGCGGCATCTCCGTGGCGCCCTGCATATGACGCGCGGGGTCGGGCGCGCCGCCGAACTCGGCGAGCAGCGCCTCTTTCAGGCCCATCGCCTCCGCCGCCACCAGCAGCTCCGTCCACACCGCGGTCGTCCCCTTGGTCGATGCGGCGTACACCATCTTGAGGCCGGACGCCTGCCCGATGCGCGGCCCGACGTTCCGGATGTCGAGCCCGTGCTCGCCGAGCTTCTCGAACGCCGACGTATCGGGGCCGGAGCAGTAGAGCGTCGTGCGCGACCCGGGCTTGGGGGGCGCGCCGATGATTCCCGCGTCGATGACCGGCGCGCCCGTATCGAGGATGAGCGTGGCGATCCGCTGGACTGTCTGCGGGGCGACGGCGTTGCACTCGACGAACACGGGCCGCGCTCCGCTCTCGGCCATCGCGCCGGCGACGCGCTCCGCCACCGCGACGGCTTCCGACGGCGCGAGGACGGAGAGCAGTACGCCGCACTGCTCGACGAGCGCGCGGACGCTTCCCGCGTCGCGGATGCCGGCCTCGTCCGCGCGCAGACGGGTGAGGCTGCTGCGGCCCTCGAGGCTCGTGGCGACGTCGACGCCGCCCGCCGTGAGCGCGGCGCCGATGGCGGCGCCCATATCGCCTGCGCTGAGGATGCCTACGGTGGTCGTCATGCCGTTATGCGAGGGCTTGAGGGGCTGTTCCTGCGTCGGCGAGGCGGCGTTTCGCCTCGTCGTACACGTCCGCCGGCAGCGGCCCCTTGGCGGCGGCGGCGAGGTTCGCCTCCAGGTGCGCGGGGTTGATCGTGCCGACGATGTTGGTGTCCATATCCGGGTGCGTTTCGGTGAAGCGAATGACGAACTCCATGCGGGACTGCCCCTCGTCGAGGAGCTCGTCCATCCCGGCGCGCTCCCAGACGTCGAGGAGTTCGGGATTGCGCTGGGCGGCGCGCTGATCGCCGCTGGGGGCTCCGCGCGCCGCGCCGCCGCGGATGATGACGCCGGCGCCGGCTGCGGAGGCTGCGGAGATGAGGCTCTCGTGCTCGCGCTGGGAGGCGGAGTAGGGGATCTGGAACGCGTCGAATGCGCCCATCGCGATATGGTCGGCGAGGTTGGGTATCGCGCCGGACATTCCGAGGAACCGGATCTTGCCCTGGTCGCGCAGCTCGGTCATCGTGCCGACGACGTCGTTCTCCTCCAGCGCCTGCCGCGACGGCGTCATATGCACCTGGAGCAGGTCGATGTAGTCGGTGTTCAGGCGCCGCAGGCTCTGCTCGATCCCCGCGACGATATTCTCCTTGGTGTAGACGTGGGGGCCGCCGCGGTCGCGCCCGGGATCGGGCTCCCAGCCGACGAGGCAGCCGCACTTGCTGGCGAGGAAGTACTCGCCGCGGCGGCGCGCGATATGGCGCCCGATGCGCTCCTCGCTCACCCCGTAGTCGATAGACGTATCGATGAAGTTGACGCTCAGGTCGAGGACGGCGTTGAGGATGCTCCCCGCGTCGTCCTCCGACAGATCGCGTCCGCGGGGGGCGCCGCGCAGCTCCATCGCGCCGTAGCCGAGAACGGTGATGTCGATGCCCGTGCGGCCCAGTGCGCGCTTCTCCAAATCCGCCATACCGCCTCCACGCTCCAAAGGGAATGCCGCGAGTATACCCGATACGGCTGCCGCCTTCGGGGGAGATGGCAGCCGATCGCTGGCGGGGAGGAGGAGAGAAGAATAACGAGGGGCAGGGGCGGCGGGGGGAGCAAGCAATAATGAGGGGGGGCAGGGGCGGCGGGGGGAGAATAACGAGGGGGTCTGGGGGAGC
The DNA here is from genome assembly GCA_965200975.1 of Dehalococcoidia bacterium. Taxonomy (GTDB): domain Bacteria; phylum Chloroflexota; class Dehalococcoidia; order Lucifugimonadales; family Australimonadaceae; genus S5-327. The sequence continues at coordinate 2,002,396 of OZ241740.1, read as the reverse complement.
GGACGCTCTCCCAGCTGCAACGCAACCGCCCCGCCCATAGCAGCCCCTGCGCAACGTATGAGCGCTGTCTGCTGTTTGAGGGGCGCCGACTTGCCGACAACTCCCGGGGGAGAGAGTTCTCTCCCCCGGACCCCCTCGTTATTTCCTCCTCCCCGCCAGCACTCGGCTGCCAAGCGCAGGCGCGGGCGCGCAGGGCGCGCAGGGCGCAAAAAGGGCGGGGGCCACGCAAGGCCCCCGCCTCTCTCGTTGCATTGCTTGCGCTTGCGCGCTTACTGGCTGTCGCTCTTCCAGGCCGAGACCCTGTACCCGCAATTGGTGCGTTTGCCGTCCGAGTCCCGATCACAGCGGTAGTCCACGGCGAAATCCACCTTGACGTCCTTAAAGAGGGAGTGCGAGAACGTTACCGTGCGGATGCTCCTGCCCCACCCGGGTATGCTGATGGATCCTCCGCCAAAGGCGGGGCTACGGCTGCTCGGAATATAGGAGGGCTTGCCTCTGTGCACCCGCAACCGGACGCTCGAGGTAAAGCCGTTGGCGTAAGCGACGCTGATCGTCGGCTTGTTCGAGGTGCATTCGGGCGCATTGGGGCCCTCGCAATTGGTTATGTCGAGGATCGTGTCCGGGTAGCCGTTTATGGTGATGGTCTCCCCGATGTTGCGGACGAGGAACTTGAAGGTGTTGTTGTCCTCGTCGGCGTCGATGCGCACGCTGTGATACCCGCCGCGCCGAATGTAGAACCGGTTGTTGTTCTTGTAGAAGTAGACTTCGTCGTTTCCCAACAGCTTTATAGGCGGTGTGCGGCTCAGGGTGGAAAAATCCACTTCACTCAGACCCGATGAGAGGGTCTCATCTTTCCAATCGGGGGCGCCTGCGGTAGTGGTGAACGTCACCGCCGCCGTCTCACCATCGGTGAAGGTGATCGTGAGGGTTTCGCCGCTTATCGCTAGCGTGCACGTGCTCCCCGACTCATTGTCGCAGTCTGTAAACGCTGCATACGCGGGGGGGGGGTGAAAATGCCGAATGAGACGAGCGCGAGTAGCGCAGCCAGCAGGCCAACCAACCGAACGGGACGAACACTCGAAAGCGCGCTCATCGCGCTCCTCCTTTCTTACTGCCGCAGGGAGCGCCCGCCCCCTGAACGGCGCCGCAGACGCCGCGCCTCGCCCTGTCAGGCGAGGCGCCCGCCGGGCAAAACGCCCAACGGGGCAATTAGTATACGAGTCCTCCCGTTGCCGCCGTCAACAGTCTGCAAGCAGGGAATTCCCGCGGGGCGCAAGCGCGGTTGCGGAGGAAGAATAACGAGGGGGTCTGGGGGAGAGAACTCTCTCCCGGGAGTGTCGGCAGCCGGCGCCGCCCATACAACAGCAGACAGCGCTCATTGCCGTTGCAGCGGGGGGCAGCCGTCCGGGCGGCGCCCCCTGGCAGCCGGGGGCAGCGCCGAGCGCGGTTGCGCAGGGGGCTGTTATGGGCGAGGCGGGGGTGTTGCGTTGTAGCTGGGAGAGCGTCCGCTCCCCCAGACCCCCTCGTTATTCTCCCCCCGCGCCCTCGTTATCCCCCCCCCGTTATTCTCCGCACCCGCTTGGCGTTGTGGGCAGGACGCAAAAAGGGGGCGGGGGTGTTGCGTGGCCCCCGCCCCTCTCTTGCTGTAGGTTGCGCTTGCGCTTCTACCGGTACCAGAAGTTGCTTTGCTGCTCCCAAACCGTGAGGACGGGCTTGCAGTTGCCATCGTCGTCGCAGCTGCGGGACACCCTGAAGTTCACGAGAATGTTCGGGAGGTCGCGGTGCGAGAACGTTATCGTGCGGACCCTGTTCCCCCACCCGGGTATCCAAATACGCCCGCGAGGAGCGTACCTCCTGCTGGCCGGGTTGTACGACGGCTTGCCGGCGTATATCCGCAGATCGACGCTCGAGACCCGGGACTCGTCGTTGAAGTAGGTGACGCTGATCGTCGGCGTGTCGGTGGTGCACTCGTAGGCGTTACCGTGCACGCCGGGGACGGGCACCGTGCACGAGCCGAGGTCGAGGACGCCGCCGCGGGGCAGGGGCTTGATGGGGGGAAGCTCTATGCTGCTGCGGCCCTGACCGTCGATGACGGTCGCCGATTGCGCATGCGCGGCGGGGGAGAGGAGGGCGCCAATGCCGAGCGAGGCGAGCGCGAGCAGCGCAGCAGCATGGCGACCAACCAGACGGGACGAATGCTCAGAAGCGAACTCATTGGCACTCCTTCTTATCTGTCGCGGGGGGCGCCCGCCTCCCGGAACGGAATCGCTGTCGCTCCTCGCCCTTTCCGGCAAGGATCCCCGCGAGACAGGCCGCCCCAGCGGGGGGATTCTTATACCAGCCTCCACGCGCCCCTGTCAACAGCGCGCCGGGAGAGCGGGCGCTCTGGGCCACGGAGGGGCGCTTTGCGCAGGGGGCAATAACGAGGCGGCGCAAGCGCGGGCGCGGAGCAAGCAAATAACGAGGGAGCAAGCGCGGGCGCGCAGCAAACAATAATGAGGGGGTCCGGGGGAGAGAACTCTCTCCCGGGAGTTGTCGACAAGCGCGCGTGCTCCGGGCAGGCAAGCTGTTGCGTGGGGGCGCCTCTGAGCAGCCGGGGCGCCGGTGTTGCGATGCAGCTGGGAGAGCGTCCGCTCCCCCAGACCCCCTGGCAGCCAAGGGGCAGCCGCCAGCCGCGCGGGGCGCAAAGAAAGGGCGGGGGCCACGCATGGCCCCCGCCCCTCTCTACTCGTTGCTGCTTGTGCGCTTGCGCGCTTGCTAGTAGTCGCGCTCCCAAGCCGAGAGAACGAACCTGCTGCCGTGCAAGGGGGGATCCAAGTCGTTGCGGTAGTCCACCGAGAAGTCCACCTTAACGTCCTCGTAGCCGTTGCGCGAGAACGTTATCGTGCGGACGCTGCTCCGCCACCCGGGTATGCCTATGTGTCCGCCGTTAGAGGCGCGCTTGATGCTAGCCGGGTTGTAGGACGGCTTGCGCCCCCATATCCGCAGGTTGACGCTCGACGTATCGTTGTCGTCGTAGGTGACGGTGATCTTCGGCGTGTTGGTGGTGCACCAGTTGCCGCTCTCGCCACCGGAGCTCACCGTGCACGTGCCGAGGTCGAGGGTCGAGGGCGGGGTGGCCGGGGTTCCGGATACGGTGAAGGTCTGGTCGGGATCGGTGCCGATGACGAGGAAATCGACGTTGCCGGTCTCAGCGTTATAGTCGCCGTTGATGCCCACGCTGTTATAGCCGCCGTTGATGCCCACGCTGTTATAGCCGCCGCGCCGAATGTAGAACCGGTCGTTGTTCTCGTAGAAGTAGACTTCGTTGGAGTACAACCAACGGTTGGAGGGCAGATCGCCAAATTCATAGGGAGGAGTCTGAGCAGGAAGCCTCAGCCCCCCTGTGAATGTCGGATTCTCCCAACCGGGGTCGCCTGAGTCATTGGTGAACGTCACCGACGCCGTCAATGTCGTCGTTACACCGTTGTGGTCTGTGTCTGTGTAGGTGATCGTGAGGACGTCCGTGGAGTCATCGACCGCTATCGTGCACGTGCTCCCCGGGCAGTCCTCATACGCTGCGTGTGCGGGGGGGGGATGCCGAGTGAGACGAGCGCGAGTAGCGCAGCCAGCAGGGCAACCAACCGAACGGGACGAACACTCGAAAGCGCACTCATCGCGCTCCTCCTTTCCTGATCGCCGCAGGAAGCGTTCGCCCTCCTGAACGGCTATCGCAGACCGCCGCGCCCCGCCCTCTATCCGGCGAGGCGCCGCCGGGCAAAACGCCCAACGGGGGCAATAGTATACGAGTTATCCGGTTGCCGCTGTCAACAGTCTGCAACCAAGGAATTCCCCACCGCGCGCGCCCTCAGCAAGCGCGGGCGCGCTGCAATACATAATGAGGGGGTCCGGGGGAGAGAACTCTCTCCCGGGAGTTGTCGACAAGGCGGCGTGCTCTGGGCAGGCGAGCTGTTGCGTGGGGGCGCCTCTGAGCAGGCGGGGGCGCCGGTGTTGCGTAGCAGCTGGGAGAGCGTCCGCTCCCCCAGACCCCCTGGCAGCCGTCTGGCGGGCGGCGTCCCTAAGCAGGCGCGAGCGCGCAGCAGGAGCAAGCGCGCAGCAGGAGCAATAATGAGGGGGTCCGGGGGAGAGAACTCTCTCCCGGGAGTTGTCGACAAGGCGGCGTGCTCTGGGCAGGCGAGCTGTTGCGTGGGGGCGCCTCTGAGCAGGCGGGGGCGCCGGTGTTGCGTAGCAGCTGGGGGCTGTTATGGGCGGGGCGCCGGTGTTGCGTAGCAGCTGGGAGAGCGTCCGCTCCCCCAGACCCCCTGGCAGCCAAGGGGCAGCCGCGCTCTGGCAGCCGCAGGCGGGGCGGGGTGCGCTGCTTAGAGGTCGAGGCCGAATACGCGGATGGCGTTTTGGCTGTAGATGGCGTCGCGTTCGGCGTCGGTTAGGCGGGGGAGGGCTTGCACGCTCGCCGGCGGGGTGTAGTCGCCCATGCCGAACGGGTAGTCGCTTCCGAGCATCAGGCGCTCCGGCCCTACCGTCTCCACCAGGTAGCTGAGCGCGGGGCCGCTGTGCGTCAGGGTGTCGAAGTAGAGCTTACGGAAGTACTCCGACGGCGGGCGGGTGATGGCGGCGTCCTCCACCAGATGCTGCCGCCAGGCGTGTTCCCAGCGTCCGCGCAGCAGCGGGCACGTGCCGCCGCCGTGCGCGAGGACGAACCGGAGCGCGGGCATCTCCGCCAGCACGCCGCCGAAGATCAGGCAGCCTGCGGCGACGGCGGTGTCGCTCGGGTTGCCGATGATGTTGTTCATAAAGAACTGGCCGAGCCGGTCGGCGCCGAGCACGTTCTGCGGATGCACGAACGCTGCAACGTCGAGCTCCTCCATCTTGCGGTAGAGGGGCGCAAAGCGCGGCGCGTGCAGGTTCTCGCCGTGCACGTTCGTAAGGATCTCCAACCCCCGAAAGCCCAGCTCCCGCACGCACCGCTCGAGCTCGGCGGCAGCCGTCTCCGGCTCTTGCATCGGCAGCGTGGCGAGGCCGATGAACCGCGCCGAACCGGCTATCGCCTCGGCGGTGGCGTCGTTCATCCGCCGGCAGACGTCGGGGTCGGCGTTCTGCACGTAGGGCGGCGCGGAGACGAGCTCGACGTCGATGCCGCGCTCGTCCATATCGGCGATGCGCCGGTCGAGGTCGGACATACTGTCGCGCATATTGGCGGCGGGGCCGAAGCCGCCGCGCCGGTTCGCGATCTCGGGCAGAGAGGCTGGGATGTAGTGGGCGTGAACGTCGATTCGCATAGTGGCGGCATTCTAGCCCAGCGGGAAGCTCTGCGTTTGCTTCCGGACATTGCGCGCCCGACGGGGGGCAGGGGGTGCGCTTCCGGACGCGCTCTGAGCGATTGCGATGCTCCTTCCGGGAGCGCCGCCCCCGCCTGCTAGAATGGGCTGAAGGCGAGGTTCCGCGATGTTTGGCAAGCTGTTCAAAGTTTTCGGCGACTCGAACGAGAAGCAGGTCGCGCGCTTCCAGTGGGCGATCGACGAGGTTGGCGCGCTCGAAAGCGGCATGGCTGCGCTCTCCGACGAGCAGCTGGCCGCCAAGACTGCCGAGTTCCGCGAACGTCTCGAGGGGGGCGCGAGCCTCGACAGCCTGCTGCCCGAGGCGTTCGCGGCGATGCGCGAGGCGGCGCGCCGGGCGATCGGCATGCGCCACTTCGACGTGCAGCTCATCGGCGGCGTCGCCCTCCACGAGGGGAAGGTGGCGGAGATGAAGACGGGCGAGGGCAAGACGCTCGTCGCAACGCTCGCGACCTACCTGAGCGCGCTGAGCGGCAAGGGCGTCCACGTCGTTACGGTGAACGACTACCTCGCCCGGCGCGACGCCCTGTGGATGGGCAGGGCGTACACGTTCCTCGGCCTGTCGGTCGGCTGTCTGCAGCACGACGCCTCGTTTCTGGCGGAGGCGCCCGCCGACGGCGCGCCCGGCGCGCAGCTCGCGCTCCGCCCCGTGGCCCGCAGCGAGGCGTACGCCGCCGACATCACCTACGGGACGAACAAAGAGTTCGGCTTCGATTATCTGCGCGACAATATGGCGACCGTTCTGGCGCAGAAGGTGCAGCGCCCCCTGAACTACGCCATCGTCGACGAGGTGGACAACATTCTCATCGACGAGGCGCGCACGCCGCTCATCATCAGCGGCCCGGCGCAGGAGCCGACCTCCCTCTACGCCTCGGTGGCCCGCGTCACGCCGCGCCTCGAACGCGACGCCGACTTCTACGTCGAGGAGAAGGAGCGGCAGGTCATCCTCACCGACTCCGGCATCACCAGAATCGAGCAGCTGCTCAACGTCGATAACCTGTACGACCCGGCGAACTACGTGCTCACGCATTTCGTCGAGAACGCCCTCCGCGCGCAGTTCGTCTATCAGCGGGACAAGGACTACGTCCTGAAGGACGGCGAGGTGGTCATCGTCGACGAGTTCACCGGCAGGCTGATGCCGGGCCGGCGCTACGGCGAGGGCCTGCATCAGGCGATCGAGGCCAAGGAGGGCGTCCGCATTCAGCGCGAGACGATCACCTACGCCACCGTAACGCTGCAGAATTACTTCCGTATGTACGCGAAGCTCGCAGGGATGACCGGCACGGCGATGACCGAGGCGGAGGAGTTCTACAAGGTCTACGGGCTCGATGTCGTCGCCGTTCCGACCAACAAGCCGATGGCGCGGCGCGACTTCCCCGACTTTATGTTCAAGACGCACTCGGCGAAGCTCCGGGCGGTCGTCGACCATATCGAGGAGCTGCACCAGGCCGGGCGCCCGGTGCTGGTGGGCACGGGCTCCGTCGAGCGCTCCGAGCAGCTGAGCGGGCTGCTCCGGCGGCGCGGCGTCCGGCATGAGGTGCTGAACGCCAAGAACCACGAACGCGAGGCGCATATCATCGCCGAGGCCGGCAAGCCCGGGGCCGTCACCGTCTCCACCAATATGGCGGGGCGCGGCACAGACATCATTCTGGGCGGCGACCCGTCGACTGCGGAGTCCGAGGAGGCGTGGCGGAAGGCGCACGACGAGATCGTCGGGAAGGGCGGCCTCTACGTGCTCGGCACGGAGCGTCACGAGTCGCGCCGCATCGACAACCAGCTCCGCGGGCGGTCGGGCCGTCAGGGCGACCCCGGCGAAACGCGCTTCTTCAGCTCGTTCGAGGATGAGATCCTGGCGCGGTTCTACAACAACACGATGGGGCGGCTCGCAGCCAAAGGTTTCGACGACGACGCGCCGGTCGAGAGCGGGATGCTCGCGAAGACGTTCGATATGACGCAGGGCAAGGCGGAGTCCCACTACTTCGATATCCGCAAGCATCTGCTCGAGTACGACGACGTGGTCAACCGGCAGCGCGAGATCATCTACGGGGAGCGCGACAAAGTGCTCGAGGGCGCCGATCTGAAGGCGAACATCCAGGAGATGGTCGGCAAGGAGATCGCGGGCGCGGTGCGGAGCCACCTCGCGGGCGAGGCCGAAGAGTGGGCGCCGGAGCCGATGCTCGCCGAGGTCAACACCATCCTTCCGCTGCCCGCCCATATCGATCCGGCGTTCGTGTTCGAGAAGGGCGCAGCCGGCGCCGAGGAGGAGCTGACGGAGGCTGCGGAGCGGCTCTACGAGCAGCGCGAGCAGGACTACGGCGCGGAGACGATGCGCGAGATCGAACGCATCGTGATGCTCCAGACGATCGACAGGCTCTGGGTGCAGCATCTCACGATGATGTCGAACCTGCGGCAGGCGACCGGCCTCTACGCTTACGGCCAGCGCGACCCCCTGGTGATGTACAAGAAGCACGGGCACGAGGCGTTCGACGGCCTGCTCGAGCGGATTCAGCACGACACCGCCCACACGATCTTCCACGTCGCCCCCGCGCAGCCAGGCGCCTCCGCAAACGGCGGGAGGGCGCGGATCAATCCGGGCAAGCGCGAGACGGTGATGTCGCGGGCGGCGCGCTCCGGAGGGGCGCCCGCTCCTGCGCCCGCGCCGGCGCAGATCGACCCCAACGCTCCGCGGTGGGCGCGGCGTCAGGCGGCAAGGGCCGCCGGCGGGTCGAAGAAGGCCCGCAAGCGCAAGGCGGGCGGTTAGTCATGGCCCAGGCCGCCCCGAGCGTCTCCCTTCCGTCGACCGGAGCGGCCAGCGGCCTCGCCTCCTCCCCCGCATCGGGGGAGTCCCAGCCGCTCAAAGCGGCGGCGGTCATCGAGCAGATGCGCGAGGCGATGCTTGCAGGCGCTCACTGGCCCGAGGCTCTTCTCGGCGCGGTGGGGCAGTGGGCGGCGCCGAGCGAGACGATCGACGGCGTCGAGCTGCGCTATCTGATCGGCGGCGAGGCGTTCGACTGGCTGCTGCTCGCGGAACGTCTGCTGCGCGCCGCCCCCGACGGCTGCGTGCCTGCCGAGGAGCGCGACCGTCTGCTGTTCGAGGGGACGCTCCCGCCCGGCGTGAGCGAGTCGGACTTCCGGGCGGCGCTCGGGCCGGAGAAGCATCGCGCGCACGCGAACTTCTTCTACGGGGTCGTGGTGGAGGAGGCGCTGTGGCACGCCGTCGAGCGCGAGGTGGAGAAGGAGCGCGGCGTTCGCGGGCTGCGGCATCCTATCGGCGTGCAGGATATCGTCGCGGAGCGGCTCTACCGCTCCGACTACGGCTCGCTCGTCCGCCGCTTCCAGCGAGAGCGGGGCCGTCCCCGCGTCGTGCGGTTCTCGCTAACCGATTGGCGCGAGCTCACCTACTGGCTCTTCAAACTCCGCGTCGCCGGGTCCGACCAGGCCCGCCTTGCGAGCGACACGCGCAAAGGCCTCGATATGCTGGCGGCGCTCCGCCGCAGCGCTGCGGGGGACGTGTAGCGGGAGCGAGTAGCAGACCGCGGGCCGCTACGCCTGCGCTGTTTGCGGGGGAGACTCGGGCATGGCGATGGGGCCGCGTTTGCGCCGGCGGCCTGCAGTTTCGACCGCGACGTACGCAAACACGACGATCGTGACCGTCCACAGCACGGCGTTGAACCCGAACGCCGCGTGGTGCGAGAAGTACGCCACGAGGCTGGTCGACACTACCGGCCCAATCATCCCTGCGGCGTCGCCGAACGTCCGGTACAGCCCTATCGCCATGCCGCGCATGCCGTCCGGCGCGAGGTCGGCGACGTACGCGATGGGCGCTTGCCCTCCCCATCCTTGCGCGACGTGCAAGAGCATAAACACGGCAATGAACGGCAGGAGCGACTCGCAGAACGGCAGCGCGGCTATGGCGACGCCCACCATCAGCCCGGCGGGGACGATCACGATCTTGCGTCCGTGCTTGTCGGCCATCGCGCCTGCCGGATAGATGAGCAGCCCGTGCATAAGCGATGAGAAGGTGAACAGCAGGCCGATGGGGCCGGGCCCGAGTTCGAGCACATTGTGGGCGAACTCGGGGATGAGCGTAGTGGACATTCCCCCGCGCAGGAAGAACGTCGAGAAACCGCTGACGCATACGATGAAGAAGCTGGCGTCGCGCAGCAGGAAGAGCGCTCCCCGCGGCGAATTGGCGTGCCGCCCCGGCCTCCCCGCGCCTGCGCTTCCGGGAGCAGGGCGCGTCTCCGGCATCCTTGCGACGCCCCACAGCGCGAAGAAGAGGACGGCAAGACCGGAGACGTAGAAGGGCGTCCGCGTGCCGAAGAGCTCGCCGATGAGCCCGCCGATCGCCGGGCTGGCGGTGCCCACCACCAGCTGCAGGCCGTGCATCAGGCCGAGCACGCGGCCCCGGTTCTCGACGGTGCTCAGGTCGGCGGCGACCACGTTGGCGATGACGATAGTCATCGAGCTGAACACGCCGCTGAAGAACCGGAACGTGAGGAACGTCGGGACGTCCTGGGAGAGCCCGCCGAGGGTGGCGAACAGCGCGACGCCCAGCCCTCCGATAGTGATGATCCATTTCCGCCCGACCTTCTCCGACAGCACGCCGGCGGGGATGTTGGTGATGAACCGCCCGATGCCGTAAACGGAGAACGTGAGCCCGAGCGCGAACACGCTGCCGCCGATGAGTTCGATGAACTGCGGCATCACCGGCGTGATGATCATCATCGACGCGTGGGCCGACGCGATGAGTCCGCCGGTGATGACCACCAGCTCCAGGCGGAGCCCGCCGGCAATCCTGTTGGGCGAGGAGAGGAACGTCATACGCGCGGCGTCGTCCGCCCGGCGACCGCCTGCGAGGGCGAGTCCGCGCGCGCTGAATGCTCCCGCCGGCTGATGGCCTAGGCTCCCAGCGTCTCCAGCAGTTCGCGGATGCGCGTCTGGCGCGCTTCGCTCTCCGCCAGGCGTCCGCGCTCGCGCTCGACGACCTCCGTCGGCGCTCTGGCGGTGAACTGCTCGTTGCCGAGCCGCTGCCGGAGCTGCGCCGTTCGCGCCTCGGTCTCGGCAGCCTCGTCGGCGAGACGCGCGCGCTCCGCCGCGAGGTCCACGGCGGCGCCGACGTCGAGCGTGACCGTCGTGTCCTGCACGACGATGCGAACGCCGCCCGCTGCGGCGGAGTCCCCGAACCGCAGCTCGCCTACGCGGGCGAGCGCGCGGATCGCCTCGGCCTCGTCGCGGAGGGCCTCCTGCGCGTTGGGCGAGTCGATTGCCGCGTTCAGTAGGTCGCGGGGGCTGACGCGGAACTCGGCGCGAACGTTCCGCACCGCCCGCACGATGCCGATGAGGAGGTCGACCTCCGCGACTGCGGGCGCTTCGGCCTCGCGCCGGGCGGCGAGCTCCTCGCCGCTCAGGCGTCCGCGCGGGTAGGGGTAGGGAGCGATCATAATCGACTCCGGCAGGCCGGCCTCGTCCGGCAGGACGGCGGTCAGGCGTTGCCAGATCTCCTCGGTTACGAACGGCATAAAGGGGTGGAGCAGGCGGAGCACGCGCTCGAGCACGTGGCCGAGCACTTGCCGCGGCTGGTCGTCGCCTGCGCGGAGGCGCGCCTTGGCGAGTTCGATGTACCAGTCCGCGAAGTCGCTCCAGATGAACTCCTGGAGCGCGCGCTCCGCCTCGCCTATCTGAAAGTCCTCAACGAGGTCGTTGACGCGAACGGCGAGCTGCTGGGCCTTGGAGAGCATCCAGCGGTCTTCGCGGTGTTCGCGCGGCGGAGAGGCGTTCCAGCCGTCGAGCCCGCTGCGGCCTTCGAGTTCGCGCACGACGAACCTGCCGACGTTCCACAGCTTGTTGGCGAAGTTGCGGGCAGACTCGAGGCGCTCGTCGCTGAACCGAATGTCGCTGCCGGGCGAACTGCCGGTGGTGAGGGCGAAGCGGAGCGCGTCCGTTCCGTACTGCGCGATGACTTCGAGCGGGTCGCGCACGTTGCCCCGAGTCTTGCTCATCTTCTGGCCGTGCTCGTCGCGCACCAGCCCGCTGAGGCAGACGGTGTGGAACGGGATGTCTCCGGCGTTCCGCATTCCCATCATGATCATCCGCGCGACCCAGAAGAAGAGGATGTCGTACCCCGTCTCCATCACCGACGTCGGGTAGAAGTAGCGCAGGTCGGCGGTCTGCTCCGGCCAGCCGAGGGTCGAGTGCGTCCACAGCGCGGACGAGAACCACGTGTCGAGCACGTCGTCGTCCTGCGTCAGGCTGTCGGCGCCGCACGTCTCGCACGTCGTAGGGTCGTCGACCGCAACGGTTGGATGGCCGCAGGCGCCGCAGTACCAGACCGGGATGCGGTGTCCCCACCACAGCTGGCGCGAGATGCACCAGTCGCGGATATTCTCCATCCAGTTCTCGTAGACGCGGACGAACCGTTCCGGCACGATGCGGATGCGCCCGTCGCGCACTGCGTCGAGCGCCGGCTGCGCCAGCGGCCCGATGCGCACGAACCACTGCATCGACACGATGGGCTCCACAGGGTCGCCGCTGCGCTGACAGTGCCCCACCGAGTGCGAGTGCGGCTCGACCCTTTCGAGCAAGCCCTCGCGCTCGAGTTGGGCCACGATCGCCTTGCGCGCCGCGTACCGTTCGTAGCCGGCGTATGGGCCCGCCTCATCGTTCAGCGTGCCGTCGGCGTTCATGATGTTGATGATGGGCAGGCTGTGGCGCTCTCCCGTTTCGAAGTCGTTGGGATCGTGCCCGGGGGTAATCTTCAGCGCGCCTGTGCCGAACTCCGGCGCGACGGCGCCGTCTGCGACGACGGGGATGGGCCTGCCCAGCACCGGCAGGAGCGCGCGCTTGCCTTGCGCGTCCGTGTAGCGCGGATCGGCGGGGTTGACGGCCACCGCGGAGTCGCCGAGCAGCGTTTCCGGTCTGGTGGTGGCGACGGTAATGTGGCCGGAGCCGTCTTCGTACGGATAGCGGATGTAGTAGAGGCTTCCCTGCTCTTCCGCATGCTCGACTTCGAGGTCGGAGAGGGCGGTGCGGCAGCTCACGCACCAGTTGATCATCCGCTCGCCGCGGTAGATGAGTCCGTCGTCGTACAGCGCCTTGAAGGTTGTGCGGACTGCGCGGACAGGGCCGGGGTCGAGCGTGAACGTCTTGCGTTCCCAGTCGCACGACGCTCCAAGCCGCCGGTGCTGGTTGTCGATCGTGCTTCCCGTCCTGCCGACCCAATCCCATACGCGTTCGAGGAACGCCTCGCGCCCGAGGTCGTGGCGCGTCGCGCCTTCGGCGGCGAGCTGCCGCTCGACGACGACCTGCGTGGCGATGCCTGCGTGGTCGGTCCCGGGCAGGTAGAGCGCGGAGTAGCCTCGCATACGGTGGTAGCGCACCAGCGCGTCTTCGATAGCTGCGCGTTGCGCGTGACCGATATGCAGCTCGCCGGTTACGTTCGGCGGCGGCATGATAACGGTGAACGGCTGCTTGCCGGGGTCGACAGAGGCTCGGAAGAACCCGGAGCGCTCCCACCACTCGTAAAGCCTGCCCTCCACCTGGCTGGGGTCGTATGCCTTGGGCAGCGGCTCGCCGGGCGGGCGCGTAGTCATAAGCGGGGAGGCTCCGGGGCTGGGGATAGGGCCATTCTACGAGCGGCCCGGCGGAGGGTCAACGAAAAGAGCTGCTGTTCAGGGTGGAGAGGGCGCCGCAGAAACTGGGAGAGCGTCCGCTCCCCCAGACCCCCTGGGGAAAAGAGCGAACAACGAGGGGGTCCGGGGGAGAGAACTCTCTCCCGGGAGTATCGGCAAGCCGCGCGCCCCTCCAACAGCAGACAGCGCTGATGCGTTGCGCAGGGGGCTGCTATGGGCGGGTGGGCGGTTGCGTTGCGCAGGGAGAGCGTCCGCTCCCCCTGACCCCCTGGCAGCCGGGGGACAAGCCGTGCTCTGGGCAGCCAAGCGCGGGGCGGGGAGGAGGAATAACGAGGGGGTCCGGGGGAGAGAACTCTCTCCCGGGAGTGCCGGCAAGGCACGCGCCCCCTCAACAGCAGACAGCGCTGTTGCGTTGCGCAGGAGCAACAACGAGGGGGTCCGGGGGAGAGAACTCTCTCCCGGGAGTATCGGCAAGGCGCGCCCCCTCGGAGCAGCAGATAGCGCTCATGCGTTGCAGCAGGGAGAGGCGGCGTGCTCTGGGCGGGCGGGGCTGTTGCGTTGTGCAGGGAGAGCGTCCGCTCCCCCTGACCCCCTGGCAGCCAAGCGCGGGGCAGGCGGCGCCCTCTCCAACAGCAAGCGGGGCCGGGAGCACCTATGCGGCGGCTTGCTGCGCCTCCCGTCGGAGGGCGCGCGCTTTGTCGGCGAGGGAGCCTACGCGGTTGAGGACGGCCTCGATGTCGCCGGAGAGGTCGAGCGCGGCGACGCGCAGCCGCTTGCCCGTATGCCGCACGGTGTACTCGTGATCGTCAGCCTCGCCCTGGGCGTAGACGAGCAGCCCGCCGGGCAGGTCGAGCGCGGAGGCGTAGGCGAGCAGCTGGTAGAGGTCGGCGTTGGGGATGCGGTCGCCTGTAACGTTCTTGTACTTGGCGTCGCCCACGAACACGCAGCGACCGGACTCGCGCCATACGAGGTCGGGCCGGAGACGCGCGGCGCCCTCCTCGTCGAGCGAGCCGATCGACATCTCGCCGAACGTGTCGCCGAACGCGGTTTCGGAGAGCCTCAGCTTCTCGCGGAGCGCGACTGTTACGAACTCCTGGAACACTTCGTTCATATCCATCAGAAACCCGGACGCCCGGACTGCCCCTCGCCGGGACTCGAACTCCCCGCGCCGCAGCACGAGCCGCGAGAGCGCCGTCACGTTGCGGTAGTGCTCGTTCAGGCGGGTGAACGTTACGTCCGGCACGCCGTTCGGGAGCCACTCGCGGAGCGACACGCCGTCGAGCATCGCGGCGACTCTGCCGACGCCCTGCCGCGCCTTCGCTGAGCGGACGCCTGCCCGCAGGAGCCGGCGCGCCGCCGCCTTTACGAGCTGGTTGGCGAGAATGTCGTCGGTGAACTCGTCGTAGCGCGTCTCTATCGGCAGCGGCAATCCGGGCCTGCGGCGCAGCTGCTCGTCGAACCGGATGCGCCCCCGCACCGTGAGCAGCGCCTCCTCCTCCGTCCGGTAGCCGTGGAGCAGTCCCCGCGAGAACGCCTTCTGCGCCTCCCGCGTCAGCGCGAGCGCCAGGAAGTCCGGCAGCGCCCGCGCCTCCGGGAAGTCGAACTCATTCGCCTGCGGCCGCACCTTGCCGACGGCGTAGCACGCGAGAGAGAGCAGCTGGGGAATGCCGATCTTCGGCTCGATGAGCGCCGACAGCCCATCCGTCTCGACGGCGCCGACGATGGAGGATGGCCTCAGCACGTAATGCCCCTCCGGTTTGTCGCGGGCAGGCGAGACGGAGATGCGGAGGTCGAGTTCCGCATCCTGCAGGGCATTCAGCTGGACTGGGGAGAGCGGCAGCGGCTCGCTGCTCTCATACTCCTTCAGGTCGAGCTGCATCGGCCTCAGCATTCTTCCCCTTGCGACTGCGTGTCCGGGGAGTCTGAGTCGGTGGCGGTTTCACCTGCCCCATCGCCGGCGTCGTTGGCGTCGTTGGCGCACTCGGCGCGCAGTTCGTCGAGTTTGAACCCGGCGAGTTTGTCGCGTTCGCCGAACAGAAGCTCCTCGATATAGGGCAGCACGTCGTGCTCCCAGATGCGCTCGACGCGCTCCTCGTTGAGGGGCTCTTTCATAAAGTAGCTCGGCCCGATGGCGGCGTCGCGGTCGGCCAGCTTCTCGTTCGCGGCGTCGACCACACACGCCACCCACTCCATCGTCTCGCCGAGGCCTTTCGCGTCGAGCCAGCGGCGCAGCAACCCTTTCACCGGCGGCTTGTCGGGGTGGAACTCGACGAACGAGAACCGCCGCCGCAGCGCCAGATCGACCAGCGCAATCGAGCGGTCCGCTGTGTTCATCGTGCCGATGATGAAGAGGTTGTCCGGCAGCGAAAACGGCTTGCCGCTGTACATCAGCGGTATATCCTCGTCGCGGTACTCCAGCAGGAAGTACAGCTCGCCCAACACCTTGGCGAGATTGCCGCGGTTTATCTCGTCGATGATGAGGAAGTAGTCGTCGTCCGGATTATCCCGTGCGCGCTCGGCGATCTCTTTCAGCGGGCCGTCCTGAAGCTTGAATGTAGGCTGGCCGCCGTCCGTAAGGGCGGGACGGTGCCCCTGCACGAAATCCTCGTAGGAGTAGGAAGGGATGGAACTGAACGAGCCGCACGCACTCTTTCGATTCCGCGAGGGACTCGGCCAGCTTGCGGGCCGCATACGTCTTGCCCGTGCCGGGCGGCCCCTGGAAGATGAGTTGCTTCTTTTCTTCGAGGAGTTGGCGCATCGTTTCGAGGAAGTCGGACGGGTAGTGGAGTTCTTCGGCAAGGGTTTGGGGCTGGGGGACGATGGGTGCGACTCGGTTATAGTGAATAGCCCAAGTTACAGACTGCGCGTCGAGGCGGTGCCGCAGCTCGAGACCTCGATCAGCAGCTTCGTGTATGAACCGGTCGAGGAATCCAAGCGCATGCTCGTATAGGGCTGCCTCATCTGCGCCTTTTCCTGGCTTATCGTAACCGGTGATGTCGTAAGCCCTGGAGAAAACGGTTGTCATGAAAGGCGGATATTCCTGGACATCCACTCCCATCATCAAAACAGATGCAACCCTTGCGCGAACACCTGGGCCTGAGAGTGAAGACGCAGGAAACCGACTGCAAAACTGGCTAACTCTATACGCAGCAGATGCGGTGCCGTTCACCCACATCGCTCGCAGTGCGCGCCGCGCAGCGTCAGTATCCGATTCAACCCACTTGAGAAACGCGGATTGGGAACGCCAATTGTTCAGATTGTCGTTACTGCCAAGCGCCTTTTTCAAGAGATCAGGCCAGTCCTTATCACTGGCAAGCACCGCCTTTCGCGCTGCACATAGCTCCTTTCCAATCTCATACTTGTAATCGAGTTCCTCTACCTCAAGGCGCCCACTATCGATGTATTGTTGCGCTAATCCGACGAACGAATCCCATTTATGGCGGGTCTCATCACGCTGTTCAGTGGGTTCAGGATTAGTGGTCATGCCAAACCTCCGATGCCTTCTCCGCGGGGATGCGGACGCCTTGGGCGTCCGGCTGGCCGGCAGTATTGTACACAGCGCCCCGCCTCCTCCGGCGCCCTGCCTTCACGCGGCCCTCTGGTATCCTGTGGGGCGTGGCATCCCCAACCCGTTCCGGCGCTGTTTCGTGGAAGGCGAACCTTGTGGCGCTGTGGTTCGCACAGGCGGGCACGACGCTGGGGTTCTCGTTCACCTTTCCGTTCTACCCGCTCTTCTTCGAGGAGATAGGCAACTTCACCACCGAGGAGGCCGCGTTCTGGGCCGGCATTGCGGGCTGGGTGTTCGGCGTAGGCATGGGGCTGTTCAGCCCAATCTGGGGTGTCGTCGGCGACCGGTACGGGCGGAAGCTGAACGTGGTGCGCGCGCTCGCGCTCGGCGGGATATTCCTCACCCTCTCGGGCTTCTCGCAGACGCCGCTGCAGCTGATGGCGTCGCGGTTCGTCATCGGGGCCACGAGCGGAGTGCTGCCGACGATTATGGCGCTGGTGGCCGCGCACACCCCGCGCGAGCGCATCACATTCGCCGCCGGCGCGGTGCAGTCGGCGCTCTTCCTGGGCATCGCGCTCGGGCCGCTGTTCGGCGGGCTCATCTACGACGCGTGGGGGATGCGCGCCGCGTTCATGGCCACCGGCGGCGTGCTCTGGGCGTCGATGCTGCTCGTCATCGCGCTCGTGCGCGAAGACTTCCGCCCTGCGCCGTCCGGCGGCGGCCTGCTCCAGCCGTTCGCCGGCATGTGGAGGATGAGCACCTCCCGCGCGATGCTCCCCCTCTACCTTGTCGTCTTCCTCGTGCTTGCGGGCAACCTGGTGATACAGCCCGCGATACCGGGGCTCGTGGAGACGGTCGAAGGCGGGTCGGACTCCGGAACGGCGTCGGGCCTCGTGTTCGCGGCGATGGGCATCGGCGCCGCGGCGTCGGCGGTGCTCATCGGCTGGCTCGCGGGACGCTTCAGCATCCGGAAGGTGCTGATGGGAGCGGCGGCGGGCGCCGGAGCGGCGACGCTCATTCCGTACTTTGCCGGCGACTACCTCGCGCTGGCGGCGGGGCTGCTTGCGATCTCGCTCTGCGCCGGAGGGCTGGGCGGGCTCGTGAACGGGCTCATCGCGATGCGCTCGCCGGCGGCCAGCCACGGCGCGTCGTTTGGAGCGGCGCAGGTGTCGCACGCCGTCGGGGTCGCCCTCGGGCCGCTTGCGGGCGGAGCGGCAGTGGTGGCGTGGGGCTTGCGGAGCGTCTTTCTGATAGAGATTGCGATATTTCTCATCGTGCTTGTCGTTGTCGCCGCGCTGCTTTCGCCCGCCTCGCGCTCGTCGTCCGCCTCCTAGCAGGACGGGGCGGCTATAATCCGCGCTGTATGCTGCTTGCCCTCGACATCGGGAATACGAACGTGACCATCGGCGCGTTCGACGGCGACGAACTCGCCGCGAGTTGGCGCATCGCCACCGACTCGCAGCGGCTCGGCGACGAGTACGCGCTGCAGCTGCGCGACCTGCTCCCGATGAAAGGCGTCGCCCCTGCGGAGATCGATAGCGTGGCGCTCTGCAGCGTCGTGCCGCCTCTCACCGGCGTGTTCGAGGACGTTGCGCGCGCGCTCTTCTCGGTCGATCCCCTTACCGTGGGGGCGGGCGCGCGAACGGGGATTCGCGTGCTGTACGACAGCCCGCACGACGTCGGCGCCGACCGGGTAGTCGACGCCGCCGCAGCCTTGCACTTCTACGGCGGCCCCGCCATCGTCGTCGACCTCGGCACCGCCACAGTGCTCGACGCCGTCTCCGCCGACGGCTGCTATCTCGGCGGCGCCATCTCCGTGGGCATCGGGCTGGCGCGCGAGGCGCTTGTGTCGAACACCTCGATGCTGCGGCGGGTCGATCTGGCCGCGCCCGAACGCGCCATCGGCAGAAACACCGCCGCGTCGATACAGTCGGGGCTGGTCTACGGCTTCACGGGGCTGATCGAGTCGATGGTCCGCCGGTTCAGGGACGAGATGGGCGAGCCGGAAGCCGCTATTGTAGGGACCGGCGGGCTCGTGTCGCTTATCGCGGCGCACACGGCGATATTCGACGTCGTCGACCCCGACCTCACATTGCGCGGCCTCAAGCGCATCTATGCGCTCAACCACGCGCCGCAGCCGGAGATCAAGCGATGAGCGGCCCGTTCGAAGGCAAGCGCCTGCTGCTCGGCGTAACCGGCAGCATCGCCGCGTACAAGGCCGCCGACCTGGCGAGCAAGCTGACGCAGGCCGGCGCCGCCGTCGACGCGCTCATGACCTATTCGGCGACGCGCTTCGTAACGCCGCTCACGTTCCGCAGCGTCACCCACAGGCCGGTCATAACCGACCTGTTCGACGCCGATTCGCCCGACGCGGTCGAGCATATCGCTCTTGCCGAAAAGGCCGACGCCCTTATCGTCGCGCCGGCGACGGCCCATATGCTCGCCAAGCTCGCGCTCGGGCTGGCCGACGACCCGATCAGCGTCGTCGCGCTGGCGACGACCGCTCCGCTCATCGTCGCGCCGGCGATGGACGCCAATATGTGGAACGCCCCCGCAGTCCAGCGCAACGTCCGGACACTGACGGAGCGCGGCGCGGTTATCGTCGGGCCGGGGCGCGGGCGGCTGGCCTCCGGCCTCTACGGATGGGGAAGGCTCGCCGAAACGCCGGAGCTGATGGGGCGCATCGCGCAGGCGCTCGGCGCGAATGGCGACCTCGCAGGCCGCGTCATCGTCGTCAGCGCAGGAGGCGCGCAGGAGCCGATCGACCCCGTGCGGGTGGTGACGAACCGCTCGTCGGGCAAGATGGGCTACGCCATAGCCGAGGCTGCGCGCGACCGGGGCGCCGGCGTCGTGCTAGTGAAGGCGCCGACTGCGCTGCCCGATCCTGCCGGCGTTCGCGTCGTCGCGGTCGAGACGACCGAGCAGATGCGGGACGCCGTGCATGAGGCGTCGCGCGGGGCGGACGCGCTGGTGATGGCCGCCGCCGCCGCCGATTACCGCCCCTCGGCCCCCAGCGCGCGCAAGATCAAGCGCGCGGAGTCGGCTGCTATCGCCGTCGAGATGGAGCGGACGCCCGACATCATCGCGGGCGCCCCCGCAGATATCGTGCGCGTGGCGTTTGCAGCGGAGAGCGACGACCTGCTTGCGAACGCGCGCTCGAAGCTCCGCGACAAGGGGGTCGAGCTTGTTGTGGCGAACGACATTACGCTGCCGGACTCCGGGTTCGGGGCCGAGGTCAACAAGGCGTGGCTGGTGGACGCGCAGGGCGAGGAGGAACTGCCGCTGATGGCCAAGTACGACCTCGCCGCAGCCATCCTCGACCGGGTGGCGGGGCTGCTCGCCAACCGTCGGCCATCGGGCGGGCAGGAGGCGGGCTGAGGGATGGAGCTGTTCGTCGCGCTGGCCGCCGCGCTTCTCCTCGTTTTCGGCGTTGTCTGGTATTGCCGGGCGTTCCGCGAGGCGCGGATGTACGTCGAGATCGATATTGCGTGGGGCTCCAGGAACCGCGACCGCGCCCAGGCTGTGCACCGCGAGCTTGCCGAGCGTGGTTTGCGGGTGAAACTGAAGACGATAGGCATGCCCGACATTGCGCGGATACTCCCGCAGCGGCTGACCTCGGTGCGCGTCCACCGCGACGACTATGCGGAAGCGCTGGAGATCATCCGCTCGCTCCGCGCGCAGGGGTAGCTCTCCCCCCCCCACTGGAGAATAACGAGGGGGTCCGAGGGAGAGAACTCTCTCCCGGGAGTTGTCGGCAAGCCGGCGTGCTCTGGGCAAGCGTCCGGGAGTTCCGGCAAGGCGGCGCCGCCCCCAACAGCAGACAGCGCTCATTGCGTTGCGCAGGGAGCTGCTATGGGCGGGCGGGGCGGTTGCGCAGCAGCTGGGAGAGCGTCCGCTCCCCCAGACCCCCTGGCAGCCCCTGGGGCAGTGCGGGCGGCGCCCGCTGGCAGGCCGGAGCGCGCGGGAAGAGGAGCAATAATGAGGGGGTCCGGGGGAGAGAACTCTCTCCCGGGAGTTGTCGACAAGCCGGCGTGCTCTGGGCAAGCGTCCGGGAGTTCCGGCAAGGCGGCGCCGCCATCAGCAGCAGACAGCGCTCATTGCGTTGCGCAGGGAGCTGCTATGGGCGGGCGGGGCGGTTGCGTAGCAGCTGGGAGAGCGTCCGCTCCCCCAGACCCCCTGGCAGCCGGGGGCAATTGCGGGCGGCGCCCCCTGGCAGCCGGGGCAGGGCGGGCGGCCCCGCTGGCAGGCCGGAGCGCGCGGGAAGAGGAGCAATAATGAGGGGGTCCGGGGGAGAGAACTCTCTCCCGGGAGTTGTCGGCAAGCCGGCGTGCTCTGGGCAAGCGTCCGGGAGTTCCGGCAAGGCGGCGCCGCCATCAGCAGCAGACAGCGCTCATTGCGTTGCGCAGGGAGCTGCTATGGGCGGGCGGGGCGGTTGCGCAGCAGCTGGGAGAGCGTCCGCTCCCCCAGACCCCCTGGCAGCCCCTGGGGCAGTGCGGGCGGCGCCCGCTGGCAGGCCGGAGCGCGCGGGAAGAGGAGCAATAATGAGGGGGTCCGGGGGAGAGAACTCTCTCCCGGGAGTTGTCGGCAAGCCGGCGTGCTCTGGGCAAGCGTCCGGGAGTTCCGGCAAGGCGGCGCCGCCATCAGCAGCAGACAGCGCTCATTGCGTTGCGCTGGGGGCTGTTATGGGCGGGCGGGGCGGTTGCGCAGCAGCTGGGAGAGCGTCCGCTCCCCCAGACCCCCTGGCAGCCGGGGCGCTCGCTGAGAAGAGCGTCCGTTCCCCCAGACCCCCTCGTGAAATTTGGGATTCCCCAGACTCCCCTCGTGAGATTTGGGATGGCGGCTTGGTTTTTCTGTTCGCGGGGCGCTGTTGTGATAGAGTAGACGGACAGTTAGCGCGCACCGGCGCCTTGGAGGTTGCCCTATATGCTCGGCCTGATACAGATGCTCTTACGCTTTGTCTTACTTGGCGTGTTTGTCCTCGGCGTGAGGCAGGCGGTCGAGCTGGCCCAGGGCGGCGTCGAAATGCTCGTCGACCGCCTCGAATCGGGCGAAGACGGCCCGGTGGAGAACGCGCTCGCCAATGTGCACGCCGCCTTGCACCGACGGCAGGCCCGCGACGCGGGCAGCGCCGACCCGTTCGGCGAAATGTAACTCGCCGTATCTGCGTAGATCGCCTTGCTGAAGTCTATCGCGTGCGGCGCTTTGCGCCTCGAACATGCAGGCCAGGAAGTAACCCTTGCCGGATGGGTGCGCCGCCGGCGCGACCACGGAGGGCTGATTTTCATCGACTTGCGCGACAGCGACGGCGTAGCGCAGGTCGTCTTCCATCCCGAGGACGCTCCCGACGCCTTCCGGACTGCCGAACAGTTCCGTAGCGAGTGGGTCGTGCAGATTACGGGCATGGCGCAGCAGCGTCCCGAGGGCACGGCCAACCCGAACCTCCCTACGGGCGAGGTTGAGGTGCTCGCCTCGCGCGCCGTCGTGCTCAACGCCGCCAAAACGCCTCCGTTCGACGTGAGCCAGGATGGCCAGGTCGATGAGCTGTTGCGGATGCGCTACCGCTACCTCGACCTGCGGCGCCCCTTTATGCGCGAGAACCTCAAGCTCCGCCACGACGTGGTGAAGTTCATCCGCGACTACCTCGACGAGCGCGGGTTCGTTGAGGTAGAGACGCCGATTCTCATCAAGAGCACGCCGGAGGGCGCCCGCGACTTCCTCGTGCCCAGCCGCATCCACGCCGGCAGCTTCTACGCCCTGCCGCAGTCGCCCCAGCAGCTCAAGCAGCTCCTGATGGTCGCGGGCGCCGACCGCTACTTCCAGATCGCGCGCTGCTTCCGCGACGAAGACCCGCGAGCCGACCGCCTTCCGGAGTTCACCCAGCTCGACCTCGAAATGGCGTTCGTCGAGCGCGACGATGTAATGGATCTGATGGCTGACCTCTACGTCAAGCTCATCGCCGCCGTCCGCCCCGACAAGGACGTTCCTCAGCCTGTTCCCCGGTTCACCTACGACGAGGCCATGGCCCGCTTCGGCAGCGACAAGCCCGACATCCGGTTCGGGCTCGAACTCGCCGACCTGTCGGCTATCGTCGCCGGCTCCGAGTTCCGCGTGTTCGCCGGCGCAGTCGCCGCTGGCGGCGTAGTGAAAGGGTTCGCCGCTCCCGGCATGGCGGCAATTCCTCGCCGTCAGGCCGACGAGCTCATCGAGCTTGCGAAGCGTTACGGCGCGCAGGGGCTAGTAGTCATCGCGCTCGACGAGTCCGCCGGAACGCTCGACGCGCTCACGTCCGAGCACGTCCGCACCCCTGCGCGGGCGCTCTCACTGGACGAGATAAAGGCCATCGCCGGCCTCTGCGAGGCTGCTCCGGGCGACTTGCTGCTCATCGCCGCAGGCCCGAAAGCGCAGGCCGAAACCGTGCTGGGACAGCTGCGGCTCAACATCGCCGACCGCCTCGGCCTCGCCGACCCCGCCACGATCGCGCTCTGCCTTGTCTCGGACTTCCCGCTGTTCGACTGGAACGGGAATGAGGGCCGGTGGGACTCGGTGCACCATCCGTTTACGTCGCCGTCCGAAGGGCAGTGGGAGGCGCTCGAGGCCGACCCCGGCGCTGTGGTCTCGAACGCCTACGACCTCGCGGCGAACGGCTACGAGCTTGCGGGCGGCAGCATCCGCATCCATCAGCGCGAGATGCAGGAGCGCATCTTCCGGACGCTGGGACACTCCCCGGAGAATGTGGAGGCGCAGTTCGGGCATCTCCTCGAGGCGTTCGAGTACGGCGCGCCGCCTCACGGCGGGTTCGCCGGCGGCATCGATCGCCTCGTCATGCTGCTGTCCGACACGGCGGAATCGATCCGCGACACCATTGCGTTCCCCAAGACGCAGATAGGGGTCGATCCGCTGTTCGGCGCGCCGTCGCCGGTCGACCGGGAGCAGCTCGCGGAGCTTCGGCTTGCAGTGTTGCCCGGCAAGGACAAGGAAGAGTCTTCGCCCTCGCCTTCGTGATGCGTTAGAGTCGCCCAATGCTGCCCGAGCTGACCATCGGCCAGTCCGCAGTCCTTGCCGGGCTGGGCCTCTCTGTGGGCGCAGTCGGAGCGACGGTCGGCGTCGGGGGCGGTTTTCTCCTTGTTCCGGCGCTGCTCCTGCTCTATCCCGATGCGACTCCCGCGCAGATTACGAGCATCTCGCTGACCGCTGTGCTCCTCAACGCGCTGTCGGCTAGCGTCGGCTACCGGCGCAGGCGGACGCAGGACTTCCGCACCGCGCTGATACTCATCATCTTTGCGGCGCCGGCGGCCATTGTCGGCGCGCTGGTTACGCGCGTTATCGACCGTGCGCCGTTTGAGACGATTTTCGGCGCCGTCCTCTTGCTCGGCGCCCTCTACCTGGTCGTCCGCAGCGTGTTGGAACGCGGCGAGAAGGTGCCCTCGGCGACCGGGAGGGAGCGCGTGATTACGCAGCGCGACGGCGCGAGGTTCGAGTACCGGGTGAACGAGCCGCTGGCCGCATCGGTTGCGCCGGCTGCCGGCTTCTTTGCAGGCTTTTTCGGCATTGGCGGGGGAATCATCAACGTGCCGTTCATGATTCTTGCGCTGCGGATGCCCGCGCGGGTCGCGGCGGCCACGTCGCAGGCGGAGCTTGCAGTGGCCTCGGCTGCGGCGCTCGCTGTGCACCTTGTCGCCGACGCCGGCGGGAGCGGCTGGTGGGCGCTGGCGGGAGTCGTTGGTCTGGGGACGCTTCCGGGGGCGCAGATCGGGGTGCGGTTGGCGTCGCGCGTGAGCGCGCGGCTCGTGCTGGGCGTCCTCGGCGCAGGCCTTCTCGTCGCCGGAGTTCGCCTGCTGGCGTGACGCGTCCCTCGTCCCGCGTCCCATCCCGCGGCTTGCCCCCGGAGTCCCCGGTTGGCGCTGTTACTGGATGCGCTTTTCGCGGCCTGCCCACTCGCGCTCGCGGAGGACGTACTTCTGGATTTTGCCTGTTGCGGTTTTCGGAAGGTCGCCGAACTCCACGTGCTTTGGCGCTTTGAAATGGGCGATGCGCTCCCGGCAGAACGCGATGATCTCCTCGGCGGTCAACGGAGCGCCCTCGCGCGGCACGACGAACGCCTTGGGGACTTCCCCCCAACGGTCGTCCGGCACGGCGACCACCGACACCTCGAGGACGCCGGGGTGCTCCATAATCACTTTCTCGATCTGCTGGCTCGATATGTTCTCTCCGCCGGAGATGATGACGTCCTTGGCGCGGTCTTGCAGTTCGATTTGCCCGTCGGGATGCCACACGGCCAGGTCGCCCGAATGGAACCACCCGCCTGCGAACGCTGCGGCGGTCGCTTCCGGATCGTCGAGGTACCCCTTCATCACGCCGTTCGCGCGCATAACGACCTCGCCCATCGTTTGACCGTCCCGCGGGGCGTCCTGCATCTGCTCGTCGACAACGCGGATGCCGATTCCGGCATGGATGTAGGGCATCCCCTGCTTGGCTTTCGCCACTGCGAGCTCGTCGGGAGTCATCGCGTCCCACTCCGGTTGGGGTTCGCAGATAGTGATGGGCCCGTACGTTTCGGTGAGGCCGTAGAGGTGGATGATGGTCGCGCCCATCGACTCCATCGTCCGCACGACCTGCGGCGCGGGGGGCGCCCCGCCCGTCGCGATCGTGACGCCGGAGAGGTCGCGTCCCTCGGCTGCAGGCGAGGCGTACATGCCGGTCAGCACCGTCGGGGCTCCGCACAGATGCGTAACCCCGCGCTGCTCGATGAGTTCGTAAACGAGAGCGGGATCGACGCGCCGCAGGCATACGTGCGTTCCGCCGGCTGCCGTAACCGCCCAGGTGAGGCACCAGCCGTTGCAATGGAACATCGGCAGCGTCCAGAGGTACACGGCGCGCCAGGTCAGCCCCATCTCGATGACCTCGCCCAGCGCATTCAGGTAAGCCCCGCGCCCGTGGTACTGCACGCCCTTCGGCATTCCGGTAGTGCCCGACGTGTAGTTGACGCAGATAGTGTCGAGCTCCGAATCGACCGGGTCGCGGCGTCCCCCGGGCGGGGCCGACGCGAGGAACTCCTCGTACTCCGGCCCGGGGATGTCGGGGTCGAGGGGATGCTCGTCGGCTATCTGAACGAAGAGCTCGACCCCGGGGATCTCGCTGCGGATCTGCCGCACAAGCGGAGCGAACTCGGAGTCGAATATGAGCGCCTTGGCCTGCGAGTGGTTGAGGATGTAGGCGACCTCGCGGGGCGAGAGGCGCGTGTTGACGGCCACGAGCGCCGCGCCGATGCTCATTGGCCCGTAGTGCGCCTCGAGCATGGGAGGGATGTTGGGCGCGATGCAGGCCACGCGGTCGCCCTTCGCCACGCCGGCTTCCTGCAGCGCGGAGGCGAGCCGGTCGACGCGCTCGCGCAGCTCGCGGTACGTGTACACGCGCTCTCCGTAGATGACCGCAGGCTTATCGGGATATACGAAGGCGCTCCGTTCCAGGAACGAGAACGGATCGAGGTTCTGGTAGTACACGTTGTTGTCCATAGCAGCCTCCAGGAGATGCTGAGATTCTAGCGCGGCCCGCGCCGGAGGCGCCTCGCCTGCTATCATTCCTGCCGTCGCCTGTCCGCCGGCGCACGACGCAGGCGGACGGCGCGCAACGCTATTTCAGGAGCAATCGCGTATGTCTGCAATCGAAGAACGACTGAGCGAACTCGGGATCGAGCTGCCCGCGACGTCCGCTCCCGTAGCCAACTACATTCCCGCGGTCCGGTCGGGCAGTCTGCTGTTCGTGGCCGGGCAGGTGCCTCGCGACGCCGCCGGTCAGATAGTCGCGGGCAAGATGGGGGAGACGATGGAGGTCGAGGAGGCGTACCAGGCCGCGCGCGTCTGCGGACTCTTCGCCCTTGCCGCCGCCAGGGCCGGGCTGGGCGACCTCGACAAGATCGCTCGCGTCGTCCGCGTGATGGGGCTCGTGAACGCGCCGCCGGACTTCGCGCAGCAGCCCGCAGTCATCAACGGCTTCTCCGACCTGATGGTCGAGGTGTTCGGCGAGGCGGGACGGCATGCTCGCGTCGCGTACGGCGCTGGCTCGCTCCCCGGCGGCGCCGCCGTCGAGGTCGAGTCGCTCTACGAAGTGCGGGATTAGGGACTGCCGCGCCCGGCGCCCTTGCTCCTAACCCCCGCCGCCTAACTCCGCCGCCCTTAGCGTGTTGGTCAGGAGCATGGCGATGGTCATAGGGCCGACGCCGCCGGGGACGGGAGTGATGGCCGACGCCTTCTCGGCCACGGCGTCGTAGTCGACGTCGCCCACGAGCCGGTAGCCGGACTTCCGCGTGGGATCGTCTACGCGGTTGATGCCGACGTCGATGACGACCGCGCCCTCCCGCGTCATATCCGCCGTCAGCGCGCGCGGGCGTCCGATTGCGGCCACGATGATGTCGGCCTGGCGGGTCAGCTCCGCCGTGTTCCGCGTTGCAGTGTGGCAGACCGTAACCGTCGCGTTCGCGCCGGGGGCTTTCTGCATCAGCAGCGCGGCGAGAGGCTTGCCCACGATGTTGCTGCGCCCGAGCGCCACAACGTGCTTGCCGCCGGGATCGTTTCCCGAGCGCACGAGCATCTGTTGCACGCCTGCCGGCGTCGCCGGGAGAAAGCGGGGCGTCCCCGCAAGCAGACGCCCGCTGTTGACGGGATGCATGCCGTCGACGTCCTTGTCCGGGTCGACGGCGAGGATCACTGCCTGCTCGTCGATGTGCGCCGGCAGGGGCAGCTGCACAAGGATGCCGTGGAACTTGGGGTCGGCGTTCAGCTGCGCGACCATATCGATCAGCTCTTGCTGGGTCGTCTCCGCCGGCAGATGAATGGAGTCGCTGAGCATTCCGGCCTCGTCGCAGGCGCGGCGCTTGTTGCGGACGTACACGGCGGAGGCGGGATCGTCGCCCACGAGGACGGCGGCCAGCCCGGGCGTGACTCCTGCGCGTTCCTGCAGATCCAGCGCCGCCTCGGCGACTTCGCCGCGGATCTGTTCGGCCATCAGCTTTCCGTCGATTACGGTTGCGGTCATACGGGGGGACACCTCAGTCCAAGGGTTACGGGGAGCTCGACAATGATAGCAGCAGGAGAGCGCGCCGCTGCTGCTATCATTCATGCAGCTCATGCGGCGGGCCGCCAAACCTCCTTGACCCCGGGGACAGACTCCGGGGTTGGCGAGTGGTCAGGGAGCGCGTTTGTGCAAGATATCTCGGTGGGAGTCGACATCATCGAAATCGACCGAATTTCAGCGACTCTGGAGCGGTTCGGCGACCGTTTCCTGCAACGGGTCTACACGGAGAGCGAGGCCGCCTACTGCCGGGGACGGGCGCCCCAGCTTGCGGCGAGGTTTGCGGCCAAGGAGGCGGTGATGAAGGCGCTCGGCTCCGGAACGCGCGGCGTCGGCTGGCGCGAGGTCGAGATCACCCGCAAACGCACGGGCGAGCCGGAGATTGAGCTGCACGGGCGCGCCGCCGCTCGCGCCGCGCAGCTCGGCATTGGGCGGCTTGCAGTGAGCCTCTCTCACTCGCGCAAGTACGCGGTAGCCTCCGTTGTCGGGAGGCGCCCGTGAAAGTCGTCACCACGGAGCAGATGCGGCTGCTGGAGCGCAGGGCGGAGGAGGCGGGGACGCCGGCGAGCGAGCTGATGGAGAACGCGGGCCTCGCAGCGGCCCGCAACATCGCGCGCATACTCGACGGCCCCCGCGGCAAGCGGGTCGTCGTGCTCGTCGGGCCAGGCAACAACGGAGGCGACGGCATGGTGGCCGCGCGCTACCTGGCCGACTGGGGAGCCGTCGTAACGCTCTATATGACCACCGCCCGCCGGCGGGAGGACAAGTTCGACGACTGCCGCGAGCGCCGCGTCCGAGTCGTCGAGGCCAGCGCCGACCTCGAGCAGTGGCAGCTCGCCAGCTACGTCTCCCTCGCCGACCTCGTGCTCGACGCAATCCTCGGCATCGGGTCGCGCCCCGGGCTCGACGGCAACCTTCAGAACGTCGTGACCGCCATCGGCAGGATGAAGCTGCAAGACCATGCGCCCGTTTACGTGGCGCTCGACCAGCCCACCGGACTCGACGCGGACACCGGCGAATGCGACGAGGCGTGCTTCCCCTCGGACGTAACGCTCACGCTCGGAGCGCCCAAGCTCGGGCTCTTCCAGTTCCCCGGCGCCGCCTGCGTCGGAGTTCTCGAAACGCTTCCGATTGGCCTGCCCGACGGAGTAGAGGATGGGCTCGCCGTCGACCTTGCGGACGCGCAGCTCGTGAGCAGGCTCCTGCCCGAGCGGCGCATCGACGGGCACAAGGGGAGCTTCGGCAGCGTGCTGGTGGCGGGAGGGAGCAGGCGGTTCGTGGGAGCGCCGGTCCTCGCCGCCGCGGGCGCCTACCGCGCCGGCGCCGGCGTCGTAACGCTCGCGGCGCCCGAAAGCATTCGGCTCGCAGCGGCGGCGCAGCTGCTCGAGCAGGTGCACCTGCCGCTCGCCGAATCGGGCGACGGCGCCGTCTCCCCCGGCGCGGCTGCGGAGGCGCGCCGCGCGCTCGACGCGGCGTCTGCGGGGGTGGTCGGGCCCGGCCTCGGAGTCAGCGACGCCGCAGCGGGATTCCTCCGCGGGCTGCTTCTGAGCGAGCCTGTCTGCGCGACGCCCACGGTCATCGACGCCGACGCGCTGAATATGCTCGCCGCCTCCTACGGTTGGGAGTCGCGGCTCGCCGCGCCGGCTGTGCTGACTCCGCATCCGGGCGAGATGGCGCGCCTGCTCGGCGTCTCGGTCGGCGACGTGCAGCGCGACCGTATCGCCGCCGCAACGCAGGGAGCGGGCCGCTGGGGGCAGGTGGTTGCGCTGAAAGGCGCCCACACCGTTGTCGCCGCCCCGGACGGGCGGGTCGCGCTCAGCCCGTTTGCGAACCCCGCGCTCTCCGCCGGAGGCACGGGCGACGTGCTCGCCGGCGTCATCGGCGGGCTGCTTGCGCAGGGCATGGGGCTTTACGAAGCAGCGGTTGCGGGCGTCTATCTGCATGGCGCCGCCGGCGAGCGCTGGCGCGCCGAGAACGGCAGCGCAGGGCTGCTCGCGGGCGACCTGCCGCCGCTGCTTCCCCGCGTCGCCGAGGAGCTGCGCGCCAGAAGATAGGCGGTAGGCGGAAGCGGGCGGCAGCGCCGCCGCCGGCGGAGTCCAGGCAGTTACGGCTACGGGAACCACTTCCCGCCATGGGCGTTCCGTGCTATAAATGGACTGTTGGACTTCAGCGCCCGGCATGGACGAGTGAAAGTCTCCTGTACACAGCGCGAACAGCGTGAAGCCGTCCTCAACGTCGAACTCGACAACGACGACGTGGAGCCGTACCTCGACCAGGCGTACCGGCAAGCGGTGCGACGCTTGGCGATTCCGGGTTTCCGCAAGGGCAAGGCCCCCCGCCGTATCGTCGAGCAGATGTATGGCCGCGGCTATCTACTCAATCATGCTATCGACTCCCTTATTCAGGACTTCACGTTCAAGGCGGTCGAGGAGGAGGCGCTCGACATCGGAGGCGCGCCCTCCGTCGACATCGCCGAGTACGACCCTCCTGTGTTCACTGCGACCGTCCCGCTGCGCCCGCAGGTCGATCTCGGCGCTTACGAGTCCGTCCGCGTTCCGAAAGACGACGTTGCAGTCGAGGACGCTCAGGTCGACGCAGTCGTTGAGCAGCTGCGCGTCGAGCTTGCAGTGTGGGAGCCGGCGGAGGACGAGGTCCGCATGGAAGACCTCATCAACCTAACCATCGACGGCTGGATCGACGAGGAAGCCGGGGAAGAGGGGGCGGAGCCCCAACGCCGCGACGTAGTCCACAGCGAGGAGACCGACTACATCCCGCGGCCCGACACGAACTATCCCATCCCCGGCCTCGACGAGGCGCTTGTCGGCCTGCCGGTAGGCGAGCAGCGCGCGTTCGACGTCGAGGCTCCGGAAGACTTTGCGAACGCTGACATTGCGGGCAAGACGGTCCACTTCGAGGCCACCATCCACTCGATAAAGCGCAAGAACCTCGCCGAGCTCGACGACGAATTCGCCAAGGGCGTCCACGACGGCTACGAGTCGCTCGAGGCGCTGCGCGACAAGATCCGCGCCGACCTCCTCGAACGCGCGTCGGACGCCGCGCAGGCGAAGCACCAGAACGAAACGCTCGACAAGGTCATCGAGGGCGCGTCAATCGAGATCTCGCCGCTCATCATCGACCATGAAGTAGAGCATTACGTCCACGGCCTGCAAGAGAACATCAAGACCGGCCGCGTGAGCTTCGAGGACTACCAGGAGTACTTGAGCTGGCAGGGGATGTCGGACGAGGACATTCACGCCCAGGCCCGCCCCAGGGCCGAGGAGCGGCTCAAGCGCGCGCACGTCATCCGCACCGTCGCCGAGAGCGAGTCGATTGAGGCGACCGATGAGGACGTCGATCAGGAGGTCGATCGTCTCGCGAGCGGAACAGGCGATTCAGCCAATGAGGTGCGCAAACTGTTCGACGACCCGGAGCGCCGCGACTCGATACGGCGCGTCATTCTGACCCGAAAGACAATGGAGCGCCTGAGCGAAATCGCCCTGGGCGGCGACGGCGCTCCCGCACCCGCAGAACAGGGCGCCGCGCCCGCCGGGGACGGCGGGGATGAGGAAGCCGGAGACGGCGGGGCCGATCAGCAATCGGGAGGCAACTAGATGCACGACTGGCCAATCCATGCACCGCTCGGCGCTTCGGCGCCGCTTCCGCCGCAGAACATCATCCCGATGGTCATCGAGACAGGCTCCCGCGGCGAACGCGCCTACGACATCTACTCAATGCTCCTCAAGGAGCGCATCGTCTACCTCGGCACCCCCATCAATGACCAGGTCTCCAACCTCATCGTCGCGCAGCTCCTCTACCTCGAGCGCGAAGACCCCGACAAGGACATCAACCTTTACGTCAACAGCCCCGGCGGCCAAATAACCTCCGGGCTCGCCATCTACGACACGATGCAGCTGATCAAGCCCGACGTCTCGACGATATGCGTGGGGATGGCTGCAAGCATGGGCACCGTGCTCCTGTGCGCCGGAGCCCCCGGCAAGCGTTTCGCGCTCCCCAACTCGACTATCCATATGCATCAGGCTCTCGGCGGCGCGCAAGGGCAAGCCTCGGATATCGAGATCGCCGCCCGCGAGATCCTGCGCATGCAGGACAAGATCCGCAATATCCTCGTGAAGCACACCGGCCAGACGTACGAGAAGATCGCCCGCGACAGCGACCGCGACTTCTACCTGCCGGCGGAAGACGCGAAAGACTACGGCCTCGTCGATGAGGTGCTCGGCAGCCCGCTAGCCTCAACGAACGGCGCCGCCCCCAACTAGGACGGTCAGGAGGGTCGCGAAAATGGCCAATAACTCCGGAGCCCCGCCGACCCGAGGCGAACAAGCCTGCAGCTTTTGCGGAAAAGCCCAAGGCAGCGTCCGGCGACTCATCGCCGGCCCCGGGCGAGTGTTCATCTGCGACGAGTGCGTCCGCCTCTGTCAGCAGATCATCTCCGAAGAGGGCGCCCACCCCGCTCCCGCTTCCGCCAGCGCTCCGCGAGGCATACCCCCGAAAGAGATCGCCGAGCGCCTCGAGGAGTACGTGATAGGGCAGGACAAGGCCAAGCGAGTCCTCAGCGTCGCCGTCTATAACCACTACAAGCGCGTCTGGTCCAACTCCGTAACCAACGACGTCGAGATACAGAAAAGCAACATCCTCCTCCTCGGCCCTACAGGCTCGGGCAAAACCCTTTTCGCGCAGACCCTCGCGCGCATCCTCGACGTTCCGTTCGCTATCGCCGACGCCACTGTGCTCACCGAGGCCGGCTACGTCGGCGAGGACGTCGAGAACATACTCCTCCGGCTCATTCAGGCGGCGGACTACGACGTCGCAAAGGCGGAGCAGGGAATCATCTACATCGACGAGATCGACAAGCTTGCCCGCAAGGCGGCGAACCCCTCGATAACGCGCGACGTCTCGGGCGAGGGCGTGCAGCAGGCGCTCCTCAAGCTCATCGAAGGCTCAACGGCCAATGTGCCCCCGCAGGGCGGGCGCAAGCATCCGCAGCAGGAGTTTCTGCAGCTCAAGACCGACAACATACTCTTCATCTGCGGCGGCGCGTTCGACGGCCTCGAGCAGGTCATCGCCCGGCGCGTGATGTCCAACCACCGCATCGGCTTCCATTCCGACAGGACGGGCGCCGGCACCGAGGACGAAATCCGCGAGGCTGTCGAGCCCGAAGACCTGATCGAGTACGGCTTCATCCCCGAGCTGATCGGGCGCCTCCCCGTCGCCGCCAGCCTGCAACGCCTCGACAAGGCCGCCCTCATCCGCGTGCTAACGGAGCCGCGAAACGCCGTGGTGCGACAGTTCCAGCACCTGTTCGCCCTCGACGGCGTGGAGCTGGTGTTTACTCAGCGGTCGCTCGAAGCCGCGGCGACACAGGCGATGGACCGCGAAACCGGGGCGCGGAGCCTGCGCACGATCATTGAGGAGGCGCTGCTCGACGTGATGTTCGAGCTCCCCTCGCTGGATCACGTGGAGAAGTGCGTCCTCGACGCGGACGGCGAGGGCAAACTCACTCATCCTGTGCTCCTCGCGCAGTCCGGCCAGGTGGTCGATTTCCGCCCCCGCGAATCCAAATCAGCCTAGACGCGCGCCCTCGCCGCCTTACCCGGGCTGCGGCGTCCCGCGCAGCCTGACAGGATAGTGCTGCGTCGCACCGGCACGGACAGCCGGCGCTCTCGGAGAGATTGGCTCCCGCGGTAGGAGTCGAACCTACGACCAGTCGGTTAACAGCCGACCGCTCTACCTCTGAGCTACGCGGGAGCAAGAGACGCGCCCCGTTCGGCGGAGCAGCGCAGTGGTGAATTGTAGCATACACGCCGGCCTTTGCGCACCGCCCTAAACGTTCAGAGACTCCTAACCAGCGGGAAGGTCTGGCCGCCCGCCCGTAAACCACAGGGGTAATCTGGGAAGGCTGCCACAGGTGATCTGGGAAGGGCTGCCACAGGGGAGTCTGTGAAGGGCTGCCAGGGGGTCTGGGGGAGCGGACGCTCTCCCAGCAGCGCGCCAGCGCTACGCCCTCGCCGCGCCTCGCCGCCCGCTCCTAACCAGGGTTCTGGGAAGGCTTCCACAGGTGGTCTGTGAAGGGCTGCCAGGGGGTCTGGGGGAGCGAACGCTCTCCCAGCAGCGCGCCAGCGCTGACGCCCTTGCCCCGCCGCGCCGCCTGCCCGTAACAGCGCGCCAACGCCTGAGCGCCACCCAGAGAGCGGCGCGGCTCGCCCAAAAGGCTGCTTCTCGCGTACGCTGAGGCTATGCCTCCACGCATTATGGTCGTCGGCTCCTGCATGATGGACCTTGTCTCGCGCGTTGCGGCTGCTCCCGAGAGGGGCGAGACCGTATTCGGCGACGGCTTCCTGACCGCGCCGGGCGGGAAGGGCCTGAACCAGGCGGTGGCAGCCGCCCGCATGGGCGCGGAGACCAGCCTTGTCAGCCGTGTCGGCGACGACCCGTTCGGGCGTCGACTGCTGGAAGCGTGCGACGCCGAGGGCGTCGACTGCGCGCATGTCTCGGTCGACGCCGAAACCGGCTCCGGCGTCAGCCTGATTATCGTCGACGCCGCCGGCGACAACCGCATCGTCGCCAATCCCCGCGCCAACGCCGCGCTCGCGCCTGCGCACATCGACGCGGCGTTCGAGCGCGCCGTCCCCGACGCCGTGCTGATGTGCCATGAGATCCCGGACGCGCCGCTCATCCGCGCCGCTGAGCTCGCCCGCAGCGCAGGCGCCCTGGTCGTGTTCAACGCCGCGCCTGCAAGCCCTGCGCCGCCCCGGCTGATGGCCCTCGCCGATGTGGTTGTCGTCAACGAGTCCGAGGCCGCCGCGCTTGCAGGCGTGGCGCCCACAGGGCCGGAGGAGGCCCTCGCCGCGGCGCGCGCCCTCGTCGGCCTCGGCCCGGTTGCTGCGGTCGTAACCCTTGGAGCTGCGGGCGCCGTTTGGGCCTCCGCCGGCGCCGCCGGCAGCGCGGAGGCGTTCCCGTCCGACGCTGTCGACGCCACCGGGGCGGGCGACGCGTTCTGCGGAGCGCTTACCGTCGGCCTGTGCGGCGGGCTTAGTCTCGCCGATGCGGCGCGGCTGGCCAACGCCGCCGGCGCGCTCGCAGTCCGCTCGCTGGGCGCGTCCTCGGCGCTGCCGCGCTTGAGCGACGTTGTCGGGCTCGTTGGCCCGGAGACGCTTCCCCAAGGGGTATACTAAGGGGAAATAACCCTAGGAGCGCGTTTGTATGGCGATTCGCATCAACGACACAGCGCCGGACTTCACTGCCGAGACGAGCGAAGGGACGATCTCGTTCCACGAGTGGCTCGGCGACGGCTGGGGGATGCTCTTCTCTCATCCGAAAGACTTCACGCCCGTCTGCGCCACGGAGCTCGGACACGTCGCCAGCATCCGCGACGAGTTCGCCGCCCGCAACTGCAAGGTCATCGGCCTCAGCGTCGACAAGGTTGAAGACCACCAGCGATGGGCAGACGACATTGCCGACATCGCCGGCACGCCCCTCAACTTCCCGATCATCGCCGACGATAACCTGGCAATCGCCAAGATGTACGACATGCTCCCGGCCGATGCCGGGGACTCCGCCGAAGGGCGCACCGCCGCCGACAATATGACTGTGCGCACCGTCTTCCTGGTTGGCCCGGACAAGAAGGTCAAAATGAGCATGACCTACCCGATGAGCACCGGACGCAACTTCGACGAGCTGCTCCGCGTCATCGACTCCGCGCAGCTCACCGTCAACCACAAGGTGGCTACGCCCGCCAACTGGCGGAAGGGCGACGATGTCGTCATCCTGCCCGCGGTGGACAACGAAGCGGCCAAGGAGCTCTTTCCCGACGGCTGGGAGACCGTGAAGCCGTACCTCCGCAAGGTGGCCGACCCTACAAGCTAAGCAGTCCTGGACGTCCGCGGGGCGCCTGGCGACGGCGACGGCTGCCGCCGCCTTGCGGGGTTGTCCCGGGGGAGACCCCGGGAGTGGGCTCTTCGACGAAGAGATGGAAACGCCCTCCCGTGGAAACGGGAGGGCGTTGTTGGGAGGCGTTCTGGCGACCCGGACGGGATTTGAACCCGTGCTCTCCTCCTTGACAGGGAGGTGTGTTCAACCTGGCTACACCACCGGGCCGCGGTGTGGTTGCCCCGGCGCCGCCGGGGCGGGCTAGAACGATCAACCTATGCCGTTGTAGCCCACTATCACGAGATCGCCCTCGACCATAACCGGCGTTATCCGCTCGCCGCCGGTGAGCCGCTCGACCTCCGCGATGTATTCGGGGCGCTCGTCCAGATCGATCTGCTGGTACGCGACCCCGTCCTTGTCGAGGTCGTGCATGAGCGCGTCCGAGTACGAGCACTCGGGCCTTGTGTAAACGATGAGGGTCGAGGTTTCAACCATAGCCTGCTCATCATAGCAGCGCCGGGCGCCTTAAACTAGGGGCCTGCCGCTCCGGCGGCCGTTCGAAGTCCAACTACCCGCGCGATCCCGCACAGCCGGGAAGCGCGCACAGGACGATGCCGCTATGCCCATGATGCCTGCCGCCATACTCCGCGGACTCCGCGATATCGTCTGCGACGAAGTCCCTGCGCCGCCGCCGTCGTCGGACAAGGCCCTGGTGAAGATGCGCATGGCTTCCATCTGCGGAACGGACCTGCACTACGTTTATCACGGCTGGCCGCGCAACGAATACCCGATGGCGCCCGGCGAGCCCGGCCATGAAGGAGTCGGCGTCATCGCCGACCCCGGCCCCACCGGGCTTGCGGAGGG
The DNA here is from genome assembly GCA_965200975.1 of Dehalococcoidia bacterium. Classification (GTDB taxonomy): domain Bacteria; phylum Chloroflexota; class Dehalococcoidia; order Lucifugimonadales; family Australimonadaceae; genus S5-327. Next base: position 1,966,106 of record OZ241740.1, on the reverse strand, counting down.
AACGCTCGTCCTTACCGTCCCGAACATCTGGGAGGCCCGCAACTTCGCGGGCTACCAGGCAGTCTCCCCGCACTTTCTCGTCGAGCTTCCCGACGACCGTCCGCCTGCGGAGCTGATGATGGCGCAGCAGCTCGGCACCGTCATCTTTGCCGCGCGCAAGCTTCCGGATATGGCCGGCAAGACTGCCGTCGTGATAGGCCAGGGGAGCGCCGGCCTCTTTCACGACTTCTACCTTCGCCGCCTGGGCGCCGCCCGCGTCATCGCCATTGAGCCGAACCGGGACCGTCGCGAGGCGGGCCGCGCCCTCGACGTCGACGACGCGATCGACGTGACCGGCCAGCGCGCCGTGGACGCCGTGCTCGACCTCACCGGAGGCGCCGGCACCGAGGTTGTCGTCGACGCCGTCGGAGGCGCCGAAACCCTTGCTCAGGCGGTGCGGATGGCCAAGGCCGAGGGGCACGTCCACGTGTTCGGCCTGCCTACCGGGTTCGACCCCGTTCCGTTCGACCTGAGCGCGTTCTTCCTAAAGCGGCTCGACGTGCGCACGATTTTCGGGGCGCAAGACGAGCCGGGGCTCGCGTCCTTCCGGCAAGCCCTCGACCTTATCGTGCGAGGCGAGATAGATATGGCGCCCTACGTTACGCACGTGCTCCCCATAGAGCAGGTGGGCGAGGCGTTCGAGCTGGCCCACGATCCCCACGACGGCGCGCTGAAGGTGTCGCTCTCGATGTGAAGCCTCTGCCGGCAAGCGGACGCTCTCCCGCTCCCTCCCGAAAACGCCTCGTTTGCAAGCGGGCGCGGGCGCATTTTTAACGACGCTTGGCTTATGCTTGACACACTGGAGCGTTGCGCGATAATCTCTCCCGCGCACCTTGTGGCGGAGCGTCGCGCTATCGTTGCCGATCGCCAGCGCTCTCCCGCTTGCGCAGGTTAAGGAGGAAGCCGTGATAGGTACGCACTCGCTAATTTCACGACGGTGGGCAGTTGTCTGGATAGCCGCTGCGCTCCTGGGCGGGCTCGCCCTGACGATGGCGCTCTCCGGCGCCGAGAGCGCACGGGCCGATGGCCATGCTTCCGGCACGGAGAAGTTGATCGTAACTCCCTCGGAAGCCGACTTCGTTCCCGGCACCCGAAGCTCCCGGACGGTTGTCTGGGTCTACGGCTCCGGCTTCACGCCCGGAACGAACGTGCTCGTCCTGGTCGCCGACAGCCGCGGCGTCGCAACCGACGTCGGCGCGCTCTCAGGGGTTGACGTAGTCGCCAACGACGACGGCGCCTTCGGCTTCCCGTGGCAGTTCGGCAGGTTCACTCGAACCGGAGTCGGAGGCGAGGACATGGTCTCCGTCCGGGCAGTCGACGCTGCGTCGTTCGACGACCTTGCGACTGCGCCTCTGGCCCTCTGCAACCTGAGTGGCCGTGGCGAGGACGAAGAAGCGCCCAGCCACTGCTCGGCTTAGCCCAAACGGTCAGCCGCGCTTTAGTAACGTAGGGATCAGGAGGACTCAGTGATTCGGACGTATGCAGCAATGAAGAGGCGGACAGCCCCACTGTGGGTGGTCGCTGGCCTTGTCCTTGGCCTTGCCATAGCCCTTGCGGCCACCGGCGTTCAGAGCGCCGGCGCAACGGGCCACACGACCGGCAACGAGCAGATCGTGCTCTCCGCCAATGAGATCGACTTCGAGCCCGGCAAGAGCCGGTCGACGACGAACGTGTGGATTCGCGGCTCCGGCTTCCAGCCCCGCCGCGAGATCACCCTTTTGGCTTCCGACAGCGCGGGCGCGCTCTACGAAATCAGCACGTGCCGCTTGAACGACGACGGGGTCTGCCGACCGAGCAGCCGGCGCGACGGCGGCGGGCTTCCCTGGCCTCTCGTTTCGAATGAGGACGGCGCGTTCGCCAGCAACTGGCTGCTTGGGCGCTTTACGCGCACCAACGTAGGGACCGAGGCCATGGTGACCATCTGGGCAGTCGACATGGGGAGCTACGACTTTGTCGCCAGCGCTCCCTTGGCCCTCTGTAACTTGAGCAATCGTGAGGAAGGCGAAGAAGTCCCCGACTTCTGTTCCGCCTAAGCGCGAGCCACACAGGAGGAAATCGTGACGAGTACTGTAGCATCCCACCCCCGAGCTGTGGTCCTCGCGCTTGTTGCGGCAGGACTTCTCATCGGGCTAATCACCGGCTTTACGGTGTTCAACTCCAAGTCGGCCTCGGCTGACGGCCACATCTCCGGACTGGAGAACGTGGTTGTGGAGAGCATCGTGGTCGACCACGAGCTTGGCAGCCGCTCCTCGCGCGAGACCGTCCGCATCTGGGGCTCCGGTTTCGCACCCGGCCAGGAGGTCATCCTCATGGTCAACGACGGACCGGGAGCGCCCTCGGACATTACGGGGTTCACCAGCAACAGGGTGCGGGAGACCGGCACCATGGTGACCAACGACCGCGGAGCCTGGACGACCGTTTGGACGCTTGGGCGCTTCACGCGCCAGCGCTCCGGCATCGGCCCCGGCGACGGCGACGTCGAGCGAATGCGCGCCCTCAGCGTCGTTGACCCCGGCACGTTCGACGTCATTACCAGCACGCCCCTTGCGTTCTGCCACATTACCGACCGCGAGGAGGCGCAAGAGGGCATCGATGCGATGCAGGCGAAGGTCGACGCCCTTCAGACGAAGATCGACGCGCTTGCCGCTCTCGATTCCGAGGGAGTGGATGACGACGTCTGGTCCGTTATCAGCGTCCTGCGCGACTACCTGATGGCCTCCGGCGTTCTCGACGCCCAGGTTGCGGAGATGACCGCCGCTGTCGAGGCCGCTGTCGCGGAGAGGGGCGAGACGCCGGTGCATTGCCCCGCCTAGCCCATAGACAAGGAAGTATGTGAAGAGAGAGGCCGCCCTGCGCAGGGCGGCCTCTTCTCTATAATGGCGAAAGAGCGCGTCCGCCCCTTGGGGACAGGCGCGCCTCGCCAGCCGGAGCCGGAACACCCTCTTCGGGGCTGGCGGAACGGGAGAAGTCGCTATGGAGCCGTATCGCGGCATTGACCTGATCGAACTGGAGAGCCAGCTCACCGACGACGAGCGCCAGGCGCGCGACGCAATTCGCGCGTTCGTCGAGGCCGAGGCGCTCCCCGTCGTCGTCCCGCATTTCCGGGAAGGGACGTTCCCGATGCATCTTGCGCCGCGGATGGGCGAGCTCGGCGTTTTCGGCGCCCACCTGAACGGCTACGGGTGCGCCGGCGTCGGCCCCGTCGCTTACGGCTTGATAATGCAGGAGCTCGAACGGGCGGACTCCGGCTACCGGTCGTTTGCGTCCGTGCAGTCCTCGCTTGCAATGACGGCGATTTACGAGTTCGGGACGGAGGAGCAGCGCGAGCGCTACCTGCCCGAAATGGCGGCTGGACGCGTTCTAGGCGCCTTCGCGCTTACCGAGGCCGACCACGGCAGCGACCCCTCCGGTATGGAGACGGAGGCCGTCGCGATTGACGGCGGGTACGAGATAACGGGCTCGAAAATGTGGATCACCAACGCCGGCGTCGCCGACGTTATCGTTGTGTGGGCGCGGCTTGGCGAGGCCATTCGCGGATTTCTCGTGCCCGCGTCGCTGCCGGGCGTCGCGCGCGAGAACATTCACAACAAGCTTTCGATGCGGATGAGCGTAACGAGCGGCATCGCGTTCGACCGAGTGCGCGTAGGGGAAGATGCGCTGCTGCCGGGCTCGCGCGGGCTGGGCTCGGCGCTCGCGTGCCTGAACTCGGCGCGGTACAGCATCATTTGGGGCGTGTGCGGCGCTGCCGCCGACGCCCTGCACACGGCCATCGAGTACACGAAAGAGCGCGAGCAGTTCGGGCGCCCCCTTGCGTCGTTTCAGCTCGTGCAGGAGAAGCTGGCGGATATGGCGACCGCGCTATCGAAGGCCCAGCTGTTCGCGCTGCAGGTCGGGCGGCTGAAAGAGGCGGGCAAGCTGCACTGGTCGCACATCAGCATGGGGAAGTACAGCAACACGAAAACCGCGCTCGACATAGCCCGAACTTGCCGGGACTTGCTCGGCGCCGCAGGCATAACCGACGACTTCTCGCCGATGCGCCATGCAATGAACCTCGAGACGGTGCACACCTACGAAGGCACGCAGCATATGCATCAGCTCATCCTAGGGCGCCGCCTCACCGGCCTGAACGCTATCTCCTGAAAAAGAGAGCCAGGGGGTCTGGGGGAGCGGACGCTCTCCCAGCAAGCGCCCAGAAGAGCCAGGGGGTCTCAGCCGCCCTTTCGCTAAGAGGACGGAGGGCGGATAATCGCCCTGGGAGAGAGGAGGCGCGCTATGAAAGCTGTCCGTTTCCATGAGTTTGGCGGCCCGGAAGTGCTGCGACTCGAGGACGTTCCCGATCCGGAACCGGGCGACGGCGATGTGCTCGTCAGCCTCGCAGCCTCCGGCGTCAACCCCGCCGAAGTGTCGCGTCGCGCAGGACGTATGGGCCAGGCGGCGGATTTCCCTGCGCTGCTCGGCATCGAAGGCGCAGGCACGGTCGCTGCGGTAGGGAAGGGCGTTGCGTCCGTAAAGGCGGGCGACCGCGTCATCGTCCGGCAGCCGCCGTACTCCTACGCCGAGCTCGTCGTCGTGCCGGAGCGATCGGTCTACGCCGTGCCGGACAACCTGAGCCTTGTCGAGGCGTCGACGGTCACGATCATCTACACGACTGCCTGGGCGGCGCTGAGCGTTAGGGGCGCGGCGAAGGCCGGAGACACCGTACTGGTGCAGGCTGCTGCGTCCGGGGTGGGCGTCGCCGCCATTCAGCTCGCCAAGCAAATTGGGGCGACCGTTATCGGGACCGCCAGCAGCGCGGAGAAGCTCGACTGGGCCAAGCAGTACGGCCTCGACCACGGGATCAACTACGCGGAGCAGGACTTTGTCGAAGAGACGAAGCGGCTCACGGACGGGCGCGGCGTGGACGTGATAGTCGACGGCGTCGGCGGCGATGTCCTCGCGCGCGGAATCAACGCGCTCGCCCGGTTCGGGCGGCTCACCGTGTTCGGCGGCGCCGGCGGGCGCGAGACCACGTTCCCGGTGGCGGCGCTCTACCGGAACGCAGTATCGGTGCTGGGCGCGGGAGGATCGCTGACGCCCGCGGACGATTTCCGGCAGATCATCGCATGGTTCGGCGAAGGGAAGCTGCGCCCGACCATCGACCGCGTCTGGCCGCTCGCCGAGGCTGTTGAGGCCCACCGCTACCAGGAGTCGAGGCAGATCAAGGGCAAGTCCGCGCTTGTCATTCGGGAAGAGTAGGCTGAGAGACGGGGAGTACAGCGAAGGAGGGCGCAATGCCATCGGAGTGGGCGCAGATTAGTGTGGGCGGGAAGCAGGCCGAGGCGTATGTGGCGCTGCCGGAGGGCGACGGCCCGCATCCCGGCGTCATTGTGGCGATGCACGTGTTCGGGATAGACCGGTTTGTGCAGGGCAAGTGCGACGAGCTTGCAGCGGCCGGTTACGCCGCCATCGCGCCCTACCTCTTCCATCGCTCGAACGTTGAGAACGGCGAGCTCATTGGTTACGCGTTCGAGGATCCCAAGCGCCGCGAGGTCGCCATGCCGCTGAAAGACCAGTTGCGCGACGGCGAACTCGTCGAGGATATGCTTGCTGCGCTCCGCCATCTGCAGGGTATGCCCGGAGTCGCTGGCCCGTTTGGGGTCACCGGCTTCTGCATCGGCGGACGCGTCGCGTATCTGCTGGCCGTCGGCACGGACGAGTTCTCGGCGTGCGCCGATTTCTACGGCACGGATGTTCACCTGCCGTGGGGGAGCGACGGCCCTGCGCCGCTCGACCTGACCGCCGATTTGCGCTGCCCGCTGGCGGGCTTTTTCGGCGACCTCGACGCTAACCCGGCCCCGCCGGATGTCGACAGGCTCGAGGACGAGCTGAAGCGGCAAGGCAAACCGTACGCGTTCTACCGCTACCCCGACGGACAGCACGCCTTCAACGACCCGTACAACCCTGTTCGCTGGAACCCCTCGGTCGCGGCGGACGCTTGGGTGAAGCTCATCGACTTCTTCGACGGCGCCCTGAAGGCGACGACGCCGGTCGCATGACCGCAGTCGTCGGCGTATTCGACCGGCGCGAGGCCGCCATGGAGGCCGAGACCCTCCTCGAGGAGTGCGGTTTCGGCGAGCGCATGGCTGTAGCCTGCGCGCTGCCGGAGGACGACGCGCCCGGCCCGCCGCGGCTCGCGCGGCGCGGCGAGACGATGCTGCGCGCGGCGGTGAAGTGGGGAGTATTGGGCTCGCTCATCGTTGAGGCGCCCTCGCTGGTCGCGATCTTCCTCTTCCCGCTCGACCTGAACGTGAAGATACTGCTCGCAGCGACGGTGTGGAAGTTCGGCGCAGTGTTCGGCTCGTGGATCGGGGCGATGGCGGCCACCGAGGAAGGGCTGGACGACGAGATAGCCGCCGAGTACGAGCATCACCTCGCCTGCGGGCGTTCGCTCGTCGCGGTGGACATCCCGTCGCGGCTGCGTCCGGGCGTTCGCGGGGCGCTGATCGAGAGCGGGGCGCTCGGAGTCCGCGACGTCCGCGGCGCCTTCAGGCTGAGGCGCGACCCACGCGCCGGGAGAAAGGGCGGAAGCCTGCCCCTCGTCGAGGGCAGAGGGTAGCGCTGCCCCTCACGGGCGGACGCCGCCTGTTCTCCGGAGGCCTCCCTCGACGAACGGTGGGGAGCGGAGAGCGGGCGTCAGGCGAGGTGCTTGGTCATGGGGATGTGGTCGATGCCTGCCTCGATGAAGGGCGGGCCGTCAGCCTCGTAGCCGAGTTTGGCGTAGAGCGACTGCACATAGCTCTGCGAGTGCAGGCTTACGCGGGAAGCGCCTAGCCGCCGGGCCTCCGCCTCGAGGGCGGCGACCAGCATTCCCGCGATGCCTCGCCGCCGCCACGCGGGCAGCACGGCCACCCGGCCTATGCGCGCGCCGTCCTCCCGGGTGAGACGCGCCGTGCCCACAACGCCGTTGCCGCTGACGGCGACGACGTGCAGGGCCGAGGCGTCGAGATCGTCCTGCTCGAGTTCGGGCGGCACGCCCTGCTCGACGACAAACACCGTATGCCTCACGGCGAGCGCTCCGCGCCAGTCGGCGCCGCCTGCAGCTACGCGCACCTCGACCTGTTTCGTGTTGCGCACCGCGTCTGCTCTCTGTCCTGCCGGACGCTGTTGGGGCCCCTCGGCTTCCCGGTCGGAGAAAGCCGGAGAGAAGGAAGGGCCTAGATTGCTCCGATGCGGGGAGTCTGGTCGGCGAGGACGATGGTGGCGGTTACGCAAGGCTCCCCGCCGACCGCTATGGTCTTGTGTCCCTTGCCGGTGATGTTGTCCATTAAGCGCGCCTCGCCTGCTCCGAACACGCGTTGCGAGCCGTCGGGGTAGGTGATCTGCAGCGCGCCGGAGAGGATGATGACGAACTGCCGCGCCGGCGCCGGGTGCCAGTCCTGTTCGACGTCGGGAGGCCGAATGCCGAACTTGATGTTCGCGGCGTCCATGCCGTCGAGCCAGTCCTGATGTTCGCTGAGGTCGATCGGCTGCCAGGTCGTGTCGCCGTTGGCGTCGGTGTACATTCGCGAGGTTCCCATCGGTCGCTCCTTCTGGTTGGGTCTTCTCCATCGCCTGCGGCGGCGATGTGAGGAAGGGAAGAGGGGTTAGCTGTAAAGGTCGCGTTCGTCGATGAGCCGGCGCGCCTTGAACTGGGTGCGTTCGAGCTCGCCGGGCGCTTTCAGCTCGACGCTCGCGCGGATGCCGAGCGTCGCTGCGAGGTCGGACTCGAGCTTGAGCTTGACGCTTGAGAGGTCTTCCCCGGCGCCGGCGGCTTCTGCGAGCACGGTGAGCTCGTCCATTGCGCGTTCACGGGTGACGACCATTCGGAACTCGCCGGTGAGTTCGGGGATGGCCCGGACGACGTTTTCGACCGCGGAGGGGTAGACGTTCTCGCCGCGTACGGTGACTGCATCGTCGACGCGCCCGTAGATGCCTTGCGGCAGGGAGGGGTAGGTGCGCCCGCAAGGGCAGGGGTCGTCGGACCATCGGGCGAGGTCGCCTGACCAGAAGCGGATGAGGGGCTGGGACGCGCGTTCGAGGTGCGTGTAGACGGGCACCCCCTCGCCGCCATAGGGGACGACGTTGTGCGTCACGGGGTCGACGAGCTGGGTGAACACCATATCCTGCCACAGGTGCATGCCGGAGGAGTGGCGGCAACCGCCGTTGCTCATCCACGGCGACATCTCCCCGGTGGAGCCGCTGTCGATCACGATGGCGCCGTAGGCTTCCTCGAGGGCGCGGCGGGTGGCCGGTATCGACGCGCCGGGCTCGCCGGAAAAGAAGAGGATGCGGAAACCGAACGCGCGCGGGTCGACGCCCTCCTCGCGGGCTGTTTCGGCCAGATAGAGCGCGTAGGAGGGAGTGCCGTAGAACACCGACGGCGTAGCGGCGAGGCACCATCGAACGGCCATGCGGGTCTGACCAGGCGCGCCCGCGCCGAACGGGAAGCACTTGGCGCCCATCCGCTCCGCCCCGGCGAGCATTCCCCATGAGCCCATATAGAGGCTGAACGGGGAGGCGATGAAGACGGTGTCGCCTGGGCGGACGCCGGCGCCCCATTCGACTCGGGCGTGCGCCTCGCTGATGCGCGCCCAGTCGTCGCGGCTGATGGCGATGACCGTAGGGATGCCTGTCGTGCCGGACGAACCGTGAACGCGGAGAATGTTTCGCCAGTCGTCGCAGATATTGCTGCCGAACGGAGGGTTCTCGATGAGGTCTTCGCGCAGGTCTTCCTTGGTGATGATGGGAATACGCTGGATGTCGTCGATAGTCTTGATCTGCGCAGGGTGGAAGCCTGCGGCGTCCCACCTTTTGCGGTAGAACGGCGAGCGCTCGTAAGCCCATGCAGTCTGGCCGATGAGTTTGGCGGCGATGATCTCGAGCCGGGCTTCCGGCGCCATCGTCTCCAGCTCGGGGCTCCAATGCTCCTGTTCGTCAGGCGGGACGTAGGCGGGGTCGTACAGCGGAGGCCAGGGGAGCGGCATCGGGGCTACTCCTTCTCCGCGAGGCGCTCGCTGATGAACGCCTGAATGTCGCGCAGGCTTGAGCCGACGGGGAAGACGCCGTCGACGCCCATTTCGTTGAGTTCGGGGACGTCGGCGTCGGGCACGGCGCCGCCGAGGAGGATGAGCGTCTCGCCCCGCATCTCGCGCTCGTCGATGACCTGCATAAGCCGGGCCATAATGGGCTTGTGGGCGCCGGAGAGGAGGGAGATGCCGATGACGTTGGCGCCTTCGGCCTGGGCGCGGTCGACAACCTGCTCGGGAGTCACGCGCATCCCCATATAAACGACGTCCATGCCGGCCCTTTCGAGCGCCTTGGCGACGACCTTCACTCCGCGGTCGTGGCCGTCGAGCCCGAGCTTGGCGAGAATGACCTTCGGGTGGTTGTCCGCCGGCATTGCTAGAAGACTCCGGGATCCTGGTGGTCGCCGAACACGTCGCGCAAGGCGCCCATAATCTCGCCCTCGGTGGCGTCGGCATGGGCGGCGGCGAGAATGCGCGGCATCGTGTTCTCGTCGCCTTCTGCGGCGCGGCGCAGCGCGTCGAGAGCGGACTCGGTTCGGGCGGCGTCGCGCCCGCTTACGACGGCCTCGACGCGTTCGATCTGGCGCGTCTCTTCGGCGTTGTCGTGCTCGTAGAGCGCAGGCGGCGGGGGCGCCTCTTCCTCGCGCTCGTTGAGTCCGAGGACGACGTACTCGCCGTCTTCGATGCGCATCTGGTAGTCGAACGCAGCCTCGGAGATTTGGCGTTCGATGTAGCCGTTGTCGATGGCGGCGAACATACCGTCGAGGAGGCCGTCTCCTCCGCCCATATCCTCGATAGCGCGGATGTAGGCCAGCGCCTCCTCTTCAATGTCGTTGGTGAGGCGCTCGACGAAGAACGAGCCGCCGAGAGGGTCGATGGCGCTTGCGACGCCGGTCTCGGCGCCGAGGATGCGCTGGGTGTTGAGCGACATCCGCATGGCGTCTTCCGAGGGGATGTCGTGCGCCTCGTCGTAGCCGCTAACGTGGAGCGATTGCGTGCCGCCGAGGATGGCGGCGAGCGCCTGGGCGGAGCCCCGGATGATGTTGTTGAGCGCCCCCTCGCGGATGAGCGTGGATCCAAGCGTCTGCGTGTGGAACCGGCAGAGCATTGCGCGAGGGTCGGTGGCGCCGTAGCGCTCCTTCATAATGCGGGCCCAGAGGCGCCGCGCGGCGCGGAGCTTGGCGACCTCTTCGAAGAAGTCCATATGGACGCCGAAGAAGAACGAGAGCCGGGGGCCGAACTCGTTGGGGGCGAGTCCGCGGCGCAGCCCTCCTTCGACGTACGCCATGCCCTGGGCCAGGGTGAAGCCGACCTCCTGCGCGGCGGTTGAGCCGGCCTCGCGGGTGTGGTAGCCGGAGATGGAGATGGTGTTCCAGTTGGGGACGTTGCGGGTGCAGAACTCGACGACGTCCATCGTCATGCGGTAGGCGCCTCTTGGGGGGAGCGCGAACGTCTTCTGGCCGTGAAACTCCTTGAGCGAGTCGTTCTGCACGGTGCCGCGCAGGACGCTCCACGGGACGCCGGCCTTTTCGGCGTGCGCGAGGAGGAAGCTGAGCAGCACGATGGCGGGGTGGTTGATCGTGAGCGAGATGCTGACCTTGTCGATGGGGATTCCGTCGAACAGGTCGGACATATCGCGAGCCGTGTCGATGGCGACGCCGAGCCTCCCGACCTCGTCCTCCGAGAGAGGGTGCGTGGAGTCGTAGCCGGTCAGCGTGGGGTGGTCGAAGTCGGTGGAGAGGCCGGTCTGCCCGTGGGCGAGCAGGTACTTGTAGCGCTGGTTGGTGGACTTGGCGGTGCCGAACCCTGCGATTTGGCGCCGGGTCCACTGCCGCCCGCGGTACATAGTCGGGTAGACGCCGCGAGTGAAGGGGTACGTTCCCGGGAAGCCGAGGTCGGCGTCGTAGTCGAACGCTGGCGTGTCGGCGGGCGTATAGAGGCGGTTGATCTCCTTTCCGGAGACGGAGACGAAGCGGTCTCGCGATTCCGGGGCGCGCTCGACAGCCTTGCGGAGCTCGTTATGCTCCCAGGCGAGTTCGGCGTCGCGGACGCGTTGGGTTGCTTCGTGGTCGTAGAGGGGCGCGGACATCGTTGCTCCTGGCCGGGGCGCATTCTATCGCAGCGGCGAGGATTAGCGGCGTTTATGGGGGGCGCTTCCTCGCTTCCGCCCCTTTTCGGGAGGAGCGAGAGACAGCGCGCAAGAGGGAAGGGCGTATGATGGGCGCCTACCTCACGCCGCGGAGGCCGCATGATCCGTTCGCTTGCCGGCAAGTCGCCCCAGATTCACCCCACCGCGTTCGTAAGCGAGTTCGCCTACATCATCGGCGATGTGCGGATCGGGGCGTACGCCTCCATCTGGCCCGGCGTGGTGTTGCGCTCGGACCGCGGCGCGATGCTGATCGGGGAAGGGACGAACATTCAGGATGGCTCCATCTGCCACGCCGACGGCAATATGACCATCGGCGACTACGTAACGCTCGGCCACGCCGTAGTGTGCCATGCGAAGTCGGTAGGCGACCACTGCCTGCTCGGCAACAACTGCACGCTGAACGACCAGTCGGCAGTCGGCTCGTGGTGCATCCTGGCGGCGGGCGCCGTCCTGCTCGAGGGGAGGTCTGTGCCCGACCGGTCGATCGCCGCAGGGATCCCGGCCAGAGTCCTCGGCCCCCTCACCGACAAGCACTACGAGCTTGTTCGTATGAACGCCGACGAGTATGTGAAGCTTGGGCGGCAGTACAAGGCGGAAGGGACGCTGGAGTAGGGGAGGCCGTAATCTCCGGCTAGCTGTGGATGATCCAGCGCTTCCTGGCGGGGTCGTACCGGGCGTGGTCGTCCATGCGGTCTTTCAACGCTTCGATGTTGGGGAGGTCGTCAATGGGCCGCCACTTTCCGGATGATTCGTCGTAGTACTCCCACACCCTGAAGGGCCGCGGATGCTTGCCGGTGATGATGCGGGCGGCTGCGCCCGGGAAGTAAGCCTCTCCATCGGGCAGCCACGCTTCGGGATGCGAGTCCTGTAGCCTGACGCCCAGGTTGGGCAGGAGGATGGCGTGATGCTCCTGCCCGTTGTGGGTCAGACGGATGGGGATTGCGCCGAGGTCGTCGAGCATGGCTCCCGCGTGGGCAGGAAGGGTAGGGGGTTATGTGGCGGCGCTATCTCGTAGTCTGCTTATCCGGCGCCACTGGCCGCTTTCAGCAGTTTACGTATCGAGCGCCACTTGCCGCTCTCGTTTTGGTATTTCCAATACCCCAAGCGCTGGGATGTCCCTGGCGACGCACCCATTGCTTGGGCGACGGTATTGCGGGCCTCCTTCGGAGATTGAACGCGCCCGTCGGCCAACTGCACTTCGCCGTTGGGCAACAGCGTCGCGTGGCGCTCTTGCTCTTTGTATATCAAGCGAATGGGGATTCCTTCCCCTGGCTGAGGCGGGGGAGGCGGAGGAATAGGCGTAGTGGGGTCGACGAGTCCCGGCTCATTGGCGGGAATGGGGGAGCCGAGCTCCAGATTGGGGCGCCACAGGAGCAGAAGCTGGAGGGCGCACTTGTAGGATGGATTCTGTGAGATAGACAGTTCGACGACACGTCGTTCATTGAGCGGGGCTTGCTTGAATACCTCGTACACTTCCCATCGATCGCCATCGGTGAGCGCAGCGTACCTAACCCCAGCCATGTTGGAGTAGTTCGTCATCTGTTCGCGGTGCTGCTCGAATCCTTCGCCTAGTTTCTTGGCCTCGATGAACATGGCCGGCAGGGTTGAACTAGGGGGTTTTAGGGCATAGTCGGCTCTACGGTTCTCGATGGAGTATTCGGGGGTCACGAGCGCAGGGTCGGACGTATCCCAACCCAGCGCTGTAAGCAGGGGGTCGATGAGCGCCATCCGTGTTCTGGTTTCATTAGTCCCCATGTCGCCCCGATAGCTGCGGATGCGCTCACGAAGGATGTCAATCGTTCGTATCAGGTCGTCGAACATAGTTCCTCCCTTGGCGGGGATTATAGCCGCAGGTGTCTCCTAGCGGTTAGAGTCGGCTGTGGCTCCGCGCGCCTTGAAGGAGGAGGCGGCCTGCCCGTATAATTGCCGGTGGCGCTTGATTCGGGCGCTGTCCGCTGATACGCGCGTATTCTCCCGGTTAGGAGGCCATTCGAATGGCGAACCTTCGCTTGCCCGGACCCACCCCTGTTCCGCCTGAGGTCTATCAGGCGATGAGCAAGCAGATGATCGACCACCGCGGCGTCGAGTTCGCCGACCTCATCGCGCGCCTCACCTCCAACCTGCAGCAGTCCTTCCAGACGAAGAACGACCTGTTTGTGCTTACCTCGTCCGGCACCGGGGCGATGGAGGCTGCGGTCGTCAACACGCTGTCGCCCGGCGAGCGCGTGCTCGGCGTCACCATTGGCAACTTCGGCGACCGGTTCCTGAAGATAGCCTCCACCTACGGCGCAAGCGTCAACCAGCTCAAGTTCCCGGATGGGGACGTCGCCGACACCGAGGCTATTCGCCAGGCGCTGCGGGACGACCCGGACGTGACCGCAGTGCTCGTGACGCACAACGAGACGTCGACGGGCATCACGAACGATCTGGAGACGATAGCAGGGATCGTAAAGGGCGAGTTCGGCAAGCTGCTGCTGGTCGACGCTATCTCGTCGCTCGGCTCGATCAGGCTTCCGGTGGACGAGTGGGAGATCGACGTGGTGGTGGCGGGTTCGCAAAAGGGTTGGATGTGCCCGCCGGGGCTTGCAATGATCAGCTTCAGCGGCCGCGCATGGAAGGCGGCTGAGGCGTCGACGATGCCGAAGTTCTACTTCAGCGTCGCAGAGGCGAAGAAGTCGCTCGGGGCGGGGCAGACGCCATGGACGCCGGCGATCTCGCTGCTGTTCGGGCTCGACTACGCAGTGCAGCACATGCTGGCGCAAGGGGATATGCAGGCCGTTTACGAGTTCCATCAGGATATGGCGCAGTACACCCGCGACGGCCTGAAGGCGATGGGCCTGGGCCTCGTGGCGAAGGATGAGCGGTTCGCCTCGAACACCGTAACCGCCGCGTGGGTGCCGGAGGGCATCACCGACGAGGCGCTGCTCGCTTCGCTGCGTGACGAGTACGACATCATTGCGGCGGAAGGGCGAGGCCTGCTCACCGGGCGCGTGTTCCGCATCGGGCATATGGGGTACGTAACGCGGGAAGACCTCGACGACGTGTTCCGGGCGCTGCGCGACGCGCTGCCCAAGCTCGGCTACGAGCCGGCCAAAGTGGGGTAGCGGCGCGCCGATGGCCAGAATACTGATTGCAGACCCGATCGATCCGCAAGGAGTCGAGCGTCTCGAGCAGGCGGGGCATCAGGTCGATGTAAGGCGAAGCCTCTCGGAGGACGACCTCGTCGCCGTCGTGGGCGGCTACGAGGCGATGATTGTCCGCAGCGAGACGCGGGTGACTGCGCGGGTGATCGAGCATGCGGTGAAGATGCTCGGCATCGGCCGCGCGGGCGTGGGCGTTGACAACATCGACGTCGATGCGGCGACCCAGCACGGCATCTCCGTCGTGAACGCGCCTACGGGCAACACCATCGCCGCGGCGGAGCATGCGTTCGCGCTGATGATTGCGCTCGCGCGGAACATTCCGCAGGCCGACGCGTCGATGCGCCGCGGCGAGTGGACGCGCGCGAAGTTCATAGGGGTCGAGCTGCGGGGCAAGACGCTCGGCGTCATTGGCCTGGGCCGCGTTGGGTCGGAGGTGGCGCACCGGGCGCGGGCGTTCCAGATGCGCGTTGTCGCGTACGACCCGTACGTTTCGCAGGAGCGCGCGCGCAGCATGGGCGTCGAGATGGCGTCGATGCCGCAACTGCTCGGGGAGTCCGACTTCATCACAATTCACACGCCGCTAACGTCGACGACGAAGAGCCTTATCGGCGCGGCGGAGTTCGGCCAGATCAAGCATGGAGCGCGCATCATCAACGCGGCGCGCGGCGGCTTGGTCGACGAGGCGCTGCTGCACGAGGCGCTCGCAAGCGGAGCGATCGGAGGCGCGGCGCTCGACGTGTTCCCGGTGGAGCCGCCTGCGGAAGAGCTCCCGTTCGTGCACGACGCCGCCGCAGTACTGACGCCGCACCTGGGAGCGTCGACGCAGGAGGCGCAGACGGAAGTTGCGCTCGAGGTGGTCGATCAGCTGCTGACGGTGCTCTCCGGCGGGTCGGCGCCGTATGCGGTGAATACGCCTTTCGTGTCGCCGGAGGTGCGTGAAGCGCTGGCACCGTATATGGAAGTCGCAACGCGGATGGGCCGGATTGCGGTGCAGCTCGCGGAGGGGCAGATAGAGTCGGTGTCGGTGCGGGTGCTTGGAGAGATTGCGCAGTACAACGCCGCGCTGCTGTCGGCGGCTGCGCTTGTGGGCGTGCTGAGCGACGCGACGGATATGCGGGTGAATGTGGTGAACGCGGCGTCGATTGCGCGGGACCACGGCATTCGGGTAGCGGAAGAGCGCGACCCGGAAGGCGCAGGGCATTTTGTGAACCTGGTGGGGGTCGAGGTGCGGTCGACCGGCGCGGTGAACTACCTGGCGGGCGCCTCGGTGAACGGCGGGCCGCACCTGGTGCGCATCAACGACTTCCTGCTCGACTGCGAAGTGAGCGCGCCGTACATGCTGTTCACGTCGCACACCGACCAGCCGGGAATGATAGGCAAGGTGGGGACGATTGCGGGCGAGCACGACGCGAACATTTCGTTTATGGATGTGGGGCGCGAAGCGCCGCGCGGCGCCGCCACGATGATCGTCGGCTTCGACGACCCGGTGTCGGACGAGATGCTGCAGGCGCTCCGCAAGGTGGACGGCGTGTCGAGCGCGAGAATCGTCCGCTAGGCCGGCGTGTCGGCCTAACGCAAGGAGGAGTCCCCCGCTCCCTGCTGCTCGGAGCTCGTGAGAGGGCTGGGGGGCGAACGCTCTCCCAGCAGCGCGCCGGTGCGGGCGCGCCTCGCTTGGGGCTATCGGCTCGCGCCGCTACGGGCAGATAGCCGGCTGCCGAAGGCTGCGCAGGGCTCGCTGTTCTTGTCCGGGGCAGGGGGGCGTGCTACGATGCGGGCGCCGTTTGTTAGGGAAATCACGAGCCATTATTGCCCAATGACGACTACATCGCGACCGCCCGCATCCCAGGATCCCGACGCCTCCGGATCGTTGCGCGAACGGTCGCGCCGGGCGGTGCGCGAGCAGCCGGCGAAGACAGTGACCGTCCTGTCGTCGCTGCTTGCGGCGCACGACGAATTGCGCTATCTGCCGTACGAGGCGATAGACGAGGTCGCACAACACACAGGTTCGAGCGTGAACGAGGTGTGGAGCGTGGCGTCGTTCTATCCGAACTTCCGGTTCACGCCCCCTGCGAGGCGCCAGGTCGAGATCTGCTGGGGCCCCACGTGTCACGTGCTCGGCGCGCAGCGGATCCTGCAGGGCGTAGCCCAAAGCCTGGAGTTGACTGGCGAGGGGGACACTGCAGACGGCGAGATTTCGTTCAAGTACAACACGTGCCTTGGCGTTTGCCCCCATGGGCCGGCGATGAGCTTCGACCATGAGGTTGCGGGGCGGATGACGCTCGAGGACGCGCTCCGCCGGATCGACCTGTTGCGGTCGGGCGGCGGGAACAGTCAGGAGCGAAACGCGTGACGGAAGCGTACAAGGCGCTCGCCGAGCGCGCCGCCGGCGCCTGGGAGACGCTGCACGCCAGGCCGTGGCTGCGCGTAACCACAGGCCTGATGGGTATGGCGGCGGGCGCGGGGCCTGTGCTCGATGCGCTGCGGCAGGCTATCGCGCAGTCCGGCGCGGACGCTGTCGTGTCGGAAGTCGGCACGCGAGGGCTCTGCTACGCGGAGCCTATCGTCGACGTCCATACGCCGGGCGGCCCGCGGGTGCTCTACGGCAACGTCGGCGCGGAGCAGGCCCGGGAGATCGTCGAGAAGCATATCGTCGGAGGCGAGCCCGTAGCCGGGCTGGCGATGGCGACAGTCGATGGCGACGTGGCGGGAGTCCCGCGGCTGGAAGACTTGCCCATGATGCGGCTTCAGACGCGGGTTGCGCTCCGGAACGCCGGGGAGATCGACCCGCTGGAGCTTGATCAGTATGTAGCCTGCGGAGGGTTCGCGGGGCTGGATAAGGCGCTGACGGAGCTCACCCCCGAGCAGACGCTGGGAGAGGTGAAGAGCTCGGGGCTGCGGGGCAGGGGAGGCGCAGCGTTTCCGACCGGCGTGAAGTGGGGGTTCCTTGCCGGCAACCCGTCGCCGCAGAAGTACATTCTGTGCAACTGCGAAGAGGGCGATCCGGGCGCGTTCAACGACAAGACGATTCTGGAGACCGACCCGTTTACGCTGGTCGAGGGATGCATCATCGCCGGCTATGCGACGGGCGCGTCGAACGGCATCGTGTTCATCCGTCACGGCCATGATGCGCCGATAGAGCGGACGCGGGCGGCGATAGAGGCGTGCTACGGGAACGGGCTGCTCGGCGAGCGCATTCTCGGCTCGGAGTTTTCGTTCGATATGGAGGTCTCTCTCGTCGGGGAGTCGTATGTGGCCGGCGAGGAGACGGCGCTGATGGAGGCTATCGAGGGGAAGCGCTCGATGCCGCGCTTCCGCCCGCCGTTCCCGGCGGCGTACGGAGTGTGGGGGAAGCCCTCGAACATCAACAACATCAAGACGCTGAGCTACGCGCCGGAGATTGTGCGGCGCGGCGCAGAGTGGTTCTCGGGCATCGGCACGGAGAAGAGCTCCGGCACGGCGATTGCATGCCTCTCCGGCGACATAGCGCGCCCCGGCCTCGTCGAAGTCCCGTTCGGGGTTACGGTGCGCCAGGTCGTCGAGGAGCTTGGGGGAGGAGATCCGGGCGGCAAGCGGCTGAAGTTCCTGCAGACCGGCGGGCCTTTGGGAGGCGTGCTGCCAGCCGACCAGTTCGATATGGTGCTGGACTTCGACGCGATGGTTGCGGCCGGAGCGATGTTCGGTTCGGGCGGGCTGATCGTCTGCAACGAGGAGCGGTCAGTGGTGGACCTGACGCGCGCGCTGCTGGCGTTCGACCAGATGGAATCATGCGGCAAGTGTTTCCCGTGCCGCCTTGGAACGAGCCACCTGCTGGAGATAGTCGAGCGCATCGCCGCCGGCGACGGCAGGCCGGGGGATATGGAGCTTATGGAGCGGGTGGGGACGAACATGCGGCTGGGCTCGCTGTGCGGGCACGGTCAATTGGGCTACAACCCTCTCGCGAGCGCCGTGCGGTTTTTCGGCGACGAGTTCCGGGCGCAGCTTGCGGGAGACGGCCCGATCGCTATCGAGGCGTTCATGGGCCCGCGCTCCACGCGCCGGGGGGCGCAGATGCTCGGTGACACGCCGACTGCGTCGGTGAAGGACGACTTTGTGATGCAGATTGCGCCGCGCGCGAACGGCGCCGGCAAGGAGTAGCCGCCCAATGGCTGACGAGATCACCATCACGATCGACGGGCGCGAGGTGAAGACCTCGCCGGGGAAGATGGTGGTGCAGGCGGCCAACGACGCAGGGCTGTACATTCCGTATCTGTGCTACCACCCCGGCATGAAGCCGTACGGCGCGTGCCGTATGTGCGTTGTCGAGGTGGAGGGGGCGCGGGGAACGCCCGCCTCGTGCACGCTGCCCGTGCGCGACGGCATGGTGGTCAACACGAAGGGCGCGGAGGCGTCGCAAGTCCGCGACACGACGCTCGACCTGCTGCTCTCCGAGCACCCGCACGGCTGCCTGACGTGTCATCGCATCGACCTGTGCGGCCCGCAAGACATCTGCCTGCGTCACGTCGACGTGGTCGATCGATGCGTTACGTGTCCCAAGAACGAGCGGTGCGAGCTGAAGGACACCACGCGGTTTCACACGCAGGAGCTCGTCTCGCCGCTTACCTACCAGTACCGCAATCTGCAGATTGAGACGAAAGACCCGTTCTACGACCGCGACTACAACCTGTGCATCGTGTGCGCGCGATGCACGCGCTCGTGCGACGAGCTGCGGGGAGACGTGGCCATCGGAATGACCGAGCGCGCCGGGCAAGTGCTGGTGGGCACGGTTATGGGGGACTCGCTGCTGGAGTCCGGGTGCGAGTTCTGCGGGGCCTGCATCGACGTTTGCCCCGTAGGAGCGCTGACGGAGACGGCGCACAAGTGGGAGCGCGCCGCGCGCGTGGAGCAGTCGATCTGCGGCGAGTGTCCGGTGGGCTGCACAATGACGTACGAGGTGAACGGGTGGGAGCGGCTAATCCGGGCCGTCCCCGAACTGAACGCGCCGGCGAACCTGGGACAGGCGTGCTTCCGGGGGAAGTTCGGTTTCGAGTACGTGAACGACAAGCGCCGGATACGGAAGCCTCTGACGCGCCGCGACGGCAAGCTGCAGGAGGCGACCTGGGAAGAGGCCATCGCGGCGGCGGCGCAAGGGTTGTCCGCGTACAAGGGCGAGAGCTTTGCGCTGATGGCCGGCGCGCGCAACACGAACGAGGAGCTGTACGCGGCGCAGAAGTTCGCCCGCATGGTGATGGCGTCCAACAGCGTCGATGTCGCCTCGAACAACGCTCCGGGCATTGCGGAGGGGCTGCAGGACGTGTTCGGCTACTTCGCGGGCACGATGAGCACGTGGGAGCTGCTGGACTCGTCAGTCGTTATGGCGGTGAGCGCGAACATCACGGAGGAGCAGAACGTGCTCGGCGTGCCCATCAAGCGAGCGGTGCGCGCCGGAACGCAGCGCCTCATCGTGATCGACTCGCGCGAGGTCGAGCTGACTCGCTACGCCCATCTGTGGCTGCGTCCGTATCCCGGAACGGACTCCGTGCTGCTCGGAGGGCTGCTGCGGCGGACTATCGACGCCGGACTTGCCGATCTCGACTACGTGCGCGCAAACGCCGATGGGTGGGACGAGCTTGTGGAGGCGCTGGCGCCGTTTACGTTGGAGGCTGTGGCGCAGGAGACGGGCGTGCCCGCCAGGCTCATCGAGCAGGCGGCGGAGCTGTACGCGGCAGGCGGCCCCGCAGCGCTGCTGCTCGGCGGCGACAACTCGGTGGGGGGCACGCGACGCACGACGTCGAGAATGGCCGCCGCGCTGGCCGTTGCCACCGGCAATGTGGGCAAGCCGGGCGCCGGGATTCTTCCGATTCTCCACGGGACGAACGAGCAGGGCGCGTGGGATATGGGAGCGTGGTCGAACGCGATCCCCGGCCACCATCTGCTGGCCGACGAGTCCGCCGTCGAGGCGCTCGGCGCGCTTTGGGGCGCTCCGCTGCCCGCCCAGCCCGGGAGCGGCAACAGGAATATGTTCGACCGCGCGCGAGACGGGCGCGTGAAGGCGATGCTCGTCCTTGGCGATCATACGCACTACGAGGACGGCGGCCTCGGGGACACGCTTTCGGCGTTGAACAAGCTGGAATTCCTCGTTGTGAGCGACGCGTTTATGTCGCCGGCTGCGGAGCGGGCGGACGTCGTGTTTCCGGCGGAAGTGTGGGCGGAGAAGACGGGCACGTACACGAGCATTGAGCGCCGCGTGCAGCCCCTTCGCCGCGTAATGAAAAACAAGCGCGTCGACGCCAGGAGCGACCTAGCGACGCTGGCGGAATTGGCCCGGGCGATGGGCGCCGCGGGGTTCGGTTGCGGCAGTCCGGAGGAGACGCTCGAAGAGATTGGCTGCGCGGCGCCGGAGTATGCGGGAATAACCTATGAACGGCTCCTCCGCGATCGCATCGAGATTGCGACGCCTCCGGACGACGAGCCGCAGCCTACGCAGGTGATGTACACGGGCAGCGTTGCGGCGGGTCTGCAATGGCCGTGTCCGGACGCATCGGCTTCCGGGTCGCCCCGGCTGTACGCGAACGGGTTTCGCCACGGCAAGGCGCGGCTGCAGCCGGTCGCATGGCATCCCCGGCCGTCTCGCGACGCGGAGTTTCCGCTGATGCTTGCGCATGGCCGCGTGCTGCTCCAGCCCGGGCGCAAGCCGGATATCGTGGCCGACGGCAAGCGGAACCGGATGGAGCGCGAAGAGCAGCTGCTGCTGAACCCGGCGGACGCTGCTGCGGCTGGTCTCGCGGAAGGCCAACGGGCGCAGGCGGTCACGGATCGGGGCGCCGAACACTCCGGCGTCGTCGTCGTTTCGGATGCTGTCCCCGAGGGGGTAGTGTCGCTGACGACGCTGTTCGGGGAGCTGGCGGTGGAAGTCGACTCCTCGGAGCGCCCGGACCCGATGAACCACATACCGAGACTACATGCGGCGCCTGCGAGAGTGCGCGCTGCGCACACGGAGCATGCATGACGCAGAATCCCGATCGGTTGGCGCATCTGCCGCGCGCGTACGTGGCCAAAAAGCAGGAAGTGGCGGAGGACCTGTTCGTGCTGTGGCTTCGCCCCGACGAGCCGTTCCGGTTCAAGCCGGGACAGTACATCACCATTGGCACGGGAGGCATAGAGCGCCCGTATTCGATCGCGTCGGCGCCGTACGAGCAGCTGATAGAGCTGTTTATCGAATACGTGCTGCCGGAGTACGGGGGAAAGCTCACGCCGATGCTGTGGGACCTGCACGTGGGAGACTCGGTGTCGATGCGTCCGCGCGCCAAAGGGCTGTTCGTGTTTCAGCCGCGGTTTCACCACCACTTGATGGTCGGGACGGTTACAGGAGTCGCGCCGTTTGTGAGCATGATCCGGCAGGCGCTGAAAGACAATGTGCGGGGACACCATTTCTACGTGATGGAGGGCGCGAGCCATCAGGACGAATTCGTGTACGACTCGGAACTTAACCGTCTCGCGGAGCGCCTGCCGGAGATGGTGTCGTTCATCACGACGGTGAGCCGTTCGCAGGCTGAGCGGAACCGCAGCTGGAGCGGCCCCACCGGCAGGGTGAACACGCTGGTCGAGGAGTACCTGCAGCGCTGGAGTTTGCCGAAAGACGATACGGCGATATATCTGTGCGGCAACCCGGGGATGATCGAGGACGTGAAGGCGCGCCTTGGCGGCAAAGGGTGGAACGTCTACGAAGAGCGCTTCTGGAAGGAAGACGAGGAGTAAGGAGTAGAAGGAGGCGCGCTGTGGAAGTGAAAGAGCTCGGCCATGTGGTGCTGTTCGTGCGCGATGTTGAACAGTCGCGCCGGTTCTACACCGATATTCTCGGCTGGCGGGAAGTCCGGCGCGAGGGGCAGCGTCCGAACACCGCTACGTACTCGACGGGCCGGACGCACCATGAGCTGTACCTGATGCAGGTGGGAGAGGACGCGCAGCCGATCCCGCAGGGCCGGAGGCTTGGCCTCTACCACATCGGCGTGAAGATAGGCACGACGGATGAGGAGTTGCAGGCGGCGCTCGCCGAGCTTCAGGAGGCCGGGGTGCGCGTCGTTGGATCGTCGGATCACGGGTTCACTCACAGCCTCTACATCCTCGATCCGGACGGCAACGAGATAGAGCTGTACATCGACGTGCAGCCCGAGGTCTGGCGCGAAGAGTTCGCTGCGACAGCGCGCGCGTAGGTCGATCCGAACCCCGTCCTGCCCCGCCCACGGGACTTTCCCGTTGACGCGGATGCGCGGCGCTTTTCCGCGCGCTGCGAGGGTGGGCTAGAATCTGCCCTGTGGCTAGCCCGGTTCGCAGGCAGTACCTGGAGATCAAGTCGCGCTACCCCGATGCGCTGCTCCTGTACCGCATGGGCGACTTCTACGAGACGTTCGACGAGGACGCCCGGATAGCCGCCCGCGACCTCGAGATCGTGCTGACGCAGCGGGATATGGGCGGCGGGGAGATCGTCCCGCTCGCCGGCATCCCGTTCCATGCGCTCGACAGCTACCTCGCGCGGCTGATTCGCAAAGGGCGGCGGGTAGCCATCGCCGAGCAGACGAGCGAGCCGGATGGCCGGCGGCTTGTCGATCGCGATGTCGTTCGAGTAGTGACGCCCGGCACAGTGCTCGAACCGGCGCTGCTCGAGTCCGGCGCCAACAATT
This sequence comes from Dehalococcoidia bacterium, assembly GCA_965200975.1. Lineage (GTDB taxonomy): Bacteria > Chloroflexota > Dehalococcoidia > Lucifugimonadales > Australimonadaceae > S5-327. Next base: position 1,943,074 of record OZ241740.1, on the reverse strand, counting down.
ACCTTGCCGCCGTCGCTCCGGGAGGCGCGGAGTGCGGCGTCGCCTATGTCGACGTAACGACGGGGGAGTTTGCGGTTGCGCAGCTTGCCTCGGGCGCTGTGGCCGAAGAGCTTGCGCGGCTGTCGCCGTCGGAGGTGATTGCGCCGGAGGGCGGGATTCCCGGGCTGGAGAGCGAGGCTGCCGGCTACAGCGTTACGCCCTTGCCGGGGCGCAGCTTCGCGCCGAACGCCGCGCGCCGGCGGGTGCTCGATCACTTTGGGGTGAGGACGCTCGACGGTTTCGGTTGCGAGTCGCTGCCGCTGGCGACGGCTGCGGCGGGCGCGGTGATCGAGTACCTCGGCAAGACGCACCGGGCAGTGCTCGGACAGCTGACGCGGCTGCGGACGTATTCGACGGACGCGTTCATGACGCTCGACCCGCAGACTCGCCGGAACCTCGAGTTGTTTGAGGGCGGACGCTGGGGCGCGCGCGAGCAATCGCTTCTGAAGGCGCTCGATATGACGGCGACGCCGATGGGCGCGCGGCTGCTGCGGCGGTGGCTGGGCCAGCCTCTGCTGGATCTCGACGCCATTGGGCGCCGGCTTGACGTCGTCGCCTGGCTGCACGAGTCCGACGCGCGGCGTCAGCAGATACGGGCGGAGCTGTCGCAGGTGTCGGACATCGAGCGGGCGATGCAGCGAATCGGGGCGGGAGTAGCCTCTCCGCGGGAGGTTGCGGGACTGCGGTCGTCGCTGGAGCGAGCGCCGACGCTGCGCGGGATGGTCGAGGGAGCGGGCGAGAGGCTGACGTGGCTCGCGCAGAGCATAGCGCCGTGCGCGGAGATTGTCGCGCTCATCGGCGAGACGCTGGCTGACGATCCCCAGGGCGATGTAGGGAATGGAAGAGTTGTGCGTCAGGGGCGCTCGGCGGAGCTGGACGAGGCGCGCTCCGCGGCGCAGGACGCGAGAACGTACATTGCAGGGCTGGAGCGCCGGGAGCGCGAGCGGAGCGGCATCGCGAGCCTGAAGGTTGGCTACAACAAGGTGTTCGGCTACTACCTGGAGGTTTCGAACATCAACCTTTCGAATGTGCCGGACGACTACGTGCGCCGGCAGACGCTCGCCCACGCGGAGCGCTTCTACACTCCGGAGCTGAAGGAGTACGAGAACCGCGTACTGAACGCGGGCGACCGGCTTCAGGAGCTGGAATCGGAGATATTCAATGACCTGTGCCGCCGGGTTGCGGCGCATACAGGGGAGGCCCTGGCGACGGCGCAGGCTATCGCCGCGCTGGACGCGTTGCTGTCGCTGGCGGAGGCCGCGGCGCGGAACGGCTATGTGCGCCCGACGCTGGACGAGGGAGAGCGGCTGCTGTTGCGGAATGCGCGGCATCCGGTGGTAGAGCGATTTCTGCCCAGCGGCTCGTTCGTGCCGAACGACACGGACCTCTCGACGGACAAAGATCAGCTGGTCATCCTGACGGGGCCGAATATGGCCGGCAAGTCGACGTACTTGCGCCAGGTCGCGACGGCTGTGCTGATGGCGCAGGTGGGCTCGTTCGTGCCGGCGGACGAGGCGCATGTGGGCCTGGTCGACCGCATCTTTACGCGGGTAGGCCTTCAGGACGACCTTGCTTCGGGGCAGTCGACCTTTATGGTCGAGATGGTGGAGACGGCGGCGATACTCCACCATGCGACGCGGCGCTCGCTGGTGATTCTCGACGAGATTGGGCGCGGCACCTCGACGTTCGACGGCCTGTCGATAGCGCAGGCGGTGGCCGAGCATATCCACAACTATCCGTCGCTAGGCTGCCGGACGCTGTTTGCGACGCACTACCACGAGTTGACCGAGCTTGCAGACCGCTTGCCGCGGGCGCGCAACCAGAGCGTGGCGGTCTTCGACGAAGAGGGCGAGGTGGTGTTCCTGCACCGGATAGTCCGCGGGGGCGCCGACAAGAGCTACGGCGTGCACGTGGCGCAGCTGGCGGGATTGCCGAGGCCGCTGATAGAGCGGGCGCGCGAGCTGCTGCGCGAGCACGAGTCGGGCGGGGGGCAGCGCGGGCGAGGCCGCCGCGCGCTGCCCGGGGCGCCTCCGCAGAGAGAGTTGTCGCTGTTCGGCGGCGCTCAGGAGGGCGGGGAAGCGCTCGCTGAAGCGCTACGCCGCATCGACATCGACAACCTCACTCCGCTTCAGGCGCTGGAGAAGCTTGCCGAGCTGCGCAAACAGGCCCTCGATGAGTGAAACGCCGGAGGGCGTTCATATTTTCGTCGACGGGAACAACCTGATGGGAGCGCGTCCCGACGGCTGGTGGCGCGACCGCCGCGCGGCGCAGAGACGCATCATTGCGGAGCTTGCGGGAGTGGCGCGGCGTACAGGCGGGCAGTGGGTGGTCGTGTTCGACGGCGCCCCGTCTGCAGCGTCCGGCTCGGTGCCGCAGGAGAGCTTGCGCGTGGAGTTCGCAGGACGCCGCGGGCCGGACGGCGCGGACGACCGCATCGTCGCGCTTCTTGGCGAGCTGCCGAAGGGCGCCAGAGCGGTGGTGCACACGTCGGACCGCCGCCTGCGCGAGCGCGCGATAGCGCTCGGGGCGCGAGTCGAGGGCGTGAGCAGCCTGCTGCAGGCGTTCTAGATTCGGTGAGGAACATTGGCGGATCGCGGCCCACGGACTCTGGGGCTCGGAGTAAGGAGTCGCACCCTCGGCGCATCGCCGCGGTTGCGGCGGCGCCCGGAGGGAGCTGCACAAGCGATTGACAGACGCCTGTAGAGGTTGTAAACATCCCAACTATTCCGCCTTAGCCCTCGGAGGAGCGATGTATGCCAGCGGAACAGCAGGCCTCATTTACCCCTCCCCGTACAGGTAGTAGTAGGCGCAAGTTCCGGCTGCCAGTCCTTGTAGCTGCTCTCGCAGCACTCGCTCTCCTCGCGCTGGCAGGCGGATTTTTTCTAGCGCACAACGATCGAGTATGTGTCGAACAAGACTATGATTCATTCGATGTCCATAACAAGGTTACACTCGACTACGGCGCCGGAGAAGAAGCATTCGATCATACGGACAAACTGCATCTCGATGGCGATAACTTCAGCTACATCAAGCGCGATGAAGACGATGAAATCATCGGCGAAACCATAGCCAATAACGGAATGCTCTACGAGCGACACCGGGTACTCCATCCCGCATGGCTAGCGCAGCCAATCCCTGAAACTGTTGCTAAGACTGTTGCTACGAGCGTATCGAGTGATTCAGCATCCTCATCCATATGCTTTCTCCCCGATTATCGCCAAGGAGAATTCCAATACGTCGGTGACGAAATTTTGAACGGTGAGACTTTGAGGCGCTATAGCCTCAAAGAGCAGCCTACTGAGCCTGTGCCAACGCCTAACTTTGACGCGAATGGATTGCGCGACGAGTATCCACGTTATGGAGAGGTGATATTCAAAGACCTGTGGGTAAATCAGGATGGCTACATAGTAAAGGTCTCCGCGCAACAAGACGACTACTATTGGGGATTTCGTGAGCAGAACATCATGACCATCTCAGGGCTTGGCGAGCCCAACACGATAAGCGCTCCACCAGTGGCGACCCTAGTTCCGACGCCGACGCCCACCCCTATCCCAATGACTGCCAGGTGAGCGTGCGCGGCAAAGGGACAACGCGGCATACGGAGGGAAGTGGGGGCCGTGGGCGCGGAGAAACCCAAGCGTGCTGAGCTCCAGGGGCAAGCCCGGTTTGCGGTAGTGGGGTAGAATCGCGGCGGAAGTTAGGCGATGCTGGGCGCGGGAGGCGTTATGGTGGATGAGATGGTCCGCGCGGAGAGCGAGGCTGTCGAGCAGGGCGTCGCGGAGCAGTTTGCGCTTCGGCCCAACCTGGACGAGCCGCCCGAGTTTCTCGGCGGCCTGTACAACCTGACGGTGTGGAAGCCGAAAGACGCGGAGCACGTCTACTTTCAGCAGCAAGCCCCGAAGGCTGGAGAGGCTGCCCCTGATTTCACGCTTCCGCTGCTCGGCGGAGGCGAGGTCACGCTGTCGTCGCTGCGGGGGAAGCCCGTGATGATGGAGTTCGGGTCGATCACCTGACCGCCGTGCGCGGCGGAGTCTCCGCTGATGGAGGAGCTGGCCCGGCTGCGCGCGGACGACGCGTACTTCCTGTTCATCTACACGAGGGAAGCGCATCCGGGCGAGCACTACCCGCCGATCCAGTACTACGAGCAGAAGATACTGCACGCCCAGTCGTTCCGCGAAAGGCTGGGCGTCAGGCGCGCGATCGCTATCGACTCCGTACAGGGGAAGACGCACAGGGTCTACGGCGGCGTGTCGAATATGTCGTGGATTATCGACCACACCGGCAGAGTCGCCTACCGGGCGGCGTGGACGGTTGCGGAAGACATCGACCGGGCGCTGACGGAGATTGCGGAGTCGCGGGAGGTGAAGCGCAGCGGTCGGACGGCGGCGACGTTCTACCGCGAGATGATCGGCCTTCGCCCCGAGCGGGCGCCGATCGAAGGGCGCCCCCGCTTCTACGGCGGAGAGGTGGCCGTTCGCCAGTTCGAGGCCGCAAAGCGAGCAACCAGCCGGTAGCGGCTGCTTTCGGCTGGAGAAGCCGCGCCGGAGACGGAGAGGACAGAGAGGACGGAGAGGGAAGACCATGCCGATATACGAGTTCAGGTGCAATGCGTGCGGGGAGAAGTCGTCCCTGTTCTTTCGGCATATGACGACTGACGCGACAAGCAGTTGCAGCTGTTGCGGGAGCGCTGATACGCGCAGGGTTTTCTCGACGTTCCGCGTGCTCCGGCCTGCAGCCGACCCGAGCAAGCTCAACAAGGCCGAGCTGCTGGACGGGGTGGACTACACGAACCCGGCGTCAATGGCGCAGTTCTTCCGCCGCATGGGCGAGTCGTTCGGCGACGAACCGAACGAGCATATGGACGAGATCGTGGGCCGGCTCGACCACGGGGAGCCGGTGCACAAGGCGCTCGATCTCGATATGGGGCACGACCACAGCGCTCACTCCGCCGACGGCGAGTAACGCGCGCGGTGGGCGCTTAGGAGGCGGGCGCGTTCGGCGCTTCGCTGAACCGGCGAGGGTTGAAGGGGGAGATGTCGTGGCGGGACTCGCCGGTCTGCGCGAGGTCGCCCATTATCTCGCCGATGGCGCTGCAGAACTTGAATCCGTGGCCGGAGAAGCCGGCGGCGAACGAGACCTGCGGGTACGTTTGGTGCTTGCCGATGATGAAGTGCTTGTCGGGCGAGTTGGTGAACATGCACACGACGTACCTGAGCAGCGGACCAGCCGCGTCGGGGAAGCACTCTTCAGTGAACGCCCGCAGCATCTCCTCGTCGGACGCCCGGTAAGCCCGATCGAGCGCGTTGGGGTCGGTGAACTCTCCGTGGTTGTGGAACTTCCCCACCTTGTAGCCGGGGACGCCGAACGCCGGGAACCCGTAGTGCTCTTCTCCGCGCCAGGTGACGATGAAGACCGGGAAGCGGGACGGGTCGAAGAGTTCGGGTCTGCGCGGCGCGAACCATGCGACGGCCTGGCGTTCGGGGACGGCGACGCCTGAGAGCTCGGGGATGAGCTTGCCGGCCCAGGCGCCCGCGGTGAGCACGAGCGCGCCGGCCTCGTACGTTCCACGCGCTGTGGAGACGCGGACGCCGTACGACGTGGGGGCCCAATCGAGCATCGCCTCGCCCTCGCGCACGTCGGCGCCCTGCTCGCGCGCTACGGCCACGGAAGCGGCTATGCAACGCTCGGGAGCGAGGAATCCGCCCTCGGGCTGCACGACGGCCATCATCTCTGCGGGCAGGCGGTAGCCGGGGAAGCGCTCGGAGAGGTCGGCGCTGGAGAGCACGGTGTGGGGGACGTCTTGCTCGACGCAGGAGCGGAGCGTGTTCTCGAAACCGGCGGCGCCGGGCGCTCCGGCGTGGACTGAGCCGGTGATATGCAGCACCTGCTCGCCCGAGCGGCGCTCGAGGTCGCGCCACAGCTCGTAGGCGCGGCGTCCGAGGGGCACGTAGGCTGGGCCCTCGTGGAAGGCGAGGCGGATGATGCGGGTGAGGCCGTGGGATGATCCCTGGTCGTGAGGGATGCCGAACTGGTCGAGGCCGAGCACGCGCAGGCCGCGTTCCGCCAGGCTGCGCACCGTAGCGCTGCCCATCCCGCCCACGCCCACGACAATGACGTCATACGCCTGTGAGTTTGTCATTGGGCTGCCTCCTTGTTCCTGGCCCTGCAGGTTTGGCACGCGGAGCGCTCCGCCGCCGCAACGCGTTCCGGAACCGGAAGAGCGTGCGCTCCCCGATTCCCCTGAACTGCGTCTGCGGCGAGAGGGCTGGCGAGCGAAGAGCGGCAGCGCGCCGGCGCGCTGCCGGGAGAGCGATTCGCTTCCCGGATATCCTCGTTTGTAGTCTGAACAGGTGCGCGGATGGTTGCTATTGCCCGACGCGCGTGTGTGATGCTAGCATGACGTACCCTGTGCGCAAGGCGACATGTCTCGCTCAGGGGCTTTTGCTAACCAAGATCAGGGAGGCTCTGCTGATGTCTCGGGCTAGAAAATGGATTGGTCTGCTAGCGGCGGGCGCCGTGTTGCTCGCCGTGCTCGCGGCTTGCGGCAGCGAGGACCCGACCGCCACTCCGCGGCCTACGGCGACAGCGACGCCTGTCCCGGCGGCTACTGTTCCTCCTACGGCGACGCCGACGGCGACGCCCGTGCCGCCGGACGTTACGCCGCCCCCCACGGCGACGCCCACGCCTGTTCCGGCGCCCACAGCGACGCCGACGCCGATTCCTCCTCCGCCAGGGTTCGACGCTGAGGAGTACTTCAGCGGCAAGACGATAAAGATTATCGTCGGCTTCTCGCCCGGCGGCGGCTACGACGCGTACTCCCGCCTCCTTGCGGAAGCGGTTGAGCGCCTGATGCCAGGCAACCCGAAGGTGATCGTCGCCAACCTGCCCGGCGGCGGCGGCCTCCGCGGCTTGCAGGAGACGATGCGCTCGAACCCCGACGGCCTGACGATTCATCCGATGGCCCCCCGCCACCCGGCGGCGGAAGCCGCAGGCATCGACCGTGAAGACTTCGATATCAACACGGTCGAGCTCATCGGCACGCCGAGCTTCAACGACGACCACCTGACGATGTGCGTCCGCCGCGATGTAGCGACGTCCTGGGAGGAGGTGCTGGCGCTAGGCCGGCCCATCACGACAGGGACGTCGTCGGCGGGCGGGGACATGATTGGCGGTCAGTTCGTCGAGGCGCTCGGCGGTCCTATCAAAGTCATCTACGGCTACGAGGGGACGTCTGAAGTGCTGGCGGCGATTGACCGCGACGAGCTCGACGCCACGACGCGGTGCGACTTCCAGTACATAACGAACCTGTACCCGGAGTGGTACGAGAGCCGCGAGTTGGTGCCGCTGTTCTGGTCGCGCGCGCCGATCAGCCAGGAGTTTCTGGACCGGTTGGGAACGGGACTGCAGTCGGATCAGGTGCCGCATATGTTCGACGTGATTGACTCGACGGAAGAGCAGCAGAACGCCTTCCTGCTCGCGCAGAGCCTTGAGTCGATGGCCCGGATGTTCGTGATGGCGCCCGGCACTCCGGAGGAGGTCGTTCTCACGTGGCAGCGGGTGTTCCGCGAGATCGTCGAGGACCGCGAGTTCGTCGAGAAGGCGGAGCTTGCGGAGCGTCCGGTGAAGTACGGGGACCCGGCGATACTGGTGGAGAACATCCAGAAGGCGCAGGACTTCAGTCCGGCGGCCCGGGAGCTGTTCGCAAGCCTCTACGGCGCGCAGTAGGCTTCGGCCGCGTGGATGCAAATCGGACTAAAGAAGGGGCGGGCTTCGGCCCGCTCCTTCTGCTATCAGAGGGCGCCGGGGGATGAGCGCCGGCGCGATGCCGGGAGTTGCGGGAGAAGGGCGCTATCGCGCGCCCGCCTAGCCGCTCTGAACAGTTGCCGGGCCCCTCTGCGCTGCTTGACGGAGTGATTGCGCCCGCGTAGCGTTACCGGTCTTACGCCTATGACGAGCCGACTGCCCATAACCGTTCTCTCCGTCTGCGTGGTTATCGTCCTGGGGTGGTTCTACGCCCAGGCTATCGACGCGGCGTTTTTCGATGCGGCGGTCGACGGCGCGCGGCAGCTTGCGCGTCCGGGGCCGATGATCGCCATCGTCATTATGATTCCCATCGCCCTTGTTTCGGGCCTGATGCCGGGAGGGGGGCTGCCCTTTCTGATCGTCGTTCTGAGCTTCGCCACGGAGCTCGACCCGTTCATTTCGCTGCCGCTGGTGATCGCCTACATGGCGGCGAACGACCTGACAGAGCCGATCCCGTCGATACTGCTCGGTATTCCGGGCGCGCGTTCGTCGCAGGCGACGATTCTGGACGGCTACCCGCTTGCGAGGAGGGGATACGCGGGCTACGCCCTGGGCGCTTCGTATATGTCGTCGCTCATTGGGGGAGTCATCGGGGGCGTCGCCCTCTTCGCGGTGATCCCGTTCGCGCGGGAGCTGCTGCGCCTCTTCGGGTCGCCCGAGTTTTTCCTGCTCTCGCTGCTCGGCATCGCCGCGGTCGGCATCGTCAGCTCCGGCGCGATAGTCAAGGGGCTGCTCACCGCCGTGCTGGGTCTGCTCATCGGGCTCATCGGCTTCACCAACATAGCGCAGGCGGAGCGGGCGACCTTCGGGATCGACTACCTGTACGACGGCATCGACATCGTTCCTGTGGTCGTGGGGCTTTTCGCGATACCGGAGATTGCCGACCTGGTCATCAGCAATACGCCTATCGCCCGGGAACGGCTGAGCGACATGCTGAAGGAAGGGAACCGCGACGTCTACCAGGGAATGCGCGAGGCGCTTCGGCACAAGCTGCTCATCGCGCGTTCATCGCTGATCGGCGTGTTCATCGGAGCGATGCCGGGCCTTGGCCCAACGCCGGCGCACTGGCTTGCGTACGCCAACGCGCGCCAGACCGAGCCGGGCGCCAGGGACACCTTCGGGACGGGCGACATTCGGGGGGTTATTGCTCCTGAGTCGTCGAACAACTCGACGGACGGCGGAGTGCTGATGCCGACGCTGCTGTTTGCGATTCCCGGCAGCGCGCCGATGGCGATTGTGCTGGGGTTCCTCTTTATTGTCGGCATTCAGCCTGGGCCGCAGATGGTCGACCCGGACAAGCATCTGAATCTGACGCTGTCGTTCGTCTACGTCATTGTCCTTGCGAACATCATTGTGGTGCCGATTGTGCTGCGGTTCTCGGCTGCCCTGACCAAGGTGGCGGCGGTGCCGCCGCTGGCGCTTGCGCCCATCGTCATCGGCGTTGTGATGCTTTCGGCGTTTCAGGCGAACCTCGACATAAATGACCTGACGGTGGTGCTCGCCTTCGCGGCGCTTGGGATGTTTATGAAGGCGTACGCATGGCCGAGGCCGCCGATTCTTATCGCGATCGTCCTCGCCCAGCCGCTCGAGAAGTTCATGAGCATTTCCATACAAGCGGAAGGGATTTCGATGGTGTGGCAGCCGGCGTTTATCGGCATCATCGTCGTCGTGGGGCTTGCCGTCTACTTCTCGCTGCGAGTGCAGCGAGGCGCGCAGCGGCTGCAATCGCAGACGCAAATCGAGGCCGACCTCGAGGATGGCCCCGGTGGGCAAGAGCGTCCGGCATGAGCAGCTCGCCTCCGCCTTCTCACCGGCAGGTCCCGTGGACATCGCCGGAGATTATCGGGGAGCTGGTGCTGCTCGGCGTGATTGCGGTGTTGTCGGCTGTCTACCTGTTTCAGGTCGTCGTCTTGCCTGTCGCGCGGGACTGCGAGGCGGGCGTGAGTACGCCGCTCGGATCGGTGTCGTGCTTCCTCTTTCAGAGCGCGCCGGGCATCGCCGACCAGTTCGGGATTCATGATCTGCGGCTGCCGGGGCGATGGCTTCCGTTCATTGTCATAGGCGTTGGGGCGCCGTTGTGGGTTATCCGCCTCGTTACAGTGCTGCGGCGGCGCAAGGCTCTGGAAGCGGGCATGATTATGGACTTGGGGTTCCGTCTGGGAGAGGACCCGGAAGCCGAAAGGCGCCGCGCTTTCCTGTACTTCGGGACGCTCATCCTTCTGGTGCTGCTAGTGTGGTTCATCGGCTTTCACGCCGGCCTGCCGCTGTGGGTCGTCTGTTACCTGGTCTTTTGGACGCGGATGAGGTGGTGGTGGGCGCTGCTGATTGGGGCGGCGTTCGAGACGTTCATCGTCGGCGTACTCGATATGACGCTCGACATTTTCTGGTACGAGCCGCTGCTCTTCCGCTGGCTGGGAGTCGAGTACCCGGTGAACGACTGGTTCACGCGGATCTTCTAAATTTCCCCAAGACGGTCCCGCGCCATCCCCAAGCGGTCTGCGGAAGACTCCCCAGGGGGTCTGGGGGAGCGGACGCTCTCCCAGCAGCGCGCCGGCGCTCACGCCCTCCCCTCTGCCGCTGCCGCCCCCGCGAACTCTGCCGAGTTCCCCAAGCGGTCTGCGGGGAGACTCCCCAGGGGGTCTGGGGGAGCGGACGCTCTCCCAGCAGTGCGCCGGCGCTCACGCCCTCCCCTCTGCCGCTGCCGCCCCCGCGAACTCTGCCGAGTTCCCCAAGCGGTCTGCGGGGAGGCTTCCCAGGGGATCTGGGGGAGCGGACGCTCTCTCAGCAGCGCGCCGGCGCTGATCGAAAGCCATGCGCGGCTAGCCGTAGCGTCCGGGCGGTGCTAGACTCGGCCCGTCCTGCAGCCGGCGCTTGCGCGGCCTGCTTTCCAGGGAGGAGAGGCTCTATGGCGACTCGAGAACGCGTTCCCTACGACGACTTGCGCGGCTACCTGAAGCTCCTTGAAGACAACGGCATGCTGAAGCGCGTCGCCGCCGAGGTAAACCTCGACGGCGAGCTTGGCGCCATCGCGTACCGCGACCTTGTCCGCGATGGCCCCGCCCTGTGGTTCGAGAACATCAAGGACTACCCGGGGATGCCGCTCGTCGCCAATGTGATGTACCGCGAAGACCAGCTCGCGCTCGCCCTTAACGGCGATCCGGACTGGGCGGCGCTGAGAGACATCATCCACGAAGGCATGCAGCGCCGCATGCCGGCCAACCATGTGCCCTCGGGGCCTGTGAAGGACGTGAAGATTATGGGCGAGGATGTCGATCTCGACATGCTCCCCACGCCGCGATGGCACGAGGAGGACGGGGGCCGCTACATCGGCACGACCGCCGGGTTCGTCACGCGCGACCCCGCGAACGGCAATCTGAATATGGGCCAGTACCGCTCGATGATCATCGACAAGAACACGACGACCGTCGAGATTATGGGCGACTGGGCGGTCGGGGCGAAACCGCCGCAAGGCTCGAACTACGGCGGGACGGGCGACAGGAACGGCGCCACCCACGTGCTCGAGAACGAGGCGAACGGCCTGCCGACTCCGTGCGCGATTGTGCTGGGGATGGACCCGCTGCTCACGCTCTCGTGCGGCACTGCGGTGCCTCACGACGAGAACGGCTACGGCGAGTACGAGGCGGCGGGCGCCTGGGCCGGGAGGCCGGTCGATCTGGTGAAGTGCGAGACCAGCGACCTGCTCGTTCCCGCCAACGCCGAGATCGTTCTGGAGGGCGAAGTCGTGCCGTATGAGCGGGTGAACGACGGCCCGCACGGCGAGTCGACCGGTTTCTACAACCAGCATCCCTCGACCTTTATGGTGAAGATCAAGGCGATTACGCACCGCAAAGACCCCATCAGCTTCGGGCTCATCTGCGGGCGCATCGAGGACTACCCCCGTCCGCTGATGCGCTCGAACACGCTGCTCGACGTGCTTATCGCCAAGTCGGGCCTCACGAACATCAAGGAAGTCTTCTTCCCCGACGCGGGGCGTTCGGGGTTTCTGATTATCCGGGCGCAGATTACGAGCCCGGAGCAGCCCGGGCAGATTATCGACGCGGCCTACGAGCATATGCGCTACCGGTGGGTGATTGTAGTGGACGAGGATTGCAACGTGCGCGATTGGAACGACGTGCTGTGGCGCATCGTGTCGTCGGTGGTGCCCGACCGCGATATGCGCCGGGGCCGGGAGTACGTGTTCCCGGAGCCGCATCCCGGCTCGGTGGAGTTCGTTCCGCCGACCTACGGTATGGGGTTCGACGCGACGTTTCCGTTCAAGGAGTACGCGCACCCGCGTCCAGGCGTTGCTCAGCCCAGCATGCAGATGATGGAGCACGTGGCGTCGCGCTGGAAGGAGCTGGGCCTCAGCTAGGCGCGACGGAAAGCAATCGCATTCAGGAGAGATGAGCGTGACGACTACAACCAAACGCGATCCTGTGGCTTACAAGAGCATGCGGGAGTACATGATGATTCTCGAGGAGCGCGGGCTCCTCAGGCGCATCACGGCGCCTGTGAACCTCGACCACGAGGTCGGCGCGATCAGCTACCGCGACCTCACCCGCGGAGGCCCCGGCCTGCTCTTCGAGAACATCGTCGACAACCCTGACAAGCAGCTTGTTACGAACATCATGTACTCGCTCGACCAGCTGTCCATCGCCTTCAACGGCCCGAAGGACTGGGTGAAGCTGCACGACATCGTGAAGGAGGGGATGGCTGAGCGCCTCGAGTGCGTGAAGGTCGACGACGGCCCGGTGAAAGAGGTGAAGGTGTTCGGCGAGGACGTCGATCTCGGAGAGATCCCCACGCCGCTGTGGCACGAGCTCGACGCAGGCCGCTACATCGCTACGACGGCCGGCGTCATCACCGTCGACCCCAAGACCGGCGCGCACAATATGGGCCAGTACCGCTCGATGATTATCGACCGGAACCATACGACGGTGAAGATACAGGGCGACTTCAAGGTGGGCGCCGCGCCGCCCAAGGGTTCGAGCTACGGCGGCGTCGGCGACCGGAATGGCGCCGTTCACGTGCTCGAGAACGAGGCGGAGGGCAAGAACACCCCGTGCGCCATCGCGATCGGCATGGACCCGTTGCTCGTGCTCGCCGCCGGCACGGCTGTGCCGGAGAACGCCAACGGCCTCTCGGAGTACGAGGCGGCGGGCGCGTGGGCCGGGCGTCCGGTCGAGCTCGTGAAGTGCGACACCATCGACGTGTGGGTTCCGGCGGAGAGCGAGTACATTCTCGAGGGGGAGATTCTGGCGGGAGAGCGCCACTTCGACGGCCCCCACGGGGAGTCTTCCGGCTTCTACAACAAGAACTACGAAGTGTTCGTGTTCCGGGTGAATGCGATTACGCACCGCAAGAACCCGGTGAATTTCGGGCTGATATGCGGGCGCATCGAGGACTACCCGCGCCCGCTGATGCGCTCCGGCTCCATCCTGCAGACGCTGGTCAGCAAGTCGGGCCTCACGAACATCCGGGAGGTGCACTTTCCGGATGCGGGCGCCGGCGGAGTCATCGTCATTCGGGCGAAGATCGAGCGCGAGGGGCAGGCGAAAGAGGTTATCGACGCCGCCTACGCGCACCTGCGCTACCGGTGGGTGGTCGTCGTCGACGAGGACTGCGACGTTCGGGACTGGAACGACGTGTGGTGGAGGATCGTGTCGTTCTGTGAGCCTGGCAATCACGCGCATATGGGGGCGGAGCTTCCGCGCCACCTGGGGCGTCCGGGGGAGATGGACTTCGTGCCTCCGAGCCGGGGGATGGGCCTCGACGCCACCCGCGAGCACAAGACGACGGAATTCCCGGTGCCCCCGCCGTCGAAACCGACGATGGAGATACTCGACAAGGTCGGCGAGCGCTGGGACGAGCTAGGGCTGCCGTAAGGCTGCGCTCGGCCCGTTTTCGGCGCATAACCAACGAGAGGGCGGCCCGCTCCGGGCCGCCCTCCGTTGCGCCTTTAGCCGTTGCGGCAGGAGCTACACGTCGTCGCCCATGTCATGGTCGGGGTGGTTCGTCGCTCCGGCTTTCCAGTAACCCTGTGTGCGAAGCATCGAGCGGTCTATCCCGCGCTCCTCAATGAAGCTTCGGCGAATCTCCCGCATCGCAGTCGCCTCGCAACTCACCCATACGCGGCCATTGCCCTCAGGCAGCGTTACTGTCCGCATAGCCTGGACGAGGGCCTGACAAGGCGCTTCCTCCGGCTTGCGGTGCAGCCACTGCGCCTCCAGCGAGGCAGGGGATCTCAGCGTGAGCTCCTCTTGATCGTCGTGCACTTCGATGATGACATCGGCGCGCATCGTAGGAGGCAGCGCTTCGAGCACCGTTCCTATAGCGGGCAGCGCGGATTCGTCTCCGCCGATTACGTACCAGTCCACATTGAGATCGGGGAAGTACGCGCCGCCTGCGTGGCTGCTGATGACGGCGACGTTCCCCTCTCTCACGCTTCTGGCCCAAGTCGATCCGGGTCCGTTGTCGTGCAGGGCGATGTCCATGTCCAGTTCGGGCGTTTGAGGGTCCCACCGGCGCGGAGTGTACGCGCGGCTGATAGGGCGGGGCGCACCCTCCGGGAACTCGTTCCCATCCGGCCCGTGGATGGGGAGAGCGAGCTCGCCGGTCTCGCTGTCGGGCAGGAAGAGGCGAAAGTGCTCGGCAGGACCTTTCGAGTCGAATCCGGCCAACTGCTCGCCGCCGAAGGTGACGCGCACCATGCGCGGCGTGAGATGCGTGACGCGCAGGACTTCGACGATGAGGGGAGGGGGCGTTTGCGGGGCATTGGAACTTGCGTGATTGGCGTTTGAGACTGCATTGCTGTTTCCCTTCTGTAGCGTAGTGGTTACGAGTTGTTGGGCTGCGGGGCTCGCGCCTGCTGCTCCTCCCACGCGACGACCTCGAACGAGAGCAGCGTTGCGTGGGAGGCGACCGGAGTGTCGGCGTCGGTCTTTGCATGGCCCTGACGGAACTCGTCGCTGTGCACCCAGCGCTGAAAGTCTTCCTCAGAGCGCCAGCAGGTGTAGACGTAGTAGCGGTTCTCGCCTGCTACGGGGCGGAGCAGTTGGAATCCTTCGAAGCCTTCCATGTGCTCGACCTGGCGGACGCGATTGCCGAACCTGGTCTCCAATTCAAGCTCTTCTCCCGGTATGGGCGTGATGGCGTTTATCTTTACGACACTCATAACTAGATCCTTTCGACGGGGTTTTTGCGCGCCTCTGAACTCAGGCTGACTATCTCTGACGGCAAGCGCATTCCGGGTTCGTCTTCGGATGAGGTCAGCACGACGGGCCTGTCGGTCTGCGGATGTGGAACGACGATGACTTTCTGGTCGAAGACGGCCGACAGCAGTTCCGGGCTTAGCACTTCGTCCGGATCGCCGATTGCGACAGCTTCGCCTGCGAGCATAACCAGCACTCTGTCCGCGAACGCGCCAGCCAGATTCAGGTCGTGGAGTACTGCGAGGACGGCGCGGCCATCGTCGGCGAGCTGCCTGCACAGGCCCATTACGATCTGTTGATGGCGGATATCGAGGGCTGCCGTTGGCTCGTCGAACAGCACAACAGGCGTGTCCTGGGCGAGCACGCGGGCAACCGACACTCGCCGCTGCTCGCCTCCTGAAAGGGTTGGATATATCCGCTCGGCGAGGTAGAGCGCGTCCGCCTTCTCCAAAGCATCAGCCGTGCGCGCATAGTCGCTCTCATCGGGCGACCGCCATCGGCGGATATGGGGATGCCGACCCATCAGCGCAACCTCTCGCGCGGTAAACGGGAAGCGCAAGGCCGTGTGCTGGCTAAGCATTGCCCGCAGGTGCGCGAGTTCCCCGGTCTTGAGGCTGCAGACAGGGCGTCCACAGACATCGATAGCGCCTTCCGTAGGCGTAATGTCGCCTGCTAGCAGGCCGCAGAGCGTGGACTTGCCGGCGCCGTTCGGGCCCACAACGGCCAGCACCTCGCCAAAATGAACGTCCAGAGATATGTTGCGCACAAGCGCCCGCTCCTGGACGGAGTAGCTGACCCGGCGGGCGCGGAGGCCGGGCGTCATTCCATGCCTCCCCAACTCATACGCGTTCGATGGACGAGCCAGAGGAAGAATGGCCCGCCTATCATCGCCGTCACGACGCCGAGCGGGAGTTCCGCCGGCACGACGACTGTCCGGGCGACGAGGTCGGCCAGCAACAGCGTTATCGCTCCGCCGAGGATGCTGGCGGGCAGGAGGAAGCGATGGTCGGGCCCAGCCACGAGGCGTATGACGTGAGGCACGACGAGCCCGACGAAGCTAATGATGCCGGACACGGACACGGCGGCGCCCGTTAGGAGCGCGCCAAGGACGATGACGCCAAAGCGCACGCGTTCGGTGGATACCCCCATATGCCGGGCTTCCCTGTCCCCAAGCGTGAGCAGGTTGAGCGCGCGAGACCAGAAAGGCAATAGCGCGAACCCGATGATGAAGAAGGGGAGGATCGACGAAATCACCGGCCAGGTCGCTCCTCCAACATGGCCGAGGGTCCAGAACGTGATGCTGCGGAGCTGATCGTCGTCGGCGATGTAGATGAACAGGCCGGTTATCGCGCCAGCCGTCGCATTGACCGCGATGCCGGCGAGGATCAGGGTCGTGACTGCGGTTTGCCCGTACACTCGCGCAACCAGATAGACAATGGTGGTGGCGAGGAGGCCGGAGAGGAATGCCGCTACGGCTACGCCGTGCGCCTGAAATGCGCTGAATCCGAGGACGATCGCTCCGACGGCGCCGGCCGCTGCGCCGCTCGAGACGCCGATGATGCCCGGCTCGGCCAGCGGGTTCCGGAACACGCCCTGGAGCGCGGCGCCGGCAATCCCCAGACTGCCTCCCACGAGGATTCCAAGGATTACCCTGGGGAGGCGGATGTCCCACAGGATGGCGTCCATACGCGGCTCGAACTCAACGCCGATGTCCAGCCCCGCGTGGCTCAGGACGATCGCAATCGCCTGAGCCGGCGGAATCTCCACAGCCCCCATTCCGACGTTCGCGAAAAGGACGGCGATAAACAGCGCCGCCATCACTCCGAGCAGAGTCGACGCGGCAAGCTGGGAAGACTCCGCTCGCCTGTTCATTGCCTGACGCAGCCACTGCAGCCGCGACAGCGCTCTTACGCTTATCGACGCCATCATCCGGCCGTCGCCAGGTCAGGGTGGAAAGCGCGCAGCAGATCCATCAGCACCTGACCCATCCGCGGACCGCCGCCGCCGAAGTACTGGTCGTCGAAGTCGAGGATGCAGTCTTGCTGAGCGGCGGCTGTCTGCCCAACTCCGGGGATTTGCCGGAGCCCTTCGCGTCCGCCGACGGATTGGAGCCCGGCAGTGAGCACGACGATACAGTCGGGGTTGGCGGCTGCAAGGGATTCGGCGGTCAGCGGAATGTACGGCGCGGTTACCCCCGCGGCAGCGCCGCCGCTCATTGCGCCGCTGGCCTCGAACAGCTCGTGGCTGAGATGGTACTGGCCGATGAGGAAGAGGGAGTCGAGCCCGCGCATATAGAGCATCACGGCGGTTGGCTGGTCTTGGGCCTGATCGGCGAGCGTCTTGACGTGGTCGATTTCGCTCTCAAGCTCCGTGGCGATCTCTTCCCCTTCTTGAGGAACGCCGAGCGCTTGCGCGACTCCACGGATCTTTCGGGCGGCGCCGTCGATGGTGGAGACAGACTCCAGAATCACAACCGGCGTGCCGGTGAAGCCCACTTGTTCGATCGTCTCCGGCGGGCCTGCGTTCTCGTTTCCAATGACGAGGGTAGGGGCCATAGAGAGAAGCCCTTCGGCGCTTAGTCGCCGCTGGTAGCCGATCTTCGGAAGCTGATGCGCCTCCGGCGGGTAGGTCGCGCTCGTGTCGACCGCGACGACGTTGTCGCCAAGCCCAAGCGCGAAAATGACCTCCGTGATGTCGCCATTGAGCGACACAATTCGGCTGATGTCCTTCACAGTGACCTCATTGCCATGCACGTCGGTCACCGTCACAGGGAGGTTCGGGCCTGACTGAGGCGTTGGGGTAGGCCGAGGCGTGGGGGTTGCGGTTGGAGGGACAGGCGTGGGAGTGGCGGTGGGCGCGGCCTCTGCTCTGGCTGTAGCTGTAGGCGCAGGGGCGGCGGCGGTCGGAACGGCCGTAGCTGTGGGCGCAGGAGTGACTGCGGCGCGGGGCGCGGTTCTGGTGGGCGTAGGGTCTGGGTCTGCGCCGCAGGCGGCCAACAGCCCTGCAAGAGCGATGGCCAGACAGACTATGAGGACGGGCGTCCTCGCGAACAAGGTGCTCTTCATACTCATTTGGGCGCTCCCTAGCCCGGCGATGCCGCCTTCAGCGTTCCATCGGGCATATGTGATCATGTGATATGTAGAAACTTACTAGAAAAATAAGTATATACATACTTCAAGAGTTGTCAACACAACCTCCCCAAAAGCCGCCGAGGGCTTCCCCTCCTCTTGTATACTCTGCGCATGCGCAGAATCATCGTCGGCATCAGCGGGTCGTCGGCGCCGGTGTACGGCATCTACACGCTCCGCGCGCTGCGGGACAACCCGGATGTCGAGACGCACCTCATCCTGTCGGAAGGGGCGCACCTGTCTATCCGGTACGAGGCCCCGCAGTGGGATATCGCCGACATCGAGGCGATGGCCGACGTGGTGCACGATCCGCGCAACCTGGCGGCCAGCGTCTCCAGCGGCTCGTTCAGAACGGACGGCATGGTCGTAGCGCCGTGCTCGATGAAGACGCTCGCGGGGATAGCGAACTCGTACAACAACGACCTGATCACCCGCGCGGCGGACGTTTGCCTGAAGGAGCGCCGCCGGCTGGTGGTCGTCGCGCGCGAGACGCCGCTTCACCGCGGCCATCTGCTGAATATGCTGGCGGTAACCGATATGGGCGGGGTGATACTGCCTCCCGTCCCGGGCTTCTACTCGGGGCCGCAGACGGTGGACGACATCGTGAACCATACGGTCGGCAAGGTGCTCGACCTGCTCGGTATTGAGAATGACCAGTTCAAGCGCTGGGAGGGAAAAGACCCTTCCGGCGACTAGCGCGAGGCGCCCTATGTCCGACGACATCGGCAACGAACTGCCCGACGACCTGTTCGACGCTCTGTGGAACGAGGACGTGGCCGGCGAGCGGGGACGAGCGATCCTCATCACGACTGCCGACGCCGAGGGGTGGCCTCATCCCGCGCTGCTCTCGTTCCGCGAGGTCGGCGCGCGAGACCGGAACACCATCCGGCTGATTACGTACAACGGCAGTACGACGACGCGCAATATGCGCGACAACAGGAAGGTTACGGTCGTGTTCGTCGACGAGCGGATGACGTACTACGTGAAGGGGGAGGCGAAAGAGATCCCCGGCCATCTCGCAGGCGCCAGCCCCCATTTCGCCGTGATGGACGTGCGGATTACGCACGTGCTGCGCGATTTCGCCGGCGCGGACGAGGCCGGCGCCTATATCACCTCCGGCATCACCTTCCACAATCCCTGGCAGGGCGGACGCCCGGCGCAACTCCTCTAGGCAGCGAGGGGCTTTATGAGAGTAACCGAAGTACTGGCGACAACCGCCGTTATCCCTCTCCGGAACGTAACGTCGTTCTCCACGCGCACGGTCAGCGAGCGCCACTACACGATCGTGCGCGTGCGCACCGACGAGAGGTTCGAGGGGCTGGGCTTCTGTTATTGCGGCAATATCGCAGGATGGGTGGTTACGACGCTCATCCGCGATCTGCTGGCCGGACATATCGTCGGCCGCGACCCGCACGACGTCGAGGCCATCTGGGAAGCGATGTACCGCGATGCGCTGCTGATGGGACGCCGCGGCGCCGTTCTCCGCGCGATGAGCGCGCTCGACGTTGCGCTGTGGGACGTTTGCGCGAAGGCTGCCGACCTGCCGTTGTACCGCTATCTGGGCGCTCCTCCCCGCGACACGGTTCCCGCCTACGCCAGCGGCGGGTACTACCTCGACGGCAAGACTCCGGAGCATCTCGCGGAGGAGTGCGCGGGCTACGTCGATATGGGGTTTCGGGCCGTCAAGATCAAGGTTGGCCGCGTGAGCGCCCGCGAGGACGCCCTGCGCATCGCCGCAGTGCGGCGGGCCATCGGCGACGATGTCGAGTTCTTCACCGACGCCAATAACGCCTGGAACGACGCGACCTCTGCGATACGCGCCATCCGGCAGTGGGAGGACTACAACCTCGGATGGGTCGAAGAGCCCACAATGCCCGATGACATGGAGGCGAGCGCCACTATCGCCGCGCGGGTGCGGACGCCCATCGCCACCGGCGAAATTCATCAGACGCGGTGGGACTTTATGGACATAATCGACGGTCAGGCGGCGTCGATTATTCAGCCGGACGCGGGCGTCTGCGGCGGCGTTACGGAGTTCCGGCGCATCGCAGCGTACGCGAACGATCGCAACATTCCCGTCGCCCCGCACTGGCTGGCCGACATCCACGTTCATCTGGTGGCCGCCACGCCGAACGCCACATACGTTGAGTTCTTCACCGATACGGAGGTGCTCAACATTATGGAGGTGTTCCGCAATCGTCTGGCGATCAAGGGCGACGGGCTGGAGCTGCCCCAGACGCCGGGCATCGGCGTCGTGCTCGACGAGGAGTCCCTCGAGCAGTACTCGCGCGACGGGTGGGGGTAGCTGTCGCTCCCGCCGCTGCCGAAACAAACGGAGGCGTTGCTTCTTGATCACGAAATTCTCTGTTCTCTACGTGGGCTTCACGGAGCTCGACAACGTCGGGCTTGGCGGCACGCCGCCTGACGAGCGCCGGCTCTCCAACGAGCAGATTGCGAAGGCTTACCCCATGGCGCTCGACGTGGCCCAGCATATGGACAGGCTCGGCTTCTACGCGTTGTGGGGCACCGAACACCACTTCCAGCGCGAAGGGTACGAGGTGGTGCCCAACCTGATTCTGTGGGGGACGCACCTCGCCGCGCATACGACGCGGCTCAAGATCGGCTGCGCCTTCAACGTAAGCCCCGTGTGGCACCCCATTCGCCTCGCGGAGGACTACGCTCTGGCGGACATCCTGACCGGCGGACGCATCATCTTCGGCGTGGGCCGCGGCTACCAGACCCGCGAGGTGGAGACGCTTGGCGCGCCGCTCCTCGACACCGACGCCAACCGCGAGCTGTTCGAGGAGCAGATGGAAGTGATTATGAAGGCGTTCAACGAGGACTCCTTCAGTCATCAGGGCAAACACTACACGATCCCCGCGCCGGCGCCCTTCCGCGGTTACCAGCCGACGGAGGTGACGCTGGTGCCGCGGCCCATCCACCAGCCCGTCGAGATATGGCAGGCCATCGCGAGCGGCAGGTCGATACCGTATATGGCTCGCCACGGTATAAAGGGCATGATTACGCAGAACGGGGAGAAGCTCGCCCGCGAGATATTCCACGCCTACCGGGATGAGGCGGCGAAGGCGGGGCGCGATCTCGAGCTTGGCGAAGACCTCGTTCTGGGCGTGGCTATGTCCATCGCCCCCACGCGCGAGGAGGCTATCGAGGCGGTGCGTCCGTACCACGACGAGGCGTACAAGTGGTTTGCGCCTTTCGGGTTTGTGCGCTACGTCGACGAAGAGGGCCGTCCGTGGGGCACGCCGGGCGCTCCGGTGCGGGTCCCCGCCATCGAGGACGGCGTGCAGCAGCGCGCGTGGCTCTGCGGCCCGCCCGAGCTCGTGCTCGAGGAGCTGAAGGCTTACGAGGCCGAGTTCCCCGGTCTCGACCAGGTGATGTTCCGCTGGCCGGAGGGTATGCCGGCTGCGCAGTTCAAAGAGCAGCTCTCGCGCTTTGCCGAAGAGGTGATGCCTCACTTCGGCGGCTAAGTCTTCGTTCTCCGCTGCCGCCTACTGTCCCGCCTCGGCTTCGACCGTGAACACTGCCGGTTGGGTGGTCTTGGGCGCGAACGGAACGACGATGAGCGTGGCGGGCGCGTCGATGCTGAAGTGGCGCCTGCCGCCGGCGCCCGGCGGCAACGGAACGACCACCGCGTCGCCGCCGGCGCCCTGCGCAAGGCGCACGGCGAACTCCTGGGCGACGCTGTGCCCGCCGGCGCGGACGAACCCCGCGGACGTCCAACCAGCGTCGGACTCGGCGTCGTCGAAGAAGCCGGCGTCCGGGATAGCGATGTCGTCGATGCACCATCCGGCGCCGTTGACGGCGTCGTCGGTCACATACTCGAACCGGAGCAGGATCTCCCGGCCGGCAAAGGGCGAGAGGTCGATCTGCTCCCGTCGCCAGCCGCCGGAACTGCCGGTGTACGATGGCCCGAACGCTGTTTGGAGGGGGTCGCGCGTCGAGGAGAGGGCGCCGCGCAGCACGCTCCACGTAGCGCCGCCGTCCGCCGACGCAGTGACGTACGCGTGGTCCCAATGCTCCTCGATCTCCCACCAAGTCTGGAACTCGAGGGCGGGAGAGTCCGCGCCGGTCAGGTCGACTTCGCGAGTGAGGGTTGCGTCGATGGCCTCGCCCCGGTTGCTCCACCAGCACGTTCCTCCGCTGTAGGGCTGCACGGGGAGCAGGGGAGTGGTCGGGCGGGGCGTAAGCGTCACATTCCAGGGGGCGGAAGGCTGCAGCTCGATGTACGCGGGGGCGGACTGCAGCGCCGCGACCTCGACGCGGCCCGGCTCGGTGACGATGCGGCGCACGACGGCGCGGGAGTCGAGCGAGTCGTAGCCGTACGGCGGCGACGGCGCAGCGACGACGTTGGCCGTGAGCCAATCGACGTAGAGTTCGACGAACGGGAATTCGGGGGCTGCGGCCTCGACTCCGGCGGCGCCGTCGAGCGGTTGAGCGGCGAGGCGGGCCGGCAAGTCCGGCCCCAGGCGGTCGACGAGATAAGCGGCGAAAAGGGAGGCGCC
This sequence comes from Dehalococcoidia bacterium, assembly GCA_965200975.1. Taxonomy (GTDB): domain Bacteria; phylum Chloroflexota; class Dehalococcoidia; order Lucifugimonadales; family Australimonadaceae; genus S5-327. Next base: position 1,920,370 of record OZ241740.1, on the reverse strand, counting down.
TGCGTAGTTGGGGAGCGCGTCCTGTGGGTGAGCGGGCCAGTCGTCGAGGGACACCTCCGGCTGCTGCAGGTATGGGGAATAGGGTATGGCCTCGTAACCGAGCGAGCGTGCGGCGAGTTCGGAGAGTCCTTCCTGCACCCATGCCTCCTCGATGGGATCAAGCATCCAGTGGACGAGGTGCTGTAGTTCGTGAGCGAGTACGGCGTAGTGGTAGTCGTTGCCGACGCCGGCGTCGAGGTTGATGAAGAGGGCTACGCGCTCGTTGCTGGCGGGATAGGCTGCGCGGGGCAGAGCGTCGGCGCTGTTGAAGTAGCCCCCGGCGCCGGCGAAATGGCCGTGCACGACAGCAATTCTGCCCGGCAGAGCGAGGCCGGGGGCGATGAGCTGGAGGACGCCCGGTAGGATGCGCTCCTCGAACTCGCGGGCTGCGGCAAGGATCCGCTCCTGCGGAACGCCGCTGTCGGGAGGGAAGCGCCACACTGCGCTCGCGCTCACATGGCGCGCCTCGGTCGGGAACTCGAAAAGCGTGTTGCGCGTCAGATTGATGCCGGTGAAGGAGCGGAGCGAGCCGGGCGCCGCGTCGGCGTACAGGATGCGCAGGGGCAGCGGCGCCGCGTCTACGCCGCGCAATCTTCGCGCGAGGTCGAACGTATCCCGGGCTGGAGCGTTGGGGACGGAGTCGAGCGTTTCCGGAGAGTCAGCCGCGCGGGCTGCCGGTGTTGGCGTGGCGTCGCGCGCGGTTTCCGGCGCGGACGTCGAGAGGATCGGAACAGTGGGAGCGCTTGCGCCGCCCGTACAAGCGGCGAGCGCGCCCAGCGCAACCAGGAGAAGAGCGAGCGTAAGCGGGCCGCGGGCCTTCATTCGGCGGAGAGTCTACGCTGGGGAGTCCGCCGGACCGCCTCCGGCAGATTGAGGCTGTCCGTTGAAGTGGTTCATAGCGTAGTCGACGCCGTTGCGGAGCCACGCCTCCGCAGCGTCTGCGGCGCGGTCGAGGGCTGCTTCGAGCGCAGGGAGCTCGTCGGCGTCGAACCTGGCGAGCACGTGGCTGACAGCGCCGTCCTGTGGGCGGCCAATACCGATGCGCAGCCGGGGGTATGCCGTCACGCCGAGAGACTCGTTGATGGAGTTCAGGCCGTTGTGGCCGCCGGAGCCTCCGGCGGCGCGAAGCCGAATGCCGCCGACCGGCAGGTCGAGGTCGTCGAGGACGATCAGCATTCCGGCGGGTTCAGCGCGGTAGCGGTCGAGCGCGTACCGGGCGGCGTCGCCGGAGAGGTTCACAAACGTGCGAGGCTTGACGAGCACAACGCGCTTGCCGTCGAGCCAGCCCTCGCCGAGCACTGCCGACTTGCGCTTGTCGCTGAGCGAGACGCCCAGCCTTCCGGCCAGCCGGTCGACGCACATAAACCCGGCATTGTGGCGCGTGTTCGCATAGCGCGGCCCCGGATTTCCGAGACCTATGACGACGAGGGCGCTCATTTGTGCGGCTCCACTGAAGGCGCCCCGTCGGCGCCTGAAGAGTAGGTTCATAATACACGCGCCCTGAGCGGCGGCGGACTTCTAGGGCTCGCCGGTCAGGCTCTCCGCCAGGCCGGCGAGATTTTCTTCGGAGAGCATCGCGACGCCGAGCCGGACGGCGTCGTCGCGCTTCGAGCCGGCCTCTTCCCCCACCACGACGTAGCTGGTCTTGCCGCTCACGCTGCCGCTGACCTGACCTCCGCGGTCTTTGATGAACGCCTCGGCTTGCGAGCGGGTGAAGTTCTGGAGGCGGCCTGTGACGACGAACCGCAAGCCCTCGAACGGTTGGGGAGCGTCGGCCTGGCCGGCGAGCTCTTCGGACTCCAAACGCACGCCGGCGGACTCGAGCTCGGCGACGATGCGGCGGTTCCCCTCGTTCAGGAAATGCCCCACGATAGCGGCGGCGACGATAGGGCCGATACCGGGAATGGCCTCCAAGTCCTCTTGCGTAGCCGTCATCAGCCGGTGGACGCTTCCGAACCGGCGCGCAAGCAGCTCCGCTGTCTCGCCGCCGACGTGCAGGATGCCGAGCGCCGAAATGACGGAGGGAAGCGGACGCTCCTTGCTTGCGGCGATGGCGGCGACGAGGTTGGAGGCCGACTTCTCGCCCATACGCTCCAGCGCGGCGAGCTGCTCTTGCTCGAGCCGGTAGAGGTCGGGCGAGTCGTGGATGAGTCCGGCCTCGAGCAGTTGCGCTACGAGTTTCTCGCCGAGGCCGTCGATGTCCATAGCGGCGCCGGAGACGAAGTGTTTGATGCGTTCGAGCTGCTGCGCAGGGCAGCGGGCGTTGACGCACCGGTGGGCGGCCTCGCCCTCGACGCGCACGACGGGAGTCGCGCATTCGGGGCAGAGCGGCGGCATTTCGAACGGCGACTCGCCCCCTGTGCGCCGGTCGGCGACAGGGCCGACGACCTGCGGGATGACTTCGCCGGCGCGCTCGACGAACACGTAGTCGCCGATGCGGATGTCCTTGCGGCGGATGTCGTCTTCGTTGTGGAGGGTCGCTTGCCGGACGGTGACGCCGCTCACCTGTACGGGCTGGAGTATGGCGTAAGGGTTGAGGGCGCCGGTGCGCCCGACGTTGACGCCGATGTCGAGCAGCCGGGTTACGGCCTGCTCGGCGGGGAATTTGTAGGCTACCGCCCATCGCGGCTCGCGCCCCACAAACCCGAGGTGTCGCTGATAGGCGATGGAGTCGATCTTCACGACGACGCCGTCGGTCTGGTAGTTCTTTGCGGCGCGCTCGTCCACCCATCGCCGGTGGTAGTCGACGACGCCTTCGAGCGAGGTGAAGCGCTCGATTTCGGGGTTGACGCGAAAGCCGAGGCTGCGGAGCCATGTCATCGTCTCCCAGTGCGTTTCGGGCGCAGCGGCGCCCTCGATCCATCCAAGCTGATAGATCCAGACGGCGAGCCGCCGCCGGCTGGTTACGGTAGGGTCGAGCTGACGCAGGGAGCCGGCGGCGGCGTTGCGAGGGTTGGCGAAGAGAGGTTCGCCGCGTTCCGCCCGCTCGTCGTTGAGCGCGGCGAACGCATCGCGGGGAAAGTAGACCTCGCCGCGGACTTCCAGGCGCGGAGGGGTGGACGCCGGCGATTGCAGGACGAGCGGCACGGAGCGGATCGTCCGCACGTTGGGCGTGACGTCTTCGCCGCGGGCGCCGTCGCCGCGGGTGGCGCCAAGAGCGAGGCGTCCGTTCTCGTAGGTGAGGGCAATGGCGAGGCCGTCGATTTTTGGCTCGCAGACCATGGCGAAGTCGTCTCGTTCGAGGATAGCGGCGGCCCGGCGCCGCCATGCGGCGAGATCGTCGTCGTTGAAGGCGTTGGCGAGGCTGAGCATCGGCTGGGGATGCCGCACCTCGCGGAATTCGGGAGATGGAGCGGCGCCGACGCGCTGCGTCGGGGAGTCGGGGCTGGCGAGGGCGGGGTTCGCTTCCTCGAGCGAGCGCAGCTCCTGCATAAGCCGGTCGTACTCGGCGTCGGCGATGAGGGGGCTATCGAGGACGTAGTAGCGGTAGTTGTGGAGGTGGAGCGAGCCGCGCAGTTCCTCTACGCGACGCTGGGGGTCGGCATTCGCCATACGGTTGCGCCCTCGCGGGGGATGTCCCGGCGCACGTGGCCGGGCCTCGTAAAAGTATAGAGCCTGCGGAGTATGATGCCTGCGCCGCATGGAAACGTCTGCTGCAGGCCCTCGCATCCCCAGGTTCTGGCCGTTCAGGCGGGTCTACTACGGCTGGGCGATTTTGTGGGCGTCGACGGCGGCGGCGTTCGGGATGGCGCCGATGTTCGGGCCGGTGCTGGGCGTGTTCTTCTCGTCGATAGAAGAAGAGCTCGGCTGGGACCGCGCGACGATTTCGCTCGCATTCACGATTGGCAGTATGACGGGGTCGGTCTTTCAGGTGCTCACGGGCCGGCTGCTAGACCGTTACGGGGCGCGGATGGTGGTCGTGGCGGCGGGCGTAATTATCGCGCTTGCGATGCTGGGCCTGTCGTGGATGCAGGAGCCGTGGCAGTTCTGGCTGGCGTTCGGCGCGGGTCGGGGCTCGGCGCTTGCAGGCATACAGGTGGGGACGGGCGTCGCGCTTTCGAACTGGTTCTTGCGGCGGCGCGGCAGGGCGATCGCCATTCGGGGAGTCGGTCAGCGCGCGGGCCAGGCGGCGATGCCGATGGCGATATTCGCCATTATGGCGATCGCTGGCTGGCGGGCGGCGTTCCTGTCGCTTGCGGGGCTGACGGCGGCGCTCATTATTCTGCCGTCGCTGCTGTATATGCGCCGCCGGCCTGAAGACCTCGGCATGACCATCGAGAATATGAGCGCGGAGGAGCTGGGGGCGGCTCGCAGCGGCGGCCGGCGCGGCGGAGGGCTGCGGCGGGAGTTGCGGGACGTGTCGTTCACGCTGGCGGAGGCGCGGCGGACGCGCGCGTTCTGGCTGCTGCTGTTCTTTGTGATCGTCGAACGGTTCGCTCTGGGATCTGTCAACCTGCATATGGTGGTGAACTTCGAAGACCGGGGGCTGCCGGCGGGCCTGGCCGTGAGCACGCTCTCGATATTCGCGGCGACCTCTGCGCTCACCGGTCTGCCGTGGGGCTTTGTTTTCGAGCGCATCGCCATCCGCGCGGGAGCGATGCTGATGAGCGGACTGCTCGTGCTCTCGATGGCGGTGCTGCTCGTTGCGGACAACTACCCGCTGGCGGTGACGTTTGCGCTGCTGTTCGGGCTGGCGATTGGGGCGGGGAACATCGTCGAGCAGATGTTATGGGCCGAGTATTTCGGGCGTGAGCATCTGGGGTCGATACGGGCGTTCGGCGCCCCGTTCCGCATTCTGAGTCCGACAGGGCCGGTGCTTACAGGCCTGCTGTTTGACTGGACGGGATCGTACGCCGTGCCGTTCACCGTGTTCGGCGTGATATTCGCAGTGATGACGGCGGCGATGTTCTTTGCGAAACCGCCGGAGAAGCCCGCGCCCGCGGGGTAGAACCGACCTGCTGCCTAGGCCAACCTCTCTGCTACCCGCTCAGCTCTGAGCGGCGCGGTCTACGCCGTCCTCGTGCATCAGGGCGGCGACGCGCCTGCCCATACGGACGGAGTAGTTGGTGCCGCGGTCTTCTGGGTAGATCTGGGTGGTGTTGGCGAGGTAGAGGCCGCTGATGGGAGTCCGGTGGTCGGGAATAGTGGCGGAGTAGCCGCGCGTAACGATGGGCTGGGCGGCGTCGACCTTGTGGTGGTGGTATTCGGCGACCCAGGACTCGTCGAATGCGGGGTTGATCTTGCGGAGGCAGGCGGCGTATTCCCGGTAGAGCTCGTCGGGAGTCATCTTATACAGGGGGTCGTCGCGTTCGAGGTAGTTGGTGAGATAGACGATGTGCGCGCCGCCGTAGTGCTCCGGGGGGATGAAGTTGGTGTGCTCGATGATGCCAAGGAAAGGCAACGACCGGTCGCCCACGTACGTCCAGTAGTAGGGAGTGAGTGGGCGGTCGAGCACAAGGATGACGAGCACGGCGGAGAGGTACACCTTGTCGGTGATCCTGGCGAGGTAATCGGGCGGGAGGTCGGGGACGAGCCGGGGGAAGATGTACGAGGGGACGGTCGCAAGCACCTGGTCGTAGTTGCGCAGTTCGGGCTCGGCGCCGGCCGCGCTTACGCGCAGGCCGCGGGCCTTGCCGTCCTCCACGGCGATCTGGTGCACGGACGAGGAGATGTGCACGTCGCCGCCCTGCTGGCGTATACGGTCGGCCAGGGCGTCGAAAATTTCGCCGAACGAGCCGGCGGGGTAGGCGAGCTGCTCTTTGAACTTGCCGGTTAACCCTTTGCCGCGGGATGCGGTGCGGAGGGCGAACTTGTTCCAGAGCCACGCCATCGTGATTTGGTCGTGATGTCGCCCGAACTTGCCCCGGAGCATGGGCTCGAAGATAGTTTCGTAGACCTTGCGGCTTCCGTGCTCGAGCAGCCATTCCGTCGCGGTGGTCTGTTCGAGCGAGGCCCACTCCTTGCGCCGCTGCAGGCCGAGGGTGAGGAGACCGAGGCGGATGCGGTCGGCCAGTGGCAACGGGCGGAACTTGAGGAGGTCGAAGGGCGACGTGAACTTCCAGAGGCGTCCGTTGGCGTAGTAGCCGGCGTTCGAGTCGATCCACCGGAGCTGATGCGAGAGCCCGAGCTCGTCGATGAGGTCGATCATTGCGGCGTCGCTGCGAAAGAGGTGGTGGTAGCCGCGCTCGAGAGGCGCGCCGTTAACCGGGAACGTGGACGCCTGACCTCCAAGGAAGGGAGCGCCCTCGAATACCTCGGCGTAGTGGCCGCGGAGACCAAGTTCGTAGGCGGCGGCAAGCCCTGCGGCGCCGCCGCCGATGACGCCTACTCTCATGAGTGTTCTCCTGCTGGGCGCCCTTCGCGCCCACGGACGAGTTGGCTAAGGGAGACGCTGCGGGTCGCAAGGTGGATGAGTCCCGCCGCAATGACCGGCAGCAGCAGGGCGAGGTGCAGCACTATCGCATAGGCGGACGCCGCCCCGCTGCTTACGCCGAGGAACACGAGCGAGAGCGTCGCGAAGAACTCGAACGGCCCAACGGAGCCTTGGGAAGAGGGGATGGAGAGCGCAAGGTTCGAAATGGCCACAACGACCAGCATAGCGGTCGCGAGCATCCAGAGGCCTCCTAGCTGGTCGTCGAGGCCGAACGCGAGGGCGACGATATAGTACATAAGGCCTTCGGCAAGCCAGACGGGGACCGAGAGGACGAAGACGGCGCCGAGGCGCTCGGGGCGGTGCAGCCCCTCGAACCCGAGGATGAGGCGCTCCGCCATTCCCTGTGCGACGTTCCGGAAGCGTGACGGCAGCCGCCCCGCGAGCCACCTGCTCGCGGCGAGGAACGGCTCGGGACGCATCGCCGCCAGCACCATAAGGCCAAGCACGCCCAGGAACGGGACGAGCACCGCGGCGAGGATCGCCCACGTAGGCAGGTGGACTGCATCGCCCACGCGTCCGGCGAGGCCGGAGAGGGGGAGGAAGAGCGCTCCCGCGGCGAGGAAGAAGAGGAGCGTGAGGCCGTCGAAGACGCGCTCGACGATGACCGTCGCGAGCCCGGTTGCGCCGCGGACGGGTTCGCGCAGGGAGAGGTAGTAGCTGCGAACGATCTCGCCGATGCGCATGGGGAGGAGGTTGTTGGCCATGTAGCCGACGATGATGACGGGGTAGAGCCGCGCCGTTCTCGTGCGGACGAACGGGCGGAGCAGGTAGCGCCAGCGCGCCGCGCGGAAGTAGAAGGAGCCGAAGTAGACGGCGATCGCGGGGGGCAGGAGGGCGTAGTTGGCCTCCGCCAGCGCCTCGGCAAGTCCGCTGAAATCGACTCGGATGAGGAGCAGGGCGAGGAAGCCGCCGGTGATCGCCAGCCCTAACCAGAACCGGGGACTGGTTAGCAAGCGCGGCCTGCAGTTGGCGACGAAAGGTCAACGTTCATGGCTACAAAGTATATCCCTCGCGCCCGACGAGGGGGCTTGGACAGGGAAACAGCCTGCGTGCGGCTTGAGGGCGCGGCGCGCGCAAGGTAGCATGCAGGCGCGCGGGCCCGCGGCGCGCTGACGAGGGGCGTTCAACGTTGGTCTTCCGCTTCTTCCGCCGTAAAGAGAAGACATCCGGCGCGCTGGCGCGAACGCGCGCCGGATGGGGCGGCGGGCTGAGCAGCCTGTTTCAGGGCGCGGTTCTCTCCGACGAGTCCCTCTGGGAGAGCCTCGAAGACGCCCTCATCTCCGCTGACGTCGGCGTCGATGCCTCGCTCGCGCTGGTGAACCGCGTGCGGCAGCGCGTTCGGGATGAGGGGATCAGCAACCCCGCCGACGCGCCCGAGCTGTTCAAGGAAGAGCTGGCTGTTCTGCTCGACCCGGCGGACACGACCATTTGGGACTGGTACGACCGGGAAGACTTGGCCGCCAAGCCGTTCGTGCTGATGGTGGTAGGCGTCAACGGCGTGGGGAAGACGACGAGCATCGCCAAGCTGACCGCGCACTATCAGCGGCTTGGCAAGTCGGTGCTCATTGGCGCAGGCGACACGTTCCGCGCCGCGGCGATCGATCAGCTGAAGGTGTGGGGAGGGCGGCTCGACGTCGACATCGTCGCGCATCAGCAGGGATCGGACCCCGGAGCGGTGGCGTTCGACGCGTATCAGGCGGCTGCCGCCCGCGGAGCGGACGTGCTGATCTTCGATACGGCGGGGCGGCTCCACAATAAGGCGCCGCTCATCGAAGAGTTGCGCAAAGTCCGGCGCGTGTTCGAGCGCCAGGCGGAGGGCGCGCCGCAGCAGACGCTGCTGGTGATCGACGCGACGACGGGACGCAACGGTCTGGAGCAGGCGCGCGTGTTTCAGGAGGCTGTCGGCGTCGACGGCGTGCTCCTCGCCAAGCTGGACGGCACGGCCAAGGGAGGCGTCACCGTAGCCATTGCGCAGGACTTGCGGCTCCCGGTCGTGTTCATCGGCTCCGGCGAGGGGGTCGACGACCTCTCGCTGTTCGACACCGACGATTTCGTTGACGCGCTGTTTGGCGACGAGCCGCCGAAATGCTGACGCCCGATCTCATTGCAGCGTTTGCGTGGCTGCTGACCATCGAGCTGTACGCGCTGGCCGCATTGCCGCTCGCGTACTGCGTCTTTTCGCGCCTGCCCGACAGGGGATACGCGTTCTCGAAGGCGCTCGGGCTGCTGAGCGTAACGTACGCCGGCTGGCTGATCGGGCTAAGCCATACGCTGCCGAACTCCCGGTGGACGGTGCTGCTGGGCCTGCTGGCGGTCGCGGGGCTGTCGTGGCTCGTAGGACGGCGCCGTTTCCCGGAGATGCGGCGGTACGCCAGAGCGTCGGCGCCGACCCTCGTCGTGGTGGAGAGCCTGCTCATCGCCGTGTTCGCCGGAATGACGCTCTTCCGCGCAGTGTCGCCGGAGATCGTCCACACCGAGCAGCCGATGGACCTGATGTTCCTGAACGCGACTATTGCGAGCCCGCACTACCCGCCCGCCGACCCGTGGATGGCCGGCGTGGAGGTGTCGTACTACTACCTCGGCTACCTGATGACCGGCTCGGTTGCGATGCTGACGGGCATAGCGACGCCGGTCGCTTACAACCTGGGGCTGGCGACTGCCGCCGCGGTGGCTGCGGCGTCGGCGTTCGGGGTAGCGTTCAACCTGGTGGGACTGGCGCGCGGATCGCACGACGCGCGCGTTCTCGCGGGGCTGGCCGGCGCGTTCCTGCTGCTGTTCGCGAGCAACCTCGCGGGGGCGCTCGAACTGCTGCGGACTGCCGGCGGAGGCAGCGAGCGCTTCTGGGAGTACATCGGAGTCAGCAGACTCACGTCGTCCGCCGCGTCGCCTGCATGGGTTCCGGAAGAGTTCTGGTGGTGGTTCCGCGCCTCGCGCATAATCCCGGGAGCGATAACCGAATTCCCCGCGTTCAGCTTCGTGCTGGGCGACCTGCATCCGCATGTAATGTCGCTCGGATTCCTCCTGCTGGCGGTCGGAGTGGCGATGCAGACGCACCTCCAACCCAGGCTGCTGGACGTCGGCGAGCTGCGGCGGAATCTGCCGCTGCTCCTCGCGATGGTCGTCGTGGTCGGGTCGCTGGGAGCGATCAACCTGTGGGACTTGCCGGTGGGGCTCGCCCTCGTCGGCGGGGCGATCCTGCTGAACGGCGCGCAAGACCGGCGCCGCGTCCGGATAGGGAGCGCGGTCGCTGCGGCGGGCAACGTGGTGGCGGTGGGAGCGCCGCGCGTGCGCCTCTTCACCATGCGCGACGACGAATGGCGGAAGCAAGGCGTCCTCGATACCGCCGAACTGGGGCCTGACGCCGAGTTCGGCGCGTCGGTGGCGGCGGCGGACGGCGTCGTCGCCGTGGGAGCGCCGCGGGCGAGCCGAACAGGGGTGGTCTACCTCTTCTATCCGTGGGGAGCGTCGTGGGCGCACCGCGCGACGCTCAGGCCGCCGGAGGGCGCTCCCGCGCGCGAGTTCGGCAGCGCCGTAGCAGTCGCGCGCGGCCTCGCCGCAGTCGCCGCGACGGAGACGGTCTACGTCTACCGGGAGGAGCACGGAGAGTGGCTGCTCGATACGGAGCTGCCGCTGAGCCCGGAGGTCGCGTCCGCCGACGTCGTCGTCTCGCTCGACGACGAGACGCTGGCGGTCGGGCTGCCGGCGCGCGAGGGCGGCGAGGCCCACGTGTATGAGCGGGCCGGAGGCGCATGGGAGCGCGCGACGCTGACGCCGGAGGACGCCGGGCGGCACGGGCTGCAGTGGTTTGGCCGCTCCGTCTCCGTAAGAGGCGCGCGGCTCGCCGTGGGCGCCGACGAGGCGGTGGCGGTCTTCCATCGGAGCGCGTCGGGATGGGAGCCCGACGAGGCGGCGCTGCCTCCGCACGCGGGCGCCTCGTTCGGCGGCGCGGTGGCGATCGACGGGCAGTACCTTGTGGCGGGAGTGAACCTGCATCGGGACCGCGCGCCCGGCGCGGGAGGCGCGTGCGTGTTCAGGCGCACGGGCGAGGGTTGGGAGATGCACGCCGAGCTCCAGTCGCAGGACGCCGGGCCGAACAGTATGTTCGGCAGCGCGGCGGCCATTAGCGGCGACACCGTCGTGCTTGGAGCTCCGGGCGGCGGCGGGCCGGGGAGCGCGTTCCTGTTCCATCGCGTGCTCGACAACTGGACGCTCACGATGAGGACGACCGGCCGGTCGGGCTTCACCTGCCTGGCGGGAGGGCTTGCAGCGTTCGGCCTGGGCAGCCTCGCGGTCGCGCTGCCGTTCCTGATGAACTTCGAGAGCAGCGTGAACGGAGTGCTGCCCCTGCAGACGCTGATGACGCGCCCCGTGCACCTGCTGATCGTGTGGGGATTCCTCGGATTCCTGGCGGCGCCGGCGCTGCTCGTCGTGCTGCGCCGGATCTGCAGGTCGGAGAGTTGGTCGCTGCCGCGTTTCGCCATAGCGGCGTATGTGGCGCTTGCTCCCGTCGTCTTCTGGCTGCAGCCCGTGTACGGCCCGCCGGTGTACGGATTGGCCGCGCTGCTGTTCGCGTTCCATCAGGCCGGCCTCCGGTTCGCCAAGATCGACGAGGCGCTGTTTGCGTACAACCCCCGGTTCACGCTCATCTACGGAAGCATCATTGTGGCGGGCGGACTCGTGTGGGACGGCGTGATGAACGGCGAGCGCAGCCCCGTTGGCGGCGAGCTGCTGGCGATCGACCGCCTGCTGCTCGTTGCGCCGATGGCGGCGGTCGTCGCGCTGGCGATCTACGGCGCGTGGACGCTGGGGCATCACGGCGCCCCGGCGGCGGGGCAGGCCGGCGGCGGGGCCGCGCGGAACCGCTGGAGCGCGCACGCGCACGCGCTCCTCGTGCTTGCAGTTGCGAGCGCGCTGATTATGGGGGTCGAACTCTTTCACGTGTCCGACGTCTTCGGCGGCGACCTCCGGCGGCAGAACACCGTGTTCAAGCTCTACTACCAGGCGTGGGCGCTGCTGGCCGTGGTCGGCGCGTTCGGGTTGTGGCTGGCGGGCTCGAGCTGGGACAAGCGGCGGCTCGCGGGCAGACTCGGATTCGTCGCGTGGGGGGCGGTCGTCGTGCTCGGGTTCGCCGCGGTGAGCTACTACTCGCTGGCGGCTGTCGCGTCGCGCGCGGAAGAGCCGGGTGCCACGACCCTCGACGGGCTCGCCTACCTCGAACGGACTGCTCCCGCGGACGCGGAGCTCATCCGGTGGGTGCGCGACGAGACCCCCCGCGACGCCGTGGTGCTCGAGAGCGCAAAGGCGCCCTGCATCGCCAACCCGGACGGCTGCGACGATTGGGCGCCCGAGCTGGCCCGCGTCGCCTCCGCCACCGGCCGACCCACGATCGTCGGATGGGCCGGGCACGAATGGCAGTGGGGCAGGGATATACAGGAGATCCGGCGCCGCCAGGACGACGTGCGGACTATCTACGGCTCGGACGACCCCGCCGAGGCGGCGGCGCTGCTCGACAGATACGGCGTCGACTACGTCGTCGTAGGGCCGCGGGAGCGGGCGATCTACGGCGAGAGCGGGATCGCGAAGTTCGACCGGCTCGGAGAGGTCGTATTCGAGTCGGGGAGCGGCGCCGGCGCGGCGCGCGTGCATCGCGTCGCTCAGGAGAAGGGCGGCTGATGCGGCTGACGCGGCTGACGCAGACGGGAATCGGGCGGCGCGTGAAGCAGGCTGCCGGGAGCGTGGAGCTGCCGCGCCCCCATTGGCCCCGGACGCGCGAGGCGTGGGCGTACGTTGCGCTCATCGCCGTCGCGCTCGCCACGCGGCTGTGGGACCTCGGAGGCCGCTCGCTGCACTACGACGAAATTCTGCATGCGTGGTACTCGTGGCGGTTCGCGGAGGGGATCGGCTACTCGCACACGCCGCTCACGCACGGGCCGTTCCTCTATCACGCGGGAGCGGCCACGTACTCGCTCCTCGGCGCGAGCGACCTCACGGCCCGGCTGCTCCCGGCCCTGTTCGGCGTCGCGCTGGTGGGCCTGCCGTACGCGCTCCGCCGCGAGCTCGGGCGCTACGGAGCGCTCGCGACTGCGGCGTTCCTGCTCGTTTCGCCGTCGCTGCTCTACTTTGGGCGGTTTATGCGGAACGACATCTATATGGCGGTGTGGGCGCTGGCGCTGGCGGCGGTGATATTCCGCTACCGCGAGCGTCCGCGCACGTGGCTGCTGTTCGCCTGGGCCGTGCTGTGGGCGTTCGCGTTCTCGACGAAAGAGAGCGCCTATCTGCTGGCGGGGACGTTCGGGCTCTTCCTGCTGATCGTGGCGGCGCCCGCGCTCTGGGAGTGGGCGAAGAGCAAACGCCGGCTGTCGAACGTCGGGCCGGAGGGCGACCTGTTCGTCGTGCTCGGCACCCTGACGTTGCCCCTCTTCGCTCCGCTCGTCGGCCTCGCGCAGGGAGTGCTGGGGATCGTGCTGGTGAACCCCGACCCGAACGACCCGCGGGTGCGGTCGGGCGAGCTTGCGCGCGCGGCGGCGGAGACGGGCGCGCCTGCCGATGGCGCGCTCTTCATCGCCGCGTTCCTCGTGCTGGCGTGCGGCGCGATCGCCGTGATGGTCGGACGCAGCTGGGACCGGCGGAGGTGGCCGCTGCTGGCTGCGGCGTTCATCGCCGTGTGGCTGCCGCTCTTTACGAGTATGTTCACCAACTGGCAGGGGTTCTTCACCGGCCTCTGGGGGTCGCTGGGCTACTGGATGGCGCAGCAGGGAGTGGAGCGCGCGAACCAGCCGATGCACTACTACGTGCTCGGCCTTGCGACGTACGAATTCCTCGTCGTCGTCCCGGCGATTGCGGGCAGCGCCTGGCTGCTCGCCCGCAGCCGGGAGGCGTTCGACCGCTTCATCGTCGGTTGGGCTGCGCTCGCCTTTGCGCTGTTCACGATTGCGGGGGAGCGCATGCCGTGGCTGCTGGTCGGCATCACGCTGCCGCTCGCAGTCGTCGCGGGGCGGACGGTCGGCCTGCTGCTGGAGCGCGCCGCCGCGCCGCCGCGCCCGGACGGGCAAGCGCGGGGGCGGGCGTTCGGCGCCCGGCTGCCGGCGTGGATCGCGCTCGGAGCGCTCGCGCTCGCCGCCGTCGGTACGGCGGCGGTCGCCGTGCGGGCGAGCTACTCGTACGAGGGATTCGAGCGCCCGCGCGAGCTGCTCGTCTACTCGCAGACGGGGCAGGAGACCAAGTACGCGGCGGAGTGCATCGCGCGGCTCGCCGGGGAGTCGGGCCTCGGGAGAGACGGCTTGCGTATCCTCGTCGACGAGTCCGACACCTTCGTGTGGCAGTGGCGGTGGTATCTGCGGGACTACCCGTGGACGACGTATCAGAACCTGCGCGAGGCGCCGCTCGACGCGGAGTCGGGCGCCGCCGACAGCTTCGAGGTCGCGATGATGAGCCGGGCGGTCGAGGCGGGGAGCGCCGCCGGCCTCGAGGGGTTCGAGCGGGTAGGGGAGCTGCGCCATCTCTGGTGGTTCCCCAACTACGCCTACAACAGGCTGACGCTTTCGGCGGTGCTCTCGGGCGCGCTTTCGCGGGAGGGATGGGGCGTTGCGCTCGACTACTTCATCGATCGCGAGTTCGACAGCGCGATGCAGTCGGCGTTCGGGGTAGTGTACGTGCGGAGCGACCTTGCAGGGCTTGCGCCGGGCTGCGCGGCGTTGCGGGCGTCGCCTCCCGGTTCGTAACGCCGTCCGCCGCCTGCGCCGCCCCCCTCCTCCTCATCTGCTGCGCAGACACTCGACGACGTCCCCGGGTGCATCAAGGACACGAGCGCTCCCCCAAACACGCCTGATACCTCGAACAGATACTGGACGTACCCGACTAACCAATCCCTTGACCCCGTCCGGTACTGTAAATACATCAGCGGGACGTACGAGAAGCCCGCTCCGACTGAAGCTGATCCGGAGAATACGGAAACAACAAACCTCTACAGCCTCATTGGCTACCGCGCTCCCGAACTTCGCGAGGCAGTGCGGAAGCTGGACACGATCAAGTTTGGCGTCAGCGGTAACAATGCATTCAATGGGCTCTACGACTACCTGGAGTGCTCCAGGCCTGCCGATAACGATGTGAATGCCAGGGAAGAAGACCTCAACTACACGTGCGTGAATGCGCCCAACGGGTTTGTACACGAGATAAACGACCTCAGAGGCAAAGATAGCCCAACTGCAACTGATGATGAGAAGGAAGCAATAGCCGCGATAGAGGGTGTGATGGCCTTCGGCGGCAATATTCGCTCCTCCCGCTCCGACCACCCGGACATGCGTTTTCTCTTCCTCGCTGTCGCAGTTAACATTCCGGCCAGTGACGGCGGCAACGATCACGAGTACTGCCTCTTCACCGTGCATGTCGACGGCGAAGGTACGCATCGTAAGACCACCCAGTACCGCGTCCACGCAAAGGATCAGAATCGCTGCCACGCCGACGTGAGCAACATGTTGGACCACTACGAAGAGAACGTAATCGACGCGCCGGTCTCGATTCTTTCCGGCGGCCAGCCTCCTATCACCGCCAGCGCGTTTGGGACGCGGACGGCATTTGCGAGCGACAGCAGCGAGTCGGTGCGGCGGGTTGCGGGCGCGCTCGGCAGTTTCAGGGCGTACTGGATGTACGACCTCACGGGCGAAGAGCCGGAGGATGAGCCGTCGGCGCCGCCCACGCCTGAGCCGTCGGTTGACGCCTCGATCAGCGGGAGAGACGTTACGGTCAGCTACTCCGACGGCGAGGAGGCGAGCGTGCGTCTGCGGATCTGGAGCCGCAAGCCGTCGTACCAGCCGAGTAGCCTGACGCTTGGCGACGGCGTATCGTTCGACAAGGGCGTCTGGCGGAGCAACCCCCGCACGATGACCTTCAGCCGCGAAGGCTGGGACGACGTATCGATAACCTGGCGAGTAAGCGGCGGCAACCGCCTCTCCGCCTCAGTCAACTAACCGTCAACCCGCAAAACCAGCCACCTACAAAGGGGGGAGCGCCAAGCGCTCCCCCCTTTCGCTGGCGGCTGCCCCTTGGCTGCCAGGGGGTCTGGGGGGAGCGGACGCTCTCCCAGCTGCACCGCCACAGCCGCGAACACCAATTGCAAGCACGGCAACGCTCAGGCATGTCTGCGAGGGGGCGGCAGCGCAGCGCTCATGCAGGCGGCGGCGGCGCGGCAGCCGGGGGGGCAGCCACCCCTCCCGCGGCAGCGCTCATGCAGTAGGCGTTCGCCACTGCGTCGTAGCGCTGGGAGAGCGTCCGCTCCCCCAGACCCCCTGGCAGCCGGAAGGCAGCGCCGCTCTCTGCGTGTCGCCCCTCCCGCGGCGCCGCCCATGCAATTGGCGTTCGCCGCTGCGTCGTAGCGCTGGGAGAGCGTTCGCTCCCCCAGACCCCCTGGCAGCCGCTGGGCAGGCGCCGCTCTGGCGGCAGCCCTCCCTCCCGCGACGCCGCCCATGCGATAGGCGTTCGCCGCCGGAGGTGGGGGATTGCGAGGGGGTCCGGGGGAGAGGACTCTCTCCCGGGAGTGCGGCAGAGATCATGCGTCGGGATGGAGGGGGCGCAGCGCTCATGCGTCGGGGGGCAGCCACCCCTCCCGCGGCGCCGCCCATGCGATAGGTGTTCGCCCCTGCGTCGTAGCGCTGGGAGAGCGTCCGCTCCCCCAGACCCCCTGGCAGCCGGAAGGCAGCCGCCCCTCTCGCGCAACACCCCCTGGCGGCCGGAGGGCAGCCGCCGCTGGGGGCAGCGCGGCGCTTAGGCGTCGTGGCGGAGGGTTTGGAGGGCGGTTTGGGCGGCGTTTTGTTCGGCGGCGGATTTGCTGGGGCCGGCGCCTTCGCCGATTGTTTCGCCGTCGACTTCGGCGCGCACGGTGAACGTCCGGGCGTGGGGAGGGCCCGATTCGCCGGCGATGCGGTAGACGGGCAGGGGGCGTCCGCTGCGCTGCAGCTGCTCTTGCAGCGCGCTCTTGGCGTCGGGCGCGGGGCCGTCCGGGCCGATGGCGTCGAGCTGCTCCCCAAGCCACGAGAGGACGAGCGCGCGGGCGCGCCGCTCGCCGCGGTCGACCAGCACGGCGCCGATCACGGCTTCGAGCGCCGCCGCCAGCGTGCGGGGGCGGCGACGTCCGCCTCCTGCGTCTTCCCCGAGCCCAAGGATGAGGTGCGGGCCGAGGCCGAGCGAGTCGGCGACGGCTGCGAGGGCCGGGCCTTGCACGAGGGCGGCGCGGGCGCGGGTGAGGACTCCCTCGCCGAAGCCGGGGTAGCGCGCGAACAGTTCGCCGGCGACGACCCACCCGAGGAAGGCGTCGCCGAGGTACTCGAGGCGGTCGTAGCTGATGCGCGCGCGGTCGGGCTGCTCGTTGAGGTAGGAGCGGTGCGTTACTGCTTCGCGCAGCAGCTCCCGCTCCCTGAACCTCACGCCGAGCTTCCGTTCGAGCGCGGCCAGGCTGCGTTCGGACGGTCGGCTAGTCAAAGACTCCCTTGGGCCAGGGCGGCTGGGGACGCTTGACCTCGCCGACGAACAGGTCGTTCTGCACGAGGTTGACGAGGGAGTCGAACGCGCTCGCGGCCTGGTCGTCGGTCTGCGGGCGGATGAGCTTGACGAATGCGGAGCCGCCGCTCTCGAACACGAACGTGGGGGTGCCGAACACGCCGCGCTCCTCGACGGCGCGCTTGTGGCTCGCGGCGATCTCGTCGAGCGTCGAGCGGTCGTCGAGGTCTTGCGCGAACTGGTCGGCGTCGAGTCCGGCCTCGTCGGCGAGCCTCACGAGGAGCTCCTTGTCGCCGAGGTCGCTGCGGTTTTCGTGCCGCGCCCTCAGCAGGAGGGGCAGGTAGGCGCGGAGCGCGTCCTCGCCCTGCCGTCGGGCGGCCTGTCCCGCGCGCAAGCCCCACAGGCTGCCGTCGAGGCTCTCGTCCGGCTCGGCCCACGCCTGATAGTCGGGGCCCACTTTCTGGTTGACCTGCTGCAGGGAGAAGGGCTGCCACGTGATTTCGATGGGCGCGTCGTCCCCCCTGGCGCGTTTCACCTGATCCAGCCACACGGCTGCATTGAACACGAACGGTCAGCGAAAATCGTAGTAAACCTCAGCCCTAAGCGTAGTCACAGGCAACCTCCTCTCTCTCTTCTCTCTTGCCGTCTGCGTTCCTCGGCGATGGCAGTGTAGCCTAATCGCGCGGTGGCTGTGGCTGCGAGGGGGGGGGTGGCCGCTGCCCCCCGGCTGCGAGGGGGTCTGGGGGAGCGGACGCTCTCCCAGCTGCAACGCCACAGCAGCGAACGCCAATCGCATGAGCGCTGCGCTGCCGCCCCCCGGCTGCGGCTGCGAGGGGGCGCCACGGCGCCGGAGCGGCTTTGCGAGGGGGTCTGGGGGAGCGGACGCTCTCCCAGCTGCAACGCCACAGCAGCGAACGCCTATCGCATGAGCGCTGCCGCCGCCTGCATGAGCGCTGCCGCGGCTGCCCCCCCATCGCAAACCAGAGCGCTGCGCGCTGCCGGGAGAGAGTCCTCTCCCCCGGACCCCCTCGCAAACGCAGCCAGAGCCGGGCAGCTACTCCTTGATGAGGGCTAGGGCGCGGACGCCTGCCTTGTAGTGCTCCTCCGGGGTGACGATGGGGCCGGGGCGGTAGGTGTAGCTCGCCCCCGGCGTGAGCACCTCCTCGTACATCAGCTCTCTGTGGCCTGGGTACGTAACGGTTACGGCGAAGTAGCTTTCGCCGGGGATGGGGAGGCGCGCCTCGCCCCTGGAGTTGGCGGTCGTCTTGCCGATGCCCGCAATGGCGACGAGCGCGCCGGGCACGAGGTCGCCTTGCCGGTCGAAGACGCGGATGCGGACGCACGAGCGCGGCAGCCTTCCGCGGCTGAGCCTCCACAGCAGCTGCGTCCGGCGGCTGATCATCGAGCCGTCCGGGATCTGCCCCACGACGTCGGCCTCGAACCCGGGGCCCTTGGGCGTGCGCCAGTCGGGGCCGTACTTGGCGGCGAGGTACTCCTCCGGCGGATTGGGCACGCGGAAGCGTTCGCCGATGAATTCGATCTCTGCGAGGTTCTGGTAGACGCGAACGGGGAGCTCGACGCCGGGGAATTCGTACAGCCGCCCGTCGATGAGGTAGTGGCAGGTCCAGTCGGTGCGGATGCCGTCCTTGACGAGGGCGACGCTGACGTGCCGCGGGTTGAAGGTGATGCGCGGGGTGAACCCGTGCCCCCGGAAGACGTCGGCCATGCGGTGTATGCCGTCGACGGTGAGGCCGTGCATGCCGACGATCGACGCGGTGTCCATCTCGTCGTCCCACGGGATGAAGCGTCCCTCGCGGGTGGCGCCGAGGCAGGTTCCGGAGCCGAGCCAGAAGGTGACGTTGTTCTCGTCGAAGATGCGCTTCACCTCCTTGAGGCGCCGGGCGGCGACCTCCGGGTCCAGCGGCGTCGGGGAGACGATAGTCTTTCGGTAGGCGGCTTCCGCAGCGTCCATAGCGCGCTCCTTTCCGGCCCCCCGCAAGGCGAGAGAGAGTAGAGAGAGAGGTATCCGGGCGACTGTCCTGCAGGGGCGTTCTCAGAAGGGTAAGAGGGCGATTATAAAACGGCGGGCGAGGGTCGCGCTCCCCCGTCGACGCTGAAGGCTACCGGCGGCCTATGCGCAGCCGCACGGCGCCGCAGTCGCAGAGGTAGTCGGTCCACGCCATATCGTCGAGCTCGTTGGGCAGCAGAGGCTGTCCGCGCGCCGAGTAGGGCGCCTCGCGCACGCGCACGGCGCCGCACTGCTCGCACGGCGGCGTCATATGCAGCCCGCCCTCGAAGTTGAGCGTTACGCCGCTCATAGCGGGCGGGCGCTCCATGCCCGGCAGAGCGCCGCCCACTCCGCCAACGCGAGCGACTCGGCGCGCCGCGCGGGGTCGACGCCGGCGCTTGCGAGCAGCGCTCCGGCGTCGTCCGGCGGGATCGCAAGGCCGGCGGCGAGGGCGTTCCGCAGCTGCTTGCGCGGCGCGCTGAAGCCTGCCCGGGCGACGACGAAGAGCGCGCGCGTATCGTCGACGCCCTCCGCCGGGCGGTCGTAGATATCGATCGCGACGACCGCGGAGGTCACCTTTGGGGGCGGATTGAACGATCCGGGACGAACGATACGGGCGATGCGCGGCTTGCCGAACAGCTGCACGGCGAGCGACGCGAGCGACATCGCGCCGGGCGCGGCGCAGAGCTGCTCCGCCACTTCGCGCTGCACGAGCACGGACGCCGCCTCCGGCGGGCAGTCGGACTCGAGGAATCCCCGCAGTATGGGCATGGCGGCATAGTACGGCAGGTTGCCCACAAGCTTGTAGGGGCGGCAGGCGCCGAGGAGCGCGCCGGGAGCGATCGCGCGCGCGTCGCCCTCGACGATGCGGACGTTCGGCGCCGCCGCGGCGGCGAGATCGCGTGCGAGGTCGGGGTCGAGTTCGACGGCGACGACCTCCCGCGCGCGTTCGGCAAGGACGGCGGTGAGGGCTCCGCGTCCGGGGCCGACTTCGATGACGGCGTCGGCAGGCCCCACATCGGCGGCGTCGGCGATCGCCGCGAGGATGTTGCGGTCGTTCAGGAAGTGCTGTCCCAGGCTCTTGCGTGGTGGGCGCATCGCCGCGCCTCGTCCTCCAACTGCGTCACAACTGTCTGCGCCCCGCGCGCGAAAGGGTAGCGGCCTCAGGCGGCGGGGCGACGGTCACGGTCGCGGGGGCCGGAGGGAAGAGTAGCCGTGCACCTCCCCTTCGAGCCGGTGGCCCGACGCGTAGCCATGGGATTCAGACTCGAGCCAGGCTGGTCTGCGGCGCTCGGGGCAGTCCGCTTAGCGCTGCTTCCTTCCGGACCTGACGCGGTTCACGGGGCTCCGTCGCGCAGGGCCCGGCTCTCAACATCCGTTTCCGGACCAGAGGCGGCGAGGCCGGCCCTTGGGGGAGGAGTTCAACCCCGCTATAGCGGATTTCGGGTGCAGGGCGCCGCTAACTCCCCGTCTAGCACGGCTGCGCATCATGGTAGGCGTCCGGGGCGCCGCCGGTCAAACGCGGGCGGCGCCTGTTATGCTGTGGCGGCTATGGCTGTTCGCACTGCCGTCATCGCCGCCGCGGGAGTAGGCACGCGGTTCTTGCCCATCTCCAAGGCTGTGCCGAAAGAGATGCTGCCGCTGGTCGACCGCCCCGTGATTCAGTACGTGGTGGAGCAGGCGGTCGAGGCCGGCATCGACCGCGTCGTGCTGGTGACGTCGCGCGGCAAGACGGCCATGGAGGACTACTTCGACATCGCGCCCGACCTGGAGCGCACGCTGCGCGATCGGGGCAATGCGAAGCTCGACCCTGTCGAAAGCGTGTCGCGGATGGCCAGCGTCATCGCCGTGCGTCAGAAAGAGCCGCTCGGGCTCGGCCACGCAGTCCTGACGGCGAGAGAGGCCGTCGGCGGCGAGCCGTTCATCGTGTACTTGCCCGACGAGGTGCTGCTGGGCGAGCCGTCGGTCACCCGGCAGATGCTCGACGCCTACGAGCAGCTGGGGAGCGTGGTGGGCGTCATCGAGGCGCCGTGGGAGGACGTGTCGCGCTACGGAGTCGTTGAGGGGGAGGCGGCGTCCGGTCGCGCGACGCGTCTGACGCGGTGCGTGGAGAAGCCTCCGCGCGACGAGGCGCCCTCGAACCTCGCTATCGTGGGGCCGTATGTATTCTCTCCGGCGATCTTCGACTGTCTCGAATCGATTACGGCGGGCGCCATAGGAGAGCTGCAGCTGACCGACGCAGTGGACCTGCTGGCGCAGCGCGAGGCGGTCCACGCCTACCGGTTCGAAGGCGACCGCTTCGACGCCGGCACTCCTCTGGGGCTGTTGCAGACGTCGGTCGAGATCGCGCTGCGCCGTCCGGAGTACGCCGTCGCAATGCGCGCATGGCTGCGCGGCCTGGCGGCTCGGGAAGCGTAGCGCGGTCGAGCCGTCGCGGCGGCTGGGGCGCAGGGGGCAGTAGCGTCACGGCGCCCTTCCTCGCGGCGATGACGGAACTCTGACAGTAGCCCGTTGCGCCTCTGCAGGACTCCTTCCTAGACTGGTTGGGCAGTGAAGAGGAGGGAGCGCAGATGAAGCGTATCGTCATCTGTTCGGACGGGACATGGAGCACGCCGGAGCAGCATGCGCCGACGAATGTCGCGCTCGTGGCTCGGACGGTCCTGCCCACTGCGCCCGACGGCGCGGCGCAGGTCGTGTTCTACGACGAGGGGGTCGGGACTGCGAACTGGCTCGACCGGCTGGTTGGCGGCGTTACGGGCAGAGGCGTCGAGAAGAATATCGGCGACGGCTACAGGTTCCTCGTGCACAACTTCGAGGAAGGCGACGAGATTTATCTGTTCGGCTACAGCCGCGGAGCCTACACCGTGCGGAGCCTTGCAGGGCTGGCGCGCAACGCAGGCGTGCTCCGGAAGGCGGAGGCTGACCGCTTCCGCGAGGCGTACCGGCTGTACCGGCGCGCCGACGCAGCCCCCGGCTCGCGGGAAGCCTCCGCTTTCAGGGCTGCCCATTCGCGCGAGGCGGACATTACGTTCGTGGGAGTGTGGGATACGGTCGGCGCCCTCGGCATTCCGCTGCGGGGGCTATCGCGGCTTACGGCTGCGCGGCACCAGTTTCACGACGTCGAGCTGAGCCGCCGCGTCCGGCACGGCTACCATGCGCTGGCCATCGACGAACGGCGGCGCCCCTTCCGGGCGGCGCTCTGGAAGGTCAAGCCGCGCTCCGGGCAGACGGTGGAGCAGGTGTGGTTCCCCGGCGTCCATGCCGATGTCGGCGGGGGCTACGCCGACCGGTCGCTCGCGGACGCTTCCTTGCTGTGGATGGTCGAGCGCGCGTCGAGGGTTGGCCTGGCGTTCGATGGGGCGCGTCTGCGTCGGATGACGCGTCCGCGTCCGATGGGCGCATTGCACGAGTCGCGGCGCGGGGTATTCCGGCTGTTTCCGGCGTACGGGCGGTGCATCCGAGCGCGCGCGATCGGTTCGAGTCGGATGAGTCGTATGCGCCGGAGAACCTCGCGGCGTACCTCAACAGCCGCGGCGCGCGCGTCTACGGCGAGTGAGGCATGGGCGCTGCGGGAGAGAGGCGGGCGCGTCCGGCTGGAAGCTGGCTCAGTCGTCGGGAAGCGTAAAGGCGCCGGTGGAGTCGGCCTCGATAGGCAGGACGCTGACGACGGCGGCGCGGTCGAGGGGGCCGTAGATGTGCGAGAACCACTCGCCGGGCCGGGCCTCTTCAACGCGGAGTTGCGCAGTGAGCTTTGCGGGATCGACGATGAGGAGTACGAGCGCGCGGTGTCCGGCGAAGTGGCGCCCGAGCACGCCCCGCAGTTGGTCCGGGCGGCAGCAGTGGATGAAGCCTTCGACCGCCAGCGACTCGGGAGCGTAGAACGGCGTATCGTCTTCGCGCGCCCAGGCGTCCGGGGTCGTAACGTGGATGATCGGGCCTTGGGCTATCATGCAGTGGCACTCCTGTCGAGGAAGTTTGCTATGGCGCTGACGACCCCCAATGACCGGACGCTCGTGAACATAATCGCCGCGTACGAGCGGGAGATAATGGGCCCCAGGCTGACGGTAAGCCAGATTACACGCATCGCGGAGACTGCGAAGCGGATGCTGCTGGACGAGATCCACTCCGAGAAGGCGCGGGGTTAAGAGCGGGCGTGGTTTGCTGGCGCCTTTGGCCTACTCCGGCTTAGAGAGTTCCCTTGCTTAGCGCGGGAATTCTCCACATTGGCGACTCCTTGGGGGCGGCGCGCCTGCCTACAGCCCGATGAGCACGTTGGCGGCGGCGTAGACGGACCCGAACAGGAAGCTGAGCGGGCTGAGGTTCGTGAGAATCGTCAGGGCGATGACTGCTATTAGCACGATGGGCCCGATGCGTTGGAGCCAGTCGACGGCGGGGAGCCAATCGCGCGGAACGACGCCCGCCAGAATGCCGCCGCCGTCGAGCGGGGGCAGCGGCAGCAGGTTGAACGCGGCGAGGAGCAGGTTCAGCAGCACGCTATAAGTGGCGATGATGTTGATCCAAGCGCCGAAATCGAGCGTCTGCAGTTCCGCGCGGGAGAAGGAGTCGACGCTCAGCAGTCCGGCCTGAAAGAGCGCCGCGAGCGCCAGGGCAAGGAGCAGGTTCGAGGCGGGGCCCGCCGCCGACACGATCGCGACTCCGCGCCGGCCGCGCCAGAGGCGCATCGGGTCGACCGGCACAGGTTTACCCCAGCCGAACCCTGCGACGAGGAGCATCAGCGAGCCGGCAGGGTCGAGGTGGGCCCGGGGATTGAGGGTGATGCGTCCGAGCCGGGCGGCTGTGGGATCGCCCAGTCTGCTGGCGCAGTAGGCGTGAGAGGCCTCGTGCACGGTGATGCCGATGAGCAGCGAGAGCGCGACGACGAGGATGAACGTAAAGAACGCGAATGGGTCGTTGAGGAGCAGACTGCTATTGGCGAGGAGCATGGAGCGGCGCGCGAGCGGCGCTAGTCGTCGTCCCAATCGTCGTCATCGTCGTCGGGAGCGGAGGGAGGCGGGGCGGGCGCTGCGCTTTCGGCGACCCGCGGGAGCGCTACGGCGCTCCGTTCGCGGCGCTTCTTGCGGGCCGACTCCCGAGGGAGGTCGAGCAGCATCTCGCGCGTCTTGCGGAGGTCGTCCGCGCTGACGCCGGCGGCGCTGATGAGCGCTGCTCCAACGCCGGCGTCGCGCAGCAGTTCAGCCTCTTCCCTGGAGGGCAGCGCGGGGATGTGAGCGATGAGCCAGCGCGACGTGGCCCCGCGCACGCGGCCAAGCTGCATAAGCTGCCGTACGGTGAGCCCGCCGGCGTCGAGCAGCCGCACGATGAACGCGTCGACGGGCAGCGAGTCGAGCGAGCGGAGAAGCGTGTTGTCGATGTCGGGGTCGATCTCCATGATGAGGGTCCGCTCATCGCCGGCGAGCGCGGCGAGCGGAGTCGCGTCGGAGGAGAAGACCTGGAAGTCGGCGCCGTCCGGGTCGGCCAGCTGCGCCTGATCGAACCAGACGCCGAGCGTGACGTCCTGCAACGGGTGCGGGGACGCTGCAGCGCCGTCGACGATTGCGGCGTCGAGCCCGGCCTCGGCAACCGCCTGGGCCTGGGCGCCGTTGCGAGAGTCGACGGCGGCCAGCAGGAGGATGGGGGCGATGCGCTCGCGCCGGGCGGCGCCGCCGAATCCTAGCGGCTGCGCGGCGCCTTTGGAGGCGCGCTCCAGCTTATCGATCAGTTCGCTCATTTTGCGTTATCCGTAGAGAGGCTGATGGAGGTTGATGAAGGCGCGCAGCAAGAGGGGGCCGGCGCGGGAAGCGAGCGGATTCTATCAGCCGCCTCGCAGGCTGTGCTACCCTCGAAGCGTGTCCACCCCAGCAACCTCCGCGTCCGGCGTAAGGCCGTTAGTGAAGCAGCTCGTGGCGGCAGGCGCAGGGTCGCGCCGGCGCGCCGCTGCGCTGATTATGGAGGGCGCCGTAACCGTCAACGGCGCGCCGGCGCTCGACCTCAACCATCCGGTCTCCCCAGGCGACGTGGTGCGGGTCGGGGGAACGGCTCTCGCGCCCGCCTCCGACCGGCGCGTGTACTTGCTGCTGAACAAGCCGCCCGGCTACCTCTCGGCGGTGCGCGACGACCGCGGGAGGCCTACGGCGCTCGATCTCGTGCCTGCCGGGCTCCGCGCGCCGGGGCTGGTCCCCGCCGGACGTCTCGACCTTTGCAAGCTCCGGCCTGGTGCTGTTGACGAACGACGGCGACCTGGTGAACCGCATTACGCATCCCCGCTACGGGGTGGAGAAAGAGTACGAGGCGTTGCTCGACCGGCGCCTTTCGGCAGCAGAGCGGCGCCGTCTGCTGACCGGCGTAGAGATAGAGAGCGGACTCGCCTCCGCCGCGGCAGTCGCCGCCGTTCGGGGACGTGACGCCGGAGCGCAGGAGGCGCGTTACCGGGTGACGCTGGTGGAGGGGAAGAAACGCGAAGTGCGCTTGATGATGAGAGCGCTGGGCGCGGAGGTGCTGCATCTGACGCGCGTGCGCATCGGCGGAGTGCGGCTCGGAAGCCTCGCGCCGGGTGAAGTCCGCGAACTGCCGGCTGCGGAAGCGCGCCGTCTGCTGGGCCGTCCGCCGGATGGTCAGAACGCGAAGGAGCGAGATGGCGCGAGGCGCCGCCGCTCGGGAGGCCGCGCTCCCGTCAGAGGCCCTGCGGGCAGAAAGAAGAGCAATGGCTGAGTCCGGACGGCTGGTGTGGATCGACTTGGAGATGACGGGGCTCGACCCTGAGCGCCATGTTGTGATTGAGATAGCCACCGTGATCACGGATGGCGATCTGAACATTCTTGCCGAGGGCCCGGCGGGGGCGATAGCGCGCAGCGAGGACGAGCTGGAGCCCATCGACGAGTGGAGCCGGAAGACGCATACGGCGTCGGGCCTGCTCGACCGCGTGCGGGCCTCGACGACAGGAGTGGCGGAGGCGGAGCGTCAGGCGCTCGATTTCTTGAAGGAGTGGGTGGGCGCGCAAGAGGCGCCGCTGTGCGGGAATTCCGTGCATCAGGACCGGCTCTTTCTGATGCGCGAGATGCCGGAGCTGGAGTCGTACCTGCACTACCGGATCGTCGACGTGAGTTCGGTGAAAGAGCTTGCGCGGCGCTGGTACCCCAACCTGAAGGTTCCCGTGAAGCAGGGGACGCACCGCGCGCTCGACGACATCCGCGAGAGCATCGAGGAGCTGCGGTTCTACCGGCAACAAGTGTTCGTCGCCCCCTCCTAACCTAACCAACAACGAGGGCGTCTGGAGGAGCGCACGCTCTCCCAGGTAGTGCCCTAACCAACGACGAGGGTGCCTGGGGGAGTGAACGCAACAACGAGAGGATCTGGGGGAGCGAACGCTCTCCCAGGTAGGGCGCTAACCAACAGCGACGGGCGTCTGGGGAAGTGAGCGCAACAACGAGGGGGTCTGGGGGAGCGAACGCTCTCCCAGGTTCGGCCCTGACCAGCGAGGAAGTCTGGGGCAGGCGGTTGCTAGAGAGCCTCGACCCGCTTGGCGAGGTTCTGGCCGAACTCTTTCATAATGCCGTCGGTCTTGCGTTTGATGACGCCCTGACCGAACTCGCCAAGCTTCCCCATAATGTTGGCGTCGGAGTTGACCACAAGCGTGCTGCCGCCGCCTGCGGCGTCCTCGACGGCCATGCTGATCTTCACCCGCACATTGCCCGGCACCTTGCGGTCTGCCCCTTCGCCGGTCATCGAGATGCGGCGGGCATCGTCGTCGCGGGAGACGACGGAGAGCTTCCCTGCGAGACCGAGAGAGACGGGCCCGACCCGCACCTTGACGACGCCCGAGTACTCGCCGTCGTCGTTCGAGGAGATGTCATCCGCTCCTGGGATGCACTTGCCGACCGTGGGGATGTCGGTGACGAAAGACCAGAGCTGCTCAGGCGTGGTCTTAACGTTGTAGGAGTAATTGAAGTCCATGCGGCTCTCTCTTTCGGGTTCGAGTGCGGCGGCGCGCTTAGAGTTGGCCGCGGAGCCCGAGGAGTTCGAGGGTGCGCTCTTCCTCGGGGATATCGTTGATCGACTCGAGGGCGGCCTGCCGCGCGGCGACGGCTGCGTCGAGGAGGGTTACGATCGCCCAGCGGTCGGTCTCCGAAAGCAGGCCTTCGAAGGCGGGCATGGCGGCGAAGCCCCCTGAGATGGATCCGTAGGCGTTCCCGGGGGTTAGCTCGGTTGTCCCGTTCGTGCGGACGACGACGACGCCGTCTCCCTCGCCGAATGCGGGGGGCTGGTTGATGCCGTAGTCGGCGAGGATCAGGCCGGCGGGGCCGTCGCCTGCGGCGGTGAAGCCGTGGCAGGCGGAGCAGTTCTGCTTGAAGAGAAGTGCGCCCCGCCGCATCGTCATCGGGCCGTCGGGCAGGGGATTTTCGAGAGCGTTGACGTCGTCGATGACGCTTACGGGAAGGAACCCGCCCTCGATGGGGTAGGAGCCCTCGGGCGGCAGGAAGCGCGGAGGCTCCTGGGCCTTGAGCGTCTGGTTGTAGTGCATCTCCTGGAAGACGTCGATGGGGTAGGAGCCGGTTGACCGGAAGGGGTCGCCGGGGTTGCATGCGGCGGCGACCACGGCGGCGGTCGCTGCGGCTGCCAGGAGCGCGAGGGTCTTGCGGCTAGGGATTCGCACGAGCTGGCTAGGCCCCCCCTTCCTTCTTTACTTCTTCGGCGCCGGCCGCTTGCAGGAGCGTTTCGGCCTGACCGGCCTGGTCTTCGGGGCAGTCGACGATGACGCCGATGTAGCCTTCGGTGATGCGCGCGTCGTAGAGGCCGAGGTCGCGCCGCGGCAGACGGGACTCGAAGAGGACGCCGAGCACGGTGAAGATGATGGCGCCGAGCATGGTGTTCTCGTACATGATGATGGTCATCGGCGGGATGCTGAGGATGGGCTTGCCGCCGGTGATCAGGGGGTACGAGATCTGGGTGCCGGCTGTCCACAGGAGGCCGAGGGCGAACCCGATGAGAGCGCCGACGAGGGGAAACATATACAGCCGGGTCTCAGGCTCGTGCTCGCCGAATGATCCTTCAGGGAAGGGGCTCCCGGAGTAGACGTCGAGGTCTTCGGCAGGGAAGCCGGCGTCCTTCAGATCGTTCATCGCGCCGGCTGCCTGTTCCGGCTCCGGGAACAGCCCGAGCAGTTTCTTGTTCGGCATCGACTTTCTCCTCGACTGCGCCGAGCTAGTGTTCTTTCACGAGCGCCGGAAGGGTCCGGTCGCCCACCTGAATTTCGTCGATCAGCTTCTGGCCCTCCTTCTCTTCCCAGAGCGGGATGAGAGGGAAGAACTTGCTGAACATAAGCAAGAGGAGCGCTACGAGGGCTACCGAGCCCACTACTAGCGTAAGCTCGACAGCGCTCGGGCGGTACGTCTCGTAGGTGAAGACCCACGGCCCCTTCCGCATGAGTCCGGGGACGATAATGATGAGGCGTTCGGTGAACATGCCGATGTTCACGAGGATGCTGGTCCAGAACATCCAGGTGAAGCTGCGTCTAACCTTTCGGAAGAGCCAGAGCGGCACCGGAATGACGTAGGACGTGGTGATGAACAGGAGGAACATCCAGCTCCAGGGCGGCTCGAACAGACGTAACTGCCACACAGTGAGCTCCTGCTCTTCAATGAGCCAGAGAGCGAACACGAAGTCGAGCCAGAAGAAGAAGAGCCACCCGGTGGCGACCACGATAAGCAGGCGCGCGAGGGCGTCGATGTGCTCTTCCCAGATGTAGTTCTCAAGCTTGTAGAGCTTGCGCATGATGATCATGAGCGTCACGACGGCGGAAACGCCGGAGTGGACGGCCCCGATGACGAAGTACGGGGCGAACACCGTAACGTGCCACGAAGGCACGAGGCTGACGCCGAAGTCCCATGACACGATGCTGTGGACAGACACGAAGACGGGAAGGATGAGCGCGGAGAGCAGGATGCCCGCGATGCCCTGAAGCTTCCACTGGCGCGGGTTGCCGTGCCACCCGAGGCAGAGGACGCCGTAAACGGTGCGGTGCCAACCGGTGCTGCGGTCGCGAATGACTGCAAGGTCGGGTATGAGAGCGGTGTAGACGAACAGGATGCTCGACGTGAGGTAGGTGCTGATGGCGATGGGGTCCCACACCAGGGGAGAGCGGACGTCGGGCCATATGCCGCGGGCCCAGTCGTACGGCAGCACCCAGTAGAAGATGCGCCAGGGCCTCCCGGCGTGGATGAGCGGCTGGAGCAGGGAGGTCATCAGCGCGAAGACCGTCATGGTTTCGGCGGCGCGCACCATGGGGCGCCGCCATTCGGCCTGGCTGAGCCGGAGAATGGCGGAGATCATGACGCCGGCGTGACTGATGCCGACCCAGAACACGAAGTTGGTGATGAAGAAGCCCCAGAAGATGGGCTGCTGCAGGCCCGTAACCCCCAGGCCCCGGTTGACCATAAAGCCGAACGCGCCGGCGGCGACGGCCACGATGAGGCCGAGCACGGTGACCAGCGCGACCCACCACATAGGCGTCCGAAACACGACGTCGAGGAGCTCGCGGTTGATCTGCGCGTCGGTAAGTGTTCTGCGGTAATACATGGGCTATTGCGTCCGTGTCGCTAGTGCGACTTGGCGATGACCCTCGCATAGCGGTTGAGGTAGCGCCGAACTTTCACGAGCCTGAGCCCCTCGCCGACCTCCCAGATGGAGACGACAGGGATGATTTTGCTGACGAGCATAAAGAGGAGCACGCATCCGGAGATGGCTCCGACCATGATGAGGATATCGGGCGCCTCCGGCCACTGCGTGGCGGGCCGGGGATCCATCACGTGCTGCGTAGGGTCGGCGACGGAGAACGCCGAGACGTAGAGCCTGACCTGGTTGACGAGCGCCCCAAGGATGATGCCGCCGCCGACAAGCGCAGGGCCCCAGATGCTGCGACGCACGGGGTTCCATACGAGCGCAATGAGCGGGCCAAGGAAGTTGAGGAAGAACGACGCCATAAGCGCGCCGCGGTACTCGTCGAGCACGAGCAGCCGTATCACCTCGCTCTCGCCAGGCTGACGTCCGTACCAGAACGTAATGAAGCTTGCCCACCAGAAATAGAACCAGAGCAGCGAAAACGCGAGGAGCGGCTTGGAGAGCGCCCAGAACTGCTCGACGCTGAAGTAGTTTTCGTAGCCGCCCATCCGGCGCATCAGGTACATCGTGACAAGGGTCATGCCGACGGCGCCCTGCAGCCCGTTCACGACGACGGTCGCAGGGATGATGGCGTCCTTCAGTCCCGGGATGAGCCCGTGGTGGAAGTCCGAGATCATCAGCGTCTGCACGAGCGGATAGGTGAGGAGGTAGAACCCGCCAAGCAGCAGGGATCCCTTGTAGAGCACCCGCCACTGCCGCGAGCCGCCCACCCATCCGAGCGAGAGCCACTTGATGAGGCGCTGACGGGCGGAGGGGGGCAGGTGGTCGCGCGCCGCGGCGAGGTCGGGCAGGGCGACGGTCCACAAGAGCGCCAGACCGATGACGGCAAGGGAGCCGTAGCCGAGGACGTCCCACAGGCCGGGGGCGCCGAGAGGGAACTCGAACCAGATAGTGAGCCTTCCTTCTATGGAGGGGAGGGCTATGAGCGCAGGTATGAGCATGAGCACGAGAATGAGGCTGGTGATAGCCATGTTCTCGGTGACGCGAGTGAACGGGCGGCGCCAGTTGGCCTTGGTGAGGCGAAGGCCGGCGGAGATGACCGGCATTGCCGTGAAGGTGGTGAGGATGAACGCCATCGTAGCGACGAAGTAGCCCCAGTTGGCGCGGCTCCCGTCGTCCAACCCCTCTGTGAGCCGGATGATGAAGCCGACTATCCCAAGCACGAAGAGGAAGGCGAGCACCGTCACCCATCCCCAGTAGCGCGCGCCGAGATCGCTGAAGCGCGCGAGGACGTCGCGGGCTACTTCCTGGTGGGTCGGCAGCGGGCCGACCTGGAGGTCGCCGTTATGCATCGACTTCAACCTGCTTGAGGTACTTCACGCTGGGGTTCGTTCCCAGTCCCTCGAGGACGCGGTAAGCGCGCTCGTCGCTCCACTGATGGGAGACGCGGCTGTCGGGGTTGTTGAGGTCGCCGAAGACCATGGCGTCGGTCGGGCACGCCTGCACGCAGGCGGGATTGAACGACTGGTCAGCGACCTCGTCGCCTCCGCGGGTCGCCCGGCGGATGCGCTGGATGCACATTGTGCACTTTTCCATAATCCCGCGGGAGCGGACAGTAACGTCGGGGTTGAGCTGGTTGCGGAGGTCTTCCGGCCACACCGGCTCCCAGTAGTTAAAGTAGCGGGCGTGGTAGGGGCAGTTGTTGCCGCAGAAACGGGTGCCGACGCACCGGTTGTAGACCTGCACGTTGAGGCCTTCGTTGTTGTGGTACGTGGCGTACACGGGGCAGACGGACTCGCAAGGAGCGTTGTCGCAGTGCTGGCAGAGCACAGGAATGAACCGCGCCTTGATGTCGGGGTAGTGGCCCTCCCAGTAGCGCTCGACGCGTATCCACTGAATGGCGCGGCCCTCGAGGAAGATCGAGTCCTCGTTGATGGGGATGTTGTTCTCCGCCTGACACGCGATGACGCAAGCCTGGCAGCCGGTGCACCGGTCGAGGTCGATCACCATCCCCCACTTGTGGTCGGGCCTGCTGGTCTGGTTGCGCGGTCGTGATGAGGTCGCCATCTGTAGTCCTGTCTCTGTGCGCTCAGTGGCTGGAGGCGCTGTAGCCGTTGGGGCGCTGAACGTAAATAATCTCTTCGCCCGGCAGTTGGCGCGCCGGCTCGATGCCCTCGAACTTCGGGTAGTCGATGCGGCGGGTGGTGCCGGATATGCGGACGTTTGTGGCGGCCCACGCCAGGGCGCCGGTTTCGGGCTCTTCGGCAGGCTCGACGATATCGAGCGCGTTGGCGCCGCGCCGCGCCGCGTAACTCGTGAATGCGCGGTGTCCCTGGCCCAGCGGGATCGCCGCCACATTGGGCGGCATGGCGGGGTTCACGTAGACCGGAACGCGAATGGAGAGGCCGGTGGGCGACTCTACTATGACAACGTCGCGGTTGAGTACGCCCAGAGCGTTGGCGGTGTCGGGGTTGAGCTCGACCCAGGTAGCCCAGACGACAGTTGTGATGGGATCGGGAGCGGACTGCGCCCACGGCAGGTGAGCGTACTGACCAGCCCCGATGCCGATGCCCTCGAACGGCACAAGACGCAGAGGGTACCGTCCGCCGGAGGCCGGAGCTGCGGGGGCAGCGGTCGGAAGCGCTGCGGGTTTAGGTTGCCCGCTTACAGTGGCGGTCATATCCCACCAGCCTCCGCGTTCGAGGGAGCGCTTCCAGAACTCCTCGAATGTCGGCTGAACGACAGAGCCCTTGCGAAGCTGATGGAGCTCGCGGGCCTCGGCGCGAACGGCGTCGCGCATAGAGTCCCACGGCAAGCCGTCGATTTCGAGCGTTTTGGCCGTCTGCAGGAGCGCGTCGCCGAAGCTGAGCGTGTCGTGGAAGCGATTGACCACAGGCTGTTGGAAGCCGACGGCGGCGTAGCCGGGGCCGGGGCTCGGTTCGTCGCTGCCCCACTCTTCGAGCGCGACGCTGCCGGGAAGGATGAGGTCTGCGAGCTCCGTAGTGTCGTTGAGGAAGCTGGAGAAACTGACGATGCGGTCGACGTTCCTGAGAGCGCCGCGGGGATCGAGCGAGCGCGGAAGCGCGTAGGCGATGTCTGCGTCGCGCGTGAGCACAACGGAGATTCTGCCGGCCCGCATATCGTCGAGCGCGCGTTTCCACTCGCTGATCGGGGCGGCCTCGATCGGCGCCGAGCGGGGCGCCGGGTTGAGGAGGAGCCCTCCGGGACGGTTGACGGAGCCGGCCAGCGCATTGAGCGCGTAGACGGCGGTCATATTGAAGAGCCCGTTGGACTGGGCCGCCGCGGCGCCTCCGCCTATGGCGAGCGCCGGATGGTTGTCGTCCTTGCTGAACTGATGGGCGAGGTCGGCGATCTGCTCTGCTGAGAGGCCGACGTCGTTGGCGACGTTGCCGGGCCGGAAAGCGGCCAGGGCGCTCGCGCCTGCGCCGCCAGTGAGGGCCTGCGCGGCGGCCTGGTCGCCAAGCTGCTCGTGGACCATAGTGTAGGCGATAGCCATTGCGAGGAGCCCCTCGGCCCCGGGCTTCACCACGAGCCACTTGTCGGCTGCCGCCGAAGTCGTGGAGTAGCGGGAGTCGATGTGCACCAGCTTGCCGCGGTGGCCGCGGCCCTTGCCCTGCCGGAACTCGCCATAGCCGCGGGAGTAGTGGGTCGGGTTGCCCCATGTGCCGAGGAAGTCGGCGCCGAAGCTGAGGATGAAATTGGCGTGGGCGATATCGAAGTCGGGCTGCGTGGTCTGACCGTAAAGGCGGCGCAAGGCCTCCCGGGTGACTCGCTCGCCGCCGAGGGCGTCGAGCGCAAGGAGGCGGGCGCCGTAGCCGCTCGCGAAACCGTTGACCACGTCGGCGATGCGGCCCCGCAAGGGCGGGGTGGCGATGAGCGTCTCCGCGGGATCGTGCTCCCTGAGGATATCGGCAAGCCGTTCGAGCCCCTCCTGCCAGGGAATGCTGCGGAAGGGGCCGCCCTTGGCGATGCGGAGCAGAGGATGCTTGATGCGGTCCGGGTGGTAGAGAGCTTGGAGCATGGCCTCGGCGCGGATGCCGTGCTTGCCGGTGTTGACGGGGTGGTCGGGGTTCCCCTCGATCTTCTTGGCGCGGCCCTCCATCACGCGGACGAGCAGGCCCTCGCTGGCGGCGCCCAGCTGCGCGGTGGTGGCGTAGTAGTTGTCGCGTCCGGTGACGAGGTCTTCGGGGAGCTCGACGGGG
The DNA here is from genome assembly GCA_965200975.1 of Dehalococcoidia bacterium. Taxonomy (GTDB): domain Bacteria; phylum Chloroflexota; class Dehalococcoidia; order Lucifugimonadales; family Australimonadaceae; genus S5-327. The sequence goes on along the minus strand of OZ241740.1, from coordinate 1,886,562 downwards.
CTTTGCACCGCGATCTCGTGATCGGGGACGCGGCAGCCGTTGAAGACGACGGCGCCTATGCTGGTGGCGCCCGCCCACTTGAGGAACTGCCTGCGAGAGAGTGTCATCTGTTGGCGCTCGTTAGTAGTGGCACGTAGTGCAGTCGGTGGGGGCGTTGTTGTCGCGGTGGCAGTCGACGCAGTCGCCCATCTTCAGCTCGCGCACCTGCTTGACGACTTCCATGCTTGCGATGTCGCCGTGGCAGGTGGAGCAGGAGAACCCTTGCTGAATGTGGGGAGCGTGGACGAACTGAACGTGGTCGGGCAGGCGGTGAACGCGCACCCAGTCGACAGGGTCGGGCGTGTCGCCGAGCTCGCCTATGAGCTTGGCGATCTCCTCTTGCGCTGTAGAGGACGCGGAGTTGGCGCCGGTGATGCGGTCGAAGTCGTGACAGAAGAGGCACTGCTCGACCGCCGGGACGCTGGCGACCTCGTCGGTGGCGACCGTCCGGTGACAGAACTGGCAGTCGAGACCGGCAGTGTTGACGTGGACGGTGTGGGGGAACGCGATGGGCTGTTCGGGGCCTTCCCCGAATCCGAGGATGGGGGGCGGCTGATCGAACCAGGCCGTCACAAAGAAGTAGCCCACGAGCGCCATAACAACCGTGAGGGCCAGGGCGATGAGCGGGACGACGATTTTCAGAACGGTAGCGCCCATATGTAAAGAGACCGGCGGGGAGAGCCCCGACCTATTGAGCGCCTCCGTAGAAGATAGCTGAGATGACCCAGAGCCTGTCGATGAACAGTGTTATGCCGTAGATGAGCATCGCCATAAAGAAGAGAGCGGCGGCGTAAAGGGCGGGGCGCACCCGGCGCGCGACGGTATGGGGGACGTCGCGGGAGATAGCCAGAGAGGGGAACATGCCGTGCGCCAGAAGCATCGCAGACCCGAACCCTATGGCGGCGGCGGCAATGAGCCACAGGGATGCGAGCAGGTCGCTCGCGCCTGCCCAGTCCTGCGAGGTTATGAAGTTGGGGTCTGGCCCAGTCATTCTACTGTCCAAGGCCGCGCTGCCCTGCGGATGCCGGCGATCCGTTGGTGCGCGGCGGTCGGTTGGCTAGCGGGCGCCCGAGCGCTTGCTCGTTTAGTCAGGCGACCGCCTTACAGCATGCCTACGGTAGACTAGCGCATGTGGAGTGTCAACTGCTTTGTGATGGATTTCCCATACTGGCGGCTCCTAAACCAGCCAATGCTCACGCCTCCCGGCTGCCAGGGGGTCTGGGGGAGCGGACGCTCTCCCAGTAGCGCGCCGGCGCTGACGCCCCCGGCTGCCAGGGGGTCTGGGGGAGCGGACGCTCTCCCGGCAGCGCGGCAGCGCTCACGCCCCCGGCTGCCAGGGGGTCTGGGGGAGCGGACGCTCTCCCGGCAGCGCGGCAGCGCTCACGCCCCAGTCGCCCGCGCCCAAGCTCCACCTGCCGCGCTACTGCACGCCCTTATCTACTCTCACTCTGGCAGTTACCAGGGGCGCAGCGCGCTTGAAATCGGATGCTGCGCTGCTAGAATGGGCCGCTGAGCGCGCTCCTCAGCGGCATAGAGATGTCCGCCGGAGCGCACGACCCGCCCTAAGGTCAAGGAACGGAGCGAGATGTCCCACGAAGTCCAATCGTCCCAACCAACGAGTAACGGCGGAGTCTCCCGGCGCAGCTTCCTGATGCGCGCGGCGATCGTGGGCATGGCCGCGTCGGCGCTTGGCGTGCTCTCCCGGGGGCGGATTGCGGGCGTGGGACGGGAAGGCCGCACCCTTCCGGCGGACCTTCCGGGCGCAGGCTCGATCTTCCAACCGCGCAACGACGCCCGCATCCAGCGTTAGAGCGCGTGCAGGCTGACGATTTCCATCACAGCGTTCTGTGAGATTGCTGATTCTGTTGCGGTTTGCGGCGCCGTGATTGACGATTCCTGCGGGTTCCCGGTAGAATTTCCCCCCGTTGACGGCTTGGGCCGGAGTGAAGGGGCGGTTCTGCAATTGCGAGGAGAACGAAACTGGACGACGTCGACCGCAAGATAATCGAGTTGTTGCAGACGGATGGCCGCGCCTCCCACGCGCAGATGGCGCGCAAGCTGGGAGTGAGCGAAGGCACGGTGCGCCGCCGCCTGGCCAAGCTGCTTAAGGATAGGGTCATTCGGGTGATCGCGATCGCCGAGCCTGAGCAGCTCGGCTTCCACACGTCGGCGTTCATCGGCCTCCAGATCGACCCGTCGCGCGTGGAGAGCGTCGCAGAGAAGCTTGCGAGCCTGCCCGAGACCGAGCATGTGGCGATAACGACAGGGAGCTACGACATCTTCATCTGGGTGAACCTCGCCAGCTCCGAGGCGCTCGCTTCGTTCCTGCACCACAAGGTCGGCACCGTTGAAGGCGTACGTCAGACGGAGACGTTCGTGAGTCTGGAGACGAGGAAACGATCGATGGGCCCGGTCATTCCCTAAGCGCTCACGCCCCTGTAGCTCAGGCGGATAGAGCAGTGGTTTCCTAAACCATGCGCCAGGGTTCGAGTCCCTGCAGGGGCGCCACTGCCGGAGAAGCGAACGGCGCAGAGGACGGCGCCGGGGCCTAACCGAAGGGGATTCAGCCTGTAGGGCCGCGGGCCAATCGGGCCAATTTGGGGAATAGGGTTCCGGAAAAATGCCTCGCTGCTATCGACTATTGAGCGACGGCTATACTATGATAGCCCCTAGCCATCTAATGAGATGAGGTGATTCTGTGCGTACAGCGATACGACTAGTCGGCCCCGCAATGCTGCTTGTGCTGCTTCTGGCGGCGCTCAGCGTTGCGTCCGCGCAAACCCCCGGCGACTCCTCAGACGCCCGCACTCCTACTTCTGTGTCGCTGACGCCTGCCGAGTCCTGGAGTTGCATTCGGGACCACCAGACCCTGACCGCCTCCGTAGCGGACGGCGGCGGCGGCGTAGCCGGTTCAGGGGTCGAGTTCATCCTCAACCGCTTCCCGCAGGCCGTCGGCGACATCGTCGCTGTCAGCGGCGCCAACCCATCGAAGGTCGACAACACCTATGCGACGGCCGACGCCAACGCGAACGGGCAAGCCACCGCGACGCTTACAGCCACCCGTCCGGGCGACACCGACGTCACCGCGTTCGCTCCGGCTGTAACCAACGATGACGCGCACAAGTCCTTTGGCGTTGTCCACTGGGTCGACGGCTGCCCCCGCTTCCCCGGAGACGCCGAGAACCCCACAGGCATGCCTCACCCCATCGTTGTCGGGGTGTACAACGTTTCCGACGGCTCCGCTGTCGAAGGCGTGCCGGTCCGCTTCTACATTACGGATGACCAGCCGAACGCTCAGTTCGCCGACGCCTCAGGCGACGGCAACATGATCGAGGGCGTGACCGACGCGAGCGGCGTTGTGAACGTGACGCTCACACAGGCGGCGCCGAGCCTCGGCGACAACTCCGTTTACATTGAAGTGCTCACCGACGACGGCAGGACGATGTTTGATCACACCATGGTCAAGGTCTGGAAGTCGCCGGTGCTCAGCGTAAGCGCCAGCGGGCCGGGCGCAGTGGGTCTGCTGCGTGATGTCACCTACGAGATCCAAGTGGCCAACTTCGGCGACTTCCCCGCGACCGAAACCGTGCTGACCATGGAACTGCCCATGGGCCTCGGCTTCGTCTCCTCCAGCCTCCAGCCCGCATCCGTGGCCGCCACGGAGACAGGCCTCGGCCAGACGGTGACGTGGAACATCGGCACGCTGAACATCGATCAGGTCTCGATGCTGAGCGTCACTGCCCAGTCGGCCCACGCCGGCCTGCAGATCAGCAGCCTGCGCCTGGCCTCTGCTGAAGACCTGAGCTCCGAAACGATGGTCTCCACAGCCGTGGTGCCCGGCACGCTCGAGGTCCGTAAGTCCGGCCCGGACGAGGTCGACCTTGGCGGTCTGGCCACCTACACCGTGCAGGTGCTCAGCTCCGGCACGGGCGCGAACACCCAGATCCGGCTGATCGACACCATTCCGGATGGCATGTCCTTCGTGTCCGCCTCCCAGGATCCGGTGTCGTCGGACGACAGCCACGTGACGTTCGATATCGGCACGCTGGAACAGGGCAACGCGGAGACAGTGCAGATCGTGCTGCGGGCGGACCAGCCCGGCCCGCAGGAGAACAAGGTGACCGTAACCTCGGCAGAGGGCGGCTCGGCTGACGACGCCACAACGACCCAGGTCGTGAGGCCGATCCTCTCAGCGAGCAAGACCGGCCCCGAGTCCGTACTGATCGGCACGCCGTTCGACTACACCCTCACCATCGCCAACACCGGCGACGGGTCGGCGTACAACGCCACTCTCACTGACACGCTGCCGGACGGCCTGCAGTACGTCAGCGCCGAGCCTGCCGCCCACGTGGACGGCCAGATGGTGCAGTGGAACCTCGGCGAACTGCAGCCGGGCGCGTCCCGCACGGTGTCTCTCACCGTGGTGGGCGTCCAGGGCGGCATGCAAGCCAACATGGGCGTGGCCTCCGCCGACGGCGATGCGACCGCAGTGACTGAGGCGACCGCTATGACTCACATCCAGGCGCCCGCGATTGACCTGGAGATCACTGGGCGGAGCGTCCTGTTCATCGGCAACCAGGCCGCCTACCAGCTGACCGCAACCAACACGGGCGACGCCCACCTGACCGGAGCGACGATCACCGAGAGCATTCCGGCCGGTATGTCGTACGTGACATCTGATCCGATGGCGTCAATCTCCTCCGACGGCGCGCAACTCACCTGGCAGATCGGCGACATTGCGGTCGGCGGCCAGGCCACGGCGACGGTGGTGATGCAGGCGGAGGTCGTCGGGATGATCAGCAAGACGGCGGGCGTCTCCACCACGGAAGGCGCATCCGCGACAGCGGCGTTCGAAGTTAGGGTGGTCCCCGCCGCAGGCGCCACGATCGCCATAACCGACAACGTCGACCCGGTGCTCGAGGGTGAATCGATTGAGTTCACCGTGACTGTCAACAACCAGGGCCGCTCCGCCATCACGGGCGTCCAGATCAATGTCGAAGTCGACAGCGGTCTGACCGTGACTGGCATATCGGACGAGAGGGCGACGCTGAGCGAGGACGGCATGACCGTAACCCTGGCGCTCTCCGAGGAGCTCGCAGTCGACGACAGTATCACCTTCGTCGTTACGACGATGGCGAATGAACTGTCGGACGGCATGGACAGGCACGAAGCTGTAACGACAGCGACGCTGACCCACGACGAGTTCCAGACTCCGGTCAGCGCCCAGGAGGGCACGACGGTCATCGAACCGTAAGGCGAGCGGGCCTGTCCCGCAGACCAGACCGCAACCGGCAGACCGCCGGCAGGGCCCCCGCCCTGCCGGCGGTCTCTTTTCCGTAACGGCCAACTACAGGGCCCCGGAAGGGGGCGGCGAGCTCTCTCCCGATTCGGATGCGCGCGATTAGCCGCGCCTGACTCATCGACTCCGTACAGCTGCGAACAGACGCCGGAATTGACACCCCGCGCGATGCTCCCTAGAGTGCCTCGCAATAGCAGCGGGGAGGCGATTCCGATGCCTATCGAGGTTTACGACACGCGTGCATACGGCCACGAGACGCAGAAACGCACGGTGGTGCTGGACACCAACCGCTTCCACGTGTGGGTCCACTACTACAAGCCCGACCAGATCGACGAGATGCACTGCCACAACCAGGACCAGACGTTCCAGGTCGTGGAGGGCGAACTCACGATGAACTTCCCCGACGGCGGGAGCACTGTGCTGGCGCCAGGAATGATGGCGACGATCACCGGCGGATCGTTCTACCAGCTGCATAACCGCACGGACAAGCCGCTGATTATGATAGGCACGCGCTCCGGCGCGACGAAGGACACCGTGAAGGTCGAGCACGGCACCGGCCGCATCATCAACGAGCGCATCAACTACGCCGAACCCGCCAGCCGCTAGCGTCGCGCGCCCCGGGAGCGACGCGATAGACGCTATAGACGCGATCGACCGGGGCGGCTCTCTCCCCCGCGCGCGGAGGAGGGGCTGGCCCTAGCTTTCGTACCGCCGGAAAACGAGGCAGGCGTTCTGCCCGCCGAACCCGAAACTGTTCGAGAGCACCGTCCGCACGTCGGCTGCGCGGGCCTTGTTAGGCACGTAGTCCAGGTCGCAGGCGGGGTCCGGCGTCGTGTAGTTGATGGTGGGGTGGATAGTGCCGGTGAGGATAGTCTTCACGCACGCGACCGCTTCGAGCCCCCCGGCGCCTCCCAGCGCGTGGCCGATCATCGACTTCGTAGAGCTGATGGGCGTCTTGTAGGCGAAGTCCCCGAAGGCGCGCTTGATGGCGAGCGTCTCCGACGCGTCGTTGAGCGGCGTCGATGTGCCGTGAGCGTTGATGTAGTCGATCTCGTTGGGAGCGGCGCCGGCGTCGGCGAGCGCCCATCGTATGGCGCGGCTGGCGCCCGCGCCGTCGTCGTCGGGCTGAAACTGATGGTTGGCGTCGGAAGAAGCGCCGTAGCCGGCGACCTCCGCAAGAATTGGGGCGTCGCGCCGGAGCGCGTGTTCGAGGGACTCGATTATGAGGATGCCGGCGCCTTCGGCGGGCACGAACCCGTTGCGGTCAGCGTCGAAAGGACGGCTGGCGCGCGGAGGGTCGTCGTTGCGGGCGCTCAGAGCGCGCATAACCGAGAACCCGGCAAGGCCAAGCTGGCTGATGCCGGCCTCGGTCCCGCCCGTGACCATGATGTCGGCGGCGCCGCGCCGGATAACCTCCGCGGCGTCGCCAATCGACTGGGTCGAGGCGGCGCAGGCGGTGACGATCGTGCTGCTGGGGCCTCGCGCGGAGAAGCGGCGGCTCACGTTGGCCGCCGCCATATTCGGCAGCGCCATCGGAAAGAAGAAAGGCGACAGGCGCATGCCTCCCCGAGCGACGAGCACGCGCATACTCTCATCGATTGTCGGAAAGCCGCCGTTGCCGTTGCCGAGGTAGACGCCCATCCGGTCGAGGTCGACGTTCTCGCGGGTGACGCACGCGTGGCGCATAGCCTCGTCCGCCGCGACGATAGCAAGCTGAGAGAAACGGGCGAGACGCCGCGCCTCGCGCTTGTCGAGGTAGCGCTCAGGATCGAAACCCGAAACCTCGCCCGATATCTGGCAAGGGTAGTCGGTTGGATCGGCAAGAGTCATAGGGCCGACTCCGGAGCGCCCGGCGGCAAGCCCGTCCCAGAATTCGTCCGCCGATTCCCCCAGCGGGGTTACGGCACCGACGCCGGTGACGACGACGCGTTTGCGCCCGTTGCGCAGTAGTTCGGTCATCACATGCTTCGTCCGAGCGCACCGCCCTGAGGGTCGAACTCCGGATAGTGCTCTCCGGGGATGCCCAGTTGCAGTTGCAGCGCCTCGGCCGCCACGAAGAGCGAGCCGGTGACGAGCACCAGGTCGTCGCTGCCGCAGCGGCTGAGCGCGACGTCGATCGCGTCGCCAACGGCGCCGACGCTCTCGGCCTGCCCGCCGGCGTATGCGACGTGCGCGGCGAGTTCGTCGGGCCGGGCGGCCCGAGGATGGCGGGACGCCACGGTGTAGACGCAGTGCGCGAACTGCGCCAGCATCCGCGCAACGTCGTCGAGTTGCTTGTCGGCGGAGGCGCCGAACACGACATGGGCGCGGGCGCCGGGCAGACACTCCTGCACGGTCTCGCCCAGACGCTTCATCGAGTGGGGATTGTGTGCGCCGTCGACGATGATGTGCGGCGCACGCCCTATAACCTGGAAGCGTCCATCCCAGCGTACAGCGGCGAGGCCCGCCTCGATGTCGGCGGAGGAGATAGCAACCGGAACGCGCTCGGCTGCGGCTGCGGCCAAAGCGGCGTTCTCGGTCTGATGCCTGCCGAGCAGAGGCAGGAAGGCGCGGTAGCGTCGCGGCGGCGACTCGATCTCGACGGTCTGCCCATCGAGCCCGTGACGCTCTATTGCGCGGAAGCTGAAATCCCTGTTTGCGACGGTCAGAGTTGCGCCCGTCTCCTCGCACCGCCGGGCTATGACGAGCGCCGCCTCAGCCTCCTGACTTGCCGATACGACCGGCTGCGGGCGTTTGATGATGCCGGCTTTCTCTGCGGCGATCTCTCGCAGCGTGGGGCCGAGGATAGCGGTATGGTCGAGGCTCAGCGTCGTGACAACAGCCACGTTCGAGTCGAACACGTTGGTGGCGTCGAGGCGCCCGCCGAGGCCTACTTCGAGAACGACGGCCTCGACGCCCTCCGCGAGGAACACGCTCATCGCCATAGCGGTGAGCGCCTCGAAGGTGCTTGGCGCTCCGATGGACTCGGCGGCCATCTGTTCGACGACGGGCCAGATGGACTCGATTGCGGCTGCGAACGCCTCCTCTGAGAGCGGCGCGCCGTCGATGCGGATGCGCTCGCGAAAGGTGTGGAGGTGGGGGGACGTGTAGAGTCCGGAGCGGAGCCCCGCGGCGCGAAAGATGCTGTCGGTCATCGCGGCGACGCTGCCCTTGCCCTTGGTGCCGGCGACGTGAACCAGGGGCAGGCCGTGGTTGAGGACGCCGAGCCGGCCGGCGAGCTCGCGCATACGCGTGAGGTCGTACTTGAACTCGGGCGCGGCAATGCCGGCCATTCGCTCGTAGTCGGCGAGGCTGAGCAGACGGTGTAGGGCTTCGGCGTAGGTGAGGCCCGGAGTGGGTCCTTGGCGAGGAGAGGGCATCGGCTGTATGCGAGCGTAGCAGTGTGGCTTGACGGCGGTCAACGCCAACGAGAGGTCTGTGACTGTGCAGAGTCCATAACGTGTTGCGGGAGAGCTAGCTTAGCCAGACGCTCCTGCTCCGGGAGTTGCTGAGGTTCACCAGTTACGCGGCCTGGGGGAAGCGCAGACGCTCGGCGAGCCCTAGGCTCCGGCGAGTTCGGACGCCTCGATAGAAGCGGCGCCCTCGGCTGCGAACGACCTCACGACATCTCCGAACCGGGCCTCGTAATAGGGCATCGTTGAGCCGTCGTCGTAGACCTCGTACACCTCGGCAGTGCCGTTGACGCCACTGATGGTCGTCAGCAGGTTGCGCTCTTCAGCCATTGCTTCACCTCGGGGTAACGTCTCGCCGGACAGAGAACGGAGGGAACGATCGGACGATAGAACCATAGCACCTGAACGCTCGGCGGTGAAGATTCCGCTCACGGGCGGGGGCCGCGCTACGCCGTGTAGTCGAAGTAGGCGCCGGCGATCAGGAAGTGCGCGTCGCGGCACTGGCTTGCCGCCCGGCGGAGCAAGGCGGGGCGGTCTTCGCCGTCGACCCAGTCGTACTGCAAGGCGGCGACCAGGCGGCCTGCAGTACGCAGTGCGGCTTCGCCGGAAGCCGCGCCGGGGCCGGGGCCGAGCGTCTCGAGCGCGTTCTTGATCTGCTGCGTCGACTGTATTAGCGAGCCCGGCAGCAGCGGGTCGGCGACAAGAAGATCGAGGACGGCGTCTGCTTGTACGACGGCGCCCTTGCGGCGATAAGCGTCGGTCGCGTGGAACACGCGCAGGAGGCTCTCCCAGTCCTGAGCGACGGACTCGCCTTCCTCAGCGTCGATAGCGAGCTGTTCGAGCAGCAGGGCAGGGTTGAGCTGGGCCCTCTCGACAGATCTGCCGAGCTGGAAGAAGTGCCAGCCCTCGTCGCGGTACATCGTGGTTGCGGCGGCGCCGTTGAAAGCGTCGGCTTCGGCGATGAGGCCGGCGTAGAACTTTTCGGGGTGGTCGGCCCAGATATGCTCGATTTCGATGTCGCGGATGCGGAGGTAGGCGAGGTTGATGCGGAGCCACATCTCCGAGGTGATCAGGCGCCGGTTCTGGCGGGCGTTTTCGCGCGCTTGCGCAAAGCATCCCCATAGCGAGTCGGGGTTGGCGCGCTCGAAAGTGAGGTCTCCTGCAAGCGTGAAAGAGTCGGCGAGCGTGTAATCGTCGTTCTCCGCGAGATCGAGCCCGCCCGGGGGCTCTCGGTGGAGGCTGCCGTAGATGCGGCGCCATCCGGCGTAGAGGTCGCGGATGGGGCGGTCAACGAGCGCGGCGGTCTGCGCTTGCAGAAGGCAGCACAGGCGCTCGGTGCGCTCGATATAGCGGCCCATCCAGTAGAGGCCTTGCGCGCTGCGCGACAGCATACCTAGGACTCGAGCACCCAGAGATCTTTGCCGCCTCCGCCCTGGCTGGAGTTGACGACGAGGCTTCCGCGGCGCAGAGCCACGCGAGAGAAAGCCCCCGGCACGATGCGGGTCTCGCGTCCCTGCAAGATAAAGGGGCGAAGGTCGACGTGCCGGGGCTGGATATCGCCGTCGATAAAACAGGGCGCGCGAGAGAAGGAGAGCACCGGCTGGGAGATGAAGTCCGCCGGATTGGCCCGCACCTGCTCCGCGTACGCGTTTCGCTCTTCAGGCGTGGCGTGAGGGCCGACGAGCATGCCGTACCCGCCGGATTCGCCAACGCGCTTGACGACGAGCTGGTCCAGGTTGTCGAGGGTGAACTCGAGGTCTCGCGGACGGCGGCAGAGGTAAGTCTCGACGTTTCGGATGAGCGGCTCTTCGGCGAGGTAGTAACGGATAATCTCCGGAACGTAGGCGTAGACGCTCTTGTCGTCCGCGACGCCGGCGCCTGGGACGTTGACGAGCGTGAGGTTGCCGCGCAGGCAGGCGTCGAGCAGGCCGGGCGCGCCGAGTACGGAGTCTTCCCGGAACACCAGCGGGTCGAGGAAGAGGTCGTCGATGCGGCGGTAGAGGATGTCGATGCGCCGGAGGCCTCTGGAGTCGCGGTAGTAGAGAAAGCCTCCGCGCGTGATCAGGTCGCGTCCCTCGACGAGTTCGGCGCCAATCTGCTGCGCGAGAAATGTGTGCTCGTAGTAGGCCGCGTTGTAGATGCCGGGGGTGAGAAGGGCGATGGTCGGGTTGGCCCGGCCCTCCGGGGCGAGTTCGAGGAGCGTCTCGCGCAGCAGGCCGCCGTAGTTCTCGACCTCGCGGACGCGGCAGGCGCGGTAAAGGCGGCGCAGCCCGGCCTTCACCGCGTTGCGCGTGGCGATCATGTAAGACATTCCGGACGGAGTTCGGAGGTTGTCCTCGAGCACGACAAAGCCGTCGTTCGTGCGCAGGATGTCGGAGCCGCAGATAGTCGCCCACGAACCGAGGGGCGCGGCGTAGCCCTGCATCTCGACGCGGTACTGGGGGCAGTCGCGGACCATATCCTCGGGGATGACGCCGTCGGCGATGATGCGGGCGTCGTTGTAGATGTCGTGAAGGAAGAGATTGAGGGCGCGGAGCCGCTGGCGCAGGCCTGCGTCGAGCTCCGCCCACTCAGCGGCGGAGAGCACGCGCGGAACAAAGTCGACGGGCATGATGCGCTCCTGCGCCTCCTCGTCGCTGTAAACGGTGAAGAAGATGCCCTCATGCAGGAAGGAGTTCGAGACGCCGTCCTGGATGGCGGCGGTCTGTTCGGGCGAGAGCGAATGGAGAGTCTCGTAGAGCGCGCGGACGTGCTCGCGAGGCGAACCGTCGGATAGCAGCAGTTCGTCGTAGATGACGGAGTCGAGAGTGTAGGAATCGAAATCCATACAATGCCGCGCAGTCGCCGGCGGGCTTCGCCGGACGAACAAGGCTAGGATAATCCATAACGAGGGGGTCTGGGGGAGTGAACGCTCTCCCGATTTCCACGCACAAATGAGAGGGTCGGGGAGCGCCCGCCCGTCTTCCGGACTTCCTGCCGGACTCTGAACAGGTACGAACGCTCTCCCGGTTCTTGACCTTGCGCCCGCGCTACGCCAACAATGGGCAAAGAGCGCTGCGGCGACGACGACTTGAGAGGGACACGGAGTATGGTCAGCTACGACTACGACTTGGCGGTCATCGGTTCCGGCCCAGGCGGGCAGCGGGCTGCCGTGCAGGCGGCGAAGCTGGAGAAGCGCGTCTGCATTATCGAGAAGCGCTCCGACATCGGCGGCCTCAGCGCCCAGACGGTCATTGCGAGCAAGACGCTCCGCGAGGCGGTGCTCCACCTGACCGGCTTCCGCGAGCGCAATATCTACGGCGAGTCCTACGCCGTGAAGCGGAACATCACGATGGCCGATCTGATGACGCGCACGAACTACGCAATGCGGCAACAAGCCGACATCCATCGCGCTCAGCTCGAGCGGAACAACATCGATACGATAAACGCCGAGGGGGCGTTCATCGACCGTCACACTATCAACCTGGCCTCCGAAGGAGAGTCGGACCGCGCCATCACCGCCGATAAGGTGGTGATCGCAGTAGGCACCTACAGCACGGAGCCCCCGAACGTGTTCGTCGACGGCCGGCTTGTGCTCGTGAGCGACGATGCGCTCAACTTTACGGAGCTGCCGCGCACGCTCACTATTGTCGGCGGCGGCGCCATCGGGCTCGAGTACTGCAGCACCTACTCCGCCCTCGGCATTCGAGTGACGCTCGTCGACCGGAATCCAAGGATCCTCACGTTCGCTGACGACGAGATAGCCGATACGCTGGTCTATCTCCTCCGGCGACGCGGGGTGACGTTCCGGATGAACGAAAACGTATTCGACATCGAGTACGTTCCGGATGAGCGGAGAGACCGCGTGCGCGTCCATCTGGAAAGCGGGAAGCAGATCGTGACCGACGCTGTTATGTACTGCGTCGGGCGCACCGGCGACACCGGGTCGCTGAACCTGGAGGCTGCCGGCCTGCGGGCCGACTCCCGGGGCCGCATCAAGGTGGACGAGAACTACCAGACAGAGGTCGAGGGCGTCTACGCCGTCGGCGGCGTGATAGGTTTCCCCGATCTCGTGTCTACTTCGGCAATGCAGGGCAGGTTGGCCGCGCGCCACGCGTTCGGAGTCGCCACGAACATATCCCCCGGCCTCTTCCCGTACGCCATCAAAACGATCCCCGAGATTGCAATGGTGGGCAAGACCGAGGCTGAACTGACCGCCGAGAATGTGCCGTATGAGACGGGCAAGGCCCGCTACGAGGAGACGATGCGCAGCGTGATGCTGGGCGACGACTCGGGGCTGCTGAAGCTGCTGTTCGACATCGAGACCCGAAAGCTCCTGGGCGTGCACATCATTGGCGAAAGCGCCGCCGAGCTGGTGCACATCGGCCAGGCGGTCATCGCGCAAGGGGGCGAAGTGGACTACTTTGTCGAGGCTGTAACGGGCCACCCCACGATAGCCGAGAGCTACACCACCGCCGCCCTCAACGGACTCAACCGGCTGGAATAGGCGCGTGGGATGGGGGAAGCTCGCCGCTACGCAGGAGCGAGAGCCTCGAGCGTGTCGCGCATCCGGGCTTTGTCGGCGCCGAAGGGGAACATCAGGATAGGCAGGGTTACCCCTGCGGCGCGCGCCTCCGCCAGCCGCTCCCGCGCTTGCGCGGGCGAGCCGACTGCGCAGGTGGTCTCGACCATCTCGTCGGTGACTGCCGCAGCCGCGGCGCTGCGCCCTTCGCGGCGGGGGCGCGTCCACTCTGCGCGGATTTGGGCGGCCTCGCGCTCCCAGCCGAACCGGCGCATCAGCCGGTTGTAGAAAGCGCCCATTCCTCCAACGTAGTAGGCGATGTGCGCCCGGGCCATTGCCTGCGCCTCTTCGGGACGCTCCGCAACGGCGGCGAGGATGCTTGGCGCGATCTCGATTGCGCCGGGGTCGCGCCCCGAGCGCGCCGCGCCGGCGGCGAGCAGCTCGCGCATTCCGGGGATGGCGTCGCGCCTCAGGAAGATAGGCAGCCAACCGTCGGCCAGCTCGCCGGTCAGTTCGACGTTGCGAGGGCCGATAGAGGCTATCATTATCGGCATGTCAGTCCGCAGAGGGCGGTCGCGAAGCCGGAAGTTGCGCAACTGAAAGAGTTCGCCCTCGTAGTCGACCTGCTCCCCCGACAGCGCAAGGCGCAGGATTTCGACGTATTCGCGAGTGCGCTGCAGCGGGCGCTCCCACCGCTGACCATGCCACCGTTCGACGACGATGGGCCCGCTCGTCCCTATCCCGAGCGTGAGGCGCTCGCCCGACAGGAAATCGAGCGAGGCGGCGCTCTGGGCCGTCATTGCCGGGGTGCGGCTGAACAACGTCGCGATATGCGTTCCGATCCCGATTGTCGACGTGCGGGCCGCGGCCCAGGCGAGCGGCGTGAAGGCGTCGTATCCCCAGGACTCGCCGAACCAGACCGACTCGTACCCAAGCTCTTCGGCCCTGCAGACCAGGTCGAGCGTCTCTTTGGGAGTAAGACTCCCGCCAACGGGCATATGCAGCGCGAGCCGTTGTATGGTCATGACGCAACCGCCTCTCTCGGCGACGGGAAGGATTGGAAGAATCGGAAGGATTATAGGCTGCTCGCCGCCGGCCTCCGCAGGAAGAAGCGGCAAAGTGCTACTATGCTCCGCGTAGTCCTGCACGCAATTCGAACTACGCTGCCGCACAGCCCGACGCGGCCTGCAGCGTCTCCGAGGCGATAGCCTATGACAGCCGTACAGCCCGCCGGCGATGAGAGCCGCAGCGACGCCGTCGCCGGCATTCAGGACATCCTCGACCGCATAGCCGCGTCGACAAAAGTCATAGACCGCGACCGTGAGATACCGAGCAGCCTCATCGACGATATGGCCGGGCGCGGCCTCTTCCGCCTGCTGGTTCCCCGGTCGGTAGGCGGCGGCGAGACGGACTTCCTCGAATACCTCCGCATGGCGAGGGCCATAGCGGAGGCGGACGGCAGCACGGCGTGGTGCTTCAACCAGAACAACATTCTGGGCACGATGGCCTCGCTGATGCCTCTGCCGCTCGCACAGGAGATATGGAGCAACCCCCGGGCCATCCTCTGCAACGGCCCGCCGCAACATACGACGATTGTGGAGGTCGAGGGCGGCTACTCGCTCACCGGACGGTGGAACTTCAGCAGCGGGTCGAGACACGCGACCTGGGCGGTCGCCGCCGGACGCATCGGCGGCCCTGAGGTGCACACGCTGCTCGTGCCCAAAGACGAGGTCGACTTTATCGACACCTGGCAGGTGAACGGACTACGGGGAACCGGCAGCTTCAGCTTTGAGACGAAGGACTTGTTCGTTCCCGCCGAACGGACTTTCATCGAAACCAGGAATCCCCGGGAGTCCAGCCCGTTGTATCTCATTCCGCGCAGCCTGTTCTTTGGCGCCGGGTTCGGCGCGGTTGCGCTCGGCGTTGCCCGTTCCGCGCTCGATGCTGCTATCGAGGTGGCCACGCGCAAGACTCCGCAGGAGCAGTCGCTGCTCCGCGATCAGGCGCCGGTGCAGCGGGAGATAGGACGGGCGGAAGCGCTGTGGGGAGCGGCGCACGCGTTCCTGATGGAGAAAGCGGCGCAACTCTGGCGCAGCGCAACAGAGCTCCACAAGGTGTCGGTGCAGGAGCGGGTCGAGCTGCGGCTCGCAGGGACGCACGCTATCCGGCAGTCGGCCGATGTCGTGGATGCGGCGTACAGCGTGTTCGGGGCGACGGCGATATTCGAATCGACCCCCATTCAGCGCAAGTTCCAGGACGCTCACGCGATAACGCAGCAGATACAGGGCAGGATGGAGCACTACGAGACTGCCGGGCAACTGCTGCTGGGGCTCGAGCCGCAGGGCAGATTCTTCTAGCGCGGCTAAAGGTCGAGCAGCTTGTCGAGACCGACGGTGAGGCCGGCGAGGCTGCCTACCCTGCGGATGGCGAGGAGCACCCCCGGCATATAGCACTCGCGGTCGGTGGTGTCGTGGCGAAGGGAGAGCGTCTGCCCCGGGCCGCCGAACGTCACCTGGTGATGGGCCATGCGCCCGGGCATACGGGCGGCGTGGATGCTGATCCCGTCGTGGTCGGCGCCGCGCGCCCCGGGGAGCGGCTCCCGCTCGGGGACGTTGCGGTCGAATGGGCCTGAACGCGCGTCGCTGATCGCCCTTGCTATGCCGAGGGCCGTGCCCGAAGGCGAGTCGACCTTCATTTGATGGTGCTCCTCGACGATGTCAGCGTAGTCGAACCACGGCGCGGCGAGGGCGGCAAGCCTGGCGAGCAGCACAGCGCCGATAGTGAAGTTCGGGGCGAGAAAGCCGCCGACGCCATGCTCCTCACAAAGCCGGCGCAGGTCGGCGGTCTGCTCGTCGGTGAAGCCGGTGGTGCCGATGACGGGCCGAACGCCGAGCGCGAGCGCCTGCGGCGCCATCGCGAGCGTCGCCGCGGCAAGGCTGAAGTCGACGATAACGTCGGCGGGGTTCGCCTCGAGGGCCTCGCGCACATCGGTGTAGTAGGGGACGGGAACGGGCAGGGGATCGAGCTCGGCGGGCGGCACGCGGTCGATTGCTGCGGCGAGCGCCATATCGGGCGCCGCCGCGACTGCGCGGATCACTTCGCGCCCGACGCGCCCCGCGGCGCCGTGCGCCGCCACGCGAATAGGGGAGTCTGTGGTCATTGGCGCTCTACGCCTCCGTGAAGCGCGCTCGGCCCGGGGACTCAGTCCCTCGTGGCGTTATTCTCGGTAAGAGGGCCCTGCCGCCGGGCTGCCTTATCAGGAGCGCGGCCCCATGCCCATTGACGACCCGCCCGCCTCGCGCATTCGGGCGGCCATCTCCTCATCGACGCCCCGACGCCACTCGCGTCGTGCAGGGTCGTCGACGTTGACGTGAAGCGCGCCGATGCCGCCCACGTTGAAGGCGATGCTGTCGCCATGCTGAAGCGCGCCGAGCCCCTGGTGGTTGGTGCCGGTGCTGATGATGTCGCCGGGGCGAAGGTGCGCGATGCGGGAGATGAACTCGATGCACTCGGGGATCTTGTGGGCCATATCGTCGGTGTTGAAGGCCTGGCGGTCTTCGCCGTTGTTCGTTATGTGCAGGCTCACATCGTGGGGGTCGGGAATTTCGTCCTTGGTGACGATAAAGGGCCCCATCGGGCCGAAAGTGGGCCACGACTTCACCTGAAAGAAGCTCGTGCGCCCGCCGGGTTCGAAGCCGCGCGCGGACACGTCGATGAACCCTGTGTAGCCGAACACCTTGTCCATAGCCTCGTCCTGCGAGACCCGCTTGGCCTCGGCGCCCATAACGACGGCGAGTTCGGCCTCGTGGTGGAAGATCGTGGCGTGGCAGTCAGGGTCGAGCAGCACCGTGTCGCCGTCCCCGATGACGCAGTCGGACGACTTTTGGAAGGCGTCGATCTCGGGCATTGGGCGCTGCCCGAACTCGAGGTAGTTGACGGCCATGCAGAAGATCTGGCTGGGCCGGGGGATGGGCGGACGGATGCGGACGTCGGAAAGGGGAACGCCCGCCGAGACGTCGGCGAGCTTCTGAAAGGGCTCGCGGACCTGATCAAAGTGGGAGATGACGAGCGTGATGAGCTCCTGCGCGCCGTGCGCATGGACGCCGGCGACCGCCTCGGAGACGTCGACGATGTGGGTGTCGTTCTTCACCACGCCCAGAGTCCAGTCGTTGAAAAAACCGAGCTTCATGACGTTCTCCTCTGTCGCTACCGCAGGATGATGGGCCGTACGACGATGCTCTCATCGCGTCGAGGGCCAGTGGAGATGAGGTCTATGGGGCAGCCTATCACGTCTTCGATGCGCCGGACGTAGGCGGCTGCCTCTGCGGGCAGCTGCGAGATGTCGGTGATGCCGGCGGTCGGGGCGCTCCAGCCTTCGAGCTCTTCCCATATGGGCGCGGCGCGTTCGAGGAGGCCCGGCTGGCTGGGGTAGCGGTAGATGCGCTCTCCGTCCGCCTCGTAGCCGATGCAGACCTTCACGGGGTTGATGCCGTCGAGCACATCGAGCCTGGTGAGGACGGCGGACGTGAAGCCGTTCATCGTGGCGGAGTAGCGGGCGGCGACGCCGTCGAACCATCCGACGCGGCGGGGCCGTCCGGTGGTGGCGCCGTACTCCCAGGCCCGCTCCCGGATGTCGCCGGCTATCTCGTCGAACAGCTCGCTCGTCATTGGTCCATGGCCGACGCGCGTGGAGTAAGCCTTGAAGACGCCGATCACGCCGACGATTTCGCGGGGAGAGATGCCGAGCCCTGCGCATGCCCCGCCGATAGTCACCGACGACGACGTAACGTAGGGATAGGTGCCGTGGTCGAGGTCGATCATGGCGCCCTGCGCTCCTTCGAGAACGACGCGCGCGCCGCGGGCCAGCCGGTCGAGGATGCGATGCTCGACGGATGCGGCGTAGGGGCGCAGTGCCTCGCCCCACGCTCTCGCCTGATCATGCAGGGCGTTGAAATCAATAGGGTCGGTCTCAAATATGCGGGTGAGGATGCGGTTCTTCTGCTGCACCACGCCCTCGAGCCGGTGAGCCAGATAGGCGGGGTCGAGCAGGTCGCCGAGCCGGATGCCGGAGCGGGCGACCTTGTCGACGTAGGCCGGCCCTATGCCGCGCCCTGTCGTGCCGATGGCCTGGCTGCCGCGCGACTCCTCTTCGAGCCGGTCGAGCTGAATGTGGTAGGGCATAACGATATGGGTGTGGTCGCTGATGAAGAGGCGGCTGGTGTCGACCCCCTGTTCGTGCAAACTAGCGAGTTCGTTGAGCAGATCCTCGGGATTGAGCACGACTCCCGGGCCGATAACGGCGTCGACGTGAGGCCGGAAGATGCCCGAGGGCACAAGGTGCAGGGCGAACTCGCCCCGTTCGTTGATGACGGTGTGGCCGGCGTTGCTCCCGCCCGAGTAGCGGACGACGATGTCGGCCTCCTCGGAGACGAAATCGACGACTTTGCCTTTACCCTCGTCGCCCCACTGGGCGCCAATGATGCCGTAAGCAGGCATGGGGAGTTTCTCCGGTAGGATTGGGCTATACAAACTGCCGGCCCGCTACCCCTCGCCAGGGCGCAGGCCTCCCCGCAGTATAGCAGACCTGACGCCTCTCCCTCGGTTACAATCAGAGGAGCGCGCCGCTCCGAGCGGCGCGGCGAAAGGAGCGGCTGTGAGCGATCCGAGAGTTGCGATCGTAGGAGCCACCGGAGCGGTCGGCGCCGTTGCGCTGACCGTGCTGGCGGAGCGAGGCTTCCCCATGGAACGCCTCCGCCTCACCGCGTCGGAGCGCTCGGTGGGGAAGCGCCTCGCTTTCGCGGGGAGCGAGATCGAGGTGGAGGCTACGACGCCGGAAATCTTCGCCGAGTCGGATATCGCGTTCATCTCTGCGAACGACGCAGTGAGCCGGGAGATGGCCGTCGTCGCCCGAGAGCAGGGTTGCGTCGTCATCGACGATAGCGGCGTGTGGCGGATGGACCCGGAAGTCCCGCTCGTCGTGCCGGAGATCAACGCTGCCGACGTGGACGCGCACCGGGGAATTCTGGCGATACCGAACTGCTCGACGACGCCGCTCGCGATGACGCTCGACGCGCTGCGGCAGGGCAGCCGCCCTCGCCGCGTGATCGCGGCCACGTACCAGTCGGTGTCCGGAACCGGCGCCGCAGCGATGGCCGAACTCGACCGCCAGTCGCGCGACGCGCTGGCGGGGAGCGATGCGGTCTGCGAGCAGTACCCGCACCCCATCGCGTTTAACCTTCTGCCGCACATCGGCTCGTTTCGGGAGGACGGCCACACCTCCGAGGAGGTGAAGATGCTGAACGAGACGCGGAAGATCCTGCACGACCCGGAGCTGCCCGTCGCCGCCACCTGCGTGCGCGTTCCCGTTCAGATTTGCCACAGCGAGGCCGTCCACATCGAGTTCGAGAGCCCGCTCAGCCCCTCGGAGGCCAGGGAGCTGCTCGCTTCGTATCCCGGCATCGTGGCGACGGACGACCCCTCTGCGAACGTTTACCCGATGCCCATCGACGCCGCAGGGCGAGACGAGGTGTTCGTCGGACGCATCCGGCAGGACGCCGCGCTTCCGAACGGGCTGGCGCTCTGGCTGGTCTCCGACAATCTGAGAAAGGGCGCGGCGACGAATGCGGTGCAGATAGCGGAGGAGGTGGTGCGCCGGAACGCCTGGCTCCGGCTGCCGGCGCAGTCATGAGGAACGATTCGCGGGATCTTACGGGCACGGTGGGGCGGGCCGCCTCGATACTGTTCGGCTTGCTCCTCGTCGAACGCGGCGTGACAGCTTACTTCGGCGCATTGTGGGGCGCCGCGGCTGCGCTGTCGTTGGCGATCCTGTTGTTCCTCGGCATCTGGCTGTGGTCCAGGCGGGGTCGGAACCAGGACTAGGGCGGCCCCGGAAGGGCGCGAGGGAGCGGACGCTCTCCCGCGCAAGAGACCCCGCGCAAAGAGACAGGGGGCTACAATGGCGGCGCCCCCGCAGGAGGCGGAGCATGGTCGAGCCAGGACGACTCATCACGGCGATGGTTACGCCGTTCGACGCGGCGATGGAGGTCGACTACGGACAGGCGCGCCGGCTGGCGCGGGCCCTGACCGCATCCGGCAGCGACGGCCTCGTCGTAACCGGCACGACGGGCGAGAACCCGTCGCTCGCTCACGAGGAGAACCTGCGCCTGTGGACCGAAGTGAAGCAGGCCGTGGGAGACTCCGCCGCGGTGATCGCCGGCTCCGGCACGAACGGCACGGGAGAGACGATCAAGCTCGCCGCGATGGCCGAAGAGGCTGGCGCCGACGCGCAGCTGCTGGTCGTCCCTTACTACAATAAGCCCACGCAGGAGGGCCTCTACCGCCACTTCAAGGCTGTGGCCGAGAGCACGTCGCTGCCCTGCATGCTCTACAACGTCCCTAGCCGCACCATCGTGAACCTCACTGCCGAAACGACGCTGCGCCTCGCCCGCGACGTCGAAAACATCATTGGCATAAAGGAAGCCTCAGGCGACCTCGCCCAGATAGAGGCCATCATCAACGGAGCGCCGGACGGTTTTCGCGTGTGGAGCGGGAACGACAGCGACACGTTCGACGTCGTGCGCCTCGGAGGATGGGGCGTCGTCAGCGTCGCGTCGCACCTGATAGGCAACCAGATCAAGCGGCTTATCGAGCTGACGGCGGCGGGCGATATCGAGAACGCCCGCGCCGAGCACGAGCGTCAGCTGCCCATGAGCACAGGCCTCTTCCGCGTATCGAACCCGATGCCCGTCAAGTACTGCCTCAACAGAGCGGGGTTCGGAGTAGGAAGCCTTCGCCTTCCGCTCGTCGACGTCGACGCGGAGACCGCTGCGTTCCTGGACGAGATGCTCGCCGGATTCGAGATCGACCTGCCAGTAGGCGCGGCGGCGTAGTTCAGCTCATACGGCGCGAACGCGCTTGCCATTGAATATCGCATCGCATAGCGCCGATGAGCGTATCGCGCGCCCCGTACCGGTAGAGGGCCAGCAGCGCTGCGGTTGCGCCTCCCGGCTTGCAGAGTGGGTAGACTTACCGAATCAGGGCAGTCTCAAAGGGGCGGGGGAGCCTCGTCATCAGGAACGGCGCGCCCATCCTCAAACCTGTCAGGATGGCGTCTATAGGAGTGACGGGGAAACGCTTAAGACAGCTTTGGCCCGAGATCACCATGTAGAAGCTGCGGCAACCGGCTTGCTCTTCAATGAGCACTTCTGTCAGGGTTCCGTCGAAAAGCTCGGCAAAGAGCCAGGACTCCAGCATTTGCCTACTGGACGGTCTGCCCATAGCCTGCCGCACAGCGTCCGCTTGTCCAAGGGGTATCGGGACGACAAAGGATTCGCCACAGGAAGAGGCGAAGCGCACATGCTCTCCGCGCCCCTGCTCGGCGCTCAATACGTCGACTACGTGGACTTGGACCAAAGGCGGCTCCCTTAGAGTTTGAGGGACTTGCGTCGCATCAGCGCGCCACAGTCCGCGCAGACGGAGCGCCCAAACGACAAGCCGAGCGATCGAACGCGATAACGCGTCCAGCGCACCGTGCGTTTCCTAGTGTGGGGGCACGGCTCTGCGTTGAGCGCGCCCGGGACGTCATTGACGGAGGGCCCAAGCGCCGGGGCGGGAGCGTTCCTGGCCCTAAGGCTGAGCTTCATTACGCCGCTCACACGAGTCCAGAGGCGAAGGGCGCCGCGGCGTTCACGAGGTTGTCGATTTGCTCCGCGCAGTGGCCGCAGCAGTCGTGCCTGTCGAATCCGAGGCGCTCAGCCAAGCCTTCCATTTCGAAGTTGAGCGAGGCGAGCAGGGAGGCCAAGTCGCTTTCGGTGACGCTGTTGCAGATGCATATGTACATACGTAGGAATCTCCTATGTATAGACGAATCATCAAGAGCATCATACCCGTATCAGACCAAATGTCAAGACTTTCTTCCTCCAATCGTACAGACTGACCGTACAGACGAATCTGTGCTATGCTTTGGCCACGCACTCGGCTCGCGCCGCTCCCGAACGGAGCCAAAAGGAGATGTAGATGCAGGCCAAAGAAGGGGTGTTGGACAGGCTCAACGCAGTGCTGATGAATGACCTCACTGCGATCAACCAGTACTTCGCGCAGTCGGAGATAGTGCGCAACTGGGGGTTCGAGAGCGCTGCCGAAAAGCTGCGGGAGCTGAGCTTGGGGGAGATGCGCGATGCTCAGAGAGTGATTCGGCACATCCTCTTCCTCGAAGGTCTGCCCAACTTGCAGCGCCTAGGCCAGATCAAGATAGGAGAGACCGTCGAAGAAAACCTGCGGCTCGATCTGGAGTCCGAGCGTCAGGCGCTTGAGACGCTCAGCGAGGCTATCGCCCACTGTGAGCGCGTTGGAGAATTCGGCGCCCGAAAGATTCTTGAGGAGATGCTTCGGGACGAGGAAGAGCACATCGATTGGATCGAGACTCAGCTTGAGCTCATCAGGCAGGTTGGCCCGGAGCATTACCTCGCCCAGAGCATCCGGGAGTAGCGCGGGGCCGACGCAGGTGGCGCCCCCAGCGGGATTCGAACCCGCGATCTTCACCTTGAAAGGGTGACGTCCTAGGCCGCTAGACCATGGGGGCGCATTGCGCGGACGAAGCGGCTTCGCCGCTATGGGTAGATGGCAAGCTGTTCGAGTCCCGCGGCTTCCGGCAGCCCGAACATCAGGTTCATATTCTGCACCGCCTGACCGGCGGCGCCCTTCACGAGATTGTCCAGCGCGGAAAAGACCACTAACCGGCCTGTCCGCGGATCGACCGTCGGGTGGATGAGGCAGTCGTTGTTGCCCCACGTCTGCTTCGTCTGGGGCGGTTTGCGGACAATCTTCACGAACGGCTCGTTCCGGTAGTAGCTATCGTACAACTCCGCGATAGCTGCGGCGGCCTGCTCGGGAGAGCCGAACGCGCCCGGAGCGAAATCCGCGTACACCGTGTCGAGAATGCCGCGCGTCATCGGAATGAGGTGCGGCTGAAACAACGCCCGCGGATCGTATCCCGCCCGCAGACGCCGCAGCTCCTGCGTAATCTCCGGCAGGTGCCGGTGGCCCCCCACGGAGTACGCGAACACGTTCTCGTTCACCTCCGAGAAGTGCGTCGTAAGGCTGAGCCCGCGTCCTGCGCCGGAGACGCCCGACTTGCAGTCGATGATGATCTGGTCGGCGATAAGCCCCTCGCTCACGACAGGCGCGAGCGCGAGCAGCGCCGCGGTGGGGTAGCAGCCGGGGTTAGCCACAATCTGCGCTCCCGCCACCCCTTCGCGGTCGAGCTCGGTCAGGCCGTAGACGGACATCTCGAGCAGGTCGGGCGCCGGATGCTCGGCGCCGTACCACTCCGCGTACTCCGCCGGATCGCGCAGGCGAAAGTCCGCCGAAATGTCGACTACTCGCACGCCGCTGCGCGCAAACGGGACGCACGCCTCGGCGGAGGCGACCTGCGGCAGCGCGGAGAAGACGATATCGACGCTGCCGGCGATATCCGGCTCGATAGTCATATTCAGCCGCGCAAGATGGGGGAGCGCGTCGCCAAGCTCCTCGCCCGCCTGGCTGCGTCCGGTCACGCCGACGACCTCAGCCTCCGGATGCCGGTGGAGGATGCGGGCGAGCTCGATGCCCGCATACCCTGTTACGTTGATGATGCCAACTTTCATAAGCGGCGGTCCGCGCGTTACGCGCCCACCGGCGCGAGTTTGCGGTGAACGGGCTGCACGATGGCCTCGGCCTGGAGGCGCATCTGCTCGAGCATCTCGTTCGCCCCGCACGCGGGATTGAAAACGAACTTGCTGGCGCCGGCGTCGACGTACTCGCGGAGGCGCTCCATAATCTGCTCTTGCGTGCCGAGCAGATTGATGCGCTCGACGCCCACGTCCGCGCGGCGGCGCAACAGGTAGCGCTCCGCCACGTAATCGGGGACGCTGCCGCTCTCGACGAGGTAGGAGCTTATCTGCAGGCCGAAATGGTCGTCCTCCAGTGTCCGTCCCGCCTCGGCGGCGTACTCTTTGATACGGACGATGCCGGCGGCGACCTCCTCCGGAGTGAGCTGGGTCGGCAGCCAGCCGTCGCCGAGACGGCCCGTGCGCCGGAGCCCCGCCTCCGAGCGGCTTCCTATCCAGATAGGGACGTTCGCCTGCTTGGGGCGCACCCCGATCGTCGCGTCGGTCAGCTTCAGGAATTCGCTCTCGTAGGTGACCGAGTCCTCCGTCCATAGCCGGCGCATTACGCGGATAGCCTCGTCGAGCCGCCTCCCCCGGTCCTTCTTCCGAACGCCCATCGCCTCGTACTCGGCGGGAGACTCCTGCCCCACGCCGACGCCCAGAACGAGCCTGCCGTTCGAGAGAAGGTCGATGGTGGCGACCTCGCGGGCCGTCGCAACCGGGCTCCGCACCGACATAATCAGCACGCCCGTCCCGAACTTCAGCTTCTCCGTGCGCCCCGCCACGAGGGCCATGCCGGCGAGCGGGTCCATACGCCACGCCGGCCCTACAATCCGGTCGGAGAACCAGATCGAGTCCCAGCCGAGCTCCTCGGCGGCGTCGACGTACGACATAAACGAGTCGCGCCCCTCACGGGCCATGACCGACGCCCCAGCCAAGCCTATCTTCACAGACATAGCAACCTCGAACGGGAGTGCGGCCTATTCTACCACTGCACGACCTCGCACGGAGAAGACGGCCAAGGGCGCCGGGGAGTGCGCACCAATGGCTATCTTCCGGCAACAGCGTCTACAAGACGGCCAAGGGCGCCGGGGAGTGCGCCTCGCGCTGAGGCGAGTAGCCGGCCTGGGAGGAGAGAGCGCTGCTTCAAAAATAAGGCGCCCCGGCCCGATGAAGGGCCGAGGCGCCCGTCCCATTTCCCCGCGTCGGCAACGCCGGAGCGCGCGTTCGCGGGGCGCACCCTGCTGCGCCTCCCGAAGGGCCCGCCACTGCGGTCCCACGGGACGCCGCGGGGCGACCGGCACCGACCAGCCGGTCCCTAGCGGCGAGCAGCGGGTGACGCAGCAGTGCGAGGTAATGATGTTGACACTACTGGATCATCCCCTTTCTGCGGCCTATCGCCGCGCCCCGAATCTTAGGCGATGCCGCAGCGTCTGCCAAGAGGCGCGCGCTACTGCGACGGCGAACTCTCTCCCGGCTCCCGCGCTACCCAGGGGGCTGGTGGAGCGAACGATCTTCCACTCGCACGCCCAGCGCTGACGCCCTACTGCGCTATCGCGTCGTGCGACGCGCTCAGAGCGATGCGAACGCCAGCCGGGCCTGCTCTGCGGCGAATGCAAGATCGTCCGGGGTGTGCGCGAGCGAGACGAACGCCGCCTCGAACTGCGACGGCGCAACGTAGACTCCGCGCTCGAGCAGGCCGTGGAAGTAGCGCGCGTAGCTGCCGGCGTCGGCGGCTGCAGCCTCCTCCCACGTCGTTACGGGGCCGCCGGTGAAGAAGGCGGTGAGCATCGAGCCAACCCGGTTGACCGTGAGAGGAACGCCGGCTGAGCGCGCCGCCTCCGTAAGTCCGCTCTCGACCGTGGCGCCGAGCGATTCGAGCGTATCGTACGTCCCTGGCTTGCTGAGCTCCGTCAGGCAGGCGGCGCCTGCCGAGACGGCCAGAGGGTTGCCGGAGAGCGTCCCGGCCTGGTAGGCGGGCCCGAGCGGAGCAGCCATCCGCATAACCTCGGACTTGCCGCCGTAGGCGCCGACGGGCAGCCCGCCGCCAATGATCTTGCCAAGGCAGGTGAGGTCGGCGGCGACCCTGTACCGCTCCTGCGCTCCCCCGTAGGCGACGCGGAAGCCGGTGATGACCTCGTCGAAAATCAGGAGCGCGCCGTTCGCGTCGCACAGCCTGCGCAGCCCGCCAAGGAATTCGGGGGCAGGCGCAGCGACGCCCATATTGCCCGCGACAGGCTCGACGATGACGGCGGCGACCTGATTGACGTGGGCGTCGAAGAGGGCCTCCACGGACGAGAGGTCGTTGTACTCGGCGACGAGGGTCTCGGCGGCGTAGGAGGGAGGGACGCCGGCGCTAGTGGGGACTCCGTGGGTCGCCGCGCCGGAGCCGGCCTTTACGAGCAGGGCGTCGGCGTGGCCGTGGTAGTTGCCGTTGAACTTGATGATCTTGGGGCGGCCAGTGTAGGCGCGGGCGATGCGCAGCGCGCTCATCGCCGCCTCCGTGCCGGAGCTGACGAGCCGCAGCATTTCGATGGACGGCATCGCGCGGGTTATGAGTTCGGCGAGCTGCAGTTCGCGCTCCGTGGGGGCGCCGAAGCTCGTGCCGGCGGCGGCGGCGCCGCCGACCGCCTCGACGATGGCCGGATGCGCATGCCCAAGCGCAAGCGGCCCCCACGAACCGAGGAAGTCGACGTACTCGTTGCTGTCGACGTCCCACACCCGCGCGCCCTTGCCGCGCGCGATGAACGGCGGGACTCCGCCGACGGCCCCGAACGAGCGCACCGGGCTGTTGACCCCGCCGGGGATGAGCTTCTGTGAACGGTCGAAGAGTTGTTCTGAAAGGTCGAGTCTCACGGCTTATCCCATAGCGATGCGGACTTGCAGGGCGACAGGATCGCCCAGGGTGGAGCGGAACTTCGAGTACTCGGCTACGAGCGCCCAGCGCTCCCGGTACACGGCGAGGCGTTCGCTGAGAGGCTCGCCGGCGTCGTCGTCGAGGTCAAGCACCCACTCAGGCTCGCCCGGCGCTCCCTGCGCGAACCGCTCGAACACGTTGGAGGGCAGCAGCCACGCCTCCGGACCGTCGGCGGCGTCCACGACTCCCACGATGAACAGGTGGGGGCGCGGACGAAACCGCCGCATCAGGAATGCGCGCGGCCTCTCCGCCGACACGGCTTGCCGGATAATCGCTTCGACGAACTGGCCGTCTCCCGCCCGCACTGCAAGGTCGACGCCGGCCTTGCCTCCCACGGGTTCGAACACCGCAGCCCCGAGGCCGGCAAGCTTCTCGATGACGAGCTGTTTGGGGTTGGGCGCGGAGTTCGTGGTCATCAGGTTCTCCAGTGCGGTCGCGGGCTACAGCTGTCGTCCGGCGGCGATAAGGCGGGCGGCGTCCTTGGCGAAGTACGTGATGATGATGTCGGCGCCGGCGCGCTTGATGGAGGCGAGCGTCTCCATCATTGCGGACTGCTCGTCGAGCCAGCCGTTCGCGGCGGCAGCCTTGAGCATGGCGTACTCGCCGGAGACGTTGTAGGCGGCGATAGGCAGGTCGAACGCGTCGCGGGCGCGCGCGACGACGTCGAGGTAGGCGAGCGCCGGCTTAACCATCAGGATGTCCGCGCCCTCTGCGGCGTCGTGGGCGAGTTCGCGCATCGCCTCACGGATGTTGGCGCCGTCCATCTGGTAGGACTTGCGGTCGCCCGACCTGGGCGACGACTCGGCGGCGACGCGGAACGGGCCGTAGAACGCGGAAGCCATCTTGGAGGCGTAGGCCATAACGCCCACGTGAGAGCCGCCGTTGGAGTCGAGCGCCTGGCGGATGGCTGCGACCTGTCCGTCCATCATTGCGGACGGGGCGACGATGTCGGCGCCGGCGTCGGCGTGGGAGACGGCTGTCCGGGCGAGCAGTTCCAGCGTCGCGTCGTTGTCGACGACGCCGTCGTCCAGGAGCACGCCGCAGTGGCCGTGGTCGGTGTACTCGCAGAGGCAGACGTCGGTGACGACAACGAGGCCGGGGAGGGCGTGTTTCAGAGCGGCGACCGCCTCCTGTACGACGCCGTTTGCAGCGTAGGCGCCTGCGCCGAGCGCATCCTTGCTTGCAGGGAGACCGAAGAGCAGCACCGCGCGGACGCCCAGCTGTTCGGCCTCGGCAGCCTCGCGCACGAGGTGATCGACGGATAGCTGCGCCTGCCCGGGCATTGGTTGGATGGGGACGCGCACATCGCGCCCGTGCGCGACAAAGAACGGGAGGATGAAATCGTTCGGGGCAAGCGTCGTTTCGCGGACAATGCTGCGCAGCGCATCGGTCCGGCGGAGCCGTCGTGGTCGGGCGGCGGGGAACCGGGTGCCGGCGGAGGTTTCACTAGAGAGCAGCTCGTTCATTTCCCATAAGCTCCAGCGCCGCAGCCACGACGCCCTTTATGGTGTGCTCGACGGCTTCGACATCCACCCGCACGCCGAGTTCGCGCGCGGTCGCTGATGTCGCCGGCCCGATGGAGATGGTCTTGCAAGCGTTGATTGGCGCCGGGTCGCCGCCGAGCAAGCCGGCGAGGTTCCGCACGGTGGAGGAGCTGGTGAACGTTACGGCGTCTATCGTACCAGAGGCGAAGAGCTCGCCTGCGCGCTCCGGCGAGTCAGCCGGCGTGACGGTGTGGTAAGCGACGACTTCGGAGATTTCGGCGCCGAGCTCCTGTAGGCCGTCGGCGAGGGCGCGGGGCGCAATGTTGGCCCGCGGCAGGAGGATGCGGGCGCCGCCGATACCGCGAGTACGAAAAGCGTCGACGATAGCCGACGTGACGTAGGCGCCGGGCGTCAGGTCGGGAGCGATGCCGTGGGATTCGAGCGCCGCCGCCGTCGCAGGGCCGATGGCTGCGACGCGGGCGCCGGCGAAAGCGCGGGCGTCCTTGCCGTTTGCCGCGAGCCGCTCGAAAACGGCCTCGACGCCGTTCGTGCTCGTGAAGACGACCCAATCGACGGCGGGCAACTCCGCAAGAGCGGAGTCGAGCAGGGACGGGTCGTCCACCGGGCGTATCTCGATAGCCGGCATCTCGATGGGTTCAGCGCCCTTTTCGGCGAGCAGAGCGCTCAGGACGCTCGCCTGGGCCCGCGCCCGCGTCACGAGGATGCGCTTGCCGGCGAGCGGCGCCGCGCCGCGCCCGCGGATAGCGGGGCGCAGGGCCGCCACGTCGCCGATAACCGTGACGACAGGCGCGGTGAAGCCGGCTGCTTCGCCCTTTGCGACGATATCGCCGAGCGTGCCGTCGATAGTCTGCTGGCGCGGCAGCGTGCCCCACTGCGTAGCGGCGACCGGCGTGTCCGCAGAGCGTCCGGCTGCGAGGAGAGCGTCAACGATGGCCGGCAAGCTCCGCCATCCCATAAGTACGACGAGCGTTCCCGGCGTTCGGGCGAGTGCCTGCCAGTCGAGCGACGTGTCGGGCTTGGAGGGGTCTTCGGAGCCGGTTACGACGGTGAACGCGGAGGCGATTCCCCGGTGAGTGACAGGCACGCCGGAGTAGGCGGGCACGGCGATGGCCGAGGTCACGCCGGGAACAACCGCAAAGGGGACTCCGGCCTCGGCGAGCGCAATGGCTTCCTCGCCGCCGCGGCCAAAGACGAAGGGGTCGCCGCCCTTGAGCCGCACTACGGTCTTTCCCTGTTTCGCAGCAGCGGCAAGCGTGTCGTTGATGTGCTCCTGAAAGCTGCCGGGCGTCGTGGGCTCCTTGCCCACGTATACGAGCTCCGCGCGCTTGGCCAGGGCCAGCAGATCGTGCGAGACGAGGCGGTCGTACACCACGACGTCGGCCTGGCGGAGCAGGTCGGCGCCCCTGGCGGTGATGAGCCCGGGGTCGCCGGGGCCGGCGCCGACGAGATAAACGGTTCCGGTCATCAGCGTTGCTCTCCGAACAGCTCGCCGGCGCCCTGCGCGGCGAGTTCGAGGTAGGCGGTCTTGCCGAGCATCTCGGGCTCTCCGGCGTCGCCGGTCACTTCGACGCGGTAGCTAATGGAGCCGTCGAGACGGGTGGCCGTGGCGAAAAGGCGCATGCCGGCGTCGTCGACTTCGGCAAAGGCGCCGATCGGCACGCCGCAGCCGGAGCCCGCCGCCTCGAGCAGCGCGCGCTCTGCCGCTACGGCGGCGGCTGTGGGCGGATGCGCAATAGAGCGCACGAGCGCGAGAAGTTCGCTGTCGTCGGCGCGCACTTCGGCGGCGAGGGCTGCTTGCCCGGGAGCGGGCGTGCAGACGTGAGGCGAGAGGGTCTCGGCGACGTGTTCGGCGAGACCGAGCCGGCGGACGCCCGCAGCGGCGAGGACGACGCCGTCGTAATCGGGGCCTTTGGACTTGGCGATGCGCGTTTCGACGTTCCCGCGGATGGCCAGCAGAGTAATATCGCGTCGGCCGTAGGCGATCTGGGCGGCGCGGCGAGGGCTGCCGGCGCCGATCCGGGCTCCGGAAGGGAGGTCGAGAAGCGTCATTCCCCAACGGTTGATGAGCACGTCGCGCGGGTCTTCACGCCGGAGCGCCGGCGCGGCGATGAGTCCGGGAGGCTGCTCGATAGGCAAGTCCTTCAAGCTGTGGACTGCAATGTCGATGCGGCGGTCTAGCAGGGCGCGCTCGAGCGCGGATGTAAAGGCGCCGACGCCGAGCGAGGGGATAGGAGCGTCCGGGTGGGCGTCGCCGGCGGAGCTAATTGTCTCGATACGGATGCTGAGGTCAGGGTCGGCGGCGTTCAGGGCGGCGGCGACGGCGCGCGCCTGAACGAGGGCGAGTTTGCTTCCCCTGGTTCCGAGAGTGATGGCCGCCCGCACTGCGTCTCTCCGGGCGCTACTCGTCGATTCCGAAGAGGCGCCGCGCCGAGAGGGTGAGCGACTCGTCGTTCCGCGCGCGGAGTTCGAGGGTGGGGTGGTGGAGCAGCTTCTTGACGAGCGAGCGGGTCATGGATTCGATGCGCCGGATCTCCTCGGGGGCCAGGTCCATCTGTTCGATGGCGCGGGCGACTTCTCCGGATCGCGTCTGCTCCGCCTGTCGGCGGATGGCGGCGATAGTGGGAACAACAGTGCGGGCGTCCCACCATGCGCGAAAGCGCTCGACCTCCTCGGCGACAATTTCTTCGACGCGCCGGGCCTCGGCCTCTCGTTCGCGGCGGTTGGCTTCGGCGACGGCTGCGAGGTCGTCGAGGGTGTAGATAAGCACGCCCGGGAGGAAGGCTGCCGCAGGGTCGACGTCGCGGGGCACGGCGATGTCCAAAATCACAAGCGGCCCGCCGCTCCGGCGCTCGAGCGCGTTCTGGATGAGAGCGCGGGAGAGGATGTAATCGGGGGCTGCGGTGGCGGTGACTACGACGTCCGCGTTGGCGAGCAGGCTGGTCAGGTCGTCGAGCCCCTGGAGCTCCGCTCCGAGTTCGAGCGCGAGCGGAACGGCGTTGGCGGGCGTGCGGTTGGCGACGGTGATGTCGGTTGCGCCGGCGTCGCGTAGGGCGACGCCGGCGAGCCTGGAGGCCTCGCCAACGCCGAGCACCAGCGCGCGCTGCTGGTCGAGCGGCCCCGCGGCGCGCTTGGCAAGCTGGACGCAGGCCCTGCTGATGGAGAGCGCGTTGCGTCCGATAGCGGTCTCGGCGCGGGCGCGCTTGCCGGTGCGGATGGCGCCGTGGAAGAGGCGCGCGAGGACGCCGCCCGCGACGCCTTGCCGTGTGGCGGCGCTGAAAGCGTCGCGCACCTGTCCGAGTATCTCGGATTCGCCGAGTATCTGGGAGTCCAGCCCCGAGGCGACGCGGAAGAGGTGGCTGACAGCGTCGTCTTGTTCGAGGGAATAGAGGAAGTTGCGGAGATTGCCGGGGTCGACGCCGAACTGGGCGCTGAAGAACCGATCGAGGCTGTCGCCGGCGTGCTGGGCGTCGCGGGCGACGGTGTACACCTCGGTGCGGTTGCAGGTGGAGACGATAACGCCATGCTCCATGCGCCCGCCGAGGACTTCGAGGGCGGCGGGGAGCTCCTCTTGCGAGAGGGCGAGCGCCTCACGCGTTTCGAGGGGCGCGGTGTGGTGGCTGAGGCCGGCGAGGAAGATGCGCATCAGGAGTCCGTGTCTGAGGAGGTCAGCGCGGCGCGGAGGCGCTGCTTTGCCGCATCGCGCTTGCCGGCGAGGACGAGATCGAGGAGGAAGGCGTCCATAGCTGCCTGCCACGCTTCGGGCGACGCCTGCCGCTGGTCGGCTTTGAGTTCGGCGCGCACTTCGCTCAGCACGGCGGCGGCGTCGGCCCATTCGAGGCAGCGGCAGAACGGATCGTGGTCGTAGTGGGCGGGGTTTTGGTCGCCGCCGATAAGTTCGCGGAGCTTGCGAGCGAGCGCCGGACTCGTCCCGGCAGTGGAGATCGCGATGGTCACGGGGCCGCGCTCGACGACCGATGGAGCGATGAAGCCGCACAAGTCGGCCTTATCGACGACGTTGAGAAGCGCGCCTTCGCGGTCGGCCTCTTGATGGATGGCTGAGTTGACCGAATGGTCGTCGGTGGCGGCGATGGCGATCCAGGCGCCTGCGAGGTCGCCCGGCGCGTAGTTCCGGGGGATCCAGCGCACGCTTCCCGCGTCGGCGAGCCTTTCGATTGTCGGCGTAGCGTCAGGGCTGACCACCATGACGTCGGCGCCGGCGGCGAGGAGTTGCTCCACCTTGCGTTCAGCGATTGGTCCGGCGCCGATGACGACGGAGCGGCGGCCTGCGAGGTCGAGGAAAGCGGGGTAGTACCGGCTCACGACTGGTCGTACTCGTCTTCGACGAAATAGCGAACGCGGGTCTTCTTGTACTCGCGCGTGCTGTAAAGGAGCACGTAGTCGTCGATGCCTGTGTAGTTCGAAATTCCGGCGGCGACTTCCTCGCAAGTATGCTCGTTGGTGGCGTGAATCATCGTGAAGTGGGTGTACTTCCAGTCGGAGAAGGTGGGGCGCTGGTAGCAGTGGGAGACCCAAGGGCTCTCGGCCATTTTGAGGCCTATCTCGATGGCGCGCTCTTCCGGCACATTCCACACGGCCATGGCGTTGGCGCGGAAGCCGGCCCTTCGGTGGTGGAGCACGGCGCTGAAGCGCCGCATAATCTGCCGCTCGACGGCTTGTTCGCACCAGTCAAAGATTCCGGCTACGCTCACGCCGAGACGGGCCGCCATTTCGTTGAACGGCTCGGGCGTTGCGGGGAGGTCTTCCTGCAGGTTGCGGATGAAGTCGATGTCGCGGTCGGAGAGCGGCTCAGCGCGGTTCCAGGCGTCGTTGAGTTCGGGCTTCTTCTGCACGGCTGAGCCGCTGCGGCCATAACCATCGGGAGAGAAGTACTCGTAGGCGGCGCCCTCTTCCTTGACCATGTCGAAGTTCACGCCAATTTTGAAGAAGCGGATGGTGGGCATGAGCCGGGCTGAGAGGGCGCCCGTGTCTTCCGCCATAGCGTTGACGACGGTTTCGATGTCCTCGTTGGGGGGCACGGCGATGGTGAACCAGAGGTTGAAGTAGCCGTTGCGCTCGTAGTTGTGGCTCACGCCGGGATGGCGGTTGACGCGCTGCGCCGCCTTGTCGAGCGTTTCCGCGGGACAGCGGAACGCGACGAGGGTGGTCTTGTAGCCGAGGCGCCGGGTGTCGAATATGGCGCTGATCTGCCGGATGACGTTGGAGTTTTTGAGGCGGATGATGCGCTCAATCACGTCGTCCTCGGTCGTGCCGGCCTCGTCGGCGATCCGCGCGTAGGGGCGGGCATCCAGAGGGAACCGTGACTGCACGATGTTGAGGATTTGGCGGTCGAGGAGGTCGGGTTCGGCGCTGGCGGCAGTGGTGGAAGTCATGGCAGTTCTCTCTGGTATGCGTTTGCGAGGCCGATAAGGACGCTGTCGATGAGGCGCCCTACGTGTTCCATTGCGCTGAACAGCTCTTCCGGAGTCCGTTCGCGGCGGACGAGCGCAGGCCGCATCGCGCGGACAGTGGCGGCGCGGAAGAAGACGAACGCCTCCAGAACGTCCTGCAGCGGGAGTCCGGCGCTGGCGGCGGCGTCGCCGTAGCGGCGTCCGAGGCTTACTGCGTCGGCGAGGGCGCGCCTGTCGGGCTGGTCGACGTAGGCGGCGCAGAGGTCGAGGAGGGTTTGCCCGAGCTCGCGCAGTTCATCGTGCGCCTGCGCGCTGAATTTCGCCATCCAGGCGGGTTGGCGGGGCTTGGCGGTGTTGACGCGCCGCCGAATACGCGGGAGCACGGAATGGTCGTTGGAGAGGCGCAGGGCCTCCTCAGGCTTGGAGGCGCTGTTGATGAGGGCCTGGATGTCGGCTGCGGCAAGGCGCCGGTGCCCGCCGGGGGTTCTGAAGGCGCGCACGAGGCCATTGTCCGCCCAGTGGCGGAGCGTGGCCTCATTGATGCCGAGGAGCGCGCGGGCAAGGCCCATAGTGAGCCATTGTTGTTGGGCGGCAGTCTCGGGGTTAGCGTCCATCGCGAAGTGAAAACTGGAGAATTCTTGCAGAAGCTGCAATTGTCTACGGCAACTAGGATAGCGGGAGCGGCGCTGGAAGGTCAAACGGTGGTTTGACGGCCGCTCGCGCCGTTCCTACTATGGCCGGACTATGCGCCGGCGCCGCTTGCGCGCAGACCCGCGGGCGGCGCGCCGGCCCTTGCGCGAGAAGTAAGATTACGAGTGAACGAAGGCTGGCAGGACGATTGAAGCCGCTGGGGCGGCGCCGACTGAGGAGGGGCTTTGGCCACTGTCAAGAGAACGCCGAGCATTACCGAGGCCAAGGAGATTGCCGACCGTCTGCTCGCGAACGTGGGCAAGGTGATACTGGGCAAGGGCTCCGAGGGGCAGCTTGCGGTGATGGCGCTGATGTGCCAGGGACACTTGCTCATTGAGGATGTGCCGGGAGTCGGCAAGACGATGCTTGCGCGGAGCGTCGCCAAGTCGATTGGAGGCAAGTTCCGGCGCATCCAGTTCACGCCCGACCTGCTCCCGGCGGATATAACGGGAGTGTCGATATACAACCAGCGGAATGGGGAGTTCGAGTACCGGGAAGGCCCGATCTCCGCGCAGGTGGTGTTGGCGGACGAGATCAACCGGGCGTCGCCGAAGACCCAGGCTGCGTTGCTCGAGGCGATGGAGGAGCGGCAGGTGACCGTGGACGGCGTCCCTCACCCGATGCCGTCGCCATTCCTGGTGATGGCGACGCAGAACCCCATTGAGTACGAGGGGACATTCCCTCTGCCTGAGACGGAATTGGACCGGTTCTTGGTGCGGCTGCGCCTCGGCTATCCGGAGAAGGCGGATGAGATGATGGTGTTGGAAGCGCAGCGCTACCGGCACCCGATTGACGAGATCGGAGAGGTAGTCGACCAGGAAGAGATAGCCGGCCTGCAGGAGGCCGTGAAGGGCGTGCACGTTTCGGAGGACGTGCGCGAATACATTGTGTCGGTCTGCGCGGGCACGCGGGATCATCCGAACCTGTACCTTGGGGCGTCGCCGCGCGGGTCGCTGGCGATATACCGGCTTGCGCAGGCGCGGGCAGTCGCCGACGGCCGCGACTACGCGATACCGGACGATGTGAAAGCGCTTGCGCGTCCGGCGTTGGGGCACAGGGTCATTCTGAGCTCGGCGGCCCGGATTCAGGGCGCGACGGCGGCGGACGCCATCGCGGAAGTGCTCGAGCAGACGCCGGTGCCCGGCGCCTCGCCCATAGTCTGACCTGCCGGCGCAGGGGCAAAGCGAGGACGAGCGTAGTGAGAGGAAGGGCGCTGCTGGCAGGGCTGGGAGCTTTGCTGCTGGCGCTTGCCCTGATGACGGGCTCGGAGCTGTTCTACCGGCTGCTGCTGGGTCTGTTGGCGGCGCCGGCGCTGGGGTATCTGGCGAGCGTGCTTGCGACGCGGCGCATCGAGGGGGGCGTCCGGCGCCTTACGCCGATCTTGCAGGTTGGCGACACTCTGGAGGAGCGCATTACGCTGCGCAATGCGCACTGGTGGCCGAAGCTCCTGCTGGAGGTACAGCACGATACGCGCCCGTTTGGCCGCGTGGGGCGAATCGCCACGCTGTGGTCGTTCGGGACGGCGACGTGGACGACGGAGAAGCACGTTGAGCGCCGGGGCGTCTACCACTTCGGGGAGCTGGAGATTACGAGCCGCGACCCCTTCGGGCTGTTCGGCAGAACGATGCGCCTGGGCCACCCGCAGTCGGCGCTCATCTATCCGGCGGTCGTAGAGCTTCCGGGGTTCTATGTGCCGTCTGGCCGGGGGTGGACGGAGGGCCTCGCGCTCGGGCGCACGTTCACGCCGAGCCCCATTGCTTTCGGGGTGCGGGAGTACGGCTCGGGCGACGCTATGAGCCGCATCCACTGGCTGGCTACCGCCCACGCAGGCCGGTTGATGGTGAAGGAGTTCGAGCGTGAGCCGTCGGGGCCGGCGGACGCCGTGTGGGTGGTGCTCGACCTCGATGAGAGCGTGCAGGAAGGCAATGGGCCGGAGAGCACGGTGGAGTATGGGGTAACTATCGCCGCCTCGATAGCCCGGCGCTTCCTCGACACGGGCCGAACGGTTGGGGCGGTGGTTGTGGGGCGGGAGCAAGTGGTCATCAGGCCGGCTTCCGGGTTTCATCAGCTGGGGCGCATTCTGCAGACCCTCGCGGTCGTTGAGCCGGGGCGCGCGGGGACTATCTCCGACGCTGCTGCGGCGACGCGGCAAGAGCTGGCGGCGGGAGCGAGCGTGGTGCTTATCACGCCGGCGTCGGCGGCGCCCGCGGGGGCTGCCGCACGGTCGCTGCAGACGGCGGGAGCTGCAGTCGTGCCGGTGCTGCTCGACGCGGGAAGCTTCGCGGGACGGCCTCCGGCGCGGGGCGATCAGTACCAGCTGCCGGGAACTGACCTTTCGTCCTACGTTGTTCGCATGGGGGACGAGATAGAGAAACAGTTGGACTACCGAGCGCTGGGGCATGGCGCCTTGACGCCGTCTGAGCCTGGGTCGGCGCTATGACGACGCTTGCAGGCAGAGCTCGGGCGACGTCGGTCTGGGAGCAGTACATTGGCGGGCGCGGGCTGACGCTCACGCTTGCAGCGCTGGTCGCTCTGTCGGTCGCGTGGCCGCTTCAGCGAGCGAACTGGGTTGGAGGCATGATCCCGCTTGTGCTGGTTGCTCTTTTGGGCGGGGCGGCGGGATTCGCGCTCCATCAGCTTAGGTGGAGGCCGTTGCGGGCGCATGCCGCCGCCGCAGCGGGAGGGCTGGTTCTCACCATAGCCGCGGGATCGGTTGTCGCCGCAGGGGCTTCGCCCGTAGACAGGGTCGTCGAGATGGTCGAGGACGTGGCGTCGTGGCTTGCCGCAGTCCCCACCGACGAGACGCGGAGCGGGACTATCGAGTTCGCGATGTTCCTGACGCTGGTGATGTGGACGCTGAGCTACCTGGGCGTCTGGCTTGCGCTGAGCCGGTCGCACGGCTGGCTTACGGTCGTTCTCGGCGGCGTCGTGATGGCGCTTGCGCTGGGGAATATCGGCGGAGGCTGGGGCATATGGCTCGGGGCGTTTATGGCGGCGAGCGTCCTGCTTGTCATTCACCTGAATACGGTGCGCCGGATGCGCATCTGGCTGATGCGCAACACGAGCTTCGACCCGCAGACCGTACTGGCGCAGTCGGGCATAGTGCTGGCGTTCGGGTTGGCGGTCACGTTGCTTGCGGCGATTCTGCCATCGCCGTCGCTGGCGCCGCTCGAGGGCGTCGCAAGGAGCGCCGACGGGGCGAACGCCGAGATAAGGCGGCATTTCAACCGCCTCTTCCTGGGACTTCCGGCGCGCGGCTCGTACCGCACGATTGCGTTCGACGAACAGACCTCCTTCAGCGGGAATCCGAACCTTACCGACACGCTGCTGTTTCAGGTTACAGGCGGGCCGGGGACTTACTGGCGCGCCCGCGTTTACACGACTTACACGGGGGAAGGTTGGGACACCGTCGAATCCGAGATAGAGGATTTCGACTCCGTGCCGGATGCGCCGGACATCATCCCGGGCGCGCTCGTCGCGGCGACGCACGAGTTCAAGGTTACTGCGGCGACGGATACGCTGTTTACGGGCGGGCTGCCGGCGGCTTTCGACGAACCTGCCGAGGCGATCATTAGCCCCGAGGCGCCATCCGACGTGCTGCAAGTGCTGTTTTCGGAGGGCCGCGAGTACTTTCCCACGCGCGTCAACCTCAGCTACAGGAGCACCGGCCTGGAGAGCACTGCGCTGCCGGCGCAGCTCCGGCTCGCCGACGGCGACTATCCGGAGTGGGTGCGCGAGACTTACCTGCAGCTGCCCTCTACGCTGCCGCAACGGGTGCGCGACCTTGCGGAGACACTGACGGCTGAGGCTGAGGATGACTACGCCAGAGCGGCGGCCATTCGCAACTACGTCATTCGCTACTCGTACAACCTGAACATCGACGCTCCGCCGGAAGACGCCGATGGGGTTGACCACTTCCTGTTCGAGACGCGGGAGGGGTACTGCGACTACTACGCGTCGGCCATGGCGGTGCTGTTGCGCGCCGCGGGCGTGCCCTCGCGGTACGTCCTCGGCTACGCGCCGGGCCGCTACGACCAGGCGCGCGGCTCGTACAACGTGCTGGAGCTTCACTACCACAGCTGGGTCGAGGCGTACTTCCCCGGCTATGGGTGGATACCGTTCGAGCCGACGCCGCCGAACGCAATCGAGTTCGAGGGGGGAACGGGCGCGCCGCTTATCCTCTCGGAGGACGTCGATATTGGCGAGCTAGGCGAGATACTGGAAGATGAAGAGGAGGAGGATTTCTTCTTTCCCGAGACCGACCAGCAGTCGGGGCAGTGGCTGCCGATGCTGGGGTCGGCGCTCGCCGTCGCGCTGGTCGTAGGGTTTGGGGTCTTCCTCCGGCAGTGGTGGTGGAGGCTGGGGCGGCTCTCTCGCGCCGAGGAGCTGTTCGCGAAGATGTCGAGGCTGGGCTCGATGCTGGGGATGCCGCCGCGCGCCGAGCAGACTGCTGCCGAGTACGCCGCGCTCCTTGCGGCGGAGCTGCCGGAGCAAGAGAGAGAGATCGCGTCGATAGCCGAGGCGTACGAGCTGCGCCGCTACCGTCCGGGTCCGGTTCCGCTGCCGCTGGTGCGCGAGTCCGAGGAGTCATGGCGGCGGTTGCGCTGGGCGATGGCGCGACGACTCTTGCGGGTGAAGGCAGGATAAGCCGGACACAGAGAGAGGACGGGGCGCCCCCCGTCCTCTCTCTGTTCGCTCTGCGGTTCTCTCTGCGCCGTGGCCGCTTGTCGGGGCTCTGTCTGGTTTAGCTCCCAGCCTCAGCCTTCTCGTTGACGTACCACGACTCGACGGCGTACTCGATGTCGGCTTCTGCGCCGCTGACGCCTGCCTCTAGCGGGATGAACTTGATGCGCGGCACGCGGTCGCGTCCCAACGCCATGTGCTCGGTGGGGATGTTGATGGTTGCGGCGGCCTCCTGGGAGCGGAATACGTTCATGGGGTCGCCGCCGTCCTCCACGACTTGGGCCTGTTCGTTGAGCAGCTTGCGGTAGAGGATGATTCCCACGTCGGACTTCCCGAGCCGCTCAAGGTAGCGCTTGGCGACGGGGCCTTGCGTCTCCCAGGCCATCTTGTCCTGGTCGACTGTATACGTCGTGTCGAACCTGCCGAACTCGTCCTTGCAGGGGACGTACTTATAGGGGATGCGGTCTTGCTTGGGCACGGGCTGCCCGGGAGCGACGCGCCAGGAGTAGTAGATGAAGTGCAGCGTGTGCTCATCGTCGATGGGGACGCGGTACTGGAGCGTCTTGGACTGGAACCCGCCGACGTACAGTATCTGCGGGAACAGCACAGGGTGGCCGACTTTCCAGTCGTCGGCTTCCCGGGTGTAGCCCTCGAGCACCCGGCGCTTGATGATGCCGTGCTCGAACACGTCAAAGCCGATCTCCTGGTGAGGGATGCGCGGGGGCATCGTGGCGAGCAGGTCGGTGGAGATGGCTTGCTGGTAGTTGGTGTAGAACCGGTGCAGCCACTCGACGTGGACGGGGTCGAGGGAGTTCTCCATGCACTGCAGCCAGTTGCAGTCGAGGATGGTTATGCCGACGTCGTGGACGGCGTCGTCCCACTGGAACGGATCCCACTGGGGGAGGAAGGGCGCGGGCTGCGGACCGAGGTATGCGAAGAGCAGGCCCCGGAGCTCCTGCACGGGGTAGCCGGCGATCTTGACTTTCTCCTTGAAACGTCCGTCGGGGTGGACGGTCTCCTCGAAGGGCTGCTCGATGCACTGGCCGGTCTCGTCCATCATCCAGCCGTGGTACATACAGCGGAGGCCGTTCTCCTCGGGGATGCCGTAGGAGAGGTCGACGCGGCGGTGGGGGCAGAAGCGGTCGATGAGCCCGTACGTTCCGGACTTGTCCTTGTAGAGGACGAGGTCTTCGCCAAGAATGCGAACGGCCTTGGTGGGCTTGTCGTCGAGTTCGGCCGTCGCGGCGACGGGCTGCCAGTAACGGCGCATCAGCTCGCCCATAGGTGTTCCGGGGCCGACCTGGGTAAGGCGTTCGTTTTCGCGCTGACTGAGCATTGCAACCCTCCTGTATGCGCTATGTTCGGGCTCTGCGTTTGGGGCGCTGCCGGGCCTTGGGCGTCGGGATTGTAACTGTTCAGAGCGGACGAGCCGGCGCGCGAGCGCCCACTCACGCAAGGAGTTGCGGAAATCGGGAGCGCATGCGCTCCCCTGAGCCTCCTCATGAACGCTGAATCGTTACGCACGGATTGTACACCGCGCGGGCGAGGGGGCGGCGCGAGCGTATAATCCCGCCAAGCTCGTATGCAGCGAGGTCTTAGCGGCGTTGGCGTCTCCTTCGACGACTCCTTCTACAAGCGGCCAAGGCGTCTTCTACGGATGGTACGTAGTGGGCGCGGTGTTCTTTATGGTGTTCGTCTCTGCGGGGTTCCGGCAGAGCTACGGGCTGTTTCTGCCGGCGTGGGAGGGGTATTTCGGGCAGTCGACGCTCTTCTTCTCGCTGGTCGCCTCGGCGGGGTGGGTGGTGAACGGCGTTGCGCAGCCGGTAGTGGGCGCGCTTGCAGACAGGCACGGCCCGCGCGTGGTGATGGCGCTGAGCGTCTTGACGCTAGGGGCGAGCGCGCTGGCGATTGCGCTGGCGCCGAGTGTGTGGGTGCTCGCGTTCTTCTACGTCGTGCTTGCGTCCTTTGCGCTTGCGGGGGCGCAGTTCACGCCGGTTACGCCGCTGATATCGCGCTGGTTCGTGCGCAAGCGCGGCAGGGCGCTGAGCGTGCTGACGTCGGGCGGGTCGGCGGGAGCGATGCTGCTGATACCGCTTGCAGCCTACGTTACGGCGCTAACGAACTGGCGCGTGGCGATGGGCTTGATGGCGGGATTTATGCTGCTGCTGGCGTTGCCGCTCGTGCTGATGGTCGTGCGGAACCGTCCGGGGGATGTGGGGGCGCAGCCTGACGGCGGCGTGAGCGACCAGCAGGGCGGCGCAGGCCGAATGCGTCTGGCCGACGGCCCGTTGGCGGTCGAAAGGTGGCGTCAGGCGTACCGCTCGGCGCCGATGTGGCAGCTTACGCTCACCTATGTGGTGTGCGGAGTCACCACGGCGATAATCTCGGCGCATTTTGTGAAGTTCGCCAAGGTGGAGGGCATTCCGGAGACGACTGCCGCGCTGGCGTTCGGGCTGCTCAGCTTTATGAATATGCTCGGCGTGCTGTGCGTTGGGGTGTTCTCGGACAAGTTTCTGCGGAAGAACGCGCTTGCGGTCATCTACGCGGTGCGCGGAGTTGGCTTCCTTGCGCTGCTGCTGCTGCCGACCTCTACGGGGCTGTGGATGTTCGCAGTAGTGGCGGGCAGTTCATGGCTGGCGACGGTGCCGCCGACGAGCGCGCTGGCTACTGAGATCTACGGGGTGCGGAATGCAGGCGCCATAACAGGGATGCTGACTATGGTGCATATGCTGGCGGGCGCGGCGGCGATCGCCGCGACGGGCTTCGTCTACGACCTGCTGGGCTCGTACGATTCGGTGTGGCTCGTGTCTGCGGCGATGCTGCTGGCGGCTTCCATCCTGGCCTGGATGCTGCGCGAGCGGGAGCTTTCAGCGCGGTTTCAGCCAGTGCGCGCCGTGGAGGTTTGAGGCGTGCGCTCGAGCGTTCTGGCGCACCATTCGGAGCCGACCGACCCCGAGCTGATTACGTGGCTCGTACACGCGCTGGACTCGATAGTGGGGTTGGGGCCGGTCGTGATGGCGGTCGCCATCGGCGCGGCGGTTGTGGCTATTCCGGCTGCGCTGGCGTACCTGGCCCGCCGGGCCCGGACGCCGCGCCCGTAGGCTTTGCGGGACGCTTGGCGAGCAGGAAGAAGAAGCCGGATATGAAGGCTCCCGCGGCGTAGATGCTGAGCACCGGCGCGTAGCTTCCCATTTGAACGAATGCTGCTGCTGCGGCCAGGGGGCCGAGCGCCATCGCCGGGGTCACGAGCAGTGTGGTGAAGCCGGTGATGCTGCCCACGTGGCGGCGGCCAAAGTAGTCGGGCCACACCTGCGACTGCAGCTGCTGCGCCCCGCCGATGACGAGTCCGACAGGCCAGGCGCTCATAAACAGGGTTGCCGGGGAGCTTGCCAGCGCATAGAGGGCGAGGACGAGCGCGTAGCTGAATCCCCAGGCGACGAGGGACAGGTGGATGCCGAGCCGCGAGGCGACATATCCCCAGAAGGGCCGGCCAAACATTGCCCCCAGCCCGAAGAATGCGAACGCGCCAGAGGCGAAATCGAGCGAGAGCCCCTCGTCGATGAAGTAGAGGACCATATTGGCGATGACGCCGGTGGCCGGGAAGCCCGTGAGGATAAGGGAGATGACGATGAGCCACAGCGTGCGAGTGCGGACGGCCTCCCTAAGCGTCCAGCTCTCCTCTGCAGGGCCTGGTCTGCGCGCGGCGGGGGTTGCCGCCGACGAGGGGGCGGGCGGGGAGGGGTCGCCGTCCGGGAGGAGTCCGCAGTCTTCGGGGCGGCGCCGGACGATGAGCCAGACGAGGGGGGCGAGGACGACGATCTCGACGACGCCGAGCACAGCCCATCCGGCTCGCCACGAGGTGTGAGCGACCAGGAGAGCGAACAGGGGAACCATGGTGAAGCCGAAGGCTGCGCGTCCGCCGCTCGACCATGCGAACGCGGCGGCGCGGCGGCGGATGAACCAGTTGGCGATGGCGGTGCGGGGGCCGATGTTCTCGAGTCCCGTGCGCGCCGCGCCGACGCCGATGCCGAGCAACACGTAGTACTCCCATGGCGTGCGCGTGAAGGCGAGGAGCACGAGGGAGACGCCGCCGAGGAGCGCGCTGAGCGTCATTCCCAATCGCACGCCGTGCCGGTCGAACAGCGGGCCGAGCACGAGACCGAGTCCTGCGGAGACGAAGGTTGCGAGGGTCAGCGCGCCGACGAGGGTTGTGCGGCTCCACTGGAGGCTCTCTTCCATTGGCGCCACGAGCAAGCCGAAGAGGTAGCTGGTGGCTGCTCCGTGGGTGAAGAGTGAAAGGAAGGAGACGCCGACGATCCACCATCCGCGAAATTCGGGGTAGAGTCGCAGGCGGCGGGGCGCAGGCTGGCCGGGCATGGAGTTTGGCATGTGGTCTAGCCCTGCGTTGCGATTGCGGCGACGCCGCCGACGATGAGCGCGGATGCGCAGAGCTTAACAGCGACGGCGCGGGGAGTTGTGCGCTCGCCAAGAGATCCGCGCCAGATGAGCGAGATTGCGATGCTGAACGCCACGAGGAAGAACGTCCGCAGGCTGGTGAGCGCAGAGACCAGCGCGGCAGGGCCGAGCGATAGCGCCCAGACCAGCATGAGCAGGCCGAGGTTCGCGACGATGAACTGATTGAGCGCCATGTAGGCGAGCGCGGGGCTGCGTCGGCGGACGAACAGCCCGAGATCGGCAAGCGGACGGCGGCGCAGGTTGAATGCGAGCAGAACGCTGCCGAGGGCGAGCATGCGCAGTCCGTGGGTTGTGAACACGGGCAGCTCGTCAACGGCGGTCTTGCCGAATACGTGAGAGCTGCCTTCGATTGCGCTGCCGAGGATAAGGAGCAGGAGCGCTCGTCCGGGCAGGGGTTGTCCGGAGGCTGAGCCAATCCTGACGGAGAGGAGTCCTGCTCCTGCGACGACTGCGAAGATTGCCGCCCACGCGACGGCGTCGAGGCGTTCGCCCAGGAAGATGGACGCCATGAGCGCGGTGAAGATGGGGTAGGTCTGGAAGACTGGCGCGGCGCGGGAGGCTTCTTGCGTGTAGAGCACGGTCAGCAGCAGCTGCGTGCCCAGTCCGTAGAACGCGCCCGAGATGAGCGCCCACCCCACGGACTCGGCGTCGACGGTCTGCGGGACTCCTGCGAATACGAGGAAGGCGGCGCCCACGAAAGGCATGGAGAGGGCGATGGCGAGCGGTTGAGTCTGCGGCGTTCGCGCGTAACCGGTGATGATTC
Source organism: Dehalococcoidia bacterium (assembly GCA_965200975.1). GTDB lineage: Bacteria > Chloroflexota > Dehalococcoidia > Lucifugimonadales > Australimonadaceae > S5-327. Next base: position 1,842,243 of record OZ241740.1, on the reverse strand, counting down.
TCTTGTCGATGATGGTGATGAACGCGGTGAGCGCGGCTCCGGCGAGCGCCGCTATAGCCCAAGTCACGCCCTACCTGCCGGAGGCGGCGATAGTTGCGATGCCGCCGACGATGAGGGTAGTCGAGACTACTTTGGTCGCGATGGCGCTGCGCGTGGTCACCTCGCCGAGGGCGCCCTTCCACACAAGCGCGATCGCGGTGCTGTAAACGACCAGGAAGAATGCGCGCGTGCCGCTGAGCGCAGTGACCAGCGCAGCAGGGCCGAGCGACAGCGCCCAGAGCAGCAGCAGCAGTCCCGCCGTTGCGATGACGAGTTCGTTGAGGGCTACGAACCGGAGCGCCGGGCTGCGTTCGCGGACGAATCCGGTGATGTCGCGCCAGGGTTCCGGCCTCAGGTTGAACAGCAGGAACACCCCTCCCAGCGAGATCGACCGGAGAGCGTGAGTGAAGAGCACAGGGAGCTCGTCGACGGCGGCCTTGCCGGGAACGTTAGCAAGGCCCTGCAACGCGCTGGCGATCATCAGCAGAAGGAACGCGCGGTGCAGCAAGAGCCCGCGGTAGCTCGAGCCCACGCGCATCGAGAGGATAATTGCTCCGGCGACGACCGCCAGTATCGCCAGCCACTCGACGCTCCCGAGGCGCTCGCCGAGGAAGAAGAACGCGAAGATGGCGGTAAAGATGGGCGCGCTCTGAATGACGGGAACGGTGCGGGAGACCTCCTGACGGTAGAGCACGTGCATGAAGAACTGCGCGCCCAGCCCGAACAGGGCGCCGGAGGCCAGCGCCCAGAAGACGAGCTCGGCTGTTGCGTTCGCCGGCGCGCGGACTGCGGCCAGCACCACGAGCCCCACGCTGGTCTGCGCGAAACCGATGAGCAGCGGCAGCGTGCGCGGCGTGGTGGCGTAGCGGTGGATGACTGTTTTGTCGAAGATGCTGACGAGGCCCGACACCGCCGCGCCGGCAAGCGCGATCCAGACCCAGGACAACTAGACCGCGGCCCCGTTATGCTCGCCGTCGGCGGCTTCGCAGTAGCTGTTCCGCACTACATGGCCGGGGAGGGCCCCTGTATGGACGCCGTCTTCGATCAGCACTTCGCCGTTGACTATGGTATAGGGGATGCCGTGCGTCACCTGCTTCAACCGCATTGAGCCTCCGGGCAGGTCGTAGGCTTCTTCCGAATCGTCGAGGCCGAGGTTGTCGTAGTCGAACACCACGACGTCGGCCTTGCTCCCTGGGGTGAGCCTCCCGCGTCCCGGTATGCCAAAGATGTCGGCGGGAACGGAGGTGAGTCGCCGGACGCCCTCTTCGAGAGGCATTATGCCTTTATCGCGCACCCAGTAGCTCAGGAAGTGCACTGCGTAGCCGTAGCCTCCCTCGCGCACGACGTGCGCTCCGGAGTCGGACAGGCCGATGAGCGTGTGCGGATCGTTGAGGATGACGGACATGGCTTCGTCGTCGTTGTTCTGCTGGTTGCGGGCGAACCAGGTCTTCAGCCGCTCTTCGATGGCGAGGTCGAGGAACGCGTCGAGGGGTTCTTCGCCGCGTTCCGCCGCGATGTCCGCGATAGTTCTTCCGGCGAGGGGCCTGTTCTTTTCGAGGGTGGGCTTTACGACCAAGACGTGGTCCCATCGTCCGGAGAAGCCGAGGGCGGTGGCGTTGCGGTTCTCGGCGACCTCCCGGGCGAGCTGAGCGCGAATGGAATGGTCGCTGAATGAAGCGATCCGCTCCTCGGCGGGGCTGTTCATAATCTGCTTCCAGGAAGGCATCAGGTTGAAGAACTCGGCGCTGTCCATCTGGAAGAAGCGAAGGCCCGGCCTCGGGTTGATCTGGGGGTAGATATGCGCCGCGCCGCGGGAGGCGACATCGTCGAGGTGCGCGAGGTGAGCGCGCCACTCGTCGGGTTTCAGCATGCTCTGCACGATGGAGAGGTAGGTGACGGGTCTGCCGGCGGACTCGGAGATTTTGGTGCAAATCTCGTCGCTCAGCTCCTGACCGAGGGGATCGCCCACCTGGATGACGCCAGTGCCAAGCTCTTTGAGCGTGCTCGCCACAGCGTAGAGTTCGTCGATGCCGGCAGCGTTTGCGGGGAGCGGGCGGCCGTCGAGCCCGACGTGGCGGGGGTTGCGGTCGAACGAGACGCCGAGGGCCCCGGCTTCGAGGCTCTCGCGGACGACGCCGCGGATGGACTCGACTTCCTCGCCGGTGGCTTCCCGTTCGTGGGCGTCGTCGCCCATCACCCAGCGGCGGGCCGCGGAGTGGCCAAGCATCGCGCCGAAGTTGATGCCCAGGCGGTTGTCGAGTGATTCCAGGTAGTCGGCGAATGATGTCCAGCCCCATGTAACGCCGTTCATCAGCACGTCGTAGGGGATAGCCTCGACCTTGGCGAGCATGCCGGCGAGGGCTGGTTCGTCGCCGGGGCGAACCGGAGCGAGCGTGAGGGAGCAGTTGCCGCTGACGACGGTAGTGACGCCGTTGTAGCAGGAGAACGTGCAGAGGGGGTCGAACGTCACCTGCCCGTCGAAGTGGGTGTGGTGATCGATGAAGCCCGGCGCGACTACGAGGCCGGAGGCGTCGATGACGCGCGTTGCGGGCGCGTCGAGGTCGCCGATGCCTGCGATGCGGCCGTTGACGATGCCGAGGTCGGCCTTACGCGGAGGTGCGCCTGCGCCGTCGACAAGGAGTCCTCCCTTGATAAGCAGGTCATACGCCATCGCCCACCTCCTTCGGTTTCGAGTTGGTGTAGATCAATGTTAGCACTGACGGGCAAGATTCGGCGGTCGCCTGGCTGGCCGCGCAGCTGCCGCTTACGCCCAGACCCCCTGGTGAACCGGCGGAGTCTCCCCGGCTAGCGGGGAAGGGTTGTAGAATGGTGAAGCGCTTACGCTTTGGGCCACCGTAGCTCAGTGGCAGAGCAGCTGTTTCGTAAACAGCAGGTCAACGGTTCGAATCCGTTCGGTGGCTCCATTCTTCGCTCATTCCGGATCCGTTCTTTTTCGCCCAGGCCATACGGCAGTTCCTGTAGTTAGAAGCCCACTCGTGACGAACAGCACCCGCGATGCAAAGGATTCTCCCATGGCGGGAGCCCTGCTTGCAGGCTCGGCGGCGGCGCTCCTCTCGCTGCCCCTGCGCTCGCCGCACGACGCGCTGCTGAACTCCGCCAGCGTCACGTGGGGAGTGCTTGCGCTATCGGTGCTGGGAGGGCTTCTTTGGCGGCGCTTGCGGCGCCGACGGCGGGGGCGAGGCTGGTTCGCGGTTGCGATGGCGGCGGGATTCGCCGCGTGGACTGTCGCTGCGTTCGCCGGAGAGACGATGCTGGAGCGGATGGTCTCGTTCACGGTTCCGCTTGCGGCAATTGGGTTCGGCGGCGTCGCCGCGCTGACGCCGGGGTTATCGAAATCGAGGCTGGCGTCGCTGCGGCTGGCGCCGACCGCTGCGGTCGTTGCGGCGGCTGCGGTAGGGATTGGGTTGGCCGGGTTCGGCGATATGGAGAGCGGGAGGCTGGAGCTGCCGCCTCGGGGGAGCGCTGTTCCGGACGTAGTGGCGCAGCGCTGAGCAGGAGTGATGATGCAACTGGACGCACGCATCCGATGGGTATTCGCAGCAACTGTTCTGGGACTGGCCGCTGCCTCTTGCGGCGGAGACCCGACACCGACGGCGACGCCTGCCGCGCCCGCGGCGGAAGCTCCTGCGGCGACGGCGACGCCTGCCGCGCCCGCGGCGGAAGCTCCTGCGGCGACGGCGACGCCTGCCGCGCCTGCGGCGGAAGCTCCTGCGCCGACAGCGACGCCTGTTGCGCCTGCGGCGGAAGCTCCTGCGGCGACGGCGACGCCTGCCGCGCCTGCGCCGGAAGCTCCTGCGCCGACGGCGACGCCTGCCGCGCCCGCCGAACCTGCGTCGTTCGAGCGCGGCGTGGGGGATGTCGACGGCGTGGTGTTCGTCGTGGGCAGCGGGTCGGAGGCGACATTCTCGGTCGGCGAAGTGCTGGCTAACGTGAGCATTCCGGACTACGAGGCGGTTTTGCGGACGACGGAGCTGAGCGGCGAGGCGCGGCTCGACGGCGGGCCGTCGCTGGTGACTGTCGACCTGCACAGCATGATGAGCGATAACGAGTTCCGCGACCGCTACGTGCGGAACCGGATGTTTCCCGACCAGCCGTCCGCGAGCGTGGAGTTCGGCGACCTGACGCCGCTGCCGTCCGGGTTTGCGGACGGGGAGGAGGTCGAGACTGAGGTTACGGGCGTGCTGCGCATCAACGGCGAGGAAGTTCCGCTGACGTTCGCGATCGAGGCGCGCGACGACGGCGATGTCGTCTATGTTCTGGGGCGGTCGTCGTTCACGTGGGAGCAGATCAACGAGCCTGTTCCGTCGGCCCGGAGCGTCGTGAGCGTGGAGGACGAGGTGCGCGTCGAGGCGCTGCTGGCGCTGACGCCGCAGCCGGCGCCGTAGAGGCTGGGAGAGCGTGCCGCAGGGGCGTTGCCTCTGGCTTGTCGGCTTGCGCGGGGGCGGCGTGTAGCGCATCATCCGGCTAGCCGACGGCGCAGCTCAGGGGCGCGTCCGGCTGCCGAGGAGGGGAACTATGGCTGGACCGAGGGTTGTCGTCTTTGCGCCGGGAGACACGGAGAGCTACAAGCGGTTCGAGGAGGCCGGCTGCGAGGTTGAGCTTGGCAAGGCGTCGTGGGCGGACCCGCGAGGGAACAACACGGCGGAGCTCGCCGGGATGGCCCGCGAGGCCGACGCGCTGGTGGGCTCGTCGATCAAGGGCGGGCGCATCGACCGCAGCGTGATGACGGCCTCCGAGCATCTGCGCATCGTGGCCAAGTACACGGTCGGCGTGGACGAGATCGATACGGATGTGGCCACGGAGCTCGGCATCATCGTTACGCACGCGCCGACTGAGGCGAACTGGGGCGGCGTCGTCGAGACGACCATGATGCAGATGCTGACCCTGCTGAAGAAGCCCAGGCAGCGCGACGCGGCCCTCAAGACAGGGGAGTCGTGGCGGACGGCGGAGCTGACGGGAACGCACATCGGGCGGCGAGAGGACGGCTACCCCGGCCTGACGGTGGGGATTATCGGCCTTGGGCGCATCGGCGGGCGCGTCGCTCAGATGCTTGCCCCCTGGCGCGTGCGGATGATCGCCTACGATCCGTACCAGCCTATCGACCGGTTCATCCACGCCAACGTCGAGCGCGTTGATCTGGACACGCTGCTGCGCGAGTCGGACGTGGTGACGATGCACGTGATTCTCACACCGGAGACGCACCATATGATGGGGGCGCGCGAGTTCAGTCTGATGAAGCCGAGCGCAGTGTTCCTCAACACCTCGCGCGGGCAGTGCGTGGACGAGGCGGCGCTCGCCGAGGCGCTGCGGAACGAGACGATAGCGGGCGCCGCGCTCGACGTGTTCGAAGTGGAGCCGCTGCCGATGGAGAGTCCGCTGCGCCAGATGGACGACCGTGTGCTGCTGTCGCCGCATGTGGCTGCGCACAACCACGGCGCCGGCATAGGGCCGGGTATTCAGTGGGCGACGGAGGATGTGCTGCGCGCGCTCCGCGGTCAGGTTCCCGAGCACGTCTTCAACCGGGACGTCATCCCGCGCTGGCTGGAGCGCTTTGGCGGCCGCGCAGCGATTTAGGGTGCGGAGGATTACTCTTCCGCGAGATCCGGGAGTTGTGCTCCTGCATGCTTTGGCGTGTTCTTATGCCGGGGTTTCTTGTCGCCATCGTTGTTGTCAGGGAAGGCGATGTCGAACAGCCCGCCGTGGCTATTCCTAAGAATCCGATCGCAGAGGTCATCAGATTTCTCGTCGAGCTCTTCAGCATGCAGCCCAAGCCTTTGAGCCTCCTCTAGATCAATGATAAAGCTGTGTGCAGGGTAACCCCAAACAAGCTCGTGGGCGATACGGTTAGGGTCCGTCTGCTCGTCAAAACATGCCCACTGCCGCATAACTTTCTTGGCGTACTCCTCGCTGACCTGCAGGTCTCTTACTGCCTCGCCAAGCTTTTCCGGAATCATCTGCTGGTAAAAGTGGAGCTATCGTAGCGGATAAGATTCCGGAGAGAATGGGGGGCACTTTACTTACAGCGTCTTGGATTCCCCAATCAGTCCGATTCCTCAGGGTAATCACGATTTCGTCCATCGTGTTGATTGAGTGTATGATTCCGTATTCAAACGCCTTGAAACTCTGTAGCGGGGATACACGCTGAGCTACTCCCTCTGTAGTGTCTAGTTTCTGAACATCAAGAGGCCCCAGTTCGCCTTGAGGGCCAATATAAACAGTGTTCGCGCCTAAGCAAAGGAGGGTTGCTGCACTCTTTGCTTTGTCCGGCACAAGGACATAAAGTATGTCGACATAGCGCCGGAGCGCTTTTAGTATCCAATAGGCGACTTCAATCGATCCTCCGGGGGAGTCCAGTACCAACGCTACTTTGCCGTACTTCGCGAGGCAAGGGACCGATCTATTGGTAATATAGAGGCCTTTAGGACCACAGACTTCAATTTCTTCACTGTATCCGTCTTCGCACAGGCACAGGACAGGCATCTGCCAATGATTTGCCAATTCCACAAGCAAGGGCCTGACCTGTTCTTCGGAGCTGTTGGCATCGAGCGCGTGTTGGGAGTTCGTCATGATAAGGCCCTCTAGGCCGCAAATATTGCGGTATTCTGTAGCGCATCCTAGCGTAGCACCGTCACATGAACGATTTCAACTGTTCGGAGCCTGTATGATATTTGCGTCATCCCAGGTTTTTCGATTGGGTATACTCCTTGCGAGTACGCTCTAGGAGGACCAGCATGGGGCGCATGAGCAAGGCGGAGTGGGGTTCGGACGTTATCGTCGAGGCGTTGCGGGAGTTGGGCGTCGAGTATGTGGCGCTTAATCCGGGGGCGACGTTCCGGGGCGTGCACGACTCGCTTGTGAACTACCTGGGCAACGAGCGGCCCGAGCTGATCCTCTGCAACCACGAGGAGATAGCCGTCGCCATCGCGCACGGATACGGCAAGGCGGCGGGCAAGCCGATGGCGGCGTACGTCCACAACGTCGTGGGGCTGCTCCATGCGAGCATGGCGATATACAACGCGTGGGCGAACCGGTCGAGCGTCATCGTGCTGGGAGGCACGGGCCCGATGGCCGCCGACGGACGCCGTCCGTGGATCGACTGGATCCACACGGCGAGCGTGCAGGGCAACGCGGTGCGCGACTTCGTGAAGTGGGACGACCAGCCTGCGAGCGTCGGCGCTGCGGTCGAGTCGCTCATCCGCGCGCACCAGATCGCGACCAGCGCGCCGCAAGGGCCGGTGTACGTCTGCTTCGACGTCGCGACCCAGGAGCAGAAGCTCGACGAGCCGGTGGAGCTGCCCGATTTTGCGGCGTTCCCCAAGCCTACGCGGCTGCAGGCTGATCCCGAGGCGCTCGAACAGGCCGCCGAGCTGCTGGTGTCGGCGCAGCGGCCGGTGATTCTCGCAGACTTCATTGGCCGGTCGGAGGATGCGGCGAACGCGCTCGTGCGCCTGGCGGAGTCGTTGTCTGCGCCAGTCGTCTCCGGCGGCGACCTCTACAACTTTCCGTCGCGTCATCCGCTGAATGCGACCCGCTCGAAACGGCAGCTTGTGGAGGAGGCCGACGTTGCGCTCGCTCTCGACGTGTACGACCTGCAGCAGACGTTTACGGGACAGGACTACCGCGCAAGGGAGCTGCAGCATCTGCTGCCGAACGATGCAAAGCTGATCGACATCTCGCTCCGGCAGCTGTCGGTGCGCAGCTGGACGCACGACTACGGCGGCCTGTACCCGACGACGCTCTCTGTGCAGGCGGACATCGGCGTCGCCGTTCCGGCGCTTGCGGATGTGGTGCAGCGTCGGCTCGACGACGGCCCCGACCGGTCGGGGGAGTTGCGCGAACGCCGGGCGCGCATTGCGGCGCTGCACGATTCGTCGGAGGCGGAGGCGCGGCGCATCGTCGAGCAGCGTTCCGGGGAGTCGCCCATAGCGTTGCCGTTCCTCGCGTCGGAGATGTGGGAGGTCGTGCGGGACACGGACTGGGTGCTGGGGAACGGCAACTTGCGCGGCTGGACCGACCGCTTGTGGGACTTCAAGGCGCCATACCAGGTGATCGAATCGCGCGGCGGCGGCGGACTAGGCCAGGGGTTTGGTCATGCGCTGGGGGTTGCGCTCGCCAATCGGGACAAAGGGCGGCTGACGATCAACATACAGTCGGACGGGGATTTCCTGTTCACGCCGGCGGCGGTGTGGACGGCTGTGCACCACCGGATTCCGATGCTTGTTGTGATGTACAACAACCGCACGTACGGCAACGACCTGGGCCATCAGGGGCTTATGGCGGAGGTGCGGGGGCGTCCGGACGAGAACAAGAACATCGGCATCGACATCGACGACCCGTACGTGGACTTTGCGGGCATGGCGAGATCGTTCGGCGCGTGGGCCGAGGGGCCGATCGACGACCCGTCGCAGCTGCGCGGCGCCCTCGAGCGGGCCAAGCGCGAAGTGGTGGAGAATGGCCGCCTTGCGCTCGTCGATGTGGTCACGGAGCTGGGGGACAGGTAGGGGGCGGAGCGCGACAGGAGGGCGTTGAGCGCCGGCGCGCGCAGGAGGAGCAACGCGATGGTTCAGATGAAGTACATGCGGTTCGATGAGCAGACGCCCGTTTCGCGGGGGAACGGGGCGGTTAGCTACCCTCTTGTAGGGGGCAAGGACGGCACTGAGGCGTTCACCGCCGGCATCAGCCAGTTTCCGCCGGGATTGGAGGTGCCCCTGCACTCGCACAACGTCGAGGAGATGGTGACGGTGCTGGAGGGCGCCGGGGAGTGCGAGATCGACGGCGTAACGAGGCCGGTGGGGCAGTTCGACACCACGTTGATACCCGGAGGCGTCGTGCATTGCTTCCGGAACACCGGCAATGCGCCGATGAAGATTATGTGGGTGTATGCGTCGGCGAGCGTAACGCGCACGTTCGCTTCTACAGGCGAGACGGTCGAGCACCTCTCCGGCAGCGACCTCATAGGGCGGTAGCGTCCGTTCTTACAGGACTCCCCTTGCGTGAAGCTGGGGAGCTTGCTCTCACCGATGCGCTAACGCAGGGAGTGCGTGAGCGCTGGCGCGCTGCTGGGAGAGCGTCCGCTCCCCCAGACCCCCTCGGGAGCACCGGAGTTAGGAGTGTCGCGGTTTGACTAACCGCGGAGGGCTTGCTACGCTTGAATCCGCCTCGGGCAAGTAGGGGCGATACTGATACGAGGTATCATGACACTCTCCGCGTCGCGACCGGACATTATGGATATCCTGGAGGGGCGAGGCTACCGGTCTACGGCGCCTCGGCAGGCAATCGTCCAGGCGCTCGCCGGGAAGTCGGAGGGGTTCACAGCGGAGGAGATCGTCGGCGATCTGCCCGGCGTGGGGCGGGCGACGGTCTTTCGGACGCTCAAGCTCCTGACGGAAACCGGGGTGGTTTGCAAGCTCAATCTCGCGGACGGCGCTCCCCGGTACAGCCTCGCTCACGACGAGCACCATCACCACACCGTTTGCGTGAAGTGCGGCAACGTTGGCGAGTTCCGTGCCGCTACGATGGAGCGAGTCATGCGCGCCTTGCCGGACGACATCCCCGGCAAAGTCGTCGGGCACCGCATCGAACTGTACATCGCCTGCAACCGTTGCCTGGAGAAGGAAGCCGTATAAGGCGAGGATGCGCCTCGCCCGCCCCGGGACTTCTCTAACGCTGATACTGAATCTCAGATTATAGAAGGAAGGGCGAGTGAAGATGACTCTTGAATCGATACTGAGTATCAAATACTATGTGAGGCGCGCAGGCGCGGGCGGACGGCTTCTGCTCTTGTCGCTCGCTCTGCTCCTGGCGGCTGCCGCCTGTGCGGACAGCGCATCGACTGACGGCGATCCGACTCCCACTGCTACGGCGGCGCCCGTCGCGACGGCGACGCCTGTCCCGAGCACGGTGAACGTCGTCGCCACGAGCAACATCGTCGCCGATTGGGTTGAGCAGATAGGCGGAGAGCATGCCGAGGTCTTCGGCCTGCTGCCTCCGGGGGCGGATCCGCATACATTCCTCCCGGGCGCTCAGGACATAGCGAGAGTGGCCGACGCAGACCTTGTTCTGACCATAGGGCTTGCCCTGGAGGAGCCGCGGCTCATAGAGCTGATCGACGGCGCTGTCGACGATCCGTCGGTCATTGTCGAGCTGGGCGAGCTCATTGACCCCATCGAGTTCGCGGACCCTCATGGCCACGGCGAGCACGATGAGCATGACGAGCACGATGAGCATGAGGCTCATGAAGACGAAGCCCACGACGAGCATGAGGACGAAGCCCACGATGAGCACGACGCTCATGACGGGGAGGGCCACGACTCCAGCGCTATCGGGCGGCTGATCGTTGCCGATGGCGAGTCCGCTCATCTGTCCGTGATCGATCTGTCGACCGATGAAGTTATCGCCGACGCGTTCGATGTTGCGGCCCCGGGGGCGGCTGTCTACGCCAGCCCCAACCACCGCTACGCCTTTGCGCTCGCCCGTGGGCCGGAAGATGCGGATGACCGCATTCACGTGTTCGACAGTGGAATCTCCCTCGTTGAGCATGGAGACCACTACGACCTAGTGCAGCAGCCGGTGTCGCGCCTTGCGCTCGAGATAGCTGAGGAACGGCCAATCCACTTTGCCAACAGCCACGGCTGGAGCGCCATCTTCGCCGACGCCAGAGGCCGCGTCTTCCTGTTCAATGAGGCGGAGATGGCCACAGGGCAGGGCGATTATGAGCCGGTCACGCTCGATGCGGGCCCCCAGCACGGCGCGGCCATCGCCGCCACCGAAGATCTGATCATCGTCACGTCCAACAATCCCGACTACCCGGATACGACGCAGAACAGCCTCCCGCTCGGCGTAGAAGTCCGCGACCTCGACGATAGGGTCGTCTACGACGCCAGCAACCGCGACTGTCCCGGCATGCATGGAGAGGCGCATAATGCGGAGGGGGCGATGTTCGGCTGCACCGGCGGCGTCCTCTTCATCCACCCCGAGGGCGATAGCTTCCATCACGACTTCGTCCCCAATCCGCCCGAGATGCGCGACGAATCGCGGATAGGCAGTGTGTACGGCCACTATCACCAGCATCATTTCTTCGGCAAGGCCTCGTACTTTGATGGCCAGTCCTTCGCCGACGACGGCGTCTGGCTCATCGATCCGGAGTCCGGCGAGTTTCGGCAGGTCTTCAGCGACGCGAGCGCCGGCGTTGCGTTCTCAGCAGACGGTGAGGCGCTCTACGTGCTCGGAGCCGACGGCGTGCTTTACGTCCTGGACGGGCATGACGGCGACATCACTGACAGCGCTGAGGTGTTCTCGCCGAGTGAAGACGCCTCCCCATCCTTCGTGGTGGTGAACGAGACGCTCTACCTTGCCGATCCGGCCGCTGGCCGCGTCGCAGCCGTGCACCTGGCGGATCTGGAAGTGGAAGAGGAATGGCAGCTTGGGGGCGCGCCGTCGCGTTTGGCGTTCGTTGGCCTGCTCAGCACGGAGGGCGAGCACGGCCACGAGGAGGAAGGCCACGAGGACGAAGCCCACGAGGACGAAGCCCACGAGGAGCACGGCCATGAGGAGGAAGGTCACGAAGAGGAAGGTCACGATGAGCACGAGGGCCACGAGGAGGAAGGCCACGATGAGCACGGCCACGAGGGCCACGCGCACGGCGCGGAGGACCCGCACTTCTGGTTTGACCCGCTGAGGGTTAAGATTGCGGTCGACGATATTGCGGCGCGGCTGTCAGCGCTCAACCCTGATGCGGCGGATGCGTACGCCGCCAACGCCGCGGCGTACAAGGCGGAGCTCGACGCGTTGCATGCGTGGACGCAGGAGCAGGTCGCTTCCGTGCCGCAAGAGCGCCGCCTCCTCGTTACGTCGCACGATAGCTTGGGGTACTTCGCCAAGCTGTACGGGTTCGAGGTTGTTGGCACGGTGATTCCGTCGTTCTCAACCGACGTCGAACCTTCGGCGGACGATCTGGCTAATCTGATCGACGATGTAAAGCGCGCCGGAGCCCCTGCGGTGTTTGGTGAGACGACAGTATCGGAGCGTCTGGCCGGCACGGTTGCGTCGGAATCGGGCGCGCGGCTTGTCCGGCTATACTCCGGCTCTCTTGGCGAGGAGGGGAGCGGGGCGGAGACGTACCTCGGTATGGCGCGAACGAATGCTGAACTGATAACAGGGGCGCTGCGATGAGGCCTTGCTGCATAGTGGCGCGAAACGTGGCGGTGGACCGCAAAGGGTTCCGGGCGCTAATGGATGTCAACTTCGAAGTCGACTCCGGGAAGCTTGTGGGGGTGGTCGGCCCCAACGGCGCGGGGAAGAGCACGCTATTCGACGCCGTCGCCGGGGTTTTGCCGCTCGCTCAAGGCGATATCGAACTCCGCGGTTCGCTGGCGTACGTGCCGCAGCGCGACAACATTAACTGGACGTTTCCCGCTACCGTGCACGATGTGGTGATGATGGGACGCTACTCTTCCAGAGGATGGTTTCGGCGTATCGGGAAACGCGACCACGAAATCGTGCAGGCGAGCCTTGAGCGGACCGGGCTGTGCGACTGCCGCTCGGCGCCGATCACCGAACTGTCGGGCGGGCAGCGCCAGCGGACGTTCATCGCCCGGGCGCTCGCCCAGGATGCGGGCGTGCTGTTGCTCGACGAGGCGTTCAGCGGCGTCGACGTCGCCACGCAAGAGGGCATTGTCGATGTGCTGCAATCGCTGCGGAACGAGGGGCGGATCGTCCTGGTGGCGACGCACGACCTCACGAACATGGCGGAGCGGTTCGACCTGATCCTCTGCATCAACCGGCACGTGTGCGCGTTCGGCCCGCCGTCGGAAGCGTTCACTCCCGACGTGCTCGAGGAAATGTACGGCGCGCACGTTATGGAGATGGGGCGCAATGGCGTCCGGCAGGGGCATGCGCATGCTTGACTACGTGCTGGGGCCCTTCGAGTACGGATTCATGGTGCGTGCGCTGATCGTGTCCGTTCTCGTGGGCGTTACGTGCCCGGTGCTGGGGGCGTACGTCATCACGCGCGGACGCGCGTTCATGGGCGACGCGCTCGCGCACTCCGTGCTTCCGGGCATGGCTGCGGCGTTCATGCTCGGCGTCAGCCCCTTCCTGGCGGCGGTTCCCGCAGGTATTGCGGTTGCGCTGCTGATGGGGTCGTTGAGCCGGCGCACCGGCATCAGCGAGGACACCTCCATCGGCATCGTTTTCGCGGGAATGTTCGCCCTCGGCCTGGTGATGCTGTCGAGGGCCACGAACATTACGGTGAGCATCGAGGACTTGCTCCTGGGGCAAGTGCTTGGCGTTTCGCAGACCGACGTCCTGGTTTCGCTGGGGTTGACGGCGGCTGTGCTTGCAGGGCTGTACGCGTTTCACCGCCCGCTCGTCATGACGACGTTCGATCCGGTAGGCGCGTCGGTCGTCGGCATCCGTGCGGGGGTGGTGGAATCTGCGCTGCTGGCGCTGCTGGCGCTGGTGATCGTCATCGGCATTCAGGCTGCCGGCATCGTGCTGGTGATGGCGATGCTGATAACGCCTGCGGCGACCGGCTATCTGCTCGCGCGGAGGTTTGCGGGCATGATGATGGTCGGGGCGGCTGCGGGCGCTCTATCGGCAGTTACGGGCCTTTACCTCTCGTTCTATGCCGACTTGCCATCGGGGCCGGCTATGGCGCTGGTGGCGACTGCGCTGTTCGCCGCTACGGCGGCAGCGAGAGGGAACTGGGTGGCCAGGAGTAGCGCCGCATAGGCAGGCGGCGCGCTCCGGCGGGGCGGCGGACTGGCGGGATTCTCGCGAGACGGGCGCTACCAGCGGAGCTCGGAGAGCGGCATCTTGCCGCCCGGAGGCGGGCCATCGCTGACGATGCGCCCGCTGCTCATCTCGACCACGCGGTCGGCGGCGCGCGCAATCTCCCGGTTGTGGGTCACCATCAGGACGGCGCGGTCGGTCGCCGTCTGGGCGGTGAGCAGTTCGAGAATCTGCGCGCCGGTCTGGAAGTCAAGCTCGCCTGTCGGCTCGTCGGCGAGGAGTATGGGATTGCCGGTTGCGAGCGCGCGGGCGATGGCGACGCGCTGCTGTTCGCCTCCGGAGAGCTCGTGGGGGAAGTGGTTGGCGCGGTCGCCGAGGCCGACTGCTTCGAGGACTGCCTGCGGGGCTGCGCTTCCACGCTTGCCGGCGACGTCCATTCCGAACTCCACGTTTTCGAGGGCGGTGAGTCCGGGGAACAGGTTGAAGCTTTGGAAGATGAAGCTCACCGTCTGGCGCCGCAGCGCAAACAGCTCCTTGCGGGAGGCTGTCGTGACATCGCGCCCCGCCACGGAGATGCTGCCCGAGGTTGGAGTGTCGAGCGCTCCTATCATGTTAAGAAGCGTTGTTTTACCGCTGCCCGAGGCGCCGAGGACGACGACGAGCTCCCCGCTGTCCACGTGCAGATCCACGCCGTCGAGGGCGCGCACTTCTGCGGGGCCGATGCGGTAGTGCTTTGAGACGCCTATGAGGTCTATCACGGAGCGGGCTCCCCGGGCGCGCTAATGCGGGTTGGCTGCCCGGCCACTTTATCATAGCGGCTGTCTTCAAAGGCGGAAGCGGCGCCCTCCCTGCTACAATCCGGCTTGCTATGGCGCTCTCAAAGGAAGACAACGAGCTGCTGACTCGCGTGGGGCCGGGGACGCCGATGGGCGACTTGATGCGGCGGTTCTGGATACCGGTTCTGCTGGCCGACGAGCTGCCGGAGCCCGATGCCCCGCCCGTTCGCGTGAAGTGTCTTGGCGAGTATTTCGTCGCCTTCCGCGACACGCAGGGCCGGTTGGGGCTGCTCGATGCGCGGTGTCCTCACCGGGGCGCCGACCTGTCGTTCGGCGTCGTCGAGGAGGGCGGCATTCGGTGCGGCCGCTGCTACTGGAAGTTCGATGTGCAGGGCAACCTGCTCGACCTGCCGCTCGAGCCGGCGGACAGCCCGCTATGGGAAGAGGGGAGAGCGGCCGCGTTCGGCGTGCAGGAGTTCGGCGGCCTAATCTGGGGGCATTTCGGCCCCCAGGACGACGCGCCCGATCTGCCGGAGTTCGAGTGGACCCGGGTGGCGCCTGCGCAGCGCTACCTCTCGCGGTTCCTGGTCGAGTGCAACTATATGCAGGCGGTTGAGGGGGGGCTCGACTCCGCGCGCGTAGCCGCCCTGCTGGAGGCTGGCGCCATCGGCCCCGACGACGACCCGATGGGCGAAGACGCCGTCCACACCGTGCGCGCCAGCGAGACGGAGTACGGCTTGCTCGTCGGCACGGAGGCCGGCGCGCTGGACGGCAAGGCCGATCTGCAGCTTACGCACTGGCTTATGCCGTTCTACACGACTACCGCCGTAGGCAGGCGGGGAGTGTACGAGGGCGTTGCGTGGGCGCCCATCGACGACGAGAGCACCATGGCGTTCCCCGTGACGTATGACCCTCGGAAGCCGCTCAGCAAGCGCCTGCTCGCCGAGATCCGCCGGGGAAAGCGCATCCATCCCAAGCTCAGGGAGGAGTCCTACCGCCGGGAGCGCAACAAGGAAAACGGCTACGTTCCCGAGGGGAAACAGCGTCCGAACGACTTCGCGTCGCGTTTCGAGACCTCGTTCGAGATGGCCATTGCCTGCCAGGAGAGCATGGGGACGATCGTCGACCGCTCGCACGAGATGCTTGGCCCGAGCGACGGCGCCATAGAGGGCGCGCGCCGAATCCTGATGCAGGCTGCAGTCGATCTGATGGAGGGCACCATCCCTGTGGTCGTCCACAAGGGCGAGGCTTACCGCGTCCGCTCACACCGGGCCAAAGTCGACTCGGCGGACGGTTTCGCCGAGGACGACGCCATTCGCCGGAGCGTCGCCGCCGAGGTGTGACAGTTAACCCTTGCAATGTCGTCCGGCGGCTGCGTACGCTGCCCGAAATACGATTCGGGAGGGGGAATATGAAGCGCAGTATGAAGGTTGGGTACACGTATTTCGGCAAGGGCGGCGCCAGGCACACCGGCATCACCAATAATCCCGCTCGCCGCCGGTCGGAGCACAACCGGAATACGGGCGGGAACGGTTACCTGCGTGTGCGGACAGGGCAGATGACCAAGAGCCGTGCCCGCCACTGGGAAGGGAAGCAGCGGAACACTCGCGGCTACTGATAGCCGGATGCGGACAAAGCGAACAGAGAGAGCGCCCGGAGCCGCGGCATCCGCGGCTCCTGCTGGTCGTCTATTCGCCGATGGGGTAGATCTTGCGGACGTTGGCGTTGACCAGCTTTTCGATAGTCTCTCGCGGCAGGTGGCCGAGGTTCTGCGCCAGCACGCGGCGGGAATTCGGCCACGGCGAGTTCGGGTGAGGGTAGTCGGTCGACCACATACAGTTGTCCTGCCCCCACCATGAGAGGAGCTGTCCGCCCACGGCGTCGTTGAAGAACGTGGCGTACACGTTGCGGTAGAAGTACGCGCTCGGCGGCATAGTGATGGGCATAGGGCGCTGCTTGATGAACCGGTGGTAGTAGTAGTCCCACTGCTGTAATACGAACGGAATCCAGCCGATCTCGCTTTCGACGATGACGGCCTTGAGTTTCGGGAAGCGCTCGAACACGCCGGTGTAGATGAGGTCGAAAAGCGAGTTGGTGACGCTCTGGAGTTTCAGGTTGACGGAGCCACGGTGGGCGAGCAGGGCGTCGCCGTGGCGGACGCCGAAGTTCTGCTGTGCGCTGTAGTCGAACCCGGTGAGAATGTGGAGATGCACGGGGACTTCGAGCTCCTGGCACGCCGCCCACAGCTTGTCGTAGTGGTCGCTCGTGAACGGCAGGTCGGGGTGAGGGACTTGCCAGACCAGCCCGCCGTAGAGCCCGCCCTCATGCGTCCGGTGGAGCTCCGCGACCGCCTTGTCGATGTCGTACGTGGGGATGCACGCGATGCCGACGAGGCGCTTGGGAGCGACTGAGCAGTACTCCATAAGCCAGTCGTTGTAAAGGCGGAAGCAGGCCTCCTGCGCCTCCGGGCTCTCGAGACTGAACAGGCGCAGGCCGAGGGTTGGGTAGAGCACCTCTGCGGCCACGCCGTCGGTCTCCATTTCGGTGATGCGCTCGTTGGGGTTATACCCGCCGGGCCGCTGGTCGTCCATGGCCGTGCCTGTTTTGGGGCGCGGCGGGAAGGTGGGGACATCGCCCTTGAGCGAATCGGGCACGCGAGAGCTCCAGAAGTCGGGATCTTCCATAACGTGGGAGTCGGCTGAAATCAGGGTCAGGCCGGAGATGTCCAGCAGTTCAGCGGGGGCGGTCTGCGTGGTGGTCATCGTTCGTTTCCTCCCGGATGGCGTCGGGGCTTGTAGTCGGCGAGCAAGCCGAGGCTACGCTGCAAGAGGGAGGGCGTCAAACGGCGCGCAGACGCTGTACGGGTTAGCGGTCGGCGCGGTCGTTGCGCCGACGGCGAAGCGAGCGAATTCCGGGCAACCTGTCGAGCTTGTCTGTTCGCCTGGGCTTGGGCGCTATGCCGAGCCTGAGCATATCGCGGAGGCGCTCGAGCTTGCCGGGCGCACGCTGCGAAGGCTTGCGGCGAACGGCGACGAGGAGCTTGCGGCGCAGGCGCTGCTCATGACGCTTCCCCTCGGCGCGGAGCTCGCGGGGAAGGAGCTCGTCGGCCATGGGCAGCCTCCGCGTCTCGTTGGCGCCGAACTGATAGAGCGTGTCCTTCATCTTCGAGACCCACCCGCCAATGTCAAATCCCGACATCGTCTCGCCTCATGCCTGCTCCTCCTGTAACGTACGACTTGCCGAGGGGAGAGGCAATAGAAATTGAGTGCGGAGAAGCGCGGCATTCGGCGCGCGCGACTGGGGGCGCGGACGAGAGAGGCGGCGCTGCTTCCCGTCGCTAACGCGCCGTCCAGCCGAGGTCGATGGTGTAAGAAGAGCCGGTGACGGCGCTGGCGCTCTCGGATGCGAGAAAGAGCGCAAGCTCCGCGATTTCCTCCGGTTCGATGAGGCGCTTCACTACAGCCTGCGCAAGCACGACGCGCTCGATTACGTCCTCGCCCGCGACGCCGGCGTCGCGGGCGAGGTCGGGCAGCTGGTTCTCGACGAGCGGAGTGCGGACGAATGAGGGGCAGATGGCGTTGACGGTTACGCCGTAGGGGCCGGCCTCGAGCGCCGCAGCCTTGGTGAACCCGACGAGTCCGTGCTTGGCGGCGATGTAGGCCGATTTGTTGGGGCTGGCCACCAGGCCGTGGATCGACGAGATATTGATGATGCGGCCCCATCCGCGCGTCTTCATTCCGGGCAGGAGCCGCTTGGCGAGCTGGAAGGGCGCGATCAGCATCACCTGCAGCAGCCGGACCCACTCGTCGTCCGGGAACTCGTCGACGGGAGCGACGCGCTGCACGCCGGCGTTGTTCACCAGAATGTCGATTTTGCCGGCGGAAGCGAGGGCGGCCTCGGCGAGCCCGCGCGTAGCGTCCATGTCGGCGAGGTCGGCCTGCAGGAAGGTCCCGCCGATGGCGCCTGCCACGTCGCTAGCGTCGTTGATGTCGTTCACAATCACGGAGGCGCCGTCGCGGGCGAACCGCTCGGCGATCGCTTTGCCGATGCCGCTTCCCGCGCCCGTAACCAGCGCTGACTTCCCCTCAAGCGTCATAAGCTGACCTCGCTGCGCGGACGCGGATGCCGACTGGGAAGGCCATGGCGCCGTTCACCGCGCCGATGACAGTGAAGACTGTTGCGATAACAGCGAGGTCGCTCGACGTCGGGCCGTCGGGCCGTGCGAATGCGGCGAGCGGGCCGAGGACGAGGACTGCGCCTATGGACGCTCCGATCAGCTTGCCTGCGCCGATGCTTATCTTGCGCGCCGCGGCGACGCCGCCCAGCCAGGGGAAGAAGAGCGTGGCGCACACCCATAGCAGGGCCGTCCAGTCGCCGGTCCACCGATCGACGGCGGCGATGGAGTAGAGCACCCCAACGCCGAGGGCCGCCGCTGCGAGGGAGCGAACGAGGAGCGCGCGCGTTGCCAGTTTGGTGGTCGTCATTGGTCTGCCGCGGGAAGATGTTATCATTGCATTCCCCTTGGAGGCCCATCGCGCCTCGACCCGCGCTCCGCGGGTTGGCGATACACGCCGGATACGCGCGATGGCCATTTCAACTTCACTCGCAACACCCGTACGCCGCATCACCGAGCGAGCGCTCGCCGGCGAAGATCTCTCGCCTGCCGACGCTTACGCTCTGATGCGGGCGCGGGGCCCGGAGCTTCCCGCGCTGATGGCTGCGGCGGCGGAGCTGAACAGCCGCGCTCGCCCTCATCGCCGGGCGACCTACTCGCGCAAGGCGTTCCTGCCGCTCACCAACCTGTGCAGCGACCGCTGCGGCTACTGCACGTTCGTAAAGGGCCCGCGTCAGCGCGGCGCGCACACGATGACTCCGAGCGAGGTCGTCTCCGTGGCGTCCCGGGCCGCGGAGCTGGGCTGCAAGGAGGCGCTGCTCAGCCTGGGCGATCATCCGGAGCGGCGGCACCCGGAAATGAGCGAGACCCTGAGCGCGATGGGCTTCCGGTCGATGCCGGAGTTCGTCGCCGCGATGTCCCGCCTCGTGCTCGAAGAGACGGGCCTGCTGCCCCATGTGAACTGCGGGACGCTCAGCGTCGAGGAGATGGCGGAGATCGCCCCGTGGAATGCGAGCATGGGGATTATGCTGGAGAGCGCGAGCCTTCGCCTTCACGAGCCGGGCGGGCCGCACTACGGCACGGCGACGAAACGCCCCGAACAGCGCGTCGCAACGCTGGAGGCGGCTGCGGAGCTTGGCGTCGCAATGACGACGGGCATTCTCATCGGCATAGGCGAGACGCTCGAGGAGCGGGCCGACGCTCTCCTGCTCATCCGCGACGTCCATCGACGGCTGGGGAACATCCAGGAGGTCATCGTCCAGAACTTCCGGGCGAAGGCCGGGACGCGGATGCGGCGCCGGCCGGAGCCTTCGACCCTCGATATGCTGCGGACGCTTGCCGCCGCGCGGCTGATTCTCGGCCCCGGCATGAACATTCAGGCGCCGCCGAACCTGAACGCCGCCGAGCATCAGTCGTACCTGCTGTGCGGCATCAACGATTGGGGCGGCATTTCGCCGCTCACGAAGGACTTTATCAATCCCGAGGCGGCATGGCCGCAGACCGACAGACTCCGCGATGCGACGGCGGAGGCGGGCTACGAGCTGCGCGAGCGCACTGCGCTCTATCCGGAGTTTGCGCTTGCGGGGCGGTGGACGCAGCCGGAGGTCGCGCCCCGTCTTGCGGCGCTCATCGACAGCGACGGCTATGTGAAACAGGAGCTTGAGGCATGGCGACGTTGAACGACGACTACCAGGGCCTGACGGATATTCGCTCGATGCTGGACCAGTTCCTGGGGAACGTTCCACTCGACATTGCGCGCATTCTCGACAAGTCGCTGGGCGGCGGCGAGACGAGCGCGGCTGAGGGCGCCCGGCTGTTCGAGGCCGACGGCTCGGCGCTGCTTGCGCTCATGGCGACCGCCGACGAACTGCGGCGCCGCGCAAAAGGCGACTACGTAACGTACGTTGTGAACAGGAACATCAATTTCACCAACGTGTGCATCAAACGATGCGGCTTCTGCGCGTTCAGCCGCGACTTTCGGCAGGAAGAGGGGTACTTTCTGCCCCTCAACGAGATCATTCGGCGCGCGCGAGAGGCGGCGGAGCTGGGCGCAACCGAGGTGTGCGTGCAGGCGGGCTTGCCTCCCAAGATGGAAGGCTCGCTCTACATCGACCTCACGCGGGAGCTAAAGGCTGAATTGCCCCATTTGCACATCCACGGCTTCTCGCCGGAGGAGGTGCTGTACGGCGCCGTCCGCTCGCGGAGCTCTATCGAGGACTACCTCGTCGGACTGAGAGACGCGGGGGTCGGGTCGCTCCCTGGCACGTCCGCGGAGATACTCGATCAGGCGGTGCGGGACAGGATCGCGCCGGGAAGGATCAGCGTGGAGCAGTGGACGGAGGTCATCGCCACCGCTCACCGGATCGGCGTCCCCACCACATCGACGATTATGTTCGGCCATATCGAGACGAATATGCATCGGGCCGCGCACCTGGCGTACTTGCGGGACATCCAGAAGGCGACAGGAGGCTTCACGGAGTTTGTGCCTCTCAGCTTTGTGCATGAGGAGGCGCCGATGTTCGCCAAGCGCATGTCGGACGATATGCGGCCGGGCGCAACCGG
This sequence comes from Dehalococcoidia bacterium, assembly GCA_965200975.1. Lineage (GTDB taxonomy): Bacteria > Chloroflexota > Dehalococcoidia > Lucifugimonadales > Australimonadaceae > S5-327. Next base: position 1,821,000 of record OZ241740.1, on the reverse strand, counting down.
CGCGGAGGTCGTCCGTATGCACGCTATCGCGCGGGTGATGCTGAACGGATGGATAGACAACATACAGTGCTCGTGGGTGAAAGAGGGGCCCAAGCTGGCCCAAACGCTGCTCTCGGCGGGCTGCAACGATCTGGGAGGCACGCTCATCAACGAGAGCATCTCGACCGCCGCGGGCGCCTCATACGGCCAACTCGTTCCGCCTTCGGAATTGCGCCGGTGGACGCGGGACATAGGCCGCATCCCCGTCGAGCGGACTACGCTGTACGAGCCGCGCCGGGTGTACGAGACCGAGCCGGAGGAGCCGGAGCCGCTGGAGGAGGCGGCCCGCAGTCCCGAGCGGTTCGGATCGTACCGCCAGCTCATCAAGCTGGAGGCGTTCCGCTACGAAGGCCAGCGAGCGCCGACGCTGCAGGGGCCCACGCTGCCCGAGGTCGTGGCGGCGGAGCGCGCGGGGTAGGGGGCCGCCGGCTCCGCGCCCGCAGCAGCTAGAATGAGGACGTTATGTCCAACGTGCTCGCCATTGCCGGCGGCGTCGGCGGCGCCAAGCTCGCCGTCGGCTTGGCCGGCGTTCTCCCGCCGGGCGACCTCACGGTAGCCGTCAACACCGGCGACGACGACATCTTCCACGGCCTTCACGTTTCGCCCGACGTCGACACCGTGACCTATGCGCTTGCGGGAATGACGAACCGCGAGACTGGATGGGGCGTCGACGGAGACACGTTCCGGGCCATCGACTCGCTCGGCAGGCTAGGGGGCGAGTCGTGGTTCAGACTCGGCGACGTCGATCTCGGCCTGCACCTGCGCCGCACGGAACTGCTGATGGAGGGCTGCACGCTCAGCGAGGCGACGCTGACCATCGCGCAGGCGCTCGGCGTCCGGCATGCGGTCGTTCCTGTGTCGGACGACTCCGTGCGGACTATCGCGCTCACGGAATGCGGGGAGATGGCGTTTCAGGAGTACTTCGTGAAGCATCGCTGCGAACCCCGTTTGACGGGCGTGCGGTTCAACGGGGCGGAGTCGGCCCTGCCGTCGCCGGGGTTTTGGCGGGGCCTCGCGGAAGCCGATGTGGTCGTCTTCTGCCCGTCCAATCCTGTCGTCAGTATCGGCCCGACGCTGGCGATCCCCGGCATCAGAGACGCCGTCGCGCAGAGCTCCGCCGTGCGGATTGCAGTCAGCTCCATCGTGGGGGGCGAGGCGCTCAAGGGTCCTGCCGCCAAGATGATGGCTGAACTCGGCGAAGAGGTCAGCAACGCCGGCGTCGCCCGTCGCTACGCCGGACTCATCGACGCGCTTGTTATCGACGCAGGAGACGCGGCGGAGGCGCCGGCGGTCGAAGCGACCGGCGTGAAGGCGCGCGTCGCTCCGACCGTGATGCTCTCGTACGCGGACAAGATCGGACTCGCCCGGCGCGTTCTCGCCTTCGCGAACGAGCTGCGGGAGGAGAAGTCGTGAGCCCGGACGCTCGCGGCGAGCTGGAGCGTTGCCGGGTCATCGTGCCGATGAAGCCGCTGCCCTACGCCAAAATGCGCCTGCGGGACGACCTGCCGGTGATGGTCTGCGACGCGCTGGTGTTGTACATGCTGAAGGCTGTGCTCAGAGCGCTGGAGCCGTGGCGGGCTTGGCGGTCGGGAGCGACCTCGTTCGTTGTCCTCGGCGGCGACGAGCCTGTCCGCCGCATTGCGGAAGAAGCCGGGGCGGACTGGGCGCCCGAAAAGGCGCAGGGGCTCAACGGAGCGCTCGCCGCCGCTATGCAGGACGCCTTTGCCGATGGGCTGGACGCGGCCCTCTATCTGCCCGGAGACGTGCCGTTCGTTCAGCAACGGGACATCCGTGAGATTACGCGCGCGGGACGCAAACTCGCGCGGCCCGTCGGCGTGCCGGCGGACTACGACGGGGGGACAAACGCGCTGCTGATTCCTGCCGGGCTGGCAATGACGCCGGAGCTTGGGCCGAACAGCTACGCAAAGCATCGCGCGGCGGCCAAGCGGGCGGGGACAAAGATACGCACGATGAAGCTGGTTAGCGTGATGTTCGATGTCGACACGTATGAGGACTTTATGTACCTCTTGTGGCGCTGGCCCGGCTTTGAGAGCCTGCTACAGGACTGGGAGGAGTGGCTGCTCGACGGTATGAACGGCCCGTCTCCGTCCGACGAGTTCCCATGGGACGCGGTGTTCTACTGGCCGGAAGAAGAGAGCGAAGATAGCGAAGATAGAGAGGAAGAGCGATGACGACGCCCAGGATAGGGCTGCTGCTTGGAACGCGGGGCATGGTGATGAAAGCCCAGCGCGAGGGGGCGCAGCCCTCTGCGGCTGCGATGCTTGCGCTTGCGGAGCGCGCCGAGGCTGCGGGCCTCGATTCCGTATGGGTCGGCGACAGCCTCGTATCGAAACCGAGGCTCGAGCCCGTCGCCGCGATGTCGGCCATTGCGGCCCGCACGTCGCGCGTGCGCATAGGCACGGCGGTGCTGCTGCCCGCCATCCGGCATCCCGTTCCGCTGGCGCATAGCCTGGCCACTGCCGACATCATCTCGAACGGGCGCATCGTCGTGGGCGCCGGCGTGGGCGGCGCTTTCACTGACGATCAGCGGCAGGACTGGACCGCCGCCGGCGTCGACCCGGATCGCCGCGCCGGCCGTTTTACCGAGTCGGTGCAGCTGATGAAGCGGCTGTGGACGGAGGACGGCGTTTCATTCTCCGGCAACCACTTCAGCTTGTCGGATGTGACGCTCGACCCGAAACCGGTACAGTCCGGGGGCGTTCCTCTTCTGCTGGCGACGCACTACCGCACGGGATCGGAGGCGCAGGCGCGCCGCGCCGCCCGTTTTGGCGACGGCATCATCGGCATTACGGATTCGCCGGAGCAGTTCGCCCAGACCGTCGCCAGAGTCGACGAAGCAGGCGCTGTCGAGGGCCGCGACATGGCGGCGTTTCAGCGCGCGTACTACCTGACGGTGAACCTTGGCGCCGACAGGCAGGCGTCGGAGGCTGAGGCGCACGACTTTCTGATGAGCTACTACAAAGTGGACCACTGGGGGGCGTCGTGGGGGCCATGGGGCGCGCCGAGCGAAGTCGCCGCGCGCATCCGCGAGTTCGCGGACGCCGGCGCCGACACCGTCATCGTGCGGTTCGCCTCGTGGGACCAGCCGGCCCAGTGGGAGCGTTTCGAGCAGGAAGTCTGGCCGGATTTCGCGTAACAGCGCCGGAGACTCCGGAAAGAAGAGCCCGGAGAGAGGAGCAACAGGAGCAGTCGCCATGGCTTACAACGAGCTGACCCCGCAAGAGCGCTACGTCATCGAGATGAAGGGCACGGAGCATCCGTTCACCGGCAAGTACGACAACTTCTACGAGCCGGGGATGTACCTCTGCCGCCGTTGCAATGCCGAACTGTACCGCTCGGACAACAAGTTCGACGCGCACTGCGGCTGGCCGGCGTTTGACCAGGAGATCGACGGCGCGGTGCGGCGCCTGCCCGATCCCGACGGCATGCGCACCGAGATAGAGTGCGCGGCGTGTGGCGGCCACCTCGGCCACGTGTTCACCGGCGAGGGCTTCACCCCCACGAACACGCGCCACTGCGTGAACTCGCTCTCCATGCAATTCGTCCCGCAGCGTTAGCTATCCGCCGCCTGCAGGCGCAGCGAACGCAGGCAACAGGCAGGAGCGTCTTATGAAAATCGATATCCACACCCATACGTACTTTCAGGACTTCGCTGACTACCTTGCGACGCGCAACCAGTTCCCGAACGTCGTCATCAGAGACGGGCAGCTCATCACTGCCTGCTCGCCTGCGTTCAGCATTGCTTCCCCGCCAGGACACCGGGAGGTCGAGGCGAAGCTCGCTGCGATGGAGGCTATGGGCGTCGACTTTTCCGTGCTCAGCCACGGCATTCCCGGCCCCGAGCTTCTCGGCGGCGACGAGGCGGACGATTGGGCTATCCGCATCAACGACTTCCTCGCACGCACGGTCGAACAGCATCCGGGCAAGTTCGCAGCGTTCGGCAGCCTCGGTTTCGGCGACCCGGCGCGGACTATCGCCGAGGCCGAGCGCTGCGTGGCCGACCTCGGCTTCAAGGGATTTCAAATCTTCTCCAACACATTCGGGAAGCCCCTCGACGCGCCGGAGTTCATAGACGTCTACCGCCGCGTCGCCGCGCTCGGCGTCCCGCTCAATATGCATCCCACTTCGCCGCTGAACATTGCCGGGCTCGACGGCGCGCTGATGCCTGGCATGGGCTTCATCTACGACACAACGCTGGCGACCGTCCGCCTGATCCAGTCCGGCATTTTCGACGACGAACCCGGCTTCGAGCTGATCGTCCCGCATGTGGGCGGCGTGCTGCCGTACCTTGGCGGACGCATCCGCGCCAACGTCGGCGGAACGGTGCGCCCCGCCAGCGACTACTTCCACCGCCTGTACGTGGACACCGTCGCCCACGACGACGCGGCGCTCGCGCACTGCTGTCGCGTCGTCGGCGCCGAGCGGATGCTGCTGGGCACCGATCACCCGTTCGGCGACGGACGGCATATCGGCATGGTCGACCGCCTCGACTGCACGGACGCGGAGCGCGAGGCGATCTACCACGGCAACGCCGAGCGTCTCCTGCGGCTGTAGGGGGTGGCTGCAGGATGGCGGTTTTCCGAGAAGATTGCGGAGGGTGAGACACCGTCCACTTGCGCCAATGCTCCCCCGCTGGGTTAGAGTTGGCATGCGCGCAAGTGGACGCGATGACGCAAACCCCTGCCGAAATTCACCCCTCGCCTATTCCTGCCGTGAACGTGGCGGCTGTCCCCCAGCGCAGCCCCCTTCGCTACCCGGGCGGCAAGACATGGCTGATCCCCCACATCCGGGCGTGGTTGGGCAACGCCCCGCGCCCCCGATTACTCATTGAGCCGTTTGCGGGTGGCGGCGGCGTCTCCCTTGCCGCTGTTATGGAGAACCTCGTCGACGAATGCCTCATGGTTGAGCTCGACCCCGATGTTGCCGCCTTCTGGCGGGCCGCCCTTCACCACGGCCCCGCGCTTATCGAGCGCGTTACCGGCTTTGCGCCAACTCGTGAGCAAGTCGAACAGTTGGCGTGTGAAGAACTCCGCTCCGACCTCGACCGAGGCTTCCGCACCCTTGTCCTGAACCGCACTCGCCGCGGCGGCGTTCTTGCCAACGGCGCCGCACTCACTCGAACGGGAGAGAACGGGGCAGGCGTTGCATCCCGCTGGTATCCCGAAACTCTCAAGCGCCGTCTCCTGGCGATCGGAATCTATGCGCACAGAATTACATTCCGAGAAGCGGATGGCTTAGAGGTAATCGCGACTCTTCAGGAGCACACTACTCACGATGTTGCTCTCTTTATCGATCCTCCCTATACCGCTAAGGGCGGCAAGCGTGCTGGCGCGCGACTCTACGCGCACAACGAAATTGACCACGTTCGTCTGTTTGCGCTTCTCGCCGAGAGCAATGTGAACTTCCTTATGACCTACGACCGATCGGAAGAGGTCGAGGAGCTTATTGAACACTACGGCTTTCACGCCGTCGAAGTTCTGATGAAGAACGGCCATCACAACATCCTGCCAGAGCTAATCATCACTCGGGAGGCTGCCTTCACCGGAGGATTCCTTGGCGGCTGAACGCTACGGCATCGCCGAGTGGTATGGTGAACCCTTGCTGAGTCTGGGTGCGTCACAGATTCAAGCCTTGGCCAACGTGGCGCTTGGAGCGACGAGTGCTGTGCCCCCATGTCCGTTTCGGGAAGACCGATTGCCATGCTCAAAGCAAGGTGGGGTTTGCTCGATTCGTCCCTATGCTCAAGGGGCAGACACACGCTTGGGAGACCCTGCAGGGCCTCCAGCGATCGTTTGCCCCACTCGATTCGAAGAGAACAACCTCCTTGTGCACTGGCTCGCCGAAATCGCAGGGTTCGACCCGGCCGAAGCACTGGTCGCCCGCGAAGTTGCGTTTATGGTCGGAACAAAGACGAACAAGCCTGCAGGCAAGATTGATTTAGTCGTCGCCAAGACTGTTGACGGGGGCATTGTCTGGCACGGTCTGGAGATACAGGCAGTGTACTTCTCGGGCCCAGGTATGGAGTCGGAGTTTGAAGCGCTAGCGGACCCTACCCACGGAACGCCGCCGTTCCCCACGGCTCTCCGCCGACCGGACTGGCGTTCCTCAAGCGCCAAGCGCCTCATGCCGCAACTGCAAATCAAAGCTCCCACCCTTCGACGGTGGGGATCCAAGGTTGCAGTTGCTGTGGACAGCACATTCTTTGACGCAATCGGTGGGCCAAGCTCGAATCCTAGCCACGACCTCAACGATGGCGACATCATCTGGTTGGTTTCGCGCCTGGAGGAACGCAGCGGACGCCACCAGCTGACTCGCGACCATTGGGAAGTGCTCACCTTGGAAGACTCCACAGCTAAGCTCCTGGCGGCATCAACCATTCGCAAGGATGATTTCGAGCAAATGCTTAGGGCCAAACTGCGTCCCCTATCCTGAGCGCTGCGTCTAGCCCATCCATATCCCTCATGATGGACAGCTGCCTGCGGCGCGTGCGAGCCGTGGTTGCGCGGTTGTACTACAATCCGCGCGGTTGGCGCGCTTGCGCGCTCGAAAGGAGGGAGGAGGAACGGCGATGACTACCGGGAAGAACACTGCGTTGAGCGCCGGGACGCCCAGCAAGGCCGTCTACGGTTCGGACTATATGGTGGAAGTGCTGCGGGCGCTTGGCGTGAAATACATCGCGCTCAACCCCGGCGCGAGCTATCGCGGGCTGCACGATTCTCTCGTGAACTTCGGCAAGGGCGGCCCTGAGATGATCCTCTGCACCCACGAAGAGATCGCCGTCGCCATCGCCAACGGCTACTTCCGCGTTACGGGCGAGCCCATCGCCACCGGCCTGCACAACGTGGTGGGCCTGCAGCACGCGTCGATGGCCATCTTCAACGCGTGGTGCGACCGCTCCGCCGTGCTCAACCTTGGCGGCGGAGGCCCGCAGGACGCCAATCATCGGCGCTCGACCGACTGGGTGCACACCGCGCTCGTGCAGGGCAACGTCGTGCGCGACTACGTGAAGTACGACGATCAGCCGAACAGCGTCGAGGCGACGCCGGAGTCGCTCTTGCGCGCGATGCGCACGGCGATGACCGATCCGAAAGGGCCGGTGTACGTGTGCCTCGACTCCGACCTGCAAGAGCAGCGCATGCCGGAGAGGCTCCGCGTGCCCGACGCGTCGCTGTTTCGCCCTCCGGCGCCGCCCGCGCCGAACCCTGCCGCGCTGGAGGAAGCGGTCGAGCTTCTGGCCGGCGCCGCGTGGCCGGTGATCATCACCGGCGAGATAGGGCGCAATCCCTCGGCGCTGCCGGCGGCGGTCGAGCTGGCCGAGACGCTCGGATGCGGCGTTGTCGACGCCGAGGGACGCTTCGGGTTCCCGAACACGCATCCGCTCGACCTGACCTCAGTGCGCGAGCGCGCCCTGAGCGAGGCCGACGTCGTGCTTGCGCTGGATGTCCCGAGCCTCGGCGTTCCGCTAGGGCCGTCCGCGCGGGAGCGGGGAGCGCTTGCGCTTGCGACGCCTCCGGGGTCGAAGGTCATTCACGTTACCCTGCTCGATCAGGAGCGGCAGAACTGGGTTACGGACAACCAGTGGCTGCTGCCGGTGGCTGTGCCGATTGCGGCGGACACGTCGCAGGCGATGCCGCTGCTCACGGCTGCGCTGCGTGAGCGCCTGTCGGATGCGGCGCTGGCGTCCGCCGTCGAAGAGCGCAGGACCCGGGTTGCGGCGATGCACGAGGAGGCGCGCGCCGCGTCGGCCAAGTGGGTGCGCGACAACTGGGACAAGACTCCCATTTCGACCGCGCGGCTATACGGCGAGATCTCCGCTCGCGTGAAGGGCAGCGACTGGGCGATGGTGCACACGCACGGGCGGCGCGCCCGCGACGTGCTCGAACTCACCGAGGGAGCGCACGAGCTCGGCGGCGGACGAGCGGGCGGCGTCGGCTATGGTCTGCCATCGTCGGTGGGCGCGGCGCTGGCGTACAAGGGCACGGGGCGTCTCTGCGTCAGCGTGGTGGGCGACGGAGATTTCCTCATGACGTCGAACGCGTTGTGGACGGCGGCGCATTGCCGGATTCCGCTGCTCGTGGTGGTCTTCAACAACCGGTCGTACTACAACGACGAAGAGCACCAGGAGCGGATGGCCCGCTGGCGCGAGCGTCCGGTGAAGAACAAGGGCGTCGGCATCCGGATTAACGACCCGGAGCCGGACTTCGCAACGCTTGCGAAGTCGCTAAAAGTCGCAGGGTTCGGGCCGGTAGGCGATCCGGCGCAGCTGGGCTCCGCGCTCAACGCGGCCATCGACATCGTGCGGTCGGGCAGCCCGGCAGTGGTGGACGTGATTACGCAGTCGAGGTAGGCGGCGGCTACGCCTCGGGGCGCACCCGGATCCGGGAGGCTACGTCGAAGCCGAGGGAGACCCTCTCATCGCTGCACGTGAAGTCGACGACGCCGCGGTAAGGAGCGACGTCTTCGACGGTGATGCGCCGGCCAGGCAGCACCTCGGTCTCGACGAGGTAGGAGAGCAGCGGAAAATCCTCGTCCGGAATCCGCACCACCGCGTAGGAAGCCCCGACCTGCGCTTCGCTCAGCGGCATCGTGCCCGGTTCGGACCTGCGCAGCCCGCTTTCGTTCGCGCTGTAGATGGGCCGTCCGTAAGGGCACGATTCGGGGTAGCCGAGCTTCTCTTCGATGCGCTGGAGCAGCAGCGGGGAGATGCCGTGCTCGAGTCTGTGGGCTTCGGACTCAGCCCGCTGGAGGGGTATGTCGAGGATGTCGACAAGCAGGCGCTCGGCGAGCCGGTGACGCCGCACGACGTCGCGGGCTCCGGCCAGTCCGTCGGCGGTGAGTTCAACGCGCTTCTCTTTCGTCACCTTGAGGAGCCCGTCCTTGGCCATGCGCTGCACCATTCCGGAGACGGAGGCGAGCGTTGCGCCGATGTTCTCGGCCTCGGGGATGCGTCGCAGGTGCGCGGCGAGCTCGCTGATGTGCGGCCGCACTCCGTCCTCCTCGAGGATGGCGAGCGAGAGGAGGTAGTTCTCGGCAGTCTGGGAGATGCGCGCTCGTCCGGCGCCCGCAGGTCGTGCCGTCATGGGGGTATTATCGCATGAGACGGCAGCCGCGCGCAGCCCAGCGACGGCGAAGCGTCCCGCCGAGGTGATCATGGTTGAACTCTCCGGACCTTACCGCTCTCCAAGTTCGGGCGCCGCTCCCGATTCGCTCGTCGTGCTGCTGCACGGTATCGGCGCCAACGGCGAAGACCTCATCGGACTTGCCGATGTGCTTGCGCCGCGCTTTCCGAGCACTGCGTTCCATTCGCCCGACGCTCCGGAGCCCTACGCGGAGGCCGGGTTCGGGTATCAGTGGTTTCCCCGGGCGCCCCGCGAGGATCGCGCAGCGCGGGTTCGCGGCGCCGAACAGGCGGTCAACGCGTATATCGACAACCTGCTCGATGAGTACGGGCTGGTCTCGGAGCGTTGCATTCTGGCGGGGTTCTCGCAAGGCTGCATGGTTGCGCTGCATACTGCGCCGAGGCGCTCGCGGCGACTTGCGGGCGTCGTAGGGATGAGCGGCGGACTCATCACCGGCCCGACGCTCGAGGCCGAGGCGCAGAGCCGCCCGCCGGCGCTGCTGGTCCATGGGGGCGAGGATATGGTCGTCGACCCGGCGGAGACTGCGGAGGCGGGCCGCGTGTTCGCCGCGCTTGGTTTCGAGGTCGAGGCGCACATCCTGCCCGGCCTCGGCCACGGGATCGACCACCGCGCGCTCGAACTCGCCGCACGCTTCATGGAGCGCGTGCTGGGGTTGAGAGAGTCATGACGCGCAACGACGCGCGGGCGCCCTAGGTTGCGGTTGCGAAAGGGCGAAGATCGGGCGCGACGGCGAGTCTGGCGCCGGTTACGGCCTGCACATCGTCCGGCGTGAAGCCCGGGGCGATCTCCCGCAGGACAAAGCCTTGGGCCGTGACTTCGAATAGTCCGAGGTCGGTGGCGATGAGGCTGACGACGCCGACTGCCGTGACGGGCAGCGAGCACTGCTCGACCAGCCGGGGGCGTCCGTCGCGGGTCGTGTGCTCGAGGATAAGGAAGACGTTCTTCGCGCCGACCGCCAGATCCATGGCGCCGCCGATGCTGCCGCCGCGCGCGCCGGCGACTCTCCAGTTCGCAAAGTCGCCGTTCTCCGCCGCCTCGTAGGCGCCGAGGACGGTGACGTCGACGTAGCCTCCTCGAATGAGGCCGAACGAGTCGGCGTGATCGAGCACCGCCATACCGGGCAGTTCGATGACGTATTGCCCTCCGGCGTTGACCAGGTTCGGATCTTCCTCGCCGGGGGCGGCGAGCGGGCCGTAGTTCACCAGCCCGTTCTCCGACTGGTACATAATTTGCTTGTCGGGGTGAACGTAGTTCGAGCAGAGCGTCGGTATGCCGATGCCGAGGTTCACCACCCAGCCGTCCTGGAATTCCATAGCGACGCGGTTGGCCATCGTCTGTCTGTCGAGTCGCCGTCGCTCGGTCATGGCTACTGTGCTGTCTCCTGGATGCCGTCCGGCGGGACGACGACGATACGGTCTACGAACACGCCGGGGACGTGCACGGAATCGGGGTCGATAGCGCCGGGTTCCAGAATGGGCTCGTCGACCTCGACGATGGTGGTCCTGGCGGCGCGAGCCATAACGGAGCCGAAGTTGCGCTGCGTGCGGTGGAACTGCAGGTTGCCGAGCGTGTCGGCGCGTCGGGCGCGCAACAGGGCGTAGTCGGCGGGGAGGGCGGTCTCGAGGACGTGCTCGCGTCCGTTGAAGACGCGAGTCTCCTTCCCTTCGGCGATTTCGGTTCCTGCGCCGGTGGGGGTGTAGAAGGCGGCGATGCCGGCCCCGGCGGCGCGGATGCGTTCGGCCAGCGTGCCCTGAGGCATCAGCTCCGCCTCGATCTCGCCCGCCTCGTACAAGTCGGTGAAGGGCGACGCCACCGAGGGGTGCGGCGACGCGGTGAACGCGGCGCGGACGACGGCGACCTGGCCGCTCCGCACGAGCGCGCCGCCGTCGATACGGTTGTCCTGCCAGCGTCCGGGGGTGTTGGCGATTATCGTGAGGCTTTTCGCGCCCTGCCGCAGCAGGGCGGCGATCAGGTTGCGCGCAGTGCCCGGACCGCCGAACCCGGAGAGCATCACCGACGCGCCGTCCGGCACATCGGCGACTGCCGCGTCGAAGCTGGAGTATGCCTTCTCCCGCATAGCGCAACGTTAGCGTGAAAGCGCGCCGGGCGCCACCCGTCCCCACACTCTTCCGGCAGCCGCCTGCGCAGCCTCGTACAATGCGGCCGGCGAGATAGCGGCGGAGGCGCATCGTGGGCAAACTCGACGGCAAGACAGTTATCGTAACCGGCGCGAGCCGGGGCATCGGCGCGGAGATAGCGCGCGCGCTCGCAGCGGAGGGCGGACGCGTCGTCTGTGCGGCGCGGACTCTCAATGAAGGCGACCACCCGCTCGAGGGCTCGCTCGAGACGACCGTCGCAGGCATCCGGGACGCTGGGGGAGAGGCAACGGCGGCTGCGGTCAATATCTCCGAGCCGGCGGAGTGTGAACGGCTAGTCGAGACGGCCCGCGCCGCCTATGGCCCAGTCGACGTGCTCGTCAACAATGCGGCGCTCACGTACTTCGTGCCGGTAAAGGAGTACGTCGTGAGCCGGTGGCTGAGGTCGTGGGCGGTCAACGTCCATGCGCCGTTCATCCTGAGTCAGCTTGTGCTGGCCGATATGCTGCCGCGCGGCGACGGGCGCATCGTCAATATCTCGTCGGTCGCGGCAATCGGCCCTGGCCGCGGCCCCTACGAGGGCGACCACGCCGAGGAATACCGGCTGAAGGGCAGCAGCTGCTACGGCGCCGAGAAAGCCGCGCTCGAACGCTTTACGCAGGGACTCGCCGCCGAGGTGTACGCCGACGGCGTGGGCGTCGCCGCCGTAGCGCCTTCGCTCATCGTCCCGACGCCCGGCACGGTGTTTCATCGCCTCGTAACGGGCTACGACGACCCGCGCGGCGAGCATCCGAACGTGCTTGCGCAAGCAGTGCTCCTCCTCGCAACAGAGCCGCTGGATCGCGTGAGCGGGAGGGTCTGCTACAGCCAGCAGCTGCTGCAGGAGTTCGGCTGGATCGAGCAGGGACGCGGCCCCGGCATCGACCCCGCCGCGCCCGTCAGCGGCTTCTCGGCGATGTAGGGGAGGGTGACGATGAGACCAACCACGCGTCTGCGCGAATTGCTTGTCGAGCCGGGCATTATCCCTGCGCCGGGCGCCTACGACTGTTTGAGCGCGGCTATCATCGCGCAGGCAGGGTTCCCCGCTGTGTATATGACGGGCGCCGGCACGTCGATATCGCGCATCGGCTATCCCGACATCGGCCTCGCCACGATGAGTGAGATGACGGCCAACGCCGCCGCCATTGCGAACACGGTCGATCTTCCTGTCATCGCCGACGCCGACACCGGCTACGGCGACGCGCTTCAGGTGCGACGCGCCGTCCGCGAGTACGAGAACGCCGGGGTCGCCGCGATTCACATCGAAGACCAGGAGTCCCCCAAGCGGTGCGGCCACCTCGACGACAAGCGCGTCGTCCCGCTCGATGAGATGGAGCGCAAGCTCAAAGCCGCGCTCGACGCGCGCCGTGACGACGACTTCGTGATTATCGCCCGCTGCGACGCTCTGGCCGTTACCGGGTGGGACGACGCGCTGCGACGGTGCGAGGCGTACGTCGAGGCCGGGGCGGACGTGCTGTTTCTGGAGGCGCTCCAAACGCGCGAACAGGTGGCGTTCGCCGCTCGCCACTTCGGTGTTCCTCTGCTCTACAACTTCGTCGAAACCGGCAAGTCGCCGTTGCTAACCACTGCTGAGCTCGAGGAGCTTGGCTTCAAGCTGGCGATATTTCCCGTCAGCGCCATGCTCGCGGCGGTCAGGACGATGCGCGATGTTATGCGCGAACTGCGCGAGACCGGGACGACCGCGCGCATTGCCGATGAACGCATGGTCAGCATCCGCGAGTGCTTCGACACCATGGGCCTGTCGGAGATGCTGGCGCTGGACGCGCGCTACGCTGGGAGCGAGGGTTCATCGGGAGGAGGAGCTACAGATCCTCGCGGCGGAGGAGCGGTCTAATCCGCCATGCGCTCGGGGTAGTTCCCTACTCTCCGCGGGCCCGCTCCTGCTCGATGAGCACGCGGCGGAGGAGCTTGCCGGAGGCGTTCTTGGGAATGGCGTCGGTGAACTCGACCTCCCGCACCTGCTTGAACGTGGCGACGCGATCGGCGACGAACGCCATAAGCTCGGCGGCGGACGGCGCTGCGTCCGGCTTGGCGACGACAAACGCCTTGGGGACTTCGCCGGCCTCGGCGTCGGGCCTGGGGATGACTGCGGCGTCCGCGACGCCTGCGTGTTCGAGCAGCACAGCCTCCAGTTCGGCGGGGGCCACCTGAAAGCCCTTGTACTTGATCAGCTCCTTCTTGCGGTCGACGATGCGAACGTAGCCGTCCTCGTCCATGCTAGCGATGTCGCCGGTGTGGAGCCAGCCGTCGGCGGTGATAGTCTCCGCCGTAGCCTCCGGCTGGTTGAAGTAGCCCTTCATCACCTGGGGGCCGCGGATGAGCAGCTCGCCGAGTTCGCCGCGCGGCAGTTCGCGCTCGCCGCTCTCGAGGTCGACGATGCGCTCCTCGGTGTCGGGCAGGGCGGGGCCAACCGTGCCGGGCCTGGCGCGGTCGTCCATGTAGTCGGAGTTCGTAACGGGCGAGGTCTCGGTGAGGCCGTAGCCCTGGATAACGGGACAGCCGAGGCGCTCCGACAGGCGCGTCTGCAGCTCTGCCGACAGCGGCGCCGCGCCGCTCAGCACGAACCGCAGCGACGAGAGGTCGTACTCGTGGAGCAGGAGTGTGAGCGATAGTCCAAGGCAGACGGGCGGGGCGGTGTAGAGCGCGGTAACCCGGTGGTTTGCGATGAGCGAGAGCATCTCCGCCATATCGAACCGGCCCATCATCACCTGAACGGCGCCGGCGGCGATGGCGTTGAGCTGCAGCACCGTCATCCCGTAGATGTGGAACAGCGGCAAATGGACGAGCACGACATCGCCCCTCCGGATGACGCTCTCCTCTCCCGGACGCTCGAGGTACTGGCGGACGTTGGCGTGAAGGTTGGCGTGGGTGAGCATCACCCCCTTCTGCAGGCCGGTCGTGCCGGACGAGAAAGGGAGGGCTGCGAGATCCTCGCCAGGATCGACGCGGGGCTCCGGCGGCGGGCCGGGCTGGGCGTCGATTAGCGGCCAGAACGAATGCGCCTCAATCGGGCCGACTGCGACATTCGGGCCTTCCGCAATGACTATCGACTGCCGTAGGTTCGGCGCATCGGGCAGCGCGAGGCCGGCAATGTCGGCCAGGGCCTGGTGAACGATGAGGGTCTCGGCGCCCGACGCGTTGAGCTGGTAGGCAATCTCGCGCTCTCGGTAACCGGAGTTGATGGTCGTGACAGTCGCCCCCGCCTTGAGAGTTCCAAAGAACGCAATCTCGAATTCGGCGCAGTTCGGCGCGAGGAGCGCCACGCGCCGTCCCGGGCCTGCGCCCATCTTTCCGAGCGCCGCCGCAAGCCTGCCGGCTGCGGCGTCGAGCTCCGCGAACGTGAAGGCGCGTTCGCCGTCGACGACAGCGGTCTCCGAGGGCCACTCCGCCGCGGCGCGCTCGAGCAGGCGCTGCGCCGGTTCAGGACTGTACGGGGCAATCGACGCTCTGCTCATACCGCCCATCCCTGCTCCTCAACGAGTGGGGCAAAACTATCCGACCCTTCCTGACGGGTCAATAAGGGTCGCGCTAACAGGTGTTGCATGCTAACGAAGGCCAGAACGTGTGCGCTCGTAGGGCTCGACGGCGAAATCGTCGAGGTCGAGGTGGACGTGTCGCCGGGCTTGCCGGCGTTCATTGTGGTGGGGCTGCCGGACGCGGCGGTGCAGGAATCGAAGGAACGGGTGCGGGCGGCGATCCGCAACTCGGGCTACGAGTTTCCCCTGCGCCGCATTACGGTGAGCCTTGCTCCTGCCGACCTGCGCAAGCAGGGGCCGTCGTACGACCTGCCCATCGCCGTAGGGATTCTCAGCAGCAGCGGGCAGATCGAGGCGTGCCTCGCCGACACCGCCCTGATAGGCGAGCTCTCCCTCGAGGGCCAGTTGCGCCATACCGACGGCATATTGCCGATGGTCGGACTCGCCCGGGCGCGGGGGATGAAGACCGTGGTGGTGCCATCGACGAACGCCGACGAGGCGGCGCTGGTCGAGGGCGTCAGTGTGCTTGGCGCCGCGTCCCTGCGGGAGCTTGTCGATCACATTCGGGGCGACGCGCCGATGGACGCGCACGCCGCATCGCTGGGCGAGGGCCGGTTCGCCAATCCCGAGTACGCCGTGGATATGGCCGACATTCGCGGTCAGGAGCAAGCCAAGCGCGCGCTGGAGGTTGCGGCGGCGGGCGGCCACAACGTACTGATGTCGGGCCCGCCGGGCAGCGGCAAGACGCTGCTGGCCCGGGCCATGGCCTCGATACTGCCGCCGCTGACATCCTCGGAGGCGCTGGAGGCCACCAAGGTCTACAGCGTCGCGGGCATGCTTCCTGCGGATATGCCCCTCATCTCCACGCGCCCGTTCCGCTCGCCTCATCACACCATCTCCAACGCCGGACTGGTCGGCGGCGGGAATGCGCCCCGTCCGGGAGAGGTGACGCTCAGTCACCGTGGCGTGCTGTTCCTCGACGAGCTGCCGGAGTTCAGTCACACCGTGCTCGAAGTGCTGCGCCAACCGATCGAGGACAAAGTCGTGACGATAAGCAGGGCCAACGGCTCGGTCACGTATCCGGCGAATTTCATGCTGGTTGGGGCGATGAACCCGTGCTTCTGCGGCAATCTGGGCGATCCGCGCAAGCCATGCGGATGCGCGCCCTCGAGCATAAGCCGCTACCAGAAGCGGATCTCCGGCCCGCTGCTGGACCGTATGGACATCTTCATAGACGTGCCCCGCGTCGAGTACGACAAGCTTACGAGCGAGGCGACGGGCGAGACCTCGGCGCAGATGCGCGAGCGCGTGTGCGCCGCGCGCCCGGTTCGGAGACTCATGCGCGCAGACGAACGCCGATATGGGCCCCGCCGACGTGTGGACGTACTGCCAGCTCGACGATGCCGCCAGCGGGCTCGCCAAGGCGGCCATGGAGCGGCTGCATCTCTCGGCGCGCGCATTCCACCGCACGCTCAAGCTCGCCCGTACCGTGGCCGACCTCTGCGGAGAGGACCGAATCGGCGTGGCGCATCTCGCCGAGGCAGTGCAGTACCGTCAGCGCAGCTTGGAGTAGACTCTCTGGGTGATCTCTCGCGGAGGCTGCCGTATGAGCGAGACCGAGGAGTTGCAGCAAGACCTGGTGTCGGCCTCAACTATCCTCGAATGGGAGTTCGGCGACATCATCGGCCATGTCGGGGTTCGTCTCCCCAACGGGGAAGGAATTGCCGTGAAGATGCTTCGCGCTCCGCAGGCGGGCGGGGAGAACTGGCTGATGCAGTTCGATATGGACGGCAACAAGATCTCGGGAGAGGGCGCCGTGCCGGGCGAGGCCGCCATCTATACGCGCATCTTCCGCGCCAAGCCGGAGGTGAACGGCATCGTGCACGCCCACGCGCCGATGTGCATCGTGCTCGGCCTCGCGGGCGTTCCGGTGAGCGCCGTCCACCTCGCCTCGGCCAAGTTCGGGCCCGACGGACTCCCGGTCTACCCCACGCCGGTCTATGTGTCGGACGACGCCGACGGCGACGCGATCGCGCAGACGATAGGCGACTTTCCCGGGATGACCATCAACGGCCACGGCATCGTTGCGGTAGGCAAGAGCATCGATGAGGCGTGCTTCAACGCGGTGCATATGGAGCGCACGGCGAAGCTCATTCAGGCGGCGCGTCTGCTCGGCTTCAACGGAGTCGACGGCGCCTTCCAGGAGGAGATGGCCGGCAACGCGCAGAAGATGCGCGAACGCCAGCGCGCCATCAACCGCCCCGTAGTGGAGCACTCCGACGACTGGCGGTACTACACTCGCAAGATGGCCCGCGGCGAGACGTGGAACCGCGGCTGGACGTAGGCCGGCGGCAGGCGCGGCGCAGAGGCTTCCGTTTATCCGACAGGCGCGAAGAGGACTATTACAGTGACGCTTCAGGACTTCAGCGTGCAGGGAAAGCAGGCCGTCGTCATCGGCGGAGGGCGCGGCATTGGACGCGGCATAGCGCTGACCCTTGCCGAGGCAGGGGCTGACGTCGCTATCGCCGCGCTGACGCCCGCCAAAGTGTTCGAGGCGGCGGAGCGGGCGGCGGCGTTCGGCGTCAAGGCGAAGGGCTACACCGCCGACGCCACCGACGGCGCGTCGATGGACGCTTTCGCGTCGCAAGCGCTCTCCGATTTCCCGGATATCTCTATCGTCGTGAACAGCGTCGGCGACTCGCTGCGGCAGCCGTTGTCGACGCTGCCGGGCGGGAGCGGCGCCCCGGGTATGAGCAGCGCGGACTGGCGTCGCATCGTCGACATCAACCTCACGTCCGTATTCGAGGGCTGCCGGGTGTTCGGTCCGCATCTGCTCGCTCGCGGCCAGGGCGTGGCGCTCAACGTCAGCGGCGTTCGGGCGTTCCGCGCGCTTGCGAACGGCTCGGCGTACGCTGCAGGCAAGGCCGGCCTCACCAAACTCACAGAGTCCGTCGCGCTCGAGTGGGCGCCGCACGGCGTCCGCGTCAATGCTATTGCGCCCGGACTCTTCCCGGATCCGGAGCAGGAGAGCCCGGAGGACCTCGCGCGGCACGAAGCGGAGATCAGGCCTCGCGTCCCCCTCGGCAGGGGCGGCCCGCTGCGCGACGCGGGGCTGATGGCCGTGTATCTCGCGTCGGACGCGGGCGCCTATATCACCGGACAGACATTCCTGATCGACGGCGGCGCCTCCATCCTGTAGACCTGTAGAGAGCGCCTTGCGGGACGCCAACCTCCGAGCGAGACCATGAACATTGCCGTTTGCGTGAAGTGGACGCCCGTCGTTGCGCGGTTGCGGTTCGACCCCGAAACGAGGCGCATCGTGCGCGAGGGCGTGCCGAACGAACTGAACCCGTTCGACGTGCTCGCCGTCAATCGGGCGGTCGAACTGAAGCGCGAGCATGGGGGCCGCGTAACGGCGTACACCATGGGCCCGCCCGACGCCAGGCGCGGGTTGGCGCGCTGCCTCGCTATGGGCGTCGATGCAGTCTTTCACCTGAATGATCCGGCGTTCGCAGGGGCTGATACGCTCGCAACGGCTCGCGCCCTGGCGCTTGCGCTGAACGGCGGCGGATACGACCTCGTGCTGTTCGGCAACAACAGCGTCGACGCGGAGACGGGTCAGGTCGGCCCGGAGGTCGCCGAACTGCTCGGTCTGGGCCAGATAACGAGCGCCGCCAAGCTGGAAGTCCAGGCTGAAGGCCGTGTTCGCGCCGAGCGGACGCTCGAGAACGGCGTGGAAGTCGTCGAAGGCGCCCTGCCGTTGCTCGTTACCG
This sequence comes from Dehalococcoidia bacterium, assembly GCA_965200975.1. Taxonomy (GTDB): domain Bacteria; phylum Chloroflexota; class Dehalococcoidia; order Lucifugimonadales; family Australimonadaceae; genus S5-327. The sequence continues at coordinate 1,802,395 of OZ241740.1, read as the reverse complement.
TAACGGAAGGGGTCGCTCCCGACACTGCTCCTGCGCGCGAGGACATTCGAGCGGCGGAGGAGCAGGACATTCCGGAGATCAAGGCGGCTAGCCTCGCCGCCGATCCGGGACAGTTCGGCGCTGCAGGCTCGCCAACGTGGGTTGCCGAAATCCGGCAGGCGTCGTCGTCCCGCGAGGGCGCGATTATCGAGGAGGAGCAAGCGGCGGAGGCTGCGCGCCAAGCGGCGGCGCTGCTCCGGGCGCGAGGCGCTCTCGACCTTGGGGGCGCAGCGGAGGACGGCGGCGCGGCGCCTCCGGATACGGCGCGGCTCACGGGTCCGGAGACGTGGATTGTGGCGGAGGCCGATCTCTCGGGGCTGCGTCCCGTCTCGTACGAACTGCTCGCCGCCGCGCAGCCCGTCGCCGATGCGACTGCCGGCGTAGTCGCCGCGCTCGTTATCGGCGGGCCGGACGCCGCCGCTTATTCGAGCGCTCTTGCGCAGGCGGGCGCAGACCGGGTTATGCAGGCGCTCGATCCGAGTCTGGCGCGGTACTCGACCGACGCTTACGCGTCGACGCTGGCGGCGGCGATCGAGGCCCACCGCCCCTATGCGGTGCTGCTGCCCTCGACGCCGAACGGGCGCGATATGGCGGCGCGCACGGCGGCGCGGCTCGGACTCGGGCTCACGGGCGACTGCATCGGGCTGGAGGTCGACGATGAGGGAAGGCTGGCCCAGCTCAAGCCCGCGTTCGGAGGGAACGTCGTTGCGCCGATCTACTCGCGGACGCTGCCGAACATGGCGACGGTGCGGCCCGGCGTCTTCGAAGCGCTCCGGCCCAATCCTGCGCGGAAAGCGGACGTCCTCGACTTGCCCCCGGCCATTCCGGGCGCCGGCGGCCCGCTGTCGATCGAGTTCCGCGCCGCGCCCGGCGACGACGCCGCGGCGCTCGACAAGGCGCCGGTGGTCATCTGCGTCGGGAAGGGAGTCGGCGGCCCGGAGCAGATCGTCCGGCTGCATGAACTGCGCGACCTGCTAGGCGCCGAATTCGCCTGCACGCGCGATGTGGTGGAAGCCGGATGGATGCCGCGCCAGCGCCAGGTGGGGCTGACGGGCCGCTCGATCGCGCCGGCTCTCTACATCGGCATCGGCGTTCGGGGCGACTTCAACCACACGGTCGGCATTCAACGGAGCGGCACGGTGCTCGTCGTCAACAACTCGAAACGCGCCTCGTTTTTCCGCGGCCAGTGCGACATCGGCATCCTGGGGGACTGGGAAGAGGTCGTCCCTGCGCTCACGTCCGAGTTGCGCTCGGCGCTTGGCCGAGTTGACTGAGGCCGGGGAGACGCGGTTGCGCCGCGCGGACTGCAGCGCTGGAGCGCTATGAGGGCCGGGCTGCGCCGCACTGCTCCTCTGCTGCTTGCGGCTGTGTTCGTCGCCGGCGTCGCGGCGGCCGGCGCATTCCTTGCCGATCCGGGGCGCGCGGAGCCGCCGCTGCCGCTATCGTCCTCGCGCCCGCCGGCAGGGCAGACGTTCACGGGCATCGACGATTTGAAGGAGTTCGCGCGGTTTGCGTACGCCGACCTCTCCCGGAACGACTGGGCCGCGCTGGGCAATTCGCTTGCGCCCGGCGCCGCCGGGCCCGGAGAGCCGTGCGATCCGGAGTCGTTCTCGGCCCGGGCGGCGGAGCACGTCCGCCGCGCTGCGCTCGAGGCGGAGGCTGCGCTCGCCCGAACGCAGCCTCTGTACGCCCAGCTGGTGGAGCTGCCGGAGCTGGAGTGGGAGCTTGCCGGCGTTGAGGTTGCGGACGGCGAGGCGCAGACAACGCGCAGGGCGAGGGCGTTCGGGCGCAGCATCGCGCCGCCGGTGCTCCGCGTCGATCGCTGGGTGGTAGCCGGCGGCGCATGGTGGCTCGACCCGGCGTCGATAGCTTCCGGCGCAGCGTCCTTGCCTCTTGCCTCGGACTGCGGCGAAGCGGCGATGAGCGAGGAAGACGAGGCCGGCGCATTCGCGCGTCCGCTGCCGGAAGGCGCGAGCGCGGAGATGACCGATTCCGGCGGGCGTCTGCTGTCCGTAAGGCTTACGCCGGGGAAGCGCGGAGACGGCCCTCCGGCGCCCGCCGGGTTCGAGTACGTTCCTTTCGAGGCGCGAGTGGAGTCGCAAGACGGCTCGCAGCTCGGCCTGCCGCTCACGTTTCAGGCGGCGACGTTCGACGGATGGCTCCTCGACCGCCCGATTGCGACAACCACCGACATCTGTCCGGGCACGGAGTCGACGGGCGTTACGTGTCAGCTGACGCGCGGCAGGGCGCTCGCCGCTGTCGACGACCCCGCGCCGAGGATCGCGTGGGCGCCGCAAGGGCTGAACGAGCGCGCGGAGGGTTTCGTGTGGTGGCGGCTGCCTGCGCTCCTGCGCAACGGCGAGCCGGTAGTAGTCGACCTGGACGAGGCCGAGGCTGCGCAGGCCTTGACTGCCGCAGGCGTTCCTCTGGGTGAATGGAAGACGGACTTTCTCCGAATGACCGTCGACCCGGCGGAGCTGCTTGCAAGCGGGACGCGGCGGCCCCCTCGCTCGGCGCTCAACATCGGCAGCGCGGGCGCCTACGACTCCGTTACGGACGCGGATGAGTGGATGGGAGATGCGGAGCCGGTGCTTGCCGTCGAGGCGGGCGGCGAGGCGAGAGCGTACCCCTTGCGCGTCCTCATCTGGCATCCGATCGTGAACGATGAACTAGGCAGCAAGCCGGTGCTGGCGACCTACTCCCCGCTGACGAACACCGCGCTCGCATTCGAGCGGCGCGTGGGGATAGCGGCGCCCTTATTCCAGGCGTCCGGAGCGCTGCGATTCAACAACCAGCTTCTGTACGACGAGGCTACGGAAAGCTGGTGGCAGCAAGGAACAGGCGAAGCCGTCGCCGGAGAGCTTGCAGGGTCCAGGTTGGCGCTACTGCCGGGTTTGCTCATCTCCTGGGCGGAGTTCAAGCGCGCTTACCCGAACGACGCGGCGCTTTCGGTCAACGCGGGATTCGCCGGCGACTATGACTTCAACCCGTACTTCGACGCCGACTTCAATCCTCCGGAGGCGCTGCACGGCGGCGAACTCGATCCGCGTATGCCGGCGCACGCGCGCGTCCTTGGCCTGCGCGCAGGAGGAGAGGCGCTCGCTGTGCCGCTCTCCGGGCTCGACGCCGGGCCTGCTCAGTTCGAGTTCGGCGGCGCGCCTACGGTTGTATTCTGGGCGCCGGGGACAGCGTCGGCATTGAGCCACATCGACATTGCGCGGGGACGGGATGTAGGCGCCGCCGCAGCGTTCGACTCACGGGTCGATGGACAGCGGCTCACATTCTCCAGGGAAGGCAAACTGTTCGTCGACGCCCAAACCGGCTCGGAGTGGAGCGTGTCGGGCAGGGCGGTCGGCGGCCCCCTCGAAGGGCGGAGGCTGCAGCCTGCGCCGCAGACCAACAGTTTCTGGTTCGCGTGGGCGGCGCTCAACCCTGGCGGGGAGATCTTCCGAGGCGGACAGGGAGCTAGCTGACGCTCCAGCCGGCGTCGACAAGCAGGAGGTGTCCGTTGACGGCGCCGGCCTCCGCGCTTGCCAGGAAGACGACGGCGCCTGCGATTTCGGAGGGTTCGAGCCGCCTGCCGAGAGGGGAGCGCTGCAGGAATGCGGCGAGGTCGGGGCGAGTGGGGTCGCCGCCTTGCGTCATGGGGGTGTCGGTCGGGCCGGGGCCGATGGCATTGACCGTCACCCCGCGGTCCGCCCATTCGAGGGCCAGCGCTTTGGTGAGCGCCGCCGCTCCGCCTTTCGTGGAGATGTAGACCGAGCGGTTGACGGTCGCCGTGACGGCCAGTTGCGACGCTACATTGATGATGCGTCCGTAACCGTTGGCGAGCATATGGCGCGCCGCCGCCTGGGCCGTGAAGAACGTCCCTTTCAGGTTGACGGAGTGGACAGCGTCCCACAGCTCCTCGGTGACGTCAAGGGCGGGCGCCGCGGCGCGGATGCCGGCGTTGTTCACGAGGATGTCGAGGCTGCCCATATCGCCGGCGATGGCGTCGAGAACCGGCCCGATTTCGCCGGCGCGGGCAACGTCGAGGTCGTAGCCCCGCGCCGCGCCGCCCTCCGCCTCGATTTCGGTTACGAGCAGGTCGACGTCGCGGCGTTTTTCGGCGAGATTGGTTACGGCGACGGCGGCGCCGGCGCGCGCGAGCGCAAGGCAAACCGCCTTGCCGATGCCTTGGCTGCCGCCGGTGACCACCGCAGTCCTGCCGTCCAATCTGAAAGGAGTCTCGCCCATAGGTGGCGGATTATAGGCTCCGGGAGTGTGGGCGGCTATACCACTTGCCCGGCCTTGCCGCTCGCCATAGGCGCGAGCAGCGCGTTGAGCGCGTCGGTGGCGGGGGTAGGAATGCCCCGGGCTCTGCCGCGCCGGGCGACATCGGCGACGAGGGCGTCGCTCTCGAGGCGCTTGCCGGCAATACGGTCGCGCAACATCGAGCTGAGGCCGGGGAATCCGCGGAAGCGTTCGAGCGCCGCCTCGGGGGCGTCGGGAGGCAAGTCTGCGCCCTCGGCGCGGGCGACGGCTGCGTACTCGCGCATCATCGTATGGGTGAGCTTGACGCACTCCTCGCTGGAGGCGAGCTGCTGACCAGGCAGGCCGGTTACGGTGTTGACGGCGGCGAAGGGACCTATGAACGTGAGCTTCTGCCAGAGAGGTACGAGGATGTCGCCGGCGAGCTCGACGTTCCACCCGGCGGACTCGAATGCGGCGAGCAGCGCCTGCTCGCGCTCCCCGTTGCCGTCGCGCCGCCCGAACGTCGCCTTGCGCGGGCCGCCGTCTTGCGCGATGACGCCCGGCGCCTTGACGTAGCTCTCGATGTATACGACGCCGTCGAGCACGCAGTCGCGACCAAATGCGGCGGCGAGCGCGTCGCCGGAGATGACGCCGTTCAGCAGAGTGAGGATGACCGTGCCCGGGCCGACGGCGGGACGAATGCGCTCGATCGCCTCGGCTATGTCGTAGGACTTCACCGTAAAGAGGATGAGGTCGGGGCGCGCGCCCGCGGGAGGGCTGCTGTCCGCGTCGGCAGGGACGGTGAAAGGCGGTTCAATGGCGCTTTCGACGCGGAGGCCGCCGGCGCGGATGGCGTCGAGGTGAGGCCCGCGGGCGATCACCGTGAGCGGATGGCCGGCGCGGGCAAGAAGCGCTCCGAAGTAGCCTCCGACGCCCCCGGCGCCCATGACGAGAACGTTCATGCGCACTCCAATCGGCCCAAAGGCGGGGAATCTCGTCGCGCGCCTCCGACTCGAGGCGCGTCTACTGCGCTCAGCGGAAGGAGCGCGGGGCCGGGCTTAGATGCGCGTAAGCGAGGACGGAAGCGCAGCGTGCCCGTTATGGCTCTCTTCTACGGGAGGATTGCGGAGCTCCTCGCGAGTTACGTACTCGTACGAGATGACTCCCATTACGACGCACGAGACGATGACAGAGACGACTGCGAGCGCAATGAGCAGGTTGTAGACGATGCGGGCGTTCGCCGGCTTGGCGCTTGCGACAGACATTCCAGCTAGGGGCCTCCGTACAGGGCTTATCTGACCGTTGAGTAACGCTACTACAGGAGAGCGCCTGCTGCAAGGAGCGGAGGCGTTCGCAGAAGCGCGCTTCGCCTCCCCAAACCCCCGTTATGGACTCCGGCAGAGCGCGACGGTTGTCGGCGCCGGCGGAGATTGGCCGCCCTTGTGCGCGCTTGGCTGCTCCCATTGGCGCGCGCAGGCCGCTACATTAAGGGCTATCCCTGCACACAGGCGGTGCCGTGTCCTTAGACGCCTTCATCGATAGTCTGACTGGTCAGCGCTTGACCGCGGCGGCGGCGTTCGGCGTGTCGGTGGTCGCAGCGCTCATCTACCTCGTCGTAATCAAGATCCTGCAGCGCCGAATGCGCTCGGACGGCCCAATCACACTGTCATCGGCGGTGGTGGGGTCGCAGTCCGTGTTTGGGGCGCTGCTGATCTCGTACACGGGACTCTTCGTCGCGCTGCTGATCTGGCCGGAGCTCCAGGACTGGCGGGATGTGGTGACACGGGGAGGCACGATCGGGTTTGTCGTGCTTGGCGCTCTGAGCGCGAACCGGATGGGCGCCGCGCTGCTCGACTGGTACACCACGGCCATAGCGTCGCGCACCAGCTCCGAGTTCGACGACCTTGTCCTGCGGTTCCTCCGGCGGTTCCTTGCGGTCATCGTTGTCGGGGTGGCGGCGCTGATAGTGATGGATGCGCTGGGTCTGAGCATCAACCCGTTGCTGGGCGGGCTTGGCATATCGGGACTAGCCGTAGCGCTTGGGCTGCAGCCGACGCTCGGCAACATTTTCGCCGGCGCCTATGTGCTCTCTGAGGGAATGATTTCGGAGGGCGATTACATCGAACTGCAGGGAGGGCCGGCAGGGTATGTGGTCAACGTGGGTTGGCGGAGCACCAGGATACGCACCTGGCTCAACAACTACGTCATTATCCCGAATGCGGTTATATCGGGCTCCATTGTCACGAACTACAGCGGCCCGGACCCGACGATCAACATCCTGGCCACGTGCGGGGTGAGCTACGACAGCGACCTGGAGCGGGTGAACGAGGTTGCGCTGGAAGTCGCCCGAGAGACGGTTGCGGCGAACGACGCCGCGGTGAAGGATGCGGAGCCTTGGTTCGGGTTCGACCGGTTCGGCGACTCGAACGTGGAGTTCTGGGTGTTTCTGCAGGCGACCGACCGCGTCGGCTCTTTCATCGTGACGAACGATCTGATCAAGCGGCTCCATGCGCGCTTTACGGCGGAAGGGATCGAGATCAATTACCCGGTGCGGAAGCTGGTGTATGAGAGCGGTCTCCCTCCGGAAATTGTCGGGAGACAGGCCGCGCCGTGAGCGGCTCGCCGGACTTGCTCAGCAACCGGCAAGAGGCGCTCGAACTGATGCGCCGGGGCCCTGCAGGCCTGTTTACCGACATCGACGGCACACTCGCTCCGATCTGCGACGACCCTTCCGAGGCTACCGTGGATGAGAACGCGCGGCATGCGCTCGCCCGCCTCGCGGAGGAGATGGCGGTAGTGGCCGTCACTGGCCGGGGCGTGGAGGAAGCCCGGGAGATGGTGGCCCTGAGCGGCATCGCCTACTCGGGGAACCACGGCGCGGAGTGGCTCGAGGACGGCGTGCGGTGGATAGAGTCCGTGGCCCTTCCCTACGTGCCGCGCATCCGTGAAATTGCCCGGAGGGCCCGGCGCGAGACGGCGATGGAAGGCGTGCTTGTCGAGGACAAGGGGCCTACGCTGTCGATCCATTACCGCAGGACGCTCGATCCGCTGCTGGCGCGCCGCCGGATACTGGACTTCACCGCTCGTTCAGCGAGCGATATGCGCGTGCACGACGGCAAAATGCTGGTTGAGGTGCGCCCGCCGGTCGACCTGTCGAAAGGCAAGGCTTTGCGCTCCTACACGAGACGGAAAGGCCTCGCCGCTGTTATGGCTATCGGCGACGACGTGACGGACGTCGACGCGTTCCGGGCCATCAGCGAAATGCGGAGCGCCGGCGAAGTGAGAGGGGCGAGCGTGGCCGTGCTCGCCGACGACTCTCCGGACGGCCTCGCAGAGGCTGCGGACTACACGGTCGCAGGCCCGAGCCAGGTGCACCAGTTTCTCCGCTGGCTGGCGGGAGCGCTTTAGGCGAGGGGCGCAGCCGGGCTCGCCTCGGAGGGCGTCAGGCGCGCTCGGCGCCGAGCGCGGCGATGTCCTGGAGCTGGCGGCGAATCCATTCGGTGATGTTTTCGCGTTCTATGGACTCGGTGAGGAGGACGGCGCGGCGGCGCCGCTCTTCCACGGGCATTGTGAGCGCCTCGTAGAGCGCGCGCGCGGCGCCTTCGATGTCGGCGGGGGCGACGGGGAGGGCACCGACGCGGAGCTGCTCGTAGGCGCCGGCGGCTTCCGACAAGACAAGGACGCCGTCGCGCTGGTTGACGATGGGGCCTTCCTTGGCCACGAGGTTCATGCCATCGATGACGGCGTTGACGAGCAGCACGTCGTAGTGGCGCATAGCGGCGATTGCTTGCGTGTAGTTGTTCTCGTAGAACACCTGTATCGGAGTCCAGTCCGGCGTGCGGAAGCGGTCGTTGACTTGCTTGATTGCGGCGTCGACCTCTTCGAGGTAGCGCTGGTACTGACGAATGTGCGTGCGCGACGGCACGAGGAACGCGAGGAAGCGCACCTCGCCGTGCAGCTCAGGGTGGCGTTCGAGAAGGGTCTCGTAGGCGTTGAACCCGCGGACGATGTTCTTGCTCGGCTCGACGCGGTCGACGCGGACGATGGTCTGTTTTCCGAACAGCGGCTTCAGGCGGCCTTCATACTCGGCTGCGCGCGGCGAGGCGGCGATCTGCCGCACCTCGTCCACCTCGATGGATATGGGGTAAGCGCGCACGGAGGCGGTGTGGCCGTCCACGGTGACGGTCCGTTCCTGGTAGTCGACCTGCGCCCTTTCGATAAACGAGTCGCAGCTCCCGAGGAAGGCGCGCACGTCCCTGCTCGTCTGAAAGCCGACGATGTCGGCGCTGCAGAGGCTCTCGCAGATGTCGGAACGGATCATCGCGGGCAGGAGCTCCCAGTAGCTGGAGGTGGCCCAGGGGATGTGGACGAACTGGTGGATGCGGGCGTGGGGCAGCTGTTCGCGCACCATCCGGGGAACCAGGTAGAGCTGGTAGTCGTGCACCATAACGAGCGGGCGGAGCGGGGACTGCGTAGCCTCGTCGACGATGGCGTCGGCGAACTGGCGATTGACGTAGACGTAGCCGTTCTCCCAGGCGTCGTAGACGGCGGCGTCGACGCGGGGGGTGTAGGGGGAGCTCCACATATAGTGCTGAACGAACCAGAGAAGGGGGTTGCAGATGATGTTGTAGTACTTGTGGTAGGCGCGCCGGGGGGTGGTGATGAAGCGGACGGAGACCTTTTGGCCGGGCAGAGGGGAAGGCATCGCCTTTCCGCCGCTTGCGGCGGCTGCGCGCCGGTCGCCCTCTCCCATTGCGGAGGCTATCCAGGTGAAGTCGACGTAGCGGGTGAGGCCGCTGAGGGCGGTTACGACGCCGCCGCTCCCGCGCCGAGGCTGAAGCTCGCCGCTGGGGGAGAGGTGGTGCTCCATAGGGCCGCGATTGGACGCAAGGATGAGGCGCTGGTCTTTGAGAAGCTCCGCGGCAATCGTCCGGAGCGCGCTTTGGTCGTGCCTGCCCGCCGTGGCTTGCATCAGCCCGTCTTTCCGCGCGCTACTCCGCGAACGCGCAGACGGCGTCCGTTTATGGTGTCAGTCCCAGGATTGGATGAGGGAACCCTCTGCCGGAAGGCCAATTGCGCCATATGACCAACCAGAGCGCACAGGAGCGCTCTGAGGATGGCGCGACACTACCATAGGGGCGGTAGGCCGTCAAACCGCGGAGCGACTGTCCCGAGTTCATTGAGGGATGGCGGGAAAGCGAACGCAGCCGAACGCTCCTGCTCCGGAATCTGCTGAGCGCCCCCAGACCTCCTGGTTGCTGTTCGCTCCCTCAACCCGCTGGAGGGAGTACGGGGAGCTGCCTGCTGCGCGGTAGCGTTGACACGTTCAGAAAGGCGTTCGTAGACTGCCTACAGGCTGCGGCGTACGTCTGCGGCCTACTCCCCGGCGATTACAAACCTGCCGCCGCCATCGCCTTGAGCAGGCGGCGCCAACGAGGGCTGTGTTGTCCGACGCTCCCCCAATCAAAGGCGACGACATTCGCAAAGCGTACCTGGCGTACTTCGAGGGAAAGGGCCACCTCGTTATGCCCAGCGCGTCGCTGGTTCCCGCCGGCGACCCTACGCTGCTGCTCACGACGGCGGGCATGGCGCCGTTCAAGCCCTACTACGCCGGCGCCGAGACGCCTCCCAGCCGCCGCCTGGCCTCGTGCCAAAAGTGCTTCCGCACGACCGACATCGACGTGGTGGGCGACGCCACGCATCACACCATGTTCGAGATGCTGGGGAACTTCAGCATCGGCGACTACTTCAAGCGCGAGGCGGTGCAGTGGGCCTGGGAGTTTGTGACGGGCGTGCTCGAACTGGCCCCGGAGCGCATCTGGGTTACGGTGCACTACAGCGACGATGAGGCGCGGCAGATATGGATCGAAGAGAGCAGCGTACCGAACGACCGCATCGTTTCGCTCGGCGACAAGGACAACTTCTGGGGGCCTGCCGGCGACGAGGGCGCCTGCGGGCCGTCGAGCGAGCTGCACTACGACCTGGGCGCCCACCTGGGGCCGCAGGCCAGGCCGGGCGACGACACAGACCGCTACGTAGAGATATGGAACCTAGTGTTCCCGCAGTTCTACGAGGCGAAAGACGGGACGCGGACGAGCTTGCCGGCGCCCGGCATCGATGCGGGTATGGGCCTCGAGCGCATCACTGCGATTATGCAGGGCGTTCCGTCGGCGTACGAGACCGACCTGCTCGCGCCCGTCCGCGAGGCGGTGGAGGCGATTGCGGGCAGACGGTACGGCGAGGACGCGGAGGCCGACGCCGCGATTCGGGTAGTCACGGAGCACGCGCGCAGCGCCGCGTTTCTCATCGCCGACGGAGTGGCGCCGGCGAACGAGGGCCGGGGCTATGTGCTGCGCCGCGTCATACGTCGATGCATTCGTTTCGCGCGCAGGCTCGGCGTAACGCAGGGGTTCTTGCCCGCAGCAGCCGCCCCGGTGATCGCGCGCTTCAGTCCTGTTTACCCCGAACTGAAGGAGCATGAAAAGTTCATCCTCAAGACGCTGGAGTCGGAGGAGGAGCGGTTCGAGGAGGCTATCGCGCTGGGGATGCCGGTGCTCAACGAAAAGCTTGCGCTCGGCGCGCCAATCTCAGGCAAGGACGCGTTCTTGCTCTACGACACCTTTGGTTTTCCCCTCGACTTCACGCAGGAGATCGCCCGCGACCACGGGCTGGAGGTCGACGTCGACGGTTTCAACCGTGAGATGGCGAACCAGCGCGCGCGGGGCCGCGCCGCCGCGCAGTTCGGCGGCGACCGCGACGCCCTCCGCGCCTACGAGGACCTCGGCGTCCGCGAGACTGTCTTCCTCGGCTACGAGACCACCGAGAGCGACACGGTAGTGGTGGGAATTCTGAAGGACGGCGTCCAGGCGGCAAGCGCAAGGGCAGGCGACGCGGTGGAAGTAGTCTTGCGCGAAACGCCCTTCTACCCGGAGGGCGGCGGGCAGGTTGGCGACTCCGGAGTTATTGCGTCGGACGACGCCGTCGTCCGCGTGACCGACACCCGGAAACCGATTGCCGACCTGATTGTGCACACGGCGACGATCGACTCCGGCGCTATCGCGGTTGGCGACGCCGTGCGCGCCGAGGTCGACCGCGAGCGCCGGCTTGACGTTGCGCGCAACCACACTGCGACGCATCTGCTGCACGCGATGCTGCGCGACACTCTAGGCTCGCACGTGCGTCAGGCTGGTTCGCTCGTAGCCCCCGAGCGTTTGCGGTTCGACTTCACGCACGTGTCCGCCGTCGAGCGCGGCGAGCTGCACGAGATCGAGCGCCGCATCAACGAGGCGGTGCGCAGCGACCTGCCGCTGGTGAAAGACGAGACGACCTACCGGGAGGCGACGGCGACCGGCGCCCTGGCGTTCTTCGGCGAACGCTACGCCGACCGAGTCCGCACGGTGCAAATAGGCGAGGACGCGCCGGTGAGCTTCGAGGTGTGCGGCGGCACGCATCTCGACCGCACCGGCCAGATCGGAAGCTTCCGCATTGTTGGCGAGAGCAGCGTGGGGTCGGGCGTGCGGCGTATCGAGGCGGTGACTGGCCGCGCCGGCGACGCCTGGGTCGATCAGCGATTGGGCGCGCTGGAGGAGGCTGCGTCCAGGCTCCGCACTGCGCCTGCCGACCTTCCGCAGCGCATCGATGCGCTGCTTGCGCAGGTCGAGGAGGCTAGGCGCACCACGCAAGGAGGCCGTCGCGAGACGTCGCGGCAAGAGGCGGAGGGTTTGCTCGCCCGCGCTCAGTCCGTCGATGGCGTGACGGTGCTCGCGGCCCGCAGCGACGCCACAAGCGCGGACGAGCTCAGAGAGATGGGCGACTGGCTGCGCGACAAGCTCGGCTCGGCGGTCGTAGCGCTTGGCGGGGTGTTCAATGGCCGCCCGGCAATCATTGCGATGGTGACGCAAGACCTGGTCGAGCGCGGCCTCGACGCCGGAGCCATCGTGCGCGAGGCGGCGCGGCGGATGGACGGCGGCGGGGGCGGACAGCCGCGGCTGGCGCAGGCGGGCGGCAAGGACGCCGCCAAGCTCGACGACGCGCTCGCCGGCGTCGTCGAGGCTGTGAAGCGGCAGGCCGGCTAGTGCGAGTGCTCGCCCTCGACGTCGGCGAGCGTCGCACCGGCGTCGCGGCAGGCGACACTGAGACGCGTGTCGCGGTGCCGGTTGGCGTGATAGAGGGGCCCGCGGACTCCTCGACGGCGGCGCAGGCCGCGCGCGAGGCGCAGTCGCGGTCGGCGGAGACCATCGTAGTGGGCATCCCGTACTCGCTGACGGGCCGCGTTGGCCCGCAGGCCGAGGCGGTTGGCCGGTTCGTCGCGCTGCTGCGCGAGAGCACCGCGCTCACAGTCGAGACGGTCGATGAGCGTCTCTCCACTGCGCAGGCGGAGCGGAGTATGCGCCGCCCCGGCAGTCCGGGCCGAGGAGCGCGCCGCCCGCCGAAGGGCGCGTCGGACGCATCCGCCGCCGCCGTCATTCTGCAGTCCTGGCTCGACGCCCGGCGGGAGTAGTCCGCAGAGGGGCGTAGGTAGGCGGAGAGAGAGAGAATGCTCCTCCCGGTGCCCCGCATCGCGAGCTTTCGGAGAGGGCTGGTAAAATCCAGGGCATGGCATCGCTGAATAATCCCCGGTTCTACGGCGCGGCGGGCGCCTCGCTCGTCGCTGTCGCCACCACTGCCCGCTATGTGGCGAAATGGCGCCGGCGGCGCTCCCAGCGCCGCGGCGGAGGGGAACGCGGCGTGGGCGGCGGACGCGTTTTCATAGGGCTCGACCTCACTGACCCGACCGTAGACTCGCCCCGTCCATGCGACTACGCGGTGCTCGACGCCGACCTCGTGTGCACTTTCGGGCAGTGGGACTACCGGGACGACGGCGCCGGCATCATTCCCGATCGGGCGCTTGGCCGGTCATTCATCCTGGCTGTCGACGGTCCGCAGGGGCTGGCCGCCAGTCCCGGGGCGGCGATGCGCGAGGCCGAGCGCCTCGTCAACGCGCCGGGGCATTCGTCGTACGAGCTTCCGGAGAGAGGCTTGCCGTTCGCCGGCTTCATCTCAGGGTCGGTGCGCCTTTTCCACCGGCTCGTTACGAGCGGCAGCAGGTTCCGGCTGCTCGGCTACGAGGGGATGCCGCTGTCGGACGCGACGCTGCTGGAGGTGTTCCCCGGCGGAGCGTGGAAGCTGCTGGCTTCGGAGACGCTTCCCGCCAAGGCCACAGTCGCCGGGCGCGAGGCGCGCGTCCAACTTCTCGAGAGCGTCGGCGTCCAATTGCCGGCGTCCGAGACGGCGGACGCCCCAGCCCAGCCTCCGACGCACGATCAGCTCGATGCTGCGGTCGCGGCGTGGACTGCGTACAAGTTCTGGCGGGGGGAGGCGATGAGCATGGGCCGGGTGCCGGAGCTCGACGCCAAGGCGGGCGTCATCCGCGAGGGCTACATCGTGCAGCCTGCGAGGCCGCTCGACGAACCGCCGGAAGAGCAGTTCGCGCCGGTGTAGAAACCGGCGCGAACGTTGACAGGGCTAAGGGCGCGGCAGGAAGCGGCGGCGCGCTAGACGGCGGCGTAGTGTACGCCCGGCGCCGCCTCCCGGTATTGGGCGGACTGCTCCACCCAGTCGCCGTTGCGCGGGAGGACAACTGCGGCGGAGCGCAGGCTGTAGACCGACGGGTCGGACACGGATGCGGGCTCGATGCCGTACTGGTCGAGCATTTTGGCGGCTTTCAGCAGCGCCCGGCGGGTGCGGATGATGCCGGTGTCGCTCACGCCGAGGTGCTCGGCGGAGCGGTCGGCGATGCGGCCCATCGTCTCCTGCATGCCGGAATCCTGGGGCCAGGTGCCGGGCAGGCCGGAGAATTGGACGGTCTTTTGGCGCTCCCAGTCGACGTTGAAGTCGTTGTCGATATGGTGCTTGGGCCACCACGCGCCCTCAGGACGGTTCGCAAGGGGCGGCAGGAAGGCGTCGACGGTGGGGTGAAGGCCCTGCTGCCCATCCCGGAAGTACATCAGGTTGTGGAGCTCGGGCTCGGTGAGGGGCCTCACGGGGTTGTAGGTGTAGCAGACGGCGAGCACATGGTGGTCGTCCATCGGGATGTACGCGTGGCCGCTGAGAAGGGGATCCTCTCCATAGGGAGGGATCATCGTGTGGAAGGGGAACATAAACTGGGTGATGCGCCAGTAGTAGGAGTCCTCTTCCGCGTTGCGCCGGGCGCCGATGAGCACGCCGTAGTCCGTGTCGAGCGCCTCGAACCGGGGGTGCCGGTCGCGCATCTTGTAGATCATGCCCTGTTCCTGCTTCGTCGTGAGCCGGTAGGGGTCGGCGAAGTTTGAGTGCAGGAAGCCGCTGTGGCTGGAGTCGATTTCGCCTTCGACGGTCTGAAAGAAGTTGTTCTGCGCGATGCGTTTCGTGAGGTAGACGTGGGACTCGGGGACCATGTTCCACTCGAGGTCGGGCAGGGGAGGCGGGTCGCTCTGGTTGGGGCCGAGGTATATCCAGATGACGCCGTTGCGCTCGCGGACACGGTAGGCGGGGTGCTTCACCTTTGTGCGGAAGTTGCTCTCGGGCGGCTCGCTGGGCATATCGACGCAGGCGCCCGTCTCGTCGAACTTCCATCCGTGGTAGCCGCATCGTATGCCGTCTTCCTCGTTGCGTCCGAAGAAGAGCGACGCGCCGCGGTGAGGGCATGCGGGAGACATAGCGGCGACCTTGCCGCTGGTGAAACGGAGGACGATCAGATCTTCCCCGAGCAGGCGCGTCCGGTGCGGGACGCCGTCCGGCTCGACTTCGCTTGAGAACACGGCGGGGATCCAGTAGCGGCGCAGCAGTTCGCCCATAGGCGCGCCTCGGCCCACTCTGGTGAGGAGTTCGTTGTCGCTTACGGAGAGCATGGGGCGCATCCTCCTACGGAGCAGGTTGTGAGAGCTTATCACTCCGGTCAACCGGGCGCAGCGTTTGGGGAGGGGCAACTGCTCAGAGTTCATGAGGGGCGGCGGGGAGGCGTACTTGGCTCTGAACAGCTGCTTGCCGCTCCGGAGCCCCTCGCAGTTCGCGGGAAATGGGTAGAATAAGATGGAACGATCAGGAGGTCCGCCTTGGTCCGATTCCTCACCGCCGGCGAGTCGCATGGCCCGCGGCTCGTCGCGCTGCTCGAAGGGCTGCCTGCAGGCATTGCGGTCACCGAAGCGAAGATACGGGAAGACCTGGCCCGCCGCCAGATGGGCTACGGGCGCGGCGGCCGCATGCAGATCGAGACCGACTACGCCGTCCTGCAGTCGGGCGTGCGTCACGGGGCTACGACCGGCGCGCCGATCGCGATGCTTATCGAGAACCGCGACCACTCGACGGGCAACGGCCCCGACGGGAAGCCGTGGACGCATACGATGGCGAAAGCCCCGGTGGAGGGCGACGTTACGCCGATACGCCGCCTGCGGCCCGGTCACGCCGACACTCCCGGCATCAGCAAGTACCTGCAGGACGACGCCCGCAACATCCTCGAGCGGTCGTCGGCGCGCGAATCGACGTCGCGCGTGGCGGTCGGCGCCGTCTGCCGCGCGTTCCTCGCCGAGTTCGGCGTGGATGCGCACAGCCACGTTACGAACATCGGCGGAGTGCAGGCCGAGCCGCCGGAGCCTATCGACTGGGCGGCGGCGGAGGACTCTCCTGTTCGGTGCGCTGACCCCGACGCGAGCGCCCGCATGGTGGCGGAGATCGACGCCGCCAAGGCGGCCGGCGACAGCCTCGGCGGCGTGGTTGAGGTGATCGTCACGGGCTTGCCCATCGGCCTCGGATCCCACATTCAGTGGGACACGAAGCTGAGCACCCGGCTGATGGCCTCGGTCGGCAGCGTCAACGCCGTAAAGGGCGTCGAGGTCGGCAAAGGGTTCGACCTTGCCGATTTGCGCGGCTCGAAAGTGCACGACGTCATCAAGCCGATTGACGAGTGGGAGCGCGGCGCCGGCGGCGGATGGGCGAAGCCCTGGCCCCGACGCACCAACAACGCCGGCGGGCTCGAGGGCGGTATGACGACGGGCGAGCCGCTCGTCATCCGCGCGGTGGTCAAGCCTATCGCCACGATGATGTCGCCCTTGCCCTCGGTCGACCTCACGACGGGCGAGCTGGACCAGGCGCACTACGAGCGGAGCGACGTCACCTTCGTGCCGACGTGCGGAGTGATCGCCGAGGCGATGGTGATGATCACCCTGGCGGACGCGTTCATGGAGAAATTCGGCGGCGACCACATCGACGAGACGAAGCGCAACTACGCCTCCTACATGGCCTCGGTGGGGCCCCGCACGGAAGCGTCCGGCGCGCTCCGGTAGGCGGGCCCCGCGTCGCATGAGCGGCAACCGCATCTTTCTCATCGGCTTTTCGGGGGCGGGCAAGAGCGCCGTGGGGCGGAGCCTCGCCCGGCTGCTGGGGTGGGAATTCGCCGACGCTGACGAGCTCATCGTGCAGCGCGCCGGTAAGCCCGTCGAGCGCATCTTCGGCGACGACGGCGAGGCGGCCTTCCGCGAGATGGAGCGCGCGGCGATAGCCGAGCTTGCGCGGCGCGAGCGTATCGTCGTCTCGACCGGCGCGGGCGCGGCGATGCTCGACGCGTCCAGAGACGCGATGCTGGGTTCAGGGTTCGTCGTGGCCCTCGAGGCGCGGCCCGAGACGATATTTGCGCGGCTCTCGAACATTGCCGAGCGCGACGGCGCCGAGGCGATGGCGCGTCCGATGCTGCGCTCCGACGACCCGCTGCGGCGCATCGAGTCGCTCAAGCGGGAGCGCCAGTGGGCGTACGCGCTCGCCCACTGGACGATCGCGACCGACGCGCTGGGCGTCGAGCAGGCGGCGCACGAAGCGGCGCGGGCGTGGCGCAAGCTCGGCGCCTCCGCAGGCTGGAGCTCCGACCCGGAGCTTGCCGCGACCGTGACGGTCGACTCCGGCGCGTACCCGGTGTTCGTGGGATGGGAGACGCTGGAGGAGCAGCTGGGGCGGCGGCTTACGGAGACCGGGTTCTCCGGGCGCGCCTTCATCATCTGCGACAGTCACGTCGTGCATCCGTACGGACGCGCGGCGCAGCGGTCGCTCCACCGCGCAGGCGTCGAGATGGGGCTGTTCACCTTCCCCGCCGGGGAGTCGAGCAAGAGCCTTGCGACGGCGGGAGCGCTGTACGAGTGGCTGGCGCGGCATCGCGCCGAGCGGCGTGACGCCCTCATCGCGGTCGGCGGCGGCGTTGTCGGCGACCTTGCGGGCTACGTCGCGGCCACCTACCTGCGGGGCGTGCGGCTCGTGCAGGCGCCGACATCGCTGACGGCGATGGTCGACTCGGGCATCGGCGGCAAGACGGGGGTAGACCTGCCCGTCGCCAAGAATATGGTGGGCGCCTTTCATCATCCGTCGATGGTGCTGGCGGACGTTTCGGCGCTGCGGACGCTGCCGGAGCGCGCGCTGCGGGAGGGCTGGGCCGAGGCGATCAAGCACGGGCTTGCGCTCGACGCGCCGCTCATCGACACGTACGAGGAGCACGCGGAGGCGCTGCTCGCGCTCGACCCGGAGCTGGCCACCGCCGTGGTTGCGCGCAACGCCGCGGTGAAGGCGCGCATCGTCTCGGAGGACGAGCGGGAGACGAGCGGGCGGCGCCAGCTGCTCAACTACGGCCACACCATAGGCCACGGCGTCGAGGCGGCTGCGGGCTACGACGCGTACCTGCACGGCGAGTGCGTGGCGATCGGCATGACCGGCGCGGCTCGGCTCGGCATGCTAGCGGGCGTAACGCCGCCGGAGCTCGTCGAGCGCCAGGCGTCGCTCCTTGCGCGCTTCGGCCTGCCGTCGAGCTACGAGGGCGTCGCCCCGGAGGCCGTGCTCGACGCAATGTCCCGCGACAAGAAGGCTGCCGCCGGCCAACTCTCGTGGATATTCCTGCACGCCCCTGGCCAATCCGCCGTCCACCGCGGCGTCCCCCCGGAGGTTGTCGAGGGCGTAGTCCGGGAGTTGCGGTCGGGGTAGGGGGGCGGTAAAAAGCTGTTATTCCGGGGGCGGAATTGGGATTGTCAAGGTGCCCATGGCTTTGATGCAAAATGCCGATTCTGATGCAAAATAAGAGAAGGAGCGTGGGAGCATGCGCTGCTAGGCCGATGAGCAGTAGTCTGGGAGTATGGCTCGCACTGACTGGTCGATGGACTTGAGGATACGCTCCATCGCCTTGTCCTCCATCACGGTCTTGCGAGTAGTCGTACTACTCTTGGCCGCCTGCTCCTTCACAAGTTTCGCCACCCGCCGGTGGGCCGCATCTGACTGCGCCGCAAGGTTGGCGTGATGCTCGTTGCTGGCATCGAACTTTGGGATGGGTAGATTACGGACAGGGCCAGTATGGAAGTCTCTGTCTGATGCTCGGCCATGCACCTTGAAGAACTCTGCCAGAGATTTGGCATTGAACAGTGCCGCTAGGTAATGCAGTTCGTCTCGGCTTGAGGATGCGTACCAGTACAACGTCCCGTCAGCAAGAATTGAGCGCGTAACCACACTTGCTGTTAGCCAAGTGCCTGATTTAGAGAACACCACCTTATGGCTATGCCTATCTTTCAATTGAGAGGCAAGCTTTCCTTGGTAGTCAACTTGGTCAAGCAGAGTTAGCGGGGGCCGAGGGCCGCTCTTTGTACGCCAATCGTAGTTCGCCTTGTCCCAGTACAGCCGGAACAGTGCTGCTGCATCGCCGGGAGGCAGGGTGCGACCTAGGCTGCGGCCATCCTGTGCGAAGGGCGCAATCACATGTGATTGGCCAGTTGTGCCAAAGGGAATCAACTGGCGCGAGAACAAGGCTGGTTTCACAAACCGACTCTCTACCTGCCCGTCGCGCTCAAGTCCTCGCCAAGTTTCTTTGCCTTTGTTCGTGGTGAACCAGACCTTGCCTAGGGCTTGAGACCTCGGCGACTCAAACACTACCAATGGCTGAGGGAAGAGTGTGGCTCCATTGCGGAACGCCTTGGCATAGGCTTCGCTAGGGGCGGTGATTTTACTTTTCTCTTGAGTGAAGACTAATCGTTTGCGAACTACGTCCCATGACATGCGCGTGTTCACTGGCTCTGCATTTGAGGCGGCGAGAATCCCTGACAAGGGCACTGCCTGAGTAGGTTTACCCTTGCCGGATCGCCTCTTTTTCGTGCCAAATACCACGCACGAGCTCGCCTGCCCCCGGAAGGGAGGTGCGTTGACCGCGGCAAGGTTCCAAGCCTTCTGGCTAAGGTCGGCGAACGATGGCTCGCGGCCTTCGCTCTCAGGCAGCCCCCACTTGCCAGAACGGAAAGGAGCCCATTGACGGGCGCGCAGAGCGGCATACGGCAGCACGAAACCGAACTTGCCTCCTGCTTGCAGATAGAAGTCCACGCAGGTGGCTACGAAGGTTGCAGCGATGTCGTTCTGCGTAGCGAGCTTAGCGGTCGCCCACAGCTTGCGGGCTTGGGCGTGCTGCCGGAATTCATCTTGTCTGTCCTTCGCCATGGTGTTGTACACTACCCACGGAGGATTCCCAACGAGGCGTTGCGCCGGGTTGCTTGATAGACGCAGCGGTTCTACTAAGTTCGTGATGTACCAATGCCAGACGTGATTGCGCTTGTCCCGCACGTACTGGAGAATGCGTCTGTAGAAATCTAGTAGCTTCTTCTCATCTAGCTTTGTCGGTAGGCTCACCGCTTCTAGTAGTTCATTCTCGCTATTTGCATGCTGGTTACGTTGAGCGTGCTCGAATACCGTTTCGATGACTGACGGGAATCTTGGAGAGAGAAGCACCGTGCGCGGGAACTCAAAGGGCCTATCGGGGTCATCGGTAGGTATCGCTGCCACATCGTCCCACAAGCGCAAAGTGGAGCTTTGACGAGTGCCCCATTGCAGACTGTCGTGGTTTTCGCCAACTCGACCGCAACGGGATGAAGGTCTATCCCTGCGACCAGCCCATTAACTATGTCTACTTGAGCTTCAGGGTTATCGGCGAGTTGAGGGTGCTCTACAGCCTCCTCAAGCAGCAGTTGAGTGGCGTGATACAGGAATGTCCCAGACCCGCAGGCGGGGTCAAGCACTGCCGCTCCTCTGCTGGGATCTGCAATCGCATCTTCGATGACTCGTGTGCGCCATTTCTTATCCATCACCGCTTCGCAGACTGCGCGGGCTAGCCAGTCGGGGGTGTAATACTCGCCGAAATCATGACGGATGCTGCGAGGGATAATGGAGTGATAGAGGTCTTTCAGCGTATCGCGCTCGCTAGCCTGCCAGTCGTAGCGGCCAATCTCATCAATAAGAGCGTCCAAGTGCGTTATGCCACGCTCACCGGCGGCATCCAGGAGCCAAGCAGCGAACCCATCGGTCAACTCGCTGTAGTGCCTTGCGGACTGCCCCGTCGGCGGCAAGATGGTGTCTGCTACGGCCCGTGCCATCACCACAAGCGTTGTATGTCGAGCAAACAGGTCTAGCTCTTCAAGAGTGCCTTCTCCCGGCGGGATGATGAACGCGCCTCGGAGCAGGTCCCTCCATAATCTGCGTTTCACGTCATAGGCGGGTGAGTGCTCTACATCGACGGCAAGGTCAACAAAGGCTCGCGCCTGGCCCTTGGCCCAACCCTCATCATCCGTAGGCGGGGCCAGTTTGACGCTCCGGTCAACGAATGAGTACAGGTACCCAACCAAGTCGTCATCGTCCGACGAACTGACCAAGTTCAACTGCTTCACAGCAGCTAGCCGTTCGCCCTTCGGCTCACTGGGGTCATAGTCATAGAAACTCCACTCCTTACCATCGGTAACGCAAGCGCGCCAGCCGATGTCATGCTTGGTAAACAGGTTCGGCTGGACTGTAAGCGCATCGAGGTAACGGACAGCTTGTTCTTCAGGGGTTTCGATGGAGCCGTCTGGCTTACGGCGGGCATCCAGCTTACCCTGGCGCTTGGTCTCAAACACCACATTGCGGCAATAGACATCGATAGGCCCTGCACCAGATTCCTTCTCCGACTCTAGCTCCGATGCGGGCAGTTTTGGGAATAGAGCATTCAGCATCGACCTCAGGTGATGCTGAACATTAGCCTCGGCTTGGCTGCGCGGCATCTCCCGCAGTCGCTCGGCTGCCTCCCTCGCAGGCTGCCAGCGCGGCTTTCCGGTAATCAGATGCTCCATCATTAGCGTGCGGCTCCCTACTTTTGATCTCTGCGTCCGACTTTATCAGGGTGACCGCCTTACTCCGCTACCCCCTCCTGTCCCTCGCGCCGGAACTTGTAGGGTCTATCCCAGTTACGCCGTTCAGGTTCATGGGCGCGCGTGCTAGCTTGCTCGGGTTCGCTCCCCCAGCCCCCCTGATGGCTTTCCAGACTCTCCCAGGCTTCTGTGATCCTCAGGGGGAAGTTGGTCAGGCCCCCCATCCCTAACTCGCGGCGCCCTCGGCGGGCTGCGGGACGCCGGTGATGTCGCGGAGGACGTGGATGATCGCTGCGGCGGGGGTGCGTTCGCCGATGTCCTGCCCGTAGTGACTGGCGGCGATCTGGCCGTCGGCGATGATGAGGGTGGCGGGGGCTGCGACGCCGTCGCCGAGAAGGTTGAAGACTCCGTAGGGGGACGCGGCGCCCTGGCCGCCGGGGTCGGCGAGGACGGGGTATGAGGCGCCTGCATGGTCGCGCATCAGGCGGGCGTTCTCAATGGTGTCGGTGCTGATGGCGAGGAGCTCGGCGCCGAGCGCGCGGATCTGGGGGTAGGCTTGCTCCAGCTCGACGAGCTGGCTGCGGCAGATTCCTCAGAACCAGCCGCGGTAGAAGACGATGACGACAGCGGAGTTGGCGGCGTGCTCCTCCGAGAGGCGGACGGTCCCGCCGTGGGCGTTCTGCAGTTCGAAGTCGGGGACGGCCAGGCCGCTTGGGGGCGGCTGGGGGGCGTCGCCGCCTCCTCCGCGCAGGGAGGCGAGTATCGGGAGGAGGAGAGAGAGAGCGATGACGAGGGCGAAGGCGATGGCGAGACGCTTCCACCAGCGGCTCTGCAGGAACGACTGCTGGGAGTCGCTCATGCGGTTGAGCTCGTCGATTTCGGCGAGCTCGCGTTCGGTGTAGAGGTCGCCGAAATCGTCGTTGGGAGGCGGTTGCGTCATGGCCGTCTCCGCAGCCCTCCCTCCGCAGTGCGGGCGGGAGGGAAGGGCGCTGGTTAGGCGCCGCCGGCGACGGCGGGGACGATGCTGACTTCGTCGCCGGACTTCACGGCGGCGGCAAGCCCGCCGAGGAACCGGACGTCCTCGTTGTTGAGGTAGAGGTTGACGAAATAGCGGACCTCGCCGTTCTCGTCGAGCAGCCGCTCCCGCATGCCGGGGTACTGGTCTTCGAGGGCTGCGATGAGGCTGCTGAGGTCGTCGGCGTCGACCTCCACCTTGTCGGCGCCGTCGGTCATGCGCCGCAGGGGGCCGGGGATGCGCACCATTACGCTCATGCTGATTGTGTCCTCCGGAAAGTTACGGTTCGACCAGGTCGCCCAGCGCGGGGTCGACCCGGACGCCCAGGGAGCGCACCCATTCGAGGCTGCGCTCTATCTCTTCGATTTCGCCCTCGACTTCGAGGATCACCCACCCGATGCTCTCCTGAACGTCGGCGCGGCGAATGTTGGTGACGACGCTGAAGTCGCGGCCCATGCGGTAGATGATCGGCTCTTTGATGAGCTTGCCGTGGAAGGTGAACCGCACGCGCTGCATCGCCGCCATAGCCGTCAGGCCCTTACGCTCATGATGGCCTCGTCGAAGGCGGAGACGGTGGGGGCGATGCGGATGGGGTTGACGACGTCGGCGACGATCTCGGTCGTCTTGAGCCCGTTGCCGGTGATGTAGACGACGGTTGACTCGTCGGGCTGTATCTCGCCGCGCTCGACGAGGCGTTTGAGTCCGGCGATGGCGACGCCTCCGGCGCCTTCGGTGAAGATGCCTTCGGTCTCGGCGAGGAGCTTGATGCCCTCGGCGACTTCGTCCTCCTCGGCGATGACGGCGGAGCCGCCGGAGGCTTCGATGGTCTTGAGGGCGTAGTAGCCGTCGGCGGGGTTTCCGATGGCGAGCGACTTGGCGATGGTGTTGGGCCTGACAGGCTCGATGGTGAGGCTTCCTTTTTCGTAGGCGGAGGCGATAGGCGAGCATCCGCGCGCCTGGGCGCAGTGCATTCGCGTCTCTACCGGGCCGATGAGCCCCACGCGCTCGAACTCCTTAAGTCCCTGGTGAATCTTGGTGAACATCGCGCCCGAGGCTGAGGGGGCGACGGCGTGGCGCGGGGCCTGCCATCCGAGCTGCTCGGCGACCTCGTAGCCGAGCGTCTTGCTGCCGTCGGCGTAGAAGGGGCGAACGTTGATGTTGACGAACGCCCACCTGTACTGGTCGGCCAGCTCGCTGCAGAGCTTGTTCACAATATCGTAGCTGCCGTCGATGGCGACCATCGTAGGGTTGTAGATGGCGGCGCCCAGCACCTTGCCCCGTTCGAGGTCGGACGGGATGAAGACGTACGCTTGCAGGCCCGCGCGCGCGGCGTGGGCGGCCACAGAGCAGGCGAGGTTGCCGGTCGATGCGCAGGCGATGGTGTCGAACCCGAGCTGCAGGGCCATGGCCGACGCTACGGCGACGACGCGATCCTTGAACGAGTAAGAGGGGTTGACGCTGTCGTTCTTGATCCACAGCTCTTTGAGGCCGAGGCGCTCGGCGAGCCTGCGGGAGCGGATGAGGGGGGTGAAGCCGGCGTTGATGTCGACTGCCGGGTTATAGTCGGCGGGGAGGAAGTCGGCGTAGCGCCAGAGGCTGCGCGGGCCGGACATAATGCGTTCACGGCTGACGCGTTCGGCGATGACGTCGAGGTCGTAGACGACTTCGAGCGGGCCAAAGCAGAAATCGCAGACGTTGAAGGCGCTGATCGGGTATTCGCGGGAACATTCCTTGCAGCGCAGCGCGACCGTGTAGGCCATGGCAACCCCCTTATCACAGAACGACGCGTGCGGCGGTTAGCCTACTCCGCACGCGTCCGGCCTGCCTGGTTGCAGGCAGTGCCCTCTCGCAAACCTGACTTTAAGCGTACCAGCGCGCGCGGCTGAGCGTCAACGCGCTCTCCCAGCAGCGCGCCACAGGTATGGCGAGGGCGCGGTCAGTTGACGCCGGGGAGGCTGCCGGGAGCGAGCTCGATCTCCTCGCCGAGCGTGGGATCGCCGGAGCCGCCGCGCTCATGGAGGAGCGAGATGGGCACAGCGGGGAGCGTCGTGATGTGAGCGCCTGCGTAGACGCCGAGCCGTATCGAGTACCGGGCTGCGGCGTCGTTGTCGGGCGCTTCGATGATGTTCACGAAGTCGTAGGGGCCGAGCACGCCGTAGAGTCCGAGCCCCTGGACGCCCGGCACGTGCGTTTCGGATGCTGCCTGCACCATGAAGTCGGGGTTTTGGAGGAGGGACTCCTGCCCCTCGCGTGTGAGCGTCATCAGCAGGATGTAGTTGGCCATCCTCGCCCTCCTCTTTCGCCGAACCTCGGGCGATTCTAGCAGAGGCGGGCGCGAGGAGAGCGCGCTGCTGTAACCTTGTAGCCATCGCTCATGTCGCCGTCGCTAAGGAATATTCGGAGGAGCAGGATGGTCACGATAGAGCAGAGGGGCGCGGTCGTTGGTCTGTTGGGGTTTACAGACGCATGAATGTCGAATACGCGTTTCTCTGCGACTACGCCGACGCCGGCGCCAAGCTCACCGCAGTCGGTATCGGCATCGATTCTATATACGCGGACTCCGTTCCGGTGACGCACCCTCAGCTCTTTGCCGTCCTCGCCGTGAAGTTCACGCTCAACGAGACGCGGCGCGTCAAGGCGATGGAGATGCATGTGCAGGACGCCGACGGCAAGGATGTCATTCCTCCCCATGCCGGCAGCATCGACATACAGGCCCCCGTCGAAGGGATGACCTACCGCACTCACCGAACGGTCAACGGCCTGTACGGACTGCGCTTCGAGAAGTTCGGCGACTACCAGGTGAGCTGGCTCATCGACGGCTTCGAGGCGCACACCCTCCATTTCCGCGTTAGGCAGCGCCCGGCGCCAGGCGGTTAGCGCGGGTCGGGAACGTCGACGCCGTAGACGCCCTGCGTGGCGGTTACCTCATACGTGCTGCAGGAGCCTGAGGCGACGCCGTGGAACTGCCAGTCCATTGAATAGCCTGTTATGGCGTAGGTCTCCGCGTCGAGCGTAATCGTTACGTCGATAGTAGCGCCTGATGCCCAACTAAGGGGAAGAGTACGGTGGTTGTGGAGGGTCGCCACAAGCATGGCCTTCCGCTGCGAGGACTGCGTTACCCTGATGGAACTAGGGTCGGCGTAACGGAGCATGCTGATGAGCGTATCGACAGGATTGGTGGCGCCGCTTCGCCATGCTGTGTCATCATGGAAGTTGCTACTTGTTGTGGGGATCCACGCGCCCCGGCGCTCTAGCCAGTAGCGCCATCCGGTGCTTGAGGCGTATCCAACCAAGAAATTGTCCGCTCCCGCTTCAAAGTGATATAGGCGGGGGTAGCCGGTTCCCATGTCTCCTATGGACATCGTTCCACTGAACGTGGAGTTGGAGCAACCTCTGGACGGACCCCAACCGCCCGCGACACTGTAGCGGGCGGAGCCTGCGTCGATGAGGGCGGCGTAGGCGCGCTCGACGAGCGAGAGGCCGTCAAGCGTCGCCTCGGCGGGGGGATCGAGCAGTTCGTTGGCGAACACGATGAGGTTGCGGACTTCGTCCATCGTCATATCGGGCCCGACGAGAGGGTGGGCATGCAGAGCGAACAGCGGAAGGTCGAAACTGCTGAGGCGATCGAGGTGAAATGAACTTCCGGTGTGCGCCATACTGAGGATGTTCGGTGAGTGGTGTACGCCCGTGAGAGCGTGGAGGACTTCGTGGATAGTAGTGTGCTTGACCTCGTACCAGTCGCTATCGTCACTCAGCCAGACGCTTAATGCGGCGCTTTGTATGACTCCGCGCCTGACCGTGTCCGGGCCGCCGCAACCAGCCGCATCTGCGCAGTAATAGGAGAAGCCTATATCCGCATTGCGGCTTGAAGACACGCCGACGTATGCCTTGAGATTAGCTTGGGACTCCCTTGCCACCCAAGCGACGTGGAGGTTGAGTAAGGGGGCGAGTTCGTCGAGCGACTCACGGAGGATGTCGCGGTAGCGTTGATGGCCAGTGGGATCAACCCAGACGCGGACAACTTCGTCGGGGTCCCACTTCACAATGGTGGGCTTGTTCCATCCGGCGCAGCCAGCGAGGAAGCCGTTGCCATATGAGAGTTCGCGGTTGGGCCGGTCGCTGAAGCACTCCCAGACGTCGCGGTCGACACCGACGATGCGTTCGGGGACGTCGACGCCGAAGGCGGGTTGCGCGCCGTCGGGGAGCGACGCCCAGACCGAGACGTTCGCGGGGACGCGGACGGTGGATGTTACCGTCGTGGGGCCGAACCCGCCGCCGGGCGTTACGCGCGCTGTGC
Organism: Dehalococcoidia bacterium; assembly: GCA_965200975.1. Lineage (GTDB taxonomy): Bacteria > Chloroflexota > Dehalococcoidia > Lucifugimonadales > Australimonadaceae > S5-327. Next base: position 1,775,670 of record OZ241740.1, on the reverse strand, counting down.
CGCCGCAATCGTCCCGCGCGCGGCTGGCGATGGGGCTGCCGCCCAAGCCTCGTATTCCTTCGGGCAGGCACCAGATGGTCAGGGCGAGCCCGTCGCCGACGGGCTCGTAGCCGTCGTTGCGGACAGTCATCTCGACGGCGACGCTGGCCGTGCCGTCGGACCAGTAGCCGGTCGCCTCGGCGGACGTTTCGAGCGAGAGGGCCACCGCCGGTTTGTGCGGGACGCTGATCGTATGGGAGGCGATGTTGCGGTCGCCCCAGCGGTAGGTGTTCTCGTTGGCGCCGGCGAACACCGTGAGGGCGTGCGCGCCCTGCGGCAGGGCGAATGAGAGGGCGGCGTCGGCTTGTCCGCCGGGTGGAATGGACGCGAGCGCCGCCGTCGCGCCGCACGGCTGCGGCGAACCAGTGGGGCAGACCGCGCCGACCGTGAGCGGCCCGGTGGGGCCGGCGCCCTCGTTGGCGATGCGGAGCGTGAGCTCGGCGAGGCCGCGCCCGTCGGCGTCGTAGCCGGTCATGCGGGCGCCGCTGACGGCGAGAGCGAGGGGCGCGTACTCCAATTCGATGGGAGCGTTCGCGGCGTTGTCGGCCGCGTCGGCCTCGATGCTCTGGGTGGAGACGGCGAGAGCGAGGTCGTAGGCGCCGGTGGGGATTCCCAGCGTGAGCGCGACGTCGCGGGACTGCCCCGGCGGGATGATCTCGATGAGCGCGGCCTGTGGCTTGGCGCCGCTGGCGCCCTCGGCGCCTGGCTGCGGCGTCCAGGAGGCGGAGACCAGAACCCCGTAGGCGTCGGCATCGCCCTCGTTGGCGACACGGGCCTCGACGTTGATCACGCCGCCTCCGGCGATCGAATGGCCCAGCAGCGCCACGCTGACGTCGGCGGCAGGCGTCTGCACGGAGGTTTGCAGCGTGGCGTAGCCGACCCGGAACTCAACGATGTGATCGCCCGGCGGAAGCGTGTGAGGGATGATGAGCGACATCGTGGCCCCGGCGGGGAGGAGGGGTATGGGGTCGGCGGGCTGGAAGGGGCCGCCGTCGACGGCGAGGCTAACGGGGATGTCGGCGCCGTTGAGGTTGCCGGTGTTGGTGAGCGAGAGAATGAACTCGGTTTGGACGAGGCCATCGCCTGCGCCGACGGTGCGCGCGATGTCGTAGATAAGGGAGTAGGCGGGGCCAGGCGTCGGCGACGGGGTGGGAGTCGGCTCCGGTGTGGGCGTAGAGGTCGCGGTTGGGGCCGGCGTGGGCGTCGGAGTCGGAGTGGGGGTAACAGTCGGCGTAGGCGCGGACGTGGGAGTCGCAGCCGGGGCCTGCTGCGGAGTGGGGGAGGGGCCGGCGGGGGCCTGGGCGGTGGCGGCGACGACGGCGTCGATGGTCGCCTGGGTGTCCGGGGCTGGGGCAGGCGCCGAGGAGGAGCAGGCGGCAGCCGACGCGAGCGCGGCAACGGCTGCGCACGAGACGAGCGCAGCCGCCCGCAGTGATCGGGCGATGCCGTCCGCGCTATGCAATGCCCAGTTCGCGCTCGGTTTCCGTGAGGGCGCGGTCGAAGATGCCCGTCATATCGTCGATGTCGGACTCCGTAACCGTGAGCGGGGGCGCGAAGAAAGCCTGCCGCATCGCGCGAATGAAGAGTCCGGCGTCGGCGAGCTTGCGGTTCAGCAGCTTGGCCGCGCCGGGGAGGTCGTTCAGCGGCTCCATCGAGTCCTTGCCGGCTACGAGATCGAGGGCGCACATCAGGCCGAGGCCGCGCACATCGGCCACGGTGGGGTGCGAGCGCAGCTCCTCCAGGTTGCGCAGGAGACGCTCGCCCATGCGGGCGGAGTTGCCGATGAGGTCTTCGCGCTCCATGATGCCGACGTTGGCGAGGCCGGCGGCGCCGCCGGCGGGGTGCCCGCCGTAGGTGATGCCGTGGCGGTAGGTCTTCTCCGGCCCTCCCTTGAACTCTTCGAAGACGGCGTCGCGCACGACGCAGGCGCCTACGGGGAAATAGCCGCTGGTGATGCCCTTGGCCATCGTCATAATGTCGGGCACAACGCCCCAGTGCTCCATGGCGAACCACTTCCCGGTGCGGCCCCAGCCCGTGATGACCTCGTCGGCTATGAGCAGCACGCCGTGGCGGTCGCAGATGTCGCGCAGCATCGGCCAGTACTCGTCGCCGGGGACGGCTACGCCTGCTGAGAACGACACGGGCTCGGCGATGACGGCGGCGACGGTCTCCGGCCCTTCTTCGAGGATGATCTCCTCCACGGCTTTGGCGCAGCGGACGGTGAAGTCCTGGAGCGACTCCGACCTGTCCTCGCGGCGGTGGTAGGCTGGCTGGGGCGCCATGCGGAAGTTGTCGGGCAGGATTTCGTCGTAGCTGGGACGGTCGAGAGCGGCGGAGGTCGAGACGCTGAGGGCGCCGCGCGTCGTGCCGTGGTACGAGCCGTCGCGCCCGATGAACTTCCGCCTTTCGGGCTCGCCGCGGTTGAAGTGGTAGCGGTACGCAGCCTTGAGCGCAGTCTCGACGGCTTCGGAGCCGCCGCTGGTGAAGTAGACGCGGTTGAGATCGCCGGGCGTGAGCGAGGCGACCTTCTCGGCGAACCGGATAACCGGCTCGGCGCCGTACTTGAAGGTGTTGGCGTAGTGCAGGGCGCCGAGCTGCGCAGCGATAGCGTCGACGATCTCCTTGCGCCCGTGGCCGACGTTCACGAGCATAAGGCCGGAGATGCCGTCGTAGCCCCAGTTGCCGTCTGCGTCGCGGATGCGGACGCCGTCGGCCTCGGCCATAACCGTAACGCCGTCCTCGGCGAGCTCGCTCCAGTCCTGGGTGGGCATCCAGAGATGGGCGAGGGCTGCTTCCTGAAGGTTGCTTGGCTTGTTCATGGGGTGAGTATAGCGCTGCCGGCGCCATCGGGCGCAACGTGCGCGGCGCGCGCAATGCGGGGCAGGGGGTGCTAGGAGGAGTCCGCTAAGGCCCACTCACGAGTGTGGCGGTTATAGACAATATCGCCCCGGCGCTTCAATTGTTGCTGAGCATTGCGCAATCTGTGCTTCCACGCCTTACCGAATCGCTCGCCGTTGATGATGAGTTCTTCACTATCATCACAGAGATCGGGTAGGAGCAGACTTACTTCTAGGGCGATGGCTACGGTGGGAAGCGGCCCGGTTGAGAGCGCTAGTTTGACGGCCTCACCGAATACAGCGTTTGCGGACCGATCCCCTACTTGAGTTGCAGCGAGCTTCCGTCGCGCTGCTTGCAGAGCAATGGCGAACCGGCGTTTGGCATCGAGAGACGCGCTTTGCTCAAGACTTGCATGAGCTTGGCGGAGTTCTGACTCTAAGGGAGCAAGTCTCGCGATGTCGTTAGCAGACACCTGGCTGCCTAGTCGAGTGAAGGACAGTATGTCGCTGCGGATGCTCCGTACCAGGCAGTGCTCGCGAAAGAGTACTCCATACTCGATATTGCGTTCTAATGCGGATCGGGTGAGGTTCCCGGAGGTCACTATCGCCGATTGCTCGTCGGCAACGAACACCTTAGCGTGCAGGAAGGGCAGCGCAAAGACTTTGGCTGATGGAGAAGCCATAGCAAGACGGTGAAGCGCAGAGGTGTCGAGAGCCGCCGCGCCGACTGCGCTAGTGTTGAGGTTGGCAAGCGTCATGACTTCTACGCCAGGACGCAACTGACTACAGAACCACGCCGCCTCATCGTCCTTTATATAGGGAGCAGCTATCAGTATCGATTGCGTGGCTTCGGATACGAGAGCTGCCAAGGCAGTTCTCCACGGACTATTGAGAAGTTGAATCACCTCGTGTCCCCCTAATCGAACACGCCGTCTTCGGCGAGGGCGCGGTATTCGTGTTCGGCGAGGCCGAGGATGTCGCGCATGATGTGCTCGGTGTGCTCGCCAAGGAGGGGGGCGCGGCGGTAGTCGGGGGCGGTTTCCGAAAGCAGGAAGCTGTTGGCGTCGGAGGCGTAGCGGCCCATTTCGGGATGGTCCATAAATACGAAGTGGCCGCGGCTCTGGTAGTGCGGATCGTCGAAGAGGTCGCGGGAGTCGCGTACGGCGCCGGCAGGGACGCCGGCGTCCTGGCACCGGCGCATCACGTCGTCCGGCGCGAGATTGCGAGTCCACGCCGCGACGGCCTCGTCGAGCTCCGGCTCGCGCGCCTTGCGCCCCTCGAGACGTTCGAGGGCGGGGTCGGCGGCGAGGTCGGAGCGTCCGATGAGGTTTGCGAGGGAGCGCCACTGCTCCTCTGATTCGCAGGCGATGGCGCACCAGCGGTCGTCGCCGGCGCAGGGATAGACGGCGTGCGGCGCCATCGCGGGGTCGGCGTTGCCGGCGCGCGGGGCGATGCGTCCGTTGGCGAGGTAGTCGAGCACGGGAGTTCCGGCGAAGTAGAGGGCGGCCTCGAGCTGCGAGAGGTCGAGGTGCTGGCCGCGTCCGGAGCGGCGCTTGTGGTCGAGCGCGGCGGCCACTGCGGAGAAGGCGATGTGCGGAATGAGGAAGTCGGTGTACGCGCCGTACGGGCTCACGGGCACGCGGTCGGGCCAGCCGGTGAAGTTGGTGTGGCCCGAGAGCGCGGTGAGCACAGGGCCGAAGCCGGGCTGCGTGTCGTGCGGGCCGCCGCGTCCGAGCATCGATGCGCTGAACATTACGACGCCGGGGTTCCGTTCGCTGACGGCGTCGTAGCCGAGTCCCCACTTCTCCATCGTGCCGGGGGTAAAGTTCTCGGCGACGACGTCGGCCCACTCGGTCGCGAGCCGGAAGGCGAGACGGCGCGCGCGCTCGTCGGCCATGTTGAGTCCCAGGCCGAGCTTGCCGCTGTTGTAGTTGGCCCAGTAGCCGCTGCGGTTCACTCCGGGCTTCCCCTCTGCGAAAGGGAGGCCGTGCCGGATGACGTCGGGCCGCAGGGCGGACTCGACGCGCAGGACGGTTGCGCCGAAGTCGCTGAAGTAGCGCGTCGTCATCGGCCCGATGACGACCCAGCAGAAGTCGAGCACGCGCAGCCCCTCGAACGGCAAGGTCATGCGGCGACTCCTGCTGCGCGCAGGGCGCGGACGTCGTCCGGGGTCAGGCCTGCGGCAGCGAGCGTCTCGTCGGTGTGCTCGCCGAGGCGCGGCGCGCGCCGGATAGCGATGGGGCGCTCGCTCGACCGTATCCAGGGGCCGAGCGTTGTGAGCGCGCCGCCGCCGGACGCCTCGGTCTCGCGGAAGAAGCCGCGAGCGGCAAGCTGGGGGTAGGCGCAGACGTCGGCGGGGTCGTTCACGGGAAAGAGGAGCACGCGCCGTGCGATCGCCTGCTCGGAGAGGTGGCGCTTGGCGCGGGACTTGAAGAACGCCTCGAGGGTTACGCTCATCGCGTCGAGCACCTCGTCGGGCAGCTGTCCGAACCCGTAGGCGCCGAAATCAGTGTCGCGCAGGAGGGGATGTCCCTCGCCCTCCTCGTCCATCCAGGCGCTGAGGGCCGCCATTGCGCGTCCTCCGGTGGCGCCGCCGGGTTGAATGTAGTTGACGTAGCCGTCGGCGCACTCAAAGTTGACGCGGAGAGCGCGGCCCCTGCCGATAGGACGGAACGGGCCGGAGCGTTCGAGCACTACGCCGTTCATATCCCAGAACTGCGGCGCATGGGAGAGCGTGCGGGTGAGCGCTTGCACGCAGGCGACATCGACGCGCTGTCCGCGCCCGGTGTGGGCGCGGTGGGCGTGGGCGGTCATCGCGCCGGCGGCGCCTGCCGCCCCGCCGAGCGTCCAGAACTGGGGGACGCACACGCGCAGTGGAGGCCTGTCGGGGTCGCCGGTGAGGTAGGCGAACCCGCTGAGCGCGGCGCCTACGAGGTCGACGGCGAGGAAGTCGCGGTAGGGGCCGGTCTGTCCGAACGGGGTGATGGAGACGTAGATGAGCCGGGGATTGACGCGCGCCAGGTCGTCGTAGCCGAGACCGAGGCTGTCGAGATAGCCGGGACGGAACGATTCGATGAGGAAGTCGGCGCCGGCGGCGAGGCGGAGAAGCGCGTCTCTTCCGGCCATCGCCTCGATGTCGAGCGCGGCGCTCTTCTTGTTGGCGGCGTAGAGCTGCCAGAAGAGGCTGTTCTCGATGCCGGGCTCGTCGTGGAGGAAGGGGCCGATCCGCCGGGCAGGGTCGCCCGCGGGGGGCTCGACCTTGATCACCTCGGCGCCGAGGTCGGCCAGTACGCGACCGCAGAATATGCCGCGATCGTCGGCGAGGTCGATGGCGCGGTAGGGCGAAAGCATGGGGGCGGTTTCAGCCTATAGGCCGAGCGCCTTGGCGATCTGCCGCCGGTGGCGCCTGGGGCTGCCGAGGCGGCCGTAGAGCGCGCGCGACATCTTGGTGTGGAGCGTGAGACCGTACTCGCGCACGATGCCGACGCCGGCGTGGACGTCGTGCGCCGCGTTGCAGCCGAGGTAGTACCCCTCGCTCGCGAGGGCGGCGGCCATGTGGACGCTCGCCTCCGCCGGTCTGCCGGTGTCGAGCTTCCAGAGCGCCTCGTTGACGGCCCACCGCGCGGCGTCGAGGTGATTCACGATGTCGATGATGTGGTCTTGCACGCGCTGGAAACGCCCGATGGGCTGCTGAAACTGCCGCCGTGTCTGGCTGTACGCGAGGCACATCTCGAAAACGCGGTCGAGTCCGCCCACCTGGTAGGCGCTCAGCAGCGCGGCGGCGCGGAGCGCCGCCCGTTCGACGGCGTCGTTCGTCGTGTCTCCCGGAGGCATCACGGAGGCGTCGTCGATCTCTACCGCGTCGAGGCGGAGTTCGCCAAGGCCGGCGGCCATTCCGGGCACGGGCCGCGCGCTCACCCCCGGAGCGTCCGCCGGAACTACGGCGAGCCCGGCGCCGCCCTCTATGCGAGCTGCGACCAGGAAGTGCGTCGCGTCCGCTTCGAGCACGTTCAGACTCACGCCGCTCAGCCGTCCGCCGTCAGCGTCGAAACTTGCAGAGGCGGGGTCCGGATCCCATCCGGCGTCGGACTCGGTGATGACGCAGGCGAACGCGGCGCTGCCGTCGGCGATTGCGGGCAGCCACGCGCGCTGCTGTTCTGCGCTGCCGGCCTCCATAATGACGAGCGCCGCGAGCGCCGCGGACGAGAACGCCGAGCCGGGAACCGGGCCCTTGCCGAGCTCCTCGAACACTACGCCGGCATCGGAGAACGAGCCGCCCGCCCCGCCGTACTCCTCGGGGATGAGGCTTCCGAGAATGCCGGTGGACGCGATGGCGGGCCAGCGGTCTCCGGCGCTCTCGGCGCCGGCGTCGATAGCCGCCAGGACGTCCTTGGGGAAGTCGCGCCGGAGGAGCTCCTGCACGGCCGCCTGCAGCATGCGCTGCTGTTCGTTGAGGAAGAGATCCATGCTGCGCTAGCGGAGCTTTCCCGGCTCCTCGCGGGCGTCGCGTCCGATGCCGAGGCGGCGGGCGATGATGACGCGCTGTATCTCGGCGGTGCCGCCCGGGTGCTGATCGACGATAGAGGCGCGCTGATGCGTTTCGATGTGGCCGTCGGCGATTGCCCACTCGTCCGGCTCGGCGGCGAGCGCCCGCAGCCCCATAATGTCGAGAACGGCGCGGGCCCTCGAAAGCTGGCTGCGCTTCTGGTAGAGGTAAGCCTGTGGCGCCTCGTAGGTAAGCTGCTTGCCCTGCCCGCGCCATGCGTAGTTGCGGAAGTGCAGCAGACGCGTGACCTCGGAGTCGATGTAGAAGTCGACGAGACGGTCGCGCACGTCCGGGTCGTCGGCGAGGGGCTTGCCGTTGCGCGTGGCCGTGCGGGCGTAGTCGAACACGCGGCGGGTCAGCGTATCCTCGCGCACTGCGCTGCGGAGGAGCCCGTGCTCGATTTCGAGGTGGGTGCCCGCCACCTTCCAGCCGTTGTTCTCGCCGCCGATGAGGTTGAACGCGGGCACGCGCACGTTGTCGAAGAAAACCGTGTTCTTCACGCCGCTGGCGGCGCCGCGCTCGCCCCCGACGAACAGCAAGTCCATCGGCTCGACGGTGACGCCCGGCAAGTCCATCGGAATCATCAGCCAGCCGAGGTTGGCGTGGCGCTCGCCGTTGGGGTCGGTTACGACGATAGTCCACGAGTATTCGGCGCCGTGGTTGCTGCCGACGAAGATTTTGGTCCCGTTCACGACGTAGTCGTCGCCGTCGCGAACCGCGGTCGTCCGGACGCTGGCGAGGTCGGAGCCCGACTCCGGCTCGGTGAGGAGCTGCCAGGTGCGCACCTCGCCGCGGAGGATGCGGGGGAGGAAGTGAGCTTTCTGGTCGTCGTCGCCCCAGACGAGGATGGCCATACTGCCGAGCTTGCCTCCGGTGTCGTAGTAGGGAGGGAGCGGCAGATTGTAGGCGTCGAGCTCTTCCTCGAGGATCATTGCCAGGTCGAGCGAGAGCCCGCCGCCTCCGTACTCGGCCGGCATGGAGGGGTAGAGCCATCCCCGTGCGCCGAGCTTGCGTCCGAAGTCGCGTTGCTGGTCGTACTCGGCGCGAGTCAGCTTGGCAGGGTCGGCGTGGTCGGGGATGCGGGGAGCGTTGGCCTCGAGCCACGCTCGGACCTCCTTGCGGAAGTCCTCCTGCTCAGGCGTCCATTCGAGTTCGAAGTCCATGCGGGCGAGGATAGCACGGAGCGTGTGGGCGCGTGGGGGGGGAGGACAGCAGGCTCTGGCGCGCTCGGGCTGGTTTGTGTAGACTTGCCTTATGCCCGGCCCCACGCACGAACAGACTATCAACGTTGCCCTGGGCGAAGTACTGAACAGGTTGCGTCGTAGCTGGACGGTTCAGTCCGAGCAGATTGGGAATGTCCTGGAACGCGGCGGACGCCCCGACATTCTCGTAGAAGACGCCAGCGGCTGGCCTGTCGTTATCGAAGCGGAGCGGACGAGCCACGCGAGTGCGGAGGCAGATGCCAAGAGCCGCCTTGGCCGGGTCGTCGCATTGAGCGGACGTACAATCGAGACCACCATTGCGCTCGTTTATCCCGACGAGCTGACAGAGCTCGACGGCGAATCGCTACGGGACGAGATTCGCCGCACGCGCGGCTTGGAGTACGCGTTGTATACGCGGCGCATCAACGAGCCGCCGGAGCGTTTGCCGGAAGTCGGCTGGGTGCGCGGGGGCGTGCGGGATCTCGCGATGCTCGTGCATCGCGCCGCAGCGCCTGCGCCGCGGGTGGAAGCACTGGCGACAGAGTTCGAGACCGGCGTCGGACTGGCGGCGGACGCGTTCACGCGCCGCCATCCCTATGGCAGCGAGATAGGGCGTGATGTTGCAAAGGCCCTAGGGCAGGACGACGACAAGAACGGACAGACGCGGCGCATGGCTATGACCGTCATAGCCAATGCGCTCATCTTTCACGAGGCGCTGGCTGAAGCAGAAGTCGAAGTTCCTGATGTCTCCGGCGCAACGCGGAGAGTCTTTCAGGTCCGTAGGTTTGCTCCCGACGGGATCTTTGACGTTGACGACCTGCGAGGCGAATGGCGGCGCATCTTGGATGTCAACTATTGGCCTATCTTCTGGCTGGCCCGGGAGATGCTGGGCGATATGCCGACGGCGACAGCTGCGGAGACGCTCGCCCTTCTCTGGCGTACGGTGAGGCGGCTCGTGGCGGGCGGCGTTACACGGTCGCACGACCTGACAGGGATAGTGTTCCAGAAGCTCATTGCAGACCGAAAGTTTCTCGCCACCTATTACACGCGCCCAGAGGCTGCCGCGTTGCTTGCGGGGCTAGCGCTCCCGGCAGACCGGGCCCCCGGAGGGGCTGACTGGGGCGACAAGGACACGCTAGCGAGCCTGCAGATAGGCGACTTTGCCTGCGGAACGGGCACTCTGCTGTCGGCGGCATACCAGCGGATGTCGCTGCTGCACGAACTTCATGGGGGCGACGCGGAAGCGTTGCACGGCCCGATGATGCGGCACGGGCTCGTTGGGCTGGACGTTGTGAACATCGCTGTGCATCTGACTGCTGCGATGCTTGCCGGCAGTTATCCCTATACGCCGTTCGATGGCGAATGCTTGCTAACGATGCCTTACGGCGCTCAAGGTGGCGGGAACGTTGCGGTTGGCTCGCTGGACCTGCTGGCGGAGGAAGTGCAGGCGTCGTTCATCGATACTGCGACGGCGGTGACGTCCGGAGGGCGAGAGCCGAAGGAGGTGCAAGACCTCGTGTCGCGCGTAGGGCACAGCAAGTTCGACCTCGTGATTATGAACCCGCCTTTCACGCGGTCTACCAATCACGAGGCCAGCCATGCGCAGATCCCAATGCCAGCCTACGCCGCATTCAAAACGACGTTCAGCGAACAGAAGGCGATGTCGGCGAAGGTAAAGGGGTTGACGAAGGGAGCGCCGTCCAATGACTACGCCGGGCTTGCGTCGCATTTTGTCGAGTTGGCGCGGCGGAAGGTTCGCCCCGACGGGACTATCGCTTTGGTGTTGCCGCTGAGCGCGATGAGCGGAGGCTCTTGGGACGCTCTGCGCGCCGCTCTGCGTAGAGACTATGAGGACATAACGGTCGTTACGATCGCTGGCGCCGCCGCTGATGAAGGATCTTTCTCTGCGGATACAGGGATGGCGGAGTGTCTCGTTGTCGCCCGCCGCGATCCAGCGCGGACGCCCGGTCGCGCCACTTTCGCCGTCTTGAATCGTCAGGTGAAGTCGACCCAGGAGGCGGAATTCCTGGCGGCTGCGATTACGCGCATGCGGGAAAACGGCGAAATCGGCGATATAGAAGAAGCAGGTTTCAGATTCATAAAATCGGGAACCGGAGCGGACGCCACTGCGCCATAAGCAGTGGCGTCCGCTCCGGTTCCGTTGTCCGGCCCCTGGCGCCTTGTGGGAATAGCGGACGGAGACCTGGCGCGGGGCGCCTGGAGCCTCGAGCAAGGGCGGCTGCCGCACTATTTGCGTTTGGGAACCGCCGAGATTCGGCTTCCCATAGTTACTATCGGCGCGTTAAGCCAAGGCAGCCCTGTTGATCGGTTGATAGGGAGCCCCGCCGAATCAGAGCGTGGAGCATTCCGTATAGCAGACATCCGATCCAACGCGTCGCCGACGTATCCCGCGCTCTGGAACCACAATGCGCGGAGGGAACGCTCCCTTGTCATTGAGCCTGATTCGGAGGGACAGCCGCGACCGAACCAAGACACTACCCGCATCTGGGCCACGGCCACCCGAGCGCACTACAACCGTGACCTGCAGTTCAACTCGCAGTCGCTGATTGTCGCGATGACGGAGCGTCGATGCATCGGGGGCAGGGCGTGGCCGTCGGTCATCTTCGAGAATCCGGAGCATGAATACGCGTTCGCGCTGTGGTGCAACTCGACGTTGGGGTTGCTTATGCACTGGTGGACGTCGAACAAGACCCAGTCGGGGCGAGGGACAACGACAGTCACCGGCATACCGAACATCCCCACGCTCGACACACGGGCGCTCACGGCGGAGCAGCACGCTGCGGCTAGGACGGTGTTCGAGGCGATGCGCGACCTTCGGTTTCTGCCGTTTGACCAGATCGACGAAGACCCGGCGCGGGCGGAACTCGACCGGCGCCTGCTCGTCGATGTGCTCGGCTTGCCGGAGTCGCTCTGCGAGCCGGATGGGCCGTTGGAGCTGTTGCGGGGGAAGCTGGCGGGCGAGCCGCAGATCCACGGAGGGAAGCGCACGCGCATCGTCTTCTACGAGTCGGTTGGAGCCGACGGCTCGGCCATTACGCGCGAGCGCACGGAACAACGGTCAGACCGGGGGTAGCCGCGCCGCGTTCTCTCGCTTCTCGCCTACAGCGTGACTTTCTTGTAGAGCTGGGGGAGGCGGCGGGGGAGTTCGAGGATGTCGGGCAGGACTTCGTAGTTGAGGTCGCCGGTCATTGTGCGGAGGTAGTCGTGGCCGTTGCGGTCGACGGTGAGGCAGAAGGGAGTGATGTCGTACTGCCGGGCCTCCATGAGCGCCATGCGGGTGTCCTGCACGGCGTACTCTTTCTCAACCCCCTCGCGCGAGTAGCCCCTGTCCTGGGGCCGTCCGTCGCTGATGACGAACATAAACTTCGTCTTGGCGTCGATGTGGGCGAGCTTGGTTGTCGCATGGCGGATCGCGGGGCCCATGCGCGTGGCGTGCAGGGGCGCGACCTTGTCGAGGCGCCGCTTCACGCGGTCGGTGAGGTGCTCCTCGACCTCCTTGATGACGTAGAACTCGACGTTCTCGCGTCCGAAGCCTGAGAACCCGTAGACGCCGTACCGGTCGCCGATCGTTTCGAGGGCGTTCATCAGCAGCACCATCGACTCCTTCTCGACGTCGATGATGCGCTTGTAGGGGCGGCGGCCCGCCTCGCCGCGGCGGGCGCGGAGCCAGGCAGTGTAGGCGACGGGGTCGCCGGGCGCGTTCCAGTCGGAGTCCTTGGAACTCTCCTCGACCGCCTCGGCGGTGGACGCGCTCATATCGAGCAGGAAGACGACGCCGACGTCGCGCTCGTCCTTGTTGCGGCGCCAGTAGATGCGTTCGTCCGGCGTCATATTGTTGCGGAGGTCGATCAGCGCCTCGATGCCGGCGTCGATGTCGATGTCCTCGCCCTCGGGGAGCCGTTTCACCTTGCGGTACATCTCCGGGCGGACGGACTCGAACTGCCGTTTGATCTGGTCGACGAGTCCGGCGTAGGCGTGCAGCGTTTCGCTGTAGAACCCGGGCTCGCCGGCGACAGCGACGCGCTCCTGTACGATGCACCACCGGGGGCGGTAGTCGTTTGCGCGGAAGTCCCACTCGTCGTAGGCGTACGAGCGGGGCTCGCGCGGCTCGAGGGGGCCGCCTTCCTCGTCGACGTGGGGAATCTGGTTGTAGCCGGAGCCTGCGGGGTTCTGGGGGGCGTCGGCGCCCATCTCTTTCATCATATTGGCGGCGACGGTGGTGACTTCGGCGTCGTCGCCGAGGTCGACTTCGGTGGAGTCGCGCAAGGCTTGCTCCAGTTCGGCCTGCGAGATGCCCTGGGCACCCTCGGCGCCTTCGTCGTCGCCCGGCTCCGCCTGGCCGCGCATCTGCGCAAGCAGCTGCACCATCTCCGGCTTGAAGTCGCCGCGGTATTCCACATCCTCCGGCGACTCGTAGTCGTCGCCCGAGGCTTCCTCCTCCGACTGTTCCGCCTCGGCGCGGAGGCGGTCGATGATCTCCTGCAGTTCGGGCTCGTCGAAGCGGGCGGCGGACAGGTCGACGGTCTCCCAGTCGTCGAGAGGCACGATTTCGTTGGGCGTCTGGGAGAGCGTGTAGTACATCCGCAGCGCGGCCTCGGCGGAGTCCTGCACATTGGCGTCACGGCTCTGCACCGCCTTGAGCAGGCCGGCGAGCTGCTCGGCTTGCCGCACGTACTTGGAGGGGACGCGGGCGTTCGACTGCTGTCCGAGGCTGAGGCGGATGAGCATTTCGACCAGCGCCTGCTGCGCCGGCATCATCTCGATGGGCCCGCGGCTTGCGAGCGCTTCGCCCTGCACTTGCGCGTAGTCGGGGGCGAGTCCGCGGTACTGGGCGGTCAGCTGGTGGTCGATGCGCGCGTCCTCGACGATCGAGAAGACGTCGGCGGCCATTGCGCGCACGGGGAAGAGGTCGAAGAACGATGCGATCTCCGTCGAGCCCGGGTGAGCGTCGAGGCCCTCTGCAAGCCCCTCGCGGTAGTCGGTAAAGCTGTTGGAGCCGGCGTGGAAGTCGAACTTGAAGCTTTCGAACTCCAGGTGCCCCACCTGGTGGGTGGCGACGACCTTGAGCCAGGCGAAGTTCTCTTTCTTGGTGTCGCGCAGGTCGACGACTGCGGGCAGGAACACGCTCTTGCCGTCAGTCGTAGCGAGCTCGACGTGCACCCAGCCGATGTTGCGGTGAGTGATGTCGTCGGCGGTCTGAAGCTCGACGTCGGTCCCGGCGAGGGCGTTGGCGTACATTCGCAGGAGGCCCTGCACCTTCTCGAGTTCGACGCTCGAGGAGAGCTGGTCGATGAGCGCTTCGGCGCGGGCGGACTCCAGCCTGAAGTAGGCGATGCCGCCGTCGACGTTCTCGCGCAAGTGCTGAACGCCCCGGCTGAACCATGTGTCGAGCTGCGCCGGGCTGATGCGGTCGAGCACCTGCGGAGCGGTGCGCAGGAACGCGCTCACCGCCTCCGCCGAGCTGTCGGCCAGGTCCTCCGCCCGCTCGAGCACGGCTACCTGCTGGTCTTGCGGCAGCCGGGCGAGCGACTGCGCGCTCTCGACCATAAAGCCGGATACGTTGCCGAGCCCCTGGCGGGCGAGCCGTTCGGCAAGCGCGAAGTAACGGGGACGAAGCCGGCGTTCGAGGCTGCCGGTTACGCGCGACGCCGCCTCGAACGAGCCGCGCACCTCGCGCCAGCTCGTCTCCGCAAGCACGGACGCCAGCGAGATAAGCTCCTCGCGCTCCGTGACGGACGGCAGCACGCGCTGTCCGAGCACGAGCGCTTCGGCTGCGAGGTCGTACGACCGGTTCGCGAGCGTCTGCACGAGCGAGACGAACAGCTGTATCTCGTGAAAGCTCACCTGCTGCACGAGGTCGTCGCTGACGTCGAAGAAGCGGGCGGCGAGGCTGGACGACTTCCACGTGCCTTTTGAGAGGCCGCGGCCAAGCGACGCCCATCCGGCGATGTGGCGCGGCGCGAGCGTCGGCAGCACGCGCGGGCTGGCGCGGAAGTAGGACGCTGCGATGACCGGCGCGTCGGCGGCGAGCTCGATGCCGCTCTCGACCCAGCGTTCGAGCTGAGGAAAACCGATGATCGTGACCACCTCGGGCGAGGCCTTGAAGTACTCGGTAGCCGCCTCCCAGGCCCGCGGCCCCTGCTGCGCAATGCGCACGCCTTCCTGCGCCCAGCGGAGCGCAGGGGCGGGGCCGACGACGCCGGCGACCGGGCCGGCGGCCTGTTCGTAGGCCGACAGAAGCGCGGAGGGGTGCTTTTTCAGCTCTGCAATAACGGTGTCGTGCTCGTTGGTCACGTCCTCCGCTCCTTCCCGCCGGCGGCAACCGGGCCGTCTGCGCGCGTCAGCTCCTGCGCAAGCTCCACCAATTGGGCGAGTATCCAGGCCGTCGCTCCGAACACCAGGTGCTCCCCATATGCGTAGGCCACCCGCTCAACGAGCGACCCGTCGGCGGCGAGACGGGCCTCGCGCCGCACCGCGGACTCCGCCATCAGATGCGACAGCGGCGCCTCGATCACCTCGGCGACCTCACCCTCGTCGACCTGGTACTCGTAAGGGTAGGGGACGACGCCCACCGTTGGCCAAACGAGGAAGTTCGTGCGCGTCAGGATTGCGTCGAGCGGGCCGAGCACATCGATGTCTTCCGGGCGGACGCCCATCTCCTCCTGCATCTCGCGGAGCGCGCAGGCGAGCATATCCTCGTCTCCCGGCTCGAGTTTGCCGCCGGGGAAGGCGATCTCGCCCCGGTGCTGCCCCACGTGCTGGGAGCGGACGTTGAGCACTACGTGCCAATCGCCGTCGTGATGGCGCAGCGGAACGAGCACCGCCGCGGGCCTGGCGCCGTCGACCGCCTCGAACGACGGCTCGCGGCCGGCCAGGGCTCGTCGGATGCCCTCAATCAGCGCGGATGCCTGCGGCGGAATGGCGGTGGTCTGCAAGGCGGCGTGTCTCACGGGTGTTACGGGAAGATCGAGGTGACGATCTCCATAACGCTGCTCTGTACGTCCCGGTCGTCGGTGAGGCCCCAAACGACGGCGACCTCGCAGGCGCGGCGCGGGGCGATGCCGTGCTCGATGAGCTTGCCGGCGTAGATGAGCAGGCGCGTGCTTACTCCCTCCTGCAGCCCCTGGCCGACCAGATTGCGGATCTTTTCGCCGAGCAGCGCCAACTGCTGGGCCGAGACGCGGTCGACGCCGCTCTCCCGCTCGATGATCGGGCCCTCGAGGTCGCGGGGCGGGAAGTCGAACTCTATCGCCACGAACCGCTGACGCGTCGAGTGCTTCAGGTCTTTCAGCGCGCTCTGGTAGCCGGGGTTGTACGAGATAACCAGCAAGAAATTCGGGTGCGATTCGAGAACCTGGCCAATCTTCTCGATATGGAGCAGGCGCCGGTGGTCGGACAGCGGGTGGATGAGCACCGTCGTGTCCTTTCGCGCCTCCACCACCTCGTCGAGATAGCAGATGCCGCCATGCTTGACGGCCCGCGTGAGAGGCCCGTCGATCCACCTGGTGCCTTCCGGCTCCAGCAGGTAGCGTCCCACCAGGTCGCTCGCCGTGAGGTCCTCGTGACAGGCGACCGTCACCAGAGGCGAGACCTGATGGGCCCGGCCGTCCCGCTTGCGCCTCTCGTTCAGACGCCAGGACATGTACTCGACAAAGCGGGTCTTGCCGGAGCCGGTGGGGCCCTTCAGGAGGATAGGCACGCGCTGCGCGTACGCCGCTTCGAAGATGTCGATCTCGTCGGCGACCTCCAGGTAGAACGGCTCCTTCTCGATGAAGTATTCCTCGATGCTGTGCTGCTGATAAAGCTGGCTAGTCTGCTCTGCCATGGATTAAGTCGCCCTTCCGTAAAATTCTCTCTTCCCACAACTGCCGTATGCGCGCGCGGAGCTCTTCGATAGAGCCCGAATTGTCTATCAGCACGTCCGCCCTCGTCAGCAGGAGCTCGACCCGGCCCTGCGCCTCCATCCTGCGGCGGATCTCTTCCGGCGACAGCCCCCGCGCCCTGAGCCGCTCCACAACCGCGGCCGGCGACGCCGACACTGCCCACACCTCGTCCGTGAGGTCGTCCCATCCCGCCTGGTAGAGCAGCGCCGCATCAATGACCGCCGCCGGGCATCCGGCGTCGCGGCGCTCGTTTATGGCGCGGCTCGCCTGCTGACGGATGAGCGGGTGGATGGCGGCGTTGAGCCAGGCGAGGGCCTGGGGGCTGGCGAACACCAGGGCGCCTAGCCGTCCCCGGTCGATCTCCCCATCGTCGTTGAGCAGATCGGGACTGAAGATCTCGACGATCCGCCTCCAGCCGATGGTCCCTTTTGCGTATGCCCGGTGGCCTTCCGCGTCGGCGTCGATGACGGCTGCGCCCAGCTCCGCAAGGACTTTGGCTGCTTCGCTCTTGCCTGCGCCGATGCCGCCTGTGAGACCGATGACCCGCACAGCAACCCCGGGGTGGTGATTTGCGTAGAGGCCTGCCGGTCTCGGCGCAGTGGTTCAGTCTAGCATGGGCCGCAAGCGAGCGCACATTGCCGTAACCGTTCGGAGTCCATCAGGAAGATAGCAGGGCGCGCTTCGCAGGTTCGAATTACAATAAGGCTGCCGGTATGACAGACGACCCCGAAGCCTTGCCCGCCCTCCCGTCCGCCGAGGAGTTGCGCCGGCGCTCCATCGAACTGCTGGAGTTCCCGCGAGTCCTTGAGGCGCTTGCCGCGCATACGCGCACGCCGATGTCGCGCGAGCGGGCTCTCGCGCTGACGCCCGCGCACGACGCCGCCGGCGTCACGCAGCTGCAGCAGGAGACCGCCGAGGCCGCACTGCTGATAGACGCCGGCGCCGCCGACCTGACGCTCTCCCGCGATCCGCGCCCGTTGCTGCAGCGCGCCGCAATGCGCGGCGCGCTCGCGGGCGACGAGCTCATCGTCGTCGCCGACGCGCTCGAACTCGTGCGGAGGGCCAAGGCCCTGGGCGGATCGGAGCGCGGCAAGACTCCGTTGCTCCGCGTTCTCGCCCGCCATATCGCCGACTTTCGCTCTCTCGAACGCGAGGTGCGCGGCAAACTCACTCCGCTCGGAGAGCTGAAGGACGACGCCAGCCCGATGCTGCGCCAGCTTCGCCGCGAGAGCCGCGACGCCTACCAGGCTGCTACGGGCGGCATACAGGCAGTCATCGACTCCGACGCCGCCTCGGAGGCGTTGCAGGACCGGCTCTTCACCATCCGCGCCGATCGTCTCGTTCTTCCCATAAAGGCGGACTTCAAGGGCAGGATTCCCGGCATCGTTCACGGCGTCTCCGACTCCGGCGCGACGCTGTTCGTCGAGCCGCTCGTCAACGTCTCCCGCGCCAACCGCTGGCGCGAGGCGGAGGCGGCGGAGCGCGAGGAGGAGTTGCGCGTTCTCCGGCAGCTGTCGGCGAGCGTGTCGCGCCGCGCCGCGGAGGCGCTGAGCGCGCTCGACATCGCGGGCCGCCTCGACGCTGCGCTCGCCAAGGCGCGCTACGCCAGGACGTACGACGGCGTAACGCTCGCCGGACACGCCGATCGCACGGAACTCGTTGCGGCGCGCCATCCGCTGCTGCGCGGCGCCGTGCCGGTGTCGCTCACGCTCCGCCCGCCCGTGAACGCGCTCGTCGTTACCGGCCCCAACACCGGTGGCAAGACGGTGGCGCTCAAGACGCTCGGCCTGCTTGCGCTGATGCGTCAGAGCGGGATGATGCTGCCTTGCGCGCCCGATACGAAGCTGCCGCTCGTCGATAGCGTGTACGCCGACATCGGCGACCAGCAGAGCATCGAGCGCGCAGTCTCGACGTTCAGCTCGCACGTAACGGCCATCATCGGAGTGCTCGAGCACGCCACGCGCGACTCGCTCGTGCTGCTCGACGAACTCGGCGCGTCGACCGACCCGGAGGAAGGGTCGGCGCTCGCCAAGGCGGTGACGGCCCGGCTTGCCGAACGGGGAACGCCGACGGTGATCACTACGCATCATCGATCGCTCGCAGGGTTTGCCGACGAGCACGAGCGAGTGGGGAACGCAAGCGTCGAGCTCCACCCGCAGACGCTCCGGCCTACGTACAAGCTGACGATGGGCCTGCCGGGCCGCAGCTACGCTATGGAGATCGCCTCCCGTCTCGGTCTCGGCGAGGAGGTCGTCGCAGCGGCGCAGGGCTATCTCGACCCGCGCCATCGCGAGGTGGAGGGGCTGCTCGCGAGCATTCAGAGCGAGCGGCATATCGCAAGAGAGAAGCTCGACGAGGCGGAGGCGCAACGCGCCGAGGCGGCGCGGCTCGCAGCAGACCTCGCGCGGCGCATCGAAGAGCTCGAGGCGGCGCAGGCCGCCGTCGTCGAGCAGGTGCGGGGAGAGCTGCTCGCGGAAGCGAAGCAGGTGCGGGCCAAACTGCGGCAGGCGGAGTCGGCGGCGGAGTGGCAGGCGTTCCGGGACGCGCCTCCTCCTCCGCGCGTCATCGAACAGGCGGCTGCCGACGTCGCCGAGGCGCAGCGGACGGTGCGCGCGAAGTCGTTCGGCAAAGCCGAGTCCGCGCCGCGCCGGAAGCCGAGGCTGCGCGCAGGAGAGAGTGTGGAGATCGGCGCGCTCGGCTTCAGGGGAGTGGTGCTCACGGAAGCCGACGCCTCCGACCGCGTCGAGGTGCAGGTCGGATCGGCGCGGCTGAGGCTGGAGGCGTCGCGCCTGCGCCGCGCGGGTGAGCCTGTGGCGGAGCAGGAGGGGAGATCGAGCGTGAGCCTGGCGTATCCCGCGGAATCTCCGCGCGTGAGTGAGCAGATAGACCTGCGCGGCGAGCGCGCGCACGAGGCGCTGGAGAAGCTCGACCAGTGGCTGGACGCCGCGCTTGCGCAGGGGCTGTCGAACGTGCGGATTGTGCACGGCAAGGGGACGGGAGCGCTGCGTCGCGCAGTGTGGCGTCATCTTGCGTCGAGCGCCGCAGTCGCCTCCTACGAGTTCGCGCCTCGCGAGCGCGGCGGCGACGGGGCCACCGAGGCGGCGCTAACCTAAGCGCCAGGAGAGGCTGATGCTGTTGCTGGGTTGCGCGCTCATGGCGGCGGTGGGCGCGGGGCTGCTACTAATCAGCGGCCCGACGTACCTCGTGCTGAGCCTCCTCTTCAGCGGCGTGTCGCCCCTCATCCTGGCGGGCGTAGCCGTCGCCCTGACCGGTCTGGCGATGCTGTTCGCGGTCGTTGTGGCGTGGCCTCTCCTAAGACTGCTGTGGTCACTGAGGCCAGTGATGAGTCTGACGCTGATGGTTATACGCTTGGATTGCGGAGAGCAAGGGCAAAGGCCGCGGGGAGGGCAAGCAGTGATTCGCTCGACGACTGACGCGGCGAAGAGGCGACCGAGGTCGTGCTAACCTAGGCGAAGGGAGGCGATTATGCAGCAACTGGGCTTGGCGCTCCTGGCGGCGGGGGCCGCGATACTGATCGGCTACTGGGCGTACTACGTGCTCAGCGCTCTCTTCGAAGACGCGCCGCCGCTCATTCTGGCGGCTGTAGTCTTTCTGCTGGTTGGCCTAGCGCTGCTATTCGCGAAGGTCCTACGCGACAGAATTGCAGAGAGCAAGAGCGAACGTTTCGAGGAGGGCAACCAGTGATTCTCTCGACGACTGACCAGCTGGACGGCAAACGGATAGTGGAAGTGAAAGGCCTCGTGCAGGGGAACACCATCCGCGCGCGGCATGTGGGGCGGGACATCATGGCTGGGCTGCGCAACGTGGTCGGCGGAGAGATCACCGAGTACACGCGGCTGCTGACGGAGTCCCGCGCGCAAGCGACGCAGCGCATGGTCCAGGAAGCGGAATCGCTCGGGGCGAACGGAGTCATCGGCGTCCGGTTCGTTACATCGATGGTGATGTCCGGCGCCTCAGAGCTGCTGGCCTACGGCACCGCCGTCGTCGTCGAGGAGGCGTAGGGCGAGGGCCTGCGGACGCGCTCTCCGGAGCGTGGGTCTACTTCCCCTGCCGGTAGGCGGCGATGGCGTCCTGGAGCGTCGTCCAGCTAAGGAGGGCGCACTTGACGCGGATGGGGAACTCGCGGACGCCCTGCAGCGCGGCCAGCTCGCCGAGCGCGTCCTCGTCCTCCTCGGTGAGCTCCGCGCCTTGCATAACGCTCTTGAACGTGCGCGCCATCGCCTCGGCCTCTTCGAGCGTCATGCCGGCGAGGCGGTCGGTAAGCATCGAGGCCGAGGCCTGGCTGATGGAGCAGCCTTCTCCCTTAAACGCGGCGTCGCTGATGCTGCCGTCGCCCCCAAGGCTGAGCGTGAGGATGACCTGGTCGCCGCAAAATGGGTTGAAGCCCTCGGACTGAAGGTCGGGGTTTGCGAGCGTTCCCTGCCGGCGGGGGCGGCGGTAGTGGTCGAGGATGATCTCCTGGTAGAGGTCATCGAGCCCGTTGGGCATTTGCATCGCCAAAGTACTCCTGAGTGCGCTTGAGGCCTTCGATGAGGGCGTCGACCTCTTCCTCGGTGTTGTAGAGGTAGAAGCTCGCGCGGGCGGTGGCCGGCACTTCGAGCTTGCTCCGCACGAGCGGCATCGCGCAGTGGTGCCCCGCGCGGATGGCGACGCCGCAGCTGTCGAGCACCTGGCTGATGTCGTGCGGATGCACGTCGCCCATGTAGAACGAGACGACGCCGCCGCGGACGGTGAGGTCGGCGGGGCCGTAAGTCTCGACGTCCTCCAGCTCCCTGAACCGTTCGAGCGCGTAGCGGGTGATGGCGATTTCGTGCTCGCGCACCTGCTCCATTCCAAGGGCCGCGAGGTAATCGACGGCGGCGCCGAACGCGATGGCGTCGGCGATGTTCGGCGTGCCGGCCTCGAACTTCATGGGCGGCGGCGCCCAGCTCGCGTGATCGTAGGTGACCTCGAGCACCATCTCGCCGCCGCGCAGGAACGGCTCGACCTCGCCAAGGACGTCGGGCGCGATGTAGAGGGCGCCGATGCCCGTAGGGCCGAGCATCTTGTGGCCGGAGAACGCCAGGAAGTCGCAGCCTATCTGCTGCACGTCGACCGGCATATGCGGCACGCTCTGCGCGCCGTCGACGATCACCCGGGCGTTCGCCTTGCGGGCGGCGGCGCACACCTGCTCGACGGGCGTAATCGTCCCCAGCACGTTCGACGCGTGCGTAAGCGCGACGAGCCGCACGTCCGGCGTGAGCATCGCGTCGAGGTCGGACAGGTCGAGCGTGTAGTCGGGGCGGACGGCGAGGAGGTCGAGGCGGGCGCCCTTTGCGCGGGCCACGTGCTGCCACGGGACGAGGTTGGAGTGGTGCTCCATTTCGGTGGCGATGATGCGGTCGCCCTCGCCGACGCGCTCCATCGCCCATGCGAGGGCGACGAGGTTGAGCGCCTCGGTAGTGTTGCGCACGAACACGATGTTCTCGGGCGAGGGAGCGTTGATGAACCGGGCGACCTTCTCGCGAGCCTCCTCGTACGCCAAAGTAGCCTCCACCGCGAGCGCATGGGCGCCGCGGTGCACGTTCGCGTTGTAGCCCTGGTAGTAGTCCACCAGCACCTGAATGACCGTCGCCGGCTTCTGCGACGTGGCGGCGTTGTCGAGATACACGAGCGGGACGCCGTTCACCTTGCGCCGGAGTATGGGAAAGTCGTCGCGAATGCGCTGAACGTCGTACATCACGTCCCCTCGCCCAGGCTCTCGGCGACCGCCGCCTCGATGTACTGGCGGACGGCGTCGTCCTGAATGGCGTTCAGCGGCTCGGCGGCGAACCCCTGCGCAAGAAGCCTGCGCGCGGCTGCGTCGCCGATGCCGCGGCTCTTGAGATAGAAGAGCGCCTGCTCGTCGAGTTGACCCACGGCGGCGCCGTGCGTACAGACGACATCGTCGGCGAAGATCTCGAGCTTCGGCTGAGTGTCCACCTCCGCGCCGGGAGAGAGGAGGAGGTTCTTGCTCACCTGATGCGACTCCGACTGCTGGGCGCCGGGCCGGACGAGCACGCTCCCGACGAAAACCCCGCGCGACTGGCCGGCGAGGAGGCCCTTGTACACCTCGTCCGACCTCGCGCCGGGGACGGCGTGATCGACGAACGTGTGGTTGTCGATGTGGCGGTCGCCGTCGCCGTAGAAGAGGCCGTAGAGGCCGGCGGCTGCCCCCGGCTCTGCGAGCTCGACGTCGAGGTCTCGCCGGACGAGCTTGCCGCCAAGGTCGATAGCGACGGACGTAATGCGGCTGTCGCGCTCCTGCCGGGCCTTGACCGTGGCGACGTGGTAGCCGGCGGCGCTCTCGCGCTGCAGCGTCGTGAGCCGCAGGTCGGCGCCGGGCTCCGCCACAATCTCCGTAACTGCGTTGGTGAAGTAGGCGCCGCCGTCGAGGCTCTCGTAGCTCACGAGCACCGTCGCGCTGCTGTTGCGCCCGGCGATGATGAGCGCGCGGGGGTGCGTCGCCACGCGGCGCGCTCCTGTAGCGATGAAGAGCAGATAGATAGGCTCGCGCGCTGCGACGCCGTCCGGCACGTGCACGAAGGCGCCGTCGTGCAGAAAGGCGGTGTTGAGCGCGGCGAAACCGCTCCCGGAAGCGGGAGCTATCTGCGCGAGGCGCTCGCGCACTGCAGGCACGCGGTACTCGATGGCGTCGGCGAGCCGCCCGACGATGGGGCCGTCGCCCGCGTGGCCGATGACGTCCGCGCGGAGGACGGCCTCGCTGGGCGGCTCGGTGGAGAGCGCCGGCTCGTAGCGTCCGTCGACGAACGCCACCTGGTGGACGCGCGGGCAGGGGAGCTCGTAGCGCGCCAGGTCGACTAACGCGTCGGGCGCGCCCTCCCCGAAGACGAAGTCGCCCTCGGCGATCGGGCGCGGGTTCGTGTACTTCCACGCCTCGTTGCCGCGCCGCTCCGTGGGGAAGCCAAGGCGCCGGAAGTCGGCGAGCGCAGCCCGGCGGACGTCGCGCAGCCATGCGGGGTCCACCGCCGCGCTGTTGCGCTCGAACTCGCGGGACTGCTCGACGTAGCGCGCTGTTGGGTCGGCGAGCTGGGTCATCCGGCTATGCGCTGACGGCGGAGTCGACGCCGTCGTAGCCGCGGGCTTCGATCTCCGAGGCCAGCGTCCTGTCCCCGGAGCGTACGATGCGTCCGTCGACGAGTATGTGGACGTAGTCGGGGTCGAGGTAGGAGAGCACGCGCTCATAGTGCGTGATGATGACGGTCGACGTCGCCGGGCTGGAGAGTTCGGCGATGCCTGCGGACACCTCGCGCAGCGCGTCGACGTCGAGACCGGAGTCGATCTCGTCGAGGATGCGCAGGCGGGGTTCGAGGATGGCCATCTGCAGCACCTCGTTGCGCTTCTTCTCGCCGCCGGAGAACCCCTCGTTGACCGAGCGTTTCGTGAGGGCGGGGTCCATCTCGACGAGCTTGACCTTGGCGCGAATGAGGCGGTCGAACTTGAGCGGGTCGAGCTCGTCGCCGCCCCGGCTCTTCATCAGCTCGTTGTAGCCGGCGCGCAGGAAATGGTCCATCCGCACGCCGGGGATTTCGACGGGGTGCTGGAACGAGAGGAAGAGGCCGCTGCGGGCGCGCTCCTCCGCCGGCATGGCGAGCAGGTCGGCGCCGTCGAACGTCGCCGATCCCGCCGTTACTTCGTAGCCGGGACGGCCCGCCAGAACGTGCGCGAGCGTGCTCTTTCCCGAGCCGTTCGGGCCCATAATCGCGTGCGTCTCGCCGGCCCTCACCGTGAGGTCGACGCCCTTCAGCACCTCGACTCCTGCGACTTCCGCGCGGAGCCCCTGTATCTCCAGCATCTATCCCACCGTTCCTTCGAGGTTCAGGTCCAGCAGACGGTTCGCCTCGACGGCGAACTCGAGGGGCAGGCGGCGGACAACCTCGCGGATGAACCCGTTGACGATGACCGATTGCGCGTCCTCGCGGCTGAGGCCCCGCTGCTGGCAGTAGAAGATCTGGTCTTCGCTCACCTTTGTAGTCGACGCCTCGTGTTCGACGCTGACCCCGGGGTTTGCCACCTCGATGTACGGCACGGTGTGCGCCGAGCACTGGTCGCCGATGAGGAGAGAGTCGCACTGCGTGAAATTGACGGCGTTCGCCGCGCCGGACAGCGCCTTCACGAGGCCCCGGTACGTGTTCGCGCCCTGTCCCGCCGAGATGCCCTTGGAGATGATGCGGCTCGACGTGTTCTTGCCGATATGCGTCATCTTCGTGCCGGTGTCCGCCTGCTGGCGGCCCTTGACGAGCGCGACCGAGTAGAATTCTCCTATCGAGCCGTCGCCCTGCAGCAGCACGCTCGGATACTTCCAGGTGATGGCCGAGCCGGTCTCTACCTGCGTCCACGAGATCTTCGAGCGGACGCCCGCGCACTTCCCGCGCTTGGTTACGAAGTTGTAGATGCCGCCCTTGCCGTCCTCGTCGCCGGGGTACCAGTTCTGTATCGTCGAATACTTGATCTCGGCGTCGTCGAGAGCGACGAGCTCGACAACCGCGGCGTGGAGCTGGTTCTCGTCGCGCATCGGCGCTGAGCAGCCCTCCAGGTAGCTCACGTAAGACCCCTTGTCGGCGACGATGAGCGTCCGCTCGAACTGCCCCGATCCCTGCGCGTTGATGCGGAAGTACGTCGAGAGCTCCAGCGGGCACCGGACTCCCGGCGGGATGTAGACGAACGAGCCGTCGGAGAAGACCGCGGAGTTGAGCGCCGCGTAGAAGTTGTCGGTGTGGGGCACGACGGAGCCGAGGTACTTCCGCACCAGCTCCGGATGCTCCTTCACGGCCTCGGAGACTGAGGAGAAGATGACGCCGTATTTGGCGAGCGTCTCCTTGGCGGTCGTGGCGACGCTGACGCTGTCGAAGATGGCGTCGACGGCGACGCCGGCGAGCCGTTTCTGCTCCTCGAGGGGTATGCCAAGCTTCTCGTAGGTGCGCAGTATCTCCTCGTCCACCTCGTCGAGGCTTTCGAGTTCGAGCTTCGGCTTGGGGGCCGCGTAGTAGCTGATGGCCTGATAGTCGATGGGCGGATGCGAGATGTTGGCCCATTCGGGCGAGCGCTGCTCTTCGAGGAGGCGCGCGAAATGCCGGTACGCCCGAAGCCGCCACTCGAGCAGCCACTCGGGCTCGCCCTTCTTGGCGGATATCCAGCGGACGATCTCCTCGCTCAGGCCGGCGGGCGCCGCCTCGACCTCCACATCGGTAGTCCAGCCGTACTGGTACGACTGGCTAGCGATCTCTTCAACAGCGCGGTTTGTCATTCAGGCGGCTCAATTGTCGATTGAACAGGTCAACAATAGGCTAGACCGCCGCGCCCTCACTGTCAAGGGAACGAGGGCCGCCGCCGCGCCCGCGCGTCGTAGCTGGAGGGCGTGAGCGCTGGCGCGCAGCTGGGAGAGCGTCCGCTCCCCCAGACCCCCTGGGGAGCCCTCCCGCAGACCCCCTGGGGAGCCCTCCCGCAGACCCCCTGGGGAGCGGGGCAGCCATCTAACCGACTCTGGCGATGACGCGCCCATGCTTTTGGTTGTGCTTGCGGAGCCCGGTTAGCGTGAGCGAGTCGGACTTGGTGAGGTTGCAGTCGGCGCAGAGCAGGACGCGGTTGTCGATTGCGTTGCTTCCGCCCTCGGAGCGCGGAGTCTTGTGGTCGATGTGCATCAGCCCGCGGAGTTTCCAGTCGGGGAGCGCCGGATCTTGCGAGTGCAGACCGCATCCCTGGCAGCGGAGTCCGTCGCGGAGGATGAGCTGCTTGAGCAGCTCCTCGCGCGGGAGGGCTTTCTCGCGGGGGCGCTGCGCCTTGAGAACGAGGTCGGGAACGACGGGCAGGTTGTCGGCGCGCGTCGGCGCAGAGTAGAGCATCGCTACATCGACGGGATTGGCGAGCTGACGGCTGTCGCTGAGGCGCCGTCGGACGACCGTGGAGGCTATCGGGTCGCGGTCGCACCCCAGCCACTGGCGTCCGTGCTTCTCGGCGGCGACGAGCGTCGTCGAGCATCCCGCGAACGGGTCGAAGACGAGGTCGCCAGGGTTGGACGAGGCGAGGATGATGCGCTCATAGAGGGCGAGCGGCTTTTGAGTTGCCCAGCCGGTGCGCTCTCCGCCGCTCTCGATGCTCTTGTGTCGTGCAACGATGGCGAAGCCGTCCCACCAGTCAAAAGGCAGCTTGCCGCGTTCGCGATAGATGCGGGCTTGTTCTTTATCGATGCCTTCTCCGCCATCCATGGCTCGGCGGAGACCTTGCTTTGGGTCTTTATACGGGATGCGTACTGTATCACCGTTGAAAGTCCACGTCGCGCCTTTGGCGTACCAGAACAGGGTGTCATGCTTCCGGTTGAACTGCCGCATGCCTGGCGAACCCGGCCCCGTATAACACCACGCTATCTCGTTCCTGAAATTCTCGCGCCCAAAGATGCTGTCCAGAAGCGCTTTTATCCATGCTCCGGCGGTGTGGTCGCAGTGAACGTAGATGCTGCCGGCGTCGGCGAGGATGCGGTGGCACTCGATGAGGCGGACGCCGAGCCAGCAGAGGTAGGCGGCGGTGTCGTAGCCCTGCGCGAGCTTGGCGGCCTCGACGACCGCGCGGACGGCGGCGCCCATATCGGCGTCGTAGTCGACGATGGCGTCGAGCCAGCTATCGTGCTCGCCCTTGACGCCCCGCTCCTCGTCTCCGCGGTCCCACTCCCACTTGTCCTCGAACGACTGGCCGTCGGCTGCAGTGCCGTCCTTGGCGCGGAAAGCCTTGACGCCCTTGTTGAAGGGCGGGTCTGTGGCGATGAGGTCGACCGTGCCGGAGTTCATCCCCTGCATAAAGGGGAGGTTGTCGCCGACGTAGAGCGCGCTGACAGGGAAGTTGCGCTCAGCCATAGGCGCCGCCGAGGGCGGCGGCGCTGCCGTGCGAGGCGGGGACGGCTACGGACGCCGCGATAGGCGCGCGAACCGGACAGTGGACGCGCGAGTATCGAGTCAACCGACGGTGTGGCCGTAGCACCGGAACCCCCTGCCAGCGAACGCGTGACCGCGATTACTTGGCACAGTGCTCGGGCACACACGAGTAACTAGGGCAGGGGGCGTGTAGTAGCGGTCGTACGCCATGCGCCCAGTTACTCCCCGGATCCCAAGCCAAGAGGATCCGAGCCCGCAGCCTGCAGGAGGCCGTCGAACGAAAAGTGTGCCGTAGCACTGTGCCGCTCGCTACTATCCGCCAGGGCTTCGGAGCGCGTCAAGTGCGAAGTGTCGCGCGGAGGCTGTCGGGGTGGGCAGAGGAGCGCCCTGGGGAGATGAGGAGCGTCAGCGCCGGCGGCGCAGCTGGGAGAGCGTTCGCTCCCCCAGACCCCCTGGGAACGGCGGCGCTGCTCTTGCGCGCAGTTAGCGGTTGCGGAGGGCGCGCCAGACGCGCTCGGGAGTCAGCGGGAGATCCTTTACGCGCGCGCCCGTCGCGTTGAATAGCGCGTTGGCGACCGCCGGCGCGACGGCGACGATGCCGCCCTCGCCCACGCCTTTGGCGCCGTATGGGCCGGGGCCGTCGCCGTTCTCGATGAGCACGGTCTCGAAAATTCCGGGCAGATCGGTGAACGTTGGCGCCCGGTAGTCGATCATATTCGGGTTCAGCAGCTGCCCGTCCTCGTACACCATCTCCTCGAAGAGGGTGTGGCCGATGGCCTGCATCGCCGCGCCCTCGTCCTGCCCCTCGACCTGTTTCGGGTTGATGGCCTTGCCGGGGTCGGCGGCGGAGTAGTAGCGCAGCAGCCGCAACTCGCCGGTCGCCGTGTCCACCTCGATCTCGGCGACGCCGATACTGACCTCCCAGAAGACAGGGTCCATGCGCAGCTTGCCGCCGGGGTGTTTGGGCGTGACGTAGCCTCTGCCGATGAGCTCGCCGCCGGAGCCGCCGAACATATCGCGGATGAGCGCGCCGAACGTCACCGTCTCGCCTCTGAACGTCACCTGCTCGTCCTCAGCCTCGAGCTGGTCGGGGAACGTCTCGAAGTACTCGGCGGCGAGCCGGAGCG
The DNA here is from genome assembly GCA_965200975.1 of Dehalococcoidia bacterium. Classification (GTDB taxonomy): domain Bacteria; phylum Chloroflexota; class Dehalococcoidia; order Lucifugimonadales; family Australimonadaceae; genus S5-327. The sequence goes on along the minus strand of OZ241740.1, from coordinate 1,747,090 downwards.
CCTGCTCGCGCACATCGACCGCCGCGTCGTGGACGGCAAGCCCCATCAGCGTGGTCGAGCGGCTCGAACCGGTTGAGCGGTCGAACGGAACGGCGTCGGTGTCGGAGCCGATGACGCGCACCTTGTCGTAGGGAATGCGGAGCTCCTCGGCGGCTATCTGCGCCATTGCGGAGCGTGAGCCTTGCCCCATCTCCGCGCTCCCCATATAGACGGTTGCGCTGCCGTCGGCATGGAGCCGGACGAGAGACGTGGAGGTTGGGCTGGCGCCGGAGTTGGTGACGCTGCAGGCGAACCCAACGCCGCGCTTCACGCCCGGGGGCGTCGGCGCGGGCTTGTAGTCCGCCCAGCCGAACTCCTCCGCGACTCGGCGGAGGGAAGGCGCGAGGTCGCCCTCGAGGGGGCGCTTGCCGCGCCGCACTTCCTCGCCCTGCGGCACGAGGTTCTTGATGCGGAACTCGACGGGGTCGAGTCCGAGCGCGTTGGCGATGATGTCGATCTGCGACTCTCCGGCCCACACGGCTTGGGGGCCGCCAATGGAGCGGTAGGAGCCGGCGGGCGTGCTGTTCGTGAATACGCCGTACGACTTCGTCCGCGCGTGAGCAAGCTTGTAGGGCCCCGGCATGCGGTCGGCGATGCGCTCGGTGACCCGCACGCCGTTGTCGGTGTAGCCGCCGGTGTCGACGTACGCGATGCACTCGCGCGCGACGATGACGCCGTCGTTCGTCACGCCGGTGCGGATGGTCGCCTGCGCGGCGTGGCGCCGCACGGTGCGCATGGCCTCCTCGACGGTGAGCGCAAGCCGCACGGGGCGCCCGGCCTCCCGGCTCAGAGCGGTGACGACGGGCTCGATTTTTGTGTAAGACTTGCTTCCGTAGCCTCCGCCGACGAACGGCGAAACCACCTGCACCTGATCGAGCTGGCGCCGGAAGAGCCGCGCGATCTCCGCGCGCACCAGGAACGGGTGCTGCGCCGACGTCCACAGCCGGATGCGGTCGGGCTCGTAGCTTGCAATGCAGGCGTGCGGCTCCATCGCGTAGTGGTACACCATCGGGAACGTGAACGTGTCTTCGAACACGCGGTCGCACGAGGCGAACGCGGCGTCCACGTCTCCCCACTCGTAGCCGTACTGGTGGCAGAGGTTCGAGTCGTGGATGGGCGCCGCTCCGGGTTCGAGGGCGGCTGCGATGTCCGTCACTACGGGAAGGTCCTCGTACTCCACCTCGACGAGTTCGGCGGCGGCCTCCGCGGTGGCGAGGTCGACTGCGGCGACCGCCGCGACGGGTTCGCCCTGAAAGCGGACTTTGTCGATGGCGACTACGGGCCGGTCTTTCTTGTCGGAGCCGTAGTGCGTCTCCATGCCGACAAGCTCGGCGGCGGTGACCACCGCATAGACGCCGGGCAGCGCGCGCGCCGCGCTCGCGTCGATGCTTGCGATGCGCGCGTGGGGCAGGGGGCTGAGGACGAGTTTCGCGTAGGCCATCCCCGCGATCTGCAGGTCGCCGGTGAACTGCGCGCGGCCCGACAGCTTGTCGTCGGAGTCGACCCGCCGCACGGCCTGGCCCACGGTGCGGAACCGGCGCTCGGCTCCGCCGGAGTTGGGCGCGCCGGTCATGCTTCACCTCCCGCCGCTTGCAGCACGGCCTCGACGATCTTCTTGTAGCCGGTGCACCGGCACAGGTTGCCGCGCATGTACTCTTTCACTTCCTCTTCGGTCGCATCGGGGCGCGCGTCGAGCAGCGACTTCGCCGTGAGCAGCATGCCGGGCGTGCAGTAGCCGCACTGAAACGCCGCGCAGTCAACGAACGCCTCGCAGAGCGGACGCGACGCCTCGTCGGCTGCGAGCCCTTCGACGGTGAGCGCCGACTTGCCGCGCGCCTCGAACGCCGGCACGGTGCAGGCGCTCACCGGCTTGCCGTCGAGCAGCACTGTGCATGCGCCGCACACCTGCATATCGCACGAGCGCTTGGCGCCGCGCAGCTCGAACGCGTCGCGCAGCATATCGATGAGCGCGGTCTCCGGCGCGACGACCGCCTCGACCGGGCGCCCGTTCAGCTCGAATGCGATCTCGACGCCCCGCTCCGCTTCACTCACCGCGCGCGCCTCCGTTTCTGCCCAGCGCTTCGAGGAGCGCCCGCTCCACGAACACGCCGGTGAGGTGTTCCTTGTACTCAGCCGAGCCGTGCAGGTCGTCGATGGCGGCGGCGTCTTCGGCGGCGAGCCGGGCGGACTCCCGCAGCGCCGGCGCTCCCTCGCCCAGCGCGTCGGCGCGCTCGCCGCGCAGCGCGTCCTCGGAGCGCGTGAGCCGCGAGGCGACAGGCCCGACGCAACCGAGCGCGAGCCGCGCGTCTGCGATGACGCCGTCCTGCACGTCGAGCGCCGCGGCCACGCCCAGCGTCGGGCGGTGGTGATGGCCGAACTTCAGGTACGCCGTGCGCAGGCTTGCCGCAGGGAGCGGTATGCGCGCATCGACAAGCAGTTCGTCCTCGGCCAGCGAGGTCTCGTACGGCCCGACCTGCAGGTCGGCGATGGCGACCCGGCGGACGCCCGCGGGGCCGGCCACGGTGAGCGCCGCATCGAGGGCGAGCAGCAGCGTCGCGGGGTCGGAGTGTGGGTCGGCGAAGCAGAGGTTGCCTGCGAGCGTGCCGACGTTGCGCACCCGCACATTGGCGACGCACCGCTCGACTTCGGCCAGAAGCGGCAGCCGCTCGAGCACAACGGCGCTGTGCTCGATAGCGCTGTGCGTCGCCGCCGCGCCGACGACGAGATAGCCCTCCTCGACGCCAATCTCGTCGAGCAGGGGAATCGTCTTGACGTTGACCAGCGCCGCGCAGTCGAGCACGCCGGCCTTCATCGCGAGCAGCAGTTCCGTGCCGCCCGCGTACAGCCTGGCGTCGCCGCCGCTTTCGGCGAGCAGCCCGACGGCCTCGGCCACGGTGGTAGGATCGTGCAACGCAAATGGCTTCATAACGGCGCACGGGATGCTACCCGCGCCGCCGCTGCGGGGCAAGAGGCGGGAGGCGTCGCCGGGACTAGCGTGGCAGGTCGAGCCAGGCCGGTAAGCGGCGGACGGGGTGCCCGCGCGGGCGGGATTTTCCCGGGCTGCTGGGTATTGACACCGGCGCGGGCGCTTATTTAGGGTTTCGGCAATCTAGTTGGGTTCGCGGAAGAGGCTGATGGCGTTGGCGTGCGCGTGTTGTTGTATCTGTAGCTGCGGGGCGTGTTGTACGTCCCGCACGCGTTCGCCCGCCGCCCTGTAGCGCCCTGTGCGCCGCAGGGCTTTTTTGTGGCCGCTATGAATCCCGGAGAGAGGTAGCGTTATGACTCAGCAGACCCCTACGCCCCCCGGCACCCATGTGAAGCCGACGCCCGATGAGCTGTTCTTCCACCATGACGTGTGCGTCGAGACCCGCTGGGAGCAGCTGTACGGGCGCGGGTACCTGACGCCGGCGTCGCTCTTCTATATCCGCAACCATGGCCCAACACCCATAATCGACGCTGCTACGTGGACGCTTAGCGTCGAGGGCCCCGGCGTCGAGAAACCTCTGAGCATCAGCTACGACGAACTGCTCAGGATGCCCTCGACCACCGTCACACGGTTCATCGAGTGCGCCGGCAACGGACGCATCTTCTTCAAGGAGTACCAGGGCGCGATGCCCAAGGGCCGCCCGTGGCGCTACGGTTCCTACGCCGTCGCCGAATGGACCGGCGTTCCTCTGGGCGAAATTCTCCGGCGCGCCGGCCTCAAGCCATCGGCGGTCGACGTGATGCCGACGGGCCTGGACAAGGCCGCCGTCGAACGCCCGATGCCGGTGGCGAAAGCCCTGGAGCCCGACACTATCGTCGCCTACGCCATGAACGGCGACCTCATCCCGCCCGACCACGGCTATCCTGCCCGGGTTGTCGTCCCCGGATGGGTCGGCGTCAACAGCATCAAGTGGGTCGGCAAGATCTACGTGGCGGAAGAGCCCATTCACGTAATGCGCAACACCGAAGAGTACGTGCTCGCGGGGCCGGACTTCCCGCCCGAACCGCCGGCCTGGGGCCCTGTGCTCACCACAACGCCGGTGCGCTCCGGCATCGCTATGGCGTGGCCTGCGACCCTGCAGGCCGGCGAACAGGCCATCCGCGGCTATGCCTGGTCGGGCCACGGGAGCATCAGCAGGGTGGAGTACAGCCTCGACGGCGGCAAGACGTGGGCCGAGGCGGCCATTCAGGAGCCCAACATCCCGATGGGCGGCTGCCGGTGGGAGTTCATCTGGGACGCTCCCAAGGGCGAGCACACCATAACGATGCGCGCCACCGATAGCGCCGGCAACACCCAGCCGGAGCCCGACGCCATCAAGTGGAACGAGCGCGGCTACGACTTCTGGGCCGCCGTTCCGCATCCGGTTACGGTGGAGTAGGGCGCCCCCGTCGCAGTTGACGGCGCGGGCCGCCGCTCTCTACCCTCACGCGCGCCCTTGCAAGGGCCGGGGAGGAACGCCGCTATGACCACGCCGCCAACCGAGGGCGCCGTCCGCGCGCACGGGATCGACCTGCACTACCTCGATTGGGGCAACCCCGGCGCGCCGCCCCTGCTCCTCTTGCACGGGCTGCAGGACTCGGCTGCGCTCTGGGCCACGTTCGCGGAGTCGATGCGCGGCGACTTCCACGTCGTCGCGCTCGACCATCGCGGTCACGGAGACAGCCCTCGCGCCGACTCGTACCGGCTGGCCGATTACGTGGCCGAGACCAAAGAGGTCATCGACGGCCTGGGACTCACAGGCGCGACGCTCATAGGGCACTCGGCAGGCAGCAAGAACGCATGGATGAGCGTCGCGCAGCATCCGGACGCCGCCTCGCGCCTCGTCATTACCGACATGGACCCCGACTCCTACAACCCCGGCTCCGTCGCGATGATCTCCCGCTACAAGGGCGAGACCGACTTCTACCCCGACTTCGACGCTGTCGTCGAGCGCCTGCGCTCGCGTCAGCCCAACGCGAGCGACGAGGAGCTGCGCCGGAACGTCGCCGCCCTGGCGAAACCGGCGGACGGCGGCGGCTACACCTGGAAGCGGAGCCGCGATGTGGTTACGCAGTACGACCGCCCCGACGTGTGGGAGAGCCTGCCGAACGTCGGCGTCCCGACGCTGATCGTCCGCGGAGCGGAGAGCACGCTCCTGCGCCGCGACGTCGCCGTCCGCATGGAAGCGGCGATCCCTGACTGCCGGCTCGTCGAGATTCCGGGCGGAGGGCACTGGGCGCACCTCGAACAACCGGAGGCGTACGCCGCCGCGGTGCGGGCGTTCCTGCAAGAGCAGGAAGCGTGACGGGGCTGGGGGAGCGCTTGCATAATGCATGCATGCTGCTCGGAGGAGGCGAACGATGGCGGTGCAGCTGACCATCAGGAACGTTAGCGAAGAAGTGCGCGACCAGCTCGCCAGCCGCGCCGCCCGCAGGAAGCAGTCGATGCAGCAGTACCTCCACGGCGAGCTCGAGCGCCTCGCGGCGGAACCGCCCATACCGTCCATAGAGGAGTGGCTGACGAGAGTGAGCCGGCGCGTCTACGCCTCCGACTCAACGGTGACTACCTCCGCAATCCTCGAGGCGAGGGACGCCGACAGGAGGTAGATGATTGTCGTAGACGCCGCTGTCCTGGTCTCGGCCATCGCCCGGCAAGACGCTGATGGGCGATGGTCGCGATCAGAAATGGCGCAAGGCGACCTCGCCGCCCCATGGTCTGTGCTGGTCGAATCAGACAACACCCTCCGCCAGATGGAGCTGAAGGGACGCCTCTCTACCGCGGAGGCCGCTGCCGCGTACAGCGACTTGCTGGACGCTCCTATAAGCCTGTTCCCTTTCATTCCGTACGCCAATCGGATATGGCGCTGCGCAGGAACATAACAGCCTACGACGCATGGTATGTTGCGCTGGCGGAGTCGCTGGATTGTCCGCTCCTCACCCTCGATCACAGGCTTGGCTGCGCTCCGGGCCCCGAGTGCGCGATACTGACGCCCCCGGTCGTCTGACGGGCGCCGGTATCGTCAGAAGGCGCCTTCCTCTGATAGGCTCTCTCCGAAAATTCTCAACCCGCGGGAATACGTATGCAATTCGGCCTTTACCTGCGGTCTTTCCTGACCGACCGCGCCCGTCCGTTGTATGAGCAGATCGACGACCTGGTGGAGATCTGCCACGTCGCCCGGGACTCCGGCTTCTCTGCGGTTACGATGCCCCAGCACTGGGTGTCGCACCCCACAATTTGGCCTCAGCCGTTCCCGGTTCTTGCCCGCCTCGCTCCCGAAACGGGCGATATGCGTCTGCTCACCGGCATCGTCCTGTTGCCGCTCCACAACCCCTTGCAGATCGCGGAAGACGCCGCGACGCTCGACCACATCTGCCGCGGACGGTTTACGCTCGGCGTCGGCATCGGGTACCGCGAGACCGAGCTCGAGGCCGTCGGCGCCGCCCGGAGAGACCGCGCTCCGCGCCTCGAAGAGTCGATCGAAGTGATGAAGCGGCTGTGGTCTGGCGAAGAGGTCGACCATGAGGGCCGCTACTGGAACATTCACGGCGCCCGCATGGGGTTCCTTCCCGTGCAGCAGCCGCACCCGCCCATCTGGATCGCCTGCCAGAGCGACGGCGCCGTCCGTCGCGCGGCCCGTATCGCCGACGCCTGCTACATCGCGCCTCAGGTCGGTTTCGGCGACCTCTCCGCCCTGATCGACGCCTATCGCGGCGAGCGCGCCGCGTTGGGGCGGCCGGGAGAAGGGCGGGTCACAATCTCGCGTGGCGTGGCGTTTGCAAAAGACCGCGAAACCGCCGCCGCCGAGGCGCAGGCTGCCGCCGAGTCCTCCTACCGTATGTACAGCACCTGGAATATGCAGGAAGACACGATGGTGCGCATAAATATCGAGAGCGACTCCCGGGTCGACGATTGGGCGGTGACCGGCAACGGCGCCGACTGTCTCGAACAGTTCAATCAGTTGGCGGAGCAAGGCGTCGACTACGTGGGCGTAACGTTCTACAACTTGCCCCGGACGCTCGACGCTCGGAAGGAGTACCTCCAGAGCTTCGCCGAAGACGTCATACGGAAGGCGGGCTAGCGGCTATGCAGCCGTTCGAGTACGTGCGCCCCTCCACGGTTGCGGAAGCGACCGCATTCCTGGCCGCCAACGCTGATAGCTCCCTCGTTATCGGGGGCGGCAGCGCCGCAGTCGTCATGCTCGAGCTAGGGGTCGTCCGGCCCGAGTACGTCGTCGACATCGGCGCTGTCGCGGGGCTGAGCGGCCTCGAACAGAACGGCGCGCTGCGCATTGGCGCGCTCACGCCCATCCGGACGCTCGAGCTCGACGCGGGGGTCCGGCGGAGCTACGGGTTGCTGGCGGAGGCCGCCTCGCAAGTCGCCAATGTGCGCGTGAGGAATATGGCGACCGTCGGAGGAGCCGTCGCCTACGGCGAACCGCAGACCGACACGCCGACGGCGCTCGCCGCCTACGGCGCCGCCGTGCGCATCGCAGGGGCCCAGGGCGAACGGTCGACGCCGATAGAGGAGTTCTACCTGGGCCCCTACGAGACGACGCTCGCGCCCGGCGAACTGGTCGTGGGCGTCGACGCGCCGCATCCCGGCCCCGGCGCGGGCGGCTCGCACCAGAAGTTCACCGTCGGCTCTCCGGAGAACAAGCCGGTCGCCAACGCGTCCGCTCTCGTGACAGTCGATCCGTCGTCGGGCGTGTGCTCGGCGGCCCGCGTTGTGATGGGCGCCGCGGGGCCTGTGCCCATCGTCGCGCAAGCTGCCCGCGGCCTCGAGGGCGAGGCCCCGTCGGCGTCGCGCGTGGCGGATGTCGCGGCTGCCGCTGCGGAGGAGACCGACCCGATTGACGATTTGCGGGGCCCTGTTTGGTTCAAGCGCAGGATTATGAAGGTGTTGGTGGAGCGGGCTTTGACATGTGCGCTGCAACGAGCAACCGCGTAACTCGCCTCGTCGGCCAGTCGATGCCGACTCTCGAGGCTGCCGATAAGGCGGCTGGGCGCGTCGAGTATATGGGCGACCTCGTCGTGCCGGGCATGGCGCACGCCAAAATCGTGAGGAGCCTGCTGCCGCACGCCCGTATCGAGGCGATCGACGCCTCCGCCGCTCGCGCCTTGCCCGGCGTGGTCTGCGTGCTCACCCGCGACGAAGTGCGCGCCGATCCGGATATGGAGGAGCTCTACGGGTTCGTCTACCGCGACGCCCCGCTCGTGGCTATGGACAAGGCTCGCCACCACGGCGACATCATCGCAGTGGTCGTCGCGGAAGATATCGCTACAGCCGAGGCGGGCGCCGAGCTCGTCGACATCGAGTACGCCGAGCTTCCCGCGGTGATGGACGTCGCGTCCGCCCTGGCCGAGGGAGCGCCGCGCGTGCACGAGGAGTTCTTTCCCATCGCGCCGGAGCTCAACCCGGTCGAGGGCACGAACATCTGCCACCAGGCGACGCTCGCGCGCGGAGATGTGGAGCAGGGCTTTGCAGAGGCGGACTTCGTCTACGAAGACGAGTTCACCACGCCGCCGGTGCAGCACTGCGCCCTTGACCTGCACGCGGTCATCGCGCAGGTCGAGGGCGGGCAAATTACGGTGTGGACGAACTGCCAGTCGCCCTTCCCCCTGGGCCGCGAGCTCGAGCGTATGTTCGGGATGCCGGCGCGCGTTATCGTGCCGTACGTGGGCGGAGGGTTCGGCAGCAAGAGCCGCGACCGCATCGAGTGCGTCATCACCGCTGCCGCCAAGCTTGCAGGCCGTCCCGTCCGCTACGTGTTCACCCAGGAAGAGACGTTCCAGACCTACCTCCGGCCCGCCTACGCGAACAGGATGAAGACCGGCGTGATGCGCGACGGCACGATCGTCGCCCGGCACAACGCCTTCTACGTCGATGTAGGCGCATACGCCATCAGCGGCGCCCGCAGCGCCAACAACACCCTCAAGGTCGCCGCCGGCCCCTACCGGATTCCTCACGCCCGCGTCGACTGCTACGCCGTTTACACCAACAAGCCCCCGTCGGCCCCTTACCGCGGACTGCCCACCACCCAGCACACAATGTCGTACGAGGCGCAGCTCGACCGCATCGCCCGCGACCTCGGCATCGACCGCCTCGAGATCCGCCGCAAAAACCTCGTGCGCGACGGCGACATCCACATCACCGGGGACTACCTCCGGTCTGCGCACGCCCACGAGTGCCTCGACAAGGCCGTCGACGCCATCGGGTGGGACACTCCGCTTGCGCCCTCGCCGGACGGCAAGACCCTGCGCGGGCGCGGCGTTTCATGCACCATCAAGTACACCCTCACTCCGCCCCGGCGGATGTCGGAGAACAGCGCCGAGATCGCGCTCGGCGAAGACGGCGTATTCGAGACGCGCATCGGCACCGTCAACATAGGGCAGGGCTCCGACACTACTATGGCCCAGCTCGCAGGCGACGCGCTCGGCGTCGGCCTCGACTCGATCCGGATCGTTCACAGCGATACGGGCCGCGTGCCTGTCGACAGCTCGACGACGGCCAGCCGCTCGACCTACCACATGGGCGTCGCAGTCGTCGAGGCGGCGGGCAAGGTGCGCCGGCAGGTTATCGAAGCCGCCTCGCAACTGCTCGAACGCGACGCCGCAGGACTGACCATCGCCCCCGAGGGCGTAGCGGGAACGGACGCCGCCGGCGGCGCGCTCCTCAGCTTGCCCGAACTCGTCCGGCGCGTCGGCGCGCCGATCGCCGCAACCGGCGACTGCGTCGTCGGAGGGACCTACCGCGCTCCCGACGGCAAGGACTACCCGATAGCGTCGACGTTCTGGACGTTCGCATCGTGCGCGGCGGAAGTCGAGATCGACGTCGAGACAGGGCAGGTGCGCCTCGTGAAAGCCGCCGCCGCCGCGACGACCGGCACAGCGGTCAATCCGCTCTCTATCGAGACGCAGCTCGAGGGCGGAGTAGGGCAGGAGTTGGGCCCTACGCTCTTCGAGCAGATGGTGTGGGACGACGGAGGGCAGCTCATCAACTCCGCGCTGCTCGACTACCCGCTCCCGACGATGGAAACGATGCCGGCGTATGCCCCGCGGTTTGTCGACCACCCGTTCGAGGGCGGCCCCTTCGGCGCAAAAGGAATGGGCGAAATCGGCGCAGTCGTCGTTCCCGGCGCTGTGCTGAACGCCGTCTACGACGCGACGGGAGAGCTGTTCCACGAAGTCCCCCTGCTGCCGCACAAAGTGCTGGCGGCGCTCGACGCAAGAGACTCCGGAGCGGAGGCGTAACGTGCGCGTCAACCTTACCGTGAACGGCGCCCCGCAGAGCGTCGATCTCCCTCCCGCGACGACGCTGCTCGACGCGCTCAGGGAGTACTTCGGACTCAAGGGCACGAAGGAGTACTGTCACAGCGGCATATGCGGCGCCTGCACGGTGCTGCTCGACGGGCGGGCGGCCAGCGCGTGCAGCATCCTCGTCGGCCAGGTCGAGGGGCGGGAGGTGCTCACTATCGAGGGGCTTACCCCCGAGGATGGCCTGCATCCCATTCAGCAGGCGTTCGTCGAGAACTTCGGCTTGCAGTGCGGGTACTGCACCCCGGGGATGGAGCTCCTGACGAAAGCGCTCCTCGACGAGAACCCCAACCCCACTCGCGAGGAGATAGTCCGCTATATGGGCGGCAACATCTGCCGGTGCACCGGATACGCGGGTATACTCCGATCCGTTCAAGCCTTGGTCGGCGCGGGGGCGCTTGCCGATGCGGAGGCCGAAGGCGGAGAGGGCTAATGGAAGTCGCCGATAACTTTGTCGTGAACGCGGCGCCCGCTGAAGCGTGGGACTTCTTCTGGGACTTGTCCAAAGTCGCCAAGTGCCTGCCGGGGTGCGAGAGCATCGCGAAACTCAGCGACACGAGCTACAAACTCCATATGGTGCAGAAGGTCGGCCCGTTCAAGGTGGGCATGGACGTCAACATGACCGTCGGCGAGGTCGAAGAGGGCCGGCGCGTCGTTGTCCGCGGCGAAGGGAAAGACCGTATGGGCAACCGGCTGCAGATCAACCGGCTCGCCACGGAGATCGCGGAAGACCCTACCGGCGGGACGCAGGTCTCCTACCTGATGGACTTCAACCTGTACGGCAAGATTGCCTCTATCGGCAACGCTGCGGTAAAGCGCAAGATCGAGGAAACGCGCGCGGAGTTCAGCAGCCGCATAGCCGCGGAGCTGGGGGGCTAGAGAGGAGAGCGTTTGTGAGCCAGGCTGATCTAGACCGCCGCGTTCACCAGGTGCTCTCCGAGTTCGAGTTGGTGGGCCCGTTTTCGGCCGGCTACCCGGTCAACCAGCAGTTCGACTACTCCGCGCTCTATCCGCTCCTCGCCTTCGCCGCCAACAACATCGGCGACCCGTTTGGCTACTCCCGCTACCAGGCCAATACCCACGAGACCGAGCGCGAGGTGGTCTCCATGGTCGCAGAGTTGATGCGGCTGCCTCCCGACCAGGCGTGGGGGTATGTAACGGCGGGCGGCACCGAAGGCAATATGTACGGCATCTACGTGGGGAGGGAGATGCTGCGCGAGCCTGTCGCCTACTTCTCGCAGGACACGCACTACTCGGTGCGCAAGATCCTCCACGTCCTCAACATCCGCAACATAATGATTCGCAGCCAAGAGAACGGCGAGATGGACTACGACGACCTTCGCGAGTCTATCCGCATCAACCGCGATGCTCCTGCCCTCATCGTGGCCAACATCGGAACGACGATGAAGGGCGCCTTCGACAACCTCGACCGCATCAACGGCATCATTCAGGAGCTTGCGCTCACCCGCTACTACGTCCACGCCGACGCAGCCCTCAGCGGGATGATTCTGCCGTTCGTCGATCACCCGCAGCCGTTCGGCTTCGACAGCGGCATCGATAGTATTGCAGTCTCCGGGCACAAGATGTTCGGCTCCCCCCTTCCGTGCGGCGTAGTCGTAACGAGACGCGAATACACCGCGCAGATAGGCCGCGCCATTGAGTACGTGGGGGCGCTCGACACGACGCTCCTTGGCTCCCGCAGCGCTATCTCCCCTATGATTATGTGGTACTCGCTCACCAAACACGGCCGCGACGGCTTCCGGGAGATCGTGGCGAATATGCTCGACACCGCCGAATACGCCGTGCAGCAGTTCAAAACCAACGGCATTCCCGCCTGGCGCGAGAAGAACAGCCCCATTGTCGTCTTTCCCCGCCCATCCCCCTATGTGCTCTTCCAGTGGCAACTCGCGCCGCTGGACGACATTGCCCACCTGATCGCCATGCCCCACGTAACCCGCGAGATGATCGACCACGTCATCGCCGACTGCCTCGAATGGCCGCCAACATCATGAACCAGCCCACCGACAACGCCGCTTCCAACCACCGCATCATCGTCATCGTGCCTCACAGCCCGGGGCAGTTGGCCCACATCGCCAGCGTGCTCGGCGAAGCGGAGATCAACATTGAGACCATCGACGGGGGCCACGCCGGCGATATGGGCGTCATCACGCTTAGCACGAGCGACGACGACGCAGCCCTGCGCGCGCTGCTCAAGGCCAACCTCCGCGCCGTAACCTCCGACGCCATCGTCTTTCACCTCCCCGACCGTCCCGGCGCTCTCGCCGGCGTCGCGCAGCTCTTCGATCAGCATAAGCTCAACGTGCGCACTATCCACATCCTGCACCGCGTTGCCGGCAGCGCCATCGTCGCAGTAACCACCGATGACGACGACCTCGCGCGCACCCTAATCGACAGCGACTCCCTGTTCTAGCCGTCCTCCCGAACGCTCCGGGCGGCGGGCGGCGCGCATCGGATACAATCCCGCCCTGCATAGGAGGACGATATGGCAGTCCGTGACTTGCGCGAGTGGATTGACCGCGTGGACGAGCTCGGCGAGCTCACACGTGTCGAAGGCGCCGACCCTGACCTCGAACTTGGCGGGCTCGTCGACCTCTATCAGTGGGATATGGAGAACCCCGCGCTCCTGTTCGAGAAGATGAAGGGGGTTCCGGAGAGCTACAAGCTCATCGCCAACGTCCTCACATCCCTGCCGCGGGTGTGCCTCAGCCTTGGGCTGCCGCCCGACCTCACTCGCCAGCAGTTCGTGCAGGCCTGGCGCGACAAGCTAAAGGAGTTTCAACCGATAGCCCCGCGCCAGGTGGAGGACGGCCCTGTGCTCGAGAACCGGCAGACCGGCGACGAGGTCGACGTTAGCCAGTTCCCCGCTCCATTCTGGCACTCCGAAGACGGCGGCCCTTACCTGGGCACCGGCAACATCGTCGTGATGCGCGATCCCGACACCGGCTGGGTGAATGCAGGCACTTACCGCGTACAGGCGCACGACAAGAACACGCTCGGCATCATGATCTCTCCCGGCAAGCACGGGCGCATCATCCGCGAGAAGTACTGGGCGAAAGGCGAGGCTTGCCCCGTGGCCGTGTCGTTCGGCCACGACCCGTTGCTCCTCCTCCTCGGCGGCCTGGAGGTCGACTACGGCGAGGACGAGTTCGCCGTGGCGGGCGGCATCCGCGGCGACGCGCTCGACGTTATCGCCGCGCCGCTCACGAGCCTGCCGGTGCCTGCGTCTTCTGAGATCGTCATCGAAGGCGAAATCCCGCCCGATCAGTTCCACCCCGAGGGGCCGTTCGGCGAGTGGACCGGCTACTACGCCAGCGGCGAGCGGGAGATGCCCATCATCAACGTGCGCTCGGTGCTATGGCGCAACGACCCCATTGTGGTCGGCTGCCTGCCGGGCAAGCCTCCGAACGACAACACCTACTTCCGCAGCCCCCTCCGCGCCGCGATGCTGTGGGACGAACTGGAGCGCGCCGGCATCCCCGGCGTCGTCGGCGCCTGGTCGCACGAGGCCGGCGGCGGACGCTTCCTCAACGTCATCGCCATCAAGCAGATGTACCCCGGCCACGCCAAGCAGGTGGGACACGCCACTACCGCCGTTCACGCGGGCGCCTACGCCAACCGGTTCGTCATCGTCGTCGACGACGACATCGACCCGACCGACACGAACGAGGTGCTGTGGGCGCTCTGCACGCGCACCGAGGTGAGCGAGGACATCGACATCGTGAAGCGCATGTGGAGCACCTCGCTCGACCCGATGGCCTACGCAGGCGAGGGGCCGCGCTACTACAACAACCGGATGATTATCGACGCCTGCCGCCCCTACGACCGGCTCGCCACGTTTCCGCCCGTCGCCCGCAAGACGCAGGCCGAGGCCCAGGAGCTGCGCGCCCGCTGGCCGCAACTCTTCACCACGGACGGCAAAGTCCGCAAGGACGTGCGCGAAGCGCGGGCGAGCGGGTAGGGCGCGACTGCCTGGCGGGAGCTGGATTTCCCCGAGCGTTGTCGGAAGGCGCCCAAAGGCGAGATAGCGGACGCGTCCTAAATATCCGCTGAGCGGGGCCGCAGCGACTCCGGGTTGGCGTCGACCCACTTCCAGTAGTGCTCCCACGCCTCGGGGACTTCGCCGCGAGTGCGGCGTTCGAGGGCGGGGCGCAGCGCGAGGCCATTCATGGCGGCAGGAGCGCCGATAAGCGCCGCCCTCCAGGTCATCTCCGCCAGATGTTCGGTGGCGATCGCCTCTATCGTTACCGTCTCGACGTTCGGGCCGGTGAATACCATGCCATGATTCTGCAGATGGCATGCGTTCGCCGACGCCATGCGCGCCGCCACCGCCGTTCCCTGCGCGACGCTGCGGATGAGCGACTTGTCCTCGTCGTACATCGCCGGCTCATGCGCCACGGCGGCGGAGATCTCCGGGCCGACAAGCGGAAGTATCGTGCGTCCGGCGACGCCCATCATCGTCGCCCACTTCTGATGTGTATGGATGATCGACCCCACGTCCGGCTGCGCCTTGTACAGCTCGGCGTGGATGGGCCACTCGCTAACCTTCGTGATCCGACGCTCCCCCGCGCCGACGATATTGCCGTCGAGGTCCATCACAATGAGGTCTTCCGCGCGAACGCGGTGCATCTGAATATGCGGCCACGGCTTGATGATGAACGTGTCCGTTCCGGGGATGCGCGCGCTCGTGTGGCCGCGCGTCGTCCCCAGCCCTGTGAGATACAGCAGCCGGTGCGACACGGCAACCGTCTCGCGCAGTTCGGCGAGCTGCTTCTCGCTCAGAGGCGTCACAGGTTCACTCCTCGCACGTACGACGCGTCACGGTGACTGTCGAGCCACTCCTGGTTGCCCCACTCCCCGCGCGCAACGCCGTCGCGCACATCCGGTCGCGGCGGCTCCCACCGCTTGGCGACGTCGATCTCCAGGTGCTCCATGCCGATTGTCTCGGGCGCGCCAACGAGCATCGCGCGCCAGGCGACCTCCGCCTGCTCCTCTGCGTCGGCTGCGGCCAGCATCGACTTCGAAACGGTGGTGCCGACGAAGACCATGCCATGACCCTTCAGGTGGCACGCGACGTTGCCGCCAAGAATCGACGCGACGGCGGCGCCCTCCTCCGGCGAGTCGATGGCGCCCGGCAGGCCCGCGTACACCGGCCACGGCTCGGCGGCGACGGAGGCGGTGGGCGCGTGGATCACCGGCGGCACGTCGCGTCCCGCCAGCCCAAACACCGTGCACCACTTCTGATGCGTGTGCGTAACGGCGTTGACTTCCGGCCGCGCCTTGTAGATTTCGGCGTGCAGCGCCCACGACCCCACCCGTTCGGGGTAGGCGTCGCCGGCCTGGACGACGGCGCCGTCGAAGTCGACGACCATCAGGTCGGACGCCTCGACGCGTTCGAGGCTCACGGCGGGACACGCGCGAATGACGAAGCAGTCCGCCCCCGGGATTCGCGCGCTCACATGGCCCTCGTATGCGCCGAGGCCGTAGTGATGCAGCAGGCGGTTCGCAAGCGCAACCTGCTCGCGCAGCGCGTTCAATTGCGTGTCGTGCGCGTCGTCGGGCATAGCGCAGGCGATGCTAGAGAGCGGCGCCCGGGGTGTCAAGGCACGCCTTGCGCCCGTTCTGGTGGCTGGTTAGCTAACCAGGGGGTCTGGGGGAGCGGACGCTCTCCCAGCAGTGCGCCGGCGCTGACGCCCTCGCCCTGCCGCTACCGCGCTCCCGGAAACGCGCCGGCCTCGCTCGGTAGCCTCTACGGTACGACGCGGGAGGCTGCGACGGTGAACGCGAGCGTTACCGCCTCGCCTTCGCGCGTCTGCTCGCTCGGGTGCACCGTCGCCTTCAGGAGCGCTCCGCCCGTCTCGATCTCGCAGTCGAGCATGCTGCCAAGATACACGACGCTCCTGACCGTGCCGGAGAGCGTGTTGAGGTTGTCGTCCGGAGCAAGAGGCTGCGCGCTCAGCTTGACGTTCTCCGGGCGCACTGCGACGACTACGGCGTCGTCCTCGGACAGCGCCTCCGGAGTCGTGCAGCGCAGGACGCCATGGGCCGTACGGACAGCGGCGACGCCGCCCGCCTCGACCGCCGCCGCCGCGGCGCCCTCGAAGAAGTTGGCGGTGCCGATGAACTCGGCGGCGAACCGGTTGCGCGGCGACTCGTAGACCTCCTGCGGCGGGCCGTACTGCACGAGCCGCCCGCTGTCCATTACCGCCACCTGATCGGAGAGGGTGAGCGCCTCGATCTGGTCGTGCGTAACGAACAGCGTCGTGATGCCGAGGCTCGATGTAAGCGCCTTCAGCTCGTTGCGCATCTCCTCGCGCAGCTTCGCGTCGAGGTTGCTGAGAGGCTCGTCGAGGAGCAGCGCTTTCGGCTCGTTGACCAGCGCGCGCGCAAGGGCCAGGCGCTGCTGCTGCCCGCCGCTTAGCTGCGGCGCTGGGCGCTTCTCCAGCCCGTCGAGGTGCACCAGCGCCAGCGAGCGGAGCACCCGCTCCTGCACCTCGTTCGAAGAGAACTTCCCCGGCCCCTGCCTCAGGGGAAAGGCGACGTTCTCGAACACGTTCATATGCGGCCAGATGGCGTAGGACTGGAACACCATGCCCATCGGCCGCTTGTAGGGCGGCGTCCACACGCCGGCCGCGCTCGAAACCAGCACCGCGTCCTCGAGCACGATCTCGCCCCCGTCGGGCCGTTCGAGTCCGGCGATGCATCGCAACGTCGTGGATTTGCCGCAGCCCGACGGCCCAAGCAGCGTGAAGAAGGCGCCGGCCTCGACGTCGAACGACACGTCCTGCACGGCGTGGACGTCTCCCTGGTCTGTCCCGAACGCCTTGTGGAGATTTCTGACCTGGAGCGCGACTGCCACCTGAGTCCCCCTTCTCTGCGTCCTACTGCCGGCTGAGCCGCTGCCCGGCGATTCGCGTAAGCACGACCAGCAGAATGATGAGCAGTACGAGCAGCACGCCCGCCGCAGCCGCAAGGTTCAGCCGCCCCCCGAAGAACTGCTGCCATACGTAGGCCGAAATGATGCGGTTGGAGCTCGACTGCAGCAGCAGCGCCACGGTGAGCTCGCGCCCGCTGTGGATGGCGACCCAGAGCCAGCCCGCCACCAGCGACGGCATCAGCAGCGGCAGAATAATCCGCCGGAATGTGCTGAACCATGCCGCGCCGCTCATCGCTCCCGCCTCTTCGAGCTCGCGGTGTATCTGGAACATCGCCCCGTTCGTCGTCCGCGTCCCGTAGGCGATGAAGAGCGAGACGTGCGCAATGACGATGAGCCAGATAGTCCCGTACGTCGGCGACAGAATGAACAGCCCGATGATGAGCCACGCCAACCCCATAACGATGCCCGGAACGGTGTGCGGCATAAACGCCAGCAGGTCGAGCACCGACTTGCCCCGCGCCCGGCTCCGCACTACGAACCAGGAGACGACCGCCGATAGCAGCATCGTAACCGCCGGCACCACCAGAATCAGCAGTAGGGAATTCCGCAGGCCCTGCAGGAACTCGTGACGGCCCGGCCCGGTGAGGATGAAGCGGTAGGAGTCGAGCGATACGAACTCGATCGCCTTCGGCAGAGGCGCCTGGTAGTAGGGGATGAGGCTCGCCCATACCAGAATCAGCATCGGCAGGCCGAATGTGAGGATGAAGAACAGCACGATCAGTCCCGCGCTGACCCACCGCCCCATAGGGCCGAGTTCGATGCGGCGCGGACGAAACCCCTTGCCCGTAACGGTGGCGAACCGCTGCTGTATGCGCGTTACCCGGTGATAGATATAGATGCCCACAATGCCCAGAATGCCGGCAATCGTCGCGAGGCTCGTGGCGAACCCGTAGTTCGGCGGCTCGTCGCTCGTCGCAAGGTAGATCCGCGTCGCCAGCACATGGATGTCGGCAGGCATCCCCATAACGCCCGGAATCTCGAACACGCCCACCGTCGACGTGGCGATATACACGACGACGCCGAGGATGCCGGGCGTCATAATCGGCAGCGTTACGTAACGGGCAGTCTTGAACGTCCCCACCTGCGACATCGCGGCGGCTTCTTCGAGCGACGGGTCCATGCTGCGGAAGAGCCCGATGACCATCAGGAAGATAGTGGCCGCCAAACGCAGCCCCTCCACGAAAATCATCGCGTACATCGTGTTGGGGTCGAACGGCCCCCTGTCCCAACCGAGCAGCGTCGTGAACGGCAGGTTCACGAGACCCGTCCGCGGGTTCAGCACCAGCACCCACGCGATCGCGAACATGCTTGCAGGCATCGCGCTGTTGATGACGATAGAAACAAACCCGAAATTGCGCAGCGGCGTGTTCGTCCGCTCGATGAGCCAGGCGAACCCGACGCCGATTGCGAGCCCTACTATGATGGAGCCTACCGAGAACCAGAACGTGTTGATGAGCAGTTCGTAGGTGAGCGGGTTCGCGAATGTGTTGGCGTAGTTCTGCAGCGTGAACGTCCCGCCGCGCTCTCCCGGCCCCGTCGTGCGCAGGCTGAACCACAGCACCAGCACGAGCGGGACAAGCACGAGGAAGCTGAGCAGAATGCCGAGCCAGGCGACGACGACAAGCACCTGCGGATCTGCGCCGCCGAATCGCGACCGCCGCAACAAGCGCCCTGCCGTCGTCTGTCCTAGCATCTCTTGCGCCCCGCTGCTCTTCGAGGGGGAATGTTCGCCCCCCTGCCGCGCTGCGCGCAACAGAACGCGGAGGCCGCCGCGGCGCCTCCGCGTTCTGTTGCGACTGCTGCGCTAGCCCGTCGGAATCCCGATGGCTTCGATGTACCTGGTCGACAGCCTGCTAAAGTGCTCGTTCAGCTCGGTGCCAGGCGGAACGATGTTCGACCCCTTCGACTTCACGAGCCGGGCGTAGTCGGTGTCCTCCGAGAGCGTCAGGTCGGAGGTAGGCCGCACCTGCGTCCAGAGGGCGCGCCCCTGTGGGCCCATCAGGAACGCGGCGAACAGCTTGGCCGCGTTCGGGTTGGGCGAGTTCTTCGGCACGAAGTGGTGCACCGGCTCGACCGAGATCGTCTCGACCGGCACGATGTCGAGCGGCGCGCCGTCCTCCCACAGGTTCTGGAACGAACTCAGGTTGATCTCCAGCGCGCACGACACCTCGCCGGACGCCACAAGGTCGCCGACGACGCCGTTGCCGCGCTGCGCCCGCAGGTCGTTCGCCTTCACTGCCGAGAGGTACTCGGCGACGCGGTCCTCCTCCCAGAGGCCGGGCCGCGAATCGCCGTACTCGGGCAAGTTCGTAAGGTACACGAACCCCTTCAGCCGGTTCTCGACCACAATCTCGCCTCGGAGGCTGGGGTCGAGCAGGTCCTCGTACGACTGCGGGAAGTCTCCCGGTGAAAAGCGGTCGGTGTTGCAGATGGGCGCGTGCGGCACCCCCACCTTCAGCCAGATGCGGTTGTCGGAGTAGACGAGGTTCGGGTCGACGCCGAGGTACTCCACGATGTCGGTCAGGTCTTCGGCCAGGTCTTCCTCGACGACGCGGTTGTCCCGCCCCGGGTCGGTGACGTCGACCGTTATCTTGCCGGCCTGCGCTTCCAGGAAGAGGCGCTCGCGGAGATCAGCGCTGTTTGCAGTGATGAGCTGCACGCTGACGCCGGGGTAGGCGGACTCGAACGCTCCGATAATTGCGGTCGTGCGCTCCTCCGTGTCGGTCGTCGCCCAAACGATGCTCCCTTCCTCCTGCGCCGCCGCGTGGAGGCTGTCGAGGAAGTCGAGCTGCGGCGTGGGAGTGGGGTTCGCCGCGGGCTGTGGAGTTGGCGTTGGAGTCGGCGTTGGATCGCTGCCGCAAGCGGCGAGCAACCCCGCAAGCGCCGCGATAACGGCGGCGGCCAGCGCGGCGGCGAGCTTTCGTGGGCGGGTAGGGGCCATGTCATCCTCCTTGACGCTTGACCAGGCGCGGGCGGCGCCTCCGGCAGGAGCCGAGGCGCAGGCGAGCGCATTCGCGGGCAACCTAGCACCGCCGCGCGTTCGCGTCAACGCCGGGGCCTTGGGGGAGCGGGTTAGGGGTTAGGGCATGGCGGGAAAGTCTTCCCGCCCGAACACGAGGGTGAAGACGCCCTTCATCTGCCCGTCGTGTATGACGAACTGGCCGCCGCGGTACATTCCGTTGAATGCGTTTTGCAGCAGTTCGAGGACTTTCCGCTTGTACTGCGTGTCGTCCGACCGGAGCAACTCGTCCAGATGCTTCCCCTTGGTTTCGAGGACGAACAGTTGCCGCTTGCCGTACTCCTTGGCGGCGAGCGCAATGAAATCTGGGAAGATGCGGTTGCGCCGCCAACCGCGCAGAAAGTACTCGCCGCGCTGGCGCGCCGCCACTCGGTGCCACCAGGTCAGCGCCTTCTGCCCGTCCAGGTAACGGGCGAAGCTGCGCTCCAATTCGGAGTCGAACCGGTCGTACTCCGGCTCGAACAGGCTCATCCGCATCTGCAACGGCCACTCGCTGTCTCCGGCCTGAATCTCGAAACTCTCGCGGAGGCGGTAGTTCGCCTCGCCCGTCTCCAGATCGAACCTGATCGTCTCGTGTTGTAGCTTCTGCTTGAACGTCTCTTCCGCCTGAGCGTCCGCCTCCCTGATAACGTGCTCGCGCAACACGGACGCATAGTTCGTTCGCCGGTCGTAGATGGCCTCGTCGTCTTTCACGATCTCCCGCAAGTCGTCAATGAACTCCTGCGCGATGCGCGCCGCCTGCCACGGATTCGGCACGATGTCGCCCAGGCGCCGCGCGAACCACGCGACCGATGCGGTCTTATCCACGTACACGTCCTGTGTATCGTGGTAGAACGCCGGCTTGTCGCCGATGTACACCGACACCGATTCATGTTTCGGCTGGTCGGGCTGCGAGTCCTGCAGCTTGTCCGGCGCCCCGATGAGGCCCCAGGCGATCTCCGGCAGGATGTGCGACGTGTAGTCTAGGTCGCGCCATCCGTCTCCGTCGCGGTGCAGCACTTTTGGGAGGAACAGATCTTGTCCGCGGAACGGCGCGCGCCGCGTCACCGTCACCGGTTTCACCGCGTCCGCTCCCTTTCCGATCACCTCGTCGCCAATCCCGTCTAACCCCTCGTTTTCGAGCCCTCTCTTCACCTGCTCGACGGCTGTGCCGACGTCTGCGTTGTGGCAGTACACGTAGCACTGGTCGAGCGCCTGCCGCTCCGTGCGCCGCGCGTGCGGCATCCGCATTACGCGGCCTGTAAGCTGCGTGAGCGCGCGCTGCGACTGCGTGTTGTCGAGCATCACCAGCAGGTACGCGAACGGGCAATCCCACCCTTCCATCAGCGCCGCTTTCGTGATGATCCACCGTACGGAGGAAAGTTCCGAGAGCAGATCCTCTCCCCCTAGTTCATCCGCCTCCGACGACTTCACCCGCACGGCGTCGGGGGGCACGCTGAGGTTCAGGGTGAGATGCTCGCGCACGTCCTCCGCGTGAATGTAGTCGGGGCTGCGCTGATCCTTGCCGGTGCGCTCCACCCGCACGACGGCGATAGGCCGTACGTAGCGCCCCTCGCTCGCATACAGTGATTGCGCCTCGGCCTCGAGCTTGTCCAACTCGTCTTTCGCCGCCGACAGCGTGTGCCGCCACTCGACGTTCCCGAACGTCGAGACCTCCACCGGCAGCTTGATCATCTCCTCGGTATGGAGCGCCTCGCCTGAGATGTTGACGAGCAGGTTGCTGACGCCCACCGTGGGCGTCGCCGACAGTTCGAGCACCATCCGCGGGTCGAGCCGGTTGACCGAGCGGACGAACTCGGCGTTCTCCGCATCGCTCTTCCCGTACGCCTTGTGCGCCTCGTCGAGCACCACCACCGGCCGCAGCATCTTGACCACGTTGAACAGGCTCCGCTTCACCGGCCCTGGGCGCCATTGTTGCCCGCACTTGCACTCCTCCCGCTGCCCCTGTTTCGCGGAACAGTTCGGATTGAGGCAGAGGCGATCCAGGTCGGGGTTATCGTTCAGCAACTGCTGTTCACCCAGCACGTTGTCGTCGTCCGGAAAGAACGAGGGGTAGCGCCCTGTGTCGCGGAACATTCGAAGGAACTCTTTGCCCTTCTGGCGGTTCGCCGCCGGCAGCATCAGCAGCAGCACGCAGAGGTAGTTCTCGACGTCCGCTCTGGTGAAGCGCGTCTCTTTCTCGAGCATCTTCACGCGCCCGCCGCTCGCCCGTTCGAGCATCTCCCGGTACGGATGCTGCCGATCCCACAGCGCCTTTTTCGTCTGCGCGTAAATGGCCTTAGTCGGCACAATCCACAGCGTGAGGCCCGTCGGACGGTTCAGCCGCTGCAGCGCAGCCGCGGCGAGCAGCGTCTTGCCCCCGCCGGTCGGCACCTTGAAACAGACGTGCGGAATAGGGCGCTCCGCGCCGTCCGTACGGGCCACATACGTTGCGGGCCGCCCCCGGATGTTCTTGGACGGAACCTCGTCCTCATCTTGCAGCCGCTCCCACGCTCTGCAAGGGTAGTCGAGCACCACAGGCGGTACGGGGAGGTTCGCGCCTCGCAGCGCTGCTGCGCCCTTATCCGATGCTTCGTGCGCTTCCTCCAACGCGCGCAGCCACTGCTCGAACGTGTCGAGCGCCTGCGTCTGGTACTCCTTCAACTCCAGCATGGACGTCACGCAGGACGGTGCAACTCGTACGGCAGTTGGCAGAACGTGATGCGCTTGTCCGCCAACTCCCGCTGCCCCATAAACTTGCCCGCCGCGAACACAATCGCTTTGCTCGCGCTCGACGCGCAGGCCGCCGCGATCCGCCCTGCGCGATCCGCGTTGAGCATCGCAGCGTTGCTGCGCAGCCATTCGAGTTTCGGTTTGTAGAGCAAGTAGTAGCTGGTTCCGTTAGCCTCATGAAACAACCCGTCGTCGTTGGGTCTCGACAACGACTCGGTGCCCGCCGACAGCCCCGACGCCGTGTGAAGCAGGTAGGCGGCGAGCGTCTCGAACGGCGGCAGCGACTCGCCGGTGAGCATCTGCTCGATGTCGATAGGGTCGCCGAGCGTGCAGTAGGTGAACGAGCCGCCAAGCCCCTCCCGCAGCGACGCGTCTCCCGCCTCGGGAACGCCCCGAATCACGCGCCGCACCCGCTCCGCCGTAATCGTGTCGGCGTACTCCTCACATTCGACGAGGATGAACCGCCGGTTGCCGCCGTCCTCCTTGTTCAGCGCCAGCACCGCGTGCGCCGTCGTGCCGGAGCCTGCGAACGAATCGAGGATGATGTCGTCGGGGCTGGTGGCGATGTCTAGAATACGCTCTATGAGACCTACCGGCTTAGGGTTGCTAAAGGGGTCGGTCCTATCAGCGAATATGGCCTTTATGGTGTTTCGAGCCCCAGCTGTGTGGCCGACTTCTTCATGAGGCCAAAGAGAACCAACCGTCTTGCCCTGCTTCACTTCAGATAAGTAAGTCTTTCTGCTTGGCTGCGCGTTGTTGTTGCGCCCGAAGTAGAGCCTATTATCGTGATAGAGTTCTTCAAGTTTCCCAATGGAGTAACGTGGGTATGTCCCTCTGGGAGGTTCCCAGTTTACTCCATTGGGAAACTTGAAAGAATATCGCTGTTCTTCTCGACCGCTCTTTGCGTGCAGCGGGGAAGCCATCCAAGGTCCTCTTGGGTCTCCATCACGATTACTGTATGCGGCATTCATCTCCTCAGTACGTGGCAAGAGTCCCATTTCGAAAGACTTAGACTCTTTAGCGTAGATAAGAACAGTCTCGTGTTGGCTAGAAACGCCTTTTACATCGTTGGCTAACGTGAACTTCGACCACCAAGCAATTGAGGCAACAAAATTCTCCGCCTCAAACACCTCGTCCATCAGCATGCGGAGGTGGTGCTGCTCGTTGTCGTCGATGGAGACGAAGATGACGCCGTCGTCGGCGAGCAGTTCGCGGAGGAGGTGCAGGCGCGGCCACATCATGCAGAGCCACTTGTCGTGTCGCTCCATATCCTCGCCGTCGACAGGGCTGTGCGTGGCGAGCCACTCCAGCATCAGCGGGCTGTTGACGTTGTCGTTGTAGATCCAACCCTCGTTGCCGGTGTTGTAGGGCGGGTCGATGTAGATGCACTTGACGCGCCCGGCGTAGCGCGGGAGCAGCGCATTCAGCGCGTGAAGGTTGTCGCCGTGGACGATGAGGTTGCCGTCGAGCGGCGGCGCCGAATTAGAACACGCGTTCGTGGGGGGGGGCAAAAGCGACGCTCTTGGCCGCGTCGGAGACGAGCGGCCGGTACGGCACGGTGAGGTGGTGGGCGTATATGTGCTGCTTGCCCTTGAAATTCAGCTCCGGCATAGCGCGTCGCACCATACCCGCCGCCCACTCGCTTGGCAAATTTCTCTCGGGGCGTAGCGGGAAGACCCGACCGCAGGGATCCGAACTAGCCCTGTAGCCCCCCCCTTACGCGCAGGGTTGCCCCTCCGCCTATGCGCCAAGGTTGACACCCTCCCTGCAGGACGCCTAGCCTCACGCGCAGAGCCGCGCTTGCGCAGGAGGGAATCGAATGGCCGATAGCGTGTTGCCCGAGGAGCTTGCGGAGCTCTCCCCCGAGGAGCTCTACGCGCTTTATATGGAGAAACAGGCGAACTTCGGGCGCGCCGCGCTCGCAATCGACAAGCGCCGCAAGGTTGGCCGCGTCCACGTCCCCGCCGAAGAGGCCAACGTGCAGGGTGCCGGCCCCAACCAGCGCATCATTGTCGGGCCGGAGCTGGGGTTCAACGTCCACAACCTGCACGTCTTCACGTCGGGGCGCGCAGGCGGCTCGGAGCGCTACCACACCCACGGCGACGCGTTGAAGTACTACGTGAAGGGCGGAGGCCAGGAGCTCATCGAGGACGTCCGGTTCGATGTGGAGGTCGGCGACTTCTGCCACGTGCCGGCGAACATATGGCATGGCACGGAAAACCCCCACCCCGAGCCTCTCGTCTTCCTCGCCGCCCAGCAGTTCCCCGGCACCTACCGGCAGGTGGCCACGCCGTTCGTGCACCTCGCCGCCCCCCACAAGGCGCCGGAGGTGAGCGACCTCTCCGACGCCGAACTCTCGCAGCTCGAACCGTGGCCGCTCTACCTGCGCTACCTCGAAGAGCAGATGGCGTTCGGCAGGGTCGCGCTCGAGGTGCAGCGCCGGCGCGGACAGAAGCGGCTGCACGTCCGCGCGGCGGACGCTCCGCTGATGGAGTGGGGCCCCGGCCGCCATCACATCATCTCCCCGGAGCTCGGGTTCGACATCTACTCGTTCCAACTGTTTATGGAGAACGTGCCGGGGAAGACCGAGCAGGGCGCTCCCCAAACCTCCGGCGACGCTGTCCGCTACTACATCGCCGGCCAGGGAGTCGAGCTGATCGGCGAGCAGCGCGTGAACGTCGCCGCCGGCGACTTCGCATGCATCCCCGCCGGAAGCAGGCACGAGACGCTCAACCCCCACGACGAGGATCTGCGCTTCATCTGCTGGCAGCAGATCCCCGGCACCTATATGCAGGTGCACACTCCGGTGCTCCCGGTCGAGTAACGCATGGCCGCCTCAACCCGCGAGAGCGCGTCCTCGTTCGCCCAACCCTCGGCTGCTTCTCCGGCGGCGGAAGAAGCAGCCCCTTGGCGCGGGCGGAGCATCGCCCGCTTCGAGGACGAGCGCCTCCTCCGCGGCGACGGCCAATTCGTCGACGACATCGCGCTCGACGATATGCTCCACGCCGCCGTGCTCCGCAGCACAGAGCCGCACGCGCTCCTCCGCAGCGTCGACGTCGCCGAGGCGCTGGCGAGCCCCGGCGTAGCGGCGGTCTACACCGGCGCCGACCTCGACGGCGTCGTGGGCGAGATCGGCGCGATCCGCCGCGAGGGGATGGGCGAAACCCCTGTGCCCGATCATCCCGTGCTCGCAACCGACCGCGTTCGCTACGTCGGTCAGCCCGTCGCGATGGTCGTCGCCCGCACCCGGGCGGAGGCGTACGACGCGCGCGACCGCATCACCGTGACCTACGACCCGCTGCCTCCGCTGCTCGACCCGCGCGCCGCAGCGGCAGACGCCGCTCCGCTCCACGACCGCATAGGGACGAATGTGGTGATGCGCGCAACCGCCGGCGCCGGCGACATCGACGGCGCGTTCGCGATGGCCGACGAAATTGTCGAGGCCGCGTATGAAGTCCCGCGCCTCGTCGCGACGCCGATGGAGTGCAGAGGCGTCGTCGCGCGTCACGACCCGGAAGCCGGGCGGCTGACGGTGTGGACGTCGACGCAGGTGCCCCACCGGGTTAAGACGTACCTGGAACTCCTGCTCCCCGGCAGCCTCGACGTGCGCGTTGTAACCCCCGATGTCGGCGGCGGGTTCGGACGCAAGATAGAAGTGTGGCCGGAGGAGGTCGCCGCTGCGTACGCGGCGGTGCGCCTCGGCGCTCCCGTGAAGTGGACCGAGCAGCGCTCCGAAAACACGGTGGCGTCGCACGGTCGCGGCTTCACCGCGGACGTGCAGGCCGCGGTCCGCCGCGACGGAACGATACTGGGCCTTAGGGTGCGGATGCTCGCCGATCTTGGCGCCTACTTCCTCACATCGAGCGGCGGGCCGCTCGGCAATGCGGTGCAACGCGTCGCCGGCCCCTACGTCATCCCCGCGATGGATGTGGAGTGCCTCGGCGTAACGACCAACCGTCCCCCCACCGGCCCCTACCGCGGCGCCGGCGGCCCGGAGGCCGCCGTGCCTATCGAGCGCATCATCGATGAGGCGGCGCGCAAACTGGGGATCGACCCGGCGGAGATCCGCTGCCGCAATTTCGTTCCGCCCGACGCCTTCCCGTACACCACCGCCACCGGACTCGCCTACGACTCCGGCGACTTCGCGCCCGCCCTCGAGCAGGCGCTTAGCCTCGTGGACTACGACGCCTTGCGTGAACGGCAGACGGCGGAGCGCGGCCCGATGCGCACCGGCGTCGGCGTCGCAACCGTCATCAAAGCGTCCGGCGGGAAGGCCGGCGTCCGCAAGAGCGTCGCCCGCGTCCGCGTCGCGCCCGATGGCCGCGTAACAGTCTTCACCGACGTGTCGCCGCACGGGCAGGGCACCGCCACCTCGTTCGCGCAGATTGCAGCCGACGTCTTGGACGTCGCGCCGGAGAGCGTGGAGGTGCGGCACGGCGATACGGAGTCCTTGCCCGTAGGAGGAGGCACGACCTCAAGCCGCGGCCTCGCCGTCGGCGGCAATGCGATGTACGCGGCGCTCCTGAGCGCGAAGGAGCGGCTCGACAGCGCCGGAGGCGCGGTTCCCCCGGAAGGCGTCGAGGCGGAGGCCGCCTACGAGCTGCCGAACAACCCGTTCGCGTTCGCGGCGCATGTGGCCGTCGTGGAGCTCGACGCCGAGACAGGCGACGTGCGGCTCGCCGACTACGCCGCCGTGCACGATTGCGGGCCGATGATCAACCCGGTCATCGTGCGGGGGCAGGCGCAGGGCGGCATCGTCCAGGGCATAGGACAGGCGCTGAGCGAGGGAATGGTCTACTCCGGCGCCGGACTGCCGCAGACTACGAACCTGATGACCTACGGCGTCCCCGTCGCGGAGTCTCTCCCCGATCTGAAGCTTGCAAGCCTCCAGACCCCGTCGCCGACGAACCCCCTCGGCATCAAGGGCATAGGCGAACTGCCGACGGTGGCCGCGCCCGTGGCGGTCGCCAATGCGGTGGTCGACGCGCTCAGCCGCGCCGGCGCGGAGAGCGCTTCCGCCGTCGATATGCCCCTCCTTGCTGAGCGCCTCTGGCGCGCGCTGGAAGGCGGCGAGGCCTAAGAGCGTCGGAGGGCCGCCTCCGCCGCCTCCCGCGATGTGAAAGCGAACGCGCCGCCAAGCTCGCCGGCGAGCTTGGCGGCGCTGACGGTCCAGGGCCAGCGGATGAGGTCGAGCCCGGCCCCGGGAGCGTCGCTCTGTATGCGTGCAATCCAGGCGAGCTCCGTCAGCCCGTAGGCGAGCGGAGCGGGCAGGGCGATCAGCCGCTTGCCCGCCATCGCTACGAGCTCCGACCAGCGGACGCTGCCCGGCCCTGCGACGTTGAAAACGCCCGGGCGGGGTTCGAGCGCGAACCGGGCGAGCGCCTCGGCGAGGTCGTCCTCGTGAACGAACTGCATCGCCGGGTCGGCGCCTCGAACGCCCAGGAGCGCCGGCTTGTCCAGCGCGCTCGTGATGAAGTTCGCCGCGTTCGGCCCCATCACGATGCAGCTGCGCAGTATCGAGACGCAGCGAGAGGCGTCCGTCTCACCGAACCGGAGGAAGCGCGCCTCGCAGACCGCCTTGTCTTCGGCGTAGGCGAATCCTCGCCGCGGGCGGAGCGGCGCCTCCTCCGTGAGCGCGTCCGGGTTGTCGGGCCGGGCGCCGTAGACGGTTGCGCTCGACAGCAGCACAACGCGCCGGACGCCCGCCTCGGCGCATGCGTCGAGCACATTCGCGGCGCCGCCCACGTTCACGCTCCGGCCCTCCTCGCGCCTGCGCGGCGGGCGCATCGCGAACGCGAGATGCGCTACGGCCTCGACGCCTGCAAGCGCGGCGCCGAGCGGCGCGCGGATGTCCTGTCGCACGTGCTCGTAGCGGGCGTCGTCGAGCGGCGCCGGGCGGATGTCGATCCCCACGACGCGCCGGACGCCCTCGTCCTGCAGCAGGCGCTGCGCCAGCCGCTTGCCGATGTACCCTGCGGCGCCCGTTATCGCCACCGTCTGCAGCGCCGTTACCATTGCCGCTGCGCTGCGCCTACGCGACGTCGGTGAAGTCGAACCCCAGCTCGCCGAGGCCGGCCACCTCGAACCGCATCCCGATCTTGTGCGGCCCCGGGGCGACTGCGCCGCCGGAGTAGGCGATGGTGGTCGTCCTGTTCAGCGCGAGCGTGAAAGGGGTGTCGGCGGACACCGCGTCGAAGGCGATGCGTTTCCCCTCGATTTCGAACGTTGTGGCGGCCATATCGAGCTCCGCCCCGTCGAGCGCGAGAGGGAATAGCCGCCTGGCGTACCCCGCGCCCAGCTGGTTGCGCAGATCGAACGCGAAGCCGTCCCCGGTCGCCCTCAGGCTCCCCTTTACGTACAGTCGCCGCAGCAGAAACGAAGGCACTCGCATCGACGCGCTCCTAGCCCCCGGCGGCCTGCGCCGCCTGACGCATCCGGAACAGCTCCATCTCTGTAGCGACCGCGTCGGCAGGGAGCGGCGCCGCTGCGCCGAGCATTCGCGCCGCAGCGTAGATGTGGGCGATGCGCTCAGCCAGCAGGCAGACGTTCAGCGCCTGCCCAGGACTCGCCCCCACGCCTACCAGGCCGTGATTGCGGATGAGCGCGGCGTTCCGCTCGCCCAGCGCCGCGACAACGGACTCGCCCAGCTCCTCAGTGCCCGGAAACGCGTACTCCGAGACTTCCACGCTGTCTCCCAGCAACACCACCATCTCGTCGATAAGCGGCGGGAGCGGGAGCCCTGCGACCGCCAGCGCGCTCGCGTACACCGAGTGGGTGTGCATCACAGCCTGCACGTCCGGGCGGGCGCGGTAGAGCGCCACGTGCAAGAGCGTCTCCGTCGACGGCAGGCCGTTCCCCTCGACCGGCTCGCCCTCGAAATCGACGACCACGACCTGCTCGACGCCCATCGTGGCGTAGTCCTTGCCGGCGGTAGTGACGGCGATCAGATCGGCCCCGCCGGCCACGCGCGCGCTCACATTGCCGGACGACGCCACGACGAGGCCGTAGCGGTGCATCGCCCGCGCAGCGTCGAGCACTTCATGGCGAATAGCGTTGTAGGCGGACGAGGCGGCGTCGCTCACGGGTCTAGGATACCAGCAGGAGTGGTCAGGCCGGCGGCTTGGCGCCCGCCGCCGCCTCCGCTTCCTCCGCCTGCCGCGCCCGGACGCGCGGCCCCACGACGCCCATCAACACGCCCACCGGCGCCACGAACAGGAACACTCCGCCGATGACGTAGAGGGCCACCACGAACCCGAAAAGATCCGCGATTCCCCCTATGGCGAACGGGCCGACGAACGTCGCCAGGTGCCCCGCGGCCTGCGTCTGCCCGAAGAACCGGCCTCGCGCCCCGCGCGGCGACACGTCGATAGAGAACGCCTGCGTGCCCACCTGGACAAGGCTCGCAGCCCCGCCGAGCGCCGCCGCAAGCAGCGCCATGCCTGCAAGACCGGGCTCCTGCGCCGTGAGCGCCAGCCCTCCCGCAGCTATCAGCGCGCCGGGGATTACGACGACTTGCACGTCCCAGCGGTCGGTCGCCCATCCGCCGACGAGCGACGCCGCCAGTCCGCCGGCGCCCATCGCCGCAATGATGATGCCTAGGGAGAATGATGTCAGGTTGAGCACTTCATTGACGTATACGGGCAGCACCAGGTCCTGCACTGTCGAGCGCATAAGGTGCACCGCGAACGTCCCAATAAGCACGTAGAGGAAACCGGTGGCGGCAAGAGCGGCGATACCGCTATGAACGTTGCCGAGACGGCGGACGAGGCTTGGGCGCGTCTGCCGTTCGGGAAGCGCTTGGCTCTTCCGCTCCTCGGCGCCCTCCGGCCGGGCCGAGATCTGCTTGGTCTCGACCATAATGAACAGCATCACGAGCAGGCACGCCATTTTGCTGAACCCGTTGATGAAGAACGGGATGCGAATGTCGTCGGTGATCCACCATGCGGCGCCGCCGATCACCGGCCCGATGATGGCGCCCAAATGCGCATACCCTTGCTTCCGCCCGCTGATGCGCCCCCTGTCTTGCGAGGTTGCAACATCGGCAGTGATGGTCTGCTGCGCTGTTCCCCAGATGGAGGTGCCGATGCCGGAGCCGAAACGGAACGCCAGCAGCGCGAAGTAAGTAGGCGAAAGCCCCTCGAGGAACGAGAAGACCATGCGAATGAATACGCCGATGCCGCCGACTCCGCGCCGCCCGAAACGGTCGAGCAGCGGCCCTGTGACGTAGCTGACCACGAATCGCCCCGCTCCGCCGATTGAAACCACGAGCCCCGCGTACGCGAGGTTCTCGTTGAGCTGCAGCGACAGAATGGGAATGACGGGCACCGCCGCCCACAGCCCGAGGCTCCACGAGAACGACATAAAGTACTGCGCCCGAATGATGCGCCTGCGGGGGAAAGCAGCGGGCTGCGAGGCCATCACAGCTCCTCGGCCAGAGCGTCGAGCCGCTCTCTGATCCGGAGCCACTGCTCGAACCGCTCGTTCATCTCCGCCGCGCCGGCGCTGGGTTCGACGGCTTCGCCGTAAGCGGCTGCCTCCGCCGAGCGCGCCGGAAGCTCCCGGGCCGGCGTCGTCGCGATCAGGGCGGCGCCGGCGGCCGTCGCCTTGCGGCGCGTCCGCACCGGTTCGCCAAGCGCGTCGGCCAGCATCTGCGCGAACACCGGGCTCTCGCCCATCCCGCCCGACAGCGCGACGCTGCCGTGCGGAGTCCCGGGGAGCAACCGCGCGAGCGCAAGGCTCTCCCGCATGGCGAACGCCGCATTCTCCAGCGCCGCCCGCGCGACGGCCCCGCGGTCGAGCCCGTCGAGCGTGACCGGCGCCGCAGTAAGCAACCCGCCCATAGTCATGCCCGGACGCGACAGATCGAGCGCCCGCGGGCCGAGGAAGGCCGCAACGACGGGCGCCGCCTCTCCGGCGGACGCCGCCGCCAGCGCGTCGAACCGGGCAGCCGTCAGGCGCGGCCCCAGTAGCCGGCGCAGAGCGTCGACCGCTCGCCCGGCGTCGCCGGCGTTCGCCTCGGCGACCCATTTGCCGCCCACGGCGTGCAGAGTCGTCCACGTCCGGCAGCGGGAGTCGAAGACGGGCGCCGGCGTCGTCGCCTGCACCGGAGCGCTCCACCCTGCGGCGATCGACACGGCGCCGTCGTCTACAGCCCCGCTCCCGACGGCTGCGGCCTGGGCGTCCGGGCCTGCGACCCGCACTTCGACTGTAGCGGGCAGGCCAGTCGCCTGCGCAGCCTCCGGCGTGAGCCTGCCGGCAGCGGCGCCGGGCGGCGCGACGCAAGGGATAATGCCGGGCGGCGTCTCGAGTTCGCTCAGTAGCCCGAGCGCGGGCTTCCGCTCCGCTACGTCCAGAAGGCCAAGCTCGGCCAGCCCGTGAGGCGTTTCGACGAGCGACCCGGCAAGCTGCAGAGCAGCCCACGCGTCGAGACCGCACGCCTTTGCGATGCGCGCGGCTTCGCGAGGACGGTTCTCCGCCCACCACTGCAGCTTGGCCGGGACGAAGAGCATCGACGGCAGATGTCCGGTCACAGCGTGCGCGCGTTCGCCGCGCTGCTCATCGAGCGCCGCGCCCGTGAACACTGCGCGCAGGTCGGTCTGCGGCCCCGCGTATATCGTGCGTAGTTCGGCGTCGAGGAAGCAGGCGGCCCCTCGCTGGGCGACGACCGCCACAGTTTCGACGTTGGCCGGCCCCGCCGCGCGGGCGCCCTGCGCCAGCGCTCCGAGCAGCCGCGCGCGCAACAGCGCGGGGTTGAAGCTGCGCGCCAGCCCTCCGCTACGCGCTCCTGCGACGGGGTAGGGCGCCGAGGCGGCTTCCGAGGCTTGCGCAGCGCGCCCGCCCGTCACGACTACGCAGCGGATACGGCTGCTTCCGAGGTCGAGCACCAGCGCCGTGCCCATCGTCACAGAACGCCGGAGCAGCTCGCCGCTCGGAGGACGGCCTTGTCATTGATATCGAGCATGGGGCTGACTTTACACCGTTGCGACGGGGGAGGGAGCGCGGCGGATGGGGTATGATGCGGGCATGAGAAACGGCTTCCGCATCCTCGACAGCGACATCCACGTCATTGAGCCTGCGACGCTCTTTCAGGACTTCCTCGACGGCCCGTTCCGCTCACGCATGCCCGTTATGCGGCGCAGCGACGTTACCGGCGTCGACACCTGGGTCATCGATGGACAGGTGTTCCCCATCTGGAACGAGTGGCCGGAGTTCGCCCAAGCCAACGCCGCCCTGAAACAGAAGAAAGAGCAGACCCCGTTTCAAGTGAAGGCGTTCAGCCAGGGGTTCGACGCCCCTTCCACCCTCGAGGCGATGGACATCGAGGGCGTCGACGTCGCGGCGCTCTTCCGCACCAATGGCGGCACCTGGATACTCGGCCTCGACGACCTCGATCCCGAATACGCCGCCGCTCTCTGCCGAGCCTATAACGACTGGATGCGCGACTACTGCAATGCCGACCCGGGACGTCTGAAGGGCGTCGCGCTGCTGCCACTGCAGGCGATCGATCTCGCCGTCGAGGAAGCCCGGCGCGTCGTCAACGAACTCGGGTTCGTCGGCGTAACCGTGCATCCCGAACCCGTGAACGGACGCTTCCTCTACGATCCCGAAGTCGAGCCGCTGTGGAGCGAAATCGAGCGGCTCGGCGCCGCCGTCTGCCTGCATGGAACATCCACCGCCCCGGGCCGCGAGGACATCAGCCGCAAGTACTTGCGGCATCCGGCGGCTCGCACGCTCACCCACGCCCTCAGCTTCCCCACTCAGATGATGTCGGCCCTCGCCGGCCTGACCATCACCGGCGTTCTCGAACGCCACCCCGCGCTGCGCGTCGCCTTCCTCGAGGCGAACTGCTCATGGCTGCCGTGGCTCCTCTACCGCATAGACGACCAGCACCGGAAGTACCTGGAGAGCGACCTACCCCTCGAGCCGAGCGAGTACTTCCTGCGCCAGTGCGTTGTTTCAATGGAGGCCGACGAGGCGATGGCCCGCGATGTGATGGCCGCCTACGGCGACGGACTCATGGTGATATCGACCGACTATCCGCATCCCGATAGCCCCTTCCCCCACGCAATGGACGAGTTCTTCGAGATCGACCTGCCGGACGAGACGCGCCGCAAAGTGTTGTGGGACAACTGCGCCGCGCTCTACCGGCTCTCCTAACGCCGCCGCTCCCACGCGTCCGGGTTCGCAAGGCGGAGGGGACGAAGGCCTTGCGCGAACCGTTCGATGTCTTCCGCCGCCATCGCGGAGTGGCGCTCGATAGTCTCGCGGGTTGCTCCGCCGATGTGAGGCGTGAACAGCACGTTGGGCAGACCCAGAAGCGGCGAGTCGGGAGCGAGCGGTTGCGTCTCGTGGACGTCGAGAGCGGCGCCTCCGAGCCGCCCCTCGGATACTGCCTCGGCAAGCGCGCGGTGGTCGATCGTATAGGGAGAGCCGGCGTTGACGAGCAGCGCTCCCGGCTTCATTGAGGCGATGCGCTCGGCGTTCATCATGCCGGCGGTCGACGCCGTGTCGGGCGTCTGGAGCGTAACGCAGTCCGCCGTGCGCAAGAGTTCGTCGAGCGTCACGAGTTCGACTCCCTCCGCTTCCGTAACGTACGGGTCGCAGGCGAGCGTCCGCATCCCGATGCCGGCCCCCAGACGCGCGACGGCGCGCCCAACGGCGCCGAACCCGATGACGCCAAGCGCGGCGCCGGCCAGCTCGCGGCCCTGAAACCGTGTGTAGGGTTCGGTGAGATCCGTCCACTTGCCCTCGCGGACGTACCGCTCGGCTTCCGGCGCGCGCCGCGCGAGCGCGAACAGATGCCCGATGACCAGCTCGGCCACGGCCTGCGCATTCCGTCCCGGAGTGTGGACGACCACAACTCCCGCGGCGTCCGCGGCGTCGAGGTCGACGTGGTTGAGGGCGCCGCGGCAGACCGCGACCACCTCAAGCTGCGGAGCGGCGGCGAAAAGCTCCTCGAACACAAAATCCGCCTCGACGACGAGAGCGCCGCACCCCTCCGCCCCCAGCCTCAGGCCGAGCTCTTCCGGGTCCCATAGCGTCTGCGTGGCCGTCCACGGCTCATAGATCGCGCCGCCCAGAGCGCGCAAACGCGCGAGGCCCGCATCGGAGAAGGGCGCCAGCACGAGCGATTTCATTGTCCTGCGTTCCCTTGCCGGCGGAGGCTCTCGCAGAGGGCTGCCGGAGGCAGTCTGCGAGAGCCTCTGCTCCCCTTGGCCTCTGCCAGAGATCGGTTACGCGCGTCCCAGCTCCTCGATGAGTTCGGCGGTATGGAGAACGCCCAGCCGGAAGTAGTCGCGGCGAATGTTCTCGTTGGGCGCGTGGATGCGGTTGCCGGGATAGTCGATCCCGCAAGAGGCGACCGGCACGCCGAGGATGTGCTGCACCGGATGCTGCGGCCCCGTGCCCGTCATGCTCGGCATAATGTACGGCTCGCCGCCGTACACACGGCGCGCCGTGTCGGTAACCTGCTTCACGAACGGGTCGTCTATGGACGTGCGCGCCGGATGTTCCGCGCTGTGCACCTTGACGGCGATGTCGCTGAACCCGTGCTCGTCGAGGTGTTGCCGCAGACTCGCAAGCACCTCATCCG
Organism: Dehalococcoidia bacterium; assembly: GCA_965200975.1. Lineage (GTDB taxonomy): Bacteria > Chloroflexota > Dehalococcoidia > Lucifugimonadales > Australimonadaceae > S5-327. Next base: position 1,711,495 of record OZ241740.1, on the reverse strand, counting down.
GGCTCTGGTTCGGCACGAGACGGAAGTCGATCTTGGCCCGCGCCACGGCGGGAAGAATCGTCTTGGCCCCCTCCCCGGTGTAGCCGGATCCGAACCCGGCGATGTTGGCTGTGGGGTCCATAATCAGGCGCCGGCGGAACTCGTAGCCGGATGCTTCGCCGACCGCCATATCGACGCCCAGGTCGTGCAGGAACTCGCGCGACGTGTCGGGGAGCCCCTCGATCGCCGCAGTCTCTTGCGGCAGCGCTGCCCGGACGCGGTCGTAGAACCCCCGCAGGGCGATGCGCTCGCTCGAGTCCTTCAGCGTGCCGAGCGCCCAAACCAGCCGCCACGCAGGGTTGGGCACGACGGGCGCGTACGACGAGTGGGAGTCGGTGCTGGCCGAGCGGCACTCGAGCTCGACGTAGAGCAGGCCTTTCACGCCCAGCATCACCAGAGGCCGCCCGTCCCAGTTGACGCCGCCGCCTTCCCAAATGCAGTAGTCGGCGGCGATGCGCTCGGCGTTGGCCTCGACGAACTCCTGAAAGCCGGGGCTGCCGATCTCCTCCGCCCCTTCGAGGCACCAGCGGATGTTTACGGGCAGCTCGCCCCGAACGTCGCGCAGCGCGCGCACCGCCGCCAGCCGGGCGACGAGCGGCCCTTTGTCGTCCGAGATGCCGCGCCCGTAGATGTAGCCGTCGCGCTCCGTGGGCTCGAACGGCGGAGTCTCCCACTCGTCGAGGGGATCGGGCGGCTGAACGTCGTAGTGGTTGTAGAAGAGCAGCGTCTTGTCCGACGCGCCCTTGGCCTCTGCGATGATGCCCGGATAGTCGGGGTCTGCGGTGGGGACAAGTTCGGCCTCGAACCCGGCGTCGCGCAGCAGCGAGACGACCATTGCGCCGCACTCGCGGACGCCGAGGCGCTGCGCGCTTATGCTGGGCTGTGCAGTGAGCTCCTTCAGCTGGTTGATAGTCTCTTCGAGCTGACTGTCGATGTGGTCGGTGAGGGGCTGATCCATGACGCGCCTCCTTGCGCTTCAGGCTTTGGCGCGCAGCTGGCGCCGCTTCTCTGCGCGGGTCTCGTGCACGACGGGCCAGACCGACTCAGCCTCGCAGTCGTCCCCGTCCCCGAGGCTGCGAAGGTCGCTAATGTACACCTCGCGGGTCGGCTCGCCCGTTGATTGAATGTTGTTCGTGTGCATCCACTGGTGGACGGCCCGATGAGCGTCGGCGATATCCTTGTGCGGGCCCTTGTAGACCGCGACGGCGCACTTGCCTCCCGGAAGCTCTCCGGGCCGCACGCGGTCGTTCCCCTCAACCTCGATGTCGACGGGGTAGCCGACCTGCACATCGACGAGGAAAGCGCCCACTTCGTAGTAGACGCCCACGCCGGGGCCGGCAGGCCTGACCCCGACCGAGTCGAGGTAGTCGGACGTCTCCTGCAGAAGCTGCGTCACTTTCGGCGTAACTTTGTCGATGGTGGTCTTGGCGCGAATAGCCGCAATCTTCTGCGGCTTGTAGGCGCGTAGCTGAATTCCAAAGTCCATTCTCTCGACCTCCGTTCCGCCCTCCCGCTCCGGCTGGCGCCCGGCTAGCCGCCCCCGCCGGACGCGCCCTCCACGATTCCCGGCGCTGTCATTCGCGCAGGGTCGAGCAAATCGGCGAGCTGCTCATCCGTAAGGCCCGCCTCCGACTTGGCCAGCTCGCGGATGGTCAGCCCCTGCGCCGCCGCCGCCTTGGCGATTGCCGTCGCCTTGTCGTAGCCGATCGCCGGCGTAAGGCCCGTGGCCATCATCAAACCCTGCTCCACCATGTCGGGCCCTTTGCTCGTCGCCTTGACTCCTCGCAGGCACTGCTCCTCGAAGTTGGACGTGGCCGACGCCAGCAGCGTGATCGACTGGTGCAGGTTGTAGGCGGCAACCGGCCAGTAGGTGTTGAGCTCGAGGTAGCCTCCCTGGGCGGCGGCGGACACTGCCGCATCGTTCCCGATCACCTGACACACTACTTGCACGACTGACTCCGGTATAACGGGGTTCACCTTGCCCGGCATTATCGACGACCCCGGCTGCACGGTGGGCAGCTCGAGTTCGGCAAGTCCCGCCCGCGGGCCGGACGACAGCCATCGCAGGTCGTTGGCGATCTTTTGCAGCGCGACAGCCGTTCCGCGGACTGCCCCGCTGGCTGCGAGCATCGCGTCCTGCGCGCCCTGCGCCTGGAAATGGTGGGCAGTCTCGCGAACGGGCAGGCCAAGCTCATCGGCGAGCAGGGCGCAGGCGCGGGCCGCGAACTCCTCGTGGGCGTTGATGCCCGTGCCCACGGCGGTGCCGCCGAGCGCAACCTCGCATAGCGCGTCCGCGTGCGGCGCCAACCGGGCCTCCGACAGCTCCAGCTGGCTCGCATACCCCGCGAACTCCTGGCCCAGGCGTATCGGCGTCGCGTCCTGAAGGTGCGTGCGGCCTGTCTTGATGATCTCCCAAAACGCTTCCGACTTGGCGGCAAGCGTCGCGCGCGCCTGCTGCAGCGCGGGAATGAGCTCGTTGCGCAGCGCGTACGCGGCGGCGAGGTGGCTCGCAGTGGGGATAACGTCATTGGACGACTGCGCCATATTGACATGGTCGTTGGGGTGGACGTTGACGCCCGGAGCAAGCTCGCGGGCCCGGCGGGCGATCACCTCGTTGGCGTTCGTGTTCGTCGAAGTGCCGGAGCCTGTCTGGAACAGGTCCACCACAAAATGCGCGTCCCACTTCCCCTCGACCACCTCGTTCGCAGCCGCGATGACGGCGTCGGCCGTCTCGCTGTCGAGCAAGCCGAGGGCATTGTTCGCCAGCGCCGCCGCCGCCTTGATGCGGCCAAGCATATGGATGAAGTCGGGCGGATAGCGGAGGCTGCTGATGGGGAAGTTGAGCACCGCGCGCTGGGTGGAAGCGCCCCAGTAAGCGTCGGCGGGGACTTCCATCTCCCCCATGGTGTCTTTCTCGATGCGTGTCTGCTGGCGCTCGGTCATCTGGCGTAAGGCTCCTGCAAAAGGATAAGACAGGGGCGGGCCCCCGGCGCGTCATATTATCGCTCGCAGACGCTCCCCGCCAAACCCTCCCCTGCGTCCGGCCTATCAATCCCCAGGGGGTCTGGGGGAGCGCACGCTCTCCCAGCGGCGCGCCAGCGCCCAAGGGCAGCGCGATAGCACGGTGCCAAATAACGCGTTGCCGGCGCGCCAGCGCCCAAAACCGCGTCCTGCGCGCCAACTCATTAACTCTGAACAGTTGCGGCCCGCTGCCTTGCGGTTGCGGCCTGCTCTGATGTAGTAGAATTGCCCGAAGCCAATGCCCGGCGGTCTGCGCCGCCTTTGAGTGGGGGAATATGACCGAGCGCTCTATCTCATGGCAAGTGCTCTTTGCGCTGCTGACATCCGCCCTCGTTTGGGCGTTCGTGCTGGGCGCGGCCTGGTTCGCCGACAGGACGGGATCGTCCCTCGGCTACGGCCCGCTCCCTACCGGACTCGCCGCAACCAACGCCTATATCGCCACGCTCATCGCTATGGCGCTTGGCGTGCTGGCGGGAGGCGTTCTTCTGATCGTCGTGCGCCAGGGGAAGTACTTCACTCGCCGCTTCGCATGGCTCCTCTATCTGCTTGTGGCGATCCCGATGCTTGCGCTGCTGCTGACGCCTATGCAACGGTTCGGCCACGATCCGTTCCTGGGCTTGCCGGACTACCTGGTGGGGACAACCGGACGCATGGTGATCGCGGTCGCTCTCGGCGCGCTCGTCGTTGGCAGCATCGATCTCCGCCGCATCTTCCCCGGGTGGGTGAACGAGCAGGCGGCCCGCCCCCAGCAAGCCCCGCGAGTAAGCAGCACGGCTGTGCGCGGACTCCCCGGGCGGTTCACCGCGCCTGCCTGGCGCGCGCTCTCGGCTATGCAGGAGGAAGCGCACCGGTTCGAGCATTCCTACGTCGGCGCCGAGCACCTGCTCCTTGCGCTGCTGCGCGAGCCGCGCTCCCATTCGGTTAGGGTGATCGTCAACCTGCGCGGCGACCCCGCAGCCATGCGCCGCGAACTCGAGAGTTCGATGAACCGGCGCGGCTCTCTCGCTTCCAGCGGTTCCGGCATAACGCGGCGCTGCCAGCAGGTGATCGAAGGCGCCGCCCGGATCTCCCGCAGCGCCGGCGAGCGCACGGTCAGCACGGGGTGCCTGCTTCAGGCGATGTCCGAGAACATGGAAGACCTTGCTGGCCAGCTGCTCGAGAACGCCGGCATCACGACAGAGCGCATCGCCGGCGAACTCCGTCAGCTGGGCCCCGAGGCGGATTAGCGTCGGAGATGCCTCCCGCTCTATGCCGTTCCATCCGCGTCCATCCGCGCGAAAAGAGCGAACGGGGAGGGCGGGAGAGGCGAGGTTGTACGCAGGGCGCGGCGCGGCTCGCGCCCCCGAATTAGGGCCGGTAGCTCAGTTGGTCAGAGCGGGCGACTCATAATCGCCTGGTCGCGGGTTCAAGTCCTGCCCGGCCCACCACGCCCCTCTCCTTCCCCGGCCACTTCTCTTCCCCACGAAATGCAGAGAAGCGGCGTGGGTTTGCCGCGCGCCCGATGCGCTACATCTGCGCGAGGTTGACGACCAGGTTGTAGGCGAACCACCCGTCGCCGGTGCGGAACGACTGAGGCTTGGCTGTCTGCGCGTCGCGCATAACGCCGAGTCCGTCGGCGTACGGCTCGAACGACACTATCTTGTCGTACCGAATGCGGAACCGCTTGTTCGGCCCGTGGAAGTAGAGGTGCTTGGTCGTGAACCCCAGCACGCCGATGTCGGCGAGGTTCGTCTCTTCCCGCTCGATAGCCTCACTGCGAAAGACTCCCGGGCGGTAGTAGAGCCCGCGCGCGACCCGGATGCTCAATCCGTGCGATGTCCCCTGGCGAATGCGGCGCACTCGCGTTTCGTAATAGTCAACGTCGCTGATGACCCACACAAGCTGTTCGGACTTCATAAGGTTGAACGGCGTGGGGCCGTCGAACGCCATACGCTTCGGCACGACGCCCTCCGCGACCTCGCGCAGCACTGCCGCCTTGGCGAGGTTGCTGTATCCGCCGCTCGCATCCAGGTCGGCAGGCTGAAAGCCAAAATGGTTGGCGTAGCGCAGCATCGCCCCCTCTTCATCTACGGAGAGCATCCGGTCTTCGAGGACTTCCTCTATAGCAGCCTCGAAGCCCTGAACGAGCACGCTGCGCTGCTCGTCCGGCGGCAGTTCGGACTCCGCAAGAAGCATGGACAGCTTGTCGAGGGAACTGTCGGGGTCATTTCCGATGGCCGTCTCGCGGGCCTGCAGCACGAGCCTGTCGCGCGTCGCGTTCGCTAGCAGCGAGCCCTCTTGGACAAAAGCATCCCCGTGGAGGGCGAACTCGTCGCGGAATTCCCGCAGGCGCGACTCCTCTTGCCTTGTTAGTACGCCGTCCGCCAGACTCGACGCCACCGCGTCGCCCCATCCGGCGGCGATTGCGGCGTCTACGTATTCGGCGGGAACGAACGCCTGATCGGCGACGGCCCTGAGACGCTCCCGGAGGAGGTCGGGAGTCAAGTCGCCGGCGCCGGCGCTCTCGGAAGCGATAGCGACCATCTGCCGCCATCCCTCATTGACCTTCCGCTGACAGGCGCTGTGCTTGCTCTTGAACCATCCCGCGTCCCGTCCGCAGTACTTGCAATCGCCCATGGGCCAACTCTCCCGGATAAGGATGCCTCCCCAAGCGTACAACACTGGCGCAGACGTGATGCGGAAACGAGCAGGGCGGGCCCGCTATCCCCAGACCTCGTGCGCAGTCTCGGCGACAATCCCCAGCTTGGCGTTCTGTTCGGCGATCGTCAGACGGTTCCCCACGACCGACGCGCTGAACCCGCATTGCGTGCTGACTCCAAGTTGCTGAAGAGGGAAGAGGCGGCCCGCCTCCCGTATCCTCGCAGCGAGGTCTGCGACGCGCTCGAGCCCGGGGGACTTTGTCGTGACGAGCCCGAGCACGATCTCCTTGTCGTCCGGAATGTCGCGCAGCGGGTCGAACGACCCGGAGCGGGCGTCGTCGAACTCCAGCATCAGGCGTTGCGCGCGCACGCGGCGCAGCGCCGGCTTCACCAGCCGCTCGTAGCCGCCCTCGGTCAGCCAACGGCTGCCCTGGTTTCCCCGTCAGAGATGGAATGCGAATGTAATGTCCGGGAAACCGTCCATCACCGCGTTGTCGAGGTCAACTCCCTGCTCGACCCACCGCTCGGCAGTCCAGCCGCGCGACGCGTAGAACGCCGCCCACTTGGGATCGAACACGAGTGGGTAGTGCGGCGCGTCGAGCTGCACGTACGTAGCGCCGAGCCGCCGGAGCTCCGCTATCTCGTCGCGCAGAATCTGCGCCACATCGGCTAGGAAGCCGTCGAGGGTGGCGTAAGCGTCCGAGGAGACAGCCGGCGACCAGAAGTTGGCGAACAGGCTCGGACTCGGCAATGCGACCTTGGCGACGCGGGTCGTGCGGCCCCGGAGGTAGGCAAACTCTTCCGTAGAGAGACGGCGCCTGGGGCGCAGCCGGTCGACTACGCCGAGCGTCGGCGGACGCTCCATGCGCAAGTCGCCGACGTCCGCGTCTCCTTGCCAATCGCCCCACAGGAAGGCGTCGAGGCCGAACTCGCCGAACCCGTCGACGGATTCCGGGAGCTGGCTCTGGAACGACAGCCGGCGCATCTCCCCGTCGGTCACTATCGGGAGTCCGGCCTGCTCCTGCGCCGCGATCGCCTCGTCGACAGCATCGTCCTCTATCCGCTTGAAGGCGGAGGGAGTCAGCTGTTCTGCGGCGAGTTGGTCGCGCGCGGCCCGCAGCGGCTGCGGCCTGAGCATGCTCCCCACTACGTCGGCGTGCGGCAGTTGGGCCATAACGCGCCGAGTCTACACCGCTGTAATTGTCCCTGTTACGGCTTGGGGGAGGAGGAGCCGGCAGAGGCGATAGTCCTGCCGCGTTCGACGCCCGTCGCCATACGCCCGTACTCCGACGTGAACTCGGCCCCGATGATAAGCAGCAGAGCGGACACGTACACCCACACCTGCAGCACCACGATGGAGCCCAACGGCCCGTACACTGCGCCATAGTCGGCGAACCACGCCACGTAGAAGACGAACAGGCTCTTGCTGGCCTCGAACATTAGGGCGGTGAGGACAGCCCCCGGCCAAATGTACCGCCAGTACGTTTTCGTGTTCGGCACAAACTTGAAGAGGAGCAGGAATATCCCAAGCGTAAACGTGAACGACAGCAGCCGCACCAGCGGCTGCGCCTCTTGCACGTTCTGCAACTGCGTTTCGCCGAGCAGCGGCAAGTAGACGACGTTGAGGAACTGCAGCGCCGACGTAATGGTCAGGGACGAGAAGAACAGGAAACCCACGCTCATCGCCATCACGAGGTGGCGCGCCTTGGCAATGTAGAAGGGGCGGTCGTGGTGAACGTCCCACGCGCGGTTGACTGCGCGGCTGATGGCGCCGAACAGGGCGCTCGCTGTCCAGAACAGCCCTATCAGACTGAGCGCTCCTTGCGCGCCGCGCACCCCGGCGGCCAGCGCAAGATTAGCGCTGAGCGCCTCCATCGACCCCGGCAGGTAGCCCTCGGCAAAGACAAGCACCTGGCCCTGCACATCCTCCGATTCGAGAAGAGGCGTGAAGATCGCCATGATGCCGAGAGCGAGCGGGAAGAGGGAGAGGATAGCGTAGTAGGCGACGCCCGCAGCCATGTGCGTCGCGTCGTCGGTCTGGGCTTCTTTGAACGTGCGGTAGCACAGTTCAATCGCTGGGATCCGCCGCAGTCTGCTGCCCGCGGCGCCAAGGTTCGGCGTCGGCATAGACGTAGTTTAACCGCTCTAACCGAGCCGCACAGCGCGCAACCGTCCCGCGGCGAGCTGGCCGCGGGAGGTCAGCAAGGGTTCGGGCCTGAGCATGCTCCCGACTACGTCGGCGCGCGGCAGCTGGGCCATAGCGCGCCGAGTCTATGCCGCTGTATAGTCCCCGCTACGACTGAGCGAAGGAGGCGAGAGATGCAGCGAGCGCTCGGAGCAGGGCTTATCGTGGGGCGGCGGTGGTTGTGTTCGTGCATTACGCGCTCAGCCCGTTCTACCCCGAAGATGTCAACATCGGGAGCATCTGGTTCTACTTCAACTTCATCATGGCGGCGGCAATCATTGGGGCGCTTCCTGCGCAATACGCCCGCTTGCGCCGGGCCGGCGAGGTCTGCGGGCCGGATTCTCCGGTTACGCGCGAATATCTCTTGGCGGCCGCCGTGTTCTACTTCACGGTGCTGATGGCCATGGTGTTCGTCTGGAACTGGTTCGACGACCTCACGCTCGCCCTCGGCGAAAGCCAGTCGTCCGTCCGCAACATCTTCTGGTCCGTCATCAACCCCGTCTTCGTGCTGCTTATCGGCGTCACCGGCGCTCGACTCTGGCGAGACGCCGGCTAACCCTCCTGGGCCGCGGGAAGAGCGACAGGACGGCGTAGCAGGCGCCGCCTCGCAGCGGAGCGGAATCCGGCGTCGCCTAGCGTCCGCTACTCCTTGAAAAGCGGGAACACGTCGACGGCGGTGTCGTGGAAGATGGCCGTCTTGTCGGCGTCCGATAGGAAGTCGAACTCTTCGATAACGGGGACGAGGTCGTCGGACGGTCTGCCCGTGTCGGGGTTGAGCACGCCGGTGCCGGAGCCGGGCGCCTCTGTGCCGAACATCATCTGGCCCACGCCGCGCTGCAGGAATGCAAGGGCGAGGTAGCCCGGGTCGTAGGCGCAGGTGTCGAAGAAGAGATTGCGCGTCGTGTCCCCAACCGCTCCATAGTCTGCTGTTCCGCCTACGTTCATGCCGGCGGAGCCGCCTCCCTGGATACCGGACGACTCGGCGCGGGGAATGAACCGCGACAACGAGCCTCCGCAGTGGCAAACGATGATCCGCAACTCCGGATAGCGGGCGAACACGTCCGAGTGCTCGTAGATTTCAGTGGCGAGGCACTCTTCAGTCAGGAAGTTGTACTGGTAGTTGTGGGGAAGCAGCGTGATGCGCGGGTCTTTGCTGATAGACGCGTGGACGATGAGCGGCGCTCGCAAATCGATGGAGGCTTCGTAGAGCGGGAACCAGTACGGATTGTTGACTCCGGGCGTCTTGCGGTCGCCTGCGGGATCAGGGTTGAGCGTGGCCGCGACGAAACCGAGCTCCTTCACCGCTCGTTCGAACTCGGGCACGCAGTGGGCGGTGGACTGCTCCCACTCGAAGCCGACCTGCGGAAGCTGCGCCACGCCGCGGAAGCGGGTAGGGTGCAGCCGCACAGTCTCTGCGATAGTGTCGTTCGTAACCCTGGCCCAGAGCGCCTGAATGAGCGGTTGCTCCCAGTGCATCATTGCGACGGGCCGCGGGGAGATGAACTGCATGTCGATCCGGCGCTCATCCATCATCTGCAGGTGGCGCTGCTGCGCCTCTTCCATAGGCCCGTCGGGAATCTTGAGTCCGCCCGACGTCGAACGGAGAGCGATGATGTTGTACGCGTACGCCCTGAAGTGGGGCGGGGTCGAGTGATGACCGTGGATATCGATGATCTTGGTGTTGTCGTACATGCCTTGCCCTCCTGCCGGAACTGGCCGGCGGAACGTTGCCCTGCGCCGGCAGTCTACGCGTTCTCAGCGTTTGCTGCTCTCGCCCGATGCGCCCCTCTGCGCCGGCCTGCGCTGCGCCGGACCACCCTTTGATGTACGGTGTCCCGTAGGCTTTCGGGCCGCGATTATCCTCGTCTGAGAGGCGCGCGCAGATGAACGAAATAGTCGAAGCCTGGCGGAACCAGATCCTGGCGCACGAGCGCGATTCGGCTGCGCTGCGCGGCCACGGCCACGGTCGAGGTCACGGGCATGGACATGGCCGCAGCCGCTTCGGAAGGGCGAACAGACCGCTCGATCCCTATCGCGCCGCCGCCGCGACGCTAAACAGTCTCTACGCCATCCTTGGGCCTAACGCCGACGTCCTCGATGTCGGCGGAGGCGCAGGCCGCTTCGCGCTGCCCTTGGCCACGCGCGCCAGACGAGTGACGGTCGTCGAACCCTCCGCCGCATCTGTCGAGATGCTCAAGGCCCGCGCGTCGGAGGCGGGGATCGACAACATCACGGTGATCAACGAGCCTTGGGAAGACGCGGAGGCGCCCCAGGCCGACCTGGCGCTCTGCTCGCTGGTGCTGCACCACGTGCCGGACCCGGCGCCATTCATCGCCAAGTTGCAAGAGCGCGCGAGGGAACGAGTGGCGCTCGTGGAGATGATGGAGACGCCCGGCGCGCTGGAGGCGCCCTTTTACGAGCGTGTGTACGGCTCGACGCCGACGCCGCTCCCCGGGCTCCCCATGGTGCTGGAGCTGCTCTGGTCGCTGGGCGTCTTTCCCGATGTAACGATGCTCAACCCCGAGCCCGCCGTGCTGGACGCTGACCGCGTCTCAGCGCTCGACCAGTTGCGTGACCGGCTGGGCGTCGAGGAAGGCGGCGAGGCCGACGAACGCCTCCGCGCTGCTGCGGACGAGTTGCTGCAAGAGACTTCGGAGGGTTGCGGAGTACAGGGCGCCGCGCCGCGGCGTCAGGCCCTCGTTACGTGGAGACCTTAGCCTAGGCAAGACGCTTCAGCGGTATCACGAACCGCGCGACGACGCTTCCGGAACTCCTGCCCAACGGCGACCGCCTCCCCGTAAGATGCGAATGCACACGCCCGGACGGGGCGCGGACAGCTAGTAATTCTCTTGCGGGAGGCGACGTATGGCCGGCTTGAAGCGTGCGCTTGCAGTGTTCCTGGTGATCACAGGAGTCGCTGCCGCGGGTCTTCTGATGATAACCCCTCTCATCCACGACGGGTCTCCCGAGTATCCGATGTGGGAGATCCTCAACTGGTTCATGATGCCGGGAACCCTCATAATCCTGGCCGTCAGCTTCCTCTTCACGCGGCGGCACGAGGACTCCGAGAGCGCGGCGGCGTGGCGAGACCGGCTAATCTTCTACGGCGCCATCGTCCTCGTCTCGCTCTTCTTCTGGGAGTGGTTCTGGACGCTGAACCCCGAGAGCGAGACCGGCGGGGCGATCACCTCGCACCTGATCTACTTCCCCGCGATGGACTCCCTCTACACCGTCCTGTGCCTGCTGGAAGGCCGCCGCCTATGGCGCTCCGCCGGCGGGGAGTAGCGTCCGCGCTGCCGCCGACTGGCGCTGTGTAGGCGTTAGCGGCGCTACACGGACTTCCTGAGCGCCTGTCCTGTATCGCATACGGGACAGGCGTCAGGCGCTCGCGGCCTCCCTCGCGCAGATCTGCCTCGCAGTCAATCAAAGGCGTAGAACCGGCGCGTGTTCTCGTAGAGCACTGCGTGCTTCTGGGCGTCGGTGAGCGTCGGGGATTCGAGCGTCTCCTCTATTTCGTGGAGCGCGCCCATGAGGTCTACCTCATGGGGATAGTCGGACGAATAGGCAAAAGGTTCGATGCCGATGCGCGATGCGACGTAGGGAAGGCTCACGTCGTTGCCCTCGCATCCGATAAGCACATTGCCGGAGGTGAGGTACGAGTCGAACGGGCGCTCGGCGACTGCGCCGAAGAATTCGTCATCGCGGACAGCGCGATCGAGGACGGGCACGAGCCATCCGGGGCCGCCCTCAAGGAAGGCGAGCTTCATATCGGGAAAGCGGTCGAGGACGCGGTGATAAACGAAAGCGACGAGGGCGTACATCAGGGGGACAGGGTGGTGGAGGATGTGCGACCCAATGAGATCGGTGAAAGTGTCGATGCCGATGCCACGGTTGGAGCCCCCATGCAGGGCGAGGACGCATCCGAGCCTGGACGCTTCCTCGTAGACGGGCCAGTAGTGCTCGTGAGCGAGGTTGAGAGGGAGGCCGGTGGTGGGGAGCATGGCGCCGAGCATGCCCAGGTCGCGGACAGCGCGCCGTAGCTCGGCGACGGCGTCGCGAGGGCTCTGCATAGGTATAAGAGCCATAGGCCAGATGCGGGCGTCGACCTTGTGGTAGCGGTCATACACGTAGTCGTTGTACGCCCGGCAGAGGCGGTCGGCGTATTCGGGAGTCTGAATGAAGCCGACGGCTAGCCCGCGGGTGGGGAAGATAACGGTGCGCTGGATGCCTGTCTTGTCGAGAAAGGAGGTCCAGTCCTCGCCGGAGCCTGGGCGTTCTTCGCTCGCCATCTGCCTTGGGCCGCTGAACCGCCCTCCGCGGCCCTTGAAGAAGTTGTGAATGCCGTCGAGCGTAGGGAAGGGGCCGTCCTGCGCAGGAATTTGGCCGGAGGCGACGGCCCGGATGGAGTCGTCAACGTAGGAGACGAGTTCGGTGTTTGACTCGATGAGATGACCATCAGAGTCCATCAGCTTGACCTCTGTGCGTTCCATAACTTTCCTCCCAAGGCGTCGATGGCGTATTTCTGCCACGCAAGGCGCGGTCAGGCTATCAAACCGACGGATATAGCGTATGCTTGTGCGCTATACGACAGGATAGGCTACTGATTGACAGATTAGCCTCCGACTGCAATGATTCGCGCTCTGCTGCAGCGCAGCGGCGGGTCCGTATACAGACGAATGAGGACGCCGAACTACGCCGCGCGAGTTACGCCGTACTAAAGGGAGGAGTCATGGCGAACCTTGAGATTGTGATTGACGGGGACGGCCATATTTTCGAGGATGCCGAGGGGTTGCGCCGGCACTTGCGGAGCCCCATGAAAGAGGCCAACATCCCGAAGCTGCTGGGGCTGTTTCCGCACTTGGACCACCTGCATCACGGGCTTATGCAGCAGCCGCCGGACTCGTTCGGCATGAGCAACGGCGTGTTCACGAACCCGGGCGCTGGCGGCTGGGGCGACTTTATGGACAAGGCGGGCGTGGAATCAGCCGTACTCTACCCAACGAGCGGGCTGTCGTACGGCCGCATCATCGACGCCGATTTCGCGATTCAGACGTGCCAAGCGTACAACGACTGGATTACGGAAGAGTACGCCTACAAGGACAGCCGGCTCCATCCGGTGGCGCTGATCCCCATGCAAGAGCCGGACGCGGCGGTGGAGGAGTTGCGCCGCGCAGTGAAGGATCTGGGAATGGTGGGCGCAATGCTGCCGTCGACGGGTCTGCCAATGCATCTGGGGGCCAAGAGCTATTGGCCTGTGTACGCGGAGGCCGAGCGGTTGGGAGCGCCGTTGGCGGTGCACGGCGGCGCGCACCACGACCTCGGCATGAACACGATGAACGTGTTCGCGGCCACGCACGCAATCGGACACCCGATGGGCATTATGATCTGCCTCGCAGGGATGCTGTTCAACGGAGTGTTTGAGCGCTTCCCCGGTCTGAAGGTGGGGTTCCTGGAAGGCGGGGTGGGGTGGTTCCTTATGGCGCTGGAGCGATTCAACGGGTCGTACTCGGCGTTCTTGCCGTTCGATCCGCGGGGAGAGCTGGTGCAGGTGCCAGGGGAGATGACGATGTACGAGTACATCATTAGCCTGTGCAAGCAAGGCCGTATCCGCGTTGGGGTAGAAGGGGACGAGCCGGCCCTCTCGTACGCGGTGCACGCTGTCGGGCCGGAGGCGTTCATCTTCTCGTCCGACTTTCCGCACGAGGTGAACCTGGGCAGCATTCGCCAGGAGATCGAGGAGCTTATCGAGGAGGAGACGCTGTCGGCGGAACAGAAGGAAGCGATCCTGTGGCGGAACTCGCTGGAGTTCTACAATTTGGCGTCGTCCGCCGCTTAAGGCGTGTTGAGGCTCCAAACCATAGTCTGGTTCAGAGAGATCCGGAGAGAAAGGAAGTATCGATGCGTGCAGGCAGATTTGCAGTAGGGATAGCGTCTCTCGCGGCGCTGGGGATGCTGGCGGCAGCGTGCGGATCCGATCCGACGGCTACGCCGACGCCGGCGCCCACGCCAACGCCGACAGAAGCGATGATGATGGAGGAGGACAAGGAAGTCACGCTCAAACTCATCGACGCGTTCCCCACGGTGCTGGACATATCGAGAGGCACTCAGCACTTCATCGAGAAGGTGAGCGAACTGTCGCACGGCACCGTGACCATCGACCGCCGAGGCGGGCCTGAGGTTACTCACTCCCTCGAACAGTTCCAGCCGCTGCGCGACGGCTTGTTCGACGCCATCGTAACGGTCGGCGCCTACCACACGGACCACACCAAGCAGGGCCTCGGCGAAAACGTCGCGGCCAACTTCAACTATGTCGCCGACAACTTCACTCCCCGTGTCGAGTGCGGGCTGTTCAGCGCCCTTGAGGACATCTACGAGCCTCTTGGCGTCCAGTACGTCGCCGCCATCACCGGCGGCTGGGGAGCACGGCTCTGGACCATAGAGCCGGTGAACACGATCGACGAGTTCGAAGGGCTGCACTTGCGCGCGGCGACGATCTACCAGGCGTTCCTGCACGACTACGGCGCGACGACGACCCCGCTGCAGTTCTCGGAGATCTACCCCGCGCTCGAGAAGGGCGTCATCAAGGGCCTCTACTGGGGCGGCACAGGCGCGAAGGCCGGCAAGTGGGACGAGGTGCTTAAGTACCAGTACCCGGACTCTCTCGCCGGCGGCGGCGGACTCGGCGTTATGTTCAACCAGAACGCTTGGGACGAATTGTCCGAAGCGCAGCAGCAGGCTGTCTACGACGCAGTCGCAAGCGCCTCGGAGTACCAGACCCGGCAGATGAACGACGTGGAAATCGACGAGTGGACCTACCTTAAGGAAGCAGGCGTCGAGCCGATCGACTGGTCCGATGAGCTGCAGGAGCAGTTCACCACCGATCACTACGACAAGATCCTTCAGGAGTTCATCGTTGACCCCAACCCCAGGCTGGGGCAACCGCTCGCCGATGCTGTCCGCTGCGTCAACGAGCAGGTGCTTCCGAATAACCGAGAGAACCCTGCCGGACTGTAACCGGTAGACGGGCAGGGTAGGAGCCGGGCCGCCGTCAGGCGGCCCGGCTTGCGCATTCGCCCGCGCCCCGCCAACGAAGAATGAGAGAGCCATGACGCAGTCCGGAAATGCGAACTCCCCGCCTTCCGTCGATGACCGCGGGAGGCGCTCGCTCCTCGCAGCTTGCAGGGATGGTCTGTTTGACGTAACCACTCAGCAACGCCGCCGGCGCGCAGGGAATCCGCTGCCCTCACGCATCTTCGATTGGGTAATCGACCTCTCCGCTTTCGCGGGGGCGATCATTGTGCTTTTTGTAGCGTTCACTATCGGCTTCAACGTCCTGATGCGGCGTGTCTTCGAGGCCCCGGTGCCCTGGGCGCTTCCGATGACGGAGTTCAGTCTGCTCTATCTCACGTTCCTTGCCGCGCCTATCGTGCTGCGCCGGGAGGGGCACGTCCGCATGACGGCCATCACCGAGCAGTTAGGCCCGCTCCCACGTCTGTGGCTCTACATCATCGGGTCGCTCACGGGCGCCGGAGTCTGCGCCATCCTCGTCTGGCGGACGCTCGACAAGACGCTCCAGGAGTTCGAGTCGAACGCGGTTCTTCTCTCAGGCATCGAAGTGGAGCGCTGGCTCATCACGTGGGTGATTCCCTACGGGTTCACAGTGCTTGGAATTCAGTTTCTGCGAATGGCCGTCAACGCCATCCGGTTCAAGCGCTACCAGTCAGTTGTCGAGGAGGCGGGCGTCTAGCGCTCTCAGCCTATGGAAATTCTCGGATTCGAGCTGCCCTGGTGGCTGACTCTCATCACGTTCTTCGCGTTGCTGCTGGCGCTTATGTCTACGGGTATGCCTGTAGCCGTGGCGTTCGCCCTGCTCAACATCATCGGCTTGTTCATGGTGGAGGGGACGCTTGGCCTGCAGCTGCTGCCCGGCAGCGTGTACAGGTCGGTCGCCACCTTTAATCTCCTCGCCATACCGATGTTCTTCCTGCTGGGCGAGGTGCTCTTTCAATCGCGCGTCATCGGGTTAACGATCGACGTAATGGACCGTTGGATAGGACGCGTCCGCGCGCGCCTGCTGTTCATCTCTCTTGGAGCGGGCACGGCGCTCGCCACCCTCAGCGGAGCGGGAATGGCGGACACTGCCCTCCTGGGCACGACGCTTCACCCGGAGATGGAGAAACGGGGCTACGAGCGGCGGCTGTCGCTGGGAACGATTATGTCGTCGGGGTTGCTTGCGGCGATTATCCCGCCGAGCGCGCTGGCAGTGCTTGTGGGGAGCCTGGCGGAGGTGTCGATCGCGCGGTTGCTGATCGCCGGGTTTATTCCCGGGCTGATGATGGCGACGGTTTACGGCCTCTATATCTGGGCGAGGGTGCGGATGAACCCGTCGCTTGCGCCGCCTTACGTAGGAGTGACGGCGACCTGGGGGGCGCGCTTCGGCGGCCTTGCCCTGCTGAGCCCGTTGGGCATCATCGTCATTATGGTGATGGGGTTCATCATCTTTGGCATTACCACGCCGAGCGAGGCGGCGGCGACCGGAGCTATCGGCGCGTTCATCGTCGCAGCGCTCTACCGGCTGCTGAGGCGGCGGTTTAGCACCGGGAGCCTGGCCGGCGTTCGTTTCGACTTTCAGGTCGTAAAGGACGCGCTCTACGGCACGGTCTACATCAGCGGGATGATCTTCCTGATCATAACGGGCGCGGTCGCCTTGGGGCAGCTTCTCGCCTTCACCGGCGCCACGACGCAGTTCCTCGACTTCATAGTCACGCTGGGCATCTCGGCCATCGTTCTCGTCATCATGGTGCAATTGGCGGTGCTGGTGTTGGGCTTCTTCATCGACCAGCTTTCCATCATGCTCGTCGCCATTCCGGTGCTGGTGCCCATCCTCGACCCGCTGGGGATAGACCCCGTGTGGTTCTGGGTGCTGTTCCTGATGAACATCTCCATAGGAGCAATCACGCCCCCGTTCGGGATGATGCTGTTCGCGCTGAAGGGAGTTGTGCCACAGGCGTCGATGTCCGATCTGTACCGCGCAAGCATCCCGTTCGTCATACTGGACATCATCGCAGTAGGGCTGGTAATCGCATTCCCGCAAATCGCAACGTGGCTGCCCAGCCTCGTGGTGTAGTCCGAGCCGGGCAGCGGCAGGCATGTCGTCGGAACTATCGGGACTTCTCATAGCGCTGCTAGTGCCGGTGTGTTTCGGGAGCGGGATGGTGCTGGCGCGGGTCGGGTTGGCGGACGTGCCCTCCGGCGTGGGGAACTTCCTGTCCCTCATCGTCGGGTGGGTGCTGATCGCCGGAGCGACTGTCGCGCTCTACCCCCAGGAGCTATTCGGCGTCTCGCTGGCGGTCTTTGGGTGGCTGGTGTTGATCGGAATGGTGAACTTCCCTCTGGGCCGGTACATGAACTTCATCGCGATGCGCCAGCTGGGGGTGCTCAAGGCGAACCCTATCCTCGCGATGGCGCCAATCGTGTCGGCATTCGAGGGCGTGGTGTTCCTGAACGAGCGCATCAATCCGGCGTTGGGGGCCGGAACGCTGCTGGCTGTGTCCGGCGTGATCGTTGTCGTATACGGCGAGGTTACAGCGCGGGGCGGCGCGACTCCCGCTCCGCCCGGCGCCAAGGGATTTGCCGGACGCAATCCCCGTTTCGCAGGCTACCTGGCGGCGGCGTGCGCGGCGGTCGCATACGGAACGGTGCCTGCTCTCGGGCGTGTCGCAGTTACGGAGTTGACGGTTCCGTTAGTGTCGGCGACGTATACGATGCTCGTCGGCTTCGTGGTGATGGGCCTGTTCTCAGCCCACGCGCTGCCGTCGACGGTGCGGAGCGCGCCGGCCCGGTCGCTGGCTTTTGTTGCGGCGGGAGGCTTGGCGATGTCCACGGGGGTCGCGTTCCTGTACGTGGCCCTCAGTCGCGCGCCGGTCGTCATCGTGTCGCCGGTGTTCGCGCTGAATACGTTCGTGGCGCTGATTCTGGCGCACCTCTTCCTGCAGCGTCTCGAGCGGATTACCCTGCCGCTCGTCGCGGGGACTGTGCTGGTCGTTGGAGGCGTGGCGGCAGTGATTGTGGGCGCGGAGATGTAAGCGCAGGGAATACGTGAAGGGCTCCGCAGTCCGCGGCAAGGAGGCGACATGACGATGCGGGTTATCGGGAAACGCACTCCCCGAATAGAGGGGCCGGAGAAGGTGAACGGACGCCTGCGGTACGCCGCCGACGTGGACTTGGAAGGCTGCCTGTGGGGACGCACGCTTCGCAGCCCGTATGCGCATGCGCGGATTGTGCGCATCGATACGAGCGCAGCCGAGCGCGCGCCTGGAGTGCGGGCCGTCGTGACAGGGGCGCAACACCCGCACTGGATCGGGCGGATGATGCGGGACTTGCCCGTGCTCGCAGTAGGGAAGACGCGGTTCATCGGCGAGCGCGTAGCCGCGGTGGCGGCCGACTCCGCGGATGCGGCTGCGGCGGCGATCGATCTGATCCGGGTGGAGTACGAAGAGCTCGAGCCTGTGTTCGACCTGGATGCGGCGCTCGCGCCGGAAGCGCCGCTCGTGCATGAGGATCCGACGCAGTATGCGGGAGCGTTCGTGCATCCGGAGCGCCCCGATTTGCCGAACGTGTGCTCCTACGCCCGGTGGACGTTCGGAGACGCAGACGGCGCGCTGGCGGCGTCTGCGCGCGTGTTCGAGAACACGTTCACTACGCAAAAGGAGCATCACGTCTATATGGAAACGCATGCGTGCGCGGTGTCGGCGCACGCAGACGGAACGGCGGACGTGTGGGCGTCGAACAAGAGCCCGCATCTGCTGCGGGGGCAGCTTGCGGCTTGCTTCGGCGTGGAGGCTGCGACGATTCGCGTGCATCCGATGCCGGTGGGCGGAGACTTCGGAGGGAAGGGCTCTCCGATGGATACGCCGGTCGCGTATCTGCTGTCGCGGGAGACAGGACGCCCGGTGAAGATAGTGATGTCGTATCAGGAGGAGCTGCTGGCCGCGAACAGTCGCCATCCGGGAACTATCACGATACGCACGGGAGTGACCGAAGACGGCTCGCTCACGGGAATGCAGGTGCGGGCGCGATTCGACGGCGGGGCGTATGGAGCGTTCAAGCCCGCTCCGAACGTCAACCTGCACGGCATGGAGCAGGCGGGAAGCTGTTACCGGTTCACGGCGCTGGACGTGGAAAGCATCATCGGGTACACGAACACGATGCCTTCGGGGCATATGCGGTCGCCGGGCGGGCCGCAGATCAACTTTGCCGTGGAGTCGCACCTCAACGTCGTTGCGGCGGAACTGGGGGTGGATGCGGCTGAGTTCAGACGGCGGAACCTCCTGCGCCCGGGGGACGCGGCGCCGAACGGCGAGCGCTGGGGCGCAATCAAGGCGGTGGAGACGCTGGATGCGGCAGTGGAGCGCATCGGGTGGAGCAGCCCCAAGGCGGCGCACACAGGCAGAGGAGTCGCTATGTACGAGCGCGGCCCCATCGGCGGCGATTCGAGCTGCCGGCTGACGCTGCGCGCAGACGGCTCGCTGACGCTTCATGTGCCGATTGCGGACCCGGGCCAGGGCGCGTACACGGCAATGCAGCAGGTTATCGCTGAGGAGTTCGGCATCGATCCCGCGGCAGTCGCAGTAGTCCCCGCGCCAACGGACGAGCTGCCGTTCGACCTCGGGGTGTCGGGGAGCCGGGTCACGTTCGCGCTCGGGACGACCGTGCAGGAGGCGGTCGGCGTGTTACGAGCGCAGATGCGGGAGGCGGTGGGGAGCGCGCCGTTTGCGGAGGCAGCCGCGGAGCTCTGCCGCGCCAACGGAGGCGAGGTGTCGGTAAACGCCTACAAGAAAGTTCCGCTGTTTCCGGACCCGCCGACTACAGAGTTCACGGCGCAGGCGGCGGAGGTGTCGGTGGACCCCGAGACGGGGAGCGTAACGGTCTTGCGCATCGTGAGCGCGCATGCCACAGGCACAATAATCAACCCCGAAGGCTACCGCGGACAGATTCTCGGCGGAGCAGTCCAGGGGCTGGGAATGGCGACGGTGGAGGAGCATCTCATCGAGAACGGACGCCCGACGGCGCTCAACCTGGCCGACTACAAGATACCGAACATTCAGGACATACCGGCATTCGAGATTGCGCTGCTGCCGGGGGACGAAGGGCCCGGGCCTTTCAACGCGGGAGCGATTGCCGAGTCGGGGAACGTGCCTACCGCGTCGGCGATCGCCAACGCGGTGCATGACGCCATAGGAGCGCCGGCGCAGTCGCTGCCCCTTACGGCGGAGCGGGTGTACCGCATACTGCAAGGCGGCGCATAGGAGCATTGCAGGCAGACTTCATCGCGAACGGGAGCAAGAGCCGGAGAGCGCACAGGCATCCGCGAGGACGAACAGGAGGGAGGTTGCTATGGCATACGGCGTACTGGACGGGAAAACGGTAATCGTTACGGGAGCGGCGTCGCCTATCGGGATGGGGCGGGAGATGTCGATCGCCCTGGCCTCGGCAGGGGCGAACGTGGCGATGATGGATATAGACGGAGCGGCGCTCGAGGCGAGCGCGAACGACGCGAGGGAAGCCGGCGGGGATGAGCGGGTGCTGGCGCTCGCCGGGGACGTTACGAGCTACGCGGACGCCCAGCGCGTGGTTGAGTCGGCGTTGGAGCGGTTCGGGGCGTTGCACGCGCTAGTGAACAATGCGGGGACGAATCAGCGGAACGTGGGAATGAGCGACACGATTATGGAGCCGTGGTGGGGCGTGCAGCCGGACGCGTGGAGCCGCGTGGTGGCGGTGAACTTCAGCGGCCCGTTCTTTATGGCGCATGCCGCTGTTCAGCCGATGCTGGAGCAGGGTTGGGGCCGGATTATCGGCGTAACCACCAGCCTCGACACGATGATACGCATCAATATGGCGCCGTACGGGCCATCGAAGGCCGGGCACGAGGCGCTAGTGGCGACGATGGCCGCGGAGTTGGACGGGACAGGCGTTACGGCGAACGTGCTCGTGCCGGGCGGGCCGGTGAACACCAATCTGCTGCCGCCTGACTCGCCATTCGACCGCGCAAAGCTGATCCAGCCGGACGTGATGCGCAAGCCGGTCGTGTGGCTTGCGTCGGAGGAGGCGAACGGGGTGAATGGCCGCCGGTTCATCGCGTACAACTGGGACGAGTCGCTGCCGCTGGCCGAGCGGCTGGAGAAAGCCGGAGCGCCCGCCGCATGGCCGCAGCTGGGGAGTCAAGCGGTGTATCCGGCCTAAGGGCAAGCGCTCGAAGCGCAACGGCCCTGCCGATAGGAGAGGTCGACGTCGTGCAAGTGTGGCAGGAGGGACGTGGTGGAGATAGGGGGACTCGAACCCCCAACCTCTGCATTGCGAACGCAGCGCTCTCCCAGTTGAGCTATATCCCCACGATTGCCAAGGCGCAGCAGCGCCAAGCATTCGTAGCTTAGCATACTGCGTTCGGCCTGCGCTGTTCAGGTTCCGCAGAAGCCGTAAGAGGGCAGGGCGACAGGGAGAGGAGTGCGTTCTTCCTGTCGCCGCAACGAGCTGCCGGCAAAGGGCGCCAACCCACACGGCCTGAACAGCTACGGAACCAGGGAGGCGCGCGCTCCCGCAGATCTCCTTATGTAAGGTCGATGGGGGGCGGAGCTCCGGCGCCGTGGGCGGGCAGGCTGAGACGGCCCTCCGCCAGCAAGCGCAGCGTGGCTGTGAGCAGCGGCGCCTCGAGCGCGACTTCCGCGCGGCGAATCGCCTGAAAGAGCGACAGCGATTCGCCATGCCGCTCCCGCAGCTGCGAGGCTTGCTCGTTTCCGGCCTCTTCCCAAAGCGGGTCGAAATCGGGCCCCCGCAGGGAGGCGCGCGCGAACGAGAGCGGCGGTCCGCCATCCAGCTCGTCGGTCACCCGGAAAATCATCGCTCCGGTCTCTGTGGCGCGCTCGTCGATCAGGCGCCATACGACCTGCTGCCACAGCCCTGCAGGCCCTCCGGGAAGGGAAGGGTGCAGGTTAATGAACGGGTAGGCGCGCACCATTGCGGGGCTCAGGATGAGCAGGTAGCCCGCGAGCACGCACACATCGGGCGAGTAGGGGAGCAGCGCATCCAGCGCGAGCGCGTCGAACTCGGCGCGATGGGCTGCGAACTCGCCGCCGCGCTCCTCCCGGAATCGCCTCGACGACAGACTGACGACCGGAATGCCGCGCGCCGCTGCGAGATCCATGAAGGCGTCGCTGCCCTCGCCCTCGCCTCGCTCGCGGTGCAGAAAGACGAACTCGACCGAGGCGCCGAGTTCGCCGCTGTCGATAGCGGCGAGCGTCTGCTCGAACATCGCCCGCGATCCGGGGCCGCGTCCGGCGGAGAACCATCCGAGTTTGAGCGTCACGCGCGCGCCTGTGATGCTACGTCCTGCGGAAGCGCCGGACGAGCTTGTTGAGCGTGGTGTAGACGTGCACGAACGCGCCGGCGGGGGACTCGGTCAGCCGGGCCTGTGCGAGCGCCTGCAGAAAGCCTTCGGGCGAGCCGTCGAACTCCGGAAACTCGGTGTACGTGCGGCCCAGCTCGCCGGCAGTGTGCGCGTCGCTCACCGCAGTGACGGGCAGGTTGTGGGCTGCTGCGAACTCGCGGGCGGCGGCGTTGTCGTTCGAGCGCATTGTGCGGGCGTTGAACCCCTCGACGATATCGACGTACGGCAGCAGCTCGCCGGCGGTTGCGCGGTCGATCGCCGAGCGTCCCATCCCTGTGAAGGGGTGCGGTATTGAAACGAGTCCGCCCTGCTCCTTGATGCGTCGGGCCGTCTCGATTGGGTCGAGGCCGGGAGGGATCGGCTCTTCGAGGAAGAGCCCCGTGATCTCTCCTGCGGTCGAGAGGATTTCCGCACCGATGATGACCGTGAACGGAGCGAGCTCCCGCACGGCGCGCGCGCCCTCGATGGAGTTGTGGTCGGTTACGGCGATGCAATTGAGGCCAGTCCTGGCGCACTGCCGAACGAGCGCCTCAGGCGTCGTGAGGCAGTCGTGAGAGAAACGCGTGTGCATATGGAAGTCGCCGCGGAGGGTCATACGCAGCCTATCCTACTCTTCCTGCGCTGCAGCAACCTAATCGGACTCAAAAGAATTCTCGTCCCCATCGAACAACTGCCTGGGCGGGCCCTGTTTGGGCTCAGGCGTCCGGTCGGCGAGTTCGCGTTGGAGCCGCGTGACCTGCAGCTCGGCGGCGTCGAGGAGCTCGTTGCAGGTCTTTGCAAGCCGGACGCCGCGTTCAAACAGCGCGGCGGCCTCAGCCAGCGACACGTTGCCTTGTTCGAGGGCCTGCACTGTTTCGCGCAGTTGCGTAAGGGCCTCTTCGAACGATGGGGTAGGCTGTTCTTGTTGGGTCATTGCACCTGCGCCTCAAAATGGCCGCGTCTCAGCGTGGCTCGCACGATATCCCCTTTGCGTACGTCGTCGGCGTTGGCGACGGCCTTCCCGTTCGCCGTCGTGACGACTGCGAAGCCGCGCTCCAGGACAGAAGCAGGGTTGAGCGCGTCGAGCGCTTTTGCCAGGCTTGCGGTCTGCTCGCGCCGGATGAGCAGCGCGGTGTTCAAGCCTTTGCGACCGCGCTCCAGGACGTCGTCTACGATCTGGCGCTGCGCCGGCGCGTCCGGCAGGCGCCGGCGCGTTCGGTCCGCCATCGACTCGACCTGGCGCGCTCGCTCCGCAATATATGCGCCGACCGCGCTGCGGGCGCGAAAGGCGAGGGCGTGGACCTCTTGGTCGAGCGCTGCGATGTCCGGCGCGGATGCGGACGCGGCTGCGGTTGGCGTCGGCGCGCGAAGGTCGGCTACGAAGTCGGCAATGGTGACGTCGGGCTCGTGGCCCACGCCGCTGATAACGGGCGCGCGAGAGGCGTAGATGGCGCGGGCCACCTCTTCGGTATTGAACGCCCACAAGTCTTCCAGCGAGCCGCCGCCGCGCGCGACGATGATGACGTCGACTCCCGGCTCGCGGTCCAGCGCCCGGATAGCGTCTGCGATGTCGGCGGGCGCGCCCGCGCCCTGCACCAGCGAGTCGCAAAGGACAAGCTCGCCTAGCGGGTAGCGGGCCCGCAGAATGTTCTCGATGTCGTGAATAACGGCGCCCTGCGCGGAGGTCGCCACCCCTATCCTGCGCGGGAAGGGCGGAAGCGGGCGTTTGCGCGCCGGGTCGAACAGGCCCTCCGCCTCGAGCTTGGCTTTCAACCGCTCGAACTCCGCCGCCAGCACCCCCTCTCCGGCGGGGACGACTGCGTCGGCGTAGAGCTGCACATCGCCCCGGACGGGGTAGAACGAGACGCGGCCATGGAGATTGACCTGCGCGCCGTTGACGAGGCGCTCGCCGCCGGTGCCGGCGTAGCTGCTGAAGAGCACGGCCTTCAGCTGCACCGCCTCGTCTTTCACGGTGAAGTAGCGGTGGCCCGCCGTCGACTTGAAGACGTTCGACACTTCGCCGGTAACCCAGATATTGCCCAGGTTCGGGTCGATGTCGAGCAGCTGCTTCACGTAGTCGGCAACCTGGCTGACCTTGTAGATCTGCATCCTGCAGCCCCCTATCTCCCTGTCGCTTCTCCCGCGCGCCTCCCGTCAGGGGGGACGGCAGGGGGCTGGGAGAGGAAGGCGTCAGCCGGTTACCCGGGTTACGTACTCTCCGGTGCGGGTGTCTACGCGGACCTTGTCGCCCATATCGACGAACATAGGCACCGTAACGCGAATGCCTGTCTCGAGCGTGGCGGGTTTGCCCCCGCCCGACGCGGTGTCGCCCTTGTAGCCCGGCGGCGTATCGGTAACGGTCAGATCGACCGTCGTGGGCATCTCCACCATGATCGGCTTCTCGCGGAAGAACACGAGCTCGCAGTCCGTCTGGTCGACGAGATAGGCCACAGCCTCGCCGACGACATCCTTCTCGACTTCGTACTGGTCGTAAGATGTCGTGTCCATAAAAGTGTAGACGCCTTCGGCTTCGAAGAGGAAGGTGCAGTCGCGGTTTTCGACAGGGGCGCGGTTCAGCTTGATGCCGTATCCCGAGAACGACTTGTCGATGAGCTGGCCTGTAAGCAGGTTGCGCATCTTGATGTGGTAGACAGGCGCGCGCTGCTGCATCTTCTGCTGGTAGTACTCCTCGACTTTGAACGGCACGCCGTCCATCTCAATGGTCGAACCGCGCCGAAGGTCTCCGAATTCCATCACCATACGTAGCTACTCCTCCTGCAGAAGGCTGCTAGAACTCCACCAGGTCTCGCTTGTGCGCCCTGGTCAGCACGCGGGGCCGGCCGTTCTCCATCACTACGAGGTCTTCTATCCGCACTCCGCCCCAGCCCGTAAGGTAGATGCCCGGCTCGACGCTGAACACCATGCCGTCCTCGATTACTCCGGGCGAAGACGGGCCGACGCCCGGCATCTCGTGCACTGCGAGCCCAATGCCGTGGCCGAGACTGTGCCCGAAGTGGTCGCCGTAGCCGGCTTCTTCGATAACGGAGCGGGCGAGGCCGTCGACCTCGGCGCCGGTCATGCCTGCGGTAGCCGTGGCCTCCGCCGTCTCCTGCGCGGCGAGCACGATATCGTAGACCGTTCGGAACTGCTCGCTCGCGCGGCCAAGAACGAACGTCCGCGTGATGTCGCTGCAATACCCTTCGTACAGCGCGCCCATGTCGATGACGACGCCGTCGCCGGCCTCGAGCTGTCGGTCGGTAGGTTTGTGGTGGGCCTTCGCGCCGTTGGGGCCGGAGGCCACAATCGTGTCGAACGAGATCCCGTCGGCGCCGAGCTCGCGCATTGTGCGCTCCAGCCGCCACGAGACGTCGCGCTCCGTCATTCCGGGCCGCAGGCTGGCGCCGACCGTTTCGATCGCCTCGTCGGCCAGTTCTATGGCGCGCACGAGCAGCTCGAGCTCCTGCGGATCTTTCACGGCGCGCAACTGGCTGGGCATAGCGCCCACCGGGACAAGCTCGGGCGGCGCGTCGAGCTCTTTCAACTGATCGCGCAGGGTGTTGTACAGCGCCACCGTCGCCGATTGGTCTTCGAACCCGATGCGTCCCGCGCCCGCCGCCGCGTCGCGCCACCACGGCGTTCCGGTGCCGATACGGACGATGCGGTAGTCGGGCGCCTGTACGCCCGCCTGCTCCGTGTAGCGGAAGTCGGTGGCGAGCATTGCGTCGTCCGCCGTAATCCACAGATAGCCGGCGGAGCCGCGAAATCCGGAGAAGTAGGCGCGGTTCTCATCGGACGAGATGAGAATCGCGTCGAGGTTGTTCTCGGCTATCTTGGCGCGGAGCCGCGCCAGGCGGTCGGCGGTGGTCATAGTGCGTCCTCTTCGGCGGCAAGGTATTCGAGCGCGAGCACGTATCCGCGCGGGCCGAGCCCGCTGATGATCCCCCGCGCCACTGGCGCTGTGAGCGAAACGCGGCGGAACTCTTCCCGTGCGTGGATGTTCGAGATGTGCACCTCCACGACGGGGACGGGCAGGGCGGCGATGCAGTCTCTCAGGGCCACGCTCGTGTGCGTGTAGCCGGCGCCGTTCAGGATAACGCCTGCGGACTGCGGGCCGCGCGCTTGCAGGTAGTCGATCAGACCGCCCTCTGAGTTCGACTGAAAGAAGTCGATCTCGGCGCCGAGCTCGGCTGCGCGGGCGCGCACTGCGCGCTCGATGTCGGCGAGCGTGGCGGCGCCGTAGACGGCGGGCTCGCGTTGTCCGAGCAGATTGAGGTTCGGTCCGTTGACGACGAGGATGGTCATACGCCAGCGCTCTGGCTTCCGGAGTCCGGCCAGGAGGGCTCGCCGTCCGGAGGGAGCGGCCCATTGGCGAGCGGGTGCGCCTGCAGGTATACGCGGCGCGCCTCGCTTTGGCTTACGTGAGTGTACACCTGTGTCGCGCTGGGCGTTGAGTGCCCAAGCAGCTCCTGTACGACCCGCAGGTCGGCCCCGCCGTCGAGCATGTGCGTTGCGTAGCTGTGGCGCAGCGTGTGCGGATGCACGTCGTCGCGGAGCCCGGCCTCCTGCGCGCGCCTGCGGACGATGCGCTGGACCGACCGCGGGCTCAGCCGCGCGCCGCGCGTATTGCGGAAGAGCGGGCCGTCGTCCGGCTCGTCCGGCGTAGCCGCGATGTAGGCGCTGAGCGCGGCGTAGGCTTTGCTTCCGATAGGCGTCTGACGCTGCTTGGAGCCTTTGCCCCATACGCGCACGGTGCGGCTGCTCAGCGAAACGTGTCCGCGGTCCAGGTTTGCGGCCTCGCTCACGCGCAGACCGCAGCCGTAGAGCAGCTCCAGCAGCGCAGCGTCTCTGAGCTGCTCGTCGCCGCCCAGTTTGGCCGGCGCCTCCAGGAGCCGGGCGGCCTCCTGCACGGACACGAGATCGGGCAGACGCTGCGAGGATTTGGGGGTGATGCGGCGCATCAGAGTAGAGCCTGGGCGCCACAGGGGAGCGTCAGGCAGCAGTCCCCGTTCGATGAGGTAGCGCACGAACGAGCGGAGCGACGCGAGCATGCGATGAACGCTTGCGCGGCTGTGGCCGCGGCGCCCGGCGGCCTGGCCGCTCGCAACGGCGCGGCGCTCCAGCAACCAGGCGATGTAGTCGCGGACGAGCGCGCGGTACTCGCGGGCTACGCCGGCGTCGCCCCCGCGCCGGACGAACGCGTTGAGATCGCCGGCGCTGAGCCCCAACGCTATCTCCTGGGAGGCGAGGTACTCGGCGAAGGGGCGCAGGTCGGCCACGTAGTTGCGGATTGTGGCGTCCGAGAGCGCCCGCCTCGCTTGCAGCTGCCGCTCGTAGTCTTCGAACAGCGGCTCGCCTTGCGCTACGGGGCTTGCAGGGGCGACGTTTGGGCGCTCCATAGCGGGCCTACATCGCCCCTACGGGCTCCGGCTGCAGTTCCGACCCGGGCATGGGGCCCTTCCATACGCAGTTGACGCATCGGGCCCCGCCTTTGGCTGCGGCGACCAGCAGGCCCTCGCACTCCGGGCAGGGCTCGGCCAGCGGTCGCGAGTTCACTGTGAAATTGCACTCGGGATAGTTGGAGCAGCCGTAGAACGTCCCGCGCCTGCTGCGGCGCTCCACGAGCGCGCCGCCGCATTTCGGGCAGGGAGCGCTCGCTTCCTGCGGCGCGTCCCGCTTGCCAAGATTCCGCGAGTTCTTGCAGCCGGGGTATCCCGTGCACGCGAGGAACTGCCCGAACCGCCCGCGCCTCAGCGCCATTGGCTTGCCGCACTTCTCGCACGTCTCCTCGACCTGCTCCTGGTCAGGCGCGTCGCTCCCGCTGTCGTCTTCGCCGAGGTTCCTGGTGTTCTTGCAGTCGGGGTACCCCGTGCAGGCGAGGAATGACCCGAACCTGCCGACCTTGATGACCATCGGCTTGCCGCACACGCCGCACTCTTCTATGGGCGCTTCGGAGGCGGCTGCGGCGTCGGAAGCGCGCACCGATCCCCACGCCTTGTCGAGGCCCGCGTTGAAAGGGTCGTAGAACTCGCGCAGGAGCGCCACCCACTCCTGTTTCCCGTTCGCCACATCGTCAAGCTGGTCTTCCATACGGCCTGTGAACTGCACATCCATAATGTCCGGGAAGTGAGCGATCAGCTGTTTGCACACGAGCTGCCCGAGCCGGGTCGACTTCAGGACACGGCGTTCGCGAGTGACGTACTTCCGGTTCACGATGGTCGTGATCGTCGCCGCGTAGGTGCTTGGCCTGCCGACGCCTTGCTCCTCGAGCGTGCGCACGAGCGACGCCTCCGTGAACGGACGGGGCGGCTTGGTGAAGTGCTGCTCCGGCGTTAGCCCATCGCACCGGAGCGGCTGCCCTTGCCGGAGCTGCGGCAGCCGCCGCTGAGAGTCGGCCTCCTCCGAATCGTCCTCCCGTTCGGGTTGCTCCTCCTGGTAGAGGGCGTGGAAGCCGGGGAAGCGCACCACAGTCCCGGTTGCGCGGAACACGTAGCCGGGATGGCCTGGCGCCGGCGGCTGCGCGCTGACGTTCACGGTTGTCCGGTCGAGGACGGCGTCAGCCATCTGACTCGCCACCATCCGGTTCCAGACCAGCTCGTAGAGGCGGGCCTGCTCGGCTGTGAGGTGCGGGCGCACCGACTGCGGCGTGCGGGCGACAGAGGTTGGCCGTATAGCCTCGTGCGCCTCCTGCGCCACCTTGGAGCGGCTCGTGTACGCGCGCGCCGACGCCGGCAGGTACTCCGCTCCCCAGCGCTCCTGGATGAGCCGCCGCGTCTCCCGCACGGCGCCGGGTGCGACCTGCGGCGAATCCGTTCGCATATAGGTGATGAGCCCGACCCGCCCCTGGGCGCCCAGGTCGACGCCCTCGTACAACTGCTGCGCGACCGACATGGTGCGGGTCGCCTGGAAGCCGAGCTTCGTCGACGCCTCTTGCTGCAGCGTGCTCGTGATGAACGGCGGGCGCGGGCGCTCCCGCACCTCCCGCTGTGTAATGGACTCTACGTCGTAGGCCGCGCCTTCGAGTTCGCGCAGGATGGCTGCCGCGGATTCTTCGTTCGGGAGTTGGACTTGCCGCCGCTCGCCTTTGCGGCTATAGAGACGGGCCGAAAACGCCGCCGCGTCCTCCGGCTTCAGGCTCGCGTCGATGGTCCAGTACTCGACCGGCGTGAACGCGTCGATCTCGTTGTCGCGTTCCACGATGAGCCGCAAGGCTACGGACTGCACGCGGCCCGCCGAGAGCGTGCGGATGTCGATCTCGCGCGCTTCCGAGGCGTTGCTCCGGGCAAGGCGGTTGATCTCCTGCCCTACGAGCGGTTTGAGCAGCGGGCTTAGCTTGAACCCTACAAGGCGATCCTCAATACGGCGCGCCTGCTGCGCGTTCACGAGCTCCATATCGATGTCTCGTTCGCGCTCGAACGCTTCCCGGATGGCGTCTTCAGTAATGGAGTGGAAGACGACTCGCCGCACCGGCTTGTCGCGCCAACCGGCAGCCTCCAGCACGTGCCACGCTATAGCCTCGCCCTCACGGTCGGGGTCTGTCGCCAGGTAGATGCGCTCCGCCTTGTCGCCGGCGGCTCTGATAGCGGCGATAACGTCCTGCTTGTCTTTCGGCACTTCGTAGGCTGGCAGAAAGTCTCGCTCGGTGTTCACGCCGAGCCGGAACTTCGGAAGGTCGCGCACGTGCCCCATCGACGCCAGGACGGTGTAGTCGGCCCCGAGGAACTGGTTAACAGTCCGCGCCTTAGCCGGGGACTCGACAACGACGAGGCGGCGAGCGCTCCGTCCGCGGGGACGCGCCGTTGCGACTGCCCTCGATGAGGGCCGGGCGCCGCCGGCTGCCGCCCTGTTCCGGGGCGCCGGCGATGCGGAGCGCGGTTTGCTGGTTGATTTGCGTCTCTTGGGAGTGGTGTTCGCCATACTTTCAGCATAGGGGCAAGGGTCAAGCCCTATCAAGGAGTCAAGCCTGCGCTCCCCGCCCCCGAATATAGTGCATCCGTCCCACCTGCAGCGCGGCGCCCTTCATCTCCAGCACCGTCAGCACGCTCATTATCTGCGTCGCCGGCATGTTCGTCTCACGGCTGAGCTCGTCGATATGCCGGGGCTCGGAGCCAAGCGCATCGAGGAGCAGCCGTTCGTCTTCCGTCTCCGCCGCCGCCTCTACTGCCGCTGCGGCAACGGCTGACGCAGCCCCGCTGCCGGCGCCGTCCGCGCCCTCAGCGGCGAGGCCGGGCATCGGCGCCTGCCGCGGACGCTTGCCCATCTGCAATTCCTCGAGGATGTCCTCGACCGTCGCAACGAGCTTCGCTCCCTCCTGGATGAGCCTGTTCGTGAGCTCGCTGGCGGGCGAGTAGATGCTTCCCGGAACGCTCAGTACGTCCCGGTTCTGCTCGAGCGCGAACCGCACGGTTGAGAGCGTTCCGCTTCCCTCGCCGGCCTCGATCACCAGCGTTCCCAGGCTCAGCCCGCTGAGCAGCCGGTTGCGCCGCGGGAAGTGCCGCGCCTCCGGTTTCGCTCCCAGCGGCTGCTCCGACAGGACAGCCCCTTGCTCGACAATCCGCTCCATCAACCGGGAGTGCTCCGGCGGATAGACGATATCCAACCCGGAGCCCATCACGGCGATAGTGCGCCCCCCGGCGTCCAATGCGGCGGTGTGGGCAACGCCGTCGATCCCGCGCGCCAGCCCGCTTACGACGGCGACTCCCGACCTGGCGAGGTCGCCCGCCAGATGACGGGCGGCGTCTTTGCCGTACACGGTGGGGCTGCGCGTCCCTACGACCGTAACCCGGGGCTCGTCGTTCGGTTCGAGCGCGCCCCGCGCATACAGCACCGGAGGCGGATCGTCGATCTCCCGCAAGAGCCGCGGATACTCCGCGCTGTGCCACGTCAGCACCGTCACGCCGGCGGCGCGCGTCGATTCGATCTCCCGCTCAGGATCGGTCACGCGCCGGACCTGCTCGATAGCCTGCACCGTGTTCGCCGTAAGCCCGGCGGACTCCAGCTCGCCAGTCGTCGCTTGCCACGCCGCCTCGAGCGAGCCGAACCGCTCCTCCAGCAGTCCTATCCGGACGCTCCCGACGGTCGGCACACGGCCAAATGCGGCCCAGTAGGGCAGGTCGCGCTCGATATCGATCATCGAGCCTTGGCCTCGGCCCGGCGGATCCGGGCGAGACGCTTCATCGCGTGGCTCCGCTGCGCCGCCGGGAGGTCCTCGGCGGCGAGAAGCCGTTCCGCGTCTTCCCTACTCACGAAACGCGCATGCCGCACGTCGCTGATGAGCTTGATCGACAGTTGCGCCGGGTGGCGTTCGACCACGCGCGCCTCGTCTCCCGACTGGACTTCCCCTTCCTCCAGCACGCGGTTGTAGAAGCCCACGCGGCCCGCTCGCGCGAATCTCGGGGCGAAGTTGCGAATGCCCATTTTGTGTTCGAGCTTGTAGCACGGGGAGCGCGGCTCCGTAACTTGCAGCAGAACGCTCCCTGCCCGCCAGATGTCGCCGAAGCACATAACGTCCGACGATGCGCCCTCAACCGTGAAGTTCTCGCCGAACGCGCCCCAGGGCAATTCGCGGCCAAGCTCCGCGCTCCAGTAGACGTAGTCCTCGAGCGCATACACGTACACCGCCGCGTCGGGGCCGCCGTGGTTCGCCGTGTCGCCTTGGGCGTCGCCGTCGACGTTGAGCCGGCGCACGGCGACAGGGCCGTCGACGGGCTGCTTGTGGATTGCGGAAAGCACGTCGCCCCGGGCTGTGCCGGTTAGCGTCTGCGGCTGGGCGATATTGACTGCAACGAGGCGCATAGGAGTCTCCTCAGCGGCATTGTGGCATATCGAGCGGGTCGAGGGTAGGGGAAGTTGTCGCGGCGGCGCCCGGCGCGGCCTGCCGGCGTGGCGGAGAGGGCGGGATTCGAACCCGCGAGAGGCTGTTAACCCCTACACGATTTCCAGTCGTGCCCGTTCGGCCGCTCCGGCACCTCTCCATTGACGCGGCGGATGGAATGGCGGAGAGAGTGGGATTCGAACCCACGGTGGAGGAAGCCCCCACAACGGTTTTCGAGACCGCCGCCTTAAACCGCTCAGCCATCTCTCCCCGGACGATTGATTGTAGCACCCGCTTGCGGGCCCTCGCACGTAAGGCGGAGCAGGCGACTGTTCAGAGTTCCCGGGGGGCCTGGGGGAGCTGACGCCCCGACTACTGCTATCGCGTATCGGCAGCGCGCCCCGCGTCCGCGCTGAACCGTTCCGCCAGGACTGCGCTCGCTTGACACGCTCCCGCGCCAATCCTTAACATCCGGCTACTGTGCGCATTGTGGAGTAGCTTGAGGCGGCCAGTCGATCTACCTCTGTGGAGTTCGACTGCGCCGCCTCTTGATTATCTTGAGTACTGAGGAGATTCGCCAACTCGAACGGGCTGACAGCCCTGAGTAGCCGATGGACGCTTGGACTTCGATTGTCCTGGCGGCGGGCAAGGGGACGCGCATGAAGTCGTCCCGGCCCAAAGTCCTTCACCCGGTGGCGGGCGACCCGCTTGTAGCCCATGCCGTCCGGGCTGCGTCGGCGGCGGGCCCTGCAGGAGTCATCGTCGTCACCCCTCCGGCTGCGCGAGACGGCGTCGAAGCGTCGCTTGGCGGCGGGGTGGAGTGCGTCGACCAGCCTGTGCCGTTAGGCACGGGCCACGCGCTCGCCACCGCCCTCATCACCCTCCCTGCATCTGCGAAGCACGTCCTTGTCCTGAACGCCGACGTTCCGCTTGTCAGGCCGGAGACCGTCCGGGATCTGATAGCCCTTCACGAACGGCGCAAGGCTGCGCTCACGCTGCTGAGCTGTATCGTGCCTGCCGCCTCGATGCAGGAGGTCGGGCGGCTCCAGCGCGGCGCCCGGCGCAAGCCTATCGGCATAACCGAGTTCGCCGACGGGCCTGCCCCGCGCGCGTCCGTGGTTGAGGTCAACGTGGGCCTTTACGCGTTCGACGTCGCGTGGCTGCGGGCCGCGGTCGGCCAGTTGACGCCGCACGAGTCGGGCGAGATCCGGATCACCGATCTTGTGGCGCGGGCCGTGGCCGACGGCAGGCGCGTCGAAGCCTGCGTTACAGACGACCCCGACGAGGCGCTGAGCGTGAACACCCGCGAAGACCTCTCGCGCGTCGAGGCGGCGGCGCAGACGCGGCTGCGCAAGGACGCCATGGCGCGAGGAGTTACGCTTATCGATCCCCCGACGACCTATCTCGAAGCGGCGGCGGAGTTCGAGCCTGATGTGACGATACATCCGAACACCGCCGTCCGCGGGCGCTCGCGCATCGCCTCGGGCTCCGTGCTGGGGCCGAACGCTCAGGTGAGCGACTCCCGCGTAGGCCCGGGCTGCCGGATCAACGAGGCCGTAGTGGAAGGGGCGCGTCTGGGAAGAGGCGTCAATGTGGGGCCCTACTCCCATATCCGCCCGGGTTCGTTTCTGGAGGACGACGCCTACGTAGGGTCGCACGCGGAGATCAAGGCCAGCCGCATTGGGACGGGCGCGCATGTCGGGCACTTCAGCTACGTCGGCGACGCGGATGTGGGCGCCGGCGCAAACATCGGCGCCGGCGTCGTTACGTGCAACTATGACGGCGCCGCCAAGCATATAACCGAAATCGGCGACTACGCGTTCATCGGCAGCGACAGCCTGCTGATCGCTCCCGTGAAGGTGGGCGATCACGCGGCGACTGCCGCGGGCGCCGTGGTGAACCGCGATGTGCCGCCCGGCGAAAGGGTGGCCGGCGTGCCCGCGAGGCCTATGCGGGCAGCCGCCCGCAGGGCCGTCGCGGCAAGCGAGGGGGGGGCTTCCCTTGGATAGCGGCAGTACGGCGCTAGCGTTCCTTCTTGCAGTTTCAGTGCTGGGCTTTCTCGGCCTGCACGCCGCCTCGGCGGCCTTGCCCTTGTTGCGCCGTTCTGTAGTGAGAGACTCGCTCGCCGACCGTGGAGTGCGCGAGGCTGCCGTGAGGCGATTGCGCACCGAGCGCCATGCGTATGAAGGTCTTATCGCCCTGTTGCTGCTCCTCAGCGCCGGGTCGGCGTCGGCGTCGGCGCTTGCGCTCATCACTCGCCTCCCTGACTTGCACTGGGCAGGGGTGCTGGCGCTGCTTGGCGCGCTGTGGGTGGTGCTCCTCCTGCTCGCCCCGGTCGCCCAGCACATAGCACAGCGTCTCCCCACCCAGAGCCTCGTAACTTTCGGAACGATCGCCCAGGCGATGCTCTGGCCGCTGCTTCCCGTGCGGCGGTTCTCCCGGTCGGGGCTCCGTCTTGCGGGCGCTGAGGAGTACGACCAGGGCCCTAACGGGCATGCGAACACAGCCGACGAAGGCCCCGGCGTCGAGGAGGAGATCGCCGAGGAGCCTCTGGAGCGCCACGAGCGCGAGATGATCCACGCCATTCTGAACCTCGACCAGACCCCTGTGCGCGAGGTGATGGTGCCCCGCGTGGACGTGGTGAGCGTTGGGCTCGAGACGCCGGTCGATCGCGCGGCGGCGCGCATCCTCGATAGCGGACATACGCGCCTGCCGGTCTACGACCACAATCCCGAAAACATCGTCGGCATCCTCTACAGCCGCGATCTCCTCGCCGCCACTACCAACAGCGACGTCAAGCCGTCGCTGGAAGACCTGGTGAGGCCGGCGTTCTTCGTCCCTGAAAGCAAACGCGTCCACGAGATGCTTGCCGAGTTCAAGGACCGACGCATACATATGGCCGTGGTCGTCGACGAGTACGGAGGCGTCGCCGGCATCGTTACTGTCGAGGACTTGATCGAAGAGATAGTCGGCGAGATCGAGGACGAGTTCGACAGGAGCCAATCGAACATCGAGTGGTTGACCGAGGACGAGGCGCAGATTGACGCGCGGATGCCGGTGGAGGACTTGAACGCGAAGTTCAGCGTCGCGGTCGTCGCAGAAGGCTTCGACACCGTTGGAGGGCTGATGTTCAGCCGGCGCGGCGAGCTCCTCTCGGCTGGCGATATCGTGGAGGAGGCCGGGCTGCGGATGCAGGTGGTCTCCACAGTGGGCCGCCGCGTCAAGCGAGTCCATGTTACGCGCATCGCTCCCCACAACACGGACGACAACCCGTCCGGGTAACCCCGCGCGCGGAGCCGGCGGCCTGCTTCACGGCCTGTTCCGTTCTACTCAAGGGTCGCGCCTCGAACTGCCTCGTTCGCCTCCTCAAGAGAATTGGGGAGCGCAGCAACATCTGACGAGATCAGCCGCTGTTCCGCGGGGCAGCGCGCTCCGTCCGCTTTGCGTTTGCAAGGGCCCGTGCAGGGCTGTACAGAGAAACCAGGGCAGGGGAGGGGAGGGGAGAAGCAGGC
Organism: Dehalococcoidia bacterium; assembly: GCA_965200975.1. Lineage (GTDB taxonomy): Bacteria > Chloroflexota > Dehalococcoidia > Lucifugimonadales > Australimonadaceae > S5-327. The sequence continues at coordinate 1,675,866 of OZ241740.1, read as the reverse complement.
GGCTCCTGAAGGCTGACGCAGTCGCTCCGGGAAGGGGGAGCGCTGCGACGGACGCGCCGGAAGCCGTTGCGCGGTCGGCGCTCTGCTCGCTGCGGGAGACTTCCGCGCTGGTCGCGCAAGCCGCCTTTGCCCGTGAGCCCGCGCAGAAACGTCAGGACGCTTTGGCCGATCGCGAGGCTTGGGCCGGGTCGCGGGAAGGAAGGGCGGAAGGCGCACGAGGCTTGGCGATAGGGCGATAGGAGAAGAGAGGCGCGCGCCCGAAAAGAAGCCCTGGGCAATTGCCCAGGGCTTCCAACGAGCTTGCGTTATGCCTTGTCGCGCGTTACTTGACGTGAAGCGCAGCGCTGGCTTTGCCACCGTTGCTTCCCGCTGCTTGCACGGAGTAGAGACCCGACTCCAGGCCTGCTTCGTGCATCAGATCGACGGAGGCCATCCCGCCTGAGTTCGCGGGGACGGATGCGAGCGAGAGCGATGAGCCGTCTGCGAACAGCAGGGTCAGGCTTACCTGCTCGCCGCCCTCAAAGCCGGTGAGCACAGCGCTGACGGTGACCGGAATGCCGGGGCCCACAAGGTTGGGGCTCAGGGCGATTGCGCTGAACGATGGGTCGCCGGGAGCTCCGGGGGCGCCAGGCGCGCCAGCAGCGCCGGCAGGGCCGGTAAGACCCGCAGGGCCGGCAGGGCCAGCGGGGCCAACAGAGCCGGAAGGCCCGACGCGTCCCGTAGGACCAGCGGGGCCGGGGGCGCCGTCAGCGCCGGGAGCCCCGTCTGCGCCAGCGGCGCCGGGAGGGCCGGCAGGACCTTCAGGGCCGCGCGCTCCAGCAGGACCGGCGGGGCCGGCGGGGCCGGCAGGGCCGTTAGCGCCGGTAGCGCCGTCGGCCCCGGCAGGGCCGGCAGGGCCGGCAGGACCGGCAGGGCCCGTGCACGCGGCAGCCACCAGTGCAGTTGTCGTCACGAGGAGCACAAGGGCCATATTCTTGGCGGTGAAGAAGCGGTTCATCGAACCCCCTTTCCAAAATCGTCCGACGTGGTCGCCTTGGGGGTAGCTCCCGTGACACCGGAGCCGACCACCATCGAGTCCCCTACACAGCGAGTATCATAGGGATAGGCGTTTTCGAGTGTCAAGTGCTTTTTGTGCGCTTGCAGGCGTTTTCACGACTCCCCGACTCTCCCTATTTTCACTCTTCGACTCGCAGCGCGCACAGGGATGCCCGATGCAAAGTCTTGCCGAATTTTGCGAGAGCGTGGAGGCGCCGCCGCTCTCCCTGTGCTCCCTGAGGCGAGGGAAGCGTCCCCGGGAATGGCTCCGCCGGCGGCGCATGATGAACGCTGAACAGCTGCCGAGACGAACGGATGGATGCCCGGACGCGCGCCCTCGGCTATACTACGCATAAGTCCCCGTAGCTCAGTGGATAGAGCACCGGCCTCCGGAGCCGGGGGCGGGAGTTCGAGTCTCCCCGGGGACGCCACTACTCTCACGAGCTTGACCAACCCCAGGCGCCGCACGCCTTCTACATGCCCATGACTGAATCGCCCCAGGTAAACCTCCGCAACATCGCCATCGTCGCGCACGTCGACCACGGGAAGACGAGCCTCGTCGACGCTATGTTGCGGTACAGCCGCGTCTTCCGCCCCGATCAGCAGGCCCCCGACCTCATCATGGACTCCGATCCGCAGGAGCGCGAGCGCGGCATAACCATTCTCGCCAAGAACACCGGCATCAAATACGGCGACGTTACCGTCAACATCATCGACACGCCGGGCCATGCCGACTTCAGCGGCGAGGTCGAACGCGTCGTCAATATGGCGGACGGCTGCCTGCTCGTCGTCGACGCCGTCGAAGGGCCTATGCCACAGACGCGCTACGTCCTGCGCATAGCGCTTCAGCAGGGCTTGAGGCCGGTGCTCGTCATCAACAAAATCGACCGCCCCGCCGCCGACCCCGTCGGCGTTCTCTCCGCTGTCCAGGATCTCTTCCTCGAACTCGCCACCGACCCCGACCAGCTCGACTTCCCGGTGCTCTACGCGTCCGCCCGCAACCATTACGCCCTGAACGACCTGGCGGACCCTCCGCGCGATATGGCCCCGCTGTTCGACGCGATCGTCGAGCGCGTCCCGCCGCCCGTAGCAGATCCTGACGCTCCATTCCGGATGCTGGTGGCCGCCCTCGACTACGACAACCATCTGGGGCAAATCGCCGTCGGCAGGCTTTCACGGGGACGCATCGTCAAGGGCGAGCAGGCGCTGCTGTTGAGCGGGGACGATTCGCCTCCCGCCTACCGGGTGGAGCGCCTGTTCACCTTCCGCGACCTTGCCAGGCGCGAAATCGAATCAGCCTCCGCCGGCGAGATCGTCGCCCTCTCCGGCCTGCGCGACGTGCGCATCGGCGACACAGTGGCTTCGATCGAGGCGCCCGATCCCCTGGAACGTATGCAGGTCGAGGAGCCGACGGTGCGTATGACCTTCAGCGTCAACACCTCGCCGTTTGCAGGTCGCGAAGGCCAGTACGCGACGTCCCGAATGCTGTGGGACCGCCTGCAGCGCGAACTGCAAACGAACGTCGCGCTCCGCGTCGAGCGCACCGACAGCGCCGACGAATTTCTCGTGAGCGGCCGCGGCGAACTGCATCTCTCCGTGCTGATCGAAAAGATGCGGCGCGAGGGAATCGAGTTCCAGGTCTCGCGCCCCGAAGCAGTGACCCGCGTTATCGACGGAGAGATTTGCGAGCCTTACGAGGCCCTCTTCCTCGAGACGCGCGACGACTACATCGGCCCGGTCGCCGAGGAGTTGTCGTCGCGGCTGGCGCAGATGGTCGATATGCAGAGCGACGGTTCAGGCAACGTGCGGATGCAGTACCGGCTTCCGACAAGAGGGCTGATCGGCTTTCAGAGCTTCTTTCTGCGGGCCACCCGAGGGAACGGGCAGCTCAGCGCCGAACTCATCGGCATGGAGCCGGTCGCAGGCGCGGTAAAGCCGGCCCGCGCAGGCGCCGTCGTCGCCGCCGAATCGGGAGTCGCCGTCACCTACGGCCTGCAGAACGCCCAGGAGCGCGGCGAAACATTCGTGGATCCCCAGACGCCGGTCTATCAGGGGATGATCGTCGGGCGCCACAACCGCGAGCGCGATATGGATCTGAACGTCTGCAAGGAGCGCAAGATGACCAATATGCGCTCCGCCACCCAGGAGATCGTCGAGCGCCTTGCGCCTCCGGTGAAGTTCAGCCTCGAGGAGGCGCTGGGCTTCATCAACGAAGACGAACTCGTCGAGGTTACGCCCAAGGGCGTCCGTATGCGCAAGCGCATCCTCGACCCCGACGAGCGCTACCGCGTCAACCGCGCCCGCGCCAAAGCCGCCGGCTAAGCGGCATGGCGTGACTACCGACGGCGCCGGGCGCGTCGCTGCGCTGAAAAACCTGCTCGCCGCCGCGCGGAGGCCTCGTCAGAAGCCTATGAGGTTGCCCTTGTCGTCCACGTCGAGCGCGCGCGGAGTCTTGGGCAGCCCCGGCATCGTCAGAATCGATCCTGCTATGGGATATACGAACCCGGCGCCCGTCGACGCGCGGATGTCCGACACTTCGAACGTGTAGCCGGAGGGCCGGTTCTTGAGGCTGGGGTCGTGCGAGAGCGAGGCGTGGGTCTTCGCCATGCACACCGGCAGCTCGCTGAGCCCCTGCTGTTCGAAGCGATCGGCGCGCCGGCCCGCCTCCGGGCTCCAGCGCACGTCCGCGGCGTTGTAGACGTTCGTAGCCAGCGCCCGCACCTTCTCCCGTATCGGGGCGTTGAGCGGGTAGAGGTAGTTGATGCGCGGCGCAGGCCCGTCGACTGCGCGCACGACCGCCTCGGCGAGGTTCGCCGCTCCGGCGCCGCCCTCGGCGAACCCTGTGCACGTGACCGCCGCGGCTGCTCCCGCCTCGATCGCGAGGTGCTGCATGATCACAACCTCTTCCGGCGTGTCGGTGGGGAAGCTGTTGATGGCCGCCACTACCGGAAGCCCGAACGACTTCACTACGTGGATCATGTGCAGGAAGTTGTCCGCTCCGATGCGCACGGCGAACGCGTCGGGGTGGTGGAGAGCGGACGCGGGGACGCCGCCATGGGATTTGAGCGCTCGAACGGTGGCGACCAGCACCGCCGCATGAGGACGCAGCCCGCTTGTGCGGCACTTGATGTGCATGAACTTCTCGAACCCCAGGTCGGCGCCGAAGCCCGCCTCGGTAATCACATAGTCGGCGTAGCCGAGCGCGAGGCGGTCGGCGATGACTGAGCTGCAGCCGTGCGCGATGTTGCCGAACGGCCCGGCGTGAACGAACGCGGGGTAGCCTTCCGTCGTTTGCACAAGGTTCGGCAGCACGGCGTGGCGCAGGAGCGCCATAAGCGATCCGACGGCGCCGACGTCCTCAGCCGTTACGCGCCGGCCCGTCTTGCTCGTCGCAATCGTGACCTGTCCGAGGCGGCGGCGGAGGTCTGCGAGGTCGGAGGCGAGCGCCAGGACGGCCATAATTTCGGACGCCGCCACGATGTCGAACCCCGTTTCGCGCAGGGGCGCGTTGGGCGAGCCGCCGAGGCCGGTGACGATGCTGCGAAGCGCGCGGTCTTCGATGTCGACGACGCGGCGCCAGGTGATGTCTTCCGGGGCGGTGTCGGGGGCGAGTCCGCGCTGAACAGCGTTGTCGGCGATGGCGGCGAGCAGGTTGTGCGCCGCCGCCACTGCGTGCATATCCCCGGTGAAGTGAATGTTGATCTCGTCCTCGGGGATGACGCAGGACTTGCCGCCTCCGGAGCCGCCGCCCTTGATGCCGAAGATGGGGCCGAGCGACGGCTGCCGCACGGTGGCCACGGCCTTCTTGCCGATGTGGTTGAGCCCCTGCGTAAGGCCGATCGTCGTGGTGGTCTTCCCTTCGCCTGCGGGCGTCGGGTTTACGCTGGTCACGACGACCAGCTTGCCTCGGTGCTGGGACTGCACCGCCTCCAGCGACACCTTGGCCTTGTTGTCGCCGAACGGCATGAGGTGCTTTGGGGGGAGTCCCAGGTTTCGCGCGACCTCGCTTATCGGCTTCATCGAGTCCTCCCTGGGCGTCGCCTACTCGGCTCCTCGCAGCGCGGTGTAAAGCTTCTCGGCCGTCGCCGGCAGGTCGCGGATGCGCGCCCCGGCGGCGTCGGCGATGGCGTTGGCGATGGCGGCGGCGGTCGGCGCATTGGGGCTTTCGCCAATTGCCTTGATGTTGTACGGCCCCACGCCCTTGCCGGGCTCGTCGAGCACCACAGTCGTCAGTTCCGGAATGTCCGCAATGTTGGGGATCTTGTAATCGGCGAACGAGAGCGTCGAAACGAACCCTCCCTCGCGCACAAGCTCCTCCTGCAGCCCGAACCCCACGCCCATAATCGCGCCGCCGTTGATCTGCCCCTGATGGCCTATGGGGTTGATGATCGTTCCTGTATCGTGCGCCGTGGTGAGGCGGGTGAGCGTAATCTGCCCGGTCTCTCCGTCGACTTCCACTTCGGCGACCTGCGCGCAGTACCCCGTCACCGGATTCTCGTAGCCGCCCGAGGCCGACGCCCTGCCGACAACCGGCTGGCCGACCCGGGCGATGAGGCTGCTCCAGGGCTGCGACTCCCCGGTGTCCGTCCGCACGAGCATCGTTCCCTGAATTGCGAGCTGCTCCTCCGGCCAGTTCTGCAGCTCAGCCGCAAGCTTGAAGAGCTCTCCCTGCGCCTGTTCCACCGCATCATGCGCGGCTATCGTGCCCAGGTTCGTAACGCGGCTCCCGCCCACGCCCTGGTCCATATCGAACAGGCCGGTGTCCGCTACGACAATGCGCACGCCGTCCGCCGGCAGACCCATATCTTCCGCCACGACCTGCTGCAGGACAGTGTAAGCTCCGGCACCCTGCTCGAAGAGCGGCGTCGTAACCACTACCGAGCCGTCCGCCTCGAGCGAGACTTGCGAGTTGATACGGCCGCCGCCCGGCGGGCGCTCGCCGACCGAGACGCCGCGCCCTACGCCGGCGCTCTTGGGCGACGAGTATCCCGAAGCCTCGAGCGCGGCGCGCAGTGCCGCCGCGGCGCGGTTCTCCACGAACACGTCGCCGAGCGCCGTCGGCTCGCCGTCTTCCACGAGGTTCATCAGCCGGAAGTCGACCGGGTCCATCCCGATGGCCTTCGCTACTTCGTCGATGTGGGACTCCAGCGCGAAGACGGCCTGCGGCTCGCCCGGCCCGCGCATATGCCCGCAAGGGGTGTTGTGCGTGTACACCATATCCTCGACGACGCGGGCGCTCTTCGCGCGGTAGGGGCCGCCCGCCGCCTTGGCGCCGCCAAGATGGCCCGCCGGCTTGAACCCCGCGCAGGCGCCGCTGTCGAACACGATGCTCACATCGTGGGCGATTATCGCGCCGCTCCGCGTAACGCCCGTGCGCATCCGGATCACGGAGTAGTGGCGCGGGTTCGCGGCCATGAACTCCTCGCTGTAGTCGAACACCATTCGCACGGGCCTTCCGCCGACTGCCTTCGACAGCAGGTAGCCGAGCGCGACGTTCATCGGCGAGCCTTTCCCGCCGAAGTCCCCGCCGATCGTTACGGGGTGGAACACGATGCTCTCCGGCTCAACCCCGAGCGGCCCCGAAATCTGGGCGCGCACCGCGTAGGGCGCCTTTCCGGGCGTCCACACCTCCGCTGAGCCGTCGGGGCGCACCTGCACCGTGGCGTTGTGCGCCTCCATATACGTCTGGTGCTGGGACGGCGTGGTGAACGTGTTCTCGACGACGACTTCAGCCTCGCGCATTCCTGCTTCGACGTCGCCGTTCTTCCACTCCCAGTGGACTACGATGTTCGTAGGCCCGGGGACTTCGTAGAGCAGCCCCTTGAACGTGTGCATGTCGGGGTTGACGAGCAGCTCGTTCTTCATCGCCTCTTCCGGGTCGGTGACAGCGGGCAACTCCTCGTACTCGACTTCCACCAGGTTCACGGCGCGCTGCGCGATCTCCTCGTCGTCGGCGACGACGGCGGCGACCTGCTCTCCAACGAACCGCACTTCCCCCTGCGCAAGGACGGGCACATCGACGATGCGCCGTCCCCAGCGCATATTCGCCGGCAAATCCGCTCCCGTCAGCACGGCATGCACGCCCGGCAGGTCTTTGGCCGCCGACGCGTCGATAGACACGATGCGGGCGTGAGGGTAGGGGCTGCGGACGGTCTTGGCCCAGAGCGTGCCCGGCACATCGACGTCCGCGCCGTAATCCGCCTCTCCGGTCACCTTGTCGCGTCCATCGACGCGCGGCACCGGCATACCGACTACGCGAGACTCAGTGGTCATGAAAACTACTCCTGCTTGTGATGCGTCCAAGCGAGCCTAGCATAGCAAAGCGCGGTAAGCCGCGCGCCCGGAGCTGAGAGGAGCCGGAGAGGTGATAGACTTCCCCATTGCTCCTTGGGAGCCATACTAAGAGTCAGCGAGAGGAGCCCCGAATGAGGATTACAGTTACCGGCCTCCACGTGGACGACCAGGAGAAGGCGCTCGCCTTCTATACCAACGTGCTGGGCTTCGTGAAGAAGAACGACATCCCCGTTGGCCAGTTCAAGTGGCTGACCGTTGTCTCGCCGGAGGCGCCGGACGGAGTCGAGCTGCTGCTGGAGCCCAACGACAACCCGGCCGCACAGGCCTACCAGCAGGCGCTCGTCGAGCAGGGGCTACCGTGCCACATGTTCGAGGTCGATGACGTGCAGGCGGAGTACGAGCGCCTGAAGGAGTTAGGCGTCGCGTTCACCGTGACGCCGGTGCAGGCGGGCCCGGTTATGGTGGCCGTCTTCGACGACACCTGCGGCAACCTTGTTCAGATCGTTCAGATGGTCGAGGAGGGCTAGCGCGCCGGGCTGCGCCGTCGGCGCTGAGCGCAATCTCCGCGTTCCTCGCCCCGCTCTCGCCTTATGCCCCGCCCACAACGGCTGCGATCTCCTCTTCGGGGATGCCGTACTCCCGCAGAACGCTTGCGGTGTGCTGACCCAGCGTCGGGGCCGGAAGCCGCACTGCTCCCGGCGTGGCCGAGAGCTTCACCGGAATGCCCAGGTGGCGAATGCGGCCTGCGACGGGGTGTTCGAGCTCCTCCACCATGCCTCGGGCGAGCACGTGCTCGTCGCGGAACACCTCAGCCATATCGTAGATGGGGCCTGCCGGAACGCCGGCGCGCTCGAATAGGTCGAGCCATTCGGAGGAGGTCTTTTCGCGCGTTGTGGACTGGATAGTCTCGGCCAACTCCTCGTAATGCGTCACGCGGTCGGGGTTGGCTGCAAACCGCTCGTCTTCGAGCAGATCGGGGCGCTCGATAGCCGCGCATAGCCGCTCGAAGTTGGCCTGGTTGGCCACGCCGAGGTTGAAGTAGCCGTCGGCGCTCTCGATGGCCTGATAGGGCGCGACCAGCCGGTGAGCGGAGCCCCGGGGGCGCGGCGTCTCGCCAGACCCCCACAGCTCCGCTGCTTCCCACACAGTCAGCGCAATTGCCGATTCGAGCAGGGACGTGTCCACCACCTGTCCCTCGCCCGTCTTCAGGCGATGGATGTAGGCCGACAGCGCCCCGTAGGCTGCGAACATTCCCGCGCTCAGGTCGGCAAGCGGCACGCTCACCTTCACCGGCGGCGAATCCGGGTAGCCCGTCACGCTCATCATTCCCGACATTCCCTGCGCCACGAGGTCGTAACCCGGACGCTCGCGGTACGGGCCTGTCTGCCCGAACCCGGACACCGAGACGTAGATCAGCTCCGGATGCTCCCGCCGCAGCTCTTCCGGCCCAAGCCCCAGACGGTCCATCGCGCCGGGCCTGAAGTTCTCGGCCACGATGTCCGCCTGGCGCGCGAGCTTCCTGAACACCGCGCGGTCGACGCCGCGCCTGAAATCGAGCGCAACGCTGCGCTTGTTGCGGTTCACGCCCAGGAAGGCGGCGGACTCGCCGTTGATGAAGGGCGGGCCCATCCGGCGGGAGTCGTCGCCGCCGGGCTTCTCGATTTTGATGACGTCGGCGCCCATATCGGCCAGGAGCAGCGTGCAGTACGGCCCCGCCATCACCTGGGTGCAGTCGACGACGGTTACGCCCTCCAGAGGCATCGCGGCCACGGGCTACCTCCCTGTGAAGCGCGGCGGACGCTTCTCGACGAACGCGCGGTAGCCTTCCATGCCGTCGTCGGTGTCGAATATCGACAGAGGGAACCGGCGGTCCTCATCGGAGAGGTTGGCGAGTCCCGGGTCTGCCAGCGCCGTCCGCATTATTCGCTTGTGCCCGGACTGTGTGAGGGGCGCGTACGACGCCATCGCGCGGGCGAGCGCGTACGTGCGGTCGGCGAGCTCCTCTGCGGGGGCGACCTCGGTGATGAGTCCGATGCGCAGCGCCTCCTGCTCGTCGATGCTCCGGGCGGTCAGCAGCAGATTGGCGGCGTGGCCGGGCCCGACGAGCCGCACGAGCCGGCGCATCTCGTTGTAGCCTACGAGCACTCCAATTTTGGCGACGGGCACAGCGAACACGCTGCCCGTCGCCGCGATGCGAAGGTCAGTCGCCATCGACAGTTCGCAACCTCCGCCGACGCAGATGCCCCGGATCATCGAGATGGTTGGTTGCGGCAGTTGTTCGATGGCGTCGAGCGCTCCCTCGAATGCGGCGGCGTACTCCACGGCGAGCGCGCTGGAGCTGCGGTGAGCAGGGAAGTCCTTGATGTCGGCGCCTGCGGAGAAGGCCCGCTCTCCGGCGCCTCGCAGCACGACTACTTTCACCGCGTCGTCGCCGGCCAGCTGGGCCGCAACCGCTCCCAGGCCGCGCCACATATCGAAATCGATAGCGTTGTGCTGCCCGGGCCGGTCGAGTGTGATGGTGGCGACGCCGTCGTCGCCTGCTTCCAGACGGATGCGGTTGTCCATAGCGGGAGAGTATATGCGAGGCTCCCGCTTATGCGGGGCGGCGTCGAGCGACCTCTTGCAATCGCCGTAGTCAGCCTGGGCGTCGGCGCTGCCGGGAGAGCGCTCGCTGCCGCAGCCCGCGCTTTTACAAGTCCTGGCTCACCAGATCCGTGTAGTACTTCCACACGCCGCCGACGGTGACCGGAGGCATATTGGCGAGAGGGCCGGCAAGGTGCGGGGCCTGGCGCATCGCGGCCTGGCCTGTTGCGAACTCGTCCATGCTCTCATCGGGTATCCCCTGGTAGTCGGGCCCGAACGCCGACAGGGCGATCCAGTTGAGGCGCGACTGCTCCTCGAGGTGCAGCATATTCATCACTGAAGCCTCGAGATTGCGGCCGGCCGTTATGGCACCATGCCCGCGCAGCAGCATGACGTCGCTGGCGCCCATGGCGCTCACCACCTGCATCCCATCCTCCTCGGTAATGATGAGCTTGGAGTGAGGAAAGACGGGAATCTCGTTGCGCACGAGCTGATGGCCTTCGTTCGACAGGGGCTTGAGCCTCACTCCGTTCAAGCCGAGGACGTTCGTGTACCGCGGATGCGTGTGCACTATCGACATCACATCCGGACGCTCCCGGTAGATGCACGAGTGCATCTTCACTTCGTAGCACTGGGACGTGCCCTTGGGGCCGTCCACGAAATTGCCGTCGACGTCCACGACGATCATGTCCTCGGGCCGGGCGACGTGGAGGGCGTCGGTCGCATAGCCTCGTCCCTTCACGATGAACAGGTTGGGCTGGTTCGGCACGCGCAGGCTCGCGTGCCCGAGGGATGCAAGGATGTGGGTGGCGAGGCCCATCTCGGCCAGCACCCGGTTCGCGATGGCTACCTCGCGCTTGATTTCGTCGAGCTCACGTGACATAGAGGAACCTCCATAGTCGGCGCCGGCTAATGCGCCTGCTTCTATCAGGCCTCGCCGAGCGCGTCAATCGACGAGCGACGGCTCGCCCGCAATGCGCCCTGAACGCGCCGCGACGCGCCCTGAAGGTTGGAGAGGCTCGCTCCCCAAGCCCTGCGCATAACGCTGAACGGTTACGCCGACGGGGTTCGCTTCGCGTCCGGCGCATGCTGCTCGAACGTTTCCGTGCGGGAGACGGCCTCGCGCACGAGCGCGTCGATGTCGAGGTTCGTCTCCTGAGCGGCGATCTCCCACGGCTGCACCGCGGTCGACGCCGAGCGCGGAACGAACAGCGTGCAGCAGTCCTCGTCGGGCTGCACCGACGTCTCGAACGTGCCGATGGCGCGGGCCTGGTCGATGATCTCCTGCTTGTCCATCCCGATAAGGGGGCGGAGCACCGGCATCGACACGACTTGGTCGACGGTTGCGATGTTGCGTAGCGTCTGGGAGCCGACCTGGCCGACGCTCTCGCCGGTTACGAGCGCGCGGGCGCCCTCGTTGCGGGCTATCGCTTCTGCGATGCGCGCCATAAATCGCCGGTAGGCGACTACGCGCAGCGGCCCGGGCACTTCGAGGATGATCGCCCGCTGCACATCGGCGAACGGCACGAGGCGCAGCCGCGTGTCGAATTGCCAATCGTTGAGACGTTCCGCGAGCTCCTTCGCCTTGTCGCGCGAGCGCCCCTCCACGAGCGGGAACGCGTGAAAGTGGATGAGCACGGCCCGGCACCCCCGCCGCATCATTCGCCACGCGGCTACCGGCGAGTCGATGCCGCCCGACATCAACACGGCGACTTTGCCCGACGCTCCCACGGGCAGCCCGCCTGCGCCGGGGAAGTCGTCGGCGTAGACGAAGGCGTCGTCGCGCTGCACCTCGACGCGGAAGTCGAGTTCGGGGCGAGTCAGGTCCACCGTCGCGCCGGCGGCCAGCCGCACCTCATCGCCGAGCCGCACGTTGAGCTGCTGGGACGTCAGGGGGAAGCCCTTCCAGGCGCGGTTGGCCGATATGCGGAAGCTGGCGAACGAGCGCGACGCGGCGAGTTCGGCGACGCGCTGAGAGATTGCGCCGTAGTCGGGCTCGACGCGCTGGGCCAGGCTTACTTTCACGGCGCCGAACACCTGCTGCGTCCGGCGCCGCACTGCATCCCAGTCGGCGCCGGGGGCGAGCCGCATTCGGATCAGCATGCGGGTCGACCAGACTCGTTCGACGCCAAGCCCCGCCGTCGCCCGTTCGAGGTTGGCGACGAGCTGCCTCACGAACATCGGCTGGTTCTTGCCCTTCAGCCCGATCTCGTGGAACCGCACCAGTACGTCGCGCTCCTGGCCCAAGTCCGCCCGCCTCCCGTATTCCGAATTTCTCAGGAGGGTCATTGTAGCCGTCGCGGGGCTGCCGGACGCTGCGGAGGGCGCCGGAGGGGATAGGCGATAGCGGCGGGGGAGGGAAGTCGGCGCTGGCGCGCTGCTTGGAGAGTGCGCGCGCTCTCAGCCTCCCTGGCGTGGCGCGGAAGGGGAGAGGGCCTATCTGTGCGTAAAAACTTGCGCGATGCGCGAAGGCTGCGACAGTCCGCCCCCGGCGCCACTGGCGCCGAGCGCGCGGCTGCCCGATAATCGATAATGATTTGTGGCCGCTATGAATACTGCAACTTCGCTGCCGGACCCGCGCGACGCCCTCACGCCCGAGGACTTTCTCGACATCTACGCGTCGATGCTGCTCGTACGCGCGCTCGACGAGCGGGTATGGATGATGAATCGGCAGGGCAAGGCGGCCATTGTGGCGTCCTGCCAGGGCCATGAGGCGTGCCAATTGGCAGCCGTGTGGGCGCTCCGCAGGCACGCCGAAGATTTCTTCTGCTTCACCTACTACCGGAATCTCGCTGTAACCACATCCCTTGGCCTCACGCCCGAGCAAGCGTTGCGGGGTTTCCTCGCGAAAGACGGCGAGCCGCTCTCCGGCGCGCGGCAGTTCCCGCAGCACGGCGCCGCCCCCGAACTGAAGTTCATCAACCCCTCGAACGTCATCGGAACCAACATTCCCCAGGCGGTCGGGTGGGCGCTCGCGTCGAGGATGCGCGGCGACAACAGCGTTGTCGCCTGCTTCTTCGGAGACGGCGCTACGAGCCAGGGCGAGGCGCACGAAGCTATGAACTTCGCCTCCGTGCACGAGCTTCCCGTCGTTTTCTTTGTGGAGAACAACAAGTACGCAATCTCCGTGCCGCAGGCGCGTCAGATGGCTATCGAGCGCGTCGCGTCCCGCGCTGCGGGTTACGCCATGCCTGGCGTAACCGTCGACGGCACGGACGTCGCCGCCTCCTACGCCGCCGCCGTCCAGGCTGTGCGCCGCGCCGCTTCCGGGGGCGGGCCAAGCCTCGTGGAGTTCGATGTCGAGCGCTTTCTCCCTCACACCAGCGACGACGACGACTCCGTCTACCGCGACCGCGGCGAAATCGAGCAGGCGCGAAAGCGCGACCCTCTCGAAAGGCTTCGCAGGCAGCTGACCAGGCTCGGCGCGCTCGCCGACGCGCGGGACGAGGAGCTCCGCAAGGCCGCGCGCGACGAGGTGAACGCCGCGACGGACGCGGCCGAGGCTGCGCCCTTCCCCGACCCCTCCGACGCGCACGAGCATGTCACCGGGGGCGGCGCGTGATGGCTACGCTCAACGTCATCGAAGCAGTTCGCGAGGCTATGCTCGAGGAGATGCGCCGCGACCCTGCTGTGTTCGTTATGGGCGAGGACGTGGGCCGCCGCGGCGGCGTCTTCCTCGCCACCAAGGGCTTCATCGAAGAGTTCGGCGAGCAACGCGTGCTCGACACTCCGCTGGCCGAGGCCTCGATCGCGGGGGTCGCAGTCGGCGCTGCGATGGGCGGAATGCGCCCCATTGCGGAGATGCAATTCGCCGACTTCATCTGGCCTGCGGTCAACCAGATCATCGGCGAGGCGGCTCGCATCCGCTACGGCTCCAAGGGCAAAGTACACGTGCCTATGGTGGTGCGCTCTCCCTACGGCGGGCATGTGCGGGGCGGGCTGTACCACTCGCAGAACGTCGAGGCGTACTTCGCTCACACGCCCGGGCTGAAAGTCGTTACTCCGGCCACGCCGTACGACGCCAAAGGGCTGCTGAAGGCGGCCATCCGCGACGACGACCCCGTTATCGTGCTCGAGCACAAGCGCACCTACCGCTCCGTGCGCGGCGAAGTTCCGGAGGAGGACTACGTCGTCCCCATCGGCAGCGCCGATGTGAAGCGCGAAGGCTCCGACGCCACGATCGTCACCTACGGCCTGACGCTCCATTACTCGCTGCAAGCTGCTGAAATGCTTGCGGAGGAGGGCGCGAGCGTCGAGGTCGTCGATCTTCGCTCGGTGCGGCCTATCGACGCCGAGGCCGTCGTGGCCTCGGTGCAGAAGACCAGCCGCGCGCTCGTCGTGCACGAGGACAACGCCGCCGTAAGCGTCGGGGCGGAGGTCAGCGCGCTCATCGCCGAGAACGCGTTCGACAGTCTCGACGCTCCGGTTATGCGGTGCGCAGGCCCGGAGATACCTGCGATGCCGTTCGCGCCGACCCTCGAGGCCGTCTATATGCCGACCGCCGACAAGATAGCCGCCAGGCTCCGGGAGCTGCTCGCGTATTAGTCATGGCCACCATCGTCGAGCTACCGCATGTAGGGGAGTCAGTCACCGAGGGAGTTATCGGCAGGTGGCTGGTGCAGCCCGGTCAGCGGGTCGAGCGCTACGATCCCCTGGTCGAGATAGTCACCGACAAGGTGAGCATGGAGGCGCCGTCTCCCTACGCAGGCGTGTTCCTCCGTGCGCTGGTCTCCGAGGGCGACACTGTGCCGATGGGGCAGCCCATCTGCGAGATGGACGTCGACGGCGAGCCGCCTGTTGCGTCCGAGCCGCCTGCCGTCGCTGAGCCGCCGGTCGTCGCTGAGCCGTCTGGCGTTGAGCCGCCGGTCGCCACCGAGGGGCCTGGCGCTGAGTCGTCGGTCGCCGCCGAGCCGTCTGGCGCTGAGCCGCAGGTCGTCGCCGAGCCGCCTGCGCCGCCCCACGGGAGGAGTTTCGAGTTCATCAGCGCGAACCGCAGCGTTGGCCCCACCGGCTCCGGCGAGGGCGGGGAGGGCAGGCCCGACGTTGTGCAGGAGGCTGCCCTGGCTGAAGCGGCGACTCGCGCGGAGGCGCGGGCTGCAGAGCCCGACCGCAGCCATGTAGTGTCGCCGCTCGTGGCCAGGATCGCGGCGGAGTATGGTTTGGAGATTTCAGCCATCGCCGGGACAGGCGCAGGGGGCCGCGTCACCAAGCAGGACGTGGTGCGGGAGGCGGAGCGCGCCACTGCTCCGGCCGATCCCCTCGCCCCGGCGCCTGCTGTGGATTCCGCGCCGGCGCCCGCTGCGGCGCTCCTGCCGTTGGCGCCTGCTGTGGATTTCCTGCCGGCGGTGGATGCGGCTCAAGCTGTAGAACCGTCGGCGCCTGCTGTGGATTTCCTGCCGGGGGTGGACGCGGCTCAAGCTGTAGAGCCGTCGGCGCCTGCTGCGGATTCCCCGCCGGGGGTGGATGCGGCTCAAGCTGTAGAGCCGTCGGCGCCTGCTGCGGCGCTCCCGCCGGAGGTCGATGCGGCTCAGGTCGCAGAACCGTCAGCGCCTGCTGCGGATTCCCTGCTGGAGGTGGACGCGGCTCAAGCTGTAGAGCCGCCGGCGCCTGCTGCGGCGCTCCCGCCGGAGCCCGATGCTGCTGCAGCCGTAGCGCCGCCAGCTGCTGCTCCGGCTATCGCTACGACCTCGACGTTGCCGCTTACCGCCATCCGCCGGACTATCGCCGAGCATATGGCGCGGTCGACGCGCGAGATTCCCGCTGCGTGGTCGATGGTCGAGGCCGACGTGTCCGGGCTCGTGCGGGCCCGCGCCGCTCACAGGTCGGAGTTTCAGCGTGAGCGCGGCGTCCCGCTGACCTACCTGCCGTTCGCCGTGCGGGTTGTCGCAACGGCTCTGCAGGAGCATTCTCGCCTGAACGCCCGGTGGGACGGCGACCACATCACCCTGAACCGCCGGGTGAACCTTGGCGTCGCCACGGCTACCGAGCAAGGGCTCATCGTGCCTGTTCTGCACGACGCGGGAGCGCTCGGCGTCGCCGGTCTGGCCGTGGAGATAGACCGGCTCGTCAATGCGGCGCGCGCCGGCGCTCTGCAGCTCGGAGATGTGCAGGACGGCACGTTCACGCTCAACAACACCGGAGCCCTCGGATCAGTGATCTCCGCGCCTATCATCAATCACCCCCAGGCTGCGATTCTCACCACCGAGGCCATTGTCAAGCGTCCTGTCGTCGTGGACGGGGACGCCATCGCGGTCCGTTCGATGATGAACCTCTGCCTAACGTTCGACCACCGCGTCTGCGATGGCGCCGAAGCGGGCGCATTCCTCCGGGCCGTCAAGGAGGGCCTTGAGGCGATCGACGAGGGGACGTCTCTCGACTGACTGTTCCGTGACTACCCGGGCGTCCGCCGGCGGCGCGGCGAGTCCGCAGGAGGCTTATGACTAGCTCCGAGTTGCCGCTTCGTTACGGCATGAATCCCCATCAGACTCCGGCAAGAGCGTTCGTTGAGGACGGCGCGCTGCCCTTTAGCGTACGCAACGGCTCTCCGGGGTTCATCAATCTGCTCGACGCGCTGAACTCGTGGCAGCTCGTCCGCGAGCTTGGCGCCGCCTCCGGCCTGCCTGCGGCAGCGTCGTTCAAGCACGTCAGCCCCGCCGGCGCCGCCGTCGCCGTGCCCTTGAGCGGCGACCTCGCGCGGGCCTGCTTCGTCGATGACCTGGACCTCTCGCCTCTTGCTACGGCCTACGCCCGCGCCCGAGGGGCTGACCGCGTATCGTCGTTCGGCGACTGGATAGCGCTCTCCGAGCCGGTCGACGCGTCGACCGCGCGGCTGATCCGCCGCGAAGTGTCCGACGGCGTCATAGCTCCGGGCTTTTCCGATGAGGCGGTCGAGATGCTCTCCAGGAAGCAGGGGGGGCGCTACTGCATGCTCGAGGCCGACCCTGCCTATGAGCCCCCGGAGCGCGAGGCCCGCACGGTGTTCGGCGTCCGCATGGAGCAGGGGCGCAACTCCGAGGCGGGCTGGAGCGGGCAGCTCGCGAACGTAACGACGGTTCAGCAGGAGCTCCCCGACTCCGCCCGGCGCGACCTGATGGTCGCGCTCATCACCCTCAAGTACACCCAGTCGAACTCGATGTGCCTTGCGCTCGACGGGCAGGTCATAGGCAATGGGGCAGGGCAGCAGTCCCGAATCCACTGCACGCGGCTCGCCTGCGCCAAGGCCGACATCTGGCGGCTGCGCCAGCATCCTGCGACGCTCGCCCTTCCGTTTCGCGACGGTCTCGGACGACCCGAGCGCGACAACGCTGTAGACGGCTTCGTCCGCGACGACCTTTCGCCTGCGGAGGACGAAATGTGGCGCGCGTCGTTCACCGAACCTCCCACTCGCCTCTCCGCGGAGGAGAGGCGCGCCTGGCTTGACGGGATGTCGGGAGTCGCTATGGCGTCCGACGCCTTTATTCCGTTTCGCGACAACATCGACCGCGCCGCGATGAGCGGCGTTCACTACGTCGTACAGCCCGGCGGCTCCGTGCGCGACGCCGACGTCGCCGCGGCGTGCGATCAGTACGGCATCGCTATGGCGGTCTCCGGTGTACGGCTCTTCCATCACTAACCCTGCCCGCCGCGAGGGCGTCGCTCACTGGCTCGGCGAGGGCATCGACTATGCGTGGGCGCTCGAACTGCAGCGCGATCTCGCTGCAAGACGCGCCGCCGGCGAAGTCAGCGACACGCTTCTTCTGCTCACCCACGCTCCCGTCTACACGGCGGGGCTCCGATCGCTTCCCGAGCATATCCTCGCGGAACTCCGCGCTCCCCTCATTGAGACCGACCGGGGCGGACAGGTCACCTATCACGGGCCGGGCCAGCTCATGGGCTATCCTATCGTTTCGCTAACCGAGCTTGGCCTCGGCCCCAAGCGGTACGTCTCCGCGCTCGAGCACGCGCTCATCACCGGGCTGCGCGAGTCCGGGGTGGAGGCGCACTGCGAAGAAGGGCTCACCGGCGTGTGGACGCGCGCCGGGAAGATCGCCGCTATCGGCGTGCGGGTCGCGCGCGGCGTGACGACTCACGGATTTGCGCTCAACGTCTACACCGACCTCTCCGCCTACAGCGCTATCGTGCCCTGCGGCATCGCCGATCGTCCCGTAACCTCGATGTCGGAGCTGCTGCGCGCGCCGCTCGACCTTGCCCCGATAGGACGCGCGGTTGCCGAGGCGCTCGGCGCCGAGATTGGCGTTCAGTGGCGCTGGGGCTAGCGAGTAATTCCGGGGCTGGGAGAGGGTTTGCCGCGATGCTTTCGTTCCGGCATGCCAATCGCGTTGACCTGTACAGTTAGCTTCCCTACCATCGCTGCCGCACCATTCGCTGCCGCTCCTGCCGTCCTGGTTTTCCTGCCCGTTCATTCTTGTCATTCCAATCATCTTCCGGGCCTGCTTTTCTCCCATGCTTCTGTTGGCGGAGCCACGACTATGACCGCAACGCGCGAACTCATCGAACTGCAGTCGGTCGACGTAGAGATCGGCCGCCGGCGCGCGCGCCTTGCCGAAATCAGCCCGCTGATCGGCGACGACTCCACGGTGCGCGGCCTCGCCAGGCAGTCCGCGCTGCTCGAGAGCCGCCTTCGGGGCGCGCTCTCCAGGCAGAAGACGCTCGACGAAGCCGTCGCCGACTACACCGTCAAGGTCGACACTGCGGAGACCAGACTCTACGGGGGCGCCGTGCGAAGCCCCCGGGAGCTGCAGGACCTCCAGGCCGACGTCAACATGCTCAAGCGTCATCGCGCCGAGCAGGAGGACGCTCTCCTCGTTGTGCTCGACGAAGTCGACGACGCCCGGCGCGGACGCGATTCGGCAGCTCAACTCCTGGAGTCGGCGACCGCCGGCTGGGAGGCGGAGCAGCAGTCGATGGGCGAGGAGTTCGAGCGCCTGGAGCGCGAGACTGCCGAGCTTGGACTCCGCCGCGAGGGCGTCATTTCGCGCATCCCTCGTTCGGAGGTCGCGCTCTACGACCGCGCCCGGCGGCGCCACCCCATGCATCCCGTCGCCAGGCTCCATAGCGGAGTGTGCGACGCCTGTCGTGTCGGCGTCCCGACGCGGATGGCGCTCGAAATCCGCGCCGGCGACGTCCTGACCTTGTGCCCCAACTGCGACCGTATTCTGCTTCCCGAGTGACATCCTATGCGAGCTGTCGGCTACTTCACTTTCGACCCGGACGCGTCAAAGGGGCCACGCGCCTACCAGACGCGCTACCTCGCCTTCCGCAATTTCTGCGAAGGAGGACTGCATATCGACACGCGCATCTTTGCCGACCCTGAAGGCCAGGCCGGCTTCAAGGGCTGGGATGAGATGCTCGAGTTCATTCGGAGCAACGGCCTTGCCTATCTCGTGGTCGTCCCGAACGCGCAGACTCTCGGGGAAACCCTCGACGAGCAGGTCGCCCGCGTTCTCGAAATCGACGCTCTCGGCTCTCGCGCCGTCTGCGCAGACCCGAACTATCCCGATCCGCTCCAGAACGCCCTCCGGGGCGCTCGCGCCGCGGGAGGAAGGCGCGAGCGGATCCGACAGGGCATGATGGCGAAAGCCGCGAAAGGGCTCGGGCTCGGCAAGCCTCCTTACGGCTACCGAATCCTCGGCGACGGCTCGTTCCAGATCGTTCCCGAAGAGGCCGAGACCGTCTGTCTCATCTACAACGAGTACCTCGAATCGGGAGGCGGCATTCGCGCCGTCGCCGCCGTTCTCAACGAGCGCGGCCTCCGCACGCGGAACGGGAAACAGTGGAGCATCGCCACTGTGCGCGACATCCTGCGCAACGCGGCCTACATCGGCACATACCGGCGGTTCGGCCTGCGCATCTCCGGCAGCTACGAACCTATCGTAACTCCGGACGTGTTCCGGAGGGCGCAGAAGCGCCTCAGCGAGCGCGGCCCGAGCCGGCCCCGGCCTCATCGAGCGTCGTTCCTGCTGTCGGGCCTGCTCTTCTGCGGCCACTGCGGAGGCCGCATGATGGGCGTAACGCGCCGCCAGTCGTGGACGCGCAAGGACGGGCGCCGCGGGCGCGGCGAGTACCGCTACTACCAGTGCCAGACGCGGATCAACCGCAACGAGTGCGACTACCACACCATCCGCGCCGCGCCGCTGGAGGAGGAGGTCGCCGCCATCGCCCGCCGCGAACTCCGGCTCCGCCAGGAGGACGGCCCCTGCGACGCGGATTCGTGGCTCGACCGCGACCGCGCCCACTCGACCGCCCGGATACGCGCGCTCGACAAGCGGTTCATGGCCGGCGTACAGCGGGCCGCGAGCGGAAAGCTCACCCTCAGCCAGCTTCGGGCCGGCGCCGAGCGCCTCCGCGTGGCCAGGGACGCCCTCGCCCTGCGCATCGAACAGACTTCCGAGGCAGGTTCCGCCCAGACGCTGTTCAACAGCAACGCCGACCGTTTCATAGGAGAGTGGGAGAGCCTGCCGTACGACGAGCGCCGCGACCTGCTGCGTCTGCTGGTTACTCGCGTAACGGTCAAGGACAACTGCACCGACGTCGACATCGCTTGAACCGCGGGCGGGATATACTGGCTAAGCCATGAGGGCCGGGTGGTCGCTCCGGTTTACGCCGGAGAGGAAAGTCCGGACTCCGTCGGGCAGGGGGCTGGGTAACTCCCAGGCGTCGAGAGGCGACGGAAAGTGCCGCAGAAACGACACCGCCGATGGGCCTGTTTAGCGCGGGCCACAGGCAAGGGTGAAACGGTGCGGTAAGAGCGCACCAGGCTCCGGCGCGAGTCGGAGTGCTGGAAAACCCCTCCCGGAGCAAGGCCAAATAGGGGGACCTCTCCGTTCTGTCGGAGAACCGATGCCCGACCGCGTCCCCGGGTAGGCCGCAACGATCCTTCCGGCAACGGCAGGACCAGATAGATGACCACCGTCCCGGCTTGCCGGGATACAGAATCCGGCTTACAGGCCCTCTTGGCAGTTTCTCTTCCCTATCTCAGCGCGGGGCGGACGCTCTCCCGGCGGCGAGAATGGCGCCGGCGCGCGCCGGGGAAGAGAATCCTCTCTCCCTCAGAGCCGTCTGATCAGGCGGCAGCCGGGAGAGTTTGCGCTTTCTCCAGACTCCTTCACTGGTTTGAGTGCGACCGGTTTCGCACTGGGGCTATACTCCGGCTGAGGTATGGAGGCGCCCCATGACAAACATCCGCCGGGTTATCGATAGCGACACACATGTTGACGAGACCGACGCTACCTGGGAGTTCATCCCTCCCGAGGACGCCGGCTACAAGCCGGCGACTCAGTTCCCCTCGAACCCCGACCCAAACCGTCCGCCCGTGCGTTACTGGCTTGTCGACGGCAAGCGCAAGCATCGCCGCATCCGCGACGACGGCAAGAGCGGAACGCCCCTCGAGGCCCGCGAGCTTCTCGATGTAGAGACGCGCCTGCGGCATATGGACGAACTCGGCGTCGATGCGCACGTCATCTATCCCTCGCTCTTCCTCGTCGAGCCTGCGGACTCCGCCGAGGCCGAACTCGTCATCACCCGCAGCTACAACCGGTGGCTGGCCGAGCGCTGCGCCCTGTCGCACGGACGCCTCCGCTGGGTCTGCGTCCCCCCGACGCGGAGCATGGACGCCGCCCTGGAGGAGCTGCGGTTCGCCAAAGAGCACGGAGCGTGCGGCGTCCTCAAGAAGGGCGACCTCGAGGCCGGCAAGTGGTGCGTCGATCCGTACTTCTTCCCGCTCTACGAGGAGGCTGAGCGCCTCGATATGCCCATCTGCTTTCACCTTGGCTCCGGGACTCCCGACTACACCCCCGCCCGCGAGCTCTCCTACGGCGCCTTCATCAAGCTCCGCATGCCGGCCATTCACGGCATCTACTCGCTCATTCTTCACCGCGTCCCCGAACGCTTTCCCGACCTGCGGTTCGGGTGCATCGAGTCCGGCGTCTCGTGGGTCCCGTTCGTCGACTACGATCTCCGGCGGCGGCTTGCGCGCAGCCAGGAGTCCAACATCAGCTCCGACCCTGCGTTCGATCTACCCGACGACATCTTCAAGGCGAACCGCATCTACATCACCGTGCAGGTAGACGAAGACCTCCCTTACGCGCTCCGCTATATCAGCGAGGACAACCTCCTCGCCGGGTCGGACTACACCCATCAGGACCAGTCCAAGGAGCTCGAGTTCCAGAAGCTCCTGCAGCAGCGCGCCGACAGCGGAGACATCTCCCAGTCCGTTGTCGACAAGATTCTGTACGACAACCCCAAAGCGTTCTACGGGATCTAGGCGCGCGATGAACGACCCCGGCACGCTTTCGTCCAGGCCCGCGCCTATTCCCGACCCCGAATCACAGCCGTACTGGGACGCGGCTGCGCAGGGCGTCCTCAAGCTCCCCAAGTGCCGCGACTGCGACCGCTACGTCTTCCCGCCGAGGCCCGTTTGCCCTCACTGCTTCGGCGCTCCGCTCGAATGGACAGCGCTCAGCGGCAAGGGCGAGCTCTACAGCTTCGCGGTTATGCGCGAAAACTACATGAAGGGGTTTGCGGCTCCCTACATCATCGCCCAGGTCGAGCTCGACGAGCAGCCCGGACTCCGCATCACCGCCAACCTGCTCGATTGCAGCCCCGGCGACGCCCGCATCGGAATGCGCGTCGTCGTCGCGTTCGAGGAGCGGGCCGGAGGCGTCGTTGTTCCGCAGTTCCGCCCGGCGGAGGAGACTGATGGATAAGGCGCTGCGCAACCGCACAGCCATCGTTGGCGTCGGCTACACGCCTATGGTTCGCAAGTCCGAGAAGAGCCTGGCCGCGGTAGCCGTCGAGGCCGGCGCTAAGGCCATCGCCGACGCGGGCCTTACGCCGCAGGATATCGACGGCTACTCAGGCACGCCCAAGGCGCCCAACGCTTCCGCGCTTCACTGGGACGGCGTCGACGAGATCAGCGAGCGGTATATGGCGAGCGCCCTTGGGCTCTCGAACCTGCGCTGGGCCGCCGACGCCAACCGCGGCGTCGTGGCCGACGGCATCGTCGCGGGTCTGCAGGCGCTGCTCACCGGCACGGCGAACTACGTGCTCTGCCTTCGCGCCATGTACGACCGCCCCGGCGTTCGTTACGCCGCTTCCGACCGCGAGGCTGCGGGCGGCCCGGAGCAATTTACCGCGCCCTACGGCGTCGGCATCGGCGCCATCTCCCTCTGGCTCCAGCGTTACATGCACGACCACGGCGCCGCCCGCGAAGACCTTTTCGAGGTCGTCTCTGCGCTGCGGCATCACGCTCAGCTCAACCCGTACGCGTACTGGCGCGGCAAGTCGCTCTCGCTCGATGAGTACCTCGAGTCCCGTTGGGTGTACGAGCCGATGTGCCTGTACGACTACGATATTCCGGTAACCGGCGCCGGCGCCGTCGTGCTGACCACCAGCGACCGCGCTGCGGCGCTCCCCCACAAACCCGCCTACGTCGCAGGATTCGCCAACACGCGCGACCGTGGCGACGCCGTGTTTGCGGAGTCGGGGATCGAGCGCGACGCGGTGCAGGCTGCGCAGCTGTACGACGGCTTCAGCCCAATCATTTGGATGTGGCTCGAAAAGCTCGGTTTTTGCGGCAAGGGCGAGGCGCACGAGTTCACGCGGGGCGGACGCATCAGGGTCGGCGGCGAACTCCCGGTCACCACATTCGGCGGCAGTCAGGGAGAGGGACGCCTCCACGGGATGGGGCACGTCCGCGAGGGCGCGATGCAGGTGATGGGCCGCGCCGGCGAACGCCAGACGCCCGGCCTCGAAAACTGCCTCGTCGCGCTCGGGTTCGACGCCGTTCCCGGGTGGGCGCTCATGCTGAGCTCCGGCTGAACTCCCGCTTCGCGGTTGGAGGAGAGGAAGGCCCATGCCTCCGCTAGACGGCATTCGTATTGTCGATTGCTCAACCGACGCCGGCGCCTACTGCGCCAAGCTGCTGGCCGATCTGGGCGCGGAGGTCGTCAAGCTCGAGCCGCCCGGCGGCTCGCCGGAGCGTGAAGCTCCTCTGAGTTTCCTGCACTTCCACCGCCGCAGCCGCAGCGTGACCGTCGACCTCGCCTCCGCCGAGGGGCGTTCACGCCTCGAACGCCTGATCGCCGGCGCGGACGCGCTCCTCAAAGACCGCTCCATGCTCCTGCCCCTCGACGATGCGGAGATCCGCGCCCTGAACCCGACGCTGGCGCGCGCGTCCATCAGCGGCTTCGGCAGCCATGGCCCCCGCGCGGCATGGAAGTCGTCCGACCTCGTCGCTCAGGCTACCGGCGGTCTGATGTACCGCATGGGCTTCCCCGAAGATCCTCCCAACAGCATGGGCGAGGGGTTCGCCTACCACCAGACGTCCGCTCACGCCGCCGCCGGCGTTCTGATGGCCCTCGTCCACCGCGACGCGACCGGCGCCGGCCAGAATGTCGATCTCTCGATGCAAGAAGGCATTGCGCTGATGCAGTACGACGCGATGCCGATGTACGTGTCCCGGCAGGCGCTCATCAAGCGCGCCGGGCACGGACAAGGCTCCAGCGGCAAGCGCTACCGCCGCATCTGGACGTGCAAGAGCGGCCTCG
Source organism: Dehalococcoidia bacterium (assembly GCA_965200975.1). Taxonomy (GTDB): domain Bacteria; phylum Chloroflexota; class Dehalococcoidia; order Lucifugimonadales; family Australimonadaceae; genus S5-327. The sequence goes on along the minus strand of OZ241740.1, from coordinate 1,651,408 downwards.
TGCGTTTCCAGCTTGTGAGCCAAAGCTCCGATCGCGAGTGGCCCCTCCTCCTCGACTGGCTCGAGTCCCGAGGGTTCGGCGACGGACTCCGCGATGAGCGCTGGACGCCGCCGGAGGCCCGCCTTGCAGGACTCGGCGAGCTCGAAGAGGCGTTCGACCGCTTCTTCCGCACGCTGGACTCCCGCACGCTGATGCACGAGGCCCAGGACCGCGGCATTATGCTGATGGCGTTCAATAGCGTCGGCGAACTGCTCAGCGACCCGCAGCTTGCAGGCGAGGGCTTTTTCCGGACAGTCGGGCCCGTCGAGTCGAGCAGCCGCGACGGCGGGGCCGACCTTGTCGACGCCGGTCCGCCTTACCGGTTCGCCGGCGGGCTCGGCGAGGGCAGGGGAGCGCGTCCTCCCGCGCCGGGCGAGCATAACCCCGCGCCGTTCAGCGACCGTCCGCGCGCCGCGTCTGCCGTCCCTGCCTCCGCTTCCCCGCCGCCGTCAGGAAAGGCGCCTCTTGCGGGGCTGCGAGTCGTCGACTTCACCTGGGTCATCGCCGGCCCACTGCACACCAAGTGGCTCGCCGCTTACGGCGCCGAGGTCATCAAGATAGAGCGCTTCAAGAAGGGCGCGGCGCTCAACCGCGGGAATATGAGCCCCGACTCGGTGATCAGCTTCAACAACCTCAACGCCGGCAAGCGTTCACTCGCCATCGATATGAGCTTCGAGGAGTCGCGGCAGGCCGTCGCGCATCTCGTCGCCAAAAGCGACATCGTCGTAGACAACTTCGGGCCCGACGTCCTGCCCAACTGGGGGTTTACCCCGGCAAGGTTGCAGGAGATCAACCCGCGCATCATCACGCTCAGCATGCCCGCGCTCGGCAAGACCGGGCCGCACCGGCTCTACAAGGGCCTCGGCTCCTACTTCCAGGCCCGCGCCGGACTCGACGGCCTCATCGGCTACCCCCACCGCGACATCACCGATGTGGGGTTCGCCTACGCCGACACGACTTGCAACGCGTCGCATGCGATGATCGCCCTGCTTGCCGCCCTCCGCCAGCGCAACGTCTCGGGCAAGGGCGAGCACATCGAACTGCGGCAGCTCGAATCGTCCATCAACTTCCTCGGCCCTGCGCTTCTCGAATGGTCGGACTCCGGAGTCGAGCCTGTGCGCAGGGGCAGCCGGTCGGCTCGCCACGCTCCGCAAGGCGTCTACCCCTGCGCAGGCGACGACGAGTGGTGCGCCCTCACCGTGTTCTCGAACGATGAGTGGGCCGCCCTGTGCCGCCTCATCGGCAGGCCGGAGTGGGCAGCCGATCCTGCTCTGGCGGCTGCAGGCAGCCGGATGGCCCGCCACGACGAGATCGACGCCGCCATCGAGGCGTGGACGCGTCGGCGCTCGCCGGACAGCGCCGCGCAGGAGCTGCAGGACGCAGGCGTCCCCGCCGGGGCCGTACTGAACGCCGGCGCCGTTATCGACCACGACCCGCAGATGGCCGCCCGCGGCTTCTACCGGCGCTTCCCCGGCAGCCCGGAGGCGTCCGGGAGCGAACTCGACGCGGCGTCTCCCGTCGTCGTAGAAGCAGCCCCGTTCCTCCTCAGCGACGCTCCGCAGCATATCGACCCGCGCCTCCACGACCTTGGCGAGGACACGACGTATGTGCTCTCCGACATTCTGGGTATGGACGCCGGGGAGGTCGCGCGGATGTTCGAGTCCGGCGCGGTAGGGGGCGCATGACCGAACAGGCGCGCACGCAGGTCGCCATTATCGGGGCAGGGCCGGCAGGCCTCACCCTGGCGCACCTACTGCAACGGGCGGGAGTCGACTGCGTTGTCCTCGAGGCTCAGAGCCGCGAGTACGTTCAGGCGCGCGTCCGCGCAGGCGTTCTCGAACAGGGGACGGTGGAGCTCTTCCGCGAGCTTGGCCTGGCGGAACGCCTTGACCGCGAAGGGCTGGAGCATCGAGGCATCGAGCTCCGGGCCGGCGGCGCATGCCGGCGCATCGCCTTCGACGAACTCGTTGGACGCTCCATATGGGTGTACGGACAGCAAGAGGTCGTGAAAGACCTTATCGCCGCCCGTATCGCGTCAGGCGCGCCGCTCCTGTTCGAGGCGGAGGCGCTCGCCATCGAGAACGCCGGCGGGCCCGGCCCCGTCGTGCGCTACCGCAGCGCAGGACGCTACTACGAACTGGCCTGTGATTTCGTTGCCGGGTGCGACGGCTTCCACGGGGTGTCGCGCCGGGCAATTCCGCAGGACGCTCTGCACGAGTACGTCCACGACTATCCGTTCGGATGGGTTGGCGTCCTCGCCGCTGCGCCGCCCTCCACCGATGAGCTCATCTACGCCTCGCATCCGCGCGGGTTCGCGCTTCACAGCCTCCGGTCGCCCGAGCTCAGCCGGCTTTACGTGCAGTGCGAGCCCGGCGATGTCATCGAAAACTGGCCCGACCGCCGGATATGGGACGAGCTGCACGCCCGATTCGAGGCGCCAGGCTGGTCGCTGCGCGAGGGGCCCGTTCTCGAAAAAGGGGTAACGCCGATGCGCAGCTACGTCGGGGAGCCGATGCAGTACGGCCGCCTCTTCCTCGCCGGCGACGCGGCCCACATCGTCCCGCCCACGGGCGCCAAGGGGCTCAACCTCGCGGTCGCCGACGTCCGCGTGCTCGCCCGCGGCATCGAGCAGCACTACGCCGAGCGCCGCGACGACATCCTCGACGCCTACTCCCGAACGTGCCTGTCCCGCGTGTGGAAGGTGATGCACTTCTCGTGGTGGATGACCTCGATGCTTCACATCTTCCCCGGCGACTCCGACGGGACGCAGCGGCGGCTGCAGCTTGCCCAGATCGACTACGTAACCTCCTCGCGGGCCGCCTCCGCCAGCCTTGCCGAGCAGTACACCGGCCTCCCGTTCGACGACGGCGCGTTCTCAGCGTAAGGCGCGCTGTCCTTGCGCGGGCGCTCTCCCAGGAGCGCGCCCGGCGCCGACTCCCCGTCGCCCGCCGCTATCGCATGCCGCGCATCCACGCTGAACAGCTACCGAACTACCGGGCTGTTTGACCCTTCCGCCTGTTCGGAGTAGCGTTCGACTCGCCTATGGCGTCGCAGCAATCTCCAGAGCCGCCTTCCAAGCCTGACTTCAGGCACCTCCTGTTCACCCTGTACCTGCCCGCCATCGCCATGGGGCTTGGGCTCGGCATCACCGTGCCCGTTATTCCGGACCTCACCCGCGAGCTTGGCGCCGACCTCGAGGCTGCGGTGCTCGTGTTCGTCTTCCAGCAGCTGGGGACATTCGCCGCTCCGCTGCCCACCGGCTTCCTTATCGATCGCCTCGGACGCCGCCGCGTCCTCCTTGCTGGGCCGCTTATCACCGCCGTCGCTTCGCTGCTCGTCGCCAAGGTCGCCATCAGCGGCTCGTTCGAGGAGCTGCTCTTCTACCGCTTCCTCGCCGGCTGGGGCGAGCAGATGTGGATGATGAGCCGCATTACGGTGATCGCCGACACCGGGGCGTCGGGACAGCGCGGCAAGCAGGTGACCAGCATGTTTGGCGTTCAGCAGATAGGCAACCTCTCCGGCCCTGCCATTGGCGGGTTCGCCGCCGTGCTGTGGGGCTTGTGGACGCCGTTCGTTCTGCACGCCGTCATCGTGGCTATCGCTGTTATCCCCAGCTTCTTTATGCTGCGCGAGACCGCGCCGCCGAGGACGGGGCCGAGGCCGCAGGCGCTCGCCGGCGAGGCGTTCGGCTGGCGGCGGATGCTCGCCGCCCCCATCCCCGCCGTGTTCGCGGTGCAGTTCCTCGCGAACATAACCCGCGGCGGCGTGTTCGGCGGAGGAGTCATCGTCACCTACGCCGCGTTCACCTACAACATCGAGCCCGACGAGCTTGGCCTGCTGCGCAGTTCGATGGCCGCCCTCGGCATCCCCATCGTGTTCACCGTCGGCTACGTAATGGACCGGTTCGGGCGGAAGTACACCATCATCCCCGGTTTGCTCCTGTGCACAGGGTCGATGCTGTTCCTCGCCGCGACAGCCTTCCTCGATACGTCGTTCGCGTGGTTCATCGCGGCCTTCGTCGCCATCCATATGTCAGTCAACGTCATATCCGGCAATATGCAGACCCTCGGAACGGACGTCGCTCCGGCCGAGGCGCGCGGAATGTTCTTTGGCGCGTCCCGCACCGTCGCGCAGGGCGGGTCTACCCTGAGTCCGGCGAGTTTTAGCCTCTTCACCGGACTGCTGAGCGCCGGAGCGGGGTTCCTGTTCCTCGGCGCTACGGCGTTTGTGGGCGGGCTAATCGTCATCTTCCTCATTCCTGAAACCTTGCGCCGCGGAGAGGCCGGCGCCGCGAAACCTGCCGAGGCCCGCAACTGAGGCGGGCAACGAAGAACAAACGAAGAACAGAGGAGGAAGCGCAATGGACTACCTCGACGAACAGAACCGGCTGGCGTCGGCGCCGGAGCCGCGCTGGATCGCAAGCCCCAAGCGCGTGCGCGCCTTCTTCGCCGGCGAGCCCGTCGTCGATTCGAGCCGCGCCTTTCTCTTCCGGGGCGGCGGCCCTCCTCTCTACTATTTCCCGAAAGACGATGTGCGCCTCGACCTCCTCGCTCCCTCAGGGCGCAGCGAGGCCGACTCCCGCGGCGCACGCGCGCTCTCCGACGTGCGCGCGGGCGGCAAGGTCGCGGAAAACGCGGCGTGGGAGTACACCGAGACTGCCGGAGACTTCGGGTTCCTCCAGGGAATGGTCTCGCTGAAATGGGGCGCAATGGACGCCTGGTTCGAGGAGAGCGAGGAGGTGTTCGTCCACGCCCGCGACCCCTTCAAACGAATCGACACGATAGCCTCGGACCGCCGGGTCGAGATCGTCGCCGCCGGCGAGAAGGCGGCGGACAGCTCCGCGCCGGTCATCCTTTTCGAGCCGGGCCACCCGGTGCGCTACTACCTGCCCAAGGCCGACGTCCGCATGGAGCTGCTGCGCCCGAGCGACCGCGTCTCGCGCTGTCCGTACAAGGGGCAGGCGAACTATTACTCGCTGCAGGTCGGCTCTCACTTCATTGAGAACGCCGCCTGGTCGTATCATTTCACGACGGCGGAGTCCGCGAAGATCGCGGGGCTTGTATGCTTCTTCAACGAGCGGGTCGACGCCGTCCTCATCGACGGGCGGGAGGCGCCCAAGCCCTCCACGTCGTGGGGGCGGTAGAGGCAGGAAGAGACAGGACAACGCAGCCGGCGCAAGCAAGGAGAGAACGATGACGACCAGCAATCCCAGGCAATGCTCCGAGGCGGAGTGGCGGGCGCGCGTGGACTTGGCCGCCGCCTACCGTCTCACCGACCACTTCGGCATGACGACTCTTGTCTACAACCACATCACCGCGCGCGTTCCCGGCGCGGACGACCAGTTCCTCATCAACGAGTTCGGCCTCGGCTACGACGAAGTAGCCGCCTCGAACCTCGTGAAGATCGACCTCGACGGCAAGGTGCTCGACGAGGGCAGCCACCGGATCAATGTCGCCGGCTACATCATCCACTCCGCGGTGCACGCCGCCCGGCACGATGTGCATTGCGTTATGCATACGCACACGCCCTACGGCATGGCCGTCTCCGTCCTCGAGGAGGGCCTGCTGCCGCTTCAGCAGGACACGTACCGCTTCTACGAGCGCGTCGCCTACCACGAGTTCGAGGGGCTCGCAGTCGACGCGGACGAGCGGGAACGGCTCGTTACGGACCTCGGCGACAAGAGCGCGATGATTCTGCGCAACCACGGGCTGCTCACCGTCGGCGCCACGGTCGCCGAGGCGTGGAACACGATGTGGCAGCTCGAACGCGCCTGTCAGGCGCAGGTGCTCGCCCAATCGACAGGGCAGGCGATCCGCCAAGCGCCGCTCGCCGCCATCGAGAAGACTGCGGGCCTCTTCGATGGCGACGACGGCGCTGTCGTGTGGCCGTGGCTCCTGCGGACGCTGGACCGGAGGGACCCCTCGTACAAGGAGTAGGGGGCTAAACGCCGTAGCGCTCGCGCCAGTAGTTGGCCCAGTCCCTGACCTCGCTCCCGCCGGCTTGCTCTGCGGCGTCGAGGAGCTTGCGCGGCGCGACCATAGCGAACTGCTTATCCGGTTCCTTAAGGACTGCGCGCATCACTTCCTCGACGGTTAGTCCGGGGAATCGCTCGGCCAACGGCGGGGAGGTCTTGAATTTGCCGTCGTCGCTTGTAACCTGCCGATAGGCGAGGTTCTCTTCCGGCACGACGACGACAACCTTGGCTTCGACAACCTTGGCTTCGTTAACATTGGCTTCGTCGACGCCAAGCTTGCGGGATTGCTCCATGCTGTCGGCCAAGAGGCGTTGTCGCATCAGTTGGTAGAAGGGTTCGTACAGGAACTCATCCATCTCCGGCGCAGCCTCGAGGTTAAAAGAGGAGTCATCCGCATAGTAAAGAGGGCAATACATGCCCTTGCGTGTCTCCCCTTTGTTGCCCTCGCCCTTGAAATCGGGCTTGCTGCTCAGGTACTTCTCGACATACTTCCATTCCAGCAAGTAGGCGCGTAGCCCGGAATCGGTCTCCGCAACTACGTACGCGTCGATGCTGGTGGAGTTGAAGCCTCTGCTCGTTGTTCCCTCCAAAGACTTGCCTACGCCAATCCACTCGAACTCGACGAGTGAGACGAGTGAGCTGTTGCCCTCGTCTTTGATAGGCACGATACGGTTTACGTCCTTGTCGATGGCGCGGATGGCTGCCAGGAGAGCGTCCGGCATGGAGGCAAGGGGCAACATAAAGTTCACGCACGCTACTTGTGAGCTTGCCATATGGCGCGTGGGGCGGTTCGGTCCCTTGTCGAGGCGTGACCGCCACCATTTAATTTTGCGATCGCTGAAGAACTTAACGGCTTGATCCCGTTCCCGTATGCCCGGGTAGAGGTTCTCGCACTCGTAGGATGATGCGAGTAAGTGACCTTCCGGGTTACGCCCTTCCGCGCTAATGGTTGGGGAGCTATCACGGAAGTCCCCTTGCTTCTTGAATGCCGCTTCCTCGAAGTTGCGGCGCGTGTCTCCTTGTGGCACTTCTCTTCCTCCTTGATGGCCCGCACTACGGCGTCGCCTGGCTAATGGTTGGGGAGCTATCACGGAAGTCCCCTTGCTTCTCTAATGCCGCTCTCTCGAAGTTGCGGCGCGTGTCTCCTTGCGGCGCTTCTACCCCTCCTCGATGGCCCGCACTACGGCGTCGCCTACCGCGGAGGTGGAGGCGCTGCCGCCGAGGTCGCCCGGTAGCGTTTCGCCGTCGCGCAGGACGCGCTCGGCTGCCGCGTCGATGGCGTCGGCAGCCTCAGCCTCTCCGAGGTGGCGCAGCATCATTGCGGCTGAGAACACGGTCGCTATCGGGTTCGCGATGCCCTTTCCGGCGATGTCGGGCGCGCTGCCGTGGACGGGCTCGAACACGGAGGGGAAGCGGCGCTCCGGGTTGATGTTGCCGCTGGGCGCCAGGCCCATGCTGCCGGTGATCATTGCGCCGATGTCGGTGAGGATGTCGCCGAACAGGTTGCTTGCGACAACCACGTCGAACGTGTCGGGGCGGCGGATGAAGTTCATGCAAGCCGCGTCGACGAGCAGCGACTCCGTTTCGATGTCCGGGTATTCCGCTGCAACGGCGTCGAACACGTTGTCCCACAGCACCATGCCGTAGCCCTGCGCGTTCGACTTGGTGATCGAGGCTACGCGCCGCTGCTTGTTTCGCGAGCGGGCAAGCTCGAACGCGTAGCGCACGACTCGCTCGATGCCGCGCCGGGTGAAGACTGCCGACTGCACGGCGACCTCTTCGGCGAACCCCCGGTACTGGAAGCCGCCGACGTTGGCGTACTCGCCCTCGGTGTTCTCGCGGATGACGACGAGGTCGATGTCGCCCGCCTCGCGTCCGCGCAGCGGCGAAACGACGCCGGGGAAGAGGATGCTGGGGCGCTGGCAGATGTACTGGTCAAACCCCCGCCGCATCGGCAGCAGCAGACCGTTGAGCGTGACGTGGTCCTGGATCTCCGGGTGGCCGACGGCGCCGAAGAAGACGGCGTCGAACCCGGCGAGCCGGTCGAGGCCGTCCGTATCCATCATGCGCCCGTTCGCGAAGTAGTAATCGGAGCCCCAGGGGAACTCTTCGTAGGCGAGCTCGACCCCGAACCTGCGCCCCGCCGCGGCGAGCGTCCTGATGCCCTCCTCGATGACCTCCGGCCCGATTCCGTCCCCGCGAATAACTGCGATCCTGTGGCTTCCCATGCGTCCCTTTCTGCTGCTCCCTGGGGTATGTGCGCGGGAGATGCTACCAGAAGCGCCGCTCCCTCAGCCGCGCGCGGGGCGGTCCGGCGCAACTGCGGCGTCGAGGGAGGGCGGAGAGGAGGGCACGCCGAAGAGCGACCAGCCGGGGCGCGGGCCTATCGCGTCGTGGTGCGAGACCAGCCCGCCGCTGCGCTCCGGCGCGAGCGCAAGCCTGATAGCCCACAGCGAGAGCGCCTGCACGCCCTCTTTCTCCTCGAGCTCCTCCAGCGAGAAGAACCCGGCGTCCAGCGTCTCGTCGCCGTCGCTGCGCGGCTCGCCCGACACGAGGTCGAGCCGGAACACGACATAGATGTTTGCGTTGGGGCGGTCGGGCCTGCTCGCCGAGTGCCGGAAGCCGAGCGCTTCCCGCGCAGTCGCCACTACGCCGGCCTCTTCGAGCACCTCGCGTTCGACTGCCGACGGGATCGCCTCGTCGTCCTCGACGTATCCGCCGGGGATCTGCCACGTGCCTCGTCCGGGGTTGAGCCCGCGCTGGATGAGCAGCGCCTTGCCGTCGCGTATCACGACGCCTCCGCAACCGATGGAGGCGTCGCTGAAGTGCAGGAATCCGCAGCCGTCGGCAAGGCAAGCAGGACGGTCGCGGCCTCCTTCGGGCTTGCTTCCGAGCGGGGCACCGCAGCGGGGGCAGAAGAGGGGCGGGCTCATGCGGCTACGCGAGCTCGTGGTTGACGACGGGGACCATCGCCGAGAGGTCTACGTGCGACTGGAGGGCTTCGTTGATGCGGGCGAGGGGGTACTGGTGCGTGATCATCTTTTCGACGGGGGCGTCGATGCGCGAGCGCATCAGGCGCAGCGACCGGATGATGTTTTCGACTTTGGCGCCGACGACGCCCGCGATGGAGAGGTCTTTGGCGGCGATGCGCGACGGGTCCATTTCGACGGACGTGGGGAGGATAAGGCCGATGACAAGGTACTTGCCGCCGTAGCGGACCATCTGCAGGCCCTCGTGGACGGATGTGCGGGCGCCGGACGCCTCGACGACGAGGTCGGGCCCGCCGCCGGTGAGCTCGCGCACGCGCTCGATGCGGGACTCCGGCGTGGGGTAATCGCCGAGGTCGATTGTGTCGTCGGCGCCGAGCTCGCGCGCTAGCTCGAGGCGGCGCGAGGGGGCGCCTATCATAATCACGCGGGCTGCGCCTCTCGCGCGGGACTGCGTGAGCGCGCCCATGCCGATAGGCCCGCATCCTTGCACGACGACGACGTCGCCGGGGTCGGGGGCGTTGATCTTGCGGAGGCCGCTCATCACGGTGTGGTTGCCGATGACGCTCATCAGCGCGCGCTCCGTGCTCATATCGTCGGGGACGCGGATGATGGCGGGGTTCGGTTCGAGCAGAAGGTACTGGCCGAATCCGCCTCGGAGCATCGTTTCGGAGCCGGGATCGACGTGGGAGTTGCCGTAGTGGATGCTGTTGGCGCATCGCAGCCCCATAATGCAGTTGTAGCAGTGGCCGCACGGCGCGGAGTGGAAAAGCACGCGGTCGCCCTCCCGGAGCGGCTCGCCGAGAATGTCGGCGGTCACGCCGGGGCCGAGTTTTGCGACCTCGCCGATATTCTCGTGGCCCCAGATGATGGGGTTGGGGGCGTGGGGGTTGTACCAGTTATGGGCGTCGGTGCCGCACACGGCGGCCATCCGCATCCGCACGAGGATATTGCCGGGCCCGACGTCGGGCACGGGGTACTCCCGGATCTCGAGAGGCAACTCCCGCGCCTACGAACACCGCAGCCAGACAACTCTCGGCCATTGCGACTCTCCTCATGGGCCGCCGTGATGAGGGAGAGTCTAGAGAGCGCCCTCGTTGAGCGTCAAACCGCGCGTTGCGGGCGGACGGGCGGCGGGCATACTATTCGCGACGCCCTTCCGCCCTGCGACGCGTCCTGGGACAGAGGAAGGAGAGCCTCCGGAGGAGCAGGCAGATGGACCTGATCAACCCTGTGATAAAGAGCCGCATCCGCGCAGGAGCGGAAGACCCCGACGCGTTCTGGGACGCCGCAGCCCGCGCCCTGCCGTGGCTCAAGACGTGGGATACAGTGTTCGAGCCCGACTATCCCTCGTTCAAGTGGTTCGCCGGCGCGCAGACCAACCTCTCGTATATGTGCGTCGACCACCAGGTGGAGGCGGGCAGGGGAGGCCACGCCGCGTTCATCTACGCCAACGAGCGCGGCGAGCGCGAGGTCGTTACCTACGCGCAGCTGAAGCGGAACGTTGAACGGTGCGCCGCCGCCCTGCGCGCCCTGGGCATCGGCAAGGGCGACCGCCTCACTATCTATATGCCCAACTCGCTCGAAACCGTGACGCTGATGCTCGCCACGGTGCGCATCGGCGCGATCCATTCGGTCGTCTTTGCAGGGTTCGGCGCGCCGGCCCTGGCCGACCGCATCGAGCGAAGCGGGTCGCGCGCTGTGTTCAGCGCCGACATCGCTTACCGACGCGGCGCCGCAGTGCCGCTGAAGGGCCTCGTCGACGCCGCCCTCGAACTCGGATGCGACGCCGTCGAGCGCCATGTCGTGCTCCTCCGCGGAGACGGCGATACGCCTATGAAGAGCGGACGCGACATCTCGTGGAGCGAATTCATCGAAGGAGGCGCAGGGCGCAGCGGCCACATCGAGCCGATGGAAGCGAACGACCCCGCCTACATCCTCGCCACATCAGGCACGACTGCAAGCCCTAAGCTCGCCGTCCATACGCACGGAGGTTACCCCGTCGGCGTCTACACCCAGGGAAGCTGGTGCTACGGCCTGAACGGCGACGATGTTTGGTGGGCCACGTCCGACCTCGGCTGGGCGGTGGGGCACAGCTACATTGTGTACGGCCCGCTCCTGTTCGGCGCTGCGTCGCTCCTCTACGAGGGCGCGCTCGACTACCCCGGGCCCGACGTGTTCTGGCGCCTCATAGAGGAGTTCGGGCTCACCGGCGTGTTCACGTCGCCCACCGCCGTAAGGCTGCTGATGAAATTCGGCGACGAGCCCGCCCGCGGCTTCGACACGTCGTCGCTGCAGCGCATCGTCTGCGCGGGAGAGGTGCTCAACCCCGCCGCGTGGGAGTGGCTTCAGAAACGCATTCTCGACGACCGCATCCCCGTTATCGACAACTGGTGGCAGACCGAGACCGGCGCGCCTGTCGTCGGCAACCCTTACGGCATCGGGATGCTGCCGCAGAAACCCGGCTCCGCCGGCATCCCTCTTCCGGGAATGGACGTCGCGGTGATGACGCCGGAGGGCAAGCTATGCGAGCCGGGCGAAAAGGGCATCCTCGTGCTCAAAAGGCCCTTCCCCAATCTTACCCCCACGCTGTGGGGAGACCCGGACCGGTACGGCACCGACTACTGGGAGCGCATTCACGGCGTCTACTTCACCGGCGACCTTGCGGAACTCGACGCCGACGGCTATGTGTGGTTCTCCGGACGCGCCGACGAGGTGATCAAGATCGCTGCGCACCGGCTCGGCGCCGTCGAGGTCGAGTCCGCCTTCCTCCGCCACGACGATGTCGCGGAGGCTGGCGTTACGGGCCGCCCCGACGAACTGCGCGGCGAGGTCATCTCCTCGTTTGTCGTTCTCAAGGAGGGGCGCGCTCCGAGCGAGCCGCTTCGGCGCGCGCTCATCGAAACCGTGCGCGGCGAGCTCGGCCCGGTCGCGGTCATCGGCGAGGTGAACTTCGTGAAGATGCTCCCCAAAACCCGCAGCGGCAAGATTATGCGCCGCGTGCTCAAGGCCGTGACGCTCGACACCGACCCCGGGGACATCACCACCATCGAGGACGAGGGATCCGTCGAGGAGGCCCGCGCCGCCTGGCGCGAGCTCAAGAGCGACGTAGGCGGGTAGGGAGGCGCCGTCTGCCCTAGGGAGGCGGGCATAGGAAAGGCTCGATTTCGCAACGGGCTGTGAAACATATCACAATCCCGTAGGCTCGCAGCCCTATAATTGCCATACGCAGTGAAGGAGCGCCGGCTCGCCTGGCGCAGAGGAGTTTTGCGTATGGTTGAAACCCCGCAGCGAGAGCATGGGCTGATGGTTGGCGTCGCAGCCGGCAACCTCCTGGGACTGGCGATCGAGGGTTGGCCCAAGAGGGAAATCCAGGAAGCGTTCGAGGATGGGATAGACGAGATATGGGTGGATGGGCCGGAGGTTGACGATGACGACCTCGCGCAATCGCTCATCATCGCGGAGGCTGCCGCCGAGGGGCCGCTTGACGTGGACGTCCTGGCGCGGCGGTTCTGGGAGTGGGGCGAGCTGAACGGAACGGGGATGGGCGGCCTCACATGGAACGTCCTCACGCTGTACGGCGGCGATATGCCCCAGTTCCTCCGCGGCAGACCCGGGGAAGCGCGCCCGGCGAGCGGCCTGTCGGCGGTCGAGGCGTCGCGCAAGGCGTGGGCAGGCATGCAGGCGGGGAATGGCGCGCTGATGCGCTGCGCTCCGATCGCCATCCGGTGGCGCGACGACCTTGCGGCGCTCGTGCGGAACAGCATCGTAAGCGCCGTGCCGACGCACTGGGATCCGCAATGCGGCTGGTCGTGCGCCCTGATGAACATCGCTATCGCAGCGGCGCTGCGCGGAGAATCGATCTCGGAGAACGACCTGTTCACGGCGGCGCAGGAGGGGATGCGGGCGTCGCTCGGCGAACTCGCGCGCTACGAGTACACGGACGATCCGCCCGAGTCTGCGCGCAAGGCCGTATCGGCGGCTTACCGCGTGCAAGACATCGCGGACATCACGTTCGACGGCGCGAATATGGGCTACACGCTGCTCACGCTGCAGGCGGGGCTTGCGTCGCTGCGGCTGGCGCCAAGCTTCGAGAAGGGGTTGAGCGCCATCGTGGAGCAGGGCGGCGACACCGACACGAACGGCGCCGTGGTCGGCGCGGCGCTCGGAGCGAAGTTCGGCGTTGAGGTCATTCCCGCGCACTGGCGCGAGACCATCGCCGACTATCGCGTCGGACGCAGGCCGATGGAGCAGCACGCGGACGAGGTCGCGGCGGCGCGGGACGCCTGAGCGTCGTCCGCGTCCGCCCATAGGCGGCGCCCGGCTACCCGACGAAACTGCTCCCCTTGCTCGAATTGCAGGTTGGGCAGAGCAGCTGCAAGTTCTTGATGTCGTTGGAGCCGCCCCGGGCGACGGGGCGTATGTGGTCGATGTGAAAGATGTCCTGGGGGAACTTTCTCCGGCAGTGCTTGCATCGGCCCCGCTGCTTCCCGAAGAGCGTTTCCCGAATGGTTAGCCTTTCATTCCTGCTGAACGCTATGCGCTTGGCGGGGCGTTCGCCCCGGGCGTAGACGCGGCAGGCGGCAGCGAAAACGCCCGCAACGGCGAGGGCTCCCAACGCAATTGGGAGCGGGGCGCCGGGGAGCGGCAGGTCGGGCGCCGCATCCCAGTCTACGAATACCCTCGCCGCAACCAGGAGGGCTGCGACGAGGAGTATGCCTGCAACTATCCTCTTCACGGCGGCGGAGGCTAGGCGGCGAACAGCTCGTCCAGCGTCCAGCGTCTGCCGATAAGCTCCGTCTCGTAGAGCGAGTCGACGAGCGCCTGGACCGACGGGCCGTGGACGTCGAGCCCCTGCGCGCGGGGGAACAGTCCGATGCGGCGCAGATCGCCGACGCGTAAGCCCTGATGCACGCTGTCGTCGGGCTCTTCCTCCATATAGATGGCCGTCGCCTCGTCCATCGCCCGGCATACGGCGGCGGCCAGCGCGGGGCTCTCGGCGAGCGACTCCTCCTTGGTAACGAGCAGCGTGTTGATGGGGAAAACGCCCGTGTCGGCGTGGTAGCTCGCCAGGAGCGGGTAGGGGTCGTCAACCAGCAGTTGCACGGAGCCGGCGAGCGCCGCGTTCCCGCCGGCGACAACCAGGGCGTCGATCTCGCCGGCGGCGAGCCGGTCGTCGAGGCCGGTCATCTGCTCGCGCTTGAGCCGGTCGGGCCGAGGGTAGGGGACGCCGCGGAGCGAATCGTTGTCGCCTTCGACCCAGGTGATGGCGTCGGCGGCGACGCCGTACCGTCCGGCCAGCACCGCGCGCAGCCACACGGCGGGGTTCGACGCAAATCCGAGAGGAACGCCGACGCGCTTGCCTGCGAGGTCTTCAGGGACTGCGACGCCTGCCTGCTTGTTCACGGTTACGCCGGTGAGGGGGAAGAACAGGTTCGGGAAGACAGGCAAGCCCACGAGCCGGACTCCCTGGTCTTTGGCGATGATGAAGTTGCCCAGCGTAAGCTCGCCAACATCGTAGGGGCGCGTGGTCACCATTGCCGGGAAGATCGGCGCAGGCGCGGGGCCCGCGTCGATTATTTCCGTGTCTACGCCCTCCACGATCACGCGGCCGCTGAGCAGATGGCGGGTCTCGAGCCGGTTGCCGACAGCTACGGAGTACGTCATAGCTACGGCGTCGTCGTCGTGGCGGATGTGAACACCGCGCTGCGCCCGCTCTCGACGTCGTAGCGGTGGCGCTGCACCTTGTCGAGGTCCATGCTCGTGATGCGCGCGTAAATCGTCGTCTCTTCGGCGGAGCCCTGAACGCTGTGGATCTCGCCGGGGAGGATGTAGTGCACGTCGCCGCCGCGCTGCTCGAACTGGTCGAGCAGCCTGAACTCGGGCTTCGCAGTGTCGTCAGCCGTGTGGGCGTAGCCGTAGCGCGACTGCGTGTTCGACCCGCTCTTCACGCCGTAGGCGACCCAGCAGACGCCGTGGTCGTGCGGCGCCGGGCGCTTCAGCTCCTGCGGAGGCTGGCGGTACGCGAGGACGACGAATCCCGGGCCGGGATGGCCGTACTCCTCGTCGCGGTAGATTTCGAAAGTGCCGTCGCCGTCTCCGAACTTCTCGCTGTTCTCCGGCCAGCCGTTCTCGAACGCGCGCCGCATTAACGCAGCGACGGCGTGAGCCTGCTCCACGGAGTCCCGGTTCTTTGAGAAAACGTCGCGCAGGTCAGCGATGAACTGCTGCTCGGTGTAGGTTGCGGTCTGCGTCATGGCGGCGCTCCTTCTGATGCGAGGTTACGAGTCAGGGTAGCCCCCCTGTTATGTCTCCAGCGTTGTCTCGAAGAACAGGTCTTCCACTGCCAGCGATTCGGAGATGAGGCCCTGCTCCACCTCGTAGCGGATGAACCGCTCGAGGTTGGCGCGGTTGGCCGCCACGCCGGTCGGCCACGGGTCGGGGCCGAGCACGCGGCGCTCCTCCTCCAGGTAGTGCCGTCCCCAGGTGAGCCTGCTCCAGTTGGGGTCGTCCATATAGTGCGCCCACTGCTGTTTGGCCTGCTCGAACCCGTCGAGCAGACTCACGGGCGCCCATGGATGCTCTTCTGCAACCTCCGACTTCATGGCTACTACATGCATGATGGGGTAGAAGCCGTTTCGCCGGTAGTACTGCGCCTCTTCTTCGCGCGGGTTCTCGAACAGGCGCCCCACCTCGGGCGCGCCTTGCAGGTACGGCTGAGGCGGACGCGGGGAGAAGTATGCCAAGACCTCGCCCTCGACCAAGGCGTCGCCGAGCCTGCGCTGCGGGTCCAGCCGCTCCAGAGCGACGCCGGCGGGCGGGTCGAACTCCACCGGCTCGTTCGCGGTCGTAACCCACGTTACCGAGTCGAGCGGCACGCCGTACTCGCTGCCGAGGTCGCCTTTCGCCAGCACGGAGAGCGTGGTCTGGAACGAGCGTAGCGCAACGCGCTTGCCGATGAGGTCTTGCGGCCCGCGTATGCCGGCCTGCGTGTTCACGTACATCTGCGACTGGCTGAACAGCCGTCTGGGGAAGACAGGGATCGCCGTCAGCGGGGCGCCGCGCGCCTTGGCCATCACGTAGGAGCCGAGCGACAGCTCGCACACATCGAACTCGCGGTGGAGCAGCATGCGCTCGTGGCGCCGGCCTCCTGCGCCGTCCTGCCCGATGATCAGCACCGTCGGTTCGATGCCCTTTGGCCGCACCGTTCCCTCGACCCAGGGCATATGCCGGTCGTAGTGCTCCAAGGCGATGCTCAGCGGAACGTCCGCCATCTCTTAGATCTCCTCTCCGTACTCGCGGGCCATCTCCCGGATGCTCTCCTCGCGCAGGAGCGCCGACTGCCCGTTCGCCCAGAACAGTTCGCCGTCGAGCTCAATGGTCTGGTCGGACAGGTAAGCGGAGAGCGGCGCGGGCGTTCGGCCAATGTGGAAGTGCATAACGTCCTGATTGCTCTGCTGCCCCGGACGTTTGGCGGCCTTGGGGTGGAACCCTCCGTGGAAGGAGTCGACCTCGTACGCGGCGTTGCGGCCATACTTGGCCTCAGCGGCGTCGAGCAGCCCCTGCAGCTGGCCGCTCGTCCATACGGTGTTGCCGGTGGGGTCGTCTTTCTGGCCGGGTCGTGCGGGCTCCTCGCGCCATTCGATGCTCTGCAGGGTGTTGTTCCGCACCTCGAGGAGCATGGGGTTATGAAACTGTTCGCGGTCGGCCATGCCGGGGTGATCGAAGGCGATCGTTCCGCTGGCGTCGGCGCTCCCGATAGGCGCGTACACCTCGCCGGGAAAGACGCGCTCCGTGCGGCTCAGCGCCGCGTCCTGCACGAAGAACGCGTCGGCCACTTCGCTTGCCGAGGCCACCCGCCCCGTTACCTCCGTGCCCTGGGGACTCGTCACCCGGTACGTCGCCGCCTGGGCGGCGCGCGCCTCGATGCGGCGGGCGAGCGCCATCACGAGCCGCCAGTCGAACCGGGCGTGGTCGGTCGCCATACCCTCCGGCGCGCGGATGCGGTTATTGATGCGGATGAGGCCTGCAGCCCCGTTCGCGCGCAGGTGCTCGAGCAGGACTGCGCGGTTGAGGTTGCAGCCCAGCAGCAACTTGTCGCTGCCGAGCACTGCGCCCGCCACCGGGCTAGGCAGTTCCTCGGCGCGGGCGAGGGAGTCCACCCAGAGCGAGTAGGGCGCCCCGCCCGCCTCGGCGATAGCCTGCTCGAGCAGATCGACGAGTTCGGGGCTCATAGCGCCGCGCTCGTTCAGCAGCAGCACGGACTCCCCCGGCTCGACGCCGGCGCAGCGCTGCACCAGGTTCGTTACGCCGGCCTGGATAGCTGCGACGTCGGCCACCTGACTCTCCTTCTGGTTCATAGTTCGCTTGCGCGCTCATCTGCAGAGCGGAGAGCGCGCAACGCTTATGCCGCGGCGCCCGGCTACGGTTAGTTCAGCCCGTAGAAGCGCTCTGCGTTTCCGTGAAGCACCGCCGCCTTGTCCTCGGAAGTGAGGCCGGGGTTCTCGCGGATCTCGGCGATCTCCTCCTTGCATGTTTCGTGGTTCACCTCGTGCGGGAAGTCCGACGAGAAGATGAAAGGCTTGTTGCCGGCTATCTTTACAGCAAAAGGCAGCGTTAGTTCGCCGCCCTCGACGCCGACGTACACGCGCCCCTCGTCAACGTGCCGCAGGATGTAGTCGGTGACCGACTCGCCGTCGCGCATCTGCAGGAACCGTCCGTTGGGGTCGTACTGGATGTGGCTGTCCCACGAGCGCTGGAACCTCTCCAGGCAGCCCACAAACCACGCGCAGCCGGCTTCGAGGAAGCCGAAGCGGGCGTTCGGGTACTTGTCGAGAACGCCGTTGAACACGATGCCGGCGAAGTTCACCATCTGGCCGAACGGGTGGCCGAGCGCATTCACCGGGGCATACGGGCTCATGTCGTCGAGCCCCATGTGGTCGTGCACCCCGCCGTGTATTCCGATGGCGCAGCCGAGGCGGTCGGCCTCCTCATAGATGGGCCAGTACTTGGGGTCGCCGAGATGATTCTGCAGTTGCAGCGCGCCCGTTCCCGGCAGCATCGCTCCGGTGAACCCGAGATCGCGCACGATGCGCCGCAGCTCGACGACGGCCTCCGCCGGCTCCTGGAGAGGGACAAGCCCCATCGCCTGAAAGCGCGAGTCCTGGCTCACGTACTCGTCGTACACCCAGTTGTTGTACGCCCGGGCGAGTTCGATCGCCCAGTCCCTGCTCACCACGCGTCCGAACGCGAGCCCGTTAGACGTGTAGAGGACGGTTTTGTCGACGCCCACGTCCTGCAGAAAGTCGATCCAGCCTTCCCGCCCCACGCGGGCGAACGCTCCCTCGGGCAGGAAGTGGCGGTTGGCCGCATGCAGGTGGTCGTTCGGAGGGAACGGCCCGCGCGTCGTTACGAAGCTGCGGTCGCGGTACTCCTCGGGCATCCGCTCCCAGATCGCCTGGTGGTCCTCCACCAGATGCCCGTCTCCGTCCACAATGCGCTCAATGTTCTCGGTGACCATACAGCGCTCCTTTGTCGGTAATGTCGGTAGTTCTCTTGCGGGCCGCCGGCCCGGTCTAGCTCACGCCCAGGCGGTAGAACCGGCCGGCGTTGCGGTGCATCACTGCCTCTTTGTCCTCGGGCGACAGCTCGGCGTTCTCGCGCAGCTCGTCGAGTTCGGCTTTGCAGGTGTTGGCGTCCACCTCGTGGGGATAGTCGGACGAGAAGAGGTACGGCTTGTTGCCGGTGAGGCGGACGGCCTCCGGCAGGGCGAGCTCGTCGCCCTCGACGCCCACGAAAATGCGGTCGGCCTCGATGTGTCGGCAGATGTAGTCCGACATGCGCTCGCCGTCGCGAATGTCGAGGAATCGCCCACGCGGGTCGTACTGCACATGAGACGCCCACGAGCCGTTGAAGCGCTCCATACAGGTCAGCAGCCAGGCGGCGCCGGCCTCGAGGAAGCCGATTCGCACGCCGGGATGCTTGTCGAACACCCCGTTAAAGATGATGCCGGCGAACGCGACCATCTGCCCCATCGGGTGGCCGAGCGCGTTGATAGGAGCGTACGGGCTCATGTTGTCCATCAGGAAGCCTTCGTGGGCGCCGCCGTGGATGCCCAGCGCGCAACCAAGCCGTTCGGCTTCCGCATAGATGGGCCAGAACTTGCTGTCGCCCAGATGGGGCTGCTGCGCGCCGGTGGAGGGAAGCATTGCGCCGACGAACCCGAGGTCCTGCACGATGCGGCGCAGCTCCTCCGCCGCAGCCTCCGGCTCCTGGAGGGGCAGCAGGCCCATAGCCTGGAAACGGTCGCCGCGCGCCAGGTACGTGTCGTACACCCAGTTGTTGTACGCGCGCGCCAGCATAATGGCCCAGTCGCGACTCACGATCTTCCCGAACCCGAGCCCGCTCGTCGTGTACAGAACAGTAGCGTCGACGCCCACCTCGTCGAGGAAGTCAAGCCACCCGTCCGGGCCCACGTTGGCGAAGGCGCCGGGCGGCGTCGTGTGCCGATTAGCCGAGTGCAGGTGGTCGATAGGAGGGAAGGGGCTGCGCACGCGGCGCTCGTCGCCGGCGAAGCTGCTGGCCCGGTACTCCTCGGGCACATACGACATGATGCCGGCGATGTCCTCCATAATGTGACCGTCGCCATCGATGATGCGTTCCAGGTTCCCGGTCGTCATACACCCCTCCCTGCGAGACGAATTGCCTGATTCGCGCGGATTGTAGGCTGATACAGCGCCAAGGGGCAAACGGCTTCCGACAGAGGCGGCTGTCCAGACTTGTATGAGGGGTCTGAGGGATCGGACGCTCTCCCGGCTACGCGCGCCGTCCCCAATAACAGGAGGGGCCCTCGCAAAGAGCGGGGGCCCCTCTCGGATCTTCAGGCTATGCGCCCGCCGATCAGGCGGTTGCGTGCTCGCGCTGTAGAGGACACCCAGCCCCATGATGATGCGGCGTTGCGCCGGGGGCTCCTCATCCGACCCCACTCGCAACGCGAGCAGTAGCGCAGCGAAGACCGGCACTATAATTATCGCGTCCCAGCCGTCGCGATAGAATTGGCTCCCATCTTCTATGAAGGTGAGCATGGCCGTCGCGATGATGGACGCGAGGGCGAGCCCGGCAACTGATTCGCCGTACAGGCGAATCATTCGATCCTGACGGCGGATCAGAAAGAGCGCAACCACTGCAAGCCCCAACCCGCTATGCCAACCGCTGAGGTTCCGTATCAACTCCCAGTCCATCGCTCTTCTCCTTTACTAGTTTTGCGCCGACCGCCTGACGGCCAGCCCGGCGTGATCCTTCGCCGACGGCGGAAGCGTACTTGATAGGCTCAGCGCGCTACAACGATGCGCCGCGACAACTTAGCGCCGAGTTAATGCCGAGTTAATGCCGAGTTAATGTTAGTAAGGAGGTCGGGGCAGAATTCGCGCGCCTTAGGGGCTGGGAAAGCAGACGCTCTCCCGGCGGCTCGCCGGCGCTGACGCCTCCTCGCCAGCCGCCGCGCGTTGACCGCTCCCCGAGCCGCGCTTTACACTCGCGGCGCAATACTGAGAACGCGTCAGGCGTCTTTGCGCCGCTTGCAGGGAGGATATACGCACATGGTCACCAAAACCGCCGAACTCGCCGATTGGCATGAGCCGGAAGGCATGAACAAGGCGGGGTTCGGCTTCTGGAAGACGCCGAAATCTCCGTACGACCTCTTCATCGAGTCGCAGGGCATCGAAATCCACCGCGACATCGGCGTCCGCCGCATCCAGGACTTGCCGCTGAAGCCGTGGAAGCGCCTTGGCGGAAACGGCGTCGCCATACAGCTCCTCGGCACCGAACACCTGTGGGGAATGTACGTCGTCGAGATCCCCGGCGCCGGCGCCCTCAACCCCGAGAAGCACATGTACGAGGAGATCTACTACGTTGCAGAAGGCCGCGGCTCCACCGAGGTGTGGCAGGAGAGCAACCCCGGTAAGAAGCAGGTGTTCGAGTGGTCCGCAGGGTCGCTCTTCGGCATCCCCCTCAACGCCCAGCACCGCCTCGTCAACGCCACCTCGAGCCCGGCGCTCCTTCTCGCCGCCACCACCGCCCCCAACATTGTGAATCTCGTTCGCGACCCTGCGTTCGTTCTCGAAAACAGCTACGAGTTCACCAACCTCTTCGACGCCGAGGACGACTACTTCAAGCCGGTCGACGACATCTATGCCGACCCGGTGCGCGGCCTCGCCATGCGCCGCACCAACGTGATACCCGACATCGTCAACTGCCACCTCCCCCGCGACAACCGCCGCTCGTTCAGCTACCGCCGTGTCGAGCCTCACATGGCCGGCGCCAACTTCTATATGAAGATTGGCCAGTACGAGACGGGGCAGTACTCGAAGGCGCACAAGCACACCTCGGGCGCTATCCTCGTCTGCATCCGCGGCAAGGGCTACAGCGTCACCTGG
Source organism: Dehalococcoidia bacterium (assembly GCA_965200975.1). GTDB lineage: Bacteria > Chloroflexota > Dehalococcoidia > Lucifugimonadales > Australimonadaceae > S5-327. Next base: position 1,629,974 of record OZ241740.1, on the reverse strand, counting down.
CCCGACAGGCTAGGGGAGCAGCCCTGGGAGGCCGGACGCGGCGATGAAGTCAAACGTCAGGACTACGAGCCCGTCGGCATGATCAGCGCGGCGCCGATGACCGGCGACTGGTTCCACCAGCACTTCGGCACGTCTCCAAACGGCATCCGCTTCCTCATCTTCGACGGCCCCTACGGCCCCGGCTTGCGCAACGGCGCCGCTCCCGGCTCCGACGCCCGTGACGGCGGCGCGCAGGACACCCGCGACGGAGGACGCGCCATCGCCTATCCCGACCAGGACCCCTACATCCGCCAGGAGTACGAGCGGATGATCGGGCTGGAAGGGCTGGAGAGCACGATGCCGGAGTGGGCCTACACCGACTACGCTCCGCCCCCCGGCGCCGCCGACGTCGGCGGCTTCTAGGATTGCGCAGCGTTAGGCCAGTGGCGAACGAAGCCGCCGCCCGCATCAAAATCAACCGCTTGCGCTGGTGAGCGCCAACCGCGAGCTAATCGCGCGGATGGAGTCGTGCATCGCGTCGGCGGTGGCGCGGGTCTAGGCCGACGGGTAGGGGGCGTCGCGCGCCCAAAAATAAACGCCCCCGCGTAGGCGGGGACGTCGAGCCAGCGGCGTCAACCGCTGGGGTGGCATAGACATCATAACCCAAGCGACTCCGGCAGGCCGACGCGGCAGCAGGCCTACCTTGATGCGCTCGGCACGCTGCCCGCTCTCCGCATTCGCTGTGGCCGCTTCCTACCCAAGTCCGCCGCCCGGAGAGCTGGCGCTAGCCTCGCTTCCGCCAGCCAAGCCCGCACCGGAATGAGCCGCTGGTTTACCGGGTCGGCGCCGAGGAAGAGGGCCTCGAGGGCCAAGGCGCCGAGGATGGGCTCCGAGCCCTCCTCGTTGAAGACGACGAGCGTGATTACCTGACGCTCGCCGATGCGGAGCCAGGCATGGCCGAGCTCTATATCTCGCGTGCGCCCGTCGGCAAGCGTGAACTCCTGCCTGAAAAGCGTGGCTACTCCCAGGCTGTGGAGGATCGACGCCGGAGCGGAGGAGATAGCGGCGCCCGTGTCGACCAGGGCGTCCATGGTCTCCCACTCCTCGGCGTCAAGGCTGCTCAGGGCGATTGGGGTGTGAAATGCGCCCATACGAAGGCGGCTCCTGTTCGCAGTTTGCGGATTATACCCACACCCCCTAAGCGGCGGCAGCGCCGGAGGGCATGCCGCATGTTCCCGGGTTGAGCGGGCAGGACGCGCACCCCGACGGCGCGTGGCGCGCGTGGAGGTCGAGGGTGCGCTTCGCGGCGCTTTCCCTTGCGGGGTACGACGCCTCGGGGTGCGCAGGCTCCTCGAAGAGGCGCAGCTCGCCCTGCTTCGCAGGCGTGGGCTTGTGTCCGGGGAACCGCAGGAAGGGCATGGCGCGCTTCAACACGACGCCCATCGCCGCCAGCTCCTGCCTCCGGGTGATCGAGCGCTCCCGGCGCTGCCGGACGATCCGCTGCGCGGCGGTCGGCCCGACCCCGGGGACGCGCAGGAGATCGCGCTCCGCCGCCTGGTTGACGTCGACCGGGAAGCGGTCGAGATTGCTCGCCGCGATCATCAGCTTGGGGTCGGCGCGCAGTTCGAGGAAGCCGCCCGCGTCGAAGGCCGGCGCGACCTCCTGCTCCTCGTAGCCGTAGATGCGCGACAGCCAGTCGAGCTGGTAGAGGCGGTGCTCGCGGATGCGCGGAGTGGGCGGATGCTCTTCGAGCGGCGTGTAGCGCACCGGACGGAACGCGGAGTAGTAGACGCGCTTGAACCCGAACTCCCCGTAAAGGCTGCGCATCCGCGAGTAGATGTCTCTGTCCGACTCGTTTGCGGCGCCCACCACCAGCTGGGTGGCCTGGCCCACCGCGCCGCCGTAAGTCTCCTGCATCAGCTCGCTGATGCGGCGCATCGGCGCGACGATCCCGTTGTCGAAATCCTTCATCCCGCTGACGCGCTTGAGATGCTCGCGGGAGGGCGACTCCATATTGATAGAGAGGCGCGTGCCGAGCCGCTGCCCCGCCTCGATGAGCGCGTTCTCGTTCGTGCCGGGCATCACCTTCAGGTGTATGTAGCCTCTGAACTTGTAGCGCGTGCGGATAGCCTCCACGACGTTCAGCAGACGCTCTTGCGTGGCGTTCGGGTCCTTGAAGATGCCGGAGCTCAGGAAGAGGCCGTCGACCGTCTGGCGGCTGTGGAGCTCGTCGAAGAGCTTCGCCAGCTCGTCCACCTTGAACCCGTACCGCTTGCGCGGAACCCAGTAGGAGTTGGGGCAGTAGTGGCAGTCCATAATGCAGTGGTCGGTGAACATCACCCTCATCAGGGAGATGCGCTTGCCGTTGGGCATCGCGGCGCGGTAGACGCCCGCGTGCGGCGTGACGCCGCCCCGCGCCGCGATGCCGCTCCAGTCGGGCCTCGGCGCGGCGCTATCGAGCTTCGACGGCGGCGCGAGGATGTCGTCGGTCGCCATGCCTCCGAGATGCTGGAGCTTCTCGTAAACGTCGGGCGCGCGCTGAATCAGCATGGGGGCCTCCATAGGAACATATGTTCTGAAACATATACCAAGCGTCTGCATGACGGCGCAAGCGGTTGGTGACGCGGCAGCGCCGCCGCACGGCAAAGGGGAAGCACGCGCTACATGGCGCCTGCCGGCGCGCGCGTCGGGGAGGGGCGGGGAGGGCAAGGCGAGGCCCTCAAAAATAACCGGAAGTGCGCGCCCCCGGTCGCGCATCGCCAAGGGGGTCTGGGTGATCGGATGCTCTCCCGGCAGCGCGCGGCGCCGACGCTCCCGCCTACCGCTATCGCGCGCCAACCGGCCTGCTCTGCGAACCGGCAGCATGCCCGAGCGGCGCGGGACGGCAAAAGGGGGGCGTCGCGCCGCGCCCCGCCCGCTTAATCCCGAATGTCTTGCAGGAACCACTCCGTGGGGAGTTCGCGGCCGGCACCCTCGGCTTTCGCCTTCTGGTAGACGGCGGCGCCGACTGCGGCGAACTGCAGCCCCTGGTTGCCGGAGTTCAGGTAGAGTGTGATGTCGTCCCGCGAGTTGCGCCGCACCAGCCCCCCGGCGAGGTCGTTGAACGTCGGCGTCGCGTCGTCGCCGCCGGCGCCCACGCGGGCCTCGCGCAGACGGGCGGGGAGGCGCTGCTTCTGCTCTTCCGTCCCGCCGATGTAGTCGCCACGGTTGTAGCCGTCGCCCATACTGCGGATGTCCTCGCCCCTTGGGCGAGAGTGCGCCACGCCCTGTTTCACGATCACGTCGGCGCGGGCGAACACCTCGGCGTCGAGCTCTCCGCGGACGTCGGTGGCGTGCTGGCCGCGCTCAAGCCATACGCCCTTCAGCGCCGGCTCCATCGCGTTCGTGCACGCGGCTACGATGTCGACCCCCTCCACAGCCGCCTCCGGCGTGTCGACCGCCGTAACCTCGAGTTCGAGCTTAGCGGACATCTCCTCCGCGTACCGCTCGCGGTTCGCCTTGGTGGGACTGAACACCTTCACCCGCCGGATGTCGCGCACCACAGAGAACGCCTCGAGGTAAGTGCGCGCCATCCCGCCGGAGCCGAGCATGCCGACGGTCTGTGAGTCGGAACGCGAGAGGTACTTCACGCCGAGGCCGGCGCCGCCTCCCACGCGCATATGCTGGAGGATGCCGTCGTTAATCATTGCGAGCGGCTCGCCGTTGCGCGTGCTGAACAGCATAATCAGCCCGCAGTACGTGCCCGGCTCGATGCAGTACTTCTCTTCCTTCCAGAACCCGTGCTCGTCCCGCGGCCAGTAGAGGATGTCGGACTTCATCCGAATGGCGAACACGCCGAGAGCGTCGCTCGCGCCCTCCATCGTGCCCCAGCGGTAGTAGCCGTCCGGACGCTCCGCCGGCATGTACAGGTCGATGCGGGGGCGGTGGACCGACTCGCCGGTGGGCAAGCCGCGAAAAGCGTGGTCCTGCGCTTCGATGCAGTCGGCCATCGGCAGCAGCCGCTCTACAGTTGGGTTGTCGATGAACAGCATGGCTCCTCCATTGCATCCTTTGCATTCTTTCCCTCTGTCCTTCCCGCTGTCGCAAGAGGGCTCAGGGGCGCTCTCCCAGGGAGGTCTTGCTCCCAAGGGGGTGTTGAAGGCGGTCTAGTCGATCGTCGGGGTCTGGTGCTGCAGGAACATCTCCTTGCGCTGCTTGCCGGACTCCTCGATCGCCAGCAGCAGCTCCAGCGTCGCGTTGCCCCACGCGCCGTCGGCGGGCAGGGGGCGGTCGCCAACGATGGCGTCGTAGTACGTGTTGATGCGCCCGTCGCGCCCATCCTCGTAGGTCACCAGCGGGATCTCCGTTCGTTCGCGGTCGCCATAGACGACGAGCCCCTCCGGCGTGAGGCGGACGTCGGCGCGGTCGAAGCTTACGAGCCACGGGCCGCCGAGCAGCCATCCCGCGCGCGACGGACCGGGCGGCTCGAGCATACGGTCGGCCCGGCCTAGGCCGTACCGCTCCGATCGTGCGGCCTCGTCTTCCCAGTCGGCGCTGGGCGCCTCGGCGAGCTCGCGCCGCGCGGCTGCGTGCTTGCTCGGGTCGGGATGCACCCCCTCGTGTCCGACGCCATGCACCAGTTCGGTGGAGTCCCAGTGGTCGTAGCCGCTGTAAACGGCGGTGGCGATGCAGCCGGTCTCGAACTCGACGAAAGCGGCGTGCGCGCCGGGAACGCCGCGGGCAGGGTCCCATGTGCTGGCGCCGCCGCGCACGCTGCGCGCCATGCCGCCGGCTATCGTGCGGATGATGTCGAACTGGTGCGGCCCCTGACGCCACAGGATGCCGCCGCCTGGCCCGGGCGTGCGCTCCTCAGTCGACCGTGGGCGGTACAGCCAGTCCTGGTACCGCCAGTTGTTGATCATGCGCAGTTCGCCGAACTCGCCCGTCCGCGCCATCTCGCGCACGCGGAGCACGCGCGGCTCGAAGCTGTGCTTCACGTTCACACCGAGCAGCACCCCGTTCCGCTTCGACGACTCCACAAGGCTGACGCCCTCTTCCACGTTCACGGTCATCGGCTTTTCGATGAGCACGTGCTTCCCGTGCGACATCGCCATTTCGCAGTGGAGGGTATGCAGGTTGTTTGGAGTGGCGATGTAGACCAGGTTGACCTTGGGGTTCTTGCAGAGCTCTTCGGCGCTCGTGTACGTGTCGGCGTCCGGGAAGTCCCGGGCGAACTTGCCGAGGATCTCCTCGTCCAAGTCCGCGGCCCCTGCGACCCTGAAGCGGGGGTTGAACGCGAACTTGGGGATCATCGCGACGGCTGCGCCGCCAAGCCCGATAACGCCAACACCAAGCACGGGCGAGTTCTCCGTTGTCATACGCTTCCTCCTGCCACGACGCCGTCGCGTTCCGAATGCGGGCGCAGGATAGCACCGACCGGCGCAGCATTCCTGCGCCATTCGGCCATCAGCCGCTTGCCCCCGCCTCGTCGGGCCGACTACGCTGTTACTGTCAGCGCGGAGCCTTTCTCCGCCGCAGAGGAGCATCGATGACTTCAGAGAACGGCATGGCCCGGCTTGCGAGAGCGATCAGCAGCTTGTCGCAGGCGATGGAATTGATGATCGATCAGCAGGAGGAGCGCGATGCCCAGCAGGCGCAGCGCGACGCCCAGCGGGCGCGACGCGACGCTGAACACGAGGCGCAGATGCAAGCTATCCGCGCGGACATACTCGTTATCCGCGCGAACATACAGGAGGGCGATGCGCGCATACGGGAGCACACCGCGCGCATACGGGAGCACACCGCGCGCATACGGGAGCTCATCGGAGCCGTCAATGTGATGCAGGCCGAAATCACTCGTTTGGACTCCGGATCGTGAACCAACCGCATTGCCTTCCGCGCAGGCGACGGGCCGACTACGCTGTTACTGTCAGCGCGGAGATCTCCTCCGCCGTAGAGGAGCATCGATGAATTCAGAGAGCGGCATGGCCCGGCTTGCGAGAGCGATCAGCAGCTTGTCGCAAGCGGTGGACTTGATGATCGATCAGCAGGAGCAGCGCGACGCCCAGCGGGCGCGGCGCGACGCTGAACACGAGGCGCAGATGCAAGCTATCCGCGCGGACATACTCGTTATCCGCGCGAACATACAGGAGGGCGATGCGCGCATACGGGAGCACACCGCGCGCATACGGGAGCACACCGCGCGCATACGGGAGCTCATCGGAGCCGTCAATGTGATGCAGGCCGAAATCACTCGTTTGGACTCCGGATCGTGAACCAACCGCATTGCCTTCCGCGCAGGCGACGGGCCGACTACGCTGTTACTGTCAGCGCGGAGATCTCCTCCGCCGTAGAGGAGCATCGATGAATTCAGAGAGCGGCATGGCCCGGCTTGCGAGAGCGATCAGCAGCTTGTCGCAAGCGGTGGACTTGATGATCGATCAGCAGGAGCAGCGCGACGCCCAGCGGGCGCGGCGCGACGCTGAACACGAGGCGCAGATGCGAGCTATCCGCGCGGACATACAGGAGGGCGATGCGCGCATACGGGAGAGCACCGCGCGCATAAGGGAGCTCATCGGAGCCGCCAACTGCCGCCTGTAACGCTCGCCTTTGCCGCGTCGCGCTTTGCGCGCCGTTCCTGCAGCGCTTATGCTTCCGGCAGCGTTACGACGCTCCGAACCGCGCGAAGCGAGGAGGCCGGCTATGGCGAAGCTCGTTCTTGGCATAGGAAGCTCCCACGGGCCATCGATTCAGACGCAGCCTGAGGACTGGGCGCGGCTTGGTGACGCCGACACGCGCGACCCCCGCTTCGACTACCAGAGCCTGCTCGAGTCGGCCCCGCCGGACATCGAGGAGCAGATCCGCATCGAAAAGCAGCGCGAACGTCACGCTGCAGCCCACGCCGCGCTCGGTGAACTCCGCGCCGCGCTCAGGCAGGCCGAACCCGATGTGCTCGTCGTCATCAGCAACCCCCATCGCGTCTTCAGCGACGACAGCCGCACAGTGTTCGGCGTGATGCGCGCCGCCGCCCACCCCGTCGCTCAGCGAGGCGAGTTTGATCCCGACGTCCGCTTCCGTTCGAACGAGGAGCGCCCCAAGCCCACTATGAGCGACAGGCCGGGGCGCCCGGACCTCGCCAACCACCTCATTGTCGCGATGAACGAGGCGGGGTTCGACGTCGGCTGCTGCGACGGCGTCAGGGAGGGCTACGCGCTCGACGATGCGTTCGCGTTCGCCTACGACTACATCCTCGACGGCGCGGCCACGCCCGTCGTGCCGTTTATGGTGAGCCGCTACCTGCCTTACCAGGCGACCTCGGCGCGCTGCTACGGGCTTGGCCAAGCCTTCCGCGACGCGGTCGAGTCGTGGAGCGTCGACGCCCGCGTCGTGGTGATGGCCTCGGGCGGGCTCAGCCACCAGATTATCGACGAAGAGCTCGACCGGCGCGTGATCGGCGCTCTGGAGAGCGGCGATGTCGACGTGTTGTCGTCGCTCGAGAAAGAGCGCCTCAACAAGGCGCCCGGCACGCCCGAGACGCTTAACTGGGTGGCGGTCGCCGGCGCCATGGCCCCTGGCCGTATGACGCTCGTGGACTACCTGCCGTGCTACCGCTCCCTCGCAGGCACCGGCCACGGCCTCACGTTCGGCCTCTGGTCGTAGTTCGGACGCCTCACGTAAGCTGTCGCCCGACGATAACGATGTCCCGCAGCACGCTGTCGAGTTCTACTACGAAGGGCATGCGCCCCCAGACTTCGAACCCGGCGCTCTGGAATAGCCCAAGGCTGGGATCGTTGTGACCGAAGATCAGCCCTACCAGCACGTGTACGCCCAGCACGGGAGACGCTGCCTCCGCATGACGCAGCAGGCTTGCAGCGACCCCTCGTCGGCGCCAGTCGGGCGCGATGTACACGCTAACCTCAGCCGTGCGGTCCCATGCGGCTCGAGGGTAGAACGTTCCGAGGCTGAGCCAGCCCGCCAGGACGCCGTCCCGCTCGTCGACCCACACGGGGCGCCGGTCGGGCGAGTGAGCGTGAAACCAGTCGCGGCGAGAGTCAACCGTAACCGGCTCGAGGTCGCCGGTGGCCATGCGTCCGGGCACCGCGGCGTTGTAGATGGCCACGATGGCGGGCAAGTCGCTCTCGGTTGCGAGTCGAATGGTCATAGTTGCGCCGGCGGCGCCGGACTGCCTGCGCGTCCTCGCGCTGCTATACTGCCGGGCTTGAGGCTGGACGCCCCGGCTTTGGGGGATTCTACCCCGATTCACCCAATAGGAGACGACCCTTGGATTACAACGAAGCGCTCCCCTTTCTGGAAGAGAACCACATGGCTATCGTAACGACTATCGCACGCTCCGGGCGGGCCAGTCTACAGTGGTCAGCGCCGGGCCGCTCGACGGCGGCATGGCGTTCGTCTCGAGCGAACGCACTAGCAAGGCGCGCAACATCCGCCGAGGCTCCCGCTGCGTCGTAACGGTCATCAAACCCGACACTCGCCACTATGTCACTGTCGAAGGCCCGGCGACGGCTCAGGGATTTGGCGACACCGCCGAAGAGGAGCTGCTTGCAAAGCTCGCCGCCGCCAACGAGGCTGCGGGGCGTTCGCTGAGCTCCTGGGCCGACTTCGCCTCGGCGATGAAATCGGATAAGAGCGTCTTCATCTACGTCGCTCCCGAACGCGTTTACGGCGTCTAGAACGCGCCAAGCCGCAAGAGAGCCAGAGGGCCTGGGGAGCAGAGCAACGCTCTCTCGGACGAAGCAAGCCCCGCCGGAGGGCAGCCTCCAGCGGGGGACATTGGGAGAGCGCAGGGAAGGCGAGGGCGCTTAGTCCGACATCACTTCCATATTCGCGCCAGCCTCGGTGTACACGACCTCCGGCATAGTGGACACCGCTCCGTTCTCGGCGAGCTTCCTCTCGAAATGTTGCCGGACGTACGAGTCCTCCATGTGATAGGGGATCGCGTTGCCGCCGTCGGTGACATCGGCGTGCTGGCGGATAAGCTCGCCCTCTTCCGCGAAGTCGTTGGCGCGGTTGCGTCCGGACTCCGGGTTGCCGGGGTAGGGCCCAGTGTAATTGAACACGCGGAACGGGTCTTTGCCCACGGCGAAGTGCTGATGGAACCAGTTGGCCGGGCCGGGCGCGGCGCTTATCAGACCGCCCGGGCCGTACTCCTGTATCTTCACCAGGTCAGCCTTGTCGTCCTGCCAGGGAGTGAGCCCGGCGGAGCTCGGCCACGTCCACGAATACCCGTGGCCCTTGCAGCAGACGAGCACGGCGCCGGAGGCGTGCGCGTGGGCCTTGGCGTAGCGCCCGCTCGGGTACTCGGCCAGCCATCCCTGGATCATCTTGTTGCCGACCTGGTTCGGAGCGACCCAGCGGAAGCCCGGCCCCCGGTTGTTGTCGAGCGGCAGGTAGGCGTTCTGGATGTCGGGCAGCAGGTTCGACGTAACCATGGCCCGTCCGCGCACCGGCTGCGGCTCGAGCTCGTCGTTCGGGTTCCAGTAGTCCTCGAGATTCCCTCCGAGGCGGTCTTCGAAGTTGAACTCGCAATTGAACACGAAGTTCATATTCTGAAAGGCGTTGATGGTGCGCGGCGCCGAGTTGACCGCCAGAAGCAGGGCAGGGGAGGACGAGGCGTTGACGATGCGGAAGTTCGCATTGAGGGGAATCGCGAACAGGCTCCATGGCTGCCACTCGAAAGCGGTCATCGCCGTGTCGCCGTTGCGCCAGACCTCGGTGCTTCCGCGGCCCTCGAGCACGATGTAGCGCTCCTCGTACATCTGCCGTTGAGGCAGCAGCGCCCCGCGCGGCGGCACTTCCACTACGAACATTCCTGTGGCGTTGTTCGTGCCCGTAACCTGAATGTACGTGCCCTTGCCGCCGACTCGCTTCCAGTCGGCTCGCGGCAACTCGCGGGAGTCGTAGACGCCGACTCCCTTGAACACGGGGATGCCCTCTTCTCGCTGAAAGCGCTCCCAGGCAGTGGCGAGGCGGACGGTGTAGCTCGTGCCCGTTTCGCCCTCTTTGTGCCATCCTGCGCGCCGATTGCCGGTCGGCTCGATGTAGCGTGGCTCTGTAGTCATAGCTCCTCCACTGCGGACGGCTTTTGGTCCCGTCCGGCGTCGATACGTCCTGAACTCTATGAAACAGCGCTGCCTAGAAGGGCAGTTCCCGGGGTTCGACCCGCTCAGCTCCCTCGACAGTCCGGCGGCTCGTTACAGTGCGGCCCCCTATGATCCGGTCGGAGCCCGTCTGCGTGCCGGTGCGGAGAATGATGAGCTTGGCCGCCCCGGAGCTGTGGAACCAGTAGCGGGCGCCCTTGGGCAGGAAGACCGCCTCGTTCTTGCCGACCACCACCACGTTCTCGTCCTCCTCGAGGTGGAACGTAGCCTCGCCGTCGAGGATGTAGAAGGCGTGGTCTTCGGTAGGGTGGCTGTGCATACGGTTCTCGCCGCCGCTTTCGTACCGTTTGATCACGCCGGACAGTTCGTCGGAACCGGGCAGAACGATATCGCCGGTCCCTGCGAGGATGTCGTCGGTCAGGAAGCTGAACACCTTGGCGGCAGTCTTCTGAGCGGTCATCGCTTCTCCTCGGTGGCGCGTCAGTTCCGCGCCCCGAAGGTCGCGTCGTGGATCTGCTGCAGAACGTCCTCGTTGCTCCCGCTCAGGTCGAGCTCCGCCCTGAACGGCTGCGGCCACTCCACCGGCAGGCTGTAGTACACCTCCAGGCGGTTCCCCTCCGGGTCCCGGAAGTAGACGCTCGCCGTGTTCCCGTGAGTCACGACCGAGTCCACCGGGACTCCCTCCGCCTGAAAGCCCTCATGAAACTCGCGCACGCCGTCGAGACTGTCGACGTGGAACGATATCTGCTGCACTATCTTGGCGTCCTCGTCACCTGTGCGCCCGCCCATAAGCAGCAACTCGTGGTGCTCCTCGCCGGGCTGCGCCGACAGGAAGACCATTCCCCTGTCCATGTTCTCGTCGGTTACCGTCATGCCCAGCACGCGAGTGTAGAAATCGCGCATCGCCGGCAGGTCGTTGCAGAAGAGGCCAACGTGACCAAGCGAACTTACGCGCGCCATAATCGCCTCCCAAGACTTTGTTTTGCAGCGTGAATCGTACCAGTTCCCGGCAGAGGCGCTTGCGCAGGGCCGGGCGTCGTTCAGGGTTGACGCGCGCGATAGTGGGCGGGGGAGGGGCGTGAGGGCTGGGGCGCAGCTGGGAGAGCGTCCGCTCCCCCAACCCCCTCGTGAGCTCAGCAGCTCCCGCGCGTCGTGGGGGCGGCAGAGTTGACGCGCGCGATAGTGGGCGGGGGAGGGGCGTGAGCGCTGGCGCGTTGCTGGGAGAGCGTCCGCTCCCCCAGACCCCCTGGGGAGCCTCAGCAGCTCCCGGCGGCGCGGTTGCCGGGAAGCGGCGCGTAGTCCTCGAGGACGAGTCGAATGCGCTCGCTCCCGTTCCACCGGTCGACTCCCATCGTGTAGATGATGCTGGCGCGCTCAGCGCCCTCTTGCCACTGCTGGCCGAACGCCGAAACATCCCACAGCGCTCCTCCGGAGCGCACGGTGAGTCTGAAGTGCTTGCCCTCTGCTCCCATGGGTTGCGCCCGCACGATTTCGACCTCGCGAGCGAGAAAGAGCGGCGCGGGATTTCCCACGCCGTGGGGCTCGAGCGTCAGCAGCTGCCGGAACGTCTCGCCCATCAGCTCGTGCGGCTGCGCCTCGGCGTCGACTACTCCCTCCCGGGCGCCGGGCTGCTCCCCGATCCGCTCGGCGGCGATGCTCGTGAGCCGGGCGTTCAGTTCGGGCAGCGCGTCCGGATGGCAGGCGAACCCTGCAGCGCTCTCATGCCCGCCGTACCGCACGAGCAGGTCGCTGCACTGGCTGAGCGCGTCCGCCCAATGGAAGCCGGGTATGCTGCGGCAGCTCGCCACAATGCGTCCCCCCTCCATGCCGTAGACCGCTGCCGGCGCCCCGTACTGCTCGGCGAGCTTGCCGGCGGCGAGGCCCACGACTCCGAGGTTGAAGCTTGCGTCGCCTACGAGAATAAGCGGCGGGGTCTCGCCGGACGTCAGGTCGATCGCCTGTGCGACGGTCGATTCCGTCAGTTCCCGGCGCTGACGGTTGTAGGAGTCGAGCTCGCGCACGATCTGCGCGGCGCGCTCCGCATCGTCAGTCAGCAGCAGTTCGAGCGCAACGTCGGCGTGGTCGAGCCGTCCGGCGGCATTGAGGCGCGGCCCCACGGTGAACCCGAGCGTCTCCGACGTGATGTTGCGAGCGTCCACCCGGGATGCGCTCAGGAGCGCCCGGAGTCCCGCCGATTGCGTGCGCCGGAGGTCGCGTATGCCGCGGTGCACGATGAAGCGGTTCTCGCCCAGGAGCGGGGCCATGTCGGTGACGGCGCCGATAGCTGCAAGCTCCATCAAGCCCGCGTCCCATGCGTCGCCGAAGCGGGGCTGCAGAAGCGCCTGCGCCAGCTTGAGCGCCATGCCGACGCCCGTGAGATGCTCGAACGGATAGTCCGAGTGCGCCGCATGCGGATTGATGACCGCCGTAGCCTCGGGCAGCCGCGCCGCAGTAAGGTGGTGATCGGTGATAATCGTGTCGACGCCCAACGAGCGCGCGTAGGCGACCTGGTCGATGTCGGTCACGCCGCAATCGACCGTCACGATCAGGGTTGCTCCTCGTTCCCTTAGATGGTCGATAGCGGTTCGGTTGAGCCCGTGGCCCTCGCTTACGCGGTGAGGGATATAGGCGATAACGTCGAGGCCGTACCGGCGCAGCGCCTTGTGAAGCAGCGCTGTTCCGGTTACGCCGTCGGCGTCGAAGTCGCCGTACACCGCGACGCTCTCCCCGTTGCTTTGCGCTTGCTCGAATCGGCGCACGGCCTTGTCGACGTCCGGCAGCGACTGCGGGTCCTCGAAGAGGGAGTCGCCGACATCGAGAAACTCGCGGGCTTCCTGAGCGCTGCGCAGCCCGCGCCGCCACAGAAGATGGCCGATCAGGTAGGGAAGGGGCCCTAGCGGGGAAGGGTCGGCGGGATTCGCCACGCGCCAGCGGCGGCGTTGTCCCTGCACAGCGGTCGAGAGGCCGGAAGTCATGCCGGCGGAGCGCCGCATGGGCCGGACGCAGACCGCCGCGCCGCGTGGAGAGAGTGGAGCGCGTGGCGGCGCATCGGCTACGGGATCCTGCGGAATATCAGCGACGAATTGTGCCCGCCGAACCCCAGGTTGTTGCTCATTGCCGCTCTCACCACTCCCTTTTGCGCGTGGTGCGGCGTGTAGTCGAGGTCGCAGTCCGGGTCGGGGTTCTCGAGATTGATTGTGGGCGGGATTGCGCTCTCGGAGACGGCGAGGGCGGCGATGGCCGCCTCAACTCCGCCGGCGGCGCCGAGGAGATGACCGGTCATCGACTTGGTGGAGCTCACCTTGATCTTGTACGCCTCTTCTCCGAATACGGCCTTGAGAGCCTCGGTCTCGAAGCGGTCGTTCATTGGAGTGCTCGTCCCGTGAGCGTTCACGTAGCTGATATCTTCCGGAGATGCCTCCGCCTGCTCCAGCGCGCGCCGCATCGCCCGGGCCGCTCCCTCGCCGCCGGGCGCCGGCTGCGTCACGTGGTTAGCGTCGGATGAGCCGCCGTATCCTGCGAGTTCGGCAATCGGCGCCGCGCCCCGCCGCGCCGCGCTCGCCTCGCTTTCAATCACGAGCACTCCCGCGCCCTCGCCCATAACGAACCCGTCGCGCTCGGCGTCGAACGGGCGGCTTGCAGCCTCCGGAGCGTCGTTGCGGCGTGAGAGCGCCTTGCACGCATTGAAGCCTGCCACCGCAATAGGGCAGATGGGCGCCTCCGTGCCGCCGGCAAGCGCAATATCGATGTCGCCGCGACGGATCATATCGAGCGCAATGCCGATGCTGTCGGCGCCGCTCGAGCAGGCTGTCACCACACAGTAGTTGGGCCCCTTCGCGCCGTAGAGGATCGAAACCTGCCCCGGGGCCATATCCGCGAGCATCATCGGCACCAGAAACGGGCTCACGCGCTCCGGCCCCTTCTCGTTCAGCACTCCCCACTGCTCGGAGAGCGTGAGAATGCCGCCGATGCCGCTGCCGATAACCGAACCGACGCGCGCCGCGTCGACGCTTCCGTCGTCGAGCCTCAGCCCCGCCTGCTCCATCGCCTGGCCGGTCGCGGCCACTGCGAACTGCGCGAAACGGTCGAGGCGCCGCGCCTGCTTCCGGTCGACGTACTGCGTCGGATCGAACGCCCGCGCCTCGCCCGCTATAGTGGTCTCGAAACCCTCGGCGTCGAACGCCGCTATAGGGGCGATGCCCGACTTGCCCTTCAGCAGCGCGCTCCAGGACGATTTGGTGTCGAGCCCCAGTGGGGTCACCATGCCGATGCCGGTTACGTAGACTTTCAACGCTGCCTCCCCGGCAGGCGCGCGCCGCAGATTGCGGTCACGCCTGCAGCTCCTCGTCGTAGTCGTCGTTGCGGCGCATTATCGCGTTCACATTGCGTGCCGTGTGCAGAAACCCGATGTGGCTGAACGCCTGCGGGAAGTTGCCGAGCCCTTCCCCGGTGTGAGGATCGTACATCTCGGCGAACAGCCCCAGATGGTTCGCCGTCTGCGACACCATATCGAAGTACTTCAGCGCCTCTTCCGTCTCGCCGATCATCAGCAGCGCCCCGATTAGCCAGAAGGTGAGGATATAGAAGGCGCCCTCCTCTCCTTCGAGTCCGTCGTCGGTCTCGTCCACCCGGTACCTGCGCACGAACGGCCCGTCGGCCAGCTCCTGCTGGATGCGGCGAATGGTCGAGCGCAGCCGCGGGTCGTCGATGGGCAGGAAGTCCACGAACGCAATCAGCAGCGCGCTGGCGTCAAGCGCTTCCGTGCCGTACGCCTGCACGAAGCTCTGCTTCTCTTCCGACCAGCCCTGTTCGAGTATCTCGTCGCGGAGCAGGTCGCGCTCGGCGCGCCAGCGCGCGATGTCTCCGTCGTACCCGTGCGCTTCCCCGATGCGGACGGCGCGGTCGAGGGCTACCCAGCACATTACCTTGGAGTAGACGAAGTGCTGCTCCTGACCCCGCACCTCCCATATGCCCCGGTCGGGCATACGCCATGAGCCCGCCGCCAGGTCGGCCATGTGCGAGAAGAGTTGCCAGGCGTGAGGCGGGAGCGCTCCGGAGAACCGGTGGAAGAGTGAAAGCGTGAGGGCCACCTCGCCGAATACGTCGAGCTGCCGGTGGAACGCTGCGTCGTTGCCGATTCGCACCGGACGCGAGCCACGGTAGCCTTCGAGGTGATCGAGCGTTATCTCTGTGAGCGTGCTCTCGCTGTGGATGCCGTACAGGATCTGCATGGAATCGAGTCCCATCTGGCACTCTTTCACAGTCCAGGCGAGGTAAGCCTGTCCGTCGCGAGCGCCGCCGATGCGTTGCAGAATTCCCAGCGTCCACGCGCTGTCCCGCAGCCATGAGAAGCGGTAGTCCCAGTTCCGTCCGCCGCCAATGGCCTCGGGCAGGGAGGTCGTGGGCGCCGCCACGATCGCTCCGGTGGGGCTGTACATCAGCAGCCGCAGCGTGAGATACGACCGCACGACTTCGTCGCGCAGGTAGCCGTCGTACCGCAGCTCCGTGATGCTTGCCCTGTCCCTCCGCACGACCCGGAGCAGCTTGTTGCGGCAGTCGAGGGTCTGGATGCCGGGAAGCCGGCGCGGGTTGTGCAGAATGGCGATATGGACGGTGTCGCCTGTGGACATCGTGAACTCGGCCGTCGCCTGCTGCCCGCCGTCTTCCGCGTCCTCGATGCTAAAGGGCAGGTCGGCGACAATGCCGAGGTTGCCGACCTTATGCTCGGCCATCACCCCTGAGCGCAGCCGCCTGAGTTTGGTCTCGCCTCGCGCGTAGTCCAATCGGGGCTGGAAGGCGAGCCGCATCGTCGGCGATCCCGAAATGCATGTCACGATGCGGATTATCTCGTGCGGCGCCTCAGGGTTGCGGGCTTCGGCGTGCGTCATAAAGTCGGAGACTTGCGCGACGCCGTCCGCGCTCTCGAAGGTTGCCTCCAGCACGGTAGTCTCGGGCACGTAGCGCTGCGCGACGGCGCGGCCGCCGCGGACTTCAATAGCGCAGCGTCCGCCCTTGACGTCGTCGAGCACCGCTGCGAACGAACTCGGGGAGTCGAACCGTGGGAAGCACGCCCAATCGATCGATCCCTCGCGGCTGACCAGCGCGCACGAGTTCCTGTCTCCAATGAGTCCGTAGTCGTGAATAGGGATATACGGCACGAGTTCTGGCCCCTGCGGAGGGGTAGGGCGGCGGATTAGAGCGCGACGGGGCGTAGTCTAAGCTTTCCGCCCCGGTCTTGCAGGTAGCCCGCCTTCTCATTCATGCCATGGCTGAAAACGAGCAGCCAGCCGTCCTGGACCGCTTCGCTCAGCACCTTGCGCTTGACTTCGAGCGTCTCTTCCGGCTGGCGGTCGCTTGCCGCAATGCAGGCGAGCTGCAGGTGGTAAGGAGTCGGCGCCAGGTCGCCAAGCACTGCGACCCGCTCGCCGCCATGCGCGACAAGCACGATCTGGTGCCCCTGGTAGGGCCCGCTGGCCGTTCGCACCTGCAGCCCGGGCGCGATCACCTCTTCGCCGTCCACAACCTCTAGTCTGTCCTTCTGCTGCAAGGGTTTAAAGTCGTCGGGGTTGAACCCGTTGATCCCCCGCTCCGTGGGCGACGTAGCCTCTTCCAGCGCCTCGCGCTGCACGAAGTACGTGGCCTTGGGGAACGTCGGCGCCAGCTCGCCGCGCCGGTTCACTCGCGTACAGCCGCCGGCGTGCTCGAAATGCAGGCTCGTCAGCACTACGCCATGGATGTCCGCCGGCGAAAGCCCGTGCGACCGCAGATCCGAAAGGAGCTGGCTCGTCGAGAGGCCGTACGTCTCCTGCTCTTCGCCCGTGTGCTTAAGGCCGACTCCCGTGTCGACGAGGTAGTTCCGGTCGCCCTGACGGATCAGCAGGCAGTTCAGCCCAAGCCTCACCCGGTTGCGCCGGTCGGCAGGCATCCAGTCCTGCCACTTGCTCTTGGGCTCTTGCCCAAACAGTACTCCGCCGTCAACTTTGATGACGCCGTCGGAGAGTATGTGCAATTCTGCTGCACCGGGCATGGCAGAACCCCAAAAAGTGTGGATTCGCGGCGCAATGCGCAGCGCCTGTACGCGGGGGGGGGGGAGCCCTAACCCCGGCATCCGCCCCTGCGTCGCCCCGGTCAGAGATAGGGGGAATGCTTGGATGCTGTCTAGCAGGCTACCCTACAGAGCGCCCTAGGGACTGTCAATTCCGCCGATTATGGCCAAATCGAACGGCTCTGTGACGAATGCCCGCGGCGCGGCCCCAGTGCTGTGGGCGCGTATCGCATACATTCGGCCTGATGCCGTAAGATTCCTGCAAGGAGGCCTTCAATGGCGCGTGTGCTCGGATTGGACCATATCGTTCTGAAATCGCCCGACGTCGAGCGGTCGCTCGCCTTCTACCAGGACGTGCTCGGCCTTCAGGGCGATCGCGTGGAGGAGTGGCGCCGCGGATAAGTCCGCTTCCCCTCCGTCCGAATCACGCAGCATACGATCATCGACCTGTTCCCCGCGGACGCGGTCGCCGACTCCGACGCCCAGCGGCTCGACCACTTCTGCCTCGTCCTCGAGCCGGGCGCGCTTGAGGAAACGCTCGCCCTCGTCGAGTCGTTCGGACTGTCGCCGGGGCCCAGGCAGTCCCGGTGGGGCGCGCAGGGCAGGGGAGAATCGTCCTACGTGGTGGGCCCGGAGGGAGTCACTATCGAACTCCGCCACTATCCGCCCCAAGCGTAACCAGGCTGCTCTCTCGCGCAAGACTCCTTGCCTGCGTTTGTTCCGCTATGAACGCGCCAGGAGAACCCGCGCCTGCGTGTCGCGCTGTGGGTAAGAGAGCGAGGAGCGAGGAGAGCGGAGGGGCCGCCTACGGGTACGAGACGAGGCCCTCGATAACGTGCACGGGCTCGCGGTGATGGATGACTCGGGGATCCTCGACCGTCTCGGCGAGGGAGGCTCCGGGCGGCACCATCGGGTAGACGTTCTCTTCCGGCGTCACCCGGAAATCGATGAGATACGCTCCGGGGTGCTCCGCAGCCTTCGCGAGGGCCATGCCCACCTCGTCCTTGGTCGTAACCTTACTCGCGGCGATGCCGTACGCCCCGGCGAGCTTCACGTAGTCGGGGCTGCTCATCGCGACCGACTTGTAGTGGTGGTCGTAGAACAGCTCTTGCCACTGCCGCACCATGCCGAGGTAGCCATTGTTCATAATGCACAGCTTCACCGGCAGGTGCTCCTGCGTGATAGTCGCGAGCTCCTGCAGCGTCATCTGGAACCCGCCGTCTCCGCAGATTCCCCATACCGTCGAGTTCGGACGCGCCACCTGCGCCCCGATCACCGCCGGCGTCTCGAACCCCATCACGCCCAGCCCTCCTGACGATACGAACGAGTTGAGCGTCGGCATAAACATGAACTGCGCAGCCCACATCTGATGCTGGCCCACTCCCGTTACGACAACCGGATCCGGGCTATGCTCCACGATCTTGTTCAGCTCGCGCAGCACGTACTGCGGCGTCACCGCGTCGGAGTCAGGCACCTCGATGCTGGGATGGCCGTGCTCGAGGTCGTGCAGACGCTCGAGCCACTCCGTGCGGCGATGCGCCTCCACAAGGGGCATGAGCTCCTCGAGCGTCAGCTTCACGTCGCCGACCAGCCCGACGGTGGAGCGAACGTTCTTGCCGATGTGCGAGGGCTCGATGTCGAGATGAACAATCTCGGCGTTCGGCCCGAAGGTGCCCGGACGCCCAATCACGCGGTCGTCGAACCGCATACCTACGCCGACGATGACGTCCGCCTCGTTCGTCGCTACGTTGTTCCAGTACATGCCGTGCATGCCGAGCATGCCGTAACCCAGCCGGTGATGGCGGGGGAAGGCCGACGTGCCGTGGAGCGTGTTGAGCACCGGCGCATTCACCTTCTCGGCGAACTCGAGCAGCTCGTCCCACGCCTCAGAGATGTGGACGCCTCGGCCTGCAATAAGCAGCGGAGTCTCGGCCTGATTGATAAGCCGCGCCGCCTCTCTAAGGCTCTCCGCCGGCGCCGCCCGGCGCGGCTGAGGCTCGTAGCCCCGGTCGGGGTGCGCGAAATCGAACGTCTCCGCCTGCACGTCCTTGGGCAGATCGATCAGCACGGGGCCGGGGCGGCCTTCCATCGCCACCTGGAAAGCTTCCTGAATGATCTCCCCAATGTCCTCGGGACGCATCACCAGATACGCCTTTTTCACAACGGGCGTGGCCATGCCGACCGTGTCGCACTCCTGAAACGCCTCGGTGCCGAGGAACGGACGCGCCACCTGCCCCGTGATGGCCACCAGCGGCGTGGAGTCCATCTTGGCCGCCGTCAGCCCTGTCATCAGGTTCGTTGCGCCCGGCCCCGACGTCGCGACGCACACGCCAACACGCCCTGTAAGACGCGAGTACGCCTCGGCTGCGTGCGCCGCCGCCTGCTCGTGACGCACCAGCACATGGCGCAGCTGCGGGTAGTGGTACAGAGCGTCGTAGAATGGCAGTATCGCTCCGCCGGGGTGACCGAAAATGACCGCGACTCCCTCGCGAAGGAGGGATTCGCAGACAGCGTGGGCCCCGATGGTGCGCATGCCGGTGTTTTCCTTGTATCGTGAGGTTTGTTGCGCTGAATTCCGACGACCGGCGCGACGTTCCCGAAAACGTCGCGCACAAGCCGCCGATACTCTAGGTTCAGAGCATAGACTGCTTGATGGTACTCGGCGCCTCGGTGGAGTGTCAATATCGCTCTATGCGCGCGGACTTGCCGATAATTCGCCGTTGTTGCCCACGTGTAACGCCGGATGCCGTATATGTGGCGTCGAAATCTGCCTGCCTTCAGCCTGCCGATCCGTTATGAGCTACGCCGCCGACCTCCATCTCCACTCGCCCTACGCTATGGCCGTCAGCCCGGCCCTCTCGCTGCAGCAGCTCGCATGGTGGGGAGGCGCAAAGGGAGTCGGACTCCTGGCTTGCGGCGACTTTACCCACCCCGCTTGGCTCGCCCGGCTCCGCGAGCAGCTGCGCCCCGCCTCCGACGGCCTGTTCGACCTCGCGCCGGAGTTCCTCCCTTCTCTGCCGTCTCCTGCGCCGGCCTCCTCGCCGCCGCGGTTCGTCCTCGGCTCGGAGGTTAGCTGCGTCTACTCCAGCGGAGGACGGGGCCGCCGCCTGCACCTGCTCGTGCTAGCCCCCGACTTCGCCGCCGTCGACGCTCTGCGCGCCGCCTTCGCTCCCTACGGCGCTCTCGAGTCCGACGGACGCCCTACGCTCCGTATGTCGGGACGCGACGTTGTCGAAGCCGCGCTCACGGCCAGCCCCCTGTGCGAGGTGATCCCTGCTCACGCGTGGACGCCGTGGTACGCCGTTTACGGCTCGCGCGGAGGTTTCGACTCGCTGCAGGAGTGCTTCCTCGATATGGCTCCGCACATCCATGCCGTCGAGACAGGCCTGTCGAGCGACCCCGCCATGAACTGGCGCGTGCCCGAACTCGATAATCGAACGCTCGTGTCGTTCTCCGACGCGCACTCCGCGCCCCGCGTAGCCCGGGAGGTGACTGTCTTCCCCGGCGAACCCAGCTATCACGGACTCCTGCGCGCCTTGCGGCAGGGCGCAGTCGAGTGGACTGCCGAGTTCTACCCGCAGGAAGGGAAGTACCACTACGACGGCCACCGGAAGTGCGGCGTCCGCTTCCACCCCGCGGAAACGATGGAGCGCGGCGGCGTCTGCCCTGTCTGCGGAGGCAAGCTCACGCTCGGCGTCCTGCACCGCACCGAAGCGCTCTCCGCGCGCCCTCCAACCAGGCCGGAGCAGTCGCCGGACGGCCTGCTCCGCGACCCGGATGGGGAGCGTCCCCCGTTCCGGCGACTGCTGCCCCTGGAGGAGATCATCGCCGAGGCGCAGGGGCGCCGCCCAGCCGCGAGGTCGGTGCGCGACGCCTACCTGCGCCTCGTCGAGCGCGTCGGGCCGGAGATCCATCTCCTCACTGCCGCCGATGCAGCGGAGATCGCCTCCGCCGGCGGAGACGCCGGGGAGCGGATTGCCGAGGGCGTGCTCCGCGCCCGCCGCGGCGACGTCGGCGTTCTCCCGGGGTTCGACGGAGTCTACGGCGCCGTAAGCGTGTGGTGAGATAAGCTTTGCCCTGCCGCTGCTGCTTCCCGTGGCGGAAGTTCCAGCGACAGAGGCGACAGAGAGACAGAGAGACGGGCAGGGAAGCTCTTTTTGCTGTACGGAGAGGCTGGATGGACGACATTATCTCTATGGAAGATATGGCCAGGGTCTACGAGATAACGGACGAGCTGGGGATCGACAGGGAGGCCATCAACGTCGAGCTCGGCAAGGAAGACCCGGGCCGGTGGGGCAAAGGCGCCGGCGGCATGATAAAGCGCGAAGTCATCGAAATCGTCCTTCCCCTCTCGACGTCGCTCGACGAGTGGCTGCCCGCGCTGAAAGCCGGCCTCTCCGAGCTCCTCGAGGAGTAATGCGATGAGAACCACTACGCGGCTGCGCCAGCTGCTCGCCGCCGACCGCCTGCTGTTGGCCCCCTTCACCTACGACGGCTTCACCGCCCGCGTAGCCGAAGAGGCCGGCTTCGACGCCGTCTATATGTCCGGGTTCGGCACGTCGATGTCCAGAGGCATGCCCGATGTCGGACTGCTCACCCAAACGGAGATGACGCAGAACGCCGCCTGGATCGCCGCCGCCGTCGGCGTTCCGGTCGTCGCCGACGCCGACACCGGCTACGGCAACGCCATTAACGTCCGGCGCACGATCCGCGAGTACGAGCGCGCCGGCGTCGCCGGCGTCCACATCGAAGACCAGGCGGCGCCCAAGAAGTGCGGCTTCTTCGACGGCAAGGAGGTCATCCCCCTGGCCGAAGCCGCCGCCAAGGTGCGCGCCGCCGTCGACGCCCGCGCCGACGCTGATTTCGTCATCATCGCGCGCACCGACGCTCTGGTCGTGAACGGCTGGGACGACGTCGAGCGCCGCTGTCGAGCGTTCGTCGAGGAGGGCGCCGACCTCGTGTTCGTCGACGGCATCCGCACGCCGGACGACCTCTTCGAGTTCGCCGCGCGCCTCGGAGACCTGCCCCGTATGTATAACGGCGAGGCCGACCCCGCGGAAGTCGAACGCCTCGGCTTCCGCCTGCAGATCCACCGGGGCCCCGTCTTCTCCCTCTATCCCATCGTCAAGGAGATGATGACGGAGCTCCGGCAGAGCGGCCGCATCTCGGCCCTCGACCGCTACGGCTCCGGCGGCGAACTCCGAATGTCGATAGCGAACGCCCTCGGCCTCGCCGAAATCACCGAGCTCGAACAACGCTACGCAACTCCCCAGGAGGCTACGTCATGAGCGACATCACCCTCGATGAGGCTAGGCGCGTCGTCGACGCGGCCATCGCCAAGTCGGCTGAGCTTGGTTTCAACATGGCGATCGCCGTAGTCGACCTGCAGACAAGCCTGGTCGCCTCCGCCCGTATGGACGGCACGAACCCGTTCACGCCCGATGTGGTTCGCGGGAAGGCTATGGCCACAGCCGTAACCAAGGGGACGCCGAGCGGCGTCGCCGCCTCGCGTTTCCCGCAGGCCCTGCTCGATACGGTGCGCGAGCTTTACGGCGGACGCGTCACCTGGGTGCAGGGCGCCGTCCCGCTCTATAAGGACGGTCGCCTCGTGGGCGCTGTCGGCGCAGGCGGCGGCCCGCCCGACAAGGATGAAGAGGTCGCACAGGCTGGCGCGGACGCCCTCTGAGACGGCGCCGCTTGCTCGAAACCGTCCCGGTTCGCTGCAGGGCAGGGCGCCTCTTACGCCCCGCCTGAGCGGATCTTCTCGACGACCCGCCGGACATACCAGGCGTCCGGCGCGCTGAATGCGGCGTCCAGATAGCGCTGCAGATCCTCCAGCGCAGGCCCCAGCTCGCCCCGCTTGTAGAACAGCATGCCGCGGTCTCGTCAGTGTCCCGACTCTTCCGGCTGCACCGCCATCAGCAGCCCCAGGGACAGAATCGCGCGCGGCGTGTCGTTGCGCCCCACCCAAATCGCGCTCAGATTGCGAAGCATGCGCGCCAGCACCGAACGGTCCGTCACCGGATCGAGAAACGACCTGTCCCACCGCACGGCGCCGCTGATGCGCCGCAGACGCTCCACGCACTCCGCCTCCGACAGCAGCGTTCCCCGGTAGTACGGGTCGATGTGCGCCGAAGGCTCCTCGTCATGTCGCACAAGAAAGTGTCCCGGCATGCCCACTCCCCGCAGCGGCAGCCCCAGCCGCCGTCCGACTTCGATGTACACCACTGACAATGTGATGGGGATGCCCAACCGGCGCCGCAGCACCTCGTGCAGCATGCTGTTTTTTGGGTCGTAGTAGTCGGCCTCGTTCCCCGCGAACCCCACATGGTCGAACAAGTACGCGTTCAGCTCGTTGATGGCCGTCAGCGGGTCTAACTCCGCCGAGACGCGGCGGGAAGCCCCTTGCGCGAGGGAGTCGAGCAGCCCGGTCTCGCGGTCGACGTCAACTTCGGGGTCGAACGCCGCAGCGATCAACAGGGCGCCCCGGTCGAGCGGCAGGTCGTCCTGCGCTCTCCGAGAGAGCTCCTCCAGAGCGTTGGTTGCCGACTCCGCGTCCACGCGGCTAGTATACGCAGCGCTCTGTACGAGGCGGACGGGAGGCGGGCGCCTCTTGGTGCCGCACAGTAGCCGTTCGCCAGTCAGCCTACCGATGCAAGCGCTCCAAGGTCTTCACGTCGTCGATCTCACGACGATCGTCTCCGGCCCGTTCGCCGCAGCCATACTTGGCGACCTCGGCGCCGACGTCGTCAAGGTCGAGCCGCCCGGCGGCGAGAACGCCCGCCGGTTCGGCGGCGGGGCTCCGTCGCTGATGATGGGGTCGCTCACTCCCCACATCATGAACCTGCAGCGCAACAAGCGCGGCATCGTCGTCGACCTCCGCAGCGAAGGCGGCAAGCAGGTGTTCGCCGACCTCGTGCGCTGGGCTGATGTGGTGATAGACAACTACCGCCCGGGCGTCACCGAACGGCTCGGCGCCGACTACCCCTCGCTCAGGAAGCTCAACCCTCGCGTTATCGCCTGCTCCATCACCGGATTTGGCCTTACCGGGCCCGGACGCGACCGCGCCGCGCTCGACGCCACGGTGCAGGCCTACGCAGGCGTGATGGGCATGACCGGCGACCCCGATGGCGCTCCGGTGCGCGCAGGCCCCCTCTACGCCGACCTCTGCTCCGGCATGGCCGGTGCCCTTGGCGTCCTCGCGGCCCTCGCCGCCCGGGAGCGCACCGGCGAAGGGCAGCACGTCGACATCTCGATGCTCGATGTGCAGATGTCGCTCATCAACTACCACGCGGTAATGCACCTGATGTCCGGCATCCCCACGCCGCGCACCGGCAATGAGATGCAGCTGCACGTGCCCTACAACGCCTACCGCGCCGCCGGCGGCTGGCTCTTCATCGCCGTGAGCGTCGATCCTCACTGGCGGCTTCTCGTCGAGGCTGTCAACGACCCTGCGGCGGAACTGGAGGGCGCCCCCCGCGCCGCCGCCGAGACGCTCGCCGATCCTGCGTTCGCCACCCGAGCCGGACGCATCGCCAATCGCGACCGCATCAACGCCGCGCTCGAAACAGTCATCGCCGCGGCCCCGCGCGACGAATGGGTCGCGCGCCTCGCCGCCGCCGGCATCCCCGTAGCCCCCGTGAACACCCTCGACGAAGCCGTCCGCGACCCCCAGCTGCGCGCCCGCGGGATGGTCGTCGAGATAGAGCACCCCGAAGGCGGACTCTTCGAGGCGACCGGCAACCCGTTCAAACTCTCCGACGCCGGCGAGGAGCGCTTCACCCCTCCGCCGACTCTTGGCCAGCACACTGCCGAGGTGCTACGGAGCGTCCTCGGCTACGACGACGCCCTCGCGGCCCGACTCTACGCCGACGGCAGCGTCGCATAGCATTCCCTCTAGCATTCCCTCTGACATCAGGGGCGCCTGAGGAGGTGGAACGCTCTCCCGGGCGCTCGCCAAGCCTAACCTCCGCTTGACACGCTCCGCCGCCTGCCTGTCCAATCCCCCTATGGTTATCGAACAACAGAGCGCGACGCTCAACGACATACGCCTCGCAGTCCGCGAGGTCTGCAAGAAGTACGACGGCGCCTACTGGCGCGCCCTCGACAAGGAGGGCGCCTACCCGGAAGCGTTCGTCCGCGAGCTCACCGAACTCGGTTGGCTCTCCGCCCTCATTCCCGAAGAGTACGGCGGCGGAGGAATGAGCGTCGGCGAGGCCAGCGTCATCCTCGAAGAGATCAACCGCTCCGGGGGCGACTCCGCCGCCTGCCATGCGCAGATGTACATAATGGGCGTCATCCTCCGCCACGGCAGCGATGAGCAGAAGCTGCGCTACCTTCCCGGCATCGCCCGCGGCGACCTCCGGCTCCAGGCGTTCGCCGTCACCGAGCCAAACGCCGGCTCCGAAACGACCCGCATCGAGACTACCGCCGTCCGTCGCGGCGGCGTGTACGTCGTCAACGGACAAAAGATATTCATCTCGCGCGTCGCACAGTCCGACCTGATGCTGCTTCTCGCGCGCACCACGCCGTACGACGACCTCGAAAACAAGACCGACGGGCTCTCCGTCTTCGTCGTCGATATGCGGGAAGCCGCCGGCAGACTCGAGATCCGCCCCATCGATATGACGTTCAATCGCCACACCAACCAGCTCTTCTTCGACAACCTCGAAGTCCCTGCCGAAAACCTCATCGGCGAGGAAGAGAAGGGGTTCCGGTACATCATCGACTCGTGGAACGCCGAACGCATCCTGATAGCCGCAGAAGCGATTGGCGACGCCCGGTTCTTCATCGAGCGCGCCGCCGCGTACGGCAGCGAACGCGTCGTGTTCGGTCGTCCCATCGCCGCGAACCAGGGCGTCCAGCTCCCTATCGCTCACGCCTACGCCAGCACGCAGGCCGCCGACCTGATGCGATGGGACGCCGCCGCCAAGTTCGACCGGGGCGACCGCTGCGGCGCCGAAGCCAATATGGCGAAACTCCTCGCCTCCGAGGCTGCGTGGGAGGCCGGCAACGCCTGCCTCAACACCTTCGGCGGCTACGGCTTCGCAACCGACTACGACATCGAGCGCAAGTTCCGCGAGACGCGCCTCTTTATGACCGCGCCCGTCAACAACAACCTCGTCCTCGCCTACCTCGGCCAGAACGTCCTCGGCATGCCGCGGTCGTACTAGCTGCGGAGAGCTGAGCCGCCCAAGGCTGCGCCACAATGACCACAGACGCCCTTGCCCGCTCCTGGCTGTACGTCCCTGCCCACAAGCCGCGTATGATCGCCAGATCGCTCGACCTCCCCGCCGATGTCGTCATCTACGACTATGAAGACGCCGTCCCGCCGGCTGAGAAGGAGGCGGCGCGCGGCATGCTCGCCGACGCCTTGCCGCCCCAGCCGCCGCCCGGATCGCCCCGGCGTTACGTGCGCGTGAACCATCCGCGCCACGCCGAACTCTTCGCTGCCGACATCGCCGCTGCGCTCGCCCTCAACGTCGAGGGGATCGTCGCGCCCAAAATCGAGAGCGCGCAGCAGGTCGCCGCCGTGAGCGCGGCCCTGGCGGACGCCGAAGAGCGGGCAGGGCTCACTGTCGGCGCGACACGGCTGATGCTCCTCATCGAGAGTCCTCTCGGCGTCGTCAACGCCTACGCCGTCTGCTCCGCCGACGCCCGGGTAGCCGCAGTGCAGTTCGGCGGCGAGGACTTCTCCCGCGAGATGGGGCTTCCCCTCATCCGCACGGAAGAGGCGAAAGCGCTCCTCTATCAGCGCTCCGCCGTCGCCACGGCATGCTCCGCCGCAGGCGTGCAGGCTATCGACGTCATCTGGACGGCGCTCGACGACCTCGAAGGACTCGCCGCGGAATCCGCGCAGGCCCGCCGCCTCGGATTCACGTCGAAGGCCGCCGTGCATCCATCCCAGATTGGCCCTATCAGCGCCGCGTTCAGCCCGACGCCGGAGGAGATCGCCTACTCGCGCGAGATTATCACCGTCCTCGAAGAGGCTGTCGCGCAGGGCACAGGCGTCGTAAACCACAAGGGCGCCTTCCTCGAAGAGCCCATCGTCGCCCGCGCCCGCCGAACCCTCGACCTTGCCGAACGCTACGGCCTCGCGTAACGATGCGCGAACCACAAGGAGTCAGGGGCGAGCGGATGCCCTGCTAACCTTCGACAACCCGCGCTCTGCGCGCTACAGTACCCGCGCTGACGCAACCAAGGAGGCGCCATGACGCTCAAGACCGGCTGGCAGGGCCGATACCTGGAAGACTTCGAGGTCGGCGACGTCTACCGCTCGTCCGTAGGCCGAACGCTCCTCGAGGCCGACAACACCTGGATGACCCTCCTTACCAACAACGACAACCAGATCCACTTCAACGCCGAGTACGCGAAGAACACCCAATTCCAGCGTCCCCTGATGAATAGCCTCGTGACGCTCGCCGTCGTCACCGGCCTCACCGTCCCCGACATCAGCCGCAACGGCATCAACCTCGGATGGGACAAGGTGCGCCTTCCGCACCCTGTCTTCGCCGGCGACACCCTCTGGTCGGAGACCGAGGTCACCGCCATCCGCGAGTCCAGGTCCGACCCCCGCCGCGGCATCGTCCACATCAAGACGCGCGGACTCCAGCAGGAGGGCGCCGTCGTCATCGAATTCGAGCGCGACGTAATGGTCTGGAAACGCGACTACGCCCCCAGCGTCGGAGTCTTTCCCGAACCCGCACAAGCCCAGGAGGTCTAGCGTCATGGCGCGCAACCCGTCCGGCGTAACAGTCGCCCTCGTCGATTACGCTCAGTCGCTCAAATACGAAGACATCCCGCCGGAGGCGCTGGAGCGGACGAAGCACCTGCTGCTCGACTTCCTCGGCGTCGCCTACGGAGGGCTGGCCGTCGCCGAATCGTCCGCCCCCATCATCGACGGCGTCCTCGACCTTGCCGCAGGCGCCGGGGGCCGCAGCGTCGTCCTCGGCAGGCCTGAGCGTCTCCCCGCGCACTACGCCGCTCTCCTGAACGCCACCTTCGCCCATAGCATGGACTTCGACGACACCCACCGCGAGGCCGTCATCCACATCGGCACGCCCTTGTTCGCCACGCTTCTGGCCCTTGCCGGCGAGCGCGACGTCTCGGGACAGGACTTCCTCGCCGCCGCCGTCGCCGGCTACGACATCACCGGAAAGGTCGGCAAAGCCCACGGCGGAGGCGTCCACGCCCGCGGATTCCACCCCACGGCCACCACCGGCGTCTTCGGCTGCGCCGCCGCCGTCGGACGGCTCCTCGGCTACTCCGATGAGCATCTCGCCAACGCGCTCGGGCTGAACGTCAGCCAGTCCGCCGGCTCCACGCAGTTCCTCGAGAACGGCTCCTGGAACAAGCGTTTCCACACCGGCCTCGCCGCCCACAACGCGATACTCAGCCTCGTTATGGCCCGCCACGACTATCTCGGCGCGACGTCGCCCCTCGAAGGAAGCCACGGCTACTTCGCGCTGTACGCCGACGGTGCCGCCGACCCCGAACGCGCCCTCGACGGCCTCGGCAGCGACTTCGAGGTGATGAACACCGCTGTCAAACCGTACCCTTGCTGCCGCTACAGCCACGCCGCCATCGACGCCGTCTCCGACATCGTTCGCGCCGAGGCGCTCGACGCCGCCGAAATCGAGGCGATCGAAATCGCTATGGGCGAGACAGGGTTCGGGCTAGTCGCCGACCCGCCCGAGGCCAAACGCTCTCCCGCTAACATCGTCGAGGGGCAGTTCAGCGTCTACTTCGCCGCCGCCGTCGCCGCCAGCCGGGGCGCCTACGCCTGGTCGGACTACGACCGCCTCGCCGACGCAGAGGTGCGCCGTCTGATGCAGGCCTCCTCCGTCAGCCTCGCCGACGGCATAGGCGCCGGCATGGAGACCGCCGTCGTTGTTCGAGCCTCCGGCGGCAGGAGAATCGAGCGCTCCGTTTCCTTCCCCAAGGGCGAGCCCGAGAACCCGCTGTCGTGGGACGAGATGCAGGAGAAATTCACCGAATGGAGCGCTCCCGCCATCGGCGAAGAGCGCGCCCGGCAGGTCATCGAACAGGTGTCCGCGCTCGAAACCCTTCCGTCGATGCGCGGACTCGTCGAAACTCTTGGCGCTTGACAGCAGGGCGCGCCTCAAGGGAGCGGAAGGGCAGCGGAAGGAGAGCGGAAGAGTAGGGGAGCGCGCGTATGACAGCCCGTCTCGAAGGCAAAGTCGCAATCGTAACCGGCGCTGCTAGCGGACAGGGCCGCGTCGCCGCTCAACTGTTCGGCAGCGAGGGCGCCGCCCTCGCCCTCGCCGACGTCGACGCCGACGGCCTCGCCGAGACCGCCGCAAGCATCGCGGCAGCCGGAAACCCCGCGCCGCTCTCCGTCGTCGCCGACCTCACTACCGAGTCCGGCAACGAAGAGCTTGCCGCCGCCGCGCTCAACGCCCACGGACGCATCGACGCGCTCTACAACGCTGCCGGACTCGTTCGGTTCGGCTCGCTTCACGAGATAAGCCTCGAAGATTGGCGGTTCGTGATCGACCACGAACTCACTATGGTGTTCCTCGCGTGCAAGCACGTGCTGCCGGCGATGTTGACCGCAGGATCAGGCAGCATCGTCAACATCTCCTCCGTCTCCGGCTACGCGGCGGGCAGCAGGCGGCATCCGGCGCACGCCGCGGCGAAAGCGGCCATCGCCGGCCTCACCAAACAGATCGCCGTCGAGTTCGGCCCGTTCGGCATTCGCTGCAACGCTATCGCCCCCGGGTTCATCGTCTACGCCGAAGGGCAGCGGCGCATCGCCGGTCAGAGCGGCGGCGGCCCGCCTGTGGATGGCGTCCCCCTCGGGCGCCACGTCGCGCCGGAAGACACCGCCCGCTGCGCCCTCTACCTCGTCTCCGACGAGTCGGCGATGACCAACGGGCAGACGATAGTCGTCGACGGCGGAAGGTCGATCGCTTGAGCGCCTGCAACCCGAACGTCGAGAGAGAGCCGCGATATGCTTAGCGAAGAGGAGATAGACCGCATCTTTGCGAATATCCGCGAACGGTTCGGCGCAAAGCTTTCCGACGAGCAGGCCGCCGTCGTGCGCAAGTCTCTGTCCGAGACGCTGGCGGCAGGAGAGGCTATGCGGGCTACGCCTCTGGACAACGCCGACGAACCCTTTACCGTTTTCACCCCGTTCACGCCGTCCGGCGCCGGCGAACAGCCAGCGAATGGCGACGGTGAATAGTGAATGATCTCGTCTACATGCCTGTCCGCGGCCTTGCCGCGCTCATCCGGGCGCGGGAAGTCTCGCCTGTCGAGCTGACGGAGCTCTTCCTCGACCGACTTGAACGCCACGGTCCGTCGCTGAACGCAGTGGCGACTGTAACGCGCGAGAGAGCCCTGCGCGAGGCGCGCCGCGCCGAGCAGGAGATCGCCCGAGGCGACTATCGCGGCCTGCTCCACGGCGTCCCTTACGGAGCGAAAGATCTGCTGGCCACCTCCGGCGGCGTGCCGACGAGCTGGGGAGCGGCGCCGTTCGCAGGGCAAGTGTTCGACCGCGACGCGGCTGTCGTCCGCAAGCTTCAGGAGGCGGGCGCCGTGCTCTGCGCCAAACTCGCAATGATCGAACTTGCAGGCGGCATGGGCTACCGCCAGCCCAACGCCTCGTTCACCGGCCCGCCACGGAATCCGTGGAACACCGGACGCTGGACAGGAGGGTCGTCGAGCGGGTCGGGCGCCGCCGTTGCGGCAGGTCTCGCCCCGTTCGCTATCGGCTCCGAGACATGGGGGTCGATCATCGGCCCCGCCGGCTTCTGCGGCGTCGCCGGCCTGCGCCCCACGTACGGACGCGTTAGCCGGCGCGGCGCCATGGCGCTCTGCTGGACGCTCGACAAGCTCGGCCCGCTCGCCCTGACCGCCGACGATGCCGGCATCGTGCTCGACGCTATCGCCGGGCCGGACTCCGAAGACCCGACTACCTGCCCTGAGCCGTGGACATACCGGACGGACTCCGGCGCCGCTCGCCCACGGCTCGGCGTCGTGCGCGCGACCCTCGAACACGTCTCGGACGAAGTGCGGGCGAACTTCGAGCGCTCCCTGACCGAACTGGAAGAGTTCGCCGACCTGGAGGAAGCCGGGTTGCCCGACCTGCCGTACATCGCCGCAGGGCGGACGATCCTCGGCGCGGAGGCGGCCAGCGCATTCGAAGAGTTCCTGCGCGAGGGCAGGGCGGATGAGCTAACCGCTCCGGAGGACGCCTATATGTGGCAGGCGCGGTTCGCAATCCCTGCCGTCGACTACTTGCGCGCGCTGCGCCTGCGCGGCGTGATGGCCCGGGCCGTCGACGAGGCGATGCGTCCGTACGACGCGCTTATCGCGCCCTCGCGCCAAATCATCGCGTCCGAAATCGACAGGGAGACGCCTAGCTCGCAGGCGACGGATGTGCTTGGCGCCGTCGGGAACCTGCTCGGCCTGCCTGCGGTCACCGTGCCGAACGGCCTTGCAAGCGGCATGCCGACAGGCCTTCTCTTCCTCGGTCGCGCCGGCGCCGAGAACCGCATCCTCGCCGCCGCCGTCCGCTACCAGTCGCGCGCCCCGTGGCATACGAGCCATCCGGCAGGCTGGGAGTAGGGCGCGCGACGTTCCTTCGGCTCCTCAAGGGAGAGCGTTCCGGACGGATATCTCACGCTAGCCAGCCCTGCCGTCGATCCTTCGCGTTCCGTGACTGACTTACGCCGGGTCTTCCGCCGCCGACGCTCCTGCGATCTTGCCGAACACCGAACCCTGCATCAGGCCCGCGCCCCCGGCGTAGTTGTGGTAGAAGAGCCCGCCGACCAGCTCTCCCGCAGCGTAGAGCCCCTGAATAGGATTGTCGGTCGTGTCCATCACCTGCGCGCGGCGGTTGATGCGAAGCCCGCCGAACGTGAACGTGATTCCGCACGTCACTGCGTAGGCCTCGTAGGGCGGAGCGTCGATAGGCAGCGCCCAATTCGACTTCGCCGGGGCCACCCCTTCCGTGTGCACGCCGTCGAGCACCGTCGGATTGTACTCGCCCGGGACGCACGCGGCATTGTACTCCGCAATCGTCGCCGCCAGAGCGCCGGGATCGACGCCCAGCTGGTCGGCAAGCCCCTCGATCGTGTCGGACTCAGCCTTGGTCACCTGCTCGATGCGGTACTCGTCGCGCAGCAGGTGCAGCGTCTTCTGGTCGAAGATCTGGTACGCCACCCGCTCGGGCTGGAAGAGGATCTGCTTGCCGTACTTGGCGTAAGTGTAGTTCCGGAAGTCCGCCCCCTCGTCGACGAACCGCTTCCCCTCGTGGTTCACGATTAGCCCGAACGGGTACGAGTGCTTCTGGTAGAGGTCGGTGATGGCCCGGTTGCCGAACGGCGGAGCGTTCAGGTCCCAGGCGACCGCATGGCAGCCGCTGTAATGCCCGAACGCCTGCGCCCCGATGTCGAACGCCATCCGGTGGCCGTCGCCCGTGTTGTAGCGCACGCCTCGCACCTTCGCCAGCTCCCAGCCCGGGCCGAGGTAGCGCGCCCGCATCTCCGGGTTGGCCTCGAATCCTCCGCACGCCAGCACCACGGCTCCCCCGTTCAGCGTCTGTCGTCCGCCCGGCGCGCGGACCGTCACCCCTCTCACCCGGCCCGCATCGTCCTGTTCCAGCCGCATGGCCGTGTGGTCGTACCGGATGTCGACGCCACGCTCGATGGCGATCTCGAACAACTGATCGGAGAGGCCCTTGCCGCCCCCGACGGCCTGCAGGCAGAGCCCTCCCCAGAAGCGGAACTTGCCGTCCACCTTGAACGCCTGATGCGTCCACGACGGCACGAACCGCACGCCCTGCGCGTACATCCACTGCATCGTAGGGAACGATTGCCGCACTAGCGTGTCGGCCATCTCCTGGTCGGACAAACCCTCGGTGACCCGCATCAGGTCCTCGAAGTACTTGGCCTCTGTGTACGAGCCGACCTCCATAACGGCAAGCTCTGCCTCCGACAGGTCGGGGACGAGCTGCACGACGTCGTCGATGCCCTTGTACGCGAACCGGATTGCTCCGCCGGTGAAGTAGGTGTTGCCCCCGCGCATCGGCTCAGGCGCCTTCTCGAGGACGATGACGCTCTTGCCCGCCTCGCGGGCCGCGAGCGCTGCGCACAGCGCCGCATTGCCTGCGCCCACTACGATGATGTCTGCTTGAGTGCTGCTAGTGTTCATAGCGGGGTAGGGTAGCAGATTCCCGGCGCTTTGCGCAGGGAGAGGCCCCCGGCTGCTGGGGGTCTGGGGAGCGTCCGCTCTCCAGCCACTGCGACAGCGGCGGAGCGCGCCCGGGCGGTTTGACACCCCTACAGGCGGCGGGTATGTTCGGCCTTGCCCGCTGAATTGGGGGCAAAGGAGGCGCAGCATGGCGGACAGGCTTCAGCTCAGCTTCATCTCGGCGCGCAACGAGCGCATCGGCAAACTCCTCGACGGCGAGGTCAAAGTCGAAGGCGCCGACCTTGTTTGGACCAACTCCGACCCCTCGGAGACCTTCTGGCGGCAGCTCAAGTTCCAGGAGTTCGAAGTCTGCGAGATGTCCTTCTCGTCATTCCTCATCGCCAAGTCCCATGGCGACTCCATGGTCGGCATCCCCGTGTTCCCGTCTCGACGGTTCATGCACGCGCTTCTCTCCGTCAACGTCGACTCCGGCGTCGAGAAGGCCAACGACCTCTACGGCAAGCGCATCGGCGTCGGCGAGTACCAGCAGACCGCATCCCTCTGGACTCGCGGCGTCCTCCAGCACGACTTCGGCGTCGACCAGTTCAGCGTCGAATGGTGGATGGAACGCTCAGAAGAGCTTAGCCACGGCGGCGCCACCGGCTTCAAGCCGATGGACGGCATCAAGTTCAACCGCATCCCCACCGACAAGAGCCTGGCGACCATGCTCGCTCGCGGCGAGCTCGACGCCGCGCCCATTGGCCGCGCGTTCTCCGCCGAGAAGAACGTGATCGACCGCTCCACCACCATCCGCCCCCGTCCCGAAGAGTTCACCAAGGTCAAACCTCTCTTCCCTGACTTTATCGGAGAGGGGAAGCGCTTCTTCGATGCCCACGGCTACATCCCCGCCAACCACTGCTACGCCATCCGGGGCGACGTCTACGAAAAGCACCCGTGGCTTGCGTTCAACCTTTACGCCGCGTTCGTCGCCGCCAAGGAAGCGTGGTACGCGGAACTCTCCAGCCGGGTGCCCAGCGATATGATCTTCGGGTCGCAGTACATGGCTCAGACCCGCTCCATCTTCGGCGCCGACCCCTTCACCTACGGCGTCAAAGGCAACGAGACGATGATCAACACGATGATCGACTTCTCGTTCGAGCAGGGGTTCATCCCCCGCAAGCCCGCAATGGAGGAACTCTTCGCCGCGCCTCTCCTCGACCTGTAGCGCGGCCCGGAACTGCCCCGCAAAATGGACGCTCCCGCCCCGACGGTCAACGACTTCGTCGAACGCCTCCTGACGCTCACCCGGGCTTCCCTCGAGGCCGCAGTCGAGGGACTCGACGACCAGCAGCTGTGGACACGGCCCGCGTCCGACGCCAACTCCATCGCCTGGCTCGCCTGGCACTACAGCCGCTGGATGGACGGCATGACCGCGCGGGCGGCAGGGGAGGAGGAGGCGTGGACCTCCGGCGGGTGGAGCAGCCGCTTCAGCCTCCCTCCGGACGCCAACGGCTACGGCGACACGCCGGAGCAGGTCGGCGCCTTCAAACCCTCCCGGGAGCTGCTGCTCGGCTACGTCGACGCCTCCCACAGCGCCTGCGTCCGGCGGGTGATGCAGTTCACCGTCGCCGACCTTCAGCGCTCCTTGGTGATGTATCCCGGCAGACCCGAACGCCCCCTCTGGCAGTCTCTCGCCAACACGGCGATGGACTTCACCCAGCACGTCGGGCAGATCGCTTACGTGCGGGGACTGATCACCGGCTACGGCTGGTGGAAGGGACGTTTGACCTCGCCGCCGCCCAATCCGTAACATCTTTGGTATGCAGGCGGCGGGACTAAGCCGGGCGCTCTTCACCGACTTCTACGAACTGACAATGGCGCAGGCCTACTGGCAGCACGGCGCCACGGCTCCTGCAACCTTCAGCCTCTACTTCCGCAACCATCCCCCCGACCGCGGCTACGCCGTGCTCGCAGGCGTAGAGGAGGCGCTCGACTTTATCGAGCAGCTCCGCTTCTCCGACGAGGACGTCGCCTGGCTCGGCGCTCTCGGGCTGTTCGATCCCGCGTTCCTCGACTGGCTCCCGTCCCTTCGGTTCACCGGAGACGTGCGCGCTATGCGCGAGGGCGAGATCCTCTTCCCCGACGAACCGGCGATCGAGGTGACCGCCCCCGTGATCGAGGCGCAAATGGTCGAGACCGCCATCGTCAACGCCGTCAACCTCCAAACGATGCTCGCCACCAAGGCCGCCCGCGTGCAGCACGCCGCCCGTGGACGGGCCGTCGCCGACTTCGCCGCTCGCCGGACTCACGGGCAAGAGGCCGCCGACCGCCTCGCCCGCGCAAGCTACATCGCAGGTTTCGCCGGCACGAGCAACGCCGCCGCAGCCGCCCGCTACGGCATAACCCCCGTCGGCACGATGGCCCACTCGCTCATCGCCGCCTTCCCCAGCGAGTCCGACGCGTTCGACGCCTACGCCGACTCCTTCCCCGACTCGGCTACGCTCCTCGTCGACACCTATGACGCCGTCAACGGCACGCGGCGCGCAGTAGCCACCGCGCTCCGCTTGCGCGAGCAAGGCCACGCCCTGCAGGCGGTGCGCATCGACAGCGGCGACCTGCTGCAGCTCTCGGTCGAGTGCAGGCGACTCCTCGACGACGCCGGCTTGCCCGACGTCGGCATTGTCGTTAGCGGTGGCCTCGACGAATTCGATATCGACGACCTTATGAGGGCAGGAGCCCCCGTCTCCGCCTTCGGCGTCGGCACGAAACTCGGCGTCTCTGCCGACGCTCCCTGGTGCGACTGGGTCTACAAGCTGGTCGAGTACGACGGTCAGCCTACGCTCAAGCTCAGCCCCGGCAAGGCTACCCTTGCCGGACGCAAGCAGGTCTACCGGAAGTCGGACGGCAATGGCGCCTGGCAATCGGACACGCTCGCTCTCGTCCACGAGGACGCCCCGCCCGATGGCAGCAGGCCGCTCCTCGAAACAGCCATCGAGCGCGGCCGCCGCACGCGTCCCTCCCCGACGCTCGCCGAGGCCCGGGAGCGCGTCGCGGCGGGAATGGCGAGCCTCCCCGATTCCTGCAAGGCGCTGCGCGCTCCTGCCGCCTATCCGCTAGCTCACACGTGGGAGCTCGACGAACTGCAGTGGGGGCTAACCCAGAACTTGCTCGAACGCGAAGTAGGCGCTAACCCTCAGCCAGCGCCTCCGCCGTCGTCGTCAGCGCCGCGCCGTTGACCTCCATCAGATGCAGCGCCCGCTCCCCGTCGCCCGGCTCCAGGTCTACAGCCCCTACGGCGTCGGTCAGAACGTAGGTCTCGTAGCCGTTGGCGAGCGCGTCGATAACCGTGTTCAGCACACAGTAGTCCGTCGCCAGACCCCCCACGTAGACGCGGCCTATCCCCTTGGCCTTTAGCTGCGCGTCAAGGTCGGAGTCGATGAACCCCGAGTAGGCGTCGGCGTCCGGACTTGCGCCCTTGCGGATGATGCTCGCGCCCTCCGGCAGCTCCAGGGCAGGGTGGAACTCGGCCCCGCGAGAGCCCTGCACGCAGTGGTCGGGCCACTGACCGCCTTGCGCCGCAAACGACGAATGCCCCGCCGGGTGCCAATCCTGCGTCGCAAACACTTTGGCCCCCTGCTCCGCGAACGCTTTTCCCGCCGCTGACATCTTCCGCGCGACTGCTTCCCCCGCCGCAACCGCCAGCGAACCTCCCGGACAGAAATCGTTCTGCACGTCCACGATGATGAGGGCGTCGAGATTGGTGATGGCCATCGTTCCCGCCTCCCTTGAGCGTCCGCCTCCCTGCGCGGCGGCTCCGTACTGAGCCTATATCGTATCGTACACTCTCAGGCAGCCGCGCCTTTGTAGCTGTTCGGATGTCAGAAGGGCGGCGGGAGAT
Organism: Dehalococcoidia bacterium; assembly: GCA_965200975.1. Classification (GTDB taxonomy): domain Bacteria; phylum Chloroflexota; class Dehalococcoidia; order Lucifugimonadales; family Australimonadaceae; genus S5-327. The sequence goes on along the minus strand of OZ241740.1, from coordinate 1,592,797 downwards.
CTCCCTCAGGGGATAGGGGAGCGGACGCTCTCCAGCATGCGCGCCAGCGCCGCCGCCGGGAGGCAGGGCAGGGGGAATGCGACTATCATTCCTTGGTAAGAGGTGGAGAAGATGCAATTCACGAAACTGCAAGGCGCCGGCAACGATTACATATACGTCGACGGGCGAGACGCCGACCGCGACTGGCCCGGACTCGCCGCGCGCATCTCCGACCGCCACTTCGGCGTCGGCGCCGACGGCTTGATCGTCGTCGCTCCCTCCGACAAGGCCGCCGTCCGGATGCGCATGTTCAACGCCGACGGCTCCGAGGGCGAAATGTGCGGGAACGGCATTCGCTGCTTCGCCAAATTCATCCTCGAACGCGAAATTGTACCCGCGCCCCCCCAGTCCCTCGACGTCGAAACCGGCGCCGGCGTCCTCGCGATAACGCCCTTCTGGGAAGACGCCCACGTCGTCGGCGCCCGCGTCAATATGGGCGCCCCCATCCTTCGCGCCGCCGACGTCCCCGTCGATCCCGGTCTGCTCGGCCCAAGCAACTGCGAGGAGCTCGATGCAGACATCGTAGCCGCTATGGGCCTCGCCCCCTCCGACCTGGTCTTCGACGCTCCCATCGCCGTTGGAGGCGAAACATTCGCGCTTACCGCCGTGTCGATGGGAAACCCGCACGTTTCCGCGTTCATCCGCGAGCCGGTGGACGAGGCGCCTCTCGACAGGGTAGGGCCGCTTGTGGAGCGCCACGCAGCGTTCCCGTCCCGCGTCAACTTCCATATCGTCAACATCGTCGACCGCAATCACATCGTCACCCGCACGTGGGAGCGCGGCTCCGGCCTCACGCTCGCATGCGGCACGGGAGTCAGCGCGGCTGTCGTCGCCGCTCGGCTCCACGGCTACGTCGACGACGTTGTGCGCGTCGGCGTGCCGGGCGGCGAGCTAACCATCACTTGGCCCGGCGCCGGCGCCGTCTATATGGACGGCGACGCGGTGGAAGTCTTCTCCGGCGAATGGCCGGAGTAGTGCGCGTCTACCTCGTCAACGTAGGAACCAACGCCGGCGACGGTTTCGCAAGCCCGCTTTTCGAGGACGGCAGATTCGAATTCATTCCCATCCTCGACGACCGCAGGCTCGACTCCTTGCCGGGCGCCGTTCTCTACCGCGATCTCCGCTCATACTACGACCCCCGCGCCGACCTGCTGCGCTACATCCCTCCCTCGCGCAGAGACCAGGCTTGCCATCACGACCCCGACTTCGACGCGCTCACTTACGGCGACGACGTTCGCAAGGGCCGCGCCGCCAACCTCAAATATGCGCAGCCCGGCGACGCGCTGCTGTTCCTGGCGCGGCTCCAGAGCTGGCGGAATGGCGCGCGCGCCAACGCTTACGGGTTTCTACCTGCTGGGCGGCCTGCGCATCGAGTCCGTCCACCACGGCGTAACCAGCCCTCCAACAGGAGAGGCCGCCGCGCGCATCGGACGGAACGCCCACGTCGTCCGGGCGGAGAGCGCCGGCGATTGGGCCGCATGGGGCGGCTTCTCGGTGTTCGCAGGCTCCAGCCGCTCGCGCCGGTTCGAGCGCGCTGTTCCCGTAACGCGGGCTCTCTGCGACGAGACGCTCCGCGATAAGAGCGGCGCTCCATGGAGCTGGCCGTCGCACCGGAGCGAACTCAGTGTCATCGGCTCCTATACGCGCACTTGCCGCTGCGTCCTCGACGCGAACATCCCGGAGCAGGCCGCGCGAGCGGCGGCGCTCCGGTCGTGGGTCGCGCGCCACACCGGCGAGCACGACGCCGAACTCCTGGGGGAGCAAGGGTCGGAGCCGAGCCCGCCATCCCCTGTATAATCTTCCGCAACCCCTCACTGGAGGCGCCTTTCGTATGCAGCTTGCCAACCGGCTCGAGCAACTTCCTCCGTACCTCTTCCTCGAGATCAGCCGGAAGATCGCGGAGAAGCGCGCGCAGGGAGTCGATGTCGTCAGCTTTGGCATCGGCGACCCCGACATCCCTACGCCCGCCCACATTCTCGGCGCGCTCAAAACCACCGCCGACGATCCGCCGAACCACCGCTACCCTGAGTCCGACGGCCTCCCGGAGCTCCGGCAGGCGATCGCGCGGTGGTACGCCCGCCGGTTCGGCGTCGAACTCGACGACAAGGAGATAGTTCCGCTTATCGGAGCTAAGGAGGGCATCGGCCATATGGCCCTCTGCCTCATCGACCCCGGCGACGTCGCTCTCGTTCCCGATCCCGCTTACCCCGTGTATGGAGTGGGCACGATGTTCGCAGGCGGCGTCTCTTATGCGATGCCCCTGCTTGAAGAGAACGGCTTCAGGCCCGACCTCTCCCTCGTTCCTGAAGAGATCGCCCGCAAGGCGAAAGTGCTCTGGATTAACTACCCGAATAACCCTACGGGAGGCCTGGCGACGCCGGAGCTGTTCGAGGAAGTCGTCGCGTTCGCCAAGGAGTACGACATTGCAGTCTGTCACGACGCTTGCTACTCGGAGGTTACGTTCGACGGCTACGAGGCGCCGAGCTTCCTGCAGACTCCCGGGGCCGTAGACGTCGGCATCGAGTTCCACTCCCTCTCGAAAACCTACAACATGACCGGCTGGCGCATCGGCATGGCCGTCGGTAACCGCCAGCTGATCGACGCGCTTGTCCGAGTGAAATCGAACCTCGATTCCGGCATCCCGCAGGCGGTGCAGTACATGGGCATAGAGGCGCTCGACAACACTACGCCCGAGTGGCAGGACGCCAACAACACAGTCTACCGCCGGCGCCGCGACCGCGTTGTGGACGTCCTTACCGCCATGGGACTCTCGGTCAATCGCCCCAGGTCCGGCTTTTATGTGTGGGCGCGGTGCCCCGACGGCTGGAGCTCCGCCCAGCTTGCAACCGAACTTCTGGATAAGCATGCAGTCGTCGTAACCCCCGGCCGCGGCTACGGCGAGGCGGGCGAGGGCTACATCCGCCTCTCGCTCACTACTCCCGACGACCGCCTGGAGGAAGGCTTGCGGCGCCTCGAAGGTTGGCGGCTGCCCGAGGAACCGGCAGGGTAGGGCGCCCCGGCGCTCTTCCGCCGAACCCGTCCGCGCCGTACACTCACCCGGCCGGAGCGGCCCGCGCCGCCCGGCGAGCCCGCGTTCGACCCTCGTTACTGTGGAGTGAGCTCCGATAGCACGGCGAAAGGGAACAGTCGCGACCGCCCAACAGCCCGAGCAGGCCTTGCTCGTCGGCGTTGACCTGAAGACGCGCCGCTCGCCTTGGACTCTCAGCGACTCCCTCGACGAGCTCGCCCAGCTCGCAGGCTCCGCAGGCGCCGAGGTGATGGGCGCCGTCACGCAGACCCGTGAAGCGCCGGCTGTCGCCTACGTCGGCAAGGGCAAACTCGACGAACTGAAGCTCCTACGGCGCGACGCCGGGTTCGACACCATCATCTGCGACGACGAACTCACGCCCACGCAGCAGCGGAACCTCGAACGCGCGTTCGGCGAACAGGTCAAGGTCATCGACCGCACTGCGCTCATCCTCGACGTGTTCGCGCGCCGGGCGCGCACGCGCGAGGGGCGCTTGCAGGTCGAGCTCGCCCAGGCGGAGTACCTGCTGCCTCGTCTCGCCGGCCAGTGGAGCCACCTCGAACGGCTCGGCGGCGGCATCGGCACGCGGGGCCCGGGCGAGACCCAGATAGAGACCGACCGCCGCCTCATTAACCTCCGGATAGCCCGGATGAAGACTGAAATCGAGAAGGTGCGCCGTCACCGCGCCCGCCACCGCAGCCAGCGCCTCAAGAGCGGCGTTCCCGTCGTCTCGCTCGTCGGCTACACCAACGCCGGCAAGAGCAGTCTGATGAACGCAATCGCCTCCGCCGGCGTGGTCGCCCGCGATCAACTCTTCTCCACGCTCGATCCGGTCACCCGCAGGGTTCGCCTTCCACACGGTCGGCCTGCGCTTTTCACCGACACCGTCGGCTTCATTCAGAAGCTGCCCACCACGCTCGTCGCCGCCTTCCGCGCGACCCTGGAAGAGGCGGAAGAAGCCTCCGTGCTCGTTCACGTCGTCGACATCTCTCATCCGAACGCAGGCGAACAGGCCGAGGTCGTCGAACTGCTGCTCGAGGAGCTCGGCCTCGCCGCGAAACCGCGCATCCTCGCGCTCAATAAGGCTGATCTGCTGGACGCCGGCGGCGCCGACAGCCTTCTCGACGACGGTATGGACGCGGGCGCCGTGCTCACGTCTGCGCTCTCCGGTCTTGGCTTGCGCGACCTGCTTCTCGCTATCGAGCGAGCGCTCGACGCATGCAATCTGCTCCAGCATGGCGCCGCAGAAGCGATGCCGTCGGCGCACAATTCACTAGAATAGAGGCCTACCCACGACCGAGGTGAGGCAAGGGATGGCGGACGATCTCTTTCAGCTACCCGAAAACCCCTTCTTCAGTTGCAATGCGGACAGCTTCGCCATCCTTGACGGATCCAAGAAGCAGGCCACTCGGGCCTCTCTCGTCATCGAGCCCATCTTCAAGCTCAGCGTCGGCCCCGGCAACGTCTTCGAGCATCGCCCCCTCCGCGTGATCGAGCATGAGGAGCACCTGGTCACTGTCGAGTGCGAAGGCGGCGAAACCGTTTACCTCGACTTTCACGACCTGAAGGCCCGCAAGGAGGGCCCCAGGGGCGGCTGGGTCTACAAAGGCCCCCTCGACGAGGGGAACGACGCGCTCGGCTTCCTCCCGGCCCGCTAGACAGCTTCCGGCGCGCTCTGAAAGCCAATGCCAAGCCGCGCAGTCGCCGAGTTCCAGAGCCGTATGGGCGGCTATTGGCGCTGCGGTTGACCCCGTGCATCAGTTCTGCGCTTCAAAGCCGTCGTATGGGCGGCTGTTGGCGTGCGGTTGACCCCGTGTCAGTTCTGCGCTCCAAAGCCGCTGTATGGGCGGCTGTTGGCGCTGCGGTTGACCCCGTGCATCGGTTCTGCGCTCCAAAGCCGCTGTACGGGCGACTGTTGGCGCTGCGGTTGACCCGTGCATCAGTTCTGCGCTTCAAAGCCGCCGGATGCGCTCTATGGGCGCCTTGCAGTCGTGGCTGTAAAGGCGCAAGCAATCGCGCACTATTGTTGTTATGTCAACTAAAGCATTTCACAGCCTCGCTTTGGCAGGCCGGCCTGACTCCGCGCCTCCCGCAAAATTACCGGCGGCTTGCGCGATGGCTATACTGACCTAACACCCTAACGCTACGGCGCGCTCCGCGCCGTATCCCCTGCTCCCCTTCCGGCGCATCGCCCAATGCGACACTGCAAGCTCCTCTGCATCATCGCCGCCGTAGCTCTTCTTGCGCTTATCGCTCTTGCCGCAGCCATCCAATTCGCCGCCGGCGCCGGCGGCGACCCGGCGACGGACGATCTCGACGAGGTCATTGACCTGCTCCAGTCCGACTTCATCAACCGCGACGACATCTCTATCGACCAGCTCCGCCAGGCCGCCATCCAGGGAATCATCGACTACGTCGACGACCCGTACACCGCCTATCTGCCGATCGACCGCCACCAAGCCTTCCTCGCCGAGCTTGAAGGACAGGTCGAAGACTTCGAGGGCATCGGCGCCAGCGTGACCTATCAGAATGGCCAAGTCGTCATACTGGGCCCTCTTCCCGGATCGCCCGCCGAGCGCGCCAACATCCTCCCCGGCGACGTCGTCCTCGCCGTAGACGGCCAGTCCGTCGGCGGACTGACGCTCGACGAGGCTGTAGCGCTCATCCGCGGCCCGAAGAACACCCGCGTCGTCCTCACGGTCTCGCGGGCTGGCGCCTCGCTGCCCTTCGACGTCGTTATTCTACGCGAGACCATTACGGTGAACTCGGTGCTCCCGCGTCTGCAGGCCCCGGGCGTTGGCTATATCCAGGTCGCCGGGTTCGACGCCGCGACCGCAGCGAACTTCCGCGACGCCCTCGACGACCTGCGCGACCGCGGCGCCAAAGGCGTCATCCTCGACCTTCGCAACAACGGCGGCGGCATCGTCGGGGCTGCGGTCGCCGTCGTCTCCGAGTTCGTCCGTAGCGGGGACGTCGTTCGCTGGGTCGACGCTGCAGGCAACGAAACCGTTGAGCGGGTCGCCGGCGACGGCTCAGCCTACGACCTGCCCCTTGTCGTCATCGTTAACGGTTTCAGCGCCTCAGCCTCCGAAATCGTAGTCGGCGCTCTCCAGGATCACGACCGGGCCGTGGTCGTCGGAACCCGCACCTACGGCAAAGGCTCCGTAAACCTCCTCCACAGCCTCGAGTCAGGCGCCGGACTCTATGTGACCACCGCCCGCTGGCTCACTCCCGACGGACGAGAGATAGAAGGCGAAGGCCTCGCTCCGGACATCCCCGTCGGCGATACGCTCGACGTGCAGGCGCTTGCCCGCATCGGCGAACTCAGCCGCTCGCTTTGCAGCGTTTACGCCGACGAGTCCGGCTCGCTCGGAGGCCAGGACTCCCTGGTCGACGCGCTCGAAGGCCTCTGCAACATCGAGCCCCAAGCGTCCGACTCCCCTTCCGTCGACGAACAGCTCGACGCCGCCATCGCCGAACTTGAGCGTATGCTGGGACGCTGAGATGTCGCCAAAGCGCAGCAGAAAAAAGAAGCAGAAGAGCGCGGCGCAGCCCGCAGCCGGACAGCCCTACTTCCGCGTCATCGCCGACAACCGCCGCGCGCGCTTCGACTACGACATCCTCGACCGCGTCGAAGCCGGCGTCGCGCTTACCGGCACGGAGATCAAGTCCGTGCGCGCCGGCCGCGTCAACATCCGTGATTCGTACGCTCAGGCGCGGGGGCGCGAGGTCTGGCTGCACAACCTCCACATCGCCCCTTGGGAGACTGCCGGGCCCTGGAGCCACGACCCTGCACGCTCGCGAAAGCTGCTCCTGCACGCCGAAGAGATCCGCAAACTCGCACAGGCCGCCGGCGCGAAAAGCCTCACCATTGTCCCGCTCCGCGTCTACATCAGAGGGCACTACGCCAAAGTCGAAATTGCCCTCGCAAAGGGAAGGCGGCAGTACGACAAGCGGCAAGCCATTATGCGCAGAGAGACCGAACGGGAGATCGCCCGCGCCATCCGCCGCGAAAGCGACTAGCCCCGTCGCCGGAGAGCCGGGGAAGCGTGAGCGCTCTCCTGGTTTCGGCTGCAAGAGAGTGCGTAGGAGCCGTTCAGGTGTATACTGCTCCTGTTGGCTGGTCGCTGTGGGGATGCGCGGTTTCGACAGGGGACCAGCTTGGCAGGATTGCAGGCCGAGTTCGCCGCCCACTCGATAATCAGACGGCGCCAAACAATTGCCGACGAACCAGTCGCTCTGGCTGCGTAAGTAACGCAGTCACGTCCCGAGAGCCCGCCCCGACGGCTCCCGAAGGCGCTATATAGCCGGGGTGCTGCGATTCCGACGCCGCTGAGAGTCGCTCAAGCCTTCGCGGCAGGTGAACGGGCGGCCTGCCGGCGGGCCCGCCCCTCTCACCCAACAAACACCGGATAAGCCTGTAGCACATCTGCGCTGAGCATCTTCTGGACGGGGAGTTCGACCCTCCCCCATCTCCACCAGCTCGCAGACAGCCCCCCGCTCCGCCCCTCGAGGACAGCGGGGGCTAACCCTACGGGAAAATTTAGTGTATACTGGGGAAGCGCCCGCTAAGGACAGGTCGTGTAGCTATGTCGGCGGGTCAAGGACTGCGTGATGGCGACGAAGACCGAGACGAAGCGAACTCCGAACCAGGGCGCCTGCGGACTCTCCCCCACAGGCGCGCATCACTGGGTGCTTGGCGCCCCTAGCGTCACTATGGCCGGCGAGTGCAAGTACTGTCATGCCGAGCGCGAGTTTCGCCCCTTCGAAGACAACATAGGCTTCAACAACAGCCCGAAGCGCACCGCCAGCGCCTCCCACGCCACCGGCAAGTAATCCGCCCTTCCAGCCTTCCTCATCTGTAGACGGCGCTCGCAAGCCGCCCGCCGCGCCTGCTTCTGCGCTCCGCGTCCGCGGGGGACGCGCCGCCCGGCGCCCTACCTCCCATCCTCGCGGACGAAGTCCGACAACCGCTCCCCTATCATGATGCACGTTACGTTCGTGGCCGCATGCGGCACCGTCGGGATGATCGACGCGTCCGCAACGTACAGATTGTCGATGCCGTGCATTCTTAGCCGGTTGTCGACTACCGCCATCGGGTCGGACTCCGGCCCCATCATGCACGTGCCCGACCCGTGATGGTGGCTGTCGTAAGTCGACTGCGCGTACTCCGCCCAGTCCTCATCCTCCGTTGGCAGCAGCAACCGCCCGTAGTACGGACGCATCAGGTCGTGCTCCATGAAGTCGCGCATAAAGCGCATCACGTTCAGCATATCGGCCACATCGTCCGGATGTTGCAGCATGCCGTCGTCCACAATCGGCAGGTCTTGAGGGTTGGTAGATGCAAGGTGAATCCTTCCGCGCGACTTCTGCTCCACCAGGTTCATCGCCACCGGCATCATCGGCTTGAGCCCCTCGACTCCCACCGGCGCCCGCATGTAGATGTGAAAGTTCCCTACCGGAAGGTCGGGGCTCGTCTTGTACACCAGCTGGAAGCCCGCGACGACCCAGTCCGGTGAGAACTCTCCCATGCCCTCGAACGTCATATTCACAGCCGCGTGGTCCTGGTAGTTTCTCCCTACTCCCTCCAGTCCGTGGACTACCTTGATGCCGTGCCGCTCCAGCTCATCGGCGGGGCCGATCCCCGAAAGCATTAGCGCCTGCGGGCTGTGATATGTGCCCGCGCTGAGCACGAAAGTGTCGGCGGACGCAGAGTGCAGCCGCCCATCCCGTTCATAGCGCGCCTCGGTGACCCGCGTCCCCTCCGTCTTGATGCCCACGACGCGCGCGTCCGCGATAATCGTGAGGTTCGGCCGCTCGCGCGCCATCCCGATGTACGCCACCGCAGTCGATTGGCGGACGCCGTCCTTCACATTCGACGCCGAGGGCGACAGCCCGAACCGCGTCGGCACGTTTCCGTCCTGCATTATCGGATAGCCCAGACCTACAGCCCTGTCCAGAAACGCTTGCATAGGCGGCGCAAGCTCTCCGTCTTCGAGCGCAAGCTTGCGCTTCACCGTGAGAGGCCCGGCGTTGCCGTGGTGCGGAGCGTCGGGGTAGTCCTCGTCCGTCTCGATTCGCTTGAGCACCGGCAGGCAGTCCTCGTACGACCAGCCGCGATTGCCCAGCGCCTCCCACCTGTCGAGGTCGTACTGCGTCGGACGCGAAACGCCCATCATATTGACGGACGACCCGCCCCCCAGAATGCGTCCGCTCAACGGAAAGTACTCGCTCCCGTCAATCTTCCGCTTCGTGGGGTACATCACCACATAGTCGGACTCGAGTATGGGGCGGTTGCTCCCCTTCCCGTCCGCGATGATCTCCGGGATCGGCTGCGGGTCCGGCCCTGCCTCCAGCAGCAGCACCCGCCGCTTCGGGTCTTCGGACAGCCTCGCGGCGGCCACGCAGCCTGCCGACCCGCCGCCCATAATGATCACGTCGTAGAACTGTTGCTGTTCCATCCCTGGCTCCTCGTCAAGAGTCGTGCTCTCCCGCCTCGTCTTCCCGTCCGGGGGGCGAGGCGGCGCTCTCTTACCGGCCTGCCTCTTTCACAAAGTCCGACAGCCGCTCGCCGATCATTATCGACGTCACGTTGGTGTTCGCGTGCGTCACCGTAGGCATTATCGAAGCGTCGGCAACGAACAAGTTCTCCATCCCGTGCATCTTCAGCCGGTTGTCGACCACGGCCATATCGTTCGACGCCGGCCCCATCATGCATGTGCCCACTCCGTGGTGGTAGCAGTCGTAGGTCGACTGGGCGTACTCCGCCCAGTCCTCCTCCGGGCCCGGCTGCATCAGCCTGCCGAAGTACGGACGCATAAGGTCGTCGTCTACGAAGTTCGCAATGAATTCCATCGCCGTGCGCACCGCCTTCACATCGTCCGGATGCTGCAGCAGCCCGTCGTCGATCGTCGGCAGCTCGCGCGGATCGGTGGACGTGATGAACACACGGCCGCGCGACTTCTGCTCGATGAGGTTCGCGGCGAATGGCATCAGCGGCTTCAGCCCTTCCACCATCACCGGCGCCCGCATGTACAGGTGAAAGTCGCCGTTCGGCAGGTCGGGGTCGCTCTTGTAAATCAACTGAAAGCCCGAGACCACCCAATCGGGAGTGAAGTCCGAGGCGCTCTCGAACACCATGTTCACCGCAGCGTGGTCCTGGTAGTTCCGCCCTACTCCCTTGAGTTCGTGCACAACCTCGATGCCGAGAGGCTCCAGGTCCTCCGGATTGCCGATGCCTGAGAGCATGAGCGCCTGGGGGCTGTGGTAGACGCCCGCGCTCAGCACGAACGTGTCAGCCGCAGCCGTCCTCGTCTCGCCTCCCTGCGTGTATTCGACCTCCGTAACCCGGCCCTTGTCAGTCTTGATCGCAACGACCATAGCCTCCGCAATCACCGTGAGGTTCGGACGCGACCGCGCGGGGCCCAGATAGGCGACGGCGGTGGACTGCCGCTTGCCGTCCTTGACATTCGACGCCCCGCGGGAGATCCCGAACGGGTTCGGAATGTTCCGGTCGGGGAGCAACGGGTAGCCAAGGGCCTGCGCGCGCCGCATAAACGCGTCCTGAGGCGGGTCCAGATTCTCGAACGACAGGCGGCGCCTTACGGTAAGCGGCCCCGAGTTGCCGTGATGCGGCGCATCGGGATAGTCGGTGTCGTTCTCGATGCGTTTCAGCACCGGCAGACAGTCCTCGTACGACCAGCCGGGGTTCCCGAGCGACTCCCACATATCGAGGTCGTGCTGCGTAGGCCGCACCACCCCCATCATGTTCACCGAAGAGCCGCCCCCAAGCACGCGTCCGCTAATCGGGAAGTACTCGCTCCCGTCGATCTTCCGCTTCGTCGGGTACAGAATCACGTAGTCCGACTCGAGGATGGGGCGGTTGCTGCTCGTGCCGTCCGCAATGATGAACGGGATAGGATCCGGGTCGGGGCCGGCCTCGAGCAGCAGCACGCGGCGCTTGGGATCCTCCGAAAGGCGCGCCGCAGCCACACAGCCTGCGGAGCCGCCTCCCATAACGATGACGTCGTAGAAGCTATTCTGTTCCATATCCCCTTCACCTCCGTGCGCCTCGATCCTGCCGCCGGCGCAGCGTGAAGCATACTCTCTCCCAGGCCGGCTCGCCTGCTTCCCCCGCCAGGCGCGCCGCATCCTCTCCTCAGGGAGTTGAGGGAGGTCGGGGGGGACTGGGGAGTGGAATCGGGGGGGGCTGGGGGAGCGAACGCTCTCCGGGCAGCGCGCAGCGCTGACGCGTTCACCCTGCAAGTCGCAAGCGGCAGTTGCGCGATGCGCGCTCTGAGCGGGATACTCGGGCGTGACTCATCCGTCTGAGGAGTTGCGATGACAGAAATTCCCGAGTGGTACACCGAATTCGCCGCGGCGGTCGTCGCCGCCCTCCCCACCGATATCGACGAGGCGACAGCCCGCGGCTGGGCGATAGATTCCGCAGGACTGCGGGAGGCGCTCAGCATCCTTGCCGCCGGCGCCGGCGTCGGGCCCCTCAAGAACGACAAGGCCGACGACGGCTGGGAACTCGTCCGCGACGCAGTCGAGCCCGAGTCCCTCTCCGTCGCCGACATTGAGATGGCCCCGTTCGAGGAAGGAATGGAAGACCTGATCGGCGAGCCGATGGTCGAACTGATTATGGGGTCGCCCAACCTGCTCGGCCAGCGCCACGCCGAATACACGCTCGACCGGCAAGAGCAGATCCCCGAAGAGTTCCAGCGCTACTCCCTCGTGTTCCCCGGCACCATCTGGCGCAGCCAGGACGGCAACCATCAGGTGCCTTGCCTCGTCTGGCGTCAAGGCTCGTGGGAGCTGATTTTCGGCATCCTCGAGGGCGGCTTCGACTCGCGCGACCGCATGGCGCAGTTGCGCGCTGCCTGAGAAGCGTCCACTGCCCCGTAGGGGCAGCCGACGCGACGGAGTCCCCTCCCCGCTAAAGCGCGGCGGTCGACCGCGCGCGGAGTTCCGAGGCGACGGCGAGGGGGTTGGAGAAGGCGAAATCTCTGGGAGGCGACCTATGTCGGATGCCTGGTACATATCCTCCGATTCCCATATGAGCGAACCACTGGACTTGTGGACTACCCGAATGGACGCCGCCTACCGCGACCGCGCGCCCCATGTCGAGGACGAGTACAACGGCGTCCCCGGGGCTTGGTGGGTCTACGAGGGATACGAGCCCCACGACCTCGCAGTCGGCGTCGCCGCCGGCCAGAGCCGCACCGATGACGAGAAGGCTGAGTTTATGAAGACCGGCGGCTACGCCGACGCCCGCCCCGGCGGCTGGGATCCCGCCGAGCGCCTCAAGGATATGGCCCTCGACGGCGTCGCCGCCGAGGTGCTCTACACCACGCTCGGGTTCAGGCTCTTCTGGCTCCTGGATCCCGCCTTGCAGCGAGAGTGCTTCCGCGTTTACAACGACTGGCTCGCCGAGTACTGCAGCTATGCTCCCGACCGCCTCAAGGGCCTCGCCCTCATCTCCCTCTACGACCCGAAGCTCGGCGCCGACGAGCTCGAACGATGCGCCGGAATGGGCCTCAGCGGCGCAATGATCTGGGCCTCTCCCCCCGAAGACCAGCCCTATCACCTCGATATGTACGACGTGTTCTGGCACCGCGCCGAGGAGCTCCGCATGCCGCTGAGCCTCCACCCTCCGACCGGCATGGAGCGCCCCAAGTACGAGTTCGGACGAGAGAACCGCGTGCTGCGCCCCATCATCGCCGCGCACGAGGTGCAGAAGTCGCTGGCGGTCATCATCGCTTCGGGCGTCCTTGAACGCTTCCCGACGCTCAACGTGATATCTGCGGAGTACGGCGTCGGCTGGACGCCGTTCTGGCTCGGCCGCCTCGACGGCACGGTGGGGCGCGGCTCGAGTCGGCGGGGCGGCTTCTCCACGCCTCTCAGCATGAAGCCGACCGAGTATTTCGCTCGCCAGGTGTACGTGACGTATATCGACGACGAGGTGGGCATCCACTACCGCGGCGACATAGGCCCCGACCGAGTGATGTGGTCGTCCGACTATCCTCATGCTGCCTCGACGTGGCCGAAGTCCAGGGAGTTCATCGAACGCGATTTCGCAGGCCCCGGCGCAAAGGAAGACATGCGCAAGATCGTGCATGACAACTGCGCCGCGCTCTACGGCTTCCGGAGCTTCCTGCCCGACTAAGCCCTCCCCGCCCGGCTGCCCCTTAGCATCCCTCCTTTGGACGCGAAGGAGGGATGGGCCGAGCTCTCCAGGCGCGGAGCGCGGCGGCGCCCAGGACAGCCAGCACGATCAGACCAATCCACTGCGTCTGCTGCATCCCCAGGCGCGCAGGGTCGAGACGCGCGAACGCAATGAGAAACCGGCCCGCCGCCCACGCCCCGAGCGCAGCCGGCATGACAGCCTTCTCCGGCAAGCGGCGGCCCCACCGCGCCGCTGCCGCGGCTATCGCAAGGTCCAGCAGCAGCTCGTAGAGCGCCACGGGATGGACGCTCTCCCCGCCCGCGTGCGCCTCTGCGCCCTCGTTGGAGTAAACCACAGCCCACGGCGCCGACGAACCCGTCGCAGCCCGCTCTCCCGCCAGAAAGTCTCCAGCCCGGCCGATGGCCAGCCCGACGAGCGCGGGGACCGTAGCCGCCGCAGCCGTCCCCGCCGCCGGCAAACCGCGCCGGCGCGCCGCCCACAGCCCCGCCCCCAACCCTCCGAGCGCTCCTCCCCACAGCGACAGGCCCCCATTCCATAAGTACAGGGCATGGAACGGCGCCCGGGCGTAGAAGTCCCAGTAGTCTGCGATGTGGAACAGCCGCGCGCCGAGCAGGCCCCCCAGCAGGGCTGTCACGACGATGCCGCAGAGCGTCCGGCGGTCTGCGCCGAGGCGACCAGCCTCCCGCAGGAAGAGATAGCCTCCGGCCAGCGCGCCGGCTATCGTCGATAGCGCAGTCCACGTCAGCAGGGGCAGACCGAACGCGTTGGAGTCGAGCGCAATCGTCATTGAGGAATCCCTGGCGCAGCCAATCAGGCCGCATCCGGCGGCGCAAACGTATCCCGCGCGCCGGACGGTATTCCTAGAATAGCCGAACAATGGCCGTCGCCGTACGCAACTCCGAACCTTCCGGCGCTCGCCCCGAACGGGAGAGCGATCCCGACGTCGAATCGTTCCTCAGCCACCTGCGGGCCGAGCGTGGACTCTCCGCCAACACGGTCGCCGCCTATCGCGCCGACCTCGCGCAGCTTCGCGCGCTCCTGGCCGACGGCGCCTCCCGCGGATACTGGGACAAGGCGACGCAGCGCGACGTGGAGGAGGCCCGGCTCGTCCTGGCCGCCCGCGGCTACTCGGAGACAAGCCTCGCTCGCAAGACTGCGGCGGCCCGCTCGTTCTTCCGGTTCCTGCTCGAGGAGGGCATGGTTCGCGAGAACCCCGCGGAACGCCTGCAGTCCCGCCGCTCCGCGCGCTCATTGCCCGACGTCTTGACGGTGGAGGAGATAGCCCGCCTGCTCAAGGCGGCTGCCGCGCGCCCCGCGCCCGAGGGCGTCCGCGATCGAGTGATGCTCGAGCTCGCTTACGCCGCCGGCCTGCGAGTGTCGGAGGTCGTCGGTCCGCAAGGGCTGTCGGTCTCGGCGCTGAGCCTCGACGCGGGATGGGTGCGCGTGCTTGGCAAGGGAGCGAAAGAGCGCCTCGCGCCGGTTTACCCCGGCATTGCGCGGCAGCTCCTGGAGTACGCGCGCGACGTGCGGCCACTGCTGCTCGCGAGAGCGAAGCGGCGCGGCCCTGTCGAAACGGCGCTCTTTCTGAATGCGCGAGGCGGGCCCATGACCCGCCAGGGGTTTTGGCTTATCCTGAAGAAGGCGGCGCGGCAGGCCGACATCCGGGGCAGCCTCTCGCCGCACACGCTGCGGCACAGCTTCGCCACCCACCTGCTTCACGGAGGAGCGCCCCTCCGGCACGTCCAGGAGCTCCTTGGGCATGCTAACATCTCGACTACGCAGGTCTACACGCACTTGACCGACAGCCAGGTACGCGAAACATTCGAACTATCGCACCCTCGCGCTTAGCGAAGCGTATGGCATGAGAATAGCCGTCGGCAGCGATGAGGCGACTCCGCTCACCGAGCGCGTCGTCGATGATCTGCGCACGCGCGGTCACGACGTGCGGTTGTACGGCGCGCTCGCCGGCGGAGACGACCCTCGTTGGCCGGCGGTTGGCCGGAAGGTCGGCGAAGCCGTCGCAGCCGCCGAATGCGATCAGGGCGTGCTCTTCTGCTTCACGGGAACAGGCGTCAGCATCGCCGCCAACAAAGTCCCCGGAGTTCGTGCGGCGCTCTGCGCCGACGCGCAGACCGCGACGGGCGCGCGCCGCTGGAACGACGCGAACGTCCTCGTGATGAGCCTGCGCTCAACTTCCCTCGAATTCGCCGCGGAAATTCTCGACGCGTGGCTCTCCGCCCCTGACGGAGAGAGCGACGACGCATGTATGATTGAGATGGTGAACGCAATGGACCGTGCGAAGGGCCGCGAATAGGAGGAGCCTCGAATGCCCGTCGTTACTGTGACCGGCCTCATCGGCAGCGGCGCCATCGAAGTCGGCGCGGAAGTGGCTCGCAAGCTGGACATCGACTACATCGATCGCATGATCCTTGCCGAAGCGGCCAAGAAGATCGGCGCTACGGTGGCGGCGGTCGCTGAGCGCACCGAACGCCCTCCACGCCTGGGCGACCGCATCGCCGGGTTCGTCAAGACGGTGCTCGAACGCTCCGCGCTCGCGGGGGGCGGCGCCGACCCCTATTTCGGCGGCGGACTCGACGCCCTCCTCGTCCGCGAGTACCGCGACTTCCCCAGCGAGGCTCCCGTAACCGACGAGACGCTCTCGGATGAGAACCTGATCAAGGTCACTTCCGAAATCATCAACGAAATTGCAGCGTCGGGGAATGTCGTGATCGCCGGACGAGGCGCCAACGTCATCCTCAGAGACCTGCCCGGCGCCCTGCACGTAGGACTCGTGTCCAGGCACGCCGAACGCTTGATGCGCATTATGGAGCGCGAGGGCCTCAATGCGATCGAGGCCGAACGCCACGTCATCGAGAACGACCGCGCGCGCCTCGCGTATTACAGGCGCTTCTTCAACGTCGATCCGGAAGACCCGCAGTACTACCATCTCGTGCTGAACACCGACCTGCTGCATATTGACCACACCGCGGACGTTGTCGTCGAAACTGCGCGGCTCGTAGACTGAGAACGGAAAGAAGACAAAGAAGACTATGTCGAACAAGAAAGCCGGAAACAGAGCAGCAGCCAGCCAGGCCCGCGCAAAGGAGCGCGCTAGACGCAAGGCGCGGTCGTCCGGGCCGTCTATCCCCGAGGCCGCCCACATCGCTCCCGCCGCTCCCGTCGAGACAGACGATGCCGCCGCCGAGACCGCGCAGCCCGCTCCCCCGGAAACTCCTGCCGCGGGCTCGACAGCCGGCGCCGCTCCTGCCCGTCGCCCTGCCCCTGAGAGGCCGCATCCGGCGCCGGCGGGCGCCGTCCCGCAGCGAAGGCCGGGCCGGCAAGTCCCTGCGCTCGCTCCTGCAGGAGGGCTGCGCCGCGAGCTCGTGACGATCGCCGTAATCACCGGCGTCATCGGCGCTGTTCTGGCCTACCTGCGGCTAGCGACCAACCTCGGCGCATAGGGCGCCCCCCCCTCCCCGCTCGGCGCCTCGGAGGCGCTGCTGCGCCGCGGCCACGCCCGGTAGGAGACTGCTACGCCGATGACGACTCCTGTGCGCAAAGAGGCCCGGGCGAAAGCATTCGCCGACCGTCTGGGCGCATTACCCGCCCAACCCGGCGTCTACCTGATGAAGGACGCCAAGGGCGCCGTGATCTACGTCGGCAAGGCCGCCAGCCTGCGCAACCGCGTCCGCTCCTACTTCCAAACGCCCTACGGCAAGGAGCCGAAGGTGCAGGCGATGGCGCAACGCATCGCCGACTTCGAGTTCATCGTCACCGAAACCGTCCAGGAGGCGCTGCTCCTCGAAAACCTCCTCATCAAACAGCGGAAGCCCTTCTACAACGCGCGCCTCAAGGACGACAAGACATACCCCTATATCAAGATCGACCTGTCGGAGGAGTTCCCGCAGGTCTACTTCACCCGTCGCGTGCTCGCCGACGGCGCGCGCTACTTCGGCCCGTTCGCCAGCGCCGGCTCTGTGCGGAAGACGATGGACCTGCTCAAGAAGCTCTTCCCTTATCGCTCGTGCGCCAAGCCCATCACCGGAACCGACGAGCGCCCATGCCTCGAGTACCACATCCACCGCTGCATCGGCCCGTGCATCGGCGCCGTCGACCGCCGGGAGTACGGAGGCGTCATCCGCGAGGTGCTGCAATTCCTCGAAGGGGATTCGGAAGCCGTCGCCGCAAGCATCCGCCGCAAGATGGAGGACGCCTCGGAGCGCCTGGAATTCGAGCGCGCCGCTGTTCTGCGCGACCAGATCCGCGCTATCGAATCGGTCTCGCAGAACCAGCGCGTAGTCTCCAACCGGCGGGAAGACGCGGACGTCATCGCTCTCGCCTACGACAAGGGCGAGGCGTGGGTGGAGCTCTTCAAGGTGCGCCACGGCAAGCTGATCGACCGCGACCACTTCCTGATGGAGGGCGGCGAAGCGGAAGAGGAGGCGCTGCTACTCGAGCACTTCGTGCAGCAGTACTACGAAGCCTCCACCGATGTTCCATCCAGCGTGCTCGTACAGCACGAACTGGAGAACGCTGCGGCAATCGAGCTCTGGCTCTCCGGCAAGCGCGGACGCCGCGTGTCCGTCGCCCGGCCTCAGCGCGGCCCGCGCCGGCGCCTTATGGAGATGGCGGCGGGGAACGCAGGCGAGGCGTTGACCCAAAGGCGCATCAAGTGGCTCAACGAGTCGGACAAGGTGCTGCAGGCCCTCGTACAGCTGCAGGAATCCCTGGCGCTGCCCGCCTTGCCTGAGCGCATCGAATGCTTCGATATCTCGAACATCCAGGGCGCTCATTCCGTGGGCAGCATGGTCGTGTTCGAAAACGGACGCCCCCGGAACGGCCACTACCGCCGCTTTCAGATCAAGAGCGTGGAGGGCGTCGACGATTACGCCTCGATGCAGGAGATGCTGCGACGGCGCTTCCGCCGGCTCGGCGAGGCCCGGCGAAAGGCTGCCGCTGAGGCCGCCCCCGCTCTGGCCCTCGGCTCTGAAGCGTTCGGCGTCGGCGAGCAGACCGCCGCCCCGTCCACGGAGCCTGCCGTCGATACTGCGCCTCCGGAGTTGCGGGAGTCGTTCGGGTTTACGCCAAGCCTGGTCATCATCGATGGGGGCAGAGGGCACCTCGGCGCCGCGCTGGAGGTGTTCCTCGAACTCGGAATCACGGATATTCCGCTCTGTTCGCTCGCCAAGCGCGAGGAAGAGGTGTTCCTGCCGCATATGGCGGAGCCGGTCATCCTTCCCCGGCAGTCCCAGGGCCTCTATCTCATTCAGCGCGTGCGCGACGAAGCTCACCGCTTCGCCATCACTTACCACCGGCAACGGCGTTCCAGGGCCGCCACGGCCTCGAGGCTCGATCAGGCGCCCGGCGTCGGCCCGAAACGGCGGCGGGACCTCATCAGGCGCTTTGGCAGCGTCGCGGGCGTCCGCGCCGCCTCTGCGGCGGAGATAGCGCAGACCCCCGGAATGAGCCTCGCCTCCGCGGAACGGTTGAAGGCGTTCCTGGGAGGCGAGGCGTAGTTTTCTTGCCAGCCGGCCCCATCCGGGGGCCGGCGCCCTCTTGCCGGGGCTGTCCGGCGGGCTACTGCATG
This sequence comes from Dehalococcoidia bacterium, assembly GCA_965200975.1. Taxonomy (GTDB): domain Bacteria; phylum Chloroflexota; class Dehalococcoidia; order Lucifugimonadales; family Australimonadaceae; genus S5-327. Next base: position 1,573,954 of record OZ241740.1, on the reverse strand, counting down.
TCGAACTGCTCAGTGGAGCCGAACTCGATTTCCGAAGCCCGTGTCGAGGCCGGGTAGAGGTCGACCTCGTCATCGAAGTAATCGATGTCGTTCGGGTAGGCCTCCTCACGCAGTTCCGCTCGAAGAGTCCGCAGCAGGGTGATCGCAACGTCGATGTACTGCGGGGTGAGCGGAACAGAGAGGGATCGCCCTGCCGCCAGCACCTGCAGACCGCTCTCCTGCGGCGCTGCCGGCGCGGGAGGCGCCGAAACCTCTGGAGCGGGTGTAGCAATTATCTGATTTTCTTCAGAATATTCTGCTTGTTTATCTTCTTTGACCGGCCGGCCGAGCACGCGGATTGCGTCGGTAAGATGCTTCTGGATGAGGGGCGCCCGCCGGACGATCTCATCGCGGGGCGCGCGGGATATCTCCTCCAGCCCTACGAGCAGGCTCATGTCGTCGGGCGTCTCGCCCTCGAAGCGCGTGTAGAGCTGCCGCAGCAGCTCCACTCGCTGGAACGCCTCGGCCCTCGCCTGCTGGCCTTCTTCGGGGCTGGCCGGGTGGATAACCCGCTGCGCCAGCTGCGAGATCCGTAGCTCTCCCCTGCCCTCTACGAGTCCAAAGTCCCGCAGCGCCGCAACCTTGGCGAAGAGCGTGCCGCTTCCCTCGGCCATCCCGAGCTCCCACGCGAGGCCTTTGACGCTCACCGTTCCCTTGAACTTGTTGAGCACGCGCCCCGCGATCTCTACTGCGTCCCCGAACCGGATGTCGGGGTATGAGTACGGTCCAAGCTTCGCCATGTCTCCCTCCATTCTCCTCAGGCCTGCCGCCCCGTCCAGGAGCGGTTGCTTGCGGCGTCTCCCTTGCCGCAGCAGTAAATCTAGCAGTTGCGCAGAGAGTAGTCAAGCAACTCTGTAGCAATTTGCTGCGACTATCTAGGGATTGTCCAGATAGTTTGCAGAATATTTATCTGGAAACTGCTACAAGCGCTCCTGGAATTTGCTGTAAAACCCTCTGGTTTGGCTCCTGCGCTCCGGTCGGCTAGGATGTTGCGCCCAGCGGACGGCCTTGCAGGCCCGGCGCGCCGCCTGTGGCCTGGAGGCCGCTGTAGCCCACCGGCGCGATGTCCGGGTCGTTCGCGGAGCCAGACCGCCCTGTATGCCGCAAAGAGGAGGCCTCGTTGTCCGGTCTGCCAGTTCGGGGCTTCCCCCCTTCCCTGCGGGCGCGCTTGGCGCTCCTTGCCGTGAGCCTTGCCGGAATATCGGCCTGCGCCGCGCCCGGTTCGACGGACGCGGCGCTGACGGTCGGCGTCGCAGCGAGCCTGCAGCCCGTCGTCGATGAATTGGCCCGCGACTTCGATGGCCGCGTGACGCTGGCGGCCGGCGCCTCCGGCGCGCTTGCCGCCCAGGTGCGGCAGGGCGCGCCCATCGACCTGTTCATATCGGCGGACAGGCGGTTCACCGACGAACTCGCAAGCAGCGGCTTGCTCGACTCCGCGAGCGTCGCGCATCTGGCGAAAGGCGAACTCGTCGCCGTTACAACGCTTCCAGCGCTTCAACCATCCGCGGCCTCCCCTGCTCCGGCTGCCGACCCTGCCGGGCTGGCGGCGGCGCCCTCCACGCGGCATGTAGCGCTCGCGAACCCGGAACTTGCTCCCTACGGCGCCGCCGCGCGACAGTATTTGGCCGATGCGGGGGTGTGGGACGTGATCAGCGATAAGCTCGTCTATGGCGAAAACGCGGCGCAGACGCTGCAGTTCGTCGCAACCGGCAATGCAGAGGTTGGCTTTGTGCCGCTCTCGCTGGCGCTGGCCTCCACCGAGCGCGACCTGCGCCTGCTCGACGCGCTGGACGCGGATGCAAGCTCCGCCCTCGTCGTAACGGCGGGCGTTGTGATCGGAGCGCGGCAGGCCCAGCTTGCCGAACAGTTCATCGCTCATGCGCAGAACCCGTCCGCCGGCGCAGTGTGGGAGCGGTACGGCTACACGCTGCCTGGCGAGAGCGAAGGAGCGAGGTAAATGGACTTCACTGCGCTCCGGCTGAGCCTGCAAATCGGCCTCGCGAGCACGGCGCTTGCGGCGCTCCTGGGCATCCCTCTGGCCTGGTGGCTCGCCCGCAGACGCAGTTGGACGCGCGACGCGCTGTCGACTGCCGTCCTCATTCCGATGGTGCTGCCCCCCACCGTGCTTGGTTACTACCTGCTGCAGGCGGTGGGCCGCAACTCGCTCATCGGATCCGCGCTCGACGCCGCATTCGGGTTCAGCTTCGTGTTCAGTTGGAGCGGCGCCGTGCTCGCCGCTTTCCTGGTCTCCGCGCCTTTCCTCGTCCGCACTGCGCAGGCCGGGTTCGAAGCGGTCGACCCCAATCTCGAGGACGCGGCGCGCACCCTGGGCAGGAGCGAGCTGAGCCTCTTCCTCACCGTAACGCTTCCTGTCGCCTGGCGGTCGGTGATGGCCGGCCTTGCGCTCTGCCTTGCTCGGGCTATCGGCGAGTTCGGAGCGACCTTGATGATTGCCGGGAGCATTCCGGGGCGCACACGCACAATGCCTATCGCCATCTACGAGGCGGTGCAAACAGGTCAGACCAGCGAGGCGCAGGCGCTCGCCGTCGTCCTGACCCTCACCTCGCTCGGACTGCTCGCCGCCGTGGGGCTTGGCGCTCGCAGGAGAGGTCTGCTGTGGCGCTAGAAGCTGTGGCGACCGCCCGCACAGGGGCATTCCGCCTCGCAATCGACCTGCGCGTCGGGCCGGGAACGACCGCAGCCATCCTTGGGCCGTCGGGGTCTGGTAAAACGCTCACGCTGCGCGCCATCGCGGGACTCACCGTCCCGACATCAGGCAGGATCGCAAGCAACGACCGCGTGCTGTTCGACAGTGCGGCAGGGGTCAACTTGCCTCCGCGCAAGCGGCGCGCAGGGTTCGTGTTTCAGGACTACGCGCTGTTTCCGCATCTCACAGCGCGGGAGAATATCGCCTACGGAGCCCGGGGAGACCGGCGATCGGCGCGCTTCCGTGCGGCGGAGCTCATCGACCTCCTTGGCCTGGGCGGGCTCGAGGAGCGGCGGCCCGCGCAGCTCTCCGGCGGCCAGCGGCAGAGGGTCGCTCTCGGGCGCGCTCTCGCCTCCGAACCAGAGTTCCTTCTGCTCGACGAGCCCTTCTCGGCGCTGGACGCTCCGACGCGGGCCGCGCTCACCGAGCAGCTTCTCGAACTGGAGCCGCGAGTGAGCGCCCCTACCGTGCTGGTGACGCACGACCTTGCCGAGGCGCACTCGCTCGCGCGCCAGCTGGTTGTGCTCGACAACGGCGAGGTGCTGCAGTCAGGTCCCCGCGACGACGTGTTCGGACGTCCGGCGTCGCCGAGAGTCGGCGCGCTCGTCGGCGTGCGAAACATCCTGCCCGCCGCCGTGAAGAGCGTCGAGGCCGGGGTCGCCGCCCTTGACGCCTCCGGCGTTGCGATGCAGGCGCCTGCCGAGGGGCTCTCGGAAGGCGAACGCGTGATTGCCGGGGCCCGAGCGCGCGACATCGAAGCGCTGCCCGACCCTCACGGCGGCGCGCGCCTGATAAGGGTGATTGACGCAGGGCTGCGCCGCACCCTTGTTCTCGAGCTTCCGGGAGGGGCGACGGTGTACGCGGAGTTATCGGCGGAAGTCGAGCGCCGCGCAGGCCGGGCGGAGCTGCCTGCGGCGTGGCGTCTCTCGGTCGCGTTCGGGACAGGCCACGTATGGCGAGGCGTCTCGGCGCCATAAGAGAGAGCGCTCCCGGAACCGCGTTCCCGGCTCTGAACGGACAGCCTGAACCGCTTGAGAGCTGCGCGCCGGTGGCGGCCCTTCGCCGCTTGCTGCTACACTCGCCGGACGAGAGAACAGGCGGGAGATCCGATGGGCCAGGCGACCGTAGGCAATCGCGGGTGGACTCTGTTGGGGCCGGCGGCGGCGCTCGTCGCCGCGCTCGGCGCCGCGGTAGTGGGAGCAATTATCACCGGCTCCGGGCTTGGTGTGGTTACGAGCAACGTGGAGTCCGCCTCGGCGAATTCCGGAAACATCCTTACTCGCCTGGGCGACGTATTCCCCTTTGGCTTCTCCTTCAGCGCCGGAATGGTCTCGTCGGTCAACCCTTGCGGGTTCGCTATGCTGCCGGCCTACCTGGGGCTGTATCTGGGCGATCAGGACGCAGAGGAGCGGGGCGCGCCTCAGCGGGTGCTGCGCGCGCTGATCGTCGGAGTCTCGGTAACCGCGGGATTCGTGCTGATGTTCGCCGCCGTGGGCATACCGATAGGGTTGGGCGCTCGCGGGCTCGTAGGATTCTTTAACTGGATAGGGCTTGCCATCGGCGTGCTCCTTGCCGTTGCGGGCGCCTACCTCCTGTCGGGCGGCAAGCTGTACAACAACCTTGCAGTCCAGCTCTCTGCCCGGGTCGGGGGCGCAAATCGCAACGGAGTAGGCGGCTACTTCACCTTTGGCCTGGCCTACGGAACCGCGTCCCTCAGCTGCACCTTGCCTATCTTCCTCGCGGTGATAGGAGGAACATTCACTGCGGACACGTTCCTCGACTCGATGCTGCAATTCCTCCTCTACGGGCTTGGGATGGGGTCGGTCATTCTCGCGCTCACGGTGGGCATGGCCGTGTTCAAGACGGCGGCGGTGGGCGGCCTGCGCCGGGCGCTCCCCTACGTCGGGACGGCGAGCGCGGTGCTCCTGCTCATATCCGGCTCCTTCATCGTTTATTATTGGCTGACGCTCGGCGAGCTGCTCGAGCGCATCCGCAACTTCTTCTAACCGCTGAGCCGGTTCCGGAACACTACGATGACACCTGACGACCGACAGCGCCGCCGCGAAGGGTCGCGGCGCGCCCGTTCAGCGCGCGAGCGCCGCGCGGAAGCCCAACAGCGCAACAGATCCAAGACCGGCGTCTACATAGCGGCGGCCCTCCTCGTTATCGTCGCCGTTGCTGCGGCGCTCTTTCTGCTCCTGCGCGGAGGCGGAACGGAGCTCGGGCACGCCGTTCCGCTTCTGCCTGCTGAACACCGGCCTCCATACGTGTGGATACAGGAAGTCGAGGGCGCGCCCGGGCGCGTTCCTCCTACCTCCGGCCACCACTTCGACTTGCCGCACCAGGGCTGGGGCTTCACGGGCGAAACGCTAGTCCCCGAACGGGTGATCCACAACATGGAGCACGGCGGCGTCGTGATTTGGTATCAGCCTGACGACCCGGAACTGGCGGGCAACGTGAACCAGCTCGTCCGCACAACCGGCAACCAGTGCGTCGTGGCGGGTTCCTACTCGGATATGACCTACGAGGTCGCCGCTACGGTCTGGGGCCGCGTGCTTCCTCTCGAAAGCTTCGAGTCCGACCCGATCATCGAGTTCGTCGACCTCTACCGCGGGAGCCAGGGGCCGGAGGCCGGGCTCTGCTACAGGGAGTCGTACTAGCCTGGCGCTCTCTCCTTCCCCGCCGTAGGCTAACCGGGCGCAGGCTGTTAATATGGCCTTAGGCGCAGAGCGACAGGAGAACCCTGGAATGGCGGCGTCGGGCTGTCTGCAAGACTTGGCCACATCGAGGGCTATCGTATGAGCAACTCCGTTCTGGTGGTCGAGGACGAAGAGAACCTTCTCGAAGCGCTGAAGTACAACCTCGAGCGCGAAGGCTATACGGTGCTCACAGCCGAGGACGGCGCTGCAGGCCTCGAGGCTGCCCGGTCGGCTTCGCCCGACCTTGTCGTGCTAGACGTGATGCTGCCCGAGATGGACGGACTCGAGGTCTGCCGCATACTCCGGCGCGAAAAAGATATGCCGATCCTGATGCTTACCGCCAAGGGCGAAGAGATCGACAGGGTCGTCGGCCTCGAGCTTGGCGCTGACGACTACGTTTCCAAGCCGTTCAGCATGCGGGAGCTTATGGCGCGCGTCCGCGCGATGCTCCGCCGGTCGCGCCATTCCTCTGTTGGGAGTCCGAAGCAGCCGCTGCGCTCCGGCTCGCTCGAGGTCGACGTCGAAGCCCACCAGGCCTCGCTGAACGGTCAGGAGCTCAAGCTGAAACCGCGCGAGTTCGAGTTGCTCACGCTCTTTATGAGAAACCGCGGCCGCGCCTACACACGCGACGAAATCCTGTCCCAGTTGTGGGGGCGCGACTACATTGGCGATACCCGCACGGTGGACGTGCACGTGCGGTGGCTGCGGGAGAAGATCGAGGCTGACCCTGCGTCGCCCGCCCGTATCATCACCATTCGCGGCCACGGCTACCGCTTCGAAGGCTGAGGAAGGCTTGCAGACGTGAGCGCACGGGGGCGGCTCACACTCGCTGCGGTCGCGCTTGCCGCGCTCCTGGCCGCGGCCGGTTTGGCGTTCGCGGCTTCCCAGCCGGTCGTCGGCGCGCTTGCCCTCATTGGCGCGCTCTGCGATCTGCTCATCCTTGTCGCAGCGCGCCGCAGCTGCGATTCGGCGCGCGCTGAGAGCGATAGGCTGCGTCGAGCTATGGCCGGCGTCGCCTCCGGCGATTTCGCCGCGCGCCCCGGAGATCTCGCATCCGAGCCATTGGCGCCTCTTCAGGCCTCCTTCAATACGATGGCCTCGGCGCTCGAGAAGCTCTTCGACCAGCTTTCAGCCGACCAGGGCCAGCTCGCCGCCGTGCTCGACACGATGGCCGACGGCGTCGTCGTAGTGGACAACGACAACCGGCTGTCGCTGACGAACCTTGCCGCGCAGACGCTTCTCGGCCTGGAGCCTGCAACGGGCGAACGGCTCAGCACCGCCTTCCGCGATCACGAACTGCACGCTCTGGTCGCCGAGTGCCGCAAGAAGCGGGCAAAGCAGCACACGGAGGTGGACTTGCCGAGCGTCCGCCGCACCGTGAGCGCCATCGCCACCCCGCTCGCGCCGGCAGCCGGGGCCCCCGAGACGTCGGTGCTGCTCACCATCCACGACCTCACCAGCCTGCGGCGGATCGAAACGTCGCGGCGCGAATTCGTCGCCAACGTGTCCCACGAGCTGCGCACTCCCCTCGCGTCCGTCAAGGCGATGGTCGAGACGCTCGAGGGCGGCGCTGTAGACGACAGGGCCGTCGCCGCCGATTTCCTTCAGCGAGCCCACCACGAAGTCGATCGGATGAGCGCGCTAGTCGACGACCTCCTCGAGCTCTCCCGCATCGAAAGCGGCCAGTACGCAGTGCAGTACGACCCGGTGCATCTCGCAGCGGTGGCGATGGGCGTGCAGTCGGCGATGGAGTCGCGCGCCGCCGCCGCGGAGGTCGAGATTGCTGTGACCGCTCGCGCCGACCGCACGGCGCTCGGCGACGAGGGCAAGCTTCGGCAGGTGTTCTCGAACCTGGTGGATAACGCGCTCAAGTTCACGCCGCCGGGCGGCCGCATCGAGATCTGCATCGATGATGTGGACGGCGACCCCGCGTCCGGAGCAGTGCGCATCGAGGTGCGAGACAACGGCGAGGGCATTCCTCCCGAGCACTTGCCCCGTCTGTTCGAGCGCTTCTACAAGGCTGACCGCTCCCGGCGAAGCAAAGGGACCGGCCTCGGGCTCGCCATCGTTAAGCGCATCGTCGACTCCCACGGCGGGGAGATAGGCGTCGACAGCAAGCCGGGCGCCGGCGCGACCGTGTGGTTCACGTTGCGCGTGGAGGGCTCGGCGCTCTCTTCTGCGCAACCGCCGCAGGCCTGACCGGCAGGCCGCGCGCTCCTCTCGCCGAGCGGTCTCGCTCCTCCCGGACGCAAAGAATCGGCGTGAGCCAAAGCGTCGCTTAACTCCTCATTAATGAGGGCTCTGGTCGAGTGTTAACCTCCATTCCGTATGGTTGAGACGAGCCACTCTGGAGGAGGAGCAATGAGTCCCTGTAAGCGCCGTCTCAATAGCTTGGCGATCGTAGCAGCAGCCCTTGCCGCGATGCTCGTCGCGGCGTGCTCGTCAGACCCTACCCCGGCGCCCACCAGCCCGCCGGGCGCGTCGACAGCCGCGATGGAGCTGAGGGGGACGATACAGATAGATGGCTCGTCGACGGCGTTTCCGGTGACGCAGGCGGTCGCGGAGGAGTTTCGGAAGGGCCAGCCCGGCGTGCAGGTGAACGTGGCGGTGTCCGGGACGGGAGGCGGCTTCAAGCGGTTCACGACGGGAGAGACGGACATATCGAACGCGTCGCGCCCGATCAAGGATTCCGAGAGCGAGGCGGCGGCGGCGAACGGAATTGAGTACATCGAGATGCGGGTCGGCACAGACGGGTTGTCGGTGATGGTGCACCCGTCGAACGACTTTGTGGACTGTCTGTCGGTGGAGGAGTTGAACGCGATATGGGCGCCTGGGTCCGAGATAAACAACTGGAGCCAGGTGAGGCCGGGGTTCCCTGACCGGCGTCTTCGGTTGTACGGGCCTGACACGGACTCTGGGACGTTCGACTACTTCACGGAAGAGATCAACGGAGAGGCGCAGGTGTCGCGCGCGGACTACACGGCGTCGGCGGACGACAACGTGCTGGTTCAAGGGATAGGAGGAGACCGGGGTTCGCTGGGGTACTTTGGGTACGCGTACTACCAGGAGAACCAGGAGAAACTGAAAGTGGTAGGTGTGGACGGCGGGGACGGGTGCGTGCTTCCGGAGCCGTCGACGATAGAGGACGGGTCGTACGCGCCGCTGTCGCGTCCGTTGTTCATCTACGTGAACGCGGCGAGTCTGGATCGTCCGGAGGTGCTTGCGTTCGTCGAGTACTACATGGATCACGGGTACGAGTTGACAGCGGAAGAGGGGTACGTGCCCGTCGCCCGGAGCGTGTACGCGGCGAACAAGGCGGCGGCGGGCCTCTAATTTGGCTCTCTCCGGGGGAGGGCTGTGGTCTTCCTCCCGCCAGGGTTCGCCCCTGACCGGCCAGAGCGCCCGTCTCGCCGGACGCTCTGGCCCTCTGGATGTCTGTACGCGACAGGGCTTAGGGAAGGAACGAAGGAACGAAGGAACGAGGATACGAGGCGCCCCACTAGACTAAGCGGGAAGCTGTGATGGACACTACTGCGCGAGATGGCTCCGCATCCGACGCCTGGCAGACCCAACGCGCTGTGCAGTTGAAGCGCGACCACAAGCGCGGCGTCCTTCAGGGACGCATTGTGCATGCGCTCTTCTTCGCCTGCGCAGTCATGTCTATCGTCACCACGTTCGGGATCGTGGCGAGCTTGCTCAGCCAGGCGTTGGGCTTTTTCCGCGAGATCCCCGTATGGGACTTCCTGTTCGGCGCTACGTGGTCGCCAATCCTGAAGGACGCGGACGGCAACCGCCACTACGGAGTGCTTCCGCTTGTGAGCGGCACCCTGCTGGTCGCGACCATCGCGGCAGCCGTCGCCGTTCCTGCCGGCTTGGCCATCGCCATCTATCTCTCGGAGTACGCGCCCGACAAGGCGCGGCGCGCGATCAAGCCAGTTCTCGAAGTGCTCGCAGGGATCCCCACCGTCGTATATGGCTACTTCGCCCTCACGTTCGTTACGCCCCAGTTGCAGAAGATTCCGTTCGGCCCCTTCCGGGAAGACCTGCTCGTCTTCAACGCCCTGAGCGCCGGCCTCGTAATGGGCCTGATGATCATTCCGATGGTCTCGTCCCTCAGCGAAGACGCGATGGTGGCGGTGCCACGGTCGCTACGCAACGCGGCCTATGCGCTGGGCGGCACACGCCTCGAAGTGTCGCTTCGCATTGTCGTGCCCGCCGCGTTCTCCGGCATCGTCGCCTCGTTCATCCTGGCGTTCTCCCGCGCGATAGGCGAAACGATGCTGGTGACGCTCGCCGCCGGCGCCACTCCGCGGCTAACGTTCAATCCGATAGAGAGCATTCAGGCGATGACTGCCTTTATTGTGCAGCTCTCGCTGGGCGAAACGCCCCACGGGTCGCTGGAGTACAACACCATCTTTGCGGTGGGCCTGCTCCTGTTCGTGTTCACACTGGGAATGAATGTGCTCGGCCACTTCCTGGTCCGGCGCTTCCGTGAGGAGTACTAGCGATGGCTGCCTCCGCCAAATACGCCGCGATGCTGAACCCGCGCCTCGAGAGGCGGAAGAGGATAGGCGGCGTCGCCTACGTCCTGTTCCTTGCGGCGATCTTCCTTGGACTTGCAGGGCTGGCGTCCCTGCTGATTCGCGTGTTGTGGGAAGGAACGCCGTGGCTGAGCCTCCACTTCATCACCGACTACCCTTCCCGCTTCCCCGAACAGGCTGGCATGAGGTCCGCCATCTTCGGGACTATCTGGATTATGGGGCTGACGTTTCTGTTCACGGTGCCTGTCGGCGTGGGCGCAGCCATCTACCTTGAGGAGTACGCGCCGAAGAACTGGCTGACGCGGATCATCGAGGTGAACGTGTCGAATCTTGCCGGAGTGCCGTCTATCGTCTACGGACTGCTCGGCCTTGCCGTGTTCGTGCAGATATTGTCGATGGGCCGCACCGTCATCGCGGGCGCGCTGACGATGTCGCTCCTCGTGATGCCCATTGTCATTATCGCCTCGCGGGAGGCTATCCGCGCCGTTCCATCGACCTACCGGGAGGCGTCGTACGGCCTGGGAGCCACCAAGTTTCAGACGGTGCGGGACGTTGTGCTGCCGCAGGCGACGCCTGGCATCATGACGGGCACGATTCTCGCTATGTCGCGAGCGATCGGCGAGGCTGCGCCAATGGTGGCCATTAGCGCGCTGGTCTTCCTGACGTTCATCCCGACCGACCCATTGGACGAGTTCTCCGTGATGCCTATCCAGATATACAACTGGGTGAGCCAGCCTCAGGCGGACTTCCGGGGCATTGCCGCGGCGGGGATCATCATTCTGCTGGGAGTGCTGCTCTCGATGAACGCCGTGGCGATCTACATCCGTAATCGTACGCAGAAGAGGTCTGAAGAATGACAACTGCGCCTCTGGCCAAAACCACGGATACGACGCTGCAGGTTTCGAATCTGGATATGTACTACGGCTCTTTCCAGGCGCTGCGGAACATCAACCTCGCAGTGCAGCGGAATGCGGTTACGGCGCTCATCGGCCCGTCGGGTTCGGGCAAAAGCACGCTGCTGCGCTGCTTCAACCGCATGAACGATCTGGTGCCGGGAGCTCGGGTGTACGGCCAGGTGCTCTTCAATGGCGAGGATATCTACCACCCGAGCGTCGATCCTACCGAGATACGGCTGCGCGTCGGCATGGTGTTTCAGAAGCCTAACCCGTTTCCGAAGTCGATATACGACAACGTGGCGTTCGGGCTCCGCATCAACGGGTTCCGCGGGAACCTCGATGAAGCCGTTGAGTCGTCGCTGCGGCGGGCGGCGCTCTGGGACGAAGTGAAGGACCGGCTGAAGTCGAGCGGCCTGGCCCTCTCCGGAGGGCAGCAGCAACGGCTGTGCATCGCGCGGGCCGTAGCGGTGCAGCCGGACATTATCCTGATGGACGAGCCGGCTTCGGCGCTCGATCCGATTTCGACGCTTGCAATCGAAGACCTTATGCGGGAGCTGAAGCAGGACTATACAATCATCGTCGTGACGCACAATATGCAGCAGGCCGCGCGGGCGTCGGACTTGACGGCGTTTATGACTATGGGAGAAGACCGGGCAGGCTATCTCGTAGAGGTCGGCGAGACCAGCCAGATCTTTACGAACCCGCGAGACGAACGCACCGAAGGCTACATCACCGGGCGGTTCGGTTAGGGCGAGGAGGCGCACAATGTTCAATCCGAGGCCGAGAGCCCAGTTCGATCACGCGCTGCAGGAGCTGCAAGACGGCCTCCTTACGCTGGGAAGCATGGTGGAGAAGGCGATCGCGAGAGCTGTTGCGTCGCTGAAGGACCGCGACCTCGAACTGTCGCGGCAGGTCATTCGCGAGGACGACCTGATCGACGCGCGCCGGACGGAGCTGGAAGAGCGCGTCGTCGACCTCATCGCCAGCCAGCAGCCCGTGGCTTTCGATCTGCGCACGCTCATCACCACGCTGCATATCTCGATGGAGCTGGAGCGCATCGGCGACTACGCCGAAGGCATCAGCAAGATCAGCCTGATGATGGGCGACCAGCCCCCGGTCAAGCCGCTGGTTGATATTCCCCGTATGGCCGAGAAATCGGCGGCGATGCTGCGCGCCTCGCTTGACGCTCTGGTCAGGCGCGACACCGACCTCGCGCGTCAGGTGCTCTCCGACGACGACGAGGTCGATATGCTCTACGACCAGGTGTACCACGAGCTGCTGCTGCTGATGCTCAAAGACCCCAAGGTGATCGAGCGCGCGACCTATCTGTTGTGGGCGGCGCACGACCTCGAGCGCATCGCCGACCGGGCGACGAATATTGCGGAGCAGGTCATCTACCTGGTTACCGGCAAGATGGAGCCGAGCCTGACGCCCAAGTAACAGCCCCGGGGCTCTCGCCTGCGAGGGGTTAGTGCGACACGATCGGCTGCGCGACGATCCAGAGGCTGAACATCGTGTAGCCGGTCATCAGGGCCATCATCGGCAGTTGAGAGCGCAGGGCAAGAGCGCGTGACGCGAATGTCCGCCCGGCTATGACGTGCGCCGCATAGACGGCGGCGATATGCCCGATCACGATGGCCCCTACCCCAACGGCCCACGCCAAACGGGCGTCGGCGACGCCAATGTCAATCTCGTAGCCGGCTGTGCCGAACAGATCCCAGCCCCATCCGAACGGGTCGGACGCGAGCGGGATGACGCGCTGGCCCTGGATGAGCAGGTAACTGAAGAAGTGGGCGACGTGGTACGCCAGCGCGATGGGCGTGAGCGACAGGGCAAACGCGCCGATGAGGCCGCTTACCGGCTCTTCTGAGCCCCCGAGGCGGCGCATAAGCGCTGCCGTGAGGCCGAACGCCGCGAACAGCGCCGCCGGCGTCAACAGCAGCCCGAACGTCTTGACGCCGGTGAAGGCGTGCGTTCCAAGCCAGGAGAATGCGCTGTAGGAGTCGGCGAGGAACGCCGCCCACAGCGGCGTCTCTGCAAAACCGTCGAACGAGACGGTCGATAGCATCAGAACGAGGAATACGGAGGCGGACAGGCTGAGGCGCTCGCCGGTGAGCAGTCCGGCGCACCAGGGGCGCAGGCTCCATTCCCGCTGCTCCGGGGGCGCCGCGGCGAACGCCTCGTAGTCGTCGATGGCCGTCCCTCGCCCGTCGAGAGCGGGGGCGCGCGTCTCGGTGGGCGAGAGACGGGCGAGGAAGGCCATGGCGATAGAGAGGGCCTCACCGTGCTTCAGCCAGACGTCCCGACCGTAGACGAACATGCCGGCGAACGTGACGCCGGTGTAGGCGAGGGCGAGCGTAGCGATGCTCGATGGGATGCCGGAGTGCGCCCATGCAATCTCGGCCCATGCGAAGACCGCGAAGAGCGCGACGCCCGGCCAGACGCCTAGCTTCTCCGGGTACTCGACGTCGAGGCTGAGGCGGTGGCCGGTCGCGCGTCGCCAGACTGATTCCGCCCAGCCGAACAGGATCTTCCACGGGTTGACGAGGGCCCAGATGTTGCCGGCCAGGCCGCTGACGTAGGCGACGCCAACCCAGAAGAGAACCCATGTAAGCGTCGGAGCGAGGTTGCTGTTTGGCTCCTGGTTGCCGGCGAAGCCTGCGACGAGGTAAGCGGCGAATACGGCGACCGAGGCGAGCTTCACAGGAAAGAGCGTCCGGCTGTCCGTCAGGATGCGCCCTATCCGCCGGCGCAGCAGGTTGCGCCGCGGATAGCCGCCGCTCCCGCCGGCGCGGGCGAAGAGCGCGATGACGACGAACGACAGGACGACGGCGCTCCCCGCCCCGCCGACGTAGACGGCCAGCGGGACAGGGAGGTCGTAGCGTTCGCCGAAGCCGTGAGCGTGGGCGGCCGGCGGAAACGCCGCCAGCGCCAGCGGGCCGATAGCCGCGAGTGCAGCCCTCCGGATCATCGCGCGTTCAACGCGTTTAATCAGGGCTGCACCTCGATCCATGCGATGACGATGTCGCTCATAGCGCTCATATCGTGGCCGGTCTCGGTGGGGTGGAGAGCTATCTCGAACCGTCCGGTGGCGTCGGCGACGAACTTGATAAAGCCGCGGCCGCCGGCCTCGACTCTGGCCCGCAGGTCGTAGCCGTGCAGGTGGAACACGCCTGCGCTGTCGGTGGAGAGGTTCAGGGTTACGGTGTCTCCCTGGTTCACGGTGATGGTGTCGTCGCCGGTCAGTTCTCCGTTCCTGACGGCGAGCTCGAAGGCCCTGCCTTGCGCGCCGCCGCCCCCACACGCGGCGAGGGCCAACGCGAGGGCGACGACGAGGCCGGCGGCGAGGGCTGCCGGCTTGCGCGAGCGGGCAAGGAGTGGTTTGCAGAAGGCTGATAGCGCGTGCGTCATATGCTCCGCCTTGAGGCGCGCCCCTGTCGCCGGACTGCTCCCCATGCCAGCCACAGGATGGGAAGGAGCAGCCCGAGCCCTGCGATAAGCGCTGTCCACGGGAACCGCTGTCCCGCGACGACGGCGACCGGCAGGGTGAGGGCGGCGGGGCCGCGCTCGGAATCGATATTGAGATGGACTTGCCACTCTCCTGCGGCGGCGGGGGCGAACGTGGTCGAGTAGTCGTTGGCCGATACGAGGAAGGTGCGGGCGGCGACGGCGGGGCCGAGGCGCTCGCCGTCGCGTTCGGCTGAGACGACGACTCGCGGGTTGTAGCCGAGCAGAGCCTTGGGATCGTCAGGCTCGAAGGTTACGGCGACTTCGAGGAAGCCGACGAGAGGGACTGCGGTGACCCAGAGCTCGTAGGGGCCGTGCGCGCCGCGGAACAGCTCGACTTCGAGGTCGTGCTGTCCGTGGGCGTGCGCCGGAGCGGCGGCTGCCGTAATGGCGAGCGCCGCGAGCAACGCGACCCGAATCTGGAACGAGCGCCGGCTTTGCAGGCTGCTCTTCGTCACATCGTCACCCTGGAAAGGAGCGGGATAGGGATAGGGAGCGGGTTAGGCGTGGAGAAGAGCGCGTTTGGGCGGCGGCGTGTCGGTTTCGAGCGTTACGCCGACGAGTCGCGCGGGACGCCGGCGCGCGATTCGCGTCAGCACGGGCGCCGCCGCGAGAAGGAGGAGCGCTGCGAGCGCGACAGGCCCGGCGCCGCCGGCGAACGAGCCGTCGTTGGCGGGGGGAATTGCGAAGACGCCGCTGCCGTCTTCGGGGGCGTCGGGCGGCGTTTCGTAGGTGTGCAGGTGGAATGTGGTCTGGCCCCCGGCATGGACGTGGGCGTGGTTGGGGAGGAGCTCGATGAACGCCGGAGAGAGCAGCGGCCCGTAGACAGGCGCGAGGAGGGCGTAGACGAGGGCGACGGCGACGATGAGCCGGGCCTGTCCCCTCCTCGACTTTCGGCGGGCGTTCTCTCCTGGGCCGGAGGCGCCCGAGATGGAGGGCGCGCGGGATCGCCGAGGGCGGCGCAGCGCGTTGGGGAGGGCGGCGGGGTGTTGGATGCTGAAGATCATCGTTCGGGCCTGTAGTCGCAGTGTCAATTAACGGAGATACGGGGGCTGGGGGTCAAGCGCGGACGTCGCGGCTGGAGGAACGTGGGCTATACTCGCGCCCTACCCGTGCGTCGAGGTTGGCTAATGACGAGTTACTGGCTGTTCAAGTCCGAGCCGGGCGCATACTCCTTCGACGATCTGGTTGCCGATGGGGTTGCCGAGTGGGACGGAGTGCGGAACTTTCAGGTGCGGAACTGGCTCAGGGACGCGATAAAGCCGGGCGACCGGGTGCTGTTCTGGCATTCGAGCGCGAAGACGATAGGGGTGGTGGGCACGGCCGTCGTGGTGAGCGAGGGGTACCCGGACCACACGGCATGGGAGCCGGGGTCGGCCCATCCTGATCCGAAGAGCACGCCGGACAATCCGCTCTGGTGGATGGTGGATATCAGAGCGGACGAAAAGTTCGACGCGATTTTGACCGCCGATGAGCTGCGGTCGGCGCCGGAGCTGGCGGGCATGGTGGTGCTGAAGCGGGGCAACCGCCTTTCGATAACGCCGGTTACGGAGGCGGAGTTCGAAGCGGTGCTGCGCATGGGGCGGGAGAGGTAGGCGCCGCCGTCCGTTCGCGTGCGCTCCCCCTGACCTCTCGGGGATTGTGGTGTGGGGCGGCAGCTGGGAGAGCGTTCGCTCCCCCAGACCCCTTGGGAATTTCTGCCCTCCCCCAGCCCCCCCCCTGGGAATTTTCTGCCTTCCACAGAGCCAGATCAGGAGAAGTGGGGGGCTACTTCTGTGGCGAAGCGCTCCATCATGTTGCGGTCGAAGGGGCGCGGGGTCATCAGGATGAAGTGGCCGATGCCGGCTTCGTTCCAGCGGCCTACCTGGTCGACGATTTCGTCGGGGGAGCCGAGGAACATACTGTCGCGCACCTGGTCTTCGGGCGAGGCGTAGAAGTCGGTGCGCTGGGTGGCGAGGCTGGCGCCGCGGGCGACGGTCTGCTCGATGGCCGCCTTGTCGTCGCTCAGCTTGATTTGGATCTGGACGGAGCGTCGCATCGCCGAGAAGTCGCGTCCGGTTTCGTCGCAGACGGCCTGCATACGGGCGAGGTTGACTTTGGCCTCTTCGAGGGGAGCGATCTGGTTGTAGTCGTCGGCGTGCTTGGCGGCGATGCGGAGGGTGCGGTCGCCGCGTCCTCCGACGATGATGGGGGGATGCGGCTGCTGGACGGGCTTGGGCATTTGGGGGGCTTCGTCGAGGTTGTAGTAGTTGCCGTGGAAGGTTGCGGGCTCCTCGGTCCAGATGGCCTTGATGACGGAGAGGGCTTCGTCGAGGCGGTCGGCGCGTTCGGCGAACGGGGGGAAGGGGATGCCGTGGACGTCGAACTCGTGCTTGACGTTGCCTGACCCTATGCCCATCTCGGCGCGTCCGTTGGAGGCGTGATCGATGGTGTTGACAATCTTGGCGGTCATCACGGGGTGGCGGAGGTTGTTGTTGATGACGAGCATGCCGAGGCGGAGGTTCTTGGTGTGCCCCGCCATGGCGGCCATAACAGTGAGGCCTTCGAGCCGGGCGGGCGTTGCGCCGCGCCCTCCGTGGATTTGCATCAGGTGGTCGGAGGGGTAGAAGCCGTGGAAGCCGAGTTCGTCGCAGGTCTGGCAGATTTCGAGGAAGTCGGCCCATTCGAGACCGGAGCTCCCGCCGACGCTGAAGAGTGCCTTGCTCACGTGTAGCCCCCGACGCGCAGATTGCCGCAGCTAGGGGGCGTGCGCGCCGCAGGAGATGATACGCCCCCTCGCCTGTCTTCGGCATCTCCCGAGGCGGAGCGAGGCGCGCTCCGCCTCTCCGCCCTGCGGCGCCTCTCCGTGACGGGGACGGCGCGCCCTCCTGCGACATGCCGCTATTGACGACGCCCCGCCCTGCCCGGTTACAGTAGACGCGCTAAGGGCGTCGTAAGACGTTTCACCATACTGCCCCTTCTGGGGCTGCGCCCGGCTCTCTGAGGGCTGGGGCGAGTAACTCGGTAATGGCGAACGGGTAGACAGCCGTTCGCCCCCTGCACGAGTTACTCGATGGAACGAAGACGCCCTTAGCAAGCTGACCTCGTTCGCTGCAGGGGGCTCTTTAGTGCTAAGGGTTCGGCGGCTATCAGATGCCAGGGCGCACACGCTTGCGCCCTGGCCGCGTCGCCTCGCTCTCACTCCGTCCCCAGCCGCCACTGGCGGCGCCGATGGGTGAGCAGAACTTCCCCGACAACGTTCTCTACGAGCTCGACAACCTCGACGTCCTGCGAGGAATGAACAGCGAGACGGTTGACCTCATCGCCACCGACCCGCCGTTCAACACGCGACGGAACCGGGCCGGCACGGCGGGCTTCTACGTCGACAACTGGAAGTGGGGCGACACCGGCATCCTGCCCGACCAGTGGGCGTGGAACGAGGTGCATCCGGTATGGCTGGAGCAGATCAAGGACGACAACCCGGCGCTGTACGAAGTAATCGACGCCGCGCGGGCGTGTCACGGGGAGGACATAGCGGCGTTTCTCTGCTTCCTGAGCGTGCGTCTGCTGGAGATGCACCGCGTGCTCAAGCCGACGGGCAGCATCTACTTGCACTGCGACCACACGGCCAACGCCTACATCCGCATGGCGATGGATGCTGTGTTCGGCGCCAAGCAATTCCGGAACGAGATTGTTTGGGAACGCTCTAACGGTCGAAGCGACTCCAAGTCATACGCCAGAGTGCACGACACTATATTCCTGTACGCCAAGTCTTCGAACCCGACCTGGAATCAGCAGTACCAACCGCTAGACCCACACTACATCGCAGCGGCCTACACGAATGAGGATGCTAGAGGTTTGTATATGACAGCCCCGCTACGGGGCAGAGGAGTGAGTGGCGGAACTTACTCTTTTACTTGGAAAGGCGTCAGCGCGGACGATTGGCGATTCCCGAAATACAGTCTGGATGAGCTAGATGCTCAGGGGTTGATTCACTGGCCAAAGAAAGAGGGAGGCATACCTCGTCGTAAATCTTACTTGCGGGAGTCTCCAGGGGTTGCGGCTAGGGACGTTATAACGGATGTAGGCTATGCCCCTCGTAGTGAGCGCACCGGCAGCCCCGACCAGAAGCCGCTCGCGCTGTACGAGCGAATGATTCTCGCGAGCAGCAACTCGGGCGACCTGGTGCTCGACCCGTTCGCGGGATGCGCCACGACGATCATCGCGGCGCGCAAGCATGGCCGGCGATGGGTGGGCGTCGACCGACGCAAGGACGCGCGGTTCCACGTGGTCACCCGCATGATGGGGATCAAGGCTGCGGACGCGGAGAAGATCCAGAGGGAGCGTCCCGACCTCAATGCGTGGCTCGACGAGCAGCTTGCGCAGTACGACGCTCACTATCGGACGGAGGCGCCCCAGCGGAGCGACACGGGCGAGCACGCCGCGCCGGAGCTGGGGCAGGTGTTCGTAGTCAAAGAGCGCTCGCTCCTGACGCACGCGCAGATGCTCGGTCTGCTGGTCGAGCAGTTCGGGTTGCGATGCTGGGGCTGCGATTTTAAGGCGCCGTCCGTGCGCTATCTTCACCTCGACCACATCAGCCCGAAGTCAGAGGGCGGGAGCAACGATCTGGAGAACCGCGCCCTGCTCTGTCAGGTGTGCAACCTGGACAAGTCGAACACGATGACGCTTACGCAGCTGTGCGCCGTGTCAAGGCGCAGGAGAAGCTGCTCAGCGGGCAGCACCCTGTGGATCTTCGCGCCGCGCGGGCCTGGGGGCGTCACCAGCAGGAGGCGATGCGGCGGCAAACGCCGCATCAACTGCCCCTGCGCTCCCTTTGACGCTGCCCTGACGGGCGCGCGCCGGGAGCGGGCCGCCGCCTTGGCCCTCCCCTAGCGGAAGTGCGGCGCGACTTTGGCGGCGAAGGTTTCGAGCGGTTCGTCGGAGAAGGGGCGCGGGGTGGAGAGGATGAAGTGGTTGACGCCGGCCTCCGTCCAGCGCCCGATCTGGTCGACGATTTCGTCGGGCGAGCCGATCAGGCGCGAGTCGGCGACGTGTTCGCGGAGAGTGTCGTAGCCGGGGGCGAGGTTGTGAGCGCCGTAGTTGAAGCTGGCGAGCGCGTTGTCGATGACGCGGTCGGCCTCGGCGCGGGTTTCGACGAACGTGAAGGGAGTCTGCACTGAGAAGCGCATCGCGGCGAGGTCGCGTCCCTGTTCGTGGGCGGCGTCGCGGAAGCGCTGAATGTCGCGGGCGACCTGCCGGAGGGGGGCGATCTGGTCCCAGTCGTCGGCATGTTTAAGGGCGACGCGCATTGTGCGCGAGCTGACGCCGCCGACGATGATGGGCGGATGGGGCTTCTGGACGGGCTTGGGCATCTGAGGGGCGTCGCTGAGGTTGTAGTAGTTTCCGTGGAAGGTTGCGGGCTCGTCGGTCCAGATGGCTTTGATGACGGAGAGGGCCTCGTCGAGCATATCGATGCGCTGGGCAGGGGGCGGGAAAGGGAAGCCGTGGGCGCGGTGTTCGGGCTCCGACCAGCCGGCGCCGAGTCCGAACTCTGCGCGTCCGTTGGATGCGTGGTCGATGGTGTTGAAGATTTTGGCGGTGATGACGGGGTGGCGGAAGAGGTTGTTGGCTACGAGGACGCCGAGGCGGAGCGTAGAGGTGTGGGGAGCGACGGCGGCCATTGCGGTAAGGGCGTCGAGGCGGTCTGGAGAGGGCCCCTTCCCTGCCTGCACGGTCATCAGGTGGTCGGAAGGGTAGAAGGCGAAGAAGCCGCAGCGCTCGGAGGCCCGGCAGACGTCGAGGAACCCCTGCCAGCCGAGGCCGGAGCTCCCGCCGATTGAGAAGAGGGGGGCGCTGGGAACGTTCATGGAGACATTCTAGCGGTTGAGGGGGGTTGGCGGTTGATGTAGGGTTTCGGGGAACGAAAGCTCGTGCGGGAAGGGGCTGACGCCCCGTAAGCGACAGCGGAGGAGTGATGACGTCGAAGCGCCGTTTGGGTTTGGCAATGGTGGGAATTGGGGTCGGGGGCACGGAGATGCTGCCGGCGATGGAGTCGATGCCGGAGTTGAAGTTGGTGGCGGGGTGCGACACCAACGAGGAGACGCTGGGGCAGTTCAGCGCGCGCTACGGGGCGAAAGGCTACGGCGACTACGATGAGATGCTCGCGGACCCAGAGGTCGAGGCGGTGTGGGTGTCGACGCCGAACCGGTTCCATGCGGAGCACTCGATACAGGCGATGGAGGCGGGCAAGCACGTCGTGGTCGAGAAGCCGATGGCGCTGAACCTGGAGGACGCCGAACGGATGGTGGAGACGGCGAACCGGACGGGCGTGCAGTTTCTGGCCGGGCATACGCGGTCGTTCACGCCTCCGGTGCGGACGATGTGGAAGATTATTCAGTCGGGCGAGATTGGGCGCGTGCGGGCGATCAATGCGTTCGCCTACACGGACTGGATGCTGCGTCCGCGCACGTGGGAAGAGCTGGATGTCGCCCAGGGGGGGAGGGCTGCCGATGCGGCAGCTGCCGCATCAGATCGACAGCGTGCGTCTGCTGGGCGGCGGGATGGTGAAGAGCGTGCGAGGCGCGACGGGTCAATGGATGCCGGAGCGTTCGATTCCGGGGTACTACGCGGCGTTCCTGGAGTTCGAGGACGGCGCGACTTCGCTGGTCTGTCATAACGGGTACGGGTACGTGATGGGGGCGGAGTTCGTGACGTGGGGGCACGACCGTCAGCGGTACACGTCGGAGGAGCGGGTCGAGGTGCGCAAGCAGATGCGCGAAGGCGTACGCGACGAGTCGGCGGACAAGCAGGCGCTGCGCATCGGCGGCCTGCAGGAGCGCGAAGTGTTCAAGGCCGAGAACGAGGAGTTGTGGGTTCCGGAGGATCTGAGTCTGCTGCTGGTGAGCTGCGAACGCGGGGATATACGGCACGGCCCGCGCGGGCTGATTCTGTACGACGACCGCGGCACGCACGAGATAGACCTGCAGATCGACCGCGATATGGGGCCGGGCTACCGGCGCGCGGAGCTCGAGGAGTTGTACGATGCGGTCGTCGACGGCCGCCCGATCTTCCACACGGGGGAATGGGGGCTCGCGACGTTGGAAGTCGTGCTGGGGATTATTCAGTCGGGCGCCGAGGGGCGCGAGATCGCGATGCAGCGTCAGGTTCCGATGCACGAGCGGTACGGCGAAGCGCGGAACTTCTCGGGCGCGGCGGTTTAGGCGGTCGCGCAGCCCGCGGGGCGCTCTTCGGACAGGCGCAGAAAACGACACTCGGAAGGGAGCGAAGGGAGCAAGGAATGTCCACTGTTGAGACGAAGCCGCTGAAGCTGGGAGTGATCGGCATTGGCGTGGGCGCGGCTGAGATGCTGCCGCCGATGGAGCGGGCGCCGTACATCGACCTGTTCGCAGGCGCAGACGTGAACCCGGACGTTCGGGAGCGGTTCAAGTCGCGGTACGAGGAGGCGCGCGTGTATGCGAGCGCCGAGGAGATGGTGCAAGACCCGGACGTTGAGGCGGTGTGGATTTCGACGCCGAACCGGTTCCACGCGCCGATGACGGTGCTGGCGGCGAACCACGGGAAGCACGTGGTGGTCGAGAAGCCGATGGCGCTGGACATTCGGCAGGCGGAGGAGATGGTCGAGGTGTGCGACCGGAACGGCGTGAAGCTCGTTGCAGGCCACACGCAGAGCTTTCAGCCGCACGTTCGCCTGATGCGTCAGATTGTGGCGTCGGGGGAGCTGGGAGAGCTGGGAGCGGTGAACGCGATCGCCTACACGGACTGGGTGATTCGTCCGCGGACGGCGGACGAGCTCGACCCGAACCAGGGCGGAGGGTTGGTGTACCGGCAGACGCCGCACCAGATCGACAGCATCCGGCTGATCGCCGGCGGCAAGGTCTCGACCGTTCGGGGCGCGTACGGCCAGTGGATGAAGTACCGGTCGATCCCCGGCTACTATGCGGCGTTCCTGGAGTTCGAGAACGGGGTCACCGGAGTGGCGATCCACAACGGTTACGGGTACTTTGTGGCGTCGGAGCTTGTGTCGTGGGGAGACGCGAACACGCGGTACACCCCGAGCGAACGGAACGAGATCCGGAAGTCGATGGCGGCGGGGACGCGTCCGGAGGATGCGGAGAAGCTGTCGCTGCGGATAGGCGGCGAGGCGGAGAGTCAGCTATTCCGTCGTGAGCGCGGGCCGGAGAAGTGGAAGCCGAACGACCTGGGGATTGTGCTGGTGAGCTGCGAGTTCGGGGAGCTGCGTCAGGGGCCGGAGGGGTTGTACAAGTACACGGACGACGGGCTAACGGAGCTGATGGTGGACTCGGACCCGCTGCATCGCGACCAGGAGCTGGAGGAGCTGTACAACGCGGTGCGGCTGGGGCGTCCGGTGTTTCACAGCGGCGCGTGGGGAATGGCGACGCTCGAGGTGGGGCTGGCCATCAACGAGTCGACGAAGACGCACAAGCAGATCGAGCTCACGCGCCAGATCGAGATGCCTGCGGAGTACGATGTGGAGTACAAGGTGGAAGTGCTCGAGGAGCGGAAGATCGATCACTAGGCCGCCCTGCCCTGTCGCCGGAAGCAAGCGAGGGCGCTTTATGAGAGCAGCGAGGAGCTGAAGAGATGACGATTGCGATTTCACATGGCGGCGGCTCGAATGTGCTGACGGCGTCCTGGCCGAGCGATGAGGCGCTCGTCGGGACTATCGATGGAGTGGCGCGGATTGTGCGGGGCGCTGCAGGATGGGCGTTCGTCGAGCGGACGCTTGCGGAGAAGCACATTCACGCGCTGGCGCAAGACCCGGTGAGCGGAACGTGGTTCTGCGGCGTCGAGCACGGCGGGGTGTACGCGAGCGAGGACGACGGCCACACATGGGAGAAGCGCGACGAGGGGATTACGGAGCAGGATATCTACAGCCTGTCCGTGGCCGAGGTCGACGGGAAGACGAGGGTGTTCGCGGGCACGGAGCCGGCGCACCTGTTCGTGAGCGACGATCTGGGCCGCACGTGGACGGAGAAGCCGGCGCTGCACGCCCAGGAGACGAGCGAGTGGCGCTTCCCTGCTCCGCCCCACGTGGCGCACCTGAAGCACATCAGCTTTCGTCCGGGCGACACGAGCACGGTGTACGCAAGCATCGAGCAAGGCGGCCTCTACCGGTCGACCGACGGCGGCGAGACGTTCGCCGAGATTCCGGGGATGTACAACGACGTTCACCGGCTGGTGTCGAACCCGGCGGACTCGCGCCGAATGTTCGTTACCGGAGGCGAGGGGCTGTGGCTTTCGCGTGACGACGGCGCGACGTGGGACAACGTGTTCAGTCGCGGCAGCGAGTTCGGAGGGTATCCGGACCAGCTGGTGTACAAGCCGAGCGATCCGTCGTACATGCTGCTGACGGCGGGGCAGAAGAGTCCGGGGAACTGGCATCGCGACGGCGCGGCGGCGACGCGGATATCGCGGAGCCGCGACGCAGGCGAGACGTGGGAAGTGTTGAGCGGCGCCGGCCTCGACGACAAGTTCGTTCCGAGCGTCGAGGCGATGACGCTGGAGGAGGCGGGCGGCGTGACGCAAGTGTTCGCCGCAACATCGCACGGCGAAGTGCTCTGGTCGGACGACGGCGGCGAGTCGTGGTCGAAAGCGGTTACGGGTCTCGCGCCGGTGTCGAAAGGCAACCACTACATGGCCTTCACGGGAGACCCGCGCGTGTAGGTTTATCGACAGAAGCGTCGTATAAAGAGGCCCCGGCCAATCGGCCGGGGCCTCTTCTGTTGTTGCAGATGGGCAGTGAGAGGGCAAGCCGCGACGCCATCGGGTCGCGGACGAGGGCTTCTGCGCGTTCTGAGGTGTCGGCGGCGACTACGCCTTCGAGGTCGGGAGGCTCTGCAAGGTAGCCGTTAGGGTCTTGGGGATGGACGCTCGGCAATGGGCAGGCGTCGGGGCCCACGCCCCCCAGCGCTAGACGTTGAGGTGGGCGCCGCCGGTTACGGGGAGGATGGCGCCGGTGATGTGGCGGGCGGCGTCGGAGGCTAGGAAGGCGACGGCCTCGGCGACGTCGTTGGGCTGCCCGATGCGTCCGAGGGGGACGCGTTTGGCCATGGCGGCCTCCACTTCGGGCGTAATCTCGCCGACCATTGGGGTCGCCGTGGGGCCCGGGGCGACGCAGTTGACGCGGATGCCGTCGCGGGCGTGGTCGAGAGCCATCGCCTCGGTGAGGTTGTGGAGTCCGGCCTTGGCGGCGCCGTAGGCGGCTCGCCCCGCGGGGCCGCGGAATCCGGAGATGGCGGAGATGTTGACGACGACGCCACCCCTGCCCTGTTGCTGCATTCGGAGGATGGCTGCGCGGGCGACGAGGAAGGCACCGGTGAGGTTGGTGTCGAGAGTGTCGCCCCAACGTTCGGGGGAGAGGTCGGAGACGGCGCCTGTGGCGCGGATGCCGGCGGCGTTGACGGCGATGTCGATGCCGCCGTAGCGGCTGACGGCCTCACCTATTGCGTCGTCGACGGGCCCGGGCAAGCGTATGTCGGCGCTGATGAACGTCGCCTCGCTGCCGGCGCTGCGGATGGCGCTGGCTGTGGCCTCGCCAGATTCGGGGCTACGCGACAGGCCGACGACGTTGGCGCCTTCTGCGGCGAGAAGGAAGGCGGTCGCCTGCCCAATGCCGGAGCCGAAGCCGGTTACGATTGCGGTTCTGCCGGTGAAGCGCGTCATTAGCGGGAGTATAGCGCGAGCGGGATTGCGAGCGGGCTGCGCCGCGCGAGAGCGCTCTCCCGCGACGCGTCGAGGAATCGGGAAGCGTCCCGTTCCGCAGGCTCCCCCCTTTTGTTGTTGCGGCGACCGGAGAGCGTCCGCGTTGCGCAGCTCTCCCACCCGGAGGGGGTGGCAGGTTAGATGGGGGGCAGAGGGTCGATTTGGCCGTTGGCTATTTCGGCGATGCGGGTCTCGTCGGGGTGGAAGCCGTACATTTCGGAGCGCATGCGGAGGCGGTCGGCGCAGATAACGGCGAGCATCGAGCGGAGGGTCTCCAGGTCTGCGGGGTCGTCGAGTTCGGACTCGACGCTGTCGGCGCCGTGTTCGCCGTGGCCTACTTCGTCGTCGTAGACGATGCGCGAGGCGTCCTTGATGCGCAGGAGGAGAGGGTCGCTGGTTTCGAGGGCTGCGCCTGCGTGGAAGATGCCTGCCCCGCCGCCTTCGGCGAAGTTGTAGGCGATGTGCGCGATGCGCTCGTTCTGCGCGATGAGCTGTTTGCGTCCGGCTTCGATACGGTCGTCGCTGGGGAGGCGCAGGCCGTCGAGGTCGCTCATCAGCACAGGCTGGCCGGTGATCTCTTCTAGGATGTCGGCGAAGAGACGGAAGTGCGTGAACTCCTGCCGGAGAGACTCGAGCTGGTACTCCAGCGTATCCCTGCCCTCCCTGGATTCGGCGACAGGGAGCCGGCTGCGGACGTTGTCGATGATCCACTCGACGCGGCTGTGAGGGCGCGCGAGGAGGCCGGGGCCGCGGAGCTCGCGGTAGCACTGATGGCGCAGCCAGTGGACGTGGTCGAGCGGCTCGCGCGGGACGGCGAGGAAGTTGCGGGCGATCTCGGCCTCGCCCGCCCAGAAGCATTGCCCCATAGCGCGGATCTGTTGTTTGAGGTCGCGGGCGGTTGCGGTGGTCATAGGGCCCTCCTGTGCCGGATGGGGCAAGGTCAACTGGTCAACTGACGGCGTGGACGTCGAGGGGCTCTATGAGTCCCTGGGCGATCTGGTCGATGCGGTCTTCGTCGATGGGGAGGCCGAACATTTCGTAGCGCATGCGTAGCCGTTGCTTGCAGATGGCGATGACGATAGCGCGGGCTTCGTTCCACTCCTGCTCGGTCTCGAGGTTGTGGGCGAATTCGGAGGCGCCGTGTTCGCCGTGCTCGGATTCGTCGCCGAAAACGATGGCGCAGGCGGCGGCGACGCGGTCGGAGAGAGGGTCGCCGCCGATCTTGCGTCCTTCGTAGAAGAAGGAGGCGCCGCCGCCCTCGGTGAATCCGATGGCGGCCTCGCCGACGCGCCCGTGCTGCTCGCGGGCCTGCTGCCGGACGAGCTGGAGCTTGGCGTCTTCGGGGAGCTGCCAGGCGCGGAGGCTCTCGAGCCGGACGGGTTCGCCGAGGACGTCTTCGAGGATGTCGGCGAAGAGCCGGTAGTGGGTGAACTCTTCGCGGAGGACGCGGATGTCGCGTTCGAATTCGTCGCGCTGCTCCCTGGTTTGGGCGAGGGGGAGGCTGCGGTCGAGCTTGTCGATGAGTCCGCGGATGATGCCTCCGGGATGTCCTGCGAGGCCTGAGCCGAACATCTCCTTGTAGACCTGAAGCCGCAGCCAGCGGGCTTGTTCCTCAGGAGAGCGAGGGACGCTCCAGAAGGCGCGGCAGATCTCGGCTTCGCCGGCCCAGAACCGCTGGGCGATCTGCTGCATCTCGCGGGCGAGTTCCTGTTTGCGGGGCTCGTTCATGGCGGTTCTCCTGGCGGGAGGAAGGCTACCCCGGGCGCGCTGCGGAGGCAAGATTCGGGGCGCGATTCGGGGCGAGATGCCGGCGCCTGGACTGGCGTATCCTCGGCGGGCGATGACCACGGAAGAGCTGATTATTGCAGCGGCGCGGATAGCGGGGGCGTTGCCCGTGCTGCGGTGGGCGTTCGCAGGAGCGATCGTCGCGATAGCGGTCGACCTTTCGGACTTGTTCATGATGAACCTGCTCGATCTGGGGGGCGTGCGTAACTACCAGGCGCTCGACAAGTGGCTGGACCTTGCGTACATGGGGACGTTTCTGTGGGCGTCGCTGCGATGGAGCGGACCTTCCCGCACGATCGCGGCAGGGCTGTTCGGGTTTCGCATGCTGGGGGTGGCGGCGTTCGAGATTACAGGCAGCCGGTGGGCGTTGCTGGCGTTTCCGAACGTGTTCGAGTTCTGGTTCGTGTTCGTGGCGGGGGCGCGTCATTTTGCGCCCGGCTACGAGCTTACGCGGCGGCGGTCGCTGGTCTGGCTTGCGCCGCTGGCGGGATTGAAGGTCGCGCACGAGTACGTGCTGCACGGAGGACGGTGGCTCGACAGCTACCGGGCGGTGGACGTTGTGGAGGCGTTCTGGAATTGGGCGCGGAGCCTCTTCTAGGGAGCCCGCCGCGCGCCGGCGCTATTGTCCTGAAGCGTCCAGCGCGGCGAGGACGGCGTCGTGGAGGACGCCATTGGTGGAGAGGGCGTTGGGAGAGCGAATATCGCGCTTTCCGGCGAGGTCGGAGAAGCGTCCGCCGGCTTCTTCGATGATCGGTAGAAGAGGGGCGTTGTCCCACACGCTCATAAAGGGGTCGATCATGATGTCGGCGCGGCCGGTGGCGACGAGGTAGTGTCCGTAGCAGTCGGACCATCCGCGGGCGCGAGCGACTGAAGCGAAGAGGTTGGCGAGGCCGGTTTGCTTGCCGATGGCGGCGAAGTCGTGGAAGCCGGTGCTGCAGAAGGTGGCGTCGGCGAGGTTGGCGGTCGTCGAGACGCGGGCGGGCCGACGGTCGAGTGGGTCGTGAGGCTCGCCGATGGCGTTGGCCCACCAGGCGCCGTGGCCCGTGGCGGCGTAGACGATTTCGCCGAGGGCGGGGAAGCAGACGGCGCCGGCGACAGGTTCGCCGTGGTGTTCGAGGGCGGCCATCACGCCGAAGAGGGGAACGCCGCGGACGAACGACTCGGTGCCGTCTATGGGGTCGAGGATCCACTGATAGCCGGAGTCGCCGCCCTTGTCGGGGAATTCCTCGCCGATGACCGAGTCGCGGGGGCATTCGGCGTCGAGGATTCGGCGGATGAGCTGTTCGCCTTCCTTGTCTGCGCGAGTGACGGGCGAGCGGTCAGGTTTGAACTCGACGCCGATGTCCTGGCTCTGATAGTAGGAGACGGCAAGCAGGCCCGCTTCGCGGACGAGGCGGACGGCGAGGTCGAGGCGTTCAGTGAGTTCGCTCACGCCGACAGGATAGCGCAGGCTCGCGCTTCCTGCCCGCTCCTGAGTCCGGCGCCGGGGCGGCTCTCCCGGCAGCGCGCCGGCGCCGACGCCCTCACGTCGCTATCGCGCGTCCGCTCATCAGCTCTGAACAGTTACGGAGAGCGGGCGAGCGGCAGGTTGGGGGCTTGAGGAGTAGTATGCGGGCGGATTTTTGCGTTTGGGGAGGTCGGACATGGCGCTGTTGAGGCCGGAGGCGCTGACGTACGGGCATTACGAGTGCCGGTTCCTGGATGAGACGCTGCCGGTGTTCACGGACTTGCTGGCGTGCGAGGTGACGGAGCGCGTCGAGGGCGCGGCGGTAGTCAAGCACCCGAACTCCGGGTGGGCGCTGGTGGTGCACGAGGGCGGAGCAGACGCGCCGAAGAAGCCGCACGCGAACCATTACGGGTACAGGGTCGCCGACCACACGGAGATCGACGCCGCTGCCGCATACCTGCAAGAGCGGCAGGAGACGTACGGGCTGACGAATATCGACGGCCCGCGCGGGAGTCATTTCGCGTATTCGGTGTACATCGACGAGCCGGGAGGGAACACGATAGAGATCGAGTATTACAACCCTCGGGCGTCGCAGCATGGACGGCGGATAGCGGCGGAACACTGGCGGGCGCCGCTGGCGCAGGAGCGCTTTCCGGGGCGAGGGTACGTGCCCCAGGCGCTGTCGCACGGCACGATGCAGTGCGCGGACAAGGAGGCGAGCAACCGATTCTTCACGGAGGTTCTGGGGCTCGATATTGTGGGCGGCGGAAACATTTCGACGTACGTCGCGGCTGGGGCGGGGCCGTGGTACATCGTGTCGCTGCCGTCCGCGGAACGAACGCTGCTGCGCCCGGTGAACCGGTACGCGCTGAAGGTAGAGGGGCGCTCGGACGTGCTGAGGGCGTACGACGCGTTCGAGCGCGAGGAGTGGGGAGCGGGAGAGCTTCGGGAGCCGCAGGAGGAGTCGGGCGAGGCCTGGTTCGCGCTGTCCGACCTGAACGGCAATTGGTGGGAGGTCACGTCGTCGTCGTCGCCAAACCTGCAGGCGCTGCGCTGAGGGCGGGACGCCAGTCGGGCGCGTTCGTCCGGGGGATGGGGACGGATAGCCCGCGTGTTGCCGAAGGCGCCTGCGGGGCATAAGATTGCGAGGATTCCCGGTCGCGCGGCACGTAAGGGCGGGCAACTCGAAAGTCGCCTGCTCCACAGGGCGCGCGTGTCCGTAAGCTGAAAGGCGGCCTCATGCACGACGATCCCTGGGAGCACGGACATTACGGAGCTGAGGACGAGGTTATCTTCGGCTCCATCGCGGACGATGGGTTCCCCATTAATCCTGACTGGCTGCGCCTGACGAGCGTGGGCATAGACATTGGATCGTCGACGTCGCACCTGATGTTTTCGAAACTGGTGATGCGCCGCCGCAGCACGGAGATGTCGAGCGAGTTCGAGGTGGTGTTCCGCCAGGTGCTGCACCGCTCCCCTATTCTGCTGACGCCGTACTCGGACCCCGACACCATAGACACGGATGCGCTGGGGGATTTCGTGAAGAACAGCTACGCGGAGGCGGAGCTGTCGCCGGACGACATCGACACCGGCGCGGTGATCTGCACCGGGGAGGCCGTACGCAAGCACAACTCGGAGGCGATCATCCGGATGCTGGCTGCCGCGGGCGGACGTTTCGTATGCGCGACGGCAGGGCCGAACCTGGAGGGCATTCTCGGCGCGCACGGTTCGGGAGCGGCTGCCCGGTCGCTGAAGATTGGCGCGGGTATGAACGTCGATATGGGCGGAGGAACTACGAAGATCGCCATAGTGCAGAGCGGCAAAGTCGCGGAGACGATGGCTATCAACGTGGGGGCCCGCCTCATAGCGTGGGATGCAGACAGTGTAGTGGAGCGCATCGAAGAGGCTGGCCGCGTCGTTGCGCGGAGCGTCGGGGTGGAGGTGGAGATAGGGAAGCAGATACAGGAGGACGAGAAGGAGCGGGTCGCGGAGAGGCTGGCGGAGCTGCTCTTCCAGGCGCTGGGCCGGGAGGAGTACTCGCAGCTGGCGTCGGACCTGCTCATCTCAGGCCCGCTGCAGTTTTCGGAGCCGGTCGACGAGATCGGATTCTCGGGCGGGGTTGCGGAGTACGTTTACGACTACGACCAGCAGGACTATGGAGACATGGGCCCGCTGCTGGGGGCTGCGGTGCGGAGGCGGTTGCCGTCGTTGGGGATACCGCTTGCGGGAAGCGCGGAGCGTATCCGGGCGACAGTGATAGGCGCGTCGCAGTACACCGTGCAGGTGTCGTCGAGCACGGTGTACGTCTCGACGCCGGGCCTGCTGCCGCATCTCGACTTGCAGGTTGTGCCGGCGTACCTGCCGGCTGACCCGAACGACATCAGCAAGGAAGGGGTGCAGCAGGCGATAACCGAGGCGTTTAACCGCCTCGACATAGCGCACCACGATCTTGGGAAGTCGATAGCGCTGGCGCTGCTTGGGCCGGTGATCCCGACGTACGACTCCATCAAGGCGCTGTGCGACGCGATCGCCGAATCGCTGTCGCCGCTGACCGAGCACGTGTGGACGATCGTGCTCAGCGCCGACGTAGCGGGCCTCGTCGGGTCGATGCTGAAGAACGAGCACAAGGTGGAGCAGGACGTGGTCGTGGTCGACGGCATCACGGTTGGGGAGTTCAATTTCAT
The DNA here is from genome assembly GCA_965200975.1 of Dehalococcoidia bacterium. Classification (GTDB taxonomy): domain Bacteria; phylum Chloroflexota; class Dehalococcoidia; order Lucifugimonadales; family Australimonadaceae; genus S5-327. The sequence goes on along the minus strand of OZ241740.1, from coordinate 1,542,927 downwards.
CGACCTTGGCGAGCAGCTGGAGTCGGTGGAGGCGATCCCGGTAGTGGTGAAGTCGCTGGTGTTCGAGGGATAGGCGCAGCTCTCCCCCTCCCCGGTCTTCTCTGCGGGGATGGGTTGCAGGGCTAAGGACGCGCGGAGGTTCCGTTTGATTTTAGCACTCGCAATCTGGTAAGCTTCTCGGACACCTATAGGCGAGGGGCATAGTATGGCGCGGACAGCGGACAGCGGACAGCGGTAATTATACTAGCAACGTCGAGAGCCGAACACTGTTCCACGGGGACAATCTGGGGTTTCTGCGTGGCATCAATACGGGAACGATAAACCTCATCGCCACCGCCCCCCCCATTCAATAAGAACAAGGACTTCCACGCCACGCCCGACAGCCTCGGTGATGAGGCAAAATTCGAGGACAGATGGAACTGGGCGAAGGATGTGCAAGAGCCTTGGCTTGGGGCTATCACTAACACTTGGCCGAACGTCTACAAGGTGATAATGACCACAAAGGAGTGCGCCGGTGAGGATATGGGGGCGTTCCTCTGCTGGCTTGGCGTTCGCCTACTGGAGATGCATCGCATCCTTGCGGATGATGGGAGCATCTACCTACATATTGACCATACTGCTCACGCCTACGTGAAGACTCTAATGGATGCGATATTCGGGCGTAAGAACTTTAGAAACGAGATTGCTTGGAACCGCAGTGGGGGAAAGTCTGACTCAAAGAAATGGGGGCAAGTCCACGACTCTATTCTCTATTACACCAAGGACTCCGAGAACTTCACGTGGAACACACAGTACGAGATGAATAATCCTGAGTATATTTATAAGACTTATTCCTACGACGATAACGATGACCGTGGCCCGTACAGACGACTACCGCTCCATGCTGCTGGCAAGAGTAATGGGGAGAGTGGACAGCAATGGAAAGGATATGACCCTGGGAAAAAAGGGCGGCACTGGGCAACTCCAATGAAGGGAGTAATGCATCAGTATATCGTCCAAAACGACCTTGTCCCAGGATGGCCGCTCTCATATCCATCCGTCCCTCGCCCGATTGGATGCGCTCGATAATGCTGGGTTAGTCGTCCACTCGGAGAGTTACTTGCCAGAAATCAAGACATATCTTGAGGCCGTAAAAGGTGTTGCCGCTTCCGATTTTATAGCGGATATTCCTATGGCATCTGGTAATGAAAAAACCGGCTACCCCACACAGAAACCGCTAGAACTCTATAAGCGCATTATCCGCGTTAGTAGCAATCCAGGCGATATGGTGCTCGACCCTTTCTGTGGATGCGCCACTACGTCTATAGCTGCCGAGCAGCTAGGGCGACAGTGGATTGGGATGGATATCTGGGATGGGGCTCTCACACAGGTGCTCGATAGGCTTGAGCAAGAGGGGCTACTGACGAAAGGGGCGCATCGCAAGGAAGGGCAGCAGCGACTACTGACTAGTGATGTGCATTATTTGAATAAGCACCCAAAGCGCACTGATGGCGGGCGTATGGTCGCCGACCCACTACCACGTATAGTACGGACAGGCAGTTCGGCAAAGCCGCGCATGAGTAGTATGACGAGAGAGGAGAAGATTGAAGTCGTCTCCAAGCGCACTGCGGGGGTTCTAAGGTGCGATGGCTGCGGCTTCAGGCCGCCAATGAATGACCGGCGCTACCTAGAGCTCGACCATATAACGCCACGCTCCAAAGGCGGCAAGGACGAACCATCTAACTGGACGCTTTCTGTGTGGGCCTTGCAATAAGGAGAAACGGGACTATCTGACCATCATTGAGTTACGCGACCGCAATGTCGCCAATGGGTGGATAGTAGGAGTATAAAGAGCAATGGCGAAGTTCACGGAGACGACAACGATTGAGGTTGTTTGCCCAAAGTGCGGCTCCGAGCGGGTTCGGAAGGCAGGGCAGCAGAACGGCCAGCAGCGCTATCGCTGCAACGCTTGCGCTAAGTGGTTCCGGCAGAATGGGAAGGCTCCCGGCAGGCGGGTCGACGCCGAGCAGGTGGGCGCGGCTATTCGCATGTTCTACTCCGGCCTGTCCTACAAGCAGATTGCCGAATCTATCCATAAGGTGTTCGACATCCCCGAACCCTCCAAGCAGACCATCTATGCCTGGGTCAGGCAGTACACGGACAAGGCGAAGGCGGCAATGCGCGAGCATCCCGCTCACGTCGGAACCTCGTGGGTCGCCGATGAGATGCAGGTGGACGTTGGCGGGCAGAAGATGTGGAACTGGAACGTGATGGACGAGAAGACTCGCTATATCCTCGCGTCCCACCTAGCGAAGGAGCGGAACACGGCAGCCGCGACCGCCGTGATGGAGAAGGCGCGGGATGCCGCCGCTGTCGAACCCAAGACCATCAAGACGGACAAGCTCGGCTCCTACCTCGGCGCTATCGACGAAGTCTTCCCCTACGCCAAGCACATCCAGTCGGACGGCCATCAGGGCATCGGTGAACAACAACCTGTCGGAGCGACTGCAAGGAACGTTCCGGCAACGCACCAAGACGCTGCGCGGGCTAGAGACGAAGGAGACCGGCCAGCACTACTTAGACGGCTGGGTGCTGACCTACAACCCTGTTCCGCGAGCACGAGAGCTTGGCGTATAAGACCCCAGGGGAGAAGGCGAAAGGTTGCCGTGCCGTTCACGGAGTGGGCGGACGTGGTGCGGCAAGGCCGCCGCCTCAAGCCGTCCGGCGTTGTGCCTGCGACGACCCAAGCGTTGCCGAAGGAGCAGGGAGCCGCCAAGCCGAAGCAGCAAAAGCCGCGTCTACGACTCGTTACTTCCCGCCGTCGCGTCGGGCCACGAGCCGCCTAGCCTCGGCAGGATTGGGCTCATCGAATTGCGAGTGCTAAAACCAAACGGAACCCGCGCGGAGGCGGACTTGCTTTCGGACAGCCGGTTTCCGGCGCTTCCGGTGGGCCGCTACGAGGTCATCTATGCGGACCCTCCGTGGGACTACAAGGGTCAGCTGCAGCACGCGGGGCCCGGCAGCGGCGACACCGGAGGGGCGGTGCGGCACTACCCTACCGTCACCCTCGGCGATCTGAAGCGGCTCGACGTACAGAGCGTCGCGGCGGACGACAGCCTGCTGTTTATGTGGGCGACGAATCCGCATCTCGACCAGGCGATTGACCTGGGCAAGGCATGGGGGTTCGCTTGGGCGACGGTGGCGTTCGTGTGGGACAAGCAGCGGGTGAACCCCGGGTTCTACACGCTGAGCCAGTGCGAACTGTGCCTCGTATTCAAGCGCGGCAAAATTCCCCAACCGCGAGGGTCGCGGAGCGTTCGCCAGCTGGTCAGCGCGCCGCGGGGGCCTCACTCGGCAAAGCCGGACGAGGTGCGGCGACGCATAGGCCTGATGTTTCCTGCGCAGCGAAAAATCGAGCTGTTCGCGCGGTCGCGCGCGGACGGCTGGGATGCGTGGGGATAGAGCTGGGAGCGGGAGAGGCGGCTGTTCGCGCGGTCGCGGGTGGTTGATAGGCTCACGGCAAGAAGCGGCGAGGAGGCGGTTATGGGGACAGTGCTCTACCTTGGAACGCGGAACGGAGTGTTGACGGTTGCCGAAGACGGAGGCGGGTGGACCGTTGCGAGCCACAACCTGAAGGGTTGGGAGGTCACCGAAGTCGAGGCGTCGGCCGGGCGCGTGCTGGCCGGGACGCGCGGCGATGGGGTCTGGCGCAGCGAGGACGGCGGAGCGAGCTGGTCGAAACCGTCGTACGGACGGGTGGCGCCGGGGAAAGTGCGCTGCGTGACGGTTGACCCGCACGATCCGCAAACGGTGTACGCGGGCGCGGAACCGATAAGCATGTGGAAGAGCGTTGACGGCGGAGCGACGTGGACGGAGATAGAGTCCGTCCGCAACTTTCCGTCGGTGGCGGGCATTGGCTATCCGGTCCCGATCGTCGAGCCGCATGTGCGGGACATCACGATAGACCCGACGGACTCGAAGACGATGTATGCGGCCCTGCAAGTGGGGTACATGCTGAAGACCACCGACGGCGGAGAGTCGTGGCGCTTGCTGGACAACGGCCTCGACGAGGATGTCCACGCGATCGTCGTAGACCCGCGGGACACGCAGCGGCTGTACATATCGAGCGGGGGCGAGGGGATGCGAGCCGGCAAGGCGCCGGGCCGCAGCTTGTATCGCAGTCTGGACGGCGGAGACAGCTGGATTCCGATAGCGATGGAGTTCGAGAACGAATACTCGGTCCCGTTCGCTTACGACCCATCGGACCCGTCGGTGATGTACTCGGCGGTTGCGAAAGGGAACCCGGGCCAGTGGCGAGCGCGGGAGTCGGGAGCGGAAGCAGCGCTGATCCGGTCGCGCGATGCAGGCGTCACATGGAGCGCGCTGGATGCGGACGCGGAGGTTGCGCGGGGCTTTCCGGAGGCGATAGCGGTCGATCCGGAAGCGCCGGGGCGCGTCTTCCTGGCGACGCGGGCCGGCTGTTCGCGAGCGAGGACGGCGGAGAGAGTTGGAGCGACCTCGGGATCACGGCTCCGGAGGTTGCGAACATGAAGGTGGGGCGGCAGTAGCCTCCCCTCCCCTTTTCCTGGGTCTGCCGGAGGCGTGAGGCGCTTCCCTGTCGGGGGGTTGAGCAGCCGGGGGAGTGGTACGATGGAGGCCACTCCCCCAAGGTTGCGGAATGGCGACAACGAATTCCCCTGCGCGGCCCGGCAGACGCATCTTCTTCGGCTGGTGGATAGTCTTCGTGTCGGTGTGCCTCCACGGGGTGACAGGCGCCGCGTTCGGATTCACGTTCGGCCAGTACTTGCTGCGGTTCGAGGCGCAGTTCGGGTGGAGCAAGTTCGCAATTTCGAGCGCGTTCTCGCTGTCGCAGCTTGCCGCCGGGCTGCTGAGTCCGGTGCACGGGTGGCTGATCGACCGGTTCAGCCCGAAGGCGCTGGTGCGAGTGGGGATCGTGACGCTCGGCGGCGGCTTTATGGCGTTGCCGCTGACGTCGACGTTTCCGGTATTCCTGGCGATAGTGCTGGTGATGTCGCTCGGTATGAACCTGGCGGGCTGGTTGACGCTGACGACGGTGACGACGCGGTGGTTCCGTCGCCGTCGCGCGCTGGCGCTGGGGCTGAGTTCGACCGGGATCGGGTTGGCCGGGGTGCTGTCGCCGATAGTGGCGTGGTCGCTGACCACCCACGGGTGGCGTCCGACGGCGTTTTGGACGGGAGTGGCGATACTGGCGATCGGGTTGCCGCTTGCGCAGCTGCTGCGGGGGTACCCGGAGCAGCATGGCTTGCTGCCGGACGGGGCGCGAGCGTCGTCGCCGGGGGCGTCCGGCGGGCCTCGAGAGCCGGAGGCGCAGCAGGACTTTACCGTAGGAGAGGCATTGCGCGACCGGTCGTTCTGGTACGTGTCGCTAGGTCACGGGGTAGCGTTGATTGCGGTGTTTACGGTGCTGGTGCACCTCGTGCCGCATCTGGTGGAGGGGCATGGCTGGAGCGAGACGTCGGCGCAGGCGATGCTCACGCTGGTGACGGTGACGAGCATTGCTGGTCAGGTGGGCGGCGGATACATCGGAGACCGGTACAATAAATCGCGAATGGCGGCGTTCTGCATGCTTGCGCACGCAGCGGCGATGGCCATGCTCGTGGTCGCGGAAAGCGGGTATGTGATTGCGGCGGCTGCGCTGCTGCACGGGCTTGCATGGGGGACGCGCGGCCCGCTTATGATGGCGATACGGGCCGACTTCTACGGTCGGCGGCATTTCGGAAAGATAGCGGGGTACTCGAACGTGATGGTGATGTTCGGGCCTCTGATAGGGCCGACGCTTGCGGGAGCGATGAACGACTATTTCGGGGACTACCGAAGCGCGTTTCTGGTCGTAGCGGCGATCGTAGGGGCCGGCTCGCTCTTCTTCTTTTTGGCGAGGAAGCCTCCGACGCCGGCGCGGTTGCAGAGGATGGCGGAGGCGTGACGCTTTCACGGTTGTGGATGGGTCTGCGGTGGGCGTCCCAGGTGCAGATCTGGACGACCGGAGTGCTCTTTGCGCTGTTGTTCGTGCTCGCGGCGCAGCTGATCAGCATCCCGTTCGGGGGAGCGTCGATAACGCTGTCGCCGCGCGGCACAGTCGAGGCTTTCTACCAGGCGGCGCAGGACGGCGATTACGAACGGGCGTACGCTCTGCTCGATGACGATGGCCGCGCGGCGGCTGCGGCGCTGGGGCAAACCGGATGGCGGGCGATGGTCGACGGGCTGTCGCAGGGGCGGACGATAAAGCAGGTTACGTACGGGAGTCAGCGCAACTATGGGAAGAACGCAATCGTAGGGCTGCTGATCGATTTCGAGGACGGCTCATTCGGCGCGGCGACGGAGGAGCTCGTGCGGGAGGGGACGGAGTGGCGCGTTATGTGGCCTCCGGGCGAGCGGAAATTCAGGGAGACCGTGCGGAAATACGAGCCGTGGTTCGGCCTGTAGGGTGCCGGCGCAGTGGCGGAGGGGATAGCGCACATCCTCCACGGCTACGGAGCGTGCGGGAGCGCCGTGTAGGAAGCGCGGGACGGCGACGCGACAACTGGGCTGCGTGTTCGCCTCGTGCGGTATGGCCGAGTCCGTATCGGCGCGCGCTCAGCAGGCCGGACGAGTGGGGTCGAGCGGCTACTGCCGGCTGGCGACAGACATCGGCTAGGGCGCGGACGCTAGTCGTCCGTGCCGACCCAGCCGTGGACGGAGAGGTCGAACGTGACGCCGTCGGGGCCGGTGAACTTGACTTCAACGTTGCCGCCGCCGGTCTCACCGGGTCGCCGGCTGTTGTACTCCTCGCGAATTTTGGGTTCGGTGTGCTCTACTGCGCCGGCGTCGAGCACCTGGGACTGGGCCTCGTCCATATCGTTGACGCCGAAGCCGATGTGGTGGACGCCGGTGAGTTTCGGTCCTCCCTCGGTAACGGAAGCCCATTCCTGGCGCCATTTGAGGATGGCGAGATTGACGTGGCCGTCGCTGAGGTAGTAGCCCTCGGCTGTGGGAGAGTCGACTCTGCCGACCTGCTTGAGCCCGAGGCCCTCCATATAGAACTTGGCGGTCGCCTCAGGGTCGCTGGTTCCGAGGGCGATATGGCGGATGCGGGCCATCGCGTCACCTCCTAGGGGCATGTGCGGGGAGGATACATCAACGGGGCTGCAGGGGCGCGCCGCCTCGTTGCGCCTTCCGCGGGAGCGACTCCCCTCCCCTACGTTCTCCCGGAGGCAGCGCGCCCGCGTCGACGCCCCTACTCTGCCGCTATCGCGTGTCAACTCCTCCGCTCCGACAGTTGCTCCCGGAGGGCAAGTTGCAGCGCGGCGGATAGGGTATAGTCGCAGGCAGGCGCATGGCGGCGCTCTGCAGCACTAACCCCGGAGGTGGAGGGTGGACCTGAGACTGAGCATCGCGCTGGCGAACAATCCGCGGACGTGGCCGATTATGGCCGGAGAGGTGAAGCCGGACGGCATCGAGTTTATCCCGACGTCGGTGCATGGGTCGGAGATATTTTGGCGCCAGCTGAAGTTCGCAGAGTTCGACGTGTCGGAGATGTCGTTCTCGTCGCTGATGATGGCGACGGCTCACGGAGACACGACATGGGTGGGCTTGCCGATCTTCACCACGCGGAGCTTCTTCCACACGGGGATTCTGGTTCGGAGGGACGCGGGAATTGAGAGTCCGGCAGACTTGAAGGGCAAACGCGTAGGCGTTCCGGAGTACCAGCAGACGGCGGCGCTGTGGACTCGCGGAGTGCTGCAGCACGAATTCGGCGTGGAGCCCCGGGATATGGAGTTCTATATGGAGCGCGTGCCTGAGGTGAGCCACGGAGGCGCCACAGGCTTCAAGCCTCCGGAAGGGGTAACGGTGAACCAGATCCCCATCGAGAAGAACATCGGCTCGATGATGCTCTCGGGGGAGCTGCAGGCGACGCTGCTGTATCTGCGAGACCCGAACTTGGTGGACAGGAGCACGGCGGACTTGCACAACCATCCGGACGTTCGCCCGCTGTTTCCCGATCCGGAGGCGGAAGGGATACGCTACTACGGCAAGACGGGCGTCTACCCGATCAATCACGGGATGGTGATCCGCCGGTCGTTGGCGGAGGAGCATCCGTGGGCGGCGCTGAACATACTGAAGGCGTATGTGGCCGCGAACGAATTGACGAACCGCCGGCGCCTCGAGCATGTGGAGTATTACGTGAAGGCGGGGCTTGTGAACAAGGAGTCGGCGCAGGCGCTGCGTCAGCCGCTGTTGCAGCATGGGATTCGGGCCAATCGCCGCGTGCTGGAGACGGCGGCGCAGTATTCGCACGAGCAAGGGCTGACGCCGCGGCTGCTGCAGCTGGAGGAAGTGTTCGCCAGGACGACGATGGATCAGTGACCTGCAAAGGCGGGAGCGTCTGCAGACAGGCCAGTGGCCGGGAAGGAGCGACCCGATGAGCGGAATAAGCGGAGTGAATCATGTGGCCGCGATGGCCAGGGATATGGACGAGACGGTGCGTTTCTACGGCGAGCTGCTGGAGATTGGGGTGCGGCGCGTGGTGAACGACGAGCCGGGCCACAAGCACTACTCGCTCGACCTTGGGGGCGAGGGGACGCTGGACTTCTTCGAGGCGGCGGCAGGCGCCGGCGAAACATCGCGGGACACCGTAGGGGCGCTGAACCATCTGGCGGTAACGGCGGCGCCGGAGTTCATCGATTCAGTGGAGCAGCGGCTCATAGAGCGCGGCATCGAGTTCCACCCGACAAACAGGGCGGGACAAAAGACGATTTATCTGACCGACCCGAACGGCATCAACGTGCAGCTGTACCCCTCGACGGGAGGCAGCAGAGCGTAGGGAAGCGGCTCTCTGAAACGAGAAAGAGAGCGATCAGAGGAGCGCGCGTCCGGTTGAACGCGCGCTCCTCTGTCCTTTTGTCGAGCCGGCCCCGTTACGCCAGGATGCAGTTGACCGGCGGCAGGCCGTCGGCGACGACGCTCCACCCCTCCCCGTCCGGCGTCCGCGCAAGCACCTGCCCGCCGTGGGAGCCTGCGAAGACGGCGCCGTTGTTGTCGACGGCGAGGGCGTCCACGGCTTCGACGAGGCCCTCGGCCATGAGCGCGCCCCAGGCGGCGCCGCCGTCGACGCTTTGGTAGACCTTGGCCACAGCGCCCTCCGGGCGGTCGCGCCAGTTGCGGGGCCTGCCCGCGGTTGCGGAGGCGTAGAGGCGCTGCGGATCGGCGGGGTCGTTGGCGATGGCGATGGTGTAGAGGTTTTCGAAGCCGTCGCAGCTGGACTGCCACGACTGGGCGCCGTCGGTGGTGCGGAAGAAGCCGACGCCCGTAACGGCGAAGACATGGTCGCTGTCGCCGGGGGCTACGGCGAGGCCGTGGATGTCGGGATGCATACCCTCGCGGGCCTCGCGCCAGGACTCGCCGCCGTCGTCGCTTGCCATAACGCCGCCGACTTCGACGCCGACGTAGACGCGGTTGGGGTCGGTGGGCGAAACGGCGATCGCGCGCAGGTTGGGGTAGTGAGGGGCTACGGGGAACGTCCAGGACCAGAAGGTGGGGAGGTCTTTGAAGCTGAGGACTTCGGTGAACTGTTCGTCTGCCGGGCGCCGCCGGTAGAGGACGGCGTTGTCGGCGCCGGCGAACACGGCGCCGTCGATGGCGACGGCGAGCGAGCGCATATCGACGTTTTCGAGGGTTGCGCGCCATGTTGCGCCGTCATCGCTGCTTTCGTAGACGCCCTGGTCGGTGGCGGCGATAATGACCCCGCCCGCCCGGGCGAGAGCCTCAACGCGGACGCCCTCGAGGGCGCGTCCCCCGACGCTCCAGGAGCCGTCCTGGCGCTCAATCGTTACGATTCCGTCGCTGGTCCCTGCGGCAAGCATTGCTCTCACCTCCCTGTCGGCGATAGCGCAACTATACACCGTGCAAAGCCGGCGGGCAGCGCTTGCCGGCGCGAGGGCTGCAGTCGGGAATGCGCGGAGAGCGCCGAACGACAGGCTTCGCGGGCCGGAGGGCTGCGCCGGCGGCTATGCGCGCTCCGGCCACTCAGGAGAGTGGGCGCCGAGGGGAGCCGTGGGCCTGGCCCAGTACGGCCTGGTCTCGGAGAGTTGCAGGGCCGGGGCCAGATGGCTCAGCCGTCCTTCGGGCACGTTGCTGACCGTAGACCAGCGCTCGATCTCTTCGGGGGCGAATTCCCGGGCAACGTCGTGCAGCTCTGTCTCCGGCGTCTGGCCCCTGTCCAGCAGCCATTTGCCCGTCTGCGCCAGGGACGCCCGGACCAGCCAGCTTCCTCCTTCGCGGGCCCGGCGGGCTAGAGCCGTCATGGCGCCGAAGGCCATCAGGTAGCCGGTCAGGTAGTCGATGGCCGAGACCGGATAGAACTGCGGCCCCGGCTCGACGCCCGGGAACAGCTCGCCCTGGCGGTGAGTGATGCCGCTTACCGTCTGCACCACCGTATCGAAGCCGCGCCGTTCCGCCCACGGCCCAACGCGGCCGAAAGCAGAGAGGGAGATGTAGACGATGCCGGGGCGCAGCTCGGCCAGGTCGTGCGGCGAAAGTCCGCGCTGCGCCAGCGACCCCGGACGGTAGCCCTGGGAGAACACGTCGCCCTCCCGGGCGAGGTCGCGCAGCGTTTCCAGGTCGCGGGCCTCGCGCAAGTCGAGATGGGCGGAGAGTTTGCCGTGGCCGGTGTCCAATTCCTGTGATGGGCTGAACGGCAAGTGGGGGCCGCTGATCTTCATCACGTCGGCGCCATGTTCGGCCAGCGTGCGGGCGCAAGTCGGCCCCGCCAGCACTCTGGTCAAGTCCAGCACCCTGATCCCGGAGAGGGGCCGATCGCCCTCGGGGAGAGGCTCCGGCGGCGCGTCGCCGATCTTGTCGATTTCCAGCAACGGCAGAGACGCTACGGCGGCGGACTGGGGATGCCGGGCCCACTCGGCCATTGACCGCGCCATCCCCCCGGCGCCCCCGGCGGCGATGACGGCTTCCTCCAGTTCGAGCGCGTCCCACTGCGCTACAGCCCGGCGAACCGCTTCCCGGTCCTCCTCGACGCCCAGCACGCCGAGGGCGGCGTCGCGGTGGTTGGGGAAGTTGCAGTGCAGGTAGCTCCAGCGCCCGTTCCGGGCCGGGTACACTCCCATCACCGGGGCGCGCTCGGCGGCCACGGGCGTCCCGTTCATGGCCAGGTATCTGACGCTGCGCAGCGACGCCGTCGCCTGCCTGGAGTCCACCCCCACCGCATGCCGGCGTCCGGCGCGCAGTTCCCAGAGGTCGGAAACAGCGAGGCCGACGGCGGCCAGGCTGGCGGCGGCTGTCTCTCCTATGCGGAAGGGCGTGGGCAGAATGGGGTCTGCGCCGCCGGTGAACTCCGGTTCAGAGGCGCGAGCGGGGTCCCAGCCCACGCTGGTCAGGATTGTCGCAAGCGTTCGATCAGCCACTGCGCCGCCGCCCCCGAGTTGATGCCGACGAGTCTACCGCACTTCTCAGAAGTCAGCCGGGCGCCTCACGCCATCGCAGAGAGTTCGACGGGTCTTGCGAGGTCGGGACAGCCCTGCTGCAAACTAGAGACGCTATCGGCGGCGGACAGCGCTTGACGGGGCGGACGCCGTCGCCAAGAATGCGCTCTGAGCGCGGCGAGAGGAGAGAGGCGATGTCAGAGGCGAACAAGGCGGCAATCCGGCAGTTGTACGAGCGCGTGTACAACGAGGGCGAGATAGGGTTGATCGACGAGATGTACTCGCGGGAGGTCGAGCTGCATATCGCCGGGATCCCGGAGGACCCGTTCGGCCCGCAGCCGATGAAGGAGCTTGCGCTAATGACCCGGACGGCGTTCCCCGGGCTGCGCGTAACGATCGACGACTTGATTGCGTCGGGCGACAAGGTCGTTGCAAGCGTGTCGTTCAACGGAGCGTTCCAAGGGCAGTTTGGGGGTCATTCGCCTCGGATGAATTTGTCGTGGTGGCGGCGGATCGACATCTACCGCCTGGCGAACGGGACTATCGTCGAGCAGTGGGGCGACCGCGACGACTACACGCTGCTGCAGCGGCTGGGGGTAGCAGTGCCGCACTTCGAGGACTCGCGTCCGAGCGCCCGGGCCGGCGGACGGCTTTAGGAGGCCGCCGCGGGCGCGCGTTTGCCGCAGGTCGCCTACTCCTTGCACGCGCTCCAATGCATCATGACGCTCCTCCTTCCGGCGGCGCCTGCTCAGGCGTGAACCCTATGCAGACGGGGTTGCTGAACGCGAGGCGCGCAGCCATGATTTGCGCGGCTTCGGGGCTGTTGTCGACGAGCAGGTAGCGCCTGCCGTTTCGCGCGGCAGCCTCGCCGGTCGTGCCGGAGCCTGCGAAGAAGTCCACAACGAGGTCTCCGGGGTTGGAGTGGACGCGCACGATGCGCTCCAGGATGGCGAGCGGCTTCTGGGTGGGGTAGCCGGTGCGCTCGCGGCTATTCGTAGGCACGATGGTCTGCCACCACACGTCCGTAGGAGTCTTGCCGCGGGCCGCCTTCCGCGGCCCCACGAGTCCGGGCGCCATATACGGGATGCGGTCGATAGCGTCGTAGTTGAATGTGTAGCGCGCAGTGTCCTTCACGTACCAAAAGATGATGTCGTGCTTCGCGGGCCAGCGTCTCTTGGGGCGCCCGCCATAGTCGTACGCCCAGACGATCTCGTTCATAAAGCAGTCGCGCCCGAAAATTGCGTCGAGCAGCACCTTGCAGTAGTGCGCCTCCCGGTAGTCGATGTGGAAGAAGAGCGAGCCGTTGGGCGCCAGTATGCGGCGGGCTTCCTGCAGCCGGGGCTCGATGAAAGCGAGGAAGTCGTCGAAGGCGTCGGGGAAGGCGAGTGAGCCGAGCTTCTCTGTCCGGTAGCGGTGTCCTTGGAAGCCTGAGCGGTCGCCTTCCTCGTCGTCTCTCGTAGTGCGGAGGCGTTCCCTGCGCTGCGGCTTGCCCGTGTTGAAGGGAGGGTCGATGTAAATGAGCGCCGCCGCCCCATCTTCAACCTTGGGCAAGACTTCGAGGTTGTCCCCCAGGTGGATGCGATTCATCCCCCTTCCCTAGTCGATGGCGTAGAGGCTCGCGGGGTTGTCGGAGAGGATCTTGTCGACTGTGCCGGGTTCGAGGCGGCCGCTGCTCTTGAGGGATTTGAGCGCCTCGAGCTCGCTCGACGTGTCGGAGTGGCCATAGTCGGAGCCGATCATCAGGTTGTCTTCGGAGACGTGGCTGAGGATGTAGGGGATGTCGTCGTTAGTCTGGCAGGCGACGTACATCCGATTGTCGCCGAGGACGTCGTCGGGAAGGCGCCATCCTTCGCGTTCGACGCGGCGGTCGAGGTCGTTGAGGACATAGGGGAGCCAGTTGGCGGCGACTTCGACGAAACCGAAGCGGATTCCGGGGAACCGTTGGGGGACGCGCTTGAAAATGAGGGAGTGGAAGGCGCTGATGACGGGAAGCTTGTTGCGCGCGTAGGCGTCGCCGTCGGTGAGTTCGGCGAAGGCGGGGTTGCCGCAGCCGGCATGGATGGTGATCGGAAGGTCGTATTCGACGGAGGCCTCGTAGAGGGGGTGGAAGTACTCGTCGGTGAGCCGGCGGGAGCCCTCGTAGCCCCGCATAAAGACGCCGACAGCGCCGTTGTCCTTCGCCTCGCGGAGGATGGCGGGGACTTCGTCCATCGTGTCGAGGGGCGGCACAGCGACCCAGCGGAGGCGTCCTTTGGCCTGGGCCCAGACGTCGGCCATCCAGCGGTTGTAGCTCTTGGCAAGGGCGAGTTCGACCTCGGGGCGTTCGGTGATGCGCGTGAGGTAGATGGTGGGATAGAGCACTTGGACGTCGACTTCGAGCTCGTCCATATGGGCAAGGCGAGCGTCGATGTCGCCGAGCGAGCGGGTCTGAAAAGAGGTGCGGGAGAACCCTGAGAGCTCTTCGGAGGGCGCTCCGGTCGTTACGGTGCCGAAGGGGCGCTGCCGGGCGCGTCCGTCGATCACCCACATCGGGCGGTCGGGGCGGTCCGGGTTTTCGACGGCGCGGGGGCTTGAACTCGATGTCTTGCGGGTCGAGGTACTCCCAGGTCTGTTCGCTTTCGATCACATGGCAGTCGGCGTCGATTACCGGCATCGCGAGCCTCCTAAGGCGGCGGATATGCGGAGATTACACGTTTCGCGCGAGCGCGGCATATCATGAACAGACCTCTCTCTGTCAAGGAGACTTGCGATGCAGAGCGACGCCGCCACCGTGGACGCCTATCTCGCCGAGCTGCCCGGCGATCGCCGCGAAGCGATAGAAGCGGTGCGGCAGACGATCCTCGACAACCTGCCGGACGGCTACGAGGAGCGCATGGAGTTCGGGATGATCGGCTACGTCGTTCCGCTTGCGCGCTACCCGAAGACCTACAACAAGCGCCCGCTCGTGTTCGCCGCCCTCGCCTCGCAGAAGCGGCACATGGCCGTCTACCTCAACAACGTCTACGGCGACCCCGATACGCTCGCATGGTTCACCAGCGCCTACGAGGCGCGCGGCAAGCGTCTCGATATGGGCAAGTCGTGCGTCCGGTTCAAGCGGATCGACGACCTGCCCCTCGACGTCATCGGCGAGACCATCGCCCGCACCAGCGTCGACGACTTCCTCGCCTTCTACGAGAACGCCCGCAGCAAGGCAAAGCGCGGTTAGCCGCCTGTAGCGCCTGTCCCCGTTCGCGGAACTCGGGCGTCCGCCGCTCAGGCCTGAACTCCTGGCCGCGGTTTGACCTGCGGCATAGAATACCGCCTGAAAAGCCTCAGCATTGGGGCGACACGGATTCCTCGACCATTGGCGCAGGAGAGGCAGGAGAGGAGAGAGCCGCACAGATGAGCAAGCCGCGCATAGCCGTCTTCTCGGGCCCGCGTTCGACCATCGCCAACACCCCGGCGCTCGTAACGAGCAACAAGGGACGCAGGGAGGGCGAACCGCAGATAGAGGGGCGGTTCGATCCCCTCGTGCCGCAGCGTCTCCATGAACCCGTGCGCGTGCGCATCGAGAAATTCTCCGCCCATCCGCTCGAGTCCGACGCCGCCGAGGTCTACTACGACGATGGGAAGCCGTACTACGAGGTCGAGCTGCGTCCGGAGGACGGCGTCTATCTCCTCCCTTACGTCGCCCGCCGCGCGGACGGCTCCCCGGAAGGCGCTCCGTTCGAGGACGCCGACCTCCGCAACCCGGATATCCGTTACGGAGGCAGGCAGACGTTCTTCCCCGACGCCTCGCGCCTGTTCGAGGAGATCGATCGCGGCATCCCCGGACGCGCCCACGACGGCGCGGCAAGCGAACTCGACCGCCTCGCGGATTTCGATTTCGTCCGCGCCCTTCCTCCCGCCGGCTATACGAAAGATGGCGAGGTCGCCGGGCGCGACTTCTTCCCCTACCAACCGCGCCCCATCGGCAAATTCCTGCCGAACGCTGCGATGGCGCGCGCCGTCAACATCGTGCAGCAGACGATCGACTCCGGCAGGCACGACGGGTTCATCTGGCTGGAGGGCAGCCCGCACGTGGAGGAGACGCTCTACTGGCTGAGCCTGACGCTCGACACAACGCTCCCGTTCGTCGGCATCTCGTCGCAGCGGGCGCACGGAACGCTCTCGAACGACGGAGACCGCAACATCGTCGATGCGGTGCGCTACACCGTTTCAGGCAAGAGCGACGGCCTCGGCGCCGTGGGCATCGTGGACGAGCAGATATTCTCGGCGCGGTCGTTCAAGAAGGGCGACGCCCGCCCCGGCGGCTATCGCGCGACGGGCGGTCACGGCGGCGTGCTCGGCGCGGCGGGGGCCGAGGTGCGCGTGTGGCACCGGCCCGCCTACCGCACGACCGGCTCATCGCTGGTCGCTATCCGCGCGCTCTCCGATGAGGTGGAGTTCCGTGAGTACGGCGACAGCCCCGGCGCGCTCCGCATCCCCGTCAAGGACGCCGACGGCTCACTGCGGGGCGACGCTATCGCGCCGGTCCATGTGGTGAAATACGGCCACTACATGGCGGAAGAGGACACGGCGGACCCGGATGTCGAGGTCGACATTATGGCGCGCATCGAGCGAGGTCTTGCGCAGCAGGCGTCGACTGAGCCGGGAGCTCCGCGATTCCACGGGTTCGTGCTGGAAGCGGCGGCAGGCACAGGCTCGGCGCTGCCGAGTCAGATCGCGGCGCTGGCGATAGCGGCGTACAGCGGGATGCCGGTCGTGCGGGTTGGCCGCGGGGAGCCGGAAGGCCCCCTACCCTCGTCGCCGAACGATCTGACGATCGAGGGGAGCAACCTCGATGCGACAAAAGCGCGGATGCTGCTTCGGGCGGCGATGCTGAAGCTGGGACGGCTTCCGAAAGCGCGAGACCCGCGGAAGCCGACGGCGCCGGAGCGAGAGGCGGCGCTGGCGGCCATCGCGCGCTACCAGGAGATATTCGACACGCACTAGGACGGCGCGCGGCGGCCAAACGGCCCTGTTCTTGCGCAGAACGAAGCAAGGGCGCTCACGAAGAGCGCCCTTGCCTGCTGCGGCTTCGTAACGTCGCGCGGCGCGCCCTGCCCGTCTACGAGGCGTTGAACCGGGGAAAAGCCTCGCGGGCGACGGTCTCGAAGATGTTGGCGCGGTCTTGCTCGGAGAGCCAGTCGATGTCTTCGATGACGGGTTTGAGGTCGTCGAGCCAGAGGCCGGTGTTGGGGTCTTTGGAGGAGCCGGTGCCCGGGCGCTCGGTGCCGAACATGCAACGGTCGGTGCCGACGATTTTGAAGAGGAGTTCGAGCCCTTCCTTGTTGTAGAGGACGGAGTCGAAGTAGAGCTTTCGCAAGCTCTCGTCGAAGGGCGTGACGTTTGGGCGGCGCCAGCGGAGGGCGCGCCAGCGTCCGATCTGGTACGGGATGGAGCCGCCGCCGTGGCACATAATGATTTTGAGGCTGGGGAAGTCGTCGTAGACGGTGGAGTCGCAGAGCGAGACGGTCTGGATGCTCTCTTCGGTAATGAAGTGGCCGGTGTACGACTCGCGGACGTTCTTGCAGGAGGCCGAGTGCACGAATGCGGGGACGTCGTACTTCACCATGCGCTCGTAGAGGGGGCTCCAGTACTCGTCGCCCATAGGCGGAGTGTCGTTGTCGAGGCCTTCGGAGGGGTCGGGGTTGATCATGATGCCGATGAAGCCGAGGTCGTTAATGCAGCGATCGAGCTCTTCGAAGACGACATCGACGGGTTCGCCGTGCAGCTGGGGGAGCCCCGCGACGCCCTGGTAGCGGTTGGGGTACATCTCGACGGTCTTGGCGATGAGGTCGTTGTTGGCGCGGCAGAAGTCTTCGACGATTCTGGCGGGCCGTTCCGAGTGCATCAGCTGGAAGGGGCGCGGAGAGAGGAACTGCGTATCGGTGCCGACAGCGTCGAGGACGGTTGCGATGTGGTTGTCGACGGTGGCCTTGAGCTTCTCGTCGGGGATGCCGCCCCAGTGGGTGTAGGCGCCGCGGCTCGAGAGCAGCCCGGCCTTGTAGGCGTACAGTTCGGGGGGAGCGTTCAGGTGTCCGTGGATGTCGATGATCATTTTGGGCGATCCTCCTCCGGGAGCGTGGGATACGGCGGCATCCTAGCACGTTGGCGGGCTACCCTTCCCCAACGCTCCCCACGAGGCGCCTGGAAGCGCAGTGCTTCAGGACTATCCTTCCCCACTACCTTCCGGAGTACAACATAAGTCCGGGGCTCCACTCGCTCCGTTTCTGGTAGACGAGAGTTGGCGTGATATCCGTTCTTCCCGCCAGCTCCTCCCACAGCCAATCGCCGAACTGCAGCGCCCATAGCGCGCGCTCAAACTCGGCGACAGTGGTGTCTCCGCCGCTTGGCGAAGTGATGCTCATGATGTAGGACGACTTTGCATACCCCTTGCTTACTGAAAGGGTAGCCCCGCCCTGCTTCATCGTGCGCCACGACGTGCTGGTGATCGGATGCCAACCGTGCAGCTCGGCGTAGCGTTGGCTGTCACGGAAGCGTAAGCGGGTCTCGACGCCGCCCCAAACCTTGAGCACTGCGCCAACTATCGCTGCAGGGAACCCGTAGAAGATGGCCAGCCCCGCAAGTATGCCCGATAGGTCCTCGCTTCCTAGTGAGTAGGTCACAAAAGAGAGGAACAGCACCGCAATGGCTGGGATGAGCGAGATAAGCAGCCAGAATCCGACACGAGACTTGTCCAAGAGAACCCCCTTGCAGGCAGATGAGCCAGGTTGTTGGCACAAGTCCGTAACTCTCGTGGACCAACAAGGGGGCGTGTTGGCCCAATCAGTTACCTATAGATCCACGCTCCCCCTGCGAGCAGAGGTAGAGCAAACGGACTTGTGCCACGTCTAGGGATACCGCAGGCGTCGGCGGCGTGTCAACCGTCAGCTCCCCTGTGGCAGGCGGCGTCGGGTTCAGGGCGAGGTGGTAGGATGGGGGCGATCCGCCGCCGGCGAGTCCAGGGAAACCGAGTCCGGGGAATGAGGAGGAGAGCGATGTTGCTTGACGGGAAGGTTGCAGTGGTGACGGGCAGCGGGCCGAACATTGGCGGGGAGATTGCGCGGACGCTTGCGCAGGAGGGCGCGAAGCTGGTGTGCGTGGACTTCCTGGACGATCGCGCGGAGGTTGCGGCCTCGTCGGTGCGCGAGCTCGGGGGCGACGCTGTGGCGGTGAGCGCGGACATCTCGTCGCCGGCAGGCGTCGAGGACGTGTTCGCCGCTGCGGACGCGGCTTATGGCCGGGTGGATGTTCTGGTGAACAACGCGGCGGTGAACAACGAGGCGGGGATACTGGATATCGAGTACGAGAAGTGGAAGTGGGTGCAGTCGGTGATTATGGACGGGACGATGCTGTGCAGCCAGCAGGCGGCCCGCCGGATGGTCGCGCAGGGGGACGGCGGCGCAATCGTAAACACGGCGTCGACGACCGGCCATCGCGGCAAGGCGGGGTTCATCGCGTACTCGGCGTCGAAGGGCGCGGTGCTGCAGATGACGCGGACGATGGCGATTCAGCTGGCGCCGTACGGGATTCGGGTGAACTCGATAACGCCGACGCAGACCGGAGACAACCGGGGAACCACGCCGGGCGGTTCGATGGAGCCGCGCGCCGAGAAGCCGAAGAACATTCCGCTGGGGCGTTGGGGCCAGCCGATAGACCAGGCGCAGGCGGCGTTGTTCCTCGCGTCGCCGATGTCGGCGTTCATAACGGGCGAGAACATCAACGTCGATGGCGGTCTGCTGGCCCTCTTTCCGTCGGAGCGGGGGCTGCTGGAGACGTAGCTACGCTGCGCGCTGACCGGGGTCTGGGGGAGCGACGCTCTCCCGGTTCCGGACGCCCCCTCTGAGCAGCTATGGGGTCAGGAGGGTTCCGCCCATGGGTTGTAAGAGCCGATGTTCCAGAGTTGGCCTTCAGGGTCGCGGACGGAGTAGAGGCTGCCGCCGTAGAACTGCTCCTGGAGCGCCATAACGATATCGGCGCCGGCGGCTACGGCCTGCCGGTAATGGGACTCGATGTCGGCGACGACGATGTAAGCGCTTTGGGTGAGGACGCCCTCCGTAGAAGGAGCGACGACGATGTCGTTGGGGTCGTCCCCGAGGTAGGAGCCGAGCATAATCATGCCATTGCCGAGGGTTAGCTGCGCGTGGGCGATCGTCCCCGCGTCGCCGGGGACGACGAGTCGGCGTTCGAATCCGAGGACGTTGCAGAGCCAGTCGATTGCGGCGGGCGCGTCGCGGTAGCGCATTCCGGGAATGATGTTCGACTGCTGGTCATGGGCGGTCATGATGCCTCCTGTGCGGATTTGCGCGTTCGGTGAGTCTCGGGGACGAACGCGGCGAGGATAAGGGACGAGAGCATGCCGGCGGCGCCGACGACGCCGAGGGCGAGCGTGAAGCCCGAGAGGGCGGTGCAGAGGGAGAAGACTGCGGGGTTAGTGGCGAACCCGGCCTGAGTGACGGTGCGCCCGACGGCGAAGAAGCGGCCTCGGGCGCCGGCGGGCGCGAGGTCGGAGCCGATGACTTGCCAGGAGCCGGTGAGCAGGCTGTTCATGGTTTGGAGCACGATGAACCCGGCGACGAAGTAAGCGAAGCCGAGCCCGACGAAAGAGGTTACGCCGAGGAAGGCCATCGCGGCGCCGAGAATTGCGAGACCGGGGACGATGGAGACCTTGCGTCCGAACCGGTCCATCAGGTAGCCGGCGGCGAAGGTGAGAGGTATTCCGGCGCCGGCCATAAGGCTGCTGAGGATGCCAAGGGTGCGGGGGTCGGCGTCGTAGGCGTAGGAGGCGTAGACGAAGACGGTGCTCCCGGCGACGATGCCGCCGCGGGCGGTCATGCCGAGCCACTGCGCGAGGAAGACGAGCGGGATCGGTTGGGCGAGGAGCGACTTCCAGGCGAACGCGGTGTCGGGAGCGCCCTGCCCTGCCTGTCGGCGGGGCCGTCCGCCCGGAGCGGTTTCGGCGGTGAAGAGTCCGGGGACTATGGCGACGAGAGCGAAGGCGCCCTGAAGGATGAAGGCGACCTCGAGGCCGTAGGTTACGGCGACGAACCCGCCCGCAAGCGGGCCTGCAAGCGTTCCGACGTGCTGAACGCCGAGGAGGCTGGTGATCATGCGCCCGCGCGAGCCGGAGGCGTTGGTGTCGGCGATCATAGTGAGCCGGCTAAGCGTCCACATCTGCGTGCCGCAGCCGCCGATGAATCGGTAGAGGAGGAGCGCGGCGAACGATCCGGCGGTGGCGGTAAGGAAGGCGGCGAGAGCGGTGAGGACAGGCCCAAGGATGAGGATGCGCCGCCGGCCTATCTTGTCGAGCATATAGCCGATCGGAACGCTGCTGGCGAGACCTCCGAGCATATTGGCGACGAAGACGAGCGAGGCCTCGCTGGGCCCGACTCCGAAAGACTTGGCGAACTCCGGAACGACGGGCACGGTGGCGCCCATGCCGAACCCAAGGGCGATGGAAGGGAGATGGAGCTGTATGAATAGCCGCAGCAGCGAGCGCCGCGAGACGCTTGCTTGCTCCGGCAGCGGCGTGGGGTTCGGCGGGGGCTCAGTCGTCACGCAGGCAGCTTACACGTCGCGGCGGCATCGCGCAGGAGAGGCAAAGGCTCGCGCAACCGGTCTGTCCGTTGTCGGCGCCCCGGAAGAGGAAGCGGCAGTCCTCCTAGATCACTATTTCTTGTTCGCCCTTGCCTTGTTGGCGTACCAGGACAGCGGCTTGTCGAGTGTGGCGTCGGTGTCCAGGTAGATAGGGATTCCCTGAATGTCGTAGTCCGCGAGCCACGACAGCCGGATGTAGCCGACTTCCGGTTGGCCGATGCCCAAATCGGCGAGGCAGAGCACCTTGTCGGGGTCCTCCTGGTCCTGGAGAACGAGGAGCCACGACCACTTGTTGTCGTATGAGAACAGCCGGGCCACTGGCACATGGTCGTCTTCGTCACTGAGACCATTCTGCTGCAGCTGTTGGCGCATCTGCGTGGTCAGCAGGTTTTTCAGCAGCATCCTGCCTTCGGCGGAGGTCATTTGCGGCTCCTGGCTATTCCCGTGTCCGTGCGGCGCTCACCACTGGACGAACATAGGCATAACGACGTGGACGTAGTCGGGATCGTCGAGGGGGCGGATGACGCCGGGGCTGGAGGACGTGGTCATTTCGAGGGCGACGCGTTCGCGTCCGATGACGTTGAGGACGTCGCTGAGGAAGCGGCTATTGAAGGCGATCTTGCCTTCGGGGCCTTCTACGTCGGCCTCGATGTCGCCGGTGCTTTCGCCGAGTTCGTCGGAGCGGGCTGAGATAGTGAGCTTGCCGGACTCTCCGGATTCGGGATCGATGATGAGCCGGATGATGCCGGAGCCTCCCTGGGCGAAGATGGCGGCAGTGCGGGCGGCGCGCCGGAGCTCGGCCAGGTTGACGACGGCGCCGGTGGAGCGCTCCTGGGGGATGAGTTGCCTGTAGTTGGGGAATGTTCCCTGGGTGAGCTGGGAGACGAGCTCGACGTCTTTCACACGGAAGAGGGCCTGGCTGCGCTGCGTGTTGATGACGATGTCGATGGGGTCGTCGCCGTCGATGAGGCGTTCGACTTCGGTAAGGGTGCGGGCCGGGATGATGACGGAGAGCTTTTCGCCGACGGGGTCGAGGAGCTTGGCGTTGCGGACGGCGAGGCGGAAGCCGTCGGCGGCGGCGAGGGTGATCGTGCTCCCTTCGAGTTCTACGTTGACGCCGGTGAGGACGGGCCGCGAGTCTTCGACGGCAGCGGCGAGCGCGACTTGGTGGATGGCGTCGCGAAGGACGCTGCCGCTGATGCGGGTGGAGACGCCTTCGCCGATTGAGGGAATAGGCGGGAACTCGTTGGCGTTGGCGCCGTTGATGGAGAGCTTGATGCGGTCGCCCGTGACCTCTATGGCGCGGCCGTCGCCGATAGTGTTGACTTCGAGGGTCTGGGGGCCGAGGGAGTTGACCGAGTCGATAAGCGTGCGAGCAGGGATTGTGAGGGCCCCCTCCTCGGTGATTTCGCCGCCTACCCAGGTGCTTATAGCAATTTCAAGGTTCGTAGCGGAGAGTTTGAGCCTACCCTCGTCGGTTGCGAGGAGGACATGCTGAGTGATGGGGAGGGTGGTCCGGGTCGCGACGCCCCGCTGGACGATGCCGAGTCCGTGGCTGAGATTCTCCTGAAGGCACCTGATTTGCATATGAGGCCTCAATATGTTGTAGATATGGAGCCGTACGGTCGGCGGCCTAGTATATGCGGACAGAAGGCCGGGTTCAATGCTGAGCTCCTCGCTCGCTGCGCTTCCCCCCCAGGGGGTCTGGGGGAGCGGACGCTCTCCCAGGAGCGCGCCAGCGCTCAGAGCGGCTCGCCCTGCCGCTATCGCGCGCGTCAACTCGCCAACGCTGAACAGAGCGCTCCTCGCTCGCTGCGCTTTCCCCCCAGGGGGTCTGGGGGAGCGGACGCTCTCCCAGGAGCGCGCCAGCGCTCAGAGAGTGCGGGGGAAAGCCGCACGCCGCCGCCACGAGGCGACTGCGCGCGTATTGCGGGCGGAGGAAGCGTGGGGCGAGAAGACTGAAGGGCGGCGGCTACTGGCTGGCGAGGAATTCGACGAGCGTGTCGAGGTCGGCTTCGGGAATAGTCTCGGCGAAGTCGGCCGGCATCAGGCCGTCTTCATAGCCCTCGGTGATGACCGCGCCGGGGTTGATGATGGACTCGCGGATGAAGTCGGCGCCCTTCGCTCCGATGCCGGTGAGGTCGGGGCCGGCGGTGGCGCGGGCCTGCGGCACGGAGTTAACGGTGTGGCAGGTGGCGCAGCCGTTGGCGATGAGGAGTCCTGCGCCGCCGGTTGCGCCTCCGCTGTCGGTGGGGATGGGCGTGAATGTGGGCGTGGGTTCGACGGTTGCGCCGGGAGGCGGTTCGCAGTCGGCCCCGGATGCGCCGACGATGCGGCCATCCTGGGCAAGGAAGCACTCGGCGGCTGAGACCGGGGCGCCGTTCGAACAAGCGGCTGCGGCGAGAGCTGCCAGAGCGAGTACGGCGAGGGCGGCGAGATTTTGCGGCCGGCGGAGGATCACGATTGCCTCGCGCCGAAGCAGGGGCGCGCAGCGCCTGCAACGGTTGTGATTTCTATCACGTTGTACCACTCGCCTTGCGGCAAGTCAAGGAGAGTGGCAGCAACTGTATCGCGGGCCGGCTCGTCCCTGCTTAACGGTTACACGCGGGGAGCGTTCGCCGCCGGGACGCGCTAGCTGGCCCGTTTGATCTCGAGGGACTCGCCGGGGGCGAGGGCGACGCGCCGCACCTGGATGCCCAGCTTGAGGATCCAGTAGTTGAGAGTGGCCTTGGATACGTCGAGCTGCGCGGCGGTGAGGGTGAGTCCGTACTCGTTGATTAGCTCCGGCAGCAGCTTCTCGAGCGGTTGCCGGAACCGCTCTTCCACTTGCGCCATCTTGGTGGTCTTTCGCGCCATGATCGACCTCCTCCTGCCCTTTCTGGATTATGCCCGGAACAGCCGGGCGATTGGTTATTTCTATACGTCAAGTAGCCTCGCTTGTCAACTTTTACCTATTCGCTATCCTAGTCGTTGTTCGGAAAACGTTCAGAACACCGGTCGCGGGCTCGTTGCCCTGCTATGATTGCGGGAGGCTGGCGCCGAGCCGCAGACAGGCTTTCGACATTGCCGCACGAACTAATCGTCATACTGACCGCGATGACGCCTGTGGGCGAGTTGCGCGCCGCGGTTCCGCTCGCGGTGCTCACGTACGACATGTGGTGGTTGAAGGCGTATGCGCTGTCGGTCGCCGGCAATCTGGCGCCCGTTCCGATCGTGCTGTTGGGCCTGCGCGCCGTGGGCGGGCGAATCGAACGGCAGCAAAACGCGGCGGGACGTCTGCTGCGATGGCGGACCAGGCGGATCGAGGCGCAGTGGGGAGACCGGGTTCGGCGCTACGGGTTCTTCGGGGTTGTGATGATCGTGGCGATCCCGCTGCCTCTGACAGGGGCGTGGACTGGGACGCTGGCGGTTTGGGCGCTGGACATTCCGGCGCGTCGAGGGCTGCCCGCCATTGCCGTGGGAGTGGCGATAGCCGGGGTTGTGGTGACGGCGATGACGGTTGCGGGAGTAGAACTCGCGCGGTTGTGGTGAGGAGCCTTCGCCTTTCCCGGCGGAGAGGCTGGGCCGGCGCGGTCGTGCCCCTCTGGGGTTAGAATCCGGAGACGGCGGGGCTGACGCAGCTCTTACGGAGAGGCGGAAAGGGAGGAACATGCGGGAAACAGCGTTGCACTTGTGGGAACAGACGAAGCGCAATCACGGGCTGGAGCATGCGACGATAGCGTTGCTGCTGGGCCGGCGCGGGCAGGCGCGGCCAATGGCGGGGTACTCGATTCCTGCCGGTTTTCTGGTAGTGGGAGGCATGGATTCGACGGAGGTCGAAGACGCCGCACGGGAGGCGCTGCGTCGCCTGCAGGGCGGCGAGAGCGAGCTGGCGGTGTCGCCGTTCTGCGGGACGAACATCGTGGTGGGGGCAGGTATGGCGACGATAGCGGCGCTGGCGGGAAGCCGCTTGGGAGGAGGAGGGCTGAGCGGGTTGAGCCGGGCGTTTTCGAGCACGATGCTGGCGGTGGCGGCGTCGCGTCCGGTGGGGCGTCTGGTGCAGCAGCGGTTCACGACGTCGCCGGATGCGGGGTCGATGTCGATTGAGGACGTGACCGGCGTCGACCTGGGGAAGATCTCGGCGCACTGGGTCGAGACGAGCTTCGGGGGAACGAGGGAGGTCTGGGGCGGTTAGGCCGCCCTACCCTGTTCGGGGCCGGCCGCGCGGAGTCAGCGGCCCGTGAAGGCGGGTTTGCGCTTCTCGACGAATGCGGCGTGGCCTTCGCGGCGGTCTTCCGTGAGGGCGAGGAGCGCGGAGCAGCGCTGCTCGTACTGGATGCCCGTGTCGACGTCGACGTCCATAGCGACATTGACGGCGTTCTTGATGCTGGCGAGGGAGAGCGGGGGGAGTTCGAGGAGACGCCCGGCCCAGGCGCGCGCCTCGTCCATCAGAGCGCCGGGGGACGCGACTTCGTTGACGAGGCCCCAGTTGAGGGCTGTCGGGGCGTCGATGAACTTTCCGAAGAGCATCATCTCCTTGGCGCGCGCGGGCCCGACGAGGCGCGGAAGGCGCTGAGTCCCGCCCGCGCCCGGCAGGATGCCGAGGGTGAGTTCGGGGAGGGCCATTTGCGCTTCGCTGCTGGCGATGCGGAGGTCGCAGGCCATGGCGAGCTCGAGGCCGCCGCCGGCGGCAACTCCGTTGACGGCGGCGATGGAGACCTGGTTGAGGCGTTCGAGGCGCCGGAAGGTAGGGGAGATGACTGCGGAGGTGCGGGCGAACGAGAGGTCGTCGATGTTCTCGGCGCGCTCTTTGATGTCGGCGCCGGCGCAGAAGGCGCGGCCCGCGCCGGTGACGATGACGACACGGATGTCGTCGTTGGTCTCGAGCTCGGAGACGAGCTGCTGGAGCTCGGAGACGAGTTCGCGGCTGAGCGCGTTAAGGCGGTGCTGACGGTCGAGGGTGAGGATGCCGAGGGGGCCCTCGGCGTCGAAACGGATGGTGTTGAAGGTCATAGCGTGTCCTTTTTTGCGTAGGGTTTGCCTCAGTGCGCGTCAGCGGAGCAGCCGGACTGGTTGCGTTGCGCCTGGGGCCATACTATATTCGAAACACGCCCCAGTAGCTCAGTAGGATAGAGCGGCTGCCTTCTAAGCAGCGGGCCACGGGTTCGAATCCTGTCTGGGGCGCCATTCGATCTTCTTTCTTTCATGGCCGCTCGTAGCTCGCCGCCTGCATCCGCGCGGGCGGCGAGTGCGGCGCTGTTCGGGCGGGATTAGCGGGCGGGAGTCTTGACGAGGGTTTCGCGGGCGGCGAACGCGAGGAGGAGTCCTGCGGCGAGCAGGATGGGGGCGTAGGCGATGAAAGGGGCGGCGGGGCTGACGCTGTTGACGAGGAGGCCGCCCATGAGCGGAGCGCCGACGCCGCCAACCTCGGCGGCAGTGCGCCGGAAGGCTTGCAGACGTCCGCGAACGTGCGCGGGCAGGACGTCGTAGGTGCTGGCGGCGAGGGATCCGAGGGAGAGCCCGTTTGCGAGCGCCATCAGGCTGACAAGCAGGGCGAGCTCGAGATAGGTGTCGGCGAAGGGCACGAGGAGGAAGGCGACGCCGGGGAGGAAGGTGCTGGGCACGGATCCCCACTTGCGGCCCAGCTTGTCGAGGACAAAGCCGGCGGGAATGATCATTGCAAAGACGACGGCGCCGGAGATCGAGAAGAGAGCGCCGATTTGGGTGGCGGAGAGGCCGAGTTGCTCGTCGGCGTAGAGCGGCATAACGCTCTGAACAGTCATGCGGAAGGTGAAGCCGGCGAAGGTGGCCAGGACGAACACCCAGTAGGTGACGCGCAGCCCCGGCTGTATCTCCTTGAAGAGGTCGGCGAGGTCGCGGACGCGGCCCGGGAGGGCGAGTCCGCGGTGCCGCCGGGAGTCGGGCTGCTCCGCGCGCTGCTGGCGCGTGTCGTGCCCGAAGAGTCCGAGAACGACGGCGACGGCGGATACGGCGGCGAACGCGAGGAAGGTGGCCTGAAAGCCGAAGTTATCGGCGAGGATTCCGCCGGCGAGCGGGCCGATGGCGAGGGAGCCGGAGTGTATTCCGTGGATGCCGCTCAGGACTCTTCCGCGCTGGTTGGCGTTGACGAGGTCGATGCCCGCGATTTCGCGCCCGAGGGTCCAGAGGCTGTCGCCGATGCCGACGAGGAATGTGGCGGCGAGGATGAGGATGAAGAGCGGGGTGGCGGCCCCGATAAGGGCGCCTGCGAGGACGAGCGCAGGGCCGCCGACGAGCATCTTGCGCGAGCCGAAGCGGTCGATGAGGACGCCGGCGCTGGGGATGCCGAAGAAGCGTCCGAGCGCGTAGGCGGTGATGATCTGGGCGGCGGCGCCGGGGGAGACTCCAAAGTGGTCGGCGAGGTCGGGAGTGATGGGGAGCACCATCGCCCAGCCGGAGCCGGAGATGAGCGTGCAGGCGTAGAGGTTAGCGAGTCCGCGCGCGACGGGACTGTGGACGAGTCCGTGCGGGCCGCTGAGGCGCAGGTTGCGCCGGGAGGGCGGGGCCACTAGGCGGGAGTTTCGAGCATGGCGGCGACCTGCCGGGCGGTGCGGACGCGGGCCATGAACGGGAAGATGCGGGTCATCAGCTGGTCGTGGTTGTCCTGGTTCCCGGATCGGCAGGCGTCGGAGACGATAACGAGGTTGAAGTCGAGGTCGCGGGCTGCGAAAGCGGTGGAGACGATGCCGACGTCGGTGGCGCCGCCGCAGAGGATGATGGTGTCGACGCCGCGGGTGCGGAGGCTGAGTTCGAGGTGGGTCTGGTGGAAGGCGCTCCAGCGGTGCTTGGCGATGTAGTAGTCATTGGGCTGCGGGTCGAGTTCGGGAATGACCTGTGAGCTCCAGTCGCCCGCGTGGACGTTGAGGTAAGGCCTGAAGGGGCGCTCTTCGGGGTTGGGCCACGGGTTGCCGCGGATGTCGGTGTCGTTGTAGAGGAGGGCGGAGTCGAGCCCGTCGTGGCGGTGGTCGGCGCGGGCGAAGAAGACGGGTACGCCGGCGTTGCGGGCGGGAGCGAGGACGGCGCGGCACGCGTCGACCATAGGCTTGGCGGCCTCCCACTCCTCATCCGTGCCGGCGTGGAAGTAGACGTTGAGCATATCGAAGAAGAGGAGCGCTGATTTTTCGGGTTGGATGGCGGAGTAGCTCACGGGTTGCCTCCGGTTGTTCTTCTCCTGCCCTCCCTGCCCTGCCCGTCGCCTTGCAGAGAGGAAAGCTCCGGCTGTCCCGCAGCGGAGGGGCTCAGGGCCGGCGCTCCGCTGCGGGTTCGAGGACTGCGGAAGTCAGGAGGTCGGCGCGGCTTGCCAGGGCGGGGCTTCCGCCCAGGGCTTGAGGAAAGTCTCGATCTCCTTGATGTGAGACTCGCTCTGGCCGGCCTGGGACGGGACGAACTGGGCCATGCGGGCGGGATTGTTCATCGAGGGCCAGTGTTCGAGCGGCAGCTGGATGCACTCGTTGACCTTGGGGTCGCGGACCGTGCCCATGGGGTCGCCGCCGTCGGCCACTACGGTCATCTGCTCGGTGAGGAGCTTGCGGTAGAGGATGATGCCGCGGTCCGACTCGCCGAGGTGCTCGCGGTGCCGCGGGGCGATGCCGCCTTGGGTGATCCAGGCGACGAAATCCTGGTGGTTGACGAGGTCTTCGATGAGCCGTCCGTCGGGTTCGTGGAGAGGGACGTTGAAGTAAGGGATGGACTGTTGGGGTTCGACGGTCTGGCCCGGGGCGGCGCGGTAGAAGAACCAGGTGATGTGGAGCGTGTTCTCGTCGTCGACCGGCGTGCGGAACTGCATCGAGCAGCGGACGGAGCTTCCCACGAAGAGAATTTGGGGGAACATAACGGGGTGCCCGACGGCCCAGTCGCCGTGGGACTCGTCAATCCCCTCGGTGACGCGGCGCTTGACGATGCCGTAGTCGAACACGTCGAAGCCGATCTTGAGGTGACGCTTGGGGAGGATGCCGACCTCGTCGGGCTTGGCGAGCCCGAGGCGGACAGCCTTGTCGTGCTGCTGGCGGACGCCCCAGTAGCCGTGCAGCCATTCGAGGTGAACGGGGTCGAGGGAGTTCTCCATGCACTGCAGCCAGTTGCAAGGGAGCGGGGCGAGGGCGACCTCGCTCCAGCCGTCTTCCCAGGTGAAGGGCTCCCAGTTGAGGAGGAGCGGCGCGGGCTGCGGGCCCATGTACGCGAACACCATTCCAGCGAGGACTTGCACGGGGTAGCCGGCGATCTTGACTTTCTCCTTGAAGCGCCCGTCGGGGTGGACGGTCTCCTCGAAAGGCTGCTCGATGCATTGGCCGGTCTCGTCCATCATCCAGCCGTGGTACATACAGCGGAGGCCGTTCTCCTCGGGGATGCCGTAGGAGAGATCGACTCTGCGGTGAGGGCAGAAGCGGTCGATGAGGCCGAGAGTCCCGGACTTGTCCTTGTAGAGGACGAGGTCTTCGCCGAGGAGCCGCACAGGCTTGGTTGGCTTGTCGTCGAGTTCGGCTGCTGCGGCGATGGGGTGCCAGTAGCGTCGCATCAGCTCGCCCATCGGGGTTCCGGGGCCTACGCGTGAGAGTTTCTCGTTTTCCTGTACGTTCAGCATTGACGCAGCCTCCTGTTCCAGTAGTACGGGCGCGCTATACGGGGTCGTGCGCCGGAGTGTAGCACTACAGAGAGGAAGGAGGGTGAGCACGGTGCGCGGCAGCGAAACCTCTCTGCCCGCCGTGCTCTGCCCTGCGCGTATAATCCGGGACATTCGCTGGCAGAGGAGGATGGGTATGCCGCTCGACCCGCAGGCAGAGCAATCGTTGGCGCAGCGCGCGGGGTTGCCGCGACAGAACGACGTGAGCCCGACGGAGGCGCGGGCGATGCAGGCGGCGACGCCGCGCCTGCCGGGGCCGGAGGTGGCGTCGGTTACGGACGCGCTGGCGCCGGGGCCGCACGGGGATGTGCCGGTGCGGGTGTATGCGCCGTCGGGCGCCGAGGCGGGGACTCCCCTGCCCGTTACGATGTGGTTCCACGGCGGCGGATGGGTGGTCGGCAATATCGCGACGAACGACGCGACCTGCCGGGCGCTCGCCAACCAGTCAGGCAGCATTGTGGTGTCGGTCGACTACCGCCTGGCGCCGGAGCACCCATTCCCGATCCCGTTTGACGACTGCTACGCGGTGGTGTGCTGGGCGTCGGAGAATGCGGAGTCGCTGGGCGGCGACGCGTCGAGGCTTGCGGTTGCGGGGGCGAGCGCAGGCGGGAATTTGGCTGCGGCGGTGGCGCTGCTGGCGCGAGACCGCGGCGGCCCGCAGCTGGCGCATCAGTCGCTCATCTACCCGGTGACCGACCGCAATTTCGAGCGGGCGTCGTACCGCGAGAACGGCGACGGGTACGGTCTTGACCTCGATACGATGGTCTACTTCTGGGAGTGCTACGCGCCGAAGGAGGAGGACGCTTCGAACCCGTACGTGACGCCGGCCGCGGCGAGCGACCTCTCCGGGCTGCCTCCGGCGTACGTGCTGACCGCGGAGTACGACCCGCTGAGGGATGAGGGAGAGGAGTACGGGGAGCGTCTGCGGGCCGCGGGAGTCCCGGCGACGGTGACGCGGTACGACGGGATGATCCACGGGTTCTTCAACGCCGGAACGCCGTTCGACCGGACGTGGGAGGCGATAGCGGAGGCGGCGGGCGAGCTGCGGAAGGCGTTCGGCGCTGTCTAGCTCCCGGCAGCGCCCGGAGCGTCCGCCGGGGATACCCCGGATATGGCCCATCGGCCGGATCCATTACGGATGGGCGATCGTCGGCGCGTCGTTCCTTGCGACGTTTGCAGAGGTGCCGGGGTTCGGGCCGGTGCTTGGCGTGTTCATCACGCCGATCGAGGAAGAGCTGGGCTGGTCGCGGACGACGATCGCGACCGGATTTCTGATAGGGAGCGTTGCAGGAGCGGCGGCGTCGGCGCTGACGGGCCGGCTCGTCGACCGTTACGGGCCGCGCGTGGTGGTGGCGGCTGCGGGCGCGGCGATTGCGGCGGCGATGCTCGGGCTATCGACGATTCAGGAGCCGTGGCAGTTCTGGGCGTACTTCGGGCTGGCGCGTGGTTCGGCGATAGCGGGAGTAGAGATAGGGACGTCGGTTGCGGTGGCCAAGTGGTTCGTGCGCCGGCGAGGGCGCGCGCTGGCGTTCAAGGCTGTCGGGCAGCGGTCGGGCCAGGCGGTGTTGCCGGCGTTCATTTTCGTGATTATGGCGGCGTGGGACTGGCGGACGGCGTACGTTGCGCTGGCGGTGTTTTCGACGGCGGTGATCATCGCGCCGTCGCTGTTCTTCCTGCGGAGGCAGCCGGAGGATCACGGGCTGCATCCGGACGGAGCGTCGAGCCCCACGGCGGACGTACGAGGGACGGGAGAGGGCGTCGCGGCGCCGCTGGAGGAGTCGTGGACGCTGGAGGAGGCCCGCAGGACGCGGGCGTTCTGGCTGATTACGGTGTTTCTGATGTGCACGCCGTTCGTGCAGGGAGCGACAAACCTGCACATGGTGGCGAACTTTCAGGACCAGGGGTTGCCGGACGTGCAGGCGGTGTCGATAGCGTCGATATTCGCGGCGGCGTCGGCCCTCTCCATCGTGCCGATAGGGTTCGTACTGGAGCGCGTGCATGTGAGGACGGGGGCGATGGTCCAGTCGGCGCTGGTGCTGGCGTCGATGCTGTTGCTGCTTGTCGCCGACAACTATCCGCTGGCGGTGCTGTGGGCTCTCGTGTTCGGCGTCGGCGCAGGGATGCGGAACGTGGTGGGAGTGATGCTCGTGGCGAACTACTTCGGGCGTGGTTCGCTGGGGGCGATTAAGGGCTTTACCGCGCCGTTCCGGGCGGTGAGTCCGCTGGGGCCGGTGCTTGCAGGGTTCATCAGGGACGAGACGGGGAGTTACGCGCTTGCCTTCGCGCTGTTCGCGGGAGTCTCGGTGCTGATGTTCGCGCTGATGGTCTTCGCGCAGCAGCCGCGCAAGCGGGTTGGGGCGTTCGGCGACGCGTCGTAAGGCGACCGTTCCCAGGGGGTCTGGGGACATCGCAAAAGCTGCACCGTAGAGCGACTTTCCCAGGGGGTCTGGGGGAGCGGACGCTCTCCCAGCAGCGCGCCGGCGCTGGGACGCCTCACCCTGCCGCTATCGCGCGCATCAGCGCTGAAAAGTTGCGTCGCAAAAGCTGCACCGTAGAGCGAGAAAGGAGAGAGCAAATGCGGCGATTTTCGGCGCCGTAAACCCGTTGCGTTACGGGAAAGTGAAACGCTATCTTCCCCGCCGCTAGTTATCGCTAGACGTTCGCAGGAGGTAGCGTCGGATGAACGGACTAAAAAGCTATGCTATATGGTGAAGCTGGGTTCTTTGGAGCTTGCGACAGTGATCTTCTGGACGCTGTTCTGGCTTGCCAACGGCTTGGCGAAGCTGATTCCAGGAGTGCATATCGGCGTGAAGTTTGCCGATAGAGGGGATGTGAACCCGTTTGCGGCGACGCTCGACAAGATGGGCTGGGGAACCGGCCTCGGCGATTTCGCCTTTGTCTTCACCGGGGTTGTGGAGCTCCTCCTCGGGCTCGTGTTCGCGTGGGCGCTCGTGCAGTTTCTGATGAGGACGGGGCCGGCGGCGCGTCAGCCGTGGATCCTGTTCGGACTGTTCGTGAGCGCCATCATCTTTGCAGTCTTTGCCTTCTCGAACGTCGTGACGGCTTCGCGTCCGACGCCGCTGATCTGGCACACGGCCTACTTTGGAGTGGTGGGCGTGTCGTGGCTGGTGATTGTGGCGCAAGGAGTGTGGGCGCGCGTGTCCGGCGAGGACCAGTAAGCCTGTACGAGAGCCGTCTCAGGCGAGAACGGCAAGGGGGCTGCGCATCTGCGCAGCCCCCTCTTTTTATGCGGCGCGGCAGGCTAGGTCTCGCCGCCGGAAAGCATACGCGTCTGGGTGTCGCCGACGAGAGAGCGGGGGTCCACCGGCGGGAGGAGCGGGTGCTCGTCTTTCTCCAGCATCTCCTTGACGCTGAGGGCCTGCATAACGGGGTAGGCGCGCAGACCTTCCTCGTAGGTGCGGATGCCGACTTCGCCCTGTCTTGCAGCGTACTCGCGCAAGGTTGCGGACGGCGGATAGAGGCTGACCATCATCGACATGGGGGCGTGGAGGCCCTCGCGCTGGAGATCCATCTGCGCCGCACGGAGGCCCTGGCCCTCGGGCCGCCCTACCCTGCGGTCGCTGCGCCAGGCTTTGACCTGAATGGGAACGACGATGGATGCGTTGTCGGCGTCGAGGTCTTGCACGCCGTAGTAGCGCACGTCAACGCCCTCGTCGTTGGACTTCCGCTCGTTTGGCACTCCGTTCAGCATCGCGGCGACGCGGTCTTCGGCCCACGCCCAACCGGGAGCGCCGTCTTCGGACTCCTCGCGAGGCCGAAATGCGAGTCGCTCGAACGTGGCCCACGTGATTTCGCCCCAGTCGAGGCCGAAGACATCCGGGGCGGCAGCGGGGTCGCGGGATTCAAGGCGCTGCTGCATTACCCGCACTGCGATGCCGGAGATGTCGATGCCGAGATAGCCGCGTCCGAGGGCGGCGGCAGCGTCGGCGGCGGTGCCGCAACCGCAGAACGGGTCGAGGACGAGATCTCCGGGATTGGACGATGCGCTGATAATGCGGTTGAGCAGTGCGAGAGGTTTCTGGGTGGGGTAGCCGAGGCGTTCGGAGGAGCTCATGGCGGTGCCAAACGAGGGTATGTCGGCCCACCAGGAGGGACAGAGTTTCCCCTCTTCGTTCGAGACGTATACGGAGCCGTCTGGTCGCTTGAACGTTCGTCCTGTCATCGTGCCGTCCTTGCGCGGAACACGGACTGGGTGGAACGTCCACGAGGGGCCCTTGGAATAGAACAGTATGTTGTCGTGGACTCGCTTGAATTGCTTCATCGCCGGGTGAGCCCGTTCGTAGCACCACACAAGTTCGTTCCGTAGCTGCTTCGGCCCGAACACGGAATCCATAAGCACCCGGAGATAGGCGTTCGCGTGCGGGTCGCAATGCAAGTAGACACTGCCGGTAGGCCTGAGCACGCGGCGCATCTCTTGCAGACGCTGGCCCATATAGAGGATGTACGCGGCCATGCTGGATCGTTTGCCGGTTTGCAGCCGCACGCCTTCGATGCAGTCACGCAAGGCGCCGGACGGCAGGCGGTCGAGCGCGCGCTGCGATGCATCGGTCCAACGCCAGACGTCTCGCAACTGCTGATTGACGAGCCCTTTGTCGCCGAACGCGGCGACGTAGAACTGGTTGCTGTTGAACGGCGGGTCGAGGTAGATGAGGTCGACGCACTCGTCGGCCAGCTCACGGAGAGCGTTGAGGTTGTCGTCGCAGACGAGCGCGTGTCCGGACAGATAGCGGTGGTCGGTCATGGCAGGAACCCCCTTGTCAAACGTGAGGAAGGCTTGCCACAACCGACTCAACGCGAAGCCGACAAGGGGGTACTTGCGCCCACCTCGTCTTGATATGGCCTCGCGCTGCTGGTCGACAGCGTTCGGTCGGTTGTGGCAACGGCATTATACGCGTGAGGCTGGGCTGCGCCAGCGCGGAATGTCGCGGTGGGGCGCGCGCCTCGCCGGCGGCGGGAGTTGGGCTATACTGCGGGGACTATGGCTTGGCCGGATGTGGTGATCGAGAGTTTGCGGGCGCACGACGTGCTGTTCGCGTCGTACGTGCCGGACGCTATCAATTGGAACGTGCTGGCGAAGCTGGAGCAGGACTCGGCGTTCACCGTTGTGGCCTCGACGCGCGAGGAGGAGGCGGTGGGGATAGCCGCCGGGGTGTACGCTGGCGGCAAGCGGGCGGCGGTGTTCCTGCAGAGCAGCGGGTTCGGGAACACCGTGAACGCGCTGACCCAGCTGCTGACGGCGCACCGGATACCCGTTCCGCTGTTCATCGGAATGCGCGGAGGGCTCGCGGAGTTCAACGCGGTGCAGACGCCGTCGGCGCGCCCGATCCCTGCGATTCTCGAATCGATCGGGATACAGCACTACGCGCCGCAGCGCGAGGACGAGGTCGAGCGGTACGTGGACGGCGCGATCGAGCTGAGCTACGCGAGCAGGATGCCGGTGGCGGTGCTCTGGTACTCGCAGCTGGTGGGAGCGAAGCGTGCTACGGCGTGACGGGATAACGGCGCTGCTGCGGCGCGTGGAGAACGAGCCCATCATCTCGAACCTGGGACAATCGACGTTCGAGCTGCACGAGCTGGGCGACCGGGACGGGAACTTCTATACGTGGGGCGCCATGGGGCTGGTGTCGTCGATTGGCCTGGGCGTCGCGCTGGCGTCGCCCGATCGCAAGGTGTTCGTGACGGACGGCGACGGCTCACTGCTGATGAATCTGGGGTCGCTGGCGACGGTGGCGCGGCAGTCGCCGCCGAATCTCGTGCATATCGTGTGGGACAACGGAATGTGGTACGAGACCGGCGGGCAGCCGACGCACACGTCGACCGGGACGGACTTGCTGCGGGTGGCCGAGGGGTGCGGGATCGACAAGACGCGTCGGGCGTCGACGCTCGAAGAGTTCGAGGAGGCGCTCGACCAGGCAATCCGCGAGGACGGGCCGTGGTTCATTCACGCGCTGGTCGAAGAGCCTCCCGGCAAGGTGACGCGTCCGACCGTGGCGGTTGAGGAGAACCTGCTGCGGTTTCGGCGGACGTTCACCGGTTAGAGCGGGCCGTCCGCTCCCCTGCCGGTTTGACGGCGCCGGCGCTCCCGTATGGCGCGTCTTGCGTCTCAGTCGAGCGGACGCTGTCTTGCCCGTCCCGGTACGGCGGATCAGCGGACTGCGGAGCGATGCTCGGGAAGGCCCTGAACGTCGGCGCGGAAGGCGAAGAGGGCGCCGCCGCTGGGGCCGATCTCTTCGCCGGGGACAGCCTGACGGCTCGATGAGGTTACGTAGGCGTCGCGCATATCGTCGCCGCCGAACCCGACGCTTGTGATCTTTCGGGCGGGAAAGCGCGCACGGTCGATCTCTGCGCCTGAGGGATCGAAGCGGATGACCGACCAGCCTCCTGAGAGGGCGACCCAGAGGCAGCCTTCGGCGTCGACGGCGAGGCCGTCGGGCGAGGCGCCCTCTTGCGCCGCGAGGTCGATGAAGATGCGCCGGTTGGACGCGGCGCCGGAGTCGGGGTCGTAGTCGAAGAGGGAGATGCGCTTGCCGCGGGTCTCGGCGACGTAGAGGAGCCGGTGGTCGGGGGAGAAGGCCATGCCGTTGGGCATCTCCAGGTCGCCGGCCAGGAGAGAGACGCCGTCGCCGGAGCCGATTGCGCTGCTCGAACCGATGGCGCCGATTGCGCTAATGGAGTAGACGGCGCCGGTTCCGCCCTCGGGAGGAATGACGCCGGCGAGGACGCGTCCGCGGCTGTCGGCGACGACGTCGTTGAAGCGGGCGTCGCGTTCGCCGGGGAGTCCGTCAACGAGGAGTTTGGGAGGCTCTCCGGGCCGGGCCTCGGCGATGCGGGTGCGGTCCATAAACAGGAGGAGGGCGCCGTCGCGTTCGATGGTGAAGGCGTAGACCTGCCAGTCCTCGACGACTGCCGCCGGAGCGCTTGTCCCGGCATCGAGGGAGTAGACGCGCCGGGAGCGGTTGTCGGTCCAGTAGAGGCGGCGGCTGGAGGGATCCCAGAGGGGGTTTTCGCCGACGATGTCGGGGTTGTTGGCGATGATTTCGGGATTGGCCATACTGCGCGCCCCTTCGGGCATTCTCTCCTGCGGCGTTCGGCGCTGCAGGGCGGAGGCTGCGCTTCCGGAGGCGTCCTCCTCTGCTGGGCGTGAACCGGGAGAGAGTCCGCTCCCCCAGTCCCCCTGTATGAGCGGGGGAGCTGGGGAAGCGGCGGGCGTCGGCGGGGCTAGGCTGTGGCGGCGGCGCCGACGGTTTCGATGATGAGGCGGGTTACGGTGTAGGGGTCCATGTTGGCGTTGGGGCGGCGGTCTTCGATGTAGCCCTTGCCGTCCCTCTCGACCTGCCAGGGGATTCGGATGGAGGCGCCGCGGTCGGAGACGCCGTACTTGAACTCCTTGTAGGAGGCGGTCTCGTGAAGGCCGGTGAGGCGCTCTTCGATGCGGTAGCCGTAGTTGGCGATGTGGAGGTCGTGCCGCCCGCGGAGGGCTTCGGCGGCGTCGATGTTGGGCTGGTAAGAGGAGCGCATGGCGTTGGTGGAGAAGTTGGTGTGGGCGCCGGCGCCGTTCCAGTCGCCCCGGGCGGGTTTGGGGTCAAGCGTGGCGTTGATTTCGAACTCCTCGCCGATGCGGTAGAGGAGCCAGCGGGCGATCCAGAGCTGGTCGGCGACGGAGGGCGCGGCGGTGGGGCCGACCTGGAATTCCCACTGACCGGGCATCACTTCGCCGTTGATGCCGGAGATTTCGAGGCCGGCCTCGAGGCATGCGTCGAGGTGTGCCTCGACGACTTCGCGTCCGAAGACTTCGTCAGCGCCGACGCCGCAGTAGTAGCCGCCCTGGGGGGGCGGGTATCCGCCCTCGGGGAAGCCGAGGGGCCGGGTGCCCTTAAAGAAGGTGTACTCCTGCTCGATGCCGAAGAGGAATTCCAGGCCGGCGTAGGTTTCGGCGGCTGCGGCGCAGCCGGCGCGCGTGTTCGACTCGTGGGGGGTCATGTCGGGCATGAGGACTTCGCACATAACGAGGAGGTTGGGCTCTCCGCGAACGGGGTCGGGGCAGGAGAACACCGGCTT
Source organism: Dehalococcoidia bacterium (assembly GCA_965200975.1). Taxonomy (GTDB): domain Bacteria; phylum Chloroflexota; class Dehalococcoidia; order Lucifugimonadales; family Australimonadaceae; genus S5-327. The sequence goes on along the minus strand of OZ241740.1, from coordinate 1,505,157 downwards.
GAGGACGCGGTCGGAGTCGTGGCCCTCGGCTTGTGCGGTGGAGGAGCCGTCGAAGCCCCAGATGGGGAGTTCGGCGCCGTCGTCGACGATCTTCGCCTTGGAGCGAAGCTTGGCGGTGGGTTTGGTGCCGTCCACCCAGATGTACTCAGCGCGGATTTTCATAAGTGACCTCCTGTAATAGCAGCTAATGGCGGCGTAGTTTGGGTTGGAGCGGGCCGTTGGCCGAGCCCGCGGCATTTACTGTTCGGTGATTTCGATAGTGTGGATCTTGTCGCCCTCGAAGCGTGCGGACTGAGGGTCGCGGAGGCTGATGCTCATCAGAACGTCCATACCCTCGATGACCTGCCCGAAGACGGCGTGCCGGTTGTCGAGATGGGGAGTCGGGACGTGGGTGATGAAGAATTGCGAGCCGTTGGTGTTGGGGCCGGCGTTGGCCATGGAGAGGACGCCTGGCTTGTCGTGTCTGAGGTCGGGATGGAACTCGTCCTGGAACCGGTAGCCGGGGCCTCCCCTGCCCGTGCCGGTGGGGTCGCCGCCCTGGGCCATGAAGTTGGCGAGGACGCGGTGGAAGGTCGTGTCGTCGTAGAAGCCGTCGCGGGCGAGGAAGACGAAGTTGTTGACGGTGAGGGGCGCCTGGTCGTCGAAGAGTTCGATGACGATGTCGCCCTTTTCGGTCTTGAATGTGGCGGTGTAGGACATGCTCTGGTCGATGGTCATCGGCGGGGGTGCGTCGTACTGTTTCGGCATAGCGGCTCCGGAGGGTTGGGATGGCGGGGCGCTGGCGCAAGCGGCCAGGGCGGCGATGGTCATGAAGGCTGAGAGGATGGCGATCGGGAGTGTGAGGGGCCTCATGAACGGTTTCTTCGCGGCGCAGGGGTGCGCTCCGGAGCATAGGGTAAAGGGTTGGGGCGTGGAGCGACAACCCGCAGAGCGGCTGCGGGGGCGATTTGTAACCAAATCGTAACGAGCTGCGGGTGACGAGTCAGCCGAGGCGGTAGAAGTCGGCGGCAGTGGCGCTGAGGATCTGCTCGATCTGGGGGTCGGTCATGGGGCTTGCGGCTTCGACGACGGCTTCGAGCGCCTGGCGGTAACCGGCGACGGGCGCCGGATTGGGCCAGTCGCTGCCGAACATAAGGCGGGAGTAGCCGAAGAGGCGGACGACGGGCTCGACGAAGAGCTTGATGCGGGCGGCGCTCCACGGTTGGGCGTCGAGAGTGAGGAGTCCGCTGAGTTTCAGGCAGACGTTTTCGAGGGGCGCGAGGTTGAGCATATAGACGCCCCACGGTTCGCGCTCGCCGCGGGCGATGTAGGGGGCTCCGATGTGGACGAGGGCGATGCGGAGGTCGGGGATGGCTTCGGCGAGCGCGCGCACCGAGGGGATTTGGGCGGGGGATGCGACGACGTCGAGGGAGAGGCCGCGCCCGGCGGTTTCGCGGAGTCCGCTGCGGACGGCGTCGCGCGCGAGCCAGTGGTTGTCGCCGCGGTTGCTGACGTCCAGGCAGATTCCGCGGAGCATGGAGGCGTCGGCGAGCTCGTCGAGGACGCCGGGGAAGCCGGGAGACTCGATGTCGACGCCGACGACGGCGCCGGCGGCGAGTTTGGCCTCGGCTGCGAGCGCGAGGGCTGCGCGGGCGTCGTCGGGCGAAGGCTCGGGCTGGACAAGGACGGCGCCGGCGACGCCGCACTCGCTGAGGAGCCTGTCGAGTTCGGAGGGAACAGCGCCGGAGGGGGCGAGTTGGTGGTGGGCGTCGATGACGGCGGGGAGGCTCATAGCGGGAGACCTGGGCTGATGATTTGGAAGCTTAGGATACCCGAGATGGGCGCCTGGCGGGCGCACGGCGAGGACGCGCCCGACTGTGCAATTGGCGCGCGAAAGATGCGAAAAGAAGCGGAAAGAAGCGAATGTTGGCGGGTAAGGCGACGCGCAAGGCGGCCCGGGAGAGCGGCGGATTGAGGGTTTCGGAACGCCTGCGTCGTGGTAGACGGGAAGGAATGGACGCGGAGATTGGAGCGAAACGGGAGGAAGTAGCACGCCGGCGGCGAGGCGTCGTGGGCGGAGTTGTCAGGGCTTGCGCGGCGTCGTAAGCTTATGCGCGCCAACTTGCGGAGTTGGAACATAGCAAAACACTGTGAAGGAGTAGTATCGATGCCGACTTTCGATGTTCTTGCGTTGGGAGAGGCGCAAGCGACCAGTGTGACCGGAAAGCGCGCGCAGATATTGCGCGAGTACATGGGCTACATCGACCGCGTGCCCGAGGGTCAGGCAGGCAAGCTGACGGCGAACACAGGCGAGACGACGAACGCGATCCGGCGGCGGCTGACGAACGCCGCGACGGCATTGGGCAAAAACCTTCAGGTGCGGAAGGCGGAGAACTCGGTCTACTTCTGGGTCGAGCAGCCGCGGATCCGCCGGCGCGGGCGGCGTCCCCGCTCCATGATGGAAGAGTAGCGCCGCTGATAGCTGATTGGCGACAATGCAAGGCCCTCTCCGGGCGACTTCCCGGAGAGGGCCTTGCGTTTGGGGGCGCTCCGCCGTCCCATTCCGGAGACTCCCCTGCTCTTGCGGCGCGCGGCTGCGGCGCCCGTTGCCGCCATTTCGCGCTTTGGAGCGCGCTCGCCGGTTTGCTATCGTTAGGGCTGCGGGTTGCGCGGCCAGCCAGCCTGCTGCCGCTGCGGAGGGAGAGATGCGCGTAGCAATTGCAGGAGACCATGCGGGGTTCGAGCTGAAGCGCGAACTCGCGGCGATGGCGCGCGAACAGGGGCACGAGGTCGTCGACCTTGGCGCCTACGAGTTCGACCCGCTGGACGACTACCCGGACTTTGCGGTGCGGGCGGCCCAGGCAGTGGCGAGGGGAGAGGCGGAGCGCGGCGTCGTAGTGTGCGGGAGCGGCGTGGGAGCGAGCGTGGCGGCGAACAAGGTTGTGGGCGCCCGGGCGGCGATGTGCCACGACACGTACTCGGCGCATCAGGGAGTGGAGCACGATGACGTGAACGTGCTCTGTCTGGGCGCCCGGGTGGTTGGAGTGGAGGTTGCGCGCGAGGCGCTGGAAGCGTTTCTGCGCGCGCGGTTCTCGGGCGAGGAGCGGCACGTTCGGCGGCTGCGGAAAGTGCTGGCGGTGGAGGCGTCGCAGCTGGCGGCGCGCGGGTAGAGCGACAGGCAGAGCGGTAGAGAGAAGAGGGAGCCGCAGTTATGGAGAACACAATTGTGCGGAACCTGGCGCTGGGGCAGTCGACGTGGATCGACTACATCCGGCGGGAGATGCTGACGACCGGGGAGCTTGGGCGGCTGGTGCGCGAGGGCGTGACCGGGCTGACGTCGAACCCGACAATATTCGAGAAAGCAGTGTCGGGCAGCGCCGACTACGACGATGCGCTGGCGGAGCTGGCGCAGGCGGGGAAGACGCCGGCTGAGGCGTTCGAGGCGCTGATGGTGGAAGACATCCGCGACGCTGCCGACGTGCTGCGGCACGTGTACGACGATACGAACGGGGTGGACGGGTACGCGTCCCTGGAAGTCCCCCCTGCCCTTGCGCACGATACGGCGGGGACGGTGCGGGAGGCGCGTCGCCTATGGGGCCTGCTGCAGCGCCCGAACGTGATGATCAAGGTGCCCGCGACCCCTGCGGGAATACCGGCAGTGCGGACGCTGATAGCGGAGGGGGTGGACGTAAACGTGACGCTCATCTTCTCGCTCGACGCCTACCGTCAAGTGATGGAGGCGTACATAGGCGGGCTGGAGCAGCTTGCAGAGAAGGGAATGAGTCTTTCGCGCGCGGCGTCGGTGGCGTCGTTCTTTGTAAGCCGGGTGGATACGGCGGCGGACGCGCTGCTGGGAGAGCGCCCGGAGTTGCAGGGAAAGGCTGCGATTGCGAACGCGCAGGCGGCGTACGAGATGTTCCGGGAGCGTTTCGGCAGGCCGGACTTTGCGGCGTTGGCGGAGCGCGGCGCGCGCGTGCAGCGTCCGTTGTGGGCAAGCACGAGCACGAAGAACCCGAATTACCCGGACACGTTGTACGTTGACGCGCTGATTGGGCCGGACACCGTGAATACGATGCCTCCGGAGACGCTGAAGGCGGCGCTCGACCACGGCCTTTCAGCGCCTTCGCTTGCCGGGACAGCCGAGCAAGCGTCGCAGGCGCTCCAGGCTATCCAGGACGCCGGCGTCGATATGAAAGAGGTTACGGATAAGCTGCTGTCCGACGGAGTTGCGGCGTTTGCGAAATCGTTCGAGGATGCGCTCGGAAGCGTAGCCTCGAAGAGCAGGAAATTGGCCGAAGCGCGAAGCTGAAGCGCCGCCAGCAGGACTGACTAGGCGCAGGCGAGGGAGGTCTCGATGGAGCTAGGCATGGTCGGCATGGGCCGGATGGGCGGCGCGATGGCGCAGCGCATCCGCAAGGGCGGGCATCGCGTCGTGGCGTACGATCGGGACCCGGACACTCGCCTGGCGGGCGCAAGCTGGGACGTCGAAGTTGCGGAGTCGCTCGAGCAGCTGGTGGAAACGTTGTCGAGTCCGCGCGTGGTGTGGGTGATGGTGCCTTCCGGAAACCCGACGGAGGGGACGGTCACGGCGCTGGCCGAGGTGCTGGAGGCCGGGGACATCGTGATCGAGGGCGGGAACTCGAACTACCAGGACTCGATGCGGCGCGGCGCGATGCTGCAGCATCGGGGCATCCACATGATCGACGCCGGAGTGAGCGGGGGAATTTGGGGGCTCTCGGAGGGATACTGCCTGATGGTGGGGGGCGACGCCGAAAGCGTCGCCGCGGCGGAGCCGGTGTTCCTGACGCTTGCGCCGTCGCCCGAGCGGGGTTACGCGCATGTGGGGCCTCTGGGATCTGGTCATTTCACCAAAATGGTGCACAACGGCATTGAGTACGGGCTGATGCAGGCCTACGCGGAGGGTTTCGAACTGCTGAAGGCCAAAGAGATGTTCGCCCTCGACCTTGCGCAGATAGCGGAGGTCTGGCGGCACGGCAGCGTTGTGCGGTCGTGGCTGCTCGACCTGACGGCGAGCGCGCTGGAAGAGGATTCGACCCTTGCGGACATTGCCCCCTGGGTGGAGGACTCCGGGGAAGGGCGCTGGACGGTGGAGGAGTCGGTGGACCTCGCCGTGCCGACGCCGGTCATCTCGATGGCGTTGCAGGCGCGGTTCCGCTCGCGGGATACGTCGCAGTTCGGCTTCAGGCTGCTGGCGGCGATGCGAAACCGGTTCGGCGGGCATGCCGTTCGCCGGCGCGAGGGCTGAGCGGCGCGATGGCGGTAGTCCGCACGTACGATACGCCAGGCCGGCTGGCCGAGGCCGCGGCGGGGCTCACGGTTGAATCTGCGGCGGAGTCGGCGCGCGCCCGGGGCAGGTTCGTCTGGGGACTCTCAGGCGGGACGACGCCGTCGATGCTGTACCGGCTGCTTGCGCAGCCGCCGTACAGGGATTTGATGCCGTGGGAGTCGACGTATGTGTTCTGGGGCGATGAGCGCTGGGCGCCGGCGGACAGTCCGGAGAGCAATCAGCGGATGGCCCGCGAGCTCCTGCTAGACCATGTTCCGCTGCCGCCCGACCACATCATAGGCGTCGATACGTCCGGAGACGACCCCGAGGCGTCCGCCGCGTCTGTGGAGAGCCGGCTGCGGGAGCTGTTCGGCAGCCGGCGCCCAAGGCCGGATCTGACGCTGCTGGGGATCGGCGACGACGGCCACACGGCGAGCCTCTTCCCGGGGGCCGGAGCGCTGACGGAGCAGGAGCTGCTGTTCACCGCGACGCGCGCCGGGCCTCTCGGCGTCTGGCGGATAACGGCGACGCTGCCGCTCATCAACGCGTCGCGCCTGGCGCTTATGCTTGCGCAGGGAGCGTCGAAGGCGCGCGCTGTGGGTGTGGCGCTCGGCCCGGAGCACGCAGGGCTCTCGCTTCCGGCGGCGCGCGTGCGTCCGGAGCGCGGAGTGCTGCAGTGGCTGATCGACCGCGAGGCGGCGAGCGGGTACGGCGTCGGAGAACAGGACGCTGCTCCGGAAGCTGCGGCGGATTAGCGGAGACTCCGCGCGATGTGCGGCATTTTCGGCTACGTAGGCGGCGGGGACGCTATGGCCGCGGCGCTCGACGGACTGAGCCGCCTGACCTACCGCGGGTACGACAGCGCCGGCGTCGCGGTGATCGACCAGCGCGGACGGCTCGGAGTGCGGAAGGCTGCCGGGAGGTTTGAGAACTTGCTGCGCCTCGTGGAGCGCGATCCCGTCAGCGGGCTGCGAGGAGTGGGGCACACGCGCTGGGCGACGCACGGCGCGCCGTCGGACGCGAACGCGCATCCGCATGTCGACGGGTCGGGCGAAGTGGTGGTCGTCCACAACGGAATCGTGGAGAACTACGCGGCGCTGCGAGAGGAGCTCGCGGCGGCCGGGTGCCGGTTCACGTCGGCGACGGATACGGAGGTAATACCGCACCTGGTGCACGACTTCCTGGCCGCCGGGGCATCGCTCGAGGAGGCGGTGCGCCTGGCCGCGGGTCGTCTGCGCGGAGCGCACGCGATAGCGTGCATGCACACCGGAACGCCGGACACGCTGGTCGCGGCGCGGGTGGGCAACGCGGGCGGAGTGCTGGTGGGCGCGGGCGAGAACGAGGAGGAGACGTACCTTGCGAGCGACCTGCCGGCGCTGGCGCCGCTCACGCGGAACGTATCGGCGCTGGAGCCGGGGGAGCTGGTGGTGGCGCATCCCGGGACGTGGGAGGTGATGACGCTCGACGGCAAGCCGTCGACGCGGGCGCGGCGGTTGATTGCGGCGAGCCCGGCGACGGCGGCCAAGGGCGGGCGCAAGCACTTTACGCTGAAGGAGATGTTGGAGCAGCCGGAGGCGGCGATGAGCGTGCTGCGCGGTCGGCTTGCGTTCGCGCCGCCGTTCACGCATCAGCGGGTGGAGCTGAGCGAGCTGCCGTTCTCAGAGGCCGAGTGCGCAGGGTTCAGCCGGGCCGTATTCCTGGGGATGGGCACGAGTCTGTACGCCGGTCAGGTGGGAGCGCGCTATCTGGAGAAGCTGGCGCGGATTCCGGCGGTTGCGGAGAGTTCCGCGGAGTTCCGCAGGCCGGATGTGATGGTCGATGCGCGGACGCTGGTTGTGGCGATTACGCAATCGGGCGAGACGGCGGACACGCTCGAGGCGATGCAGGAGGCGAAACAGCTGGGCGCGCGAGTGCTTGCGGTGACGAACGTTGAAGGGAGCGAGGCGTCGCGCGCGGTGGAGGCGGCGATGCTGACGCGCGCAGGCCCGGAGATTGGCGTGGCGTCGACCAAGACGATGACGGCGTCGATGGCGGCGATGCTCATGCTGGCGTGCGCGTTGGGGCAGAAGCGGGGAACGCTTGGGCCCGAGGAGGCGTCGCTCCGCGTGGACGAAATGTCGCGCCTCCCTGCCCTGCTGGGAGACGCGCTTGCGCTGGCTCGCGACGACGCTCGCCGCATAGCGCCCCGGTACGTGAAGTCTCGCCGGTTGCTGTTCATCGGACGGGGGCTACTGGAGCCTGTCGCGCGAGAAGGAGCGCTGAAACTGAAGGAGATCAGCTACATCCACGCGGAAGGGATGTCGGCGGCGGAGATGAAGCACGGGCCGATTGCGCTGGTCGACGCTGAGACTCCGGTGGTGGCGCTGGCGCTGAAGAACGGGGTTTACGAGAAGACGCTGGCGAATATGTCGCAGGCGCGCGCTCGCGGCGGGAGCATTGTGGCGGTGGCGACGGCAGGCGACGGAGAGGTTGCAGACCATGCCGACGATGTTCTTTGGGCGCCGGAGTGCCCGGAACTGCTGCAGCCGATAGTTGCGACTGCGGCGGTGCAATTGTTCGCCTACGAGATGGCGGACTTTCTCGGGAACGACGTGGACCAGCCGCGAAACCTTGCCAAGAGCGTAACGGTGGAGTAGAGACCGCCGCAGGCGCGGGGCGGATCGCGTCAGGAGGCGGGCTGATCGGGCGCCGCGGACTCTTGGAGGGACGACGAAGCGCCGCGCCGCCGCGCTCGCCTCTGGGACGAGCGGGACTGCTGGGAAGAACGGGGCTGCGCGTCGCTGCCGGCGCCGCTCGAGCCGGTAGAAAGGTAAGGCGGGCGCCGCCACCACACGAAGGCGGCAACGGCGAGAGCGACGAGTACGAGCGCGACGATGTGCGCCGTAGGTATCGGGCCTATCTTCCAGTTGTCGAAACGCAGCAACTCGAGAGCGGAGCGCTCGAGGGAGTACCAGACGATATAGAGGAGAAGAATGTCTCCCTTGCGGAGCCTGCGCGCGAAACGTCGCCCCACCCACAGAAGCGCCGCGACGCCGAGGAAGCTGAGGAGGGACTCGTAGAGGAAGAGCGGGTGGAAGTGAGTGAACTCGGAGTACTCGGCAGGGCGGTTTGCGATGTCGATGGGGATGCCCCACGGGAGGCTGGTCGGGGGGCCGAAGAGCTCCTGGTTGAAGAAGTTGCCCCAGCGGCCTACGGCTTGACCCAGCAGGAACGCGGGCGCGCCGATGTCGAGCCAGCGAAGCGAGCTTAGCCGGAGCGTGTCGTTGCGGCGGGCCCTGCGGTTGACCAGCCACACGTACGCGACCACCGCCAGGGCGGCGCCGGCGATAGCGCCGAAAATGCCGATGCCGCCGGAGCGGAGGGCGAAGATCTGCGCGGGGTTCTGGGAGTAGAAGTCCCAGTAATCGATGACGTGGTAGAGCCTGGCGCCGACAAGAGCGAAAGCCGTGCCGATGACGGCAAAGTTGATGACGCGGGAGGGGTCTTCGCCAAGGCGCCGCGCTTCGCGCTGGGCCAGAAGTATGCCGGCGAAGAGGCCGGCGAGAATCATAAGCGAGTAGAAGCGCGCCTCGACGCCGAAGAGGGTTACGCCGCGGAAAGTGATGTCGAAGTCCATGCGCTGGTCAATTCGCGGGCGCGCCGCCACGAGCGGGCGGCGCGCAGAGGGTTATGGGAGCATTATACGGGCTGAGTGTTCAGGAGGTCGCGCCCAGCCGGTACATGCGGGTGCTGCAGATAGGGCACTTTCCTTCGGTCGCCGGGCGGCCGTTCTTCATGTAGACAGTGGTCGGGTTAGCGATTGGGCGTTCAGCTCGACACTTCATACAGTACCCGCTCACAGTTGGTCCTCCTCCGAAAAAGTGAAACTTGCGCCGGTAGGCGATGCTAGGGCGCAAGAGGGCTTTGCGTCAAGGGAAGCGCAACTCCCAAACAGACCGACCCCCAGGGGGTCTGGGGGAGCGAACGCTCTCCCAGCAGTCGCGCCGACCTGTCAGGTGGTCTGCGTGAGGATCGCAACCGCCCTCCGATCAGCCGAGCAAGTGCAGAGACACCCAGGGGGTCTGGGGGAGCGGACGCTCTCCCAGCAGTCGCGCCGGCCAACCAGGTGGTCTGCGTGAGGATCGCAACCGTCCTCCGATCAGCCGAGCAGTGCAGAGACAACCAGGGGGCCTGGGGGAGCGAACGCTCTCCCAGCTGCCGCGCCGACCAACCAGGTGGCCTGTGGGAGGATCGCAACCGTCCTCCGATCAGCCGAGCAGTGCAGAGACACCCAGGAGGTCTGGGGGAGCGGACGCTCTCCCAGCAATCGCGCCGACCTACCCGGTGGTCTGCGTGAGGATCGCAACCGTCCTCCGATCAGCCGAGCAGTGCAGAGACACCCCGGGGGTCTGGGGGAGCGAACGCTCTCCCAGCAGTCGCGCCGACCTGCCCGGTGGTCTGCGTGAGGATCGCAACCGCCCTCCGATCAGCCGAGCAGTGCAGAGACACCCAGGGGGTCTGGGGGAGCGGACGCTCTCCCAGCAGTCGCGCCGGCGCCGCCGCCCTCTCTCACCACGCTGCTACGGGCGCGACATGCGCGCTCTGAGCAGTTGCAAGCGGGATTTTTCTTTGACAGGGAACGGAGGCGCTGCCTATAGTTTCGAGACGGCTGGCGAATCGAGGACGGCGCGCGCCGGCACACCATCCGAGGTTGACCATTGGGAGTTCTCTCTTCTCAGCAGATCCGGGCGATGATTCAGGGCCCCTCCCCTCTTGTTTCGAACTACATGAGCCTGAGCAGTCAGCTCCAGCCGAACGGGTTCGACTTGACGCTTGGCTCGATAGCCGAGTTCACCGGGGCAGGCAAGATAGGCGCGAGCAACGACCAGCGAGTGATCGCGCCATCCCGCCAGCTGGAGTTCGATTCCGAGGGCAACGTCGAACTGCCGCCCGGAGCGTACGTGGCGCGGCTCAACGAAACGGTGGCGTTGCCCGGCAACATTATGGCCCTTGCGAAACCCCGCTCGAGCATGCTGCGAAACGGCGTAGCGGTGCATAACGCCGTATGGGACGCGGGCTACGTGGGGCGCTCGCAGGTGCAGGTGGCGGTGTACAACCGGCACGGGACTGTTCTTGCACAAGGGGCGCGGATTGTGCAGATGGTGTTTCTGACACTCGATTCGACCACGGAGAACCCCTACGCGGGAGCGTATCAGGCTGAGGGGCTGGCGGGCGCAGCCGAGGCGCCGGCATGACGGGCGGAGGCTCGGCGGACGTCGTAATCGTCGGCGGCGGGGTGATCGGCTGCGGCATTGCGTACTTCCTTGCCTCGGAGCATGGCGCGAAGTGTCTGATAGTGGAGCGCGACGCAATTGCGAGCGGCGCGTCCGGCGGCGCCGCCGGGGAGCTGGGGGCGGTTGGACGTCACCGGTACTCCGAGCGGTTCACCCGGTTTCTGCTGGACGGGATCCGCATGCACGAGGAGATGGCGCCCGCTCTCGTGGAGGAGTCGGGCGTCGACTACCTTCTTTCCGACATTCCGCTGCTGCGTCCGGCGTTCGATGAGGCCGAGGCTGAGGAGTTGCGCGCCCAAATGGGCTGGCAGCAGGAGCTGGGCATCGGAGTCGAGTGGCTGGACGGGCCGCAGGCGCGCGCGTTGGGGACATGGCTGTCGCCGGACGCCGTGGGCGCGGCGTATACCGTCGAGAAGCAGCTGGAGGCGTACCCGTTTGCAATCGCGCTGGCCCAGGCTGCGGAGCGGCGGGGCGTCGAGATTCGGACGGCGGAGGTCGTCGGCGTGCCCCGCGCCGGAGAGCGGGCGGCGGGAGTGGCCCTGGCGGATGGAGAGCGGATCGACGCCGGCGCTGTCGTCGTCGCGAACGGGCCGTGGATCAAGCATGCCTCCGAGTGGCTGGGGATGGACGCGCCGGTCGAACCGTTGCGCGGACAGATAGTGCACGTGTCGCCGCCTGCGGGCGTCGCTATGCCGCGTCACGCGATATTCCACGAAACGGGGTACGTGCTGCCGAAAGCGGGAGGCGATCTGCTGGTGGGAACGTCGCAGGAGTTTGCGGGGTTCGATCCGCGTCCTACGCAGGAGGCGCAGGACGGGATACTGGAGGCGGTGATCCGTCTGGCGCCGTATGTCATGGATGCGCCTATCCGCGACCTGACGGCGTGCTTGCGGCCTTACAGCGCGGACGAGATGCCGATTCTAGGAGCGGCGCCGGCGTGCGAGGGTCTGTATGTCGCGACGGGCCACGGATACAAGGGGGTTACGCTCGCGCTGGTTACAGGCAAGAGCATGGCGCAGCTAATCGCCGGGGGCGCGCCGGAGGCTGACCTGAGCGAGTTTTCGCCGTCGCGGTTCGCAGCGCCGGAGTAGCGGACGCGATGGACGCGGCGCCGGCATCCGACCTCACTCTCTGCTCCGCTGCGGAGCTTGCGCGGCTGATTCGCACGAAACAGGTGTCGCCGGTAGAAGTGACGGCGCACTTCCTCGAGCGCATCGCGCGCTACAACGGGGAGCTGAACGCGTTCATTACGACCGCGGCGGAATCGGCAATGTCGCAGGCCCACCGTGCCGAGGAGGCGGTGATAGCGGGCGGCGAGCTTGGGCCGCTTCACGGCGTGCCCATAGGCGTCAAAGACCTGGACGCCACAAAGGGCGTCCGGACGACGTACGGGTCGGTCCTGTTCATCGACCACACGCCGGACGACGACGACATCGCGGTGGAGCGGATTCGGGCGAGCGGCGCCATCATCGTCGGCAAGACGAACACGCCCGATTTCGGCTGGAAAGGGACGACGGAGAGCACGGCGGGGGGAGCGTGCGCGAACCCGTGGGACACGGTGCGCACGTCGGGGGGATCGAGCGGGGGAGCAGCGTCGGCGCTCGCGGCGCGGCTGGTTCCGGTCTGCAACGGGAGCGACGCCGGAGGGTCGATACGCATACCGGCGAGCTTCTGCGGAGTGTACGGAATAAAGCCTACAGCCGGGCGCGTGCCGCAGGACTACACTCGCCGCGCGTGCTGGGAGCCGCTGTTGCAGAACGGGCCGCTAGGGAACACGGTGCAGGACGCCGCGCTCCTGCTCAGCGTGCTGTCGGGCCCGGACAGCCGGGACGCGAGAGCATTGCAGAGCGCTCCGCCCGACTTCGTCGCTGCGGCCGGGTCGCCGAGAGCGAACGGCCTCCGGATTGCGTGGAGTCCTGCGATGGACGGGCAGCCGGTGGATCCTGAGGTGCAGGCGCTGACGGCTCGCGCCGCGCGCGTGTTCGAGGAGATGGGCGCGGAGGTCGAGGAGGCGTTCCCTGCGACGACGACCGAAGACGCCATCGCGACGTTCGTAACGATTATGCTGACCGACCTTTCGGAGCGGCTGAGGCCGATAATCGAGGGCGGACAAGGGGACTTCCTGCCGTCGCTGCTGTTGAAGTGGCTGACGGACGCGGCGACGTGGCCGGCGGGGCGTTACTCGCGGGCGCTGCACGACCTTACGTGGCATCGACGCTGGTTCGACCAGCTGTTCGAGGAGTACGACGTGCTCGCGACGCCGACGATGGCCGTTCCGGCGTTTCCGATCGAACGGAACCCGAAGACGATCGACGGGCGGGAGGTGCACCCTTCGTGGGGGTTTACGCCGTTCTGCCTGCACGCGAACCTTACCGGGCGTCCGTCGGCGAGCGTGCCGTGCGGATTCACGTCGGAGGGGTTGCCCGTGGGGCTGATGCTGACGGGACGCCCAGGCGAGGAGTCGACGCTGTTGCAGGCGTCGAGAGCGTTCGAGATGGCCCGGCCCTGGGCGCAAACGCGTCCGCCGGGGTTCGACTAAGCGCTCCCGTTCGGGAGTGTCCCTAGGGGGTCTGGGGGAGCGGACGCTCTCCCAGGAGCGCGCCGGCGCCGCCCTCGCCTACCGCCGCCGCCCTCGCCAACCCATCGACGCTGAACAGCTGCGCTTGGAGGCGCGTTGACCGCCCAGAACGCCGGGAGTAGGCTTCCGTCAGCACAGGCGGGAGGCATACGAGATGCACCTGGACCACACTATAGTGCCGTCGCATGACAAGGTGAGGTCTGCGCAGTTTTTCGCGCGGATCATGGGCGTTGAGTACAAGGGCGAGCACGGGCCGTTCGCGCCTGTGGAGATTGGGAACTTGTCGTTCGACTTCGACGACCGGCGGGAAGTGGCGCACCATCACTACGCGTTCATGGTGAGCGACGAGGAGTTCGACGACATATTCGGCCGGGTGAAGGCGGAGGGGCTGCGGTACGGCAGCGGGCCCCGTCCGGAGAACCGGTACGATATGGAGATCAACACGCGCCGGGGCGGACGCGGGGTGTACTTCGACGACCCGAACGGTCACAGCATCGAGCTGATGACCAAGTAACGGAGCAGGAAGCTCCTCGTACGGAAAAAACCCGCGCGGATTCTCCGTGCGCCACGAGTCCCCGGGCGAGCGTCTCCTGGTTTGATGCGCCTCCGCAGCCCCTGCGGGGTTAGCCGCCGTTGGGGTTTGATGCGGGCAGAACGCCGGTAAAGACCACGTCGGAGCTGGGGGTGTTGGCGCTTCCGGCAGGACCGATGTTGACGGTGAGCGACTGCATTCGGCGCGGGTCGCCCCGCAGCTTGGTGCGGGCGTAGCCCTTCTCGTCGACGTTGAACTCGGCGGCGAGGGCTGGGCGTCCGTCCTTGCTCCACCACCACGCCTCGTATGCCTGCTTGTTGTCGAGCTTGGGCAAGCGGATGGTGACGAGGAACGCGTCCTCCTCCTGGTGGACTGCGACGACGCCGGCGGGAGAGTCCGGCTCGGTCGCGCTGGACTCGGCGGCCCCGGTCGTCGAGACGACGATAGGGTCGAGTTGAGAGATGGCGACGCCGGGCCGGGCGATGGCGTCGCTGAGCGCGTCGAGCTCCCGCCGGTCTTCGCTCTCGGCTGCTGGACGCTCAGCCATGGCGCTTCGAGGTCGGCGACGCGCTGCTGCTGCATCAGGGAGAAGCCGCCGGCGCCGATAACGGCGACGACGAGCGCGGCGACGAGTCCGTAGACGGCTCGCGGGGAGGCGCCCCTGCCCTGCTGACCTACTGCTGCGGGCGCCGGGGGCGCGGCGTTCTGCGCCTGCTCCATGAGGCGGGCGCGGATTGCGGCGCTGGGGACGGCGGCGGCGTGCGAGACGGCGAGGCGGGAGACAACCTCGAGGTGCTCGGCGAGCGCGCGGCGGTAGCGAGGTTCGCGTTCGAGCGCGTCCTCGACCCGGAGCGCGTCTTCGTCGCTCAAAGCGTTGAGCGCATACGCAGGGAGCAGCTCCTCTATTTCGTCTATGTTGTCTATGTCGTCCATGGCTTCGAGCGTTCGGCGTGTTCGTGGGCGCTCGCCGTAGAGGGATTAGAGGGAGCAGAGGGATTGGCCGTGACCATGAGGTCTCTGAGCTTGGCGAGGCCGAGGCGCAAGCGGGTTTTGACGGTGCCGAGGGGGACTCCGGTGATCTGGGCGATCTCGTTTTGGGTTGCGCCCTCGAGATAGGCCATAACAATGGCGATGCTCTGCTCTTCGGGAAGCGTCTTGAGGGCGTCTCGCGCGGCGCCGAAGAGGACAGCGTTGATGGCCTCGTCGGCGGTGTCGCTGGAGGCGACGAGGGCGGGATCGGGGTCGTGCGGGGATTTGTTTGCGTCGATGCTCGCTGCGCGCCGCCGCCGGCGGAGCTCGTCGATGACCCGGTTATGGGCGAGGTGCAGGAACCAGTGGCGGAAGACGCCCTTTTGAGGGCTGAACTGACCGGCGCGCGACCAGAGGGCGAGGAATATCTCCTGGGTGACGTCCTGAGCGGCGCTGTAGTCCTTGAGGATGCTGTAGCCCATGCTGAAGACGGACTGGCTATAGCGTTCGTAGAGGTCTTCGAGGGCGTCGGCGTCGCCTTCCGAGCCGCGAGCCGCGAGGTTAGCGTCCGATGGGGATAGGGAGGTCAAGCTGTTCACCGCCAGACCGGCGCCGGAAGTAGTCATCAACCATAGTTACGCATTCGCTGCCGCGATGGTTTTGCGGGGTTTTATCACGATTGGCCCGCGGTGTTAAGCGCCCGTTCCGGCGCCAAGCTCCCCCGAGTTTCCCAGGGGGTCTGGGGGAGCGGACGCTCTCCCAGGATCGCGCGAGCGCTGACTCCGCGCTACATGCTGGGGCGGAACCTGCCCCAGACTTCCCAGAGGGCGTAGGTAATTTGGCCGACCGAGGCGTGTTCGACAGCGTCGAGGAGGGCTTCGAACACGTTGCCGTCGGAGGTTGCGGCGTGCTGGAGCCGTTTGAGGGCGAGTTCGGTCTGCCGCGCGTGTTCGCGCTTGAACGCGCGGGTCCGGGCGACCTGACGGCGTTTCTCTTTCAGCGGGACGTGAACGATTTCGCCCCGAGGACTGGAGGCGCCGGAGGCGGCGAGGTAGTTGACGCCGACGATACGGCGCTTGCCCTCCCGCATGGCGCGTCGCTCGCGCAGGACTTCTTCCTGGATGGCGGTTCTGAAGTATTCGTTTTCGATGGCGGGGAGGACGCCGCCCTGCTGGTCGATTTCGCGAAAGATGCGGTGGACGGCGCGTTCGACTTCGTCTTCGAGGTAGGAGAGGCCGTACGCGCCCTGGTGAAGGTTCTCGGTGAAGGCGAAGTCTCCGCTTTCGACGAGCGGGATCTGCTGGCTGCCCATAGCGAGGAGGACGTCGTCTTCCTCCGGGGTTGTGTAGGTCTCTTTGTAGGAGTTGGTGTGGAGAGAGTTGGCGTTGTTGTGGAGCGCGCGCTCCGCCTGGATGGCGACTCGGGTGAGGTTGTGGAGGGGTTCGGAGTCCTGGAGGGAGCGCCCCGAGGTCTGGCTGTGGAACCGGAGGGCGAGCCCGGGGCCTTCGACGCCGTAGCAGCGTTTGAGGGCGACGGCCCAGATTCGGCGGGCGACGCGTCCGAGGACGTTGAATTCGAGTTCGGAACCGGAGGTGAAGAAGAAAGAGAATCGGCGGATGAACTCTTCGACGGGAAGCCCGCGAGCCTTGAGGATTTCGACGTAGGTGAAGCCGTTGGCGAGGGTGAAGGCGAGCTCCTGGATGGGGTTCGCGCCGGCCTCGCCGATGTGGTAGCCGGAGACGGAGATGGGGATCCAGGAGGGCGCCTCGCGCATTGTGAACTCGAACATATCGCCGATGAGCCGGAGAGAGGGTTCGAGGGGGAAGAGGGCCTCGTTCTGCGCCTGGACTTCCTTGAGGATGTCGGTCTGAATGGTGCCTCTCAGCCTGCGCCAGTCGGCGCCGCGGCGCCGGGCGGCGGCGAGGTACATCGCCATGATTGCGGGAGCGGGGCCGTTCATAGTGAGAGAGACGGAAGTGCGTTCGAGGTCGAAGCCGTCGTAGAGGCGGAGCATGTCGTCGATGGTGTCGACGGCGACGCCGCCCTCCCCTACTTTGGCGAGCGCGCCGGGCTCGTCGGAGTCGAGGCCGTAGAGGGTGAGCGAGTCGAAGGCGGTCGAGAGTCTGGGAGCGCCGTGGCCGGCGGCCAGCAGATGGAAGCGCTGGTTGGTGGTTTCGGGGAGGCCGAGACCGGCGAACATACGGATGGGGTCTTCGTCCCTGCGGCGGTGCGGGTAAGCGCCCTCGGTGAAGGGGAAGCGTCCGGGGAGATTCTGCTTGTAAAGGTATCGGACGATCTGGCGCGGGCCGGCGTCGCGGTCGGGCAAGCCGAGCGTCGGCACCCAGACGCCGGTAGTCGTTTTGCGGGCGACGGGCGCGGGTTTGCCGTCGGCGAGGCGCCAGGCGTGGTCGTCTTCGATGGTTGCGCCGGAGAGGTCGCCGTCGAACCCGTAGGCGTCCCAAAGGCGGTCGAACTCGGCCTGATAGTCGCGGCTAGAGGCGCCGGAGGCGGCGAGGTCGGCCTCGGTTTCGGCCTCGGCGTAGTAGTTTTCGTGAGCGTCGACGATGGCGCCGAGGTAGATGCGCCGCGCGAACGGGACGGCGGCCTTGCCTGAGCCGGTTGCGGAAGGGAGAGGCTCTCCGGAGGAGTCGAGGCGCGCGCGCCGGGCGATTTCGGCGAACAGCGCAGAGACGCCGGGGTCGCCGAAGTGCTTGGCCTCGGTGAGGAAGAAGCTTCGGCCCGCGGGGACGAATCGCCTGACGCGCGCGGCGCGGGCTTCCGCCTGCGGGAAGTCGCGCTTGTTCATCACCACGATCTCGGCTTCGCGGAGGAGGGCCTCCTTCTCGAGCTGCACGTCGGAGCCGTAGTCCGGGGTCATACAGAAGATGGAGGCGTCGGCGATGCGGGCGACGCCGAGGTCGTTCTGTCCGAGGCCGACGGACTCGACGAGGACGAGGTCGAAGTCGTGGGAGCGGAGCTCCTGGACGAGGGGGGCGATCCTGGCTTGGGCGGAGTCGCCGGGCCCAACGCGCACGGAGCGGACGAACACGCGGGGGGAGTAGCAGTGCACCATGCGGATGCGGTCGCCGAGCGTGGGGTCGGCGGTGAGGACGGCGATCTTGCCGGAGTTGGAGCGGAGGAAGCGGAGGAGAATTTCGTCGATGAGGGTGCTCTTCCCTGCGCCGCCGCGTCCGCCGACTCCCCACACGCGGGGAGGGCCGTCGTCTTGCGGGGGTTGGAGGGGCGAGGCGCCGCGTTCGATCAGGGAGAGGCGCTCGGCGATTGCGCGGAAGGGAGGAGCGTGGCCGTTGGCGGCGGGCGCCGGGGGGCGGTCGCCGCGCGCGCTTTCGGCGAGGGACATCATGTCGCGGACGGCTTCCGTGAGGTCGAGCGGAGGGCGGTACACCTTGGCGACGCCGAGCCGGCGGAGCGGTTCGACTTCGCGCTCGAGGATTGAGCCGCCGCCGCCGGCGAAGAGAGGCGCATGGGCGACGCCGTGGAGCGCCTGCTGCTTGAGCACTTCTGCGAGGAACGATTTGTGGCCGCCGTTGTAGGTGCTGATGGCGAGGGCGTCGGCGTCCTCTTCGGCGGCGGCTTTGGCGATTTGGCGCGCAGACTTGTTGAAACCTATGTAAACAGCCTCCGCGCCTTCGGCCCGGAGGATGCGCGTAATGGCCGCGGCGGCAACATCGTGACCGTCGCAGATGGGGGTGGCGATTACGAAACGCGTGGGACGCTGCATCGCCGGTGAGTATAGCGCTCCTTCTTTCACGCTTTCACGCTGGCGCACCGCAGGGACGCGCAGCCGGGAGTAGCGTGCGCTCGCGCTCCCCTACTTGGGCGAAGGAAAGGCTGCGCAGCCGGAAGCGCTGGGCGGAACTGGCCCGGCGCCCGGCAGAGGTGTATACTCCTGTCATGGCGGCGCTGCTCGAAGCACGGGAGCTCACGAAGCATTTTGGTCAGACGATTGCCCTCGACCGGGTGACGTTCGACGTGAACGAGGGAGTTACGGGGCTGCTCGGGCCGAACGGCGCAGGGAAGAGCACGGCGATGAAGCTGTTTCTCGGCCTCATCCGCCCGACGTCAGGCACGGCGATGCTCCTGGGGCAGGAGCCGTACAAGACGCTCGAGGGCCGCTACCGGATTGGGTATATGCCGCAGGACGACTCGCTGCCGCGCGACGTCAACGCGTCGGAGTTCCTGATGCATATGGCGCAGGTGAGCGGGATACCGCCGAACCAGGCGCGCACGCGGGCGGCGGATATGCTGCGGCACGTGGGGCTCGACGAGGAGCGTTACCGCGCTATAGGCGAGTACTCCACAGGGATGCGGCAGAAGGTCAAGCTCGCGCAGGCCATCGTGCATGACCCGGTGCTGGTGCTGCTCGACGAGCCGACCGTAGGTCTGGATCCGGCGAGCCGGCAGGAGATGCTGAAGCTCATCCGCCGAACGTCGAATGCGTTCGGGATTAGCGTCATGCTCTCGACGCACCTGATGGGCGACGTCGAACGCACGGCGGACTCGGTGATCGTGCTGGAGTCGGGCGTGCTCGCGCAGGAAGGAGCGGTCGCGAAGCTGACGGAAGAGACGTCGGCGTTGTGGATCGAGGTGGCCGACCGCCGGGAAGAGTTCGAGGCGGCGCTTGCCGCAAGAGGCGTGCGCGCAGAGGACGCGGGGCAGACTCTGGTGATTGCGGAAGCGCGCGAGGCGGACTACGACCACATCCGCGATGCGGTAGTGGAGTCGGGCGCGCGACTGCGGCGACTGGCGCCGGAGCGCAGGACGCTGACCGACATTTTCAGGGGGCCGGGGGCGTGAGAGAGCGCGAGGCGGAAGTCTACGATCTCGGGTACCAGCGCTACACCGGGCCCCGTCAGGGCAGGAGCCAGGCCCGCCGCGCAGTGTTCGAGAACGGCGTGCGGACATTGCTCGGCATAGGCCGGGGCGGCAAGGCGAAGATACTGCCGATTTTTCTGTTTGTTTCGGTGATAACGCCTGCCGTGATCTTCGCCGTAATCCTGTCGTTTCTGGGAGAAGGGGCGGACTTCATTCCCGGCCCGGCGGACTACTACGCGGTCGTTAGTCTGATACTGATTCTGTTCGCGGCGATTATGGCGCCGGAGCTTCTGGGGCCGGACCGCCGGGACAACGTGCTTTCGCTCTACTTTGTGCGTCCGCTAACGCCGATCGACTACCTGCTGGCGCGAGTCCTCGCCTTTTTCGTGATCGTGCTCGCGCTCGTGTACTCGGGGCAGGCGGTGCTGCAGGCGGGGATCATCCTTACGTCCGGCGATGCGCTGGCCTACGTGCAGGAGAACTGGGGCGACTGGCTGCGGATACTGCTGGTCGGCGTTGTGATAGCAGTGTTCATTTCGGTCGCGCCGATGGCGGTGTCGTCGTTCACGACGCGCAGGGCGTATGCCGCGGCGTTCATCATAGGGGCGTGGCTCATTCTGAACGCGACGACCGACTCGTTGACGTCGCTCACCACCTGCACTACTCCGGAAGAGGTGGCGGCCAGCGACATAGTCGATGAGGCTGCGCTGGAGTGCGAATACTCCATCGGCGGGATTGCGCCGTACATAGGCCTGCTGAACGTGAGCGGCCTCACCGACAACATCAACAATATAGTGTTCGGCGTCGAGTTGACGGAAGGAGAGGCGGCGCCTTCGTCGCTGGCCGTCCAAGAACTACACGACGCGTACCCGATAGCGGCATACCTCCTAGCCGTCGGAGGGGCTGTGCTGCTGCTGTGGAGCCGGTACCGGAGGATCCGGTTATGACGACTGCGTCCGGGGCGACGATAGAGGTCGAGAACGTCTCCAAGTGGTACGGGAGCGTGGTGGCCGTGAACGAGGCGACGTTTGCGGTGTTCCCCGGCGTCACCGGAGTGCTGGGGCCGAACGGCGCCGGCAAAACGACGCTCCTGAGCATGATGTGCGGTCTGGCGCAGCCGTCGCGCGGGAGCGTGCGGGTGCTGGGCGAACAGGTCTTGCGGAACACGGGCCTGTACCGGCGCATCGGCGTGATGCTCGACGACGGCGCGCTGTACCCGTTTATGACGGGGCGGGAGTTCGTGCGGCTTGGAGCGCGCCTCCAGGGAGTCCAGGGAGACGAGGCGGTAGACAACGCCATTCGAACGGTGAACCTCGAGGATGCGCAGAACCGTCCGACGGGGACGTACTCAACAGGGATGCGTCAGCGGATCCGCCTGGCGGCGGCGCTGGCGCACGATCCGGACGTGCTGCTGCTGGACGAGCCGCTGAACGGCACCGACCCGCGCCAGCGGGTCGAGTTCGCGGAGTTCGTCGCTCAACTGGCCGCCGCGGGGAAGACGGTGCTGATTTCGTCGCACATTCTCGAAGAGATCGAGGGGATCGCCGACCGTATCCTGCTGGTGGTGAGCGGGAAGCTGGCGGCTTCGGGCGACTTCCGTGCGATACGAGAGAAGCTGGACGAGCGCCCGTTCCAGGTGCGAATCGAAGCGTCGTCGCACCGGAAGCTGGCTGCGGCGCTTGTGGAGATGGAGAGCGTGGAGTCGGTGACGCTGGATCAGGACGGCGTCGAAGTGCTCACGTGGAACCTTGCGGAGCTGCAGCGAACGGCGCCGAGTCTCGCGCAGGGGCTGGGCTGCCGCCTGTACCGAATGGAGCCGCTGGATGATTCGCTGGAGAGCGTGTTCTCCTACGTGGTGCAGCGTTGACCTCCGCGATGTTCAAGCTTGCGCTCCGGCAGGCCGTAGCGGGCCGCAAGGTGGCGCTGCTCATTATCCTGTCGCTCCTGCCCCTGGGGCTTGCAGCGCTGCTGGACAGCGTAGTGACGGACGCGGAGCTGGTCGGCCCCGTTATCCGGGGGGTGATCGTTCCCATCGTGCTGCCGCTGGTGGTGATGCTGCTCGCGACGAGCGCGTTCGGCAACGAACTGGAGGACCGCACCCTGAGCCTTCTGGCTACGAGGCCGGTGTCCCGGTGGACGATAGTGCTGGCCAAGATAGTCGCGACTGTGGCGGTAACCGGGCCTCTGATGTTCGCCGTGGCCGCAATTGTGGCGGCGATGGACGCGGCGGCGGCCGGCAACGCGCCGATCGCGGCGGGCGTGGGCGCGCTGGTGGGCGTGCTCGCGTACACGGCAATATTCACCTGGGGCGGATTGCTGACAACCCGGGCGCTGGGATTCGCGCTGATCTATGTGCTGGTATGGGAGGGGCTGCTTCTGCAATTCCTGAGCAACCTGCAGTACGTGAGCGTGCGCAGCTACATGCTTGGGACGATGCGCGGGCTGGACGAGACGACATTCGAGAGCGTTCAGGCGATTGACCTTTCGTGGGCACTTGGCGCCGCCGCGGCTGTGACGGCGGTGTTCTTCCTGCTGACCGTGCGCCGCTTGAGCCGCATGGACATCTCCTGAGGGCAGGCGCGTAGAGTGGGCCGAGGCGGGGGCGAGGCCCGGGAACGGAAAGCGTGGTGGCGCGACCCGTCGCTCATCACGATGACCTCGCTGCTGGCGGTAGTCTCGACGATTGCGTTCGCGCTGCACGGCGTAGCGGGGCTGGCCGAGGGCGCTGAGGGCTCGCTCGATCTCGTAAGGCGCGCCGGCCCCGCCCTGATTCTGGGATTCTTGCTGGCGGGTCTGCTGACCGTCCTGTTTCCGCCGAGCACCGTTGGCCGGTGGATGGGGGATGAGGCCGGATTGCGCGGCGTGCTGATCGGCGTGGCGGCGGGAGTGTTTTCGCCCGGCGGGCCGTACGTGATGTACCCGATAGCGGCGGCGCTGATGCATGGCGGGGCGGGAGTGACGTCGATAGCGGCGTTCACTGCTGCGCGCAACCTGTTCACTGCGAACCGGTTTCTGGTGTACGAGGTCCCGTTTCTGGGCCCGGCGCTGGCGATAGCCCGAACGCTGGCGACAGTGTGGCTGGTGGTTGTTGCGGTAGTGCTCGTTCCCCTGGTGTTTCGCCTGATGCCGAAGAGCGCGCAGGCGTCTGCGCGGGCGCGGATCGGCCGCGAAGAGAGCGAGGGCGAGGAGTGACGACGACGTACCTGCTGGCGGCGCTGGTGGCGCTGACTGCCGCGCTCGTTCTGCGCAAGCGCGGGCTGGCCGGTCTGCGGCAGGGGAGCGTTACGAGCTTGCTGCTGCTGCGCGCCGTGTCGCGGATGCTCGTGCTGGGGATGCTTCTGGCGGCGATGACGCAGATTATTCTGCCGGAAGAGATCATTACGCGATGGATGGGCGAAGAGTCGGGGTTTACGGGAATACTGATAGGGACGGCGGTGGGGGCGGTGGTGCCGGGCGGGCCCTACGTGGTGATCCCCTTGACGGGATCGCTGTTCCTTTCCGGGGCGGGAGTTGGGGCGGTGGCGGCGTTCCTCACGGCGTGGAACACGATACCGGCGACGCGGACGCTGATGTGGGAGCTGCCGTTCTTGGGCGGAGCGTTCAGCTCCAGCCGGATGCTGGTGAACCTCCCCTTCCCTATCGTGGCGGGCCTGCTGACGCCGCCGGTCTACCGCCTGCTCGTGTGAGCGCGGCGCGCCCCGAGAACTGCTTCTCGGTCACTCCCGGCAGAGACCCAGGCCTGTGTGTCCCCGCGCGCGCAGGCTACTCGCAGGCTCAACGGAACTGATGAGCGGCGGGGCGGTTTCGGGCGTGGGCGTGGGCTCCGGGGTAGGCGCGCGCCACGGCGTGGGAGTGGGCTCCGCGGTTGGGGCGGGGCCGACGGGCGATGGCGGCGTCGGAGTTGGCGTGGGGAACTCGCAGGCGGCCCAGAGCAGCGCGGCGACGAGCGGCAGCGTAGCGGTAAGCAACCGGGCCCGGGTCATAAGGGAAGGCTAGCATAGCGGCGTATGGATCTCGGGCGTCGTGCGTACCGGCGGCCTGGGTTAGAATTCGGCGGAGTCGGCGCTGGGCGCTCAGGAGGATGAGGTGAAGGCAGTTCGGTTTCATGAGTTTGGCGGCCCGGAAGTGTTGCGGTACGAGGATGCGGCTGATCCGTCGCCCGGAGAGGGCGAGGCGTTGGTGCGCCTGGGCGCGTGCGGCGTGAACTTCATCGACACGTACCAGCGGTCGGGGGCGTACAACGTTGCGCTGCCGCATACAGCGGGACAGGAGGGCGCGGGCGAAGTGGTCGCCGTCGGAGCAGGAGCGGAGGACGTTGCTGTGGGCGACCGCGTAGCGTTCAGCGGGACGCCGGCGTCGTACGCGGAGCTGGCGCTGGTCTCGGCGAGCAGGCTGGTGAAGCTTCCGGAAGGGATCGACGACGAGACAGGCGCAGCGGCGCTGCTTCAGGGGATGACCGCGCACTTTCTCGCGACATCGACGTTTCCGTTGGGGCCAGGCCATACATGCCTGGTGCATGCGGCGGCGGGGGGCGTGGGTCTGCTGTTGACGCAGATAGCCAAGATGCGGGGCGCGCGGGTGATAGGAACAGTCTCGAACGAGGCGAAGGCGCAGCTTGCGCGCGGGGCCGGGGCTGACGAGGTGATCCTGTACACGGAGCAGGACTTCGTAGAGGAGACGCAACGTCTTACAGGCGGCGTCGGCGTGCAGGTGGCGTACGACTCGGTGGGGAAGGACACGTTCGACGGGAGCCTCGACTGTCTGGCCGAGAGAGGGCTGCTGGCGCTGTTCGGTCAGTCGAGCGGGCGCGTCCCGCCGATAGACCCGCAGACGCTGAATGCGAAAGGGTCGCTGTTCCTGACGCGGCCAACGCTGGGCAGCTACTCGCGCACGCGGGAGGAGCTCGACTGGCGGGCGAGCGAGGTGTTCGGCTGGATAGCGTCCGGGGCTCTGAGCATCCGCATTGGCGCGAGATTCGCGCTGGCGGATGCGGCGGAGGCGCACCGGGCGCTCGAGGGACGCCGGACGACCGGAAAGGTGTTGCTGCTTCCATGAGTATCAGGACGTTTGTTTCCGCTCATCGAAAGGCGATTGTCGCCGCGCTGGTTGTCGTGGGGATACCGGCGCTGGCGCTTGCGTACTGGCTGGGGTCGCCGCTGTTCCGGAACACGACGGTTGAGGAAGCGTTTCCACTGAGCGCAAGCGCTGTGATCCCTGCCGGAATGACGCAGGGACAGGTGGAAGATGCTATGTCCACGCTTGCAATGGTGGACGACGCGATGACCGAGGCGATGCCACAGGCGCCGGGCGGAGCGCCGCCTGTGCCTGTGAAGTCGGGAATGTTCCGCGACGCGGACAGCTTCCACAAGGGTTCGGGGAGCGCCGCGGTGTATGAGCTCGAAGACGGTTCACGCCTGCTGCGGCTGGAGGACTTTCGGGTTACGAACGGGCCGGACTTGCGGGTGCTGGTTGCCGCGCATCCCGATCCGCAAGGCAGGGGCGACGTTCACGACGGAGGGTACGTGGAGCTGGGCAAACTGAAGGGCAACATCGGCGCGCAGAACTATCCGCTGCCGGCGGACGTCTCGCCGGCTGAGTACGGTTCGGTGGTGATCTACTGCAAGCCGTTTCAGGTGGTGTTCAGCGTTGCGCCGCTATCGGAAGGGTAAACGCGCCCCTGGAAAGGCGCCTGGAGCGAGGGGATGACGACGCGCCGGATTATCGGGCGGCCTGTAGGCAGGACTGAAGGCAGGGAGAAAACAACGGGGGCGGCGCGCTACGCGTTCGATGCGCTGCCGCCGGGGACGCTGTGGGCCAAGACGCTGCGGAGTCCCTACCCTGCTGCGCGCATTCGGTCGATCGACGCGTCGCGGGCCGTGGCGCTTCCGGGAGTCCGGGCGGTGCTGACGGGCGCGGATGTGGCGGGCCTGCTGCAGGGGCGGCAGGTGCGGGATGTCCCGCTGCTTGCGCAAGGCGAGGCGCGCTTTGCGGGCGAGAAGGTCGCCGTCGTGGCTGCCGACGACGAGGAGACGGCGCAGCGGGGGACGGAGCTGATTGTCGTCGACTACGAGGAGACGGAGCCGCTGCTCGACGCGCTGGAGGCGATGCAGGAGGGGGCGAGGCTGATTCACCCGGATATGGGCGATTACGCGGGGTTCAGGCGCCCGCCGGAGCAGCCGTCGAACGTGTTCTTCAGCGCCAGCTTCGGGATTGGGGACGTCGATGCGGGTTTCGCGGAAGCGGACTTCATCTTCGAGGACGAGTACCGTTGCGCGCGGACGCACCCGGCGTTCTTCGAGCCGAGGTCGTGCGTGGTGTCGGTCGAGGCGGATGGCCGCGCGCACGTGTGGGCGTCGAACAAGACGCCGTTCGGGCTGAAGCAGTCGCTCGCCGCGGCGGTGGGCGTCCCGGAAGAGACGATAGTAGTGCGCCCGGCGTACGTTGGAGGCGATTTCGGCTCGAAGACGCCGCCGTTCGACGAGCCGCTGGCGTACTTGTTGTCGGCGCGGACGGGGCGCCCCGTGAAGATGGTCATGGACCAGCCGGAGGAGCTTGGGGCGGGCAATCCGAAACACGCGGCGGTGATGCGCGTTAAGACGGGGGTGACGCGAGACGGCGTCCTGACGGCGCATCTGCAGGAGATGTGGTTCGACAGCGGGGCATACGCCGGACTGATGCCGCTGGGGGCGTTGGCGGGCGTAGACCGGATTGCGGTGAACTGGCGGATACCGAACGCGCGGTTCGAGCAGCGCCACGTGTACACGAACAACGTTCCGGGCGGATATATGCGGGGCCCAGGGGAGGCGCAGGGCTCGTTCGCGATGGAGTCGCACCTCGACGAGGTGGCGCGGCGGCTGGGTATGGACCCGCTGGAATTCCGGCTCCGGAATGTGCTGCGGGACGGTCAGCGCACGCCGATGAACGAGCTGTTTGCGGATGTGCGGGCGAAGGAGACGCTGCAGGCGGCGGCGGAGCGAAGCGGCTACGGTTCGGCCAAGCCTCCGAACGTGGGCCGCGGCATTGCGATGTGCGCGCGGCCCGCAGGCGGCGGGGAGTCGTACGCGGAGGTTGTGCTGAACGCCGACGGCGCGATTGTGGTGAAGACGCCGATATTCGAGCCGGGCACTGGGGCTTACACGATGTTCGCGCAGGTGGCGGCCGAGACGCTGGGGGTCAGCGCGGAGGACGTGCAAGTGGAGGTGTGGGACACCGACGCCGTGCCGTTCGATTCGGGAGTGGCGGGCAGCCGCACGACGCGGATGGCTGTTCCAGCGGTGCACGAGGCGGCTGAGGCGGCGCTCGAGGCGCTGCTGAACGCTGCCGCAGTATGGACGGAGTGGCCCCGCGAGGAGCTGTCGAACGAAGACCGGCGCATCCGGCGGGCCGGCGGGAGGCAGTCGGCGTCGTGGGCGGATGTACTGTCGGCGGCTGGGGGGACAGTGAGCGGCAGGGGCACTCGCAGGTCACGGGCCAGCCGGAGCACACCTCGTTCGCGGCGCAGGTTGCGGAGGTCGAGGTGGACGCCGAGACAGGCGAAGTGAGGCTGTTCCGGTTCACGTCGGCGCACGACGTGGGCACAGTGATCAATCCAATCGCGCATCAGGGGCAGATCAACGGCGCGGTGGTGATGGGTCTGGGGTACGCGCTGCAGGAGGAGCTGTTGTGCGAGGGGGGAAGGATAACGACGTTATCGTTCGCCGACTTCAAGCTGCCGAACGTAGCGGATGTGCCTCCAATGGAGACCGTTCTCGTACCGTCGGACACAGGAGCGGGGCCGTACCGGGTGAAGGCGATCGGCGAAGCGCCGCTGCTGGGCGTTGCGCCGGCGATAGCGAACGCGGTGCGCGACGCCGCGGGCGTGCGGATGCGGAGCCTTCCAATGACGGCGGAGCGCGTGCTCCTGGCGCTGGAGCGCGCGCACCGCTCAGGCTAGCAGCCTAGGAATCTTCCCCGCCGGCAGGCTTCAGCGTGGTTATGAGGGCGGAGATGTCGCTTTCGGCGAGGCCTCGGGCCATGGCCTCGTCGAACAGGGCGCGTGCGCGCTGCACGATGGGGAGCGCGAGGCCCAGGTCGCCGGCTGCTTCCTCGACGAGGGCGAGGTCTTTGGCGAGCAGGCGCACCGGCGCGAGGCTGCCGTAGTCGCCGGAGAGGAACAGCGGACCGTTGCGGGCGAGCATATTGCTCGCGCCCCATGAGGTCGCCAGCACGTCGAGCAACTGAGCGCCGTCGGCGCCGGCGGTCGCGCCGAATGCGAACGCCTCGCACGCGGCGAGGGTGTGGACTCCGACCAGCAGCTGGTTTGTGAGCTTGACGACGCTCCCCTGCCCCGCCGGGCCGACGTGATGGGCTGCTGAGCCCAGGGCGTTCAGGACGGGCAGCACAGCGTCGAAGTGTTCCCCGGCGCCGCCGGCCATAATGGTGAGCGTCGCATTTTGGGCGCGCTCGACGCCGCCGGAGATGGGAGCGTCGAGGTAGCCTGCGCCGCGCTCGGCGGCAGCCTCTGCGGCGCGCCGGGCGAGCGACGGCGCGATAGTGCTGGTCTCGACGAGCGTCTGCCCGGAGCGGGCGTTGGGGATGAGTCCGCCGTCGCCGAAGTAGACGCTGCGTGAGGCTGCGAGGTCAGGCAGGCAGGTGCAGACGATTTCGGCGCGGCGGGCGAGGTCGGCGAGGGTGGGCGCCTCTATGGCGCCGGCGGCGACGAGTTCGTCGATCGGGGGCCGCGAGCGCGAGGCGACCACGACGTCGAAGCCGGCGCGGAGGAGGTTGAGGGCCATGGGCTTGCCCATACGTCCGAGTCCGACGAATCCAATAGTGGCGATGACCGTAACCCTCCCCTCATTGTGATCGGAAGCGCCGATTGCGCGACTCGCTATTGTAGCGGTATCGAGCGCCCTCGCCATTAGCAGCCATTAGCAGGCGCGCGGGGCGGCGCGCATCTGCGCTCTCTGCGCCTCCCAGGGGCAGTTCTGCTTTGACAGGTTGGGCGCGCTTTCGTAGAGTTACGCTTAGCGTGACGCTCAGGAGGAATAGTTATGGCAACGGCCCCCCCGCAGGCTCAGCCGACGTATATCCGCAAGCCGCAGTTCTACGACGCGTGGATGGAGGCGCAAGGCATCCCGATCTATCGGGACTACTTTATCGAGGACGGGCGGACGATCGAGCTGGGGTACTGGAAGGAGCGCGGGCATAACGCGGCGTTCCTGCAGCTGGCCGGTCAGGAAGGGGTCTCGGAGGCGCGGATCACCGAGGTTCCGGCGGGAGGCTCGATTGCGCCGTTCAAGATGACGCTCGAGGACGTGGTGTACGTGCTGAGCGGGCGCGGAGTCACCACCGTTTGGAAGGACGGCGGCGAGAAGCACAGCTTCGAGTGGACCGACCACGCGATGTTCCGGATTCCCGGCAACTACTGGGTGGAGTACGCGAGCATGTCGGGCGGCGAGCCTGCCCGGCTGCTGCACTACAACAACATGCCGATTGCGATGTCGGCGGCGAAAGACGCGAGCATCTTCTTCAACACTCCGTTGCAGCCGCAGGAGGAGCTGGTCTCTGCGGACGAGTTCTACTCGGACGCGCGAGCGGTGGACAACGACCCGTCCGGACGGGGTCAGGTGCGGCAGTACTGGGTGGGCAACTTCTTCCCGGACATGCGCGCGTGGGACAGGCTGGTGCCGTTCAAGGGACGGGGCGCAGGCGGGACGACGGTGTTCGTGCAGTACCCCGGCTCGGAGCTTACGGCGCATATGTCGGTGTTCCCCGCCAAGACGTACAAGAAGGGGCACCGGCACGGCCCGGCGTACGTGATCGTGATTCCGGCGGGCGAGGGCTTTTCGGTGATGTGGCCGGAGGGCCAGGACAAGGTGTTCATTCCGTGGCACGAGGGGAGCATCTTCGTGCCGCCGAACCGGTGGTTCCATCAGCACTTCAACGTGGGCGAGAATCCCGGGCGCTACCTGGCGTTCCACCCGCTGCCTCAGTTCACCGGGTTTATGAGCGAAAAGATCGACCGATCGGGCGACCAGATCGAGTACCACCAGGAGGACCCGGTGGTGCGAGAGCGATTCCAGGCGGAGCTGGCGGAGCGAGGCTTGAGCAGCGAGATGCCGCCGGAGTGCTACACGGACTCGACCTACACGTTCGAGAACGAGAAAGACTAACCGCAAAGCCAAGGGTTAGGGCAATATCGTCGAGAGAGAGGGGCCGGGTTGCCGGCCCCTCTTCTTTTGTCGACGCTGATTAGGCGGGCGCCCTGCCCGCGCAGAAGAACACTGCGGAGACAGACTGCGGAGGGAAAAAGTGTCGGCTATGGCGGGCGATATCACACTCGAGGTTACAGTTCCGGGCGCGCCGGACGCGGAGGAGCTGATGGCGGAGCTCGACGCGGAAATACGGGAGGCGTACGGCGACCGGACGGGCACTGGCGCGCTGACTCCGGAGGAGCGTTCGGCGTTCCGCTCCGGCGTCAACGGGGTGTTTCTCCTCGCGCGTCGAGCGGGCGTCCCGGTCGCGTGCGGCGCCGTGTGGGTGTACGAGGGCGAGACCGGAGAGGTGCGGCGGGTGTACGCCCGCCCGGCGGAACGAGGTTCGGGCGCGGCGCGCGCGCTGATGGCGGAGCTCGAACGTGCGGCGAGAGATCTCGGGCTGAACCGTCTTGTGCTCGAGACGGGCGATCTGCTGGCGCGGGCGATCGGCTTCTACGAGGCCCTGGGCTATACGCGTATTCCGCCCTACGGGGAGCACATCGCCAAGCGGTGGGCAGTGTGCTACGAGAAGCGTCTGGCGTAGCGCCGAGGGAGCGTCTTGTATAGTGATAGAGAGCGAATTCGTCTTGTGGAGGCGAGGATGAGCGACGAGGTTACGTTCGAGGCGGCGCCGATCGACAGCGACGAAGCGCGTCCGTTGATGGAGGCGCTGTTTGGCGAGTTCGACCGGCTGTACCCGCCGGAGGACATCGCGCGAGTGCTTGCGACGGAGGCGAAGGCGGGCAAGGATTTCGACGGCGTGTTCCTGCTCGCGTGGAAGGGAGGGGAGGCAGTGGGATGCGGCGGCGTGCGGCGCCTCGACGACGAGGGAACGGGCGAGTTGAAGCGCATCTACCTTGCGCCGGACGCCCGGGGCGTTGGCGTCGCCCGCAAGTTGGTGTCGCGCCTGGAGACCGAGGCGGTGAAGCTGGGCCTTTCGAGCATGGTGCTCACCACGGCGCCGCTGCTCGCGGCGGCAGTCCGGCTCTACGAGTCGATGGGCTACGAGCGCATCGAGAACTACGACCCGTGGGGCGAGGTCGAGTTCATCATCTCCTACCGCAAGCAATTGGCGTAGCCGCGCGCTGCCGTGCAGCGAGCGCAAGCGGTGGCGGAGCAACGCCGGCGGGGAGTCTGGCGCCGACCCTAGTCGCGGATGTCCTGCAGGAACATCGAGGTGGGGACTTCATAGCCGAGGCCTTCCGCGCGGGCCTTTTCGTAGACGACCTTGCCGACGGCGGCGAACTGCAGGCCCTGGTTACCGCTGTTGAGGTAAAGCGTGATGTCGTCTCTTGATGCGCGTCCGGGCGCGACGCCGTTGACGAGGTCGGTGAACGACGGGTGCATGGTCGACGCGCCAAACTGGCGCATCCTGAGCCCTGAGGGGGGCAGGCGCTTCATCTCCTCGTCGTTGCCGGCGACGAACGCGACGGGGCTGTGGCCGCGGCCGTACTGGATTCGAGGGTCGTCTTCAAGCCTGGCGCCGCCGATGCCCTGGCGGATGGTGACGTTGGCGCGTTCGAAGGTGGCCTCATCGAGCTCGTAGCCGCCGAGGTTGGTGATGTGCATGCCGGGCTCGAGCCACTCGCCCTTGATGACGGGGCGCATCGCGTCGGTGCAGGTGGAGACGATGTCGGCGCCGCGGACTGCGGCTTCGGGGTCGTCGACGGGCTCAACGTCGATGTTGAGGGAGTCCATCATTTCGGCGGCGTATGCTTCTCGGTTCTGTTTGGTTGGGCTGTAGACGCGGACTTTTTTGATGGGGCGTTCGTTGCAGAAGGCGCGGAGGTATGTGCGGGCCATGCCGCCGGAGCCGATCATGCCGACGACCGAGGAGTCGGGGCGGGCGAGGTAGCGAACTCCGAGGCCGCCGCCGGCGCCGACCCGGGCGTGCTGGAGCTCGCCGTCGTTGATGATGGCGAGGGGTTCGCCGTTGACGGTGCTGAAGAGGAAGATGAGGCCGCAGTAGGTGCCGGGCTCGACGCAGTACTTCTCCTCGGTCCAGTTGCCGTTTTCGTCCTCGGGCCAGGAGACGATATCGGACTTCATACGGATGGCGAAGACGCCGAGGTCGCGGCTGGCGCCCTCCATAGTGCCCCACCGGTAGTAGTCTTCCACGCGTCCGGTGGGGACGTACATATCGATGCGCGGGCGGTGGATGGCGGCGCCGTCGACGAGGCCGCGGAAGGCTTCGTCCTGAGAGTCGATGGCGTCGGCGATAGTGAGCACGCGTCGCACGGTTTCGTTGTCGATGAAGAGCATTGACGTTTCTCCTGGCGGCGCCGGGGCCGGCAGTTGTGTGTGCGGGTAGTTGTAACCCACCCGCGCGGATTCGACAAGTTGCCCTCTCCGTCCGTTGGGCCCCTCCCGGACTCTCCTCCCGCTGCGCTCAGCCCTCCCTCTCATGCGTGGAGGGTGGGGCGCGCGGTCGGCTTGCTCCCCGCAGCCCTCTGCTCCAGCGTCCTTCGCCACGCTCCCGTGGAGGGGAATGAAGTATCATCTAACAGCTTTATTGATACTATGTATTGACAGTGCGCAGGTGCGGCGCTACTGTCCGAGGCATGGTGACGGTCTCCAGGAAACCCGCGAGCGCGGTCATGCGGACGAGCGCGGCCATGCAGGCCGAGTCCAACATCCTTGAGGCTTTTGAGAGCCACGGCAGCCGCATGACCTGGTCACGCCGCCAACTCGCGAGGACGCTCGCTCGGCAGACCAGCTCGTTCAGCGCTGAGGAGATCGTAGCCGCGTCGCCGGCTCTGGGCCGGGCGACCGTTTACCGCGCGATGCGTCTACTCGGGGAGGCTGGCGCTCTCTGCAAGACCACCATGCCGGACGGAACGCCGCGCTACTCGCTGGACTGCGCGCACACGCGCCATCACCACCACCTGATCTGCGTCGCGTGTGGACGTGTCGACGAGTTCCGCCACCCTTCTGTCGAGCGGATGCTCCGGGCTGTGAAGATCCCTGTCGGGGGCGAACTTATCGGGCACCGGCTGGAGCTATATCACCGCTGCGTCGACTGCCGGGAAAGCGATCAAGGCGGCATGGACGTGCATGGGGCTCATGTGCACGGGCCTGAGACTGCCCCGAGAGACGTCGGAGGTTCATCGCAATGAGATGCAAGAATTGCGCGGCGATCTGGGCTGATCGATGCGCGGACTGCTGGATGCGCACGGTTAGCGGCGACTTCGTGACGCCGCCCCTCCCTGAGTCACGCGAGTTCGAACTGGAGGAGCTGATCAACTTCGCGACTATCGTGATCAACGCGGCGGAAAACCAGCTCGATCCGGAAGAGGCGGACGCCGAGTTCAACGCAGTGCTCGTCGACTTGGACGCGGACGACGCCAGCTTCCTGGTGGATCTGATGTTGTACCAGCTAACTGATCCGCTCCCGGGAGGCGCGCTGAAGTCCCCCTGGGCGCAAATCGAAGAAGGAGGGGAAGCTTCTTGACGGCTCCAGCACAGGGCAGACCTCGAAGGAGCGCCATCTGCACGAAGCCGCGAGAAGACGACGCAGGGATAGTGTTCCACCGGACGATGCTGGCGCCGATGGAAGGGGGCGTGCTCGAATTGCCCCCGCTGTGGCGCCGGGAACGCGCAGGAATCCAATAACAAGGAGGCGAATATGGCAGATCTTACGGCCTACTCTATGAAACTGAGGAAGATGGTGACCATCAAGGACCCGGAGGTGGTGACCCTGAAGAACGGAGCGAAGGCGGTCCGCGGCGTGGCGGCGGAAGACCCGTCCAGCAGGGTCTTCAAGATTGTGAGCGCCAAGGACGCGGAAGCGTTGGGTGAGCGGTAGCGCCGTCGGGCGCGAAACCCCGGAGGTCGCGGCTGGCGCCTCCCCATCTTGTCCCGCCGGTAGTAGTCGTCCTCGCGTCCGACGTTCCTCCTGGCGGCCCCGGCGACGGCAGTTTGTGTGCAGGCAGCTGTACGCTTTTGTAACGGAATCGACAAGCGCTGCACTCCCCGTCCGGGCGGCGCGTCGGGGATTGCGGCGCACTCTCTTCTGCGCGGCGTAGCGGCTAGTGTCCGCCGCAGATGGATCGCCACTGGCGGCCATCGGCGGCGAGAAGGCGGTCGGCGCCGCGTGGGCCCCAGGTGCCGGGGGGATACGACTCGAACTCTCCGGACTCGGGGTCGGCCCAGCACTGAAGGAGCGGGTCGACGATATTCCAGGACTGCTCTATCTGGTCGGCGCGTATGAAAAGGCTGGCGTCGCCCTCCATGGCGTCTTCGAGAAGGCGCTCGTAGGCGTCGGGCAATTCGACGGCGCCCTGCAAGCGGTCGTAGTGGAATTCCATATCTACGGGTTCGGCGATGAGGCCGGCGTCGGGCGTTTTGGTGTCGAACCTCAGGTGGACGCCTTCGTCGGGTTGGATGCAGATAGAGAGGAGATTGGGGGCGAACTGCTGATTGGCGCGAGGGAACATAGAGAGTGGGGGGGACTTGAATTGGATGACGATTTCAGAGACTTTGCGGGCAAGGCTCTTGCCTGAGCGGAGGTAGAAGGGGACGCCCTGCCAGCGCCAGTTGTCGATGTAGAGGCGCATAGCGGCGAAGGTCGGCGTGCGTGAGCGCGAGTCCACGCCGGGCTCGTCGAGGTAGCCTTCGTACTGAGCGGCTACAGCGTGCTGTCGGAATTCGTGAGGCGTCCATCGGCGAACGGCGTGGAGGACGTCGGCGCGCCGGTTACGGAGCGCGTCGGCGTCCATTGCGCTGGGAGGTTCGAGCGCGACGAGGCACATCAGTTGCAGGAGGTGGTTCTGAACCATATCGCGGACGACGCCGGAGGCGTCGTAGTAGCCTGCGCGTTCGCCGACGGAGACGGACTCGGCAACCGTGATTTGGACGTTGTCGACGTAGTTGCGATTCCAGAGAGG
Organism: Dehalococcoidia bacterium; assembly: GCA_965200975.1. Classification (GTDB taxonomy): domain Bacteria; phylum Chloroflexota; class Dehalococcoidia; order Lucifugimonadales; family Australimonadaceae; genus S5-327. The sequence continues at coordinate 1,470,579 of OZ241740.1, read as the reverse complement.
CTCGAAGATGGCGTTGGCGAACCGGAGCACAAGCAAGTTTTGGACGGTTTCCTTTCCCAGGTAGTGGTCGATCCGGTATATCTGGTCTTCACGGAGAACTTCGTGGACCGTGCGGTTGAGCGTGCGCGCGGACGTTTCGTCTTCGCCGAAAGGTTTCTCGAAGACGACGCGGCGCCAGCCATGCTCTTCAGAGGCGAGGCCTGCGTTGTAGAGTCCGGCAGCCGCTGCTGCGTGCAAGTTAGGCGCCACAGACAAGTAGAAGAGCCTGTCGGCCTCGGTTGAGCCTTCAATTTCCTGGAGCCTGGTGCCGAGCGATCGGAACGACGCGGGGTCGGTGATGTCGCCGCGGACATAGTGCAAGCGAGAGGCGAGGGAGTCCCATTCGCTGCGGGTGATAGCGACGCCGCTCAATTCGGAAACGCCTCGCCACAGGAGTTCACGGTAGGCGGTTTCGTCGAGATTGGCGCGAGCGAAGCCTACGATCTGGGTGTTGTGGGGGAGGCGTCCCTTACGGAGCAGGTTGCAGAGAGCGGGGGCGAGCTTCCGCCGGGCGAGGTCGCCGGCGCCGCCAAAGATAACGATAGTGGACGCTCGGGGCATATCGCGGGCCTCCATATCTGGCGCTTGCGCTGGTTGGGGCAGACCAGCGCAGCAGGCTCAATCAAATTGTTCCGAGCAGGCGTAAGACGCCGGATTCGGCATCGCGGCCGAGGTCGACGGCTACGACGCGGCGTCCTGCCGCGACGAGGGCTTCGTAGTCGCCCTTAGCCTGCGCTGCGGAAAGCGCGCCGAAAGTGAAGGGTTCGCCGGGGATGTCGATATCGACGTCGCCGGTGACAGTGAGCAGGAGAAAAAGCCCGGTGTTGGGGCCGCCCTTGTGGAGTTGGCCTGTGGAGTGGAGATAGCGCGGGCCGTAGCCCAGGGTAGTGGCGATACGGTGGCGGCGCATCACTCGCTGCCGCAGGGCGTTGATCGCCCTGTTCAAGCCGTCGGTCTCTTCAACGTACGGCAGGATGGCGAGGTAGTCTCCGGGCTTGGCCTGCGCGATCAGGCCGGACGCGTCGCCTGAGGCAACGGTAGGGAGCGCGCCGTCGCGCACGTACGCATCGAGGACGCGATCAGTGGCGTCTTTGGCGGCCTGCACATTGGGCTGATCGAAAGGGTGGATGTTCAGGATGTGACCGGCGACGGCAGTTGCGAACTCCCACCGGAAGAATTCCGCGCCGATATCGTAGGGGTCGTCGAGGTCGAGCGTAATGACCGGATGGCCGGCGCCTGCGAGGCGTTCCGAGGCTACATCGGCCTCGGCGTTCTCGCTTCCGGCCAGGCGCATATAGACGAACGTGCGGTCGTCGTCGTAGTCGCCGGGGTTCAGGAGCGGCCCGTCGCCGACAGGAGTTATGCCTGTTCCGTCCTTGCCGGTGCTTTCGGCGATGAGCTGCTCGACCCACAGACCGAAGCCGGCGATAGCGGGAGAGGTAATGAGCGTAAGCTTGTCGCGGCCTTCGCGGGCCAGCGCGCCGATGGCTGCCCCGAGCCAGCCGCCGGGATTGTTGCGTACGCCGACTCCCGCCTCACAGCGAGAGGCCATTTGCGTAAGTCTCTGGAGGAGTTCCCGGCAGTCGACGCCGGAGAGCGCGGCTGGCACAAGGCCGAAGTAGGAGCCGACGGAATAGCGGCCGCCGATATCGGGCGGGTTCTCGAAGAGGCGCCGGAAACTGTCCGTTGCGGCGAGTTTCGCCAGGGATGTGCCGGGGTCGGTTACTGCTATAAAGCTGCCCCCTGCCCTTTCCGCGCCGACGGCTTGATCGACGAGAGCGCGGAAATGCTTGTAGAGCGAGTTGGGCTCGATAGTGCCGCCCGACTTGGAGGAGACGATGAAGAGCGTGCGCGCGGGATCGATAGCGTTGGAGACTGCGGCGATCCTGGCCGGCGCCGTGGAGTCGAGCACGGTAAGCGTGGGGTAGCCAGAGGCGGCGGGGATGCACTGACGGATGACCTCGGGGCCGAGGCTGCTGCCGCCCATACCCAGCAGTACAACCTGCGTAAATCCGTCGAGGCGGATCTGGTCGGCGAACGCGGCAAGGTCGCCGGCATGGCCCATCATATCGCGCGCAACGGTGAGCCAGCCGAGGCGGTTGGCGATCTCGGCGGGGTCGTCCCGCCATACGGTGTGGTCCCGGTCCCAAATGCGGGCCATAACGTTGGCGGCGGCGAGGCTTCCGAGCGCGTCGCTAACCGGAACTGCGAACTGGCCGAGGACGGCGCCGGGGGGTTGCGCCTGCTGGGTCATTGCGACGCCGCCTGGAGGAGCGACTCGGCAGCCTCGACGACGCGCTCGGCGGTGACCCCGTACTCCTCGTAAATGCGCTGGTAGGGAGCAGAAGCTCCGAACGTGTCCACGCCTATCGACGCGCCGGCGGGCCCGACGTAGCGCTCCCATCCCATGGCGCGCGCGGCTTCGACGGAGACGCGCGCCGTGATAGAGGGAGGCAGCACAGCATCGCGGTAAGAGCGGGGCTGGGCGTCGAACAGTTCCCATGAGGGCATCGACACCACGCGTACAGCTACGCCTTTGGCGGCGAGATTCTTGCCTGCCTGGAGCGCGATGTGCGTTTCCGATCCTGTGCCGATGATCGCCAGGCTTGCGGGGCTGGAACTTTCCCAGAGCACGTAGGCGCCTCTGTGTACGCCGTCGGCAGGGCCGCATTCCGTACGGTCGAGGATAGGGAGGGCTTGCCGAGTGAGCAAGAGCGCGGTGGGGCCGTCGGCGCGCTCCATAGCGGCGCGCCAGGACTCGGCGGTCTCGGCTGCGTCCGCGGGGCGAAGGACGACCATATTGGGGATGCTGCGCAGGCCCAGTATCTGCTCGACGGGCTGGTGCGTAGGGCCGTCTTCCCCGAGAGCAATGGAGTCGTGAGTGAAGATGTAGACGACGCGCAAGCCCATCAGGGCGGCAAGCCGCATGGGGGGCCGCATGTAGTCGGAGAAGATGAGGAACGTGGCGGTGTAGGGAATCACGCCTCCGTGGAGGGCCATGCCGCCGGCGATAGCTCCCATCGCGTGCTCGCGGACGCCGAAGTGCATATTGTGCGGAGTTTGGTCGACGCCGCCTACACTGAAGTGTTCTTTGAGGAGCGTCCTCGTGGAGGGAGCGAGGTCGGCGGAGCCGCCGATGAGCGCGTGGACGCGTTTGGCGATGGCGTTCATAACGCGATTGCCGGCGTCGCGCGTTGCGATTGGCTTGTCGTCGTTGGCGAAGAGGCCGGAGAGATCGTCCGCCCAGCCGTCGGGCAGGCTGCCGCCGAGGTCGATTTCGAGTTGGGCCGCCTCTTCCGGGTATGCGTCCCTGTAGTCGTCGTAGCGCTGGCGCCATTCGGCCTGGGCAGTCGCTCCTCGTTCGAGGGCAAGCCGCGTGTGATCAAGGACCTGCTGAGGGACGATAAAAGGCTCGTGCTCCCAGCCGAGCTGCCGGCGCGTGAGGGCTACTTCTTCGGCGCCGAGAGGCTCGCCGTGCGCGCTCCCGGTGTTGGCCTTATTGGGGCTGCCGTAACCGATAGTGGTCTTGGCTACGATGAGGCTGGGGCGATTGAGCTCTTCCTGCGCCTCGCGCAATGCGGCCTCGACTGCGGAGGCGTCCATGCCGTCGATAGGGCCGACAACATGCCAGTGGTACGAGCGAAACCTAGCGGCGACGTCCTCGGTGAACGCGATATCGGTATCGCCCTCGATCGAGATATTGTTGGAGTCGTAGAGGTAGATGATCTTGCCGAGCGCGAGCGTCCCCGCGAGGGAGGCGGCCTCTGCCGAGACGCCCTCCATCAGGTCGCCGTCAGAGACGATGCCGTAGACGCGGTGGTCGATGATGTTGTGGCCAGGGCGGTTGTAATGCTCGGCGAGGAGCTTCTCAGCGATAGCCATCCCCACGCCGTGAGCGAACCCTTGGCCGAGAGGGCCGGTGGTGACTTCGGTGCCAGGCGTGAGGCCGAACTCAGGATGCCCTGGGGTTTTGCTCTCCCACTGGCGGAACGCCTGGATATCGTCAAGGGAGACTGGGTACCCGGTGAGGTAGAGCAGGGAGTAGAGCAACATAGAGGCATGGCCCGCCGAGAGCACGAACCTGTCGCGATCGGGCCAGGAAGGGTCGGCAGGGTTGTGTTTAAGGAGCCTGTCCCAGAGCGTGTACGCCATAGGGGCTGCGCCCATGGGAGCGCCGGGGTGGCCGCTGTTCGCCTTCTGCACGGCGTCGATTGCAAGGAAGCGAACCGTATTGATAGCGATATCGTCGATGCTGCCGGAAGCCTGCGTAGCCATGCTGCCTCCCTCAAGATCTCGGCTATGATTCTATAGCAGCAACGGCGGGACGCCCAACCAACCGGGAGAACGGGGGCTTGTAATAGGGTGCGGCATGCTGGTAGCATCCTAAAAGGGTTATACTAGCATGACAAACAAACCTTGGAGGTAATGACGCTATGGCTAACCTGCAAGTAAAGAACATGCCGGACGAACTGTACGAACTCGTCCGCGCCCGCGCGCGCGAGACCAACAGTACAGTGAGCGCAGTGGTGACGAAAGCCATCGAGGCGGAGATCGCCATGGGCGCCTGGACGAGGCGCCTTCGTGAAGCCCCGGCGACCTACCTGCCGTTCAAGGCGGCGGATATAGTGGATGAAGAGCGCGCCTTGCGTGAAAGAGCGAGCGAGTGAACGGCTTCGTAATCGACGCCTCAGCCGCAGTGGAATACCTGTTGCGGACGCCGCTGGGCCTCGTGACCGCGGACATCTTGGGCGACTCAAGAGTGATCGCGCCTGAACTGCTGCTTGCGGAAACCATGGCGGTGTTGCGGAAGATGTGGCTGACGGGAGCTCTGGACGAGCGGCGGGCCGACATGGCAGTGGAGCACCTTGCGGACTGGCCAATTGGACTGATCTCGCACCGCACCCTGGTGCGCGCCGCTTGGCGATTTCGTCACTCTGTGAGCGGTTACGACGCGTTTTACGCAGCCGCGGCGGGCATGTGGGACATACCGCTGCTGACAGCGGACGGAAAGCTCGCTCGCGCAAGCGGACTAGACGTGACCATCCAGAATGTGAGGACCTTCTAGTTGGCCGGGCCGCTGGGCCGGGAGCGCTTCGACGGCAGGAATGACCACAACACCGGCGCCGACGCAACCAAACAAAGGACTGCCGCCGCCCGGAAGAACGCGCGGAACACGGTAAAAGACGCTTGGGCGACGCCCGCCTCGAATTGGGCGAGGCGCGCCTCATAATCGGTCGCGGATTCGTCGGGGGCAGTGATCGGGAAGACAAGCTCGCTAGCGAGCCCCTGAAAATGGCCCATGCCCCATGCGGCGAGCGCAGCAAGGCCGAGGGTCATGCCGACCAGGCGCGCCATAGTGATCCATGCCGCGGCGGTCGCTCGGTAGTCTGCGCTCGCCGACTCGACTGCAGCGGCAACCAGCGGAGCAATGACGAACCCGAACCCAAGGCCGCCGATCGCCAGGTGAAGCGAGAGCTCGGGATCGGCGACGGTTTCGTCCCACGTGGACATCAGCGCGCAGCCTGCCGCCGCCAGCGCCAGCCCGGCCAAAGTCGGGACATGGATTCCCGCCCAACGAGCGGCATAGCCGCCCATAACCGCGCCGACGGCGATAGCGCCAGTGAACCGCATCAATCGGAGCCCGCCCTCGAATGCGGACCTGCCAAGCACCGTATCGGTCATCAGCGGCACGGTGACGAGCACCAGGATGAGCGCTCCGCCAACGAGCAACTGCGAGGTCATCGCTGCGGCGAAGTTCCTTGTAGCGAATAGCGCCTTGTTGACGACGGGCGCCGCCGCCTTGCGTTCGACGAACGCCAGCGCCCCTAGCGATACGACTCCTCCGCCCATAATCAGGAAGGGAGTTGGCGAGCCGGCGTCGAACAGAGAGCGCTGGGCGAGGCCGATAGTGAGCAGCGTAAGCCCGCCCGCAAGGAGGATGCCTCCCGCGAGATCGAGCCGCGCGCGTATACGGCTGACCTCCGGGACAGCGAGGAGCGCTACGCCCAGGATGCCGACTACAGGAAGGTTCGACCAGAAGACCCATCGCCAGCCGAACCACTCGACGATTGCGCCGCCATAGAGCGGGCCCATTACGCCGCCGGCCTCCGCCGCGGCGCCGATGACGCCAAACACGACAGGCCGTCGGACGGCGGGCAGCCCCTCGCTTGCGAGCGCGATTGCCGCGGGCACGAGCGCGCCGCCGCCGATAGCCTGCACAACCCGGGCGGCCACTAACCAACCGAGAGCGGGAGAGAGCGCCACAAGCGCCGACCCTGCGCCGAACAGCAGCATGGCGCCCAAGTACAGACGGCGATAGCCGTAGATGTCCCCTACCCGGCCCAACAGCGGCATCGCTACGGTGAACCCGAGGAGATAAGCGGTCACAACCCACGCGAGGTCGTCGATGCGGTCGATCGCGACGCCGAGGTCGATCATAATCGCCGGAAGGGCGGTGACTACTGAAGTCTGGTCGAGAGACGCAAGGAAAACCCCGGCGCAGACTACAGCCAGGGTCGCGCCGGGGGAGATCCTCCGGGTCGTCGCGGGCGTCTTCATGCGGGCCATTCTAGATTGGCGGCTCGACGGTTACCGGCTTGTTGTACTCGGAGAGCTCCAGGAAGCGGGTCATGGAGGGCGGGTCTCCCTCCAGCAGAATGCCGGTCATCGTCACTCGGCGGACGAGGAAATCCTCGCGCCCGAGCCAGACTTGCAGATCGAGAAAGTTTCCAGCGGGGGCTGACGGAACCAGGCCGGCGAGCGCAGTCGCCTCGATAGCCCCTTCGAGCAGGAGGGGTTCGTCGGCCTCGCTGCTATTGCTGTCGGGCAGCGCGGGGTTGTCGATGGCGGCGATAGCGTCGGCGATAGCGTCATTGACTCCGGCGAAGCTGATGAGCAGCGTATCCGGAGGGAGGGCCTGCCATCGGTTGCTGATGCGGTCGCGGAGATACGTGTCGTCGCCGTGCTGGATGATGTCGAACTCCAGAGTAACGCCGCCGAACTGTTCTGCGATGGCGGTGGCGACGAACGACGCCTTGTCGGGAAAGAGCCCGTCGCCTTTGGCCTTGGTGAGCAGGCCAAACCCGAGGTCGGTCCCGCCCTCTTCGTGCAGCACAGTGAAGTGAGCGGAGGATAGCGCCCGCATTGCGGCGGCGGCATGGTCGCGGGCCTGCTCCGGCGTGAGCTGCGGCGTGGACGACGGCGCGGCGCCGGCGGAGCAAGCCGCGCTCAGCGCCAGGAGTGCAACGAGGGCGCCCAAGGGACGGATGAGCCGCGCCCGTCCCCAGGGTGATTGCGCGCTGCAGAAATCGCCCATGCCGAGTGTAGCTGCTAAGCGTTGTCGCCGTCGTCGCTGGCGCGGGCGCTCCTGCCCTGCAGGAACGGCTCGAGCATGGAAGTGAACTCGAGGGGGAAGATCCACTTAGTGGAGGGGCTGCCGCCAATGTCCTTGAGCGTATCGAAGTACTGGAGGCTCATCGTGCGGGGATCAGCCTGCATTGCGGCCTCGTTGATGCGCTCCATACCGAGGCTGAAGCCTTCGGCGCGGAGGATGGCGGCTTGGCGGTCGCCTTCGGCCTCGAGGATAGCGGCCTGCTTTGCGCCCTCGGCGCGGAGCACCTGCGCCTGCCGCTCGCCTTCAGCGCGGTTGATTTGGGCGTCCCGCTCGCCTTCGGCTTCGGTTACGGCTGCGCGGCGGGTTCGTTCTGCAGAGAGCTGGCGGTTCATCGCTTCCTGGACGTCCCGCGGAGGTTCGACCTCCTTGATCTCGACGCGCGTCACCTTGACGCCCCAGTTCTCTGTAACTTCGTCGAGTTTGGCCTGTAGCTGGGAGTTGATGCGCTCGCGCTTGGAGAGCACGTCGTCGAGGTCCATCTCGCCTACGACGGCGCGGAGGGTGGTCATCGCGAGGGCCTGCGCTGCGGCGCCGAAGTCGCTGACATTCAGGATAGTGTCCTGCGTGCGGCCTTCCATCACGCGCATATAGACGAAGAAGTCGATGTCAATCGGCGCGTTGTCGCGGGTGATGCTGGTTTGACGGGGGATGGGCACAGGCACCTCGCGGAGGTCGACGGTGCTGGTTCCATTGTTGATGAACGGCCAAAGCCACCGTATGCCGGGGCCGCGCGTGCCCGTGTACGTTCCGAACGAAAACACAACGATGCGCTGGTACTGCTTAACGATATTGATGCCCCAGTTGGCCATAAGATCACCTCTTTGCCGGTTAGGTTGTTCCTTGCTGCGGCCCGGCGGCGGGTTCGACCTCGAGAATGGCGCCGTTCTCGGCGCGCACGAGCACGACCGCCCCGCGCTCGATGCGGGCGCCGCCGATCGCCCGAGCGTTCCATGTCTCGCCGCGCACGCGCACCTTTCCTGTGCCGCCGGGGGGGATAGCGGCGGTCACTGTGCCGGTCATACCTATTTCGGCAGGCTCCGGTATCGGAGCGCCGCGCTGCGCGCGCCGGTAGAGCGCGGCTTCCCTGCCGAACATAATAACGCCGATCCCAACGACTCCCGCCACCGGCGCGAGCGCCCACGGGCTGACGGCGATGGCCGGCAACACCGGCGAGGGCGCGCCAAAGTGCCAGAAGAGCAGCACCCCGCCGAGCACAAGACACACGACGCCAAGGATGCCGAACAGACCGAATCCGTCGATAAAGAACTCGATGCTGATGAGGATGAACGCGAGGAGGATGAGGGCGACGCCGGCCCAGTTGCCGGGCAGGCTTCCAAGCGCCATCAGCCCGACGACGAGAAAGACAGCGCCGACAACGCCGGGGAAGACGAGCCCGGGACTCCAAAGTTCGACGAACAGGCCGAGCGCGCCGAGGGATATCAACAGGTACGACACATTAGGATCTGCGACGAAGGAGAGCAGGCGGTCGAACAGCCCCATCGAGAGCTCGCGCTGCGACAGGCCCATGGTCGACAGCGTAACGGAGCGCTCCTCGCCGTTCTCCGTCACGACCACCTCGGCGCCGTCGATGAGCTGCAGCAGTTCGTCGATATTGCCCGCGACGTAATCGACGACGCCGAGCTCGAGGGCCTCGCTTGCGGTGTAGGACTTCGCCTCGAGCACAGTGGCTTCGAGAGGGCCGACCGGGCGGTTGCGGACTTCTGCTATGGCCCGCATTTCGGCGGCGGCGTCCTGGAACGCCTTACTCTTCAGCGTCTCGCCGAGCTCCTCGCCTTGTCCGCCGACGGGGCTAGCTGCGCCGATGTTCGTGCCGGGGGCCATTGCGGCTACATGGGCGGCTGCGGTGATGAACGTTCCGGCGGACGCCGCGCGGCCTCCGCTCGGAGAGACGTAGACGACGATTGGGACTGGGGATGCGAGGATGTCCGCGACCATGTCGCGGGTAGCGCTGAGCAGGCCTCCCGGGGTGTCGAGGGTTACGACAACGACGGCGCTGCCGCTGCGGTCGGCTTCATCGATGGCGCGTTCAAGGTAGCGCTCAGTGATGGGGCTGATGATCGCGTCGATTCGGACGATGTCGGCCTGGCGGGACTGCGCGAGAGCGGGAGCGGCCATTCCCACGGCGAGGAACAGGACGCTGAGAGCGAGCCACACGACGCGCACGACGGCCAGCGCAGGGAGCGGGGTCTGTCGTCGGCGCGTGATCCTCATGGGTTTAGGATACGCTATGCCGCTATGCTTCCCCACCCGCTGGTTGTCGGGGCGCAACTGGGAGAGCGTCCGCTCCCCCAGACCCCCTTGGTTGTCGGGGCGCAACTGGGAGAGCGTCCGCTCCCCCAGACCCCCTTGGTTGTCGGGGCGCAACTGGGAGAGCGTCCGCTCCCCCAGACCCCCTTGGTTGTCGGGGCGCAACTGGGAGAGCGTTCGCTCCCCCAGACCCCCTGGGGAACCTCTCTCGTAGACTCCCTGGGGAGTTCCCGCAGACTGCCTGGGGAGGAGGAGCCTGCGGGCGGGTGCGCGAAGCCTAGTCGTTGAAGTAGAGCTTGTCCGGGTTGTCGACGAGGATTTGGCGCTGCGCGGCCGGGTCGGGGGCGTAGAGGGCGAACAGGTCGACCAGGTGGCCGTCGTTGGGCATATGCCGCACGTTCGGGTGAGGGAAGTCGGTGCCCCACAGCACGCGGTCAGGAGCGGCGGCGATGAGGGCCTGCGCGAACGGGACGGCGTCGGTGAAGGGCGGGCCGTCGGTCGAGACGCGTTCGCCGCCGCATATCTTCACCCACGCCTGTTCGTTGGCCATAAGGCTCAGGAGTTGGCGGAACGCCGGCTGCTCGAGGCCCTCGCCCGCCTTGACGCGGCCCATATGGTCGATGACGAACGGCACGGGCAGGCCGAGCAGGAGCGGCGACAGTTCGACGATGTCCTCGGCGTCGAGGTGAACGACGAGGTGCCAGCCCATCGGCGCGATGCGGTCGGCCATGCGGCGAACGTCGTCAGGGTCGGGAACGCTCTCGAGGTGCCTGACGAAGTTGAAGCGAACGGCCCGGATGCCGCCGTCGTGGTAGCGTGCAAGTTCGGCGTCCGTGATGTCGGGCGCGACGATGGAGGTGCCGCGGTAGCGTCCGCCGGACGCGGCGATAGCGTCGAGAGTGGCGTCCATATAGACGCCGTGGCAGCTGGCGTGGACGATGACGGCGCGCTCGATGCCGAGATGCGCATGGAGGGCGGCGAGCGCCTCTTTGGGGGCGTCCGGCGGGGTGTAGGAGCGGTCGGGGTGATAAGGGAACACGTCGCCGGGGCCGAAGATATGGCAGTGGGCGTCGCAGGAGTTGGGGGGAAGCTCGACGTCCGGCTTCTTGGGGTTGGGGTCGGGGCCGGGGATAGTGCGGATCTCGCGCTCGGTCATTACGCTCTTGCCTCCGCGAGGGCGAGGTTGCCCTCCCACACGTTCGCCGGCACGTAGACGGAGCCTTCCATCAGTTTGCGGGCGGTGCGGAGCATAGCGGCGCGCTCGATGACGGGATCGGATTCCGAGCCGCCCAGTTCGAGCTCGACGCCGTAGTCGCCCGTGGGATGTTCGAGCATCAGCATCTTGCGGCTGCCCTCGGGCCGCGCCGCAAGGTCGTAGGCGGTCGTGCCGGGGAAGACGGCGGCGGTTGCGACGGTGAGCGCGGCGAGGACGCCGATGGAGGCGTGGGCGACCTTTGGAATGTAGGAGCGGGTGCAGATGGCGCCTCCGGCGGCGGGCGGCGCGAGCAGGAACATCTTGGGGACGACGTTGTCGGTTACGTCGCCGAGGTTCATGAGATGGCCGGCTTGGAGGCGGATGCTCTCGATGCGCTCCTTCAGTTCCGTGTCGGCGTTGAGGGCGTCGCGGGACTCGTAGCCGGAGCGTCCGAGGTCGGCGGCGCGCATTGCGACGACCGGCATGCCGTTGTCCATCAGTGAGCACTCAACGCCGTCGATGACGTCGATGCGGTTGCCGGTGGGGAAGAGCGCGCCGCAGAAGGAGCCTGCGGTGTCCTCGACGTCGATCATAATCGGGGCGGCTGTGCCGGGGACGCCGTCGATGCGGGCGCCGCCCTGGTACTCGACCTGCCCGCCCGGGGTCATAACGCGGGCAATGGCCCTGTCGCCGGAGTTGACCATATGGATGCGGACGACGGTTTCGCCGTTGGCTGCGGGGAGGAGTCCGTGTTCGATGGCGAAGGGGCCGATGCCGGCGAGCATATTGCCGCAGTTGGGGCTGACGTCGACGACGGCCTCGTTGACGACGACCTGGGCGAACAGGTAGTCGACATCGCAGTCTTCGCGGGTTGGGGGGCCGACGATGGCGACCTTGCTGGTGAGGGGGTCGGCGCCGCCGAGTCCGTCGATCTGGCGGTCGTCGGGCGAGCCCATCACGGCGAGGAGCACCTTGTCGCGGGTTTCGGGGTCAGCGGGGAGGTCGGAAGCGAGGAAGTAGGGGCCGCGCGACGTGCCGCCGCGCATAAACACACAGGGGATTGCCGTCTGCATAGCGAGATCGCCCTCCAGTGGGGATGATGGATGCGTTAGGCGCAACGGTAGCCGCGCCCGCGGTGGGCGGTCAAGTGGGGGCTTGCCCTCCCCGCTTAGCGAAGGAGAGGCAAGCCCCCCGCGGACGTAACGCTCTGCCCCTCGTCCTCGCCCTGTTCGTCTAATCCCAGGCGCTCTTGTTCCAGGCGATAACGACGCTCACTGAGGGGCTTGCCCTCGTACTGTCTCCCTATGCCCGGCTTTGCAGGGAGTGGTACTGGAACTTCTGGCGGGCGGCGTCGAGGCGGCTGCCCTGCATGATTTCGTTGCGGATGCGCTCTTCGGCGGCGTCGATCTCCTGGGCGGCTTTGAGGACAGCCTCCTCGTGTTCGCGGGCGATGACGAGCACGCCGTCGCCGTCGCCGAGGAGGAGATCGCCGGGGAGGACGCGCACCTCGCCGAGGGAGACGGGCTCCTGGTAGGCGTCGGCGCGGACGCGGTCTTTGCCGGTGCGCATATACGTCCCGCGGGAGAAGATGGGGTAGTTGAGTTTGAGCGCGCGATTGGAGTCGCGGCAGACGCCGTGGATGACGGTGCCGCCGAGGTTGTTGCGGTCGGCCATGATGGTGAGGATGTCGCCCCAGACGGTGGCGTCGAGGCGCCCGCCGTTGTCGATAACGACGACCTCGCCGGCCTTGACCTCGTCGATGTAGTCGCCGACGCTTTCGCCCTTGTGTCCGGCGGTCATCGGCTCGTTGCGGACGGTGTGGGCGCGTCCGCAGAGGGTGAAGTCGCGGTCGACGGGCTTGATGCCGAGGCACTGGCCGATGAGTCCTAGCCGGTCCATTGCGTCGCTCACGGGCGTGGTTCCGAGGACGGCGAACGCCTGCACGATCGGGTCGTTGGGGTCGAGATAGCCTGCCATGTCACCTGCTCTCTTGTGGGTGGTCTCTCCTCTCGCCGAGTTGCGGAGGAGCGGGGCTAGGTTCCTACGAGCGCACGCGGCGCGTCAAGTGCGGAGGGCCGCCAGCGCGCTCTCGACGAGGGCGGCGGTGTCGCTGCTCCAGGCGATGCGCGGGTCTCCCGCCTTGAACCAGGCGCCCTGCGCGCGGGCGAGCCGGTGAGTCGCGTGCTTCGTCCGGGCGACTGCCTCGTCGAGGCCGAGCGCGCCCGCGAGATGGGCGGCGAGCTCCCGGTAGCCTGCTGCGGAGAAGGCCGGCAGTTCCGGAGCGTACCCCGCGTCGAGCAGCGCGCGAACTTCGTCGAGCCAGCCGCTCGCGAGCATCGCATCGACGCGCGCATCGATGCGGCGGTGGAGCTCCGCGCGGGTTGCGGGGCGCAGACCGAGGACGAGCGGCGTGAACCCGGGAGCAGTCTTCCGGCGCTGCAGCGAGAACGGCGCGCCGGTGACCTCGTACACTTCGATAGCGCGAGCGACGCGCCGGACGTTGCGCGGATCGATAGCGTCCGCCGCCGTTGGGTCGACTGCGCGGAGACGCTGGTGGAGCGCGCCGGCGCCTTCGCGCTCTGCGAGCGCCTCCAACTCCCGCCGCAGCGCGTGATTGGGAGGCGCAGGCGGAGGCCGCCACCCCTCTCCGAGTCCCCACACGTACTGCCCGGAGCCGCCAACGACGACCGGCGTTTTTCCGCGCGCGGCGATCTCCTCGATGGCGGCGCGCGCGAGGGCGAGAAAGGCGGCGAGGCTGAAGGGCTCATCGGGGGCGGCTACGTCGAGCAGGCGGTGGCGGACGGCTGCTTGCGCTTCGGCGGAGGGTTTCGCGGCGCCGATGGACATTCCCCGGTAGACCTGCCGGCTGTCGGCGTTGACGACTTCGATAGAGGCGAGCGAGGCGAGTTCTACGGCGGCGTCGGTCTTGCCGGCGGCGGTCGGCCCGGCGATGAAGAGGACTCGCTGCGAATTGTCCACCGGCGGACTGCGGGGCGGGACGCCGGGGCTACCCGCCCCCGCTTCGTGCGGCGAAGTCGCGGACGATGGCTGCGAAATCGTCGGCGACGAGGCTTGCGCCTCCCACGAGGGCGCCGTCGATGTCGGGCTGGGCTGCGAGTTCGCCGGCGTTGGCCGGGTTCACGCTTCCTCCGTAGAGGATGAGCGCGGCTGCTGCTGCGCCGGGGCTGTCGATGCGCTCGATAGTGCGGCGCGCGAAGGCGATCATCTCCTGGGCCGTCGCAGGCGTTGCGGCGAGTCCCGTCCCGATAGCCCAGACGGGTTCGTAGGCGACGACGACTTCGGCGGCAGGGACGCCGTCGAGCCCGTTCTGCAGCTGGGCCGCCACGACGGCCTCCGCCCTGCCCGCCTCGCGCTCGGCGAGCGTTTCGCCGACGCAGAGGATGGGCGTGATCCCCGCGCCGAGGGCCGCCTTCGCCTTGGCGTTGATGAACGCGTCGGTTTCGCCGAAGAGATGGCGGCGCTCGGAGTGCCCGATGACGGCGTGGGAGCAGAGCTCGCGCAGCATCGAGACGGCGATCTCGCCGGTAAAGGCGCCCTTCGCTTCGGGGTGCATATTCTGCGCGCCGACGCCGACGCCGGAGCCGCGCACGACTTCCGCCACTGCGGCCAAGGCGACGAACGGAGGGCAGACGAGACGCGCGGCGCCGGAGATGTCCTCCGTGGCCGTTCTGATCGCGGAGGCGAGGCGCGCCGCATCTGCGACGTCCGGGGGGTTCATCTTCCAGTTGCCGCCTACGAGGGGGGTGCGCATAGCGCCTGCAGTCATGGCGTCACCTGTCGTTCAGCGCGGCGACGCCGGGAAGTTCCTTGCCTTCGAGGAATTCGAGGGAAGCGCCGCCGCCGGTGGAGACGTGCGACATCTTCTCCGCTAGCCCGAGAGCGCCGACAGCCTCTGCGGTCGACCCGCCGCCGATGACCGTAACGGCTTCGCTTGCGGCGAGCGCCCCGGCGACAGCCCGCGTTCCCTGGTCGAACGGGGGGACTTCGAAGACGCCCATGGGGCCGTTCCAGACGACGGAGCCCATTGCGGCGAGGCGCCTGGCGTAGTCGGCGGCGGTTGCGGGGCCGATGTCGAGGATCATCATGCCCGGGGGCGACTGGTTGGCCGGAGCGACGGAAGCAGCGGCGCCGGGCTCGATTTTGTCGGCGACGACTACGTCTGCGGGCAAATTAATGGCCGAGCCTGCGTTCTCGGCCCTTGCCAGCGTCTCCGCGCAGAAGCCGACGAGCTCTTCCTCTACGAGCGAGGCGCCGATTTCGCAGCCTTTTGCCTTGAGGAACGTCGCCGCCATCCCGCCGCCGACGAACAGCTCGTCGGCGTGGCCGATGAGCCGGTCGATCACCTTGAGCTTGTCGCTCACCTTGGCGCCGCCGAGGAGAGCCGCGAGCGGACGGCTGGGGTTGTGCAGGACGCTTCCGAGGAACGCGACCTCCTTCTCCATCAGGAGGCCGGCGACGGCTGGCAGGAAGCGGGCCACGCCCTCGGTGGAGGCGTGGGCGCGGTGCGCGGCGCCGAATGCGTCGTTCACGTACACGTCGGCCAGCGCCGCAAGGGCTGCGGCGAACCCGGCGTCGTTCGCCTCTTCGCCGGGCCAGAACCGGATGTTCTCGACGAGCAGCACATCGCCGGGCGCGAGCGCGGCGGCTGCTTGCCGGGCCTCGTCGCCGGGCGCGTCGTGGATATAGGCGGCGGGAGCGCCAAGGAGTTCGGAGAGGCGCTGGGCGACGGGTCCGAGTTCGAGGTCGGGGGCGGGCTTGCCGCCGGGGCGTCCGAGGTGGGTGCAGAGGACGACGGAGGCGCCGGCGCCGCGCAAATGCTGGATGGTGGGGAGCGCCTCGCGGATGCGGATGTCGTCGGAGATGCGCGCGCCGCCCCGCTCGAACGGAACGTTGAAATCGACGCGTACGAGGGCGCGCTTGCCCTGCCAGTCGACGTCGTGGATGGTCATCTTCGTCATGGCATGCAGACCAGGGCGTCGGTAATGGTCTGCCAGCGCTGCAGGACGGAGGAGTCTGCGCCCGCGGCTTCTATCGTCTCCAGGGCGCTATTGCGCGCGGACTCGACGGCCTGGGCCGTCTTGTCGCGGGCGCCGGCGGCGTCGAGGATGCTCCGGATGCCGTCGAGGTCGCCGGGTTCGATGACGCGCTTGAAGTAGTAGGCGCCGAGTTCGCGCTTCTGGGCGAGGCTGCCGCCGGCGAGGGCGGCGACGACGGGGTAGAGCTTGCTCTTGTTGAGGGCGCGCCCTGCGTCGTCGCCTGCGTCGTCGCCCCAGAAGACGCGGGCTTCCGCCGCTATCAGCGCTCCCGCGCCGATGGCGACTCCTGCGTCGCGCCAGGCGCCGACGGTTTCGTCGCCGGCGCCCGCGCAGACGGCGCCGAGGGCGAGCGCGCCGCCGAAGAGCGCGCCGTGCTTGCTGCGCGCCATGCGCTCGTGCTGCGTCTCGGTGACATCGACCCGCTCCTGCATCTGCAGGTCGAGGAATTGGCCCTCATAGTATTGGAGAGCCGCGTCGTCGAGAACCGCGGTGGCGGCGAGGGCGCCGTCGGCGCCGAGGTCGTCCTTTGCGCGCATCAGCGTGAGCAGGGCGAGGGCGTGGAGCCCGTCGCCGACGTTGATCGCCTGCGCGGGGCCCCACACCCACCAGACGGCTTCCTGCCCGGCGCGCTGCTGGGCGGCGGTCTGCATATCCTCGTGGACGCGGACGGACTCGCGGAACAGCTCGATGGCGGAGGCGGCGGGCGCGGCGCGAGGCGGCTCGTCCGGCGCGAGCGCGTTGTGCGCCTCGATGCAGAGGCTGCCGAGCAGGCGCGGCTGTTGCGCGTTGCGCTCCTCGCCGGCCTGATCGACCCATCCGAGCTGGTGCTGCATCATTCGATAGAGCGGGATGTCGGGGGCGGGGGCCAGGGCGAAGCTTGCGCGCAACGCTTGCTCGACGATGAGCGCATGAGGATCGAGGAGGTCGGGAAGCTCGCTTGGAGGCATCGAGGCTACTTTCTGTCGGGCGAGGGCTCCGGCCCGACGACGGCGCAGACGTTCTGCAGTTCCTCAATCGTAATGGCGCCGAGGCGCAAGACTCTGGCGGGCGCCGCGGTAGCGTCGACGATCGTGGAAGGGACGGACCGCGGGCTTGGTCCGCCGTCGAGGATGAGGCTGAGGCGGCTGCCCAGCTGCCGCTGGACTTCGTCCGCGGAAGTCGGTTCGGGGCCGTCGTGGCGGTTGGCGCTGGTGCCGGTGATGGGCGCGCCAAGGGCCTGGATGAGGGCTTGCGGGCAGGGATGGTCGGGGAGCCGGACGGCGATGGTCGCGCCTCCGCCGGCGACGAGGGCGGGCATATCGCGGCGCCGCGGCATAACAAGGGTGAGGGCGCCGGGCCAGAAGGCCTTGGCGAGCGCGTAGGCGTCGTCGGAGACTTCCGAGGCCACTTCGTGGAGCTGGGACTCGGAAGCGATGAGAACAGGGACGCCCTGGTCGCGGCTCCGCCCCTTGATGACGAAAAGGGACGAGACTGCGGCGTAGTTGAAGACTGCGGCGCCGAGTCCGTAGACAGTGTCGGTGGGGTATGCGACGACTCCGCTCTCGCGGAGCAGGATGGAAGCGACGGAGCGATTGTTGGGGTTGTCGATGACTCGCGGCATAGCTGACCGACCGGCGCGGCGGGGTCAAGTATAACAATGCGCGGTTGCCTTGAGCGGCGCGGCGGCGGATACTAGGAGCCCCTCCCCTGCACTACTCGCCCGCCGCCCCTCAGAGCGGCGGCTCGAGGGAGACTAGAGGATATGCCCGACGACCATGCTCAGCCGCCCGCCGCAGCCTCGCACAGGGTTGCGACGAGCGGCGACGTCGAAGTCTCGACGTACCTGGAGATAGCCCAGGAGCACGAAGGCTCGCGCAGGAGCGACGGCGGCAAGGACGCTCCGGCGAGAGTAGGCGCGGAAGCCATCGCCGTTATCGACTACGGCTCCCAGTACAGCCGGCTGATAGCCCGGCGCGTCCGCGAGCAGAACGTGTACTGCGAGATCATTCCGCCGGACGCTCCGCGGGAGGCGGTGGACGGGCTCGACCTGAAAGGCGTCATCCTGTCCGGCGGCCCGGCGTCGGTGTACGAAGAGGGCGCGCCGCTGGCGCAGCCGTGGGTGTTCGAAGCCGGAGTGCCGGTGCTCGGTATCTGTTACGGCATGCAGCTGATCGCGCATCAGCTGGGGGGCGTCGTGGCGCGGGCGGCTCAGCGGGAGTACGGCTTCGCAGTAGTCCACCGGAACGACCCCAGCGTGCTGTTCGAGGGGCTCGACGACGAGAGCCCGGTGTGGATGAGCCACGGCGATCGTATCGACGCGCTGCCGCCGGGCTTCCGCGCGATCGCGTACAGCGAGAACTCGCCGATCGCGGCGATGGCGAACGACGCCGGGGTGTACGGCATTCAGTTTCACCCCGAAGTGGCGCACACCCCGCAGGGATCGCGCGTGCTGCGCAATTTCGTGTACCGGGCGTGCGGAGCGTCGGGATCGTGGACGCCGGGGAACTTCGTCGCAGAGAGCATCCGGCGCATCCGCGAGCAAGTAGGCGGCGGCCGGGTCATCTGCGCGCTGTCCGGAGGGGTGGACTCCGCAGTTACGGCGAAGCTGGCGCACGAGGCGATTGGCGACCAGCTGACGTGCATATTCGTGAACAACGGACTCTTGCGCCGGGAGGAGCCGGAGCGCGTGCGCGACGTGTTCGCGCGCAACATTGGCCTGAACCTGGTGTACGTCGACGCGGCGGAGCGGTTTCTCTCTGCGCTTGCGGGAGTCGTCGATCCGGAGCAGAAGCGGCGGATCATCGGGGCCGAGTTCATCAACGTGTTCGAGGAGCAGGCCGGGGCGATCGGCACCGTCGACTTCCTGGCGCAGGGCACGCTGTATCCGGACGTGATCGAGAGCCAGACGGCGGAGTCGTCGGCCTCGCACAAGATCAAGACTCACCACAACGTGGGGGGGCTCCCCGAGCGGATGAAGCTGAAGCTGGTGGAGCCGCTGCGCTACCTGTTCAAGGATGAAGTGCGGGAGGCCGGGGCCGAGCTGGGGCTCCCGCCGGAGATACTGAACCGTCAGCCGTTCCCCGGCCCCGGGCTCGCCATTCGGGTGATTGGCGACGTTACGTTCGAGAAGCTGGAGGCGCTGCGCGCCGCCGACTGGATAGTGATGGACGAGATCAAGGCTGACGGCCTGTACGACAAGCTGTGGCAGAGCTTCGCGGTGCTGACCGATACGCGCACCGTTGGAGTGATGGGCGATCAGCGCACGTACCAGCACGTTGTCGCGTTGCGGGCCGTTACCAGCGAGGACGCAATGACGGCGGACTGGGCGCGTCTGCCGTATGAGATGCTGGCCCGAATTTCGAACCGGATCGTGAACGAGGTCCCCAGCGTGAACAGGGTGGTGTACGACATAACGAGCAAGCCGCCGGGCACCATCGAATGGGAGTAAGCCCGCGATGAGAGCGCTCGTCGTGGGCGCCGGAGCGCGAGAGCACGCCATTCTGTGGAAGCTCGCGCAGAGCCCGCGCAGACCGGAGCTGTTCGCTGCCCCCGGCAACGCCGGGACAGCCGCCGTCGCCGTGAACCTGCCGATAGGCGCGGAGGAGATCGACGGGCTTGCGGCTGCCGCGCGCGATTACGGCGTCGATCTCACGATTGTGGGGCCGGAGGCCCCGCTGGCGGCAGGCATCGTCGACCGGTTCCGGCTCGAGGGGCTGCGAATTTTCGGCCCGACGCAGGCGGCGGCGCAGATAGAGAGCAGCAAAGCGTTCGCCAAGCAGGCGATGCGCGCGGCAGGCGCGCCGACGGCGCCGTTCGAGACGTTTGACGATCCCGCAGCCGCAAGCGCTTACATCCGCGCCCACGGCGCCCCTGTAGTCGTGAAGGCCGACGGACTCGCCGCCGGGAAGGGAGTCGTGGTCGCCCGGACGCTGGAAGAGGCGCTCGCCGCAGTGGACGCCGCAATGGTCGCACGCGCGTTTGGCGAGGCTGGCGCGCGCGTCGTCGTGGAGGATTGCCTCGTGGGGCAGGAGATCAGCGTCTTCTGCTTCACCGACGGCGTAAACGTTACGCGGCTGGCCGCCGCGTGCGATTACAAGAGAGCGTTCGACGGCGACCGCGGGCCGAACACCGGCGGCGTCGGCGGATACAGCCCGCCGCCGTGGTGGGGTGCTGCGCTCGAGGAGCGCATCCGGCGAACGTGCATCGAGCCGGTCATCCGCGAGCTTGCCGCGCAGGGCGCGCCTTTCACGGGCGTGCTGTACGGCGGACTTATGCTCACGGACGACGGCCCGTCAGTCATCGAATTCAACGCGCGGCTGGGCGATCCGGAGGCGGAGCTCATCCTGCCCCGGCTGCAGAACGACTTGTTCGACGTGATCGACGCGGCGCTCGACGGCGGACTCGACCGGACCGATCTTCGCTGGTCGGACGACTCGACCGTGGGCGTAGTGCTGGCGTCTCAGGGCTACCCCGGCGGCTATGAGACCGGCAAGCCGGCGCGCGGCCTGAAGGATGCGGCGGAGCGCGGCATCGTGTTCCACGCGGGGACGGCGGAGCGCGACGGCGAGGTCGTGACGAACGGAGGGCGGGTGTTCACGGTCGTGGGGCAAGCAGCGTCCCTGCCGGAGGCGCGGCGGAGGGCTTACGCGTCGGCGGAGGCCATCAGGTTCGAAGGCAAGCAGGTAAGGTCGGACATCGCGAGCTTTGCGAGGGACTGACCGGCGCCGTTGACTGTGCCGTTGACTGTACGGAGGGCGCCCCTCTACCCTTCTCTGACTGACTCGCTCAGATATTTACGGCCAGGAGATGTCTCGTGCCTCAAGTTGGCATCATTGTCGGCAGCGCAACGGATCAGCCCGTGATGGAAGACACCCGCAAGACGCTCGACGAGCTTGGCGTCGAGTGCGAGCTTGTTGTCGCGTCGGCGCATCGCAACCCCGCGAAGGTTGAGGCGTATGTGAAGTCGGCGCCCGAGAGCGGCGTCGAGGTGTTCATCGCGGCGGCGGGGGGCGCGGCGGCGCTGCCCGGCGTCGTGGCGTCGCACACGACGCTGCCGGTAATCGGCGTGCCTATCGCCTCGAGCGAGCTTGGGGGCGTCGATGCGCTGTACTCGATCGTGCAGATGCCGCCGGGGATACCGGTGGCGACGGTGGCCGTAGGCGCGTGGGGAGCGCGGAACGCGGCGCTGCTCGCGGCGGAGGTGCTGGGCGTCAAGTATGCTAAAATCCGTGAGGCGGTCGAGCAGTACCGCGAGCGGCTCCGCCAGCGCTAACGAAGGCTATCGCCCCTGCCCCGCGCATGATAATTCTCTGTGACTTCGACGATACTGCCGCTGCGCAGAACGTTGGGCAGCTTCTGCTTGAGCGGTTTCAGCCGGACGGTGGCGTCCCCTGGAGAGACGTGCGCGAGCGGTTTGCGAACAAGGAGATCTCGCTCGCCGAGTACCAGGAGATCGCGTTCCGGCAGCTGCGCGCGTCGGTCGACGAACAGCGCCGGTACCTGCAGGAGGCTGCGGGGCTTCGTTCCGGGTTCGCGGAGCTTGCGGAGCACTGCGCGCGGCGCGGCGTAGTCATTGGGGTCGTCAGTCACGGTCTGGACTACTACGTGGAAGCTATCCTTACTGCAAACGGCGTCGATATTCCCGTCCGCGCGGTCACGACAAGCCATGCCGGCGGCGTTCCCTCGTTCAGCTACGACTTTGCCGACGAGCGCTGCCAGTGGTGGCCGGGCAACTGCAAGTGCCGCGCGCTCGACGAGTACCGGGAGCGGTACGGCGGCCCGCTGGTGTATGCGGGCGACAGCGCGTCGGACGCTTGCCCCGCGCTTCGCGCGGATTTCGTGTTCGCCCGGGCCTGGCTCGCCGGGTTCTCCGACGAGCAGGGCCTGCCCTACGCCGAACTGTCGGACTTTCGTGCAGTGATCGACTACGTTGACTCCCACTTGGACGAGTGTCGCGGGGACTGCTGATGTACTACCGGTATGAACGCGAGCGGATGAAGTCGATATGGTCGGAGGACAACAACTTCGATCTCTGGCTGCAAGTCGAGGTCGCCGCCTGCGCGGCCTGGGCCGAACTTGGCGTAATTCCGCTTGAAGACGCGGAGAAGATCCGGAGCGCGCGGTTCGACCGGCAGCTGTACGACAGCTGGTTCGAGAAGACCCGGCACGACCTGGTGTCGTTCACGCGCTCGGTCACGCCCAGCCTGGGGCCCGAGGGCCGGTGGATACACCACGGGCTCACGTCGAACGATGTGAAGGACACTGCGCTCAGCCTGCAGTTGACGCAGGCGGTCGACGAGATCGACGCCGGCGTCGAGCGATGTATGGCGGCGCTACGGGCGAGAGCCGAAGAGTTCTCGGACACGCCATGTATGGGGCGCTCGCACGGCGTGCATGCGGAGCCGATGAGTTTCGGGCTGAAGCTCGCCCTGTGGTGGGACGAGATGCGCCGGCATCGCAAGCGGCTTGCGCTGACCCGCGAGATGGTGGCGGTGGGCAAGATTTCGGGGCCGGTCGGCAGCTACGCGAGCATTCCGCCTGAGATAGAAGAGTCGGTGTGCGGGCAGCTTGGGCTTGCGCCCGCGCCGGTGTCGAACCAGATTCTGCAGCGCGACCGGCACGCGCATTTTGTGCAGACGCTCGCCCTAATTGCAGCGTCGCTCGAGAAGTTCGCGACGGAGATCCGCGGCCTGCAGCGCACCGAGGTGCGGGAGGTCGAGGAGCCGTTCGGCACGCCCGGGTTCGTGAGCGCAGGCTCGTCGTCGATGCCGCACAAGCGCAACCCGGAGCTGTCGGAGCGCATCTGCGGCCTGGCGCGGCTGGTGCGGGGCCATGTGGTGACGGCGCTCGACAATGTGACGCTGTGGCACGAGCGCGACATCTCGCACTCGTCGGCGGAGCGGATGATATTGCCGGACTCCGCGCTGGCTGTCGACTATATGCTCGACACGTTCACGCGCATCGTTGAGGGCATGCGGGTGTTCCCGGACAATATGATGCGCAACCTCGAGCTAACGAGGGGGATCGTCTTCTCGGAGCGCGTTCTGCTGGCGCTCGTGGAGAGCGGGCTCGACCGCACGAGCGCCTATGAGCTGGTGCAGCGGCACGCCCTCGGCGCGTGGGACCGCGGGGAAGACTTCCGCGAATCGGTGCGCAGCGACCCGGAGGTTGCGGCGCGGCTAGGCGGCGCAGGAGCGATCGACGCGATGTTCGATTACGGCTACTACCTGCGCCATACGGGACACACTTTTCGACGAATAGGCTTTGAGACGAAGGAGAGCGCGCATGCCATTGCTTGAGACGCCGCTGCCGAACATTCTGTACCGTGGGAAGGTGCGCGACACATTCGACCTGGGGGACGGCTTGCTGCTGATGGTGGCGACCGACCGCATCTCGGCGTTCGACGTCGTGCTGCCCAACGGCATTCCGTACAAGGGCCAGGTGCTCTCGCGGATGTCGAAGTTCTGGTTCGAACAGACCGGGGGCATTGTGCCTAACCACTTCGTCGCGATGGCGGACGACGCAGAGGCGCTGGGCAGCCTCGCCGGCCACCCTGCCCTGCAGGACTTGCCCGCCGAAGTTGCGCGCCAGTCGATGGTGGTGAAGCGCGCCGAGCGCATCGACGCCGAGTGTGTCGTCCGCGCGTACCTGACGGGGTCGGCGCTCGTGGACTACAACGCAACAGGCGCAATGTTCGGCGTCGAGATGCCTCCGGGGCTGCTGGACGGCAGCAAGCTGCCGCAGCTGATGTTCACGCCCACGACCAAAGCGGAAGTCGGGCACGACGAGCCGGTGAGCGTCGAGCAGCTCGGAGATATGGTCGGCGCAGAGCTTGCCGCGCAGCTGCAAGAGCTGTCGTTCGCGGTGTTCCAGCACGCGCATGACGTTGCGGCGGAGCGGGGCATCATTATCGCGGACACGAAGTTTGAGTTCGGCGTGCGGGACGGCGAAGTGATCCTTATCGACGAGGTGCTGACGCCCGATTCGAGCCGATTCTGGGACGCCTCCGGCCATAACCCCGGCAAATCACAGCCGAACTTCGACAAGCAGTTCGTGCGGGACTGGCTGCTTACGCAGAAAGACTGGGACCGCACTCCGCCGGCGCCGGCGCTCCCCGACGACATCGTCGAGAAGACGACCGAGCGCTACCTGGAAGCCTACGAACGTCTGACAGGCCAGCCACTGCTGTAAGCGTTCTCCACCTCACGTTGAACAGGAGTTAGCGGATTGGCCGACGAGCAAGGTTCGCAGAGTCCCGAATCATCCGGTGGGCCGGACGCAAAGGCGCAAGCCGAGTCGTCGCAAGCGGCGCGCGCGCGCAGGCCGTCGAGGCGCACCGTCAGCCGCGAGCAGCGTCGGCGGCGGTCTGAAAGCCGGCGCAACCGGAAGCGCCGCTTCTATCTGGCGGGCGGGAGCGTGATTGCGCTGGCGCTTATCGCGGGACTCCTCGTGCCGTCGCTCGCGCCGACGGCGGGGGCCCCCGCCGTTTCCGAAACGCAGCCTACTCCAACCGCGTTCGCAGGAACAGAGGCGGAGATACAGCCGGGCGGCGAATCTCCGCCGACCTCAGGGCCGCGCGGCGCTGAACCGGCGGACTGGGGCTTCCATGCGGAGCAGGCGCCCGACGAGAGCGTGGTGGGGAGCCTCGAAGCGGGCGGAATAGCGTTCAACTACGGCGCAGTCGAAGAGTCGGCATTCGCCGAATTCCGGTCGTTTGTCGAGAGCCTGCCGGGCTACCCGGGATGCTACGTGGCGCACCCCTACTCCGGCGTCGCCGACGGAGAGGCGACGCTTACGGCGTGGGGCTGGACGCGGACGGTCGAAATCGGGGACACGGATGCAATGGATGCGTTCGTCGCCGCTCACCGGAACAACGGGCCGCTGTTCATCGACGGCGCCTGTGGGGCAGGCGCGCCCGATTCCGCAGCGCCGACGCCGGACGCTGCGACGGCGGCGCCCTCCGGGGAATCGGCGTCTGATGACGCGGCGCCGACGCCGGAGCCGGCGTCATGATGTTCGCCGCGCGCGTGCAGGTGGCTCTGAAGCCGACCGTCAACGATCCGCAGGGAAACGCGGTGCTCGGAAGCCTCAAGTCGCTCGGCTTCGGGAGCGTGCGGAATGTGCGGGTCGGCAAATGCCTCACACTGGAGCTCGAGGCCCCGGATGAAGCGTCGGCGCGCCGCCAGGTGGACGAGATGTGCGTGAAGCTGCTCGCCAACCCGGTGATTGAGGCTTACGAGGCTGACGTCTCGCCGACGAGCTAGGCGCCCGCCTACCCTGCTCGGGCCGCCTTACCCGCTGATAGTCCCCTTGGTGCTGGGCGTCTGCCCGGCGGCGCGAGGGTCGAGTTCGACGGCGTCGCGCATCGCCTTGGCCAGCGCCTTAAACGACGCCTCGGCCCTGTGGTGCGGATTGACGCCTTCCAGGACGCGGGCGTGGAGCGTAACGCGCGCCTCTATGGCGAACGCTTCGAGGAAGTGGCGGATGAGGTCGCCCGGCAGGTCGGCGATGGTTGCGCCGGAGACGCCGAGGTCGATCACCGCATAGCCGCGCCCGCTGATGTCGAGGGCTACTTGCGCGAGCGTTTCGTCGAGAGGTACGAGAGCATGGCCCATTCGGCGGATGCCTGCGCCGTCGCCGACGGCCAGAGCGAACGCGCGCCCAAGCGCGATGCCGGTGTCCTCGACGGTGTGGTGCCAGCCGGTCAGGGCGCTGTCGCCGTCCGCCTTCACGTCCAGGTCGATGAGTCCGTGGCGGCTGATCTGGTTCAGCAGGTGGTCGAGCATGCCGTTGCCGGTCGCCACCGACGCTGCGCCTGTCCCGTCGAGTCCGATGGTTACGGAGACGTTCGTCTCGCCGGTCGTGCGGCTGTATGTTCCGATGCGGGGTGTCATAGCGGGCTCCGCTTCTGCATAGGGCTACTCCGCATCCCGGAGGGCGGCGCGGAGGGCCTCGATGAGGCGGTCGGTCTGCTCCGGCGTGCCGACGCTGATGCGGAGGTAATCGGCAAGTTTGCCGCGCGAGTAGTATCGCACCGACACTCCGCGGGCGGCGAGTCCGTCGTAGACTGCTCTCCCCTTCCCCTCCGGCATTCGGCAGAGGATGAAGTTCGCCTCGGACGGCAGAGGCGACACGCCGGACAGCTCGTCGAGCACGGAGGCCATGCGCTCGCGCTCGCGAACGATAAGAGCCAGGCGCTCCTGCAACAGCGGAGCGTCGGCGAGCGACGCGAGGAGGGCGGCCTCCGCGGCCTGCGACACGTTGTAAGGGGGCTTGCCTCGCATCAGCACGTCGGCAATGTCGGCGTTCATAATGCCGTAGCCGACGCGCAACCCTGCGAGCCCTGCCCACTTGCTGAGCGTGCGAAGCACAACAAGGTTGGGATGGCGCGCCACGAGCGGAGCGGCGCTGCGGCCCGAGAACTCGGCGTACGCCTCGTCGACGATGACGATGCAGTTGGAGGAGAGCAAGCGTTCGATATCGGCGAGGGGCGTAGCGTTGCCGGACGGGTTGTTGGGCGACGCGAGAACGATGATCTTGGCGGACTGCGCCGCATCGAGCGCGCCCTCGACGTCGAGGCGGAACCCGGCGTCGCGTTCGACTTCGCGGACGGCGGCGCCGCAGATGCGCGCAGTGACGTCGTACATGCCGAACGTGGGCACGGAGTTGACGACGATGTCGCCGGGGCCCAGCACTGCCCGGAATACGAGGTCGATGATCTCGTCGCTGCCGTTCCCCACGACGATGTGCTGCGGCCCGACGCCGACGTAGTCGGAGAGCGCCTGGCGCATAGCCGTCTGCGCGGGATCGGGGTAGATGTGGACGCGGCGTATATCGGAGAGCGCTTCGAGCGTCCTGGGCGACGGGCCGTAAGGGTTCTCGTTGGCGTTGAGCTTTACGAGGTCGGCCTCGGTCGTTCCTGCGCGCTCGGCAAGGAGCTCCGGCGGGTCAGCGGCCTCGTACGGGTCGAGGTCGCGCCAGTGAGGGTGAACGAAATCGAGCGCGTTGCGGTTGGTCACAGGCTTCCCTCCAGCCGCAACTCCGCGGCTTTCGCGTGGGCGGTGAGCCCTTCGGCCCGGGCGATAGCCGCCGCTGCGGGGCCGATCGCCTGCAGGACGCCGGAGGGCAGCGCGATAACAGGAACGTGCTTGAGGAACGTGTGCACGCCGAGGCTCGAAGCGTAACGGGCGGTGCCTCCTGTGGGCATTACGTGGCTCGGCCCTGCGGCGTAGTCGCCCATAACCTCGGGCGAGGCCTCGCCGACGAACACGCCGCCGGCGTTGCGCGCCTGCGCGACGTAGCGCTCGGGGCTCTCTACGAGCAGGCAGAGGTGCTCGGGCGCGAAGGCGTTGGCTGCCTGCATGGCCTGCTCCACCGTGTCGACTACCGCAATGACGCCTTGCCGGTCGAGAGACTCCCGCGCGATGCGCTCGCGTTCGAGAGCGGACAGCTGCCGCTCGACTTCGATCGCGACCGCCTCGGCGACGGCGCCGCTCGTAGTCACGAGCACCGGCGATGCGAGCTCGTCGTGTTCGGCCTGCGCCAGCAAGTCGGCGGCGGCGACTGCAGGGTCGGCGGTCTCGTCGGCGACGACCACGGTCTCGGTGGGGCCGTAAAGGCCGTCGATATCGACGTGGCCGTACACCAGACGCTTGGCTATCGACACGAAAACGCCGCCGGGGCCGCAGATTTTGTCGACGCGCGGGACGCTTTCCGTGCCGAACGCCATGGCCGCGACAGCCTGCGCGCCCCCGACACGGAAGACCCGGTCGACGCCGGCGATCAGCGCGGCGGCGAGCGTCGCGTCGCTGGGGTTGGGCGTGCAGAGGACGATCTCGGCTACGCCGGCTGTTTTGGCCGGTATCGCAGTCATGAGCACCGTCGAGGGGTAGGCGGCAGTTCCTCCGGGGGCGTACAGCCCGACGCGCTCAATAGCAACGTTCCGGAGCCCATATCCCGCGCCGGAGTCCGACCAGTCGCGGGGCATAGCGGCCTCGTGGAAGGCGCGGATGCGCGAGGCTGCGGTTTCGAGGGCGCCGCGGAGTTCGGCGCCGATGGCGTTGGCGGCGGACTCCCAGGCGCTTCGCGGCGCCTCGATGGGGTCGACGTCGGCGCCGTCGAGCAGTCGGGCGTAGCGGCGGAGGGCGCTGTCTCCGCCGTCGCGGACATCGTCGACGATCTGCTGCGCTGCTTCCGTTGCAGTGAGCGGCTTGCCGAACGCTTGAGCGATGCGCTCCGCAGCGTTCGGAGGCAGCACAGGCTCCGTGTAACCGGGAGTGCGGGACAGTTCGGCGAGGGCGGCCTCGACGCCGCGGACGACGCGCATCAGGCAAGCCCCAGCGCGGCGAGGAGGCGGCTGTAGCTCTTGCTGCCCTGCCCAAAGACGTAGTCGGAGCCGGATACGGTCACCGACGCCCCGCCGATAGCGCGCAGGTGATCGACGACCGCGGTGAGTTCGCTCTTGGCGATGAAGATGGTCGCCGAGTAGAGGCGGCGACCGTCGGGCGAGTAAACGCGGGCCACTGTGGGGCCGTGGAGCCCGACGGCGGCGTCGAGCTGCATCACCTGGGCGGCGGCGGCCTCCTCGCTCTCCGATGCAATGTTGGCGGTCACCCGGAGATAACCGGCGGCCTGCACGGTGGCCTCGATGCGCTCGATGATGTCGCGCGCGGCCTCGAGCCTCTCGGGGCGAGCGGCAAGGAGGCGTCGGTTCGCGACCAGCGCGCCCTCGGACTCCAGCACCGTGCCGTCGGCAAGTTGCTTCAGGTGGTTCTCGCGCAGCGTCTGGCCGCTGGCCGTGAGGTCGACGATGAAGTCGGCGTAGCCGATGGACGGCGCAGGCTCTACCGTGCCGGAGAGGAGGGCGAGGGAGAAGTAGTTGACGTCGTGCCGGTGGAGGAACGCGCGGGTGAGCGTGGGGTACTTGGTGGCGACGCGGAGCTCGCGTCCGCTCTCCTGGAATTCGACGGCGATGTCGGCGAGGTCGGCCATGGAGTCTACGTCGATCCAGGAGTTGGGAACGGCGACGACGAGCGCGCAGCGGCCAAAGCCGAGGTCGTCCATCACGAGCAGGCTGTCGCCCTCGTCGAGCTGGTATTCGGCGAAGCGGTCGTACCCGACGAGTCCGATATCGGCGTCGCCCGCCTCGACACGCGCGCAGATGTCGGCGGTGCGCTGGAAGACGACCTCGACGCCTTTCACCGCAGGGATCGAGCCGGTGTAGCCTCGGGCGCTGGGCCGGCGGACGCGCATGCCGCAGCTGCTCAGGAAGTCGAGGGTCTGCTCGTGCATCACGCCGTCGCTCGGAATGACGAGGCGCGTAGCTTCGCGCGAGTCCTCGTCGCCCCGGGATGGGAGGCCAAGCGGCGCGGCGTCCCCTTGCGGGGATAGCGCAGCCGGGAATGGCCCAGCGCCGGGAGCGCTGCGCCGGCTAGGCGGATTGTTCGGAGACGCGGCCATCTTGTCCTACTCGTATAACTGTCTGAATTCCGCGGAGCCGCGCGCGCCTGGCGGCCTCGGCGTCGCTCTTGCTGTCGAGGTCGAGCTCCGCCGGGATGCCTTGGGCGCGCAGTCGCTCGGCGGTTGCGACGGCCTCGTCGAGCGCGGCTTCCTGGGCGGTCACGAGCACTCGGGGCTGCCCGTCGCCGGCGTCGGAGGAGAAGCCGGCGGGGAGGAGCTGAGACACGCGGTCGAGCGCGTAGGCGAACCCCATTGCGGGCGTTTGCCGCCGGCCCCCGAGCGCGGCGATGAGTCCGTCGTACCGGCCTCCGCCTCCGAGGGCAGGGATGCCCTTTATCCGGGAGTGCTCGATATCGAACACCGCGCCGGTGTAGTAGGCGATCCCCCGCGCCGCCGCGAGGTCGAGCACGACGGGGACGCCGCGCAGGTCGTAGCGGGACAACGCTGCAAGGAGGTCGCGGACGGGCTGGAAGACGGCGGCGGGGACGGCGAATTGGGCGGCGAGCCGCTCGATTCTGCCGAGAGTGCGCTGGGGCGGCCCCGCAATGCCGGCGAGCTTCGCGCTGAAGTCGAGCGCGCGGTCGAAGACTTCCGGGGCGCCCACGTCGCGCAGCTTCTTGAGATAGCGCCGGAGGATGTCGTCGGGGGCGCGCTGTCCCGTGGTCGAGGCCATGCCGTCGCCTACGAAGCCTTGCGCCATAGCAGCCGCGTCGTCGAGCGGAAGCTCCCGTGCGACGCGCGCCGCGCGCGCAGTGTTGTCGGGCGTGAGCAGGCCGAGGCGCAGGGCCCTCTCCCGCACATCGGCGGCTGTCTCCTCGCCGGCGCGCAACCGCGCGAGTCCGCCCATCATGAACACGCGCGCGCGCTCCGAGAGCCCGAGCGCGTCGAGCATCGATGCGACGACGCCCATGTGCCCGATGCGCAGTCGGTGCCCGGCGACGCCAAGAGCGGAGAGTCCCTGAGAGGCGAGAGCAAGCGCCTCGGCGTCGGCGTTGGCGCCGCCGGAGCCGATGAGCTCCGCGCCGAGCTGTTCGAACTCCCCTCCGCCGCTGCCCGGCTCATACCGGAAAACAGGCCCGGAGTAGACCCAACGCTGGGGGAACGGTCCCTTGAGCGAGCCGTTCACGAACGACTGCACCACGGACGACGTGAACTCGGGACGCAGGCTCACCCTGCGTCCGCCGGGGTCGGTGAACGAATACATGCGCGCGGCAAGCTCGCCGCCCGACTTCTTGAGGTAGAGGTCGGTCGATTCGAGCATCGGCGTGGAGATAGGCGTATACCCCCGGCGGTCGAGGAAGCGTTCGAGCCGGGCTCGAATGTCGGCGATGCGGCGTTGCCGTTCGGGGGAGTGCTCTTGGGGAAACCTCATGCGGCGTCCGGTGACGTAGCCGGTGGTCGGCTTGGAATGGGCAGAGACTCGTCGGGAGCCGGGGCGTCGCATGGGCTCCGCGCCTGGCCGCTGCGTGAAGCAAGGCGTAGCGTTGGCTCTATTGTAGCGAATCGCTCCCCTGCACTGCGAGGGTTACATCGCCCTCCGATACCGCCCTGCATTCTCCGGACGCCAGCCGGACGATGAGGCGCCCGGCGCCGTCGACGCCTTCTGCGACGCCGGTAACCGCGCCCTCGCGTTCACGCACGGTGACGCGCCGGCCCAGCGTCGAGAGCCGCGCCGCCCAGGCGGCAAGCAGCGCTGGCCCGTCGTCGACGCACTGGCTGTAGCGGTCGCGGAACTGCCGAAGGAAGAGCGACTCGACCTCGCGCAGGTCTAGCCGCCGCCCGGCCTGCTCGGCGAGGCTCGTCGCCGTCTCGCGCAGCTCGGGGATGGCGCGGAGATCGAGGTTGACGTTGAGCCCGACGCCAATCACAGCGGCGACGACGCCGTCGGTGCGGGCGCGCAGCTCGACGAGGACGCCGCACAGCTTCCTGCCTCCGGCGAGGACATCGTTGGGCCATTTGATCTCGCACCGCACCCCCGCGGCGTCTTCCGCCGTGTCGACGACTGCGAGAGCGGCGGCCGGGCTAAGCAGCGCCGCCGCCGCCGGCGGAGGCCGAAGCAGCACGGAGAGAAGCAGCGATTCGTCGTCGCCGGAGACCCAGGGGCGCGAGAAGCGGCCCCGCCCGGCGGTCTGCGTCCGGGCGACGACGACGGCGCCGTGTGGGGCGTTCTCGTCCGCCATCGCCCATGCGGCGTCCATCGTCGACGGAGTGGAGTCGAGCCGGGCGATGCGGGCGCCGATGGCGTCGCTGCTGCTGCGCGTGGAGTCCATAGGTTCGGATTGTAACGGGGCGCGGTGGTAGCATCGCAGCAATGGCTTCCCACGCCCCGCGCGACCGCCTCATCGACCTGCTCAATCCGAGAACGCTCCCTATCTTCCTCATGTTCTTCTTCTGGGGGTTCGGGACAGGCGGGTTGTGGCTGGCGCGCCCGCTGTTCGCATACTCGCTGACCGAATCGTTCCTGCTCGTGGCGCTGGTCTCCGCGGTGAGCGCGCTGCCCCGAACAGTCACCGCGGCGGCGACGGGCTACCTGACCGACCGGTTTGGGCGCAAGCCGTTCGTTCTCCTCGGCGCGGCCATCCACATCGTGGCGCTTACGGGGCAGTTCTTCTCGGACGCGTACCTGCAGTTCTTCCTGTTCGAGATACTCGGCGGCGCCGGAATCTCGGTGTGGATGACCGCCTCGAACGCGCTGATGGCGGACGAGACGGAGGTCGCCTCCCGCGGACGGGCTGTCGCGCTGCGGCAGACCTCGTCGAGGATAGGCTTGCTCGTTGGCCCGGTGATGGCGGGACTCGTCGCCGGCGCGTTCGAGCTGCACGCGGTGTTCCTCTTCATCGCGGCGTGCAAGGCGGCGGTGATCGTCGTCACGCTCTTCTGGATTCGCGAGTCCCACACGCGCACGGCGCGGAGCGCGTCCGCAACGCGCGGCGGGAAGCGCCGTATCGACTTCTCGCTGTTCCGCACCCGCGCGTTCTTTGCGCTGGCGACGGGGACGTTCGCGGTGAGCCTGGTGGTCGGGGGCACGGGCGTGTTCCGAACGTTCTTCCCGGTGCAGGGGACGGCGGCAGCCGGACTCGACGAGCTGCAGGTGGGGAACCTGATCGCGGCGTCGGGCGTGCTCGCGCTGGTTGCGGCGATTCCCGCCGGCATGGCGAACGATCGGTATGGCCGCAAGCGCACGCTCGTCGTGGGGCTGGTCATCACAGGCGTTGCGGTGTGGATGATGTCGGGGATGAACAGTTTCGGAGCGGCGGCGTTGTCGGTGCTCGTCTTCGGGCTGGCCGAGGCCCTGGCGACGGGAACGATACAGGTGTACGCGATGGACCTCGCGCCCGACGACAAGCGCGGGGCGTTCCTCGGCGTGTGGTCGCTTTCGCAGAGCGCGGGACAGATAGTCGGCCCGCTGTTTATCGGGCTGCTTGCCGACGAGGCGGGCTTCCGCGCCGCGTTCCTCACGGTGGCGGGTCTGCTGGCGGTCGGCGCGGTAATGGTGGTTCTGTTCGGCGCCGAGACGCACGCGCGAGGGAGGCGCCCGTCGCCCCCGGGGCGGGTATAATGAGAGGCGCTGGGCGGGAGTAGCTCAGTGGTAGAGTTCTTGCCTTCCAAGCAAGCTGTCGCCGGTTCGAATCCGGTCTCCCGCTCCAGTTCCGCCCGCTGCGCGCCCCGGCGAGTCGGTTATCCCGTTGCTTCGCCGTTGAGCCGGGGGAGGACCTCCTCCTTGAGGAGCCGCATCGACTCGCGCCAGGGGCCCTCCGGGCGCCACTCGTGCGCCATAGCGAGCAGCATCCCGAACCCGCCCACCTCCTCCGACAGCGCGCGCAACTGGGCGACGACGTCGTCCGGGCTGCCGGCGATCCAGACGTTGTCGAGCATATAGGCGGAGGTCACGTCGGAATCCGGCATATCAGGGTCTTCCTTGAGAATGGCCATTCCCCTGCCCTTCGGAATAAGAAGGCGGAAGTACTGCTCGAAGTCGCGGGCGAGCACGCCGTCGAGGGCTTCACGGCGCGCCTCTTTGGTCGTTTCGGCGACGAAAATATCGCGGGCGATGCGCCACTCCCCGCGGTCGGCGACGCGTCCCGACCGGGCGGCGCCCTCCTCCACTGAGCTCCAGTGAGTCTTGAGGACGCGCCGCGGAGCGAAGTTGATGCTCATGGGAATCCACCCGCGCTCGCCGGCGAACTCGAGCGTATCCGACTTCACGGAGATGCCGGCCATGGCGATGGGCGGATGCGGCTTCTGGTACGGCTTCACATGCATGCGCAGCCCGACCTTGTCGTCGGGTTCGGGAATATTGAACTGCCAGCGTCTGTGGTTGTACGCGCCGGGCTGCGGGTCTTTCCAAAGCTCGAGGACGAGGTCGACGGACTCGCGAGTGAGGCCGCGCTGTTCGCCCGTGGCGGGGTCGACGCCGGCGGCGCGGAAATCGCCGATGAATCCGCCGGAGCCTACTCCCCAGAGGAAACGTCCCTGGGCCATATGGTCGAGCTGGGCGATGCGGTGCGCGAGGTGGAACGGCGTGTGGTTCGGAATGCAGGTGACGCCGGTGCCGAGCTTTATCCGTTCGGTGACGCTGAGCGCCTGGGCGATGAACAGGTCGGGAGCGGGGATGTTCTCCCACTGGGCGGTGAAGTGCTCGCCGATCCACGCCTCCTCGTAGCCGAGGCGGTCGAGCGCGACGATCTGCTGAAGGTCGTCGCGCAGCGTGGCGGTGAAGTCCGACCCCGGCGGGTGGAGCGGCATCATGAAGTAACCCAGACGCATAGGGATCTCTCTCCGGCTGGCGGATTGCGCGCGGTCGTCGTCGGCGCGCTCTATCCTACCGCCAACAGTGCGACGACGCAGGCGCGCGCGGGAGCACTACCCTGCTGTTCCTGGAGCCGTCGCGCTCACCCGCCCCTACCCCGCCGGGAAGTCCCAGCTGCGGTTCGAGCGCATTATCTGCAGGTGCGTGAGCAGCGGCTCCAGGGGCAACCCTAGCGCCTCGATGTAGAGCCGGTCGGCCTCGGCGACAAGCTTCGACGCGTGGGTGTGGAAGTCCACGTTGCGCCAGACCTCTCCGGCGTTGCGCTTCTCGGTTATGCAGTCAGGTATGGCGTCGAGCAATTGCCGACCAATCGCCATAGCCGGTTGCGGGTTATCCGCCCATGCATCGGGTATGGGGATAGAAGTAATTTCGTATGCGTTCACATGGAATCCATCGCCAAAGATGCGCCACCAGCCGTACCCGACGTTGCCGTTGACAGCCGCCGTCACAAGCGCTTGCGCGTCGTGGTCGAGCAGACGGAAGCTAGCTCCGTTTCGTGGCTCTACAACCCCCGGCGGCACAGTCG
Source organism: Dehalococcoidia bacterium (assembly GCA_965200975.1). Lineage (GTDB taxonomy): Bacteria > Chloroflexota > Dehalococcoidia > Lucifugimonadales > Australimonadaceae > S5-327. The sequence continues at coordinate 1,435,854 of OZ241740.1, read as the reverse complement.
CGACGAAGTATCTCGCGGTTGCCGGAAGCGCCAGTTCCGGCCCTTCCGCAGCCTGGTAGCTCTCGACGTTCCTTTGCTGTCTTATCATCGCCTCGATCAGTTCCAGCACCTTTGCGCTGGCGATGCGCGGCCATTGGCCGGACAACCGAATGTCCGGCGCCTTGAGCTGCGGGGTTCGCTGTATATCGCGAACCTGCAGCACGTCCTTGCGGTCTTCGACAGGCCAGCGCAGCAGGCCTGTCGTCAGCACTTCGCAAGGCGCATCCGCGCCGGCCACCGCCGTGAGCACCGTTGCGCGCTGCGAATTCTTCCATGCCTTCAGCACCGGCGTGCCGTTGAAAGCAGTGTCGGGAATGTTGTCGTAATGCCACAGGTTGAGCACGGCGCAACGGCTCTCGAACACCTTGCGTAGGGCGCTCTGCGCCCGCCCGAACGCAATGGAAAGCGGGACGATGAGCGTTACGACGCCGCCCTCCGGTTTGGCGAGGGCGAGAGCCGCCTCGCAGAAGAGGGTGTAGAGGTCGCCGCAGTCGGTAGTGCGGTAGTTTTTGCGTTCGGCGAGCATCCGCTTGCGCGTCGCGCTCACTGACTTGCCGAGCGCCTCGTAGGGCGGATTGCCGATGACGATGTCGAATCCGCGCCACTCCGGCTCGTAGAAGAGCAAGCGCGCGTCGGTGCGGGCGGCGCTCTCGTGGTGCGTGCGCGACGGCGGAGGAAGTATCGGCGTGTTTGCGAAGTTGCGCAGCTCCTCGCTGGCGAGCGCGCCCATGCCTTTGAGCAGCTCATGCAACTCCTCCCGCCGCATGTCGTTTGCGTGGAGCACGCGCTGCTTATCCTCCTCCGAGTGCGCGTCGATCCACTCCCTCCGCGTGTCTGCGACGGCGATCAGGGCGTCCACCAGCTTGGAGTCAGCCGTGTCGAGCTGGCCCGGATGGTCGGGCCGCCAGTTGGGGTCGGCGGAGGTTGCGAGGGTGTCGGCGCAGACGATACGCGCCTCGAGGTTGGGCAGCGGGCCGGATTTGGCGCTCCCCCGGTTGGCGGCCTTGAGCGCGATGAAGAGGCGCAGCCGCGTTATCTGCGCCGCCAGCGGGTGAATGTCCTGCCCGTGCAGCTGCTCGCGCACGATGCGTTCGGTGGGGTCGGCGCTGTCCGGCTCCAGCTTTTCGAGAGCGGTCTTGAGGGCGAGAAGGCATCCGTAGATGAAGGCGCCCGACCTACCGCAGGATCGAAGATGCGGAGTTCGTGGATGCGCGCGGCGAGCCTGTGCTTCTCGGCAGCGCTCATTTGGGGCAGCGGCGCGGAGCGGTCGCCGAACAGAGTGAGCAGAGCGTCGTCGCGGAGGCTTGCGGGCGCCGCGTTGCGGACGGCGGCGGCGAGGGCGTCCTTCACCATTTCGGACGTCACATCCGCCGGGGTGTAGTAGGCGCCCCCCGGCTGCTTGTCGAGAAATTCCGGGGTTTCGATGGGCAGAATGAGGCGTTCGAAGAGGTTGCTCAGCAGTTCGGGGTCGAGCGTCTGCTCGCTCTCGCCGGGCCGGTGCTCATCGGTCGTCCAGTGGTAGCGGGAGAAGATCGTGAAGAGTCCGGGCCTCTCGTCGCCGGCGCGCCAGTACTCGGCGTCGGGGATGTCGAGGTCGAGGTCGCCCTCCTGCTCCTGAAAGAGCGAGCCGTTGAGGAACGGCGCTTCATCCATCGCCTCATTGATATAGGGAATGCTGTGGGGGTCCCGCTGCTCTTCCGGAACGTTGAGGCGCTGATGGAAGAGGAAGCGCAGCATTTCGCGGTGGTAGCGGTTGTCCTTGCCGAGGGCGGATTCGGCGAACGCCTGCTCGAAGAGCTCGGTAGGGATGACGCCGTCCTCCTTGAGGATCCAGGCGAACATCGTGCGGATGAGGTGGCGCAGCACTGCTTCGCGCGTCGTGCGGCTTTTCCCTTTCGCGCGCCGCTTCGTCCACTCCGAGACATCCCTGTAGAACTGCTGGCGGAGCGGGGCGACTTCGAGCGGCGCCCGCAGTCGCTCAGGAGATAGCGGAGCGCTCTCGGTCAGCAGCGCAAGGATGCGTTCCGCTCCTGTTCTTGCCGATGGCGCAGGCAGTTCGGGGTCGAAGGGCGCGGTCATCGTCACGCTGCCGCCGGCGCAGACGGCGAGCCGGGCTGTGAAACGCTGACCCTCTGCTGCGTCGGCGCCTGCCGCACGGTAGGCGAAGACGACACTGGCGCCGGAGTCGCTTGCGCGGGCGAACGTGCGGGCGCAGAGGGCGACATGGGGCATGGTGAGCTTGGCGCCCGTTCCGCTGAACCGCACGGCGGCGGCGATGAGCGGGCTGCCTTCAGGGTTCGACTGCGTCTTCTCCGTACGCGCGTCCATACGCGCGCCCTTGGCAAAGCCATACTCGACCCACTCGTAGTGGTTGTGTTCCCTTGGCACCCCTTCGAGTTCCAGATGGTTGAGGAGATCGCTTTCGATAGCGTCCGGCGTTTTTCCGAGGAGACGTTCGAGCGCCGCGCCTGGTGAGGGCGGGTTGTCATGGTCTTGCTGAAAAAGCGCGAAAAGCTGCTCCGAGCGCTCCTTCGTAAGCGGCCCTCGGGCGCGCCGCGGAGCGCCTGATGCGGCGACGCATTCACGGCAGAGGAAGTCGACGAACTCTTGTAACCGCGGAGGCTTGAACAGGTCGTACTCGGAGTGCAGGCTGATATCGAGATGGTTAGGGCCGGTGCGTTGGTAGACGCGCCACCGTATGCCGTCGGTGAGGATTCCGATGGTCGAGGGGCCGCTGGCCCCGTGCTGGCGGAGGTAGCGCTTGATTTGGCCGTCGGGGGATTCCGCGCCAGGCGCCTTGTCGAAGTCCGCCTTGTAGGCCTTGGCTTCAACGATGAGGGCGGCTGGCCCTGTGCTGTCGAGGCCCGGAGCGGTGAAACAGAGGTCGTCAGGGCGGTTCCTGCCCACGCCCTGTTCGGGCCGCCGGTAGAATTTGGAGTAGCCGATGGCGCTGAGAACAGGAGAGATGACGAAGTGCCGTATATCGGCCTCGTTCGTATTGGCTAGGCTCTGGAACGTTTGGAATCCGGTGCGCAACCGCTCCGCAACCACCTCGTACAATGCGGGGTCGGGCATACGAGGAACCCTCCTGTGGCTCGAAGAGAGGTGTCTTGCCACAGATCCCTCAGTGCAGCGCGCGAGCGCATGCCGGACCATCAGGAGGGCGCGATCGCCCTCCCTTCGAGTCCCATGCCGGCACGCGCTCCGCAAGAGAGAGCGCGGTTGCATTAGGGATCTGTGGCATCGCGCACTATAGCAGCGCTGGGGAGAGGACGCTCTCCCGGCGGCTTGCCGGCGCTGACGCGCTTTGCCGGCGGCGGAGGCGGGTGCTACCATCGCGGCATTCGGCCCTTGGAGGTTGCGGGCATGCTCAGCGTTAGCGACAACGAACTGCTGACCCGCGTGGAGAACGGCGCTCCTATGGGCGAGCTGCTCCGCCGCTACTGGCACCCCATCGCCGCCGTGGGCGAGCTTGCGGAGCGCCCCGCAATGCCGGTGCGCGTGTTCGGCGAAGACCTCGTCCTCTACCGCGACAAGTCCGGAACGCTCGGACTCATCGACCGCTTCTGCCCTCACCGCAGAGTCGATCTCTCCTACGGCATCCCAGAGGAGCACGGCCTCCGCTGTATGTACCACGGCTGGATGATGGACGAGACCGGCCAGTGCATCGAGCAGCCCTTCGAGGAGACCGTCCACCCGGACGGACGCTTCAAGGAGAAAGTGAAAATCGCCGGCTACCCCGTGAAGCAGATGGCGGGGCTGGTGTTCGCGTATATGGGCCCGCAGCCGGCGCCGCTGCTGCCGGAGTGGGAGCCGCTCGTTGCGGAGAACACGGCGCGCGACATCGCCATAACGGAGCTGCCCTGCAACTGGCTGCAGTGCCAGGAGAACTCCCTCGACCCCGTGCACACCGAATGGCTGCATTCATACTTCACCAACTACCGGCAGCAGCTTGCCGGCGCGCTGGAGTCCGAACTGCGCCCCATCTCCCCGCCGCACGAGAAGATACGGTTCGAGGTGTTCGCGCACGGCATCGTGAAACGCCGCGTGCTGAAAGGGCTCGGCGAAGAGCACGACCTGTGGAAGGTCGGGCACCCGATCCTTTTCCCGAACGTGCTGCAGGTCGGCTCGCCGGAGAAGATCACGATGCAGTTCCGGGTTCCCGTGGACGACACGCACACGCGGCACATTTCGGTGTACACGTTTCGGGCGGCGCCGGGAGTCGAAATCCCGGAGCAGAACCCCGTGCCGCACTACTACGTGAAGCTGCAGGACGCCGAGGGGCGGTTCGTGGTGGACGTCACATTCAACCAGGACTACATGGCGTGGATTACGCAAGGGCCCGTCGCGAGGCGCGACCTCGAGAAGCTCGGGGAGTCCGACCGCGGCATCATTCTGTACAGAACGCTGCTGAAAGAGCAGATGCGGCTCATGGCGGACGACGCCGACCCGATGAACGTGTTCAGGAGCGACGAGGAGAACAAGGCGATTACGCTTCCCATTGAGCCAAGCCGCGGCTACGTCAACGGCGCCCCCAAGCGGTATGTGCCGCAGGAAGCCGGGCCAAGCGTCGCCCACGCCGACATCGAGCGCGTGCTCGCCACGTACCGGTAGCCCTCCGCCATGGACGCCGCATCGACCTGGCTGCCGGGGACGCCGAAGGAGGAGCTCGATACTCCCGCGTTCGTGATCGACCTCGACGCGATGGAGCGGAACATCCGCCGCATGGCGGACTACTTCGCGTCGCGTCCCGTCAATCTGCGCCCGCACTCCAAGCACCACAAGACGCCGGCTATCGCGCGGAAGCAGCTCGACGCCGGCGCTATCGGCGTGTGCTGCCAGAAGCTCGGCGAGGCCGAAGTGATGGTCGACGCCGGCGTTTCGGATGTGCTCGTCACCTACCAGCTGTGGGGCGCGCCGAAACTGCGGCGGCTGATGTCCCTCGTCCGCCGCGCCGACGTAAAGGTCATCGTCGACGACGCGCGCAATGTGGAGGATTTGGCGGAGGCGGCGCGCGCGTTCGGCGTAACGCTCGGCGCGCTCGTCGAGGTAAACACCGGGCATAACCGCACCGGAGTCGACCCCGGCGGGCCGGCGATTGCGCTGGCGAAAGCTGTCGCGTCGTCGCCGGGGCTCGAATTCCGGGGCATTCACGGATACGCGGGCCACGTGCAGGCCATTCCCGACGAGGAGGAGCGCGCGGCCAGGGACGAGGCGGCGATGAGGCCCGTGCTCGAGACGGTCGAGCAGCTCCGGCGCGAAGGGCTCGAAGCCGGCATCGTAACCGGCGGAGGAACCGGAACCTACAAGACTGCGGGCAACTATCCCGGCATGACGGAGCTGCAGGCCGGGTCGTACGTGTTGATGGACGCGCAGTACCGGCGCGCCACAACCGATTTCGAAGTCTCCGGGACGGTTCTGGCGACGGTGATGAGCCGCGTCGCGGAAGACCGGGCCGTGCTCGACGCGGGAATGAAGACGGTCTCGACCGACCAGTGGCCGCCGCTCTTTCCCGGTATGGAGGGCGTCGAGGCGAAATCAGCGTCCGACGAGCATATGGTGATTACGCTCGGCGACAGCGATGCGCGTCAGCTGCGCGCAGGCGACAAGATCGAGATCGTTCCGGGGCACAACGACACTACAGTGAACCTTCACTCACACCTGTTTGCAGTACGCGGAGGCGCGCTGGAGACGGTCTGGGAGACGGCGGCCCGCGGGCGCATCCGCTGAATTCGCCCCTCTGCCGCCGCGCTCTGCTACACTCTCCGAAACCCCGCCCACGCGGAATCTTACGCAGGAGCTGAACCGCCATGCTGACTGCCGAACAGAACGATCGCCTGACGAGGGTCGGCCCGGGCACGCCTACGGGCGAACTGATGCGCCGCTACTGGCACCCCATCGCAGCGGTGTCGCAGATGAACGACCGCGCGACGAAGCCGATCCGCATCCTCGGCGAAGACCTCATCCTCTACAAGAGCAACCAGGGAGTCTACGGACTTGTCGCCGACCGGTGCCCGCACCGGCGCATGGGCATGGTGTACGGCATACCAACCGATGACGGGATACGGTGCCCGTACCACGGCTGGATGTTCGACGAGACAGGCCGCTGCCTCGAGCAGCCGTACGAGGAGACCGAGGCGCCCGGCAACCAGTTCAAGGACAAGGTGCGCATCAACGCGTACCCCCTGCAGGTCAAGGCGGGGCTCATCTTCGCCTACCTTGGGCCGGAGCCTGCGCCCTTGCTGCCGAACTGGGACGTGTTTGCGCTCGACGGCGTCATCCGGGACATTGGCTACACGGAGCTCCCGTGCAACTGGCTGCAGTGTCAGGAGAACTCGCTCGACCCCGTGCACTCCGAGTGGCTGCACGGCGAATGGGGCAACTACGTCGCGATGGTTACGGGCAAGGGCGACAAGGTGCGTCCGCGCTACGAGAACCAGCGCATCGGGTTCGACAAGTTCCAGTACGGCATCATCAAGCGCCGGCTCGTGAAGGGCGGCGGCTATGAAGACCCGGAATGGGCGCAAGGGCACCCCATCGTGTTCCCCTACTTCCTGCGCCAGGGCGGGAGCGGCGTCGCCCTCGACACTTGGAAAGACCCGGGCGACCAGCCGGGCATCGCGCGGGGCGTGGGCCCCTCCTTCCAGATCCGGGTGCCTCTCGACGACACGCACACCGGACACTGGTGGGTGATGTGCCATCCCAAGGCTTCCGCCGACGACCCCGACCAGCCCTATGAAGAGATACCGTTCTTCGAGCCGCCGCTCATCCTGCTGAAGGAGGACGGGCGCGTTCGGTTCGAGATACTCGACTCGAACAGCGCACAGGACGTCGCAGCGTGGATTACGCAGGGCGACATCGCCGACCGGACGGGCGAGCACCTTGGCCGCTCGGACAAGGGCGTGATTATGTTCCGCCGGATGCTGGAGGAGCAGATCCGCATCGTCGAGGACGGCGGCGACCCCATCAACACGTTCCGCGACGCCGAGAGGGACGCTTACCTGGGGATGGACACGGAGCACTGGTCGAAGCGGGCGGAGCTCGCGGGAGGCCAGGCGTTCGCTTTCGAGCGTCAGGGAATGGCGAGCAAGTACAGCCCGATTATGAACCAGCGCGGCTTCTCCGGCGGCGAGGACGCCGCGGAGCGCCGGAAGGAGGCTGGTCAGCAGGTGCTCAACTAATGGGCGCCGAAACGCTGAACGCGGGAGACAAAGTGGAGCTCTCGAACGGCGCCACAGGCGAGGTGGCGGGCCCGCTCGCGAACGGCGTCGTCCCCGTGCGGATTATCGACTCGCCGTTCGGGCCGGAGTCCCCCGGCGACGTCCGGCAGGCCGACCCCGACGAGATATACGGCGTATTTCTGGACGACTCGATGACGGAAATCCGCGCCCTGTAGCGGAACACCGCAGAGCGCCAACTGCAGAGCGCAAGGAGAAGAGAACATATGGTGCGCAGCTACTTCACCCACGACAACTGGCTCGACGATCAGGCGGACAAGGGCGTGCCCGTGCTGTCCAACTGCTACGTCGAAGACCTCCGGACGCTCGAACTGGCGTACTGGGATATCCGCGAGTGCGACACGGCGTTCGTGCGCTTCACCGATATGGGCGGCGTTACCGAGGCCCGCGTGCAGGAGATCCCCGCCGGGGGCAGCCTCAAGCCGTTCAAGCTCGGCGTCGAGGAGATGGTGTACGTCCTCGCGGGCCGCGGGTTCGCCTCGGTATGGGGCGAGATCAGCGACAACAAGCGGGACTTCGAGTTTTCCGACCGCAGCGTGTTCGTGATTCCGCGGAACTCCTGGGCGGAGCTGCGCAACATGAGCAACACTCCGTTGCGGCTGCTCTACTTCAACTACCTCCCCATCGCCATGAGCACGATCCCCGACCCCGAGTTCTTTATGAACAACGCCCACGTGAACAAGAGCATCCTCGACAACGCCGACGAGAACTTCTTCTCCGAGGCGAAGGACATCGAGAAGAACTTCGGCAGCGCGTGGGGAGCGGTCGGCTCGACGGTATGGAGCGGCAACTTCTGGCCGGACCTTCTGGCGTGGGACAAGCTCACCGCCGCCGGACGCCGCGGCGCGGGCGGTTCGTCGATCGCTATGTACGTGCCGAATTCCGAAATATCGGCGCATATGTCGGTCTTCCCCGCAGGAACGTACAAGAAGGCGCACCGGCACGGGCCGGGCCGGCTGATCGTCATTCCCGGCGGCGAAGGGTTCTCCGTGATGTGGCCCCAGAACGGCGGCGAGAAGATCGTCTACCCGTGGCATGAGGGGAGCGCGCTTACGCCTCCCGACCAGTATTTCCACCAGCACTTCAACCTCGGCGAGAAAGCGGCGCGCTACTTCGCGCTCCACCCGCCCGTGCAATTCCTCGGCAAAGAGGAGGACGAACAGGGCAACGCCGAGGGCGAGAACATCGAGTACGTGAACGAAGACCCATGGATCCGGCAGCTGTTCGAGGAGGAGCTCTCCAAGCGCGGGCTGGAGTCCCGGATGGCCCCGGAGGTCTACACCGACCCGAACTTCACGTTCAAAACAGCCTCGGTGGCGTCGACCTAGGAAGAGCGCGGGCCGGAGTCACCCGACGGACTCGGGGAGGCCCCGGCCCGCCTCCCGCGCCCGCTCTGATAGGGAGAGGCGCCCTCTCCCCGGTTTCACGCAACGCCAATCACTCCCCTCCCCCTAAGGGGTCTGGCGCTCTCGCTCGCCCATCGCTATCGCTCCGCCAGCTCAGCAACGCTGAACAGTCGACTCTTGCATACGCCGCAGTTGCGCAGCCGCTATTGACGTCCGCTGCCGTGTTCTCGCAGGCTGGAGAATTGCCTCGCCCTGCCCGGGAAGAGTATCTTTGCTCAAAGGAGTACAGCCATGCTCACTCAACAACAGAACGAACGCCTGACGCAGGTGGGGCCCGGAACGCCGATGGGCGAGCTGATGCGCCGCTACTGGCATCCTATCGCCGGCAGCGCCCAGCTCACCGCCGATAACCCGACGAAAGAGGCGCGGCTCCTCGGCGAAGACCTTGTGCTCTACCGCGACGCCAAGGGGACGGTGGGTTGCATCGAGCCGAGTTGCGCGCACCGGAAGGCGAACCTCTCCTACGGCGTCCCGGAGGAGAACGGCATCCGCTGCGCCTACCACGGATGGGTCTTCAACGAGCACGGGCAGTGCGTCGATCAGCCGTCGGAGCCGGAAGGCTCGAAATTCAAAGAAAAGGTGCGCATCAAGTCCTACCCCGTGCAGGAGCTCGGCGGGCTGGTATTCGTGTACATGGGCCCCTTGCCTGCTCCGGCGCTGCCCAAGTGGGACGTCCTCGCATGGGAGGGCCACAAGGACAACTGGGCCGTGATGCTGCCGTGCAACTGGCTGCAGTGCCAGGAGAACTCGCTCGACCCGCTCCACTTCCAATGGCTGCACCGCTACTGGGGCGGCTGGCAGATGAACCGCATGAAGTCGCCCGAAGAGCGCGACGCCTGGAACTCGGTGATGGGTGCGCGAGGCGCCGATCACCGCAAGATTGGGTTCGAGATCACCGACTATGGCGTCATCAAGCGCCGGCTGGTCGGCGAGGAGACCGAGGCCGACGACCACTGGGCGATCGGCCACCCCATTCTCTTCCCCAACATCCTGCGCGTGAGCCACGGCCTGGAGATACGCGTGCCGGTCGACGACACCCACACGCTGCACATCATCACGAACTACCGGCAGTACAACGAAGGCGAAGAGCCGCAGACCGAGATCCCGTTCGACGAGCGCCCGCTGTTCGACGAGAACGGACGCATCGTCCGCGACTACGTCGCAGCCCAGGACCAGGTGGCGTGGGTGATCCAGGGCCCGGTGAGCGACCGGACGACGGAACGGCTTGGGGTTACCGACGTGGGCGTCATTATGTTCCGGCGAATGCTGAGCGAGCAGATCGACGTCGTGGAGGACGGCGGCAAGCCCAAGAACGTGTACGAGGAAGACCCGGGCGTCATCGTGCTGCCTTGCGAGTTCTATATGTACCCCGGGTACGACGAGATTGGCGGGCCGTTCAGGGGCGTCCTTCCGCGAACGCCGGACGTCGAGGCAGTGCTCTCAGGCTCCGGAGCGCGTCTGAAGGAGTGGGACGGCGTGGAGGCTCGCCCGCAGGTGTGGGGCAAGGCCGCCGACACCGGCGGCGCGCAACGATCGGGCGCCTGGTACTCGGACGGCCGCCAGCACTAGCGAGGTCTGGGACTCGATTGGAAGACGTCCTCGTAGCGGCGGAGCTGAGCAAGCAGTTCGGCGGCGTGCAGGCTGTCGACGGCGTCTCGTTCTCACTGCGGAAACAGGAGATCTTCGGCCTGCTCGGACCGAACGGGGCCGGGAAGACGACGACAATCCGCATGCTGTCCACGGTGCTCGCTCCCGATTTGGGCGACGTGATCATCGGCGGACGCTCGGTCGTGCGGGAGGCGGACGAGGCGCGAAAGCTCATCGGCGTCTGTCCGCAGGAGGTCGCGCTCTATCCGGAACTCTCAGCGTTCGACAACCTGGTGTTCTTCGGGAGAATGTCGGGACTCGGCGGCAGAGAGGCGAAAGCGCGCGCCGTCGGGCTCCTCGAGATGGCGGGGCTTGAAAGCAGAGGCAAGGATCCGGTGTCCCGCTTCTCCGGCGGCATGAAGCGGCGCGTCAACATAGCTGTCGCGCTGATGGGCAGCCCTGCCCTGCTCTTCCTGGACGAGCCCACGGTCGGCATCGACCCGCAATCGCGGAACCACATCTTCGACACGACGCTCGCACTGCGCCAGGGCGGCATGACGGTGCTCTACACCACGCACTATATGGAAGAGGCCGATCACATCTGCGACCGCATCGGGATTATGGACAACGGACGAATCATCGCCATGGGGACTCCGGCGGAGCTCAAGGCCGGAACAGGCGACCCGGAGCACACGACCCTCGAGCAGGTGTTCCTCGATCTCACGGGCAGGCGCCTGCGCGACTAGTTGATGACCCGGCCCGTCTTTTTCGCCGTACTGGAGGTCAAGCGCTACCTCGCCGATCGCGGCGACCTCGCGTTCAGCCTGGCCTTGCCTGTCGCGCTCTTCGCGCTGATGTACGGCGTGTTCGGCGGAGGCGCGTCCTTTAGCGGGATAGCGCACGTTGCGGACCTCGACGGAGGCGACGCAGCCCGTCGCCTTATCGAGCGCATTGAGGCTGTGGACGGCCTGTCGGTTGAGCGCTACTCCGCCGCCGAGCTGGATGACGCGCTCGACCGGTCGGCGGCGCTCACAGGGTTCGTAATCCCCGAGGGGTTCACCGCGAGCCTCGAGGCGGGCGTTCCCGCAGCGGTGATCGTCAAGCAGCGCGGCAACGGCGGCCAGGAAGGCCAGCTGGCGGCGGGCATCGTTCAGGGCGCCCTCGCCGGCGTGGCGGAGGAGTACGAGGCGCGGTATGCGATGCGCGCGCTGACGAGCGGCGCCGCGTCCGACGCGGACATCGCAGACACAGTCGCGGGACTCTCGGCAAGCGCGCGAACTGCGCCTGTCGTAACCGTAGAGGTCGAGTCGCTCGCCGGCGGCGAGTCACGCTACATCGACCGGCTGATTCCGGGCGTCGTGGTGATGTTCCTGCTCTTCTCGGTGACGCTCAGCGCGCAGTCGTTGATAGAAGAACGCCGCAGCGGGCTGCTCGAGCGGCTGCTTACGACGCGGCTGAGCTCGGGCCAGCTGTTCATCGGCAAGTTCCTTGCGGGGTGGGCCGGGGCGTCGTGCAAAGCGTGATACTGCTGGCGTTGGCCTTCGCAGTCTTGCGCGTCGGGAGCCCGTCGGCGTTTGCGCAGAGCGTCGTTCTTGCGATAACGGCTGCTGCTTCGGTGAGCGCGATCGGCCTGGCGATAGCCTCGGTCGCGCGCTCGCAGGAGCAGGCCGTCTGGGCGGCGGTCGTGTTCACCATGGGCATGACCCTGTTCGGCGGCACGTTCCTGCCCGTTGGCGATTCCGGACTGCTGTACATGCTGAGCCGGTTCACCCTGAACAAGTACGCTGTCGACGCGTTCGAGGGCGTGCTGACCGGAGCGACCTCCCTGCCCGACCACGGGCTGGAGCTTGGGGTCATCGCGGGAGTCGCCGCCGGCGGGCTGGCGATCGCCCGCGTCGCTTTCCGCGTCTCGGAAGGGGGCAGGTGATGCTCCTCGTCGCGCGGCAATCGCTGCTGCTGGCGGCGAAGGATATGCAGCTGTTTGCGCGCGACCGTTTCGGGCTTGCGTTTGCCCTGCTTCTGCCGTTGCTGTTCATCGCCGGGTTCACCATTGCGATGCGCGAGATCGGGCCGGGAGGCGACGAGCTGAGCTTCGCAATGGCGACGCAAGAGGAGGCCGGGCTCTCGCACGATGTCATCGGCGCGCTCGCAGCCGCCGGCTTTGTCGTGAGCGAATGGGATGAGGCGGCGGCGCGCGCGTCGGTCGCCGGCGGCGCGCTGCCGGGGTTCGTGCTGTTTCCGGCGGACTTTACGCAGCAGGCGGCGTCGGGAAGCGGCGCGCGGATACAGGTGATCGTTACAGGCGACGACCCCGCGCAGAGCGCGGCGCTCCAGGGAATAGCGTGGGCGGTGGCTAGCCGCATCCACGCGCTCGGCCTGGCGCTCCAGGGGGCGATTGCCCTCGAAGGCCCGGCGGCGATCGATTTCACCGCTCTTGCGGAGCTGGCTGCGAGGCCGCCGCTGGCGTCGCTCGCGTTCGAGCAGGTAGGCGCCGCGGCGCCGTTCAACGTCGCAGACTTCACCATGCCAGGCTACCTGACGATGTTCGTGTTCTTCGTCGCGGCGCTCGGAGCGGAGTCGATAGCGCGCGAGCGCCAGACGCAGACGCTCGAGCGGCTGATATCGAACGGCGTTCGGCGTCCTTCGATAGTGATGGGCAAGATGCTTGGCGGCGTCTGCCGCGGCGGAGCGCAGATTGCGCTGCTGTGGGGAGTGGGGCTCGTCGTGTTCGGCGTGGACCTGGACCATTCGCCGGTCGCCGTGATCGCCGTCTCCGCGCTTCTCGTGCTGGCGTCGTCGGCGTTCGGGGTGATGCTGGCGTCGTTCGTGCGGACGGTGCGCAGCGCGAGTTCGGCTGCGGTGCTTGCGTCGCTGCTTCTCGCGCCTCTGGGCGGTTGCTGGTGGCCGCTGTTCGTCGCGCCGGAGTGGCTGCAGGCGGTAGGGAAGTTCACGCCGCACGGGTGGGCGAACGACGCGTTCAACAAGCTGATGCTGTTCGGCGCCAGACCCGAGGATGTGACCGCGCATTTTGTCGCGCTAGCGGGCTTTGCGGTTGTCTTCCTCGCCGTAGCGCTTATGAGGTTTCAGCGCGAGGCGGCCCTTTCGGCGTAGGCCGGCGCGGCGGAGCGAGAGAGGCGAGCAGGGAGAGAGCGGGAATATGAAGAGGCCCGGCCAGTGAGGCCGGGCCCCGAAACATTTGGGTCGCGAGCGAGCGGATGGCGAAAGGGCGAAAGGCTACACCCAGCGCCCGAACGCCCAACCGCCGCCGGTGCCTGCCGGAGTGCGGTAGACGGGCACGTACTCGAACAGCTCGAAGTTGAGCTCTTCCTCGGCCATGGCGCCGCCCACTACGATCCAGTTCTGGGTCTCGGACGCTGCGGAGTAGAGGTGGTTCCGCGGCACCGACATGAGCGCCTCCGCGTCTTTCTTCTCGAGGGCTTCGAGCACCGTTCGGTCAAGCCACTCGTCGACTACGAAGTGGCTGAGCCCGCCGGAGGCGATGATGGCGACTGTCTTGTCGGAGTCCCAGGAGCGGATGGCTGCGGCGATGGCCCGTCCGAACTCGTAGGAGCGCTTGGCGGTCGGCTGGTTCGGCGGGTAGCAGGTGTTCTCGAAGATGGGAAGGATGGTGCGCGGCTCGTTTCCGAACAAGCGCTTGACGACGAAAGCGAAGCCGTGCGGCAGCCCCTGCCCGCGGGGCTCCGTCGTGCGGACGGAGTCGAGCTCGCCGTGCTCCTTCGGGTAGCGCCGGGCGACGCGGCCTCCGTACTCTTCCTTCACGTAGGTGAAGTGGGAGACGTCGAAGTCGTTGGCGATCATATGCTCGATGACGTGACGGCCCAGATCGGACGCTACCGGCACGTCCATCTGAACATCGCCGTAGCCGTCGGCGATGGACTGCATAATGTCGGGGTCGCGGAAGCCGGCGGCGAGAGATCGGGGACGGATAGGCACGGACTCGCCCCAGAAGACGGCGAACGTCGGCATATTGTCCTCGAAGAACCACTCGTCCTGGTCGTCGGAGACGATGACGGTGATGTCCGGTTTGACCTCGTCGAAAGTCCTGGCGAGCTCGGCGATGCCGCGTTGACAGGCGGCGACCTGCGCCTCGAAGACCTCGTCGGTCAGGGGCTTATCCTTCACCGCGGTCGGGACGCGGGCGAGGCCTTCCTCGTAGGGCATAGCCCAGCCCTCGGGGGGGAAGACGAGCTCCTGATGCCGCAGGTCGCCCTGAGCGTACCTGGGCCACTGCTCGGCGTTGAGCGCGAGCATGGGGCTGTGAGACGTGCCTGCTCCTAGCACAATCCTGGCCATCGGTTGACCTCCTGGGTAACGCCCGCCAGCCGTCGCCGGTGATCGTTAGGGCCGACGCTACGGGGCGGGCTCCATCATATAGTAGCGACGCCCCAAGTGTACTACGCCCGTCCACTTGCGCGCCAAGCGCGGCTGCTGCATCGCTGACGCCTCTCCCCCAGCCGCTATCGCGCCGCCGGCCCATCGCCTCTGAACAGTTGCCGCAAGGCGCCCCGTACTTGACAGACCGCGCCGGCGATTGTAGAAACGCCTACGAAGGGTCTCTAGTTCGCGACCGGCGCACGGCGGCGCTTTTGCTGTCGGAGCAGGCCGGCTGCGGGAGCCGGAGGCCAACATCCCAGGAGGAGAGAATGCTCAGAGATCAGAGGATTATCGACATGCACGCGCACACGGTGGCGCCGCCCGAGCTGTATGCCTTCAAGGCGATGCTGCTCTCGGGCCGCGGCTATCACGGCAAGGGCGGCTTCAGCTGCTCGGACGAGCGCATCGAGCAGTTCGCCCAGCAGAACATCGACATTATGGACAAGTTCGGCACTGATGTGCAGTTCCTGTCGCCCCGGCCCTTCCAGATGATGCACTCCGAGAAGCCGGAGGCGCTCGTCACCTGGTTCTGCGAAGTGAACAACGACATCATCGCGAAGCAGGTGAACGCGCACCCCGACCGCTTCCAGGGTATTGCAGGGCTTCCGCAGATGAGCGAGAAGCCCGACTCGTCGCACGCTGTGCCGGAGCTTGAGCGCGCAGTCAACGAGCTCGGCTTTATCGGCTGTCTGGTCAACCCCGACCCTGGAGAAGGCACGACCTACACGCCGCCGATGGACGACGAGTACTGGTTCCCGCTGTACGAGGCGATGGTGCGGCTCGATGCGGTGGGCCTCATCCACTCCGCCGCATGCAAGGACCCGCGGGAGTCTTACTCCGCGCACTTCATCACCACAGAGTCCCAGGCGGTGCTGAACCTTGCCAGGCCGTCGAGCAAGGTGTTCAGCACATTCCCGGACCTCAAGATCGTTGTGGCCCATGGCGGCGGCTCGGTGCCTTACCAGATTGGCCGGTGGCGCGTTCGCCGGAACAACGACATGAAGCTCAACCCGAACCTGGAGGACTTCGACACAAGCCTCCGGCGTATGTACTACGACACCAACCTGTACAACAAGGAAGCGCTGGACTATTGCTTCCAGATTTGCGGCCCCGACCGGGTGATGTTTGGCACGGAGAACCCCGGGAGCGGAACGTCGATTGACCCGAAGACTGGCAAGCAGACCGACGACCTCGCCCCGGTCATTGACGAAATCGCCTGGCTTTCCGATGAGGACAAGAAGAACATCTTCGAGGACAACGCTCGCCGGGTGTTCACACGGGGCAACTTCTAGTCGAATACAACGCGTGCGCGGGAGGATGACGAGCAATGGCGGACAGA
Source organism: Dehalococcoidia bacterium (assembly GCA_965200975.1). Taxonomy (GTDB): domain Bacteria; phylum Chloroflexota; class Dehalococcoidia; order Lucifugimonadales; family Australimonadaceae; genus S5-327. The sequence goes on along the minus strand of OZ241740.1, from coordinate 1,419,850 downwards.
GAGTTGGTTACCGTTATCGAAGGGCCCAAGGGGAAGGCGGAGGTGTATGAGGTCTCCGAAGGCGGCTCGGCGACTTCCGCGACGTCCGGGGTGATGTCGTCGACTTACGAGGTCGTGATGGGCAGCGCCAAGGAGACGGTGATGACGCTCGGCGAGGCGTCGATCGTCGCTCACGAGATGTCCGGGGCCGATAACTAACTCCGCTGCAAGGGGCAATCGAACACGCGAACGCTTGATCGTTCAGACGATTGAAGCGAAGAAGGGGAGGCGTCCGCGCCTCCCCTTCCCTTGCGTCTTGCTTCTGCGTCTTGCTTCGCTGCCAGGGCGGACGGCGTGCGGCAGGAAGAGCCTCACTCTGGCATGATAGTGATTGCGCTTGCGCGCGCCCTACCCTATGACCTTCCCCTCCGCCGAGCAGCCTCCCTCGCCTGACGCGCAGCCGTCGTTTCGGCGGCGCGCCGTCCTGTTCGCTGTGGCGATGTCGCCGTTCCTGGCGTTTCTCGCGCTGCTCGTGTGGAGCCAGACGAGCGCCGGCAATCCGGGCGGGCTGCTCGAGCATAACGAGCCGGGCGATGTCCCGGTCACTGTGCGGGCGGCGCCGGAGTTTTCCGGAGTCGACGTGGTTACGGGCGAGCAGGTCGACCTCGCGTCGTTGCGGGGCAAGACGCTCGTCGTCGGTTTCTGGTCGTCGTGGTGCGTTGCGTGCAGGGTCGAGGCTGCCGATCTCGCCTCGGTCTACCTCGAGTATGCTGCTGAGCCCGTGGAGTTCGTCGGCCTGGCAATCTGGGACGCCGCCGAAGACGTATCGCGCCACATCGAGCGGTTCGACGTCGCCTATCCGAACCTTATCGACGAGAACGGCTCCGCTGCAGTCGCCTACGGCGTTCGGGGAGTGCCGGAGAAGTTCTTTGTCGATAAGGAGGGCCGTATCGTGCGGAAGATCATCGGGCCGATGAGCGCGGAAGGGCTGAGGGCGGTTCTCGATTCCATGCTTGCGGAGTAACAGAGTGGCTGTCGCCGCGCACTTGCACGAGGCAGTCGCCCGGTGGTACCGGGCCAACGCCCGCGACCTGCCGTGGCGCCGGACTCGCGACCCTTACGCCGTGCTCGTTTCCGAGGTGATGCTGCAGCAGACGCAGGTGGAGCGCGTCGTTCCCAGGTACCTCGCCTTTCTCGATGAGTTTCCGACGCTGGGGTCGCTCGCGGAAGCGGCGCCGTCCAGCGTCATCAGGCTCTGGGCAGGCATGGGCTACAACAGCCGCGCAGTGCGCCTGCATCGTCTCGCCCGCGAGGTCGTGGAGCGCTACGGCGGAAAGCTTCCCGAGACAGTCGACGAGCTGCGCCGACTGCCGGGGGTTGGCCCGTACACTGCCGCTGCGGTCGTCTGCTTCGCGTACGGCGCCGACGAGCCGGTGCTGGACACCAACATCTACCGGGTGCTGAGCCGCGTGACGCACGGCGCGCAGGCGCCGCCGCGGAGCGCGCTGCATCCGCTGGCCGCCGACTTGCTGCCTCGCGGCGGAGCCACCTCCGCGTCCGAGTGGCATCAGGGGTTGATGGACATCGGCGCGACGATATGCACTGCGGCGCGTCCCCGCTGCATGCTCTGCCCGCTACGGGAGCTGTGCGCCGCAGCCCCGCTGCTGCAGGCGGGAAGCGACCGGCGGCTCGCGGAAGCTTCCGTGCCGTACTCGCCCCGGCAGTCGAAGTTCGAGGGCTCGGTTCGTTACTATCGAGGACGCATCGTCGATTTCCTGCGAGAGCGGCCCGACGATGCGGGCGGCGCGCTCGTCGAGGAGTTGGCGCTCCTTGCCGGGGACGCGCCCGTCGGCGTGGACGAGCTACTCGCAGCCCTCGAGCGCGACGGGCTCGTCGTGCGGGAGGGCGCCCGCATCCGGCTCCCCTAGCCTGTCCGCCAGACCGCGCAGACAGGGCGCGAGCGCGCGGAATGGAGCGTCCTGCGCGTCGGACGGCAGCGCGCAGAGTCCGCGAGTCCAGTGCGCGTTTTCGTCCGGAGGCGGCGTGTATTCGTCGGCGATGCGTCCTTGCGAACTGCTGGCTTCCCATGCGCCGATGAGCCGCCCTGCCCGCGCGATGGCGACCGCCTCGGTCCAGCAGCAAGCGCGTTGCTCGCCGTCGAGGCTGCGCATCCGGCGCAGCAGACGGCGCGCCAGCTCCTCGCGGGGGATGTCGCGCAGGGCGTCCTGCGGGGCGATGAGGCTGCTCCAGCCGTAACCGAGCGCAGGGATTGTCAGGCCGCTTGCGAACGCGACAACGGGGAGCGGGGTCTTGCGCGAGCGGACGCAGGCCATCTGGATGGCTTGCGCGAGGCGCGACTGGTGGGCGTCGGCGGCGCCTGCGCAGTCGACCGCGATACTGCCAGGGGCGCTAAGGCCGGAGAGCAAGGCGCGGGCGCGGTCTGCTGCTGCCGCATCCTGCGCGAGGATAAGCAGTTGCATTAGCGCCTCACGCTCTGCCGAACTGCTTCTCCAGCGAGCCTGTGGAGATTCTGACGACTACCGGGCGTCCGTGCGGGCAGAACTGCGGGTTGCTTTCGGTAGCCAGCGCGTCGCCCAGAGCGCTCATCTCCTGCGCGTCAAGGGTCTGACCGGCGCGCACTGCGCTGTGGCAAGCGATCGACGCCGCGACGGCGAAGTGCGCGTCCGCGCCTCCGGCGCCGGCCCGAACGCCGTCGAGCGTCTCGCTGAGGAGCCGGGCGATATCGACCCTGCGCGCCATAACCGGGACTGCGCGGACGAGCCATGCGTCGCCGCCGAACGATTCGAGCAGCAGGCCGTAGCGTTCGAGCGTGCCGCGAGCGCCGTCGAGCGCGTCGATCTGGTCGGCGGCAAGTTCGACGGGGAGCGGTTCGAGCAGAGGCTGTACGTCGGGCGCGCGCTGCTCCCATTGACGGAGAAGGCGGTAGTAGAGAATGGACTCGTGGGCGGCGTGCTGGTCAATGAGGTACATCCCTCCCGGCCCTTCCGCAACGATGTAGGTGCTGGAGATCTGTCCGAGCATGCGGAGGGTGGACAGGTTTGAGGAAGAGAGAGAGGAGGCGGAGGGAGAAGCCGCGTCGGGCGGAGCCTCGTCGCCGGCCGGGAATGGTTCGGGCAGCGGCGTCGGTTCGTTCGGGCGGACGGGAAGCGCAAGCGTCAGCTCCGGAGGCGCGGCTGGCCGCGTCCAGGGCCCGGCGGCGGTGGCGGCTTCGGCAACCAGTCCATGCGCCTCGGCTACGGGGAACGCGCTGAGGAGGGCGCCGCGGACGGCGCGGTGGACGCTTGCGAAGACGTCGCTATCGCGGGCGAGCCGCACTTCGCGCTTGTTGGGGTGAACGTTCACATCGACCTCGCCAGGCGGCGGGTCGACGAATACGACGGCGATGGGAAAGCGGCCTTCCATCAGCAGGCCGCGGTAAGACTCTTCGATGGCCGCGTTGATAGAGCGGTTCTGCACCCACCGGTTGTTGACGAATGCGCTAAGGCCGGTGCGGTTCGCCCGGCTGTGCTCGGGAGCGCTGACGAGGCCGGCGACAGGATAAGGGCCGGCGTCGGAGTCGATCTCGAGCATCGCGTTCGCCAGCTCGGCGCCATGAACGGCGGCGACGACGTCGCGGAGACTTCCGTTGCCGGATGTCGCAAGCTGAGTCCTGCCGTCGGTCTTGAGGGTGAACCGTACGCCGGGGTTGGCCATTGCGAGGTGGTCGACCGCCTGCCGGACGCGGGCGGTCTCTGCGGCGGCCGACTTGATGAATTTCAGGCGCGCAGGCATTGAGGAGAAGAGCGCCTCGACGGCGATAGTTGCGCCTCGCGCGCAGCTTGCCGGACGCTGGGCTACGACCGCGCCGCCTTCGATTTCCAGCTCCGCGCCTACATCGGAGCCGGGCGTGCGGGTAGTGAGCTTCACATTGGCCGCGGCGGCGATACTGGCCAGGGCCTCGCCGCGGAAACCGAGAGTCGAGATGTCCGCTAGGTCGTCGATAGAGCGCAGCTTGCTGGTGGCGTGGCGCTGGAATGCGAGGGCGGTCTCTTCAGGCGGTATGCCGCAGCCGTTGTCGGTTACGCGGATCGCGGCGAGCCCGCCGTGGCGCGCCTCGATCTCGATCACGCCGGCGCCGGCGTCGAGCGAATTCTCGACGAGTTCCTTGACGACCGACGCAGGCCGTTCGATGACCTCGCCCGCGGCTATGCGGGCTGCGACATCCGGAGGGAGCGCCTGAATGGGCATAGCGCGGTTGTGCTCCTTGACTCCTGGGGCGGCTCGGAAGCGCCGGCGCGTCGAGTGGACTGCGACCGCGCTACGGAATCTGGAAGCCGAGCGCTGCCCCGAGCTGTTTGGCGGTGGCGCCGGGCATCAGCTTCCCGTCGATCACGGCGACCGGGCGCCGCCAGTAGCGCGGCTCCTGGGCTAACAGGTCGAGCATGCGCTCCTCGGTGAGGGAGTCGGGATCGATGCCGCTCTTCCTGAACGTGGCCGACTTCAGGTTGAAGAGCGCGCCGGCGGTCTGGCCGCCGAGCAGCTCGGTGATCTCGTCTCTCGACAGCGGCTGCCTGAAGAAATCGCGTTCGGCGTAAGGGACGCCGGCTTGCGAGAGCGCCGCCCTCGCCGTCTTGCAGGTCCCTCAGTTCGCCCAGTGATATACCGTTACGTCCGCCACGCCCGCCCTGCCTTTCGGTTGCGATTTTGGCCGCACTCAGATTGTAGTGAGCGAGCGCGGCTGACGCTACATTGCCGTTCGGCGCGCAGCTGTCGCTCTCCCGGACTCTCTGGAGGAAGGCGCGCAAGCTGAGCGCAAAGCCGTTGCCGAGGGCATCGGAATCGCCTAGCATCCGGCTCGTGGCGGATACTGCGCTTCTTCTCGTCCGATGGGCCCATGCCATTGCGGCCGTCGCCTGGGTTGGCGGCGGGATCTTCTACTGGGTGGCGCTGCGGCCTGCGCTTCGGAGCGGCGCCTTGCCTCCGGAGGCGACGCGGATCGTCGGGGTCGAGTTCAGCCAGCTGGTCGTCCTGGCGATGTGGACGCTCGTGGCGACGGGCGCGGTGCTCTTCTTTGCGCGCATCTCGGAGCCCACGGCGACCGTGCAGTACGGAGCGGTGCTTGCGGTGAAGGTTGCGCTTTCGGTATGGATGTTCTTTCTCGCCGTGGGCCGTCGCGGGCGCGCCGCCCGGGATGCGGGCGAGGGGCGCCGCGGACGCGTTCGCGGCATCGTCGATGCGCTCGGCCATGTGCACATGACGGTAATTCTTGGAGTCATCATCTTTCTGCTCTCCGACGTGCTGCGTCTGATAGTGGAGCGAGGGCTGGGGGAGTAAAAATGCGGCGCGACATCGTGGATATGCTGGTTTGCCCGGACGACAGAGCCGCGCTGCGGCTTGCCGTCGAACGCGCAGAGGGGGACGACGTTGTCGACGGGACGCTCGCTTGCCCCGAGTGCGGGGCCGCCTACCCGATACGCGACTCTATCCCCGACCTGCTGCCTCGCGGGTCCGTTTCGTAGGCGACAGTCGAGCGGAAGTTCCTCCCCGCGCCGGAGGAGCGAGCGCCGCTCCTCCCGAATCTCCCCCGAACTTCCGTGGGATCCGCCTCCGTGAGTTGACAACGCGATTTTGGTTGTCTATATTGCGTTTTGTAGTTAGGGCGTACGAACTTACTGAAACGTATGCCCAACAGGAGAAGCGCATAATGCACGGTTCATTGATCACACGGTTATCTCTGCTGGCGCTGGCGGCCTTGGGGGCGGGGCTGCTTGCCGCTTGCGGAGGCGACTCAACTCCCACGCCTACTTCTGCTCCGGCGCCGGCCTCGACGGCGACGCCGACGCCCGAACCGCCGCCCCAGTCGCCGGGCTCGCTAGTCGTCTACTCAGGCCGGAGCGAGAGCCTGGTGGACCCCATCATTCGCCAGTTCGCGGACGCTTCGGGCATCGACGTGCAAGTGAAGTACGGCGGCACGGCATCCCTGGCGGCGACCTTGCTCGAGGAGGGCGCCAACAGCCCTGCGGACATCTTCTACGCGCAAGACCCGGGAGGGCTGGGCGCAGTGGAAGGGATGTTCCGCGTCCTGCCGTCGAGCATCCTGGAACGAGCGCCGGAGTGGGCGCGATCAAACACCGGACGCTGGGTAGGCGTTTCGGGCAGGGCGCGGGTGCTCGTTTACAGTCCGGAGCGGGTGGCTGAGGATGAGCTGCCTGCCGACTTGATGGGCCTTACCGACCCGAAATGGAAGGGACGCCTGGGCTGGGCGCCGACCAACGGGTCGTTGTTGACAATGGTCACGGGAATGCGGGAAACGTGGGGCGAAGAGCAGACGCGGACGTGGGTTCGGGGCTTGCTGGCCAACGGGGTCACCATCTACCCGAAGAACACCCCGCAAGTGGCCGCAGTGGCCGCGGGCGAGATCGATATAGGTTTGGTGAACCACTACTACCTCTACCGATTCGTCGCGGAGGAGGGCGAGGACTTCCCTGCGAAGAACTATCACCTTCCCTCAGGCGGGCCGGGCAGCCTCGTTATGGTGTCGGGCGCGGGCATCCTCGATACTGCCGAGAACCGGGAGAACGCTGAGCGTTTCGCCGCGTTCCTGCTCTCGACCGTGGCGCAGCAGTACTTTGCGGGGCAGACCTACGAGTATCCGCTCGTGGAGGGCGTGAAGGTGAACCGCTTGCTGACGCCGCTCGAAGAGATCAACCGGCCCGATATCGCCCTCGCCGACCTTGCGGATCTGGAAGGCACAACCGAGATGCTGCGAGACCTTGGAGCGCTGCCGTAGGCAGTTCCGCAGACAGTTTCTCGACTGGCGCCCGCCTCTCTGCTCCTCCCGCGGAGAGTGGGCGCCAGTCTTGTTGAGATAACCTGTCCCCGTGCAAGCCTCAACCGCCAGAACGAGAGCCATCCGGCAGCGAGGGCTGCCCCCTGCGTTCATCTGGGCGCCGGCTGCGGCTGTCGCCTTGCTGATGCTGTTGCCGCCAGGCTATCTGCTCGTGCGGGCGCTGGATTCGGGAACGAGCTCGCTGGAAGTGCTGCTAAGCCTGCGCACGCTTGGCATTTTCGCTCGGACGCTGCTGCTGATGGGGCTAGTTACGGCCATCTGCGTCGTATTGGGGGTCTCGCTGGCGTGGCTAACCCTGCGGACGGACTTGCCCTTCCGAAGGCTGTTCTCGACGCTGCTGACGTTGCCACTGGTGATGCCGAGCTACGTCTTTGCGCTTCTGGTGGTCACAGCGCTGGGGCCGCGAGGAATGGCTCAAGGCTGGCTGGAGCCGTTCGGCGTCGACCGGCTGCCGTCGGTGTATGGGCTGCCTGGCGCTACGTTCACCCTTGCGCTCATCTCGTTTCCGTACGTGATGCTGCCGGTGAAGGCGGCGTTGCGCAGGGTCGACCCGTCGATGGAGGAGGCGGCGCGCAGCCTTGGCAGGGGTCCGGCGAGCGTGCTGCGGACGGTGACGCTGCCGTTGCTGAGGCCGGCGATCGTCGCCGGCGCGTTGCTGGTGGCGCTGTACACGCTCAGCGACTTCGGCGTGGTGTCGTTGCTGCGGTACCAGACGTTTACGTGGGCGATATTCATTCAGTACGAGACTGCGTTCGACCGGAGCGTCGCCGCGGCGTTGTCGCTTGCGCTGGTGGCCTGCGCGCTGGCGGTGCTGTTTGTGGAAACGCGCAGCCGGGGCGCGGCGGCGTATCACCGGGTTACACCGGGGACGCAGAGGAGCGTCCGGGTGACCGCGCTAGGGCCGTGGCGGTGGGTTGCGGCGAGCTACGCGGGAGCAGTGGTCGTGCTGTCGCTCGCGGCGCCTGTGGCGGTGCTGCTGTACTGGGTAGCGCGGGGGTTGTCGGCAGGCGAGCCGCTGGACCTGCTGTGGACGAACACGTTGAACACGGTGTACGTGTCGGCGCTGGCGGCGGGAGCTGCCGCGGTCGGCGCTGTGCCTGTGGCGGTGCTGAGCGTGCGCTACCCAGGGTGGGTGAGTTCGGCGCTGGAGCGGCTCACCTACGTCGGGTTTGCGCTGCCGGGGTTGGCGGTCGCGCTGGCGTTCGTCTTCTTCGGGGCTGCGGTGCTTCGTCCGGCGTACCAGACGACTTTCCTGCTGGTTGCGGCGTACGTGGTGCTCTTTATTCCTGCGTCGGCGGGGTCGACGCAGGCGGTGCTGCGTCAGGTGAGTCCGCGGGTGGAAGAGGCGGCGCGCAGCTTGGGGAAGACCTCGTTTCAGGCGTTCCGGCTGGTTACGCTGCCGCTGCTGATGCGCGGCATCGGAGCCGGAGCGGCGCTCGTGTTTCTGCTGACGATGAAGGAGCTGCCTGCGACGCTGATACTGAGCCCCACGGGATTCCGCACGCTGGCGACGTCGGTGTGGGGCGCGGCGTCGGAGGCGTTCTTCGCGCGCGCGGCGCTGCCGTCGCTGGTGCTGATACTGGCTGCGGGCGTCCCGATGGCCGTGCTGGCGGCGCGGGAGCCGCGCGACGGCTAGGCTACAGAGTTGATCTCGATGCCGGCCTCGCGGGCTGCGCGCTGGATGACGAGCGTTGTGGTGATGGCGAGGATGCCGTGCGCGCCGGCCTTGGCGAGGGCGTCGGTGCTGACGGTCTTCAGCGCGTCGGCCTGGGGGCCGGCGACGCCGAGCTCCGCGGCGACGCCGTCCATATCGCGGACGAACCGCCGCACGAGCGCCTCGTTGGTGCGCAGATCGTGGAGCGCTTTGTTGAGCGGATAGGTCTCGAGTGTCGGGTACTTGTAGAACTCGTAGCCCTGGCCCTTGAACTCGAACCCGCCGAACTTGGGAATCTCGCGGCGCTCCTGGCCCCGCCCTCCCCTGTCGGGAATGAAGCGCATGACGCCGTGGCCGTGGTGCGAGGTCGGCTGGTAGCTGAGCAGTTCGCCCCGCTGTCCGCCCGTGGCGCCGAACATAATCAGCCAAGGGAGGAGCTCCGTGTTGCCGACTTCGTCGAGCTGCTCGCCGGTGAGCTCGAGCAGGGACTCCGGCCGGCCCTCTTCCAGCTCCTGAATGACCCAGTGGTCGAACTCGTACTCGGGGTAGAAGTACTTCCACGTGCCGGGGTAGTGGGACATTCCGCCGCTGGCGAGGACGGCTATCTTCTCGGGGCGCTTGTCGAACACCTTGCGCATCGCCTCGCCGACTTGCAGGCATCGCTGCGCGGTGGGCAGCGGCGGGAGGTAGACGTTGACGAACATCGGGACGATGGGGATGGAGCGTCCCTGGTGGATGTACTCGAGCGGCACCGCGAACGCGTGGCCGAGCAGCGCCTCGTGCGCATAGGCGAGATCGACGCCCTGCTCTACGAGGCCGTTGAGCAGATCGAGCGCGAGTCCCTGATGGATGGGGACCTGGTACTCATTGCCTGCGAACTCCGCCGTGGCTGTTTCGCCGGTGATGATGGCGAACGCGGGGACGGAGCCAGGGAAGAATGTTTCGACGTGGTCAATGCCGATGAGAACGAGCGCGTCGGGCTGAGTGGCGTCGAGCTCCTGGCCGAGCACGCCCATTGCGTCGATGCCGGCCTGCAGTTGGGCCTGGTCTTCCTGCGGGGGTCTGGTGAGCAGTTGCGGCGCATGAACTGAACCGGCGGCCCAAACGATCTCTCCCATATGTCGCGCTCCTGTAGAAAGCGGATTACGGATACAGGATACCGCAGAGGGCGCTGGCGCGCTGCCGGGAGAGGCGCGCGCCAGCTTCCCTAGCCCCCTTGGTTCGGGATAACAGAGCGCGGCAAGGGGTTATGGGGCGGCGGGCAAGCGCAGTTAGTTGAGCGCGGCGCCGCCGTCGACGACCATCGTCTGGCCGGTCATAAAGTCGCTGTCGGAAGACATCAGGAACACGCCGGCGCCGGCGAGGTCTTCAGGACGCTCGACGCGCTTGATGGCCCTGTCGGGGACGCGGCCCTGGTAGTTCGACTCGTCGCGTTCGGGGTCGCTGGCGGTCGATCCCGGGGCGATGGAGTTGACGGTTACGCCGTAGCCCCCGGTTTCGCGCGCAAGGGTGCGGGTGAGTCCGACGACGGCCCCTTTGGAGGCGACGTACTGGGTTGTGGAGCGTCCGGAGAAGAACGTTCCCGAGCTGATATTGACGATTTTTCCGTAGCCTTGGGATTTCATATGAGGGAGCACTGCCCGGCAGCAGAGGAAAGGCCCGCGCACGTTGACGGCCATCACACGGTCCCACTCGTCGGGGCTGATCTCTTCGATGGGGCCTCGCGTGACCTGGGGGCGCTGGAAGAAGGCTGCGTTGTTGACGAGGCCGTCGATGCGGCCCCACTTTTCGATAGCCGCTTGCGCCATCGCCTGCGTAGCGTCGGGGTCGGAGACGTCGGTCACGGTGACGATCGCCTCGCCGCCGGCCTCGCCGATTTCGGCGGCGGTCTGTTCGGCGGCGGGGCCGTTGATGTCTGCGATGACAACGCGGGCGCCCTCTTCGGCGAACCTGAGGGCGAACGCGCGTCCGATGCCTTGCGCGCCGCCTGTGACGATGATGACCCGTTCGTCGAGCTTGCCCATGCGCCGCTCCTTGCCGGTTTAGTGGACCGCGACGCCGCCGTCCACGACGAGCGTCTGTCCTGAGATGAAATCGCTTTCGGCGGACATAAAGAAGAGGGCTGCGCCCACCAGGTCTTCGGGCATTTCGATGCGCTTGATGGCGCGGTTGGGGATGCGCAGCGCGAACTCCTCCATCGAATGCTCCTCCGTCTCGCTGGCGGTGAGGCCGGGGGCGATGGAGTTGACCGTGATGCTCCAATCCCCGACTTCCCGGGCGAGGACGCGGGTGAAGGCGATGACGCCCCCTTTGGAAGCGACGTAGTGGACGAGGTTCTCGCGCCCGTTGAAGAAGGTGCCGGAGCTCATATTGACGATCTTGCCGTAGTTGCGCTCCTTCATATAAGGAACGACGGCGCGGGAGGAGAGGAAGACGCCCTTGAGATTGACTGCAAGCATGCGGTCGAACTCGTCGATGGGTATCTCTTCGAGCGGAGCGCGCGTGTGGCGCACGCGAAGGGCGATAGCCGCGTTGTTGACGAGCCCGTCTATCTTGCCGAACCGGGCGACAGCGGCTGCAGCCATCGCCTCGGTCTGGGCCTGGTCGGACACGTCGACGGTCACGGCCATCGCCTCGCCGCCGGCGCTGTTGAGTTCGGCGGCGGAGGCTTCAGCCGCAGGGCCGTTGATGTCGGCGAGCACGACTTTGGCGCCCTCGCGCACGAACCCTCCGGCGAAGGCGCGCCCAATGCCGGCGGCGCCTCCGGTTACGATGATGACGCGGTCGTCGAGGCGGCCCATGGTTTCTACTCCGGCTCCTGGCCGTAGCCTTCGGGGGCTTGCCAGGCGTGCATCCACTCGATGATTTCGTCGACGGCCAGGACGTCGGCGTACTTCTGGTTCATATCGAAGAGGTTGATGGCGTGGGGGGCTTCGTGGCGGTCGAAGACGCACTCTTCGGCGATGACCATTCGGTAGCGGTTCGTGCAGCCGTCGACGACGGACGCTCGAACGCAACCGCTGGTGCTCTCGCCGGCTACGATAAGCGTATCGACGCCGAGGGCGGTGAGGTGCCCGTTGATGGGAGTTCCCCAGAAGGCGCTTGGGGAAGACTTGCGGAGGAACGCCTCGCCCTCGATGGGCTGGAGTTCGGGGATGATGTCGTACTTGCCCTTGACGTCGATGCCGCCGCCCATATAGCCGGCGCGTCCCTGACGCTTCTTGCCCGAACCGGACCAGCCGAGGACGCCGGAGTCCTCTTCAGGGAGGCCGGTGACGTGGACGACGGGCATTCCGACCTCGCGGGCGGCGGCGAGGAGCCGCTGAATGTGCGGGAGAGACTCCCAGGCGGCGAGGCCGCAGCTTCCCGGCCAGGTCTTGACAGCCTCCATCAGAGGCTCCGGGCGGTCGCCGAACACCCAGCGGTAGAGGTCGATCATCAGGAGGGCTGGGCGCGCGCCGAAGCCCTTGGTCTTGTGTCCGCTCGCGGCGATGTGCTCGCGGTCGGCTTCACTGAGGTACTTTTCCCAGACACGCTCAGCCATAGCTGCCTCCTTGGGAGGGATTGGTCGGACGCTGTAAGCTTGGCGCCCTTGCGGTCGCTGGTCAAGCGGACGCGCGGCGCGGCCACTGTTCACGCTTCCTCAGACTCCCAGGAATTCGAAAAGCTGGGAGCGGGCGCGCTCCCGCAGACCGCTACAGCTCTTTCACCTGGGGAGCGATCTCGGCGGCGAGGAATTCGGGAACGGCGTCGTCGTAGAAATCGAGGTGCTGGAACTGGACTTCGCTGACGCCGAGCTCCGCGAGCCGACCGAGCTGCTCGACGACTTCCTCGGCGCCCCCGACGAGCTGGCCGCGTTCGAGAGCGGCGGCGCGCTTCTCCGCGTAGGTGGAGAGTTCGGCGAGGCGGGGGACGCGCGCCATGTTGCGCTCGATAGTCCGGCGGTCGGGGCCGACGAGCGCGAACGTCATCATCGACTTCTTGATGGTTGCGGGGTCGCGTCCGAGAGCGTCGCAGTGCGATTCGAGCACTGCAATGCGCTCGCGCATTGCGGCGGCGGGAGCGTTGGGAGTGTTCCACTCGTCGGCGTACTGAGCGACGTAGCGGAGGGTGCGCTGCGGGCCGCTTCCGCCGATGACCAGCCACGGGCGGCCAGGAGCTGGTTTGGGGAGCGCGTCGACGTCGCGCAGCTGGTAGTACTTGCCTTCGAACGAGGCGGGGCCGGGGCCCCACATCGCCTTCATCAGCCGGATAGCTTCGCCGAGCCGACCGGAGCGTTCGCCGCGTTCGGGGAACGGCAAGCCGTACGCGGCGTGCTCCGGTTCGTGCCAGCCGTTGCCGAGGCCGAGGACAAAGCGTCCCCCGCTGAGGAGGTCGAGCTGGGCGGCCATTCGTCCTACGTCGACAGGGTGGCGGAATGTTACCGGCGCCACCAGCGGCCCGAAGCGGAGGGAGGACGTTTCGCGGGCTGCAACGGCGAGCGACGTCCACGTTTCGAGCGATGGGCGCTGCTCGTTGATGAAGTAGTGGTCGGAGCGGAAGAGCGAAGGGAAGCCGAGGCGCTCCGCGAGCGCGAGAATGTGGAGCCAGCGCTCCCAGTCGAGATTGTCCTGTCCTTCGACCATCAGTCCGATGTCCATTCCGGGCCTCCTGGGGGGCGGCTCCCCTGCCCTGTTGGCGCGCAACCGCTCGCAGTTGCTTCGCGGTCGCTCGCAATTACGCGCAATCGGGAGCGAGTCCGCGCCGGGGCGTTCGGGGAACTGAGGTGGAAGAGATGATAGATTCTCTGGGCGGAGGATTGCCATGCATGCGCGGGTGACGCATTTCGATGTTGTTGTGAGCGAGGAAGTCTTTGGGCAGGCGCAACGCGCGTTCGAGCGTCAGGTGGCGCCGGAGATGCGGAAGCAGACCGGCTATGGAGGGTGCTACCTGATGCGGACGAGACGCGGCAAGGGGCTGCTGATGTCGCTATGGGAGAGCGACGACCCGCTGGACGCCGGCGACACCCACGGGTTCTACGAGCGGCAACTCGCGCTGCTGGAGCCGTTGCTCGGAGGTCATCCCTCGACAGAGAGCTACCAGATCGACTACGCCGATCACCCGCTGGATTGAAGCAGCTCGCCAGCGCTCGCAGCAGCTCGCCTCCTCGCCTCGACGCCCGCCTCACGCACACGCGCCCTCCTAACACAGGAGGGCGCGTGCGAGCGGGAGCCGGCGGCGGCTCGCCTACTCTTCGGTTTGGGTAGTCTGCGACCCCTTGCGGGTAACGGTGATGTGCGCGAAAGGCCCGCCGGGCAGAGCCCCGTGCCAGTGTTTCTCGCCGGCGGGAGCGAATACGACATCGCCTTCGCCGACCTCGACGCGCTCGCTCTCGGTGACAACCACGCCCTTCCCTTCCGTAACGATAAGGAGCTGGTCGCTCTCGTGGTAGTGGAACTTATTGCGGACACCGTCGCCGAAGCTGACGACGCTGGCGTTGAAGTCGTTGCTGTCGGGGGCGAGGGGTTGGCGGCTAACGTCGTCGCTGGTGAAGAGCGGGCCGGCGGCGGACTCCTTGGGGGTTTCGCTGATCTTGCGGACTTGCATGGCGGTTGCTTCTCCTTGCGCCTACTCCCCGGGCGGGACGGCGACCTGATGACTGAGCTGGATCTCGCGCCCGAGCCGGGATGATTCGATGATAGCCCACTGCACCTCGGCGGTGGCCATGCCCCAGCGTCCATCGTGGAACAGCGGCGCGCCGCGTTTGACGGCGTTGTAGAGCTCGAGGACTTCGGAATCGAGCGCCATGCCGGCGCCGCCGGGCTGGAACACCTCGACTTCGCGCTGTCCGTCGTTGTCGTAGACCATCAAGCCCTTCTCCGACATACGGATGTCGCCGTTTTGGCAGGAGATGAGGAAGACGCCGAGATTGCCCGGAGTCCAGGGCCTTCCGGGGTCGCCGCCGACTACGCTGCCTTCGCCGGCAGCGCCGAAACGGGTGAGCTCCTTGCCCGCCTCCTCGTCGATCTCGCCGGCGAGCAGGGCTTGCCGGGCTTTCGCGCGCCCTGCAACGCCGTTGTCCGACGCCCAGGTTGTGAGTCCAAGGGAGTCGAAATAGCCGTAGGCGTTGTAGGTGATGGTTACGGGCGCGCCGCCTTCCATTTCGAGCAGGGCGGCGTAGTAGCCGGAGCCGGCGGGGCGCTCCGGGCGCCAGGCGCCGGTGATGGCGCGGACGCTTTTGACTGCTCCGCCTGCAAGATAGCGGACGGTCTCGATCTGGTGAGGGGCCTGACGCCAGACAACGGCGCCGCCGAGGGACTCGTCGACTTCCTGGGGCATTCGCGGGCGGAGCATCCAGCCGGTGTAGGCGAGAACGGTCATAGCGCGGAGAGGGCCGAGCTCGCCTGAGCGGATGATGCGGCGGGCCTCGCGGATGAGCGGGCTCGTACCTTGCGTTTGGCCTCCGGCGAGCAGCTTGACGCCTGCGGCGTCGACGGCGTCGAGCACGGCCTGGCACTCTTCCATGGTGATTCCGAGCGGTTTGCGAACCAGGATGTGCTTACCGTTGCGGGCGGCGGCGATGGCATTGGCGGCGTGCAGGTGGTTCGGCGTGGCTATCCAGACCGCCTCGACGTCGGGGTCGGCGCAGAGGTCGTCGGCGTTGTCGTAGGCGCGCCCTCCGTAGCGCCGGACGAATTCATCGCGCGCCTGAGGGCGGAGATCCGCGCCTGCGACGATTTCGATTTCATCGAGGCGTTCGAGGGTTGGTATGAACTCGGTTGCGCCGAAGCCGAGCCCGGCGATGCCTGCCTTCAGCGTATCTGACACGAGGGCGCTCCTTCCGGTTGAGAGGGGTTACGCGTAGGAGTCGTAGATGCCTTCGAATTTGGCGAGTTTGAGGCGGACCTGGGTCTCGGCTGCGTCCCACACAAGCTGACGGTCGCGGTCGGAGCTGATGCGCACGGCGATGTCCTCGCCTGCGCTTGCCGCGTGGTCGATATCGACGATTCCGTGTATGCGGAAGAACTCGAGCTTTTCGGGGGCGATGTTGTAGGGGGATTGCTGGAGGTAATTGAAGAGTTCGGTGGAGTAGCGCTGCACCATCGTCTCGTTCGTAAGGCCGGACGTGCGGCCTGCGAGAGGGGACGCGCTGATGAGCGACGAGGCGACGATGACGCTCGTGTGGCAGAGCACGTCGTAGATAGGCTTCGTGTCGGCGAAGTCCTGATCGGTCAGGCCGATATTGACGCCGAACTGCTGGCACATATCGGGGTGATCGTGCTCGGCGACAACGCCCTCGAGAGCGTCGGCGAACGCTGAAGGGTCGGTTGCGCGAATCATACGGACAGCGCCGGCCTTGAGGAGGGCGCGGTTGAACCAGGTGTGCTGGAGGGCGTAGCCCTGCAGCCGCCGGATAGTGAGCGTTCCAGCGCGGAGGTCGGAGAAGTAGCGGCTCTCCATCAGGCGGTCGGACGCAGGCTGGACTACGTCGTCGATCAGCTGCTGCACGAACGTTTGGTTGTCTACGGTGGCGGTCATAACGGAGGTCTCCCGATTCTGGTTCGGACGGATGTTCGGTCGGATTGTCCGCCTGCGCTGCGTGGAGGTCAACTTGCGCTTTGGCCAGGGCGACGGCTGTTCAGGGCGGACGCCAGGGCGAAGCTGAACGGCTGAGAGACTGGTGGACTAGCCGGGCCTGCGCTCGTAGCATGGCCTCTATGTTTGGTTGGGACGACGCTCCGCGGCCTCCGCTGTACGAACGCATGTCGATCGAACTGCTCGGCGCCGACAGCGCACAGGCGCCGGAGGGCGAGCCGGGCGAGGGGCTGACGCTTCGCACGACGCGGGGCGATGTGCCGTGCATTCTGCACCGGCCGGCGCAGCCTGCGGAGGTCGGCGTCGTTTGGGCGTCGGGAGCGCGCGGCGGGTTCGCCGGCCCTGCGAACGGACTGTACCGCGACCTTGCAGTGGAGCTGGCGGCTGACGGGATTGCGGGGCTGCGAGTGAACTACAGGCGCCCGGCCAATCTCGACGAGTCGGTGCTGGATGTGCTGGTAGGCGTATGGCATATGGCGGGCGCCGGCTATCCGCGGGTTGCGCTGGTGGGCCATTCGTTCGGCGGCGGCGTTGTGCTGTCGGCGTCGCGGTACACGACGCACGCGCGGGCAGTCGCCGCACTATCGACGCAGACGATGGGCGCGGAGGACGCAGTGCTCCTGGGCGGCAGGCCCCTGCTGCTCGTGCACGGCGAGTCGGACGCGGTGCTGCCTCTTTCGAATGCGGAGACGGTGCTCGGCTGGGCGCCGGGGCCGAAGCGGCTGGTCACGTTCCCAGGGGCTGGCCACGGGCTCCGTGAATGCGCGGACGAACTGCGCGCGCTGCTGAGGGAATGGTTGTCCGGGACGCTGCGGTGACGGCGCAGGCGAGCCAGCTCTCCTGTCGCGAGCGGCAACTGCGCGGCGGCTGATGGTATGATTGCCTCTGCAAGCTCCAAGGCGCTCCAAGGGAGGATGAAGATGCTTTCGAAGGAGATGAACGACCGCTTGACGCAGGTGGGGCCGGGCACGCCGATGGGCGATCTGATGCGCCGGTACTGGCACCCTATCGCCGGCAGCGCCGAACTCAACGCCGACAATCCCACCAGGGAAGTGCGGCTCCTTGGCGAAGACCTCGTCCTCTACCGCGACGCCAGCGGAACGCTCGGCCTGATCGAGCCGAGCTGCGCGCACCGGAAGGCGAACCTCTCCTACGGCGTGCCGGAGGAGAACGGCATCCGCTGCGCGTATCACGGATGGATATTCAACGAGCAGGGGCAGTGCGTCGACCAGCCGTCGGAGCCGGAGGGTTCGAAGTTCAAGGACAAAGTGCGCATTAAGGCGTACAAGGCGCAGGAACTTGGCGGGCTGGTGTTCGCGTATATGGGGCCGGAGCCGGCGCCGCTGCTGCCGCGGTGGGACATTCTGGTGTGGCCGGGCGTGAAAAACGTCTACTCCACCTTGCTGCCGTGCAACTGGCTGCAATGCCAGGAGAACTCGCTCGACCCGCTCCACTTCCAGTGGCTGCACCGCTACTGGGGCGGCTGGCAGATGAACAAGCTGAAGCCTGCGGAAGAGCGCGACGCGTGGAACCGGCGGGCGTCGCACAGGGGCGCGGATCACAAGAAGATCGGTTTCGAGCTCACCGACTACGGCGTAATCAAGCGCCGAATGGTCGGCGACGAGACGGAGCAGGACGATCACTGGCGCATTGGGCACCCCGTGCTGTTCCCGAACATTTTGCGGGTGCAGAGCAACCTGCAGTTCCGCGTTCCCGTCGACGACACGCACACGCTCCATTTCCGCTACGAGTACCGGCAGCTCGAGGACGGCGAGACCGAGCCTGACAGCGTGCGGTACGAGGATATGCCGCTGTACTTCCCCGACGGCAGCATCAAGCGCGACTACGTGATGGGGCAAGACATTACGGCGTGGGTGATACAGGGCGCTGTCAGCGACCGAACGACCGAGCATCTGGGCGTTTCGGACGTGGGGATTATTCTGTACCGGAGACTGCTCGATCAGCAGGCGCGCGTAGTCGAGGACGGCGGGGAGCCGATGAACGTGTGGCGGAACCCCGAAGAGAACGAGATCATCGTGCTGCCGATTGAGGAGTTCCGCTACCCCGGCTACGAAGGCACAGGCGGGCCGTTCAAGGACTCCGTGCCGCGCAAGCCGGACGTCGAGACGCTGCTGTCGGGCGCAGGAGCGCAGTTGCCCGAATGGCGAGAAGTCGGCCTCTAGGCCGTCGGGCAAGTAAGTCTCGCAACGGCAGCTTCCGTTTAACGAGCAGAGCGCCCCTTCTCCCGATCGGGGGAAGGGGCGCGGTTGCGACAGAAGCGTTGCGGCGCGCGGGCTAAGTGTCGCGCTCGTTCGTAGGGCCGACTTCTCCAGTGCAGTACGGGATGAACGCCTTCATGCGGCAGGGAGCGTCGTGGCTGGCGAGCTCGGACTCGAAGATCCGGTGTATCTCGGGGTCTTCGTCCTCGTACTCGATCTGCATCCCGCCTTCCTTGATGCTGACGTTGGACTCGCCCCACTGGCTAGGCTGACCGTCGCCGCTGCGGAGCGCGAGGTAGCGGGCAGGCTCCGGCCCGGTGTTGAAGTGCTGATGGAAGGTGGCGTCGGCAGGAACGATGACCATACCGCCCTTCTTCCAGGGGGCAACCTCGTAGTTCTTCTTGTCGTTGTCCCACCAGAGCATGGAAAAACCGACGCCGCCAAGGATCACGAGATGCGCGCCCGGGCCGTGGCGGTGCCCCTTCTTGTAGGTGCCTACCGGGAATTCGGAGATGTGGGCGCCGGTGACGTTGCCGGCAAGGTCGAAGTGGGTGTTGATGCCGCCGGCGCCGCGGTCGCGGTACTGCCACAGCTTCATAATGTCGGCGTTGGGGACAAAGTTGGTCTTCCACATCGTGCCGAACTTGGAGCCCTTGCGGCGGTAGAGCGTGCCCTGCCCGTTGAAGAAGTCCTCGTCGTCCCCGGAGAAGCGGTCGTTGAAGGCGAAGGAGTTGCCGAAGACGAACTCGTGACTGCGGAACATACGCATTACGGGCGGGGCGTTGGTCATCGACACGTAGCGCGCGGGCTCCGCGCCGCTGCCGTTGAAGTGCTGGTACGAGGCGTTGAGCGGGATGACGAGCAGGCTGCCGGCAGCCCACTCGAAGGTCGACTTCTGCCCCTCGTCGAGCCAGACGCTGGTCGCGCCCCGCCCGGAGACGACGTACATAACCTCCTCGTACATATGGCGCTCGGGCTCTGACTTCCCGCCGGGCTTGATCTCGACCAGGTGAGCGTCGTTCGGGAGGAAGCCGTTGGGGATGTTGATGACTGCGCCCTTGCCGCCCTTGCGCTCCCAGTCGCCCAGTTCGACGTCGTTGAGGTCTTCGAACTTGTAGTCGACGATGCGCTTCAGGCCTTCGCGCTCAATCCAGTCGAAGTACGGGTCGCCCGCCTCCCACATATCCATCTTGTCGGGAAGCTCGGCCTCCCTGAGATTGACGGTTGTCATCAGAGCTCCTCCATCCGGTGTTGGGGCTACTTTAGCAGAGCGGCGGCGCTCAGTCTTCTTTCGGGGAGAGGGCGCCCTCGCGAAGGTCGCGGAGGCGGCGCATCTGGCGGTGAGGAGCGGCGAAGGCGAGCGCGAATGCGACGATGAGCGCGCCGTTGACAAGGAAGGCGATCGGCGCGGACAGCAGCGCGGCGATCGCGCTGAATTGCACCTCTCCCATGGGGCGGATGCTCGTATGCACCATGCTCCAGATGCCCATGACGCGTCCGCGTAGCTCGTTGGCGACGAGCATCTGCAGGTTGGTCTGGACGGCGACGTTGTAGACCGAGGCGCCCGTGCCGATGATGAACAGGAGCGCGAGCGAGAGCCAGTAGGAAGTCGAGAGGGCGAACGCGAGCATAAAGGTGCCCATTACGGCTGTTCCGCCGACGAGCAGCGCGCGCTGTTGGAAGGGGCGGGTGAAGCTCGACGCGATGATCACGCCGGTTACGCTGCCGATGCCCATGGCGCCCCACATAAGGCCGAGTCCTTCAGGGCCGACGCGGAGGATGTCTTCCGCGAATACGGGGAACAGGACGGACATCGAGTAGCCGAAGACCATATTGAAGTAGGCGATGCCGATGAGGAAGCTGAAGATGCGCTCGCGCCAGATGTACTTCACGCCCGCGGCCATGTCGCTTAGCACGCTGCGCCCGCGCGCCCGGGTGATGGCGGGCAGCCTCACGCGCTGGAGCATTACCGCGTAGACGGCCACCGCCACGGCGGCGAGCGCAAAGATGACTCCGCCCGCCACGCTCGCGGAGCCTGCGGCGTCGAAGACGAAGGCGCTTACGAGCCCGCCGGCCACAGGGGCGAGCACGCGGGTGCTGGGGTGGATCGTCGCGTTCAGCGCGACCGCGCTGGGCAGTATCTCCCGCGGGACGAGGTGCGGGAACATTGCCTGTCGCGCGGGGCCTTCGAATGCGCCGATAGCGGAAAGGACGAATCCGCCGGCGATGACGTGCCACGCAGTGAGAATTCCGAGGATGCCCATTGCGGAGAGGACGCCGAGCACGAGTATGAACAGCAGCTGGACCGCGATGAGCAGCTTTCGCTGGTCGAACTTGTCGGCGAGCGCGCCGCCGAACAGAGTGAGCGCTGTCGAGGGGATGAGCTGAGCGATCCCGTTGACGCCAAGCAGCCACTTCGAGCCGGAGAGCTGGTAGATGAGCCATCCCTCGATCATCCACTGCATCTGCTGTCCGGAGACGGAAATGACGAAACCGACCCAGTAGAGCCGGAAGTCCCGATGTCGCAGCGCGCTGAATCGACTCGCCATAGTTCTGTGGCGGAATGCCTCTCCGAAGGGCCAGTTCGCTCGCCCTAACCGCCTGCGCCAGCGCCGCAGGCGGTTAGGGCGAGCCGCACCGTACCATAGACCTGTCGCCTCCTCTGGTTTTGCTGCTGGTTTTGCTGCGAATCCTCCGTCCTAACGTGGCTCGGCAAGGAGGCAGCCGGCCCCGTGGATGGGGTCGGCGACGCCGGCGAGCGCGAGGGCGCGCCACAGCGTGGCGGTGTGCGAGGTGACGACGGGCTTGCCGATGGTCTGTTCGATAGCCTCTGCCGCGCCGATAGCGTCGTAATTCATGCAGCTGATGAACAGAGCGTCGGCGGAGTCGTCCCAGGCCTCGACCGAGAACCGGAGGATCTCGTCCGGCGGCACACGGTTGTACTGCTTGCCCGAAGTCAGGCCCATGCCGCGCATCGCCACGGGATCGATTCCGGCGGCGCGCAGGTAGGCAGCCTCGTGTTCGTTGTGGCTGTCTACGTAGGGGCTGGTGAGTACGATGCGGGATGCGCCGAGCCGCTGGAGGGCCTCGACGCACGCGAGCATTGTGGAGGTTGCGGGGATCCCGGTGCGGTCGAGAATATCGCGGCAGAACGCGCGGTCTTCGTCGATGCCGCGCAGCGCGCCGCTCACGGTGCAGCAGTAAGCAATAGCGTCGACTTCGGCGGTTACGAGCTCGCTGACGGCTCGCGGAGCGTTCTTCTCCATTTCGATAAGCGACTCGACCCCGCTGCCGGCATTGAGCATTCGCGACGTGTGGAAGGTGACGCCGGGCGGGGCGAGCTGGTAGTAGCGCGGCTCGGTGACGACCTGTCCGCTTGTGGTGATCAGGCCGATGCGCTTGCGCCAGTTCAGCGGCTCCATCATATCGGGGGCTCCATTGTTGGTCGCGCGTTGGTCGCGTGGATCTTGCAGACGGGGCTACCCCAGGCCGTAGAGGCGGAGGGCGTTTTCGCGGAGGATGTTGCGCTTCAGCTCTTCGCCCAAGTCCTCGCGCTCGAGCAGTTCCGTAACGTTATGCGGGTACTCCGAGTCCCAGTGGGGGAAATCGGACGCAAAGAACAGCTTGTCGGGCCCGACGACGGAGGCGACGTAGGGGATGATTTTCTCGTCGGCCTCCGCGTGGAAGAACCACTGTCCGTTGCGAATGTACTCGGTGGGAGAGCGCTTCAGGTTGGGGGCTTCTTCTTCGCCGCGAATGCGCCACTTCTCGTCCATCCGCTCCAGCCAGTACGGGACCCAGCCGCAGCCGGCCTCCATCCAACCGATGCGCAGATGGGGAAAGAGTTCGGGAATGCCGGCGAAGGTCATGCTTACGAGGTGCCGGAAGAGGCCGACGGGGAAGCAGAAAGTGTTGACCTCGATGAAGCGCTGGTAGTCGTCGGCGGCGAGATGGTGGATGCCCTGGGTTGAGGAGTGGACGGCGAGCATCACGTCGAGGCGCTGCGCTTCTTCGTAGAGCGGGAAGTACTCCTTGCGTCCCAGGGGCGGATGAGCGCCGATGGCGGAGAGCATCGCTCCGGAGTGGCCGCGCTCGACTACTGCGCGCCGCAGCTCTTTGACCGCCGCGCCGATGTCCTGCAGCGGGAGCAGCGCGACGCTCTTGAGGCGCGGGCTGACGCTCGTAAACTCTTCGCAGAGGAAGTCGTTGTAGGCGCGGCAGACGGCGGCGGCGACTTCGGGCTCCCAGATGAGGGCGGCGGTGAAGCCGATGGACGTCGGGTAGAGGACGGCGGTCTCCATGCCGCCCTGATCCATAGCGTCGAGCCATGTCTGCGCGTCCTTGGCGACGGAGCCGAGGCGTCCGCGCATATTGATGTCCCAGTAGTTGTGGCCTGCGCGGATCTGGCCGCCGCGGGAGCGGTGCGGCTCTTCCATATAGGCGCGGACCTGCTCTTCGGTCTCGGTGACGTGCCCGTCGCCGTCGATGACTCCATAGGGAGCGTTCACGGTTCCTCCTTGCGGATAGGGATTACGGCGGCGCGCCGTCGCCGAAGGGCGGACGCATCGCCCGCCACGGCGCGGCCTGCTCGTAAGCGTAGGCGGCGCGAAAGATTGCAAGCTCGTCGAACGGCTTCGCCATAATGTGCAAACCGATAGGCAAACCGTCGCCGGAGAAACCCATGGGCACGGACATTGCGGGCGCGCCGG
Source organism: Dehalococcoidia bacterium (assembly GCA_965200975.1). Classification (GTDB taxonomy): domain Bacteria; phylum Chloroflexota; class Dehalococcoidia; order Lucifugimonadales; family Australimonadaceae; genus S5-327. The sequence goes on along the minus strand of OZ241740.1, from coordinate 1,396,864 downwards.
TGTAGTTGGCGGGAGTGTGGAATCCGTAGCGCCGCATCTGCTCGACCGCCGCCTCTTTTGAGGGAGGGTCGCTCTTGCCTGCCGCGATGAGCGGCGGGAACCCGGCGTAGGCCGGCGCCAGCAGCACATCGCAGCGGGCGAGGGCCTCGAGGGTCTGCGCGCGCATCAGAGCGCGGAGCTGCAGAGCCCGCTGATACGTCGACGCCGGAAGCAGGGCCGGCAGGATGGTGTTGCGCCGGACGCCGACGTCGTAGAGTTCGGGAGCGTCGTTCAGGTAGCGCCAGTGGAGCGCGGCGCGAGGAGCCCCGAAGGCGCCGTTGATGAGTCCGCTGAGAGTCATCAACGGGATGGAAGCGTCCGCGACGGCGGCGCCGAGCGATTCGAGAGTCCGTACGGCGTCGAGCGCAAGCTGCTTGATTCGCGGGTCAAGGTGAGGCGCGTCGAACGCTTCCCGGACTACGCCTACGCGAAGGCCAACGGCGTCGCCGGTCAATGCGGCGGCGTAGTCGGGAACTGGCAGGTTGGCGGAGACAGGGTCGCGAGGGTCGTAGCCTGCGACGGCGTTCATCAGGAGCGCGCAGTCGGCGACGGAGCGTGCAAGGGGGCCTACGGTGTCCTGGTTCCAATTGCTGGCGAACATCCCGTAGGCGCTGACGCGTCCGAGCGAGGGGCGCAGGCCAACAACGCTGTTGCAGGAGGCGGGTCGTCTAATCGATCCTCCGGTGTCCTCGCCGATTGAGCCTGCGCAGAGCGCTGCGGCGACGGCTACGCCCGACCCGGTGCTCGATCCCCCGGCGTCGTGCTCCAGGCTCCAGGGATTACGGGGCTGTCCGTACGGGAAAACCCAGGTGAGAGGGGACGCCCATTCGGTCATATTGAGCTTGCCGAGCATAACGGCGCCGGCGGCGTGCATCCGCTCGATGGCTGCGGCGTCGTAATCGGGGACGTACTCGGCGAGCGTCCGAGAGCCGCACGTGGTGAGAACGCCGTCGGTGCAGAACTCATCCTTGTGGGCGAGGGGGATGCCCATGAGCGGCCCGGCGTCTTCTCCGTTCGCGAGCGCCGCATCGGCCCGGCGCGCCTGCTCGCGAGCGATCTCCGTCGTCACGGTGATGTACGAGTTGAGTTCGCTGTCGAAGCGCTCGATTCGGTCAAGGTACATCCCGGTGAGCTCGGCGGACGAGATTTCCCGGGCGCGGAGCAGGCCCGCCAGTTCGGCAATCGACTTGTACGGCAGAGGCGCATCGGACTCCGCGCTTGGCGCCGGCGGCGCGGCTTCAGGACTACGGGGGCCCGAGACAGGGGGAGACGGGTGCTGCAGCGCCGGCAAGGGCGCGACATCGTGCAAGTCATGTTCGTCGAGCGTCGCGAGCCCTTCCGTGAGCGCATTGAATTGGAGCGTAAGCGGTTCGATATCCTCGTCGAGGACGCGCAGTCCTGCAATGCGGGCGAGTCCGCGCAGTTCATCAGGCGACACGTTGTACATAGCCGGCCTCCACGCGGGCAATGCTACCACTCGCGCGAAACTCTTCAGCTGCCTGCGCTTTTGCGAGCGGCGCGCTGCGGGCGTCCGCCCCACCGGGCCGCGCGCCTTCTTTTCATTCGCGCTCCTGCGCTATGACATTAGCCCCTTGTCCGGGCGTCGGCGAGGCTTTTACGGTAGCTCCATCGACTGCGAACAACCCAGAGAGGGCCCTGCAGCACCATGGAATACAACCATTCCCGCGCCTTGCAACTTCTTCGTCTCGGCACAGGTTTGCCCGACGCGCAGTTCCGGGACGGCCAGGAAGAGGCCATCCGCCACATAGTGGAAGGAGACGGGCCGCTGCTACTCGTTCAGAGGACAGGATGGGGCAAGAGTTACATCTACTTCATCGCCATCCGGCTGCTCCGCGAGGCGGGCTACGGCCCTGCCCTCCTCATATCGCCGCTGCTCGCACTGATGCGCAACCAGATTGCCGCTGCGGAGAGAATGGGGATCCGCGCTGCAACCATCAACTCCGACAACTCCGATAACTGGAAATCGATAGAAGACGATTTACGATCGGATGCGCTGGACGTCCTGCTTATCTCGCCGGAGCGGCTGGGGAACCAGCGCTTCAACGATGAGGCGCTCGCCGGCGCAGCCGGCAAGATCAGCCTGCTCGTAATCGACGAGGCGCACTGCATCTCGGACTGGGGGCACGATTTCCGCCCGGACTACCGGCGGGTCGAGCGCATCGTTCGTCTATTGCCTCCCAACCTGCGGATACTGGCGACGACCGCCACCGCTACGGACCGCGTGCTGGACGACTTGAAGAGCCTGCCCGGTCTGAGCTTCAGCGTGCGCCGGGGCGAATTGGGCCGCCCGTCGCTGCTGTTGCAGACTATTCGCCTTCCCAGTCAGGCGGAGCGCCTCGCATGGCTGGCCTCGCGTCTCGAAGAGATTGACGGAAGCGGCATCATCTACACGCTCACTGTCCGGGATGCGGAGCGCGTAGCAGACTGGCTGCGTTTCAAAGGGTTCGAGGTCGAGGCGTACACCGGCGAGAGCGGCAACCGCAGGCCGGAGCTGGAAGAAGCGCTCCTGAACAACCAGGTCAAGGCGCTCGTCGCAACGACTGCGCTGGGGATGGGCTTCGACAAGCCTGACCTCGCGTTCGTGTTCCATTACCAGGCGCCGGGTTCGGTGATTCACTACTACCAGCAGGTGGGGCGAGCCGGTCGAGCGCTGGACAGAGCATATGGCGTCCTGTTGAGCGGGCCTGAAGAACAGGACATCAGCAACTACTTCATCGAGACGGCCTTCCCGACTCGCGCGGAGGTGGAGCAGCTGACCGCTGCGCTGGAGCAGGCTCCCCGCGGTCTCTCTGTGCCGGAAGCGATGCGTCGAGTAAACATTCGCCAGGGGCGTGTGAAGAAAGCTCTACAGCTGCTGGCGCTTGAGTCGCCCGCGCCAGTCGTGCACGAAGGCTCCAAATGGCGGCTGACCGCGGCCAGGCTAAGCGAAGACTTTTGGGAGCGCGTGGGCCGCCTGACTACGCTCCGAAAGGCGGAACTCGAGCAGATGCAGGAGTACGTAGGACTGGAGTCAGGTCATATGGAGTTCCTTATCCGCGCTTTGGACGGCGACCCCGGGCAGGCGACTCCGCCCACGTTTCAGCCTTTGCCGGCTACCGTCGGCGACGGCCTGGCGCGAGAGGCGGCAGCCTTCCTGCGTCGCTCCGCCATCACTATTGAACCGCGCAAAGAGTGGCCCCCCGGGCTGGCGAGTATGCTTGCGGATACTCCCGGCGGCTTGAGCAGGCGCGCGGCAGACGGCGCTGGCGGAATGTCCGGAAGGATTCCCCCTCATCTGGCGGCTGCTCCGGGCAGGGCGCTCTGCGCGTGGGGAGACGCCGGATGGGGCGAGCTCGTGCTTGCTGGAAAATACCAGTACGAGCGCTTTTCGGATGAGCTGGTGGACGCTTGCGTACGCCTGGTGCGGGAATGGGCCCCGTCGCCTGCGCCGGCCTGGGTAGTCCCGATCCCGTCTATCCGCCGCCCGGAACTCGTGCGGGAGTTCGCGCAGCGGCTTGCGGAGGCGCTAGGATTGCCCTGCCATTGCGTGCTGGAGCGAAGCGGGATCCATCAGAAGCAGAAGGATATGGAGAACAGCGCCCACCAGGCATGGAACGTCGGCCAGTCGCTGGAGATTGGCGCTAACCCGCCGCCCGGCCCGGCGCTTCTGGTTGACGACATCGTGGACTCCCGTTGGACTATGACGGCGGCCGCCTACTTGCTCCGCTTTCACGGAAGCGGCGACGTCTTCCCGCTCTCTCTCAGCCGGGCAGGACGCAGCGAATGACGCTCAGAGACGACATCTCAGCCGATACGCAGGCGGCTCTTCTTCTCATAGCGCCCCTCCTGACGAGGCGGCAGGATGGCGCGCCGGAGCCGCTCCAGCCGAGCGAGCACCGTCGCTTTACCGGATTCCTTAGCGAAAACGGCTGGTCGCTCGCCGATCTGCTCGCCAAGGGCGCTGAAGATGCGCTCACGCACGAGAGGCTGCCTCTCGACGCTGATAGGCTCCGGCTGCTGCTGTCGCGCGGCTTCCTGCTGAGTCAGGCGCTGGAGCATTGGCGCAGCCGGGCGATATGGGTGGTCGGCGCTGCCGACGATGACTACCCTCCCCGACTCAAGCGGCTTGGGAAGGATGCGCCCCCCATCCTCTTCGGATGCGGCGACCATTCGCTGCTGCGTCAGGGAGGGCTGGCGGTAGTCGGATCCCGGCGCACGGATGAGGACGTCCTCGATTACGCAGAGCGTATCGGCAAACTCACGGCGCGCGCAGGACGCGCGCTCATCTCCGGAGGGGCGCGAGGCGTAGACCAGGCAGCCATGCGGGGAGCACTGGAGGCGGACGGCGCCGTCGTAGGCGTCCTGAGCAACGACTTGCAAGGCGCGGCGCTTCGCGGGGAGCATCGGAGCGCCCTCATTGACGGACACTTGACGCTGGTCTCTCCGTATGCTCCCGCTGCCGGTTTCAACGTGGGCAATGCGATGCAGCGGAACAAGATGATCTACGCGATGGCGGATGCGGCGCTCATTGTGAACTCCGACTATCAGCAGGGAGGAACGTGGGCCGGCGCAGTCGAGCAACTCGATAAGTTGAACCTCGCGCCGGTGTACGTCCGATGCGGAGAAGGTAAAGCGTTCGAGGCTCTCATCCGCAAGGGGGCCTGCCTGTGGCCTGACCCCGAGACCCCCGAGAGTTTTGAGCAGGCGCTTGCCGCTGCGCCGGCTCAACCCGAGCATCAAACCGCGTTCTTGCTGTAGCGCGCCGGCGCTCGCAGCTGGAGGGCTAAACTCGCGCATCCTCCGCTACAGCCGCGCGTAACGCTCCGCAGGCCTGTGGTAAGGTGCGGGCGTCTGAAGGCTGGACGGCAACGGAGCGAAAGGGGAATCCGTCATGGCAGTTATCGACTCGGACGCGCATGTGGTTGAGACGGAGCGCACGTGGGACTTCATCCCGCCCTCAGACCGGCATCTGAGGCCTGTGATCGTTACGCGAACCAACAACGCAGGCAATGACGTTCGGTATTGGGAGATCGACGGCGTGCTGCGGGGCACGGTGCGCCAACCCGTCGGCAAGCGGGAGGAATGGAACCCGGACAGGGTAGCGCCGGATATGGCGGCGACCTCGGCGAAGTCCGGGCGCAAGGTGGACGCGCCCGACGCCTCGAAGCATATGGAGGACGTAGGGGCGCGCCTCCGGCATATGGATGAGTTGGGCATCGACTTTCAGATGCTGTACCCAACGATCTTCCTGCGGAAGCTTGCGGAGCGCGACGAGACGCGTGTGGCGTTGAGCCGGGGCTACAACCGCTGGCTCGCCGACATCTGGACGCAGTCGGAGGGCCGGCTGCGCTGGGCGGCAGTGCTGCCGTTGTCGGTGATGGACGAGTCGATCAAGGAGCTGCGCTGGGCCGCGGAGCACGGCGCAAACGGCGTTTTTATGCGCGGCATCGAAGAGGAGGGGGTGCTGCAAGACCCCTACTACTATCCTCTGTACGAGGAGATGAGCAAGCTGGATATGGCCGTCACCGTGCACATAGGCAACGGCAATCCGGCTATGGAGTCGCTGCTGAACACCGGCGACGGCGGCTCTCCGTTCTCGTCGATGCGCATCTTTTCGGTGGCGGCTTGCCATGCCTGGATTCTGGCCGGAGTGCCGGAGATGTTCCCCGGACTACGCATCGCGTTCGTCGAGGCTGCGGCGCAGTGGGCGCCGTACGTCGTGAACGACCTCGGGCGGCGCTACCCCGGCAGGAAGGGCCGCGCCGCGCCGGACGACCTCTTCGCGGAGAACCGGGTGTGGGTTACCTGCCAGACGGACGACGACATCGCGTATCTGGTGCAGTACGCCGGCGAGGACAACCTGCTCATCGGCACCGACTACGGCCACACCGATCAGTCGTCGGAGATCGAAGCGATGCGCATCTTCAAGGAGCAGGGCTCCGTCGAGCCGCGCGTGGTGGACAAGATCCTCGACGCGAACCCTCGGGCGGTGTACGGGTTCTAGGGCGCCGCAGCCTTAGCCGGCGCCGGCGCGCCGCCGGGAGATCGTCCGCTCCCCCAATCCCGGGGGCGGAAACGTGAGAGAGCGCCCTGATCTCCCCGCTTCTCCGTGCTCGAAGAGAAGCGGGGAGCCGGACAGGCAGCCTAGCGGCGGGCGCCGCCGTTGGCGTCGATGACTTCTCCGGTGATGTAGCCGGCGTAGTCGGAGGCGAGCCAGACGACCGTGCCCGCGTGCTCCTCGGGCTTGCCGAGGCGGCCAAGCGCCGATGTGCTGCCGGGGCCGTACGCGGCGGCCGACGACTCGCTCCAGCGTGGGCGGTGCGGAGTCTCTATGCCTCCTACCGCAATGACGTTAGCGCGGATTTCAGGGCCCCACAGCGCAGCCATGGAGAGCGTCATGTTGATGACGCCCGCCTTGGCTGCGCCGTAGGCCGGCGAGTCGGGGCTCGGCGAGCGCCCTGCGATGGAGGCGATGTTGATGATCGACCCCCTGCCCTGGCGCTTCATAATCGGCGCGACGGCGACGCTGCACTGGAACATCGTTACGACGTTGACGCGGTACGCTTCGAGCAGGTCGTGCTCGGTGAGCTCCATCAGCGGCCCAGCCTTGAACGTTTCGCCCCAGCTGCCGCCGACGACATTGACCAGAACGTCGACCCTGCCGAACTCCGCGAGGGCGCTCTCGACCATAGCGTCGACCTGGTCTTTGTCGCGCACGTCGGCGGTGACGCCGAGCGCGCGGCGGCCCAGGGCCTGCACCTCCTCGACGACGTCGTCCACGGGCGCGTGAGGCCGGCTTCGTCCGTAGGTGACCTCTTCGGGTTCGCGCGCGACGACGACGATGTCGGCGTTGTGCTTTGCGAGCTCGGCGCAGCAGGCGCGTCCGAGTCCCTGGGCGCCGCCGGTGACGATAGCCACGCGGCCGTCGAGATTGAAGTCCATGGGGTTCTCCTTTTGGCGTTCGGTTGGGATCCTACGTGTCGCGCGCAGAGGTGGGGCCGACCTCTCCCTTGCAGTAGGAGATGAAGGCTTTCATACGGCAGGTTACGCCGTTCCGGGCAAGCTCCTCTTCGTAGATCTCATGGATACGGGGCGACTCGTCTTCATACTCGATCTGGTAGCCGCCCTCCTTAAAACTCTGGTCGGCGCCCTGCCCGCGCGGCACAGGCCCGCGGAGCCCGTGCGTTCCGGGCGTCAAGGCCATGTAGCGGGCCCTGCGAGTCCCGGAATTGAAGTGCTGGTGGTACGTCCCGTCGCTGGGGACGATGACGAGCGAGCCGACTTTCCAGTCGGCTTTGCGGAGGTCGGACATATCGTCTTTGGTCCACAGGAGCGAGAAGCCGGCGTCGCCGCTGAGGAGGACGAGATTGGCGCCGGGGCCGTGCCGGTGGGCCTTCTTGTAGGTGCCGACCGGGAATTCGGAGATGTGCGCCTTGGAGAGATTGCCGGCCATTTCGAACATAGAGTTGATGCCCCCGGCGCCGCGCTCGCTCCACTCGTACAGGGCCATGTCGGGGGCGTTCGGCATAAAGTTGGACGCCCATATGCGGCGCTTGTAGAGCTTGCCGTTGCCGCTGAAGAAGTCGTCTTCTCCGCTGTACCTGCTGGAGAAGGCGTAGTCGCAGTTGAAGATGAAATCGTTGTCGTTGAAGAGGCGCATATTAGGCGGCGCGGTGGTGACCGCGAGGTAGCGCGCCGGCTCCGCCCCGCTGCCGTTGAAGTGCTGGTACCAGGCGTTCAGCGGAATCGAGAAGAGGCTGCCCTTCTTCCATTCGAACGTCTTCTTCTCCGCGCCGTCGCGAGTCCAGATGCTCGTTGCGCCGACACCCGAGACGATGTAGATGTACTCCTCGTACAGGTGGCGCTCCGGCTCGGACTTGCCGCCGGGGTCGATTTCGATGATCTGGGAGTCGTTGGTGAGGACGTGGTAGGGAATGTTGATGACGGCGCCCTTCCCTCCCTTGCGCTCCCACGGCCCAAGCTCGACGGCGGAGAGGTCGGCGAAGGCGAAGTCTTCGATGACCTTCACTCCCTCGGTCAGGAGCCATTCCTTGTACGAATCAACAAGTCCGAAGTCGTCCAGCCCCTCGGGGGTAGGCGCGTACTTGATTGCTGCGTCCGGGTCGACGGTAGTCACGGCGTCCTCCTCCTGCGTGTTGTTCGAACCGGGGCAACTATACGCCTTCCGCCGCTCGTTCGGCGCGCCACTGGGAGAGCGCCTGCTCCCCCAGACCCCCTCGTTGGGGTACGGAACCGGGAGGGAGTGCGCTCCCCCAGACCCCTCGTTGGGGCGTTGCTGGTAGTCTGACGGTTACAGGCGCACGCCTGCACTTGACCTGTACGGCGCAGGGGCGCACACTCCAATGCAACCAGCACCTCAGGGAGGACGCCATGGTAGTGGAAACCCGGACTCAGAACGCTCTCGACCGGTTTGTCGCCCAGACCCGTGAGCTGTTCGCACAGGAACCCGACCTGGAGAAACGCTGGACTGCGCTGACGCCAATCCTCGCGGAGATGCTCGCCGACCCCAGCGTCATCGAGGCCTCTGCGTCCTGGCCCGACTGCGTGCCCGCCGACGGCAGGGCCGAGAACCTGATCTTCTACGAAGACCCGGACTTCGGTTTCGCAGTGAATGGCCTCACCAAGGGAGAGGCTCGCCAGGGACGGCAGAGCAACCGCGTGCACGACCACGCTCACATCTACACGCTCTACGGAGTGCTCGACGGCCACGAGCGCATCTCGCGCTACGAGCGCATCGACGACCGCTCCCGCCCCAACTACGCTGAAGTCAAGCTCGTCGCCGACATGCATGTCGGGCCCGGAGAGATCGACCTGGTGAAGCCCTACGAGATTCACGTGGAGAACACCGTAGGCGAGCGCACCGTAGCGATCATCATCCGCAGCGAGAAGTCGGGCGGCTTCAACCAGGGGCGCTACGTCCTCGACACGAACGAATACTACGAGAGCCTGGGGCCCCGGCAGACTCCGGTGCAGATGTTTCCTTCTCCTGCGGAGTAACCGATCGCAGCTGTTCGCGAACAGGCGCCTTCGGGATCGAAATGGGCCGTGCTCGCCGTCGCAGCGGCGAGCACGTTGCTTGGCACGTCCGATTTTTCGATCGTGGCTATCGCTATGCCCTCGCTCGCCGGGGAGTTCGGCGCCTCGACTTCGACCGTCGTATGGATTGCGCTGTCGTACCAGCTGCTTGTGCTGGGGCTAGCGCTGCCAATGGGGCGGCTCGCCGACCAGTTCGGGCCCCGCATCATCTTCACGGGTGGAGCGTTCATCTACTCCTCCGGACTGGCCCTCACCGCGATCGCCCCCGGCATCCTGGCGATCATCGGGCTGCGGGCGGTCCAGGGCATAGGGGCGGCGATGATGGTGTCGCTGTCGGTCGGGCTGGTTTCGAGAGCATTCCCGGTCAACGAGAAGGGCAAGGCCCTGGGACTGCTGGCCTCGGTCGCCGGGTTCGGCCTGATGGCGGGCCCTGCGCTGGGAGGAGTGCTGCTGGACACGCTTGGATGGCGATCGGTCTTCTGGGCGCGGGCGCCGTTCGGGTTCGCCGCGTTCGCGCTCGCCGCCGCGTGCTTGCCAAGCGCTCGCGCAACGCTCGACAGGCGCACTGATTTCACCGGCGCAGCGTTATTGTTCGCAGCCCTTACGCTGATGGCCGTCGGCCTGAATCGCGGCCCCGCGCTTGGGTGGACGTCGCCGTCCATTGCCTTTGCGCTGCTGCTGAGCGGCGGAGCGATGGCGGCTTTCGCGCTGCGCTCCGTGCGGGCGGAGAGTCCGGTGGTGGACTTGCGGATGTTCCGGAACCCGGCGCTGTCGTTTGCGAGCGCGCTGATGCTGGTTACGGGGACGTCGGCGATGGCGGTGACGTTCCTGATGCCGTTCTATCTGCTGTCGTCGCGGGGCCTGACGCCGATTGAAACGGGGTTCGTGATGCTCTGCCTTCCCGTGACGTTCATCTTCATTCCGCCGTTCGTCGGGCGGCTTTCAGACCGCATCGGCCCCAAGGCGCCGACCACGATAGGGCTGGGCGTATCCGCAACTGCGCTGCTGCTGTTTGCGACGCTGACGCCGTCGACGCCGATCCCTGTGGTTGCGGGGATACTCGTCCTGGCGGGGGTTGGCGGCTCGTTCTTCCAGGCGCCGAACCAGAGCGTGATTATGCGCGCGGCGCCTCAAGAGCGCGTCGGCACCGTGTCGGCGCTGATTCCGACGCTGCGCTACGTCGGGTTGATAGTCGGCGTTGCGCTAGCCGAGGCGATTTTCACGTCAGGGCTCGGATCAACGGGGTTGGAAGAGGCCGGCGCGGAACGCGTCGCGGCGGCTGCGCGAACGGCCTATCTCGTGTTCGGAACGCTGATGGCGGCGGCGACCCTGCTCGCCCTCTTTCGTCCGATGGAGCAGCGGCAGAGCGCGGAGCGTTAGCCCGCGGCGAGAGCGAGGCGGGAGCGCAGCCGGGGGTAAGCCGACAGAGCGTTGTCATGAAAGATCTTGCGCCTGTCGTCCTCTGTGATGCCGGGGACGGCGTCGATGTACGGTTTCGTGTCGTCGAAGTAGCGGCCTGTGCGGGAGTCGACCCCGCGCACGGCGCCGATCATCTCCGAAGCGAATATCACGTTGCCGGCGCCCATTACCTGTACGAGCAGGTCGATGCCGGCCTGGTGGTAGACGCAGGTGTCGAAGTAGAGATTGCCGAGGAGGAGCTCATCCAGCGGAGGGCGGCCCATATCCTGCGCGATGCCCCGGTAGCGCCCCCAATGGAAAGGGACGGCGCCGCCGCCGTGGGGAAGGACGAACGTGAGCGAGGGAAAGTCGGAGAAGATGTCCGACGTCAGGAACTGCATAAAGGCGGCGGTGTCGCCGTTGAGGTAGTGGGCGCCGGTGCCGTGGAAGTTGGGGTTGCACGACATGCTGACGTGCACCATCGCGGGGACTTCGAGCTCGACCATGCGCTCGTAGAGGCGGTACCACCAGCGGTCGGTGAGCGGCGGATCGGTCCAGTAGCCGTCGGAGGGGTCGGGGTTGAGGTTGCATCCAACGAACCCGAGTTCGTTGACGCAGCGGTCGAGTTCGGCGACGCATTCGGAAGGAGAGACTCCGGGCGACTGGGGCAGCTGGCAAACGCCGATGAAGTTGTCCGGGAACATAGCGCAGACGCGGTGGACGAGGTCGTTGACGGCGCGAGTCCACTCGAGGCTGGTGCGCGCGTCGCCGTAGTGGTGTCCCATACCGCCGGCGGTAGATGAGAAGAGGGCGAGATCCGTGCCGCGGTCGCGCTGGAGGCGGAGTTGCCCGCTCTCGATAGTCTCGCGTATCTCGTCGTCGGTGATGCGCAGCGGTTCGGTGAAAGGCCGACCCGCGCTTTCGATCTGGCGGGCGCGCCACTCCCGGAGCTGTGGAGGCGCGGTGGTGTAGTGCCCATGGACGTCAATAATCATCGGAGCGATTGTAAAGGATTCAGGGGAGAGCCGTGCTAGCGATTCCGAATCAGGCCAAGGAGAGACTGGCAGAGCGGTCGGAATTGAAGCCAGGAGGTCTGGGGGAAGCGGCTCCGAATGACGCCAGGGGGTCTGGGAGAGCGGACGCTCTCCCAGTTTCCGCTCTGGGCGCTTGCGCAACAATAAGGACGGCGTGGCGGACAAGCGGGTTTGCTGGTAGCTTGTGCGGCGCAGGGCGCGAGGCCACGCTAAAGGAGACGCTATGGCTACTCAAACGCAGGAAATCCGCAATATGTGGCTCATCTCGCACCACGACCTCAACGGCTTCGGCAACATCGGCGAAGGAGTGCATCTCCATCAGACGAAAGAGGGACGCCGCATCCTCTATATGGCCCATGAGAGCGCGCCCAAGGACATCACCGGCGTGGACGTCACCGACATCGCCAACCCCAGGGTGACGGTGCAGACTGAGCTGGACTACCCCCATCTGCGCTCCAATTCCCTCTCCATTGTGGACGACACAATGCTGGTGGCCTATCAGTCGCTGGATCCCGGGCAGCCCGGTACGGGGATGGGCGTCTACGACATCGGCAGCGCGGACGGCCCGAAACGAATCAGCTTCTTCGACACGGGCGGCCCCTACTCGCGGGGCTGTCACGTTCTCTGGTGGGTGGATGGGGAGTACGCCCATCTCTCCACCGGCGCGGCTGATTTTCAACCGCGCGACCAGAAGGACGACCAGTTCTACATGATTGTCGACGTCAGAGACCCTGCCCGTCCGGCGGAAGCAGGACGCTGGTGGGTTCCCGGAACCCGGGAAAGAGACGACGCCCCGCCTGTGCGGCGGCATCCCCAGTTCGACTCCGGGCATCGACTGCACAACGCCAACGTCTATCCCCAACGTCCCGACCGCGCCTACTGCGCCTACCTGGACTCCGGGATAGCCATCCTCGATATCTCCGACAAGGCCAACCCCACGGTCGTGAGCCGGCTCAACTACGCGCCGCCCTTCCCCGGGTTCACCCACACTGCGCTGCCTCTGTTCAGCCGGGACTTGATGGTGGTGACGCAGGAGGCGGTGCGGAACAACGGCGAGGACTACCCCAAGCTAATCTGGATGATGGACATTCGGGACGAGACCAACCCTGTGATCATCAGCACCTTCCCTATGCCGGACACCAACGACTTCTTCAACCGCCCCGGACGCTTCGGCGCGCACAACATCTACGAGAACCAGCCGGGGCCCACCTGCTTCCAGTCCGACACGCTGATATTCGGCACGTTCTTCAACGCCGGCGTTCGGGTGTTCGACACGAGCAACCCGTTCCAGCCGGAGGAGGTAGCGTACTTTGTGCCGCCTATCCCGGAAGGGGCGGCGTCCAACGGGATCAACGACGTCTACGTGGACGAGAACGGCATTATGTACGTGGTGGATCGCCTGAAGGGCGGGCTCTACATCTTGGAGCTGACCCTCTAGCGGCGAGCTGCAAGGCGCCTGTCCGCGCAAGACGACGCGGCAACCCTACTCCTCTTCCGCCCACGCGAGACCACGCGAGGAATGGGGCTGCCGCGTCCGCCGGCGCGCCGGGGGTCACTGCGCGCCGAAGTTCTTGCCCTCGATAGCTACGGGGTCGACGTGGTGGTTCTCCGGGGAGTCGCCGGGGATCTCGACGCCGCCAGGCGTGACGCGGGTTATGCCGCTGCGCTCCATCTGCGCGCCGACGCGCAAGAGGAAGAGGTTGCGTCCGCCGGTGTTGAGGTAGCGGTAGTAGGCGCCCTTGGGGATCATGATGCCCTCGTACTGTGAGAGCGTCTTGCCGTCGCCGTTTTCGTCGAAGAACGTAACCTCGCCCTCGAGGACGATGAACGAGTGGTCTTCGTCGGTGTGGGCGTGGACGGCGTTCTCGCCTCCCTCGGCGTTGACCTTGAGGCTCAGCCAGAGCAGATCGGTGCGGGCGAGGTCGATGTTGAGCCTGCCGGCGGAGAGGTAGGGGCCCTTGATCGAGAACGTGGAAGTTTTGGGAGCGGTGCGCGTGTCTGTGGCCATTGGTCGCCTCCTTGGCTGCTGGCTGTCGCCGCGTGGTTCTAGTCTTGCGCCTTGATGATGTCCGACAGGCGCTCGCCGATCATAATGGCGGTTACATTGGTGTTGGCATGGGGGGTAGTCGGCATTATGGAGGCGTCGGCGACGTAGAGGTTGTCGACGCCGTGAGCCTTGAGGTCGTTGCCGACAACGGCCAGAGGGTCGGACGCCGGGCCCATCTTGCAGGTGCCGACTCCGTGATGGTACGAGGCGTGCGCGCCGAGCGCGAACTCCGTCCAGTCCTCGCCTGAGGAAGGAGAGAGCAGCGGGCCGTAGTACGCCTCCATCGACTCGTCGCTGACGAGCTCGTGGATGAACTCCATAGCGGTCAGCATCGCCTTGAGGTCGTCGGGATGCTTGAGCATCGCGTCGAGGATTTCAGGAGTGTCGTCCGGGTTCGCGCTGTTGAAGCGGATGCTTCCGCGGGCGCGCTGCTCGACGAGGTTCGCGGAGACGGGCATCATCCGCTTCATACCCTCGATGATGGTGGGCGGGCGCTGGAAGATGTGGAAGTTGCCGCACGGCAGGCCGGGGTCGCTCTTGTACATCAGACGGAAGCGCGGGATCACCCAGTCGGGGTCGAAATCCGAACGGCCCTCGTACGTCATCGTGAGGGTTGCGTGATCCTGGTAGTTCTCGCCTACGCCTTCACGGATGAGCACAGGAGGAACGCCAAGGCGGCGCAGCTCTTCCTCGCGGCCAATGCCCGAGAGGGTGAGTATCTGCGGGCTGTGGTAAACGCCGGCGCTGAGGACGACGCTCTCCGCCGCGGCGGAGACGAGGCTGCTTCCCTGCCGGTAAACGACTTCCGAGACACGGCCGCTGGCGAACCGAAGCGCGTGAACAGGAGCGCCGGCGACGATCTCCAGGTTGGGGCGCCCGCGGGCGGGGTCGAGGTAGGCGACAACCGTGGACTGCCGGACGCCGTCCTTGACGTTGTACGCGGAGCCGCAGACCCCGAAGGGGTCGGGAACGTTAAGGTCGGGGCAGATAGGCAGGCCCATACTAACGGCGCGGTCGATGAAAGCCTGCACCGGCTCGGACGCGTCCATGTCGAGGCGGAAGAGGCGCTGGGCGTAGAGCGGCCCCTCGTTGCCGTGAATGTCGTGGTCGCCGTAGTCGGCGTCGGTCTCGAGGCGCTTGAGAATCGGGAGGCAATCGTCGTAAGACCAGCCGGGGTTGCCGAGAGCAGCCCAGGTGTCGAGGTCATGGCGCGTAGGCCGGACGACCGCCATAGCGTTGACGGACGACCCGCCGCCCATAACGCGCCCGCTGACGTTGTAGAAGGCGCCGTCTCCGCTGGCGCGCTCCGTTTCGTAGAGGACGACATAGGGCGATTCGAGGACGACGCGAGCGGCGCGGTCGCCGCTGGCGATCTCGGGAGGCTGCGGCTGCGGATCAGGGCCGGCCTCGAGCAGGAGCACACGCCGGTTCGGGTCTTCGCTGAGGCGCGCGGCAGCCGCGCAGCCGGCGGAGCCGCCTCCGATAACGATGACGTCGAATGCGCGCTGTTGCGTCATGGCGGGTTCAGGCCTCCGCGCCGGTTTCCGATGGTTCCACCCGGACGCGCAGCCGGCGAAAGAATTCTTCGATGACCTGCGCCCCGGTCGCTCTGATGATCATATCGCCGACGATGCCGAGCCTGCCTTTGATGCGCACTTCCGAGAGGTAGGAGAGTTGAGCGCGGTCGGCGCCCAGCGGCGCCAGGCTCATTTCGATGTCGGCGGTCATCTGGCTCTTGGTGAGCGAGTCCTCGCCGACGACTTCGGCCCGGAGCCGCACCGGCTCTTCCGCCTCGACGATCTGGGCGCGGAACGTGAAGTCCCCGGCCACAGGGCCGACCTGCGCCTTCATTCCCCCCTCGAACGTGCGGTCATCGACCATGACGATGTCGTCGACGCCGGGGAAGCAGGCGACGAACTGCTCCATATCGAGCACGGTGTTCCACACCGTGAGCGGCTGGGCCGCGAATTCAACCTTGCCTTGGTATTTCATTGGCCGTCCGTGCTCCTTCCGAAGAAGGGAGAATGTGTAACCGCCGGGCGCCTTTGCTCGCGCCCGCCTCTCCCCTTCCGCTCTGCTCTGCTTTCGGAGGAGAGGCGGGCGCCAATGCCGCGCTTAGGTGTCGCGCTCGCTGGTGACGCCGGCGACGCCGGTGCAGTACGGGATGAACGCCTTCATATTGCACTGGGCGCCGGACTTGGCGAGCTCGGCCTCGAAGATCTCGTGGATCTCGCGGTCTTCGTCCTCGTACTCGATCTGCATGCCGCCGTCCTTGATCGAGACGTCGCCGCCAACCGGCGTATTGGGAGCGATGAAGCCGCCCTTCCCGTCCCGGAGCGCCATGTAGCGGGCGCGCTTCGTGCCGGAGTTGAAGTGCTGGTGGTAGGTGCCGTCATTCGGGATGATGACGATCGACCCGATCTGCCAATCGCACTTCACCATGTCCGACCGGTCGTCCTTCGTCCAGAGCAGCGAGAAACCGGAGTCGCCGCTGAGCAGGAAGAGGTGGGCGCCGGGGCCGTGGCGGTGGGCCTTCTTGTAGGTGCCGATGGGGAACTCGGAGATGTGGTTGCCCATATCGTTCTTGCCCATCTGGAGCATGGCGTTGATGCCGCCGGCGCCGCGCTCCTTCCACCCGTAGAGGGCCATATCGGGCGCGTTGGGGATGAAGTTGGTCTCCCAGATGCGCTTGTTGTAGAGCGTCCCGTTGCCGGAGAAGTAGGTCTCGTCGTCGGAGTAGCGGGAGCGGAACATGAAGTCGTTGTTGAATATAAAGTCGGTGTCGCGGAAGAGGCGCATCATCGGCGGGGCGTTAGTGGTGGCCATATAGCGCACCTTCTCGTCGCCGGAGCCGTTGAAGTGCTGGTACCAAGCGTTGAGGGGGATGGTGAAGAGAGAGCCGGCCTTCCACTCGAAGGTCTGCTTGCTGTTCTCGTCCATCCAGACAGTGGTGGCGCCGCGGCCTTGCACGACATAGAAGTTGATCTCGTACATATGGTGCTCGGGCTCGGACTTGCCGCCGGGCCTGATGTCGACGACGTGGAGGTCGTTCGGCAGGAGCGGGTTGTCGATGTGGACGACGGCGCCTTCGCCGCCCTTGCGCTCCCATGGGCCGACCTCGACCTCGTGCCAGTTGGGGATGTAGAAAGTCTTGTGCACCATGACGCCCTCGCTCTCGAGCCAGTCCTCGTAGGCGTCGGGGATGCGGAAGTCCTGGAGCCCGGTGGTTGGGGTCTCCGCGACCTTCATATCGGTGCCTTGCATAACCATAGCGGTCGCCCTCCTCAGCGAGATGGGGCGAGACTATCGCATAAGCCGCAGGCGCACAACGCGCCAACCATGGGCTTCCCTCTGGAGTGAGACGTTCCAAACCCCCTCCCCACAGGAGTGGGGAGGCTTGGGGCGCAGGGATCCGGCCTTCTTCTCCGAAGACGGGGGAAGGCTATGCCTCCGGCGCAGGCAGGGGCCTGTAAACCCTCCCCATCACCTACTGCGTGAGGTCGTAGGGCGTATCATTCTTGCTCGTTATTGATACTAAGTATTGACGGGACGTGAAGACAGTCCTACTGTCTGATTCAGGGTCCTGGTCCCGAAGAACCCGATAGTTCGCGCCTAGGTCGGACGACTGCCTACCCCGCGCTGCGCTTGCTTGGAGATGCCGGCGTCCTCTAGCAAGATCCCTGGAGAGGCGGACGCATTGGGCGCCGGCTGACGTTATACCGCCGCTGCGACGGCTGTCTGGAAAGCAATCGAGGCGGCGCGGACACGCATATGCGCGGGACCCGGGCGCACTCACACTGACGCCTGCCCTATAGCCAAACAGGAGGCTCGCCTTAAATGAGATATGCTCTCAATAGTTTGCGCCATCTGCTCGTCGTCGGGACGCTGGCCCTGGCGGTCGTTGCCTGCTCGGGAGATGCAGAGCCCACGAACACGCCCGCCAACCCTCCGCCCACGGACGCCCCCAGTAGCCCTCCGCCGACAAACACCCCCGCTAGCCCTCCGCCCACAAACACCCCTACTAGCCCTCCGCCGACAAACACCCCCGCTAGCCCTCCGCCCACAAACACCCCTACTAGCCCTCCGCCGACAAACACCCCCGCTAGCCCTCCGCCTACAAGCACGCCGGTCAGCGCGACCGAGCCGCTGAGCACGGTGGCAAGCATCTATCCGATGCAGTACTTCGCCGAGCGCGTCGGCGGCGACCGCGTGAACTCGCGGGTCCTCGTGCCGCCCGGGGCCGAGGCCCACGGGTTCGAGCTCACGCCGCGTGACATCCGCGCGATCAGTGAGGCCGACGTGGTGGCAATGAACGGCCTGGGGTTGGAGCTGTGGATGGAGCGCGTGCTCGAATCCCTGGGCGACGAGGTGTCCGGCATCGTCGTCGAGGCTGCGTACGCGGAGGCGGCGGTCCCGTTCGCGGATGAGCATGGGCACGGCCACGAAGACGAACACGCGCACGAAGACGAGCATGGGAGCATGGAAGAGGATGAGCACGGCCACATAGGCCGGCTGCTCGTTGCGGACGGGGTGGAAGCGAGCCTCTCCGTAATCGATCTGGGGACCGGTGGTGTTGAGAGCGGAATCTTCGAAATTGCCGGGCCCAACGCGTCAATCTACCCCAGCCTCACGCACCGCTACGGCTTCGTCCTCGCTCGAGGACCCGAAAGTGGCGACGACCGCATTCACATCTTCGACGGCGGCGTGTTCTACGTCCCCCACGGTGATCACTACGACCTGATTAGTGAGCCCGTCTCACGCCACTCGCTTGAGATCGTCGAAGAGTGGCCGGTCCACTCCGTCAACAGCCACGGCTGGACCGCCATCTTCGCCGACACCAACGGTCACGTGATTCTGATCAACGAGGAGGACTTGGCGAGCTCACGCGGCGATTACGAACCAATCGTGCTTGAGGCCGGAATCCAGCACGGCACTGGGTTCGCGATATCCGATGAACACGTCATCATGTCTGTCAACAACCCGCTCTGCACTGAGTTCATCCCATCAGGCGACTGCCTGCCACTGGGCGTTGTTGTGCGCACGTTCGACAATGAAGTCGTCTACGACGCAGCCAACAACTCCTGCCCGGGCCTGCATGGCGAATCGCACAACGCGCACGGCGCCGTCTTCGGCTGCTTCGGCGGAGTGCTGTTCGTACAGTGGCACGACGGGCAGTACGAGCATGAGATCATTCCCTATCCAGAGGAGACGGGTGGGGAGGTCGCGCTCGGCCTCTTCTACGGACACCGTGACAGCGACAACTTCTTCGCCCCTGCGACCATCTTCCCTGACGGTGAGTGCTGTGAGCTCGGCGGCGTCTGGTTGGTTGACGTGGTCAACCGCGAATTGCGCGAGGTGATCCCCGAGCCCAGCGTCACTGCTGCGTTCTCGAGCGACGGCGAAACTTTCTACACGCTCGCCGCTGACGGCGTCCTGCGCGCTGTCGACTCTCACGACGGCGAATTGGTCGGGACCATGCAGTTGGTCGGCCCATTCGAGAGGGTGTTTGGACGGCCCTCGCCCTCGATGATCGTCGTAGGCGAAATGCTCTTCCTCGCCGACCCGAATAGCGGTCATGTCCTCGGGGTCCATCTCGAACACATGGAGATCGAGGAGGAATGGCGCGTCGGCGGTTCCCCCAGTGGCGTCGCCTTCGTCGGCGTCCTCGGTGAAAGTGAAGCGCACGAGCACGAGGATGAGCACGCGCACGAAGACGAGGACGAACACCACGAACACGATCACGGCGAGTTCGACCCTCACTTCTGGCTCGACCCGCTGCGCGCCATCATCCAGGCGGAGCGCATAGCCGAGGCGTTCATCCAGGCGGACCCGGAAGGCGCCGACTTCTACCGGGCGAATCTCGCCGCGCTCTCCTCCGAACTCCGGGCATTGCACGTCGAGTTCGAGGCGGGCCTCAGATCGTGCGCCCACCGCGAGTTCGTCACGTCTCACTCTGCATACGGCTACATCGCGCTAGCGTACGACCTGGAACAGGTAGGAGTCGCCGGCCTCTCCCCGGAAACAGAGCCGTCGGCGCAGCGCCTCGCCAGCATCGCCGATCGCATCAAGGATCTCGGCATCACGGCGGTGCTGCTGGAGCCCGTGCTCTCCGGCGCAAATATACAGTCGCTCGCCCGCGAGACGGGGGCTGGCGTCTACCCGATCCACGCGATAGAGAGCGTTACCCAGAACGAACTGGACGAGCACGGGGACTACTTCGGCCTCATGCGCGACAACTTGAACAGCCTTCGCGCCGCGATGGAGTGCTCGTAACCGGACCGCCCTTCAGGGGCGCGCGCCGGATCATCCTCTGTGGCGCAGCCCCATGGGGGAAGGGGGAGGAGGGGGGGAGGACGGAGACGCAGCCGTTCTCCCTTACTCCTCCCCTGCACCCTTCCTCTCAATCCTTGTTCCTCGCACACGTCCAAGACGGGCGCGCTTGGATCGCCTCTCCCTGAAGACGGAGAAGGGTAGAGGCGAAGGAAGACCGCCGATCCCTCGTGGACTGCCGGAAGAACGCTATCCGTACCCCGAAGCCTGCGCTAGCCGAACATCTCGACTTCGCGCTGGACGGGGCCGAGTCCCTGCCAGTAGTGGCCTGTCTCGTAATCGTAACGGCCCTGGAGGAAGTCGCCGGACTTCTGACTGCGAATGATGACGGCGATGGTCTCCTCGCCGAGGCTGCGCTCAGCGTGAATCTCATAGGGGCGCACGAGGTCGACGTCGCCCGGCTCCACCTTGAAGTTGCCGACCTGCTCGATTTCGACGTAGTCGTCGCGGCGTTCGACGCCTTCGGCGGGGACGTAGCGCTCGATCATTTCATGGCCGACCAGCACGCCGTAGAGGGTGTAGATGTGAGCATGGTCGTGGATGCCGCGCCATTTCGAGTTCTGGGGCACGGCGACCGGCCTCGATTCCGGCGTGCGTTTCAGCGCGTTCACCACGAACCCGTAGTCGGCGTCCTCGTAGAAGAGGAGGTTCTCGGCGCGGTCGGTGAAAACGTTGACGGGCCACTGCTTCGAGGCGGCCTGCACATCGGGGTCGGCGAGCAGCTCCCTTAGCGCCGGAGCGAGCTGCGTCCAGCGCTTCTCTTCGTCGGGCTCGTCGGCGAAGAGTTCGCGCGTCCTGGCGATAAAGCGGTCCAATGCGGTCTCGGTCTGGACGGTGGTCATGGCGTTCTCTCCTTGGCTCTGCCTACGCGGTCGCAGCGACCGGGGCGAGATTGTAGAGGCCGGCGCAGTTGTCCCACAGGATTTTGCGCTTGTCGTCGTCGGAGATTCCGAGGGTGAGGAAACTGGAGACGGCTTCCGGGTACTTGGAGTCGCCGTGCGGGTAGTCGGTGGAGAAGACCATCTTGTCGCTGCCGACCCAATCGATCGCGTATCGGGCGGGCTCTTCGTCGGGTTCGACGGAGACCCAGCACTGGCGCTTGAAGTACTCGGTTGGGGCCATCGTGAGCTCGGGGACGCAGACGTCGGCCTCGCGCTCGTAGGCCTCGTCGAGGCGCCAGAGGAGCCAGGGAAGCCAGGCGCAGTTGGCTTCGAGGAAGGCGGCGCGGAGTCTGGGGTGGCGTTCGAGGACGCCGCCGCCGCAGAAGCTGGCGAGGGCCATCATCTGCTCGACGGGCTGCGCGAAGACGCGGCGCAGCATGAAGTTGTCGAAGTGCTCGCCGACCTGCCGCGCGCCCGAAGATGAGGACTCGTGAAAGCCGATGGCGACGTCATTCTCTTCCAGCACGCTCCACAAGGGATCGTAAACCGGGTCGTGCCACGGTTTGTCGGTCATCTGGTTGGAGCGCATAAACACGGCCCTGAAGCCGAGATCCTTGACCGCGCGTTCGACCTCGGCGACGGCGTCGTCCATGTTGAACGGCGAGATCATAGCCGCGCCAATGAGGCGGTCGGGCGCGGGTTCGCAAAAGTCGTACATCCAGTCGTTGTAGGCGCGGGCGAGAGCGGCGGCGAGGCCGGGCTCCATATGAGGCTCGGCGAGGGTGTGAAGTCCGCGCGTGGGGAAGAGCACGGCTACATCAAGCCCCTCGACGTCCATAGCCTCGAGCTGCACCTCAGTCGACCAACCGCGTTCGGCGTGGGTGGCGTAGAGACGCTGGTTGCGCTCGTAGTTGTGTCCGCCGGGAGTATTGGGATTGCCCTCGCGGCGTCCGCCGGCGAACGTGGAGGGCGAGCCCCAGGGCCTGCCGTCGGGATGGGTCGTGCGGAGGTCGCGGACGTTCGCGGAGGTTACGCCGACCTGCGCGTAAGGCCGGTAGCGCTCGTCGGTGTAGCGCTGCCACAGGTCCGGCGGCTCCATAATGTGCATATCGCTGTCGATAATCTTGTAGCCGTCCTTTGCCATAGATGTCCTCCTATTCCGCGGGTTCGCCGTTCGGCAGGATAACTGCAACCATAGCCTCGAGGCTCTCGTGGGCCCTGAATCCTTCGTTTACGTCTTCAAGGGCGTACCGGTGCGTGATGAGTTCCTCGACGGGCCAGTTGACGATAGCGCGCATCGATTGCAACGACCGGATGATGTGGCGCGGGGCTGCGGACACCACTCCTTGCACCCGGATAACCTTGCGGGTAAGCAGCGTAGGGTTGGAAGGGAGGGGGCCGTAGTCGGTCCATTGCCCGATAACGAGATAGCGCCCTCCAAAGCGCACCATCTCAAGCCCTTCCTGGTACGCGGTGAGCCCGCCGGACGCCTCGATGACCATATCCGGCCCGCGGCCCCCGGTAAGCTCCTTTACGCGCTCGACTCTCGATTCGGGCGTGGGGTAATCGGCGAGGCCGATAGTGTCGGCGGCGCCGAGCCGGCGGGCGAGCGCAAGGCGGCTCTCGGGGGCTCCGACGACGATAACGCGAGCGGCGCCTGCGATGAGGGACTGATTGAGCGCGCCCATGCCGATAGGCCCGGAACCCTGAACGACCACGGTGTCGGCGGCGTTGATCCCGCCAATGCGGTCGATGCCGTTGAGGGCGGTATGGTTGCCGATGACGCTAAGGAGCGCGCGCTCGTTCGAGACATCGTCGGGCACACGGAGAATCCAGGGAGTGGCGGAGAGTTGGAGGTACTGGCCGAACCCGCCGCGCAGGTGCGGGGGCGAGGAGGAAGGGATCATTCCATAGGGGCGGGACTTTTCGCAGGGTTCGCCGAGCGCGCACCGGAAGCAGCGCCCGCACGGGGCGTCGCGGAAGATCACGCGGTCGCCCGGACGAAGCGGCGCCCCAAGCACGTCGGTTGAGATGTCGGGCGAGAGCTCGGCGATGACGCCGACGTTCTCGTGCCCGAAGATCATCGGGGCGGGCGTCGCGTCAAGATGCGCGGCGTGCACGTCCGTGCCGCAGATGGCGGCCATCCGCATCTGAACGAGAGCGCCGCCGGGCTCGACGGGCAGGATCGGGAACTCCTGCACCTCCAGCGGCATGTTGGCGCCGACAAAGACTGCCGCCTTGCACGAATCCATTAGTCCACCTCTGCGTTCCGCTGCGAGTTCCGGAGCAAGCATCAGGCGCCCGAATACACTGCGGAAAGTACGCCTATCGCGCGGAAATTGCTAGCGGCGGAGTCGGGCGGCGCCTGTTCAGAGGCGAGGAGTCGGCGCGTGACGGCGACGCCCGGGAATGGGCCGCGCGCCGCCGTAGTCCCTAACTCTCTACAATGGGGCGGGCGGCGTCCGCACACCAAACCGAAGGAGCAAGAGAATGACCAGCCTCATCACCGGAGCAGGACTCGTCGGGACCGCGTACGCGCGCGAGGCGCTGGCGCAGGGCGACCCGGCTGTAATTTTCGACGCGCGACCAGACGCAGGCTACCTGAAGGCCAAGCTCGGCGACGCCTCGTACACGACGGTGCAGGGAGACCTGCGCGACCTTCCGGCGCTTGTCGGAGCAATGCAGGAGCACAAGCCCGACATCGTTGTGCACACGGCGGGACTGATAGGCAACAGCGTCGGCAGCCCGGTATACACGGGAATGCAGATAAACGTGCAAGGGACTATCAACGTGCTGGAGGCTGCGCGTCTCGCCGGGGTGAAACGGTTCGTTCACGTGAGCACTTACGGCGTGTACGACCGCAGGTCAGAGGCGGGAGCGCTGATTGCTGAGGACTATCCGCGCGCCGGAGAAGGCAATCCCTACTCCGCGTCGAAGGTGGCCAACGAGCACATTGCGCACGCGTACGCGGCGCATTACGGGTTCGAGCTGGTGTTCGTGAGGCCGTCGAACGTGTTCGGGTACGGACACTTCCGCGGCGGCTCCGGCGGAGGAATGACGGTGCACAGTCTGGTGGAGGCCGGGTTCACCGGCGAGCCGCTGGTTGTGCCGGCGGTCCGCGCGCGGGCGTTCGAGTACGTGTACTGCAAGGATCTGGGCCGGCTGACGCGCCGCGCCGCCACGGCGCCGGTGTCGGGCGTTACGGCGTTCAACGCGGGCAACGGCTACATCACGTCGTTCGAAGATCTCGCGGACGCAGTGCGCTCCGTGCTGCCTGGCCTGCAGGTGAGCATCGCGCCGACCGACCAGCCAGTGCCGTCGGCGACATCCCCGCTGGACATTTCGCAGGCGAAAGCGTTGCTTGACTGGTCGCCTGAGTACTCGATAGCCGATGCGTTCGCCGACTACGTCGCGGAGATGCGCGCGGCTGAAGGCCGGTAGCGGGGCGCAGGCGCCTGCTACAGGCCGTACAGCCGTTTGGGGTTGTCGCTGAGTATCTTCCGCGTGGACTCCACGGAGACTTTGCCGCCGTCGGCGAGCTTGCTGAGGGCGTCGATCTCGGCAGTCGTGTCCGCGTGCCCGTAGTCGGTGCCGATGACAAGGTGGTCGTCGCCGACGCGGTCGATCACATAGCCGAGGTCGTCGATGGTCTGGCAGCCGACGTAGAGGCGGTACTCCTCCATGAGCTGGGCGTCGCGGGGGAATGCCCCGTCGGCGAAGCGGCTGGAGCGGAGCACGAGGTCGTTCATCACATAGGGCAACCACTGCGAAGTAACCTCGATGAAGGCCCAGCTGAGATCGGGGAACTTCTCGGGCACGCGGTGGAGCACCAGGTCGCTGAAGGCTCCGACGGTCGGGAACTTGAATGTCTGGAGGCCAAAGCTGCGGTCGACAAGATCCATCGCTGCGAAGTCTCCGGCGGCGGCGTGCACGGCGATGGGGAGGCCAAGACTCTCTGCTTCCGCGTAGATGGGGAAGAAGTACGGGTCAGCGAGGATCATCCCGTGCTCATGGCCCCGGAAGAAGACGGCGCAAGCGCCATGCTCCTTGCCGAAATGTATCTCCTCGATAGCCTTGTCGATGCTGAGAAGCGGAGGAATGACGGCCCAGCGGAGCCTGCCGCGGCCCTTCTCCCAAACGTCCGCGAGCCAGCGGTTGTACGCGCGGGAGATGGCGTAGTCGGTGTTGGCGTGCGTGGTCAGCGGACGCAGGAACATCGTCGGGTAGAGGATGTGCATATCCACGCCGAGCTCGTCCATGTGGGCAAGGCGCGCCTCGATATCGGCCACTTCGCGGGCGGCGGAGGGGAACTCGGGCCCGACGTTCTGGTTCATGCGCCAGGCGCGCCCTTCGAGGAACCAGTACTTGTCGGTGTTGGCGCCGTCTTCCCGCACCAGCGCGATCGGCCGGTGGCGAGCGTCTTCTTCACGCATGAAATCGAACGTGCGCGGCGTTTCGATAACGTGGCAATCGGCGTCGATGACGGATGTGCGTACGGTCGTGGCCATGGTTCAACCCCCTTCGGCGGGAATGTCCGCAAGGCTACTACAATCGCGGCTGCGTAGACGCGGGCCGCCCTGCTTCGATCTCTTCGGTAGTCGGGGCGTTCGGGCCGCGGCGGCCCTGCAAGCTTTCGCGCGCAACGGCGACGAGCAGGATGGCCGACACCGCATGGAGCGGCGCAAAGAACCAGAACGACGTCCCGGCGGAGAACAGCGTGGCGGCGACGCCGGCGACGGGAGGCGACATTACCGCGCCGAGTTCGCCTGCGGTGCGCCGCAACGCTTGCAGCTGCGCCCGGGCGTGACGCGGCACGAAATCGTAGGTGTAGATCGTCATTGCGCCCATGGCAAGCCCGTTGGCGAGGCCGACGAGAACCGCGGCGGCGACGAGCGACCAGACGGCGCCTCCGAGGGGAAAGAGGATGAACCCCGCAGTAGTGAGCACCGCGGCGGGCGCCGCCGCCCACTTGCGGCCAAGCTTGTCGGAGATGAACCCGGTGGGGATGATCATCGAGAACGTGGTGAGCCCGATGAGGGTGAAGAGGATGCCTGTGAATGTCGCGGAGTAGCCAAGCTCGTCCTGGCTGTAGAGCGGCAGCATCGAGTTCGTGACCTGCGAGCGGAGCATCTGCGCGAACGTCGAGAAGAAGAGGATGAGGTAGGTAAGCCGGAAGTACGGATGGATCAGGCTGACGACCTTGAAGTTGAAGACAGGGCTGCGCTCTCCCGCAGTGCGCTGCGAGGTCTCCTTGTAGGCTGCGGAGATAACGAAGACGACTCCCGACACTGCGGCGAGCGTGAGGAAGAGTCCGCGCACGCCGACCGCGTCGGCAAGGACTCCGCCAAGGGCGGGGCCGAACGCCATGCCTGTGCTGCTGATGCCCATCAGCGCGCTCATCTGCCGCCCTCGCTGCTCGCGGCGAACCATATCGACTGCCGAGAGCTCGCGCCCGAACATCCAGATGCTCTTTCCCATGCCAAGGGTGAACTGGGTGGCTGCGATGGCGAGGAAGCTCGGCGCGTAGGCGGCGCCAAAGGCGCTGAGCGCGGCGAGAAGAGCGCCGCCTACCATGGAAGGCTTGACGCCGAAGCGGTCGATCATGGCGCCGGCGGGAATGAGCGTAATCATTCGCCCCAGGAGCTGCACAGTAAGCACCTGCGCGGCGAGCGCTCCCGGGACGTTGTAGGCCTCGCCGATAAGGGGCAGCGCGGGGATGACCATCCCCTGCCCCAGCCCCATAAGGATTGACGGAAAGTAGAGGAAGAGGATGGCCGACCGGAGGGGAGTCGACCCTATTCGCATGTTGGCGCCGCCGGTGCTTGCACGCGCTGAGGATACGCCTCTTTCATCCTGCGCGGCGCCTTTCCGCAGCGGCGGCGGGCGCCGCCTCGCAGGCAAGCGGTCGAGGCGGAGGCGGCTGGGGGGCGGCTGGAAGAGGAGAGGGCGCGGGAATGGCGGAGTAGCAAATTGGTCGGGGCGCTGGGATTTGAACCCAGGACCTCCTGCTCCCAAAGCAGGCGCGCTGCCGGTCTGCGCCACGCCCCGACGCGCGGCCTGGCTCACACCATCCAGTTTATCGCGTAAGAAAACGCGGCGTTGCTATTCCCAAGCGCTGGTATTGGTGGTAATATCGCCCCAGTATGCTCAAGGTAGGCACTCCCGCTCCGGACTTCACGGTTCCTCTCGGTTCAGGGGAGCAATTCACGCTCTCCGATTACCGGGGTAAGAACGTAGTGCTCTACTTCTACCCCAAAGCCTTCACGCTGAGCTGCTCGCTGGAGACAAAGGTTTTCCGCCGCGCCTACGACGAGTTCCTGGCGCTCAACGCTATCGTCATCGGCGTCGGCCCCGAAAGCGTAGCCACCACAGAGCAGTTCAAGGCGTCGTGCGAAGCGCCATTCCCTATGGGCAGCGACCCGTCCGGCGAAGTGCGGCGTCAGTACGACGTTGCACGGCGCTTTAACCTGGGCACCTCTCGCGTTACCTACGTTATCGACAGTGAGGCCGTGATCCGCGGCGTGTTCCACGAAGAGCTGATCATGAGCCATCACGTTGGCCGCGCGCTGCAGGCTGTGGCCAACCTCGCCTGAGAGGGCAGCTCGCGGTGTACGCCCTCGGCATCCTCACGAGCAGCGACGCCGGCGCCAGGGGCGAGCGCGAGGACACGAGCGGCGCCGCCATACGCGAAATCCTCGCCCCGCCCGACTACGACTGCCGCAGAT
The DNA here is from genome assembly GCA_965200975.1 of Dehalococcoidia bacterium. Taxonomy (GTDB): domain Bacteria; phylum Chloroflexota; class Dehalococcoidia; order Lucifugimonadales; family Australimonadaceae; genus S5-327. The sequence goes on along the minus strand of OZ241740.1, from coordinate 1,369,353 downwards.
ACGAAGTAGTCCCTGACGACCAGCCGACGCTAGAGCGCGCGCTCAGAGCATGGGCGGACGAAGACGGCCTGGATCTGATTGTGACCACCGGAGGCACCGGGTTCACCGACCGCGATGTGGCGCCGGAGGCGACGCTCGCAGTGATCGACCGGGCCGCGCCGGGGCTTGCCGAGGCGATGCGAGCGTACGGGATGACCAAGACGCCGATGGCGATGCTTAGCCGGGGAATCGCAGGCATCCGCGGACGCACGCTCATCGTCAACCTGCCAGGCAGCCCCAAAGGCGTGCGCGAAGGACTCGAGGCGCTGAGGCCGGCGCTGCCGCACGCGCTTGGCCAGCTCACCGGCGCCGACCGCGGCCACTAGCCGCCGATGCGCATCGACGTCGTCACCATATTCCCCGAGATGTTCAGCGCGGCGTTTTCGTTCGGCGTCGTGGGAAGAGCCATCGAAGCCGGCCTCGCCGAAGTGAAGACGCACGACCTGCGCGACTTCACACGCGACCGCCATCGCTCGACCGACGATGCGCCGTTTGGCGGCGGGCCGGGAATGGTGATGCGGCCCGGCCCGCTGCTCGAGGCGGTGAGGGCCTTGCGGGAGCCGCCGGACACGCCCGTCATCGTGCTGAGTCCGCAAGGGCGGCTGTTCCAGCAACGGGAGGCGGAGCGCCTCGCCGGAATGGAGCGCGTCATCCTCGTCTGCGGGCGGTACGAAGGGATCGACGAACGGGTGCTGCATCTGACGGGAGCGGAAGAGCTGAGCGTGGGCGATTACGTGCTGAGCGGAGGCGAAATTCCCGCGATGACGGTGATCGACGCCGTCGTGCGCCTTCTGCCGGGAACGCTGGGGCATGGAGTCGAAGCGTTGCAAGACGACTCGCACACGTCTGGTCTACTGCAGCACCCGCAGTACACGCGGCCTGCGGAATTCGAAGGGGCAGTCGTGCCGGATACGCTGCTCTCGGGCGATCACGCCGCTATCGCGCGATGGCGGCGGCGCGAGGCTCTGCGTCGCACGCTCGAGCGCCGGCCGGATATGCTCGCGAACGCTGCGCTGAGCGAGGACGACCTGCGCGTCCTCGAGGAGCTTGGCTGGCCGCCCCGCAACTAGGCGGGAATCGCAACCCTCTCGGCTTTTGCCGCCTTTGCCGCGGCGACCTTCTTTGCAATGGCGGGGGCTGTGGGCTTGGCGGCGGCTTTCCGCTGCGTCTTTGCAGGGGCCGCTTGGGTCTGGCCAATGCTGAACGCTGCGAGGCTGTCCAGCTCGGCGGCAGTGGCCCAATCGTCTCCGCCGACAGGCCCGACTTGCCAGCGTTCAGCGACGGCCTGGCGGCGCACTTCGGACTTGGTGCGGGCGGTCGCCTCAGGGTTCCAGTCGATAGCGGAGTTGACCATTGGCCAGAGGTGCATCGACGTCGGCACGAGCGATCCCAGGAACGCGAACGTGGCCTTGTTCTTCTGGCAGATGACGATCTGGTGGCCGGGAGTGGGGCCCGGCGCAGGTTCGACCCATACGCCGGAGCAGACCTCGGCGGAGCTGTCGACGGTTTCGAGAACGCCGTACTCGAGGAGCGGTTCGGCGTTGTCGCGGCGATAGTGCTTCTTGCGGCGCTCGTTTGGAGAGAGGGCGTCCTTGAGCGCGTCGCTATGAACGATGTAGCGCGCGTTCGGGAAGGTAGGGATGGTGCGCCCGGACGAGGTGAAGTGAGTGCCGCCGCCGGTGTATTCGTCGTGCATATGCGTGTAGATGACGACGGCGATGTCCTTGGGCGTCAGGCTGAGATCCCTGAGCTCTCTGAGGAGCGAGGAACGGCTCCGTGAGGGAGGGATATTGAAGTCGACAGGGGGTTTGTCGCCGGGGCCGGAGTTGACGAGCACCCATCCGTCGGGGTGGTCGATCAGCATGCAGAAGTTGCCGATGGCGACGCGGTTCTGCCGGTCGGGCGGGGTAAAGGCTTCCCAGGTCGTCTTTGGGGTGGCCCCGAACAGACTGCCCCCGTCGAAGCGAGTGGTTCCTATGCGCATGAGGCGGGCGAATGGTCGTTGCGGCTGGGGCATGAGGGATCTCCTGTCACGAGCATACCGCGAGCATTTGGGTACTATCCGCCGTGTTTTTCGAGAAGTCAATACTTTTGCTAGAGATTAGCCCAATATTTGGCAAAACCGCGTCTAAACTCCTTTGCCGGGGGCGTGAACGCAGCGATCGAACGCGGAGGACGGCTAGCGGGAAGCGGTCGCGGCGGGCGTTACTGCGAGGCCTTGCGGCGGGCGCTGACGCCGCCGAGGGCGGCGCCCACTGCTCCGCTGCCGCCAAACCAGACCAGGAGCGTAACGCCGGCGCCGGCGACGAACCCTATAGGGAACTCGGGGTCGACAATCCGCACGATGACGGCGGCTGCGAGGACGGGGACGGCGAGCAGGGCGGCCATCAACCCCGCGACTGCAAGCGCCTGGCCGGGAGCGCAAGCCAGCCGGGCCCCGGCGACGTACCCGCCAATGAACGCTGACGGAATCGCCGTTATGAAGTGCACGACCGGCACAACGATGCAGGCCAAAGTGATAGCCGCGCCGATGAGCGCTGACCGCAGCATCCGAAGCCGCTCCTCGCGTACTCGCTATGGGACTCTCGAAAGTGTATGGGCGGGGAATTACCCGTGTCCATACGGGCCAGGGCTTGATGCGACCGGAGCTAATGCCTGCCGACCTCTGCCGACTGGCGCCGACGTCTGCCGATCGGCGCCGTGCTCTGCCGACCAGAGCCGACATCCGCCGATCGGCGCCGTACCCTGTCGAGCGGAGCTTTGCAGGCGCTGCCGGTGGAAATCTTGAACAATCGATAGAATCTTTCCCAACCGGCTCCCAACCGGCGGTCGAGCCGCCGCCAAATCCATGGTCGTACGGCTTTTGTTTCCGGCGGGTAGAATAGCGTGGCTGCCCATGGTCCGCACTCCAGCTATCGCCCTTGCCCTTCTCACACGCTTCGGAACTTTCGCGGCGCTTCAAGACCCCACGTTCCGGCGAATTTGGAGCATCGGCGTCTTCTACTACACCTACCGGGGCACTGAGATCGCAGTGCTCTCGTGGTTCGTGCTCACTATCACCGGCTCGGAGCTGCAGGTCGCGCTGGTGGGCGTCAGCCGCATTGCGCCGATGTTCCTCTTCGGGCTTATCGCCGGCGGACTGTCCGACCGCTTCCCCCGCCATGTGCTGATGCGGGGCGCCCAATCGCTAAACCTGGCCGCCGCCCTCGTAATGGTGGTTCTCCTCTATCAGGGATGGGCGGAGCACTGGCACGCATTCGCAATGATATTCATCACCGGCACGTCGTGGGCTATCGACTATGCGGCCCGGCGAGCGTTGCTGGCCGACATCTTCAAGGGAGGCGCGCTCACGAACGCTGTGGCGCTGGACTCCGGGCTCGTGACCGGGTCGAACATGATCGGCCCGTTGCTGGGGACGCTGCTGGTGCGGTACACGGACTTCGCAGGAGCGTACGTGGGCATCGCGCTGATGATGGCGGCGGCGCTGCTGCTCGTCCTCAATATGCGCGTGCGCGTGCGGCAGACTCGAACGGAGAAGGGGTCGGCGCTCCGGCAGATCGCGGAGGCGGCCTTCATTATGAAGCGCAACCGCACGGTGCTGGGCGCCGTGCTCGTCACCGCCTCGTTCAACTTCTTCGGCTGGCCGTTCATTCAGATGGTGCCGGTGATCGCGCGCGACATCATCGGCGTTGGAGAGGTGGAGTACGGGCTGTTGCTGAGCGCGCTCGGCCTCGGCGCGCTGGTCGGCGCCGCCGTAATCGCCTCGGCCAAACCGATGAAGAAGGGCAACGTGTACACGCTGGGCGCCGGGCTGCTTATGGCGGCCGCGACCGCGTACGCCTGGACTCCGCTGTATCCGCTCGCGCTGGGATTCATGTTCGTCGCCGGGCTGGGGCTTGCAGCGTTCGCGACGATGCAGCCGGTCATCCCAATGGAGGCGGTCGCGCCGGACCAGCGGGGCCGCGCGATGGGCGGCATTGTCCTCGGCATCGGGTTTCAGGCGCCGGGAATGTTCGTGATGGGGATCATCGGCGAACTGGTGGGCCCGCGCGAGAGCGTGACGTACGTCGCGCTCGCAGGAATCCTCTCCATCGTGCTGTTGCGGCGCATCTTCCCGGCGCTCGTGGACAAGGGAGACATTCCATGACGCCCGACGAGACGCTCCGGAGCATTCTCGCGTCCAGCTTCGTCGTGCGAGTCTCCCACACCGGACGGCGGAGCGGCCTGCCGCGCGTGCTCGAGACGACATACGACTGGGATGGGCGCGACAAGGTGCGCCTCTCCGGCTTCCCCGGCAAGCGGGACTGGGTGGCGAATCTGGGCGCCTTCCCTAACCAAACCCTCTACACGGTCGAGGGAAGCGTTTGGGTGGAAGCGCCGGTCCGGGCGCGGGTCGTGCGCGGTCGCCGTGAGCGCGCCGACTACATAATGCGGTACGTAGCGCGCTGGACGCGCCTGCCCGGCTCCCAGCGCAGAGCGCTTTCGTGGACGATGTACGCCGCGGGCGTCAACCGGGCGCTGCGCTTGCCCTGGTGGGGGCCGTTCTACCTCGTCCGCCGCGTGTTCGACCGAATGCCATGCGTCGAACTGACGCTGGCGGGCCCGCCGTCGCTGCGAACGGCGCCGCCTCCAGCCCCCACCCTCCCCGCCCAATCAGGCGGATATGACTCGGATGCCGGCGCAAATGCAGTGGAACGACGTTGACAACCGCAGAGGGCGCTTGCGTAGAATCATCATGGGTTATCCTAAGTGCTGATAACGTCAAGCATGCGGCGGATCAGGCAGGGAATGGCGCGCCCGTTCCTACTCGCAGAATCTTCTCTCACGAATCTCACGAAATTCCCATGTCGCTCGCGATAACGAGGAGCACTCTGATATGAGCGCATCGACCGGCTATTACTTGCCGCCCGGCGCAGCCCCCAAGCTTGAAGCGCTGGTCAGCCAGATCGAGGCAAACCCGGGACAGCTCGTCGACACCCGGGAGATGCACGAGTCCTGCGGCGATCTGAATGTCCGCGCTGTGATGGAGAGCCTGCCGGAAGATCTGAGCGAAGAGGACTTCGTAGGGATCCTGAAACTGGCGATGCTCACGGAATGCGCGACGGACTCGTATTCAGCGGTGTTTCAGGAAGGTGCCCGGCGGTTCGACGCTCCGTGGCTGGCCCGCTTCAACGATAACGTCTGGACGCCCGACGAACACACCCACTACACCCCATACAAGTACATGCTGCTCTCCCTCGGCTACTCGGAGGAAGACCTGCTCGGCGAGATGCGTGAAGTGCAGGAGCGGCACTATGCGCACTGCTGCGGCTTCACGCCCGTGGAGCTCACCGCCTACGGCGTCATTCAGGAATACCTCACCGACAACTGGCACGGGATGATCAGCCGGATCCTCCGCACGGAAGCGCCGTATGCGGCCCGCAGCGTCTCCTCCGTGAAGCGCCGCGAGACGCTCCACACGGTGTGGTACCGCGAAATGACCGCGCTGCAAGTGGAGGAGAACCCGGAGATGCTGGGGATGGTGGCGGACACCATCCTGACGTTTCAGATGCCGGGCACCAGCTTGGCGCCGCACCTCGGCTCCCGAGCGCTGGAGTGGATGGGCAAGGTGAATATGGACTTCGCCCGCGTCGCCCGCGACCTCGTGCGCAACTTCCATGAGGTGGCCGGCACGACGAAGCGGACAGGCCGCCTGTTCGTAGACCTCGCGGCTCGGCGCAATATCCGTGTCGGCCCCGTGCCGCTGAGCGGAGCGCGGCGCGTGCTCAACCTCATCGGCGGACCAGGCTACGGGCTCGTCGGGGAGGCTGTGCTCGACAGGTTCGGCATCCCGCGCCCGGAAGGCGTGAGCCAGGCCGCCCCCGTAAGCCTGCCTCCGCGTCTGTATGAGGCGTTCCGCTCGCGGATGAGAGACATGGTGGCGAGCCGCATCCACACGAACGATATCATCGGCGAGGTCTAGCCCTGGCTCGCCCGACCGAATCCGGGCGCCGACTCGGGCGAGCGGCCAAGTCCTTCGGCGCATCCGCCGCCGACCAGATCGCCCGGCGCGCCTTCTTTGCAACCGTAGGGAAGCTCAAGATAGGGACGCTGCGCGTCGTAACGCCCGAAAGCGAGTCCCGCATCGTCCACGGCGAGGCGCCGGGGCCGGAAGGCGTCCTGCTCGTGCGCAACGACTCCTTCTACCGATGCGTGATGAGCGGGGGCGAGATTGGCTTCGGAGAAGCGTACCAGGCAGGGCTCTGCGACTCGCCCGACCTCGTGGAGCTTCTCCGGCTCGCTCTCGTGAACCGGCAGGCCGTCGACCTGAACAGCGGCGTGCTCCGGCTCGTGACGAAGCGGAGCAACCTCCGCATCCACCGCTCGCGGGCGAACACTATCGCGCAGAGCAAGGACAACATTCACGCCCACTACGACCTCGGCAACGCATTCTTCAGCCTCTTCCTCGACGAAACGCTCACCTATTCGAGCGCTATCTACGAGTATGAAGGGCAATCCCTCGCCGACGCCCAGCGGAACAAGTACCGGCATGTCTGCGAGCTCGCCGGCCTGACGGAGCGCGACCATCTGCTCGAGGTCGGCACCGGCTGGGGAGGTTTCGCGATGTACGCGGCGCAGCAGTACGGCTGCCGCGTGACCACAGTAACCATTTCGCAAGAGCAGTTCGCTCTCGCCTCGGAGCGGGTGAAGCAGGCCGGGCTCGACAGCCTGGTGGAAGTGCGGTTCAGCGACTACCGGGACGTCGCCGGGACGTACGACAAAATCGTGTCGATCGAGATGTTCGAGGCCGTGGGAGCAGAGTTCTTCGAGACGTTCTTCCTCAAGAGCGCGGAACTGCTCCGCCCCGGCGGCAGGCTCGCGATGCAGGTGATCACGGTGCCCGACCGGAACTTCGAAGCGCAGCGTAGCGGCGTTAATTGGGTGCAGAAGCATATCTTCCCTGGCGGAGTGCTCCCCTCGCTGGCCGAGATGGAGCGTTCGAATCGCCGCACCGGCCTCGCAGTCACCGACGCGCGGGACATCGGGCTTCACTACGCGACGACGCTCCACGAATGGCGGGAGAACTTTTGGCGCCGTATCGACGAAGTGCGAAGCCTCGGTTACGGCGAGTGGTTCACCCGCACATGGGACTACTACCTCGCCGCCTGCGAGGCAGGATTCCTCACGCGCACCACGCAGGACCTGCAAATCGCGTTCGAGAAACCTGCCCTCCCGACGGCAAGGCAGCAGCGCGACGCCAAGCCGTAGCGCCCGATCTCGCTCCCAACGTCGGACTCCTCCTTCCCTTCCCCTTCGCTTCCTCTTGTTGGCGGCAGCGCAGACAAAGCCCGTTGCGCGGTGATGGACGTCCCGCGAACGAGCGACGCGTCAGGCCTTGGCGCCGGGGCGACTCGCCCGAACTTGGGTTGTGACTAAAAATCAGCCGACTACAAGATATGGGGTAGCATTGCAACATCGTCCGTTATATGGTATCCCACTGCGGGGTTCCTGCGGCCGCTGCAGCGCTCTCTCTGATAGAATGAACCTGTCTCTACCGCCTGCCCGAGAGGCGATCGGAGGCATCTCCTGGAGGGGTATCGATGACGTACACGCCTGCCTCGGATAAGGTCAACTCCCTTGGATCGGGAGAGAGCCCATCCGGCATGGACGCGCCGCCGAACACGATGCGCGTCCGCAAGCGCAACGGCAGCCTTGAGACCGCCGATGTGATGAAAATCGTGCGCGCGGTTGAGCGCTCTGCCGGAGGCTTGGGCAGCATCGACCCTCTTCGCGTAGCCACACGAACGATCAGCGGCCTGTACGACGGCGCGACGACCCGCGAGCTCGACGAACTCTCCATACGGACTGCCGCCTCGCTAATCGCGGAGGAGCCGGAGTACTCCAAGCTCGCAGCCCGCTTGCTCAGCGTCTACATCGACAAGGAAGTACAGAACCAGGACATCCACTCGTTCTCGCAGTCGGTGCGGACCGGGCACGAGCTGGGGCTGATCGCCGACCACGTGGCGGAGTTCGTCGCTCAGAACTCTCGAAAGCTCAACGACGCCATCGACGCCGACGCCAACCTGAAGTTCGAGTACTTCGGCATTCGCACGCTGTACGACCGCTACCTCCTGAAGCACCCCGAGAGCCGTCTCTCCGTAGAGTCGCCGCAGTACTTCTTCCTGCGGGTGGCGTGCGGGCTCGCCGAGAGCCCCGGTGAAGCGATCGACCTCTACCGGCTGATGTCGAACCTCGACTACATGCCAAGTTCCCCTACCCTGTTCAACTCGGGGACGCGGCGCCCGCAGATGTCGTCCTGCTACATCCTCGACTCGCCGCAGGACGACTTGGAAGCGATCTACAACCGCTACACCGACATCGCGAAGCTGTCGAAGTTCGCCGGCGGCATCGGCGTGTCGTTCTCGCGGGTGCGCTCGCAGGGATCGCTTATCGTCGGCACCAACGGGGTGTCCAACGGCATTATCCCCTGGCTGAAGACGCTCGACTCCTCGGTAGCCGCAGTGAACCAGGGCGGGAAACGGAAGGGCGCAGCCTGCGTCTACGTGGAGGCCTGGCACGCCGATATCGAAGACTTCCTCGAGATGCGGGGGAACACCGGCGACGAGGCGCGCCGCGCGCACAACCTCAACATCGCCAACTGGATACCCGACCTCTTTATGAAACGCGTGGAGGGGGACGGCGTCTGGTCGCTCTTCGACCCCAAGGCCACGCCGGAGCTGGTCGACGTCTACGGCGAAGAGTTCGAGCGGCTCTACACGCAAGCGGAGTCCGAGGGCCGCTACGAGCGCCAGGTCCTTGCCCGGGATCTCTACGGACGCATGATGCGCACGCTGGCCCAGACCGGCAACGGCTGGATGACGTTCAAGGACACGGCGAACCGCACGTCCAATCAGACGCTCCGCCGCGAGAATGTCATACACCTCTCGAACCTGTGCACCGAAATCCTCGAGGTGACGAACAACGACGAGACCGCGGTCTGCAACCTCGGCTCCATCAATCTGAGCCACTTTGTGAACGACAGCGGCGAGTTCGACTATGAACGCCTCGGCGAGGTCGCTCGCACCGCAGTGCGCTACCTCGACCGTGTGGTGGACATCAACTACTACCCTACGGACGCCGCCTCCCGCTCGAACAGCAAGTGGCGCCCGGTGGGGCTTGGAGTGATGGGCTTGCAGGATGCGCTCTTCAAGATGCGCCTGCCGTTCGGCTGCCCGGAAGCGGTCAAACTCTCGGGCCGCATTCAGGAGGAGATCTACTTCGCCGCGCTCGACGAATCGAACGAGCTCGCACAGGCCCACGGCGCGCACGAGACGTTCAGCGACACGCGGGCGGCGCAGAACGACCTGCAGTTCGACCTCTGGGGCGTCGCGCCGACCAAGCCCGAATGGCCGGAGCTGAAGGAGCGCATACAGCGCTACGGGCTCCGCAACTCGCTCCTCATCGCAATCGCTCCTACCGCGACGATAGCGTCAATCTCCGGGGCGTACGAGTGCATTGAGCCGCAAGTGTCGAACCTGTTCAAGCGCGAGACGCTGTCCGGAGAGTTCCTCCAGATCAACAACTACCTGGTCGCCGACCTGAAGGCGCGCGGCCTCTGGACCGACAGCATCCGCAACCAGATCAAGATGGGCGACGGCTCCATTCAGCACATCATGGAGATCCCGCCGGATATCCGGGAGCTCTACCAGACAGCGTGGGACTTGCCGCAGCGCGCGCTCATCGATATGGCCGTGGCGCGCGGGCCGTACATCGACCAGAGCCAGTCGCTCAGCCTCTTTATGGCGTCGCCGACCATCGGCAAGCTGTCGTCGATGTACAATTACGCTTGGAAGTCCGGCCTGAAGACCACGTACTACCTGCGGTCGCGTCCCGCCACCCGCATCCTGCAGACGACGACGTCCGCCGAAGCAGCACGGGAGTACACCGACGAGGAGGCCATCGCCTGCTCGCTGGAGAATCCCGAGAGCTGCGAGGCCTGCCAGTAACCCCCGAAAACCCTACGCGCGCGTCCCGGCGACGGCTCGCCGGGGCGCGCGAACGCTTGTCTTGTCCCCCTCCCCCGCGCTGGTTCCTCGTCCGAGGCGGCGGGCCTTTCCGACAGCGAACAGCTATGAAATCGAATACGAGCAGGCGGCGATGATTCTCGAACCCGGATTGAACCTGACGCTCCGGCCTATGCAGTACCCGGACTTCTACGAGATGTACAAGAACGGGATACGCAACACGTGGACGGTCGACGAGGTCGACTTCTCAGACGACGTCAAAGACCTGATCGCGCGGCTGACGGAGCCTGAGCGCCACCTGATCAGCCGCCTGGTGGCGTTCTTCGCCACCGGCGATTCGATCGTCGCGAATAATCTGGTGCTTAACCTGTACAAACACATTAACTCGCCCGAGGCGCGGCTGTACCTCTCGCGGCAGCTCTTCGAGGAAGCGCTCCATGTGCAGTTCTACCTGACGCTGCTCGACACGTACATACCGGATATCGAGGAGCGGCACGCAATGTTCCGCGCCATCGACACGATCCCCTCTATCAAGAAGAAGGCGGACTTCGGGTTCAAGTGGATGGACTCCATCCATAGCCTCGACACTCTCGACACAATGGAGGAGAAGCGGCAGTTCCTGCTGAACCTCATCTGCTTCGCCACCTGCATCGAAGGACTCTTCTTCTACGCCGCGTTCGCCTACGTATATTTCATGCGCTACAAGGGGCTGCTGAACGGGCTGGCCTCAGGCACCAACTGGGTGTTCCGCGACGAATCGCAGCATATGCTCTTCGCTCTGGGCGTCGTGAAGCATGTGCGCGAGGAGTACCCCGAGCTCTTCGACGAGCGCATGAAGCAGCAGGTCGTCCGCATGCTGGAGGAGGCCGTCGACTGCGAGACGCAGTTCGCTGAAGATCTGCTGCAGGGCGGCGTGGTGGGGCTCACCGTCTCCGAAGTGCGTCAGTACCTCGAGTATGTGGCCGACCAGCGCCTGGTGAACCTCGATATGCCCAAGCACTTCGGGTCGCGCAACCCGCTCACGTTCATGGAACTGCAGGACGTGCAGGAGCTGTCGAACTTCTTCGAGCGTCGCGTCTCCGCCTACCAGTCAGCCGTTTCCGGCGAAGTCTCCCTCGACGAGGATTTCTAGGGCGCGCCGCCCACAAACTCGAGCCGTCCCAGTCCGTCGGGCTCGCCTACCCCGCTCTCAACTGCAGCCTTCCCGACAGCGTAGGCGATACGGCGGTGCAGCGTTATATCGAGAGGGCTCGGGCTTAGCTCGCCGGGAGCGGCCGCGTCCGCCAGCGTCTCGCCGACTGCAATCAGCATAGCGCGGTTGATCTCCGTCGCGCGGACGCCGAGCGCGCCGCTCCATATGCCCGGATAGCCAAGCACGTTATTGACGGAAGTCCCATCCGCCGCAAGAGCGGCGCCAGCCTCGAGCGCGGCAGCCGGCAAGATTTCGCTGTCCGGGTTCGAGAGGGCGAACACGACCTGCCCATCGCGCACCATCTCGCTGCGTATGAGCCCGGGCGCGCCTGTAGTGGCGATGACGACGTCCGCCGTCGCCATAATCTCCTCGAGCGACGCCTCCCGCCCTCCCAGCTGCGCGTGGCGCGCCAGGCAGTCCTCATTGAGGTCGGCGCCCAGTACAGGGCGGTCGGTCGCGTGCATAAGCAAGGAAGCTATCGACTGCCCGGCTGCTCCGAGGCCTATCTGGCCGATGGTCACATCGCCGAGCTTCTTCCCGGTGAGCCGCATAGCCGTCATCACCGCGCCAAGCACGACCGCGGCAGTGCCGTCCTGATCGTCCTGCATCACAGGAATGGCCAGCTGCTCGCGCAACCTGTCGACAATTTGGAAGCAGTGCGGAGACGCAATGTCCTCCAGATGAATGCCGCTATAGGTGGGGGCGACGCTGACGACGGCCCGGATGAACTCGTCCGGGTCGGAAGCGTCTATCAGGAGAGGGGCGCCGTTGATGCCGCCGAACTGCTGCAGCAGGGCGGCTTTGCCCTCCATTACGGGCATAGCCGCGGGCAAGCCGACGTTGCCGAGCCCGAGCACGGCTGTGCCGTCGGTGATAATGGCGACTGTGTTGCCTATGGACGTGAACCGCTTTGCAAGCGCAGGGTCGCCGACGATAGCTCGGCAGACCTCCGCCACGCCGGGGGTGTAGACCTTGCGGAGCATAGCAACGCTCTCCACCGGATGGCGGCTGACTATCTCGATCTTGCCGCCCTGATGAAGGTCCATCACGTCGTCGCGAGTCTCGGTCACGCGGACGCCGGCAACGCGAGAGACGGCCTGCAGCACTTCCACCAGATGGGCCTGGTCCTCTACGTAGATGTCGATGTCGCGCAGCACCTGGTTCTGGCCGATGTGGACAGTCTGAATGTTGCCAATGTTGGCGCCTGCGCCGCCGATAGCGGTAGCGAGCGCGCCAAGCACGCCAGGCACGTTGTCGTTGCGTACTTGCACCGTGCGGATGAGTCCGTAGTTCGTCGTAGCCATGCATTCGTCTCCGTAGGCGTATCCTCGCGGAACCTTAGGCCCACAGTATCGCACTAGCGCGATAGAATCGCGGCTAGCCTGAGAGGGAGATGAAGGGAGATTTCGCATGCCCTACGCCATACTGGACGAGGCGGCCATCGCATACACGGAGATGGGCGACAGCGCGCCGCTCGTCTTCTGTCATGAGTTCGCCGGCAGCATGGAGAGCTGGGACGCGCAGATGAGCTACTTCTCGCGCCGCTTCCGCGTTGTGGCCTACAACGCCAAAGGCTATCCGCCCTCCGCCGTTCCGGACGACTGGCGCGTTTACGCGTACGACCGGCAAACGCAGGTGCTGCTGGAGCTGCTCGACCACCTCGGCATCGACAAGGCCCACATTTGCGGGCTGTCGATGGGCGCGTACACCGCGGCGCAGTTCGGGCTCGCCCACCCGGAGCGCTGCCTCAGCGTCACTGCAGCAGGGATCGGGACAGGGAGCGCCGACCCCGATCTCTTCCTGAAGGAGTCGGAGGAGCGCGCCGCCCTGCTCGAGGCCGGCGGCATGAGCGGCATGGAGGCGTACCTCTCCGGCTCAACGCGCATACGGTTCCGCGAAAAGGATCCGGGCGGCTGGGAGCGGTTCGCCCAGCTCTTCCTCGCGCACTCTCCCCAGGGCTCGGCCAATACGTTGCGCGGATTCCAGGGACGGCGCCCAAGCATCTACACGCGCGAGCGCGACTTCGCCGCAATGGAGCTCCCTCTTCTGGTTATCTGCGGCGACGAGGACGACCCTTGCCTCGAGCCGTCGCTCTTCCTCCGGCGCACTGTTCCCCGCTGCGGACTTGTTGTGCTGCCGCACACCGGGCACGCATGCAATCTGGAAGAGCCCGCCGCGTTCAACGCCGCTCTGAGCGAGTTCCTTGCGCAGGTAGAGGCGGGGAAGTGGGGCCCGCGGCCTGCCGACAGCGGCGACAACTGGGCTGCGACCGCCCGCTAATCGACGACGGCGAAAGCCTCGACCTCGATGAGGAAGTCCGGGTGCGCAAGCGCCTGGACGAACACCATCGAACTGGCCGGCGGCTCATGCTCGTCGCGATACTCATTCTGGGCCTGGCGCGCCGCCTCGACGTCCGCCTGGGGCGTGAGGAATATCGTGACTTTCACGATGTCGGAGAGGCGCCCTCCAACCGACTCGATCGCAGTCTTGAGGTTGTCGTTCACCTGACGCGCCTGCGCGAGCGTGTCGCCCTTGCCGGCGACGCTCCCGTCAGCCCGTCGAGCCGTCTGACCCGCGATCCACACCAGGTTGCCGGAGTTGACGACGTGGGCGTAGCGTCCGCCGGGGGGAGGCGCCAGGCCGTCGGGATTCGTGCGTTGGATGTCGGGCATCGAGTGTCCTCCTGCGCAATGGCGCCAATGGCGCGCTTCATTCCTCAGATCACCGGGTAGTAGGCGGGGCCCCAGTCCTCGCCGGGAGCGTCGAGCATCAGCTCGATGAACCGCGGGGCGAGAAAGGCGATGATAGCGGCGCCGTCCCGCACCTGTGAGCGGTTGACGCTGCCGCCCCATGTTGCGCCCCCGTGGACAAGCTGGTTCCGCAGCACATAGAGGCGGTCGAAAAGAATGGTCAGCAAAGTTAGCGTCTCCTCGTCTCTCAACGCCTGCAACGACCGCGCCTGATCCTTCTCGAACCACCGCTGCCAGTCGTCGTAGCCTGGCGCGCCGTTGCGGTGCTTCCAGAACGGCCCAAAGACGTACTGGTTCTCGAGAAGTATCCGCACGGGGCCGGAGTACTTCTTCCAGAGCGCGTCGTGTATCGTGCCCTCTCGGTCGAGCGCAACGATTCTCTGCAGGTAGCGGTTTATCCGCTCCCGCTCCCGCTCTTCTGTCTGCTCCTCGCGCTCTTCCCCGTAGACTGCGTTGAAGGCTATCCAGTAGAAGACGAAGGCCGCGTCGGGATCGTCGTCGGCAAGCGCGGCGTCGCCTCGCAGGCCCCAGCTAATGGAGCGCCGCATTCGGAGCGAAAGCCAGTCGTTTACAGGGCGCAGCTCGCCTCCGATGGAACTCCTGTGCTCTTCCAGCGCCTTGAAGGTCGCCTCCAGCTCCGGCATGGCTCGCCCTCCCCTTCTGCTACGTCTTGTAATATACCGGAAGAGCGGCACCGGACACTGCCCTCGCCTCTTCGGATGCAAGAAACAGGATGACGCTCGCCAGGTCGTCGGGCCGCACCCAGCGCGACGCGTTGGCGTCGGACATCGCCGCCCTGTTCGCCGGCGTGTCCACAATGCTGGGCAACACGGCGTTCACGGTAATGTCGTAGTCGTGCGCCTCATCGGCTACTGCTTGTGAGAGGAGGATAACCCCGCCCTTGCTCACCGAGTAGTGCGCCACCATCCGGTCGCCCTTGAGCCCGCTGCGGGCGGCGACGCTCACGATGCGCCCGTAGTCCTGCCGCTTCATATACGGCAGCGCCGTTTTGATCGTGAGGAACGCTGACTTGAGATTCAGCTGCAGAAGGCTGTCCCAGTCCGATTCTTCCATCTCTTCGACGGCGGGGCCAAAGCGAAAACCGCCCGCGACGTTGGCGAGAACGTGAGGACCGCCGTGGGCCGACGCCGCCTCGAACAGGCTCTGCACCGACGCCTCGTCGAGCACGTTGGTCTCGTGATGCAAAAGCCTGTCGCGCCGGTCGCCGAGAGCCGCCGCGTCCTCGTCGCGCAGCGGCGCGAGATCGGCCACAACCACGAACGCTCCGGCCTCGACGAACCGCCGCGCTACGACGCTGCCGATGGCGCCGCTCCCGCCGGTAACAATCACTGTCTTGCCTGTGAAGTCCACGCGCAGCCTCCAGTGCCGGGGAATGCCGGCTTCAGTGTATGGCCGCGGAGGCGCTAACAGAAGGGGCGCCCTCTGCGGGCGCCCCTTCGCGATCAGCATGCTTGCTCCGCTTACTCCTCGGGGAAGAGGCCGCGAATAATACTCAGCGTCTCTTCGGGAAGAGCGGCGAGCCCGTCGACCTGCGCCTGGTACTGGTCGCCCGTGCGCAGTCCCACGTCGTAGTTCCGTGCGTTCATGTCGGCCACGAACGCGTCGCTGGAAACGACCTCCTCGAACGCCGCGCGGACAGAAGCCACGATGTTGTCCGGCGTCTGGGACGGCATACCGAAGATGCGGCTGGACGCTGCAAGGTCCATCAGCGCCTGGAATGCGTCCAGGTACGCCTGGTCGGCGCCCAGGCGGTCGCCGGCAATGTTCGCGAGGGTGTTGGCCCACGGCCACTTGCCTTCCGCCTTGCCGGCGGCGATCCATGCAGGCTCCTGAATAGTGTAGAAGAGCGGGGTCGCATAGCTCTCATCAACCCACTCGGGGTTGTTCCGCACTTCCGAGTCGCGGCAAGTCGGAGTGATTTCGATCTCGCCCCGGTTGAACGCAGCGTTCATATCGGACGTGCCGGTGTACCCGAAGACGCGCTCGAACGGGAAGCCGACCTGCACCGCCCACTCCGTTGAAGTGGCGTAGGTGTCGACGCGGCCGATCTGGCCGATCGTGAAGTTGCCTGCGAAGTACTCATCGAGCGCATTGCTCGGGTCGGAGAGCAGGTCGGTGCGAATGCACCACGTCTGGTCGCTCGGCGTGAAGTCCGGCGCGCCAAGGTACTGCAGGTCGGTCGCCGCGTCGAAGCCCTCGACGCCGGAGAGGATCGACTGCTGCACCAGCGTCGAGATAACCACCACGATGTCGACCTGGTTCTCGCGGTAGTCCTTCTCCGTGACCGACCGGACGGCCACGAGGGTGTTGGCTCCGGGCTTGTTGCTTACGAAAACGTTCGGGTTGCCTTCCAGCGCATCCGAAAGGTGCGCCGCGAAGATGCGGGAGAACGTGTCGAACCCTCCGCCTGGCGCGTACCCGACCGTTATCTGCACCGTCTTGCCGCTAAAGTCCACCTGCTGGTCTTCCGGAATGGGGGTCGGCGTAGCGGTCGGCTCCGGCGCTGGCTCCGGAGTCGGCGTAGCCGTCGGAGGCGGAGGAGTTACGCCGGGCGGCAGCGGCGTAGGCGTTGCGGTAGGCGCAGCCGGCTCCGGCTCCATCATTGCGGTCGGAGTCGGAGTGGGGTTGCTTACCGGCGCTGGCGTGGGCGTCGGGTCGTCGCCGCCACAGGCGCTAATCAGCAGCGCAAGCGACGCAAGCGCTGCAACTAAACCCAGGGTTTTCTGTCGTCCGGACAAGCAGATGCTCATCAGTCCTCCCGTCGTGAGAAATGTTGCGTCAATGTCGCGTTAAGCGGATGCGTCGAAAGGTGGCGTAGATGCTAACACGATGCAGCGCCGTCGTAAACGCGGCTGCACAAGGGTAGCGTCCGGCGCGCATGAGGAGTCCCGGGGAGGCGCGCCATCTCCCGGTTCTGCAAGGCGAGTGCGGAAGCGAGCGCTATCGCGCGCCCGCCCGTCAACGCGCCACGGGCGCAGGCGCGGCTGCGATCAGCCAACGAGGCCTCGCCAGAACCCTGTAATCGTCTCCCTGCCTTTCAGAATATCGGGCAGGAAGTCTCCCAGCACGGGGTCGATCCACGGGATGTGAATCACAAGGTCGAAGAACCCGTAGATAAGCGCCAGGAACAGCGCGAGCCACAGCAGCGCCGCCCACAACCGGACGCGCCCAAAGATGAGCAGATAGAGGAACACGTAGACCGGGATCGCTATCTGGAACCCTATCAGCCAGATCGCCCCTACCAGAGCGAATGTCGAGCCTATCGCCTTGACTGTGCGCTGCAGCACCACCGCCCGTTCGGCGTCCGTCTGCGTCCTGCCAATGTCCATAATGCGGCTCGCAGACGATGACGGGAAGAGAATGTGGACCGCCGCGTATGCGGCGACGAGCGCCAGCCCGACGACGGTGATGACCCTTGGCAGACGCGCCGCCTCGCCTGTCCACCCGAACGACTGTTGGAGCGTAAACGCAAACGCGACTGCCAGCAGCGCAATGAATACTCCGCTCGGAGTAGGACGCAACAGCTCCCGAAGCGGCGGACGCCGGCGCGGCTCCGCTGCAGGCGCCGCCCCGGCGGCAGGACTCTCCCCGCTGCCGCCTGCAGGCGGAGGCGGCGCTCCCTGCTCCGCGCGCGCCGCGAACTCCGCTTCCTGCCTCATCATTGTCCGGTTGACGCTCCGCTGCATCCGCACCGTGTACGCCGCCGTTCCCACCGCAACTGCAATGATGAGCAGCACTGCCGGGCGCGTAAAGACGCCGTCCATCGGATCGCTGAAGTTCACCCACTCGAACGCCCCGCTCGATATGCCGTAGAACCTCTCGATGATGCCCCCGAGAATCACCGCAATGATGATCGGAGGGCGCGGCCACCCGTGCGACTTCATGAAGTAACCCAGCGCCCCGAACGCGAGCATCACGAGCAGGTCGTGAATCGCCCGGTTCGCCTGGAACGCCGCTATCGTCATCACCGCCAGAATAATCGGCACCAGCACGTTCGGGCGCACGAACGCTATCCGCGTGAGCAACGGGGTGAACCCCAGCGCAAGACCCGTCGCCAGCACGTTCGCCATCACCAGCGAGAACGCTATCGTCATCGTCAGCGGAAGCTGATTGTTCAGCATGTCCGGGCCTGGGCGAACGTCCAGGATGATCAGCAGCCCGAGGAAGAGCGCCATCCCCACTGATCCGGGAACGCCGAAGAACAGCGTCGGCACAAGCTGCCCGCCGTCCACCGCATTGTTCGCCGACTCCGGCGCGATAACCCCGCGGATGTCTCCCGTGCCGAACGTCTCCGTTCCGCCGCGCACCGTCTGCCGCGCCGACGCATACGACAGCCACTGGGCCAGCGAACCGCCGATTCCAGGCAGCAGTCCGACAAATACACCCATCGCCGCCGAACGTATGACGAGCAGCCAGTTCCGCAGCACCGCGCCCATACCCTCGCGGCGTTGCGCGGACGCGTCGGCCTGCGCCGCTCCCGCGTGGCGCGCTATCGAAACGTCGCTCACGACCATATCGAAGAACTCCGGCAGCGCGAACAGTCCGATGACGACCGGGATCACGTGGATCCCGTCCCACAGGTAGTCCTGCCCGAACGTAAGCCGGTGCGCTCCCGTAGCGTCGTCGTAGCCCACGCTCGCAATCAGCAGCCCGAACGCGCCCGCCATCAGCCCCCGCAGCAGCGCTCCGCTGCTCACGACTCCGACGACCGCTATCGCTACCAGCCCCAGCACGAAGAACTCCGCGGCGCTGAACGTGTTCACCACCGGGCGCGCCACCGGAATCGTGAGGAAGAGGAACACCGCGCCGATGATTCCACCGAGCAACGAGGAGAAGTACGCCGCCGACAGCGCTACGCCGGCTCTGCCCCGGCGCGCCAGCGGGTTCCCGTCCAGTATCGTCGCCTGGCCCGACGTCGATCCCGGCATTCCCAGAAGCACCGCAGGCAGCGTGTCGCCCGTCGGCACCGTCGCCACCATGCCGACGGCCAGCGGCAACGCAATGTACGGGTCCAGTCCGTACGCGAAACCCAGGAGCACGATCAGGCTCGGCACCGCTCCGCCCGGCATTGCGCCGTTGAGCACGCCGACAGTGACGCCGACGAGCAGCGCAAGCAGGGGCTGCCACGCGGCCATTTCGCCGATGGCCTCGCCCCCCGCGCTGAACATTGCGGAGTATCCGTCAATTACGGACTGTAGAATGTCCATGCCCTGCGTGTTCGCTCTGGTTCGAGTGTCTCATCACGGAGTACGCGCGCATCGGGAGAGCGCTCACCGCGGCGCGTGCACATCGCGCGCCGCGGTTTGGTCTCGCATCCGAATAGCGCTTCTCCGCAATGTCTGATCGCTCTGCGCCGGTTACTGGTCGAGTGTGTTCTTGGCGAACACGTCCTCCAATTGAGCGAGCTTGGGCGTGAGGCCCTGCTCATACGAGTACTGCGCCGCGGTCTCAAGCACCAGCCGATTCGCGCGAACGCCGTGCTGAACGAGCGGCTGCTTGAGCCCCGCGCCTCCATCGGCTGAGACCAGCCCAGTCTCGACGTAGTAGTCGACGTGCTCGGCGCGCTCGCGGTTGGCGATGTCGTTGGCTCGGTTGAACGCCTTCATCAGGTTGAGAAGCACCCACGGATGCTTTTCAACGATCTCGCGCTTGACGACCATGCCGTGGTTGATGGGGTAGAGGCCGGTCTTCTGGTAGAAGCGAACGCCCTCCGCGCGAGCGTCAGGGAAGAGAGGGGCGATGTCCGGGTGACTCCAGAGATTGGCTGTGCTGCGGTCGATGAGGTTCGGGTCGACGATGTACAGGAGCGTAGCGTCGAGCTCGCCCGAGAGCATCATCTCGCCGATGTTCTTCTCGAGGGGAATCTGGTTGACGATGACGCCCTCGGGAGGCTTGAAACCTGTGGCGCCGCCGTGGCTCTGCTCCGGCACGCGCTCCATGAAGAACTCCATATCCTTGGGCTCGACGCCGAACTCGTGCTGCAAGACGCCGCGCGTCCACAGCGCTGCCGTCTGCTGGTACTCGGGCACTCCCACCCGCTTGCCCTTCAGGTCAGCCGGGCTCTGAATGCCGGAGTCCTTGCGAATGAGCACGCCGGTGTGGAAGAAGCGCCGCGTAGTGAAGACCGGCAGGCCAACCCACCTGTCGTCGCCCACGGCCATCGCCATGATGAGCGAGGAGAACGACATCTCCGAAACGTCGAAGTCGCCGAACTTGAGCTGGCGCCAGAAAAGCTCCGATGGATGCACAGGGCTGCATACGAGCTGAATGCCGTCCGGCTTCACGCGGCCGTCGTGGATAGGCCAGGTCCTCGGGTTCGACGCCATGCCAATGCTGAGCTGAATGTCCATTGAACTACTGCCTCCTCGGCTGAATGCGGGCCTAGAGGCCCGAGATAAACTGCTCTTCCTCGTCCCAGCGGCCCACGTTCGAACGCCACGCCATATGGAGCCGCGCCATATCCTCCTCGCTCAGCGGCGCTGCGCCGGAGCAGCCGGCCGCCTCCTCCAGATGCTCCATCTCGGAGAACCCGCCAAGCACCGTCGTCACGCTCTCGTCCTGAAGGATGAACCGGTAGGCAGCCTGCGACAGCGTCTGCCCAGGACGCGAGAGGAACGCAAACGGCTTCGCGCGCCGCACCATTGCCTCGTACATATCCGCGTTGCGCGTAAGCCCGCCGCCCGCAAGCGGATGCCTGCCTCCCCCGCCCACCGCATGGTCGGTCAGGACGCCTCCCGCGAGAGGGCGAATGACAGCTGCGCCGACGCCAAGCTCGCGCGCCCGCTCCAGGAACTGCCCGTAGTCGTGCTGCACGTCGAGCCCGTCAGGCGTGGGCAGTCCGGCGGTCGGGTTCAGCAAGTCGTACCACACGTTGAGCATGTGGAACTCCCGGGTCTCCAGCAGTTCGAGAAGGGCGTCGGCGTCGGCGTCCTCGTTGGCGAAGCCGAAGCAGCGCGTCTTCCCGGCGCGGCGAAGGCGTTCGAGCCCTTCCATTGCCCCGCCGGCCCCCAGGTAGTCGTCCAGCCCAAGGTGCAGCCATCCGGGAACCGTAGTGTCCGTCTCGATGCTCGGAGGGTTGTGTATCTGCACGACGTCGACGTGGTCGACCTGCAGACGACGCAGCGAGTCTTCGACGGACTCGACGACGGCGTCGGCGATGTGGTCGAGCTCGTCGGGCATGATCTCGACTTTGGTTGTGAGCACGGGGCGAAAGCCTATTTCGCGCATAGCCTTGCCGATGTTGGTTTCGGCGAGGCCTTTGCCGTAGTCGGGCGATGTGTCGAAGTAGTTGACGCCCAGCTCGAGAGCGCGCTCAATCGCGCGCAACTGCTCGGCGGGCTCGCCTTTCACCAGCAGACCAGCGTTGTCGCCCGATCCGAAACCTATCTCGGACACGCGTATGCCGGTCGATCCCATCTCGCGGTATTTCAAAGGAACCTCCCGAAAGGCGAGCGCGGGATCCCCCGCGGGCCGCGTTATCTAATGCAGGCTGGGAGCGCATGTCAACTTTACCACGGCGCGGCGCCCTCCCCAACCCTCCCATCCCAAGTCCGTCGGAGCAGCGCGCCCTCTCCCAAGCTCCAGGGGACCTGGGGAGCGCACCCTCTCCGTCAGCGCGCGCTGACGCCCCGCTTATCCGCCGCTGCCGTCCCCCCAGGAATGGCTACGACAGCGCTTCGCGGAGAGCGGCCGGGCCCGGCGTGAGAGCGCCGGACTCCACTCTGTGGACAAGCTCGGTGACTCTTTCGCAGTACGGGGCGGCGACGCCGTGCAGCGCGCCCTTCTGCGCGACGAGGCCGCTGAAGTAATCGACCTCGGTGCGGCGCTTGCGCTGGACATCCTGATACATCGACGTCATCGCCTGCGAGCTGACCCGGCCCGCTCGCTCCGCCAGCGCCTGCTCTACCGTGTCCGTCTCGCCTGCCGCCGTTGCGTAGACGTCCTCGGCGGCGTACTCGCCCATGACCACCGCAAGCGGATGCCCCTCGGCTTCTGCGACCCTCATCGTCTCGGCGGCGAGCCTGACCGCAAGCCTCCGCGCGTCGGCGTCCGCCAGGAGATCGGCGGACCGCATGCCGCCTATGGCCGACACCGGATTGAGCATCGTGTTGTTCACCATCTTCGACCAGCGTTCGTGCGCGAGATCGTCGATAGCCGCGCTCGGCCATACGTGAGCCAGCGCCGCAGCCGCGCGGGCGGCCTTCTCGCCCGCCGGCGCCTCGTGCTCGCCCACATACACGCCCGGCAGCGCCCCGGACGCCGTAGCTCTGCTCACGGACGACGACGCCTGCACGCGCCCCGGCTCCAGAAACGAGCCGTTCACGAGGATGACGCCTCCCACCACCCGCTCGGCGCCCACCTCCGGCGCGATCCACTCCTCATTGATGCTGTTCTGCATCGACACAACGAGGCTGCCGTCGTTCAGCAGCGGCTTCACGTCCGCCAGCGCCTCCATCGTGTCGTACGACTTCACGCACAGAAAGAGCATAGCCACCGGCTCCGACAGCTCGCCGGGAGCGACGACCCGAAGCGTGGCGCGCTCCTCTCCGCCCGTCTGCTCGTCGCGCACGGTCAAGCCCCCTGCCCGCACAGCCTGCCGCTGCGGCGCCCATGGCTCGACGACGACAAGGTCGAGTCCTGCGTTCGCGAGCCGGACGGCGATCTGCCCGCCGATAGCTCCGGCGCCGTAAACGACAATGCTGCCGGCGTCCGTCATAGCCGCTCCTTTCGTTCGAGCCCCGACGCGTCGCGAGACTCGCCTTGTTGGATCAGAGTCCGCCGCCGAACTTGCGGCTCGCGACTACAGCCTGCGCCCGGGGGCTGATCTGACTGCGCACCATAATGTTGAGCAGCGCCGGGCCGTCGGCGGCCAGCGCGCGCAGGAGCGCAGGCTCGAGCTCCTCCGGACGCTCAACCAATTCCGCGTAGGCGCCCAACCCTTGCGCGACAAGATCGTAGCGCGAAGGCGCGAGGTCGGTGATGACCGCCTTCCCGTACAGGCCGAGCTGCAGATTCTTGTCAATGCCCCACGCCGCGTCGTTGCCGACAAGGAACACTACCTTCATCTTATGGCGCGCCGCTGTGTCTATCTCCATTCCGTTGAAGCCGAACGCGCCGTCGCCGGTGACGCAGAACACGCGCGCTCCCGGTTTGGCGAGCGTCGCGGCCATCGCCACCGGCACGGCCTGACCAAGCAAGCCAAGGTTCGGCAGGTACCACCAGCTGCGAGGGCTGCGCGCAGGCAGGTACGCCCGCCCGTAGTAGGCGTAGTCGCCCCCGTCGAACACGAGCACATCGTCCGGGCGCAGGTGCCTGGCGAGCACACTGTGCACGAACATCGAACGCAGCGGGACCTCGTCGGTCGCATACTGCTCCAGGCGCTGCTTCTGCTCCGCGACGGCCTGCCGGAAGCGCTCCGTCCACGGCGACTCCGCCCACTCCGTCTTTGCTGCTTCGTCCGCGAGCTGCCCCACAATCGGCCCAACGTCTCCGACGAGCGCAAGATCGACGCCCCGGTTGCGTCCCACTTGCTGGGGATCGGGTTCGACCTGTATCACCGCGGCGCCCGCAGGCACTACCGGGCCGAGGCCGAACCCAATGGTGAAGTCGAGCAGCTTGCCGAGGAAGAGCACTGCGTCGGACTCGCGGATGAGGTTCGCCGCGGTGTGCTGGCTCAGGTCGAAGAACCCGAAGCAGTACGGATGCTCGTCCGACACGATGCCTCGGGCAGCCTCCTCTGTCATAAAGGGGATCTTCGTCGTCTCGATGAAACGCTCGTAGATGTGCGACCAGTCCCCGTAGGCTGCCGGCGTGCTCGCTACGATGACGGGCCGCTCCGCCTTCCGCAGAATAGCCACCGCCTGTTCGACTGCCGCCTGCGACGCCTGAATGGGCTGCGTCCGCCGGTACGACGACGCATCGAAGAACCGCGCCTCCTCATCCTCGACCGAGGCGCTCTGCACGTCGACCGGGACGGTGAGGTGGGCGGGCCCGCGCCGTCCTTCGAAAGCCGTTCGGATAGCGGTGGACATCAGATCGGGAATGCGGCGCGGGTCGTGCGCAAGCCAGGCGCCTTTCGTGACGGCGCGGGCGATGCCGACCTGGTCGATCTCCTGCATAACGCCGCGATGGTAGTTCCGGAGATCGGCGGAGCCGGAGATGTTGAGGATCGGGCTCTCCGTAGACATCGCGTTGAGCAGACCCGGCAGCGCGTTGGCGTGTCCGGGAGTCGTTACGGCGGTAACGCCAAGGGCGCCGGTCATGCGCGCCCAGCCATCGGCCATATGCGCCGCCGCCTGCTCATGGCGGCAATCGATCAGCCGGAACCCTTCATCGTAGAGCACGTCGAGCAGCGGCAGAATATGGTCGCCTGCAACGGTGAAGATGGTGTCGACGCCCTCCGCTCGGAGAGCGCGCGCGATGATCTGCGCCCCGGTAATCGCCAATGGGATGCTCCGCAAAGCGCGGACAGGGCGCAGCGCCCGCCCCGCGCAAACTGCAAGGGATGCTAGCAGCCGCCGCGCGGCGCAAGCAACGGCGCGCAGTTCGCGCTTTTTCCCCAGGGGGTCTGGGGGAGCGAACGCTCTCCCAGCTGCCGCGCTCACGGCCTGGCTGCCGGAGCAGCGCACCCTCCACCGGTTCGCGCTTTTCCCCAGGGGGTCTGGGGGAGCGAACGCTCTCCCAGCTGCCGCGCTCACGACCAGGCCGCCGGAGCAGCGCGCCCCTCCCCCAGCTCCCGGCCAAATAGTTGCCCTACCGAAGCCGCTCACGTACGCTCCCTGCCCTACCGTCCTCTGCCATCGGCGGAAAGCAGAAGGAGCTTGCCCTATGTCCGGACTCGCCAGCGAACGATGCGAAACCCTCAGCTCCTCGTCATTCCTGCCATCCTCCGACGAGACCGCCGCGCTCCTGGCGCAGCTGCCCAACTGGCGGCTCGTCGCCGGAGACGGCCCCGACCGTCTGGAGTGCGCGTTCACGTTCGAGACGTTCGCGCAGGCGTGGGCGTTCGCCAACGAAGTCGCCGCGGACGCTGAAGACCAGGGACACCACCCACAGCTCGTCACCGAGTGGGGACGGACAACCGTCGCATGGTGGACGCACTTCCTCAGAGGCGTGCACCGGAACGACTTCATTATGGCCGCCCGCGCCGACGCAATCGCCGCCCGGCAGGCGGCCGCCGGGCCTGTGGCGCGCGTCGTTCACTTCGAGATTCTCGCGGACGATCCCGCAGCGCTCGCCGACTTCTACGCGAAGAGCCTCGGTTGGAGCGTCTACACGTGGGGCGGGCCACAGACGTACTGGCTCGCCGGAACGCGTCCCGACAAGGGAGTCGGCATCGACGGCGCCATTATGGAGCGCCATTTTCCGCAGGGGGTCATCAACACCGCCCTCGTCGACTCCCTCGACGCCGCGCTCGAGGCCATCGCCGCCAATGGCGGCAAGCTCGTGTTCGGCCCCAACGAAATCCCCTACGTCGGCACGCACGCCTACTGCGAAGATCCGCAGGGGAATCTCTTCGGCGTCATCGAGGAGCCGGCGTCCGGTTAGGGCCGTAGTACAGCCGCGCAAGAATCTCTTCCACGAGCGCCTCCTGCTCGGCTGTCGCGCCCTCGCGGAACGCCTCCCGCACATAGCACGCGCTCCGGTCGTCCCCGCTGCAAACGTCGTCGTACGAATCGTCGCGCAGCGCCAGGTACAGATTCCCGTACCCCCGCCGCGCAGGCCCGTCCCCCAGACTCTCGTACAGCTCACGGAATAGCCCGCGCCCGAGGAAGTACGGACAGCCTGACCCGAAGATCGCAGCGGACCCCAAGCCTGAATGCTCCAGGTCGTACAGGTTGTCGAATAGCGTGCATGGCAGCTCCGACGTAGGGAGCGGCGTGCCGTCGTAGTCCCTGTGCGAGACCACGTCCAGCCAGCTTGCGCCTCCCTCGTTCAGCCAGGCCGTCTCGTCGCGCCAGTAAGTATGCGCCATCTCATGCGCGATGAGGCCGCGAACCTCAACCCAGGGGGTGGCGATGATTCCGGCAATGTGGGCTGCATGGCGAAACCGCTCCGCATCCACGTCGACGATAATGGCGTGGTCGAGCGGAAACGCCACTCCCATGAACTCTTCTTGCGAGCGCACCGCCTGCTCGAGCAGCTCCATAGTTATTGCGCCCGAAACCTCCGACGCCGCCTTTCCAGGCCAGATAACGGACAACCGCACCTCGCCCGTATTCGGGAAGGTAATGACGCGCTCCTCGATGTATGTGCGCTCCGGGTCCAGCAAAACCTCAATGAAGTCAGGACGCGAGCCAATCATCCCAATCGATCCCACGACGTTCGTCCATTCGTCGGTGATGCCTCCAATTAGCAGCGGATGCGACACGATTTGCTCGAGGTAATTCTGCGGCAGCGCGCTCAATGTCTGCAATGTCGCAAGATCCAATGAATCCCATTCTTGCAGGAACGGCATCTCCAGAAGCATGGGAATTTCCGGAGCAGTCTGCGAAAGCGCTATCAGTGATTCTCCTTCATAGCGGTCTACTCCGTCTTGCACCCATGAGAAGGCGCGAATTCCAGCGACCAGATCCGGGTCTTTCGACTCGAGAACCAGCAGAGCGAGCTCTCCGGGGGTATGGTCGTCCGTTATTCCTCCTTGCGCCAAGCGTGCAAGGAGCGCTCGTCGATCTCTGGTTTGCATCTCCGTCAATGACTGGAGGATAGCGATATCCGTGCTTTCGATGCTATGGAGAAATGGCATACTGAGAACGGGGCGAGTGTCGTTATCCATGAAATAGAGCCGCATCAATTCCGCGACCGCGTTCGTTTCGGATGCCGTTATGCTGTCGCGCACCCAGGGCTTGGTTATCAGAGCATTGAAGATCCCGCCGCTCCCTGTTCGTTTCGCATCTTGCCAAAGAGCCCAAAACACAGAATCTTCCTGGGGCTGGATCCCGTCTTCGACCCATCGCAGGCTACGCATCCTGGCAGCACCATTCTGGCTATACAATTCGAGCACCAGCAACGCGACCATCGCCCTATCGCTATCTGTGATTACTCCGTTCAGTTCCGGGTGAGAAATTGTGTCTATAATGAAGTATTTCTGCTGATGCAGCGGCCCAATGATTTTTTCAAATAGTCTCCGGTCGGTGCTGTCAACTGAGTCCAGGAACGGCATTGGTATCAGAAGCGCTACCTCGTCGTCATTGTCTAGCGGCAGCAGAGAAAGGACGCGTTAAAATATGATCGCTCACGAGGTTGTCCCTGCTCTGTACCCACGAACGCTCTAGCAGCATGTCGAATGTTTGAGGAAGGCTAATGGCGATTTCGACAAGATCAATGACAACGCTATCTTCCCTCCTGATCTCGCGTGTTATGCCGTCCTGCACCCAGGATAGTCGCCGTATCGCGCTCGCTGCGGCAGGGTCTCTCAGTTCGAGGCGAAGCAGGAAGACTTGCGCAGCGTGGGCGTCCGTGACGCCGCCTCTCAGGGAGGGATGCGCAAGAATCCAATCGAGCTCATCCTTGTTCCACTGCGCGAGGCCGCCCAGGAGGCTCGTCACCAGCGTTTCATTGGAATCGACCTCATTCAGAAATGGCATCGCGAGAAGGTTAATAGCCTGCTCTTCGTCAACGCGCGCGATCATCGTATAGCCGCCGTTTAAGACATACTCGGCGTTCCTGCCGCGCTCTTCGCCATCTCCAATCCATAGCATGAAGGCGTCGAAGGCCTTAGGCGTCTTCTGCGCAAGCTCTTGCAAGAGCCGGGCCTGCCAAGGATCCGCCCACGACGCCTGAGCGATGGCCATCTGCCGCACCGTAGGCGTTGGAGACGGTGTAGGAGTCGGACGCGGCGTGGCCGTGGCCCGCGGCGTTGGGGTAGCCGTCGGCAAAGGGGTTGGCGTGGCCGTGGGTGTCGGCTCCGGCAATGGCGTCGGCGTAGCCGTAGGGACCGGCGTAGCAGTCGGTGTTGGGGCAGGAGTCGCCGTCGGGGACGGGGTCGGCGTAGCCGTCGGTATCGGCGTTGGCGTCGCTGTCGGGATCGGCGCCGTCGCAGTCGGCGCGCTGTCGCACCCGAGCGCGAGGCCAACCGTCAGCGCTACCGCCGGCAGCGCAAACCACAGCCGCGGCAGGCCCAGCCCCCGCGTCGCGCGCGGCTCATGCGCCGCCCAAACGCGCGGCAAGTCAGGACGGCTCCTGCCGGAGCGCAGGGCAGCCGCCCTTACAGGTGGTAGAGCGCGAGAGCGTTGTCCACCAGCACCTTCTGCTTCGACGCCTCGTTCACTGTCGTGAGCGCCCGGAACGTCTCGATCGCGTCCACCTCGCTCGATGTGTCCGTATGGCCGTAGTCGGTGCCGATGACGACGTTCCCGTCGCCGATGTAGCTGAACACGTACTCGAAATCGTCGTCGGTCTGGGCCGACACGTAGATGTTGTACTCCTCGAACGGGTTGTCCGGAAGCGGCCAGCCCGACTGCTTCGCACGGCGCGACGTTTCGTGCATCACCCACGGCACCCACTGCGACGACGACTCGATGAACCCCCACCGCAGCTCGGGGAAGCGCTTCGGCAGGTCGCTGAGGATCAGCCCGTTGCAGGCGTGCACCGTCGGCATACGGAACGTCGGCAGCCCGCCGCTAGGGTCGTAGGGGGAGCTCATCGACTCGACGTAGGCCTGGCTGGCGTTGGCGATATGTATCGTTATCGTAAGGTCGTGCTCTTGCGCCGCCTCGAGATAGGGGAAGAAGTACGGGTCGAGCATAAAGCGGTCGCCCTCGAACGGCTTCATCACCACGCCGACGGCGCCGTTCTCCTTGGCCCACGGCATCATCGCGATCGCCTCGTCGAGGTCGGTGAGCGGCAGCACGGCAGACCAGCGCAGACGCCCGCCGGCCTGCTTCCACGCCTCCGCCATCCAGCGATTCCACGCCCTGCAGAGGGCGCGGTCGACCTCCGGCCTGCGCGTAACATCGCGGATCCAGAGCGTGTTGTGCAGGATTTGGACGTCCACTCCAAGCTCGTCCATGTGCCGCAGCCGCAGTTCGATGTCGTCGAGATGGCGAGCGTCCGCGGCGGTGACTAGGTCGCGCCCGGCGCGCTCCGACATCGCATGCAGCTCGCGCTCCGACGGCGTCGGCAGCCGTAACCCGGCGATCTTCCCGTCGATCACCCAGTACCGGCTCTTCTCGTTGTCGGGCGAGGAGAAGAGCTGCGGGCGAAACTTCTCGTCCTCCGGGTCAAGGTAGTCCCACGTGCGCTCGCTCTCCACGACGTGCGCGTCTGCGTCGATTGCCTTCAGCTTCACCGTCGTCGTCATCTCGCGTCCTCCTCGGGAAGGCTCTGGAACAGTTGCATAGGCCAAAGTATCACGGCTTTGAGCGCCTGTGGCAACACCAGGCCGGCCCAGAGCCCCGGAAAGCGCGCCGCCCGCCGCTGTCGCACGGAGGCCTGGGTGAAGGACGAACGCTCTTCCGGGTTTCCCTTTATCCCCTGCTCATCCTCGGCGCGCGCCGGACACAACCGCTATACTCTCCCCGGCACACTAGCGGCCGGACTCCACCACGTCCTCGTGAGGCTCCATGGTCAACCCCGCCAAGCCCCCGGTCATCGTCGGGGTCGCTGAATCCGACGAGATCGGCCTCGTCCCGCACAAGTCGGCGCTCGCGCACCACGCCGAAGCGGCGATCAACGCCCTCGCCGACGCAGGACTCACGCTCCGCGACGTTGACGGGCTGCTCACCGCCGGCTACGCCAACTACGACCTTGCCGACTATCTCGGCGTCGCTCCGCGCTACACCGACACTACAACGGTGGGCGGCGCATCGTTCGTCGTGCACGTCGGGCATGCGGCCAACGCCATCGCGAACGGGCTCTGCGAGGTGGCGCTCATAACGCACGGGCAGGCAGGGCGCTCATCGCGCGCCCCCGTCCCGCGCGACCCGAACCTGCCGGTCGCGGCGTATGAGATGCCCTACGGCATGATTGGCATGCCCATCAACTACTCGATGGCCGCCGCCCGCTATATGCACGTCTACGGAGAAGACCGCGCGCGGCAGGCTATGGCCGAGATCGCAGTCTCCACTCGCAAGTGGGCGCAGCTCAACCCCAAAGCCTCTATGCGAGACCCGATGACGTTCGACGACTACCACAACTCGCGCTGGATCTCGTGGCCGTTCCACATACTCGACTGCTGCCTCGTGACAGACGCCGGCGCCGCGGTCGTTATGACGTCGGCGGAGCGCGCCCGCTCCCTCCCCAAGCGGCCCGTCCCCGTCCTCGGCTACGCGGAGCATCACGACCACGCCGGCATCTCGATGATGCCCGACCTCACGGTGACGCCGGCGCGGACGACCGGCCCCGCAGCGCTCGCCATGGCGGGCGTGACCCACGATGACATCGACCTCGCGATGATCTACGACTCCTTCACCTACACGGTGCTCGCGACGCTTGAGTCGCTCGGCTTCTGCGGCCCCGGCGAAGGGCCGGACTTCGTGGCGGGCCAGCGCGCCGCGCCGGGCGGCGACTTCCCGATGAACACGAGCGGGGGCGGGCTCTCCTACACGCACCCCGGCATGTACGGCATCTTCCTCATTGTCGAAGCCGTGCGGCAGCTGCGCGGCGAATGCGGCGAGCGCCAAGTCCCCGGCCTGAGCCTTAGCCTCGTAAACGGAACCGGCGGCGCTCTGTCCGCGACAGGAACAATCATTCTCGGAGTGGAGTAAAAGCGATGTACAAGATCGCGGTATTGGGCATTTTTATGCTTGGCCTCGTCGTGGGCGTCGGCATTCTGTACAAGATTGCTGTGCTCGACGCGGACTCCTAGCGCCACACGGAGCTGACTCCTATGACCACCAACGCCTATACGGGCCCTCTGCCCGTCAAGCAGCCGGAGTCGGACTTCTACTGGGAGCGCGCCAAAGCCCGCGAGCTCTGGCTGCGGCGCTGCATCGGCTGCGCCCGCGCGTACTTCTATCCGCGCGACTTTTGTCCCGGCTGCGGC
This sequence comes from Dehalococcoidia bacterium, assembly GCA_965200975.1. Taxonomy (GTDB): domain Bacteria; phylum Chloroflexota; class Dehalococcoidia; order Lucifugimonadales; family Australimonadaceae; genus S5-327. Next base: position 1,338,363 of record OZ241740.1, on the reverse strand, counting down.
GGACGCAACGTCGAATGGACACAGGCAAGCGGCAGGGGAACGCTGCACACGTTCGCGATCGTCCACCGGCCTCCCCTCCCTGCTTTCCGCGACAAGACGCCGTACATCGTCGCGATGGTCGATCTGGAGGAAGGGCCGCGCATGGCCACGAACCTCGTCGGCGTCGAGCCCGACCCGGCCAACATCCGCGTAGGCATGGCCGTCCAGGTTGATTACGAAGACCTGACCGAGGAGATCACCCTCCCCGTCTTCCGCCCAGCGTAGGGGGAAGCTACAGGCGCTCGCCGCCCGTATGAGCTTCGCCGTCCGCGCTGTAGAGTTGAGCTCTGAGCAGTCGCTGGAGCCGCTCAGAGCGCGCTGGTTGGCGTCCGCTCATCTCGAACTCTCTCCCTTCACTCCGTAAGTTTGAGCAGGCCCCAGATCTCGTCGCGGGCGGCGAGGGCGCTGGCGTAGTCGACGCCAAAGTAGGCGAGCGTCCGGCTGCCCATCCCCTCTGGGATAGACAGCATCCCCAGCAGGATGTGCTCCGTGCCGATGGGGTACGCGGAGTGGAACTTCTCCGCTTCTTCCAGCGATAGCTGCATCGCCTGGAGCGCCTCCGGCGTGTGCGGCTTGCCCCACAGGTCAACGACGCGCTCCTCGCGCCCGGGGACGGGCCGTCCGTGCAGCAGTTCGAACTCGGTGATGGACGCTGCAAGCGCCATATCGACGCCCAGGTGCCGCAGCATCAGCCCGCCCGCGCACTCCGGTTGACGTATGACTCCCAGCAGCAGATGGCCTGTCATGACTGCATCACGCCGGCGCGCCGCTTGCTCGAACGACTCGGCGCCGTGCTCCCACGCGAGCCGGGCGCACCGGCCCATACGCTCCCATGTCAGATCAGCCATCGCCTCTCCTCGCGCGCCGTTTAGTGCACCTCGCGTCCGCCGTTGACGACGATCATCTGGCCGGTGATGAAGCGCGCATCGTCGCTGAAAAGGAACACCATCACTCCCGTCAGGTCGTCGGGCACGCCGCGGCGGGCAAGGGACGCCTCCGGCTCCGGGTACGCCTCTTCCGCGTCGAGCGCATCTTCGCGGTCGGAGGTCGTCGACCCGGGCGCGACGGTAACGACGTTGATGTTGTACTGCCCCAGTTCGCGGGCCACTGCCCGTGTGATGCCGGTGATCGCCGACTTCGACGCTACGTAGTGGGGGTTCATCTCGTCCGGCGCCCGCGCGATGCGCAGCGTGCTGCCGGAGCTCACGTTGACTATCGTGCCTGACTTCTGCTCCCGCATATACGGGTAGACAGCGCGGACGCCGAGGAATGTTCCGCGCGCATTCACCGCAAACACGCGGTCCCACGTCTCCATATCGACGTCGAGGATCGATTTAACGCCGAGGCCGCGCATCATGCCTGCGTTGTTCAGCAAGCCGTCGATGCGGCCGTACCGGTCGTGCGTCTGCTTGGCCATATCGTTCATCGCCTCTTCCGACGACACATCGACGCGAAGCGGCAGCACGTCGGCGCCTTCCGCGCGGCAGAGCTCCGCCGTCGCGCTCACGTCCTGAACGTCCGCAATCGTCAGCCTCGCGCCCTCTTTCGCGAAGCGCAGGGCGTACTGCCGCCCGAGCCCGCCGGCCGCGCCGGTAACAATGATCGCCTTATCCTGCAACCGCATCCCAGCCTCCTTCCCGCTTCCTTCCGGTCTGTCCGTCTATCGTATATGCGCCGACCTACTGTATCTACGCGCCCTGCATCGTGGCCGCCGCATTCGCCGCATCGACGACGCGCCGGAGCGCCCTGATGTGCTCCGGAGTCGTGCCGCAACAGCCGCCGACTAGCTGGCAGCCAACCTCGCTCTCCGCCGCGAGCCACTCCCCGGCTCTCGCCGCCAGCGCCTCCGGCGTGAACCCAGGGTCGAAATCCCAGGTAGGCCCCTGCCAGCGTCCGCCGTGAGGATACGCCCCAACCAGCCCGCTCCACACCCTCCGCAGCGCCGCCAGCGCAGGCGCCGCGATATCCGGCGTCGTATGCATTACAAGCGCGGCGCCCGCTCCCGAGAGATCGATCCGCCGCAGCGACTCCTCGAACGGCTCATCCGTCTCGCCCAACAAACGCACAGCGCCCGAATCCCCGCCGCCGAGCGGAGCGCACGAAAACCCTGCCCACACAGGCAGCCCCGCCCTCGCCGCCGCGGCCAGCTGCACGTTCGCATGCGCAACCGACGAGAGCATCTCGACGATGATCAGCTCCGCCCCTGCGTCCGCGAGGATCTCCGCCTGCCGCGCAAGCGCCCACTCCTCATCCGGCGTGGCCTGCAGCGTCCCGTCCGGGCCGCGATGCCCGACCGTCGTCACGCATCCCGCCACGACCGCCGAACCGCCGGAGCGTTCGCGCGCCGCCCGTGCGAGAGCGACTGCGCTCCGGTTCAGCTCCTCCATCCTTCCTGCCAGCCCGAACGCATCCAGCCGGGGTTCGGAGCAGCCGAACGTGTTCGCGCTGATGACGTCGGCGCCGGCGGCGAGATAGTCCGCGTGCACCGACTCCAGGAGGTCGGGACGCTCGACCGTCGCGAGCGCCGCCCAGGCGTCGAGGCTCGCGCCCCGGCGGTGGAGCTCCGTGCTGACGGCGCCGTCGAGCGTCGCGCATTCCCCGGCGGCCAGGCGTCCGGCAATCGCCGCGTATCCCATACGCGCAAGGGTATCACCGTTGCGCAAAGCCCCCTTGCGCTCTGGTGATACCATCAGAGCCGGATGCCCGATACATCACGCCTCTGCCGGAGATCTCCCCAATGACGAACCAGCCCGACGCAATCAAGCATGCAGTCCGCGAGCGGTACGGCGCGCACGCCAGCCGCGTGATCGAACTATCGGCGGGGCAGGAGCCGTCCAGCGACGCGTGCTGCTCGCCCCAGGATATGAATCAGGCGCTGCGTATCTACGACGCCGCGAACCTCTCCGCCTTGCCCGCGGAGTCAATCGCCGCTTCGCTCGGATGCGGAAACCCCACCGCGATCGCCGGGCTGCGCGAGGGCGAACGCGTGCTCGACCTCGGGTCGGGCGGCGGCATCGACTGCTTCCTAGCCGCGGGGCAGGTCGGCGAGTCGGGAAGCGTCGTCGGACTCGATATGACGCCCTCGATGCTCGAACTCGCCCGCAGCAACCTGGCGCGGCTCGGACTCGCCAACGTCGAGTTCGTAGAAGGCGAAATGGAGCGCATCCCCCTGCCCGACGCCTCGGTCGACGTAGTGATATCCAACTGCGTCGTCTGCCTCTCGCCCGACAAGGACGCCGTGTTCCGGGAAGCGTTCCGCGTCCTCGCGCCCGGCGGACGAATGCACCTCTCGGATATGATGCGCGAGGCAGGCGCCGCCGACAGCTCAGACCTCGCGGCCTGGGCCGAGTGCTCCGCCGGCGCAGAAGCGCAGGACGCGTACCTCGACCGCCTCGCGCGCGCAGGCTTCACGGACATCGAAATGTCCGAGGAGCCGCGCTATCCGTCCGAGGACGGCGTCTTCAGCGCCAAGGTGACAGCCCGCAAGGCAGGCTAGGGAACGCTGCGCGCCCGGAAGCGGGATCATATGCCCACCCGGGCGAGAATGAAAATCGAGGCAATTATCAGCGCCAATAGGCCTACGCATCCGAAAAGACAGCGGCTCAATCGTTGAGAACGGAATCTGCTCCAATACAAGCTGCTCGAATATCGGAAGGACTCAGCGGCCTCGTCCCGCGCAATAGAAGCCTGATCATCATCTCCAGCCATACGGTATTCATAAGCGGCCTCTGTGAAGGCATCATAAGAGCTCTCAAACGCAATCATGGCATCCTTAGTGTTCCCAGCATTAAAATAGGCCCAGGCAGCTCGTCTGTACGCATAGCCGGCGGCTTGGATTTCGCCGGACTCTTTCCGCTCGATAGCCTGCTTATACTCCGCATCCGCTAGCGACTCCTCTGCTGGCGACCATCCTCGGAACATATAAATAGCGCGGATGAATAGCCACATGACTAAAAGGCCTCTTATTTCGGCAAATATAAAAGCCAGAACCAAGGTGATAAGAACACCGGGAACTAATGCAATTAGCAAGGTAGCAATTCGCCCTCGGACGCGGCTTATACGAACAGCAAGCGGAGGTAGGAAAGAAGCTGACAGGAAACCCCCCTATCATTAAAACTATGTGCCCTCCGAACGTTGCGAACCCGCCAATAGAATACAAAAAATCGGCGAGAAACATAGCGACAAATATCGAGGATGTTCCGTAAATGAACGAACAGATAGCCATATGATGTCCTTGCAATCCTTTCTGCAGCGACCAGTTGTCGTTGATGTTATCGACTGCGCCTTATGGGACATCGAAATGTCCGAGGAGCCGCGCTATCCGTCCGAGGACGGCGTCTTCAGCGTCAAGGTGACCTATCGGAAAGCAGCCTAGCGAACGCTGCACGCCGGCCCGGGATCATATGACCATCCGGGTGAGAATGAAAACCGAAGCAATTATCAGCGCCAATAAGCCTGCACATCCAAGAAGACAGCGGCTACCCAATCGGTGAGAACGCAATCTGCTCCACTCTCCTAAGGAATCAGCGGCCTCGCCCCACGCAGTAGAAGCCTGATCATCATCTCCAGCCCTATGGTGCTCATAACCGGCCCCTGTGAAGGCATCATAGGAGTTCTCAAATGCAATCATAGCGTTCTTAGTGTTCCCAGCACCCAAATAGGCCCAGGCAGCTTGTCTGTACTGATGGCCGGCGGCTTGTTTTTCGCCAGACTCCTTCCATTTGGTAGCTTGCTTATATCTCGCATCCGCTAATTCTAGCCACCTATATCTATATTCGTTATCTGCTTCCTTGGCTGTCTCTTTAGCAATCTTCTTGTCTCCGATCGAATTGAAAATTGCTATAGACTCTGTATAGAGATTGTCTGCAGGATGAGTATCGATTCCGTCTTTTGGTGAATCACGTTCCAAATTTCTCTAACCTCTAGCACAGTCTCTAAAGGCATACGCTGCCGATCTACGCGCTGTAGTCGCCGCTTGAATATCTCCAGTTTCTTCGTAGTTTCGCGCCATATTTGCGTAGGCGAAAGCAGCATCAAAAAAGTTGCCTTCGTCTCTCGCTGCTTCGGCCTTCGCTCTGAGCGCTGCGACATCGCCTTCCCGGACGATGCCGTAAAGCAGCATTGGAGGCATCCTGCGGCGTTGTTTCCGAGTAAAACGATAATCCGTCATCGCGCGCCGGCCCGCTCCGGGACTGGCAGGCCATATAGCTCCGACGCGCCCTTCCAGAGGATGCGCGACTTCTGCTCCGCGGTGAGGTCGTCCCGGCCCATGATGTACTTCGGCGAGTCGGGCACGCGGTGCGCGTGCGGAATGTCGCTCGCGTACACCCAGCAGTCCGTGCCGTACTTGTTCACCATGTAGGGCAGCAGGTCGTCGTCCACCTCGAACCCGATGAAGATGCGCCCGTCGCGGATGTACTCGAGCGGCGTCGCCTTGGGCAGCCCGCGCTCGATCACCGGCTTGTGCTCCGAGCGAATCGTCCCTATCTCCATACGGTCCTTGATGTTGTCCAGCGTAAAGTCCATTACCGCAACCGCGAAATCGACCCACGTGCAGCCGGTCTCGAGGAACGAAACCTTCACCTTGGGGTAACGGTCGAGGATCCCGGAGCCGCATATCGTCTTGAAACCCCGCACGACGGACATCAGGAACTGGTCGCCGGCGATGTTCCGCCAGTCCCGCATGGCGTCTTTCGCGCCGATGCCGGGGTGCACGTTCACCGGCATCTCGAGGTCTTGCGCCGCCGCCCAGACAGGCTCGAAGTCGGGATGGTCGAGCCCCTTTGCGCTGTAGTCCCCGAACACCATAATCCCGACCGACCCCATCGGCTTGGTGCGCTCCATCTCGCGCACCGCCTCCGCCGGGTCGCGCGGGTCGATCACCGTGACCCACTTGAGCCTGTCGGGCGACTGCCCGGAGATGTCGGCGACCCAGTTGTTGTAGGCGCGGGTGAGCGCCGCGTTCAGGGCCGGGTCTGCGGCGATTGGCCAGTTCAGCAGCAGCGTGGGATAGTTCACCGAGAGCCACGTGTTCTCGGCCTCCATCACTGCGAGCCGGTCTTCCGCCGAGTGAAACTCCCCGCTCTCGTGCGGGCCGCGCCACTTCGCCATCAGCGTGTACTCGGTCGAGACTACGCCGGCCTTGCTCGACGGCGACCCGCCGACGCGGATGCGCGAGCCGTCAATCTCCCAGATGTAGTCGTGCTCGAACTCGCCCGTCTCGACGACCCGGGGCCGGCGGTCGCGGAACGCCGGTTCGAGATACTCGTCCGACCAGGTGCCTTCCCACTCCTCGACGTGCCCGTCGCCGTCCAGCGCGTTGATCTCCATAGCCCAGCTCCTCCGCACAGGCGGCGCTGGCGCGCCGCCGGAATGGCGCCAATCCTACCACGGACGGCAGGGGGAACGAGAAGTCGGGATAGAGGAAGGCCCGCAGACTGACCTACGACGGGCGGCAGGGGAAGCAGACGGCGCGAGCGGGAGACGCGAGCGGGGGGAGATCCTCTCCCCCCGCCCCTCTCTCACTACGACCTGAGCCGGTCGATCATGTTGCTGCACGCAGGGTTCTCCCTGAATGCAGAGTACAGCGGAAGCGAGCTCAATCTGGCGTCGGATCGCAGTCTCAGACTAAAGACGATGACGTCGCTCGAAAGAAGGCCAAACGTGTCGCTCAGCTTGCCGTTCTTATGCTTGACGACCTCCTCCACCACGCTCGTCGTCTGACCGTCCACCGTAATGTCCCGGCACAGATAGGCGATGTACGAGCTTCCCCAGGAGTTGGCCGTCTCTTTGGTCAGCGCCTTCCTTGTCGCCACGCTCGCCAGCAGCGCGTCCGCCCACTCCTCGTCGGAGGCGGCAAGGATCGCCTCCGTCACCGTCTGCCCAGCGTCGTTCTCCGCCTCGATCAGCGCGTCAGCCGCATGCCCCAGAACGTGGTCGACGATGTGGGAGCTAACCGGCCCTTGTGCGAGATAGTGCGCGGCGTTGTTGCCCGCCGAGTCGTCCGCAGCCAGCGCGTCAGTCTCGAAATCGAAATCCGTTACGTTGTCCAGCAGCGTCTCCACCAGACGCCAGTCGTCGCTCCCGATCGCCTTGTGCAGCAGAGGCTGCGAGGACGCTCCCTCGGACATAGTCACTTCCGAGATGTCTATCCCCGACAGCGTCAGCTGCTCGACGATAGCGAGGCGATCGGCGGCCTTCTTCTGGTTGCTCTCCGAGAGGTACGCGCCTACGGCGCGCGCCAGAATCGCCCCGTCGTCGCGGGTGGTGTCGACGCCCGCGTCGATCAGCGCAATCACCTGGGCGATGTTCACATTGTCCACGGCCTGCCGGAGCTGGGCGTACGACCCGGCGCTCGTGTCCGGCGAGTCCACGTCCCGCCGCCGGTGATCCAGGTCGAGTTTGTTGGCTTCGGCCATCGTCGCGCGCATGTCGTCCCGAACGCTCCAGACGTAGGGGCCGCGGCCTGTGCCCTTATGGACCGCGATGATCTCCCAGCGGTCTTTGGCCTCGTTGCGGCGGAAGAACGCCGTCCCCGACGAACCTCTCCACAGCAGTACGCTATCCGAGACGTTCACAGCCGCTATAGCTTCTCGTTTGCCGTTCCTCCACGATCCGTATTCAGTACGCTCGCCTATGATCGGCTCGCCGTGGTCATAGAACCCGTTCCCCGTCGCAAAGAACACCCGCGACCCGTCGAGGTCGGTGGGGAGCGTCGTAGTGTCCAGATGCATGAACTGCAGCGAATCGAGCTCGCCCTGCGGCATGCGCTCTCTCGCCGTAACGAAGGTAATGTCGTCTCCGATGCGCTTCCATTCCCGCGAGAACCCGGCGCTGTAGCGGAAAGTATAGGGAAGGGAACCCCCGAGGTAGTTCGTATCCCTGGAAGGACGAATCAGGTGCGCGTAGCTGCCAAGAGCATCTCCGAACACCTGTTCCGTTATCGCCGACCGCAGCAACATCGCGCTGTGTCCGCGGCCCTCCCAGCAGTGCGCCGCTGTAAGCGCTAGGTAGTTATGCACCATGACATAACTGCAGCCGGGTCCAGGATCGAACGTGCGACGCATCCCATCCGACATGGAGTGCGGCAACTGGTTCGCTATTTCAAACTCGATCGCTATGCAGTTGCCCGAGTTGTCCTGCCGTCCACAGCTAAAGACCAACGGCTTAGTCGTCAGTTTGTAGCCCTCCGCCGTGTACTCCTCCGGCCCCGGGAACGGGCCCGGCAACAGCGAGAGGCTCCCCTCTGCGTCATGCCTCGTCTCTATCCATGACAGGTCGGCGCCGCGACGCGACTGCACCTGCGCCAGATAGTTCAACGACGGGTTGAAGTTCGGAATCTGGAACTCGCACCGGCCATCCGCCGCGCACTCCGACTCCCGCATCACCTCGTGCCGCTCGTCGCGGGCGCGCTCGGTCAGATCCGAGCTCTGCGGAATCCCCGTGCTGAAGGCCCACCGGATGGCGTAGCGCTGACCCTCGACCGCGACCCCCGCCTTCGTCCACGTAACCAGTCCGCTCGATGAAACCGCAACGTTCGTCGGCGTATCCCCTATCGGACCCGGAGCAGGCCCAGGCGTCGGCGTAGCCGTAGGCGCCGGAGTAGGAGTAGGAGTAGGCGTTGGGGTCGGGGTCGGCGTAGGAGTGGGCGTGGGGGCTGGCGTGGGAGTAGGCGTCGGCGTCGGCGCGGGGGCGCTCGACCAGGAGTAGCGTATCCCGCCTGCGACCGCCTCCCACTCGAGCGTGATGTCCCCCTCTCCGTCCTTCGAAAACACCATCGTCCGAGGATTGACCCCCCCCACGGATCGATGACGACCGATCCGCCCCCGGCGTCCACCGTGCCCGGCACGTAGGAGGGCAGCCCGAGGTTGATGCGGAGCCGCGCCCCAATCTCCACGCCGTCCGACCACGCGTTGGAGACGTCTACCTCCTGCGGCGGCGTCAGCGTAGGCGCCGGAGTAGGCGTAGGAGTCGGGGTCGGCGTGGGAGTAGGCGTCGGTGTAGCTGTCGGAGCCGGGGTTGGCGTAGCCGTCGGCGTCGGCGTAGGAGTCGGCGTAGGCGTAGGCGCCGGCGCGGGAGTCGGTGTAGGCGCCGGGGCGGGGGCGCTCGACCAAGCGTAGAGTATCCCGCCCGCGATAGCCTCCCACTCGAGCGTGATCTCCCCCTCTCCGATCTTCGAAAACACCATCGTCCGGGGATTGCTCCCCCACTCGCCGATGACCACAGACCCGCCACCGGCGTTCACCGTCCCAGCCACGTAGGAGGGCTGGTCGAGATGGAGCGGAGCTGCGCACCGACCTCCATCCCGTCCGACCACGCGCTCGAGACGTCCACCTCTTGCGGCGGAATCACCAGCGAAAGGACGAACTCTCCGCTCGCCCTGGCCCCGCCCGAGTCGGTCGCCGTAACCCGCAGCGTCAAGTCCTGCGGAACCGCGTCGCCGCCCGTCAGCGTCAGCACCGCGCCGCTCCACTCCCCCGTAACCTTGTTCACTCCCACCTGGTTCAGCGGAGCAGTCCGCACCACCCCCGTGCCCTGGTGCGTCGTGGTCACCAGAACCTCGTAGGTCAGACCCTCGCCCGAGAAGTGATCGGTCATTGCGATATCGCGGGTCGCCCCGTCAGCGATCGTCATATCGCCGAACGGCGCAACCAGCGTCGCCGCTGACGCACCCTGCCCCCATAACACGGCAAACGCCGCAACCGCCAGAGCCGCCAACACGCCAAACCGCAGAGTCACAGGGAACAAACGGAGAGTCCTACCCTCCGCGAGCAAACGACCATACATAGCGGCGCATCTCCATTAGGGCAAGTCGTCGGGCAGACTCCCCCAGATCTATACAACAACCCAGCGCGCCACGCAATCCATACGGCGCAATAATCCCCCGCCCCCGCAAGGGCCTCCCCGCCCGCGACAGCGGCGGGCGGCGGGCGCCCTACGACATCCGCCCTCGCCCGGCCCCGGCCTCCCTGCTATCATGCCGCCCTCCCCTGGAACGAGGGGAGCGCTCGGAGGCCCCGCTACCCGGCGGCGCCCGCTTCTAGTAAAGTGCCCCTAACCTGCGGCGCCGCTCGGGCGCGCCGCCGAACACCAGCAGGAGGTCAGCCCCCATGACTAGAGAGTGGGACGAGGTCAAGTACGAGGTCGCCGTCGCCAATCGCGTGCTCGCAGAGGTCGGGCTCGCCACCGGCTTCCGCGCATCCCTGGGCCACGCCAGCCTGCGCCTCCCGAACGACCCCGACAAGTTCGTTGTGAAGGGCCGCGGCTACACCGTCGACGCCCTCTACTCGATGCGCCCCGAGGATATGATCGTCGTGGACATCGAGGGCTACAAGGTCGACGGGCCGATCGGCTCCTCCCAGCCGTTCGAGGTGAAGATGCACTCCTCGATTATGAAGCTGCGCTCCGATGTGCAGTCGGTGGTGCACGTTCACCCGCACTACACCATCCTCGCCACGACGCTCCTGAAGCGGCTGCGTCCGATGAACCAGGAGGGCGCGCAGCTCGTCCAGAACGAACTGCCGATGTGGAACCACGTCAAGACCGTGCAGACCGAAGAGGAGGGCCTCGAGGTCGCGCAGCTCCTCGGCGACTCGAAGGCCATCCTGCTGCGCGGCCACGGCGCCACCACCGCCGGCAGCAGCCTCGAAGACTCCGTAATGACGATGATGCAACTCGAAGAGCAGGCCAAGATGAACTACTGGGCCTTCTCCGCCGCCGGCCCGGACCACCCCTACCTCGAAGACGAACTCGTCGACGAGATGTCGGGGCGCACCCCTCTCCCCCAACTCCCCCACTTCCAGCGGCCGCTCTCCGGCGCCACCCCGCGCGTCGGCGGCGTCTGGCAGTACTACACCCGCGTCGTCACCAACAACCCGGAGGCCGCTCCGCCCATCAGCCGCCCCTAACGGGCGCGGCAGCGCGTTGACACCGATTCAGGCGCGCGCCTACGCTAACCCCATAGAAGGCGGAAGAGCCCCGCAGCACGCGGAAAGGTGAAGCAATGCTGACCGTTGCACAGAACAACGCCGTTACCCAGGTTGGCCCCGGAACGCCCATGGGCGAGCTGATGCGCCGTTACTGGCATCCCATCGCCGCCGCAGCCGAACTCGACGACAAGCCAACCAAGCCCGTGCGGCTCCTTGGCGAGGACCTCGTCCTCTACAAGGACAAGTCGGGAACGCTCGGCCTCATCGACCGCTTCTGCCCCCACCGCAGAGTCGATCTCTCCTACGGCATCCCGGAGGAGAACGGCCTCCGCTGTATGTACCACGGCTGGATGATGGACGAGACCGGCCAGTGCATCGAGCAGCCCTTCGAGGAGACCGTTCACCCCGACGGACGCTTCAAGGAGAAGGTCAAGATCGCCGGCTACCCCGTGCAGACGGCGGGCGGACTGGTGTTCGCGTACCTTGGCCCGCAGCCGGTCCCCTTCCTCCCGACCTGGGAGCCGCTCGTGTGGGAGAACGCCGTTCGCGACATCGCCGTCTCGCACCTGCCCTGCAACTGGCTGCAGTGCCAGGAGAACTCTCTCGACCCCGTCCACGTGGAGTGGGCCCACTCGTACTGGGGCCAGTACGTCCAGGAGGGCCCCGGGTTCAAGGGCGCCCTGCTCGACCTTCCCAAGCACGAGAAGATCGGCTTCGACGTGTTCGAGTACGGCATCGTCAAGCGCCGCGTCTTCCGCGGCTATACCGAAGAAGACGACGACTGGAAGCACGGCCACCCCGTATTCTTCCCCAACATCCTGCTCGTCGGCTCCGAAGTGTCGGTGACGATGCAGTTCCGCGTGCCGGTCGACGACGAGAACACGCTGCACATCTCGCTCTACACCTGGCGCGGCGCCCCGGGCCAGCCCGTCCCCGCCCAGGACTCCGTCCCCTACCGCGAGGTGCCGCTGCTCGACGAGAACGGACGTTGGATCGTCGATGTCGTGTTCAACCAGGACTACACGATGTGGGTGACGCAAGGCCCCATCGCCAAGCGCCACCTCGAGCATCTCGGCGAGTCCGACCGGGGTCTCATCCTCTTCCGCAAGCAGCTCCGCGAGCAGATGGACCTCGTCGCCGACGGCGGCGAGCCGATGAACGTGTTCCGCGAAGCGCCGCCCGCCTCCGGCATCGCCGCCCCGCTCGAGCAGGTGAAGTTCGGCATGAAGCGCGCAAAGAAGTACATCCCCGGCGAAGCGGGCTACAGCCGCGACGCCGACCTCATCAACCAGGTGCTCCAAACATGGGAAGAGCTCCCCGACCGCGCTCCCGCCGCCTCGGAAGACGAAGTGACCGCCCGCGCCGGCGCCCCGCAAGGCGCAGTCGATAACATCAAGGACAACTGGCCACTGTAGCTCCCGCCTGCAACCAGGCGGCGCAGCGGCAACCGTCCGGAGTCGATGAGCTGACGCGCGCTACAGCGGCAGCGCGCCGATGCGTTACGGGTCCAGCGTCCACGTCCCTAACGAGCCGGTCGCCTCTCCGCCGTTCGGCCTCGCCCACAGGCACCCGCGCCCGCTGCGGCGCGCGTCCCGCTCCAGCGCTGCGAGCGTCGCAGCGTGCTGACCGTCGCTCGTCCACGCGTACCCGTAGCCGCCCCACACAAGCAGGCCGTCGATGCTGAACCCGTCCTCGGTGTAGAGGTACGCAAGGGTTCGGTCGTACCGGTCTGTCATGCGCGGCCCGAACTGGACGCGGGCCCGCGAGCCCGCAAGCCTTCTCAGCAGCGCAGTCGCCTCGCCGGCGCAAGGCTCGCCTATCTCTGGAGTGTCGACTCCGTACAACCGGATGCGCCCGTAGGAGCTCACAAGCGTGTCGCCGTCAACCACCCTCTGCACGCCGATCCGCGAACACAGGGGGCAGCTCGGCGCTAGCTCGAAATACGCAGCTGCGTCATCTATTTCGGCGGAGCTTTCACCGGCTGGAGTCCTTGCGCTGTCAAGCGGAGCATCGTCAGCGGGCGGGTGTTCATCGGCTCGCTCGGCGGGAGCGGGAGTTGGCTGCTCATCGGGCGCTTGCCCCAGCCAGCTCGCCGCTTCACCAGGGAGCAGCTCACCCGGGCTAAGCGGGCCGGACGATTCCATCCACACTACCGCTGCCCCAGCAACCGTCAACACGCACAGGCCGGCAAGACCCCTTCGCCACAACGCTCCGTACGAATGAGCGCCGGCAAGCCACGCTCGCCCCACGATAGCCGCCAGCAGGAACGCTCCCGCAAGCAGCGCGTACAGCGGGACGTAGAATGCTTCTCCGCCGGCGTCGACATACAACCGCACAAGGGACGGCTTGCCATCGGCGTCGGTGAACGGCACAGGGAACGGCCCCGCCCTGGCGTCGGCGTACTCCCATACAAGCGCCGCTACGCCCAACGCCAGCAGAATCGACAGGATAAAAAGCAGGAAGTCGCGCCGCATCGTCCCGCACACTATCCCACGACCAGCCCCCGTACGGCGAGCATGCGCGTGCCCGCGCGATTCACGTATGATGCGTCCGATGGAGAGGCAGGAGGAAAACCCCGCGCTGGAAGAGGCCTCCCCCGCAAGTACGGGCGACGTGGTCGTCGCCGGAGAATTGGCGCCCGAACACGTCGAGGACGCGCTGCGCATCGTCTATGAAGCATTCGCCAAGAAGCTCCGCATCGGCTGCCGCGACGCCGACGACTTCGTCCGACTCCTCCACGATGCTGTGCGACGCGACGCCTGCTTCGCCGCCACCCGGAACGGCGCCCTGCTGGGCGTCCTCACCCTCCAGGCGCCCGGCCTCGAGTTCTACCTCTTCCGGTTCCGTACCCTCTTCCGCCGCTTCTCGCCCATCCGCGCCCTGCTCATTCTCGTCAACTTCATTCTCCTCCACAGCGGACCAGTAGCCGGAGAGCTACTGGTCGACCAGCTGGCCGTAACTCCTGCCGCGCGCGGAATGGGCGTCGGCTCGCTCTTACTCGAGGCGGCGGAAGCCAGGGGGCGCGCTATGGGAGTGCGGAAGATGACCCTCCACGTGATCGCCGAGAACGCCGGCGCTATCCGCCTCTACGAGCGCACGGGCTACCGCCGCGTCTCTTCGCAGAGCGGCGTCCTCCTCCGCAGAACGTTCGGGACGAAGCGCGTGTGGAAGATGGAGAAGCCGCTGGCGTAGCGCAAGGGACTTGCAGGGCGCCTCCGCCGATTGACGCCTGCCCCGTTCCCCCACTACGCTTGCCCCAATCAGCTCCCGAGGAGATGCGCGATGCTCAGCGTTCAGGCCAACCAGGAGCTCACTCGAGTCGGACCCGGCACGCCGATGGGCGAACTGCTGCGCCGATACTGGCACCCCATCGCCGCTGCAGCCGAACTCGACGACAAGCCGACCAAACCCGTCCGGCTCCTCGGCGAAGACCTCGTCCTCTACCGCGACAAGTCCGGAACGCTCGGCCTCATCGACCGCTTCTGCCCTCATCGGCGCGTCGACCTCTCCTACGGCATCCCGGAGGAGCACGGCCTCCGCTGTATGTACCATGGCTGGATGATGGACGAGACCGGCCAGTGCATCGAGCAGCCCTTCGAGGAGACCGTCCACCCCGACGGGCGCTTCAAGGAGAAAGTCAAGATCGCCGGCTACCCGGCGCAGGAGATGGCCGGCCTCGTGTTCGCCTACCTTGGCCCGCAGCCTGCGCCGCTCCTCCCGCGATGGGAGCAGCTGCTCTGGGAGAACGGCTACTCCGACATCGCCATCACCGAGCTGCCCTGCAACTGGCTCCAGTGCCAGGAGAATTCCCTCGACCCCGTCCACGTCGAGTGGCTCCACACCTATATGGGCGCTTACCGCATCGCCGTCGCCCAGCAAGGCGCATCCCGCAAGCACCGGAAGATCGGCTTCGACGAGTTCGAGTTCGGCATCGTCAAGCGCCGCCTCCTCGAGGGGAAGGACGAGACCGACGACGAGTGGGCCGAGGGGCACCCGGTGCTCTTCCCCAACATCCTGCTCGTCGGCAACGAGGCGCGCGCGACCTACCAGTTCCGCGTGCCTGTCGACGACGCGAACACGCTGCACGTCTCCGTCTACAACTACCGCTCCGCCCCCGGCGCCCCCGCTCCCGTCCAGGACGTCGTGCCGTACCGCTACGTCCCGCTCAAGGACGACGAGGGTCGGTTCATCCTCGATTGGACGTTCAACCAGGACTACATGGCCTGGGTCACCCAAGGCCCCATCGCCAAGCGCGACAAAGAGATACTCGGCGAGTCGGACAGGGGCATCATCCTTTTCCGCAAGCAGCTCAAGCGGAACATCGCGGTGATGCAGGACGGCGGCGACCCCATGAACGTCTTCCGCGGCGACAGCCTGGGCCTGCTCCACGCGCCCGTCGAGCGCGTCAAGTTCGGCATGCGCGCCCAAGCCCGCTACATCCCGCCCGAGGCGGGAGAGACCACCGCCGTCGCCGACATCGAAGAGGTCATGCGCACCTGGGTCGACTACCTCGGCGAGGAGGCCACCCTCGGGCGCTAGGCTGTCCTGCGCGGCAAGCCAGGCAACCCGTCTACCCGGCGTCCTTGTCTAGCAGGAGGGTTAATTCGGCGGTGCAAGCATCGAGCTTGTCCCGCAATTGAATCCGTCTCCGGACGCGTGATTCGCTTACGCGCAGAGCCGCCGTCAGCGGAACGGCTACGGCGCCGAGTCCGGTGGCCGTCAGGCCCAAGTACACCGTATTGTATCCGGCAGAGCGGGCAGTCCTTGATGCGACCGTGCTCGCCGCCTCCTGCAGCGTTGCGCGCCCCGTCAGAAATCGCACCCCCTCAGTTCCGCCGGCCAGCAGCACCGTCGTAACGGGCATGGCTTCCACGGCGAACCCGGCCACGCCCTCTAGAGCGCTCTCCATCAAGCCGTCGCCAAGATCATCGACGTAATTCTCCGACGCCTCCTCCAGGTGCGCGTGGGGAATATCCGCCGATATCACGTTGTCGTCGCCTTCGAACTGCTGTATCGGTCCCGGCGTCAGCACCTTGATGTCGGGATACTCCCTTAAATGCTCGTACACCGGACCGAACGCCACAGTCGCCTTCAACTGCAGCTCCTCCGCCACTTCGCCGGTCTCGGACTCGATTCGGAGATCCCAGCCGGGTTGCGTGGACGACTCCGCCAACCGGGCCGTCTGCCCTGCAGCCAGCTTTACCCCGCCTATAGACTCGCCTGCGTTCAGCTTGTCCTCGACCAGCACTTCGAAGTATTTCCCCTTGACTCCATTGACATACCCTTCCAAGCTCTGAGCGCTCATGCCCCTGAGTGAATCAATATTCACTTGCGGGTACTGAAGCTCGAACGCTCTGCGTAAAAGCTGGTTGTCGCGAGGGTCTAACGCGCTGCGCAGCAGAGAGTCAACCTGCGCCTCAGCGGCAATCGCAGCCAGTTCCAGCACCTCCTGTTCACTGCGAACAGCCCGCGAATGCGCGAGTTCGCTCAGCCGGCTTCTCTCCGCTTCCGGATAGCTCTGCGCCAGCGCAAGCAGTTGGTCGTATGTCATTGCTATCCCTGCCCGGCACCCGAATCCACGGCGCGAGCTTCCAGGGCCGCGACCCTCACCCTGAGTTCCTCGCTCTCCTGCTTAAGACGCTGACTCTCATCGTGCAAGCCGACTACGACTCGCGTAACTGCTTCTACAAAATCCTCGAAAGCCTTTATGTCCGATCCCGACAGCACCGCGCCGACACTGCCAGACGTAGACGCCACCTTGCCCGCAGCGTTGCCCGCAGATCTCGCCATCCGCCCTGCCGTCTCCGCAGCCGACTCTCCCCCTATCTTCCCGGCGTACTCCTCCGCCAGCTCTACGCTTCTTTCCGTGGTTATATCCCCCACCTGGTCCCGAATCTTGTCGACAGCTGCATTGGCTCTCTCTGCAAGTCGCTCCCTCAGCCCCTGCCGTCGCGGCTGACCCTCTGATTCCTTCTCTGTAGACTCCGCCATAAGCATCTCCTCCCCAGGCGCTCAGGCGATTATCCTACCTTCCTGCTCCTATAGCTCCCAAATCTCGCTTGACCGGCGCCGACGCCCGCCCTACCCTTACGCCTAGTAACGCTCGCTCGGGAGGAGACCTCCATGCTCACCATTCAGGCAAACGACGACATCACCCGGGTCAGTCCCGGAACCCCCATGGGCGAGCTGATGCGACGCTACTGGCACCCCGTCGCCGCCGCCGCCGAACTCGACGAACGCCCCACCAAGCCGGTGCGGCTCCTCGGCGAAGACCTCGTCCTCTACCGCGACAAATCCGGAACGCTCGGACTCATCGACCGCTTCTGCCCCCACCGCAGAGTCGACCTCTCCTACGGCATTCCCGAGGAGCACGGCCTCCGCTGTATGTACCACGGCTGGATGATGGACGAGACCGGCCAGTGCATCGAGCAGCCCTTCGAGGAGACCGTCCACCCGGACGGACGCTTCAAAGAGAAGGTGAAGATCGCCGGGTACCCCGTGCAGGAGCTCGGCGGACTCATCTTCGCGTACATGGGCCCGCAGCCTGCGCCCCTGCTCCCCCGATGGGAGCAGTTTACGTGGGACAACGCCGTCCGCGAGGTATGCATCTCCGAGCTGCCCTGCAACTGGCTCCAGTGCCAGGAGAACTCCCTCGACCCCGTGCACAACGAGTGGCTGCACGCCTACTACGGCAACGTGGTGAGGAACGACGTGCACGCCCTGCCCGAACTGCGCGGCAAGCACCTCAAGATAGGATTCGACGTTTTCGAGCACGGCATCATCAAGCGCCGCGTCGAAGAGGGCTACACCGAGGAGGACGACGACTGGCGCGAGGGACACCCCATTCTGTTCCCGAACATCCTCCTCGTCGGCGACGAGGTGCGCTCGACATTCCAGTTCCGCGTTCCCGTCGACGACGAGAACACCTACCACGTCTCCTACTACGTGTGGCGCCCCGCTCCCGGCGCGCAGGCGCCCCGGCAGGACATCGTTCCTTATCGGTATGTCCCCCTCAAGGACGAGAACGACCGATACATCAACGACATCCTCTTCAACCAGGACTACCTCGCATGGGTGACGCAAGGCCCTATCGCCAAGCGCCATCTCGAAAAGCTGGGCGAGTCCGACAAGGGCATCATCCTCTTCCGCAAGCTGCTCAAGGAGCAGGCCCAGCTCGCCCTCGACGGGGGCGACCCGATGAACACGTTCCGCGACCCCGCCGAGAACGAGGCCATCGCCCTGCCGCTGGAGCACGTGAAGTTCGGCAACCGCCGCCGTATGGGCTACACGCTCGTCGAGGCCGGCGAACCGGTAGTGGCCGACATCGTCAACGCCACGCTCGAAAGCTGGGAGGGCGAACGCAGCCTCCGAGGCACGGCAGGCGCGGCGCGTGGAGAGTAAGCGTGTCGACAGCGCGGCAGTTGCTATAATCGCGCCCATACACCGAACCTATCCGAATCCGTAAGGAGAGGACTTATGCTGACGCAGGAAGCGAATGACCGCTACACGAGAGTCGGGCCCGGCACGCCGATGGGCGAGTTGATGCGCCGCTACTGGCATCCCGTCGCCGCCGTCTCGCAGATGAACGACAAATGGACGATGAAGGTCCGCCTCCTGGGCGAAGACCTCATCCTCTACAAGGACCGCTCCGGGGATTACGGGTTGATGGAGCCGCACTGCGCCCATCGCCGGATGAATATGATCTACGGCATTCCGGAGGAGCACGGCCTGCGCTGCCCCTACCACGGCTGGCTGTACGACGAGACGGGCCAGTGCACGGAGCAGCCGTACGAGGAGACGGAAGACCCGGAGGGGCGATTCAAGGACAAGGTGCAGATGAAGGCGTACCCGGTGCAGGAGAAGGCCGGGCTGCTGTTCGCCTACATGGGCCCGGCGCCGGCGCCGCTCGTTCCGAACTACGACGTCTTCGCCGCAACCGGCGTCCTGCGCGACATCGGCTACGCCGAACTTCCCTGCAACTGGCTGCAGTGCCAGGAGAATTCGCTGGACCCCGTTCACCTGGAGTGGCTCCACGTCGCGTGGGCCAACTTCATCCGCGAGATGAACGGCGAGTCCGAACGCCGCAACCGCCGCCCCCACAAGGTCATCGCCTTCGACGCTTTCGAGCACGGCATCATCAAACGCCGCATCTGGGAGGGCGGGTCGGAGGAAGACACCGAGTGGAAAGACGGCCACCCCATCGTCTTCCCCAACTACCTGCGCCAGGGAGGCGACGGCTTCAACCTCTCCACTCCGAGCCGCAACCAGACGTTCCTTCTCGGCCCCGCCTTCCAGATCCGGACGCCCATCGACGACGAGACCACCGGCCACTGGTGGGTCGCCTGCTACCCGATGATCGACGGCGACGCCGAGCAGCGACCGGAGGACATCCCCTTCTACCGCCCGCCGGTGCCTATGCTCGATGAGAACGACCAGCCCGTATACCCCGAGCTGCGCAGCAACTCCGCGCAAGACCCTGCCGCCTGGATCACTCAGGGCGCCATCGCCGACCGCACGGGCGAACACCTTGGCCGCTCGGACAAGGGCATCATTATGTTCCGCCAGATGCTCGAGGAGAACATGCGCGTCGTCGAGGACGGCGGCGACCCCATAGAGGTCTACCGCGACCCCGCCGAGAACGTCTACATCCCCTTCATGACCGAGCAGCACAACTACGTCGATACATCGTCGCGCCAGGGCGCGGCGACGATGTACTCGCCCATCCTCGATATGCGCGAGGCTGCCGGCAAGCTGTAGGAGCCGGGCCCGCAACTACTACTCAACCAGGGCGTCTCTTCCGAGCATGGAGGAGGCGCCCTGCGCTATAGTCCAGGCGCAGAGCCGCCTGCAGGAGACGCACCCCATGACTCTTATCCTGAACAACGACGACATAGCCCAGGTGCTTACGATGGGCGAGACCATCGACGCGCTGAAACACGCTTACGAGGAGCTTGCCGCCTCCGAAGCCGTCTGCCGGCCCCGCATCGACATCCGCATCCCCACGTCCGACCCGGGCAAGATGTATCAGTGGGGCACGATGGAGGGCGGCTCCGCTTCCGGGTACTTCGCAATTCGCATGAAGTCCGACGTCGTGTACGAGCAGGAGTACGGCGGCACGCGCACGGAGGAGAAGTACTGCGTGCAGCCCGGCCTCTTCTGCGGCCTCATCCTCCTCACCAGCGTCGAGAACGGAGAGCCGCTCGCCATTATCAACGACGGCTACCTGCAGCATATGCGGGTCGGGGCCGACTCCGGGATCGGCGCCGGCTACATGGCCCGGCAGGACGCCTCCGTCGTCGCTATGATCGGCTCCGGCGGAATGGCCCGCACCCATGCGGAGTCGTTCGCCGCCGTGCGCGACATCAAGCGCATCCAGGTCTACAGCCCCACGAAGGCGAACCGCGAAGCCTACGCCGCCGAAATCGAGCAGAAGCTGGGCGTCGAGGTCGTTCCCGTCGAGAGCGCCGCCGAGGCTTGCAAGGGCGCGCACATCGTCGCAGGATGCACCGACGCGGTCGAGCCCGTGATATTCGGCAAGGACATCGAGGACGGCGCGCACATCACCTGCGTCGGCGGGCGCATCGACGGCGAGGCGATGGAGCGCATCGACCGCTCCCTGCGGCTCGGCTCCGCCCCCGCGCCGGTAGGCATCCCCGATATGGCTCTCCACGACGAGTCGATCGCCTACGAGGCGAACGCTCCGGGCGGGCGTCCCGCCTCCAGCCATCAATCCCGCAGCCGCGTCGGACGCGCCCACGGCGTCATCGCCCCGAACCGCGTGGTCTTCCTGCACCAGGTGCTCGAGGGCGAGACCGCCCGGCCAAACGACTCCGCCGTCACCTACTCGGAGCGAGGCAATATTCAGGGCGCGCAGTTCTTCTCGGTCGCAGGCCGCGCCTACGAGCTCGCCAAGGCCCAGGGGCTCGGCCACGAGATACCTACGGAGTGGTTCCTGCAGGACATCCGCGACTAGCGCGCCTGTCGCCAACGATGAGGGGGGCGCGTGCGTGAGGCGTCAGCTCCGGCGCGCTGCTGGGAGAGCGTTCGCTCCCCCAGACCCCCTGGGTGCTTTGCCCCGCAACTGGGAGAGCGTCCGCTCCCCCAGACCCCCTGGTTGCTTTGCCGGGCTGCTGGGAGAGCGTGCGCTTCCCCAGACCCCCTGGTTGCTTTGCCCCGCAACTGGGAGAGCGTTCGCTCCCCCAGACCCCCTGATTGCTTTGCCCCGCAACCCCTGGTGAGCTCAGAGGGCGCTCAGCCTACGGCCAGGGCGTCGGCCCCGCGACGGTAGTTCCCGAGCAATTGCGCGGTGTCGCGGTTGACCAGCTCGCGCCCGTACATCGGATGCACCATACTCCGTACCTCGTGCTCGAGCTCGTACAGCTTCTCTCCGGTGTCGGGGTCGACGATGTCCACGAACCGGTACTGCGAGCTGTTGCTCTCCTCGCACACGAGGCCGCGCTCCAGCAGCGCCTTGTGCGGCCCGGAGAAATCGGCGAGGTAGACGGCAATGTGATGCCGGTCGTACTCGCGAGTCTCGTCCGCGTCCTCGCGGAAGATCATCGCCTGATGGCGCCCGGCCACGACGCGCGCCGCCGGCGCCCCGCGCCTCTCGACGACGTCCGCTTCCGCGCCGATGATCTGCGAGTAGAAGCGCGCGATGCCCGGGGCGCTCCCCGGCGGGGTGTTGAAGATGATGTACTCCAGCCCGAGACGCGCGCCGTCGAGCCGCTCGCTCGCCGGATGGCAGCGGAACTCGTTCCCCCACGGCCCGGTTACGTCGAGGTTGTCGCCCGACCGCGCATACGCGAACTGCGTGTCGGCCAGGCCTTCGGCGACGCTCTCCAGACGGGCCTCGAGCTCGTCGATGCTTGGCACCACCAGCCCGATGCGCCCCCTGATCTGCTGGGCGGTGTCGCGGGTGGGCAGATGGAACTGGTGCCGCCCAACGTTCACCCACATATTCGAGAGTCCGACGGTCATGTACGGGTCGCGCGTGAAGCCCATCCCCACGATGTAGAACAGCGTCGACACCTGCTGGTCGGTGATCGTGAGATTGACGTGGTCGAGGGATATGAGGTTGCTCACGTCCTGCGTAGTGCGGTCAAAGCTCGTCATGACGGCGCCTCCTGTGGCGAGATAGCTGAAGCCGGGTTCGCGCGCTGATTATAGCCTCTGCGCAAGAAGCGGCTGTTCAGAGCGGGGCGAATCTGTTCAGAGTTGGGGAGTCGGCGCGCGATCGCGACGGGCGGCGGCAGCGTTCCCTTAACGTTCAGGGCGGCGACTGTTATTGACCAGCCCTCTCTGCTCGCCCGATAATCACTCTGCACGCTGGCGGCAAGCCTGCGAGCCCGGCGGATAACACGAATTGTTCGGCAGCGTCGCCACCAGCACACACTCCATCATCGACTACCGTGGGTTCGCCGGCCAGCAAGCTATCGACGAACTCCGCGCGGCAGCCGCTCCGCTCGCCGGGCTCCGCGTCCTCCATCTCTCCTCCCCCGCCGCCAGCATCGCCGTCCGCAGCCTCCTTCAGAGCTCCGTCCCTCTGTTAGCCGACCTTGGGCTTGATGTCCACTGGCAGCAGGCGCGCATCTCTGCCGAGCACCTGGAGACGGACGACGCGCTGCGGCGCGCCCTCTCCGGCTACAACGCGGCATGGAACGAACGCGCCGAGCAGACATGGCGACAGTTCAACCTGTCCAACGCGCAGATGTTCGACGAGGAGTTCGACATCGTCGTTGTGCATCACACCGCCTCGGTCGGCCTTCACGCCGCGCTCACGCAACTGCAGGGGAAAGCCCCTGCTGGCCTGTGGCTGTGGGACTCGCACCGCGACTACCGCGCCGCGAACCCGCAGGCCTGGTCGCTCATTCGCCAGCACGCCGACAGCTTCGACGCCTCCATCTACGACTACGACGGCTTCATCCGCCCCGACGCTCCGTCGCGGCAGACGTTCGTCGTCCTCCCGGGGATCGACCCGCTAAGCCCGCGCTCGCTCCCCGTCGCCGACGTTGTTCGCGAGACGATACTGGCGCAGCGCGGACTCGACACCAGCCGGCCCATACTTGCCCAGATAGTGCTCAGCCTTCGCGAAGACAACCCTCATCGCCTGCTCGACGCTTTCGCCCTTCTCAAGCGCGACCGCCCGGATCTCCAGCTCGTTATCGTCAACTTTCAAGCCGGGCCTGCCTCGATCGACCTCGTCAACGAGCAGCTGGAGCGCGGCAGGGAGATCGGCGACGTCTTGCTGCTCACCGATATGGACCGCGTCGGCAACGTCGAGCTCTCCGCGCTCCGCGAGAAGGCGACGGTGCTCATCCACGAAGGCTACTCGCGCAGCATCTCCACCGGCCTCATGGAGGAGATGTGGCAGTCCCGCCCCATCGTCAGCGCCGACAGCTCCTCCTCCGAAGCGCTGCTCATCGACGGCGAGACCGGCCTCATCGCCAACACGCCCGAGGAGCAGGCCGCAGCCGTCGACCGCCTGCTCAGCCGCCCGGACGACGCCGCCGCCATCGGGCAGGCAGCCCACGAGTACATCAGCCGCCGCCATCTCATCACTCACTACCTTGCAGGCTGCCTCAGCGTTTTTCAGCAACTCCTCGAACGCAGCCGCAGCGCCTCCCGCTAATGCCTACCCCCGTCCCCGTAACCGCGAAATCCATCGCCGAGTACGCTCCGATCATCAGCGAGCAGCGCATGGAGGAGATTCTGCGGCTCGCGGATCCGCTCCGCGGGGCCCGCGTGCTTCACCTCAACGCCACCGCTTTCGGCGGCGGCGTCGCCGAGATACTCAACAGCTTCATCCCCCTGCTCTGCAACCTCGGCGTCAACGCCGAGTGGCATGTGATGGACGCCACTCCGGAGTTCTTCAACGTCACCAAGAGCATGCACAACGCCATGCAGGGAATGTACATCCCCTGGAACAAGACGATGGCCGACCTCTGGCGCGACACGAACCGCGCCAACGCCGCGGCGATGGCCGGGCAGTACGACTTCGTCTACATTCACGACCCCCAGCCTGCTGGCATTCTCCACTTCCTCAGAGAGCGCGATCCCGACCTGCTGGGCGCCAAGTGGATATGGCGGTGCCACCTCGACACCACCGACGCCCTCCCCGAAGTGTGGGGCTTCCTCCGAAGCTACATCAGCATCTACGACTCCCTCGTCTTCACTATGCGCGAGTACGTCAAGGAGGCGCTCCCCGGCCCGGAATTGGCCGTCATCTGGCCGGCCATCGACCCCACCAGCACCAAGAACTCCGACATCGCCCCGGAGGTCGTTCGGCACATCCTCAACCGGTACGAGATCGACCCGGACAGGCCGCTCATCGCCCAGATCTCCCGGTTCGACCCGTGGAAAGACCCTCTCGGCGTCGTGGACGTCTACCGCATCCTCAAAGAGCAGCGGCCCGAACTCCAGCTCCTGATGGTCGCCGCCATGGCCAACGACGACCCCGAAGCGTGGTCGTTCTACGAGCGCATCATTCGCAAGGCCGGCGAAGACTACGACATTCACATCCTCACCAACCTCAACGGCGTCGGCAATCTCGAAGTCAACGCCTTTCAGCGCGCCGCCGACGTTGTCATCCAGAAGTCCATCCGCGAAGGGTTCGGCCTCGTCATCTCCGAGGCGCTCTGGAAGTCCAAGGCGTTCGTAGGCAGCGAAGCCGGCGGCATTCCGTTGCAGCTCGACTATGGCCGCGCCGGCAAGATTGCGACGACCACTCAGGAGTTCGCCAGCGCCATAGGCCGACTCCTCGACGAACCCCAGGAGCGCGACGCGCTCGGCAACGTCGCGAGAGAGCACGTCCGCGAGCACTTCCTCACTACCCGCCTGCTGCATGATCATCTCCGGCTGATGAACTCGCTTGCGGGCGCCGGAAGCCGCGCCTCCTTCGCAGGAGCTCCGCCGGCCCGGGAGAAGTCCGATGACTGACGTCTTCCTCGGCATCGACCTCGGCGGCACCAAGATCCTCGCGCTCGTCGCCGCTCGCGACGGCGTCCCGCTCGCCTCGGAAGTCGCCGAGACGCCGCGCAGCAACTCCGCCGCAGTCATCGTCGAGGCGATGGCCGACGCCGCCCGCGCCGCAATGGCGAGCGCCGGGGCGGACGCGGGCAGCGTCGACGCGGCGGGCGTCGCCGCCGCGGGCGCCATCGACGCCGGCGAAGGGGTCATCGTGCACTCGCCCCACGTCCCGGCGATGTCGAACACTCCGGTCGCGCCGATGCTCGCCGAACGGCTCGGCATGCGCGTGGTCATCGGCAACGACGCCAACCTCGCCGCGCTTGGCGAACAGCGCTACGGCGCGGGCGCGGGCGCAAGCAACCTCGTCTTCCTCACCATCAGCACCGGAATCGGCGGCGGCGTCATCATTGGCGGACGCCTCTACACCGGCGCGGGCGGCTACGCCGGCGAGGTGGGCCATATGACGGTCGACGCCCGCGGGCCCTACGGATCGAGCACGACTCCCGGCGCCTGGGAGGCGCTCGCCGCCGGCACGGCCCTCGCCCGCATCGCCCGTGAGCGCATCGAAGCGGGTGAACGCTCTTCCTTGCGCGCGGTCCTGCACGACACGAGCAAGGGAGCGATCAATGCGCAGGACGTGTTCGCCGCCAGCCGCGCAGGCGACCCGCTCGCGCGCTCCATCATCGACGACGCAATCGTCTATCTCGGCGGCGGACTCACGAGCATCGTCAACCTGCTCAACCCGGGGAAAGTCATCATCGGCGGCGGACTCTCGAACGAATGGGACGCCTACATCGCGCCCGCCGTCGCGTTGATGCGCGAGCAGTCGTTCGCAGGCATCGGCAAGCTCATCCCGGTAGTCCCCCCCGCCCTCGGCGCCGACGCCGGCGCTCTCGGCGCGATCGCGCTCGCCGCCGACGCTGTGTAGCAGCCGGCTCTACTTTCGCGCTAGCGGGCTGGCTCGCGATAGCGGCGGACGAGGGGCGTCAGCGCTGGCGCGCTGCTGGGAGAGCGTCCGCTCCCCCAGACCCCCTGGGAGGATCTGAGTAGCTACATCTACTTGGGGGAGAGCGAGCCGGAATGCGACGGCTGTAGTGGTACACTCCCGCCTATGGGAGACTCCCTCGCGGGCAAGACTGCTCTCGTAACCGGCGCAGGCGGCGGCATCGGAAGCAGCATCGCGCGGTTCCTTGCAACCGAAGGCGCCTCGGTCGTCGTCAACGACCCCGGACGCGCCCTCGACGGCTCCGGCGAGTCGCCCTCCCCCGCCGACGCCGTAGCCGCAACTATCGCCGCAGCCGGCGGCAACGCCGTAACCTCCTACGACTCCGTTACGAGCTTCGACGCGGGCGAGCGCCTCGTCCAGCAGGCTGTCGACTCGTTCGGCGGGCTCGACATCGTGGTGACCGCCCACGGCGTCCTGCGCGACCGCATGGTCTTCAATATGACCGAAGAGGAATGGGATGACGTCATCGACGTTCACCTCACCGGCACGTTCAACGTTCTGCGGCACGCGTGCGCCTACATGCGCCCGCGCCGTTCGGGACGCATCGTCGCCGTCAGCTCCACTTCCGGCCTCGTCGGTAATCCCGGCCAGGCGAACTACGGCGCTGCAAAGTCCGGCATCGGCGGCTTGACCAAGGTTACGGCCCGCGATATGGGACGCTACGGCGTAACCTGCAACTGCATCGTCCCTGTCGCCGCAACCCGCATGACCGGAAGCGTAACCGACGAGGCCAGGGCGCGACGCTCCGAACGAGGCATCGCACGGGCGGCGCTCGGCTCGCAGGCCGTCGCTCACGACCCGGAGGGCGTCGCTCCGTTCGTCGCTTACCTCGCAAGCGATTTTGCTTCCCGCGTCAACGGGCAGTTCTTCTACGTGTACGGCAACACGGTGGCGCTTATGTCGCAGCCGCGCCTCGAGCGCAGCATCGTCCGCGAAAAAGGGTTCTTCTCCGTCGAGGAGCTGCAAGAGCTGATCCCCGGCGAACTCGTGAAGGGCGTCGCAAATCCTGCTCCTCCGAGGCCGCGCGATGCCTGAGCAGATGCTCGCCGGCAAGGTTGCGCTCGTCACCGGGGGCGGACGCGGCGTGGGCAAGGGGATCGCCGCGCTCCTGGCCGCCTACGGCGCCGATGTGGTCGTGAACGACCTTGGCGTCTCGCTCGCCGGCGGCGAACCTTCCTCGGGCCCTGCCGACGAAGTGGTCAGCGAGATTGGCGAAGGAGGCGGCAGGGCGATCGCGAACTACCAGTCTATCGCCGACTTCGACAGCGCAGGCCGCATCGTGCAGTCGGTCATCGACGAGTTCGGCCGTATCGACATCCTCGTCAACCCCGCCGGCATCCTGCGCGACCGCATGGTCTTCAATATGACCAAAGACGAGTGGGACGCTGTTATCGCCGTGCATCTCAAGGGACACTTCAACCTCATTCGGCACGTGAGCCCGCTGATGCGCGCCCAACGCTCCGGGCGCATCATCGCCTTCACCTCGACCTCCGGCCTCTGGGGCAACTCCGGACAGGCCAACTACGGCGCCGCCAAGGACGGCGTGGCGGGACTCGTCCGCGTCGCCGCGCGCGACCTGGGACAGTACGGCGTTACATGCAACGCCATCTCTCCTTCCGCCGACACCCGCATGACGCAGTCAGTGCCCGACGAGGCGCGCGAATTGCGCGCGCAGTCCGGCATCGCTTCGGCGTCGTTCGCCGCCCCCGCACCACGCCCCCGCCCGCCCGAGGCGATCGCCCCGGTTGTCGTGTGGCTCTGCTCCGACGACGCAGCCGATGTCAACGGGCAGATCTTCTACGTGAGCGGCGGGCTGGTCGGCCTTATGTCGCACCCTGCTCCTGGCCGCGCCATCGTCAAACCCGGGCCGGATCGCTGGAGCGTCGCCGAGCTCGCCCAAATCTTCCCCAGCACCCTCGGAATGGACCTCCCCAACCCCGCGCCGGCGCGCTCCTGACGGCGCCGCTGAGGCCGCCGTCCCCACCTGCTACCGGTACACGGCGCTGACGTGGCTGCGAAGCGCGGGCAGCACATGCTCCGCGATGCGCTCCGCGTTGGCGGTGGTCTGCTCGTGACGCATCGACCCAAACTGCGGGAGCAGCACGAGCGTGCCGATCCCCGACTCATCAATGCACTCGCGCAGACGGCGCGTAACCGACTCGGCGGAGCCGACGATGATCTGCGAGTTGTCGTTCAGCTGCTCGATAGTCGTACGCTGGGTGCCGATAGTCGAGAAGGCGCGGAGCACCGCTTTGGCCGAGCTGTCGCTCAGGTAGCCGGGCGGGAAGAATACCGGCAGCGGACGCCGCACGAGCTGGTTGAACAGGTACTCCGCGTGCGGGCGAGCCTCCGCTATGGCGGACTCGTCGGTCGCGCCGACGTATACAGGCAGCGCCCAGCCCATCTGCTCCGGCGCCGCCTCGTAGCCGAACCCTCTGGCCGCCTCCCGGTACTGGCCCATAAACCGCGCTACGTTGCGGAAGGGCGTGAACGTTACGATGAACGTGTAGCCGCGCTCCGCGGCCCAATCGATCGTCTCGCCGCTGCCCTGCGACGGTATCCACACCGGCGGGTGAGGCTGCTGCAAGGGGCGCGGCCACGGATTGACGTATTCGAACCGGTAGTGCTTGCCTTCCCACCGGAAGGGCCCGGGGCGCGTCCACGACTCGACAATGAGGTCGTGCGCCTCGCGAAAGCGCTCCAGGCTGGTGGCGGGGTTCATCGAGAAGTTGTGGTACTCCGGGCCAATGCCTCGCACGAACCCGCAGATGATGCGCCCTCCGCTGATCACGTCCATCATCGCCACCTCCTCCGCAATGCGGAGCGGATGGTCCCGCAAGGGCGTGGCGTTCCCCAGAATGGCGATCTTCGCGCTGCGCGTCCGCGCCACGAGGTACGACGCAATGACGTCGGGCGACGGCATTAGGCCGTACGCGGTCTGGTGATGCTCGTTGACCGCGATGGCGTCGAACCCGAGCTCCTCGGCGTAGACGAGCTGCTCCAGGTACTGCTCGTAAAGCTCGGCGCCGAGTTGCGGGTCGTAGTTGGCGTTGGAGTAGGTAACCCACGCCGACCGCTCCGTCTCGAACGCATCGTCGAGGTGCGGCCACGGCATCAGGTGAAAGTAGACGAACTGCACAGCCCCTACCCTCCTCCGCTCTCTGCTGCTCCGCCCCCGAGCGCGCCGCGCAGGAACCGCCGCGTCAGACTGCTCGCAGCCTGCGGGTTCTCCCGGGCCGGGAAGTGGCCGGACGCCGGCACGACGGCAAACTCGCCGTTCACGACTCCCCGCGCCAGCGCTTCGCCGTGCGCGCGCGACAGGAAGCGGTCGTTCTCGCCCCACAGCGTGAGCGTTGGCGCTTTCACGCGATGCAGCCGCCGCTCCAGCCCCGGGTTGACGTATCGCGGCTGCCACACCAGCCGCGCCGTGACGCTCTCGTTGCGGATCGCCGTGTCCTCGTCCACCTCCGGAGCGTAGTCGGCAGGCGCATCGAAGAACAAAGGAGCGCGCTCGTGCGGCAGCAGCACGAAGTAGTCGACCGGCGGGTCGCCGGGGAGGTCGACGCCCGGCGCGCCAATCGCGACAAGCGCGTCGACCGGCGCTCCCCGAACGGCTGCCTCCACCGCGAGCCATCCGCCAAGCCCGGCGCCGACGAGCGCCAGCGGTCCGTCCGCAGCCAGGCTGTCCGCAACGTCGGCGATGATGTAGGCGTAGTCGTCGATAGTTTCGGCCCACTCCGGCCGCTCCGACGCTCCAAAGCCCGGCAGCTCGATTGCGAGCGTCTCGAAGGAGTCCGCAAGCGCGTCGAGAAACGGAATCCAGCCGGAGTCGAGCTCGTCGTGGATGTAGAGCGCGCGCGGCCCTTGTCCGTTCCGCGCGCCCTTCAGCGACACGTATCCCAGTTCAAGCGTGATGTTTTCGGACATGCCAGTGATGCGCCCTTGGAAAAAGAATGCGCTGAACGGAGCTGCGGCGCCTATAGCGGAGACTCTACAGGCCCCATGGGAACTTCAATCAGCGTAGGGAGATCCGCGTCGACGCCCTCGCGAATGGCCGCCTCGAGCGCAGGCGCGCTCTCCGCGCGCACGCCTCGCGCGCCGTACGCTTGCGCGAGCGCCACGAAGTCCGGGTTATGCAGGGTCGCCCCCACGACGCGGCCCGCGAACCGCTGCTCCTGGTCGCGCATAACGTTGCCGTAGGCGTTGTCGTTGAACACCACGACCACCGCATTGATGCGGTGCTGCACCGCAGTCGCCAGCTCCTGCGAGTTGAAGAGGAACCCGCCGTCGCCTGAGACGCACACAACCGCCTTCCCGGGCTGCGCGACCTTGGCCCCGAGCGCCGTAGGCCACGCGAACCCCAGATTGCCGAAATACGACGAGTTCAAGTATGTCCCCGGCTGCTCCACCGGGTAGAAGAGACGGCTGTAGTACCCGATCTGCGTCATGCCCGCTACGAGGATGCCGTCGTCGGGAATGGCGGCGCGCACAGCCTTCAGGTAAGAGTCGAGCGGCTCTATGCGGAGCGCAGGGCCGAACCGGTCGGCGCGCAGCGCCTCCATCTCTTCGCGGCGGCTTGGCGCAGGAGGCCCGGCGTCCGCCAACGCGTCCGCCAGCTTCTCCAGCGTCAGGCGGGCGTCGCCTTCGAGGCCGAGCGTATCGGCGTAGTTCCGCCCTATTTCGTCGGGGTCGATGTCGATCTGCACCACCCTGGCGTCGTGCTCCAGCATCGCCGTCGCGAAACGCGTCCCGACGGCCAGGAAGACGTCGTGATGCTGAAGACGGCTGCGGAAGTCGTCCGCGCGCGACTTCAGCGACCCCATGCTCAGGTAGTGCGAGTCCGGTATCGCGCCCTTCCCCTCGTGCGTGGTAATCACCGGCGACTGCAAGCGTTCCGCGACTCGCAGGAGCGCCTCCGACGCGCCGGACGAGATGACCCCGCCGCCGGCCCAGATAAGCGGATTGCGCGCCTGCGCCAGCGTCGACGCAGCGCGCTCGACATCTGCGTCCGGGGCCGCCTCCCGCCGGTAGTCCCCCGGTTCGAGCAGGTCGATCTCCGCAATCTCGGCGAGCGTTTCGGGCGGTATCTCGATCTCGACAGGACGCGGGCGCCCCGTCCGCAGCTGCCTGAACGCCTCATGCACCACGCCCGGGACCTCCGCGGCGTCCATAATGCGGTAGGCCGCCTTTGTTATGGGCCGGATTGCGTCCATCTGATCGTTGACTTCGTGCAGAATGCCGCGGTCGAACCCGATGAGGTCTTTCTGCACCTGCCCTGAGAGCACCAGGATGGGCGACGACGCCGCGTAGGCCGTGCCGATGGCCGCGGAGGCGTTGAGCAGCCCGGGCCCCGGCACGACGAGCGCCATGCCGACGCCTCCTCCCGCCCGCGTATAGCCGTCGGCCATATACGCCGTCGCCTGCTCGTGCCGCACCGTGATGAAACGCATGCCCGGCTGGTCGTAGATCGGGTCGAGCGCGTGGTACATTTGCACGCCGGGCAGCCCGAACACGACCCGAACGCCCTCCCGGTAGAGGGAGCGGATCAGCGCCTGGCCTGCGGTCATCGAGGGCATATGCGTAGTCTCTTGCGGCTCTTGCGCGGAGGAGGGAGCTCCTCCATCTTGCTCTCCATCGTGCTCTGGTTCGGTTGCAGGCGTATGCTACCAGATAGCGCCCCGCCCGCTTATGAATCCCCGGAGGTCCTGCTATGACCACTCCCGCCCCATCCTCAGACGCACCGGCTCTGCGCTTTGGCGTAATCGGCATCGGCAACGCCGGCGGAGGCGTGCTCAACGCTATGCGCGACACTCCCCGCATTGAGGTCGTCGCCGCCGCCGACCTCCGGACGCAGGCCCTCGAGGCGTTCCAGCGCGACTTTGGGGGCAGCGCTTACACAAGCGTGGAAGAGCTCTGCAGCGACCCCAACGTCGACGCCGTATGGATAGCGACCCCCAACCACTTCCACTGTCCGCACGCCGTCCTCGCCGCCGACCACGGGAAACACGTCGTCGTCGAAAAGCCGATGGCGCTCACTCTCGATGAGGCGGCGCAGATGGTGGAGGCCGCGGAGCGCAACGGCGTCAAGCTTCTCTCCGGCCACACTCGCGCGTTCGATCCGCCGGTGCAGACGATGTGGCGCATTGTGCGCTCCGGCGAAGTCGGGCCCATCCGGGCGATGAACGTTATGTCGTTCACCGACTGGATGCTGCGCCCGCGTATGCCTGAGGAGGTCGACGCTGCGCGGGGCGGAGGCGTGGCTTTCCGGCAAGCGCCGCACCAGATCGATTCGCTACGCTTCCTTGGAGGCGGGCTTGTCCGCAGCGTCCGCGGCGCGGTCGGCGCATGGATGCCCGGACGTATGGGCGCGCCCGGCTACTACACGGCCTACCTCGAGTTCGAGAGCGGCGCGCCCGCAACCATCATCTACAACGCCTACGGCTACTTTCTCGCCGCCGAGCTGCTGCCGTGGGAGATGGAAGCCGGCGCCAACGCCCAGAGCCGCGCGCGCCTGCGCAACGCCATCAACGCCGGAGAGTGGGACCAGGAGCAGGCGAAAGAGCAGATGCGCGTCGCCAGTATGCAGGGGCAGCGGCCTGCGGCGGGCGAACTCGCCCAGGGAGCAGGCACGGCCCGCTTTCAGAGCGACCTTGGGCTGCTTATCGTCACCTGCGAACGCGGCGCGCTCCGGCAGTCCCCGAACGGCATCTATGTCTACAGCGACGCCGGCCTGCGCGAGGAGCCGCTCGCGGAGGAGCACGGCGAGGGCGATCCAACGTTGCGCGAGGCGTACAACGGCATCGTAAACGGCGAGCCGATCTTCCACGACGGCAGATGGGGGATGGCGACCCTCGAGGTGCAGCTCGCCATGATGCAATCCGCCCGCGAGCAGCGCGAAATCCTCCTCGAACGCCAGGTCGCAGTTCCCGCCCATCTCGCGTAGGGCGCGGTTACGAGTCGTTACGAGCGGGTCTGGGGCAGCGAACGCGCTCTCCCGGATCCGCGGCGCTGACCTGCCGCGCGGACGCCGTGACGCGGATTCAGGAAGCGTGAATGTCGTGCTTGAGGCGCGGAGTAAGCAGCGAGAACTGCCCCGGCGTCTCGGGCACGGAGTTCGCTTCAGCGAACTCCTCCAACTCCTCGCCCACCCCCGACAGCACTGCCTCCACCGTGTTGTTCACCACGATGTCGCGGAACGGCCCGCGCGGAATCCCTTCGTAGCCCGGATAGTCGAAGCTCTCGCACGGCGCGATGATGATCTCGTTCTGCGACGGGTCGCGATACGTGTTCATCGGGTCGCGCCCTTCGGCGACGATCGCCATCTGCTCCGCAAGCAGGCGGCGGTACATGATGATGCCGACGTCCCCCACCCCGAGCCGTTCGGTCGTGCGGTCGGCGACGGTGCCCTGAATGATCCACGCAACCTGGTCCTGCCCAATGATGAAGTCCCGCCGTATCTTCCCGTCCTCATCGAACGCCTCGATGCTCTCGTGTGGAATGTAGTCGTTCGGGGTCTCGCCCGGACGCAGCGCCCGCCACTCCAGCATGAAGTGCAGCGTGTGGGTGTCGTCGACAGGGACTCTGCACTGCAGGTCTTGCCCAATGCGGAGGATGTGGGGGAAGAAGACGGGATGCCCCATCCGCCAGTGGTCGCTCTCTTCGGTCTCATTTCCGACGAGCCGGCGCTTGATCACGCCGTAGTCCGTAACCTCGAAGCCTATCTTCCGATGGTCGGCCCCGCGGCCGCCCACCTGCCGGTTCCAGGCGTTGCGCTCTTCGGGCGGCATCAGCTTGTTCATCTGCCAGCCGCCCCAGTAGCGGTGCAGCCACTGAAAGTGCAGCGGGTCGACGGAGTTCTCCATGCACTGCAGCCAGTTGCACGGCAGCTCGACCGACCACGTGGAGCGGACGCCCGGCCAGACCAGCATGTCGTAGCGGGGCAGCAGCGGCGCGGGCTCCGGGCCCATATACACCCATATCACCCCGGCAAGCTCCTGCGCCTTGTACGCCTTGATACGCACCTTCTCCTTGAACTTCGACCCTTCAGGCTCCGACGGCTGATCGACGCACTGCCCGCGCTCGTCGAAAATCCACCCATGATAGGCGCACCGAATACCGTTCTCCTCCGGAACGCCGTACGCGAGATTCGCCTTCCGGTGCGCGCACGACGGCTCCACCGCCCCGACGACGCCCCTGGCCGAGCGAAAAAGCACTATATCCTCGCCGAGCAGGCGGACCTCTTTGGTGGGATTGTCGGCGTCGAGCTCTGCGCTGCCGGCGATGGGATGCCAGTAGCGGCGCATCAACTCGCCCATCGGCGTGCCCGGCCCTACGCGGGTCAATCGTTCATTCTGCTCTCGCGTCAGCATCGTCGTTCCCCCTGCTCCGTCCGTGCGGCGTCTGCTGTTCGGTTGGCTGCCCCGCCAGGGATCGAACCTGGGCCAACAGATTCAAAGTCTGTTGTGCTACCGCTACACCACGGGGCACTGTAGCAAGCGTCATTGTACACTCCCCCTGAAGCGTTACAGGAGAACGTCCCCATGATTTACGAAATGCGCACGTACGAGGCGATGCCGGGCAAGCTCCGCGCAGTGGTCGACCGATTCGCAAACGTCACCCACGAGCTCTTCCTCAAGCACGGGTTCCGTCCCGTGGGCTACTGGACGGAGGCTATCGGCGACAATCGCAAGTTCCACTACATGCTGGCATGGGAAGACGACGCCGAACGCCTCGCCAAGTGGGCAGTGTTCCGCGACGACCCGGAGCGTATCCGCGCGTTCGCCGAGTCGGAGAAGGACGGGCTGATAGTCGCCGGCATTCAGAACGCGATATGGAGCCTGGCGCCGTTCTCCCCCGACCCCGCGCCCAAGGGGTGAGGCTCCCATCCCAAGCGTCGAGGGAAGCGAGACGCGGAGACCAGGAGAGGCTGCCTTTGGCAGATAAGATCGGAATTGCCATAGGACTACTGCTGGCCATCATGGCCATCACGGCTGCAGGCTTCGCCTGGTTGAATGCGTCTGAGACTTGCGGCAATTCTCCCCGACAGCATTTTGACACCCTCCTGGAATTCGATGACGGTGGTATGACATTTGAAGGCAGGTACAACAGGATCGATGAGAGCGAACACCAGCTTGATGTAGCTTCTGACGGAACAGTACTGTCCGAGCGCATATTCAAGGACAACACTCGTTATGAAAGAGGAACTCATAGAAATGACTTCCTGGGAGTGAGCGATACCGTATGGATGTCGGAAGCGTATCCCGAATCCGAATCAACCTCGGCCGACACACTGCAATCCGAAGGCCCATGCGAGACGCCATATTACCTAAAGGACAACTACGTCTACGTCGGGATTGAGACTCTGGACGACGGTCGAATAGCAGACCACTACCGGCTGACGGATACGCTAGGGCCAATGCCTACTCCGCATTACGATGTAGAGCAACCTGTCTTTAGTGAGACAACCATCCACGATGTGTGGGTCGATAGCACGGGGGTTATCCGGGTGTATGGCAGCATGGATGAGCAACTTGCGCTGGGAGGGCGATTCTGGGCTACGATGACATTCTCCGGCATCGATGAACCGAATATCATCTCCGCGCCCCCTGCATCGACTCCATACCCGACGCCCACGCCCACACCCACACCGACCCCCACGCCAAGCCTCGCTCCGGACGCCCCTGCTGAGAGCTGACTTCTTCCGCTAGAGGTTGCGGCAAGGCGCGTGCAACGGAGAGGGGCGGCGTCCTGGTGCGGACGCGTGCCCCTCTCGATTCGAAGTCATTCCGGCAGCGTCTACGAATCAGCAACCACTACCGCGTCGCCCGGCTCGATGCCAAGCTCCGCCGCCATCCCTGCGTTGATCTCCAGCACGTAGCGCACCGGAATCCCCGACGAGTACCGCGGCAGCGCCGAGTTCGGCGTGCCCGGCGCCGGAACGTCGGCGGCGACGCCCGCGATCTGCAGTTCGTCCGTAACCCACACGATGTCGAGCGGAAACTGCATCTCCTTCATCCAGAACGTCGCCACCTGCGGCTGGGCGAACACGAACCACATTCCGCACTCCGCCCCCAGCGACTCCCTCCCGCTCAGCCCCTGCTGCCGCGCCGATGGCGTGTCCGCGACCTCGACCAGAAACGACGTTCCGCCCACCTCGACTGCCGCCACCGGCAGCCCCGCCTCGAACGGTCAGGCAGGCCCCACGTCGTCGGGAGGCGGAGCGGCAGGAGTCGGCGTAGGCGCAACCGTAGCCGTGGGCGTAGACTCAAGCGCAGCGGCAGGAGTCGGCGCAGGCGTGGGCGTCGCCGTCGGTGTAGGCGTAGGAGTCGGCGTAGGCGTGGGCGTCGCAGTGGGTGTGGGCGTGGGCGTCGCCGTAGGCGCAGGAGTCGGCGTCGGTGTGGGGGTAGGAGTCGGCGGCGCAGAGCAGGCAGCGGAGGCAAGCGCGAGCGCCAGCGCAGCAACCGTGCTTATGCTCGTGAGCGCGCCCATCTCTACGACTGAGTCTCCCACATCGTCGGCTGGTTCGCTATCAGGCGCGACGGCGGAGCAGCGCCGATATGGTCGTAGGCAGCCCTCGTCAGCATCCGGCCCCGCGGCGTCCGGCTCAAGAACCCGAGCTGCATCAAGAACGGCTCGTAAACGTCCATCAGCGTATCCGCCTCTTCTCCCACCGACGCCGCAAGCGTGTCGATGCCCACCGGCCCGCCGTCGTACTTCTCTGCAATCGTCGTCAGCAGCCGGTGGTCGACCTCGTCGAGCCCGAGGGCGTCGACCTCCAGCAGGGCGAGCGCCTCAGATGCGACCTCTTCGGTCGCCTTCCCGTCGGCGCGCACCTGCGCGTAGTCGCGGATGCGGCGGAGCAGCCGGTTCGCCACGCGCGGCGTTCCCCTCGCCCGCCGGGCCGCTTCGCGCACGCCGCCGGCATCGATGGGCAGCCCCATAATGCCGGCCGAGCGCTCGACGATCGCCTCCATCGCCGCCTGGTCGTAGTAATCGAGCCGGTAGACGGAGCCGAACCGGTCGCGCAGCGGCGCGCTCAGCATCGAGTAGCGGGTCGTCGCGCCCACCAGCGTGAACGGCTCGACCTTCAGGTTGATGCTCTGCGCCTGAAGGCCCTTCCCCATCACCCACGAGAGCGAATAGTCCTCCATCGCCGGATAGAGGATCTCTTCGACGACCTTGCCGAGGCGGTGCACTTCGTCGATGAACAGCACATCGCCGGGCTTGACCTGCGTCAGGAGCGACGCC
The DNA here is from genome assembly GCA_965200975.1 of Dehalococcoidia bacterium. Classification (GTDB taxonomy): domain Bacteria; phylum Chloroflexota; class Dehalococcoidia; order Lucifugimonadales; family Australimonadaceae; genus S5-327. Next base: position 1,301,175 of record OZ241740.1, on the reverse strand, counting down.
ATATCGCCCGGACGCTCGATAGCCGGGCCTGCAGTGATGCGGATGTGCGCGCCCATCTCAGCCGCGATGATGCTGGCCAGCGTAGTCTTGCCAAGTCCGGGGGGGCCGTAGAGCAGCACATGGTCGAGCGGCTCGCTGCGCTGCCGGGCGGCGGCCATCGCGATGGTGAGGTTCTCCTTCACCTTCTCCTGCCCGACGTAGTCGGCAAGCCGGCGCGGACGAAGCCCGCCCTCCGCGCCGATATCCTCGTCGCGCGCTTTCCCCGATACGATGCGCTCCGCCATGCGCTGGATTCTACCGGATGCGGGAACGGCGGGGAGGCTACGCGAACTTCAGGAGCACAGTGGAGGGGTCGACGCCGAAGCGCTCCAGCAGGTGACAGCGAAGGCGGCTTCCGGGCAGAGGCGCTGGACTTGCCGGGTTGCTTCTTCCAAGGCGGCCCCTGGACGAGCTGGAGGCCAACGTTCAGGACGCCATCTGCTGTTGGCTGGAAGCTCAGGAGACGGAGGAGTCAGGCGCAGGCTAGCGTTGCCAGGCTACCAGTACTGTACTTTCACATGCACTGATGACGGGTCATATCCGCAGGCGGTCAGTAGCGTTCTCGCATTGCGAGCATGATTGTCCGCGGACATCTGCATAGAGAGCACTATTCCATCGGCAATTTTATACGGCTCGCTGTAGCTCTTCCCATTCAATTGTTTCCCGTCTGAGCTAATAAATGCCTTCCCATTGAGTTGGGTCGCCACTAGTGCAGGAGTCAATTTGCCTTCTCTACGGAGCCATTCGGCAATTACTCTCATGGCTGCTGCCCATGAACTTGCATCCACTGCGGAGCCATCAGGCAGACGGATTACCTCCGGCTGTGTGTGCGTGAACGATCCGTCAGTCAAGCGTTTCCATCCCGGAGATAGCGATGAAGGCGGCGGAGACGCTTCTGTTGGGAGCGTGGCGACTACAGAAGGCAATGCTGGAGGCAGCGGCGCCGGCGTCTCTATCGTCTCAAGCAACGGCTCCGCGGCTTCCTCAAAGCTCCCATCCTTGAGACTCTTTCTCCAAAGCCCGAGTATTGCGAGTGCAGCTTTTGCAGTTTCGCTGGTGCTGATGGCGACGCTGAGCTTTATTCTCTCCTCCATAGGCACCATCCGGAATACGTCGTACACTTCCCACTTATTGCCGTCTGTAAGGCATCCGTAGGGAACGCCTCTCTCCAGGGCGTATGTAAGCAATTGCCCCACGTGGCTACTCAGCGGCTCGTTGAGCTTTTTTGCTTCAACCAGGACTACGGGCGGAGCGTTAGAGCCACGTAAGAGGCCGTAGTCCGCGCGACCGTTCCCTGCCTCGAACTCCACCGACACTACTGACGGATCGGCGACATCCCAACCAAGCGCCTTCAATAGAGGGTCGATCAGAACCGTGCGTGTGCGTATCTCGTTCCTGCCAAGTTCAGCGGCGTGCTTGGCTATACGCTCCTGAAGCGTCTCTATCGTCTGCACCAAGTCGTCAAGCATCCCTCGCCACCGCGCACCCTCCGCTACGAGTTCCCTTATCCTACCATACGCCCCGAGCCCCCGCCTCGCTTCGCCGGCGGAAGAACGCCGCCTCCTACGCCCTGCTCCGGCGAAGCGTTACGTACGTCACCGCCGTCGACGTTATCAGGCTCAACAGCCCTCCGATGAGGATGTCCACCGGCACGAGAATAGGGGGCCACATGGACAGCATCAGGAAGATCGGCACGATGTACGTCGCGTAGGCGGCGCAGCCCAGCACGAAACTGTTTCGCATCGCTTTGCGAATGTTCCGCGCTCTCACCGCAGGTTCGATCGCCAGATAGTAGTTGGCGAACGCGATGAGCGCCAGGAATGCGAGCACCGCGAGGATCTCTCCTCCGCCCCACGTATCCATCTGCTTGCCGAAGGCGTCATATATCGCGTCGCTGCCGCTCGCCTCGTGGAGGCGCTCGTACATGCCCGTCGCGATGGGCGAGATGTTCCATCCCACGTCGATTATCGTGTACACCAAGAATGCCGCAAGGAACCTGACGTACTGCATCTGCACTCCATTCGCAACAGGCCGGTCGCCCCGGCCCATCTCTCCTGTAGCAGCCCCTCGCCGCCATTGGCCGGCGCGGACCGCTCTCAGCGTTCGCGGCATCTTACACCATCAGTTAGGCCCTCAGTTCCGCCGCGCCCTGTAAACTTACCTTATGAGCAGCAACGACCCTCACGAGCAGTGGCGGCGCGAGGTCTACGAGCCCGCCGTCCGGAAGTTCCCTGAACGCAAGCCGGCCTTCGACACCGAGTCCGGCCTCGACGTGGCGCCCCTGTACGGCCCCGCCGACGCCCCCAACGCCCCCGGGCTCCCCGGCGAGCACCCGTTCACCCGCGGCGTGCAGCCCACGATGTACCGCGGGCGCCTCTGGACGATGCGCCAATACGCCGGGTTCTCGACTCCCGAGGACTCCAACGCCCGCTACCGTTTCCTGCTCTCGCAGGGGCAGAACGGACTCTCCGTCGCGTTCGACCTCCCCACTCAAACAGGCTACGACGCCGACCACGAGCTCGCCCGCCCCGAAATCGGCAAGGTCGGCGTCCCCATCTCCAGCCTCGCCGACATGGAAGTCCTGCTCGACGGACTCCCGCTCGGCGAAATCACAACGTCGATGACGATCAACGCGACTGCGCCGATGCTGCTGGCGCTCTATCTCGCAGTCGCGCGCAAGCAGGGCGTCCCTTTCGACCAGGTTGGCGGCACGACGCAAAACGACGTGCTGAAAGAGTACATTTCGCGCGGAACGCACATCTATCCGCCCGCGCCGTCGCTGCGCCTTATCGCCGATATGATCGCTTATTGCGCCGATGTCGCGCCGCGCTGGAACACCATCAGCATTAGCGGCTACCATATGCGCGAGGCGGGCGCCACCGCGCCGCAAGAGCTCGCTTTTACTCTCGCAAACGGCATCGCTTATGTGCAGGCTGCTATCGGCGCCGGGCTCCGGATCGACGATTTTGCAGGGCGTCTTTCGTTCTTCTTTGCAGCGCACAATAATGTGTTCGAAGAGGCTGCGAAATTCCGCGCCGCGCGCCGTATGTGGGCGCGCATAATGCGCGACCGCTTTGGCGCCAAAGACCCCCGCTCATGGATGCTGCGCTTCCACACGCAGACCGCCGGGGTAACTCTGCAGGCCCAGCAGCCCGACGTCAACGTCATCCGCACGACGCTGCAGGCGCTCTCCGCCGTCCTCGGCGGCACGCAATCCCTCCACGTTAACTCCAAGGACGAGGCGCTTGGACTCCCCACCGAAGAGTCCGCCGCGCTCGCGCTCCGCACCCAGCAGGTGCTCGCCTACGAGTCCGGCGCAGCCGACACCATCGACCCGCTGGCGGGCTCGTACTACGTCGAGCACCTCACCGACGCCATCGAATCGCAAGCCCTCGACTACCTCGACCGGATCGAGGCTATGGGCGGCGCTGTCGCCGCCATCGAGGCCGGGTTCCAGCGCGGCGAGATCGAGGAGGCGGCCTACCGCCACTTCAATCTCGTCGAGAGCGGCGAACGCGTCATTGTCGGCGTCAACGCGTTCGAGTCCGACGCGGAAGAGCGCATTCGGATGCAGACCATCCCCCCAGGCGCCGCCGAGCGGCAGATCGACCGCCTGCTCCGCGTTCGCCGCGAACGCGACGCAGCAGCGGCAGACGCCGCCCTCCGTCGTCTGGCCGGCGACGCCCGCGGCGACGCCAACCTCCTGCCCCCCATCCTCGAATGCGTCGAGTCCTACGCCACTCTCGGCGAAATCTGCGACGCCCTCCGCGCTGTCTTCGGCGCCTACGACCCGCCGGCGTAAACGTAAAGTAGACTTCCCCGGGGGTTGTAACCTAGACTAGTATAGACTAGACTAGTATTGCTGCTGAACGCAAAGCCCCGGAGGGGCGCCCCCCCTCCAAGGAGCAGAGGCCGTGACCACGCAAACCGCTCTCCCCAACCACATCTGGAGCGTCGCCGAATCCAAGGCTCGCCTCTCCGAGGTGCTGCGGCTCGCCGATGAAGAAGGCCCGCAGCGCATCGGCCTCAAACGGGCCTACGTCGTCGTGCCTGAGCGCCTCTGGCAGGAATTGGGGCAGTCCAAGCCCGCCAAGAAGCCCCTCGGCCGGTGGCTCGTCGACAACTTCCCCCGCGGCGTCGACCTCGAAATCCCCTCAAGAGCATCCACGCGGGCGATCCCCTTCTCCGACGAAATTGGCTGATGGCCGGGTTCCTGCTCGACACCAACGTCATTTCCGAGCTGACGAAGTCGTCGCCATACCCCGCCGTTATCGCATTCCTCGACGACGAGGCCGACCTCTGGATTCCGGTCATCGCAGTGCACGAGCTCTGCTACGGGCTGGCGCGTCTCCCGCAGGGGCGCCGCCGCCACACGCTGGAGTCGACCATCGCCGCATTCGTCGAGGAATACGAAGAGCGCGTCCTGCCGCTCGACCAACAGGCTGCACGGTGCGCCGGAGAGCTCCGCGCCCAAGCGGAGCGCCTTGGTCAAGTGCTGGACGTCGGCGACGCCCTCATCGCCGGCACGGCCAAAGCCAACGACCTCGCCCTGGCCACCCGCAACAACGCAGACTTCGGCTACCTCGACCTACCCCTGACCAACCCCTGGGCGCCGCCGGCGCGAGAGTAGCGCCCCGCAGAAGGCATTCATTTGGTCAGCCGGCGCTTGACACGCTCCTCCAGCACTGATACCTATCATCCCCCCCCCACACGCACATGGAGCCTCCCCTATGCCGCCTCGCAAGCGCCCTATCGAGTCCTACACCCACACCGACGCTGAGCGTACGAACATCCCCCCTGCAGGACTCGTAACCGCCGAGACCGACCCCGACGACGGCGAGACGCGCACCTATCAGTACGACCCTCATCTCGACCCGCAACTGGTGTGGGCCGGCAAAGCGGAGCACACGTCGTTCGATGTGCCGACCGTCTCGCTCCACGTCCACGAACGCATCGACCCGCGCACCGTCATCGAGGCCGTCCGCAAGCGCAACGGCAACGGACACTCCGCGCAACCGAGCCTGTTCGAGACCGCCGCCCCGCTCCGCGAAGCGATCGACTTCTACCAGCACGCCCACGGATGGTCGAACCGCCTCATCGCCGGAGACTCTCTCCTCGTGATGAACAGCCTGCTCGAGAAAGAGGGCATGGCGGGCAAGGTGCAAATGGTGTACCTCGACCCCCCATACGGCATCAAGTACGGCTCCAATTTCCAACCTTTCGTCAACAAGCGCACCGTCAAGGATGGCGCAGACGTCGACCTCACCGCGGAGCCGGAGCAGCTAACGGCATTCCGCGACACATGGGAGTTGGGCATCCACTCCTACCTCACCTATCTCCGCGACCGCCTCATGCTAGCAAAAGAATTGCTTGCCGACAGCGGAAGCGTGTTCGTCCAAATTGGCGACGAGAATGTGCATCTGGTACGTAATTTGTTAGATGATGTTTTCGGACCGTCGCAGTTTGTATCTCAAATATCGTTCAGGACGAAAATACCTCTGAACGCAGCGTATATCCCAAACATAGCTGATCATTTGATCTGGTATGCAAAGAACAAATCAATGGTCAAGCATAGGAAACTGTTCACTAGTCGCGACTCTACGGAATCGGAGCAGTTTACTATGGTCGATCTAATGGCATCCGGTTACACTGCATCATGCCATTTTGAATTCTATCTTGATGACCGACGCGCGTACCCAAACCCTAACACTAGCTGGAAAACAACTCCCGAAGGGATTAAGCGCCTTATTGCAGCAAACCGTCTTCGCTGGCGGAAAAATGTGCCAGGGTACATTTTCTACCATGATGACTATCCTGTAATGGAACTGACCAGCCAGTGGTCGGACACAATGGGGGCGACTGGCAAGGTGTACGCTGTCCAGACATCCGCAAAAGTTATCCAACGCTGCATGCTCATGGCCACCGACCCAGGCGACCTCGTCCTCGACCCTACCTGCGGCAGCGGCACAACCGCCTATGTCGCAGAGCAGTGGGGGCGGCGCTGGATCACTTGCGACACTTCGCGGGTTGCGCTTGCGCTCACGCGACAACGTCTCATATCCGCCACTTACACTTACTATGAACTCGCGCAACCCGACGAGGGCGTAGGTAGTGGGTTCAAGTACACGACGGTGCCGCATGTAACGCTCGGGTCGATAGCGAATAATCCTGACATTCACGAGGGGATGACACAGGAGCAGATCGATGCAGCCATCGCACGCTATGCTCCCAAAGAGACTCTCTACGATCAACCGCTGCCGGACAGCAGCCGTATGCGAGTCAGCGGACCGTTCACGGTAGAGGCTGTTCCTGCGCCGACCGTGGCGACTATCGAAGATTTCGCAACTCCCGATATCGACAGTGCGGAATTTTCTCATGGTGCCCCCCCTCCCGTTGCGAATTTCGTCGAAGCCGAGTGAAGGCGCTCGCCAAGAAGAGTGGCGCGACGAACTGCTCCGCACGGGGATCCGTGGGAAGGGCGGACAGTACATCCGCTTCGGCGCGCTGGGGCCGCTGCCGAATTGCCGCTGGCTCCACGCAGATGGGCATTCGCAGCCTGACGCTGAGCCGGCGTCCGGCGCGCAGCGCATCGCGGTTTCGTTCGGCCCCGCCCACGCGCCGCTCGAACAGCGTCAGGTAGAGCAGGCGCTCGAAGAAGCGCGGCAACTCGTCCCATGCCCTGAAGTCGTCGTATTCGCCGCATTCCAATTCGACCCTGAAGCGGCGAAAGATATCGACGAAACGAACTGGCCCGGCATAACCCTGCTCAAAGCGCAGATGAACGCCGACCTGCTGACCGACGACCTCAAGAAGAAGCGCGTCAGCAATCAATCGTTCTGGCTTGTGGGACAGCCGGATGTCGCCGTCGAGCGCAACGATGAGGACGCACACGGTGAGTGGCAAGTAGAGGTGCGCGGCTTCGACTACTACGACACGCAGAAAGGAGAACTAGTGTCCGGAGGCAGAGCGCAAATCGCGCTGTGGATGCTCGACCCCGACTACGACGGGCGCAGTCTCTTCCCGCGCCAGGTGTTCTTCCCTGGGGAGGACCGGAAGGAGGGCTGGGGGCGCCTCGCGAAGAACCTGAGGGCGGAGATCGATCACAACCTCATCGAGGAATACCGGGGAACACGATCGCTGCCATTCAAGACGGGAGATCACCGGCGCGTAGCGGTGAAGGTGGTCGACATGCGTGGCATCGAGAGCCTGCGCATCGTGGGACTCGACGTATGAGCAACATATCGACGCACAAAACCGAGCATCAAAACAGCGGGCTCATCATCTGCTCGCCGTACGAGGAGCCGGCGCAGCACTGGCTCTTCGACTCAGAGGGCAACAAGGTGCTGCAGGAAGGACGCCGCCCCGCCGGCTATACGCGCTGGAACCCCGGCGGATCGAGCACATTCGTGCGCCTAGACCTCGTGAATCGCATCCGCGAACGGGTCCGAGAATGGCGCAAGGAGGGCTACCCAGGCGCAACGCGGACAACGCAGGAGCTTTTACAGCACTGGCGAAACCGCATGGATCCGGACGACAAGCCGCTGTTCTTCTGCCAGATAGAAGCCGCGGAAACGCTGATATGGCTTACCGAATCGTCCTCTGCAGATCGCACCGGCATTGCTATCGAAGGCGACGGCGGCGCGTTCGAACGCGTGTGCGCCAAAATGGCGACCGGCGCCGGCAAGACCGTCGTGATGGCGATGCTCATCGCTTGGCAAGTACTAAACAAGGCAGCCGCGCCAACGGATACGCGCTTCTCCAAGCACGTGCTCGTTGTAGCGCCCGGCCTCACCGTCAAAGAACGGCTCAAGGTGCTGTACCCAGCCGCCGCCGAGAACTACTACCAAGAGTTCAATTTGGTCAAGCCGGAGTGGATGGAGCGCCTCCGGCAAGGCAAAGTGCTCGTGAAGAACTGGCATGCGCTTGCGTGGGAGAGCGCGGAACGCGTGAAGAAACGCAAGAGCGTCGACAAGCGTAGCGTCAAAAGCGATGCCGCGTACAAGCGAGATGTGCTAGGCGAAATGGCGAACGCCCGCAATATCCTCGTCATCAACGACGAAGCGCATCACGCCTGGCGCGCGAGCGGCAACGAGAAGCGCCGGGGCGAGCTCAAAGAACAGGCGGACGAGGCGACTATCTGGGTTGGCGGCCTCGATCGACTGCACCGCACGAACCGCATCCTCCATTGCTATGACTTCTCCGCCACCCCGTTCGCGCCGTCCGGAACGGCAGAGGAGACGCTCTTCAACTGGATCGTCAGCGACTTCGGCCTGCACGACGCTATCGAATCCGGCCTCGTCAAGACTCCGTACGTCGTCGTGCGGGACGACGCTCCGCCAAATGCCAAGACGCACAAGTCCAAGCTCTACCACCTGTTCAATGAGCCGGAGGTGCGGGATGCCCTCACTAAGAAAGCGAATGCAACTGCGCCGCTGCCTGACCTGGTGCGGAACGCCTACCTCTTATTAGCGCACGACTGGGAGAACACCCTGCGGCATTGGGGTCTCCAACGCTCGGAAGGCGAACCGTTCGTTCCGCCGGTGATGATCACCGTATGCAACCGCACGGAGACTGCGGCCCGAATCAAGCACGCCTTTGACCACAAGACTATCAGTTCTATTCCTCTCGATTTATGCAGCCCTGAACACACGCTGCACATCGATTCAAAAGTGCTAAAAACCGTTGAAGAACGCGATGAGGCCATCGAGCTTGCGCCCGACTCTCATCACAGCTACAACGAAGACGAAATCACTGAGGAAGAAGACAAGCCAAAGGCGGACCGGAAACTCCCGCAAGAGAAAGCTGCAGAGCAGTTGCGAAGAAAGGTCGACACGGTCGGCAAGCTCGGAGAGCCTGGGGAGCAGGTTCGTCATGTCGTCTCGGTATCGATGCTCAGTGAAGGCTGGGACGCCAAGACGGTGACGCACATTATGGGGCTGCGGGCGTTCTCGAGCCAGCTGCTCTGTGAGCAGGTGGTGGGGCGTGGATTGCGACGCACGTCGTATGATGTGAACAAGCAGACAGGATTGCTTGACCCTGAGGAGGTCAACGTCTTCGGGGTCCCATTCGAGTTTCTGCCTCACGATCCGAAGACCGTCCCGCCGAATCCTCCCTCGCCGCCCAAGACGCTGGTGCGCGCCGTCCCCGAGAAGTCGCAGTACGAGATATGCTGGCCCAACGTGCTCCGCATCGAGCACGTCCTGCGACCCGCGCTGACGCTGGATATCGCAACTGCGGAACCGCTGATGCTTGACGCGGGAACCGCCATAACGGAAGCCGGGCTCGCGGCGATCGTCGTAGACGGCAAGGCCGACCTTTCGCGTATCACCGATATCAAGCTCAGGGAGTGGGCGGAGCAAGCACGGGAACAGACCGCCATTTTCGACGCGGCGCGGCAGTCGTTCGATCAAATGAAGGAGGCTTGGCGGGGGAACCAGGCAGCGTTGCTCGCGCAACTCGTGCGGCTCACAGAGCTGTTCATCCAGTCGGACAGGTTACGCATACTCCCCGAAGTGTATACGCGCGACCCGGTGATGCGTCGTCTCGTCCTCATCCTGAAGATGAGCAGCGTAGTGCAGCACATCACCGCCGCTGTGCGCTATGAGAACGCCGAAGCGCTGGAACTCATTCTCGACAGGGAGCGGCCTGTGCGCAGCACCGGCGGTATGCATCCGTGGCGCACCGGACGTCCCTGTACACCGGCGACGCGTTCGCATCTCAACGTCTGTGTGCTTGACAGCGCCTGGGAAGCCTCCGATGCCTCTGCCATCGACCAGAGTAGTAACGTCGACGCCTGGGTGCGCAACGAGCGCATCGGATTCGAGGTCACGTACCTGCACAGGGGCGCGGTGCACAACTACCGCCCCGACTTCCTCGTCCGGCTAAAGAACGGCGATATGCTCATCGTCGAAACCAAAGGGCAGATCGACGACGAGGTGCGGGCAAAGCACAGCGCTATGGAGGAATGGATACGCGCCGTCAACAGCGTCGGCGGGTTCGGGCAATGGCATTTCCGTATGACCAACCAGCCAAAAGCGATCCTCGACGTACTCAACAACTTCATAGCGCCCTGCACGGGCCGTGCTACAATCCCGGCTAACAGCCTGCATCGGGAGGAACGCGATGCTCTCCGCGCAAGACAACGAACGCTTGACTCAAGTAGGCCCCGGCACCCCCGGAGGCGAGCTGATGCGCCGTTACTGGCATCCCTTCGCCGCCGCCTCTGAACTCGACGACAAGCCCACCAAGCCTGTGCGGCTCCTCGGCGAAGACCTCGTCCTCTACAAGGACAAGTCCGGGACGCTCGGCCTCATCGACCGCTTCTGCCCCCACCGCCGCGTCGACCTCTCCTACGGAATCCCCGAGGAGAACGGCCTCCGCTGTATGTACCACGGCTGGATGATGGACGAGACCGGCCAGTGCATCGAGCAGCCCTTCGAGGAGACCGTCCATCCCGACGGACGCTTCAAGGAGAAGGTGAAGATCGCCGGCTACCCCGTGCAGGAGATGGCCGGCCTGCTGTGGGCCTACATGGGGCCTGCCCCCGCTCCCCTCATCCCGATGTGGGAGCCCTACACCTGGGAGAACGGCTACTCCGACATCGGCATCGCCGAGCTGCCTTGCAACTGGCTCCAGTGCCAGGAGAACTCCCACGACCCCGTTCACCTCGAGTGGCTTCACGGCTACTGGGGCGTCGTGCAGCAGCGCGAGAAGGCGGTCAAACTCGGCGGCGAGGCTGACCTCTCCCCCATCATTCCGCGAAACCACAAGAAGATAGGCTTCTCCGAGTTCGAACACGGCATCATCAAGCGCCGCGTCGTCGAGGGCACCTCCGAGGAAGACCACGACTGGAAGGTCGGCCATCCGGCGCTCTTCCCCAACATTCTGTTCGTTGGCGACGGCGTTAAGTGCAACTTCCAGTACCGCACTCCCATCGACGACACGAGCACGCTGCACATCACCTGGTTCTTCTACAAGGCCGCCCCGGGCGCGACTCTTCCAAAGCAGGAGAAGATCCCGCACTTCATCGTCCCCCTCTACGATGAGTCCGGCGCTCTCATCCCCGACCTCGTCAACCACCAGGACTTCGTCGCCTGGATCACCCAGGGGCCGAACGCCGACCGCGTCCGCGAGAAGCTCGGCGAGTCCGACCGCGGCATCATCCTGCAGCGCAAACAGCTCGCCGAGCAGATGCAGATCGTCGAGGACGGCGGCGACCCGATCAACGTCATCCGCGACCCCGAGCGCAACGCGAGCATCGAGCTGCCCCTCGAGCGATGGCCCTCGCTGCAGGAGGTCAGCCGCATCTCGAAGTACGTAACCGCTCAGGCCGGCGAAAGCGAGCAGCTGAAAGAGGACATCCAAAGCGTCCTCTCCAGCTGGGACAGCCACGCAGAGGACGTCGTAGCCAGCAACAGGAGCTAGCGGCGGCGGAATTTCAGGCGCTAAAGCGTTAAGCAGAGAAGCGGCCCTCCCTCCCGCGCGGGAGGGAGGGCCGCTTCTCTGTCTCATTGCTGTCTCAGCGCTCTTTTGGCTTTGGCGTCCTTCAGGCGAGGGCGAGCGTCTCCCGCCCTCAGTACGTCGCATCCGGCAGGAGCCAGGCCTTCCCCTCCTCCGGAACGACCTGGGCGGCGTTCAGCGCGCACGCGAGCATCGAGTAGTAACCGACCGTCGCCGTCAGGTCGGTTACCGTCCGCGTGCCAAGCGCGTCGTGGGCCCGCTGAAAAACGTCGTCGGGAATGCGTCCCTTCTCCAGCAGCGCGCTGGCGTACGAGAACACCATTGCCTCGTCGTCCGTCAGGCCGTCGGGCGCAGTCCGGTCGCGCACTGCGGCGATCGCCTCCGGTCTCGCGCCTTCGCTCTCGGCGATGGGCTGATGCGCAGTCCACTCGTACTGACAGTTCCATTCCCGCGCGACAGTCAGGATCGCGAGCTCGCGCAGCGCCGGCGCCAGCGTGTTCTCGAACCGGATGTACGTGCCGACGTGGGCTATGCGCTCGGCGACGTCGGGGCTGTTCAGCAGAATCAGGAACGGGCCGCGCACCTCTCCGCGGCTCCCCGCCACATAGTCGAAGTGGGCCTGATCTTCGGGCGACAGACTCTCGCGGGCAACCTGGGGCAATCGTGACATAAGTGCGCTCTCCTTACGCCGGGTCGCGTAGTATCTTATGCTGTGGGAGCCTCCTCCCCAACCCTCTCAGGGCGGGACAGGGAAACCAGCGCTATGGACTTCGAATACGCCTACACCCCGGAGCAGCTGCAGTTCCGCGACGAAGTGCGGGCCTGGCTCGACGCCAATGTCAACCCGGAACGGCGCGCCCCGCGCGACCCCGAGTCCATCGACGATGACGCCTACGCCTACTTCCGCGAAGTGCACCGGGCCCTCGGACGCAAGGGCTGGCTCTACCCCACCTACCCTGCCGAGTACGGCGGCGGAGGACTCACCGGCGACCACGAGATGGTCATCGCCGCCGAACTCGCCCGCCGCCGCATTCCGCCCCACTTCTCTAACGGACTCGTCCTGCCCTCCATTCTCGTATGGGGCACGGAGGAGCAGAAGCGCAAGTTCCTCCCCGGCCTGCTCAGCGGCGAGACCATCGCCTACCAGACGTTCAGCGAATCGCACGCCGGCTCCGACCTCGCGTCGATTTCAAGCCCGGCAGTGCGCGACGACGACGAGTGGACGCTGAACGGGCACAAGCTGTTCATCACCGGCCTGCGGACGCCCGACCTCCTGTTCGGGCCTTTCGTAACCGTCCCCGGCGGCGAACGGCGCCGCAACCTCGGCTACTTCCTCATACCCGTCCCCACCCCCGGCGTAACGATCGAGCAGATGACGCTGCTCAACGGCCCCGGCCAGAAGTTCATCTACTTCGACGACGCCCGCGTGCCCGCCGACCACCTGCTCGGAGGCGAGACCGAGGGTTGGCAGGTCGCAGCCACAACCCTCGAACAGGAACACGGAGGGCGCGGCGCGCCGTTCGCCCCCGACCTCGACATCGAAGAGCTCTTCGATACGCTCCGCACGGCTGCGCGCGGCGGAAGTCCGCTCGCCGATGACCCGGTAGCGCGCATCGCCGCCATCGACTGCTACATCGAGAGCAACATCAACCGGCTGCTGGCCGCCCGCAATTTCTGGATGTATGTGACGAAACGGGAGATGACGTACCACGGGCCTCAAAGCGCCCTCTGGCGCAAGGAGTTCAAGGTGCGCAACGCCAACCGCGAGCGCGAGATTATGGGCCCCGCAGCCCTCCTCGACGCCGCAGACCCAGGCGCGCCCAACGACGGCGCAGCCGAGGTGCGCCAGCGCCGCAATCTCGCCTGGACTCACCCCGGCGGCACTCCCGAGATTATGCGCCTCATTATGGCCCGCCGGCTCGGAATCAGCCGCACTCCGGAGCGCGCCGCCCCTACGCCTCCCACCGCTACGGAACACACCGGCTAGCTATGGACCTCTCCTACACCGACACCCAGCTGATGCTCCTCGACGCCGTCCGGTCGTTCGTCGCCAACGAGGCGCCCAAAGCCCGCGTCCGCGAGATCGACGACAGCCCCTCCGGCTTTTCGCGCGAGCTGTGGGGTTCGATGATCGACATCGGCCTCCCGGCCATGGCTGTCGACGAGGCCCACGGCGGCGCAGCCTCAACGCTGATGGACTTCGCCGTCGTATTCGAAGCGCTCGGCGAGGGCGCTACGCCCAGCCCTCTGCTCGCCCACACGTTCGCCGCTTACCTGCTCAGCGAACTCGACGCAGGGGACGCGGAGCTTCGCGCGCTCGCCGCCGGCGAACGCCTCGCCGTCGTCGCCCTCACTGAACCCGACTACGGTTGGGAGCCCGCCAACATCGCAACGGCAGCCGGGGCTGCAGACGGCGGATACGTCCTGCGGGGCGTCAAATCGTTCGTTCCGTACGCGCACATCGCGGACGAGCTGCTCGTTGTCGCGCGAAGCGCAGAGCAGCCCTCCCGAATTGCAGTCTTCCGCGTTCCAGCGGACGCTCCCGGGCTCGCAGTGCGACGGCAGTCCGGCTGGCTCGGAGAGCCGGTCTGCGAGGCGGCGCTGAACGGAGTCGCGCTCGGCGAAGATGCGCTCCTGAGCAGCGGCGACGCGTGGCCGGCCATAGAGCGCGCTGCCGACAAGGCTGCTGCCCTGCTCTGCGCCGCAATGCTCGGCGGCGCGCAGCGCGTCGCAGATATGGCGATCGAGTACTCGAAAACTCGCATCGCGTTCGGCGTCCCTATCGGAACGTTCCAGCGAGTGCAAGACCTCGTCATCGCCGCCCTCAACGACGCCGACGCCATTCGATGGAGCGCCTACGAAGCGCTGTGGAAGCTCGACTCAGGCAAGCCGGACGCCGCAGTCTCCGTGTCGATGGCGAAAGCCATCGCGAGCGAGGCCTTCCCCCGGGCTTGCGAAAACTCGCACTACGTGCACGCCGGCGCCGGCATGGATCTCGACTACGGGCTGACACACCACACGAAACGCTCACGATTCGCCAGCCTGCACCTCGGCGGCCCTACCCACCACAAGCTCCGGATGGCGAGACTGCTGGGGCTGTGACCCGCTGGACGTTTGGCCCGGCAGTCGAGCGCGCGCTCCGCGGCGGTTTAGCTCGATGAGCAGCGTATGGGAAGTCTTGCTGGTCGCGACTCGCCTCGGGCTTACATCGTTCGGCGGCCCCATCGCTCACATCGGCTACTTTCGCCAGGAGTACGTCGCCCGGCGCCGGTGGCTCGACGAGGAGAGCTTCGGGGAGCTCGTCGCGCTCTGTCGGTTCCTCCCCGGCCCGGCGAGCAGTCAGCTCGGAATAGCCGTGGGCGTCAGGCGCGCCGGCATAGCGGGCGGCTTCGCGGCCTGGTTGGGCTTCACCTTCCCATCCGCGCTCGCACTGATGCTGTTCGCGTACGGCGTGCGCGAGTTCGACGGGCAGGCAATCGACTGGCTGCACGGCTTGAAGGTCGTAGCAGTTGCGGTGGTCGCCCTGGCGCTGTGGGGCATGGGAAAAACCCTCGCCCCCGACAAGCCGCGAATCGCCATCGCCGTGCTCGCGACGGTCGGAGTCCTTGCGACAGGCGGCATCGCGGCGCAGCTGGCCGTGATTGCGGGAGGCGCCGCGCTTGGCCTGGCGTTTCTGCGCCCTCCGGAGGCGAGACAGTCGGGCGAGGCCGGCAGGCGGCCCGGAGCGCGCGTCGGGGCGGCGGCGCTGATCGTGTTCCTCGTTCTTCTGCTCGCCCTACCCGCAGCGAGCCGCCTCACGGACAGTACGCTCATTGCTGTGGCGGACAGCTTCTACCGATCCGGATCGCTCGTATTCGGCGGAGGTCACGTCGTACTGCCGCTACTGGAGGCGGAAGTGGTTCCGCCCGGCTGGGTGACGCAGGACGCGTTCGTAGCGGGATACGGCGCGGCGCAGGCTGTGCCGGGCCCTCTCTTCACGTTCTCGGCCTATCTTGGGACGGCGATGGGGATTTTGACCCCACAGTGGCTCGGCGGCCTCCTTGCGCTCGCAGCAATCTTCCTGCCGTCCTTTCTGCTGGTGCTCGGAGTGCTGCCGTTCTGGGAGCAGCTACGCCGGGTTGCGCGGGCAAGGCAGGCGCTTATGGGCGTCAACGCCGCAGTAGTAGGGCTCCTCCTCGCCGCTCTCTACGACCCGGTGTGGACCGGCGCAATCAAGGCGCGCGAGGATTTCGCGCTGGCGGCTGCCGCGTTCGCTCTGCTGGCGTTCTGGAGAACGCCTCCATGGCTGGTAGTCCTCCTCACAGCAGCCGTCGGCGCGCTAATCGCGTCCTGACTCCCGCTGCGATCGTTCCGCAGCGAGCAAGCGCGGCGCACTCCCGGCGCCGGAGCGGACAACCCTGCGCTACCTCCGTCCCCCGTCAGCCTCGATAGTGGCGCCGTTCATATAGCCTGCAGCATCGGATACGAGCCAGGCGACCGTGCCCGCATGCTCATCGGGAGTGCCCAGCCGCCCCATCGCGCTCCGCACCGTCGTGGTCGAGCGGACGCTCTCGTGCCACATCGGGCGATGCGGAGTCTCGATGCCGCCCAGCGCGATGGAGTTCACCCGGACTTCCGGCGCCCATTCGTAGGCCATCGATTTCGACATATTGATGACCGCCGCCTTCGCCGCGCCGTACGACGCCTGGCCCGTACCGGGGTTGACGCCCGCGCCGGATGCGATGTTCACGATGGCGCCCTTCCCTTGCGCCTTCATAATCGGCTGCGCCGCTTTCGAGCACATAAACGCCGTGAGCACGTTGACCCGGTAGCACTCGATGAAGTCCTGCGGCTCCAGCTCCATCAGGGGCCCCGACCGGAACGTCTCGCCCCAGCTCCCGCCGACGACATTCACGAGGATGTCGATCCGCCCGAACTCGTCCATCGTCTTCGCGATCAGGCCATCCACCTCGGACTGTTCCCGCACGTCCGCCGTTACGCCGAGGGCGCGGCTTCCGATAGCGCGCACCTCGTCGACGACCGGGTGAACGGGCGCATGCGGACGCTCCCGCCCCACAGTCACCTCTTCGGGATCCCGGGCGGCGACTACGATGTTCGCCCCCTGGTGGGCCAACCGCAGGGCGATGGCCTTGCCGAACCCTTGTGAGCCTCCCGTTACGATGGCGACCCGGTCGGTGATATCGAACCCTGGCATAGTTGTCCCCCTTCCTCTGCGCCGGTTGCGCCGATTTGCGCCGGTTGGGCGTCTCCCCTATATGCAGGGAGAACGCTGCGCGGACGCTTGGCGCAGCGCTCTTGCGCGCTCGGCATCATACACCGTCGGCTCTCGACGCCCGCCGCTCCGTGATACAGTGCGTAGCGCTATGCCTGCAAACGACGCGCAACAAGAGGCGGTGCTCGCCGCCAACCAGGCGTTCTACGACGCCTTCAGTTCGCTGGACATTACGCGTATGGAGGCTGTGTGGTCGAGGGGCGATGTCGTGACCTGCACGCATCCGGGCTGGGCCCTGCTTTCGGGATGGTTCGAGGTGATGCAGAGCTGGGAGCAGATATTCTCAGGCGCCGCGATGATGACGTTCGCTATCACCGAGGCCGAAGCCAGCGTCGACGGAAGCGTCGGATGGGCGACATGCGCCGAGAACCTGACGTCCGTCGTTAACGGGCGCGTGATGGACGCCCGCGTCGAGGCCACCAACATCTTCGTCCTGCGCGAGGGGCGATGGCTGCTCGCGCACCACCACGGGTCGCCGGTAGCCGGATAGCCGCCCTCCGCGTGAAACGACGCGGTACTGCTACGTTTGACGCGGGCGCGCGCGCGTGGCAATCTGCGGCTGCAAAACCGCCAAGGCGGGGCCTCGTAAAGCTCGTAAGGGAGAAAGAGTCATGCTAACGCCGGAGCAGAACGACAGGCTCACCCTCGTAGGGCCGGGCACGCCAATGGGCGAACTGATGCGCCGCTACTGGCAGCCCATCGCCGGCGTCTCGGAGTTCAACGACAACCCCACCAAAGCCATCCGCCTGCTCGGCGAGGATCTCGTGCTCTACAAGGACGAGGGCGGGACATTCGGCCTCATCGACGCATCCTGCGCGCACCGCAGAGTCAACATGCTCTGGGGCATCCCCGAGCCCAGGGGCCTCCGTTGCCCGTACCACGGCTGGCTGTACGACGAGACCGGCCAATGCCTCGAAATGCCTGCCGAGCCTCCTGACTCGACGTTCCCGCAACGCGTCCGCATGAAGGCTTACCCCGTGCAGACGCTCGGCGGCCTCGTGTTCGCCTACCTCGGCCCCGAGCCGGCGCCGCTGCTCCCGCACTACTACCCCTTCGTCGAAGAGGGCCGCGTCCGCAGCATCGGGTGGACGGTCGTCACCTGCAACTGGCTCCAGATTATGGAGAACTCGCTCGACCCGATCCACGCCGAGTACCTCCACGGCTACTTTTCCAAGTACGCCCTCGAGCGGATAGGCGTGCTCAAGCACCGCGGCGACATCTACGGCAAGCGCGCGCCCGAACCGAACGACGAATTCGAGTACTGGCGCAAGGCGGGACGCACAATGCGGCACATCTCCGCCTCGTGCAGCCGCTTCGAGCACGGCGTCCTCAAGCACCGCTGGCTCGAAGGCGAGGAGCAGGAGGAGTCCATCGGGTGGAAGTACGGGCACCCCATCCTCTTCCCCAACCTCGAGTCCGGCACCGGAGGCCACGACTTCCAGATACGGGTGCCCATGGACGACACTCACACCTACTACGTCTACTACTACTCCGACTGGCCGCGGGAAGGCGAAAACCCGAACCAGCGCGAGGACGAGATCCCCGTCTACCACGTCCCGATCGCAGGCGTCGACGGAAACAACCAGCCCATCTGGGGCCAGCTCGACAACAACAGCGGGCAGGACCACTTCGCCTGGACGTCCCAGGGCCCCCGCACCCGCCGCTACCTCGAAAAGCTCGGCCAGTCGGACATCGGCATCATCCTCTTCCGCCGCATGCTGATGGAGCAGATGCAGATCGTGGAAGACGGCGGCGACCCGATGAACACCTTCCGCGACCCCGCCAGGAACGACATCCTCTGGATGCCGTTCGACCGGATGGACGACGAGGTCATCCAGGGCAAGACCGCAGTGCCCAAGAACCCGCACCGCCGCGGCGAGGCGATCGCCGCAGGCTCTTCCGGTAAGTTCAACCCGCTCAACCTCGAGTACGCCAAGCGGATCGGCGCGCCCCTCCCGCCGCCCTTCCCGCAATCCGCCAAAACCACCGTGGAAGTGTCCCCGGGCTAAACCGCGCTGCGCCCTCTCTCCTCCGGCGGGAGAGAGGGCCGGGAGAAGAGAGATGAACGTACAAGGACTAGAGGCCGGCGCGCGCCTCGTGACGATGAGCGGCGACGTTGTGGAGCTGCTGCAGGCCAGCGCCGACGGCGCCAGCGCGAACGTGCGCTACATCGAGGTGCTGGGCGGCGCCGACGCCGAGGTTGGGCAGGAGGCAATCCTTCCCGCGGAGGAGATCGCCACCGTCGACGGCGACAGGTTCGTCGGCCCGGGGCGAACGTCCTCCTACACCGGCGACAGCCGCGCATAGAGAGGCAGCCCACCGCCTCATCCGTGAGGGGCGCCGCCCCTCTCGCTCAGCCGCAGGCTGTGCTCTTGACGCCGCTATGAACGACGGGCCGGCCCATACCGGAATCAGGAATCTTCCCCGGACGCGCGGCGCGTCTCAGTGCGAACGCGGCGCCTCGGTCCGCCCTTCAGTCCGTCCTCAGTCCGCCCCCAGGAACCGCAGCGCGTTCCGCCAGCCGATGAGGTCGCGCTCGTCGGCGCTGAGGCCGAGCGCCGCGAACTCCTCCTCCGGCGACGGCGACTTGGGGCCGGCCCCCTGCCAGTCGGAGCCGATCATCACCTGACTCGCCCCGACCTGGTCGATCAGATAGCGCAGGGGCGCCGTGCCGAACGCCATATCGTCGTAGTAGAGCATCGACGCGTACTCCATCGGCGCGCGCGGCAGAAGCTTCCGCACCGGCTCACGAGTGCGCCAGTTCTCGTCGCTCCGCGCCAGCAGCTGCGTCAGAACGCCGCCGCCGTGGCTGATGCAGACCCGTAGCTCCGGCAGCTCCTCCAGCAGGCCGCTCCAGATGATCGAGGCGCCCGCCAGCCCCGACTCTATCGGGAACCCCAACGGCGCGTCCGCAACGACTGCCGGAATGTGCGCCAGCCGATCGGCGAACGTCGGGCGGTTCGCATGAGGGAATACGGCAAGCCCCAGCGCCGCCGCCTCGCGAAAGAA
This sequence comes from Dehalococcoidia bacterium, assembly GCA_965200975.1. Classification (GTDB taxonomy): domain Bacteria; phylum Chloroflexota; class Dehalococcoidia; order Lucifugimonadales; family Australimonadaceae; genus S5-327. The sequence continues at coordinate 1,281,395 of OZ241740.1, read as the reverse complement.
GGGGCGGAACCGCTCCTCGCCCAGGCTCATCCCCTCGATGTTCGAGCGTATCTCGACGCCGTGCAGGCCAAGCTCCTTGATCACGCGCAGTTCGGCGACGGCCAGCTCGATGTCCTGCATCGGCGCGGAGCCAAGCCCGTAGAAACGGTCGGGCTCGGCGGCGACCATGCCGGCTATCGTCTCGTTCAGATGCCGCGCCAAATCGGCGCCGTCCCTGGGGTCGAGGTGGTACATCAGCAGCTCGGGCAACGGCGACAGCGCCTGCTTGTCCGTCCCCTCGCCCATCATCTCCGCCGCGCGTTTCGAGGCGTCCCAGCACACGTTGCGCACCGTACGGTACTCGCGCCCGCCAATCATAATGGCCGAGCGCTCCGCGTCCTTCGGCGCCATAGAGGGGAAGGCGTCGCCCGAGGGCCGCTCCGGCGCGAACGGGAAGTCCTGCGGAACTATGTGCGTGTGCATATCGATGATCATGGTGAATCCTGCCGCGCGCTTGGAGCGCTGCCCGTAGCCTACCATTGCCGCGGCATAGCCGTTAGCCGAACGCCGGCTAACGCGCGCTTGCCTGTCGGCGTATGCTGTACTTGCTCCAATACGACGTGCGATTGACGTAAGGAGGCCTTTCATGCCGCTTCAGCTCGACCACACCATCGTCCCTGCCCGCGACAAGGTGAAATCCGCTCAGTTCATCGCCCGCATCTTCGGACTGAGCTACGACGGCCCCTGGGGACACTTCGCGCCTGTCAAGATCAACGACAAGCTCACGCTCGACTTCGACAACGCCGACGAGCCGCGCTCCCACCACTACGCCTTCCTCGCCTCCGACGACGAGTTCGACTCGATACTGCAGCGCGTGAAGGACGAGGGGATCGCTTTCGGCAGCGGGCCGGGATCGCGCACGGACGGCGAGATCAACTACAAGCATCAGGGCCGCGGCTTCTACTTCGAGTGCGAGGACGGCCACGTGTGGGAGGTCATCACGCACACCTACACGACGCCCAGCTCCGCCTCGCGGTAGAAGTCCGCGCGCCGACGCAACGCTAACTCCACGCAGGAGGCTCCCTTTGGACGCCGACGCTCGCAACGCGCTCGAAAACGACCGCCTGGTCGACATCACAACCACCGGACGCAAGACCGGCGCCGCCCGCCGCAAGGAGGTGCGGCTCCGCCAGATCGACGGCCAGATCTACCTCTCGAACAACCCGGGAACGCGCGACTGGGCGGCGAACCTGCTCGCCAACCCGGAGTTCACCTACCACCTCAAGCAGAGCGTGGAGCGCGATCTCGCTGTCCGCGCGACCCCGGTGCGCGACCCGGAGGAGAAGCGCGCGCTCCTCGCGCAGATACTCGAGAAAGAGGACGCGCTCGACCAGCTGGACGCTCGCGTCGCCGGCAGCTGGCTCTTCCGCATCGACGTGCTGGAGTAGGCGCAGCCCGTCCTGCGCCCCGCGCCCCGCGCCCCAAGCAACGACAACGGCCCCGGCGCCGCGCTAGTCGGGCAGGAACTCGAGAAGCGCGGCGTTCAGCTCGTCGGGCGCCTCGGTGGGAATAAAGTGGCCGCAATCGAAGACGGCCATCTTCGAGCCGGGGATGCCCTCATGCGTCATCTGCCCCATCTCCAGCGCGTTCACCTCGTCGCGCTCGCCCCAGACTACAAGCGTCGGCACGGGGATGTGGGGGAAGCGGCGCACCGTGTTGTACCGGCTCCGCGTCTCCATATTGTTCATATGGTTCAGCACGCGCTGGTACGCCGCCAGCCGCTCCGGGTTCTGCGTCAGCGCATGCTGGTAGTCCGCAAGCGCCTCGAGATCGACGTCCGCCTTCACACGGCTCCGCAACGCCGCCAGCAGCTCATCGCGCGTCGGCGGCTTGAACTCGACCATACTCCGCAGCTGACGCGGCATAGCCCCGCCGCTCGCCACGAGCACAAGCTTGTTGAGCCGGTGAGGACTCTCGTAGCCGAAGAGCGACGCAATCCAGCCGCCCATCGAGTGCCCCACAAGGTTGGTCCGCACAAGGCCAAGAGCGTCCTGGAACTCCCGCACGAAATCGACCAGGTAGGCGAACGAGTACTCCTGTTGCAGCCACCCCTCGCCCTTGCCCCACGCCAGAGCGTCGACGGCAATCACGCGCAGGCGCTGCGAGAGCGGCCCGATGTTCAGCAGCCAGTTGTGCGCGCCCTCCGCGTAGCCCACGCCGTGGACGAGAATCGTCGGGAATCCCTCGCCCGCGTCGATGTACCGCGTAACGCCGTGGCTCATCTCCACGAACTTCTCTTCCGCGTTCTCAAGCGTCACATTTGCGATCTGAACAGCCATCGCAGCCCCCTCTCTCTTCACTATGCGGCTATGCGGCGTCTCCCTCTTTAGGGAGTCGCGCCAAAGATGTACTTTACAGTCCGGGCGGCCCCTGCGCGAGGACTCGCCCCAGCGACACGCCCCCTGCCCGAGCAGCGAGGTTGCAGCCGCCCGCGGAGCAGTATTGTAAGCTACGAGAGACGCGCCGCGCGGGGAAGTGGCGGAACGGCAGACGCGCATGGCTTAGGACCATGTGCCTACGGGCATGAGGGTTCGAGTCCCTCCTTCCCCACCACTGGGTACTGTTCTGCGAACGGCCCTGCTCAGGGCGACCTCGGCGATGTCTCCGCCAGCAAGAGGACTGTCCTTGGGCGTGGGGATCGTGTAGACGATGGCCGCGCTGCCCGACTTGACCGAGACCTCCTTCACGAACGACCGGACAAACGCCTTAGTCTCCGTCAGTTCGCTGCTCCGCAGAAACTCGCTCATCTCCGCAGCGTAGGCCGCCACCACGTCGGCGCTGTCCAGAAACTGTCGACGCTCCGCTAGCATAGCGCGAGCTTCTTCGGCAGCCGCCTCCAGCTGCTGCTGCCGTTCGCGGTGCTCCCTGATGCGCTCTGCCGCGTCAGCCATCTCGATGTCGGTGGTCTCCACGATCTCCCAGATGCGCATGAGCCGGCGCTTCACCTCGCCAAGCTCAGTTTCGATGGTCTCCAGCCGCTGCCGCTCCTCGCGCGCCGCGCCATCCATCTCCTCATCCACCAGCCGCACCAGGTCGCGGATGTTGGACTCGGTGAGAATGTGGTCGCGGAGCTGACTGATGATCAGCTGCTCGAAGCGTGGAGCGCTGAGCCGAGGAGTGGAGCATGCGCCCTCTCCCTGCTTGAGCAGCGACTGGCACACGTAGTAGGTGTACCTCCCGCCCTTGGCCTCCGAAGCGGTCATGGCGCCGCCGCAGGCGGCGCACTTGGCCAGGCCGCTGAGCAGATAGGGGCTGGCGACCCGGCGGGGATGCGCGGCCTTGGGAGCCTTCTCCCTCAGCAACCCCTGCGCCCGACGGAACTCCCGGGACGAGACGATGGCCGGGAAGGCGTTCTCGACACGCACCGGCGAAGCCTTGTCCTTGGCGGTGGTTCCCCAGACCAGCGTGCCGGTATACGCCTCGTTCACCAACATCTTGTGCACGACCGACTTCAGCCAGCGTCGTCCTTGCGGCGCCGGGATGCCCTCGGCGTTGAGGGTCTTGACGATGTCGAGGACGCTCCTGCCGCGTAGGGCCATGTCGAACATGCGGCGAACCGTGGCGTCATGGGGAGGATTGAGCTCGAGCCGGGGGCGCTTCTTCGCCCCGTCCTGCACGTGCGCTCTGCGGTAGCCATGCGGAACCTTGGGAGACACCCAGAAGCCCCGAGAGGCCGCCTCCCGCATTCCACGCGTCACCTCTTGGGCAAGGTTTTCGCTGTAGAACTCATCCACGCTCTCGATGATCGCCTCCATCAATTTGCCGGTCGGGGTGTCGTCGGCATGCTCGGTGATGGAGACGACGCGGACGCCCCTGCGACGGAGCATGGACTTGAAGGCCACGGCGTGCTCACGCTTCCGGGTGAAGCGGGAGAACTTCCAGACGAGGATCTCCTGGAAGGGAGCGTCGGGCTTCGCGGCCTCGTCCAGCATGCGGCGGAACTGGGGGCGGTCGGCGACGCGACCGCTCTCGGCCTCATCGATATATTCGCGGGCGACGATGTAGCCGTTGTTGGCCGCGTAGTTGCGCAGGGCGCGCAGCTGGGCCGCCACCGAGAGGTCGACGTCCTGCCGGTCGCTGGAGACCCGCGCGTACAGCGCGGCGGGGATCAGGGTGGGGTCTATCCTGCTGTTCACTCTGCATCCTCCTTGTCACTCTTGTCGCTGCCTGTTCATCTTCATGAGCCTTCGCCCATTGGCGTCAAGCAAGCATGATATGTTCCAAAAGCATCCGCTGGCGCAGTCAAACCGGTACCAGTGCAACCCTGAGGATCCATTCCTGTGAGACAGGGCAGGTTGATATGGGGTAATCAAGATTCCTTTGTAATCGGATTTGACTCGACTCCATTCAATGTGGAACCCAAATTCTGTCTTACCGTTAACCGTGCATTCCCTTGCTCGCGGCTCTCGGTAGTCATCCTCGAACTGTCGGAAGTCGTCAGGAGTCTTGAGCACTCGTATATGCGCGAGTTCACCTGGATCTATTTTGAAGTCGCGCCTGTGCTTCCATCGCTCGCCGCCATCCGCCCAGTCCCTTCGTCCACTCCTCTCTAGCTCCGAGACCAATTGAGCCCATCCGAAATCGCTCTCGTCGCTCAGCCAGAGCCCTCCGGGCTTGTGATCGGTGTCGCATGGAACACGATAGTCGAGCGAGAAGACCTTGTTCGGAACGTTTGAGTAGTGAGAGAGCGTCTTCAGGGCGATAGGGTCATCCATTACCGTTCCCTCCTGCCGGATTTCTGGTCTGCTCACAGAACCGCTTGCTCTCTACAGGCTGCCCTGTGGCGGCGCGGATGGGAAGCCCCTGATGTCGCTCGAGGCCAGAGCGCCGTCCGGTCGGCATACGGCACGGCCACGACGGCGACCTTGGCCAGCCTGCCGCCCCACAGGACGGGGCGCGCCGAAGCTGCAACGAGGCCGTCCTCGCCGTACTGGGGCTGCCCGGTCTCCGCAGCCCGCACCGCCAGCGATCCGGCGGGCATGGGCCTGCCCCGCTGCAGCATCCTCCCTCCCGCGCCGTGGAGCAGCGGCGAATGGGGCGTCCCAAATCCCTGGGTGCGCCGGACCGCCTTGGCCCGCAGCGCCGCGCACGCATTCCACTCCTCCGGACGGCCGGGCTCCGCCCGCTCATAGAGCGCCGTCAGCAGCGGGGGCTTCCGCAGCGCCTCCGCAAGCCGGAGCGTCACCGAGACGTAGGAGCAGCCGTACATCCGCTGCAGCGCGACCACGTCCAGCCCACTCGCCTCCGCGTCGGCCGCGAAGGGTTTCGGCTGCATCAGCACGGCCGCCGCGAACCGGTCCGCCTCCGGGCAGACCATCCTCCGCGGCGCGCCGGGGTTCAGGGCGTCAGACAGCGTCTCGTGGATGATCTCGAACGCCTCGTGCAGCGCCGTATGCCGGCGCGCCCCGTCGCCGAGGTCGTCCCGGAAGAAGATGTTGTAGCCGCCGTCCCGAGCGCTGGCGTGAACGCCCTTCAATCCCTCCAGCGGGCCGCCGCTGAGCGTCCCGAACCCCCCGCGCTCCAGGAGCAGCGTCAGCTCCTCCAGGCTGGGGCGCGGCGAGACCCCGAAATGCGCCACGAACCGCGCCGCCATCTGCTCCGGGTTCGGGAGTCTGCCGTCCAGAAGGCGGCTGCAGAAGCCGCGCAGCGTGGGTTCGCTCATTCCAGCAGCCTCCTGCCGGTGAAGCGCTCGTACATCTCGACGATGAACCGCTTGGCGTTCACCGTGAGGGGCCCGTCCGGGCGCGTGCCCACCCGGAAGGCGGGGTCGGCGATCACGTACTGGAAGGCGCGCTCCACGTTGAGCGCCTCCTCCGAGGCAGGATCGGGTTGCCCCAGGCGTCCGGCCTGCCGCAGCAGTTCCTCAGGGTCAACCTTGTAGGCCGCCGCCAGCTTCCGCAGCAGGTTAGCGCCAGGACGGCGCGCTCCCCGTTCGATCTGGGAGAGGTAGGAGCTGGACGCCCCCACCCGCGCGGTGACCTCCCGCAGGCTGAGGGTCCCGCGCAGCCGCCGCAGCATGGCGCTCAGGTCCTCGCCTGCGATCGCGTCCTCCGTCTGCCGGTCCTCCCGCGCGTCCATGCCGTTCTCCTATCGACTGCTTTGAATGCTGCTACAAGGTTGTACAGACAGTGATACGTCACAGCAAGTGATTGGGTCAACAACCCTGTGTCAGCGCCATTGGCGTATTGCTACAGCAAGCGCGCAGCAGTAGAGTGGACTCTTGGCGAACATATGTTCTCGATATGACAGCGTAGCACGGGGAGAGGCGCATGGGCGGAAGAAAACGGTCATTGGCCACAGAGCAGGAGCGGCTGCGGGTTCAGGGTCTGCGGATCCTTGCCCGCCTCATCGCGCGTCACTACCTGGCCCACCCGGACCTGTATCCGGAGGTTTCAGTCCATGAGGGCGCTCCTGAATGCGCCGGCCTTGCGGCGCAGGACGGCGCGGAGGAGGAAGCGGCATGAAGCGCAGAAGACCGTCGTCGCGGGCGCGGCTCAATCCCGACCGGGTATGGGAGCTGCTCAATCGGCGCAACCTGACTCAGAACGAACTTGCGCGCCTTGCCGGGGTCTCCTCCGGCTATCTGTCGCAGATGATGACGGGCGTTCGTTGCCCATCTCCTCCGACGCGGCGTCGATTCCTCGAGGCGCTGGAGCTGGAGTCCTTTGACGATCTCTTCATCTTGGAGCCGCAATCGTGAGGGCGGGGTTGCTACCGGCGCATCTTGTACTCGAGGACGGGTTGCTGCCCGACGATTTCCCCGTGCGGCTGGGCGCGTTCAAGGACGCATCAGGCCTCTCGTGGGAGGCCCTGGCCGCGTGCATGGGCGTGGACCCGCGCCAGGTGCACCGCTGGCGGAAGGGCGCGAAGCCCAGCGGCGACGGGCTGTGGGCCCTCATCCAGCTGGCCGCCCGCGTTCCCGGCGGTTTCGGCGCGATCCTCGGCGGCGGCATAGGTCGATAGGAGGAAGCATGGGCGTGCAGCGGAGGGTCCACCGGCGCGTTGTGTTCGACTTTCCCCACGACTTCCCGCAGCGGCTCGCGCTGTTCAAGGAGGCGAGCGGGCTCTGCTGGAGGGCCATCGCCCGCCTGCTGGGCGTGCAGCCCCACCGCGTCCGCGCATGGCGGCAGGGCGTCGTTCCCAGCGCCGCCCATCTCTTCCTGCTCCTCACACTGGCTGAGCGCATGGGGCTGCGGGACGGCGTGCTGATGCTCCCAGAGCAGGACACGCCCGCTTCACTCATCACACGGCTTGCAGACGCGTTAAAATAGAGATGCAGGAAGAGGCTCATTATGCGGAAGAAGATGTGGATAGGCTTCAGCGGATTATTTGCGATCGCTGTCGCGACGGCTGTGGTGTTCGCTATGGCCCAAAGCCCAAAACCATCTCTAACAGCATCCGAAGACTGTAGCCATCGCTTCTTGCCGTATGACGAGGAAACGGTGCGCGTGCACGACGGCATCAAGACTACTGTTCGTAGAAGCACATCCAACAGCGGCTACACTACTGAATATATATCCGAGAACGCCGACGACGGATCGCTGCTAGGCATGTGGCACTATACAGATATAGACGGAGTACTGTATACGCGCCGTAGTGTGTCGAAATCCAATCCTAGCGTTTATGGCCCATGGAGTATTATGAGCGTCGGTTCGTCAATAGCCCCAGTGCTCACATGTTATGTCAGTGAATCGAGCACTGAGGCTGCATCGCTTGAGTCGTTTGTCGCGAGTGCATCGTCAGTAGAGAAGTACAACAGTTTCGTGAGAAACGAGCCACTGCGTGGCGTGGTGAAGTACGAGTATTGGTATGACGCGAATGGCCGACCGCTGCGAGGCAAGGAGACTTCCCTCGGTTGGCCTACGCCAACGCCCGGGCCATTGACTCCGATCCCATCGGCCCCTCAGCCAACATCAACACCACATCAGATTAAACACATCACTTACTCGAACATCGGCGAAGCCAACATGATTGAACCGCCTATAGCCACCCCCACGCCAACGGCAATCCCCATCCCTCCGGCGCCCAGCGGCCTCACGCTAGCGGCAGCGGGCTCAGGGGGCATCAAGGCAACATGGAATGCCCTTTCCAACGTCGAGAAATACGAGGTCCGCTACCGGACGCTCAGCGACCGGCGGACGGCGCAGACCACCCAGACGAGCTACACCATCTCGAATCTTCCGTGCAACAGCACCTACCAGGTGAGCGTCCGCGCCAAGGGGAACAGCGCGGCGTATGGAGGGCGGTGGGGCGCATGGGCGCTGGAGAAGTCCCGGCGTGTCGAGTGCGGGCAGACCGGCCCAAGGCCAACCCCAACGCGAGAGGATCCGGGCATCGGGCCGATTCCGTTCTCCGAGTAAATCCGGCTCGCAGTCGAAGAGGGGGCGCGCATAACGATGGGACTCCTGGGACTATGACATCGGCCGCGCCTGCCTCTCGTCTGCCCTATGCTGACAGCGCCCGCATCGGTCCGCCGTCGCCACCGGGGGCGAGCCACGCCCTGCCGAGGGGCCCATGCCGGGCGAGCAGACGGGCGTGGGAGACCAACAGGGGCAGGTCGACCCGCGCTTGGGCAAGTTCCTGCGCCGCGACTCTGAGGAACTGCGCCGCCGCGATCTCGTCCTCGAAGACGACGAGGACGAATGGCCGGACTCCGTGGTCGTCGATGGGCCGACCTGCGGCGTAGTAGCGGAGGTAGGGGGCGAGGCGGGCGGCCATGGTCCTGGGCCGGACGGCGCGCCGCTCCCACTCCAGGAACCACGCCCAGACCGCGCCGTCCCTGCGGAGCATGCCGAAGGCGTCGGGATGGACGGAACGCAGCGCCCCAGAGGCGCGGAAGTAGCGGGAGGCGCGCTGGGGCGGGTCGAGCTGTTCGACAGTCCAACCGAGGCGGGGGGCCTGGCGGGAGAGGACCGCGATGAAGCCATGGACGGCGGCGGTGTGCTCCGCGTTCCGGAGCAGTTGACGGCTTCTGCTGCCGGGGACATCGCGCCAGTTGCGCAGGTCTGCGGTTCCTGCGCTCCACCGCCGCCACGCCGCGCCGACGGAGGCGCGGTCGCGGCGGGCGATCAGGGCCAGCCCCCGGTCGGAGGGAACGAGCCGCCCGCCGGAGCGGAGCGCGAGGTCGAGCTGCTCCAACCTCGCCATGAGTTGCGACGCGCGCGGGCGGGAGACGCCCAGCAGCGCGGCCAACCCATCGCGTCCTATCCATGGCCAGTCGGCGATGACGTCGAGAGCGCGTTTCTGCGCGGGCCGCAGGAGGGCAGGCAACAGGAAGCCGGGCGCATCCTCCCCATCGGGCACCTGCGGGAGACCCTGCGGCAGGGCGAGCTGCGCAAAGTGCCGCTCTGCGGGAAGGACGCCGCCGGGAGGCATGCGGCCGAGCACGGTCTCAAGACCGGCGGACCCGCGTGCGGCCGGCAGCCGCCAGATGGGGGCGTCCGGCGAGGCATCGATAGCGTCGCGCTCCAGCGCGAGGGCTGTGGGGAAGGGCGCGCGCTCCAGCAGCCGGCGGGCATGCCGCAGACGGGTCTCGTCGGGCATGAGCAGGAGCGCGCCCGAGGGGCGAAGGCCCTGCATGAGCCGCCGGAGCCGCAGGGCGAAACCGGTCCTGTCGGAGGTTCTGCCCTGCCGCAGGACGGCGACGACGCTCCCGTCGGGAAGGACGGCATAGGCGTCGGCCGGCGTGGTCCTGCGCCAGTGGAAGCGGAGGGGAAACGCGATGTTCGCGAGGGCTGCCGCCAGCCGGTAGATCGCGGCGGCGCCGTCCAGCCGGTGAAGCAGGATGCGCCGCCACTGCTCGGAGACGGGGCAGCGCCGCAGCAGGTCGTCGAGGGTCGCGCCTTCCTCCTGCGCAAGGACGCGCAGCCCTGGGGTCGTGGGGCTGTAGCGGACCGTCGAGGCAATGTGTTCCGTTGCATGGCGCAGCCCCTCGACAAGCCCCCGATCGCGCAGCGCCTGCATCGTCCGGTAGACCAAGCCGCGTGACCAGCCGGAGAGGGCGGCCGCCTCCAGCCGGTCGAGGAGGGGGGCCTCGGCCAGCAAGCGCAGCAGACCGCGCTCCGCGTCCTTCATGCGGAGTCTTCTCCGACTGCATCCTGCCTGCCGTCCACAGTCTGGCCGGGATCCGGCTTCCGCGCGCGCTTGGATCGGACCCGCTTGCGCTCAGCCTTAGACGCCTTCGGCGGGGGCTGCAGCGAGGGCGAGGCGCGAGACTCCTCGATCGCCCTGCGGCGCTCCTCCGCCATCCTGCGGATCTCCGCTTCCCGCCCTGCGATCTCCTCAGCCGGCGTGAGGTAGGCCGCCGCGTCGGCGCGGATGCGGGCGGCGATGGTCGGATCGCCCGGATCGGGCCTGTGGACGGTCATCGAGAAGGCGGGGAGCCGCTCGGTCCCGACGGTCGCGCGGACGTAGCAGCGGTGGGCGGGCTGAGAGACGATGTCCTCCTCGCCGACGCGCTCCCTGCCCAACTCCCAGACCAGCCGGCGGGCGTCAGACCCCGACGCCTGGAAGACGGCGAGACAGCCGGTGTTGGCGAGGAGGGTGTCCTGCATCGTGCGGGAGAGGTCGTCGAGTTTGGCGAGGCTCTGGGTGGCGAGGACAAAACTTGCGCCATACTTGCCGAGTTCGGAGAGCATGGCCTCGTAGTCGACGCCGGGCATGGTCTGCATCTCGTCGACCACCACCAGCGCGCCCCTGCGCCGCTCCGGCGGCAGGGACTCCTGCTCGCGGATGACGGCGTCGACCAGGTTCAGGAGGGACGCGCCCACCAGCGCGGCGACGTCGCGCCCGACGGCGCCCTGGGCGGCCGAGACCAGCAGGACGCCTCCATCGAGGATGGTTCGGCGGATGTCGACGGTGGAGCGGGGCTGGCCCAGGATGGCCCGAGCGCGCTTGGAGGAGGCGTAGTAGGAGAGGCGGGTCTGCACGGGGGCGATCGAATCGGCCTGATACTCGCGCCGCCAGCCCAGGAAATCGCGGGCCCACCATTCGAGCAGGTAGGGGTCGGCGACTCGGGCGAGGACGTCGTTGCGGAAGCTGCTGTCGGAGAGCATTTTGAGGCCGTCGAGGAGGGTGCGCTGTTCGCCGGCCTCCAGGGTCGTGTTGGCCTCGTGCAGGCTCTTGACGGTGTGCTCGAGGATCGACTGCATGCGCGGCCCCCACTGCTCCCAGAGCCCGCGGGCGATGCGGGTCACGGAGTCGGCCGTCCGGTCGCGGTTCGGGAAGACGCGCGCGTCGAGGAGGTTGATCCCGACGGCGCCCCGCTCGTCTGCGAGGTCGACGAGGCGCACGGCGTCCACGACGGTCTCCGGCACATGGCCGAGGATGGCGCCCACCAGGTCGGCGTGAGGATCGACGACAACAATGGCGGCGTTGTCTCTGCCCGCAGCCTTCTCCCGGAGTCTGTGGACGACGAGATGCTGCATGAGGGTGGACTTGCCCATGCGGGTGCGGGCGATGTAGAGGTGGTGGCGGCGCAGAAGATCGTCGGGGAATCGGACTTCCCGCCGGGAGTCTCCGGCGGACTCGCCCACCAGCGCTCCCGACCGGACGCCCCTGGCCGCAGGGATGAGCGTGCGCGCGCCTGCGCGTTCGATGAACGGCGTCTCATCCGCTGCGCCGGGCGGATGCCAGAGGGAGGCGGCCTCCCGCACCCCCAGCACGCTGCGCCCGCCAAGGAGTCTTGGGCCGGCCGGGCGCAGATCGGCGGGATTGGGGACGACGGGGCGGATCCCGCTTGCCTTGAACCGCGCGCCTGCGGGGTGGTCGTAGTGGCGGTAGGCGGCAATGACCGGCGCGAGCAGCTCCCGCGCCCGCTGGACGTGCTCATCCGCGGGCAGGACGGCGATCAGCCGGATCTCCGCGTCGAAGGCGATGCGCGAGATCTTCTCCTTGACCAGCAACGGGTCATAGACCCTGCTGCGGGATTTCCTCCACCGCCGCCAGACCCAGCCCGCCGCAGCCAGCCCCGCGGCAAGGCCGAGCCCCAGCAGCCCAGCCCTCCACAGCTCCCCCGCCTGGACCCAGAGGTAGGCCTTCAACGCGGCGAACGCCCCCGCGGCGAGGACGGCCAGGATGACGCCGTCGTGCTGAAGCGCGCGGGCCTGGGCGATGTGGGACGAATCGATGGGCTCCCGCACGGCGCTCCCATGAGCTCGCCGCAGGCGCCCCTCCGACCAACCAGGGCCGAGGGAGCGCAGCAGCAGGCGGGAGACGACGCGCTCTCCCGCGTTGAGGCCGGCAAGCGCGCCGATGAGGGCAATGAGGGGGTCGGAGCCAGGGTCGAGCAGGTCGTCGTCTCTGAAGACGCGCAGGGGGACGTAATCGGGGGCGTCCACCCGCAGGATCGTCTCCCATGCCCGCTCGTCCTCGCGCAGGCGGAGCGGATCATCCTCCGGCGGGATCTCGCGGATGCGGGCTTGGGGGTAGTGGGCGGCGAGCTGCCCGCGCACGGACTGCCCGTCCATGCAGCGGACCATGAGGGCCGCGCCGTCGGCTGTTCCGGCGATCTCGAGAGAGAAGGGCTCAGGAAGGGCGATGGACTGGAGCAGGTTCTCGACGCCGAGCAGGGTGCGCTCTCCGGTTCGCGGCGGCGCAACCTCCAGCAGCGTCGGCGGGTGCTCATCGCTACCGCGCAGCAGCCGCTTGATCCATGCCAGCCTCATGCGCCGCCCTCCTTGCCGTCCTCCCGCCGCCGCCCGGGACGCCACTCGATGATCGCCGTCTCCTCCGGCGTCGCCTCGATGCGGAGGGGAATGCGGCGCCCCCTGGCAAGCAGCAGCCCGTCGCCGCGGGGGCAGGAGAGGAGCCGGCGCTGGAGCTCCTCAGGCAGGTCAAAAGCGTCGCCCACGGTTCTGATGGCGGCGGCGTCCTGCTGCAGGAGGAGCTTGAAGGCGGCGTTCTGCAGCAGGGCCCGTCCGGAGTGGCCGGTGATGGCCCGCGAGGAATCCTCGGAGAGCAGGTCCTGCACGTCCTGGGTGATGAACTGCAGCCCCAGCTGGTGCTTGCGGGCGCGCTTGGCCATGGAGACCATGAAGGCCGCCCCCTCCGGGTGTTGCATAATGCTCCACACCTCGTCGACGACCAGGAGCCTGGGGCGCGGATCGCGAGCGGCCGCCGCCCACACCGTCTCGGTGCAGACCATGGCGGCCGCGGGGCGCAGCTCGGGCTCCAGCAGCCGCAGGTCGAAGACGGTCGCCAGGGCCTCTCCGGCAAGGAGGTCGCCGCCCTCGTCGGAGAGGATGTTGCGGAGGCTGCCGGAGGCGAAGGGACGGAGCAGCTGGGCGATCTCCGGCGCCTGCTCCCTGAGGAAGGCGTGAAAGCCCTGGAACCCGGCATGCTCGCGGGGGTGTTCGTAGTAGCCGGCGAGCGCACGGTCCAGGGCTGCGCGCCGCTCCGCGCCGAGGCGCTCGCCCACCATGACTTCGATCAGCCGACGCAGGCTGCCGATCCGCTGCAGCAGCTCCTCCGGGTCGCGCCGGTCGATGACGAAGGGGTTCATGCCCTGTCCGGGGACGCCTGGGGAAAGGACGCGCCCGCCGGCGGCGCGCGCCATGTCGGCGTATTCCCCCTCGAGGTCGATGACGTAGGCGCGGACGCCGCGCGTGATCCCGCGCAGGACGCCCAGCTTCGTCGCGAAACTCTTGCCGCTGCCCGAGCGGGCGAGGACGGCGGTGTTGGCGTTGAGATGCGTGCCGTCCCATGGGTCGTAGACGACCGGGGCGCAGGCGCGCAGGTCGACGCCGTAGAGGGTTCCGCGGCGCGCGTCCAGATCCGGCGGAGAGAAGGGGAAGAGGCGCGCGACTGACGACGTGTCAAGGGCGCGCCAGGAGGCGACGGCGTTGAGGCCGAGGGGGAGGGTCGAAACGATCCCCTCTCGCTGGCGGAAGCTCAGGCCGTCGAGTCCGCCGAGGGTTGCGGCGAAGTGGGCCCTGGCGCGCTGCGCCGTCTCCTCCAGCGCCGCCGCGTCCTCGGCGTGGAGCGTCAGGGAGAGGGAGGCATGGAAGAGCCGCTCCCTGCCCCGCTGCACCTCGTCGCGCAGCCGCGCGATGTCTTCCAGGGCGATCTCGGCCTCCGGAGAGAGGGAGCGGCCCCGCTTGAGAGAGAGGGACTGGGCCGACTCGAAGCGGACCTTCTGCCACTCCAGCGTCCGCGCCGCCTGTTCGGACGGGATCGGCCCCAGATGAATGGCGATGTCCATGGGCGCGCCGGCAGCCATGAGGCCTTGCAGGAAGCCGGGGGCAAGGGCCCGGGGCCATCGGCCCAGATGCAGGGCGCGCACGAGGCGCTCCCCAACGCGGACCTCGCGGCGTCCTGTCACGATCTCCGTAAGCGCGTCTTCGTCGCCCTCGGCAGGCGTCCCGCCGAGCGCCGAGACCCGCAGGAGCATCCGTAGAGGGCGTCCGCGCAGCCGCTGGACCGAGAGGCCCGCCCGCGCAAGGGGCCCGCGCAGCTCCTCGGCGTGAGCGGCCTCGCAGACGGCGTAGAAGCGGCGGTCCAAAACGCCGTCACGGGTCTCCAGCTCCGTCAGCAGCCGCCGGAGCGATTCTGACGCCTCCCGCGTCTGCGGCGGCAGGTTCTCCGGCTCCGCCTCCGCGAGGCGCACCCGCAGCGTGTCCAGGCGAGGCGGGTGCTGGCGCACGAGCAGCTGAACGGGGAAGTCGAGGGCGTTGAGCGCGCCGGCGAAGGCCCCGATCCTCGGCTCATCAAGCTCCTCCCCCGCCGCCTCGAAGACGGCGAGTTTCGCGCCGTCCGCCCGCACCGGCCCATCCTCCTCCACGTGCGAGAGCATCAGGAACTGTCCAAGGTCAGGCGGTCGCTTGGGCTGCGCTTCGCCGGACGACGCTGGGGGAACTGGCGCAGGAGAACTCGGTCGCCTCCGGCCGTCAGAAGCGGCGTCGCGGGCGGGGACGGTCTGTTGTCGCGTGGTCTCGCGCTTCCCAAGGAAGCGCATCGGCGTTCTCATAGGTCAACTCCTGGATGCTGAGGCGGCGAACGCCGCCACGAATCGGGCGAAGGCCCGCCCTGATCAGGGCATTGGAAAGGGAACCAGACCGCTGCGGAGCAGCGCGGCAAGACCCTTGGCCGACAGGACGAGGACGAGGCCCGCAACCGCCAGGGCGGCGGCGCTTCCCGCGCGCCCGCCCCGGTCTCCTCCGCCCTCGGCCATCAGCACAAAACCGGCCCACGCGACGGCGAAGACGCTGAGTCCCGCCGCCGCGTAGGCCATGGCCGTGAGCGCCCGGTCGAAGGCCGCCAGCATGGCCGCCCGCTCCTCGGACGCAGCCCCCATTGAGAGGAGGACCGCGCCCAGGAGCAGGAGCAGGGCTGCGGCGCGGCCTACCACGGCCACTCCCATCCCCGCTCGATGAACCAGTCCAGCAGGCCGTCGTCCGCGGGCGCCTGCTCCGAGAGCTCCTCCTCGGGCTCAGGCTCAGGCAGGATCAGCTCCTCGAAGGCGTCGTCCGCCCAGACGCTCCCGCGCAGCGCAAGGGTCTCGGCGAGGCTGCGGGTCATGGGCTGCCGCGCCGTGACCTCGGCCTCGACCCGCTCCGGCTGAACGACGTGGACCGTCACATCCTTCGAGACGACGGCGTCGGGGATCGACAGCGTGGCGCTGACGACATGCTCCGTCGTCGTCCCGTCGTCATGCTCGACCGTCACCGTCTCGCTGACGGTCTTGGTGATCCCCGGCCTGAGCAGCTGCACCGTCTCGGTGTAGGGCTCCGTGCGCTCGGGGTGGTGGGTCAGCTCCGTCAGCGGCGGCAGGGGGATGCGCAGGGAGGCCGTCAGGTCGAGGTCGATGGTCAGGCCATAGACGCCCCGCCCCGGCTCGACGGGCAGCCGGAAGCCGGTCTCGCCGTCCGGAACGAACGGGACGCTGACGCTTGCCTCCCCAGCTGAGACGCTCACCGTCCCCGTCACGCTCGCAACCGCCGCGTCCATGAGGGCCGTCTGCGTCACGTCGGCATGGCCGGACACTGTCCGCAGGTCGACTTTCTCCTCGACGGCGTCCGCGCAGCCGGACGCGATCACGCCGCTGACGGCGTCGGGAGACCAGCCCAGCGACGCGACGGCGGCGCGGCAGAGCCGCCCCTCCGCCGCAGGCAGCGGATAGGGCAGCTGTTCTCCCCTCAGCGTGAACGCCCCCGCCTGTCCCAGCTCGTCCTCCCAGGAGAAGGTCAGGGAGGGCGCGGGCCCGTCCAGGGGCAGGTCATAGGAGGCCTGCTCGCCCTGTTCGAGGCTCGCAGTCCCCCAGAAGCGCAGGTCGCTCCCCTCCGACCCGCCATGGGCCTGAACGCGAACGTCGATATCCGCAGCGGCCCGCAGCGTCACGGACGCGCCCGCAGCGGTCACCGTCAGGCCCTCAAGGTAAAGCCGCCGCCCGTCGACCTGCTCCGGCGGGCCGAAGTCGATCTCGGGCGAGCTCCATCTCTCGTCGTTCCAGCCCCCGTCGTTCAGTGTCTCCGCGCTCGCGGACGGGGCGGCCGCGACGGCGGCCAGCAGCCCCGCCGCCATGACGGCCGCGCCCAGCGCGGATCTCCGTGGAGCGTTGCGCCGCGCCTCATGCCGGACGGCCGCCGCATCGCCCTCGTCGAACCGTTCACGACGCTCCCTGCGCCGCAGCCACGAGCCGCGGCGCAGGGGGAGCCGCCCGTTGCGCCGCTCGCCCCGGCCCTTGCGGGGCTTCATCCTCAGCCTGCGCAAGGCGCGCCGCGCCCGCCTGGCCATCAGCAGCGCCGGACCGGGCCCGGTCTGCGCCGGCGCGGGAGGCGCGCCGGCCAGGAACTGCGCCGCCGTCCCGGCGTAGCGCCGCGGCCCCAGCCGGAACCGCAGCACGTCCGCCGCCACAAGCGGCAGCGCCCGCCCGTTGATCCTGCCCGCGATCAGGACGAGCCCGGCAAGGGCCAGCAGGACCGCCAGGATCGTCCGCGCCTCCGTGGGGCCGAAGGGGGCGTAGCGGTGGACGCCGTAGGCCAGCGCGCACACCGCCGTCATCGCCGCGACCTGGGGAAAGGTGAACCACAGCAGCGCCTTGTCCTCGGCCTGCACGTGGGTGGGAACTTCATGCGCTCGCATCGCTTCTTCTCCTCTGTTGTTCTCGTTTGCGCCCGCTTAGGGCGTTGGCGTCGGGGTTGCCGGGTTCGGGACCTCCACGCTCACGGGGGCGCCCACCACGGAGTTCATGACCAGGTCGACCACGCCGTAGGCCACCATCGCAAGCACCACGCCCGCGACCGCCGTCATCATGGCGCTCTTCCCCCGCTCCATCTGGTGCGGCGCGCCCGCCGCCGCCAGGTAGAGGTAGGCGCCGTAGACGAAGAAACCCACGCCAACAGCCCCCACCACCCCCAGTAGAATCCCCACCAGGTTCGAAATCGTCTGCGTCAACTGTTCCATATGCCGTTCTCCTTCCTCGTTGTTCGTATGCGCCGCCGTCTTCAGTTGTCCTGCGCCCAGCTCCCTACCGGCTCATGACCCGCCCTCCCGATGCATGGTTTCCTTCGCGCGCCCTTCAAGGGGCGCTCATCCCGCGTTGTCCAGTCCTTCGCCAGGCCGGAATGGGCCCAGCTGCATGGACGCTACTCATCGCTGCTCCTCAGACTCCCTTCCGCCCCCGCGCCGCCCCCCGACGGCGTCGACATCTCCGCCAGCGACCGCAGCCCGCTCGACGCCGCAGAAAGCCCCGCTCCAGCCGCCATCGCACCCACAGCCGCGCCCCCCGGCCCACCGGCGACGCCGCCCAGCATCCCCGCCATCCGCGCCGAGCGCGCCAGCGAGCCCGGCAGCGAGAAGCCGAAGTGGAGGGTGTGCAGCCAGGCGTCGAACGTCCCGGGGTTGCCCAGCAGCGCAGGGACCCGCGTCGTCAGGTAGACGAAGGAGAGGGAGAGCAGCAGCTTCCAGATCAGGTCCTGCACCGGCTCGAAGGCGGCGATGGCCGCGAACTCGTCAAGAAACCCGAATGCAAGCGCCAGACAGACCAGCTGGACCGCCTGCTGGAACACCGTCGTCATGAAGAGCCGCAGCCAGTGCCGGCCCCAGCCCGCCGTGTGCGGCAGTATCCAGAGCCCCAACGCGATCGGCGAGAGCGCCAACAGCAGGTCGATGAGCGCCAGCCGCAGCGTCATCTGCACGAGGACGTAGAGCACGAAGAAGCCGTAGGCGAGGTAGAGCATCGCAAGCAGCAGCGCCATCCCGACGCTCCCTGCGGCGACAGCCGTCAGCAGCGTCGAGGCGGTCGAGCGCAGCAGGTCGCCGGCCCCGACGCCCAAGGAGGCGGCGATGAAGCCCGACACCGCGTCGGCCAGGTCGATGATCAGGGCGCACCACCAGAGCGACGACGCGGCCGCCGTCAGCCCCAGAAGGAGGCGCGGAACGATCTCCCGCCAGCCCGCCTGCGGCCTGCCCAGGTGCTCCTGCACGATGAGGTTCAGCCCGATCCAGCCCAGCAGGACGGCCAGCGCCGCGGAGGCGACGGCCCAGACCGCGGCCCACGCCTGCTGCACGTAGTCGTTGGCGTAGGTGAGGCCCGCCGGCGTGCCTGTGAGGATGTCGGTCACGGCTACGCCCCGCTCCGGCAGTTGGCGGCGTCCGCGCCCGACGCCCGCTCCACCACGCCGCAGAGGGTCCCGTGGACCCCCTCGATGACCCAGCGGGCGAACGCCCGCGCCCACAGCCCCGGATCCAACGCGCCCAACACCCGGTCCCACAGCCCCGTGGGCCGGTGGACCGGAATGACGGCGTAGAAGGTCTGCGGGGCGGACTCGGACGTCTCCCGCGCAAGCATCGCCAGCAGGTAGGCCCGCTCCGGATCAAGCTCCGGCTGGCCGTCGAGGGCGGGATACGCAAAGGAGCGCTCCCATCCCTCCCCCTGCCGACGCTCGCCCCCGATCACCCGGTAGAGGCCGGTGATCCAGTCGCCGGTGTCGGCGTTCCGCACGCCGTAGTACAGGACGGCGAGCTGACGGTCGAACACCGGACGCGCCGTGAACCCGCCGTCCTTCTTCCGCTCGACGAATTCCTGGTCTGCGTTGATCAGCTCCGGCGGATCGTCGTCCGGCGGCTGCTGCGCCAAGGCCGGTTGATGAACTGCGGCTGCGGTCAACGCCAGAAGCGCCAGCGCGGCGGCCAGCAGCATCAGCCGTCTGATCCCGCCTCCGAAACGGTCCCTGTCGATCGCTCTCACGCTCGCCTCCCCGGTCGTCTGTTGCATGCGTCCAGTTTCGGGAGCGGGGGCCCGCCGGCGTCATGGCGTCTGGGGAGGGCGCGCCGGCGCAGCCCCCTCAGGGGCCATGCCCTCCGGCGGCGCGTTCTGATGTCCTACCCGTGTACAGGGAATGGGCGAGTTCCCCTTTGGGCCACGCGAGGGCGTTTTCGTTCGTGAAACCGCCCCAAATCGAGGGAACTTTTGCGTGGCCCTGCAAGCAATGTTTCGTAAGTCCCCGTTCCACGAGCCGGGACGCGGGTTCCCACAGGAGAACTCTCTACAGGAGAGCCCCCTACAGGATTTGGGCGGCGAGGCGATGGCCGAGCGGGGGAGGGTCGCGGTCGGCGGCCCCCTACAGGACGTCGGCGGGAAGGAGGCGGCATATGCGGGAACGGAAGCGGAAGGTTCAGGCGGACGGCGCAGGCAGGGAGGAGCTGCGCAGTCTGGAGCTGGCCGCCGCGCTGCGGGGGCTGGTGGAGCGCAGGGGCAGGATGGAGGCGGCCGCGGCGCTGGGCGTCAACTACAAGACTCTCGCGCGGGCGGCCGAGTCGGGCCGCATCACGGAGCGGATGCGCAGCGCGCTGGAGCGGTTCCTGGGCTCGCAGGACGCTGACGGCGCATCGAACGCGCCCGTTGGCGTGCTGGAGGAGCGGCTGCGGCGGCTCGACAACCGCCTCGACGCCCTCGAGGAGGAGGCCCGGCGGCGCCCCGCCGAACCAAGGGCGTGCGCCCCTCCGCGCGAAACCCCGTCCGTGGATGTCGAGCGAATCACGCAGGTCAACACCGGTGGCGCGTCGGTTGCCGTTCAGGGAGCGTCCCCGTCATCCGCGCATCCTCGGGTCGCCCGGAACACGGGCGCAGGGCGGGGCGGAAGTCCATCACTCTCCGCTCCGGAGCCATCCGGACGCGCCGGAACACCGACCGCGACGGCAGAAGGCGTGGAGAGATCAGCGCAGAACGGGGAACGGCTCCTCGCGCAGCGGAACGGAGTTGCGACGCGCGAATCCGCGCCGGACGACGCAGAAGTATTCGGAGACGCGTGGCCGCTGGTGAAGGAGTGGCGCACGCTTCAGCAGGGCCATCCGGTCGAGGGGCGCAGTCTGTCGTGGCTCGCCGTTCATGAGCGGCTGCTGGCGGTGGAGCTGGCGATGCTGCAGGAGCACAGATTGACGCTGCCGCCGGAGACGCAGCCGTTGTACGGTCTCGCGCGGGGCGGCCAGATCAACTGGCGGCGCGCGGCTCTGCGCGACACGCGGCGGGCGCTGCTCCGCCGCAGAGCGCTGCGCTGGGCCCGCAGAATCTTCACCCTCGGCCTGTGGCGGCGATAGGTTGCGGCGTTATCGGCGGCCTGCCCAGTGGCCCCGTTCACTTTTGGCGGATGCGGCGGAGCGCGCCGACGAGAGCCGCCACCTTACGAGAACTGGTGCGGGTAGCTCCTTCGGCAACAAACCTTATTGAGGCATTCGTAGAATTGACACCGGGATTCCCGCCCTCTAGTCTCCCGCCAGTCGCCTTGGCCGAGGAGGGACAGGGATATGAAGCAGAGGATGCTCGTACTGCTTGGAGGTCTGCTCCTCGCCGGAGCGCTGGGGTGAGGCGCGCCTCTTCCCGATGATTCAAGTGGTACGACTGCGGCCAACCTCCTTGACCGAGGAGAACTCGATTCCGAGCCTGCTGTGCAGTCCCCTGTTTCCGAGCCTGCTGTGCACCAGATTGCTTTGGGCTTATGAGCAACTTGACCCGTCCGCCCAGCAGCCCTTCCTCGAAGACTTGCATGGCACGTCGAGTGTGCTCCTTAAAGAGGGCACTGACCTAGTTGCCGTGAATGCAGTGTTCGCTGATGATAGTTCTGCGCTTGCAGGTCAAATGTGGTTGAGGAACAACAGTGGCGAAGTCGAGAAGACGAGGTCGTTCAGGGATCTCGAAGCCGCGATTATTAGGGGCCACGCTGACAGAGTCAAGGTTACTGCTTGGGTGCCATCTCCGCGAGTTGGCGCGTTCTCTGAGTTGCCTGGCGTGGTTCATGTGAGCCCGGAGAAATATCTATTGCTGTGGCGCCTGCGGGTGCTGTACTAGGGCTGGATACGGAAGGAGAATCTTCTTTATGAGAGAGCATGATTGGAACGGGTTCTGGCTGATTCGCGCTAGTGCAGTCGTCGGATTGGTCTTCTCTTTGGCTGCTGTAGTTTTTGTCTTACTAACTGCCACGCAACCGGCAATCGGGCAAATCAACGATGACCCGAACCTCCCAGATTGGGCAAAGGAGCGCATCGCACGCTACATCGAAGCTCGCGGAACCGCCTCTCTCATCTCAGGGCCATCGACGATAAACATTGGCGATAGTGGGACTTTCAACATCAGTGCCAGCGGACTAGATCCTGACCCTAATTATTCATACAGCATCTTAGTGCGAACTACAAGTGGTATTGGATTTAACTCTTCTTGTTCTACTCGAAGCGACACGCACTCCATTGGCGATACTGAGGAATCTTACTCCGGCAATTCAACGGTTTACGCCTGCACAGCAGGAGAAAAGGAAGTAAAGGCAAGGCTCTACGAGTACAACAAAGATGAGGACGAGGAGTTACTGCTAGAGACAGAAACAGTGGATGTAACCGTGCCTGCGCTGAACATGCCGACACCCTCGGACAAGACACTCACCAAAGATGTCGCAGCCTCGTTTTCAATTCCATCGGCAACAGGAGGTTCTGGCGGATACTCCTATTCTGCATCCGGATTGCCAAGCGGGTTATCGTTGTCGGGCCAGGTCGTCAGCGGAACTCCGACACAAGTAGGGGCATATCCTGTAGAGTGGACAGTTACCGACAGTTCTGATTCGACTGATAGCGCGACATCCACTATCACTGTCGTCGCGCCAACGCCAACGCCTACTCCAGCACCCACTCCTACCCCAGCGCCAACACCTACTCCTGGGACACCTACGCCTACACCGACTCCAGGTTCTCCGACCCCGACACACACGCCCACACCTACTTTGGTGCTGCCTGCACCGTCGAACCAAATCTTTACGAAGGGTGTCCACGGATCATTCACCATCCCCTCGGCAACCGGGGGTTCCGGGGGTTACTCATATTCCGCATCCAACCTCCCAAGCGGGCTGTCGCTGTCTGGCCAGACAGTCAGCGGGACGCCGACCAGCGTCGGATCACGCAACGTTACATGGACGGTTACTGACAGTTCCGGCGCAACAGCCAGCGCGAGTTCCACCATCACTGTAAACCCTGCTGGCGAGCCAACGCCAACACCCACTCCCTCGCCTACACCAACCCCCACAGCGCTGGAGTTGCATGGCGCGGATAGATGGCACGCCGCAGGCTATAAAGGCGTAGGCAAAAAATAGGCATAATCGATGGAGGATTCGAGGGATATGCGGATGCGATTAAAAGCGAGCTTCTGCCTGCGCCAGTAGACAGACTTTGCCACTATGGCACGGAATTGGATAACTGCTATGACCCACACCTCCCGGTTAATGCCCGCAATCATGGGACGCTTGTGGCCGAATCCATACATAGAGTAGCGCCGGAGGCCAAGATATATATCGCCACTTGGGATCAATTGCATAACACGCCGTCAAGAAATGATGGTGCTGCAGATTGGATGATTAGCCGAGGTGTGGATATTGTCAACATATCGTGGTCTTACATTCTATGGGAAGGAAACGGAGACGGTACATACCATTCTGATTTTGATGACAGGCTTCTACACGCAATAGAGAAGCTTGCCGAAGCAAAAATCACCGTAGTTGTTGCGGCGGGCAATGAGGCTAACGATGATCGCAATTGGTACGGAGATCAGTCGTTCGAATTGCTCGACATAGAGAATGATGGCATCCCTAGCGCGTATCTTCATCGATGGTACAGTTCAGACACATGCAATCGCATCGAACTCAGCGCAAATACTGGCGCATATTTTTCTGCGGTGGGACGGCGATTGGGGATATGCTGAAGGCGACCTCGCTATATACTTGACGAAACTAGACCCCATACCACCTGCTCCAATCCCCGTACCGAAGAAAGCTGATGATCCACAGAAGAGCGAGGAGTCTCATATCTCTTTCGAGTATATGTCTGCGTTCGACGTGAACGACTATGTACTTGAGCACGGCGATGGGACGTACTGCATAACTGTCGTTAACAACACGCCGGGGGAAGTCCCTGAATGGGTTCAATTGCGCACCTATACTGCAGTACCACCAGATCCTGAAACGAATAAGAGGTACGCCACACTGGGACACTCGACCGAAGCTGGAACCATTAGCTCTGCAGCCGAGAGCAATCAAACCAGGATGCTCGCTGTTGGCGCTGTGGATCACGCCCTCCCAACTGCTATTGCTCATTACAGTAGTCGAGGGCCAGCCGCTGATAAGCGGGTCAAACCCGAGGTCGTAGGCCTGGCGGGCGTTCACTCTGACATCATAGACCGGAATCCGGTCTATGGAACCAGCTTTTCAGCACCTCATGTGGCGGGGCTTGCTGCACTAGTGATTGAACGTCATGGGTACAACAAAAAACCCGATCAGGTAGCCACATACCTGAAAGGTAAATCAGTGCAACGCTGTGCGCCGCCCGATCCGAATAACACATGGGGGGATGGCTGGGCATTCCTCCCCAATGACATTACTCCGACTCCAAGTCCTACCCCATCGCCTACTCCTGCGCCTTGCCCGACGCCTACTCCTAGCCCAACCCCAGGGCCTACCTCAACGCCAGTACCGACGGCTACACCTGCGCCTTCCCTAACCCCGACGCCTGGGCCGACGCCGACGCCCACGCCCTCGCCAACCCCCACTCCGACGCCGCGTCCTACGCCCACACCAACGCCGACCCCCCTGCCAACGCCGCCGGCCCCGTCTGGATTGTCCCTGTCAGTGGTGAACTTCCAAGACATCAAGGCGACCTGGCAGCCGGTCAGCAACACTCAGAAGTATGAGCTTCAGATCCGGGAACAGAACAGCCACCGCCCTAGAACGGAGGCGACCACCAGTACGAGCTATACTTTCGTGAACCTCCGGTGCTTTACCACACACCTCGTGCGGGTCCGGGCATTAGGGACTCCGCCCATCTATGGCGGATGGGGGCCGTGGTCGAACGAGGTGTCCGCGCGAACCATATGCGATCCGGGGAACCGTCCCGGGATCCCTCCACGTAGATAAAACGGCCAGAAAGGGCGGACAAGCGACGAGCGGTTCTCAGAGAAGGATCGCACGAAGGCAATGCGCGGGCTAGAGACGCAGGAGACGGCCAAGAAGCGCCTTGAGGGGTTCGCGCCGTACACGGCCATGCGGGCGCAGCGCATCACGAAGGTGGAGCTCGCCGCCAAGGTTGGGGGTCAGCGAGGCCGCCGTGCGCAAGCTGACCCCCAACCCGGACCACCGCTCCCACATGAGTCAGGCGCAGAGGGGGCTTCGAGCGGTGGGCTGCAGTCTCAGGGTTGAGGTTGCCGCCGCCTGATCGCATCGAGGTTGCGGCGTTATCGACGGCCTGCCTGCCGCATCGCCGCTGCATCGGCGCAAGCGATCGGGCTACGGCGGTCGGAATTTGGCCACGAGCCCCTTCCCTGCGCTCAATCGTTCGCCGATACTGAGTCCGTTGTCCGGCTTTCCAGCGTTTCGCGCCAAGAAACCTGGAGGGTTCCCGTCCCCGAACCCGGGACCGGCTCATCGGATCGAGCCCCGCTCTCCGAACAGCCGCCCAGGGGGTTCTGACCGAAGGGATTGAGCTCTGCTCTCCCGACGGATCGCCCCAGCGGGACAGACCGTCAGTTCGCCGCAGCGTCCGATGCGTTCGCGGCTCATACGTCGACAGACCGGCTGGAGCGCGTCCTGCGTTCCGGCTGGTTCCACATGCTCCCGGCTAGCCTGCTCCGCGCAGCTGAGCCGGACTCTCCCCACGCGGCCAGCTTCCCATGAGGAACGGGCCGCTTCTCTTCTTCCACTCTCCGCCAAGACGCAGCTTCCTAGGGCGGACTGCGTCCTCTTTCAGTCCAGAACCGCCGCCTCCCGCATCAGGCATCCACGGGAGGGCGGCGTCTGTCCCTAGCAAGCAGTCAATCATTCAACACGTCCGCTGCTTCGGATGCCGGCGGCGGGCGAACACGAAAGGAGGCGCGTCATGCGCATCAGGAAATGGATCGGGTTGGCCTCAGGGTTGGCCTCAGGGTTGGCCTCAGGGTTGGCGAGGCGACGCTGGAGGGCTGCGGCGTTCGGGGTGCGATACACGCCGGAGTGCGCGTATTGCGGCGTCCCCGACGACGAGGCATTCCGCTACCCCCACGGGGTCGCGGTCTGCCGCGAGTGCCTCGCAACCGAGAGCGACGGCGGCCTCGGCTAGGCCCGCGCCTAACGAAAGGAGGACGGACATGCAGATAGCGCGATGGCTTCGGCGAGCCGCCGGAACCCTGCGCCCGCGCGGACGGCTTGGATGGGCGGCGGTCATCGGACTGCTGTTCCTGGGGCCGCTGATCACCGGGGACGGCGAGGCAGTCATCCTGAACGCCGCAGGGTTCGCGTGGGCGGGCCTGCTGGCGGCGCGGTTCGCAGGACTTAGAAACACACGACGAACGGACACGACAAGGAGGAAGCGATGACCACGGCGACAGCGACAATGGGAGTTCCGGTATCAGAAGCGCAGTCCGGGCGCAGCCTCGAAGAGCTGGTCGACCGGCTGGTGGACGCGCTGTTCGCAGGCATGCGGCCCCCGCAGCCTGTGAACGCGGCGCGGGCGCTGCACGACGCCCGTCGGCTGCGGCAGGCGGGCGACCTCGACGGCGCGCTGACGGCCCTCGCGCAGGCGGACATGACGGGCGCGCAGCCTGCCCAGGCGCGGTGGGCGCACGCCGAATGGCGGGATCTGGTGAGGCGGCGGTTCGGGACGCAGGACGTCCTCCTCTACAGCCAGGGAACCGGCCGGGCCGCGGCGCTGCTCCCGTTGGACGGCGGCCTGCTGGAGGCCGCCGCAGTCCTCGGCATGGAGTGGCGGCCGGGGGAGACCGTCTCGCGGCGCAGCCTGCGCGGGCTGCGGCCCCTGGCGGCGGGAGGCGCGCGATGAGCGCGACAGGCGTCGTCGACATCGCTGCGCTGAAGGCGCGCCATCCGCTGGGCGCGGTCGTGGAGAGCCGCGGCGTCGTCCTGCGGGGGAGGGGCAGAGTGCGGCAGGCTGTCTGCCCCTTCCACGAGGAGGCGGAGGGCAGCTTCACCGTCTACGCCGACACGCAGCGGTTCTACTGCTTCGGCTGCGGCGCGGGCGGCGACGTCCTGGATTTTGTCCAGCGCGCCGACGGCCTCAGCCTGCCGGAGGCGATCCGCAGGCTGGACGGCGGCCTCGGCCTCGTTCACGCGCAGACTTCGCCCATCCCGGCGCCTTCACCCTCGCCTGTTCCTCAACCCCGCGACCCGGCGCTGCTGACGGCGGCTGCGCGGTTCTACGCCGCGCAGCTTCAGCGCAGCCCTGCGGCGCAGGCGTATCTGCGCTCGCGGAAGATCTCCTGCGAGACTGCGTTGTGTCTCGGCCTCGGCTACGCGCCGGGGCGTGGACTCGCGGAGGCGCTCGCCGTCCGGGGGTTCGCCCAACAGCGCATCCGCGCCTCGGGCCTGTTCGTCGAGGGCGGCGCAGAGCGGTTCGCCGGAATGATCGTTGTTCTGGAGCTTGCTCACGGTCTCGTCCGGTGGCTTACGGGACGCGCCGTGGACCCTGGCGCAAAACCCCGGTTTCAGGCGCTGCCCGGCCCAAAACCGCTGCTGGGGCTGGGCGGACTCGGTCCCGCTCCGGCCTGGGCCGTCGTGACGGAGGGCGTCTTTGACTGGCTGACGCTGGCGGGCTGGGGCCTCCCCGCCGCGGCGGCGCTGGGGACGCAGGGCGCGGAGCGCGCCGCAGCAGCCCTGCGCGGTTGCCCGCAGGTGTTCATCGCCTTCGACAACGACGACGCGGGCAGGAGCGCCGCCGCGCAGTTGGCGGCGCTGCTTGGACGGCGCGCCGCCGTGATCTCGCTCCCTGATTCCGTCAACGACGTCGCCGATCTGGCGGCGCTCCCCCGCGGACGCGCCCGCTTCCTCCGTCTGCTCCGGCAGGCCGCGCGTTCCACCCGCTAGTTTTGTCCCTCTTCTCCGCGGGGAGTCTCCCGCACTCCGCATCCCTTCATCTCTCCCAACAAGGAGGCCTCATGCCCGATTCCGGCGGGCGCCGCCCGCGCACGGCGTCCTACTCAGGGACGCCGCTCCGGTCAACCGAAGCGCATACCACACATGAGGAGAAACCATGTTCAACCACAAGCACGCCGCCCCATCCGCCAACGGCGTTCCTGCGAACGCCGCCACAGCCGAACCATCCGCACGCAAGGAGTACGTCATGCAGCACCACACGACCCACGCCGCCGCCAACGTCGACAACCTGCTCTGGGACGGGCTGCCGCCCGTCGTCGTCGACGCCCTGGCGCAGCCCCTCGACCCCGCGCTGGTCTCCCGGCGCAGGGGCCGCGCCGGACGCGCCTACGACTACATCGAGGGCCATACCGTCATCGACCAGGCCAACAGGATCTTCGGGTTCGGCGGCTGGGGCTACGAGCTGATCGGGGAGCCCGCCCTGCGCCGCATCGAGAGCGTCAACCCGAAGACGGGGGAGGTCAAGGCCTCCCTCGCCTACAGCGCGCCGGTGCGGGTTAGCGTCGTCGGCGCTCAGCCCCGCGCCGACATCGGCTTCCACGCCGTGGCCGAGGACACGCCGGAGGGGCACGACACGGCGATCAAGGGCGCGGTCACTGACGGCATGAAGCGGGCGCTCAGAAGCTTCGGCGGCCGCTTTGGCAACGGCCTCTACGGCGGCGATCCCCAGCCCGCCGCCTCCCGTCCGCAGCGTCGCAGCGCGCAGGCCGCAGGCGCGACGCCTCCGTCCGGGGAGCGGACCGACGCCGACGATCTGCGCAGACGGCTGGTGGAGCTGAGCGCCGCGCAGGGCTTTGACGAGGCGCAGGCGCGGGCCGCTGTGCGCGCCAGGACGGGGGAGGACCTCGACGTCCTCTCCGCCGTCGAGCTCGCCCCGCTGGTCGAGTCCGCTGAAGCGAAGCTCGGACAGCGGCGGCAGGCGCAGGCCGCCTAGCGGCAAAGCGCCGGAACGGATGGATGAAGCGGGCCGTTCTCCCATGGGAGGCGGCCCGCTTCCATTGTCAGCAGCAAACGCTCAACGAAACGGCCAAGGAGAACGTCATGACAACTCTCATCGAGAACAGAAAGAGCGTCTACGCCCGCCCGGCGGCGCGGTTCGACGCGGACGGAGGCATCGAGGTGCGAGCCTCGGCGGTGGGAGACTGCCGCCGCGCCCTCTGGTATGCGGCGACCGGCCACAACGTCGTCAACCCGCCGGCGCCGGAGGTCCAGACCGTGCTGGAGGCCGGGAACGCTCTGGAGCCCGTCGTGCTCCGCGCCATGGAGCGCGCGGGCTGGGAGATCGCCCCCGCCAACCCTCACGATCCGCAGCCCGTTTCCGTGCCCCTCGGCCCCATGCTGACCGTGACCGGCCACCCCGACGCCGTCGGGAGCATGCCTGTCCTCGGCGGCGAGATGGTGGTGGAGGTGAAGACCCGAAACCCTGAGGCCTTCAAACGCTGGCGGGTCCTGGGGGCGGAGCGCGGCCATCCGTCGGCGGTCGCGCAGGCCGCCGTCTACACCCACGGGCTCTTCGGCGAGGCGCGGGACGCCGTCATCGCCTGCATGGACACAGGCAGCCGCCGGTGGGACTACGAGATCATCCCTGCCGAGCGCGTGGCGCGGGCGCTCTCCGGCGCAGCCGAACGGTTGGGCGGGCTGGCGGCGCATCTCGCCGCCAACGGCCCCGACCCCGACGCGCTCCCTGACCGCGATTTTGACCAGGGCGGCTGGCAGTGCAGGAGCTGTCCGTTTCTCGCCGCCTGCCGCCCCGGCATGGCGGCGGAAGCGGAGAGTGAGGCCGTGTCGGAGGATGTCCCGCCCATCGAACGAGTTTCCGACGACGAGGCGCGGAAGGCCCTCCACGACTACGAGGAGGCGGCCGCCGCCGTCCGCGAGTTCGAGGAGGAGAAGCGCTGGCGGCTGGACATCCTGAAGGCATGGCTCGCGGGCAAGGGGGTCAGTAGAGCGGCGCTGCAGGGGCGGGAGAAGACCCGCTCGATCGGTCTGGTCGCAACCCGCCGCTACACGGTGGACCACCGCAGGCTCAACGCCCTCCTCGATCCGGAGACCAGGGCCGAGGTCGTCGCCGAGCAGGTTTCAGAATATCTGCGCGTCAGCTGAACCGCAGAGCCGAAGGAGGTGAAGGCCCGCGCACGGGATGCCGGGCGCAGCGAAGACGCCTTCGGGGCGCGCCACGGGGCCGGTTCTCCTCAACGGGAGAGCAGCCCCGCTCCATTTCACGCAGGCGCGCACGCCGCGCCCAACACACAGAAGGAGCACGAACATGTCACGCACGATCAACAAGGTTGAACTCTTGGGCAGGGTCGGAACCGACCCCGAGATGCGCTACACGCCAAGCGGAACGGCCGTCGCCGAACTGCGGCTGGCCACCGACCGCCGCCGCCAGAACGGCGAGACCACCGCCGACTGGCACACGGTGGTCTGTTGGGGCAAGCTCGCCGAGGCGGTGAACCAGCATGTGGGGAAGGGCGGCCGCATCTATGTGGCGGGCCGCCTGGCCCAGAACGCGTGGGAGACCGAGGACGGCCAGCGCCGCTCCAAGACCGAGATCCACGCCGAGGAGGTCGTCTTCCTCGACTTCCACAACGGCGACGGCGCACAGGCAGCGGCGGACGCGGAGACGGTTGAGACCGCTCCCTTCTAGCAAGCCGCACAAGACGCCCGCCGCAGCAGGGCGCGCCACGGGGCCGTTCTTCAACCACGGAGAGCGGCCCCGTCTTCATTCGCCCCGACGCACGCGCGACGCGCGCAGCACGAGCCGCTCCCGCATGAAGCAGAGCAACCTCGCCTTGCCATCCCTTGAGAGGAGACCGTCATGCCAATAACAAGAACTGCCGCGCGGCCCCGTCCCGGCTCCACGGAGTCTGTCCTGCTGGACGCCCTCCGCAGCAACCTCTCCTTGCTGGGCGAACTGGCGGCCCGCTACGAGGTGAGCGTTGCGCCGGAGCGAGCCCGGACGCCGCGCCCCGTCCTCAGCGCCCCCGACGCCGTCCACGCCCTGCTGGGGCCGGAGATGGCGCGCCTCGCCCAGGAGCAGCTGCGCGTCGCGCTGCTCGACACCCGCAACCGCGTCGCCGGCGTCCGGGTCATCTACCAGGGCTCGGTCAACGCCGTCTCCGTCCGGCCCGCCGAGGTGTTTCGTCCCGCCGTCGAGACGGGCGTCCCCAACATCATCGTCGCCCATAACCACCCCTCAGGCGACCCAACGCCCAGCGCCGAGGACATCGCCCTGACCCGGGATCTTGTCCACCAGGCGGGAAAGCTCCTCGGCATCGGCCTGCACGACCACGTCGTCATCGGCGCGGACGGCTACGTCAGCCTCAAGGAGCGCGGGCTCCTGACCGAGCGCAGCTGACCGCCTTACGTCCACGCATCCCCGCCAGACCACACAAGGAGATTCCTCATGACCACGACCCGCAACGCCCCCGCCGTCCGCCTCCCGGCGGTCGATCCCGCAGAGCTGCACTCCATCAGCGCCGGCGGCTTCACCGCGACCGCCGACGCCTTCGCCCGCGATCCCGACGCCGACGGACTCTGGTTCCTCTCCATGGTCGGCTCCCAGACCGCCCTCAAGGCCATCTGGGCCTCCCTGCTCAAGCAGCCGCCGGAACCCGCTCACCTCATTCAGGGCGCCGACGGCATGGCCCTCTCCGGCGGCTTCCTCCGCTGCGTCGTACCCCACGAGACCGTCGGCACGTGGACGACGAAGATCGCCCGCCTCCCCGCCTCCGGCGGCTGGCACGCCCTGGTCTACACCCGCATGGCCGAGTGGCGCTTCGAGCGGAACGCCTTCCTGCTGCTTGCCCCTTCTGAGGAGGACGCTCCGGCTCTGCACCACCGCTTCCTCGATCACCGCAGCCCGCTCCCTCTCCACCGCTCCTGGGCCGACTGGCTCTGGCGCAGGGGCCTCGAGGCGGGCGAGATCGTCCCCCTCCAGTCGGCGGGCCTGCGCGCCTACCGCTGCGCCCCCAACGCCGAACGCCTCCGGGAGGATCTTTCCGAGGCCGTGGCCGCGGGCGGGCTGACCATCTCGCGCGGCGAAGAGGAGGCCGCCGATGGATAGGACGCTGAACCCGGCCAAACGCCGCAACCGGCGGCGCAGCGAACGCAACCACGGCGCGTGGCGGCGGTTCTGTCCGGACGGCGTCCACTGCCCCTACTGCCGCCACGACGGCGCGCAGCACCTCGTGACCTCCGGACAACCCCACCTCTACCGCCCCGCCACGGAGGCGGAGCGCCGCAATCCCCATGCGCAGCTCTACCGCCACGCCCTCCCCGCCGGCGGCGAGCTCCTGGTGAAGCGGGAGACCGTCTCCCGCGACGCCGAGATCGTCTCCGCCTTCTGCAGACAGTGCGCACAGGAGCTGCGGACCCACCAGGTCCTCTGCTTCCAGCGCGTCCGCGCCGTCGGCGAGGTCGCCGGCCTCTGACCCGGCCCGTCCGCCCCCATGCAGGGCGGCCCACGCAGCCCGGCGGCTGCGCCCACCAACACCACTCGCCAAGCACAAGGAGCATCGTTATGAGACTTGCAGCCCAGGCCAAGGGCGGCTACTACCCCACGCCCGAGCGCGTGGTCGCCATGATCGCCAGCCTCGTCGGAACCCCCTTCATCCCACGCCGCCGCGCCCCGGAAACGCTCCGCATCCTCGACCCCTGCTGCGGGGGCGGCGACGCCGCAGCCCTGCTGGCCGATGCCCTGCGCGCCAGGGGTCTCGCAACGGTCGAGAGCTACGGGGTCGAGCTCCACCGCGACCGCGCGGAGGAGGCCCGCAACTTCCTTGACCACGTCCTCGCCGCAGACCTCTTCCAGACCTCCATCGCCAACAACGCCTTCGGACTCCTCCTTCTCAATCCCCCCTACGACCACGACGCCGAGGAGAAACGCACGGAGCACGCCTTCCTCCTCCACTCCACCCGCTATCTGGCCCCCGGCGGACTGCTGATCTACATCGTCCCCCGCAGGCGGCTTGCCGTCTCCGCCCGCCACCTTGCCTCCCACTACGGCATGCTCCGGCGATGGGCCTTCCCCGACCCGGAGCGGGACGCCTTTGACCAGGTCGTCGTCATGGGCTATCGCAGAGCCGAACCCACGGCGGACGCAACCGCCATCCGCCAAACGGCGGCGTGGCTCCAGGAGGAGGATGACCTCCCTCCCCTGCCGGACGAGCGCTATCCCATCTTCACGACGGCGACGGCGCCAGCCGGCCCCGTCCTCTTCGCCATCCGCACGGCGGACCCCGTCGCCGCAGCCGAAGAGGCCCGGCGCTCCGGCCTCTGGACGAGCGCGGAGATCAGCCAGTCCCTCTGGCCCGTCCTCGACCGGCGCGCCCGCCCCCTGATGCCCCTGCGCAGGGGCCACATGGCCATGCTGGTGGCCGCCGGCTTCCTCGACAATCTTGTGCTGGAGTCCCACGGCCGGCGCGCCCTGGTCAAGGGACGCGCCGCCAAGGAGCTCATCCTCGCCGAGGAGACGCCCGAGAAGGAGGTCTACCGGGAGCGCCTCCGCACCACCGTCGTCGCCATCGACCTCGACAGCGGCGCTATCGAGGACATCGCCGCCTGAGACCGCTTCCCACAGCAGGAGCGGCGCACGGGCCCGCCGATTCCCCTTCGGAGGACGGCGGGCCCCGCTTCGTCTCACGCCCATTGCCGGCCTCATCCCACGCCTCCCGCGCTCGCTGCGCGCCCGAAAGGAGTCTCATGAACCTCGGAGAATTCATCGACGTCCACCGCGACGCCATCGCCCAGCGGGTGGTGGAGTCCTACCCGCCCCTCTACCGCCCCGCAGACGCCCAGCCTCTCCCTCCTCTGCTCCGCAAACCCCTCGGCGCGCAGACCGACGCTGTCAGGGGCGCCGCCCTCTCCCTGCAGTCCCACCGCGGCACGACCGTCGTCGGCGAGATGGGGACCGGCAAGACCTTCATCGCCGCCGCCGCCGCCCACATGGCCGGCTTCCGGCGCGTCCTCGTCCTCTGCCCGCCCCATCTCACCCGCAAGTGGAAGCGCGAGATCGAGCAGGCCATCCCCCTCGCCCGCGCCGCCATCGTCACGTCCATCTCCGACCTCGAACAGCTGCGCCGCTCCGCAGGAAACGGCCCCCTCTTCGCCGTCCTCTCCCGCGAACGAGCAAAACTCTCCTACCGCTGGCGGTCCGCCGTCGTCCGGCGCTGGGCCGTCTCCGGCGGCAAGTTGGCGCGCGACGAGCAGACGGGCGAACCCTTCCGCGTCCCCTGCTGCCCCGTCTGCCATGCCCATATCGTCGACAAGGACGGCGTGCCCATGACCGGCGCGGAGCTGGAGCGGAAGAAGCAGGTCTGCGCCGCCTGCGGCGGCCCCCTCTGGCAGGCCGACGTCTCCGGCCCACGCCGCTACCCTCTCGCCGACTACGTCAAGCGCCGCATGCCGGGCTTCTTCGACCTCCTCATCGGCGACGAGGTCCACGAATACAAGGGACGGGGCTCGGCCCAGGGCGTCGCCGCCGGCGTGCTGGCCGACGCCTGCGGAAAATCCCTCTCCCTCTCCGGCACCCTCATGGGCGGCTACGCATCCACCCTCTTCCATCTCCTCTACCGGTTCAGTCCGGAGATCCGCGCCGACTTCGGACGCTCCGAGGAGGGGCGCTGGATCGAGCGCTACGGCTTCGTCGAGCAGACTATCGGCCGCGACGACGACGGTTTCGACGAGGACGGACGCAACAGCCGCCGCCGCAAGTATCGCAAGGTGGTCAGGGAGCGCCCCGGGCTCGCTCCCGCAGCCCTCTTCCATCTCATCGGCAGCTCGGTTTTCCTTAGGCTCGCCGACGTCGCCTCCGGCCTGCCTCCCTACGAGGAGCAGGTGTTGCTCTCCGCCATGGACACGGTGGAGGACGCCGATGGCCTCTCCCAGCGCTCCGCCTACAACCATCTCTTCGCCAAGCTGCGGGAGGC
Organism: Dehalococcoidia bacterium; assembly: GCA_965200975.1. Classification (GTDB taxonomy): domain Bacteria; phylum Chloroflexota; class Dehalococcoidia; order Lucifugimonadales; family Australimonadaceae; genus S5-327. The sequence goes on along the minus strand of OZ241740.1, from coordinate 1,247,044 downwards.
GCTCGCCGCCGCTCTAGCGAAGGGCTCCAAGCGGCTGCTCGCGACCTACCTGCAGTCGCTGCTCGCCTACCCCGACGGCTGCACCCGCGGCGAGACCGTCTTCGACCCTCAGACCGGCGGCGTCCTCGTCCAGGTCCCGCCGCTGCCCGAGGGGAAGCTGTATCCCAAGGAGCAGGCGCTCCTCAATCTCGTGGCGGCGGAGCGGTTGGCCGGACGCCGCGTCCTCGTCTACGTCACCCACACCGGATCCCGCGACGTCGCCGAGCGGCTCTCCCAGACCCTCGCCCGCCACGGGCTCGCGGCGGCGGTGATGCGGGCGGAGGCCGTCGCTCCGGAACGGCGCGAGGCCTGGGTCGCCGAGCAGGTGAAGCGGGGCGTCGACGTCCTCATCTGCCACCCGCGTCTGGTGCAGACCGGCCTCGACATCGTCGATTTCCCCACTATCGTCTGGTTCGAGACCGATTACTCCGTCTACGTCATGCGTCAGGCCTCCCGCCGCTCCTGGCGCATCGGTCAGCACCGCCCTGTCAAGGTCGTCTTCATGGCCTATCGGAACACCCTCCAGGCCGACGCCCTCAAGCTCGTGGCGAAGAAGCTCCAGTCGTCGCTCGCCGTCGAGGGCGAGCTGCCCGAGGACGGCCTCGCCGCCTACGGGGACGACGGCGACGACCTCATGCTCGCCCTCGCCCGCAGGATCGTCAGCGGCGAGGAGGACGCGGGCGCGGAGTCCGTCGAGGACGCCTTCGCCCAGACCAGAGCCGCCGAGGCCGACGCCGAGGAACTCCTGGTTGAGAACGGCTGGCGGGAACAGGAGCGGGAGCACGAGGCGGAGGGCGTTGAATCCGGTGGCGGCGGGTTGGGCGCGGAGAATGTTCCGCAAAGCGCAGGTGGCGGCGCCCGGTGCGCCCCGGTGGACGGCAGCGAACCAGAACCACAGCAGGCGGTCTTCTCCTGGGCGGAGTTCCTGGCTGAGGCGCAGGCCGCGCCCAAGCGCCGCAGCCGCAAAACCCAGCACGCCTCTCTCTCCATGTTCGAGTGGGCTCTCGGTCAGGAGCAGGAACGGGAAGAGGCTGCGGTAGGCGCTGGAGGGTAGAGCGCTCAGGAGGAGGCGCGGGAAACACAGGAGGCAGGCCGACGCAGATGATGCGTCGGCCTGCCTCCTGCGCAGTCATGTGTGCGGGCTTTCGGCGTTTAAGCAGGGGCGAGTCCCGTCAAGCGCTGTAAGCGACGAACTGCGATGGCCGTTCCTGCGCGTTGCCCCTGCTCCTAACCTCACATACACTGAGGGGAGGTGAGCTGGCGAAGCCAAGCATACCGGAGTTAGTTATCCTTCAGTGCAAGATGATGACGTCCTGACCCAAGTGGCTCCTCTACCCCCTATGCCGGATCAAATAGCGGATTGCTGATGTCCTCAATAAGGTACAACTTGCGCATATCCACCATCATCCTCAAATGCACCGCTATGCGCAGACTCTGTACCCACCACGGACTTCATGGCCTTCGGGGCGAGCCGTAGCGGGAGACGAAGATCGGGCCGCTGCCGGGGCGGGTTGGAGGGCGAATGAGCCAAGACGTGTACTTGTTCCTGGATGAGTCGGGCAATCTGGACTTCAGCTCCAGCGGAACCCGTTTCTTCGTTTTGACCTGTGTCACAATGACGCGCCCCTTCAAAATCAACGCTCAGTTGGAGGAGTACAAGTACGACTGCCTGGAATGGGGGATGGGCCAGGAAGGCTTTCACTGCGCGGAGGACAACGCGCACGTACGCAGCAAGGTGTTCGGCATCATCGCGGCAAACCTGGATGAGATACTCGTCGATAGCCTGATAGTCGAGAAGAGCAAGACCGGCCCTGCCTTGAGAGATGACAGCCGCTTCTATCCTGAGATGCTTGGGTATCTGCTCAGATATGTCCTCGAAAAACTGCCAGACCAGGTAGATGAGGTCACCATCATTACTGACACGATCCCGCTGCAGCGTAAGCGCCAAGCAGTGGAGAAGGCGATCAAGAAGACTTTATCGAAGATGTTGCCCACTGGCCCGCGGTATCGCATCCTGCACCATGGTTCCCGTTCCCACTATGGTCTGCAGGTAGCGGATTATTGCAGTTGGGCAATCTATCGGAGGTGGGAAGCGAAGGATAGCCGATGGTTTATGCTTATACGCCCTGCGGTACGAAGTCAGTTCGACATCTTTCAGACAGGAACGAGGCATTACTACTGAATGGGGGAGAAAAACGACCCCCTCGACTACTCTCAGAGGAGAGAGAGCCCCTTGGGCTCTTGTCATCGAGGGGGAACCTTTAGAGGATTCTAAACCGGACACGCGCAAGATGCAACCCCACGATCCCCAGCCACGCCCCCTGCTTCGCAACGAGCCAGGCGCTAACAGGAGTCTGACCTGAATCAGCTGACTCATCACTGAAGGTGATGCCGTCCAGTTCTGATGTTTCGCCACGCTGTGGCTGTCAGGTGGCTGCCGTTTCGCGGGAGGACGCTGTCGATGCAAGGGCGTGAGGCGCGGCGACTGGTCGAATCACGGCCGAGACGCGAACTGCAGACACCTCCAAGACCTCACCAGATTCTCCGGATCCCGTAGCCGCCGAAAGGAGCCTCATTGGATATGACGACCAAGTCCCGGTGCAGCGCTTGGGCGATGAGCATTCGGTCGAAGGGGTCGCGGAGGACGCACGGAAGCGCCCCCGTGCGTGCAGCCTCGCTTACGGCGATGGGCAGCTCTTCGAAGCCTTGGGCGGCGATAGCCTCCCCCGATGTCATCTGCAATCATCTCGGCCCCCGGGAGCCTGCCAAGCCGGTGCTTTGTGGCAACCTCCCAGGCAGAGGCCGCGCTGACACCCCCCCAACGACATCGCGTGCAGTGGGCAGGCCGTGGGGTCCGTTCTCCGCTCAGTCCTCTGGGAAGGGATGGTCGTCTATGAGCGACCCTGATCCCGTCTAGGAGGAAGCGCTCCGATGGCTGCGCTACGCGGATGAGACCTGAAGTGGCGTCGTGGCTGCCGTCGGCACGTGTGCTGGCTCTCGCAGCAGCTGCGGAGAAAAGCCTTGAAGGCCGCATTGGTGTTAGAAGAGAGGGAGTTTCCGTTCGCCCACGACCTCGACGCCATGCGCCAGATGCTCCCTACAGGCTGGTCAGTCCGAGAGGCGAACCCAGACCTGGCAGAGTTGTCGGAGTGGTCAACAGAGACGCGGTATCCCGGTGATTGGTCGGAGCCCACCAAGGATGAAGCAGTCCGCGCAGTCGCGCAGGCCCAGTCCGTGCACGACTCGATTGCGGCGGAGTTCAGAAGGCGCGGGACGCTTTCAGAATAATGCGCAAGAAGCGGCTCTAGCGACCGTCAACAGCGAGCGCGTGGCCAGAGCGCAAGAGGAGGGCTATGGGGAACCCCCAGCTGTCGGGATGCACAGCCTGATCAGCCAGGAGGTTCCCTCTCCCTCAACCTGTACGAGTGTCTCTGAACTTAGGCCCGGTTCATAGGAAGCCTTGCCCCGCGTGGTCTGTGAAGGAATCAGCATCGCGTATATACCGCATCACCATCCCCACGTTCTTATGCCGGGTGACCTCCATAATTTTGTCCATTCGTGCGTGATGCACGGCAGCACTGGTGACGAAGCCTGCCCTTAACGAATGCCCTGCTATGTTCTTGGGGTCCAGTCCGATGAGTTCCGCATAGTGCTTCAGGATGCGTGGGACATCGCTATTATGCATTGCCCGACCCCGTAAATGTCCTCCTCGCTTCATCGTCTGGAAGAGATGGCCCTCGGTGATGCCAGAACGCTCCAGCCATAGTTGCAGGCGCTCTATCGGGCAAATGCGCCTCCCTGCTAAGATCGCTACCTTCTGGCCTCGTCCCTCCTGGTCGGTCTTCGATCTCCGTATGGTGATCCACATGCGCCGGCCTGCATCATCCTCGATGACCTCCACATCATTGACTGTGAGGTTGCATATCTCGGACCGGCGTAGCGCTGCGGCGAATCCGACAGCGATGATTGCGGCGTCTCTCTGCCCCAACAGTGTGCTGGGGCACGCCTGCAACATGGCCTCTACGTGGCGTTCTCGCAGCGCGTCCACCGCTCGGCCGGACGAACCTCTGAGTCGAACTAGTCCCTTCATGGTCGAACGGACCAGTGGATGATGCGTGGGCGAGAGCTTCGCCGCTTCGAGGTACTGCTTGGTTACCGCGCTCTTATAGAGGAGCACTGTCCCCATCGAGAGCATCGCTCCACTCTCGGGGCTGGGCTGCGTCGCCAGCTGAACAAAGAACTGGGCTACTTGCTCCGGCTCTGCCGCCAGCGGTTCGTCAATCCCCTCCTCGCGGCAGTACTCTACAAACCTGCGCCATCCCTTCGCGTATGCGATACGAGTGTTGGCTGACAGCTCTGAGGAGAGTGCTTCTTGATATTTGTCGAAGGTCGTAAAGGATCCCATATCATCCTCCGTGTCGCCGTGGATTTTGATGTCGGCGATCGGATGCCTTCTTACCATTACAGGGGTATCTCCTTCCCAGACTCGCCGTATCCGGGCACGGTGAAGGGGCCGGTTAAGTTCTGCGCACATCCAACTCAGGGCCAGGCAGCAGCATGAGAAGCGCTCAGGTGCAGCAGCACAGAACTCGGATACGCCATTTATCGAGGAGTACTTACCGGGTTCAACGAGGCGTTCATCATCGATAACGCGACTAAAGAAGCACTAGTGGCCGAAGATCCCAAGTCTGCCGAGATCCTGAAGCCGGTAGTGCGGGGAAGGGACATCCGTCGTTGGCGCGCTGAGTGGGCTGATCAGTGGTTGATTGCCACATTTCCCGCGGTGGGGCTCAACATTGATGAATATCCTGCAGTGAAACGCCACCTGCTATCCTTCGGGAAAGCGCGGCTGGAACAATCCGGAGAGCGGCTTCCCGACGGGACAATGTCAAGAAAAAAGACAAATCACGCGTGGTATGAATTACAGGATACTTGCGCTTACCACGAAGAGTTTGCGAGAGAGAAGCTATTTTGGGCCGGGATGTCTCCGAATGGTCGGTTCGCGTTTTCGGAAACCGAACTCTATTGCAATGCCAAGGGATACATCATGACCGGACACTCATTGAAGTGCCTGCTTGGCATACTTAATAGTGCTATCGTCACGTGGTGGGTCAGGAAGGTGGCGCGGACGACAGGGATGGGTCTCACGGAGTGGACTATCGCAACTGTCGAACGCCTACCTATCCCTCAACTCAGCATAGCAGAGGAAGCCTCTTTTGTTCAGCTAGTAGATGGTATCCTAGCTGCCGATTCTGAAGCGAAAATTCATGACTTTAAATGGAGGATAGACCGATTCGTCTGTGCTCTCTATGACTTGGCGAAAGAAGAAATAGCTACGATCGAGAGCCAGTAGGAGGTTGGTCTGGAGGATCATTACTACTGTCCTGGAGTTTCCCGACCTTCTATCGCCTGGACCTCATCTACAGAAAGCTCGTAAAGTGCATACACTAGTGTATCGATTTTTGAATCGAAATGGCTATCTTTCTTCACGTGAGCACTTCGAATGCGATCCGTCAACTTAACAAAGGACTGTTGATCAGCAACGCTAATCTGAGGAACGGGAATGCTCTCGACAGTGAATCTTACCCAGCGCGAGACACCCATACCTGAGTTGAGTGCAGTGGTCTTGATAAACCATGTTGCAAGTTGCGAATTTAAGATAGCGCACAGATACTTTATTGAAGCTCCTGTGAGAATGAAAGTGGTATTAAGACTATATGCCCCGCTCTCATCATAAGCGAAGCGCCCTCGCTCAGTGAGATCCATCCACAGTAGCTTCTCTTTCGCGAATTCCTCGTGGTAAGCGCAATTACGCAGGTGATACGGCGTTCTGCCTTTATCAGCCCGCTTCTCTAGCTGGTCATAGTATAAGTCTAGGTGCGCTTTTACAGCGCCGTAGGCGTCAATATCCACTGCAGGGACGCCATCGTACCCGTTATGCGCGTCAATCAACCAATATCCGGCCCAGTCAGCTTTCCAGCGTCGGATGTCTCTTCCTCGCACTACAGGCTTCAGGATCTCGGCGGATTTGGGGTCTTCGGTTACTAGCGCTTCCTTAGTCGCGTTATCGACGATGAACGCTTCGTTGTACCCCGTCTTTATTCCGTAGTAAATGGCGATACCCCAATCTTTCAGTGGAGTGCCCTTGGCACGCATCTTGTCAAGCACGCTTTGCTCGATAGTGGAAAGGACACTCCATGGGGACTCGCCATCAACTCGCACATGCCCCCACAGACCAGGCTCAGGTGGGATTTCTTTTGATGGAAGCCGGTCCATATCCACGGCAGGGAACGCATCCAGAGAGGAAGAGTTGCCTGTCCGAAGAAGCAAGACGCTGGAATCAACAATGGCCGACTCGAAGACGTCCTTTCCTAATTCTAACAGCGCCAGCGGAGTGTGGGCTTCGGCAAAGTAGCTGCGGGTTTTCTTTCCGTACTCAGCCTTCAGCCAACTGTTGGACGTGATATAAGCCAGTATTCCACTTGGGCGCAGTAACTGGCACCCACGTTCGTAGAAGAGCTGGTAGAGGTCGCCTGTCCGGGCAAAAGTCTTGAATCCGACATTCTTGTAGAGGCGCGCAAGCTTGCCGGCATCTCGTTGCAATTGGACATACGGGGGATTCGCAATGGCAATGTCAAAACCGCTCTTGGCGAACACTTCGGCGAAATCAATGCGCCAGTCAACTATCCCCTCCGACAAACTGGCGAGACTGAGTGCCTCACGGATGGAGTCCTCGGTCTCCTCTATCTCATCCTTCAATCTGTCCTTCTCTGCACCGCCAGATGCTCGCATGTAATTGGCCTTCATACCGGCCAGCTTCTGCACGGCAGCGGCGTCGTACCCCAAGCGCCCTTGTACTTCGGCGCCCTCGCTAGGATCTGGCCCAAGCAGTGTGTCGCCACAGACGATCTTGAACGAAAGGTTCGGCAGAGGCTCCGGACGCTTGCCTTCGTACTCAATGGCCAGAGAGAGCCATAGCCGCAGCATCGCGATATTCACCGCGAAGTTGTCGATATCCACGCCGTAGAGGTTACGTTCGATGATGTGGAGCTTGAGGTCATACAGGCTCTTAACGTCGACCCCCACGTTGTACAGGGTCGTCTGTAAGTCTACTAGCTCCTGCATCATGCCGAGAAGGAACGCGCCGGAGCCACAGGCAGGGTCCACGACAGTCACATCGTCGAGTGCCGCCCCGATCCGCTTAGCAGTGCCGACTACGATGCCGCTCACATCGCGTGAGTCCACAAAAGCGGCAATCGCCTCCTCGTTAGCGCCTGTGCCGCTACCTACCAGATAGTCCTTCAGCGCTTCACGGCACATAAAAGACACGACCGGACGGGGCGTGTAGTACGCGCCTGATTTGTTCCGCTCGTTGACCAATTCTTCGAAGACTTTGCCAAGCATTTCGGGGTCGACAGCGACCTCGATGTCAAAGGGGGTTGACTCCATCACCGTGAAATTGAACTTGTCGAACAGACCATAGAGGATGTGTTCGATAGCCTCATCTGGTATTGTGACGCCGGGGCGCTTGTCAAGGGTCTATCCCCGCGTGTGCGGGGGAACCCCGCCGGCGCGCTCGACCATATCCTTCGCGGAGGGTCTATCCCCGCGTGTGCGGGGGAACCCTCATCGTGGAGGCCACATTCGTGGTGCCCTACGGTCTATCCCCGCGTGTGCGGGGGAACCGCGGCGGCGGCGTTCCGCGATGATGCGAGGGAGGGTCTATCCCCGCGTGTGCGGGGGAACCGTCGTATTGGGTGCTGTTCGTTAGGCTAGTGAGGGTCTATCCCCGCGTGTGCGGGGGAACCTACGCGGACGCGGCTCGACGAATGACCGAGCGCGGTCTATCCCCGCGTGTGCGGGGGAACCCTCAAACGGTGCGCCCGGACGCTTGGGCCGCGGGGTCTATCCCCGCGTGTGCGGGGGAACCAGCACCTTCTCCTCGTACAGCCAGATGACCGGGGGTCTATCCCCGCGTGTGCGGGGGAACCGAAGAGCAGTGGAAGGAGCAGCTGGATAGCGCGGGTCTATCCCCGCGTGTGCGGGGGAACCTACCGCTCGATAAACTCCCAGACCAATTCAAGGGGTCTATCCCCGCGTGTGCGGGGGAACCAACTACTTAGGGTTTATGGCCGCCATTGACGACGGTCTATCCCCGCGTGTGCGGGGGAACCTGCCCTACCGACACCCCTCCGCGCGGAGGGGTGGGTCTATCCCCGCGTGTGCGGGGGAACCGCCTCAGAACGGGTGCGCCGAGTCTCATCTGCTCCTCTATCCCCGCGTGTGCGGGGGAACCGCCCTTGCCTTCGGGCTCCCTATCCTGCTGCTGGGTCTATCCCCGCGTGTGCGGGGGAACCGCACGCACGGTCGGGCAGTTCATCCCCGTCGGTGGTCTATCCCCGCGTGTGCGGGGGAACCTACGATAAGACGCTCGGCATCACCGCCGATGCGGGTCTATCCCCGCGTGTGCGGGGGAACCAGCCGAAGACCAGCAGAATCTTAGGGTCTATCGGGTCTATCCCCGCGTGTGCGGGGGAACCGGGCACGTGCCGGCGGCGACGTTGTCGGCGATGGGTCTATCCCCGCGTGTGCGGGGGAACCCTCCCTGGCTCTTACGGATCTGTCGTAGGGCGGGGTCTATCCCCGCGTGTGCGGGGGAACCGCGCCGCCGCCGTCGCGCGCGGTCGGCCCAAGGGGTCTATCCCCGCGTGTGCGGGGGAACCGACTTGGCCAAGGTGGTCGCTCGCCATCGTCGAGGTCTATCCCCGCGTGTGCGGGGGAACCTCGGTCTGACGGTGCTCGCAGGGCTAGGCGTGCGGTCTATCCCCGCGTGTGCGGGGGAACCATACTGCACTTCATTTCCGTACCCTCCGGTTGGGGTCTATCCCCGCGTGTGCGGGGGAACCGTGGCGCGCACGCGCACGTCATACTGGGTGAAAGGTCTATCCCCGCGTGTGCGGGGGAACCGGGCCCGGGGATGCGCCGCACGCTATCGCGTGCGGTCTATCCCCGCGTGTGCGGGGGAACCTGCCCCTTCCCTAGCGTTGCATTGCCAGCAGCGGGTCTATCCCCGCGTGTGCGGGGGAACCCACGGTCAAGGCCCGCGCCCAGCAGGGTGCGACGGTCTATCCCCGCGTGTGCGGGGGAACCGGCCGGGTCACGCACTATGACGTCCAGTACAAAGGTCTATCCCCGCGTGTGCGGGGGAACCCCGTCCACGGAGTCGGCGATGGGCTCGCCGCCGGGTCTATCCCCGCGTGTGCGGGGGAACCTTGCCGACGTAGCGTGTCGTGAACTGGACGCCGGGTCTATCCCCGCGTGTGCGGGGGAACCGCTTACAACACTATGGAGGGCGAGCGCGTGGAAGGTCTATCCCCGCGTGTGCGGGGGAACCGTGACCGAGTACGTCTGGCCCTGGCTGCGCGGCGGTCTATCCCCGCGTGTGCGGGGGAACCATCCCGGTCTCGACGCGGGCCTCCCCGGTGCGGGGTCTATCCCCGCGTGTGCGGGGGAACCGCTTACAACACTATGGAGGGCGAGCGCGTGGAAGGTCTATCCCCGCGTGTGCGGGGGAACCGTGACCGAGTACGTCTGGCCCTGGCTGCGCGGCGGTCTATCCCCGCGTGTGCGGGGGAACCATCCCGGTCTCGACGCGGGCCTCCCCGGTGCGGGGTCTATCCCCGCGTGTGCGGGGGAACCGCTTACAACACTATGGAGGGCGAGCGCGTGGAAGGTCTATCCCCGCGTGTGCGGGGGAACCGTGACCGAGTACGTCTGGCCCTGGCTGCGCGGCGGTCTATCCCCGCGTGTGCGGGGGAACCATCCCGGTCTCGACGCGGGCCTCCCCGGTGCGGGGTCTATCCCCGCGTGTGCGGGGGAACCCCGAACCGCCCCAATTCCGCACCGGGTGCGGAAGGTCTATCCCCGCGTGTGCGGGGGAACCGCTTACAACACTATGGAGGGCGAGCGCGTGGAAGGTCTATCCCCGCGTGTGCGGGGGAACCGTGACCGAGTACGTCTGGCCCTGGCTGCGCGGCGGTCTATCCCCGCGTGTGCGGGGGAACCATCCCGGTCTCGACGCGGGCCTCCCCGGTGCGGGGTCTATCCCCGCGTGTGCGGGGGAACCCTGTTTGTGCCGTCACCGCCGTCATCGTTTTGAGGTCTATCCCCGCGTGTGCGGGGGAACCTCGCCGGCGGGGAGAGACGTGGTGACCCGCGAGGGTCTATCCCCGCGTGTGCGGGGGAACCTGGGCCGTTGGCTCTCTACCAGGACGACGACGCGGTCTATCCCCGCGTGTGCGGGGGAACCCCGAACCGCCCCAATTCCGCACCCGGTGCGGAAGGTCTATCCCCGCGTGTGCGGGGGAACCCCAAGCGCGTCCCCGTCGAACTTCGGGATTTTAGGTCTATCCCCGCGTGTGCGGGGGAACCAGACGCAAGCTGCGGCGGAGCGCGAGCGGGCCGGGTCTATCCCCGCGTGTGCGGGGGAACCCAGCGCCAGGGGGCGGATGTCTTTGAGGTGGAGGGTCTATCCCCGCGTGTGCGGGGGAACCAAGGTCGACCGAGGCGACCTTCGTAGTGCCGTAGGTCTATCCCCGCGTGTGCGGGGGAACCACGGAGAGCGCCGCATCCGCGCGCGCCTTGTTGGGTCTATCCCCGCGTGTGCGGGGGAACCCGTCGCGCTCTCCGAATGGGAATACTGGACCGAGGTCTATCCCCGCGTGTGCGGGGGAACCGATTTCGGGGTGGGCGACACGTGGACGACGATCGGTCTATCCCCGCGTGTGCGGGGGAACCTGCCTGCCTTTCTTGCCGTCGCAGCGCGGCGCGGGTCTATCCCCGCGTGTGCGGGGGAACCGTCCGGGGATGCGCCCCTTTGACGGCCCGCTCCGGTCTATCCCCGCGTGTGCGGGGGAACCGTCCGCTACCGTGTACCGGCCCAGCGCGATCAGGGTCTATCCCCGCGTGTGCGGGGGAACCTAGCTAGCGAGCCCGATCCGCACCGACGACCAAGGTCTATCCCCGCGTGTGCGGGGGAACCGGGGTCACCGCCTTCTTCGCGCGCGGCGGCCAGGGTCTATCCCCGCGTGTGCGGGGGAACCAGCTCGTCGATGACGACATAGCCCTCTATGTAGGGTCTATCCCCGCGTGTGCGGGGGAACCGGCTAGTCGTGATCGAGACCGTATGCGCTCCGGGGTCTATCCCCGCGTGTGCGGGGGAACCCGGCCCGCGCGGCGGTATCGATTATGTCAAGCGGGTCTATCCCCGCGTGTGCGGGGGAACCCTCGCCTATCGAGGCGTGAATGGGCCCCTGGCCGGTCTATCCCCGCGTGTGCGGGGGAACCTTCAGACTCGGGCTCTGGCTCAGGCTCGGGCCCGGTCTATCCCCGCGTGTGCGGGGGAACCTCGCGGTACTGGCCGAGCGACCGGCACGCGCTCGGTCTATCCCCGCGTGTGCGGGGGAACCGATCCGTAGGCCGGATGTTCCTGCTGTTGCAGTGGTCTATCCCCGCGTGTGCGGGGGAACCCGCCGCGTCACGGTCGCTATCTCCGAATGGGAGGGTCTATCCCCGCGTGTGCGGGGGAACCCTCCGCGGCCCTATCGATCTGCTCCCGTGTCATGGTCTATCCCCGCGTGTGCGGGGGAACCTGCTCGGGCTCCGGCTGCTCGATAGGCCGCGGCGGTCTATCCCCGCGTGTGCGGGGGAACCGCCTTTCTTGCTGTCGCAGCGCGGCGCTGCGCGGGTCTATCCCCGCGTGTGCGGGGGAACCAGTACTCCGGGTCGACCCGCCGCTGCTCTACCGGGTCTATCCCCGCGTGTGCGGGGGAACCAAGCCCACGCACGCGCGCGTGAGCCTGTACCAGGGTCTATCCCCGCGTGTGCGGGGGAACCAGCGCTGTGGCCGGCCTGGTGCCCTTCGGGGGAGGTCTATCCCCGCGTGTGCGGGGGAACCATCGGGTACATGGCGGCGCTGCTGACAGCCGCCGGTCTATCCCCGCGTGTGCGGGGGAACCCTGTCCAGGTCGAGGCGGATGACTCCTTGTACTGGTCTATCCCCGCGTGTGCGGGGGAACCATGTACGACGACTGCGTTAGCGCGGTGGGGCGCGGTCTATCCCCGCGTGTGCGGGGGAACCTCTCGTATATGTCCTCGACCGAGTCGAGCGGGGGGTCTATCCCCGCGTGTGCGGGGGAACCCGATAGTCGTGCCGAAGACCGCGCGGAAGTCATGGTCTATCCCCGCGTGTGCGGGGGAACCCCTGCGCTTGCCGCCATCGCAGTCACCGAGTCGGGTCTATCCCCGCGTGTGCGGGGGAACCCCTCCGTCGTCATTCTGGTTCAGAACCGGGCCGGGTCTATCCCCGCGTGTGCGGGGGAACCGTCGGCGTCGGGGTGTCTGTCGGCACCGGGGTGGGTCTATCCCCGCGTGTGCGGGGGAACCTGAATGTCATCGGGGAAGGGGTGAGGGTCTCCAGGTCTATCCCCGCGTGTGCGGGGGAACCGGTTCCGGGTCTGGTTCCGGGTCCGGTCGTGGCGGTCTATCCCCGCGTGTGCGGGGGAACCATTGTCGTCATGACCCGGTGGCATCATGACGACGGTCTATCCCCGCGTGTGCGGGGGAACCCCTAGCCCAGCCCTGGCTTTCGGCCTCCCCATCGGTCTATCCCCGCGTGTGCGGGGGAACCTACTCCGCTCCGGGCACGACAAGAACGGCTCGAGGTCTATCCCCGCGTGTGCGGGGGAACCATTGTCGTCATGACCCGGTGGCATCATGACGACGGTCTATCCCCGCGTGTGCGGGGGAACCCCTAGCCCAGCCCTGGCTTTCGGCCTCCCCATCGGTCTATCCCCGCGTGTGCGGGGGAACCTACTCCGCTCCGGGCACGACAAGAACGGCTCGAGGTCTATCCCCGCGTGTGCGGGGGAACCATGGGCGCGTCGGCGGTGGCTGGGCTTCTGCCCGGGTCTATCCCCGCGTGTGCGGGGGAACCTTCGGGTTCTGGTTCCGGGCCCTCCGCCTCCGGGGTCTATCCCCGCGTGTGCGGGGGAACCGTTGAGGAGTTCGACGTGGAGATGCGGTTCGAGGGTCTATCCCCGCGTGTGCGGGGGAACCTCGGGTCGTTCGCCGGCTCATCCCACGTCGCCGGGTCTATCCCCGCGTGTGCGGGGGAACCTCGCCAGCGGCCAAGGAGGAGACGACCCGGGAGGGTCTATCCCCGCGTGTGCGGGGGAACCCGTATCTGATGAGCAGCGCATGCGTATTGACCGGGTCTATCCCCGCGTGTGCGGGGGAACCCAGGCACGACCCGCGCGCAGGAAATCGACAGCCGGTCTATCCCCGCGTGTGCGGGGGAACCTACCCCCCGCCGGCGTGGGCGAAGAGGTACATGGGTCTATCCCCGCGTGTGCGGGGGAACCTCGACACCCTAGCGACCGTGTACCTCAATGCGCGGTCTATCCCCGCGTGTGCGGGGGAACCGCCGACCGCCACGTGGCGCGATCTCTACGAGTGGGTCTATCCCCGCGTGTGCGGGGGAACCTAGAGATACCAGAGTCGTCTGAGTGGTGGTGGGGGTCTATCCCCGCGTGTGCGGGGGAACCAACCGGTGTCGCTCTACGCCATGCTCGACCGTAGGTCTATCCCCGCGTGTGCGGGGGAACCGAGCGCCCGCGCGGCTTCCCACGCCTCCGCGTGGGTCTATCCCCGCGTGTGCGGGGGAACCCGAAGCTGCGGACTCCCGCGCCCATAGGGGCGCGGTCTATCCCCGCGTGTGCGGGGGAACCCTCCCCTCTTTCTTTCTAGGGAGATTTAGGTGCGGTCTATCCCCGCGTGTGCGGGGGAACCATCTCCGCAATCATGGCCGCGTACCGGTTGGCCGGTCTATCCCCGCGTGTGCGGGGGAACCGTAGAGGCGGCCCCGCCGAACGCGTGGAGCGTGGGTCTATCCCCGCGTGTGCGGGGGAACCTGTCCGTGAAAGGATTCGCCGCGATTTTGCGGGGGTCTATCCCCGCGTGTGCGGGGGAACCCCCGCCACGTACACGCCGAGCGGGCGCGTCCAGGCGCGCGCCCGGTCTATCCCCGCGTGTGCGGGGGAACCACCCCCAGTACCCCCAGTACTGCCCGTCGCTGCGGTCTATCCCCGCGTGTGCGGGGGAACCCCTGGAAACTGGCCTGCGTTTCGGCGTGCCTTGGGTCTATCCCCGCGTGTGCGGGGGAACCCGCCGACGAACTCGCTGACGTGACCCGATTGACGGTCTATCCCCGCGTGTGCGGGGGAACCGGGCTGGAAATGGCGCGCGTGGCGGAGTCCGTCGGTCTATCCCCGCGTGTGCGGGGGAACCCCGCCTAGGTACTCCATCTCTCTGTTCGAAAGGGGTCTATCCCCGCGTGTGCGGGGGAACCGCGATGATGGCGCTCGAACATCCAAACGGAACCGGTCTATCCCCGCGTGTGCGGGGGAACCTCGCCGATCACGTTCACCGTGCCGATGTCCACGGGTCTATCCCCGCGTGTGCGGGGGAACCATGATCCAGCATATCGTGCGAAGAGCCTTGTATGGTCTATCCCCGCGTGTGCGGGGGAACCCGCCGACGCGCTTGCTGATGTCACGCGTTTGACGGTCTATCCCCGCGTGTGCGGGGGAACCTCAGGTGGCTCGGGCTGCTCGATAGGCCGAGGCGGTCTATCCCCGCGTGTGCGGGGGAACCAGGCCAATGACGCTCATAATCAAGTAGCCGACGGGTCTATCCCCGCGTGTGCGGGGGAACCTTCGGGCTCAGGGCCTTCGCTCTCCGGTTCAGGGGTCTATCCCCGCGTGTGCGGGGGAACCCTTGGTGGATCAAGAAGAGCAGCGATGATAGTAGGTCTATCCCCGCGTGTGCGGGGGAACCTTCCGGCTCTGGTTCCGGCCCTTCCGATTCCGGGGTCTATCCCCGCGTGTGCGGGGGAACCGGTGCCCGGCGCCAGCCAGACAGACGCCTCTAGGGTCTATCCCCGCGTGTGCGGGGGAACCGTGTCACCGATCTCAATGGCGACCCCGCTGGTCGGTCTATCCCCGCGTGTGCGGGGGAACCGGATCGGGAAGGCAATCTTACGGCTCGATATCGGGTCTATCCCCGCGTGTGCGGGGGAACCCACGTCGGGCAAGATTGATAAGCAGCTCTCGGGGGTCTATCCCCGCGTGTGCGGGGGAACCCACGTCGGGCAAGATTGATAAGCAGCTCTCGGGGGTCTATCCCCGCGTGTGCGGGGGAACCACACTTCCGGGTGCCCGGATGAACCGCCAGAAAGGTCTATCCCCGCGTGTGCGGGGGAACCCACACCCACCAGCCCCCCGCTTTGGCGTCGTAGGGTCTATCCCCGCGTGTGCGGGGGAACCACCCTAACCCCTCTCGAACGGGATTGCAAGCCCGGTCTATCCCCGCGTGTGCGGGGGAACCACTATCGAGGAGCGCTCGGGCTGGGCATTCCCCGGTCTATCCCCGCGTGTGCGGGGGAACCGCCTTCTGGCTGCCGGCCAGCATCCCCGAACTGGGTCTATCCCCGCGTGTGCGGGGGAACCTAGGCGTCCAGACACGGGCGCAGGGGTCTCGGAGGTCTATCCCCGCGTGTGCGGGGGAACCTTCGCTCTCCGGCTCCGGCTCCGGTTCCGGCCCGGTCTATCCCCGCGTGTGCGGGGGAACCTGCAGCAAGCGCGCGTGCGCGCGCGGCGGCCTCGGTCTATCCCCGCGTGTGCGGGGGAACCTCCTACCCGTCCTTATCAAGCTCATCGGGCTCTGGTCTATCCCCGCGTGTGCGGGGGAACCCATCCTCTTTTTGTCAGCCCGCACGGCGCTCCGGGTCTATCCCCGCGTGTGCGGGGGAACCACATTATTGAACGTCGACGCGTCGATCGCCGCGGGTCTATCCCCGCGTGTGCGGGGGAACCATCATCGCAGCCGCGACGATCATCTTCGTGGTGGGTCTATCCCCGCGTGTGCGGGGGAACCCGCTCCCGCATCCCCGGCGACAGCGACTGGCTCGGTCTATCCCCGCGTGTGCGGGGGAACCGTGGATATCGCCTTCGGGCCCTGCACGCTCGGCGGTCTATCCCCGCGTGTGCGGGGGAACCCAGATCAGGTACGGGTAGGCCCCCGAAAAGCGGGGTCTATCCCCGCGTGTGCGGGGGAACCTCCCTTTGTCGTGACTTTGGCCGCCGCGGTCTCGGTCTATCCCCGCGTGTGCGGGGGAACCTGTCAACCCCTGTACCCCGGGATTTCCGACCAAGGTCTATCCCCGCGTGTGCGGGGGAACCCCGACCTCGCCCATCGTGTCGCCGATGCGCTCGGGTCTATCCCCGCGTGTGCGGGGGAACCCTCTTTGGCTGGGCCTTCGCCCAGTAGCGCGCAGGTCTATCCCCGCGTGTGCGGGGGAACCTATGATGGGGTGCTCGACGTCCAAGCCGACGCCGGTCTATCCCCGCGTGTGCGGGGGAACCCGGGCGCGCGCGGCTGCCTCAGCGCGCCGCTTCGGTCTATCCCCGCGTGTGCGGGGGAACCACGAGCAGGGCGACGATTCCTATCCACGTCACAGGTCTATCCCCGCGTGTGCGGGGGAACCGCCGCGGCGGCCTTCCGCGATGACGCGCGCGAGGGTCTATCCCCGCGTGTGCGGGGGAACCCCAACGGTGATGCGTACATCCTCGACGTCGGCCGGTCTATCCCCGCGTGTGCGGGGGAACCCCGGAGCGGGTGACGCCCGCTATCCCGTTCTCGGGTCTATCCCCGCGTGTGCGGGGGAACCCGATACCCCTTGACATACCCATCTCCTACATACGGTCTATCCCCGCGTGTGCGGGGGAACCCTCGTCCGCAACGCGGCGGAGGTGATGGACGACGGTCTATCCCCGCGTGTGCGGGGGAACCTTATGGAGGTTTAGCACTAGCCGGCCTAGCCCAGGTCTATCCCCGCGTGTGCGGGGGAACCCACGTCGCACCCATCCGCCTCCATGATATCGATGGTCTATCCCCGCGTGTGCGGGGGAACCGCGATGGCGCGCGGTTTCGAGTCGGTGTTCGTGGGTCTATCCCCGCGTGTGCGGGGGAACCCGCCCCGTCAAAGAGGACGGCGAGCCGGTGACGGGTCTATCCCCGCGTGTGCGGGGGAACCCCGCCATGGTCGTTTCTCCGCCGGAAACTCGGCGGTCTATCCCCGCGTGTGCGGGGGAACCCTGGACGCGGCGGAAGGCGGCGTCCTCCCGGAGGGTCTATCCCCGCGTGTGCGGGGGAACCATTCACGATCTGCAACGGCTCAATGACGGGCCGGGTCTATCCCCGCGTGTGCGGGGGAACCTCTCCGTGCCGCTCGGCGGAGCGGCGAGGCCGGGGTCTATCCCCGCGTGTGCGGGGGAACCTCATCTGCTTCGCAGGCGGGAACCTAGCGCCGGGGTCTATCCCCGCGTGTGCGGGGGAACCGTCGTGACCTTGGACGGAGCGGCCTCTTTAAAAGGTCTATCCCCGCGTGTGCGGGGGAACCCGTAGCCATTGCGCCACGAATCGGTCGTTTTCGGGTCTATCCCCGCGTGTGCGGGGGAACCCCGATTGCAGCTCCGCGCCGGTTAGTCCGAGCGGGTCTATCCCCGCGTGTGCGGGGGAACCGCGGGAGATGCCCTACATATGGGCCGCTCTCGGGGTCTATCCCCGCGTGTGCGGGGGAACCGCGTAGAGCGACATAGGGTCGCCGTACGGGTACGGTCTATCCCCGCGTGTGCGGGGGAACCGGCAGCCGGCCTATGATCCGGGCGAGCGCTTGCGGTCTATCCCCGCGTGTGCGGGGGAACCATCCCCGAGTCCACGTCGACAAAGAGCGCGTGCGGTCTATCCCCGCGTGTGCGGGGGAACCATTGGCGTCGGCGCAAATAATGATTTCTTTACGGGTCTATCCCCGCGTGTGCGGGGGAACCCGGCTCTACCGCGGTCGCCTTGTAGAGCGAGAGGGTCTATCCCCGCGTGTGCGGGGGAACCCACCCTTGTCACCCTTATCTCCCTTGGGGCCGGGGTCTATCCCCGCGTGTGCGGGGGAACCGCTCTGGAAACGCGAGCACCCGCGGTCTTGGGGGGTCTATCCCCGCGTGTGCGGGGGAACCAGCGCTTACCCGCCTTCTCGATCCTGCACTCCAGGTCTATCCCCGCGTGTGCGGGGGAACCGCTACGTACATAATACCCCCCGACAATCTTTCCGGTCTATCCCCGCGTGTGCGGGGGAACCCCTCGCCCTCGCTCCCGATCCTCACGTCGAACCGGTCTATCCCCGCGTGTGCGGGGGAACCGCCCCGCTCCAAGTCCATAGTGAGCCGACCGACGGTCTATCCCCGCGTGTGCGGGGGAACCCCTCTCGCATGTAGTCACGAAAGCCCAATGCTCGGTCTATCCCCGCGTGTGCGGGGGAACCCCTTGCCGTTTCTATGATAAAGGCAAAGAGTATTGAAGTTCTCGATGACGAGGGTTAGCGGTTCTTGACTAGGTAAACGCCCTCTGCATCGACAATCTCTTTCGGGGGCTCTCCTAGGGTGAGAATCCGCTGTTCCCCTACCGCTGACGGGTCCCTCCAAGTCATGACCACAGCTCCTTGACGCGCGTTGAACCAGTCCGCCAATACGCGCCACACCCTGTTCCTGACTCCTTCCGTCATCTGGGGGGATGTGTAGACGCCGGGCGCTATCTCAAGCATCACTGAGGCCAGGAACCCTCGATAGCGCGGATCCACGTTTACGGTGACTACAACTGTCATTCCCGTTTCGCCTCCTCGGACAACGCACTGGGCGGAGGGGTCGGCTCTCCGGAATCAACTGGCACATCGGCAAAGATGGTCTTGATGCTGTCGATCATCCTTGCGATCACCTGCTGGGACCGCAGCATTTCTCCCGTCGTGCGCCTCGTATGACGCTCAATGTCCAGTGCAGGCCTGTCCACAACCGCACGAGCTGCTGTGAAAGCTGCGGGCAATAAAACCGTGTCGCGGAAGAGATCGGCTATGTCGAGCGCAAATGCCTCTCCGCTGTGCTCGTGTATGAATCCCAGCTGGGGGATGGCTCCTACAGCGGTGACAGCGATAACGGCCGCAGAAGTTACGGCGGCGGAAGCGTGATTGATGGCCTGGTTGGGCACATCTGCCCAGGTAGGGGCATTCCTGTCGTAACGGCGAGCACGCCAGTCAAGACCGTAACGCTGCGAGAGGTTCTGGTAGGTTCGCTTCATCCGTGCGCCCTCGATACCTCGAAGGGCGTTGAGGTTCTGATGGGGCAGCACTTCGCCAAGGCGCATCGCATACATCTTGCGGGCGATGGCGATGCGGGTCCCCTCTGCGTCGCCCCATGCGCGCATCTGCTTGCGCGCGATTTCGGAGGTATCGGGCATCAGCGGAGGAGCGGTGTAGCAGCGCACGCCGTCTTCACCTACAGCGACTAGGGCTGTGCCGTGCCGAGCCATGAGGCGAAGCGCGTCGTGACTCACAGTGGATCCGGGCCCTAGCAGAATCATGGAAAGCGTTTGGAACGGGATACCGTATTCGCCAGCGTCCAGAGAGCTGCTGGAGTCAGGGCTTGCTTGGCGCTCAAACCGTAGCGTGCCGTCGCGGACAGTCAGCGCGCCGCGGGACAGCCATAGCAATCCATGTCTGTCGGCATGGGGGACACGGGCAGTCTCCAATCCCAAGCGACCTTTTAACACTTCTCACCTCCTGTGCCCCTGTACGCTCACTGTGCTCCGGTCGTCCGGAGAGGTAAGAGACGCGTCAGCAGCCTTCACGAAATTCAGTTGGTAAGGAGCATTGTCGCGTCACTCGCTAGGAGGGCGCAGCAGGAGCATGCCGTAACCGTAGGAGCGATGTCGCCCCACTCCGCGCGTTAAAAGGGCAGTGAAGGCGGCGGGGTCAGTCACAGTGAGTACTCCCCGAAGGAGGGCGCCTGGGCCCTCGCTCGGTGCGGAGCGTGGCTTTCGGTAGGCGCGGCTCCGCTGGAAGGAGACCAGCTTGGCGCTGGAGTGCTCCAACTCCGCGCCGCCAATTCGCTCGAACTGCAGGGCGAGCCATTCGACGTAAACTTCTTCTCTACCCCGCATCATGCCGCCTCGTTGAGGAAACTGCAGAGCTTCACGAAGGAAGGCATCACATTCCTTGCCGGCGAACTCTGCTGTGTTGCGGCTGCGTCGCACGATAGGCCGGATGCGCGTCTCGAAACCCAGGCGCTTGCTAGCTTGCCATGTAGAAGGCATGGGTTTGCTATCCAGTTTGCCGGCAGGTAGAACGCGCGATTGAAGAGGGTCGGCAAAGACGGCGGCAGATTCGCGCAGGGCATCTGCATTATGGCGCGCATAACCGTATAGGCAGCCGATGGCCGCAGCGTGCGGCAAGATAAGCCGGAATGGTTTGGGGGCGAGATCGCCAAAGCATTCCACGAGTAGACAATGCATCGCGTGGTCTGGATCGTGCAAACGTCGAGCCCCCATCCACCGGTGAAGGTTACGAGTATCGATCTCGGCGCGCACCATGTGCAGGGGAGTCGTGTTAATTGTGGTCATTCCTTATGCATCCTGTCCCCGTTGTGCGGGCAGAAGTTTGCTGCGCTCCACCTCGCCTTGACGCACAGGTCTCCCGCCGCCATGCAGCCCGGATATCCAGTTACGCTGGTCGGTGAGCATGAATGTGCGGCTTGGTTCCGCCTCCGTCATGCCCTCGGCATCCTCACCTACGGGCCAGAGGAGACGAACCGAAATCCGCTCGTCATAGGAATACTCGGTGAGCGGCGCCGACAGCACCGCGGCAAGCGCAGTATCAGCTTCAACGAAGCCCCCGAAGACTTGCCGTGTCGGCAGGCACGGTTTGCGTCCAATGAACAGCGGGCGGGCGGGCTCTTGCAGAGCTGCCTCAAGAGCGTCTAGCGTCGGCGCGTCGTCAGCCGGCTGCAGGCGTAAGGCGACAATCGCCCGCATATCGGCATGGTAGTCGCGGTAGCGCAGGTGTGGAGCGTTGTAGGTGCCCGCGCCGCCGGCGCGCCCTTCCGACTCTCCTCGGGTCGTCCATCCACGGTCGTTGGCTCCCAGTTGGGCGGTCTGAAAGTCCTGGACGGGGCCGTGCGGTTCTCGATCTATGCGGACCGCGAATACGAGTCGATCCTGCAGACGCTGATGACGGGCCCGTTCGATGCGCCGCCATCCTAGAGCGTTCGCTAATAGCCCTGTGAGCATCGATGCTGCAGGGAAGGGACGAATAACCCCTAGCTGGTCGATGATCTCGCCGCCGAAAGCCATGAGGGGGGCTTCCAGATCGAGCACGATGTGCTTGACCATCACTCAGCCTTCCCTACCAAGACGGCGTTCGCTGCCCACTCCGCTAGATCGTCGAGGGAGAGGCGCGCGGCCCCGGGGATAGCGCACTCCTCGATTGACATGACACGGCGCGCTTCGTTCATGCCGTAGGCGACGTCGAGCTTACCTAGGTAGTCCTCCATTTGACCAACGGCACGGTCGATTCGGGCTATGCATGGGGAGCGGTAGGCGTTCGCCAGACTGCGGGGCTGACGGCTGCCCGCCTCGATCAGCATAAGGTCGGCGCAGGCGTAAGGGGCGGTGGAGCCGAGCTTGGCTCCAGGGGACACCGTGGCGATAAGGTGAGTGAGGTGCTTCACTACATTAGCGGCGAGCTCGCGGTCAGCATCTTCCCAATCTTCGACCGTGCAGCCTTCCAGATTGGAGATGAGTCCGCGCACGTCTACGACCACATAGCCGTAGAAGAGCCCTGCGGTCAACTCCATGTCGCCGATATGGGCGGCGCCTGCGTCTTCGTCAAGCTGCAGATCGTCCACTACCGAGAAGTAATCGCTCTCGCTCTCTTCCTGGTGCACGGTGAAGGCGTGGGAGACGTGGATTGCAGCATCTATGTTGGAGCCAGGATCAGAAGTAACCATGCGACCGAAAAGTGCGCCCTCAAGTCCGGCTGGCAGCCGGGCGGAGTCGAGCAGCGCGCGGAAGTTGTTCCCTTCCCTGCGCCGGGTGAACAGCTCAATTGCTGCAGCGCCAGCGGCCTTCTCGTCGCCAAGATGAGCGTCGCAGATGGCTTGGGCGCGCTCTTGCAAGTGCTCCACTTCGGGCAAACCCAAGAGCAGAGGCTGGCGGCCCTTTTCCTCAATGCCGGACTTGCCGTAGACGCCCTCGTTGAAAGCTGCGCCTACGGCTGCCAGCACTTCGTCTGGGTACTTGCCGCTTTCGCGCAGAGGCTGCATCACCTTTCGCTCCACGATGTTGCGGGAGCGGACTGCTGACGTCGCGCCGGGGATCGCATGGATGGCGAACTCATCTTCAGCCGTACGCCAGTGACGCTTGAGGCACTGCGACGAGATGCGCGTGCGTACTGCGCCGCCGAACGGCATCCGTTTGGCGAGGCCGCTATCGTCGCGGTTCAGCAGCGCTGCCGGATACGAATGCAAGCTGTGGATCTGGAGGAATCTGGGAGCGGTCATCAGTGGATCTCCTTCGGGTGCGTTATTCATCTTCATTCGCCACGCCGGACTGAGCAGCGCGGTGTTCAGCGCGGTAGTACTCTCGTGCGATGTGGCGACGGCATCGCTCGGCTTGTTCTTCGTCGTAACCCTCACTCAATATGAGTCGCGCCATCTCGCGCCAGTCGAATGACACGCGAGCGGAGGCCAGCATGCGGAACATTCTCGACAGGAGCACCGCGAGCATCGCTTCCCGGGCAGTTAGGAGCCGGTTCAGACGTTGCTCGCTGTAGAAGCCCTGGTCGCGTCGCTCTTCGCCACCGAGGAATAGCGCTCTGCCCACTGGCATATTTCCAGCATGTGCAGTTCCGCCACCCTCTCCGGAACTGGTGGGAGTCATTAGGGCTATGCCATGGATTACCAGCGCCCATTTGTTCTCCAGTGCTTGACCACGGTCGAGCAGATTATGGCTGGCCATCAGGCGCCAGAACGCCGCAGCGTCAGGCGCATTGGGGTTCATGCGCCGGAGCTCGGCAAGGTCGCCTCGCCGGAGCTCCGCGAGTTCGGCTATCGCGCGGGCCAAACTTGCAGTAGTCGCAGCGTGAGAAGGGGTGGTAGCAACGTCTCCCTGCTCTATGGCCTGAGCAGCTTCTGTCGTGGTCATGCTTCCATTTCCTCCTGGTTAGGGATGAACAGATCAGGGAATCCTTGTGGGCCTCGCAGTCTCCCTCTGAATAGGCTTTCGGCGACTGTGCGCGCCTTATAACGATGAATGACGGGGCATGGCAGCGTATCCATAGCGTCCTCGAGCTGAGTCCGCGCGTGGTCGATGACGCTGTGCAACCAGTGATGGCGAGTGAGATCGCGCTCTCCTGGGTCTGCCTCCATCTCATCTTGCAGATCCTCAAAGAATGTGCTGTCCACCATTGCATCAAGCCTGTTCAGCCATCTCTGGGCGAGCCTCCGGGTCTCGGGGGTTGATGCATTGGTATCCCCCCGCGCTGCAAAGGTCTGGATTGCGTGGCTGAGGATCCGCTGAAGCTTGCCGACTTCTTCAACTCGCTTTTGCGCGATGATCCCGATCTCATCGCGGTTGCCGGCCCCCACCATTGCGCTCCGCAGTCGCTGCGACCTGATAGGGATGACGCGCTCGTGGTACCCCTCAGTCTTTCCCTGTCCACGAACCATGGCGCGGGCGACCAGGTTCATCTGCTGTGAAGACTTTTCCTCTGCCTGCGTTGGACGAAGCAGAACAGGACGCTCCCAATCCGCGGAGAGCAGATATTCCTTCACACGCTTGTAGTTGAACCCTCCCGCACTCAGTGTTAGGGGTAGCCCATCGCGGCTTTTGTCAGTGGGGGTCCAAGGGTCGCCAGTCCTGCCCTGCAGGGACTTTCCTTCGATACGTGCTGCCTTGGAAGTGGCGCGGATGCCGGACGCCGGCCCGCTAGCGCTCGCGCGTATCCGTACGCGCCGGCAGACTTCGAGGTAGAGCGGATCAAGGGAAGTGAGCAGCAACGCTTCCGCAGCCTCGCCGTCCCAAGGCAGCGTCCACAGCAGCGCCAGTCCATTATCCAGCGCATAGCCATGACTTGCCTCTATCTCCGGCAGAGAGGACAGCAGCACGCAGATGTCGCGCTGGACATGCGCTCCCAGACTGGGTGAGGCCGGCGCAAGTGAGAATGCCGGGCGATTACCAAGTCCCCCGTTCATCCTCGAGACGCCGTAGTTCCCTGCCCCGCCGAATCCTTCCATCGTTTGAAGCGTGATGAGGGCGAATAACCACTCGTCGATGCCTGCATTGATGCCGATTGAAGACTTGATGTCGTGGTTCTTGGAGGTGACCAGCATGTCGAGCTCATCCGGCGCGTGAACGACGTTCTTGAAATCCTCCACCCGCTCAGCCGAGCCTGCGGGCGGCTGCATGAAGGCGGGGTTTGTGATGTCGTCAACCCCCATCTGCCACGGCTCGTCGTCAGGCCAGTCCGTCGTGAGGGCGCGGATGATACGCCGCCACTCCTCGGCGTCGTCCGGCGGATAGGCTAATCCGGCCCTATGCATTGCAAGGGTCCCGAGCTGTACAAGGAAAGCATGCCAGGCATGCCGCTGATGGGGACGCAGCGCAGGAAATGATTCGACTGCGCCATCCACCATGAGCGCTGCGTACACCTCGGGCAAGGATGCCCCGACGCGTTCGCCTCCCTTTGCGTGGTAAGGGATCAGAGGCTCGGTAAGAAGGTTGTACATGCGTGCAGTACTCCTGAAGGTTGCCATGCTGAAAGCTAGAGCGTGGTTCGGACACCGCGCAATGCCCATCTGTCGCAGCCTGCCATCTGCCGGGCAGACTTGCACGGGCGTATGGGGGGGGGCTGTAAGGTCAAAACTCGTCGGGGCTCCTAACAGCAGCTTCGCTTGGGTGCAGTTGGCAGTGGTAGTCCTGCATTAATCCAAGGATTACATCTTTCATGATAGTCCTCCTTGCACTAACGCACAGAGGGTGTGAGCGCGAGGGTTCCCCGCTGGCGCGGGGTGTACACAGGGGCTCCTCCGCCGGGACTACACATCCCGGCGGAGGCCCAGTCGGTCGTAGCGGAATGCGCGGTTGCCGACGGCGAACGTGAAACCGCCGTCTACGCCGACAGGTTCGACGGGTCTGTCTGTGTAAGCGTCGCGCAGAGGGTGAGGCAGAAGGTGAGCCGGAGCGACCAGGCTGCCTATGAGGCTTCTGTTGAAGGGGCTGTAGGGCTGCGGCTCGAACTCGATTTCGATGGCCCCATCGCCGAGGCGCGTACGAATCCACTCTTCCGAAGACCCGAACAGCACCTCCTTGTTATCAGCGTAGAATGCTTTGTTCCACCGGACGATGACGCTATCCGCAGTGAGACCATCCGCCAGTTCTTCGCCGTCAATCTTCAGTGAGTGGGCCCGCCACTCGCCGCCTAGCTCGTCGACGATCGCCTCCAATGCTTCCGGGTGTGTGGCCCGCTCGACTAGCTCGCGGTTCATTTGAGGGATGCGCCATGTTGGTTGTTGGTTAATCAGCCGTCGCGTGGCTTCCAGTATCCGCAGATCCTTGTAGATACGACCATGTGGACCAAGGCCCGTAGCGCCTGGCCCCGACTCGTGCAACAGCGGCGTGAGATTCTCTGTGTTCGGAGTCAGCACGATGCACGACGGGTCTTGGAAGCCTTGCGGTCGATCTCGATGCCCATGACGGTGGAGTCGTCCGATGCGCTGCAGGAGCACGTCTATAGGGCATAGGTCGGTGATGAGGAAGTCGGCGTCGATGTCCAGGGACTGTTCGAGCGTCTGGGTGCCGACGACGATAAGGCCCCCGTCGGTTCGCTCTTTGCCAAGCCGGCGCTCGAGTTCGGCGTCGAGCAGTCGCCGATCGCTTCCGGCGAACCGGCTGTGGTGCGGAGAGGGAATGTCGTTACACGTGAACAGCAACCGCAAATCGTCTCCGACCGCCCGCTCCAACGCCTGCTGAGTGCTGACGGCGGCGCTAACGGTGTTGCGGACTATCAGCACCTTCGCTCCGTGGCGCGCTTCTTGCACAGCTCGCCGGCCTACGCTCTCAAAGTCGCCAATAAGCGGCGAAGCGGAGATGCGGACGCTCTTCTCAGCATGGTTTGCGCCCACAGCGCGTATGCTATGTTCCCCATCAGCCTTTACGCTAATCGCGGGATAGGGACACTGGATTGCCTCATCCAAGGAAAGGGCGACATTGTCCTCGCGTCCGGGGGTTAGCCATTCTTGTCGGGCGACTGACCCTAGTGTCGCCGACATAAGCAAGGCGTACCCACCTGCACCCAGGTGGACATCGAGCAGTTCCTTCAGGATGCGCCGCATGTAGGGGTCAGAGGCGTGCACTTCGTCGATCACTAACAGGTTGCGAGCAAGGCACGCTGCGCGCATATGCGAATGCCGAACTTGAAGAGCCGCCAGCATCGCCTGATCAACCGTACCAACGGCTATTTGGGCCGCGAGGAAGCGTTTGGCGCTTTCAGACGCCCATGATTTTTCAGCGGGTTCCCCTGCTCCTTGATCCTCGTACACAGCTTCCGGACGCAGCTGGGAAGCCTTGTTTTCTTCTTGTAAGTAACCGGGCACTGCGAGCACTGTTTCCGGTAGAGCAGTGGGAGGAAACAGCTGCTCTACAAAGCTTGTGACTCGGTCATACAACTGACGCGCTGCTGCCCGCGTGGGCAGTGCGAAATAGATACCGTCGACTAATCTCTCCTCGTACATCCTTGCAAAGCGCCATAGAGCTGCCTCAGTTTTACCGGATCCGGTCTCGGATTCGACAATGAGTAGGCGTGATTCCATCTGCTTTTCGCACGTCGCTTGCTGGATGGCGTTGGGCTGTCCGCCAGTATAAGGAAAGAGTCTGGCGAACTCCGGGGATATGGAGAAGAGGTTGCGCTGTTCCATAATATCCAGCCCAACAGCCCTGATCGCCCCGTTTGCCTGAGTCCGCGCTTGATCGATATAGCTGTCGCGTGGTTCCCCGCAGTAGGGAAACCACTCCTCATTGGAACCTATCCAGTCCGCGAGCGTGCATAGTCCGAGGAAGTAGTGCTGGAACGCGGGCGCGTTAGGCAGGATCTGCCCTCCGGTCGCCCATGCTGTAGGGAACCAATCGCGGACCAGCATCCCGATACGCTGCACTCCTTCTCGAGGCGCTAGTCCACCACAGCGCTGCCATAGCTGACGATTACTTGGGCTCCCGCCTTCCAGCTGAAGCGGGCGCCCATGATGCGACAGGGCTGCGATGAACAATCCGCAGACCGTTTCGCCGCCTTCGCTGTCCCAAGAGGCGGTAGTTTCTTTCCACCACCCTAATTCATCAAAGAACCAACCGGCTGTTGCGGAGTCAACGCCAGTGAGTACTGGCGCCAGTTCAAGGTAGTGCCCGGCTCTCTGAAGCGCAGGCGGACGCTTTCCATGTGGGAAATCGGCGTCGCGCCAGACTTGCGTCTGAAAGCCAACGTTTACTTTCCCGATGTCGTGCAAGGCGGCGAAGAGGGCGAGCCGCGAAGTAGCGACGTTATCCAGGCCATCCAATCCCCCGGAGCTGGCCAACCGCTGACGGATCGTAGGTTGAGCCATGAGCTGCTCGAAACAAGCGCCCACATCCGCCATGTGGTGCTCCAGCAGGTGGATACGCTCCGGCGGCTTTTGCCGGTAGGGAGAAGCTTTTGCCCAAAACAACTGAGTGTAGTCAGGCGTCGCCATTCTTCAATTATAGCACGCTGCGAGAGTCAGGGCTGCACATGTCGTCTCGTACGGATCGGCCCATTCGTAATACCCAAGCAAGGGCCCACGCAAGGCATACTAGCATATGGCCAGATGAGGGACAAACGCTTGATCCAAGCGCCAGAAGCCCTACAGCGCCACCTCCCACCGGAAGGTTCGCAGTACAGTAGGGCGTGGCCCACCACCACGCCCCCAGTGTTCTGCGAACTGTTGGACGGCGAGGCGGACGCGCAGCTCTCGTTTACCGGGAGGACGCGAGCGTGCCGCTGCTCCTCCCGGCCGCCCGTCACGGCGCTGGGCGGGGCGCTTACGGGACGGAGAGCGCCTTCATCACTTCGTCGCCGAGGTTGTTGATGACCTTGACGGCGATGCGGCCTGACTCGGGACGAGCGAACGGACGCGAGACGTCGCGGTGGAGGCTCGCCCACGCCTCCTCGTTGATTTCGGCCCGCAGCGTCGTCCTCAGCGAGTCGTACGGGTTCTTGGCGCCGAGGAAGTAGGCGTGGCGAACGAAGAAGCTCTCCTCGTTGTAGGCGGTGTCGACGAACCAGCACGCTATGCCGTCCGTGCCGTCGCTGCGCACTTCGCCGGTGCTCGGGTCGAACACATCGACGCCGAGGACGCGCACACGGCAGCGCCCGTCGTCCATCTCCTCGAGTTCGATCTCCGGCTCCCCGAATAGCGTGAACAGGTTCGCCTTGTCGGTCTCTTTCAGATCGGTGGACATATGCAGGTCGGCGTTCATCCGCGCCTTGAGCACTGGCATCGCGCCGAGCCTGTCCAGTTCGGTCGTATGGGCGTCGTAGGCGAACGCGCACGCGATCAGCAAGTCGAACCGGGCGTCCGAAGCCTCCCGCGCCGCCGTCACCAGATTCTGACGCGACACCGTCCCGTACTCGGGGCCGACAAAAATCGCCGCCCGGCGCTCGGACTCTCCCTCCATAAATCGGGCCTCGCCGCAGACGTACTCGCCGGGCCAGCCGTCGATAGAGGAGAACGTTATCTTGCCCGCCTTGTGCGCCTGCTGCACGCCTGCGTGGCGCAGCTGCTCGAGCATCATCGCCCCGAAATCGCGCTCAGGCGCAGGGCCCTGATAGCGGACGCCGGGCCCGGTCTCGCGGAGCGTGCGGTCGGCGGCAGGAAGCTCCTCCCCTTCCGGCGGAGGGGGATCGAGGTTGTCGTCGTCGACGAGAGGAATGCGGTGAGGCGAGAGGCTGTCTATCGTGAAGGGGCCGGCGACGCGCACGCGCTTCCCGTCAACGTACGGCTTGTCGTACAGGTATTCCTGCCCCGCGTTGCGAGCGATGGAGTCGTCTATCTCGCGCTGGCGCGCAATGCGAGCGTCCCACCACTCGGCGTGCGCCTGCTTTGTCTCGTCCGGCCATTCGGGACTGGCTTCACGAGGGACGTCCCATTCGTTTAAGTCCGCTCCTAGCCGCCCTTTCTAGGCGGCTAGGAGCGGACTTAAACGAGGCTCATGAGCTTCCCAGATAGTGTCGATTTCAGCGTTGTTCGCGATGTCCCCTAGCATGATGTGCGGGACGCGCTCGTAGACGAACCCTTGCCTGACGTCGCCGTAAGTCGCCGCGGAGGAGGAGATGCGCCCCGTAACCTCCGCCTCTTTCTTCCGGCCTTCCGGGCTGTCGGCGAGCAGGTAGTACGGATAGCGGGCGCCCATCAGCCGCGCACGGGCGAGCGCAAGCGCAACCCGCGAAGTGTCGATGGTTATCCACCGCCTTCCCCACTGCTCCGCCACGTACGCCGTCGTGCCGCTCCCGCACGTGGGGTCGAGAACGAGGTCGCCGGGATCGGTAGCCATGAGGATGCAGCGTTCTACAACTTTGGGCAGCGTCTGTACCACATAAGTCTTGTTGGCAGCATATCCAGCTACACCGGTATCGTTCCACTGGTTAGTGATTTGCACCATAGGGAAATCTTCAAGGAACCGAAGATATCTAGGGGTGTTGCCTTGGTAGCCCAAGCGGGCAGCCTTACTAAGTCGTTGCATGCCTTCTTCTGCTGTCTTCCAGTGCATCCCCGATTTAATTGGGAATGTTCGCCCCATAATCGATATCTCTCTGTCCTCAGCCGAGCCGCCTTGCGAGTTCAGCTGATCTGAACTCGCAAGGCGGCTCGGCTCAAAAATTTCAAATTTTCCAGGAATCGAATCAACTGGGCGATAGGAAGTAGCTCCCGCTTTCCCTGCTTCCTTGGCATAAGTCAACTGTCGGTATTTGGTTGCGTTAATGTTCTTTGAGTACCAGAGAATATGGTCGGTAATGTTGGCTAAGTAGTTTGTAGAGAAACTTGACGTCTTTGTAAAGGATATCTGACTCATAAAGTTCCCATCCCCGAACACCTCGTCCATAACGACGCGGACGCGGTGGACGTTCTCGTCGCCGATCTGGACGAAGCAGGAGCCGGAGTCGGCGAGGAGGTCGCGGGCGGCGGTGAGGCGGTCGCGCAGGTACGTCAGGTAGGAGTGGACGCCGTCGCGCCAGGTGTCGCGGAACGCCTTGACCTGTTCGGGCTCGCGCGTGATGTGCTCTCGATTGCCGTCGCGGACGTCGCGGCTGGTGACCGACCACTGGAAGTTGGAGTTGAACCTGATGCCGTAGGGCGGGTCGATGTAGACGCACTGCACCTTGCCGCGCAACTCTTCCCGCTCGGCGAGCGAGGTCATCGCCTGCAAACTGTCGCCGAGAATCATCCGGTTGCTCCAGTTCATATCGTGCTGGTAGAACTCAGTGCGGGCATTCTCCGAGGGCAGGCCGTTGAAGTCCGAGAAGAGGTCGGTCTGGTAGCCGTCGCCGGGGTCGGCCTCGGCGGCTTCGGCTGAGTACCGCATCAGGTCGTCGATGAGCGCCTTGGGCGATATCTTCTCCTCGGTGTAGAGGGGCGGCGCCTGCGTGACGAGATACGCCTCCTCGGCGTCGCCGTCGCGCGGCGCGTCGAGTTCGTCTTTGCCGCGCCACATCAGCTGGGGGTCGAGGTCGCGGTTGCGGCGGGCGTAGGCGACGGTTACCGGCTCGCGCATAGCGTCCGAAACAAAGGAGGCCTGCTCAGCCGTGGGGATATTGCGCCGGGAGTC
Organism: Dehalococcoidia bacterium; assembly: GCA_965200975.1. Classification (GTDB taxonomy): domain Bacteria; phylum Chloroflexota; class Dehalococcoidia; order Lucifugimonadales; family Australimonadaceae; genus S5-327. Next base: position 1,216,180 of record OZ241740.1, on the reverse strand, counting down.
GTCCTTATGGCGAATCGCCTCGACGGGTTTCTTGTCGGCAGGCTTCCTGGGGTTGGCCATTCGGGTTACGCTCCTGCGGGAGCGAAGCGGTCGAGCGCCTCGCGCATTTCGTAGACGTCGCTCAGTTCAATAAACGCCCAGCGCCCGAACTCGACGAGGGCGTTGACGCCGGGAATCCAGAACGCGTTCATCGCGTTCGACTTGTCGGGAACGTCGAATCTTCGGTAGCCCTTCGTCTCGACGACCAGATGCAGCGGGTCGTCCCATCCCTTGCCGTCGTCAAGGAGGACGATGAAATCGGGGATGTAGATCTTCTGCGTATCGCCGAGCCGGTACGGGACTTCAAAGCCGATTCCGTGGTTCTTCACGTACGCCAGCACGCGCGGGTCTTTCTCCGCCTCGTTGCAGAACTGCAGCTCCATCTCGCTGTCGCAGATGGCGAAGTTCAGGTGCGACTTCTCAGTACGCCATCGGAGCTTCTTCGAAGTCGTGAAGTTGACGTGACGCGTCGAGCCCACAGGGTTGAACGGATCGAGCGACGCCTTCACGACCGGCTCGCCGCCGGGCGCGGCGTTGTGCGCGGCTGCAGCGATAGCCGCATATATCCGCTCGACTGCATTGTTCGCTACCTCCCGGTAGAGCAGTTGAGCGGGGAGCGCGCCGCCGTAGCATTCGAGATAGCCTTCCGCCAGCCATCGTCCGGTGATCGCCCGCAGCTGGTGGAACAGGTGCGCTTTCGGCGGTTCGTCGCGCTCCCGGAAATGCCGCTCCATCAGATGTTTCGCCAGATGGTACGCAATTGTCTGACTGCGCACGTCGTCCAGATACTGGGGCGTAAGCGTGACCCCCTGCCCTACAATCCCCTCGTTCTGCACTATCGTCGGCCCTACGACCTCGGGCGTCAGCGCCACGCGTGAGTCTGCGTCGAACACCGCGTCCAGGCGATCGTCCGGGATGACGGCGCGGTAGCCGGTCACGCGCGGGAAGTGGATCGCCAGCGCGTCGCGCTCCGGGCTCACCGCGCGCACCCGCACTACATCGGCAGGAGGGTTCGGCCTCACGACCGCCGGCTTGGCGGTGAAGTCGAACGGCACGCCCAGCACGTCGGCGTACTCCGCCGGAAGCAGGCCGTCCTCGTCAGCCTCGTACGACTGGCGGCGGAGCGCGCGGCCCACGACCTGCTCGCAGAGGAGCTGCGTGCCGAACGCGCGGACGCCGAGGATGTGCGTCACGGTGTTGGCGTCCCACCCCTCGGTCAGCATCGACACGGAGACCACGCACCGGATTCCGGCGCCGAGCCTGCCCGGCTTGCCGACGGTGTTCATCGCCTCGCGCAGGAGGTCGGCGTCGGACACGTCCTCGTTCAGGCCGCCGGCGCCCTGCCGCTGCGCGCGCTCGCGCTTGAACAGTTCGATGGCTTCAGCCGAGAGCTTGCGAAAGTCCGGCACCAGCGCGTCGCCGGATTCCAGCTGCTCGCTGTCGATGAGCAAGGTGCGCGGAGAGGCCAAGCGGGCGCCGTCCGGCCCGTAGTTGCGGAACAGCTCGTACCGGCCCAGGTGCGGCGGCCGCGGGGCGCCGTCGGGCGCCGGAGGTCGCTCGCATCCCGCGATGTGTTCGTAGAGCAGCTTCGACGTCGCCGTATTGTTGCAGACGATGATGAACACGGGATCCTCGACGATGCCCGCCGCATTCCACTGCTCATACACGGCGCTGTAGTGGTCGTACAACGCTTCCAGCGCCGACTGCAGCTCCGTCGGCAGCGCCAACGGGTCCAGCGACTCTGCGCTCTGCCTCCCCTTCCGGGGCATCTTCTTCCCTATGTGCTCCCACAGGTTCCGCCAGATTGGAGCGTCGTTCGCGCGAGCAAGGTTCTCGGACACCGGCACGCGCGGCACTTTGACGATGCCGCACTCGATCGCGTCCATCAGCGAGAAGTCGCTCACCGTCCACGGGAAGAGCGTGCCCTCCACATAGCCGGAGCCCCGCAGGAAGAACGGCGTCGCGGAGAGGTCGACATTCAGCAGCGTTCCAACCTTCCGCCTGACCGTCTCGACGCCTTTGATCCAGAGCCGGGCGGCCTCGTTGTTGCGCTTCGCCTCGTCGCGCTCGTCGCCGGTGTAATCGCCTTCTTCGGTCTCGCCTGCGCGCTCGCGGTAGCAGTGGTGTCCCTCGTCGTTCATGACGAACACTTGGCGGCCCCTGCCGACAAGCTCGGGCATAACGCGTCGGAGCATCTGTCCTTCGCTCTCTACGGTGTCCGGGCTTTTCCCTGTCCGCCCCGCAAGCAGCTCCCGCGTTCCTTTCGCGATGCTCTCGCGCTCCCGCAGCTTGAACGCGTGGTAGTTCGTGACTACGACGCGCGCGCTCTTGACCGCGCCGACCATATCTCTCGGCACGAGGTCGCGGTGCTCGTAGTAGTTCTCCGGATCGTTCGGCAGGAGCACGCGCAGGCGGTCGCGTATCGTGATTCCGGGCGCAACGACAAGAAACGAGTTCGTGAACTGCCGGGAACCGGGAGAGCGCGCCGCGTTCGCCGCCTGCCATGCGATGAGCATCGCCATCACTGTCGTCTTCCCGGCGCCGGTCGCGAGTTTGAGGGCGATGCGCAGCAGGTCGGGGTTCGCCTCCCTGTTCGCCCCCTCCAAATGCTCGCGGATGTTCCCCAGTTCGGGAGGCAACCGCCGCCGTTCCGCGCCCAGTATCCCGGTGACTTCAGTCAGCCAGATAACCGTCTCCACGGCCTCCACCTGACAGAAGAACGGGCGGAGCCCAAGGAACTCGTGGTTTGTTCCGCGCCAGTGCTGAAGCAAGCGCGCCGTAACGGGCGTAACGCCCCAGTTGTTCGGGGTCGGCAGAGCGCGCCACATATCCACCCGGCGGCGTATCTCGTTGATGATGGGCGTCGGGTCGTACTTCTGTTCCTGCGTGGACAGCCCCTGCACGCCCAGCTCCATCGTCTCCTGCGCGCTCTTGCCTCGCTGCCGTCTGGGCTTGGGCACGGGCACGATGTACTCGGACTGCCGTCGCTGGTCGATGATGAGGTCGGTCGGGACGCCGTTCTCCAGCTTCCAGTGCCGTCCGGGATACTCGTAGGGCCGGTTCAGGACAGGGCGCTCGTAGAATGTTTCGCTCATCCGCCTCCACTGGCGCTAGCGGCTGTCGCTGCGCGCCTGCAGCGCATTGTATGCCGCTTCCCGCGCTGCAGGACAAGCGGCAAGCGACAGCCGCGGGCTACTCGACCGGCAATTCGAGGCGCTCGGTCCACTCGACCCAGTCGCGCATTGCCGCTTCCGGGTCGTAGAGCGGTTCGTAGCCGAGCTCCCGGCGCGCGCGGGCGATGTCCAGCGCAAAGTATCCCTGGCGGCCAAGCCCGCGAGGGTCGAGGCCGGGGCCGATCTCGATCTGCGCGCCGGGGATTGCGGCGCGCACGCCGTCGGCGAAGTCGTGCAGCGTGTACGTCCGCCCGCTGCCGATGTGGAAGACCGGGCTTTCGAGCCGCTCCGCCATGCGAGCGAGGATGACGCTGCGCGCGACGTCGCGCGCGTACGTGAGGTCGAACCGCTGCTCCCCGCCGCGCGGGACTACCGTCGGCCTCCCCGCCATTGCGTTGCGCGCCATCTCAGTCCAGATGACGTTGTGGCGTCCGTGACGCTCCGCGCCCTTGCCGATTCCATAGATTGGCGCAAAGCGGAGCGCGGCGAACTCGATTCCGAACAGGCGCCGGTACTGAATGCCCATCAACTCCGACGCGACTTTCGCCGCCCCGTAGACGCTTCCTGCGGGATAGGCGGGATGCGTCTCATCGACCGGACGCATCTCCGGCGCCAGGTGCTCGCCCGTCACCGGCGAGAGGGCGCCGATCGAGCTCGTGAAGACCACGCGCCCGACGCCGGAGCGCCGCGCCGCCTCCAGCACGTGCACCGTAGCGGACGCGTTCACCGCGAACCCGGTCGCCGGGTCGGCGTCTGCGGCGTCGGGGTAGACAGCCGCCAGATGGCAGATGCGGTCGATGCCTCGCTGTTCGCACGCCTGCAGCAGCTGCTCCGGCGAAGCGACATCGCCCTGCACGAACTCGAAGTCTCCGGCCACATCGCGCAGCAGCGAGAAGTCCGGGCGGTTATCGAACACGACCGGGGCGTGGCCCATCGCGAGGAGATCGCGGGTGACCCAGCACCCGTTCACGCCGAGCCCGCCGGTTACGAGGATTCGCATAGCGCCCGCCGGCGACTCAAGAGAGGGCTACCGCGGCGTCGGCTTCTTCCGGGGTGAGGCCGTAGACCTCGCAAGCAGCCTCCCGGGAGATGTAGCCGTTGCGGAGGTCGGAGGCGACGCGCGCCCGGTCTCTTGCGCGGGGATCGCCGACCCCGCCGGCGGAGGCGGTCTCCATTCGCACGACGTCGCCGGGCTGCATCACGATGTTGGAGACGAGGCCGTGGTGCTCGCGCTCGTTGTCGGCGCCGGGATTCATAACGATGCGGCCGGGTCTTCCGCTGCCGCCTCCGAGGACGCCGTGGGCAGGAGCGAGCATGCGCGGGGTGCCGCCGGCGTACTGCGCGGCTGTCCGCACGCGGTACTCGCGGCGCAGGGTCAGGCCGCCGCGGAACTCGCCCGCGCCCCCGGTGTTGGGGACGAGGTTGAACTGCTGCATATCGACATCGAACTCCGATTCGATAATCTCGACGCCGGTGTACTTGGCGCCGCCCGCCCACGAGTGGCCGGTGCCGGTCCAGCCGTCCCCGCCCGCGAAGGCGCCGTTTCCGCCGATGATGATCTCGTACTGCACGTATCGCTTGGCGGCAGGCCCCGATGTTCCAAGGACAAGCAAGCCGGAGACGCTGTTGTGGGCGACAGCCGGACGTCCGGAGATCTTGCTGAGCGCCTCGAACACCACATCCTCGACCACGGGCATCGTCATCGAATAGAACCCTACCGGCGCCGGGAAGGTCGGGCAGATCACGCTTCCCTCGCGGTAGCGGCACTCCACTGCTTGCGACAACCCGTAGTTGTTCGGGATGTCGACGCCCATCATTGCAAGCATGCCGTAGTTCACCATTCCGCGCACGAACGGAGGCCGAACGTTGACGGGGCCGATGGACTGGTCTCCGGACCCGCTGAAGTCCACGACGAGCCTGTCCCCCTCCTTCACCACCGACACGTGGATCCGCACCGTCTCGGCGGGGTTCGCAATATCGTCGATGAACGCCTCGGCCTCGGCAGTCCCATCCGGCCAGCCCGCGATAATCTGCCGGGCGCGCATCTCGGTGCGTTCTCCCAGCCCGCGGAAAGCCGCGAGGACGGCGTCCTTCCCGTACGCGGCCACAGTATCGCCGAGGCGACGCGAGCCGATGCTCCACAGCGCGCCTGCCTGCGCCTCCAGGTCGCCCAGCACCAGCTCCGGAGTCCGCGTGTTTCCTCTGAGGAACTGCACCACCTCGCGGTTCAGCTCACGCCTCCGCATAAACTGCACCGGCAGAATCGAGAGCCCTTCGCCGAACAGATCCCGCGCTATTGCATTCCGCGACCCGGGCGACTGTCCTCCGATATCCACCTTGTGCCCCATGCTCGCGCAGAACGCGATGACTTCGCCCTCTGCAAGCACCGGCATCACGACGACCATATCGTTCGGGTGCGGGCAGCCTGAGTAGTACGGATGGTTGGTCAGAAAGCAGTCGCCTTCCTCCATCTCCTCGATGTCGTAGAACTCCAGAACTCCGCGCACGCAGTCCGGGTATGCTCCGAGGTGGGTGGGGAGCGGAGAGTACTGCCCCACAACGTTCCCTTCACGGTCGGTGATGCCGGCGGAGAAATCGTGAGACTCGCGGATGATCGTCGAGTAGCCGGTCCGCAGCACCGCAGCCTGCATCTCCCGAACGATTCCATCCAGCCGCGCTCGTATCACTTCCTGCGTTATGACATCCGTCATGCGAGCACTCCTTGCGCGTTCTTGCTTGTCTTGCTTGCCGCCGCCCGATTATGCAGCAACCTATGCGGGGCGGCCCTGGGCTGTCAACACGCTCATCTCATGCGCTCTGAACAGCCGCATGCCATTCGCGCGCCTTGCGCGGCCTTAATCCCCCTGATATGGTGCCTCGAACCTTCAAGCGGAGGAGGAGGCCCCGCCCGCCTGTTTTCTATGAAGACGATCGCTGTGGACACCGGCGGAACCTTCACGGATATGGTCGTCTTCGAGCATGAGACCGGCGAAGTCGCAGTCCTGAAAACGCCCTCCACTCCCCACGACCCCGGACAAGCCACGCTCGATGGGCTTGCAGAACTCCTGAAGGGCGGCCTTGACGCCGCGGACGTCGGCTCCTTCGCCCACGGCACTACTGTCGGCACGAACATTCTGGTGCAGGACAAGGGCGCAAAGGTCGGGCTCCTCATAACCGACGGCTTCAGCGGCGTTAACGACATCTGGCACATACCCCGGTTCGGCAGCGACCTCGCCGACATCTATGTGGAGAAGAACCCGCCGGTAGAGCCGTGGCTTCGCGAGGAAGTCGTGGAGCGCGTCGATTTTCAGGGCGCCGTCAGGAAACCCCTCGACGTCGAGCAGGCCCGTGAAGCCGTCAAGCGGCTCAAGCTGAAAGGCGCGGAGTCGGTGGCGGTAGTCCTGCTGTTCTCTTTCCTCAATCCGGCCCATGAACGCGCGCTCGCCGAGATGATTCGCGAGGAGTTCCCCGACGGATCCGTCTCGCTCTCTTCCGAAATACTCCCTCAGATACGCGAGTTCCCCCGGCTTAGCACCACTGTCGCCAACGCTCGCCTGGCGCCTGCAATGACGGAGTACCTTGGCAAGCTCGCCGAGGGGCTCAGGGAGCTCGGCGTCGCCACTGAGCAGCTCTATGTGATGCAGAGCAACGGCGGCGTAGCCAAGCTCACCAGCGTGATCCCCATAACCACGCTCCTTTCGGGGCCTTGCGCAGGCTCCGAAGCCGGCATGCAGATCGCCGCCTCCGCAGGATTCTCCAACATGGTCTCCTTCGATATGGGAGGAACCAGTAGCGACATCGCGCTGGGCGAGAACGGCAGCGTCCTCGAACAGACCTCCGTGCTCATCGGCGACTGGGAGATCGCAGCCCCCATGCTGATGATCAACACCATCGGCGCCGGCGGAGGAACCATCGCCTGGATCGACGGCGGCGGTGCGCTGCAAGTAGGCCCCCAAAGCGCCGGCGCCGCTCCCGGCCCTGTCGCCTACGACGCCGGCGGGACTCAACCCACGGTAACCGACGCCAACCTCATCCTGGGGTTTCTCCATCCCGAGCATCTCCTTGGCGGCAAGATAAAGACCAACAAGGGAAAGGCGTTCGAAGCCATCGCGGAGATGGGCCAAGCCCTTGGGGTCGACCCCCTGGCGACCGCGGAAGGCATAATCCGCATCGTCAACGCCAAAATGGAGGAAGGCATTCGGGAAGTCTCGACCGAGCGAGGTTACGACCTCCGCAACTTCGTCCTCGTCGCATTCGGCGGCGCCGGCCCTGTTCACGCCGCCCGGCTCGCGGAAGACTTGGGAATGAGCAGAGTCGTCATACCTCCTATGCCCGGCGTAAGCTCCGCCCTTGGCCTTATCATGGCCGACCCTCGCCGCGACTTCGTCCGTTCGCGCCTTTGCGGACTGGACGCGCTTAGCGAGGCTGAGCTCGGCGGAATCTTTGCCTCCCTGCAAGACCAGGCGCGCTCCGAATTCATTGCCGACGGCTTCGACGAAAGCGCGCTCACTTTCGCTTTTTCTATCGATCTGCGCTACCAGGGGCAGGGCTACGAGCTAAACATCCCGGCTGGAGACGCCGCGCTCCTTCCATCGGGCGCTATTGCAGGGATACGCAAACGGTTCGACCAGGCCCATGAGCAGCTCTTCGGGCACAGCGCGGAGACGGAGCCTGCCGAGGCGGTGAACTACCGCGTCCGCGCTACTGTGCGCGTGCCCAAGTTCGCGATGAAACGGTATGCTCCCGCTCAGCATCCCGTTGCGCACGCCAGAATAGGCGAACGCGAGGTCTACTTCGACCGCGCCTCAGGTATGACTCCAACTCCAGTCTACGAACGCTCCCTGCTGGAGCCGGGCCATGAAATCGTGGGGCCGGCGATAATCGAGCAGCTCGACAGCACCACCGCCGTCTACCCTGGCCAGAGCGCCATTGTCGACGAGTACCGCAACCTCATCATTACCGCCGCATAACGCTTGCAGAGAGCAGCCCCTATCTTTTATCCCCGCTTCTTGACAAATCCCCACAGCGTCTATATCTATTCGCGCCGTCTGCGCGCTGGTTTGTAGCGAGCCGCAGCCAGGAAAAAGACAACAACCACTCAGGGAGGAACCGATGCATTTTCCGACCGTCCGGCCCAAGCTCATTGCAGTGATGGCTGCTCTGGCTAGCGCGTCGCTTGTCTTGGCCGCCTGCGGCGCAGACCCCACGCCAACGCCCACGCCGACCCCAGTGCCCGCAGCCACGCCGACCCCTGCTCCACCGACGGCTACGCCGACCCCTGAGCCTCAAACTCTCAGGCTGGGCTTCACCGTCCCTCTCTCCGGCAGCTACGCCCGCTGGGGACGGCTCGTCTCCGCAATGGAGTGCGCGATCGAAGAGATCCACGCCAGCGGCGACCTCGGCCAAACCACCATCGAACTCATCCCTGAGGACTCCAAAGCCGACCAGGCTGAAGGCGTCTCCGGCCTCCGGAAACTCGCCACCGTCAACGACGCGCCGGTCGTCATGACCATTTTCACCGGCATCGGGCTCGCCCAGAAGCCTGTCGCTTCCGAGCTGGAGGTGGTCCTCTTTAGCTCCGGGATCCAGAACCCCGCCTTCGCGTTCGACAACCAGTGGGTCTTCCGCAACGCGCTCAACACCACCTGGAACGCCGACGCCCTCGTCCGCTACATCGACGACCACACCGATCTGGAGCTCAATGGCCTTCGCTACGCCTACATTAAGGAAGAAGGGAACGACTCGATAGACCTTCAGGTCGCGCGTCTTGAGCGTCTCGCCGAAGAGTTCGGCATAGAGATCGTCGCGGAAGAGACCTTCCAGAAGGACGACGTTTCGTTCGACACCCAGATCACGAAGATTAAGGCTGCCGATCCGGACGTCGTTCAGGTGATGTCTCTCGGTAAAGAGATGGGGCTTATCATCAACACCATGGCGCAGCAGGGCCTCGACCCCGCACTGCGACTCTCCGGCGGCGGCGCAGAGGGCAACACTGAACTGATCGACGTCTCCGGCGCAACCGCAGACGGCATCGTCTACTCCGCCCCAGGCAGCGCCGACGCAAGCGCCGACCCCCGGGCGCAGCGCTTCACCGCTTGCTATGAAGCCAGGGAGGGCGGCAACACCCCCGACACTTACGACACCTCCTTCTACGACGGCACGCTCGCAATAGCCGAAGCCCTCAAGATGGGCGCCGACCCCAACTCTTCCGACTCCATGCGCGAGCACCTCTCGCAGGTGCAAAGCGTCGATGGCGTGTCCGGACGCTGGGACTACGACGCGGGCGGAGACGCGTGGGCCCCGGTCTCCATTGGCCAGATCCAGAACGGGAAATACGTCAAGATCATCCCGCAGATCGAGCCGTACTCCGATATCGAATAAGCCGCGCTGCGCCGGCGGAGGCTCGCTCTGAGTGGCGAGCCTCCGCCAGTGTGCGGCAAGCGCAGCTGACGCATGGCCGCGCGCATCACGAAAAGCGCGGCTGACGAGAGGGCCCTAACGCCGAAAGACCATTCGTGGAAACGTTCATCCAGATATCAATCAACGCCCTCTCCCTGGGCGCCATCTATGCCCTGCTTTCGCTGGGATTCGCCGTCATCTACAACACTGTCCGTATCTTTCACGTCCTCCACGGCGCCGCATTCCTCATCGCGGGCTACGCAACGTGGTGGCTTGCCCAGGAACAAGGTCTGCCCATCTACATTGCAGCCTCGATCGCGGTCCTTCTCGCGGGCGCGTCGGGCGTCTTCATGGAACTGGCTATCTACCGCCAGCTTCGCTCCCGCGGCGCCGGGTTCCTTGTATCGTTCCTCGGATCCCTTGCGGCGCTCTTCTTCTTCGAAGGGTTCCTCCTCGCCATAGCCCGGACTACCGCCCGCCTCCCACGGCCCGGCGGGCCTCTCCCCACCTTCAATCTCAATATCGCCGCGCTCGACGTCGACCTCTATATCAAGTGGCACGCCGTCAACACCATCCTCCTTGTCGCCGTGCTCGTAGTGCTTGTAACGCTCTTCTTCCGGTACACCAAGTGGGGCCGGATGATCCGCGCCATCGCCTCGAACCCCGACCTGGCCGTAGCAGTGGGTATCAACGCCTCGCGGGTCTACCTCCTCGTGTTCGTCCTCGGCTCCACGCTCGCAGGCATTGGCGGCGTAATGCAGACTTACGAGGGCGGCGTCATTCCCAATGTCGGCATCCGTCTCGCCATTACCGCAGCAGGCGGCGTCATCATTGGCGGCATAGGCAGTCTCCCCGGCGCTGTAGTCGGCGGGCTCGCGCTGGGTCTCGCCCAAAGCATCGCCAACTACTACTTTGGCGGCAACTGGGCCATCCCCGCAGGATTCATACTCCTACTCCTTGTAATTCTCTTCCGCCCGTACGGGCTGCTCGGCACGCGAGAACACCGCGAACTCAGGAGGCTGCTGTGACCACCGATGCACAGGAGCCGAGCCGCGACCACGCCGCGACCCCTGCCGTCGAGCCCGACGCGCCCGAGCAGCCGCTGGCTGAACCCTCGCTTGCTCGCCGGCTCGCTCTCCCCCTCTACGGCGCATTCCTCCTGCTCGCCCTCATCCCGTTCGGCCTGTCGATCATCGACGGCTTGGTCCTCTGCGCGCTCGGCGGCGCCGCCAGCCTCTGCCTGATAGCCACAGCCGTCTTCCAGCGGCGCCCGGGGCTTGCCGCCTTCGGCGCCACCGTGCTTGTCACGACGCTCCTGTGGGGCTTTGACGTCCTCAGCGACAACTACATGGCCAACCTCCTGGTGACTGCAAGCATCCTCTCCATTGCAGTCTCTTCTCTCAATATGTCGGTCGGCTATACCGGGCTTATGAGCCTTTCTCACGCCGGCTTTATGGGCGTCGGCGCCTACGCGTTCGCCATCCTGACAACGCAGTCGACCAACCCTCCGCCGGGCGCCGAGATCTTCAACCTGCCCTACGCTCCCGCGATGATCGTTTCAGGATTCATGGCCTCTCTGGTCGCGCTTATCGTCTCCCCTATCCTGCGGCTTCGAGGACACTTCTTCGTCCTCGCCACCGTCACCGTTATGCTCAGCCTCTCTCAGGTCATCCTCGCCTGGAAGTGGCTCACCAACGGCTCGCTCGCTATCCGCGATGTCCCGCGCCCCGTGATTCTCGGGTTCGAGTTCAACACCGCAGAGAAATTCCTCCTCTTCAGCATCCCTATAGCCATCATCTGCATCCTCATAATCAGGCAACTCGTCGAGTCTCCCTACGGACGAGTGCTCACCACCATCCGCGCCAATCCCGCCGTCGCGGAGAGCATCGGCAAGAACGTCGGACTCGTGCGCCTTCGCGTTTATGTCATTACCGCCTTCTTCGCCGGAATCGCCGGAGCGGTCTACGTCTCCTACTTCACGGTGGCGGCGCACTCCCAGTACCTTGTCGAGTTCAGCACCTTCCTCCTCATCATGGTCGTCCTCGGCGGCTCAGGGCGATGGCTCGGCGCGGTGCTCGGCGTCCTCGCCTACCTCGCCGTCACCGAGACTGTCCGGTTCCTGCCGGACGTGACTGAATGGCTCCACTCGTACCTGGCCTTCTTCCCCATCATCCCCGTAGAGAAGATCGGCGGCGTTACGACCATGGTGTGGGGCGCCCTGCTCTTCTTCCTGATGCTCTTCCGGCCGCAAGGCATTATCGGCAGGTACAGGCTGGAGTAGCGCGATGGCCATCCTCGAAGTCGGCAACGTTCACAAGAGTTTCGGCGGCAACCTCGTGCTGAACGACGTCTGCATGCAAGCCGATCTTGGGCAGGTGACAAGCCTCATCGGGCCCAACGGAGCGGGCAAGTCCACCCTTCTCAACATCATCTCCGGCTTCCTCAAATGCGACTCGGGCAGCGTGCGAATGAAGGGGCAGGAGCTCGCCGGAGCGCCTCCGTTCAAATGCTTCAAGGCAGGCATCGCCCGCACCTTCCAGGACTCACAGGTGCTCTACTACATGAACGGACTCGACAACGTCGTCGTCTCTTCTCCCGACCAGCGCGGCGAACTCGAATACAACGCCCTTCTCCGCCCCTGGATGGTCGCCGCCGAGGAGAAGGCGCGCCGCCTAGAGGCGATGGGCCGCCTCGAGGAGCTCGGCATCCAGTCCAAAGCGGCCAGCCTCTCACAGGCTCTCTCCTATGGGCAGCAGAAGCTCCTCGAATTCGCCCGCATGCTCAACTCCCGGGCGGATGTGTTTCTTCTCGACGAGCCTATGGCCGGCATCCATCCCGATCTCATCGACGGCCTCAGCAGGCTGATCCGGTCCGCGGCAGTCGACCACGGCAAGGCCGTGATCCTCGTCGAGCACAACCTCAAGGTCGTCATGGACATCTCCGACTACGTGGTCGTCGTCAGGAGCGAGGTCGTCCTGGAAGGCCCGCCATCCGAGGTCGAGAGAGACGACCGCCTCACCAACGCCTTCCTTGGGTTCATCTCCAATGCCGCTACTTGAGACCAAAGATCTCCTTGTCTCTTACGGCTCCAAGCAGATCCTCAACGGGGTCAGCCTCGGCGTGGAGAGCGGCAAGGTGACCACCATCGTCGGCCACAACGGCGCCGGGAAATCCACCCTCATCAAGGGCGTCTACGGGATCGCCCGGGTAACCGGCGGCTCTGTGCTGCTGGACGGCAACGACATCACCAACCACGCCCCCTACGACAACATCAAGGAAGGCGTGGCGTACCTCGCCCAGGGCGGGCAGGTCTTCGCCGACCTTACGATAGAGGACAACCTGAAGCTCGGCGGGTACGCCCTGCCCAGCCATCTCGTCCCGGAACGCATCAGCCAGGCGTACACGATGTTCCCCATCCTTGACCGCCGACGACGCTCCGACGCCGACACGCTCTCCGGCGGCGAACGTCAGATGCTCGCCATCGCGATGACGCTGATGCTCCAGCCGAAACTCCTTCTTATGGATGAGCCATCCGGCGCTCTCGCCGGCCCCATCATCCAGCAGATTGCCGGCGTCATCCGGCATCTCGCCGAAGAGCTGGGAGTCGGCATTCTCCTCGTCGAGCAGAACGTCGACCTCGGAGTGCAGGTCGCCGACGCCGTCCACGTCGTAGAGGCAGGGAAAGTGATCTTCAGCGGCGCTCCCGACGACCTCAGAGACCCGGAAGCCCGCAGACGCCTGCTCGGCCTCTCGTAACCCATCCCTCGACTGCGCCACCTACCGCGCTACTGCGCCGCCGCGCTATGAACACCGACGTCATAACCCAGGAAGTCATACGAGCCCGCCTCGACGGCATCGTCCGGGAGATGCAGGCTGCTGTCCTCCGCACCGGGTTCTCCACCATCATCCGGGAGTCCCACGACTTTTCGGCAGGCATCACCGACGTTTCGGGCGCAGTCGTCGGTCAGTACTCCCCGCTCCCGACGCACCTCGGGGCGTACCCTGATTGCGTCCGGGGCGTCCTGGATTTCTACTCGCTCGATGAGATGCAGGACGGCGACTGCTTCCTCGCAAGCCACCCCTATTACTCCGGATGCCCGCACCCCAACGATATGGTGGTCGTGCTTCCTGTCTTCTACGACGGGGAAGTCATCGCTTTCTGCGCGAGCATGGGGCACAAAGCCGACATCGGCGGTCAGTCTCCCGGCTCCCGCAACACTATAGCCCGCGACGTCTTCGGCGACGGCTTCCAGATTATGCCCGTCCTCTTCCAACGCGACGGAGCTATGAACCGCGAGGCCGCTCAGTTCCTGCGCGCGAACAGCCGCACCCCGGAACTTGTCATTGGCGACCTGAGCGCGCAGGCCGGCGCCCTTCGCAGCATCGGCGCGGCCCGCCTCAAGGCTCTGGCCGCCGAGTACGGCTACAGCGGCCTCACCGGCTCTTTCGCAGGCGTCATTCAGCGCGTCGAGGCCCGTGTGCGCAGCCATTTCGCCGAGTGGCCTGACGGCGTCTCCGAAGCCGAGGCTTTCGTCGACGACATCGCAGACCCTTCCGCCACAATCCGCCTCCACGTCGCCGCTATCAAACAGGGCGACCGCCTCACCCTCGACTTCTCCGGTTGCGGCGACCAGAGCATCGGCCCCATCAACGTCCGCCCGCCCTTCATACGCGGCATGGCCTACTTCGCAGCCATCGCCATGATGGACCCCGGCGTCCCCAACAACGGCGGGATCGCGCAAGCCATCGACTGCCGGTTCCGGGAGGGAAGCATCGCCAACCCCCTATTCCCCGGGCCGGTCGGTTTCTACTCCACCACCATGGCGACCCTCGAAGACGTTGTGTTCGAGGCTATGAGCAAGGCTGCAGGAAGGCCCGCCGTCGCCCACAATGCGGCGTCATCCATGGTCGTCCTTGGAGCCTCCGGCGAAGGACGCGCGCGTTACGTTCAGTACGAGCTCCTCCGATCCGGCAATGGCGCATACGCCGGAGGCGACGGGTTCACCGGAACCGGCCACTCGTGGGCTGGCGGCTCCAAGTTCACCAGCATCGAAATTCTGGAATCCGAATTCGACGTCGAGCTCTTGCAATTCTCGCTCATCCCCGATTCAGGCGGCGCCGGCGCACACCGCGGCGGCAGCGGCCTCCGGCGGGAGTACAAGGCGCTCAGAGAGAGCAAGTACTCCGGCGGGACCGCCAGGCAGCACGACCCTCCCCATGGAGTCGACGGCGGCCTCCCCGGACGCGCGGGCATCATCACCGTGATTCGGGCCGACGGCGCCGTCACTGAGCACCGCGGGCTCGTCTCGAATCTCCTCCTCAACCAGGGCGACGTCATCCGCATCGAGACCGGGAGCGCAGGCGGCGCGGGCGACCCTCGCAACCGCGACCACTCGAAGGTCGCCTCCGACCTTCGCAACGGCTACATCTCGCCCGAGCGCGCCGCCGGCGTCTACGGCCTCTCCCGCGACGCCATAGAGAGCGCCTTGTCGCATTGACGGACAGCAAGCAGAGGCGACGACCCGCCAGAGGGGCAATGAGCGCGGCTGCCTCCATGCGGACGCCTTCTCGAAAGAGCGGCCGGCGCAGGGAGCGGCGTCGCCCCCGCAACGCGCTATACTCCCTCGCGTCAGAACGCAAGGAGGCGCGCTATGCCTGTTGTCGATGCCGACGCCCATGTGGACGAGACCGACGCGACGTGGTCGCACCTGCTGCCGGAGCATGAACGGTTTCGGCCCCTGACCGTCTCGCCTCCCGACGGATACGTAGACCCGGCGCTCGCCCCGAAAGGCTACAACCGCTTCTGGAATATCGACGGCGCGCTCCGCGTTCGCAGGAATCGCGACGATGTCCGCACCGGCACCACTGTCGACACCCGCGAACTCGCCGACGTGCCCGCAAGGCTCGCCGATATGGACCGGCTGGGCATCGACGTTCAGGTTATGTACACCACGCTCTTCCTTACCACAGTCACCGCCAAACCGGACGTCGAGTACGCTCTCGTCCGCGCGTACAACCGATGGCTCGGAGCAAAGTCCGAGGAGAGCGGGGGCCGGCTCCGCTGGGTCGTTGTTCCGCCTATCCTGAGCATGGACAAGGCCGCCGAGGAGATCGAGTGGGGCCGGGCGCACGGGGCCTGCGGCGTCTTCAAGCGCGGCGTCGAGGCGGGCGGACGCTCCGCGGACGACCCGTACTTCTTCCCTCTCTACGAAGCCGCCGAACTCCTCGACCTGCCTGTCTGCGTTCACATCGCCGCAGGCGACCCCGCGGTAACGGATACGCTCTCCTCGCACCTCACTATGTACAACTTCAGGCTCTCCCCCATCGACGCTTTCATCTCAATGGTAACTGCGGGCATCCCCGAGCGGTTTCCTTCCCTGCGCGTAGGCTTCATCGAAACGATGTCCTCATGGGCGCCTTACGCCATAGCGGAGCTCCAGGCCAGACAAGACCGATCAGGCTGGATGCATTCCTTCGAACTTGGCCAGGACGTCTTTCAGCAGGGCCGCTTCTACATCGCATGCCAGACCCATGAAGACCTCCCCTACGTGCTCCGCTTCACAGGCGAGGACAACCTCATCATTGGCACGGACTACACTCACGCCGACCAGTCCGCCGAACTCGAAGCCCACTCGATTCTGCGCAAGCGTACGGACGTTCCTCCGCACGTCATCGAAAAGATCGTTCGCGACAACCCGACCCGGTTCTACGCGCTTGACTGACCCCTGCGGCGTCAAGAGCAGCTCTTGAGCCCCGAGCTCGCCGGAATCTTCCTCGCCCTTTGTACGGCTATCGCCTCGGGCATGGGCGCGTCCATCGCGCGGCTTGGACTCGTAGGCACGCCCGTCGTCGCCGGCACAGTCATTTCGATGCTTGCGGGCTCGACTCTCCTGCTCTGCATCGCCCTCCCGCGCTACCCGGCGACGCTGGGCGCAATCGAACCAGCCGGATGGATGCTCATCGCCGTCACAGCCGTCATCAACTACCCCATCGGACGACTCTTGCTCTTCAGCGCAATGCGCCGGATAGGCGTCGCGGGCGGCAATACGATCGTCTCGGCGAACCCCATCATCGCCAGCATCATTGCGGTGGTCTGGCTCGGCGAGCGCCTCGGCCCCCAGAACCTTGCAGGCATACTCGCCTGCGCTTGCGGCGCCGTCCTCGTAGGCTGGGCGGCGCAGCGCAGGCCGCTTGCAAGCGCGGGCGAGGCGACAGCGGCGACAGAGGAAGACCCGCACCTCCTGCAGTCCACCACAGGCGTTATCGCCGCGCTTGGCGCCATGCTCTCTTACGGAGGCGTCAGCGTCCTCATCAAGAAAATCGTCACCGATGTCGCCGAGCCGGTTACCGCCGCATCGCTCGTCTTCTCGTTGGGCGGAGCCTTCGTCACGCTGGCGGCGCTTCCGCGCCTCCGGCAGGAGCTCGCCCAAATCCGCTTTCGCCGCGCATGGCAACTCGTCCTTGGCGGATCGATTATGTCGTTCGGCATCTTCCTGTTCTACAACGCCGCCAGCCGCGCGCCCATTACGTCCATAGCGCCCGTCGTTGCGGTCTCTCCCATCATCGCAATCCTGTTCTCGCAACTGATAGCCCGGCGGTTCGAAATACTGAATCGCTACATCCTTGCAGGCGCCGGATCAATCGTTGCAGGCGTAGTCCTGATAGCCGCAACCGCCTGACCCTCGCCTGACGGCGAACCGAACAAAGCGCCTCCTACGAGAGGAGGCGCTTTCGCCCATATCCCCGTACCGGGGCGCTGCGATTAGAAGAAGTTGGTGAGGTTCTTGGAGAGCAGGACGTTCTGGTCGAGGTAGATCTCGCGGCGGGCGATCTTCCATTCGCCGTCGACCTTGCGAAGCGTGTCGATGCGATTGCCTATCCAGGTGTTGTCCTCGTCCTCGAGACGGTTGCGATGCACGAGGAAACGCGACTTGACGCGTATCTCGCCCGCGCCCACCTCGCCGGCGCCCGAGTCGAGCAGGCGGACGTTCGAGACGAAGTGGGTCACCCGCGAGAGCGGCTCTTCCGCCCAGTGGACTCCTGTCCGGATCTGGGCGACGCGCTTCGTGAGCGTATCCTTGCCCTCGTCGAACCAGGACATCTCGATCCCTTCGCGGGTCAGCTCCTTGTCCATCTCGCGTGAGGGGACGTTGCGCTTCATGGGGGCGTGATAGCGCGCATCCTCGGTAAACAGGTCGAGCCACTCTTCGTAGCGGTGCTCGTCGAGCAGGTCCGCCTCCCTGTAGAAAAAATCCTCGATTTGCAGCCGCAGCAACAGCTCCTCGTGCGAAAGCAGGTCAGCCATTAGCGCGCCCCCTATCTACCGTTGCCGTTCACGGCGGCGGCCATCGTCGGCGCCATCTCGCCCCAATCCTTCGCCTGCATCACCTCGGCCCAGCGCTGGTAGTAACGGCGGTGGTTCTCGTCGCTGTAGTTGTGCGCGAACAGCCCCGGCAGCCCGAACTCGGACGGGCCGTGGAGGGGCGGCTCGGAGATGCGCATCTGGTAGTTGAGGTCGAGTTTCTGGGCGACAGGCCCCTTGCTCGCAATGGTGAGCGCGTACCAGTTCTCCATATCGTCCTGCTGCGTTACGCCGCCCGGGCCGTAGTAGAGCTCGTAGTAGTTGGCAAGCGCCGTCTTCACTTCCTGGGGAGCGTCCTTGTCGACGAAGAAGTATGTCCAGATTTCGGTCATCGCCGGGCCTTGCGGATGCATGATGCGGACGACGCGGCCAAGCCACCCCTCGTTCGGGAAGATCGCAGGGCCAACGGAGAGATGCGCCATCAGCCCCATGCGCTTCTTGCGCAGCTCGAACTTCTCGCGCAGGTAGTCGCGGATGACGGGCAGATTGGCCCATGTGCCGGAGTCGCCCCAGCCGGCGTCTCCCTCTTCGGGAATCGTAACGCCCATCGTGTGCCCTTCCGGGAACGAGACGGTGTAGCGGCTCCGCGTCTGGCCGACGGACTGCGACCTCCCCTCCTGCGGGCGCACGGGATTGCCCGTAGGCCCAACGCCGAGGGCAATCGCAGTCGAGCGGTGGGTTATCCACCCGTGCGTCGTGTCAGTGTCGGGGCACGGCACTTTCCAGTTGCATCCCAGACGCCACTTGACCACGCCGCCCAGCACCTCGGCGCCGTTGTCCGAGCCGTCCGTGTGCCGCAGGCCGGTGGCGAGGTACATACCGGCGCCGCCGAGGTAGTCATGGAAGCTCGGCGCGGTCGCGTCCCACGTCGCCCAGATAGAGCCGTGGAATATCTCCACGCGCGCCTGCAGCAATCCCCACTTCGACTTGTCCATCTCGTCGTAGCCGTTCTCGTGGTACGGCAGAGCCGCCAGCGCGCCGGTGGAGTCGTACGTCCAGCCGTGGAACGAGCAGACGTGCGTGAAGGTGTTGCCTTGCTCGTAGCGGCAGACTCGATTGCCCCGGTGCCTGCAGGAGTTCAGGAACACGTACACCTTGCCGTCGCGCCCGCGGCTGACGACGACAGCCTCCTCTCCCATGCGGCTCAGGATAAAGTCGCCCGGCTCCGGCACCTGCGACTCGTGCCCCACGAATAGCCATGAACGCGCGAAGACCTGCTCCATCTCCTGGTCGTAGATGTCCTGGTTCCAGAAGATCTCCCTGCTGACGGTGCCGCTCTCCGAATCGACGAGCCTTTTCATCCTCGGCGTGAGCTGTACCATTGGCCCCTCCTGACGGCTACTGCCCAATCTGGCGCTATTCAACCACACGGCGCGCGGCATTGCGAACAGGCGCGGACAGCGGGTAGCATCGAACCAAACTCGTACACTCCTGGTTATCTGCGCCCTCCGCCACGGCCTCTTACAGGATGCTTCCCTCCCTGATGCCGCCAACGACGCCGGCAGCAGCGCAGCGAGCCAGGACGCAGCTCGCGCAGAGAGTCCGGATGCTGACAGAGTTCACGAAGATCGCTGAAGAAGGAGACATAGCTCCCGGACAGATGCGCACGGTGCGGCTGGGCGGCGAGTACGTCCTGCTCGCGCGCATCGGCGACGACTATTTCGCCCTCGACGGGTTCTGCACGCACGCCGACGGCTTCCTGGCGGACGGCTACCTCCACGAGGAGTACTGCGAGGTCGAATGCCCTATCCACGAGGGCATGTTCGACCTCCGCACCGGCGCGGTCACCAATCCTCCCGCCGAGAGCCCCGTCACCGCCTACGCCGTCCGCGTCGAGAATGGCGACATCCTGGCCGGCCCGCTCGACGGATGACGGCGGCGGCGCCCTCCCGATCGTCCGATCGCCCAGTCGTCCGCCCGGCTGCCTCGTTTCCCTGGCCTTCTCGCGCTAATCGGAGGCAGGACGACGGAGGATGCGTCCGCAGAGCCTGGGGATGCTGTCGTTGAAGATTATGTAGACGACGGGCAGCACGAGCAGCGTAAGCGCGGTTGAGCTTGTCAGCCCTCCGATGACGACCGTCGCGAGTTCGGCACTGATGATGACTCCGCTGCCCTCCGACGAAGCCGCCAGCGGCAAGAGCGCAAAGCTCGTGGTTATCGCGGTCATCAGAATCGGACGCAGACGCACCCGCGCGCCGGACAGCAACGCGTCGTAGACGCTGAGGCCGCGCGCCCGCTGCTGCTCGACGAAGACGATGAGCACTATGGCGTTGGTGACTACGACTCCAATGAGCAGCAGCATTCCCATCATCGCGGCAAGGCCGAGCGAGCGGTCGGTGATGGCGAGCGCCGTCATTACGCCCGTCAGCGCCAGTGGCAGCGTGACCAGAATGATGAACGGGTTGCGCAGACTCCCGAGGCTAGCGACCATCACGAGGTAGACCAGCAAGATGCCCACGACCATCGACAGGAAGATGGCCTGGAACCCTTCCTCGATGTCCGCAAACACTCCGCCGCTGTTCACCGTTACGCCTGTCGGCAAGTCGAGAGCCGCAATCCGCTGGTCTACGGCGAGCTGCACAACCTGAATGTCGTCGGCGACGATATCAGCCGTGATAGTGGCGGAGCGCTGACCGTCGGTGCGGCTGACCGTCACCGGCCCATCGCGCAGCACAGGGTCGGCGATGTCGCCCAGGGGAACAGCCCCCGCCGGCCCTGTGATCGTCAGGGCGCGCAGCTGCTCCACACCGCGAACGGCCATCGGGTCGCCGGTGAGCACGACGTCGATGGACTCGCCGTCGATCATGATGGACGTTACGCGCTCGCCAATAAGGAACTGGCTTATCTGCAACCCCGCCTGTTGCGTCGTGAGTCCGATGGACGCGGCTCTGGCGGGATCGATCTGCACCGCCAGGGTCGGTCTTGCCTGGGCAACGTTGGCGTCGAGGTTGACCACGCCCTCCACTTCGGCGATAGAGGCCGCCAGCTCGCGGGTCACGGCGGCGATATCGCCGTAGTCCGGGCCGGTGACGATGAGCTCTACGCCGCCGGCCGGCGGGCCTTCGGATATCTCCGATACGCGCACGGTGCGCCCCGGCTGTTCCAGCTCGGCGCGGAACCTCTCGGCTGCGTCCTCGGGGGCGTCGTCGGTCAAACGCACGAACATTGTCGCCTGTTGCAGACTGGCGGGTCCTCCAAAGCTAAAGTCTCCGCCGCCTATCGTGACGCTATAGACGTCGGAGACCGCATCGACGCGGGATTCGACATCCGTTACGGCGGCAAGCGTCTGCTCCACGCTGGCGCCCGGAGGGACGCTCACCTGAATTTGCAGGTAGCGCTCTCCTCCGTCGCCGAAAAGGCTTACGGGGATCACCGCCAGCAGGCCGAGGCTTCCGGCAGTAAGCGCAGTCGCGGCGAGCAGCGTGATGGCCCGACGCCTCAGCGCCCAGCGGAGCGCCACGAGGTACATATGCTGCAGCCAAGTGTCTTGGTGCACGATATCGCCCTCGTCGCCGGCGTCATCGGGCAGGTCTCCGGGGCGGAGCAGGAGCGCGGCCAGCACCGGCACGGCAGTCAGCGCCACCAGCAGCGAGGCCAGCAACGCGAAGGTTACGGTTAGCGCGAAGGGCAGGAAGAACGCCCCTACCAGTCCCTGGATGAAGGCCAACGGCAGGAAGACGACCACCGTGGCCACGGTCGAAGCGAATATGGCGGGGCTCACCTCGGCGGCGCCCTCGAGCGCGGCGCGCCACCGCTCGCGTCCGCCCTGAATGTGCCGGTATACGTTCTCGAGCACAACGATAGCGTCGTCCACCACACGGCCCACTGAGATGGCGAGCCCTCCAAGGGTCATGAAGTTCAGCGTCATGTCCTGCCAGAACATGAGCAGAATGCCCGCGAAGACGCTCAAGGGAATGGACAGTCCGATAACGATCGTCGGGCGCAGCGAGATAAACAGCCCGCGAACGATACTCGGCCGGATAGTGAGCATGAACGCAAACACGACCGACACTGCAAAGATCAAGCCGAGGAGCGCCTCCCGCACCAGGGTGTCGATCTGCGTCCGTATGTCCGGCCCCTGGTCTGTGACGATAATGGTCCGCACATCCTCGGGGATGGGGGCGGCGGCGATAATCTCGTTCACGGCGACAGTGACGTCGAGCGTATTGGCCTCGGCCTTCTTGGTTACGTTCACCAGGAGGCCGGACCGGCCATTGACGCGCGCGATGCCCGAGGGGCGGATCTCGCTGAACGAGACTTCCGCCACATCGGAAACCAGCACCGGGCCGGAGTCGCCCACGCCCACCACGAGCCGGCCCAGCTCCTCGAGCGACGCAAGCGTGTGCGTCGTTTGGGCGATCACCGCCTGCGAGCCGTCGAAGAGGAGTCCGGCAGGGAGCGTCAGGTTGTTCTCGCGCAAAACCCTCGACACCTGCTGCAGCGTGACCCCTTCAGCCGCCATCCTGTCGACGTCGGCGACGACGCGCGCCTGGCGCTCAACGCCCCCTACAAGCTGGACGTCCAGGACTCCGGGGATAGCCTGTATCTCAGGGATGAAGAGCTCTTCGACGATCCCTTGCACCTCCATTACAGGCCGATCGGAGACAACCCCGAACTGAATTACCGGGAACACGTTCGGGTTGAGCCTCTCCACAGCGGGAGGCTCCACGACGTCGGGGAATGTCACGCTGCTGAGCGCGCTCCGAATATCGGCCTGGGCTGCGGCCATATCGGTGCCGTAGCGGTAGATGGCGAACACAGCTGCGCTGCCTTCGCTGGAGGTGGACTGCACGGACTCCAAACCCTCGGCGCCTTCGATCGCCCGCTCGATAGGGGCTGTAACATCGCGCACCACCGCCTCCGGGTCTGCGGAGGGATACGAAGCGGCGACCGTCACCAGAGGAAATTCAATCTGCGGGAATAGCTCCACCTGCAGCGAACGGTAAGCCTGCACCCCCGAGATCAGAACGATGCAGATCACCAGAATAGCAACGGTCGGGCGGCGCAACGTCAGGGAGGTAAGCCAGATCACGGACGGTTCCTTTCAGCACGCTTGGGGCCGGGGCGTCTGCTCAAGAGAGAGGCAGCATAAGCGAAAATCCGACGCTATTGTGAACAGCGTCACTCTAGCAAGCGCTCTCCTCCAGGGCAACCGCCGCCGCTCTTCCGTAACTGCACAGAGCGCATAGCGGATGGCGGGAGAGCGGCGCCCAGCCGGACGCTCCTGTTCCGGGAGCTGCTGAGTCCACCGGCGAGGCTGGGGGAGCTAGTCCCGCTCATCTTGCAGGAACCACTCGGTCGGCAGTTCGCGGCCCAGCCCCGCCGCCTTCGCTAGTTCGTAGACGCGGTGCGCGACCGCCGCAAACTGCAGCCCGGAGCCGGGCACGTTGTAGTAACAGGTCAGCTGGTCGTCGCTCGTTCGGCCCGGCGCCTTCCCCGACGCCAGATCGGCAAGCGTCGGCGCGTTGCTGCGGTCGACGCCCCGGTACGAACCAGCGAAGTGACCGGCAGGCAGTCCGGCGTACTCCTCCTCCGCGCCGATGAAGAAGCCTTCCGCGCCGCCGTTGTTGTGCCGCACAATAACGTCGAACTTCTCGACCGAGGCGGGCGGCAGCTCCTTGGCGATTACTGGAGTGACGTGCATGCCCGGCGCCAGATACTGGGGGTGGATGACTGGCTGCGCTGAGTCGGTGCAGCCAGCGACGATGTCCGTTCCCTCGGCAACCTGGTCGGGACTGTCCCCCGCAACGACGTTGATGTCCAGCTTGTCGCTCATCTCGGCGGCGAAGACTTCGCGGTGCGCGCGCGTAGGACTGTACACGCGGCAGTAGTCGATCCCGCGCACCCTGGCGAACGCCTCCAGGTAAGTCCTCGCCATGCCGCCGGAGCCGAACATGCCGACCGACCGGGCGTTCTCGCGCGCCATGTAGTTCGCCGCGACGCCCGCCGTGGCGCCGACGCGCATATGCTGAATATGCCCATCGTTCAGAATGGCCAACAGCTCGCCGTTCAGGATGCTGAACAGCAGAATGAGCCCGCAGTACTTGCCCGGCTCTACACAGTACTTGTCGAGCGTCTGACCGTCAGCCTCCCACGGAAAGTGCATGATGTCCGACTTGAAGCGCAGCGCGAACACGCCGAGCCGCCTACTCGCGCCTTGCAGGGAGCCGAACACGTAGTACTTCTCGTCGCCGATCGGCGCCCATACGTCCCACCGTCCTCCGGGAGGCGCAGTGACGGCTTCCTTGTTCGCAAGATCCTTGTAGGCTTGGTCGAGGCGCTCGAGGCAGTCGTCCATCGTAAGCACTCGCCGGGCCTCTTCGGTATTGATAAGCAAGGTCATCGGTCGCCTCCCTCGGCCAAGCTCGCCTGCATCTTGCAGCCCTGCGAAGCCGCCGGCGCCAATCTACCCCGATGAGAGAGGGACTTCAAACCAGCCGGCGCAAGCAAGAAGCAATGGGCTGCAGCCGCAGCGCAGACAGTCAGGGAACAGCGGAGCCTTGGGCGTGTCCGCCCCTACCCCATCGACTTGGCTACCCGAGCGACGCCCTCCGTGAAGAGCGCCTCCGCGCACCAGCCAAGCTCGCGTTCGGCAAGCGACGCGTCGAGACGAATGCGCCGCACGTCGCCCGGGCGCTCCGGAACGTAGCGCGGTTCGCCCGTGTAGCCCGTGGCGGAGGCGCAGGCGTCGAACACCTCGCGCACCGTCGTCCCCACGCCCGCGCCAATGTTGAACACGCCGTCGCCGGTCATCTCCATCGCGAGCAGGTTCGCGCGCACAACATCGTCGACGTACACGTAGTCCCGTTCGTGAAGGCCGTCGCCGTATATCGCCGGTCGCCTGCCCTCGAGCATCGCGCCTATGAATATCGCCACCACGCCGGCCTCTCCGCCGGGGTCTTGCCGCGGCCCGTAGACGTTTGCGTAGCGGAGCACGGTGTAGCGCATTCCCGCCAGCTGGCACATCGCAGCCACATACGCCTCGCCCGCCGCCTTCGACGCCCCGTAGGGCGAGAGCGGACGCAAGGGGAGACGCTCGTCCGCAGGCAGCCGCTCAGGCTCCCCGTAGAGCGCCCCGCCCGTCGAGCTGAACACGACTCTGCCGACGCCGTGCGCGGCGCACTCCCGAAGCACGTTCAGCGTCCCCGACACGTTCACTGCGGCGTCGTGCAGCGGATCGCGCACCGACTCGCTGACGCTTGCGTGCGCCGCGACGTGAAAGACTACTTCCGGCGAGGCGGCGGCGAACGCCTCTCCCAGCTCCGGAGCGCGAATGTCGGCCTGGCGGAGCGCGGCGCCCGGGTTGACGTGAGCATGCTTGCCCGTCGAAAAGTCGTCGACTATCGCGACTTCGCAGCCAGCCTCCAGCAGGGCGTCGACAAGGTGCGAACCGATGAATCCGGCGCCCCCGGTGACAAGAGTCCTCACGCAGCCCTCCGGCGCACAGATAGCGCGCGCTCAGTGTAACCGCTCCGCCGCCAACGCCGTCGCCCACGCGCTGCATAGTCAAGGAAGTCCGACCGCAGGGGTGTATAGTGGCGCTACCCTATGAGCGCCAACTCGCCTGAAGCATCCTCAACCACGCCGACGAGCGGCGAACGGCCTCAGGTATCGCTAAACCCTCTCAGCTATCCGGACTTCCGCGTCCTGTGGGGCACGACCGGCCTCGTCGCGGGAGGCGTCTGGTTCCAGCAGGTCACGCTCGGCTGGCTCGCCTACGACCTCACCCGCAGCCCCCTCCACGTGGCCGGAGTGGTCGGGATACGCACGCTCCCGCTCCTGCTCTCGCCTATCACCGGCGTGATCGCCGACCGCGTCGACCGCAAACGGCTGCTCATGGTCGACCAGGCCCTCGTCACTCTGCTCGTGTTCCTCTTCAGCATTCTGCTCTTTCTCGACCTCGAACAGATCTGGCACCTCTACGTGTTCGCCGTGCTGTTCGGCACGCTCTGGGCCGCGAACAACCCCGTGCGCCAGGTGCTCGTGGCCAACACCGTCCCGCGCGAGGCGCTGATGCAAGCCGTCGCAATGAGCTCGATGGCGTTCAACGCCATGCGCGCCCTGGGGCCCGCCATCGGCGGACTCGTCATCGCCAGCTTCGGCCCCGACATCAACTTCCTCATTCAAGGGCTGCTCTTCCTCGTCGCTCTGCTGCTGCTCTCCCGGCTGCGAACGCCGTACTACACCGCCGACAGAGCCGCCCGGGCAAGCTCTCCGCTGCGTAACCTCGCCGAGGGGTTCCGGCACGTCATCCACGCCCCGGACACCCGCATCGTCGCTGCAATGTCGTTCGGCCTCTCATTCACGACTATGGCCGTCGTCTTCAACCAGCTGCCTGTCTACTCCGCCGAGGTGCTGCACAACGACGACGGAACGTACCTGGGGCTGCTGCTTATGTCGATGGGCGTCGGGGGACTGCTGGGCACCGGCGTGATCGCCATATTCACACGCACGCGCCGGAAGGGACTGGTGGCCTCTGCGGCGTTCGCGGCGTCGGCGCTGTGCGTCGTTATCCTCTCCCAGAACGCCCTGCTGTGGGTCGCTCTCGCCGTGCTTATACTGCAGCAGATGTTCGGGCAGGTGGTGATGACTACGCATATGACCACCATCCACACCGTGACGCCCGACTCCTTGCGGGGCCGCGTGATGGGCGTCTATCAGATGGAGATCGGCATGATGCCGTTCGGAGGCTTCATCGCCGGCGCCATATCCGCCGCCTACGGCGTCGACGTCGCATTCCTTATCGCAGGCGCCGCGGGACTCGTCATCATCGCAATCGCCTCCGTCGTCTTCCCTCGCTACCGGCGCCTCCAACTCTAGCGAGGCGCGGGCGATCCCTGTCCGGCCTGGCCGCGCTACGGAGCGTAGATGTCGGTATGGGGGTAAAAAGCGCGCCACCCGAACCAGTAGGCGTCGCGCGAAGGCAACCGCGCCAGCCGCTGCTCTGGGCCGTCGACGCTCTCGAGCGCGTCCTCGAGCGCCCGCCACTGCCGGCCCTGATCGTCCTGCAGCTCGCCTCCCTCTCCGTGCTGAAACTCCAGACCGCCGCGGTCATAGGCCCGGACTCCGCCGCCTTCCGTAGTTACGATGACTACGTCCTGCCCGCCCACCGAGTCGTTCAGCGCCGGCGTCAGGGCCAGGGCGGCGCGCGGATAGGCGCGGGCCGCGCCTCCGAACGTCAAGCCGAACACCTGCTCCTTCACCGGCAGGTCGTCCGGTATGCCGGCTACGGGGAACATCGTCCCGGGGTTGGCGCGGTACGAGTAGTAGATGGAGCCCCCGTCGTCCTCCGGTCGGTAAACCTCGGCGGGATAGTAGCCGGTGTCGTTGCTGATGACCGTAGTGTCCGGGTGCTCGGACAGCCATTCGTCCCAGGTGGTCAGGACGCTGGGGAGCACTTCCAGCCGAATGCCGCTGCCGGCCAGGGGCCCGACTACCGGCTCGCCCCTGAACTGATGCCACAACGTCTCGGTGGCCCGGTCGTACATCAGCTTGTTGCTCCGGTAGAGCATGCCCGACGTGCCGAACTCGGTAGCCTCGCCGTCAATCTCGGTGGAATACACGATTCCAGAACCGCACAGCGTTCAGTAGGCCAGGGCGAACTGCGTACCTCCTACGATGTCGTTGACCATTTCGTGCGCGTTGATCACGCGCAGCGGGTAAGCCCGGCGTTCGCCGTTGATGGACACGCCGAACACGCGGTCGTCCGGCTCGAGATACGTCGCTTCTTCCGGAGTAATGTTCGGGGGAAAGCGCAAGTCGGGGATGCCGTCGCGGCGCACGCCTCCCCACACAATCTCTTCGAGGCGGATAGTCGACGGCGCGCCGTCGTACAAGAATGCGCCCATCGCCGGGTCGATAATGCTGAACAACTCCCCCTTCCACCCGCCATAGCCGTCGGGCGGCGAAATTTCAGGGCGCGCGGCAAGCCATTCCACCCACCATGCCCAATCGTCCTGCCCCGCGGGCGTGAGGGCCGGCTCTCCCTCCGGCGTTTCATCCCGGATGCGGACCATGAACGACGTCAACGTCAGCCGGGTCTCCTCGCTCCGCTCGAACCGCATGAACTCCAGCAGAACAGGAATGTAGGCGGGGTTGTGCGAGTAGGCCATCTTCCGCCCTACTTGCGCCAGCGTGTGTCCGCTTAGCGTCGCGTACATCAGCTCCGTCGGATCGTCGGGCAGGAAGTCCAGGTCTTCAGCGTTCAGCGGAGCAGGCCCAGGAGCAGTTGCTGTCGGAGTAGGCACAGGAGCAGTTGCTGTCGGAGCAGGCGTCGCCGGCGCCTCTTCAGGCGGCGGCGCTGTCACGCCCTCTCCGTCTACGGGCTCCGCATCAACCGTCGCCGTCGGCGTGACCGCATCCTGCGGCGTACTGGTCGCCTGCGGCTCTGCAGTGGTCTCCTCTCCGCAGGCGGCTGCAGCCAGCGCCAGCAACGCTGCGAGCGCGGCTCCGATGCTCCGGCGACGATTCAAGGTTCGTTCGAGCAAAATGGTCTTTCGCTATCCCGGCGGGAGCGCGCGGTCGAACGGGCGCAGCCCGGCGCTTTGCGCGATGCTCGACAATGGTACTACGGCGTCGCCCTGCGGCGGGGACGGCAGAGAACTCGGCAGCCCCCGGAGCAAGGGCGTCCGGGCTGAGTTCGCTCTCCCTGCGCCCTTCATGAACTCTGACCAACTACAGGCGGGACTACCGGCGGGAGCAATTAACTTCCGTACAACGTAGTAACCTGAATACGCCCAATGCGCCATCCCCCTCGGCCCGAACAAGCAGCGCGTCCCGGAGCTCGCTCCGGTTGGTCGGACACGTTCTCGGCGTTGTCGTACCGCAACTTCCGGCTGCTCTGGTTCGGCACGATTTTCATGAGCGCAGGGACGTGGATTCAGCAGATCACCCTGGGCTGGCTGGCGTTCGACCTAACCCAGAGCCACCTGCAAGTCTCGATCGTTCTAGGGCTCCGCGCGTTGCCCATGCTCGCCGCTCCCGCAGCCGGAGTCATCGCCGATAAGTTCGACCGGCGCAGGGTGCTGCTTATCGATCAATCGTATCTTGCCGGGCTGGCGTTCGGGTTCGCCCTCCTGCTCATCTTCGGGCTGGAGGAGATCTGGCACCTGCACGCCTTCTCGTTCTTCTCCGGCGCGGGGTGGGGCCTGATGAACCCGCTCCGTCAGACGCTCGTCGCCAACTCTGTGCCGCGCGAGCGGCTGATGAACGCCATCGCCCTCAACTCCATGGCGTTCAATTCGATGCGCATGGTCGGCCCCGGCATCGCCGGAGTCATGATCGTCGTCTTTGGCGCGGAGATGAACTTCGTGCTGCAGGCCGTCGCCTACGGCGTGGTCGTGTTTCTCGTGATGCCGTACAAGGCCGAGTTCGCAGAGAGCCGCGAGGGCCGCAAGCAGCAGTCGCCCGTGGCCGATCTGAGGGAAGGGCTCGCCTACGTTCTCCGCCAGCCTATCCCGCGCTCCGCAATCCTGATGACCTTCATCCCGACCGTAACGCTCATGGCGTTCATTCAAACCCAGCTGCCCGCGTTCGTCGCCGTCAATCTCGACGACCCCGACGGCGGCCTGCTTGGCCTGATGGGCGTCGGCATGGGAGTCGGCGGATTTATCGGCGCTGTGTTCATCGCGCGGTTCCACCGCATCAAGCGCAAGGGGCGGCTCTCGCTTCTGGCCGTAGTCGGCGGCGCCGTCGCGCTCATCGCTCTCTCGCAGGCGCAGCTCTGGTGGGCGGCGTGGATCGTGCTCGTCATACAGCAGATGTTCTTCATCATGGTGATGACGACCAACAACTCCATTCTGCAAGGCGTGACGCCCGACTATATGCGCGGCCGTGTAATGGGCATCTACATGCTCGACATCGGCTTCCAGCCGCTCGGCGGAATCATCGCCGGGATCCTCGCGACCTACAACGGCGTCTCGTTCGCGTGGCTCTGCGGCGGCTCAGCCGGGCTTGCGGCGGTCATCGCCGTGGCGCTCTTCGCGCCTTCCTTCCGGCGCCTCTCGCTCTAGGCTCTGGGCCATCCGGTCAGCGTTCGCTGGTTTCCGTCCCCGCCGCGACGACGGCGCCGGCAAGATCCGCATCGCGCTCCGGCGGAACAGTGCGCAGGTCGAGCAGCAGCCGGTCGCCCTCGATGCGCCCCATCACTGCCGGCGAACCGGCGCGCAGCCGCCGCGCCAATTCGTCCGGCCCTCCGGCGGCTGAGGTTCCGATACTGACGGCCCGCGACGGCAGTCCTTCGGCAGGGCGGCTGCCTCCTCCAAGGGCTGAGAGGACGTCGACCACATCAACCGCCAGCCCCGCCGCCCGAATTCGCAGGGCAAGGGCGGACGCTCGCAAGTCCAGCTCTTCGCGCGAGGCGGAGATCATCCGCCACACCGGCACGCGCTCCCGGGCCTCTCCGCGCACATAGTGCAGCAGCGTTTCGTGCAGAGCGGCGAGCGTGAGCTTGTCGGCGCGGAGCGCGCGGGCGAGCGGGTGCGCCTTGAGCCTGGCCACGAGCGCCGCCCTTCCCGCCACGAGGCCGGCCTGCGGGCCTCCGAGCAGCTTGTCGCCCGAGAAGAAGACGAGGTCTGCGCCGGCGGCTAGGCTCTCCTGCGGCATCGGCTCATGCCCCAGCCCGTACCCCGCCGTGTCGAGCAGCGCGCCGGACCCGAGGTCGTGCAGCACCGCCGCGCCGCGCGAGGCGCCCACAGCGGCGACATCGGCCAGCGTCGGTTCGTGGGTAAAGCCAATCACCTGAAAGTTCGAGCGGTGAACTACCAGGATCGCGGCTGCGCCGGCGGCGACAGCGCGGTCGTAGTCATGGGCGTACGTGCGGTTGACCGTCCCCACCTCGACTAAGGCGGCGCCGCTTTGGGCAAGCACTTCGGGGATGCGGAAGCCTCCGCCGATTTCGCTCGCCTCGCCGCGCGAGACGGCGACTTCGCGCCCTGCCGCTATCGCGGCGAGTCCAAGCAGCATAGCCCCGGCGTTGTTGTTGACCACCAGCGCGTCCTCGGCGCCGGTTAGCTGCCGCAACAGCCGCGCGATAGCCGAATGGCGCGACCCGCGTTTGCCGTCCGCCAGGTCGAGCTCCAGGTCGGCGTAGCCCCGCGCAGCGGCGGAGACTGCGCGCAGACTCTCTTCCGACAGCGGCGCCCGCCCCAGATTCGTGTGAAGGATGACGCCCGTCGCGTTGATCACCGGCGCGGGCCAGCTCGCCCAGTCGCGCCGCAGCCGCTGAGCAACGGCCTGCGCCACTTCCGACGCCGTCGGCGGGGCCTCGGCCCGCGCAACGGAGTCCCGCGCCTCCGCGATGCGTTCACGGACGGCCTCGGCCACTATGTCGCGCCGGCTCTCCGACAGGATTTCGGCGAGCGCAGGCTCGGAAAGCACCCGGTCTACGCCGGGGATGCTGCGATAAGGAGAATCAGCCATAGCCACATATTAGCGCGGGACGCTTCAGAGCGGGGCGTATAATTGCGATGCGCCGAGGTGGCGGAACGGCAGACGCAGCGGACTTAAACTCCGCAGTCCTTCTGGACGTGTGGGTTCGAGCCCCACCCTCGGCACCACCCTCTCTACGTCGCTCCGCTCCCCTAACCCTCATCCGCGTGCACGGAGAGTGAGGCGGCTGCGCCTTCTGTAAAGGCGGCGCAACGCTTGCGCCCTGATACGATAGCCCGCGATATGGATGCCCTCACCCAGCGCCTTAGCGACTACGTTGCCCGCCTGACGTTCGACGATATCCCCGAACAGGCGCTGCATGGAATGAAGGCGCGGCTCGTCGACACTATCGGGTGCGCGCTCGGCGGAAGCAACGGCGCGCCCGTCGCTATTGCGCGGGAGATGGCGCGCGAAGCGTCCGCCGCCGCCCCGGCGCGCGTATGGATCACCGGCGAGCGCACTACCCCCGAACTCGCCGTGTTCGCCAACACGCTGATGGCGCGCTACCTCGATTTCAACGACACGTACTTCGCTTTGGAGGGCGGGCACCCCAGCGACACTATCGCCGCCGTGCTCACGCTGTCCGGCGCGCTTGGCCTGAGCGGACGCGACGCTCTCACTGCAATGGTCGCGGCCTACGAAGTCTTTTGCGGGCTCAATGAGCAGCACAAACCCTCGGCCAAGCTGATCGATCACTCGTTGCACGTGGCCATCGGCTCGGCGGCAGGCGCGGCGAAGTCGCTCGCTCTCGACGCCGAACGCACGGCCCACGCAATCGCTATCGCGCTCTCGGCGAACCTCGGGCTTCGCGTCGTCCGCGACGGGCGGCTCTCGATGTGGAAGGCCGGCTCCGCGGCCAACGCAGCGCAGGCCGGCGTCTTCGCCGCGCGGCTCGCCGCCCGCGGTATGACAGGCCCGGAGGAGGCGTTCT
This sequence comes from Dehalococcoidia bacterium, assembly GCA_965200975.1. Lineage (GTDB taxonomy): Bacteria > Chloroflexota > Dehalococcoidia > Lucifugimonadales > Australimonadaceae > S5-327. The sequence goes on along the minus strand of OZ241740.1, from coordinate 1,183,848 downwards.
ATGCCGACAGCGGCCTTGCGGGGATCCTCGGGGAACGCACGCCCTTGCCGTCGCTCGGCGGTTCCGGGGGCCCATTCCACACCAACCTTACGAGCATCAAAGCCTTCCCGGCGCAGTTCAACGCGCAGGCCGCCATCTGGGCCGCCCTCGACCTCCGCAAGCAGATCGGCGGAGTCCTGCCCGACAGCATTCTGACGACAAGCTACCGCCAGGCGATAACGAGCTCAGCCGACCCCGACAATCAGCCGACCCCGACAAGTGGGACGTGCGCGACCGCGAAACCGCCGACCACTCTATCCCCTACCTTGTCGCCGTCGCGCTGATCGACGGCGAAGTCACCGCCAGGCAGTTCACCGACGAGCGCATCGCCGACCCTGTCGCGCAGGAGCTGATGACGCGCATCACGGTCCGCGAAGACCCGGCGATGACCGCTCGCTTTCCTGCCGCTCAAGCCGCCCGGATCGAGGCCAACGCCGACGGCAAGCTCTACGCCGCCTACATCGACAACAGCCGGGGGAACGCCGCCAACCCGCTGTCGGACGCCGAGATCGAGGCCAAGTTCCGCTCCCTCGCCGACGGCGTCTTGCCCGCCAGACGCGTCGACAGGCTGCTCGCGGCCCTCTGGGCGTTCGACGAGCAGCCCCGGGCGTCGGACGCCGCTCCATGAAGGCTGCCCCGGCAGCGGGACTTGTGCGGCGAGGCGCGCGCCCCTACGATGCCCCCGGCTGCAAGCGCGAAGGGGGTGACGCATGACGCTGGTGCTGACCGACGAAGACGTTGCGAGGGTGATGCCGATGTCCCTCTGCATCGAGGCTATGGAGACGGCATTCCGCGATTACGCCGCCGGCACCGTCAACATTCCCCGTATTCGGTACATCAGCCCAACGACGACGCCAGGCCGCGTGTACGGATCGAACGTTCACATCGGCACGACGCCGTCGTACGACGTCGCGGCGATCCGTGTCGGCGGGAGCGCGCGCAGCGACCGGCCCGGCGCGCAGGGGGAGCAGTCCCCCCGGCACGATGGACGCAACTGGGGCTTCATCATCATCACCGATATGCAGACCGGTCAGCCGCTGGCTTTCATCCAGGAGTTCTGGCTGTCCTGCATCCGGGTGGGAGCGACGTCCGGCGTGGCGGCCAAGCATCTCGCGCCCGAAGGCGCGCAGAGCGTCTGTATGTTCGGCAGCGGCAAGCTGGCGCGGACCGACCTCGAAGCGCTCGTGCAGGTCCGTCCTATACGCAGCGTCAAGGTGTACAGCCCAACCAGAGAGCACCGTGAGGAGTTTGCTCGCGAGATGGAGCAACGCCTCGAGATCGAGGTGACTCCCGTCGAGGCGCCGCGCGAAGCGATGGAGGGCGCCGAGATTGTGTGCTGCGCGACGAACGCCGGCTACGTCAGCGGCAAGCCCGTATTCGACGGGGAGTGGCTGGAGCCGGGCCAGTTCGTCATCTCCTTGCAGAACAGCGACGCGAACTTCAAGAAGTCGGAAGTGGACGAGACGACGTTCGCCCGAAGCAGCTTCATCTGCATCAACGACAGGGAGAGCGTGCACTCCAACGGGCAGCGCGAACTGCTCGACCCTATCGAGGCGGGCGTCGTGTCGTGGGAGCGCATCTGCACGCTCGGAGAAGTGGTCGCGGGCACGACCAAGCTGGAAGCGAAGCCGGGCGACATCGTCTACTACAAGAACAGCACCGGCATGGGTATCCAGATGTCGGCGGCCGGAGCGCTTATCTACCGCAAAGCCGTCGAGGCGGGCGTCGGGCAGGAGATCCCCACCGAGTGGTTCGGCAGCGACCTCTCAGCCTGGCACAACCGGGGCTTGTACCCCTCGGCATAGCGCCGGGGCTACAGCCCGTAGAGGCGGGCGGGGTTCGCCGCGAGGATCTTCTCCTTGGCCGCCTCGCTGATGTCGTTGATAGTCTCCCGGAAGACGCCGATGGCGTCGGTCTCGCTCGAAATGTCGGTGTGGCCGTAGTCGGTGCCGATGACGATATTGTCTTCGCCGGCGTACTTGAGGATGAACGGCAGGTCGTCGTCGGTCTCGCATGCGGCGTAGATGCGGTACTCCGCAAACAGGTCGTCGGGCAGCTTGCGCCCGAGCTTACGCCCGCGGCGGCGCGCCTCCTTCACGAGCCAGGGGACCCACTGAGCGCTAACCTCGATGAACGCCCAGCGCAGTCTGGGAAAGAGCAGCGGTACCTCGCTCATTATGTACTCGTGGCAGCTCGTCACCGTCGGCACGCGGAGCGGAGAGAAGCTAGATCCGAAGTCGTAGGCCGACTTGAGGCGTTCGGCAAGCCACGGGTCTGCGTTTGAGACGTGCACGACGATGGCGAGGTCGAGGCGTTCGGCCTCCTCGTACAACGGGTAGAAGTAAGGGTCAATGAGGTGGCGTTCGGCCTCGTGAGCGCGGAGGCACACGCCTACGGCGCCGTTCCGCTGGGCCGTCCGCATCTCGGCAAGGCACTCGGCGATGGTCATAGTGGGCACAACGCAGGTCCACTTCAGGCGTCCCTGCGCCTGCCCGTGAGCGTTGGCCATCCAGCGGTTCCAGGCGCGGCAGAGAGCGATCTCCGGGTCGGGTTGGTCTGCGACCTTTGTAATCCACAGGCTGTTGTGGAGCACCTGCACGTCGACGCCGAGCGCGTCCATATGCTCCAAACGGAGCCGCACGTCGTCGAGCTCGCGGGCGGCTACCGGCGTCGTTACGTTGTACCCGGAGCGATCGGAGAGCTCCTGCAGCTGTTTCTCCGAGAGCGTCGGGAGGCGGGTGCCGCGCACCTTGCCGTCGATTACCCAGAACTCCCGCAGGGGAAGGTCGGGCGAAGAGAAGAGCGAGGGACGGTGTCGCCGCTCGTCTCCCTCGAGGTAGTCCCACGTGCGGGGCGATTCGACAACATGGGCGTCGGCGTCGATAACGCGGAGGCCGATTTCGGTTGTCACGGGATGCTCTCCTTTCGCTCTGTCTCGCTGTGTGCGCTGCCGCTGCGCGTTTACACGAGGCGTCCGCCGTTCACATCGAGCACTGCTCCGGTGATGTACGACGCCGCCCCGGAAGCGAGGAAGAGGACGGCGGCTGCGACCTCCTCCGGCGTAGCGGCGCGGCCAAGCGCGGCGGTCTGGGAAACCGGGGCGCGGCCACGGGCGTAGGGATGCGTCGCCGCCCGATCGGCGTGGTCGACCGTACCAGGAGCGACGGCGTTGACGCGCACCGGCGCCCACTCCATCGCCATAGTGCGGGTGAGGGAGATGACGCCTGCCTTGGCGGCGCCGTAGGCCCCGTTGCCGGCGCTGGGCCCCTGCCCTGAGATGGACGCAAGGTTCACGATGGCGCCCTCGCCCCGCTCGACCATCGCCGGCGCGAGGGCGCAGCTAACGAGGAACACGCTCTGCAGGTTCAGGCGGAGCGACTCCTGAAAATCGCGTGACGAGAGCTCGAGCAGCGGGGCCATCTTGAACGTTTCGCCCCAAGTGGCGCCTGCATTGTTGACGACGATGTCTACATGTCCGAACGCGCGCAGCGCGCTTGCCGCCATCTCGTCGACCTGATCCGGTTCGCGCACATCGGCGAGGACTCCCAGCGCCCGGCGCCCCATGGCCTCGATGTCGGCTATTACGGGGGCAAGGGGCCGGTGAATGCGCTCAGCGCCGCCTTCCACAGACTCCGGTTCACGGGCGACGGCTACGATGTCGGCCCCATGCCCGGCAAGCGCCGTTGCGATGGCGCGCCCGATGCCCTGGCTCGCGCCGGTTACAAGGGCGACTTTGCCGGTCAGGTCGATGTCGGAGTTAGCCATGCTTCGGACTCTCGCGCTGCGCGCCTCGCTCTACTGGTGCGGCGATAGCCTACACAGACAGCAGCCCCCGCACAACAGCGCATCGGCGCAACGGTTCAGAGGGATGCGTCGGACGCGCGATAGCGTCCACTCCGGGCGGCTTGGCTCCCCCGCCCGGAGTGGACGCGGCGCCGATCGGGCCCTAGATGGGGATAATCGTGGCGTCCAGCGCAATTTCGAGCATGAGCGCCACGCCGAAGGCGACGCTCAACGCGCCGGCGATGCTCACCACCACGTTGCTCAGCGCCGGCGCCCGGTTGGTGAGCGCGAAGGGGACGCCCAGCACGATGGTGAGCGCGCCCATCGACATGATTGTGCCAACGCCGAAAAGGAGCAGATAACCGAACCCCAACCACATTCCGTCGACGCGCGGCAGGAGCGCGAGCATCACCGCTGCGCTGCCGGCGAGACCGTGGACTACGCCAACCCAGTACGACTTGATACGGAGCGCAGGCAGGCCGCGCCACTGAACGTCGTGCCCGGGATCCTCTTCCAATTCCTGCTCCTGTCCCTTTGGGTGCGTCCCATGGATGTGCACGTGCGGGCGGCTCTCAGTCAGGTGGCTATGCACATGAACGCGTCCGCGTTTCAGGTTGTAGAAGACCTGGGCGCCGAGGAGCACGAGCATTACGCCCACCAGGAATTCGAACATTGGGGCAATGGCTTCGTATCGGGCGAGGAGGGCTTCGTTGAGCATAAGGATTACGACGCCGGCGATAAGCAGGGGCGTGGTGTGGCCAAGCCCCCACCACGCCCCTACCCACAGGCCGCGCAACGGGTTGCGGGATTCTGTGGCGATGGTCGTGACGGCGACGACGTGGTCGGCGTCGGTGGCGTGCTTGAGCCCTAGCAGGAAGCCGAGCGCGAGCGCCGCCCAAGCCCCGGAGCTTAAGTCGAGCATTGTTCTTCCTCCTCATGCGCCTCGGGGCGCCCTGTCGCGCAGTCTTTCCGGCGCGCGTAGTCCGCCGCCGCTCAGTTCTCAGCCTGACGGACGCGTTGCGCGCGGCTCTCTTCCGCAGCCTCGAAGAGTTCCGGCGCGTGCGAGTGTCCGCTGTGGGAGTGCGCGGTGTCTTTGCCGCACTCGGCGCACAGCCCGCTCATCGTGAAGTGCTCGGTATGGAGATCGAACCCGGTGTCTGCTTGCACCTTCTCGCGCAGATCCTGGAGGCGCTCGGGCGCCAGGTGGAATGTCTTGCCGCAGTGCTCGCAGACCATATGCCCGTGGCGATAGCCGGGCGCCGCGTACTCATAGCGGCTCACCGCGCCGACCCGCACTTCGTTGACGAGGTGCAGCCGGCCCAGCAGGTCGACGGTGCGATACACCGTGGCGAGGTCGATCTGCGGGTAGGACTCCCGAAGCCGCGCGGCGATCTGCTCGACCGTTACGTGTCCGCCGATATCGCGGATGGCGTCCATCACTGCGACGCGCTGCACCGTAACGCGGCGTCCCGCAGCCTTGATGGCTTCTGAGGCGTCGGATGAGTCTTGCGATGGCATGCTGTTGCGAATATTCGCAGCACTTGCCGTTTGCGTCAAGCCGGAGGCGCACTGGGAGGAACGCCGCAGGGGGCGACGTCATCTGCGGCTTGCAAACGGAGCCTCCGCGACTGCCGGGCGAGTCGTCGTAGCGAGCCGCGGACGGCGCCGGGAGAACGCGCCACGCACGGAGAAGCCCCGCGCCATCCCTTCAGTTTGACTACCCTAACGCGCAGGATATGATGCCCCGTACACGTTCCGGAATGCTGCTCCGGGAGGAGGACGCGATGGCCATTATCGACGCTGACGCCCACGTCATTGAGAGCGAACGAACCTGGGAGTTCATGCGCGACGACGAACAGGACTTTCGCCCCTTCGTCGTAGTTCCGAAAGCCGGCGAGGCGAACCTTGCAGGAGGGTTCAGCGGCCGGCGCACTATCGTCAGCGAGTACTGGGTCATCGAGGGGCGAGCGGTGCAGAAGCGGTCGAACATCCGCGCTGTCGATGTTCCGGAAGCGAATGCGGAGGCGGCGGACATCGTGAGCCGGCTCGCGCATATGGACAAGCTCGGCGTCGATGTCCACGTGCTCTACCCCACCGTGTTCCTGCGCCCGCTCACGCGGAGGCCGGAGGTGGAGGCTGCGCTCTACCGCAGCTACAACCGCTGGATGGACGAGATCCACTCACAGGGCAAAGGGCGTCTGCGCTGGGCAGCGATGCTTCCTTATATGAGCCGCGACGAGTGCATCGAGGAGATGCACTGGGCCAAGGAGCACGGCGCTTGCGGCTATTTTATGCACAGCGTCGAGGGCGACCGCCGCCTCTCCGATCCGTACTTCGACCCTATCTACGCCGAGGCGTCGTCTCTTGGATTGCCGATGTGCATCCACGCCACGTCCGGCAATTTCGCGCTCTTCGACCTCTACCAGACCGACGCGGGATTCAACACGTTCAAGCTGCCTGTGGTGGGCGCGTTCCACGACCTGCTGATGAAGGGCACGCCGGCAAAGTTCCCCGACCTGCGCTGGGCGTTTGTCGAAGTGTCCGCCGAGTGGGTGCCTTACGCGCTGAACGATATGATGCTGCGCGTCACCAAGTCCGGGAGGCGCTGGGCCGGCCGGGATATTCTCCGCGAGAACAATATGTACGTCGCCTGCCAAACTGCCGACGACATCGACTGGGTGCTCGACACTGTCGGCGACGACAACATCGTCATCGGCTCCGACTATGGCCACAACGACACGTCGTCGGAGCTCGAAGCCCTGAAGATACTGAAAGAGAGCGGCAAGGCCCCGGCGTCCTCCGTCGACAAGATTCTCGAAGCGAACGCGCGGGCGTTGTACGCCCTTTAGTCCTGCTATGTTCATCGAATGGCGGCTGAAGCAGCCGCCATTCGAGTCAGCCGGTCTCTAGTCCCAGCGAGTGCGGGGTTTCGGCTCCAGTTCGCCGTCGACGTACATATCGACCTTGCCTTGCGGGAAACAGATGTACCCCGCAATCGCCGCAGCCTCGTGCGTGGGATAGCGGTACGTCCAGGCGACGTTCTCTATCAATTCGTCCCCGATCTGCGCATGGAAGTACCGGGCCTCGCCCTTGTACGCGGAGCCGACGACGCGCTCGCTTGGGCGCAGCAGCTCCATACGCACATCCTTCGCCGGCACGTAATAGCGGTGCGGCAAGCCGGTCTCCACCAGCATAATCGGACGGTCGGTCTGCGCGACGGCGGCGCCGTTGATGACGACGCTCACGTTGCGCGAACTCTCCAGGCAGTCCACCCGCGTGTAGGGGTCTTTCGGGCCGACGAATATCTGCGTGTCCTCCTCGAACCAGGCGTCGACCTTGTTCCAATAGAACGCGACGTAGTCCCGGGCATCGATGCATCCCTCCAGAGGCGACGCGTAGTTCCAGACGGCATTCTCGGCGACCTGCTCTCCAACCTTGACGCTCCAGTACTGGGCGTCTCCCTTGATCGGTCAGTGGGTGGAGCTATCGGTCGCCTCGAACAGGTCCATGCGCACGTCGTCCATTGGAAAGTAGTAGACCGGAGCGTGGCCCGTCTCTTGCATCAGCACGGCGCGAACGCTGTCGGCGATTGTTTCGCCGGCGAACATCACGCGCACGCGCTTCGGCGTGGACTCGAAAAACGCCAGGTGGTCTCCGATGCCCTGCGCGCCTGCGCTGAGGGCCCTGAATGCTTGCGTCATCTCTTGCTCCTTCCTTGGCGGCCGCCGGTTAGTTCCAGACCGTGACGCCCATCAGCACATCTCCGTGGTGGACGTCTTCGATAGCCGCGTTGATGTCCCTGAATCCGTAGCGCTTTGTAATGAAAGAGCCGATATCGATGCGCCCCTCGGCGATAAGGTCCAGCACCTCGGTGACGTCGCTCGTCCTCCGCATAGCGACGCCGGTGACCTTGATCTCCTTGAAGGCGAAGCGGGAATCGTGAATGACGATATCGCCCGGCGGCATCGCGCCCACGATTGTGGCGGTGCCGGTGGGGCGCGTGGCCCGAACCACCTGGTCTGCAGTAACCGGGTTCCCGATCGCCTCGAACGTCTTCCGCGCTCCCCCGCGCGTAATCTCCATTGTCGCCTCGACCGGGTCGTTCGCGTTGGCGTCGACCACGTGCGTGGCGCCGTAGTTTTTGGCGGCTTCAAGCTTGCTGCCGACGACATCGACCGCGACTATCGGGTAGGCGCCGAAGAGCCGCAGCAGCTGGATGATGTTCAGCCCCACGCCCCCGCACCCTATGACCATCGCCGATTCGCCCGGCGCGAGATGGGCGCCGTTCTTTACCGCGTTGTAGGCGGTTGTGACCCGGCAGCCCACGATGCTCGACTCCACCAGGTCTACGCCGTCCGGCAGGTGAAAGACCATATACCCCGGCGCCGACAACAGCTGCGTAAAGCCGCCGACGTTCCACCGCGTAGCCTCGGTCCCGTCCGCCCGTCGGTAGGGGGAGCCGGCCGGCATCTGCTGGCAGAGGTTGGGGAGCCCTGTCGCGCAGAACTCGCAGCGCCCGCAGCGGAACCGCATGCCGACGGTCACCCGGTCGCCGTCGCGGAAGTATTCGCGCTGCCCTTTGCCGGCGCCCACAACCGTGCCTGAGACTTCGTGCCCCAGCACGGCGGGGAGGTTCGTCGGTATCGAACCGTCCTGCACCTTTAAGTCCGTGTGGCAGACCCCGCAAGCGGCGACCTCGATAAGGACGTCGTCGTCCCCGACCTCGGGGGTCGTGAATTCATCGATGACAAGCTCCTGACCAACGCCGGGCAGCACTGCGGCTTGCATATATCCCCTCCGCGCCGAGATGATGGCGGCATTCTACAGCCGCAAGCCGCGGAGCGGCCACAGCCGGCGGTCAGTTGGGCGGTCGCGCAGCCTCCGCTCCTCCAAGCACGTTGACGCGCAGCCATCTGCCCGTGAAGTAGTAGCCGCCGTACAGACAAAACCTCACGAGCATCGCGATGGCGATGGCGACGGCGACCCCGATCCCCTCGAGAGGCGTCCACTGCGACAGCGCAAACGCGATGGGAATCTCCATAACCCACATGCTCATGAACGTCACGAGCATCGGCGCGAGCGTGTCCCCCGCTACGTTGAACGACTGCTGGAAGACTTGGCCTCCTCCGAGCAGCGTCCCTGCGACGGCCTGAATTCGCAGCCACACCACGGCGGTCTCGATGAATTCCGGGTCGTTGCTGAAGAGCCCCAGGAAGAATGCAGGGAACGCAATGAGGAGCACGCCGGCAAGCCCGCGGATCACCATTACATAGGCCACGGCCCACTTCACGGTCATACGCGCGCGGTCCGGCTTTCCGGCGCCCAGGTTTTGCCCCACCAGCACGCCGGACGCCCTCCCCATGCCCTGACTGCCGATATTGGTGATGCGCTCGAGCCGGCGCGTCAGCGAGTAGGCGGCGAGCGCGACGTCCCCGAACGGGGTTACGAGCCGGATGAGCACGAGCTCGGAGAGTCCGCGCTCCATCTGCGTCGCTGTCGCGGGCGCTCCTATCCGGATGATGCGCCACATCATCGCCGGGTCGATACGGTAGCCGCCAAGCCTGAGGTGCAGGCGTGAAGCGCCGCTAAAGAGCGCGAAGAGGTTCCAGGTCACCCCCGCCACTTGGGCGATCGCGTTCCCCGCCGCCGCTCCGGCGACTCCCATCTCGGGCATGCCGAACAATCCCAGCACCAGGAATGGCGAGATGATGAGATGCAGCACGCGCGACACGATCGTCGATTTCATCGGCGTGAGAGCGTCGCCCGACGCCTGCAGGGCTGCGCCGGTCGTCTGCCGGAAGCTCTGCACCGCCGACGAGACAAACTGGAATTGCAAGTAAAGGACTGCCGCCTGAACTACCGACTCGCTGATGCCGAGGACGCGCAGCAGCAGCGGAGCAGTCACGATCCCCGCCGCCGAGAGCGCCAGCGACATCAGGAGCGTCAGCGTAAAGGCCTGCAGGGCGGCGTGGTTGGCCAAGTCGATACGGCGGGCGCCCACTGCGCGGGATATCAGGGCCTGCATTCCAACGTCGAGGCCCATGCGCGCCATCATGATGAGCTGACCGTACGCCTGGGCGACGCCGATACCCCCGAGAACTTCGAAGCCGGTGACGCGCCCCGCCCAGAACAGGTCAGATAACTGGTCGGACGCGTTAAAGACTCCGCCAACCATCTGGGGCCACGCGAGGAACCACAAGTTGCCCCGCACGCCCCCTGACGTCAGGTCGCGCGTCGCATAGGCCGATCGGCGGAGCCCGCGCATTCCTCGCCGGCCATCGCCAGGCGCCGACCAGTCGAAATCGTCGCCGGGCTTCTCGTCGCCGGGGGTCGAACCTGTATTTCGAGAATCAGGCGTCAAATGTGCTCAATGCGACAGGCGGGCTTCGTCCGCCGCGCAAAGGGTTGGCGGTATGCGCATCCTACACCCTGCCGCCTGCGCCGGCGCTTCCGCTCCGCTCCGCCGCAGAGACGAACCAGGCGCCGGTTGCCCCGGCAGACGCCGCGGCGTAGCCTTGCCGCAGACACCCGCCCCGACGCCAGGAGGCCCTGCATGCAATTGCTGTTCTTCAACGACTATCGCCTTGGCGTGCTGAAGGACGGCAACGTCTACGATGTGAGCTCCGCCGTCGAGCACGCCGACATCCTTCCGCCGGAGACGGTGATGGAGCGCGTCATAGCCGGGTTCGACGAGTACGGCCCCAAGCTCGAATGGGCCGCCGGCACTGCCGACGCTGTCGCCTTGGGCGACGTGCAGGCGCGCGCTCCGCTTCCAAGGCCCCACAACGCGCTCTGCGCCTTCTCCAACTACCTCGACCGCGAGGGCGCTACGCGGGGCGTGCTCGACTTCTTCTACAAGGGGACGAGCAGCGTAATCGGCTGCGGCGACACCGTTCACATTCCGGACATTCCCGAGGCCCAGGTCTTTCAGGCCGAAGCCGAGTTCGCCTACGTCATCGGCAAGCCGGCCAGAAACGTCTCCGAGGCCGACGCTCTCGATCACGTGTTCGGGTACACCAACTTCGTCGATATCTCGGCGCGCGGCATCCCCAACCGGCGCACTACCTTTCTGCACAAGGGGCAAGAGACGTGGGGACCGATGGGCCCATTCATCACCACTGCGGACGAGATCGGCGACCCGCAGGACGTGCATGTGCAGTCGTGGATCAACGGCGAGCTGAAGCAGGACTACAGCACGTCGGCTATGGCCTACTCCGTCGCCGAGCAGATCGCGTGGCTCTCCCAGTATCTCACGCTCACGCCAGGCGATATTATCTCTTGCGGCACCCACCACGTAGGGCTGTGGCCCATCAACGACGGCGACATCGTCGAGGTGGAGGGCCAAGGTTTGGGGCGGCTGCAATTCAGCATAAGATCCTACGGGCCGAAAAAGACCGAGAACTGGCTGCCGCCGGGCGTGCGCAGCGCCTAGCCGCGCCAACGCCCAGCGCCTGAAGGAGGGCGTTATGTACGACCTGCTGATCAAGAACGGAAGAGTCGCAGACGGCTCCGGCATGCCCTCGTTCGTCGCAGACGTCGGCATCGTCGACGGCAAAGTCGCAGACGTTGGCCGCCTGTCCGGGCCGGCCAGGCGCGTCATCGACGCGTCCGAACGAGTCGTCGCTCCGGGGTTTATCGACAACCACTGCCACTTCGACGCGCAAGTCACGTGGGACCCGCTCTGCACGTACTCGCCGCAGCACGGCGTGACGACGGTGATATTCGGGAATTGCTCGCTGACGCTTGCGCCCACGAAGCCCGAAGACCGCGAGGCGCTGGCCATGATGCTCTCCCGCGTCGAAGCGATCCCCATGGAGAGCCTCCAGGAAGGAATCCCCTGGGAGTGGACGACCTTCGGCGAGTACCTCGACTTCATCGACCAGCGGCTCGGCGTCAACGCAGGCGCGCTGGTTGGGCACTCCGCCGTTCGCCGGTGGGCGATGGGCGACGACGCCTACGAGCGCGAGCAGGCTACTCCCGGCGAGATGGAGCAGATGAAGTCGCTCGTGCGCGACGCCATCCGCGCAGGAGCTCTCGGCCTCTCGTTCAACCGGAACCGCGGCCATATGGATCTCGCCGGCCGCCCTATTCCGGGCATAGTGCCGCCCGTCGACGAACTGTACGAACTGGCGACCGCGCTGCGGGACGTCGGGGCAGGCGTCGTGCAGTGCGGCGCCGCCTACCCGCTCGAAATCCGCGATGGCTTCGCCACGCGGCTCGGCGAGCAGTCGCAGCGGCCCGTCGTCTACAACCAGATCGTGTACAACTCCAACGACCCCGAGCGATGGAAGTCGCACCTCGAAATCGTCGAACAGCGGATCAGCGAGGGGCGGCAAGTCTACCCCGTCATCAACCCGAGGCCGGCGGCGCAGCGGTTCACTATGCGCAACGCCCAAATGTTCGACCGAATGCCCACCTGGCGCGAGGTGATGCTCGGCTCCCTCGAGCAGAAGGCTGCGGCATTCCGCGACTCCGCAGTGCGGGACAGGCTCCGCGCCGAGGCCGTCGACGGCTTAGACCTGCCGACCGGCGTGCTGCCCGTCAACTGGGATCGCGTCTTCATCACCCGCACCCTAAAGGAGCGCAACCGCGCGTTCCAGGATATGAGCGTCGCAGAGATGGCCCGCGCGCAGGGCAAGGAGGTCATGGACGCGTTCTTCGACCTCGTGCTCGACGAAGAGCTCGGCACCGGGCTGCAGAACAGCCAGTCGGGGGGCGACGGCGGCGTGATGGGCAAACTCATCGCCAGCCCCTACACGCTCATCGGACTGTCGGACGCCGGCGCCCACGTAGTCTTCGAGGCGGGCTACGGTTACAGCACCCTGGTGCTTGGGCGGTGGGTGCGCGAAGAGGGCGCCCTGTCGATCGAGGAAGCCGTTCGCAAGCTCAGCTTTATGCAGGCGTCGCTCTACGGCCTCCACGACCGCGGGCTGCTCCGCCCCGGATTCGCCGCCGACGCGGTTATCTTCGACCCCGACACCGTTGGGGCCGAGGAGCCCGACGAAGTGAGCGACCTGCCGGGCGGCCTGACCCGCCTGCGCCAGAAGGCCTCGGGGGTGGACTACACCATCGTCAACGGCGAGGTGCTGCTCGAAGACGGCGAACACACCGGGGCCTACCCGGGAAGGGTGATGCGCAGCCGGGCGCTGGCTCCGGCCTAGACGCTCACAGGAGGAGGAGGCCATGGTGTTCGGGAACCTCGGCGATCAGCCGAAACCGCCGAAAGGACAAGGCGGCGTCGTAGGCGATGCGTACATCTGCTACGAAATAGAGCGGAACAAGGCGCCCAGACTCGCCGAGTGGCTGAACGAGATGGACGCCAACGGCTACGAGCTTGCGGCGCTGGAAGGCTACGGTGCGGGCAGCGTCTATCTGATGGCTATCGTGCGCCGGAAGAGCAGGTAAGCCGCACGAGGGCTGAGGCTCTCGCGCGCATTCCGCAGCAAGGCATTCCGCTGCAATGCATCTGCTGCAAAAGGAGATTCCACGATATGGCGACCGAAACGGCGACGCTCGCAGGCGGATGCTTCTGGTGCCTCGAAGCAGTCTATGAACAGGTGCGGGGGGTCGAGAGCGTCGTCTCCGGCTACAGCGGCGGAACGGTGGAGTCGCCGTCGTACCAGCAGGTGTGCACGGGAAAGACCGGCCACGCGGAGGTCGTGCGGCTAACCTTCGACTCCGACAGCGTGTCGTTTCGGCAGCTCGTCGAACTCTTTTTCACCATACACGACCCCACGACGCTGAACCGGCAGGGGCATGACGTCGGCCCGCAGTACCGCTCCGCCATCTTCTACGAATCGGAGGAGCAGCGCGCCGTAGCGGAAGAGGTCATCGCGCAGCTTGCCGAAGAGCGCGTGTGGCGGGACCCTATAGTCACGGAGGTGGCGCCGCTCATCAATTTCTACGAAGCCGAGGAGTACCACCAGCAGTACTTCCGCCGGAACATCGGCCAGCCGTACTGCCAGTTCATCATCGCGCCGAAAGTCGCCAAGCTGCGCAAGGAGCACTTCGAAGCGCTCAAGGCGTAGCACGGGGGAATTCCCGGCTCCCTGCCCTAACCTCCAAGGGGACTAGAGGAGCGAACGCTCTCCCGGCAGCGCGTCAGCTCTTCTCCCGCGCCCTTCGCTCTTCCGCCGCTGCTCATCCTCTGAGCTGTTGGCGAGCCTCCTTTTTCCTTGACACTCCGCGAGATGCGCTCCTACACTGCCTGACGCTCCGCCGACGCCGCCTTGCGTCCGGCGGCCCCTGCAGGACGCCGTCGCAGCGCCCAAGCAACTTCCTGCCCTTCCCTGAACTTTGGAGGCCCATGACCCGACCCCGTGAAGGCTTCACCGGCTCCGAACGCTCGTTTATGGGTGAGGAGGAGCTGCAACTCTCCAGCGTCGGCGTGGACATCGGCTCGTCCACTTCGCACCTTGTCTTTTCCAGGCTCGAGCTCGAGCGGCGCAACACCCGCTACGTCATCGTCAACCGAACGGTGCTTCACGAGTCCGACATCCTCCTTACGCCGTACGTCGACGAAGGAGCGACCATCGACGCAGGCGCCCTAGGTCAATTCATCGACGCGCAGTACGCGGCGGCGAGGCTGCGGCGAGACCAGATCGACACCGGCGCGCTCATCCTTACGGGGGTGGCTGTCCGCCGTCACAACGCCCGCGCCATCGCCGACCTTTTCGCCCAGGAAGCCGGCAAATTCGTCGCCGTCAGCGCAGGCGACGGCCTCGAGGCGACCATGGCCGCTCACGGCTCCGGCGCCGTCGGGGAGTCCGAGCACGTCAGCGGCGTTGTGATGAACATCGACATAGGAGGCGGCACGAGCAAGGTGGCCATCTGCCAGGGCGGCAAGACGCTCGAGGTCACCGCCGTCGACGCAGGCGCCCGGCTCATTGCGTTCGACGATCAGAACGTTGTGACCCGCATCGAGGAGGCCGGCCGCTTCTATGCCCGCGAGGCCGGAGTGAACGCCGAAGTCGGCGCCCGGCTCACGGACGACGAGAAGGAAGCCGTCACGGCAAAGATGATCGACCGCCTTATGGAGGTCGTCCTGCTCAGGGGAGTGTCGCCCTCGACGCGAGAGCTGCTGCGCCTGCCGGAACTGACCTACCGCGGGCCTATCGACGTTGTCATCTTCTCCGGCGGCGTCTCCGAGTTCATCTATGGCCGCGAGAAGGGCGCTTTCGGCGACCTGGGGCCGCTCGTCGCCAGAGCGACACGCGCGCGCGTCAAGGAGCTAGGCGCCATTATGATGATGCCGCAGGCCGGCATCCGCGCCACCGTCATCGGCGCTTCCCAGTACACCGTGCAGGTGAGCGGGAGCACTATCTTCATATCCCCGATCGAAACCGCGCCCATACGCAACATCCCCGTCGTAACGCCCGATTTCGATCTGACGCAGAACGACCTGGACCCCGCAGCCATCGAGCAGGCCGTCCGCGCCGGCCTCACCCGTCTCGACCTGCACGACTCCGACTCGCCCGTCGCCGTCGGCTTCCACTGGGGCGGCTCAGCCACCTTCTGGCGCCTCGACGCCTTCTCCCGCGGGATGACCGCAGCTATGCAGCCGCTGCTCGACAAGGGCAAGCCGCTCGTGCTCGTGAGCGACGGCGACATCGGCGGCCTGCTAGGGCTGCATCTGCGCGAGGAGCTGCAGCTCCCCAACCCCATCGTCTCCATCGACGGGGTAGAACTGCGCGAGTTCGACTACATCGACATCGGCGAACTCATTCCCTCATCGGGCGCGGCGCCGGTCGTCATCAAGTCGCTCGTCTTCCCCGGTCAGAAAACGGAGTAAGCCATGGAGTACCGGCGGCTCGGGCAAACAGACTTGCAAGTCTCGGTTATCGGAGCGGGAGGCTATCCGTTCGGCCCGCCGCTCCTCGGGCAGGAGGAGACGACCGCCGTTGTCCGCCGCGCGGTCGAGCTCGGCGTCAACTTCTTCGACACCTCCGACGTGTACGGCGGGGGACAGAGCGAGGAGCTGCTCGGCAACGCGCTCCTCGGCCTCCGCAACGACATCTACATCTCGACCAAGTTCAATTTTCGCGACCTTGGGGAGCAGTCCCCACGCGACCGCATCAACGCGCGATGCGAGGAAGCGCTTCGCAAGCTGCGCACCGACCACATCGACCTCTTTCAGGTCCACTTCTCCAGCCCGGATGTGCCGCACGAGGAGATGCTCGAGGCGCTCGACGATCTCGTGCGGCAGGGGAAAGTCCGCTATATCGGCAACTGCAACACCGCCTCCTGGCGATGGCATGAAGAGCTCATGGCCTCCCGCGCTCGTGGGATCGCGGAGTTCGAGTCGACGCAGAACCACTACAGCCTCCTGTTCCGGCATGCCGAGCCGGAGCTGCTCCCGTTCTGCCGCGCCTACGGCAAGTCGCTGCTCGCCTACTTCCCTTTGTCCGGCGGATGGCTCGCCGGCGCCTACGAGCCCGGACAGCCGTACCCGGAAGGGAGCCGCGCCGACAAAGTCCCAGCCGGCATCGTTACGCGCATCCGCTCCGAGCGGGTGGAGCGGCTCGTGCCTCTGCTGCGGGCGTTCGCCGGCGAACGCGGATACTCCATGGCCGAGGTCGCCCTCGCATGGGTCGTCTCCCACCCGGAGGTCGCACTTGCGCTCACCGGGTTCGACCGCCCGGAGCACGTCGACGCCAACGTCCGCGGCGCGGACTGCAAGATCACCGCAGACGACCTTGCGGAACTCGACAGCATCACGTCGTGGTGGGAAGGGCACATCGCGCTCATCGACAGCGCAAACCCCTCCCCAAGGGCGCAGAGCTAGCCAATGGCGGAGTGGCTCCTCGTCCGTCACGGCGAGACGCAATGGAACGCCGAGCGGCGGGTGCAGGGCCATATCGACATTCCCCTGCACGAGCCGGGCCGCCGCCAGATAGAGCGCGCCGCCGCCCGCCTCGCCAGTCGCCCGTTCGACGCTGTTTACGCAAGCGACCTGAGCAGGGCGCGCGAGACTGCGGAGGCTATCGTCGCAGCCAGCGAGTCCGGCCCGCACGATCTGCGCATCGACCCTGTGTTGCGGGAGATGGCGTTCGGCGCGTTCGAAGGTATGAACTGGCGCGAAATCCAGCAGGCCGCGGGCGGCGCCGTCATCGGCACGGCGCAAGACCTCGACTACCGGCCTCCGGACGGCGAGTCGTACCGCGACCTGCTCGACCGCAGCAGACTGTTCGCCGACCTTCTGCTGCGCGAGCACGCGGACGACGATGTGCTGGTAGTGGGCCACGGAGCAGCCCTGCGCGCGCTCACCGTACAACTGCTCGGCATGCCGTACGAGGCCTACTGGGCGCTGGGCGCTCTCGCCTCGTGCAGCATCTCGATCATCCGGTTCCGGCGCGGCAGCGCCGTCATCGCCGCCTGGAACGACACCGGGCACCTCGAGTAGGGCTCGCCCGCCTCCTCCCTGCTATACTCTCTGTCCACACTCCTTATTCGCAGGTAGCGCCCTATGCCCCGCATCAAGAAACCCAAGAGAGAGAAGCCCGCAGAGACTACGGAGCAGTTCGTCGCGCGCGTCAGCAAGCAGGACGAGACGCGCAACGGCAAGCGCATCCGGTTCGGATTCACCAAGCGCGCACGGTAGCGCGCCATGGCCGAGCCCTACGAACTCTCGCTTGTCGAGGCTGCCGCCGCAGTGGCTTCGCGGCGGCTCTCCGCCGTCGAGCTGACGGAGTCGCTGCTCGCCCGCATCGGGACGGTCGAGCCGCGCCTGCAGGCGTGGGCCACGCTCCTGCCGGAGCAGGCGCTGGACGCCGCGCGGCAGGCCGACGCCGGCGCAGCCCCTCGGGGACTCCTCGCCGGAGTTCCCTACGGCGCCAAGGACATCTTCGACACTGCAGGCGTCCGCACTGCCGCCGGATCGAAAGTGTGGGCCGACCGCGTGCCGGACACGGATGCCGCCCCGATCACAATCGCCCGTAGCGCCGGCGCCATCCTCCTTGGCAAGCTCCACACCACCGAGTTCGCTGACGGCGACCCGGCGCCCAGCTTCAACCCCTGGGGCGCCGACCACACTCCCGGCGGTTCGAGCGCCGGCTCCGGCGTCGCCGTGGCCGCGCGAATGGTTCCCTGGGCCTTCGGCTCCCAGACCGTCGGCTCCGTGCTCCGCCCCGCCGCCTACACCGGCGTCGTCGGCTTCAAGCCGACCTTTGGCCGCATCCCCCGACTCGGCGTCGTGCCGATGGCTACATCGTTCGACCACGTCGGCGTGCTCGTTCGGCGCGTCGAAGACGTCGCGCTGCTCCTGGACGCGCTCGCCGGCTACGACCCGAACGACCCTTACTCCGCCCGCGAGCCGGTCGACGACTACGCCGCCGCCGCGCGCGACCCCGGCGCTCCGCCGCGGCTCGGCCTCATCCGGGGCTGGTTCTTCGAGGAGTCGGACGCCGAGACCCGTCTGGCGATGGAAGAGACAGCGCAGAAGCTCGCCCATACAGGCGCCGTTGTCGAGGAGGTAGACCCGGGCATCGATTTCGCCCGCTCCTACGCCGCGCACCGCGTCATGCAGGAGTCGGAGATGGCCGTATGGCACGCGCCGCTCTACGAGGGAAACGAGCATCTCTACGGGCCCAAGATCACGGTGTACCTACAGAACGGTTATGCCCACACAGCGCGCGACTACGTGGCCGCCTCCGACTACCGGCGCGAGACGCAGTCGCTCGCCGCCCGCGTCCTGAAGTCGGTCGACGCGCTTCTGACGCCGACAGCCTCCGGCCCAGCGCCCAAAGACCGGACGCAGACGGGGGACACGCGCTTTCAAAGCCCGTGGAGCTTCACCGGATTCCCGAGCATATCCCTGCCGATCGGGCTGTCGAGCGACGGGTTGCCGCTCGGCGCGCAACTCGCATGCGCCCCCTTTGACGAGGCGAAGCTGCTCCGGGTCGCGGCGTGGATGGAAGGCGCGCTCGACGTCGACCTCGCGCCTCCGGTCTAGCGCCGGCGGGCGTCGCCGCAGCACCCTCTGCCGAAACTCTCTGCCGAAACGAGTTACGTCTGCGCGGGCGCGGCGTCGGCGCCGTCCGCCACGTCGTCGGCGAACACGTCCTTGCGCCTTGCGCCTCTCGCGACGAGGCGGGCGTGCAGCTCATGCTGCCGGGCGTACAGCCCGCCGAGCGCCACCAGCTCGTCGTGATTGCCCAATTCGACGATTCGCCCCTTGTCCATCACGACGATCTTGTCGGCGTTGCGTATCGTCGAAAGCCGATGCGCGATGACGACGGCGGTGCGCCCCTGCAGGAGGCGGCCTATCGCCTCCTGAATAAGCTGCTCAGTCTGGGTGTCGACGCTCGCAGTCGCCTCGTCGAGGACGATAATGCGGGGGTCGGCCACGAGCGCGCGCGCGAAGCTCACCAGCTGGCGCTGCCCCAGGCTCATATTACCGCCGCGCTCCTCCATCATCGACTGGTAGCCGTCCTGCAGGCTCATTATGTGGTCGTGAATGCCGACCGCTTTGGCGGCCTCGTAGACCTTCTCATCGCTCGCTTCGGGGTGGTTGTAGCGAATGTTCTCCATCAGCGTTCCGGAGAATTGGAACGGGTCCTGGAGCACGATGCCCATCTGCTGCGCCAGCGAGCGCCTCGTCACCGCGCGCACGTCCCGCCCATCGATAGAGACGCTCCCGCCGGTAATGTCGTAGAAACGCGAGATGAGCGCAGCCATCGTCGTCTTGCCGGCGCCCGTGCGGCCGACAAGCGCGATCGTCTGCCCCGGCTCGATGTCGAGGTTGATGTCGGTCAGAACGGGTTTGCCCGGCTCGTACGCGAACGAAACGCCGTGGTAGCGAATCGCGCCGGTAATCTGCGGCAGCTCCTCGGCGTCCTCCGCATCGAACAGGTCGGGGTCGACGTCGAGGAGGTCAAAGATGCGCGCGCCCGAGGCCATCGCCCGCTGCAGCTGCGTGAACTGCTGCGTGAGGCTCCGTATCGGGTCGAAGAAGCGCTGAATGTAGAGCGTGAACTGCGTGAGCTGGCCGACGCCCAGCGCTCCGCCCAGCACGAGCCGGCCTCCTACGATAATGGCCGCCGCCAGGCTGAACGACATAAACATTTCGACCGCCGGCATCAGCGACGACGACAGGCGCTGCGCGCTGAGGTTCGTGTCCAGGTGCCGCCGGTTCAGCGCGTCGAACGCTGTAAGGTTCTTCTTCTGCCGGTTCATGCTCTGCACGACGCGGACGCCGTCGAGGTTCTCGGCGAGCGAGGCGTTTACGTTGGAGATGGCGATGCGCACGCGCAGGAACGCCGGCCTCGCATAGCGCTGCCACACCCATATCACCCATATCAGGATGGGCAGCGTGATGAACGCCCAGAGCGAGAGGCTCCAGTTCGTGACGAGCATAATCGTGATGATGCCTCCCAGGCTGAGGAGGTCGGCGACGCTTAGCACCACGATGTCGAGGAACTCCTGCAGCTGGTACACGTCGTTCTGGGCCCGGGACATAATCGAGCCCACTTTGTGCCGGTTGTGGAACGACATCGGCAGCCGCTGGAGGTGCGCGAACAGATCGCGCCGCAGGTCGTAGATGAGGCGCTGGCTTACGCGGGCCAGCAGCACCTGGTGCGTGTAATTCGAGACATAGTGCACCACTAGCACCAGGCCGAACAGCCCTATGAGCATGTTCAGACCTGGCAAGTCGCCCGACTGGATGTAGCGGTCGATCCCCACGGCGATGATGGCCGGAATAGCGACCGTCGCCAGCGTGTACACGAGCACGCCGGCCAGGCTCAGGGCGACCTCGCGCTTGTATGGGCCAAGGTACCCCAGCAGACGGATGATGACGCGCTGGTCGTAGAGCTTCGCGCCTTCCTCGTCGATGTCCCCTTGCTGGCCGCGCGTCATCCAGCCGCCGCCCGTGCCCGTGTTCACCATCATGGCCGCACGCCCCTTCTCGCCGTAGCCACGCGCTCCGCGGCCACGCCGTTGAGGCTTGTGGCGTACGGCAGCTCGGTCACGTGCGTGAACAGCCCGCCGGACGCCGCCAACTCGTCCGGCGTTCCTATCTCGGCAATCCGGCCATCGAGCATCACCGCGACGGTCTGCGCATGCTGGATAGACGAGAGGCGGTGCGCAATGATGAACGTCGTCCGGCCCTGAATGGCGGCGGCCAGCGCCTCCTGTATGCGCGACTCCGTGCCGGCGTCCACGCTCGACGTCGAGTCGTCGAGCACCAGTATCGGGGGGTCAAGGGCGAGCGTGCGCGCAATCGACAGCCGCTGCCGCTGCCCTCCCGAAAGCGACACGCCGCGTTCGCCGATGACAGTCTCGTAACCCTCCGGCAGGGCCATAATCTCGTCGTGGATCTGGGCAGTCTTCGCGGCGGCGATAATCTTGTCCATCGTCGCGTCCTCGCGCCCGTAGCTGATGTTATCGGCCACGGTCGCGCTGAACAGAAACACGTCTTGCTGCACGATGCCAATCGCGGAGCGCAGCGACGCGAGCGTCGCATCCCGTACGTCGACGCCGTCGATCAGCACTCGCCCGTCGTCGACGTCGTAGAACCGCGCCAGCAAGCTCATCAGCGTCGTCTTGCCCGATCCCGGAGCGCCCATCAGCGCCACGACCTGCCCAGGCGACGCTTCGAGCGTTATGCCCCGCACCACTGGGCGCTCCGCGTACGCGAATGTCACGTCCTCGAAACGCACATGGCCGCGCACATCCCGCAACGGCGCCGCCTCCGGACGCTCCGCGACCGGCGACTCCGCGTCGAGCACGTCGAACAGCCGCTGACCGGCGGACGCCGCTCTGGCGAACGTGTTCACGAGGAAGCCCACCATGCGGATCGGCTGCACCAGCAAGCTGATGTACAGCAGAAACTCCACCAGCTGGCCGAACGTCATCCGCTCGTCGATGACCGCCCGGCCTCCGAACCAGAGAATCGCGCCGGAGGAGGCCCAGAAGATCACCTGCATAATGGCCGTGTTGGCCGACTGCGCTCGGCGGGCCAGATAGGTGGTCTCGTAGACGACCTCGTTCTGAACGTCGAATTTGACCTCTTCATGCTCTTCGGCGCCGAACGCCTTCACTACCCGCTGCCCTGCAAGATTCTCTTGCAGAACGGTAGTGAGCTTGCCCATCTCGATCTGCGCGCGAAGCCACATCTTGCGCATCCGAACGCTCGCCCAAACAGCCCGAACGCCGATGATGGGCGCGAAGGTAAGGCTAATGAGCGCAAGCTGCACGTCGGTGAGAAGCATCATCACCGTCGCGCCCATGGTCAGCATCGTGATTTGGCCGGACCGCACAAGGCCCATGCTCACGAACATTCGCATCATCTCCACGTCGACAGTCGACTTGGACATGAGGTTGCCTGTGTGTTCGCGATCGTGGAAGGCGAAGCTCAAGTGCTGGAGTTTGTCGTACAGCAGATTGCGGATGCGATATGAGACGCGCTGCGAAACAGCCTCCGCCAGGTACAGGTTGGCGTAGTTAAAGACCCCCCGCAGCGCGATGACGCCGATAACAAGCAGCCCTATCCGCGCCAGGTCGGCAGTCGTCGCGCCGCCCTGCGCTCCCGCGCCAATGGCGGTGTCGATGGACGTCCCGATCAGCCGGGGCACCGCCAGGAACAGCAGCGTCGCGATGATGAGCGATAACCAGGCGGCTGTCATCCGCCATCGTTCGAGGAAGGCAAGCTTGGTTATTCGCCAGAGTACATTCATGCGGGGAGTGCGCTCACCATGTTAACGGAAACAGCGCGCGCACGTAAGAGTTTACAGGCGCCGGCAAGGCTGCTTCTGGGTTACCCGCGGGGTGTGGGCATAGGCGTCGGACGCTGCCAATTCATCCTTCCTTTTCTCCTGCGCGGTGAGTACAGTACTAGCGCATGGCGTCCCTACCCAACAGCAATGATCATATCCGCGAGGAGGTTCTCAACGTTCACCTCGCCGATTTCCTGCAGAACTATGGCCTCTCCGCCCAAGCGGAGCGCCGCAGTCGCAAGGGCGCCCCAGACGTCCGGGTCCAGCTTCCCAGCGGCCTTGTCCTCGTGGAATGCAAATGGGAGGGCGGCGAGAACGACCTGAGCGAGCAAGCACAAGCGCGGTTGACCGCCTTCCCCGACGCCCTCGGCGTGTACGGACTGCTCTACCCCGACCGGCTCCGCTCTTCACAGGCCCCCCGCGCCGAGCTAGCCGCTGCTACCGACCTCGAATGGTGGCTGCATGGTTCCTGCGGCGTTACGTTGACTAGCCGACAGACGCATACCGGATCGATTGCGGACTTGGCGGACGAGCTGCGCGCTCTCCCCATGCATCTGGAAGGTGTCGACAAGGTGGATGCAGCCGCCGCGTCGGTGGGTTATGCACTGGAGCAGGCAGCCGGACAGATAGCGAGACACGCTCGAATCCATCGTCTCGTAGCAGACATCATCGCCGACACAGACAAGGAGAAAGACCGCGCCGCAGCTGTGAGAATCGGCTGCCTCGTGCTCTTCAACGCCCTTGCCTTTCAGGACCGACTCGCCTCAGCGCAGGAAGATGTCGCAACTGTGGCCGAGGCGCTCAGGCAAGGTCCTTCAGGCCTGCTTAGCGCATGGAGGCACATCTGCGACAACATCGACTATGTGCCCGTGTTCTCGATAGCTATTGAGATACTCGATGTGTTAATGGACGGACCTGACGACCTGGCTTCCACAGCTGTCGAGCACTTGGCGCGCGCAGTGAAAGACACCCGCGGACTGGAGGGACACGACCTCGCGGGGCGTCTGTTCCACACGCTGCTCAGCGGAGCCAAGTTCACCGGCGCCTACTACACCTCCGTTCCAGCCGCAACGATGCTCGCGAGGCTCGTCTTCAACGGCTGGCCGGCAGGCGTCGACTGGAGCGATTACGAATACCCTGCTGTCCTCAACATAGCCGATCTCGCCTGCGGCACCGGCACCCTGCTGATGGCGGTCGCTGCCGAGGCTGAGCGCCTCCACATGCAAGCCGGCGGAAAGGATGCGGCCAAGCTCCACAAAGTTATGGTGGAGGAGGCGATTCACGGCTACGACGTTCAACTCTCGGCCATACACTTTGCCGCCACGAGCCTCGCGATGCTCAATCCAAGTATTCAGTTCGACCGGATGAACCTTTACGTTATGCCGCTAGGCGTCGAGGGAGGGAAAGTCTCTCTCGGCTCGCTCGACTTCCTGGGAGAGAGCACAGCATCGGTGCAGTTCGCCCTGTCTCCTGAGAGTCTAGGCGTTGGCGAGCTGGAGACCCAGCGCGTATCAGGCAGAGGACCCCGCGGAGCGCAGGAAGGTCAGTCCGCCAAAGTGCCTGAATTGGATCTAGCGATTATGAATCCGCCGTTCACACGGTCTGGGAACTTACTCTTTGGCATGCTCAAACCGGATGAACGCCACAAGATTCAAAAGGAACTAGCAGTGAGGCTCCAGGCACGAGACGCGTCTGCCACTGCCGGCCTTGGCTCTGCCTTTGTCGCAGCTGCAGCGCCTAAACTTCGCCCCGGCGAAGGGCGGCTCGCTCTTGTCTTGCCTCTAACTATCTGCACCGGAGCATCGTGGGAGCAAACCCGAGCGCTTATCGAACGCGACTTCACCCTTAACATGGTGATCACATCCCACGATCCGCTGCGCTGGAATTTCTCGGATAGCACCGACCTCTCGGAAGCCCTCCTGATCGCTACGCGCCGGGCAGAGAGCAGCAACAACGCCGAACAGCGAACAACCTTCGTCAATCTCTGGCGAAACCCCGACAACCTGGTGGATGCTCACCGCACTGCACAGGCCATCGCCGCGACGATGCCAGCGGATATTGAGGGCAACGGCGCCGCGCTGCTATCAGTGAGCGGCGAGCATATCGGCGAAGCTGTCTCCATCCGCGAGTCGGCGCAGCGCGGAGGAAAATGGGCAGGAGTGCAGTTCGCCCGCGCCGACGTCACCCGCAGCGCCGTCCGCCTGCTCGACGAGGGCAAGGTGTGGACGCCCGGAATTTTTTTGGGGGGGGGGCCCCACTCTGCCGCCTCGATGCGCTTGGGTCTCTGGGCCCGGACAGGCGCGACATTTTAGACGGTTTCGAACGCACAGCCGCCATTACTGCTTATCCAATGTTGGAGGGAAACGACACAGAGCAACGCAAAAGGCTCGTTGCAGAGCCGGACAAGCACCTCGCTCCACTCACGCAGGCGCGCCCGGGACGCAAACTCAAACGAGTGGAACAGCTCTGGCCAAAAGCGGGGCGCCTCTTCATCGCCGAGCGTCTCCGGCTAACTACGGTTAGGGTTATCGCCATCCGCATGGAAGTAAACGCGCTATCTAATGTTTGGTACTCAGTTCGGCTTGCGGATGAACGGTACGAGAAGACGCTAGCCGTTTGGCTTAACTCAAGCCTTGGACTACTATCCGTCCTCGCGCAGCGAACGAGCACTGAAGGCGGTTGGGTATCCATGAAAAAGTCTGACTGGGAGAAGTCCCCTGTGCTAGACGTGCGTCAGCTTGCACCCGAACAACTGCAGGCACTCTCCGACCTCTTTGATGGTTTGCAACAAGCTGAATTCGAGCGCTTGCCAAGCATGGCTCACTGCCCTGCCCGCACCGCTCTTGACCGCGGCGTCGCCGAAATCCTCGGCTTGCCGCCGCTCGATAAGCTGCGTGAGCTGCTTGCCTCCGAACCAGTTATCTCTAATCAGCGGCTGTAGCCCCTCTCCCACCAGACGCCGCCAGCCTATGCGCCGCCTCGAACCTGCTTACCGACGCGCCTGGCGGTGGCGGCGGCTCAGTAATCCCCGATGCAAGCCCGCGGGTGATACAATCTGATTAATGCGCGGACAATCTGTTCTCCCCTACTCGATTGGGCCGATGGAGTGGGACGACATCGACCAGGTCGCAGCAATTGAACGCGAAGCGTTCCCCACGCTCTGGCCGCCAACCTCCTACCGCCGCGAAATCAAGAACCGCATGGCCGAGTACCTCGTCTGCGTGCAGGAAGGCGAGTACGTCGCCGTTGCCCCCAAGGCCTACGGACTGGCCCGCATCTTCCGGCGCAAGCGGCAGGAGCCCCCGAAGATGCGGAGGCGCATCGTGGGGTTCGTCGGCCTCTGGTTTATGGCGGGCGACGCCCACATCGTCGCTATCGCCGTTCGCGAGGAGAGCCGCCGTCTGGGACTTGGCGAGCTGCTGCTAATCGGCGGCATAGAGCTGAGCATCGCCCGCGCCGCGCAAGTCGTCACCCTCGAAGCGCGCGTATCCAACGAGCCGGCGAAAGCGCTCTACGCCAAATACGGCTTCGCACAGGTCGGCCTCCGGCGCGGCTATTACGCCGACAACCGCGAGGACGCGGCGATAATGACCACCCCGAGCATCTCCTCTCCCGACTACCAGGCCCTCTTCGAGCGCCTCAAGGCCGAGTTCGAGGAGCGCCGCGGCTCCGCCGTACGCGATCACCTGTAGCTATGCTCCGCCTCTTTATGGTCCGCCACGGACGAACCGCATGGAACGTGCAGGGCCGCGTTCAGGGCGGGGGCGGGCTCGACGAGGTCGGACGCGCGCAAGCGGCGTCGCTCGCCGAACGGCTCGCCGGCGAACCTCTCGCCGCAGTCTACGCAAGCCCTGCCTGGCGAGCCAGGCAGACAGCCGACACTGTAGCCCGCGCCGCCGGCTTGCCCGTCCGCAGCCGTTCCGCTCTTAGAGACCTCGACTACGGACGGTACGCAGGCGCGCTCGTCGCCGATGTGCAGCGTGAAGACCCCGACCTGATCGAGCGGTGGCGCAACGCTCCCGAAACTGTGACGTTCGAGAACGGCGAAAATCTCGCCGGCCTGCGCGCGCGCATCGCCCGGTTCATAAGCAGCGCACTCGCCGCCCATCCCGACGCGACCGTGCTCGCCGTATCGCACGACTCCCCAATCCGCATCGCCGCCTCCATCGCGCTCGGCCTCCCCGACTCGGCGCATCGCGAGCCGTCGCTCAAGACCGACTACGCCGCCGTGAACCTGTTCGAGATCGACGACGCGGCCATCCGCTTGCGCCTCCACAACGGCGCCGAACCCCTGCCGATACCGGATGGCTCAGCGTAGGACAGCCGGGCCGCGACGCCGGAAAGTGCTGCAGCCGCGCAGCGTCCGCGGCGTCAAGCCGTACACGCCCGACGAGGTGTACGACCTGCTCGAGGAGCACTACGGGCGGCCAAACCGGCGGCAGCGGCTCGACGGCGTCTCCGAACTCGTCTGGACGATCCTCTCGCAGCATACGTCCGACCTGAACGCCGAACGCGCATTCGCCGCTCTCGCAGACCGCTACGATTCGTGGGAGGCTGTGCTCAACGCGCCCGTCGACGACCTCGTCGACGTTATTCGCCACGGCGGCCTGGCGCGGCAGAAAGCTCCCCGCATTCAGGGTGCCCTGCAGTCCATCCTCGACCGCGCCGGCGAGTTCGATATCTCCTTCCTCGCCGGGCTGCCGCTGGAAGAGGCCAAGGCCTGGCTCCGCGCGATCCCCGGAGTCGGCCCCAAGACAGCCGGGGTCGTGCTCTCGTTCTCGATGGACCAGCCGGCAATGGCCGTCGACACGCACATCTACCGCGTTGCGCGCCGGCTGGCCCTCATCGGCCCGAAAGTAACCGCCGACGAGGCGCACGACGTGCTCGAACACGCCATTGCCCCGGAGCGCGTGTTCAATCTGCACGTCTACCTCATCACGCATGGCCGCCAGGCGTGCAAGGCGCAGCGCCCGCTCTGCCGTCAGTGCCCTATCTCCGAACGCTGCCCGTCGCGGTCCCGCTACTACCGGGAAGACGATACGCGCGTCCCCTCAGCCGGTTTGCGCCACAAACCGCTATGAACCTCGCTCCCCTAACCGACAGCCGCAGCCAGGGCCGCCTTTGGGCCGATGCGCCTCCGGACGCGCCGCCGCGCGCCGCGCCCAAACCTCCCTCCGTCCCGCCCCAGGCCACGCGCGAGGCAGTAGACCGCCTGCTCGACGCGCTCACGAGAAGCGAGCGGATCGTCCCGCCGCCGCGAGTCGAGTGGACGACGCGTATGCGGCGGTTGCTCGGCAAAGCCTTCCTCGACCGCAACCTCATCCGGCTTTCGGCCTGGCTCGACCACGAGCAGGCGCTGGAGACGCTTCGCCACGAACTGGCGCATATCGCCGTCGGCAGGTCGACGGAGCGCCCCCACGGCGCAAAGTGGCGCGCATGGGCCCTGCGCCTCGGGGCCAATCCCCGCGCCACTTCCCACCGCCCTCCTGAACACGCCCCCGACCGGACAGCCAACCGGCGCTATACCGGCCTCGAATGTCCGGGCTGCGGCCTGCGCTTCGTCCGCGCCCGTGTTCTATCCGGCCTCTACTGCCGCGCCTGCGGGCCTCGCAAGGGCATGCTCGCCAGAAAGCTCAGCGGCCCGCAAGCAGCAGTCTCCGCGTGGGCGCGCCGCACTGAGTGACTCCCGACGCTTGCCACGGGCCGGCGCGGGGCGTACCGTCGCCTCCACTACGCGCGCCTCACCAAGGCCGCCCGGAGGGAAGTGATGCCTTACGACGTGCTCATCAAGGGCGGACGCGTTATAGACCCTGCCTCGGAGACCGACAAGCAGCTCGACATCGCCCTGCAGGGCGGACGCATCGCGCGCGTCGCAGATCGGATCGACGCCGCCGAGGCCGATCGCTGGGTCGACGCCCGCGGCAAGATCGTCACGCCCGGCCTCATCGACGTTCATGCCCACATCTTCGAGCACGGCATCGCCAGCGGCCTCGACCCTGATCTGGCCGGCGTCCGCTCCGGCGTCACGACTATCGTCGACGGGGGCAGCGCCGGCTGCTCCAACTACGCGGGCTTCCACAGGCTCGTCATCGAACGCGCAGTCACCCGCGTGCTCACCAATATCCACATCGCCAGGGCAGGACTCGCCTTTATGCCGGAGGCCCGGGACGCCGACGACATCCTTCTCAACGACACGATCGCCGCCATCCACGCCTACCCCGGCGAGATTATCGGCGTGAAGGTGCGCGCGTGCGGCCCCGCCGTCGATACGATGGGCATCACCTACATCGAATCGGCTCTCACTGCAGCGCGCGAGGGCGGCGTCCGCGTGATGGTCCACATCGGCGACCCGCAGTTCGGCTCCGACCCAACCATCACGCAGCAGCTTCTGCCGCTCCTGCGTCCGGGCGACCTGCTCACGCACCTGTTCACCGGCAACCCGGGCAAAGCCATCGACGACTCCAACCGCGCGCTGCCCGAACTCGTCGACGCCAAGGAGCGCGGCGTGCTGTTCGATCCTGCGCACGGGCGCTTCAACCTGAGTTTTGAGGTCGCCAAGCGGCTCCTCGACCAGGACATCGCCCCGGCAAGCATCAGCACCGACATCACCAAGCCTGGACGCGACACGGTGAAGTCGATGACGCATACGATGGGCAAGTTCCTCGCCCTCGGCTTTTCGCTGCAAGACGTCGTGCGGATGAGCACGCTGGCCCCTGCGCGCATCATCAATCAGGAGGCCGAACTCGGCAGCCTCGCCGAGGGCACGACAGCCGACATCGCAGTCCTCGACGTCGAGCCGGGCCGGTGGCGCTACGGCGACTCCCGCGGGGCGACGATAGTGGGTGAGCATGCGCTGCGGCCCGTGCTCACGTTCAAGGACGGCGTCCAGTACGCCCCCGACTACGGCCCCTTCCCCTGGGGCTGGCTCCCCGAACCCGAGGGGTAGGAAGGCGCTTCACCCACGATTAGGCATCTCCGGCTACAGCACTCCAAACGCGGCGACGCTGGAGCTCCGTCGCAATGCGACAAGAGCCCCTTCCCGACGCGCAACGAGAGGGCGGCGCGCGATGCGCCGCCCTCGTTCGTTCCGGGTTAGCTGTCTCTGAGCGCTAGAGGCCCTGGTTAGCCGTCTCCCAGTTCACCAGGTTCCACCAGGCTTCGAGGTAGGCGGGGCGGGCGTTGCGGTAGTCGATGTAGTAGGCGTGCTCCCACACGTCGCACGTCAGCAGAGGCTCCTGACCGTTGGTCATGGGGTTGCCGGCGTTCGAGGTGTTCTCGATGGCCACCGACCCGTCCTCATTCTTCACAAGCCACGTCCAGCCGGAGCCGAAGTTGCCTGCCGCCTTCGCCGTGAAGGCCTTCTTGAACTCCTCGAACGATCCAAAGGCCGCGTCGATCGCCTCCGCAACCTTGCCGGTGGGCTCTCCTCCGCCGTTGGGGCTCATCGAGTTCCAGTAGCAGGTGTGGTTCCAGATCTGCGCGGCGTTGTTGAAGATCGGGCCGGCAGGCGCGCTCGTGATGATCTCCTCGAGCGACGAGTCGGCGAACTCGGTGCCCTCGACCATATTGTTCAGGTTGTTCACATAGGCCTGGTGGTGCTTGCCGTAGTGGAATTCGAGCGTTTCCTGAGAGATATGAGGCTGGAGCGCGTCCATAGCGTACGGGAGAGCGGGTAGTTCGTGCTTCACGTGACATGCCTCCTGGCGTCAGTATCAAAAATTTCGTCGACAGCGCACGGCCATTCGCGCCCGCGAAGCGCCGCGCCTCGACAGCCATGACGCTGTTACTTTAGCGGAAGGCCGCCTCTGCGGCAACACGCGGAACGGCAGCCGGCGCGGGCGGCGCCCCTGTCCGGAGCCATGCAGGCCCACGGCGTCTAGTCGTCGCGCCCCTTGTACAGCAGCTGCAGCCGGTGACCGTCGGGGTCGTCGAAGTAGATGCAGGTCGGGTCGCCGCGGCGCCCCTCCACCATGACGCCTTCCGCTTCGAGCCGCGCCTTGGTCTCTTCGTAGCTTGCCGGCTCCATGCGCAGCGCCATGTGGTTCACCTCGCGCCCTCCGGCGACGCTTGCGCCCATACGCGCCGCGTCGAACAGCGCAACCTGGTTCTGCTCGCCGCACCACAGGAACGACTGCCAATCGCTCTCGTGCGCGACCCGCATGCCAAGAAGGCCGATGTAGAACTCCTTGGAGCGCTCCAGGTCGCTCACCCACAACACCACGTGATCGATGCCTGTCGTCTTGATCTGCAACCGCTGGGCTGTTTGGGTCATTGCGCGCCTCCTTGTCCTTTGTGTCTTCCGTCGCGCCGTTGGGCTGGAAGCCGTGCGCATCGCCAACCGGCGAGCGCGCACACCCTATCACGGAAGCTGTTCAGGGTTGACGCGTTGGCGCGCGATAGCGGCGCGTGGAGAGAGGCGCCAGCGCAGGTGAGGAGAACGTTGGCGGTGGCGAGCTCCTGGGAGAGCGTCCGCTCCCCCAGACCCCCTAGGAAGCCGCCTGCAGCGGCGCTGCCCTGCGATAGCGGCGCGTGGGGAGAGGCGTCAGCGCAGGCGAGGAGAACGTTGGCGGTGGCGAGCTCCTGGGAGAGCGTCCGCTCCCCCAGACCCCCTGGGAACCCGCCTGCAGCGGCGCTGCCTGCGATAGTGGCGCGTGGGGAGAGGCGTCAGCGCGAGCGAGGAGAACGTTGGCGGTGGCGAGCTCCTGGGAGAGCGTCCGCTCCCCCAGACCCCCTAGGAAGCCGCCTGCAGCGGCGCTGCCCTGCGATAGCGGCGCGTGGGGAGAGGCGCCAGCGAGGCGAGGAGAACGTTGGCGGTGGCGAGCTCCTGGGAGAGCGTCCGCTCCCCCAGACCCCCTAGGAAGCCGCCTGCAGCGGCGCTGCCCTGCGATAGCGGCGCGTGGGGAGAGGCGCCAGCGCAGGCGAGGAGAACGTTGGCGGTGGCGAGCTCCTGGGAGAGCGTCCGCTCCCCCAGACCCCCTAGGAAGCCGCCTGCAGCGGCACTGCCCTGCGATAGTGGCGCGTGGGGAGAGGCATCAGCGCAGGCGAGGAGAACGTTGGCGGTGGCGAGCTGCTGGAAGAGCGTCCGCTCCCCCAGACCCCCGGGAACCCGCCTGCAGCGGCGCTGCCTGCGATAGTGGCGCGTAGGGAGAGGCGTCAGCGCAGGCGAGGAGAACGTTGGCGGTGGCGAGCTCCTGGGAGAGCGTCCGCCCCCCAGACCCCCTAGGAAGCCGCCTGCAGCGGCGCTGCCTGCGATAGCGGCCTTCACTTTCGCGCCCTCGCCGGACGATGCATAATCAGCGCGTCGGGATCCTGCATCTTGAGGAGGCGGCGCAATGACGTCTATCCAGGACCGCTACGAACCGTGGACGCTTACACCCTACGAGAAATGGGTGGCCGACGAGCGGCTCGCCGTGCACACGCAGCAGCTCGTCGACGACATCCACACCATCAGCGTCGAGCCGTGGGAGCGCACCGGCACCAACGCCGCGCTGCTCGACCTAACCGCCGACCCGCTCGACGGCGCCCTCGTCAATAACCAGGGCACCATTCGGTTCGTTTGCGAAATACCGCCCGGCGGGAAGTTCAACCTCGAGCGCCATATGTACGAGGAGATCTTCTACGTTGTGAAGGGGCGCGGCGCCGCCTCTGTCTGGTACGACGGCTCCCCCAAGCACACGTTCGAGTGGCAGGCGGGCAGCGTCTTCTCCATCCCGCTCAACGCCTGGCACGAGCTCTACAACGCAAGCGGCGACGAGACTGTGCGCCTCTACGGGGCGACCAATGCTCCCACCGCATTCAATCTCTACGGCAGCCCCGAACTTATTTTCGATTGCCCAATGACCTTCCCCGACCGGTTCGACCCCTCCGACGAGCTGTACTTCAGCGGCAAGTCATCCAAGCTCGAGCATCGGTTTATGGAGACCAACTTCATCCCCAATGTGAACAACGTAAACCTCGACCGCTGGACGGCGCGCGGCCCCGGGGCGAACATGATGATCAATATGGCCAACGGCCACTTCATCTGCCACCTCTCGGAATTCCCGGCCGGCACCTACAAGAAAGCGCACACCGGCGAAGCCAACCGCAAGAAGGCTGGCCTCGTCTCCGACGTGGCCTACCTCTTCCTCAGCGGCGAGGGGTACGACCTGCAGTGGCCGGAAGGCGTCTATCCGTCTCCGGACACGCCCTGGGAGCAGCTCGATTACCACGCCGGGTCTCTGCTCTCTCCGGGCGGCGGCTACCACCAGCACTTCAACTGCAGCGCGGAGCCTATCCGGTACCTCGTTCTGCGGTACGGCAATCCCCGGTTCGCCGGCTATGTGGGAACGCGCTACAAAGAGACCGGCGGCCCACAGGTGCAGTTCAGGGACGAAGACCCCGCCATTCGCGCTCACTTCGAGGAAGAGCTCGCTAGGCGCGGGGCATCGTCGAATATGGAAGGCTACACCGACGAACCGTAACGAAGTCCGGGCGCGCCGCTACGACCGTTGCGGCGCGTCCTCTTCGTCGTGCGGCGGATGGTCGCGGAGTTCAACGCGCGCCTCCTCGACGAACTCCTCCACTTCAGGGCTGGCGATGCCTGCGTCGCTCAGCGAGACGCGCATTATCTCCAGCGCCGCCTCGAGCTCCGGCCACACTACCGCGTCCGCGCCGGCGTCGTAGAGCGCCTGCACCTCTTCCGCCCACGCCGCGCGCCCCACGATATGGATGCGCGGATTCAGACGCCGCGCGTGCTGCACCGTCACCAGGTTCGAGACGTGGTCGGGCGCCGCGGTAATGATCAGCTTCGCGTGCTGCACTCCCGCCGCAATGAGCGCAGGGTCGCTTGCGGCGTCGCCATACAGCAGATAGCCGTGCGGCTCCAGCTCTACAGAAGAGTCCATCCTCGTCGGGTCGATGTCGATGGCCATGTGGGGGATCTGCTTGCGCCCCAGGTCCGCCGCAATCATCGAACCGACCCGTCCGTAGCCCACGATGATGACGTGGTCGCGGAACCGGGGAGCGCGCGCGCGCGCCTGCTCCGCCAGCGCCTCTCCCGACACGTACCGCCGGAAGACGCGCGACCGCGTCTGCAGCGCGTCGAGCAGACGCCAGCCGCCGCCAACGAACAGGGGCGTGATCCCCATCGTCGCCACTGCGGAGGCCGCCATCAACGGCAGCAGCGTCTCAGGAACGAGGCCCATCGCCGTCGCAGCTCCTGCAATGATGAAGCTGAATTCTCCTATTTGCACCATCAGGAAGCCTGCTCGCAGCGCTGTCGTCGGCAGGTACCGCAGCACGATGAGCAGGCCGCTGACGAGCACGAGCTTCGTCACGATCGACGCCCCGATGAACAGGGCGGTATGGGCCCAATTCTCCGTAAGGAACTCCAGGTCCGTCAGCATTCCGAGCGACACGAAGAAGAAGCTGGCGAAGATGTCGCGCACCGGGATGACTTCCGAGAGCGCCCGCCGGCCCGCCCAGTCCGCGTCGCTCAGCACCAGCCCCACTACAAACGCCCCGAGCGCCGCCGAAAGGCCGGCCCAGTGCGTGAGCATCGTTGCGCCGAGCATTACTCCCAGCACGCTGATAACGAACGTCTCGCGCGCGCCGAGCAGCGCTATGCGCTTCAGCAGCATCGGCGCGAAGCGGCCCAGCGCCAGCAGCACCACCAGCACAACGACCGCCCGCCCGATCGTGAACGCGAACTCGGCGACCAGCGACTCTCCGCCTTCCTCTATCGCGGTGAGCGCGGCAAGGGCGGCCATCATCGGAACGAACGCCAGGTCTTGCACGAGCAGCATTCCGGTCGCGATGCGCCCGTGCAGCGCGCCGAGCTCTCCGCGGTCGCCCAGCGTCTTCAGCGCGACCATCGTGCTGCTCAACGACAGCGCCATTCCGGCTACAAGCGCGTGGCGCGGCGACCATCCCAGCATCGTTCCGATGCCGTAGCCCACGCAGATGGTGAGCGTTATCTGCGCCGCGCTTGCCGCCACCACGCGCGCGCCCACCCGCCGCAAGTCCGCAACCGACACTTCGATGCCGACGGCGAACAGCAAGAGCACCACGCCCAGCTCCGCGAGAGTGTGGACATCTTCCACGTGCGTGACGAGGCCGAACGCCTGCGGCCCCACAAGCGCTCCCACCGCAAGGTAGCCGACAAGCGAGGGCAGCCGCACTACACGGGCAGCCAGCCCGCCCAGCGCGGCTGCGATAAAAATGACGACAACGTCGTCGAAGAGGTTGCTCCCGTATTCCATAGGCGGCTACAGCAAGTATAGCCTGCTCGCGGGCTGTTCCTTGCCCAGACCGCCGTAAGCCGGAA
The DNA here is from genome assembly GCA_965200975.1 of Dehalococcoidia bacterium. GTDB lineage: Bacteria > Chloroflexota > Dehalococcoidia > Lucifugimonadales > Australimonadaceae > S5-327. The sequence continues at coordinate 1,149,009 of OZ241740.1, read as the reverse complement.
CGGGGCCGAGTCCCCCCTACTGCGCCAGCTCCATCAGCATAAAGAAGCCGTTCTGCGGGTCGAGCGCCGGGGCGAACGTCCCCACTTCGGGCACGGATTGGGGCGCCCCCACAACCTTGCCGCCCAGCTCTTCGACCCGTTTCATCGCGGACTCCATACTCTCCACTGCGAAGTACGCCGTCCAGTTCGGCGGGACTTCTCCCCACTCGGGCTGGATCTTCAGCATCCCCCCAGCCGGAGCGCCCCCGCTGTAGAACACCGTGTACGGCAGGCCTCCCGGGAACGCCTCTTCGGGCTCCCAGCCGAACACGCCGCTGTAAAACTTTGTAGCCGCCTCGGTATCGTGAGCGTAGAGCTCCGCCCATACGAACGTTCCGGGATCGCCCATAATCTCGGCACCGATATGCTGCTTCGGCTGCCAGACCGAGAACGCCGCATACCCGGGGTCGAGCAGCATGCACATCCGCCCGAACTCGAACACGTCCATCGGCGCGATAATCGGGGTCGCTCCCAGCTCCGCCGCCTTGGCCGCCGTCTCGTCAGCGTTCGCCACAGTAACGTAGACGTTCCAGCAAGTAATGGCGCCTTGCTCCTGCATCTCGGGCGTCGCCTGGAACATTCCGGCTACGCTCTTGCCGTCCTTGCTGAACAGCGTGTAGAACTGGCCCTCGCCAACCGGGTTGTCCGCCGACTCCCAACCGAACAGCCCCGTGTAGAACGCCCGGGCGCCCTCGGCGTCCACTGTCGTCAGGTCAGCCCAGCTGAACATCCCCGGCTCATGCTTGCTTATCTCCGGCATACTGCGCCTCCTTTGCGATCTCCGCGGCGGGCAGGCCCTCCGAGCTTGCCTAGCCTTCCTTATCTTACCTATCTCCGCTGCGCTCCGGCGGCGCAAAAGGCAGCGCCTCAACGTCTTGTATCGAGCGCATCAAGCGCCCTCCTCAGCCGTGAGCGCTCTCATCTCCTTCAAACTCGACACGCCGCTCCGCGCCACCACGATATGGTCCATCAGCTCGATATCCAGGTGCTTGGCCGCCTTCATGAGCTCTCTGGTCACCACGATGTCTTCCCTGCTGGGGGTAGAGTCGCCCGACGGGTGATTGTGGGCCACAATGATAGCCGGAGCGTTGCGCTGCACCGCCTCCCGGAACACCTCCGCCGTGCGTATCGTCGTGGAGTTCACCGTTCCGACTGCGATGTCGGACATCGACAGCACGCGGTTCTTCGTATCCAGCGCTATCACGCGAAAGTGCTCCTGGTCCAGAAACGCCATCTCGTTCCGCAGCAGCTTCTCCACGTCGTGCGGAGAGCGAATCACCGGCTTCTCATCGACGCGGGTGCTGGTTATGCGTTTCCCCAGCTCAATCGCCGCAAGCAGCTGCGACGCCTTGGCCTCCCCGAATCCGTGAAACTTGCACAGCTCCGCGTGAGACAGCCGCGCAAGACCATCCAACCCTTGCGCTTTGGCCAGCAACCGCTCGGCGATGTCCAGCACGCTCTCCGACTGCGTGCCGGTCCGCAACAGTATCGCAAGCAGTTCGGCATTGCTCAGCGACCACGCGCCGGCGTCCCGCAGGCGCTCACGCGGGCGGTCGCCGTTCGGCAGGTCGCGTATCAGCGTGGGGCTGTACCCCGCCTCGCGGAGGGCGCGCGCCGGCGCAGCCTCCTTTCGCGCGTTGCGCGCGCGGCGCAACGGCGGACGAGGGTAGGCAAGCTCGGCGTGTTCTTGCGGCAGGCTGGCGGGAGCGGTTGTCGTAGTCATGCCGCTATCATTGGACGCCCCCGCCCTACCCCGCAATAGCGAGTTGTCACTTTGACGAGCAGACCCGCCGAGCCTCCGCGTATCGACCCCCGCCTCTTCCGACTGCGCGTAGCGTTCGCCGGCATCGTGATCGTCGACAGCAGCCGCGCGCTGCGCGTCGACGAACCGTACGGGGGCGCGGCCTACTACGTCCCGCCCGGCGACGTGAAGCGGCGCTTCCTCGCGCCTATGCGGCACGCCCCGGTGTGCCCCTGGCGCGGCGAGGCCCGCTGCTTCACGCTGAGCGTTCGCGGACGGCACTCTGAAGCCGCCGCTTGGACTTACGCAGACGCTGGAGGCGCGTACGCCAACCTCGCCGGCCTCATTGCCTTCCACCCGTCCCGCGTCGACGCATGCCATGCAACGGAGCGGGAGCCGCTCCCTCCCACGGCGCTACCGGCGCGCAAGAGCGACCTGCCGCCGGAGTAGAATCCGGTCATCTTCCACGGAGGCCCCCCTATGCCGGACTTCTTTGAGACGCTTTACGCCCAGCGCGCTATCCGCGCGTTCAAGCCCGATCCGGTTCCTGCCGAACTCATCGAGCGCGTCATCGAAGCCGCCATCCGCGCGCCGTCCGGCGGCAACCGCCAGCCCTGGGCGTTCGTCGTTGTAACCGACCAGGACAAGAAAGACCGCATCGGCGAGTGGTACCACGAAGGATGGGTTGCGATGTACGAGTCCGACTCATCCCGCCCCCGGAACGCCGTCTACCGCTCCGCCGAGCGCCTTGCGCGGCGTCTGGCCGAAACGCCCGTCCTTATCTTTCCGTGCATCGCGGCCCGCGAGGGGCAGGAGCCCGGCTTCTCGTCCGGCTCCTCCATCTATCCCGCAGCCCAGAACCTTATGCTGGCTGCGACCGCTCTCGGCCTGGGCACGGTGATCACGACATTTCACCGCCGGCGCGAGGCGGAAGTGAAGGCGCTGCTCGGCATCCCCGAAGGCTACGCCACCTCATGCATGATTCCGATGGGCTGGCCAGCGGAGGGCGAACGGTTCGGCGGCGCCCGTCGAATCCCCGCCGCCGAAGTCGCACACTACGAGTCGTGGGGGCGCAAGGCGGGAGGCTAGCGCACCCGACGTAGCGCCGGCACCGGGAGACACTCCTCTCCGGGGATCAGACGTCCAGCCAGCCCTTGCCCTTGAGAGCGCCACGGGCGTACGCAACCTGCCCTCCGTGGTGCACCGTTTCGACGATGATGCCCGGCAGCCGTTCGGCGAGCGGGACAGGCTCCGTGCCCCGAACAGGCGGCACCATCCGTGAAAGGTCTTCCTCGGTCAGCGCGTTGAGGAACGCGTCGGTATTCGCCCGTACGGCCCGGTAGTACGCAACCAGAGTCTCAGTGTTCGGCGCTGCGAACTGGTCGACCTGCTCAGGGGTGTCGCCGTTGCCCCGGTAGGCGGGATCGGGCGCCATGCCGAACTTCTCGTACCACTTGCCGCGCACCCACACCGTCTCGTGCTCCAGAATCGTCGATATGGCGTAGTCCTGCACTCGCGTCAAGTGCCACATCAGCCAGCCGATGGGGTTCGACTCCGGCGCAGGGCGCGCCCGCAACTCCTCCGGCGACAGCCCCGAGAGGGCGGCCAGCATATACCGCTCATTCCTGTCCAACACGCTCTTGACGACACTTCCCCACGACAACATCGCGCCTCCTATGTAGCAAGCAGCTCTTCGATTTCTCTCACGCACCTGGCCATATCGCTCTGAAGTTCATACACCCAGAACCGCTTCACGCGCCACCCTCTTGAAGTAAGGCGCGTATCGCGTTTGAGGTCGGAAGCAACCCGGCTGCCATCCAGGTTGCGATGCCAGTGCTCGCCGTCGATTTCAATATCGACCATATGCTCCGGCACTGCGAGATTGAGCTTGTACTGGTCGAACCGGTACTGAGGGAGCGTAATTATTCCGGCGCTCTTCAGAGCGTCGTAGAGCAACTCCTCCCACACTGATTGAAATGGCTCTTGTACGCTATCGGGTGGGCGGTTGGCGCGCAAGCTTTCCACGTATTCGACGAACTGCGAGAGGAACGAGATGTCCGAGTTCTTCACCGCCGCCATATCGCCCACGATATGCAGCTCGGAGCGCGCACGGGTAATAGCCACGTTGAACAGGTTCGGCGTTCTTCCTATGAAGCGCGCAGCGGAGGCAGGAGTATTTTGGGAGATAACTGGCGAGAAAATCATAATGTCTTTCTCGTCGCCCTGGAAGCCGTGCGCAGTGCTCACCGTAAACTCCAGCCTCTGCAAATCCGCTTCTCCTATGCTCTGTTCCGTCAATTCCCTGATCCGGTTGGCTTGCGGCCGGAATGGCGTTACGACGCCCAGCGAAGGGCGCAGCTCAGGCTGGCCCGCTGTTCCGCCGGCAATCTCACGCACGAGATCGACTACTGCCCGTGCTTCGGTTTCATTAAAGGCGGACGCGCCGGCGAAGCGCTTAACATCGCCTCGCACATTGCGCCATTTAATCGGCTCTCCGGAGGTTGCCAGCGGGCGGTGCTGGTAGTCCGTCAAGACCGTCATAGAGTTTCCATAGAATTGTCTGTTCGAGAATTCGATAATCTCTGCTCTGCTTCTGAAGTGCTCTTTGAGATGCACGAATCGGGCGGCACGCGCGCTGGCAACCGAACGAACAATGTCGAAGAGCGAATACGTCGAATACGTCAATCGCAGGTCGTCTACCGCATTCAGTCCGGCGTTATGCCGAAGCCGGTGGTCATCGTCGGGCCCAAGGTTAGAGATATGCTGTAGCTGATTGGAATCGCCTATCACCATCGCACGCTTTGCGCGGTAGAGCAAAGGCAATGCGGAAGCGATATCGCACTGGGACGCTTCATCGATGACAACCAGATCGACTACGTCGGCCGCCAGTGGAACGGCATGACGCACGGAAAGATTGGTGACCGCCAGAGCAGGGAACGTCTTTGCGATTCCTCTCCTGAACGCGGATTCGTTCGCCTGGCGCAACTCCTGCTGCAAATTGTCTCCCGTATACCTCTCACGCAAAGCGCGGGCGTGGACGGCATAGTCGCCGACAGCCCTACGCTGGTCAAGCGTCAGGTTTTTGAGCCGGCGGTTCACCAGAGCGTCGACCAGCTTGACGCCAATCGGCACGGCGCGCTTCTGGCTGTTTGCGATACGGTCGCGAAGCGTTTCAAGGCGCGGCTCGTTCCAGTTCCTATCCATTAGGTCCAGTAGCTCGCGCTGTCCGTCCGACCATCGCTCAAGTTTCCTTCCCAGATCTGCGAGCGCTTTGCACTCCTCTAATGACGCCGCAGAGAGGCCTTTACAGAACGAGGGCAGCTCGTTCAGCAGCGATGACGCCGCCTTCTGCAAGCGCTTCCCGGTAGATTGACCGACAAGCGAACAGACCCGAACAACAAGATTCGGGCGCTCCATATCAGCGATGGCGCGCTCGAGTCCAGCAAGCCGGCGCTCGATGGGGCCCAGTTGTATCGCGTCGTAATGATTGAGGTGCGTTGCAATATGCGCCGGGAGCTCTTCTTTCAAGCTTTCCAGTTCTATCTCGATTTCCTGAATCCGGTTTCTCCTATCGACAATGCGGTCAAGCGTTAGTTCGGATTGCCGCGCCTCTCCGCGAATTCGTTCCAGGTCCTTCGCGTACTCCTCTATCTCTCTATCGAGAGCATCATCGTTTATCAATGAAGCTCTCTCAATCGTCTGGAGCAATGTGTCGGTGAATGCCGATTGCTGGTCTCGATACTTCAGAATAACAGGCGCGGACTGCATTGCGGACAACCGCTCAATTACCACATCGACGGCTTTACGGTTCTTGCTTGCAAAGAGCACTGTCTCATTACGTGAGACGGAGTTGGCGATTATATTGATAACGATTTGGGATTTTCCTGTTCCCGGAGGGCCGGTAACAACAGTGAGCGGGTTGACAAAGGCGCTCTTGATTGCGCTGCGTTGCTCGTCATTGAGCGGCGTAACCTCCAGAATCTCCTGGTTGTCTGCTTCAGCAGGCTCGTCATTCCGATCGAGTATCAGGCTCCATATCCTGTTCGCTGAGGAATTCTCGAGCTTCGCGAGCTCTTGCTCCAAACCGCGAGTATAGGTCGATCCGACGGCTCTGAAGAATGTTCCGGACGGGCTGCGCAGCAGAGCATCGCGATCCAGGCCGGGCAGGATCATCTCCAATTCCTGCAGCGCTGCATCGACATTGGCGTCCAAGGGCTTGTCATTGTCCCAGCACTCGCTGAGCGCTACAGCTGCGCTCTTTCGCTCCTCTTGCAACAGACGCCCTAGTCCCGCCACGTTGATGCGCGGGTGACCTGACTGCACCTCGAAAGCGCGACCTGTTTCGCTCGCTACTTCTTCGAGGTCGAAGATGAAGACAGGGAAGATGTTCGGACCATCAGCGCGGCACGGGAAGCCGTAGAGATAGACAGCCGGCGTCTGTTCCCAGCGCCCTGCCTGCATGAAAGCGCGGAACGCCTCGCCCCCGTCGTCGAACGTCAGGACGCCCTTCCCGGCTGCTCTGCGCTCCTCGTCTGTGACGTGAACGAACTCGCTCCCGTTGTTGGCCAGCGTGAACAGGGCGTCCGTCGTATTCTCTACGGAGACGCATGCGCGGTAGTACGCGATGAGGTTTTTCCAGCGCTGGGAATCCATGCCTGGGCGCGCCTCCGCCGCAATCCCGCACAGACCGGCTCTGCTCCTGTTGCAAAGCCGCGCCGTGCCCTAATTGGGAAGGGCGGTTTCTCTCCAAAACCGCCCCTTTCCAGGTCGTCAACCGCTCTGTGAGGACTACGCGACAGCCACCGTCGCTCCGGCCTCCTCGAGCTTCTTCTTGGTGTCCTCGGCGTCTTCCTTCGCGATGTTCTCGCGGACGGCCACCGGCGCGGACTCCACCAGTTCCTTCGCCTCGCGGAGCCCCAGGCTCGTCAGCTCGCGCACGACCTTGATGACGTTGATCTTGTTGGCCCCGATGTCCTTGATCGTAACCGTGAACTCGGTCTGCTCCTCCACCGGCTCCGCCGCCGCGACAGGCGCCGCAGCAACCGCCATAGGCGCCGCAGCGCTCACGCCGAACTCCTCTTCCAGCGCCTTCACCAGCTCCGCCAGCTCGAGCACCGTAAGCGATTTGATTGACTCGATCAGCTCTTCCTTCGTTGCCATCTTCCGCTCTCCTTTTGAATGTCCGTGTTCGATACTTCCTTGTAGCCGCTCAACCGGAGTCGCCGAGCTGCTCAGCTCTGCGCTGCAGCACAATCGCGAGCCCGCGGACAGGGCCGCTCAGCACCGTCGCCAGCCCGGTGATCGGCGCGGCCATCTGACCAAGCAGGCGCGCAATGAGCTGGTCCTTCCCAGGCAACTGCGCAATGGCGATGACTTGCGACTCCGTGAGGAGGCCGCCGTCCATCACGCCCTTGCGCACCTTCATCTCCGAGCGCGTCTGCCGGATGTATTCGTCCAGCGTTTTGGCAGCTGCAACCGGCTCGCCGTAGCCGATAACGACGCCCGTAGCCCCTTCCAGAAGCTCCCTGAACACCGGCATCTCCGCCTCGGCGGCGGCCAGAGCCGCAATGCGGTTCTTCACTACCTTGTACTCGACCCCCACCTCGCGCAACCGGCGGCGGAGTTCGGTCATCTGGTTCACGGACAAGCCGGAGAAGTCGGTGGCTATCACCATCGACGCCCGCCCCAGCCGTTCGGCCAGGTCCGCTACCGCTTCCCGTTTTGCTTCAGTCGGCACCATTCACCTCGCACAAAAAATAACCCGCCTCCGAAGACGCGGGCTCTCTGCGCTAGCCGACCCTAAGCCGGCCTGACGCATTCGACTGCCTCGGTGGGCCCTCTGCGGCTTAACCCCGGCGCGCTGCCGGGGACCCACGGTCTTCGGCGGACTATGCTGGCTACGATTCTATTCGACGCGCATCGCCATCGTCGACCCTACGTCCAGCGGGACGCTCGGCCCCATCGTCGACGTCAGGTGCGCGGTCTTCACAAAGTTCCCCTTCACCGCCGCTGGACGCAGGCGGTTGACCGTGTCGACGACCGACGCGAGGTTCTCGATCAGCTGCTCGTCCTCGAAGCTCGCCTTTCCGATCGGCGAGTGGATGATGGCCGTCCGGTCCATACGCAGCTCGACGCGGCCCTTCTTCGCCTCGCGCACCGCCTGCGGAAGGTCTTGCGGCTGCACCACGGTATTGGTGCGCGGGTTGGGCATAAGGCCCCGGCGGCCCAGAATACGGCCCAGTCTGCCAATCTTGCCCATCATGTCCGGCGTCGCAATCGACACATCAAAATCGAGGAAGCCGCCCTCGATGCGCTCGATCAGGTCGTCGGCCCCGACGATCTCCGCTCCGGCGTCGGCCGCGGCCCGCGCAGCCTCTCCCGCCGCGAACACCGCCACCCGCACCTCCTTGCCCAGACCGTTCGGGAGCATCGCAACGCCCCGCAGCTGCTGGTCGGCGTGGCGCGGGTCGGCGTTCGTGCGGAGGTGCAATTCTACGGTTTCATCGAACTGCACGGACATCGCCTGACGCAGCACGCCGAGCGCGTCGGAGGCCCCGTAGCGCCGCTCCTTGTCGACAAGCGCTGTCGCTGCGCGATGCCGCTTCCCGTGCTTCACCATCGCTACTCCCCCTCCACAGCGACGCCCATGCTCCGGGCCGTGCCCTCGATAATCTTCATCGCGGCATCGATGTCCGCTGCGTTCAAGTCTTTCTGTTTGGTCTCCGCTATCTCGCGCAGCGCCGAACGGGAGATCGCGGCGGCGCGCACGCGCCCTGCGCTCGACGACCCCTTATCGACGCCCACGGCCTTGCGCACCAGTTCGGAAGCGGGAGGCGTTTTCGTGACGAACGTGAACGACCTGTCCTCGAACACCGTTATCTCGGCGGGAATGATCGTCCCCGCCTGGTTCGCAGTCCGCGCGTTGTACTCCTTCACGAACTGCATAATGTTGATGCCATGCTGACCCAGCGCCGGCCCGACCGGCGGCGCCGGCGTCGCGCTGCCCGCAGGCAGCTGCAACCGAAGCACTGCGCGAACTCTCTTGGCCACTACGCTCTCTCCACTTGCAAGAAGTCCAGCTCCACCGGCGTCTCGCGCCCAAAGAAGGACACCAGAACGCGCACTTTGCCCTTGTCTTCGTCCACCGCGTCAACCGACCCGATGAACTCTGCAAACGGGCCGCCCGTGATACGCACCATTTGCCCCGGCGCCAGCCCAACCTTGATGCGCGGCGACGGCTCCTCCATCCGGCTCAGGATCTGCGAAACTTCTCGCTCCTCGAGCGGCACAGGCTTGGGCCGCCGCTCGCGCTCGTCTTCGGAGGAGACAAATCCCGTTACGCCCGGCGTCTCCCGCACGACGCGCCAGCTCCCCTCATCCATCTTCATCTGAATGAGGATGTAGCCCGGGAAAATCTTCCGGTGCACCGACCGGCGCTTCCCTTCCTTGATCTCCACCTCTTCCTCGGTCGGAACAACGACCTGGAAGATCTTGTCTTTCACGTCCATGGACTCGATGCGGAGTTCGAGATTCTTCCGCACCCGGTCCTCCTGCCCCGAGTACGTATGGACGATGTACCAGTGGGTCTCGGTCTCAGGAGTAATGGCTTGTTCTGTCATGCAGTCTCTCTAAATCTTGCCGGCGCGCCCCGTCGGGAGCGCCGCCGGGCCGCGCGTTACAGGAACACGCGCTCCACCAACTCGCTGAAACCGAAGTCCCACAACCCCAGGAAAACGCCCATCACTGCGGAGACGCCGAGAACCAGCATCGTGAGGCGCGCCGCATCCTCGCGCGACGGCCACGTGACCTTGGTGAGCTCGCTGTAGACCTCGCCAATGATCGCGAACCGCCCGCGCCGGCGGCCCTGCCCCTCGTCCATAACGGACCGGAGCGGATTGCGTCCTCTCGCTTGCGCCATCTTACCTCACCTCGCGGTGCGGCCGGTGCGTCCGGCATCGCGGACAGTACTTGTTCAGCTCGAGCCGGTTGGGGTCGTTCCGGCGATTCTTCTCGCTGTGGTACGTCCGCTCGCGGCACTCCGTACACGCAAGGTTGATGAGCTGGCGGACGTCTCCCCTCTTCTTGGCCACGTCTCCTCCTTAGGCGACTTAGGCGACGCTGGTGATGACGCCTGCGCCGACTGTCCTGCCGCCTTCGCGTATCGCAAAGCGCAGGCCCGGCTCCATCGCCATCGGGCTGATCAGTTTGATGTGCATCTGCGTGTTGTCGCCCGGCATCACCATCTCGATCCCTTCGGGAAGCCCGATCTCGCCGGTCACGTCGCTCGTGCGAATGTAGAACTGCGGCTTGTAGCCGCTGAAGAACGGGGTGTGGCGGCCGCCCTCGTCCTTCGCCAGAACGTACACCTCGGCCTCGGCCTCGGTCACCGGCTTGATCGATCCCGGCTTCGCGAGCACCTGACCGCGCTCGATGTCCGTTCGCTCCACGCCGCGCAGGAGCGTCCCGACAGCGTCGCCGGGCTCCGCCTCGTCGAGCAGCTTGTGGAACATCTCCACGCCGGTGACCGTGGTCTTGGAGGTGGAGCGAATGCCGACAACCTCAACCTCGTCGCCCGGATGGATAGTCCCGCGCTCGACCCGGCCGGTGACTACAGTGCCGCGTCCCTTGATCGAGAAGACGTCTTCCACGGGCATCAGGAACGTGCCGTCGCGCGGGCGGTCGGGTATCGGAATGTACGCGTCGAGCTGGTTGACCAGCTCCATAATGCACTCGTACTCCGGAGAGCTCTGGTCCGTGCTGGCGGACTCGAGGGCGCCCAGCGCGCTGACGCGCACGATCGGCGTGTCGTCGCCGGGGAAGTTGTACTTGTTCAGCAATTCGCGCACCTCGAGCTCCACGAGCTCGAGCAGCTCCTCGTCGTCCATCATGTCGACCTTGTTGAGGGCGACGACGATACGCGGCACGTCCACCTGCCGGGCGAGCAGGATGTGCTCGCGGGTCTGCGGCATGGGGCCGTCCGGCGCGGAAACGACGAGGATGGCCCCGTCCATCTGCGCGGCGCCTGTGATCATATTCTTGATGTAGTCGGCGTGGCCCGGGCAGTCCACGTGAGCGTAGTGGCGAAGAGGCGACTCGTACTCCACGTGCGCAATGTTGATGGTGACGCCCCGCGCCTTCTCTTCCGGCGCGCTGTCGATCGAGTCGAACGCGCGGAACTGGCTCCCGCCCCCAAGCGCGAGCACTTTCGTGATCGCCGCCGTAAGAGTGGTCTTCCCGTGGTCGACGTGTCCAATGGTGCCGACGTTCAAGTGCGGCTTCGTCCGCTCAAACTTCTGCTTAGCCATCTAACGCTCTTCCTCCGTCATTCGCTCGTGTTTGGTTCCTGTGCTTTCCGACATGCGCCCGGCAGCTCCGGCGCGCGACCTTGAGTGGAGCCCACAATCGGATTTGAACCGATGACCTCGTTCTTACCAAGAACGTGCTCTACCGTCTGAGCTATGTGGGCGCAAATCATCGGTCTCCGATTTTCGGCGGGGCGGCTCTGGTGGAGGGAGCAGGATTCGAACCTGCGTAGCCCTTAGGGCGTCAGATTTACAGTCTGATGGATTTAGCCGCTCTCCCATCCCTCCCCTTGGCCGTCTTTTAGTGTAGCACACGCCCTGTTCAGCATCCCTGCCCGGCCTGGAGCCCGAGGAGGGAGTCGAACCCACAACCTGCCGATTACAAATCGGCTGCGCTGCCGTTGCGCCACTCGGGCCGGGGGCGGCGACTGCCACAATCAAAAAAGGACGGCGCTTCGGCCTGTCCAACGCAGAAGGATAGGCGTAGCGCCGCCCTCTGTCAAGCGAACTCCATCAGCGCAGCCGCCCGGCCCTGAGCCTGCGCCCGCTCGCCCTCCGGCGCGGCCTTTACTCCCGTCCTCGTCGAGGTCTAGCATGCTTTCCACACGCACACGCTTCGGCCTTCTTCCCGGGCGCGGCGCCGCCTGCTCGTTGGCCCGATTCACAGGTGACCGATGCGGCCAGGACTCGTCTTCATCGCCCTCTTCGTTCTGCTCATAGCCGTCCGTCAGCTCACGGTGGATGCGCTCGGCGGAGTTCTCACGTTCATCTTGCAGGCCGCCATCGTGCTCGCCATCCTGGCCGGCGCCCTCTGGCTCCGCAGGAAGCGAAGCGCCGGAGCCGGCGACTCTGATCGCTCCTAAAAATCCACCGTCAGCGTCGACACCCAACCCGCCGACGGGTCGAGCGCGCGCACGGCGTGGTTCCCGGTGTCCGCCACGTATATCTTCCCGCCCATAATGCTCAGACCGCCCGGCGCCCGGAACTGCGCAGCCTCGAACGGGCCGTCGGAGAACCCCGCCTCGCCTGTCCCGGCGACCGTCGCGGCCAGCAGCGTCTGCAGCCCTACCCGCATGATCTTGTGGCCGTACGTATCCGCCACATAGAGCGCTCCGCCTTCGTGCGCAACGCCGAGCGGATACTGCATGCGCGCGGGGGCCGCGTCGCCGTCGGCGCCCCCCGCGCGCCCCGCCTCCGATAGCGCCGCGCCCGCCAGCGTCCTCACCGCGTGGGCTGTCACCAGGTCAGCCTCGCGAATAGCATTCGACCCGCTGTCTGCAAAGAACAGCACCCCATCCTCGTCCGCGTCGATGCCGCTGGGCTGAGCGAGGAGCGCCTCTTCCGGCGGGCCGTCGGCCAAGCCCTCCGCGCCTGCTCCGGCGACCGCCTGAATGAGCCCGCTGTCGAGATCGTACATCCACAGCTGATGACTGCCCGCCATTGCGACGTAGAGCCGGCGGCCTGCCAGCACGAGGCCCCACGGCGATCGCAAGCTCACGGTGAGCGCTGGCCCGCCGTCCACCCTCCCTGCACCCGGCGCGCCCGTCCCGGCGATGGTCTCGACCGTCGCAGCCTCGAGGTCAGCCACGCGAATCGAGTGGTTTCCCGTGTCTGCGATGTACAGCGTCTCCCCCGCGAGCGCCATGCCCTGCGGACGCCTGAACTGCGCGCCTTCGAGCACGCCGTCCGTAATCCCCTCGCCGCCGCTGCCAATCACCGTCTGAATCTCGCCGTCAGGCGCAGTCACCAGCACCCGGTGATGGCCTGAGTCGGCAATGAACAGCCGCTCGCCAACCGGATCGGCCAGCACCTTCCCCGGACTGCGCAACATGCCTCGCGGCGGCTGCTCCGGAGCGAGAGCGTCGACGAAAGAGCGCGGTCGGAGCAGGCTCTCTGCGCGGAACTCCGCAAGCATCTCCGTAATGAGGTCGACGCCCTGTTCGTAGGTAAGCTCTCCCTCGAACTTGCCGATGACGCTCCCTTGCGGGTCTACGAATACGAGCGTGGGCCATGCGCGCACCCCATACTGGCCCTGCGCCGTCGCCGTTGCGTCGTTCACCACAGGACAGCTCATCCCGTACAGCAGGACTGCCTGCCGCACGCTATCCGTCGACCGTTCCGCCTCGAACTTCGCGTTGTGCACGCCCACTACGGCGATATCGTCGCCGAACTCGCGCCCCAGACGCTGCAGCGTCGGGATCATCTGGACGCACTCAATGCCGCACGACCTCCAAAAGTCGAGCACGAGCAGACGTCCGGCAAAGTCGGCCAGCCGCAGCGGACGCAGCGTGTTTAGCCACTCAGCCTCGCTGGGCAACTCCGGGGCGCGCACTCGTCCCGCGTACTTGGCCGCCATGCCGGCCATTCTAGCCGTCCGCGGGGCCAGGCTGCGTCCTCGCCCGCTCGCCCTCTCCTACCTCTCGCCACAACCAACGGGTCTGGGGAAGCTCCAGGGGGTCTGGGGGAGCGGACGCTCTCCCAGCTGCGCGCGCCAGCGCTGACTCTTCCCGCCTGCCGGCAGCGCGCCCTGCCCCGATACGCCCTCATGGCGCTATACTAGACGCCTATGACCGAGTACGAGCCCGTTATCGGCCTGGAAGTGCACGCGCAGCTGCGCACGCGCAGCAAGATGTACTGCGCATGCCCCTCCGACTATCAGGACGCCGAGCCCAATACGCGAGTCTGTCCCGTGTGCCTGGGGCTCCCCGGCGCCTTGCCCGTAATCAACCGCGAGGCCATCAAGTCCATCATCATGATCGGACTCGCCCTCCACTGCCATATCGCCGAGCACAGCAAGTTCGACCGCAAGAACTACGCCTACCCTGACTTGATGAAGGGATACCAGATCTCCCAGTACGACCTCCCTCTATGCGCCGACGGCTACCTCGACGTAACGGTCGACGGCGAGCGGCGGCGCATCGGCATCGAACGCATCCACATGGAGGAGGACGTCGCCAAGCTCACGCACCGCACCGACCCCACTACCGGCCAGGGCTACTCCCTCGCCGACGTCAACCGCTCGGGCGTCCCTCTTGTCGAAATGGTCAGCCGGCCCGACATCCGCTCTGCGGAAGAGGCCCGACAGTACCTGATGAGCTATCACGCAATCCTTCGCTACCTGGGCGTCTCCAGCGCCAATATGGACGAGGGCTCCTTCCGCTGCGACGCCAACGTGAGCATCCGCCCCAAAGGCGACGACCGCTTCGGCGTCAAGGTCGAAGTCAAGAATATGAACAGCTTCCGCTCCGTCTTCCGCGCCATCGAACATGAGGTCGCCCGTCAGGCCGCCGTCCTCGAGTCCGGGGGCCGCGTGACGCAGGAGACCCGCGGGTGGCTCGAGGACAGGGGCGTCACCGTCTCGCTCCGAAGCAAGGAAGAAGCCAACGACTACCGCTACTTCCCCGAGCCCGACCTTCCCCCGCTCAACGTCGAGCGCGCCTGGGTGGCGGAGATAGCCGAACTCCTCCCTGAGCTGCCCGAGGAGCGCAAGTCCCGCTTCATGGCCGACTACCAGCTCTCGGACTACGACGCCGGCCTGCTCACCGGCGCTCCCAGCCTCGCCGACTACTACGAATCCGCCGTCGCCTGTCTGCCGCGCGGCGCGGGGCCTGCCGGAGGCGCCAAGGCGGCGGCCAACTGGACCATCACGGAACTTGGCAGGCTCGCGAACGAAGCGCATATCAGGGTCTACGAGTCGCCGGTCACGCCTGAAAGACTCGCCGGGCTGCTCGCGCTCATCGACAACGGAACGGTCGGCGCCCCCCAGGCGAAGGTAGCCATCGAAGAGATGTTCAAAACCGGCAAGCCTGCGCAAGTCGTTGTCGAAGAGCTCGGCCTCGCCCAGATCTCCGACTCCGGCGAACTCGACGCCGCCGTTGCCGGGGCTATCGCCGCCAACGCGCAGGCAGTGGCCGACTACCTCGCGGGCAAAGAGACCGCGGCCAAGTTCCTCGTCGGGCAGGTTATGAAGGCCACGCGAGGCAAGGCCAACCCCTCGGTGGCCGCTGAACTCGTCGTCAAACAGCTAGAGGGAATCAAGAGTCAGTAGGAGCCGCCGTGGCCGTATACATCAGTTTCGCCGTCATTCTTGTTGTTGTCTTCCTGGTCGCAAGCATCCTGATGCAGGTGCGCGGCGCTGGCGGAGGGCTCTTCGGCGCAGGCTCCACTCAGTCGTACCGCACTCGCCGCGGAGTCGAGCGCACCCTCTTCCAGTTCACGATCGCTCTGGGAGTCATCTTCGTCATCCTCGCGATACTGAGCGTCGTCTACAGCTAACAAGCGGAGCGCCCGCCGCTACTCCCGCGGCGACGCCCCCGAGCGCTCATCCCGCCCCTCCGCCATCGCGGCGAAATAGTCCCGGAGGCGGCGCTCGCCCGTCGCCGGCGCAACGATGTCGACCGCAGTCAGCGCAAGCTCGTAGAGCGCCACATCGCGGCTATGGCGTCCGGTGAACCGGCGCAAGCCGGCTCTCGCCTGCGCGCGCCACGTCTGCGAGTACCGCACTTCCGCGCCGCCCGCGGCCTCCGCCGCAAGCTCAGCGACGTCCCCTTGCGTCAGCGTCTCCGGCCCCCCGACGTCCATATCGCTGTCGCGGCCCTCCAGCCCGTCGACGAGCGCCCGGGCGACGTCGGCCTCGTGCACCGGGTTCGTTCGCGCCTGCCCCGTGCCGGTGACTGTCAGCTTACCCTTCCGGCGGGCGCGCTCCGCCAGCGGCGCCAGACGCGCGAACGTCGTAGTCGGACGCACTACAAGTCCGCTCAGGCCGGACGCTCGCAGCGCCGCCGCAAACGACTCATGCGCCCGGATGTACTCGTTCATTCCCAGGAACCTTCCGCCGTATACCGACACGTAGGCGAAGCTGCGCACGCGCGCCGCGACCGCCTGCTCCAACAGGCTGCGGTTGCCCGCATCGTCCACGTTGTGGAACGTCTCGTCGCGCCCCGCGCTGAACAGCGACAGCCGCCGCATCGGCGCTCCGGCGCAGGAGACGACCGCCTCCACGCCGTCGCACGCCCCCTCGAGCGTGCGGGCGTTCTGCAGGTTGCCGACGAATATCTCCTCCGGCTCGACTTTGAGCCGCGACGGGTCTCGCACAAGCGCGCGCACGCGCGATCCTCGCAACTGCAACTCACGGACTACCTCGCCGCCGATCGCGCCGCTCGCCCCCGCCACCAGCACTGTTTCGAACGTCATAGCCCCAACTTGCCCGGGTTGAGCGCTCCCGCAGGATCGACAGCAGCCTTGGCGCGCCTCGCCAGCAGCAGCGCGTCGCCCCACTCCAGCTCGACCCAGGGCAGCATCTTCACTCCCATGCCGTGGCAGTACTCGACGCCTCCGCCGAGTTCGAGCGCGCGCGCCAGCATCGCATCCGCCGCCTTCCACAACGGAGGCTCGGCGTCCTCCGCATGGCGCGGGTCGGGATCGCGCACGAACACCGAAAAGAGCTCGGGGTCCGTCCACACCGCCGACTCGCGCACCTCCAGCCCGTGCCGCGCCGCAGTCTCGTCGCAGAACTTCTTGTAATCGATAACGCGCGAAACCGGCATTGCAATGTGCAGGTAGTCGGCGCTGCGCCAGCGCTGGTCCTTCCAGCGCTCCGTTGGACGCAGCGGACGCGTATGGTCGCGCCAGCGCTCGGCCACGGCGTGGCGCGACTCCCAGTACTGCCGCGTCGGCCCCGGCCCGAGGTCTTCCCCGCCGGCGGCCAGCGCCTCGCGGATAGCTCGCTCCTGCTGCGCGGCGACCTCCTCCCGGTAACCCTCGAACCCCAGATACAGAATGCACGGCGCCGGATTGCCCGTGTCGTGCAGCTCTTCCGTCAGATCCACCAGCGCAGGCGCCAGCCCGATGTCGAACAGGCGCGCAACCACGGGATACCCGCGCTCAAAGCTCGGGAACCCGACAGACGCGAACTCCCGCGCCTCCGGCTCGGCGAACAGCTGCACTGTCGCCTCCGTGATGACGCCCATCGTCCCTTCCGCGCCGGAGAACAGCCCGTTCAGCATCGGCCCGCTGCTCTGACGCGCAATCGGACGAGTCCGCGCCACCTCCCCGCCGCCGAGCACTACCTCCACAGCCCGCACCTGACGCCCCATCGACCCGTACTTGCTCGCACGGTAGCCGACGCTGTCCGTCGAAATCGCCCCGCCCACCGTCGCAATCGGAACGCTCCAGGGATCGTGCCCGAGCATAAGGCCGTGCCGACGCGCCGCCGCATCTAGGTCGGCAAGGTACGCCCCCGGCTGCGTCCGCGCGATGCGGTCGACGCGGTTCACTTCGAGCACCCGGTCCATGCGCCGCAGGTCGAGCGCAATGCCTCCGCGACGCGGAACGACCGCGCCCATCACCCCGGTGCCGCCCCCGTAAGGAATGACTGCAACGTGCGAGGCCGACGCGTAGGCCACGACAGCGGCCACCTCCGCGGTACTCGCAGGGCGCGCCACTGCGTCCACTCGCGCCTCGGTCAGCCCCTCGAACCGGCCCATCCTGCGGCTGTTGATGGCGTCGAACGAATACCGCTCGCGCGACTCCTCGTCCGTGAGCACATGCTCGGGCCCCACGATAGCGGCCAGCGCATCGCGCAACCCTGCGGCGCGTTCGGAGGTCATTCCGACGGCCCTCTCGTTACTCCACAAGCCGCCATGTCGTGCCTGCCGGAGAGTCCGTCACCTCGACGCCCATCGCCGCCAGCTCGCCGCGGATCGCGTCGGCGCCGGCGAAGTCCCGCGCCGCGCGCAGCTCCGACCGCCGGTCGACGAGCTCTTGCGCGCGCGCAGCCAAATCGGCGTCGACCGGCTCTTCCCGTTCCGCCAGCGTCAGCCCGAGCACGCCGGTCATCTCGACGAGCGCCGCCTGGGCTTCCGCAACGTCCCGGCCCTCCGCAGACGCGCGGTTGACCCCCCGGGCGAGGTCGAACAGCGCCGCCAGCGCCTGGGGCGTGTTCAGGTCGTCGTCCATCGCCTCGACGAACCTCGCCCGGAAAGAATCCGCTTCCAGACGCTCCGCGGCGCCCGAATTCGCCGGCGCTCCCGCCGCCTGGCGCAACCGCGCAGCCGCGCGCTCCGCTCCCGTCAGCGCCTCGTCGGAGTAGTAGCCCGGGCTGCGGTAGTGCGCGTTCAGCACCGACAGCCGGATAGCGTCCGGCGAGTAAACCGCAAGCGCTTCACGGATCGTAACCATATTGCCGAGCGACTTGCTCATCTTCTCCGAATCGAGGTTTAGCAGCCCGTTGTGGAGCCAGAACGACGCGAACGGCTGCGCGCCGGTGAACGCCTCGCTCTGCGCCATCTCGTTCTCATGGTGCGGGAACACCAGATCTTGCCCGCCGCCGTGGATGTCGATCGACTCCCCCAGGTAGCGCAGCGCCATTGCAGAGCACTCGATATGCCAGCCCGGACGCCCCGGGCCCCACGGACTCTCCCATGACGGCTCCCCCGGCTTGGCCGACTTCCACAGCGCGAAGTCCATCGGGTGCTCCTTCTCCACCCCCGGCTCGATCCGCGCCCCGGCCCGCATCGAGTCCAGCGACCGGTGGCTCAATTTGCCGTAGTCCTCGACGCTCCGAACGCGGAAGTACACGTCGCCGCCCGTCGCGTACGCATGGCCGGCGTCGATGAGGCCTGCTATGACCTCAATAATCTTCGGCGTCTCTTGCGTCGCCCTCGGGTAGATGTCCGCCGGCCTCACGTTCAGCGAGGCCATATCATCGAAGTACTCGCCGATGTGCTTCTCCGCCAGCGCCTCGACCGTTGTCTCTTCCTGCGCCGCGCGGTCTATCAGCTTGTCGTCGATGTCGGTGAAGTTCTGCACCCGCCGCACCCTGAAGCCGCGGAACTCCAGATAGCGGTGGAGCACGTCGAAGACGATGTAGCTCATCGCATGGCCCACGTGGGCCGACGAGTACGGCGTAACGCCGCACACATACATGCGCACCTCGTCCCCCGCAGGAGCGAACTCGCGCTTCTCGCCTGTGAGCGTGTCGGAAAGCCTCATGCGCCCTCGTCCGTAATCGAGGCCACGGCCATGGCCGACGCGCCCTCGCCGCCTCCCGTGAACCCCATGCCGTCCTCTGTTGTCGCCTTCACGCTCACGAGAGAGACGCCGACTCCGAGCGCGGAGGCTATCGCCTCCCGCATCGCAGGCGTCAGCCCCGCAAGCTTCGGACGCTGCATCACTATCGTGACGTCGACGTTCCCCACCCGCCATCCGGCGCCGCCCAGCAGGCCGGCGGTGCGCTCCAGCAGCTTCAGGCTCGAAACGCCCTTCGGCACGGAGGGGTCATCCGTCGGAAAGTGCGCGCCGATGTCGCCAAGCGCCGCCGCGCCCAGGAGCGCGTCGATGACCGCGTGGACGGCGATGTCGCCGTCGCTGTGGCCGGCAGCCCCCCGCTCCGACGGCACAAGCACCCCGCCCACCACCAGCGGGATGCCCTCCTCCAGCCGGTGCGCGTCATACCCTATGCCAAAGCGGGTGGTCATTCAGGCTCCTTAGTCGGACGCATTGCTTCAACCATCGAAGCCATGCATTCTTGGATTTGGGCTTTATTTGCGCCCCATTCTATTCCTTCATCGTTCATCGCTTTTTCGATGACTTCTGCAAAAGCTATTATTTGGGTTCCCATTGACACAAAACCAGCTACTATTCTATCTTCGTTGTAGTAACTACCCAATTGCAGAACAGGGGGTTGGCCTTCTTTTTCCGGAGGCAGGAATTGGCGAATGCTTCCGCCAGGATGAGAATAATCACTTAGATCTCTGTAGATTCTCTTCCATGATTCCTTAAAATTCCCTTCGCTCGCTGCGGCTTTATCTGCCCGTCCCGCCATTTCTGTATAATTGAACTGCGTAGGCGTTTTCAAGCGTTCTACAGTTTGAGGGGTGTGCTCTGCATCTCGCGCGGTCAAAGTGTTCTCGTGGCAACTCCGTAGCAGTGACATTACTTGCTCGTAGTAGCCGTAGGCCAGTAGAATCCGAGCTGAACGTAAGCAGTTGACTGTCCTTATTATTAGAAGAATTCTCGCATGACTCAAGTCGCTACTGGGCTGCCAACCTTGTCCTAAGCTGAGTAACCCTCGCAGTATTTCATCCATTGCACCGTCAATAAGCGTTAGGCGACTCAGATGTATATCATTGATTTGTGATGATATGTCTTCTTCGAATTTTTTGAGTCTTCTAATGTATTCATGCACGCTCTCACTCTCCCACAACACCCGCGCTACCGCCCTGTCGAGAATATCGCGGCGGAGGACTTGAGGAGTTTGTATCCGTGCTAGCTCGCTACAGTCCACAGCTGCTGATCCTGTGGCGGCAGCGCAACGCAACTCTTCCATAATGATGTCAGCGGCGACGAACGGACGCGCTCCGTCGTGAACGAGCACCCACTCGACTCCAGGCGACAGCGCCTCCAACCCCAAGCGGACACTGTCCTGGCGGCGCGGTCCGCCAATCACAGGCGACGTCTTACGCCACCCGTACGCCTCGCGCAACTCCGCTATCGCCTGCAGGTTACCCTCGTTGGCGACCACAACAATCACTCCCACTGCCGCGCACTCCTCGAACGCGCGCACCGTACGCGCAATGAGCGGCTCGCCGCCCACTTCGGCCAGAGTCTTGTCCGCGCCCTGTATCCGCGTGCTCGAACCGGCCGCGAGGACGATAGCGCCGACCCGATCGGCAGGTGGAAGAGAAGCATCAGTCGCCATAGGCATTGCAGGGTATCACCGCTCGCCCCCCGCACGTAAGCGCGGCGCCTCGGCGGCGGCTCAGAGTCGATGCGTTGACGCGCGATAGCGGCAGGGCGAGGCGGCAACACGCGCTGCCGGGAGGGCGTCCGCTCCCCCAGACTCCGGGGGATCTCAGCAGCTCCGGAACAGGAGCGTCCGGCTGAGTTTGCTCTCCCGCGCCTCATCCGCTCCGAACAGCTATCCCCGGCGGCAGGAGCCCGCACGGACAGCGCGCCGCTACGCTTCCTCCAGCAGCGCGCGCGCAATCAGCAGATCTTCGGGCATCGTTATCTTCATGTTCAGGCGAGCTCCCGCAAACGTGCGCACTACGACGCCAAGGGACTCCACCATCGCCGCGTCGTCCGTGACGTCCCCGGTCGCCTCCGCGTGGGCCCTGTCGATGATGTCCCGACGGAACACCTGCGGCGTCTGCGCCAGCGCAAGCTCGCTGCGCTCCAGCGTCTCCACCACGTTCCCGGCGCCGTCAAGACGTTTGACCGTGTCGGACGCCGGGGCGACAGGTATCGCGGCGCCTGTCGCGGCGGCGGAGCGCAGCCCTTCCTCTATCATGCGGGGAGTGACGAACGGGCGCGCCCCGTCGTGAACGAGCACCCACTCGACTCTGGGCGGCAGCGCCTCCAGCCCCATCCGCACGCTGTCCTGCCTCCGCGCTCCGCCGATCACAGGCCGCGCAGTTTTGCGCCAGCCCTCCGTCTCGCGCAACTCTTCTATCGCCTGCAGGTTGCCCTCGCCGGCGACCACAACAACCACGGCCACTGTCGCGCACTGCTCGAACGCGCGCACCGTACGCGCAATAAGCGGCTCGCCGCCCACCTTGGTCAACGTCTTATCCGCGCCTTGCATGCGCGTGCTCAAACCAGCCGCAAGGATAACGGCGCCTACCTGGGCGGCTGAAGGAAGAGAAGCGTTAGTCGTCATAGTGTCCGCAGGGTATCACCGCTCGCCGCCGCACGTAAGCGCAGACCCCCTCTGGCGGCTTTGGAGCTTTCCGCTCCCTCAGCGCCACCAGAACGTCGAGCGGCGTTCGCCTGCCGCCTCGGTGAGCGCCGACCACTGCGCGTCGCTGAGCCGCCAGCCCGCCGCCCCGCAGTTCTCCGCGACCCTGCTCACGGAGTTCGTCTTGGGAATCGCTATCACTACGGGCGACCGCAGCGTCCAGTTCAGCAGCACTTGCGCCGGAGTCTTGCCCGTCTCCCGGCAAACGCTCGCCATCGTCTCCGCCAGCCGTCTGTTGCGTCGTATCTCCCGCTCGAACGTCCCTTGCTCGAGCGGACTGTACGCCAGCGTCATAATGCCGCGCCGCTCGCAGTACGGTATGACGGAGTCGGCGAACTCGTGGTCGAACAGGCTGTACTTGATCTGGTTCTCGACGATGCGGTCCTCCCCCAGAGCCGCCTCCGCCGCCTGCATCTCCTCAACCGAGAAGTTGCTCACGCCCACATAGCGCACCTTCCCCGCGGCGACCAGCTCGTCCATCGCGCCCATCGTCTCCCCGATAGGAACACGCGAGCTCGGGGCGTGCAGCTGATACAGGTCGATCGTCTCGACGCCGAGCTTCGTCAGGCTCCGGTCGCACGCGTCGAGCAGCTGCTTGCGCCGGAAGTGCGACGGCGACGCCTTGGTGGCGATGAAGACTTCGTCGCGCCTGCCGGCTATCGCGCGCCCGACTGCGGCCTCCGTGCCGTAGGACTCTGCTGTGTCGATGAGGAACGCCCCCAGGTCGAATGGCGCGGCGCACTACTGCAGCGTCGCCGTTGAACTTCCAGGCGCCGAACCCGACCTCAGGCAGCTGTACGCCGCTCTTGCCCAGTGGCTTTGTGTCCATAGGCCCGGATCGCCGCGCGCCGCATCACACCCGGGCGGGCGCGGACGCTCCAGCCTGGGCGGCCGACGTCTGCCGCGCGGCGGCCTGCTGCTCGTGCCGGACTCCAAGGCGCAGCCCGAACGCCCGCGCAATCGACGCCAGCCCCACCGTGAGGAAGATGATGAACAACCCGACGATGCTCGCCTCCTCGCGCTGCGCAATGCCCGGCGAGGCGAACTCCAGCGCCAGCAACGACAGCGTGATGGTGTCCCGCGAGGCGAGCAGTACGATGCTGCTGGTCGTGCCTGCGGCGACGACGAAGTTTAGCGTCGCCAGCAGGATGAGCGTCGGCATCAGCAACGGCACCCAGATGCGGAAGTAGGCGCGTATCCACCCCGCTCCGGCGACGCGCGCAGCTTCCTCCATATCCGCGCCGATCTGGACGAACACCCCCTTCATGATGTTCGTCCCCGTCGTGTTGCCCTGAATGATCACCACGAGCAGCAAGGCGTAGATGGTGCCGTAAAGCGCGCTGAGCAGCGGCGTGCCGAGGAACAGCCACAACAGCCCCAGCCCGGAGAGGATTCCCGGTATCGCGCCGGAGCCCCAGATGATCAGATCGAGCGCCCAGCGCCCCGCCCAGCGCGTGCGAACGAGTATGTACGCGATAAGCGAGAACAGCAGCGGGCTGAGAATTGCGGCGGTGACCGCAAGCATCAGCGTCGTCCGCAGCGCCTTCAGGAACAGGTTGTCTCCCAGAACGAGCTGCCAGTGTTCGAGCGTGTACGTCGGCGTAAGGTAGAAGTAGCCGGCCCGCGTCATGAAACTGCCGAACACGAGCGTTACCGCCGGCCCTATCGTCAACAGAAAGATGAGCCCGCCGATGACGCCGAAGGCAACCCACTTCCACGCGCCAAGGTCGATGAGCCCCGGCTTGAAGCTGCCCGTGATTGTCGTGTAGCGCCGCCGCTGAATGATCCACCGCTGCGCCGGAATGATGACTGCGATGATGAGCAGCGTCAGGCTCGCCAGCACCGTCGCCACCCCGTAGGCCGGAGGCGTCGTCTGGCGCACCAGCTCGTATATCTTCGTCGAGTAGACGTAGAAGTCGAACGGCAGCCCCAGCAGCAGCTCGGTCTCGAACGACTGGAAGATGCGCAGCAGTTGCAGAGCGAACACCAGCGCCATAGGCGACACCATCAGCGGCAGCGTGACCCGCATCATTGTCACCAGGTTCGACGCTCCGCTCACGCGCGCCGCCTCCTCCATGCTCGCGTCCATATTCCGGAACGCCGGGGTCAGCAGCATCACCTTGATCGAAATGCCGTTCGCCATCAGGTGCGCCCACACGATGCCGGGCACGCTGAAGATATTGAACGGCCCCTCATCCACCAACCGCCCGACGAACGGGAAGTTCTTTATCGCCGTATTGACGAGGCCAATGTCGGGGTCGAGCAGCGTAATCCACGCCAGCGTCGTGGCGATGCCGGGCATCATGAACGAAACCCAGAACAGAAACTCGATCGTGTGGCTAAACGGGATGTTCGTCCGGGCGAGCACCCACGAGATGAGCACCGCAACGGGGAAGCTTATCCCCACCACCAGCGCCCATATCATGACGCTGTTCCCGAGCGAGACGAGCAGCCCCGGCGTCGACAGAGCGTCGCGCCAGTGCTGCAGACCCCATTGGCGCTGCCCGACGAACCAGTCGGGCCGGGCGTCGAACGAGTTGATGATGAGCAGCAGCACCGGCCAGATGAGATAGAAGCCCAGCACCAGCAGCACGACCGCCATGACGTAGGCGCTCGTAGGCGGCATCCTGAGCCTTACCGATGGCAACGGCCGCGCCAGCTGCATCTCCCGCTCGCCTCCAAACCGCACAACCGTGGCGCGCCGCCGGGCGTTGCGGCGCGCCACGGTTCCTTACAAGGCCGCTATCCGCCGCGGGCTGCGCGGTGGATCTCCCTCGCGCGCTCCAGGCCCTCTTCCGTCCGCAGCGCGTACACGGGGTCTCCCGTCATGTAGATGTAGCTCTTCCCCGGCTCCCGGCACTCGCGCGGGTCCACTTCGCCTGCGCAAGGAATGTCTTCCCGCAAGCTCGGGTTCGGCGTGCCTTCGCTCAGGTTCTGCTTCACCGTCTGGCCTTCCATGGTCAAGAACCAGTTGAGGAACAGCTGCCCTGCGCTTGGGTGCGGGGAGTTGATAGGCACCATCACGTTGTCGCCGGCCCCGCCGCCGCTCAGCGTGTCCCGCTCCTTGAACGACTTGATCAGCCGGTCTGCCGGGCCGCCCTGGTCGGCCAGCTCGTCGAGGTCGCGCCCGGCGGAGCCGATAGCGATGCCTATGGCGAACTTGCCTCCCGCAAGGCTGTCCGTGATGAACCGGAAGTCCGTCGAGAACGTGACTCCGAAGTCCGGGTCAACGAACCCCTTCATGAACTCCTCGCCGATATCCGGGTGATTGATGATCGTGGAGTACGTCCCGCCGGCGCCCTCTGCAATAGCGGGAATCGCCACGATCTGCCCGGCCCACTTCGGGTCGAGGTAGTCGAACACCGAGTTCATCGCGTCGATGTCCTCCGGCGTCACCAGGTTCGTGTTGTACCGCATCCCCAGGTTCTCGGGAGTCGCCGCCGCGCTATGGTTCAGAACGAACTGCTGCGTCGCAGCGTCCGAGTACCAGACGCGCCCCTGGAACCAGCCCTCGCCGCTCGTAACATCCGGATGAATGAGGAGGGGCGGCAGCGGGACCAGCGCCTCAGCGGCGATCAGCCGCAGCGCCGAGGTGCCGCCGATCATCATGATGTCCACGTCGTAGCGTCCGGCAGCCTGCTCCGCAAGGACGCGGTCCGTCTGCGCGCCTCCGCTGCCGGTCGAGACCGTCGTGGTGACCCCGAACTCCTCCTGGAACGCCTCGGCGACCGGGCGGTAGTTCCGGCTGGCGGAACCGCCCATCACGATGACGACCTCGCCGTCGTCCTGCGCCGCGGCAATCAGCTCTTCCCATTTCGACTTGAACTCCATCATCGCGTCCGGCGTCGGAGTGGGCTCAGCCATCGCAGGCGCCGGCGTCGCCGTGGGAGGGATCGGCGTAGCAGTGGGCCTCGGCGTAGGAGTAGGGTCTGCGCCGCAAGCCGCCGCCACCGCCGCTACGAGCACGCCCAGGAGCAACCCCGCCGCCAGCCGCCCAGCCGCAGTTCTTCTCAGATTCCTCATGCCGCCCTCCCCCTGCATCAAGATTCCACGCGCAACGCCCCTTACACGGCGAATTCCGTTCCAGACTACACGCGCCGGAAAGGAATCTGCGCTGCTCGTATGCAACCCATACCAGAAGCGCACGTTCACGTCAAACGCGCGGCGAGATACGCAGAAGCCGGATCTCCGGCTCGCGGCCTGGACGCCTTGGGGGGTAACGCGGCTACGCGCTTGCGGCGGCAGGCGACGCGGCGGGCTCGCAGCTGAGAACGAGGCCGTCGTCCCCAACGTCCACCAGCACCGTGTCCCCATCTTCGTAGTCGCCCGCCAGGATGCCCCTGGCTATCGCGTTCTCCACATGACGCTCGATAGCCCGGCGAAGGGGGCGCGCGCCAAACACGCGGTCGAACCCCTCGTCCGCCAGCCAGTCCCGCGCAGCGTCGGTGAGGGCGACGCCGATGGAGCGCTCCGCAAGCCGCGCGCGCACGCTGTCCGTCATCAGATCTACGATCCGGCGCAGCTCTTCCCGCTCCAGCTGCCGGAAGACGATGAACTCGTCCACGCGGTTGAGGAACTCCGGCTTGAACGACCGCTTAAGCGCCTCCATCACCGACTGCCGATGCCGCTCTTCTTCCGAGGCGGACTCCCCGGGGTGGAACCCCATCCCTCCGCGGCTGAACTCCGCAGTCCCGAGGTTGCTCGTCATAATGATGATGGTGTTCCGGAAGTCCACTGTCCTTCCGTGACCGTCCGTCAAGCGCCCGTCGTCGAGGATCTGCAGCATCACATTGAACACGTCGGGGTGCGCCTTCTCGATTTCGTCGAACAACACTACCCGGTACGGGCGCCGCCGCACCGCCTCAGTCAGCTGCCCTGCCTCGTCGTACCCCACATATCCCGGCGGCGACCCGATGAGGCGCGAGACGGTGAACCGCTCTCCGAACTCCGACATATCGATCCGCACCATGTTCTCTTCGTCGTCGAACAAGCACTCGGCCAGCGCCCGTGCAAGCTCCGTCTTCCCCACGCCCGTCGGCCCCAGGAACATGAACGACCCCACAGGGCGCCTCTCGTCCTTCAGCCCAGCCCGCGCGCGGCGCACCGCATCCGCCACCGCGATCACGGCCTGCTCCTGCCCCACGAGACGCTCGTGCAGACGCTCTTCGAGCCGCAGGAGGCGCTCCGCTTCGCCTTCCATCAGGCGCGCCGCCGGAATCCCCGTCCACGCCGCGATGAGCCCGGCGATGTCCTCCTCGCGCACGACCAAATCTGCAGCGCCGCGGCCCAGAAATTCGCCTCGCTCCCGATCGTACTCTTCCTCCAGCCGTACGCGCCGCGACTTCACCTCCGCTGCCGTCTCGTAGTCGGAACGTTGCGCCGCCGATTCTTCCTCCTCGCGCAGGCGGCGCACTTCCTGCTGCTTTGTGTTCAGCTCCGGCGGCAGGCTCTCGACATCGAGACGCAGCTTCGCCGCAGCCTCGTCGATCAGGTCAACCGCCTTGTCCGGCAGATGACGGTCGCTGATGTAGCGCGCGCTCAGGCGTACGGCGGCAGCCAGCGCGCCGTCGTCCAGAGCGACGTTGTGGTGCGCCTCGTAGCGCGGACGCAGACCCCGTAGTATCGCGATAGCCTCGTCAACGGACGGCTCGTCCAGCGAAATCGGCTGAAACCGGCGCTCGAGCGCAGAGTCCTTCTCGATGTGCTTCCGATATTCGTCCGGAGTCGTGGCCCCAACCACCTGCAGCTCTCCGCGCGCGAGCGCCGGTTTCATAAGGTTCGCCGCGTCGAGGCCGCCTTCCGCCGCTCCCGCCCCCACTACGGTGTGAAGCTCATCGATGAACAGAACGACGACCCGCCTCGCCTCCTTCATCTCGTCGATCACCGACTTCAGCCGCTCCTCGAACTCGCCGCGGAACTTCGAGCCCGCCACGATGCCCGCCATGTCCAAGGCGAGCACCCGCTTCCCTTGAAGCGACTCCGGGACATCGCCCGCCGCTATCCGCTGGGCGAGCCCCTCCGCAATCGCCGTCTTGCCGACTCCCGAGCCGCCGATCAGCACCGGGTTGTTCTTCGTGCGGCGAGTCAGCGTCTGCATCACCCTGCGTATCTCATCATCGCGCCCTATCACCGGGTCGAGCTTCCCCTCCCGGGCGAGCGCCGTCAGGTCTATCGCGTACCGCTCCAGCGCCTGGTACCTGCTCTCGGCGCGCGGGTCCGTAACCCTGTGCCCGCCCCGCACCTGCTGGAGCGCCTGGTACGCCCGCTCCCGGTCAACCCCGTGCGCTTTCAGGATGCGGGCCGACTCCCCTCGCTCGTCGGAGAGCGCGGCGATGAACAGGTGATCAGCACCGATGTAGTCGTCGCGCAGACGCTCCGCCTCCTCCCGCGCCGCCTGCAGCAGCGCCTGCGCGCGAGGCGTCGGGTATATCTGGTTCGACTCGTACGCCAGTGAGGGCGTCCGCTCCAGGGCGCGCTCGACCTCCCGGCGAACCGCGCGCGTGTCCACGCCGATCTCCCCCAGCATCTGCGCCGGAGCGCTCCGTTCGTTCTCGAGCAGCGCCAACGTCACATGCTCGACATCCCACTGCGAGTGCTTGAAGCGCCGCACAATCTCGTAGCTGGCGCCGATGACCTCTTGCGCCTGTTCCGTGAAATCCTCCTGCCTGAACACCATCTCCCGCTCTGCTCCTTCGTTGCGCTCCGTTTCGCTTTCGTCTCGCTTTCCTCGGCCTGGCGCCGGCGCGTCCTCCTCTCCCTATCCGGTCAGTTCCAGCAGGCGTCTTTCGAGCTCCTGCACGCGGCGGTCCAGCTCCATCATCCGCGCCTGCATCCTCATAATCACCTCCACCCCCGCAAGGTTGATTCCCAAGTCGTCCATCAACGACTTTATCCTCCTCGCCCGCCGAACGTCGCTCGCCGAAAACATACGGATGTTCCCTCGCGACCTTGCCGGGTAGAGCAGCCCGATGCGTTCGTAGTACCGAAGCGTCTGCGCATGGACTCCCACCATCCGCGCCGCAACGCTTATCACGTAGCACGGCTCGTTCTCGTCCGCGACGCCGAACGCCTCGCTCCCCGCGCGGAACGCTCTTGCAAACACCATCCGCTCGCTCACCTTTCGGACTCCTCGCAAACCGTCCGCTTGCTACGCCCTTGCCTTGCCCGCCTCTCGCAGACGCTCGAACAGCGCCCGCTCCTCGTCCGTCAGACCTGTGGGCAGCGCCACCCGCGCTGTAACCAGCAGATCCCCGTGGCCCGGCCCGCCCAGCTGAGGCATCCCTTTCCCGCGCAGACGAAACACCCGCCCGTTCTGCGTTTCGGGCGGTATCTTGAGCGCCACGGACTTACCCGTAATCAGCGGCGCCCGTATCTCTCCGCCAAGCATCGCGTCGACGAGCGGAACATCCGCCGTCATCCGCAAATCAGCCTTCTCCCGGGTGAATATCGCATGCGGCGCCACCGTAACCACCACGTTCACATCCGCCTGCGCCCCGCTGCGGCCCTTGCCCTGTCCCATGTCCACGCTTACGTGCACCCGCGCGCCGGACTCCACTCCCGCAGGGACGCTCACCTCCAGCCGTTTCCCCGCAGCGCCCTGCGCGCTTGGAGGCAGCTGCATTTCGAGCGTCGTCCCCGAGTACGCTTCCTCCAGCGTGATAGTCGCCGGCGCTTCATACTGACGCCGCCCGAACGAGCGCCCGCCGCCGGACGCCCTCTGCCCGCCGAAGAAGCTTCCGAGCAAGTCCCCTACGCCGCCGAATTCGGCGCCCGGGGCCTCGCGGCGCCCCTGCGCCCGCGTGAACCACGTGAACGGCGACGGGCCTGCGTCCTCCCTCGCCTCGCCTGCATGCTTCCAGTTCGCCCCGTGCCGGTCGTACTTCTTCCGCGACTCCGGGTCCGAAAGCACCTGGTGCGCCTCGTTTATCTCCTTGAACCGCGCCTCAGCCTCCTCGTCGCCGGGATTCAGATCCGGGTGATGCCGGCGCGCAAGCCGCCGGAAGGCCGTCCGCACCTCCTTCTCTGATGCGTCCCGCCCTATCCCCAGCGTCTCGTAGTAGTCCTTCGCCATAACAAGGCCTCTTTACAGTAACTTGAGCGTATCACTATCAAGGTTTATGACGCAAGTCGTAAGAGGCCGCGCTCAAGGAGGGGCGTGGAGACGCGCTCTCGCCCGCAGCGCGGCGCCGCGGCGCGCTTCCCGGCGGACGGGCCGGCGTCTCGCCCCGCGCGCGCCTAGCAGGTACACTGCCGCTAACCAGACCCCCGGGAGGCCCTCATGACTACCAACCTCGAGATCATCGTCGACGGCGACGGCCACATCATGGAGGATATCCAGGCCATGGCCCAGTTCCTCCCTCCCAAGTACCGCGACAACCCCGCCCGAAACCTCAACGCCAGCATCTTCCCCCCGCTCGACCACCTCCACGCCGGCCATTTCGTCGAAACCCCCGGACGGCGCGACCGCAAAGGCGCCTTCGTCGGCCCCGACGGCTGGGAAGTCTTCCTCAGCGATGTCGGCATCGACGCCACCGTCCTCTACCCCACGCAGGGGCTCTCCTACGGCAAAATCGTCAGCCGCGACTGGGCCATCGCCGCCGCCCAGGCCTACAACGACTGGCTCTACGACACCTACGTCAACCGCGACTCCCGCTTTAAGGGCGTCGGCCTGATCCCCATGCAGGAGCCCGCTGAGGCCGTCAAGGAGCTCCGGCGGTGCGTCGAAGACCTCGGCTTCGTCGGCGCCATGCTCCCCTCGTTCGGCCTCCCCGATCACCTCGGCGCCAAGACTTACTGGCCCGTCTACGAAGAGGCCGACCACCTCCAGTGCGCCATCGCCGTCCACGGCGGCGCCCACAGCGGCATCGGCCTCGACCACATGAACGTCTACGCCCCCGTGCACGCCCTCGGCCATCCCGCCGGCCAGGCCATCGCTCTCGCCGGAATGGTCTTCAACGGCGTCTTCGAACGCTTCCCCAACGTCCACTTCGGCTTCCTCGAGGGCGGCATCGGCTGGTTCGTGATGTGCCTCGAACGCTTCGACCGCTCCCACTCCACCCACATGGAGTACCAGCTCCGCGACGACGATATGCCGGGCCCCAAGATCGGCGACAGCGTCCACGAATACATCCGCCGCCAGATCGAGAACGACCGCCTCTTCATTGGGTGCGAAGGCGAAGAGCCCGCGCTCGCGTTCGCCGTCAGCCAGGTCGGCAACAAGCCGTTCTTCTTCTCCACCGACTTCCCTCATGAAGTAACCACCATTTCCTGCAAGGAAGAGCTCCAGGAGCTTCTCGACAACACCGAACTCACCGACGAGGACAAGGAGGCCATCCTCCACAAGAACGCCCGCCGCTTCTACCGGCTCTAGGGCATATGGCGGTCAACGACGAACCACCGGAGGGCGCCTAGCGCGATGACTACGTTTACGACGAATCCCGTGTCCTTGAAAACCTTGCTGCAGGACGTGGACGACAGGAAGATTCAGCTTCCAGAGTTCCAGCGGGACTGGGTGTGGGACGACGATCGCATCCGCGCCCTGCTCGCTAGCATCTCCCGCGGCTTCCCCATCGGTGCCGTTATGACCCTCGGCGCAGGGGGGGACATCAGATACAAGGCACGGCTGGTCAAGGGCGTCTCCGGGCAACCTGACAGCAACATCACCCAGTTCCTTCTCGATGGCCAGCAACGGCTAACCTCTCTCTACCAAGCCCTCAAGTACCCCGGCCCAGTGGATACCCACGACACCCGCAAGAAACGCATTCAGCGGTGGTACTACATCGACATGATCAAGGCAATGGATGGCTCTGACCGAGAGGAGGCTATCGTCAGCGTTCCCAAAGACAAACGCCTTACGGCGGACTTCGGTCGCACCGTAGTGCGAGACCTGTCTACGCCGGAACTCGAATACGAGAGCCATATGCTACCCACAGAGCGTCTATTCGATCCAATGACATGGATGCTTGGATACCTGACCCATTGGGACGGGAAACCGCATCCCGATAACAACCCCGTGGACTTTTGGGCCCGTTTCAACGAGGCAGTCGTCAGCACTTTTGCTGAATACCAACTTCCCGTCATCAGTCTCGCTCAGGGCACTTCCAAGGAGGCCGTTTGCGCTGTATTCGAGAAGGTGAACACCGGCGGCGTCACGCTCACGGCCTTCGAGTTGGTGACTGCATCATTTGCCGCCGACGACTTCGCTCTCCGGGACGATTGGGACGCGCGGCGGTCCCGTTTGCACAAAGCCTTCGGCGTCCTCCAGGGGATCGATGGCGTTCAGTTCCTTCAGGCCGTTACATTGCTAGCCACGCAGCAGCGGCACAGGGAGCAGAAACTAGCCGGTAAGCCCGATCACCGTATCGGATGCCAAAAGCGCGACATTCTTAGCCTTACCGTCAGCCAGTACCAAACATGGGCCGATAAGGTTGAGGAGGGGTTCAGGCAAGCCGCTAAGTTCCTGCACTCGCAGTTCGTGTTCAAAAAAGAGGACGTTCCGTACACTACTCAACTGGTGCCGCTGGCGGTATTGCATGCGGAACTCGGCGGCGAACTCCATCCGGCGAAGGCCAAACTTCAGCTCGAGCGCTGGTACTGGGCAGGCGTCTTCAGCGAGGCCTACGGCGCAGCCATAGAAACCCAGTACGCTCAAGACCTGACTGAGGTCGCGAAGTACGTCCGCGATGAGACGCCGCCACGACTCTTAACCGAAGCCAATTTCAACCCTGAGCGCCTCCTCTCTCTGAAAACGCGCATCAGCGCCGCCTACAAGGGCCTCTACGCCCTCCAGATGAAGAGCGCAGCTAAAGACTGGCGGCAGGGCGTCGAGCTAACCTTGGCCGCCTACCACGACGAGGCGGTAGACATCCACCATATCTTCCCTGTTGCCTGGTGCGAGAAGAACGCAGTTCCGCTTGCGCTCTACGACTCCATCATCAACAAGACGCCAATCAATGCCGAAACCAATCGAAGAATCGGAGGACGGGCGCCTTCGGAATACTTACCCCTCTTGGAGAAAGACAATCCCAAGCTTGATGAGGTCTTGCGCTCTCACTGGCTGAACCCTGAGCTGTTATGGACAGACAACTTCTCCAAGAGCTTCATGGAGCGGGGCCAGTTGATGCTTGGCCTCATTGGCGAAGCGATGGGCAAAGAGGTCTCCGACGAGCGCGCAGTCTTCCGCAATGCATTGATCCGCGAAGGTATGCTGCCGCCTCACTCCTCCTACGAGCACCACGCAGAGGAAGAGTTCGACGACGGCCCGCCCGACTACGACGAGTTCGGCTCGGCTGCACATGAGGAAGACGAAGGCAGCGCCGCCTAACCCCACACCCAGGAGAAACACGCCATGATCCCAGCACACCAGAACGAACGCCTTACCCAGGTCGGGCCGGGAACCCCCATGGGCGAGCTGATGCGACGCTACTGGCATCCCGTCGCCGCAACCGGCGAACTCGTCGAGAAGCCGACCAAACCCGTGCGGCTCCTCGGCGAAGACCTCGTCCTCTACAAGGACAAGTCCGGAACGCTCGGACTCATCGACCGCTTCTGCCCTCACCGCCGCGTCGACCTCTCCTACGGCATCCCCGAGGAGAATGGCCTCCGCTGTATGTACCACGGCTGGATGATGGACGAGACCGGCCAGTGCATTGAGCAGCCCTTCGAGGAGACCGTCCATCCCGACGGACGCTTCAAGGAGAAAGTGAAGATCGCCGGCTACCCTGTGCAGGAGCTCGGCGGGCTGATCTTCGCGTACATGGGCCCGCAGCCCGCGCCGCTCCTGCCGCACTGGGAGATGCTGACCTACGACAACGCTGTACGCGACATCGCCATCACCCATCTCCCTTGCAATTGGCTCCAGGCGCAGGAGAACTCCGTCGACCCCGTGCACACTGAGTGGCTCCACTTCTACTTCGGCAACTACGTCCGCAACGGCGTCGCCGCCCCGCCCGAGAGCCAGCCCAAGACGATAAAGATCGCCTTCGATGCGTTCGAATACGGCATCATCAAGCGGCGCCTGCAGCTCGGATTCCCGGAAGACGGCGAGGACTGGGCCAAGGGACACCCGATTATGTTCCCCAACATCCTGTTCGTCGGCGACCAGGTGCGCACCACCACCCAGTGGCGCGTCCCCATCGACGACGAGAACACCTACCACGTCTCGTACTACGTCTATCGTCCCGCCCCCGGCTGCGACGCCCCGCGGCAAGACGTCGCCGCCTACCGTTACACGCCGCTCTACGAACCCGACGGACGCTTCTACACCGGCGTAACGTTCAACCAGGACTACATGTGCTGGATCACCCAGGGCGCCATCGCCCGGCGCGACAAGGAGATGCTCGGCGAGTCCGACGTCGGCATCATCCTCTTCCGAAAGATGCTCCAGCAGCAGCTGCGAGTCGTCGAGGACGGCGGCGACCCCGTTAACACCTTCCGCGACCCCACAGAAGCCAACTACATCGAACTCCCCATGGAGAGCGTCAAGCACGGAATCATGCCCGACGGACGCTACCGCCCCGGCGAGGGCGGGGAAAGCCCCATCATCCCCATGATCGAGGAGGTTCTCCGCACCTGGGTTCCCGAACCGGTGACCGAGACGAAAGACCTCAGCCTGTTCTAAGAGACGCTGTGTACGGCCAGTCGGCGACCCCACTTGTCAGGAATAAAGGAGATATCGAAGCTCAGCGGCGCATGGTCCGCGATGCAGCTGCCTATGCGCGATGGAGCATTCTCGAACTCGCAGATAGAATTTCGGGACCAGAAGGCAAGAATGCTATGGAGGTCCTGTACCGACTGAAGTTCGAGCAGCACGGGCACAATCCGCTCTTGGATCGAACGCAGAGCCTAGCCGAGCAGGCCTACCGCAGTTTCAGAATAATGGCCATCCTCGCGGCCGCAGAAGACATCCTCGAGAGATTCCCTAGAGTGCGGACGAAGGGACTTCTCCTGCACTTTGGCCAACAGTCTACTGAACCGGAGATCCAGGAAGGTTACATCGGAGGTTGCATTGAGGCTGAGGTGTTCGCTTCCGTACGAGGGGACAATAATGTGATGACAAAGAGCTTCCGGCGCCTCGTCGATTCGCCGGTCGAGCACAGGCTCCTATACTTCTTCATGCCTGAGACGAGCAGCCGGGAGCCAGAACGCCCCCGCGACGACCACAACCGTTGGAACGACCCGACGTTCCGACGCACGGAGGTGTACAGGGAGGAGATTCAGCGTCGTAATGAATTGGACAGGGTGCGGCAACAGGAGCTACAGCGCAGACGCCAGCCTAGAGACGACCTGAGGCGCTGGCTTGCCCAGAAGTGCTTTTACCTTCGGCGAGCGGATGAATCCGCGCCCCTGCCCGACTGGCTGCGTAGCGTGGATGTCCGAGATGACGAGAACCTGAGCCCGGACGTGCGGAGAGCGCTCGGCCTCGATATAGAAGTCTGGTCGCTCTCCCTTACCGACCTCTTGTAGCGCCCTGGATTTGGGCGCCCGCCTCCTACGACGAGGGCAGCACCGCCACGATCTGGCACTGCATCAGCATGCCGCCGCCGAGCTCGGCGTTCTCTGCGTGGCGCGCCGGGCGGTCTTCCGGGTCGGGGAACATCGCCAGCCAGTGCGGGTCCACAAACTCACGCAGCGACCGGTCCTGCAGCCGCAGCTGCATATAGATGATGTCGTCCGGCGAGCCTCCCGCCGCCGCCATCACCAGCTCGATGTTGCGGAACATCGCCGCCGCCTGTCCCGCAGCGTCCTCGGGCATCGTGTCGTTCTCCGAGTCCCGCCCGCTGATGCCTGACGAGTACAGAATGTT
Source organism: Dehalococcoidia bacterium (assembly GCA_965200975.1). Taxonomy (GTDB): domain Bacteria; phylum Chloroflexota; class Dehalococcoidia; order Lucifugimonadales; family Australimonadaceae; genus S5-327. The sequence continues at coordinate 1,113,385 of OZ241740.1, read as the reverse complement.
GTCGATCTTCACGGCCAGCGAAATCGGCGCCCGGTGCCCCATGCCCGGCAGGTCAACCACTTGACGGCGTCCCATAGCGTCCTCCTCCTTGCTTTGCGCGCTTGGCGTCCCGCTCACGCCCCCGGCTCATCGTCCGCGATAGCGAGGGCTCCGTCCTTCTCCACGATCTGATGCCCGCTCAGCTCCATCGGCGCCTCGGCGGCCAGCAGGTACTTCCTCCCCACCACCTCCGCCACGCCGGCCATCCGCGCCCGGGCCTCCGCCGGCGCCTCCTCCGTCGCTATCCCGCGGCGCGGCTTGCCGTCCGGCCCGAGCATACTCCCTCCGCCCGGCCCCATGCTCACGATGCAGATGTTGTGCTCGCGCTCCTCTATCGCAACCTTGTTGGTGAACGCCCGTATCGCCAGCTTCGACACCGAATAGATGCACGACCCTATCGCGTCGTCCCGAGCCTCAGGCACCAGCGTCCCCTGTCCCAGGTTGATGATGTGGCCTCCCCCCTGCGCCTCCATATAGGGAATCGCATGCTTCGTGCACAGGAACGTTCCCCCAAGGTTGGTGCGCATCACATTCTCGAAAAAGCTCATCTCCATATCGCGCACCCGGTCCCAGTGCGGAAGCCCCCACTGAAAATGCGGAACGATGCCGGCGTTGTTGATGAGCACGTCGATGCGCCCGTACGCCTCGTGCGCCTGCCGCATCAGCGCCGCCGCCTGCTCCTCCTCCCGCAGATCGGTCGGAACGGGCAGCAACTCGCCCTCCATCTCCCGCACCTCTGCGGCGACGGTGTCCATCGGCGCAATATCGGCGACGACGACCCGCGCTCCCTCGGCGGCGAACAGCCGCGCGTTGTAGCGGCCAATCCCCTTCGCCCCTCCGGTGATAATCACTACCTTGCCTTGCAGCGCCATATCAGCCTCCGGCGAACTGGAATGCAGGAACAGCAGCCGGGCCGATAATACCGAATCCCGCCTCGCCCTTCCGCGCACGCGGCGGGGGCCGCGCGCTCCGGCGTCTGGTGATAGGATGCCCGCTGTCCGCTACACAAGCCCCGAGGAGGACTTCCCTATGTCACGCGAGATCGACGAGGTCAAATACGAAGTCGCCATGGCGACCCGCATCCTCTCCCACATGGGCCTGGCCACCGGCGTCACCGCCGCCCTCGGCCACGTGAGCATGCGCGTCCCCAACCAGCCCGACAAGTTCGTCGTCAAGGGCCGCGGCTACGCCATCGACGCCCTCGAGGAGATGCAGTACTACGACATGATCGTCTGCGACCTCGACGGCTACAAGATCGACGGCCCTGCGCGCTCCACCCAGTGCTCCGAGGTCAAGATCCACTCGTCCATCTACAAGATGCGCCCCGACGTCAGCTCCGTCGTCCACGTGCACCCGCGCAACGTCGTCCTTATGACCGTCCTCGGCGAGCCCATCAGGCCCATGGCCCAGGAAGGCGCCCCGATGGTGCTCGGCCAGCCTCACCCCCTCTACCCCCACACCAAAACCGTCTGGAGCGATGAGGAAGGCATGGAGCTCGCCAACACCCTCGGCGACCACAAGTTCGTGCTGATGCAGGGCCATGGCGCCTCGATGACAGGCAAGACCCCCGAGGACTCCGTCGTCAGCATGCTCCAGCTCGAGGAGCAGGCCCGCATGAATTACTGGGCGCTCGTCGCCAAGGGCTCCGACCACCCGTACATCCCTGAAGCGCTTGTCCGCGAAATAAGCGACCGCCCGCCTCAGCACGAGTACCCGCACTTCAAGGAGCTCATGCGCCGCATCGGCGGCAACCCGCCTCGCGACGGCGTCTGGAACTCTTACAAGAAGAAGGTCTCCGGCGACATGGTCGCCCCCTAACCCCGCCTCTCAATCGAAACGGAAACGCCCAGAGGCCGGGGGAGCGCCTGTGCGCTCCCCCGGCCTCCTCTCTCCAACAGGGTTTCAGCAGGCGCAGGAGGGCCGCGCGAGGCGCAAGACCTGCTCCCCGCCGACAGCCATCCGGGATGGAGGAGGCACGGAATCGGTTATCGGCTTGACGGGTTGTTCGCCCAACCAGCCAACTCTGAACAGTGGCTGCATCGAACCCCCTGTAGCGCCCGCTCTCGGCGTGTGCTATGCTGCTTGTTGTATGGACGCGCCGATCATGGTTACGTGCTCCTGTTGTTGTTGGACCTGAGGGCCCAGCTAACCGAACACGCCGTTCTGCGTTGCGCCCTCCTCGAATCTTCCCGAGGAGGGCGCTTCCGTTAGGGCGCCCGCCGCGCCAATAGCCCCCATTAGGAGAGGCAATGACCACCACCGCTCCCATACCCATAGTCCGAGGCGTCAAGACCCCTGCTGAAAAGAAGCTGCTCGACTACTCCAAAGGCGTCCTCCCTTACATACCCGAAGAGGTCGACGACTTCGAGACCGAGGCCACCCGCTACCTCAACGGCCAGTGGCCCTCCGAAGAGCAGTTCATCATGTACCGCCTCGTCAGGGGCGTGTACGGCCAACGCCAGCCCGACGTTCAGATGATGCGGATCAAAATCCCCGGCGGCGCCATGACCGCCGACCAGATGGACGCGTTCGGCGAGGTCGTCGCCAGGCACACCCCGCTCAAGAAGGGCCACATCACCACCCGCGAGAACTTGCAGGTCCACTTCGTCAAACTCGCCGACACTCCTCACGTGATGCGCATCCTCGGCGAGGCGGGGCTCGTCACGCGCGAGGCGTGCGGCAACACCGTCCGCAACGTCGCGGGCGATCCTCTCTCCGGCGTAAAACCCGAAGAGCCGTTCTACGTCGCCCCCTATCTCACCGCCTACGCGCGCTACTTCGTCCGGCACGAGTACACGCAGGTGCTCCCCCGCAAATGGAAGACCGCCTTCACCAGCGGCGGCAACGACGACGTCGTCGCCGACATCCACGACCTTGCGTTCATCCCCAAGATCAAGGACGGCGTGAAAGGGTTCGAGATGCGCGTCGGCGGCGGAACCTCCATCATGCCCCGCGCCGCCTGGGTGCTCTCCGAGTTCGTCCCTGTCTCCGACTACCTCCGCGTCGCCGAGGCCGCCATCCGCGTCTTCCACAACGCTAACGAACTCCGCAAGAACAAGATGCGCGCCCGCGTCAAGTTCTACGTCGACCGCATCGGCATCGAAGCTTTCAGAGCGGAAGTCGAACAGCAGCTTCAGGAAGACTGGGCCAAGGCCGACTTCGACCCCAGCCCCTGGATGGAGCTCCCCCCGGAGATGATCGACGAGCCCCCGCCCCTCGTCCCCGTTGCAGACGAGCCTGCAGACCCCGCTTTCGTCGCGTGGAAGGCCACCAACGCCCTCCCCCAACAGCAGGAAGGCTACTACGCTGTCTACGTAACGCTGCCTCTCGGCGACATCTACGAGCGGCAGTTCCCCGTCCTCGCCGACATCGCCCGCAAGTACTCGGGCGGCCGCATCCGCGCGACCACAGAGCAGAACCTCCTCTACCGGTGGGTGCCGGAGGGCCACCTCCACGCATTCTGGTCCGACCTCAAGTCCATCGGCCTCGCTGAAGACGGCGCCAACGGCGTCACCGACGTCGTCTCCTGCCCCGGCACCGACAGCTGCAAGATGGGCATCACCTCGTCGATGGGCGTCGGCGACGCGCTGCGCAGCTCCATACGCGCCAACGAACACATCGACGACCCGCTCATCAGCAGCCTCCACGTCAAGGTCAGCGGCTGCCCCAACGGCTGCTCGCGCCACCACATCGCCAACATCGGCTTCCACGGCGCCGCCGCCAAAGGCGAGGGGGGGCAACAAGCCCCCGCCTACGAGGTCTTCCTCGCAGGAAACTACGGCAATCAGGACCCCGTCCGCTTCGGCAAACGCGTCAAGAGCAAAGTCCCCGCCAAGCGCGTCCCCGCCTTTATGGACGACATCCTCGCCCACTATAAAGAGAACCGGAACGACGGCGAGAGCTTCAACGACTTCGTCGACCGCGTCGGCGTCGCGCCTTTCGAGGAGCTCGCCTCCCAATACCGCGAGGTCGGCGCCCTCAACAAGGAGAACCTCGACACCTACGTCGACTGGGGCAAGGCCATCCTCTACAAGCTCGAACGCGGCGAGGGAGAATGCGCGGTGTAGCAAGCGCGCGCCTCCGCGACGCCCTATACTCCCGCCAGGTCAGGGAGCGCCTCGACAGGACTCCCTGACCCGACAACCTCGGCAGATCAAGGAGGCGGCTATGTCCGTAGAAGGCAAAGTAGTGCTTATCACCGGGGGCGCGCGGGGAATGGGGCGCGAGATGGTGCGCGCGTTCCTCAAGGAGGGCGCCAAAGTCGTCGCGACCGACCTCTCCTGGGTTCCTACGGGAGTCTCCAACGACGACTACGATTTCGCCGCAGAGATCGCCGACAACCCCAACGCCCTCATAGGGACGATGGACATCACCCTCCAGTCTCATGTCGACGAAATGTACCGGAGGACAATCGACAGGTTCGGCACCGTGGACGTCATCATCAACAACGGCGGCACGCGTCAGCGCGACCTCTATCTGGGATCCCACGGCAGCGTCACTGTCCTCGAAACCGACATCAGCGAGTGGGAGAAGATGTTCGGCACACACGTCTTCGGCAACCTCCGCGTCATCAAGCGGTTCTCCCAACCCATGATCGAGAAACGCCGCGGCAGCATCATCAACTCCTCCTCCAGTCAGCTCCTCAACGCCCACGCGTCCGGCCAGGGCGAATCCGTCTTCTACGGACTCAGCCGCGAGGGCCCCTACCAGCCCGCCAAGGCCGCCATGGGATCCATGACCATCTACCTCGCGAAAGAGCTCCAGCAGTTCAACATCGCGGCGAACGTGATGCTCCCCGGCCACACCGCAACCACCGGCTCCGACGAGCAGGAGCAGGTGCGCCACGAGATACGAATGAAGCTCGGGCAGGACACTTCGAACTGGACTCCGCGCCGCGTGCGCGCCGACAACGTCGTGCCCCTCGCCCTCTACCTCGCCGACCAGGACGGCTCCGGCGTCACCGGCCGCTGGATCAGCTGCATGGGCTTCAACGAGGAGCAGGGCCTCGGGGGATTCGAGACCTGGGGCCACCCCGACGACGTCGCAGCCGCCAGAGCCGCAGGCTCGCTCTAAAACGCAACGCGCATCCCCCGCCTGGCCCTCTATCGAAAGCCGACCAGACGGGGGGGGGATGCGCGCAGCTGAGCCGTTCCGCGGCTTGGCGCGAATTCTGCGTCTACCCCGGAACCTGAAGCTTCACCTCGGGGATCTCGTTGGACTTGGCGTTCAGCCACTCGTCGAGGCTATCGAGCCAGTCCGCCCCTTTCGGCAGAGTCGCCGACGTCGTCCGCACTCGGTACCACTCCGGATTGTCCACGCCGGGCGGCGTCACGCCCTGTTCTCGCAACTCCCTCGCGGCGTGGATCAGCCTCCGCCGCACCCTGATGATCATCGCGTCGGAGGTTCCCAGGTGCTCCTGCGTCCGGTCGTAGATCGCCCCCATGCTCTCGGTCGCCGCCTGGTCTTGCAGCGGAATAGTCGGGATGCCGGTGAATGTCCTCTCCCGCTGTTCCTTGCGGTCTTGGCCGTAGTGGTTGCTGCGGTTCAGCTCCGGTCGCCACCACGACAGCCCCTCGGAGCCCCGCGGCAGGAACTCGCCAACCCCGCTGCCGGCGCGCGCCATCGCCCCTGTGGGCCCTCCCAGCTCCGCAAGAGGCGTCACCGGGTTCCACAGCACTGTCCAAACTATCGTGTGGTAGTCGTCCAGCGGCGTCCAGATGTGCCCCGGCACCGTCCCGTCCGGGTAACCGGGGAAGAGCGTGAAGATAGGGAACATGAACTGCGTCACGCGCCAGTAGGTCGTCTCCGGGTCTTCCTCGCGGTTGGCCGCGTAGACGACGCCGTAGTTCGTGGGCACAACCTCCAGTTTGGGGTGCTTGTCCATATGCCACACCCCAAGGGCGGGCGAATCGTCCGGGTTCAGCCTGCCATGGAGAAAGTACAGGTGGCTCGTGTCGATATCGCCTTCAAGCGCCTGCACCCAGTTGCACTCCCGCTGGAACGGCGTCAGCCGCCGGTGGGACTCTGGCAGCGTCATCCACTCCAGGTCGGGCAACGGAGGCGGAGTCTCGCGCGGGCCCATATACGCCCATACCATCCCCCCCGCCTCGATGCATGGATAGGCGCGCTGACGCACCTTGTTCTTGAAGTTGCTCGCGGCAGGCTCGTTGGGCATCTCCACGCACTGACCCGTAACGTCGTACTTCCAGCCGTGGTAGATGCAGCGGATCCCATCCTCCTCGTTGCGGCCATAGAAGAGCGAACAGCCGCGGTGCGAGCAGTTCTCGGCCAGCAGCCCTATCCGGCCGCTCGTGTCCCGCAGAACTATGAGGTCTTCCCCCAACAACCGAATGCGCTCCGGCCCCCCGTCTTTATCGGGCAGGTCGGACGACCGCATGAATGGAGTCCAGTACTGCCGAATCATGTCGCCCGTCGGCGTGCCCGGGCCAACCCGGGTCATCAACTCGTTGTCCTCGCGAGTAAGCATGGCTCCTCCCGTGCTCCGTCCGTTCGCGTATGCCGCTCTCCGTGACTGTATGGATTGGCGTTCCCCCTGTCAATGAGCATAAATCGCACTGCTACGCCCCCATAACGCGCAAAATCGGCATACTCTTATTGACTTTAACAGCGCAACGGACTAGGTTGCTGGCATCGGAGCGCAAACGCCGGCAGAGCTACGGCGCTGGGAGGGGAAGGCATGCTCAGCCCGGAAGACAACGACCTCCTCACCAGGACCGGGCCGGGCACGCCGGGCGGCGAAATGCTCCGCCGCTACTGGCATCCCGTCGCCCTCGCCGAAGAGCTGCCGCCGGGCGGCGCCCCCATTCCCCTCCGCATTCTGGGCGAAGACCTTGCGCTCTTCCGCGACGATCACGGCGTTCCCGGACTGCTCGGCATCCACTGCTCGCACCGGGCCGCCGACCTCAGCTACGGACGCGTCGAGGACGGCGGCTTGCGCTGCCTCTATCACGGCTGGCTGTACGACGTCCACGGCAACTGCCTCGAACAGCCCGGCGAGCCCAGGGACAGCACGTTCAAGGAGAAGATCAAGCATCCCGCCTACCCTTGCGTCGAAGCCGGCGGGTTCATCCTCGCCTATATGGGGCCGGGCGAACCGCCTCTCCTCCCCGCCTACGAGTTCCTCACCGCGCCCGAGGAATCGGTCTTCGTGTCGAAGGTGTTTTCGGGCTGCAACTACCTCCAGGGCAACGAGGGCAACATCGACCCCGTGCACCTCTCCTACCTTCACCGCTACCTGCGCGACGACGAGCGCGCCCGCGCTGTGGTCGGGGGCGCAGGCTCCACGAACTCCTACTTCACTCACGACGTAAGCCCCACTATAGAAGTCGAGGAGACGCCCTTCGGCCTGCGCATCTTCTCCGTCCGCGACGGCGGCGGCGGCGCGAGTTACGTGCGCATAACGAACTTCGTCTACCCCAACCTCGCCCCAAACCCCCAAGGCGTAGACGCCTTCAATGTCAACTGGCACGTCCCCATAGACGACGTCAACCACTGGAAGTTTCGCGTCAACTTCAAGCGCGGAGGCCCGCTGGACAAAGAGCAGCTTCGCAACGACTTTTACGCAGAGATGGGCGACGGGTGGACTCCACGCCGCAACCTCGGCAACCGGTTCATGCAAGACCGCGAGGAGATGGTCGCCTCAACCTTCATCGGCATGGGCCGCTTCTTCGTCGTGCACGACCTCTATGCAACGGAGACGCAGGGCGCCATCCAGGACCGTTCGGTTGAGCACCTGGGGCAGACCGACAAAGCCATCGCCGCGCACCGCCGCCTGCTGCTCCAGGCCATCCGCGCCGTCCAGGAAGGCGCAGACCCGCCCAACGTAGTGCGCGACCCGGCCCGCAACGACTACGATGACCTGATTTGCGCGGACGCCGTCGTTCCCGCCGGCGAGGACTGGCGCGCATCCTGGAGAAAACACCTGAAGAAGACCGCCGCGGCGCGCTGACCACCGCTGTGGGCCGCCCGCGCCTCAAATACGGCCAGGGAGAAGATCATGCCTCGGTTCAATGAACGACGCGCCCCGATCGTAATGCTGCTGGCGGCTGTCGCCGCGCTACTGGCCGCGTGCGGAGCAGATCCCACAGCAACCCCTACTCCCAACCCTACGCCTACTCCCGTCCCCGCAGCCACTCCGACGCCGACCCCGTCGCAACCCGAATGGGAGATCCGATGGCAGGAGACCATCGCCGCCGCGGAACAGGAAGGCAAGGTCACCGTCACCTCCTGCGGCGGCGAAGGCCGGCGCCGCGCCATGAACGAGGGATGGGCCGAGGCGTTCCCGAACATCACCCTTGAGCATCAGCCGTTCAACAGCCGCGACCTCTGGCCGCTCGTCATCCGGGAGGCAGGCTTCGGACAGCACAACTTCGACATCCGTATCGGCGGCGCCGACACGACGACTTTCAGCGCTATGCACACCAATAGCACTCACGCTGTGCTCGACCTCGACGAATGGTTCATCCTCCCCGAGGTGCGCGACCCGGACGTCTGGCTCGGCGGCATCGACGGCGTCTGGCTCGACACAACCAAGCAATTCGCATGGCCCATCGTGCTCACCTCTTCCGCCGGAGAGAGCTTCTGGGTCAACCGCGACATCATCCCGGAGTCCGAACTCAGCTCCGTCGAACAACTGTCGAACCCCAAGTGGAAGGGCCAAATCATCTCCATCAGTTCCGAGGGCGGCGCCGCTCAGAACACGATGATGATGCAGATGCTTCTCTATGGCGAGGACTGGCTGAATGAATTCCTCGCGAACGAACCAGTCGTGATACGAGACCACCGACAGCAGATCGAGTTCCTGCTCCGCGGCCAGTACCCCATCGCAACGACCGTCGACACGAACGAACTGCGGGACTTCGAAGCGGAGGGCGTCGACCTCAGCAACCTGGAGTCTCTCAGTGAAGAAGCTCCCAGCCTCAGCAACGCGTGCGAGTCCCTCCAGCTCCACAACAATATGCCCCACCCCAACGCCGCGAAGGTGTACGTCAACTGGCTGCTCACCAAAGAACACCAGCAGCTCTGGAACGAGGCGGTGCCGACCAACAGCCGTCGTACGGACGTGCAATGCGGCCGCTGCAACCTGACCGTGACAGAAGACGATCTCCAGAACTACCGGCTAAGCCAGGACCAAGCGCTTTCGGAAGACCGCGCACGCTTCGCAGAACTCGTGCAGGGCGTCCTGATCCAGTGAGCCCGGACGCTGCGGGTAAGAGGGGAAAGCCCGCGCCTCTCGGGCAGCCGGCTTTCCCAGGACGGCGAGCCACAGGATATGCCTGTGGCTCGCCGGATGCCTCCCCAGGCCGCTTATGACTGACACCATCCTGCGGCTAGACCGCGTCAGCAGAACTTTCGGCGCAACCAAGGCCGTCGACCAAGTCTCGCTCGACGTGCAGGCAGGCGAGATATTCACGCTCCTCGGGCCAAGCGGCTGCGGCAAAACGACGACGCTCCGCCTTGTCGCCGGGCTCGAACAGCCCGATGGCGGCGAGATATGGATCCGCGACCTACTGGTCGCCTCCGTCCCCCGCAATACGTTCGTTCCGCCTCACCGGCGCATGATGGGCATGGTCTTCCAGTCCTACGCCATCTGGCCCCACATGAACGTTTTCGACAACGTCAGCTACCCGCTCCGTCTCCGGCGGGTCAAGCGCAGAGAGATACAGGAACGGGTGGAGCGCGTGCTGAATCTGGTCGGGCTGGAAGGCCTCGAAAGCCGCCCCGCGCCTATGCTTAGCGGAGGCCAGCAGCAGCGCGTCGCTCTTGCAAGAGCCCTCATCTACGAACCCGCGGTGCTTCTCCTCGATGAACCGTTCAGCAACCTTGATTCGAAACTGCGCGAGCAGATGCGCGTCGAAGTAAAGCAGCTCCAGAAGACGCTCGGCATCACCGTCCTGTTCGTAACCCACGACCAGACGGAAGCCCTCAGCCTGTCGGACAGGATCGCGGTTATGAGCAGCGGGCGCGCCATCCAGGTCGCTGACCCCAAGACGCTGTACGAGCGCCCCGAGGACTCTTTCGTGCGCGATTTCCTCGGCAAGCTGCTGAAGCTCCCCGGCTCTATCGTCTCCAGCGACGGTTCAGGGACGCTCGAGGTGAGCGTCGACGGCAGCGCTCAACGCGTAACTGCCAGGGCGCATATTGCAAAGGGCCTGGCTGTCGGCGACGCCGTGACCATCTCGGTACGGCCTGAGGACGTCGTCGTCGACGATGGGCCCGGCCTCGCGTCCAACCTGCTGGAAGGCGTTATCGAGAACCTGCTCTTCATAGGCGATCGGTACGAATGCTATCTGCAAATCGCCGGGAACTCCGTGATGATCTCGCTCCCGCGCGACACCCGTAAAAAGGAAGGAGACACCCTTACGGTGCGCCTCCCCGAAGGAGCAGTGAGCGCATGGCGACTGGAGTAGGCCAGCTGCGCCCCGCCTTCCGGCTGGAAGTCAAGGCCATCCTCTTCACCATAGTCATCGTATGGGTGGGAGTCATCGTCCTCTATCCCATAATTCTGCTATTCGTGGACAGCTTCAAGATAGGCGACGGCGTCTTCACTCCGCGCGACGGCTGGGGAATCTCGAACTGGGTGTCCGCGTACCGTAACCCCGGCCTCGTTCAGGCCCTGCTCAACACCATCCTCATCGTGGCGATAGTGCAAGCCATCGCGACTCCGGTAGGCATCACCCTCGCCTGGCTCACCGCGCGCACCGATCTCCCGGGAAAGGAGTGGGTAGACCTCGCCTTCTGGGTCGCCTTCTTCCTCCCCACGCTTCCCGTAGTGCTCGGCTACATCCTACTCCTCGCGCCCGAGTTCGGCCTCCTCAACCAGGCATGGGCGGCAGTCTTTGGCGGCAGCGGCCCCTTCAATATCTACTCGATGGCCGGAATCGTCTGGCTGCACCTCGTCACCAAAACGATCGCAGTGAAAGCCATCCTCCTCAGGCCCGTGTTTCAGAATATGGACGCCTCAATGGAGGAAGCGGCAAGAGTGTGCGGCGCCAACGGCCCCCTTACGCTCCTCAGCGTCGTTATGCCCGTCATGACCCCCGCCATCATGACCGTCGTCCTGCTCGGCATCCTCTTTGGGCTCGAGAGCTTTGAGATCGAGCGCGTGCTCGGCCCTCCTATCCAGTTCTTCAACTACGGCACGTTCATCTTCCGCGAAGTCGCCAAGCAGCCCCCCTCTTTCGCTAACGCCACTGCATTGGGCGTCTCGGTGCTCGTACTGATGACCCCGCTCATCCTCCTGCAACAGTGGAACCTGCGGCGCAGGCGCTACACTACCATCACCGGACAGTTCAAACCTCAACTGTTCCCTCTCGGCAGGTTCCGCTGGGTCGCCTTCGCCGCATCGATGTTCTTCGTCAGCCTCATCACTATCGTGCCCCTGAGCATGATGATGCTCGGCACCTTTATGAAGCTGTTCGGTTTCTTCGACGTATCCGGATCTCCGTTCACTCTGCAAAACTGGACGGACGTCTTCGCCGACCCCATCTTCATCAGCTCCGTACGGAACACGCTGATCATCGCCTTCGGCGCTGCAGGCATCGCAATGACGGTCTACTCCACGATTGCCTACATCGTAGTCAAGACCAAATTCTTCGGACGCCACGTCCTGGACTTCGTCTCCTGGATGCCCATCACCATACCGGGCATCGTCCTCGGTCTCGGCCTTATGCTGATGCTCCTGAACATCCCCCTGCTTCGCCCGCTCTTTGGCACGCACTGGGCGCTCATCGCCGCCGTCTCGGTAACCTCCATGACCATCGGCGTACAGCTGCTCAAGAGCAACCTCCTCCAGATCAGCACCGAGTTGGAGGAGGCCTCATGGCTATCGGGCGCAGGGTGGCTCTACACCTTCAGACGCATCGTCATCCCGCTCATGGCCCCCACGCTCATCGCAGTCGGAACCCTCGCGTTTGTCGGCGCAACCCGCGCCGTAAGCCACATCGCCATCCTCACCACCTCGTCGAACCGACCGCTGGCCCTGCTCCAGCTCGACCACATCATCGACGGACGCTTCGAGGAAGCCTCCGTCGTCGGAGCGCTCATCGTCTTCATGACCCTTGGAGTCGCGGTGGCGGCCCGCTACCTGGGCTTCAACCTCGGCATTCAGAACCGCGGATAGCCATGGCCCTCTCCCGCGTCAAGGCCCTCGACTACGCCGAGCGGCTCATCAACCGCCCGCGCGGCGAGACCGCCGTCAGCATCCGGCGCAACAAACACGGATACACCCTCCTCCACCAGCGGCGCGCCCTCACGAAAACGCACGCCTCCGGCGTCGGCGAACTGCAAGCGCAGGCAATGGCCCTCGTTCTCGGCATCGAGCTCCCCGGCCGCATCGGCGCCGAAACGACCGCCACCGTGGGCTCGGGCGTCCTCTACCGGGCCATCGCCGCCTCGGCCCTCGACCTCCGCCGCCCCGAAGCGCACATCGTCCTCGAGCAACTCCTCTCCACCGCCGCCCTCCAGCGAGGCGTCTTCCGCACCATGGAGATTGGCTAGCGGGGGGTAGGGGCTGCAACCGCACGGAAGCGATCGAACTCCGGCGGCAGTAGCCGCAGCAGTCGATCGGCCTCCATTCCGTAAACGTCATATGTCATGGAAAATTGAGTAAGCACCGCCAGCAGTCGGGGCAAGCTGCCCGGCGGCGCAGTCGCATTGCTCATGCCAAGACTTCCGCTCCGTAGCCTGCCGGTCTCCCTGTCGGCGTACAGCCTATGCGCAAGTTCCATTACTCCCTCCGAGCGAAACACTTCGGGCGCCTGCACAAGCCGTAGCGTGAACTGGCTCATGCTGCTCACCACTTCGTCGAGTAGGAACCACGCCTTCTCCCCGCACCGCGTCCAGACATCGTACGCAATGAGCAACCGGTGATGCGACCGATCGCGAGAATCCCGATCCACGAGATCAATCAGGTACGCGGCCTCTGAGAACTCCTTTATTCGGCGCACATGCTGCTCGTCGTGCCTGAACACTTTCTCCAGATAGAAAATGCCAAGCCACGACCACACGTCGGGGTCATGAGCAAGCCCCGCTCCAGCCAACGGCATCAGTTGTTCCGCCAGGTACTGCCCCGCCTCTCTCCGGTTGGCGAACGCGCGGCTTTCAACGTACGCCTCCGGCTCAACCGGCTCCGCATATCTCGGATCGGACAACATGCCCCGGAAAGGTTCTGTCCAGCCGCTGTCGCGCAGCGATTTTAGATACCGCTTTGCAAGATCCATTCCATCTCTGGTGAACTTACATACCTTTATTTCTGTTGCGCCGGTCATGCTATCCTCAATGCTGTCGCGTACATATCGCTCGCCCGGAAGTGGCGCTGTGTGAGCGCGGTTACCGCCTGGTCTATCCATTCCATACGGGCCACGGGGTCGTCGCCGCCTACTGTGGGAGCAAGCTCCTCGTCGTAGAAGCCCCGCACAAAACGCACCAAGTCGCTCCAGTCACCCTCATCGTCGTCCAAATCCCAACTATCGACAACCAACGCCCGAGTCAGCATGGCCCGCAGCACCTCCGGCATCACAAGAGCGCGGAATGCGCGGTCGCTTCGCACTGCCTCGCCAATGCCATGGATGTTGTTGTTCACCAGCAGCGTCGGGGCCCCCGTACCCGGAAATTGCAGCCGCCAGACTTCCTTCCCCAAATCACAGCCTTTCAGCCACACTAGCGAGCCATGCGTTTCTTCCCTGTGCGGCCTCACTCTGTATCGCCATCGCCAGCAGCATTCCCGATGCACCCGGCTTAATCACTTTCACACGGAAGGATGGGTTTATCGGCATATCCGCCAACCGCCGGTCCAGAGGCGGGGCAAGAGCGCCCACCTTCCCCCACGGAAACCTAAGGACAGCCCGCCCACTGTAGGCCTCGATAATCACATCAGCCTCAGGCGGCAAGTCCAGGCCTTTCAAGTCCATCACCACGGTAAACGCAGGAGCAGCCTCGTCTTCACGGGTCTCGATTTTGACTGCGACACGCTGCTGGTCTATGCGCTTCCGTGCCGTGAAATTCAGTCTGCGCTTCATCCGTCCGACCTCGCATCTCCTAACGGCCTATCGATAACCGCCTGCACGTCCACCAGCAGATCCCTGTGCGGATCGAAGCCCCGTATGGTGACGGAGAACTGCCTCGGGTCGTCGACCTCCAGGACCAGCGCATTGCCCTTGTCCCCAGGAGTTATGCGACAGCCACTGCATTCCACAGTGAGCGCCATCGGCCCGAACAATCGGAAGTCGTTCTCGTTGTAGCTGTTCATCGGGTTGCCGCGAGGAGTCTCGTAGGCGGCGCGCAGTCGCACACGGTCCGGCGGACTCTTCAAATCGCCTGGGAACTTCACTCTGAACCCGCGTCGGACGCCTTGGAGTTGCTGGATATCAAACTGGGGATGAGAAACAGACACGTCAGGCTTTATAGGCTTCGGCCCATCCGGCAGCTTGCCCTCGGAGTCTCTCTTCCGGCGCTCGCCGCCGCCGGCAGGGAAGATGTCGGCAAGCGCATCCCTGTCCAGCCCAACCGGCGTCGCCTCCCAAATACTGAGGAGTGCAGCTGGCGCCTCGCGTACACGCTTAATCCGGGACTGCGGCCCAACCCATCGCTTGGCAACCCGCTCGACCTGGGGCCGCCAGGATGTATGCGCCGGAGGCTCCGAGTCTCGCAGCATCGCCGCCAAGGGCTCATGCTCGTCCACTACCAGCAAGGACCGCGCTGAACGGTTCCCCAGATGGTCCTCCTCAGGTATCGCCAGAGACCCGCGGACGTAATAGTCATGTCCTTGCGAAAGCGCCACGTCCTTCTGTATGTAGAGGCGAAAGCTCGTGGACTCATCACGGCCGCTGCCCCGCCGCTTAACGCTAGTGTGAACGCGGAACGCCAGTAAGCCGCCCGATTCATACTGCCGCCGCATCTCGGCTACTCGTTCTCGATCCGAGTAGTCCTGCATGTTGCGCGGAAGACTGTTCAGCTCCACATGCTCCACTTGTTCCGACTCGCGGCACATCCGGAAGAGGCGTAGGTAGCCCCCTCTGCTGCGTTCTCCGCTTGTGTCTAGCGGCAATCTCTCCGCAACGTCATCTATTGTGTCCGCACTAATCGTCTCCTCATCGCCTCTGTCGTCCACAGTCACTTCCAATCGCCTCTGGATGATGGGGTAGAAATAATTGTGGATTACAGCCGCGAGCACCCGCTCTTTGCTTATCTGCTCACCCTCTACTCGGGGAAACGGAATGACGACCGACAGCCCGCTCTGGTCACGCAGCCGCAAGTCAAAGTCAACAAGGCACTGCTCGATGATGGGACGATGACTCTCTTTCGAAAAACGCAACGGGCGTGAGAAACCCTCGCTGTCCGTCTCCGCAAAGTACCCGTACGGCGCGTATCGCTTACCTTCGATAGTGTGCTTGCGCAGCACTGACTGTCCCATAAGCAGCGTCTCGCCATCCGAGCGCCGCCGCGTCACCGCAATGAACGCGCTCGCTTGCGATGCGTCCGGGAACACCCACTTGCCGAGCCCCCAAGACCCCGCATCCTCAGCCGTCTTTCCCGAACGCCCTACGTTGCGAAAGAACCAATAGAAGTGCTCTTTCTCCGCAGGGTCGTCCGCTGAATCGTCGTATCGCTCCCAATCGCCCTCCAGTCCAACCGTCCCTGCATCCTCAACTACCAGGAACGGCATGCCCGCGCTGGTGAGCAACCCGCTCAGCTGGGGGTCTCGGCGAAATCCGTCATCGGCGTCAAGTCCTGTCTGCAAATGCTTCTCTAGCCCGGCAACGTACACGTCCGCGCTTCTCTGGTTCAGCGGCTCCCTAACGCCATGGAGCGAGAACCGAACGCGCACTGGATCCCTGTAGTTCCTGTCAACACGCGCAAGGCCGGCGTCCAGAGAGTTCTGGATCGCCTCCCGAACGAGCCGTTCGCTTATCGACTCTCCCGAGAAGAACTCGCGCTCCATCGGGTCCTGACTAATCTCGGACCGCTGCATCGGACGAAAATGCCAGCCGATATTAACCATCGCGCACTCCAACATCGACCTGTGGCGGATCGATCGACGATAGCAAAGGCAATTTTAGGTGTCAAACAACGCCATCCCCGGCCGCGCCCCCCAACATCCGCTATCATTCCCCGCACACGGCCCCCTTGAAAGGATGCGCTATGTCCAAGCTCGAACTGACCTTCGCTATCACCGCCTACGACCGCGTTATGCCCCTCATCACCGGCGAGGTGCAGCCGGACGGCATCGTCCTCGACTACCACGGCATGCCCGGCGCCGTTCCGCGCGTCTTCTACGAACAGATCAAGTTCCACCGGTACGACGTCTCCGAGATGTCGATGTCCTCCTATCTGCGAATGCGCCCGCTCGGCTTTCCGTACCGGATGCTCCCCGTCTTCCACAACCGCACTTTCTCCTACACCAACGTTTACATCCGCAGGGCATCCGGCATCCGGCAAGACCACCCCGAAGACCTCAAGGGCAAACGCTTCGGCATCGGCGACTACCAGCAGTCCGTCGGCCTCTGGACTCGCGGCATCCTCAAACTCGAATGGGGCGTCGAGCCCGAAGATATGACCTGGTTTATGGAGCGCAGCGAGCACTACAGCCACACCGGCGCCTCCCGCGACGCCGGCCTCGGACTCCCCGAACGGCTCGACCTCCGCCACGCGACCACCGACTTCAGCTCGATGTACCTCGACGGCCAGCTCGACGCCTCCATAGGCATCGGCTCCGTCCGCGGCTCCGGCATCGATCGCGTCCAAAGCCGCGACCTCCGCAACGACCCCGAGTTTCCCACCCTCTTCTCCGACCCCAAGGCCGAGGCTGTCCGCTTCTTCAGGAAGCACGGCGTCTTCCCGCCCCACCACGTCACCGTCGTCCGCGAGAGCATCCTCGAGAAGCACCCGTGGGTCGCCGTAAGCCTGATGGAGGCGTTCGAAGCGTCCAAGCGCGCCGCCATCGAACGCCTGCGCTCCCTGCCGCCCACGCTGTTCGTCTTCGGCCCCCAATTCCAGAAAGAAGTCGACGACGTGTTCGGACCCGACCCGTTCGCCTACGGCATCGAGGCCAACGCCAAAGCCTTCGATATGGCGCAGCAGTTCTCGCTCGAACAGGGACTCAGCGCCGCCAAGCAGCCCTGGGACGAGATCTTCCCTGAAGAGGTCTTCTACCGGGAGGAGCGCTCCTCCGCCCCCGGCGCGCACTAGGCGCGTCTGCCGCGCTCTCCCCGTGAGAGCGTCCGGCAGCGCCGAACCTCGCCCTTTATCCGCGGCGTCTCCGCCTCAGGGAACAGCAACAGTTGCGCAAATCTCCCCCGCTCGCCGGGGAGAGATTGCGCAACGACAGAGCGCGCGCCCTACACGTACCTTCTGCGCGGCGTCGCCCACATCAGAATCGCGGCGCCTGCCCACATACCGCTCAACGCCCACAGCGGCATCGCATAGCTCCCTGTCGCCTCGTACACTGCGCCCGCCATTATCGGCCCGCCGAGCGTTCCCCCGGCCTGCGCAGCCATCACGTAACCGCGAATCGTCGAGTACGAGCGCCGGCCGAACAGCTCCCCCAGTATCGACCACATCAGCGGATACAGACTGCTCGACGCCGACAACAGCGCGACAGCCAGCCACAACGCAGGCCCGGCGCCGCCGATGTTCAGCAGCAGCACGCCCGCGCCGACGAACAGGCATGCCGCTCCTCCCACCGGAAATCTCCCCCAACCGGTCGGCCAGCGCTCCCACCGAGACGATCGTCACGACGCTCCCCAGCGCCCACATCGTCAGCATCAGCGCTCCCTCCACCTCCGTCATCCCCTTCCACACCATCACCGGCACGAAGTGGATGCCGAGCGCCGACATCGCCCCGCCGAACAGCGTCGTAGTTGCGACCATCATCCAGAAGCTCGGCGTTCGCAGCGCCTGCCCTGCCGTCGGACCCGCCAGTCCAGCCGGCGATGAAGACGTCGACCCCCACGCCGGCGCCTCGCCATCCGGATGCAGCCCCATCTCCTCCGGCGTGTTCCGCGTCGCGAGGGCTGTCGGCAGCCCCAGCCCCACGATGATCGCTCCGGCCAGCACCGACGCCTGCCGCCAGCCCCACGCGTCGATCGCCAGGGCCAAGCCCGAAATGATCGCCAGCGACCCCAGGCCCGAACCGCCCTGCATCAGCGCGAACGCCGTGGACTTGTACCGGTTGAACCAGTTGTTGATCACTCCCGACGACGCGTTGAAGGCGATGTTCAGCATCACCAGGCTTATCGGCCCCAGGAACACGATGAACGCAAACAGCGCATTCGGCGACGCCGCGAACAGGCAGTACCCCGCCGCGCCCGTAACGACGCTCCACAGCAGCACCCGGCGCGGCCCCCACCGGTCCATCAGCATCCCGCTCACCGGCGCCGACAGCCCGCCTATCACTCCCCCAACCGCAAACATCACCGACGACAAGCTGCGGTTCAGGCCGAGCGCCTCCTCCAGCGGAATCACGAACAGCGTGTTCCCGAACACGTACACGCCGTTCCCGGCCGACCGAGGCCCGAGCATCAGCGCGACCATCCGCCACCCGTAGAACCCGGAGCGCGCCCGCCCTATCGCCGAACCAAGCATCGCCGTTTACACTCTCTCCCAGCCGCCCCTACTCGCACGGCCTCTTCGCACGCCGCCGGCCCAATAGTCTGCATTGCGGCGCGCAGGCCGCGCGGCCCGCCCCTCCCTGCATCCTCTACCCAGTGACCCGTTCGACGGCCCCGCCCCTCTCGGCGTAACGTTATCGCAATGCGCGCCGCCCTTGCCCCACGCTTCGAGTTCCTCACCGTCCTCCGTCGACGGCACTACCGCCGCTACTGGCTCGGACTCGTCGCCAGCGTCACCTCCCACCAGGCGCTCCTCACTGCCCAGGGATGGCTCGTCTACGACATGACCGGCGAGGAAGTCGCCCTCGGACTCGTCGCCGCCGCTCAGGCTATACCCTCCATCATCTTCAACCTCCTCGCCGGAGCTCTCGCCGACCGCCTCGACCCACGACGGCTCATCCTCATCGGCGAGGGGTCCGCGGCCATCACGATCGTGGCTCTGGCCACGCTCGTGCTCTTGGAGCGCGTCGAGGTCTGGCACATCGTCGCCTCAGCCTTCCTCATCGGCGTCTCAACCTCGCTCGACCAGCCTGCCCGGCGCGTCGTCTGGCCCGCCCTCATCGAGCGCAACCAGTTTATGTTCGCCACCGCTCTCAACCAGAGCGTATGGAACGGCACGCGCGTCTTCGCGCCGATGATCGCCGCAGGGCCTATAGCCATTCGTCGGCGCCCTCACCGGCGACTTCCGGCTCGGCGCCGCCGTCGCCTTCTACCTCATCGCCGCAGGGTTCGCCGTCATGGCCGTCGCCATCGTAACCATCGCCCTGCCCAATATGAAACGCGCCACGGGCCGCACCGTCCTCCACGACATCGCCGACGGGCTCAGGTTCGTCGCCCGAAACCGCATCTTCCTCCTTCTGCTCATGATGAGCTTCTCCATCGGCTACTTCGGCCTCTCCTACCAGTGGCTGCTCCCCGCCTACGCCGCCGACGTCCTGGGACTCGGCCCGGAAGGCCTCGGCCTCCTCCACACCGCCAGCGGCGCCGGAGGGCTCATCGGCATCTTCCTCTCCGCCTCCTACGGGCAGCAGCAGAGCCGCGCCCTCATGCTCGGCGGAGGCGCCGGCCTGCTCGGCGCGTCAGTGCTCGTTTTCGGGCTGAACGGCGCCTTGCAGTGGTACTGGCTCGCGCTCGCCATGGCTGCGGCGAGCGGCGGCCTCTACTCGATCTTCCAGACCGCGTCGAACACGCTGCTCAACCTGCTCGTCCCCACCGAGTACCGCGGACGCGTAATGGGACTGCGCGGCGTGATGTGGAGCCTCGCCCCGCTCGGCGCCTTGCAAGCCGGGTTCGTAGCCTCCTACACCAGCACCCCGTTCGCCATCGTCATTGGCGGCGCCGCCGTCATCGCTGTAACCGCTCTCACCTTCGCCTTCAGCAGCCAGGTCCGGGCCATCCACCGCCTCGTTGAAGAGGCCAACGCGCGCGAGGCTGCGACGGCCTGACCAGCAATCCGCCCGCCGCCGCCATCCCCAGGGGGTCTGGGGAGCGCACGCGTTCCTAGCAGCGCGCCGGCGCTCACGACCCCACGCGCTTTGACGCTCTCCGCTCCTCCAACCTATACTCTCGCCGCACACTCTCCCTTATTGGAGGCGCCATTCATGGCTAGACAAGTGATCCACATCCCCGGCAACTGGCACTCCGGGCAGCCGATCCCTCCCGCCACCAAGACCGGCCCCATCGTTACGTCCGGCGGCGTCAGCGGCCTCAACCCCGACACCAACGAGATGCCCTCCGACCTCGCCGAACAGGCTAGCTGGGCGTTCGAGCACGTCCGGCGCATCGTGACCGAGGCCGGCGGGACCACCGACGACATCTGCCACATGAACGTCTACGTCAAGAGCCGCGACATCCGCCCGCTCGTCAACGAGCAGTGGGTCGCTATGTTCCCCGACGAGGAGAACCGCCCCACCCGCCACACCATCCAGTACGACGCCCTCGCCGGCGGCATGGAGATGCAGATCCAGTTCATCGCCTACGTCGGCGCCTAGCCCAGGAGGCCACCTCATGGCAGTCGATCAGTGGGTCGAGCGCCTCGCCAAGCTCGACACCTGCGCAGTCTCCGACGCCCAGGACAAGCTGGGCATCAAGGGAACGGTCATCGGCATCCTCCCCCTCTATGAGACCGGACGCATCGCCGGCAGGGCCGTCACCTTCAAGCTGAAGTCCAAGGGCAACGAAACAACCACCCGGCACCTCGGCACCACCGCAGTCGAAGCCGCCGACCCGGGCGACATCATCGTCTGCGACCACCGGGGACGCACCGATGTCGCCGGGTGGGGCGGCATCCTCTCGACCGCAGCCAGGACCAGAGGCGTCGCCGGCGTCATCATCGACGGCGCATCACGCGACGTCGACGAGGCCAAGGGCCTCGGCCTGCCCCTCTTCGCCCGCGCCGCCGTTCCCCTCACCGCCCGAGGCCGCATCGTCGAAGAGTCCGCCAACGAGCCTATCGAAATCGGCGGCGTCTCTCTCGCTCCCGGCGACTACATCATCGCCGACAACAGCGGCGTCGTCGTCGTCCCTCAAGACCGCGTCGCCGAGGTCGTCCCCGAGGCCGAGAATATCGTGGCCCGCGAGCAGGCGATGGCCGCCGACGTTATGGCCGGCAAGTCCGTCGTCGAAGTGATGGGCATCAACTACGAGCAGATGCTCGCACGCTAGGAGAAGCTATGACCCAGACAGCAACTCGCCCCGACGCCGCCCTTATCGAGGCCGTCCGCGGAATCGGCACCGCAACCATCCACGAGGCGGGCGGCCAGATCGGCGCCCTCCCTTCCTACATCAAACCCGTCTCCCCTAGCTGGTATATCTGCGGGCCTGCCCTCACCGTCCTCTCCCCGCCCAAAGACAACCTCTGGCTCCACCGCGGCATCTACCACGCGCAGCCCGGCGACGTTATGGTCGTTGACACCGGACGCTTCCACGAGGCCGGCTACTTCGGCGAAATTATGAGCCACGCCTCCAAGCAGGTCGGAATGGAAGGGCTCGTCATCGACGGCTGCGTCCGCGACGGCCAGCTCCTCGAAGACCTCTACGCCGGCGGCGAGGGCATCCCCGTCTACTCCGCGGGGCTCTGCATCCGCGGCACCACCAAGAACTTCGACGCCTACGGCGCAGTCAACATCCCCATACGCATCGGCGAAATCTGGGTCTTCCCAGGCGACCTCGTCGTCGGCGACCGCGACGGCGTCGTCGTCGTCCCCCAGGCCCGCATCGCCGAGGTGACCGAGAAGTCCATCGCCCGCGAAGAGAAAGAGGCCGGCACCATCGCCTCCCTCAAGGACGGCAAGCGCTCCGTCGACCTCTACGGCTGGGGCCTCACCGGCCGCCCCTCCTAGCGCGGCGGCGCAACCAAGGCGAACGAACGCAGGGGGCGCAAGGTGCGCCCCCTGCGTGTGCCTCCGGACTCCTTCGCCCCAACTCTTCCGGCGCGCCGCCGGCCATAAGGGTCAGTTCACCCGGTTCCGGACGCCCTTTCCCTCCAGCGCGTCGCGGACGGTGCGAGCGGCTTTCGCGCGCATCTCCAGTTCCGATTCCTCGCTGTAAAAGGCCGAGTGCGGGGTGTACACCAGCCGCTCGCGTATCCACTCCTCCCCGGCCCGCCAGGCGCGAATAAGGCCCGGCTCCGGCGTGGGAGGCTCGACCGGCAGCACGTCCAAGCCCGCGGCAGCCACCGTCCCCTCGCGCATCGCCAGCTCCAGAGCGTCGACGTCGATAACCGCCCCGCGCGATGTGTTCAGCACTACGGCGCCCGGCTTCAGCCGCCCGAAGAACGCCGCATCCGCCATCCCTCGGGTCTCCGCCGTCAGCGGCGTATGGAAGGTTACGATGTCCGACTCCGCCAGCAGCTCGGCCATCTCCAGCCGCCTCAGCCCCAGCATCTTGTCTGTCCCGTCGGGAACATACGGGTCGTGGAAGGCGACCTGCAGAC
Organism: Dehalococcoidia bacterium; assembly: GCA_965200975.1. Classification (GTDB taxonomy): domain Bacteria; phylum Chloroflexota; class Dehalococcoidia; order Lucifugimonadales; family Australimonadaceae; genus S5-327. Next base: position 1,090,783 of record OZ241740.1, on the reverse strand, counting down.
CAAGCGCCTGGGCGCGGCGCGCAACTGCAGCGCCGATGCGTCCCAGGCCAATGATCCCCAGCCGCTTGCCGGACAACCGGTAGAGCGGCGCCGCGCCCGACCAGCCCCAGCGCTCGTTGCCGGCGCGCATATTGTCGTTGTAGCGCACAATCCCGCGCGCAATCGCCAGCAGCAGCCCTATCGTGTGGTCAGCCACCTCGTCTACGCAGTAGTCCGGAACATTGCAGACCGGAATGCCGCGCTCCCGCGCAGCGTCGATATCGACGATGTCGAACCCCACTCCGATGCGGATGATCAGTCTGCACGCCCCCAGCTGTTCGATCACCCGCGCCCCGATCGGAACGCGCCACGTCATCACTGCGTCCGCGTCCTGCAGCTCCTCGCCCAGAGCCTCGTCGCCGGTCGCGCTCCACGGACGCAACTCGATAGCGTCCCCCAGCTCCCGGCGCTCAATCGCGTACTCAGGATCCATATGGTTCGGCGAGATGCGGACAACGTAGCCAGACATGAGGCCTCCCGAAACAGCGTATTGCGGCGGACAGCGAATCGTTACGTTTGCAGCCCGGCGTTAAGCCGTACGTTAGACGTTGGGCGGCGGCAGCAGCACCGTCGCGTCGCCGAGAAACAGATGCTCGCCTCGCAGCACGCGCATAAACAGCTCGTGCGTCAGGTCGAGGTCGATGCGGTTATAGTCGACCAACCGCTGCGGATACTCCCTCCATGCCCGAGCGTTCTCCCGGTGGTCCCACTCCACCTTCTGCTCGCCAAACGTGAACAGGCAGAGGCGGTCGAGGCTGATGCGGCGCCCGGCGGCCAGCGTGATCTCCGCGAGCAAGTCGTAGTGCCGGAGCGACGCGAGTCCGGCCCCAAGCGTCTCGCGCATGGAGTAGTCGATCATTGGCAGGTCGAACTTCTCCCCATTGAACGTAACCACCAGACCATCGTACGCGGCGAGCAGATCGCGCAGCTGCTCCAGGCTCTCGCGCTCCCCCGTATACATACTGTACAGCCCGCCGCATCGCGTGCCCGTGAGCAGCAGCTGAAAGCCTCGGGGAAAGTTGTTCATCGAGCCGCCCGACGTCTCGACATCAAGCGCCATGAAGTCGCCGTCGTCCACGGCTCCGATGATACCGGCGCCTCCGCGTATAGCCAACAATCCGGAGGCGGAGTATAGTAGACTGAACAACAGAGAACTCTCGGCGTGCGCCTAGCAGGCATCCGTGAAGCCGGTCAAAGTCCGGCGCTGGCACGCAACGGTAGGTCTTCCGCTCTCTGCAGGAAGACGAGCCCGGTCCGGAACGCCGAGAGTCCCCCCCCGCGATAGCACGGGGACGGAAGGCGCGGCAACCTGCAGCCCCTGTCCCCATGGCGGACAGGGGCTGCTTTCAGAACAGCCCCGGCGCCGCCGGTAGCCGGAGAGGAGAACGAAGAAGAGATGCAACAGACAGCGGCTCGCCCGAGTGGAGACTCGTTCCCCAGCGCGCTCCTCCAGACGCTCGCCCCGCGGCGCATCCCCGGCGCCGTCCTGCGCGAGGCCGTCGCGCCCGGAGCGTTCGTCGCTCTTATCCTCGCGTCGAACTACGCTCTCGCCGCGCTGCCCAACGTAAAGCTGTTCGACCTTCTCGTGTTCGTCGCCGGCTACACGCTCGGGCTCCGCCGGGGCGCCACGGTCGCGGTCGCAGCATGGCTCGTGTACGGACAGATAAACCCCTGGGGCGTCGCGCACCCGCAGCTTCTCCTAACCCTTATGGCGTCCGAAACGCTCTACGCAGCTGCCGGCGCCGTCGTTCGCCGGTTCGTCAGCCCTGACCGCATCCGGCTCCGGCCCGGAGTGGTCTCCCTCGCGTTCCTGCTGCCGGCGCTCGTTGCAACGCCGATGTACGACCTTGCGACCAACATATACACCGGCTACCACTGGGCGGTGATCGCCGGCAGCGGCGAGTACGCCCGCTGGCTGGGCATCGCTCTCTTCAATCCGGGCGCGCTCTTCTTTATGGCCGTCCACCTCAGCGCAAACCTCATCTTCTTCCCTGTCTTCGGCCCTCCGCTCATCAAGGCCGCTGACCGCGTAAAGGAGTCCCTGACATGGCGTTAGCGTCGATCTCTCGCTCCCTCCTCATAGCAGTCCTCCTGCTCACGGCGACCATCGCTGTCGCCGCCTGCAGCGAGGAAGCGCCCACGCCCGAGCTCATCTCGGCCAGCCTCCTCATCGAGACGCCGACTTCCGCGCAATGGTTCGATCTGTCCATCGATAAGGGAACCGACGGCTACGAGCTGCTCGAGGCGGCGACCGACGGCAACATCGAAGCCGAATGGTATCCCGCGTTCCGCAGCCATTTCGTACAGGCGATACAGGGCGTCGCGCCCCAGGGATCCGAGTTCTGGAGCGTATTCGTCTGGAACGAGACCGCCAGCGACGGCGCCGGCGCATGGGAGCCTCTTCCCATCGGCGCCGACCTCTTCTCCGTGAAAGGCGGCCACGTCATGGGATGGGCGCTAGTCGAGTACAACCCCGACGCTCCGCAGCTCCCTCAAAGCCTGCCCTCCGCCCGCTAGCCGGCGGGCGGATGAGCGCAGCCTCGCGCGGCGCCGGTCTGCCCACGGTAGACTGTAGCCGGCAAGCGTGATGGCAGACCGCACGATATATATGGACCACGCCGCCACGACGCAGGTCGCGCCGGAGGTGGCGGCGGCAATGGCGCCGCACCTGGCCGGCGTCTACGGCAACGCGTCGAGCCTCTACTCCCTCGGACAGGATGCGCGGCGGGCAATCGACGAAGCGCGGGAGCGTTGCGCCCGCGCCATCGGCGCGCGTCCGGGAGAGATCGTCTTCACCAGCGGAGGCACCGAGTCGGACAACGCCGGCATTATGGGCCCGGCGCTCGCGCTCAAAGATCGTGGGCGCCACATCGTCGTCACCAAAATCGAGCACCACGCCGTGCTCCACGCTGCCGAGCTGCTCGAGTCGCTCGGGTGGACGGCGTCTTACGTAGCCCCGAGGAGGAACGGCGTCGTCTCCGCGGACGACGTGCTAGCCGAGGTCGGCCCGGAGACGACCGTGGTGAGCGTAATGCTCGCCAACAACGAGATCGGCGCCCTACAGCCGGTGGCGGAGATTGCCCGGCTCGTGAAGGCGCGCGCAACGACGGAGCGCCGACAGATCGTGACGCACACCGACGCGGTGCAGGCCGCGGGCGCCGTCCCTTTCGACGTCGATGCGCTCGGCGTCGACCTGCTGTCGCTGTCCGCCCACAAGTTCGGCGGCCCCAAGGGCGTTGGACTGCTGTATGTGCGGCGGGGAACGCCGTTTACTCCGACGCAAGTCGGCGGAGGCCAGGAACGCGACCGGCGAGCGGGAACGGAGAACACTGCGGGCATCGTGGGCATGGGCGTCGCCCTCGAACTGGCGGAACGCCGGAGGGAGGAGCATGCCGCGGCCTGCGTCCGGCTGCGCGACCGGCTGCTTGCCGGCATCCTCGAGCGCATCGACCGCGTCGAAGTGAACGGCGACCGCGACGAGAGGCTCCCCGGCAACGTGAACGTATCGTTCGCCGGGGTGGAAGCGGAGCCTCTGCTGATGGGGCTCGATATGGCCGGAGTCGCCGCGTCCAGCGGCAGCGCCTGCGCCGCGGGGTCGCTCGAGCCCTCGCATGTGCTGCTCGCCCTGGGACGCTCGCACGAGATGGCGCGCAGCAGCCTGCGGCTTACAGTAGGCCCGGAGAACACCGAGGAGGAAGTGGACTACGTCGTGGAGACGCTCGCCCGCCTGGCGCCCAAACTCCGCGCGCTCTCGGGCGGCTAGATCCCTGGCTGCAAGCGTTTCCGACAGATGCGAAGTCCTCGTCTCTTATGTGCTCCGAGCAGGGATTGAAAGGCGCCGAGAGCAATGAACGCACGCGCCGGAGGGCCGGCGATGTGGCCCCGGCGAGTGTTCCACCTGACGGCGGGGTCGCTGATAGCAGTCGGCGTGCTCGTGTCGCCGCAGGAGCTCGCGCAGTGGGCGTTGATTGCCGCAACCCTGCTTATGGTCGCGTTCGAGGCGGCCCGGGCGGCGCCGCCGGGGGCCCACGACACGCTCGCGCGCCGGCTGCCGCTGTTCAAGGCGACCGAGCGCGAGCAGATCACCGGCGCGACCTTTATGACTCTCGCGGCGACGTTGCTCGTGTTCGTGTTCGACAGGGCGACGAGCGCCCTCGCGCTGCTCTTCCTCGCCGTCGGCGACCCGTGCGCAGCGCTCATCGGCGTGCGCGACCGGCGGTTGAGGGTGTTCGGGAAGTCGCTGATAGGCGCCGCAGCATTTGCAGTCGCCGCGATGACGGCAGGCGCGCTGGCGTCGCTGCATCCCGACGCGGCGCTGACCTGGCGAATGGCGGCGGGCGCGGCAGTCGCAGCGCTCGCAGAGCTAGCTCCACTGCCGGTCGACGACAACGTCTCCGTTCCTGTCGCATCTGCAGGAGTAATGGCGGCGCTCGCGCTGGTGTAGCCTAGACGCCGAAACGACGCATCCGTTCCGCCGAGGCGCATCCTTACTATGCCCAACCAGCTCATCAATGAAACATCGCCCTACCTGCTCCAGCACGCCCATAACCCGGTCGACTGGCAGCCCTGGGGCCCGGAAGCGTTCGCAAGAGCGAAAGCCGAGGACAAGCCTGTGCTCGTGTCCATCGGCTATGCGGCGTGCCACTGGTGCCATGTGATGGAGCGCGAGTCGTTCGAGGACGAGGCGATCGCTCGCAAGATGAACGACCTGCTCGTCGCTATCAAGGTCGACCGCGAGGAGAGGCCCGACATCGACGGCATCTACATGGAGGCCATGCTCCAGATGCATGGGCATGGCGGCTGGCCGCTGAACGTATTCCTCCTGCCGGACGGCCGCCCGTTCTACGCAGGCACGTACTTCCCTCCCGCCGACCGCGCCGGCATGCCCTCGTGGCCCCGCGTCATCGACGCTGTCGCCGACGCCTACCGCGTCCGCCGCGACTCCGTGCTCGAGAACGCCCGCATCCTCACCGAAAGCATCCGCTCCTCAGCCCGGATGGACTTGCCCAACGATGCGCTCACGGAGTCGACGCTGGACGACGCTTACCACGGGCTCGCTTCGATGTTCGACGCCGAACACGGCGGCTTCGGCGGCGCTCCCAAGTTCCCGCAGTCGATGCCTCTCGAGTTCCTGCTGCGCTACTACGCGCGCACTCGCCAGGAACACGCGCGGGAGATGGTCGAAATCTCGTTGCAGCATATGGCCGGCGGCGGCATCTACGATCATCTCGGGGGAGGGTTCGCCCGCTACTCAACCGACCCGTTCTGGCTCGTTCCTCATTTCGAGAAGATGCTGTACGACAACGCTCTGCTTGCGTCGCTCTACCTTCAGGCGCACCAGGCCACGGGCAGCCCTCTCTACCGCCGTGTCGCACAAGAGACGCTGGACTATATCCTGCGCGACCTCCGCCACCCCGACGGCGGGTTCTACTCGTCGCAGGACGCCGATAGCGAGGGAATCGAGGGCAAGTATTACGTGTGGTCGCTGGGTGAGATAGAGAGCCTGCTCGGCCCCGAATCCCGCGCGTTCATCCGCTATTACGGCGTTACTCCGCACGGCAACTTCGAGGGCCGAAACATCCTCTACGCGCCGGACAGCCTCGCCTACGCCGCCTCGGATTTGGGGCTGAGCGCCGGCGAACTCGCCGAACGGCTCGCCCCTATGGGGCAAGTCCTGCTGCAAGAGCGCGCCAAACGCGTTCCGCCCGCCACCGACGACAAGGTTCTGGCGGCATGGAACAGCCTTGCACTGCGCGCCCTGGCCGAAGCAGCGTTCGTTCTCGACCGTTCCGACTACATGCAAACTGCGGAGCTGAACGCGGACTTCCTCCTGCGCGAGCTCCGTCGCGACGGACGCCTGCTCCGCTCCTGGAAGGACGGCCGCGCAAGCCTGCCCGCCTACCTCGAAGACTACGCCCTGCTTATCAACGGGCTCTTGTCCCTGCACGCGGCGACGTTCTCGCGCCGGTGGCTCGCAGAGGCTCGCCAATTGGCCGCCGATATGCTCCGTCTCTTCTGGGACGACTCCGACGGGACGTTTTACGATGTCGGGACCGACCACGAGGAGCTCATCGTGCGGCCCCGCCACACATTCGACAACGCCGTTCCAAGCGGAAGCTCCGCCGCCGCGGAAGCGCTGCTGCGGCTCGCCGCGCTCACCGGCGAAGAGGAGTACGCCGAGAAGGCGTCGCGCCTGCTCCGCGGCGCCGCTCCGCTCGCATCACGGGCCCCGCTGGGGTTCGGCAATTGGCTCCGCGCCATTGAGCTGCGCCTGGCCTCGCCCACGGAGATCGTCATCGCCGGCGACCCCGCGCACGATGCGACGCGCGCCCTGCTCGCGCCGCTGCGGGAGCGCTACCTGCCGACCGCCGCCTTCCTGGGCATAGCGCCCAACGACCCGCACCCCTTCCCCTCGCCGCTCAGCGAAGGCCGCACAGCCCACGCGCCGACCGCGTATGTGTGTCACGCGTACGCATGCGATCTGCCCACAAGCGACCCGAGCGTCCTCGCAGGCCTGCTCGACCAATGATTCCCTGCATCGTCCACCCGTCCGGCGCAGCCCCGCGCCGTCTCATACGCGGAGAGCGCGCTAATGGCTGAACGCAGCGCCTGGTACCGAGCCGCCGTCATACTGATTGCGCTCAGCGCCATCGTCTACCTCTTCAATGCGCTGAACCGTATTTGGGACTTCCTTGGCGACCTGCTGCTCATCTTCTTCCTCGCGTACATCGTCGGTTCGCTGGTCATTCATATGGTGAACGGCGTGATGCGCGTCCCCCATATGAATCGCCCCCTGGCCATCGTCATCGTGTACGCCATTCTTATCACCGGGGCTGGCATCGTCGGATTCCTCGTTATCCCTTCCCTCGTAGATCAGGTAAACGACCTTGCGGCGATCGCCCCCGAGTACGTGGACAGGGCCCCCGAATACGTGGCGACGATCGAGGAGCAGCTGCGCCGAGCAGGCATCCAATTCAAGCTCCAGAACCTTGTGGAACTGGAGTCGCTCAGCGAACTGGCCAATCGGACAGTCGACATCATCGCCAGCAACGCGGTGCGCATCCTCCAAAACATCGTGTCCCTCGTCTTTGCAGCCTCGCTGGTGGTCGTCATCTCTTTCTACATCGTCCTCGACGGAGGACGGCGGCTGTTCGAAGCGCTGAAGGTGCTGCCCCCCGCGGCTGAACAAGAGGCGCGATTCGTGCTGCGGACGATCGACGACACGTTCTACGGCTACGTGCGGGGGATGCTTCTGATTTCGATGATCTACGGCGTCGGCACTGCGGCGGTGATGATGTGGACCGGCCTGCCCGCCGCGCTGCCCGTCGCCCTCGTCTCGAGCATCCTGCTTGCAGTGCCGTTTGTCGGCGACTGGCTCGCCCTTGTGCTGCCGCTGGTCGTCGCAGCGATCGCCGGCGACTTCATCACCTTCATCATCGTGGCGGCAGTGCTGGTGTTCATTCAGCAGGTGATGCTGAACCTGCTAAGCCCGCGCATTCTGGGGCACGCCGTCCGGATGCCCGCGATGCTGGTCATCATCGCTGTGGTGCTCGGCGCACGGTTCGCGGGCCTTGCGGGCGCCCTGCTTGGCGTGCCGACTATGGGAGTCATCCACGCGCTCGCAGTCCACTACGGGCGGCGGATACGGCAACGGCGCGAGGAGCGCGAGGAGGCTGTCCGCAAGGCGGCGGCGGAGGAAGAGTCCGCCCAGGCCGCTGAGCAAGCAGAGGCGGCTGCGCAGAACGGCGAGGGCTCCGAGCGCGCGGAACCGATGCAGCCCGTATGGTCGGAGCAGGGGATGCCTCCCTGCTAGCGATTGAAAGAGACGCTACGCGGCGGCGTAGCCGATGAGCTTGTACGCGAGCTTGGCCGCCGTATACGCGCACGATTCCGGCCCCTCGACCGGCGCTAGCTCCACAATGTCGAAACCGACGATGCGCCGGCGCTCGCTCACTGCGCGCAGTATCCGCAGCGCTTCCCACCAACCCAGCCCGCCGGGCTCTGGGGAGCCCACAGCCGCCATAAGCGAGGGGTCAAACGCGTCAAGGTCGAACGAAACATACACGTCGCCGCTCAGCGAACCGACTACCGCCTCGATGTCCGCGATAGGCTCCGGCCCGCGAGGAAACACCCTCACGCCTCGCTCCGCCGCAAACGCCGCCTCGCCGGCGGTCATGCTCCGCACGCCGACGATCGTCGCGGGAGCGTGGTCGAGCATCCGGCGCGCAGCGCACGCGTGGCTGTGCCGCGACCCCTGGTACTCGTCCCGCAGGTCGGCCTGCGCGTCGAACACCAAAACGCTCAGACCGGAATGCCGCGCCGCCAGCGCAGCGACGGCGCCCGATGATATCGAGTGCTCGCCGCCGAGCATCGCCACGCGCTTTCCGGCGTCCGTATACGCGCCGACAGCCTCCGCGACGCGCTCAGCCATAGCGCCGGGGCTGCCAAAAGCAGGCTCGAGCGGCGGGGCCGTGTGGATGCCGGCGCCGCACGGCTCGAAGCCGAGCTCCGTGTCGTAGTCTTCCATTTCCGCCGAGGCTCTGATGATCGCCGTCGGCCCAGCCTGCGTCCCTTTCCGGTAGCTCGTCGTAGCCTCGTAGGGAACGGGCAGCATTACCCACTGCGAGCGCTCAAGCGAGTGTTCGGCTGGATCGAGCGCCAGGAAGGTAGAAGGCGTTGTAGGCCATGAGCCAGGGAGCACGGACAGACTCCCGGGGCTAGACGCGCTGGCGCACGGCCTCGCGCTCGGCCTCGACAACTTGCCTGGCCGTGGCCGGCTCCAGGTGCTCCAGCCCGCGATCGAGCACCCACGAACGCACATCGTCAATAGCGAATAGTTCGCGCACCTCGCTCAGCGCCTGCTCGCTGTCGAACTCCTTGCACGAGAAGACGTCGATATTGACGTAGCCGCGGTCGGGAAACGTGTGGACGCTAATGTGGCTCTCCGCAATGATCACGAACCCCGAGACTCCCCAGTCCTCCGGCGTCGGCCCCCGGTAGGTGTACACCGCGGGCGGCGTTATCTTGGTCATTCGGATGCGGTCGGGAAACTCGTCCAGGAACGTCCGCACTGTCTCCGGGTCGGAAAGCCGTGCAGGGTCGCAGTCGCGGCCATCGATAACAAGATGCATGCAGCCCTCTCTCCTACGTGAAAAACGCCCCGGCTAACCGGGACAAGCCGCAAGCATACCATACCTGCGCGCGCTCTCCTCAACCGACGCTCTCGCGGTCAGGGCGACGTCAGGCAAAGTTGGCGTCGATTTCAGGAGCGAGCTGAGCCTCGACGAGCGGCTTCAGGTTGGGCTTCTCCCTGAACGGGCCGCCGGTCACGGTGTAGCCGGGGTAGTACGAATGCTCCTGGGGAAGCGTGATGACTCCCCGGTCGACGCGGTGCACATTCATCGGTTCGCCGCCGTCCTCGACTATCTGCATCTGCTCTTCGAGTATCTTGCGGTAGAGGATGATGCCGACATCCGTAACGCCGAGCTTCTCGGTAGTGCGGTCGGAGATGGGGCCCTGCATAATCCAGGCGGCCTGGTCCTGGCCGAGCACCCAGTCGGCGCGGATGCGCCCGTTCTCCTTGAACACGTTCTCATACTTGTAAGGCACTTCGGTCTGCTCGATCACTGCGCCGGGTTCGGGAACGCGGACGCGCAGCACGATGTGGTAGGTGTGCGTGTCGTCCATCGGCACGCGCATCTGAAATCCGTGGTTGCGTTGCTGCCCAACGCGCAGGATGTTGGGGAAGAGCACCGGATGGCCAATGCGCCACCACTCGTTCTCCTCTGTGTCGCCTTGCATCAGCCGGCGCTTGATGACGCCGTAGTCGAACCGGTCGAACCCGACCTTCACCTCGTGGCGTCCGCGGGCGCCGTCGCCCTGCATCTGCAGCTTCCAGGCCTCCCGCTCTTCGGGCGGCTTCTCCATGCCCAGAACGTAGGAGCCCCAGTAGTTGTGCAGCCACTCGAAGTGCACAGGGTCGAGCGAGTTGTCCATGCACTGCAGCCAGTTGCAGGGGAGCTCCATAGCCACGATCCAGCGCTCGACGTTCTCCCATTCGAGAAGGTCCCACCTGGGCAGCATCGGAGCAGGCTGCGGCCCCATATAGGCGAACACGACGCCGGCCTTCTCCTGAACGGGATACGCCTTGATGCGCACCTTGTCCTTGAATTTCGACCCCTCCGGCTCGGAGGGCTGGTCGACGCACTGGCCTTGCTCGTTGAATACCCAGCCGTGGTACGCGCACCGAATGCCGTTCTCTTCGGGAACGCCGTAGGAGAGGTTCGCCTTCCTGTGCGCGCACGACGGCTCGATGAGGCCAAGCTTCCCCGTGGCGTCGCGGTAGAGAACCAGATCCTCCCCAAGAAGACGCATTTCCTTGGTGGGGTTGTCCGCGTTGAGTTCCGCGCTGGGGGCGATGGGGTGCCAGTAGCGGCGAAGCAGCTCGCCCATTGGCGTGCCGGGGCCTACTCGTGTCAGCCGTTCGTTCTGCGCTGCGCTTAGCATCTCGCCGCCTCCCCTGGAACTGTTCGGTATGGCCGCCTATCTACCGTAATCTTCCGCCATGGGAACCTGATGCGTGAGAATCACATCCTTGCCAGTGCGGGACGACTCCATGATGCCGGTGATGAGCTCGAGCGTCGCCATTCCCCATCGTCCATCGTGGTAGACCGGAGCGTCGTTGCGGATTGCGTTGTACAGCTCCATCAGGTCTTCCCGGCCAGCCTGATAGCGAGAGATCGAGAGAGCGCGGTCTTCCACGCCGCCGTCCTTGTAGACATAGAGGCCGTAGCGCGACTGCCGCAGGTCGCCCCGCTCGCAGGTGGCGACGAGGATGCCGAGGTTGGCGGGCCGCCAGGGCGGCGTCTCCCTGGGAGTTTCGCGCCAAAACCGGCGTTCGTGGTCGGAGCCTATGCGGAGCGAGTCTTTCGCTTCGAATTCGTCGCGAGTGCCGTCTTTGAGTTCGGCGCGGATGCGCACGCGATCGTCGTGCGTGTATCCCTCGATGAGTCCGCGGCCCTGTTCGTCGCTCCACGGCGTGAGGTCGGCGGTCATCGAGTAGCCGTAGCCGTTGTTCGTAACGGTTGCGGTGGCGCCGTTTTCGAATTCCATGAAGGCGGAGTAGTAGCCGACGGCGTGGCGCTCGGGCCACCACTTGCCGGTCGTGCCGCGGATGGTCGTAACCATGCCGCCGCCAAGTAGACGCAGGCTATCGAGCTGGTGCGGGCCCTGCCGGTAGAGCACGCCGCCGCCAACCGATTCATCGAGCTCTTCCGGTTGGCGCGCCTGGAGCATCCAGTCGGTGAACGCCCAGTTGTTGAGCGCTCTGAGCGGGCCAAGCTCGCCCGACTGAATGATGCGGCGCATCTCCATAACAGGCGGACTGAACCCGAGGGTGTGCCCGCAGAGCAGCTTGACGTTGTTGCGGTCCGCCGCCTCGACCATCGCCTCGGCCTCTTGCATATTGAGCGCCATCGGCTTCTCCGAGACCACGTGCTTCCCGGAGTTGGCGGCGAGCACCGTGTGGGGGCTGTGCCAGTTGTTGGGAGTCGCGATCCAGACCGCCTCGACGTCCGGGTCGGCGCAGAGGGCCTCTGCGCTATCGTAGACGCGGGCCTCAGGGAAGCGGGCCTGGAACGCCTCGCGGACGCGCGGGTTGGTGTCCGCCGCAGCCATGAGGTCGATCTCGTCGAGGCTCTCCATGTTGGGCATAATCTGCGTAGCCCCGACGCCGACTCCGATGACGCCCATTTTGAGGGGCCTGGTTGATTGGCCTGTGGTCATTTAGTGGTCTCCCTGCCTCTCTGCAACCAAGCGAGGCCCTTGCTTTTACTTCTAATCGATGACGCCCACGACCTCTTGCGCTGCGACCTCCTCTTCACGGTAGAGGCCCATCGCCTCGACGATGGGCAGGTCGCTCATCGAGAACAGCACTGCGTCGTCGGACGAGTCCGTCCCATGTTCGTGGGCGAGCCACGACGGCAGCACGAACGTGTCGCCCTTCGACCAGTCGAGCCGCTTGCCGTCGATAATCGAGTATCCCTCGCCCTTGGCGACGTGATACACGACGCTGGAGGTGTGTCGGTGGGCGGCGGTGCGGACGCCCGGGGCAAGGCGCTGCAGTTTGAGCGCCAGCGTGGGCATGCTGTGGCCGCCGGTCACCGGGTTCGAGTACTCCATCATGACGCCGTCATAGGGGTCTTCCTCTCCGTAGCCGAGCAGGGCGCCGTAGGCGTCGTTCCACCGGTAGGTGATGGGCAGCGTCCCGCCGACTACGTCCTTCATCTTGGCCCGCATCAGGCCGTTGCCGATTGCGGCATTGGTGAAGCCGACCGGTTTGGTGACGGGCTGCACATCCTCGGGGAACGGCTCCTGGAACATAGCGTCGAAGTAGCCGACCATAGGGGCGTCGAGGCAGTCGAGCCAGATGACAGGCTTGTCCTCCGGGTTGTTGTGGTCATGCCAGGCCCAGCTGGGCGTGAGCACGAGGTCGCCCTCCTGCATGCGGAACCGCTCGCCGTCCTGCACCGTGAAGGCGCCCTCGCCCTCGATGACGAACCGTATGGCGGCGGCGGTGTGACGGTGCGCCTCGGCGATCTCCCCCGGCCACACAATCTGCACGGCGGCGGACATCGTCTTGGTGGCGCTGGCGAGCGAACTCTTGAGTCCGGGATTGCGCATCGTAAGCGCGCGGCGGAAGCCCTGGCCCCTCAGGCTAGGCAGATCGCCGGCCTGCATGGCGAGTTCACGCATCCGCGACCAGCGCCACACGTAGGGCGCAAGCTTCGGGCGCTCCGGCGGATTCGCATGCATAACCCACAACGGATTGATGTTCTCGTCGTCCAACTCCTGGTGGAACGCTCGCTCACTCTCGGGCATCGTCCAGGCCATGGTGTCGCTCCTTTCGGTTCAGCGGGCGGCGGCAACGCATCCGGCGCCGCAAGGGACTGCGTTCTCCCTTATTCCCGAGCTTCAGCGCGAGCGGAGAGCTCGCCGACTTCACTGATGTTGATAGTTACGAGGTCGCCGGGAGCTACCGGGCCGACGCCCTCGGGCGTGCCGGTGAACACAAGGTCGCCCGGCTCCATGCGCGCCACCCACGACATATTGGCGATCTGGTTCTTGCAGTCGACGATCATGTCGCGCGTGAAGGCGTGCTGCCGCAGCTCCTCGTTCACCCACAGGTTGATCTCGAGGCCCTGGGGATCGGCCACCTCGTCGGAGGTGACGATGCACGATCCGATCGGCGCGAACGTGTCGAACGATTTCCGCTTGCTGCGGTCTTCCGCCCCGCGCACGGTGATATCGAGCCCGCACGTGTAGCCGAAGACGTGGTCAAGCGCCTCGTCCACGGGAATGCAGCTCCCTCCCTTGCCGATGACCATAACAAGCTCGGACTCGTGATGGATGACCCGGTCGGCGTAGGGAAGCAGTATCGGATCGTTCGGGCCCGAGACGGCGCTCGACGCCTTGAGGAACATTCCCTGATCGGACGCCACTTGCGGAGCCATGCCGCTCCACGGGCTGTCCTGCATCTCTTCCGAGTGCGCCTTGTAGTTCACAGGCTGCGCATACACCTTGCGCGGCGCGGGGACGGGCGCAAGGAGCCGAACGGCGTCGAGCGATGCGCCCCCTCCGGCGGCGGCCAATCGCTCAGCCTCGGGGCGAAGGCTCTCCCATCGCTCGATGAGGAGCAACATACGCATGGGCTTGAACTCGTCGGGCAACTCCGGCACGAGTCCGGTAATGTCCACGACTTTGTCGTCGTCGGTCACGACGCCGATCTGATAGTCATCGAAACTGACGAGACGCATCGGGCATTCTCCTGCTATGACGCTTGCGCGATAGTACCGCCGGCGTAAGGGAGGGTCAATCGCCGCCGGCGCGCCCCTCCTCCCCGCTCGTTGGGAGAGGGGGAGCCGGCGCTCGCGCTTCCTAATGCAGCGGAGAGAACGAAGCGGGGATCATATGCCGCACCAGCTGGTGGACAGGCCGGGCCTCGGTATGCGGCGGCCAGATGCCCTCGCGCAGGTAGACGCCCCGCATCTCGTCGCGGTGCGCCCAGTCCCGGTAGGGCCAGAGCTGGTACCAGCGGTTAAGCTGGCCCAGGTCGCTCGCAAAGAAGCATCCGGGAGACAGTTCGAGGCGCTTGGGCGCCTGAGCCGTGAACGCCTCCATAACGCCCCGTAAGTCGCCGGAGGGGTAAGTGTACATACGCAGCTCGTAGAGTCCGCCCCATTCGCGAGGGCCGTCGAGCGGGTCGTTGATGGGCGACGGGGTAAGAATGTCGCTCTCCATCGACACAATGAATTCGTTGAGGTCGGGGGGCCAGGCGCCGCTTGCGATCGCCTCGGCACGGACGTCGGCGCGCTGCTGAAGCGACTCGTACGCCCACAGGTGCACTATCTGGTTGAGCGGCCCGATGTCGGTGTGCCAGAACCCGACGAGGGGAGAGAGTTTCGTGCGCTCGTCGATCTTTTCGGCAAAGCGCCGCTCGACCTCCGGCACGGAGTTGGCCGTAAGGTTATAAGTCCGCAACTCGTAAAGCATCTCGGGTCTCCTTTGCCCTGAGTGTCAACCGGCAGGAGTTTAGCCCACCGGCGGGAATTTCTCCGCTGCTCCCCTGCCCGGCCTTCCTCTGCGCCTCTGCGCGCGCAGAGAGCGCGTTGGGGAAGCGCGCCTCACCCGGGCGTCAACTCTCTCCCCCGCGACAGGGGCGTGTTCGAGGAGAAGGCGGCAAACTGCTCGCGGCAAAGCTCCGCGTAGCGGCGGTCGAGCGCCATCAGCTCAGCATGCGTGCCGCGCTCGGCGACCCGGCCATCTTCTATGTAGAGGATCACGTCCGCGGCCAGCACGGTCGAGAGGCGGTGAGCGATGACGATAGTGGTGCGGCCCTCCGTGAGCCGCGTCAGTGCCGCCTGCACCGCGCGCTCGGAGTGCGAGTCGAGCGAGGACGTCGCCTCGTCGAGAATCAGGATGCGCGGGTCCTTGAGGAGCATCCGGGCGATGGCGAGACGCTGCTTCTCGCCGCCGGAGAGGCGGTACCCGCGCTCCCCCACTATGGTGTCGAAACCGTCGGGCAAGTTCTCGACGACATCGAGCACGGCGGCGGCGCGGCAGGCCTCGACCATAGCGTCGTAGGAAGCGTCGGGACGCGCAATCCGGAGGTTCGCGCCCACCGTGTCGTGAAAGAGAAACGTCTCCTGCGAGACATACCCTATCTGGCTCCGGAGGGACTCGAGCGTGAACCCGCGGATGTCGGCGCCGTCGAGCAGCACCTGCCCCTCGGTGGGATCGTACAGGCGGGGAATGAGGTAGGTTACGGTAGTCTTCCCCGCGCCGCTCGGGCCCACAAGCGCGGCCATCTCGCCGGGACGGACCTCGAAGTCGAGGCCGTCCAGCGCGCGGCGCCCCGTGGTGTACTCCATCGCCACGCTGCGAAAGGCGAGGGCGCCCGCGACCTTCGGGACATCGACGGCGCCGGGGGCGTCGGCGATGTCCGGCTCGAGGTCGAGGTATTCGAAGATGCGCTCGAAGTAGGCGGCGGAGGTCGTCACGTCGACGTGCAGCGACATCAGGTCGGTGGCCGGGGTGTAGAGGCGTCCGAGCAGGGCGACGAATGCGACGATCGTTCCGATAGTGAGGGCGCCGGAGATGACCTGCCCTCCGCCGAACCAGTAGATGACCGCCGGCCCTCCCGTCGTGACGATGAAGAGGAGCATGAAGTACCAGCGCCCGACGAGCGCTTCGCGTATCTGCAAGTCCATCAGTTCGCGGTTCTCGCGCTGAAAGCGGTCGAGCACCTCCCGCTCGCGCGTGAACGTCTTGATGAGCATCAGCCCGCTGATGCCGAGGCTCTCGGCCATAAGGGAGTTGACTGCCGCGCTGCGCTGTTGCCGCTCGGTGCGGAGCCGCCGCCGCATCCTGCCCACGGTGAGCGTGGGAATAATGAGCCACGGCAGCACCATGAGCGAGACGATAGTGAGCCGCCAATCGAGCGCGAGCATCGCCGCCAGCGTTGTCGCGAGAATGAGCACGTTCTGCGAAATCGTGACGAGCGTGCCGGAGACGATGGTGTCGATGCCGGCGATGTCGCTGGTGAGGCGGGACATCAGCTCGCCGGTGCGCGCCTCGGTGTAGAAACGCAGAGAGAGCGACTGCAAGCGCCTGAACATACGCAGCTTCAGGTCGTACATAATTCGCTGGCTGACGACGGTGTTGAGGTAGCTCCGCAGCACGCCGATCAGCCCAAGAACTACTGCGGCGGCGAACAGGCCGCCGGCAAGCAACAGCAGCAATTGACGGTCGCGGCCCTCGATGGCCGAGTCGATGATGGCGCGGATGAGCAGCGGCGGGACGAGCCCCGCCATCGCGGCGGCGGCGACAGTCCCCAGTATCAGGAGAAGGCGCGGCCAATAGGGGGTGAGGAACCCGACGATGCGGCCCAGGTTGCCCTTGCCGAGGGCGGTCTGCGACTTGATGGGAGAGACTCTGCCGTGAACGCGCATTTCGGCTGAGTATACGCCCCCAGGGGGTCTAGGGAGCCAACGCTCTCCCAGCAGCGCGCCGCCCGGACTTCCCGCAGGCCGCAGCGAGCGAGGGCGTTAGCCGAGGTTGTCCCAGTGGTCCCAGTGGGTTACTTCGGATGACGGGCGGCGAGTCGTGGGCCCGTAGCGATGGCCGTCCTGCGGCCAACCCAGGGGAATCATCGCCGCAGTCGCCCAGCCCTCCGGCAGGCCGACAGCCTCGCGTATCTCCGGCTCGAAGCCCCTCCGGACGCGCGTGGTAAGGACGCTTCCAAGCCCCAGCGCGCGGGCGGCGAGCAGCATGTTCTGCACGGCGGGATAGATCGAAGCTCCGTGGTGAATGTCGGTTCCGGGGTGTCGTGTAACCGCCAGTATCCACACCGGCACATCCATAACGTGCTGCGCAAGGTAGTCGGCGGACTCTGCCGCGCGCGTCTCCGAGGCGGTCGTCGCTTCGCCGTGATTGGGACGGGCGGTGTTGGGGTAGTGCTTGGCAATGATGCGCTTCGTCGCCTCGTCCTTGATGACGACGAATCCCCACTGCTGGGAGTTGCCTCCGTTGGGGGCGCGGATGCCGGCCTCGATCACCTGGCGCACGAGATCGTCGGACACAGGGTCGGGCTTGAGGTAGCGGAGGGCCCGCTGGCTGTAGATGGCTTCGAACAGGCCGATGTCGTCGGTCATAGGATTGGCTCCTCGGGCAGGCTGGTTGCGCGGCGGAGTAGACTGATAGCGTCCCGTCGCCGTTGATTCTAACCATCGGGGAGACGCCATGCTTACCAGCGCAATGAACGACCGCCTCACCCAGGTAGGGCCCGGCACGCCGATGGGCGAATTGATGCGGCGCTACTGGCACCCCATCGCCGCAAGCGTCGAACTCACCGCCGACAACCCCACGAAAGAGGTGCGACTCCTCGGCGAAGACCTCGTCCTCTATCGCGACGCCAGCGGGACGGTCGGCTGCATCGAGCCTAGCTGCGCCCACCGGAAGGCAAACCTCTCCTACGGCGTGCCGGAAGAGAACGGCATCCGCTGCGCATACCACGGATGGATATTCAACGAGACCGGTGCGTGCGTCGATCAGCCGTCGGAGCCTGAGGGGTCGAAGTTCAAGGAGAAAGTGCGCATCAAGGCGTACCCGGTTGAAGAGAAGGGCGGAGTCATCCACATCTATATGGGGCCGGCGCCCGTTCCGGTGCTGCCGAACTGGGACTTGTACCAGTGGGAGAACGTTGAGCGCTCGACGTATGCGACGGTGCTGCCGTGCAACTGGCTGCAGTGCCACGAGAATTCGCTGGACCCGGTGCACTTTCAGTGGCTGCACCGGTACTACGGGATGTGGCGGTCGTCGAAGGTGATGGGCGACGAGCAAGCGGCGGAGTTCGACCGCATCTCGGCAAGCCGGGGCAAGGCGCATATCAAAATCGGGTTCGACCGCTTCGAGTACGGCATCATCAAGCGCAGGATGCTGGAAGGCGAAAACGAGCAGAGCGAATGGTGGCGCATCGGTCACCCCATCCTGTTTCCCTACACGCTGCGCGTGGGGCAGGAGCACTGGTTCGAGTTTCAGCACCGCGTGCCTATCGACGACACGCACACGCTCCATTTCGGCTACACCATCCGGACGGCCAAGCCCGGCGAAACGATCGCGCAGGCGGAGATTCCGCACCGACCTATCCCCGCCTTCTTCGACAACGGGCGAGTGAAGGACGACTGGGTGGTCGGCCAGGACCAGCTCGCCTGGATCATTCAGGGGGCGCGGATGGACCGCAGCACCGAGGCGCTCGGCGTTACGGACATCGGGCTGATTATGTTCCGGAATATGCTCGACGAGCAGATCAAGATCGTGGAGGACGGGGGCGACCCGCTGAACGTCCACCGCGAGCGCCGGGAGATTATCGAACTGCCCACCGAGTACGCGTACTTCCCCGGCTACGAGAGCACGGGCGGCCCGTTCGCCGGCCTCGAAGCGAGGCCTGTAGACCTCGAACGCTCGCTACAGTAGCGCGGAGAGACTCTGCAGCAAGGCGGCGGCTACGCTGCACTGCTCATGAGCGGCAGCTTCCGACCGCTCCCTATCCGCGATAGTCACCCGACATCCGGCGAGCCATAGGGCGTCTGGTGGCGGGTGAAAACTTCGCGCCGCTCTTCGGACGACTGGATGATCGCAAGCACCACCTCCTGCGTCGCCTTGCCCCAACGCGCGTCGTGGATGCGGACGGGCGTGTCCTCGCGGACGGCGCGGCACATCTCGTCGACCTCGACGGAGCAGTAGCGGCGGTTGTAGCCGTCGCCGGCGGGAACGGCTACTTCCTCGTCGCCGTCGTCGCCGTGGATGACGACGCCCGTGGGGGTCTGACGCATACTGCCGCGCTCGCAAGCGACGAGCGTCAGGCCGAAGAAAGCGTGGCGGCGGTCGGGCGAAACGGGGTAGTCGATGGGGCGTCCGAGCGAGCCGCCGTAGCGCGTGGACTCCTTGTACTCCTCCTCGGCGTCGAGGTCAGGAAACGCGTCGGCGCGCCGGCGGGTGTTCACGTGGAGCGCCGGATCCATCAGCATTCCCTGCAGGGTATAGCCGTAGGTGAGCTCCGCGCTGTTGAAGTGGCCGTAGCCGTCGTAGGCGATCGTGGCGGTGTGGCCCTCCTCGAAGTCAAGGAAAGCGGTGAAGCTGCCGTCGATGGGGCGCGCAGGGTCGGCAATGTTCGTTTTGGCGCGGACGGAGCGGACGTTGCCTCCGCCGATCATCCGGACGATGTCGACCTGAATGGGGCCCTGGCGTCGAACGATGCTGCCGCCGCGCTCCTGCATCAGTTCGTACTTTGCGCGCGGACGGTAGATCCAGTCGCTGTAGAACATTGTCTGCACCATTACGACTTTTCCGAGCCTGCCGCTGTTTGCGATCTCGGCGAGCCTGATGTTCGGAAGGTCGAGGCTTTGGGAGTGGCCGACGAGCACGCGCACGCCATTGCGGTCGGCTGCGTCGATGATGGCGTCGCACTCTTCGAGAGTGAGCCCCATAGGCTTGTCGAGGATGACCTGCTTGCCATGCTCCGCCGCAATCACGGTATGCGCGGCGTGCAGCTCGTCAGGCGTCATTACATAGACGATATCGACGTTGGGGTCGGCGCAGAGCTCCTCTGCGCTTTCGTAGGCGGGGCCGCCGAACTCGCGAGCGAAACGGTCGCGGGCGGCGGGGCGCAGATCGGCGGCGGCGGCGATGCGCGCGTTGGGGTTGGCGTGCAGCTCCGGGAGCATATTCATTGCCCCTGCCCCCAGCCCGATGACGCCGAAGTTGAGTGGCGCGGGATTAGTCATAGCGGGTCTCCTTCATCAGTGTGAGTCGTCCTGGACGGGCTCAGCCTCGAACGCGAACAGGTCGGCAGTCCGGACTCGAGCGCCTGGGCGATGGCGCGGATATTCCATAGCAGGGAGGGGGTTGCGTACGCCGCGCTCGACGCCCGACCGACAGGCCGCATGCGCGCGGCGTCAACCTCCTCCTGCGTAGCGCCCTGCTGGCTCCGCAGGCGCCAAAGGCTCCCGATAAGCGTCTGCTCGACAGGGACGCTGCGGCAGGGGCAGCTGCTCGGTCAGCCGCCCCACGCTCACGCCCGTCAGCCGTCGGCAGGCGCCCGGTCGGACAGCTGCGCGCAAGCGCCCCCTACGCGGTCAGCGCCTCTTTGGCGGAGTAGTTCGTCTGCGACAGCAGTTCGGCGATTTGGGAGCGGAGCTTGCTGCCGTACCGGGCGATTTCGTCGATGTCCGACGAGCGGCCAAGCGTCGTCCACCCCTCTTGCGGAATGTGTATCAGCTCATTCTCCGCAGGGTCGCGCACCAGGTTGATCGGCTCCCCGCCGTCGGCGACGACGGAGGCCTGCTCGTCGAGCATCTTGCGATAGAGCACCAGCCCGCGGTCGGACTCGCCGATGCGCTCGGCGGAGCGGTCCATAATCGGGCCCTGGACGATCCAGACGAGGTGGTCCTGCGCGAGCGTATCGTCGCTGCGCCACTGTCCGTCAGGACGCTTCAGGTCGATAGCCGTACAGGGAATGGACTGCTGCTCGGGAACGTCGACGTCGCCGGGGAACCAGTAGCTGGTGAGCTCTATATGGTAGGTGTGGGTGTCGTCGATGGGGACGCGGAACTGGAAGAAGTAGCGCCCGCCGCCGCCCTGCTGAAGGATGTTGGGGAAGAGGAGCGGGTGACCGACGCTCCACTTGGGGGACTCTTTGGTGGTGTTGCCGTAGACGCGGCGCTTGATGATGCCGTAGGGCGCAGGGTCGAACCCAATCTCCTTGTGGCGATCGTAGACGGCGAGGCTCTCGGCGACAGCGTCGCGGCGCCCCTCGAGTTTGGCGGCCCAGGCGCCGTAGACGCCGTGCAGCCATTCGAGATGGACAGGATCGACCGAGTTCTCCATGCACTGCAGCCAGTTGCAGGGCAGCTCGGCGACGAACGCCTCGCGCAGGACGCCCCGCGTCTGGGCGAGGATGTCGTAGTTGGGGAGCAGGGGCGCAGGCTGCGGGCCCATATACGCGAAGATGAGCCCGCCGAGCTCCTGCACGGGGTAGCCGGCGATCTTCACCTTCTCCTTGAAGCGCCCGTCGGGGTGGACGGTCTCCTCGAAGGGCTGCTCGATGCACTGGCCGGTCTCGTCCATCATCCAGCCGTGGTACATACAGCGGAGGCCGTTCTCCTCCGGGATGCCGTAGGAGAGATCGACTCTGCGGTGAGGGCAGAAGCGGTCGATGAGTCCGATCGTTCCCGACTTGTCCTTGTAGAGGACGAGGTCTTCGCCGAGGATGCGCAGAGGCTTGGTTGGGCGCTCGTCGAGTTCAGCGGCGACGGCGACGGGGTGCCAGTAGCGTCGCATCAGTTCGCCCATGGGCGTCCCCGGGCCGACCCGGGTAAGGCGGTCGTTCTGTTCAGCGGTGAGCATCCCGTTTCCTCCAGCGTTGGCTATCGCGGGCGATTGTAGCACTCGCGCGGTAAGGGCTACGCCTGGTTCTGCGCATCGATGCGCGCAGACGGCGCCGTCACGCCCCGTACCAGCCGTGGCGGTCTACGAGTCCGCGGATGTAGGCGATTTGGCCGATGTGCTGAATGAGGTCGCCGGTTACGCGCGCGATGGAGACTTTGACGGTTTCGTTTGCGTTGGCGGCGCTGGGCTGGTCGAGGTCATCGTTGGAGAGGGCGTCGAGGAAGCGGCGGGACTTCTCGCGAGCGGCGTCGTAGTAGGCGAGGAGCGTGTCGGCGTCGATGGGGTCGAAGGCGCGCACCTGGTCGAGGGAGTCCCCGTTGCCCGTGCCTCGGTCGGCGGGGAGCCCGAACCGTTCGCTCCAGCCGTCCGCGCTCCACGCCTCGTCCTCGCCGAGCAGCAGGGAGTAGTTCTTATCCTGGGTGCGGGCGAGATGCCATGCAAGCCAGCCGATGGGGTTGCTTTCGGGGCCGGCGGGTTGAGTTGTGAGTTGGTCGACGGTCATACCATCGAGGGCGCGACGGAAGACGCCTCCGATGCGGTCGTAGGCGGCGTTCGATATCTGTCCAACGCTCATAAGGGGCGCCTCCGATAGGGGGTGGGACGGTGAGCGTAGAGGGCGACAGGCCGACGCGTCAACGTTGGAGGGCGCTTAGGCAGGGTCGACCAACACAACGTAGGCGCGCTCGATTTCGGCGTGGAAGCTTGCTGGCAGGCGAGCCCAGTCTCGCGCCTCTACCAGGAAGGGGATTGTGGACTCCCGCAAGGCCTCCTCCAAATCGCCGAGCGCCTGAAGCGGCAACGGCGTCAGCCCGGGAGCGCGAAGCACGAGGTCGAGGTCGCTGCCTTCATGGCTCCTTCCATTAGTCCGGCTGCCGTAGGCCCAGACTGCGACGCCGGGCAGGCGCTCGCGGAGCAAGTGTTCGATCTGCTCGCGATGGCGCGGTTCGAGGTCGAGGCGGTCAGTCATAGCTGCGTCTCTTCGCCGATAACCAGGGAGAGCGCCTGCGCGTCGCGGATGAAGCTCGCAAGCGTGTCGAGCACGTCGTAGGCGTACTGCTCGCCGTAGCGGTGGGCCGACCGGTTGCGGACGTCGCGGTAACCGAGCCAGCGCTCACAAGCGGCGGCTGAGATCAGGCCGCGCCTCGCAGCGTGGCGGAAGATGTCCTTGTAGTGCAGTTCGTCGGCCTCGCGGTTGCTGGGGAAGTAGGCGCTGATGCGTTTCCTGAGAAGCGCGCCGCACTGCTCTTCGGCGAGCTCGAACTCCTTGACGCACGCCGCGCGATAGATGTCGGCGTCGATACTGCCGGGCTCCTGCTGCCGCAGCAGATCGAAGGCGCCGGCAAGCGTCTGGATGACGCGGTCGAGGTATTCGGTGTTGAGGCGCATCGGTGCGATACCGCCAGGCTTTCCCCCTATTGTACCCCGCGCGCCGTGCGCGTTACGGGCGCTGCATCCGCTCCCAGGGGTCTGGGGGAGCGGATGCTCTCCCAGCAGCGCGCCAATTCATCAACTCTTCTGAAACAGCTCAGCCGCGACGGGAACGTTGGACAGTAGGCGTGGCGCTCCCTAGAATGCGGCTCGACCCGACCTGCAGGAGGGAACGCCACGGCTCAGTTCATTGACGCGCAGCGCGAGGACGGAGTCCTCCTCATCACGCTTGACGACCCTCCGACACGGAACGCGCTCGGAGGCGAGATGGCCGCCGAGCTGTACGCGGAGCTCGATCGGTTCGAGGCGAACGCGGACGATCACGTGCTCGTGCTCACGGGCCGCGATCCGTCGTTCTGCTCGGGGGCGAACATCCGGCGCTTCGACGAGGCGATCGACCGCATCGAGCAGACCGAGCAGCAAGAGGGCGGCGGGCCGGCGATGCCGTGGGGCGATATGGATCCCCGGCTGGCCCGGCGCGCGGCGGACAGAGCGGAGGCAGGCTTCGGGTCGGTCTCGAACGTGCCGCTGCGCGTGAACGAGACGCAGAAACCGACGATCGCGGCGGTGAATGGCCACGCCATTGGCGTGGGGCTGGGGCTTGCGCTCTCGTGCGACATCCGCGTCGCGTCGGACCGGGCGGAGTTCGCCGAGGCTTTCGTGCGGATGGGGCTGATTCCGGGCGACGGCTCGTGCTGGCAATTGCCGCGGCTCATCGGGCTGAGCAACGCCTACTACATGCAGTACACCGGCGACCGGCTGAGCGCGGACGAGGCTTACCGGATGAACCTGGTGAGCAAGGTGCACCCGCACGACGAGATGCTGCAGGCGGCGCTCGAGTTTGCGAAGCGTCTGGCGAGCGGCGCGACGTACTCGATGTCCCTCACCAAGTACCTGGTGCAGCAGTCGTTCGGCATGGGGTTCGCAGACAGCCTGAGGCTGGCGCAGACAGCCCAGGAGCTGGCGCGGCGCTCCGACGACCACAAGGAAGCAGTGCGCGCCTTTATCGAGAAGCGCAAGCCGCAGTTCAGAGGCAAGTAGCGCCCCGGCGGCGGCGCGGCAAGGAGCAGTATGAAGGTTGGAGTCGGTCTTCCGTTCAAAACGCCCACGGACAGCTGGGGGTACATCGAGCAGGTGGCCCGGAAAGCGGACGAGGGGCCTTTCTCATCCTTCTCCGCGCTCGACCGTCTGGCGTACGACAACTACGAGGCGATGATCGAACTGGCGGCGGTGGCGGCGGTTACGAAGCGCATCGGGCTCGTGACCGCAGTGCTGCTGGCGCCGCTGCGCAACGCCGGAGTGCTGGCCAAGCAGGCGGCGACGGTGGACGCCATCTCGAACGGGAGGCTGACGCTCGGCCTTGCGGTCGGCGGTCGCGCGGACGACGCGGTCGTCGCGCCCGCAGCGTTTCACAATCGCGGACGGCGGTTCGAGGAGCAGATCACGCAGATGAAGCGGATTTGGGCCGGCGAGACGCTGGAAGGCGCGGAGCGTCCGGTAGGGCCGGAGCCCGTGCAGCCGGGCGGGCCGCCCATTCTCATCGGAGGCTCGTCGCCAAGGGCGATGGCCCGCATCGGCGCATTCGCAGACGGCTATGTGATGGGCGGACGGGCGCTCGAGGCCGAATGGGCCAAGGATGTGATGGCGCAGGTCGAGGCGTCGTGGGCCGCAGCCGGACGCGACGGCAGGCCAAAGGTGATCGTTACGCTGCCGTGCGCCCTCGGGCCCGGAGCGGAGGACGCCGTCGCCGCAGCGCTCGCCGATTACTACGGCGGACGCGAGACGGCTGGAGCGGCGCGGCTGACGCGTCCGCAGCCGACCTCCCCGGAGATAATCCGAGACGCCGTTCGGATGCACGAAGAGCTGGGCACGGACGAGATCATCTTCAGGCCGGTGACGCCGGACATCGAGCAGGTGGACCGCTTGGCGGACGCGATCGGTTAACGGAGCCATGGCGCAAGGAGGAGAGGAGTCCGAAACGACCACCGCGCCGCGCCGATCCGCCATTGGGCGCTGGGTTGCGCGGAACGACGCGGTGCTGTCGCTGTTCGGGCCGGCGTTCCTCCTGGGGCTTGGCAGGGGTTTCACGGCGCCTGTGCTCCCTCTGATAGCGATGGGCTTCGGAGCGAGCGCCGCAGGCGCCGGCCTGACGGTGTTCGTGCCGATGGCGGGAGGCATGGCCTCGACGCTGCCGACCGGCTACCTGCTCGACCGCATCGGGCGCCGGAAGCTGCTGATCGCCAGCCCGCTGCTCACGGCAGTGTCGGCGCTCCTCGTGCTGCGGGCGTCGAGCTACGCGGAGCTGCTGGCGTACCTGGCGATCGGCGGCGTCGCACAGCAGGTGTGGCAGATGAGCCGGCTTGCAGCGATTGCGGACTCGGGAGCGCAGCGCTCGCGCGGGCGGATGATCACGGGGATGGCGGGCGTGAACCGGGCCGGGACTCTGTTGGGCCCGCTGATCGGCGGACTTGTCGGCGAACTTATCGGGCTGCGCGCGCCCTTCCTGCTGTACGGCGTCGCGGCTATTCTCGCGACAGTTCCCTCGTACCTCCTCATACGGGAGACGGCGCCGACGTTGCTCGCAAGCCGACGCGGAGAGAAGGTGGAGGTGCGCGACCTTTCATGGGGGAAGCTGCTCACCAAGCCGGTGGTGGTGCTGTTCTTTGCGCAGTTCATGGCCAACGTCGGACGAGGCGGAGTCCAGGGGCAATCGGGGATTTACGTTATCTATGCGGCGTACGCGTTCGGGCTGGGCGCCGCGTATCTGGGCGGGCTCACGTCGGCGATGGCGGTTGTGGGGATACCGATCACCTTGACCGCGGGGCAAGTGATGGACCGGTTTGGCCGGAAGCGGACGATCGTTCCCGCCAGCGCGCTGCTCGGCGTGGGGCTGCTCTTTATGGCCCTGGTGGCGATTCGGGAGCTGCCGCTCTACCTGTTCATCGCCGCGTTCATCACTATCAACGTGGCCGTGTCGTTTATGGCCGGGTCGATGCAAACGCTGGGCTCGGACGTAGCGCCGGCGGAGGCGCGGGGCAAATTCTTCGGCGTAAACCGTCTCATCGCCGAGTTCGGGTCGATGAGCAACCCGGGCATTTTCATCGTGGCCACAGCCGCCATAGCGGGCGGAACGGGGTTCGCAACGGCGTTCGGGGCAATGGGGCTTTGCGCGTTCACCGCATCGTCGCTTGTAGGGTTTCTCCTGCGCGAGACGCTGCGAAAAGGGTAGGCGCGGCGGTCTCGCGCTCGCAGGGCGGGCCGACCGAGCCGCCCTCCAGATTCTCGACCGACATCGCGCTCGCGCCGTAGATGACGTACTCCTGGCCGGTCTGGAAGCGCTCCCCCTTGATCATGCTCGACAGGAGCTGGGCGGCGCCCCGGCTGACGCGGCCCACCGGAATGTTCACAAAGGTGAAAGGGCGCCGGGAGAGTTGGGGGACGAACTCGCGGTTCCCCAGCGACGCGATGCTGATGTCGTACGGCCAGTCGAGACCAGCGTCGAAGCAGGCGCGGGCAAGGACGAGCAGGTTGGACGGAGGCGTGAAAATTGCGGTCGCCTCGCTGAGCGACTCCCGCAACTCGCCGGAGAGGCCGCCGCGCGGCAGCCATGCAATGCACGCGTCCTCGTCGAAGGGAAGCCCCAGGTCTTGCCACACCGTATCGAGCCCCCGGTAGCGTCCGCCGAAGTTCGCGCCGGACTCGGCGAGGAGGGCGCGAATGCGGGTGTGGCCCTGGGCTGCAAGCAGCCCGATAGCCTGCTTGACGGCGGCGACGGAGTCCCAGCCGATGCTGCCGACGCCCGCGGGAAGGGAAACGGAGCCTGTCCACGGCTTGAGGAAGACGGCGGGGATTCCTGCGGCGATGACCGGCCCTAGCGAAGAGAACAGGTCGTCGTCGGGGTTGGGCGCTTCTCCGGGGGTGCCGGCGAGCAGCAGGCCGGCAACGCCGAGGGCGGACGCTTGCTGCAGGATGGCGCGTCGGATGCGGTGCTCTCCGCCGCAGTCGACAACCATGCACGCGTAGCCGAGCCCCTCGAGGCTGGCGCGGGCGACCTTTGTAATGGGGCCGAACAACCCTTGGCCGGTGAGGTCCCACGTAACGATGAGGACGGTGGGCTGTGCGCCGGAGGGTTTCAGCGTAAGGCGGTCGGAGCGGATGCCGTGGGCTTCGAGCTCCCGCACGACCAGCAGGGCGAGTTCGTCTGCCGGAACCCCCCATTCCTCGAGCGTCCGGCAGAGCGGCTCGAGCTTGGCGCTGGGGATGAGCACGCGGCGGCTGCACCAATTGTGGACGGTCTGAACGGACACGTCCAGTTCGTGGGCGACGGCGAGCCTGGATATCCGGTGGACGCGAAGCAGCGAGTTGAGCACAGTCCCTCCGATCGCTCTCCACAGGTGGCGCGGGAGGCGCTCACCCGCGGGCGGGAGGATAGTATGTTAATCATATTACAATCATTGGAGCCTCATTTTGCAATAGTATTTAAACCGGCGCTGCTGTATTCGTGATAGAACTTGCCGATACGTGGGCTTGTGACGCCCACTATGCTCGGCTTAGCGCTCGACAGCGGAGGCTTCGCGAGCAAAAGCTGCTCCGGCGACTGGGCGGAGCTACGGGACGCAACGGCGCGGAGAACAAGCGCCAACGACTTACGGAGGATGTAATGAGCATGCGACGGGACCGATGGTTGATGAGCGTGGCGGTTGCGGCCGCATTGGCGCTGGGTCTGGCAGCGTGCGGCGGCAGCGATCCAACGCCGACGCCTGCCCCTGCCGCCACCGCGACCCCCACGCCCGAGGCGATGATGTCGGAAGACCCGACCCCCACGCCTGATGCGATGATGCCGGAAGACCCGACCCCTACGCCTGATGCGATGATGCCGGAAGACCCGACCCCTACGCCTGATGCGATGATGCCAGAAGACCCGACCCCTACGCCTGATGCGATGATGCCGGAAGCGCCCGCCGTTAGCTTCGAGGGGCAGACCATCCGTATCGTCGCGAACTCGTCTCCGGGCGGCGGCACCGACACCCAGGGGCGCATTATGTCGGCGTTCATGAGCAAGTACATCCCCGGCAACCCGCGGGTGGTGTTCACGAACAACCCCAACAAGCCCCTTGAGTACATCTACTCCGCCACCGAGGCGCCCAAAGACGGCACCTACATCTCCTGGAACAGCACTCCGCAGCTGGCGTTCGGATTCTCGTCGAGCACGCAGTTCATTAAGCGGAGCACATTCGAGCCTCTGGGCTCCACGATCGACCCGACACGCTCCTGGATGCTCTACGACCCGGTCGGCAACCTTGGCCCGAGCGCCGCGAACAGCTGCCTCTGGGACTACTCCGGCATGAGCAGCACCGGCGGCGGAAACCACGGCGAGTTCATCCTCGCCGACGAGCTCTCCGACATCGCCGAGGGCAACCCCACCCTGCTCGCCAGCGTCTACGTCTCCGAGCAGCTGGACATCCCCTTCACATACCTCGGCTTCACGACGGTCGACACGAACGCGGTTCGCACAATGTGGGCGCGCGGCGACATCAACAGCACCGTCCGCTCCAGCCTCTGGTACCGCTTCCCGGTCGAGAACCCCGACTGGATTCCGAGCGGCAAGATGCGGGTGATGGCGGGCATGGGCCCCGGCCAGCTGCGCGCGAATGCTCAGACCGAGCCTCACTGCCCCGATGTCAGAGACCAGTTGAACGACGACCAGAAGTTCATCTTCAACTCCCTGATCGGCCCGACAAACTACGCATCGAAGGCTCTGTGGCTGCCGCCCGGCACGCCTACAGACATCGCGGACACGCTCTCCGCTGCGTTCGAAAAGGCGTTGACGACGGACGAAGAGCTGATTCAGAAGTACGCCGGCGTCGCGGGCGAAGAGCCCGGCTGGATAGGCCGCGTGGAGCTCAAGGCGGCGACGATTGAGAACGAGCAGCTGTTCGAAGGCTCGAAGGCTGTCGTCGACGAGCAGGCCGCTCGGCTGCTGCCGAAGTACTTCTCTCAGTACGTGAGCGGCTAGCAGGACACGCGTCTGAGACAGTTAAGGGGCGGGTCGCGGATAACTTCCCCGCGCCCGCCCCTCACAGACCATAGAGCGCGCCTGTCAAGTCTCAGATAGTAGGGCCGTTGGCGCTCCCGCGCTGCGATGGCCTGAAGGGGAAGATCCATGCTGGCTGATTTCGTTGCGGGCCTCTCCTACCTGGGCACCGTCGGTTACTGGGGCGGATTCCTGACCGCGGTGTTCATCACCGTGCCCATTGCGCTGATTCCGGGGATCTCGGCGACGTTGGTCATGGCGATCATGATCCCGTTCATCGTCATCTCGGTGGACGACCCCGTGGTTGGCCTCGTGATGCTGGCGACGCTGACCGGCATCGACAACACGCTCGACTCTATCCCGTCGATCCTGTTGGGCATGCCGGGAGGGGCGACTCAGGTTACGTTCCTCGAAGGGAATCAGCTTGCGCAGCGAGGTGAGGCGGCGCACACGCTCGGCGCGGTCTATGCAGTGTCGGCTATTGGCGGCGTCGTCGGCTCGCTGGCTCTGGCCATCATCATCCCGGTGATTGCGCCGTTCGTTCTGGCGTTCGGTTTCGCAGAGATCGGGGCAATGGCTATGTTCGGCGTGGCGATGGTGGCCGCGCTGAGCGGAGGCGCCATGATCAAAGGCCTCGCCGCCGCCGTTTTCGGCATGCTGCTCGGCACGGTGGGCCCGCTTGGCCTCGACTTCCGGTACTCATTCGACCAGGAATGGTTGCTGTGGACAGGCCTCCCGCTGATCGCGACGACGATCGGCGTGTTCGCTCTGCCGGAGATTATCGACCTCACGATGACCCGGAAGCCGCTTGCGCCCAAGAATGCGCGGATCAACTACAACGAGATACTCACCGGAGCGCGCTACGGGTTCTCCCGGTGGCCGATGGCGATCAGGCAATCGCTGTTCGGCGTTTTCCTGGGAGCGGTGCCGGGCATCGGAAGCGGCGTCGTCGACTGGATGTCGTACGCGTTCGGCATCTTCTGGACGAAAGACAAGAGCCAGTTCGGCAAGGGCTCGCTCGACGGCGTGCTGTTCGCCGAGTCGGCGCAGAACGCGAAAGAGGGCGGGCAAGCGGTGCCGACGCTCGCGCTGGGCATACCCGGCGGGCGCGCCTGGGCGTTCGTTATCGTAGCGATGCTGGCCTACGGCATTGCGCCGGGCCCGCGCATGCTGGAGGACCACGCGGACATCACCATCATGATTATCGTCAGCCTTGGGCTGGGGAACCTGATGGTCACGATGCTCGGGCTGGGGTTCACGCGGCAGATGGCCCGGCTCACGCTCATACCGTACCCGGTGCTTGGGTTCCTCATCATTCCAATTTCGCTGCTGGCCGCGTTCCAGGACACGCGCGACGTGAGCGCTATCGCGATCGTGCTGGGCGGCGCAGTGCTGGGAATGCTGATGAAGCGGTACCGCTGGCCGCGTCCGCCGCTGCTCATCGGGTTCATCCTTGGCCCAATCATCGAGACGAACATCACCGACTCGGTCGCCCGGTACGACTGGGTGGGGACTTTCACGCGCCCGCTCTTCATCGTGTTGGTGGTGCTGGCGATTGCGATGGGCGCGCTCTTCACGAGGTTCATGAGCGGCGGGATAAGCGCTACGCCGGGAGCAGACGATCTGGACGCCGCAAGGCCGCCTGCGGGCGGAGCGCCGGATGCGCCCGCCAGACCGCGCCGGCGATGGCGATGGCGTGAGGAGCAGCTCTTCACCGTTGCCGCAATAATCGTGCTCTCCTACGCCATCTGGGAGGCCACCAGCTTCTCGTTCTTCGGGAAGTGGTTCCCGATGAGCATCGCCATCCTGGGCCTGGGGCTTAGCGCAGTGCAGTTCATCCGCGAGGGCATGGGTTCTGAAACAGGCGAGATTATGGACATCGGCATACGCAGCCGCGGAATGGAAGGCGCGCGCTCGGCAGGGCTCATCTTCCTCATCATGCTGCTGACGATGCTCCTGATGACCGGCCTGATGGAGGAAGGCCTTAAGTGGGGCGCGGTCGTTATCGCCACGTTCGGCCCGATGCTGATGATGCAGAACAAGACAGGCGTCATCGGAGGCGTTACCGCAGGGGTTACGATCCTCATCCTGAACCTGCTGTTCTTCGACTACGCGTTGGCGGTCATCTGGCCGACGCCGTTCATCCTCGACTGGCTCGCCTGATCCGGGTTGAGGGCAAGGGGGAACCACATGCTGAGTGGCGAGAGAGGCCGGGCGGTATGGAACACGATCGGCGCATTGGGCGCGGCTATCGTGGCGATCGTCGGGATGTACTTCCTCATCGATGTGCTCGAGCCGCTCGTGGGAGGCGAATTCGGCGTCGCTGGGTACCTCATCGTGGCGGTTGTCATCCTCGTCACTTACGTGTCGCTGTTCCTGCTGCTCCTGTGGCTGGCGCCCAGGTGGGTCGCTTCCGGCGAGAGTCGCTTCCGCGGATAAATCGCCCCTGAAAATGAAAATCAACATGCGGCTATCGTTCGCTGGCCTCGTAGCGGCGGCGGTAGCCATGTTCGCAGGCTGGACGCTCCTCGGAGACGTAGGCGAGCTGGCCGACCGAACGGAACGCGCTGTCGCGGTGTACGAGGACAGCCGCGTAACGTACACGACGCAGGCGGGGGAGACGGTCACGATTCCCGCCTGGACGGAGTGCAAGAACTACTCCCGCCTGACCAGAGAGTGCGTCGGCCGCTACGTGAACGGCGACGAGGTAGTCGTGACGTTCGACTCGGCGGAGCCCACGCGCACATGGAGAGGGCCAACGCCGGGAGGACGAGTCGCAGCCGGGCTCTTCTGGGGAGGAATCGCGCTGGGAGTGTTCTCGCTCCTGTGGCTCTGGTTCACATCCCCGCTGTACCGCCGCATCAGGCGGCCGTCTATCCCTGGGCAGGCGCCTCCCTCGATCGACGACTAGGAAGCAGGGCTTCTCGCTAGTCGATTAACTCCGCAGTCTGCCGTTCGACCTCCGGGAAGAGCAGCGATTTCACGACAACCGGAACGACGCGAGCGGGATAGATCATCTCGCCGATGTCGATGTAGTCGAACTCCTGAAGGAAGAGGTTGTCGATCGAAATGACCGGGCTCTGGACGCCAATGTCCTTGGAGATCGTCTCGCCCACGAGTTTCGCAAAGTCGCCGGTGAAGACCAGCATCAGCGGCCAGCCTTTCGCCAGCGAGTTCGGCATCGCGGCGACGACGCCGTCGGCTATCTTGCGCAGTTGCGCGTAGCGCGGGAGGCCGTCCCATTCGAACGCAAGCGCCACCTGCTGCTCGCCCTCTACAAGGTCCTGCCGGTCGAACGCCTGCGCGATAAGGCCGGCCACCTCGTCGGGCTCCACTTCGCGGCGCTCGTCGAGCCTCGATATCAGCACGGGGACGTTGCGGTAGGGCAGCAGCGAAGGGTCGGAGATGGAGACGGTGTTGCCGCTGAGCTGCACGGTGAATTGCGACGCTCCGATGACGGTTGCGCGGATGCGCTCGGCGGCGGGGCGGACCGGAGCGGGCAAGGCGGCGGCGGACATCTTGCTGCGCACGGCTTCGGCCAGGGGCCTTGCGAGGTCGCCAAACTCGCGGGACTCGGTCCCATAGACGTACTCGGAGACGCCGCCGGAGAAGACGAGCGCGTCGAACCCCAGGTCTTGCGGCATATCAGGGGTGAGCAGGAGCGCTTCGGTCAGCGCGGAGCGCGTCCGGCCCAGGATGACGTCGATCAGGCAGTCTGCGAAAGCGTCGGCCAGTGCGGATCGATCGTCCGCCGCAAGCAGCTCTCCGAGCGCTAGGGGGACGCCGATGGAGTCGGCGGCGGCGTGGGCGGCGTCCTCGATGCGGACGACGCCGCCGCGTTCGTCAGTCGCGACGAGGCGTCCGCCGACGTTGAGAGCCGCGGCTTGCAGGATGCGTCCAGCCTCAATGAGCGCGAACTTGGTGGTGCCGCCTCCGATATCAACGTTGAGGACGCGTTGGCGCGGCTCGCGGGAGAGTCGGACTGCGCCGGAGCCGTTTGCGGCAAGGATCGACTCGAGGTTATGGCCGGCGGACGCGCACACGAACTTGCCGGCGTTGTCGGCGAAGATGTCGGCTATCGCGTGGGCGTTGCGGCGTTTGATCGCCTCGCCGGTGAGGATGATCGCGCCGCTATCGATGTCGTCCGGCGAGAAGCCGGCCTCGGCGTACGCGTTGGACACGAAGCGTTCAAGGCGTTCGGTGTTGATGAGGTTGTCGTGGGTGTAGGGGGTGAGGAGGATGGGGGACTTGTACAGCGTTTCGCGCTCGACGACCACGTAGCGGCTGGAGTGCATCTCCTGAATCCGCTGGAGGGTGATGCCCGAGAACATCAGGTGCGAGGTAGAGGAGCCCACGTCGATGCCGACAGTGGTTAGCTTGATCACCTCGTAGTGGTAGTAGTCATGGTCGGGGTTATTGAGTTGGACGGAGAGTTTGGCTAGCCGCTCTTCGTCGGGGTCGTGTATATGCGCCCAGGGCTCGTCGTGCATAGTCTCCTCTTGACCGTCGCTAATCCTTCGCAGTTTGCGGGGAACGGCGCTCTCCCCGCACTCAACCGGGAGAGTGTTCGCCTCCCTCAGGCTCTCTCGTTGCTCCGCAAGGGCGCCCTAATTCTCAGCTACTCCTGAGTAGTCCCACCTGTAGTTGGGATCCTGATAGGCCTGTTCCGGCATAGCGGACTTAAGGCCGCGCTGGGCGAGCTCGTCCTCGAACCGCTGCCGTATCCACGGCTCCTCGTCGGGATACTCGATCTGATCGCGAGAGAGGTCCTGCACTTGCTCCGACATCCCGCTGAACTGATTAGGGGGATGCAGCGCGAGATAACGTCCGGGAACGGCGCCGAGGTTGAAGTGCTGGTGGAACCATCGGTCGGGCGGGACGAAGCAGCTCGCCTCCTCCCAGGGCACGACCACTTTCTCGTGGCCCTCGGGCCACATAATGGAGTAGCCCTCGCCTCCGGGGATGACGATGACGCGCCCCGGCCCGTGCCGGTGGCCTTTCTTGTAGGTGCCGGCAGGGAAAACAGACATATGCGCGCGCAATTCGGAGCCGGGGATGCGCATATACACGGAGCGGTTCAGAGAGCCGCGGCCCGGCCTGTGCATCAGCTTGTCCCACACGCCCATATCGGGGAAGAAGTTCCCAAGCCACAGGGTGCGTCCGGCGGCGCCCTCGGCGATGTGCTCTTGCGTCGTGGCCTCGGCCTCCGAGTAGAAGTCCTGGCCCTTCAGGACGTTCTCTTCGTACGGGTTATCGAAGAAGAAGTCGGGGTTGGGTATGGCGGACATGGCGATAGGAAGGTAGTTGTAGTGGAGAAGGCGGACAGGCCGGTCGCCGTGCATATTGTTGAATTGGGCCCACGTGTTGCGGGGAATGAGGAAGAGCGACCGCGAAGACCACTCGAACGTGTGCTTCGCGCCGCCGTCGCCGCTCCAAACGGAGGCAGCGCCCTGCCCGCTGACAACGTAGACCATCTCATCGATGGCCTGCTTGAACGGCTTGAGCGCGCCGCCCGGCGGGATCTCCTGGACGCGGCCCTCGACAACGCCGGGCATTCCCTCGAGCTGCAGGAAGGCGGCGTCGCACTCGCGCAGAGTCCACGGGCCGACCTCGATAGTGCGCAAGTCGCGGATAAAGTAGCCGCGGTGCACAGGGATGTCCTGGGCGTTCATCCAACGGTCGTACGTGAAGTCTTCCGCCATAGTGGAGCCTCCTGCTGCGAATGCGCCGGGGAACAACGGAAAGCGGGCGCGTGGTTGAGCCTTCCGCCAGGCGAGCATATCATGCCGCGGAGCCGAAAACGTCGGCGAGGAGAGCGGTTGTGAGCAGCGCACTGGCAAAGTCGCATAGTCCGGTACTGACCACGCGAGGTCTCGTGGGGTCGGCGTCCCCGCAGGCTGGAGCAATCGGCGCGCAGGTGTTGCGCGAAGGCGGCAACGCTTTCGATGCGGCCATCGCAGTGGCCGCCGCGGAGGGCGTTACGCTGCCGATGATGTGCGGGTTGGGCGGCGAGGTGTTCGCGCTGCTCTACCACGCAGCCTCGGGCAAGTTGTACGGCGTTTCCGGCTCGGGGCGGGCGCCTATGCGCGCCACACGGGAGTATTTTGTGAGCCGCGGCTACGTGAAGATGCCTGCCGACGGCCCGCTTACTCCCGCCGTGCCGGGCGAGACCCACGCCTGGCAGACGATCCTCGACAAGCTGGGGACGCGTTCGCTGGCGTCGCTTGTGGAGCCCGCCATCGGGCTGGCGGAAGAGGGATTTCCGCTGCCCGAGCGGTCGGCGAGCTACTTCGGGAAGCCTTACTACGACAAGCTGGCGAAGTTTCCGACCACGGCGCGGGTGTTCATCAAGCCGGACGGCTCGCCCTACCTGCTGGGCGACGTGCTGCGGCAGCCCGATCTTGCGCGGTCGCTCCGGCGCGTCGCAGAGGGCGGCCCCGAGGAGTTCTACCGCGGCGCGCTGGGCAAGGAGATCGCCCGCGCCATCGCCGACGGCGGCGGCCTGATCGACGAGATCGACCTCGCCGGACAGGAGACGTCGCTCTACGAAGACCCCCCGTCGGCGCAATTCCACGGCCACACCGTGTACGCGACAGGGCTGCCGTCGCAGGGGGCGCTGACGCTGGAGTTGCTCAGCCTACTCGACGGGTTCGACCTTGCGGCGATGGGGCACAGCACCCCGGAGTGCATCCACACTATGGTCGAGGCGAAGCGGTTGGCGTTCACCGACCGGCTCGCGTACATCGGCGACCCGGAGTTCGTGCGCGTGCCGCTCGCCGAATTGCTGTCGCCGGAGTACGCGGCTCAGCGCAGACAGCTCATCAATCCGGAGCGCGCGGCGGAGATCGTGCCGGCGGGCGATCTGGCGCATTCCGCAGCCCCAACGCCAAGCACGTCGTACTTCAATGTGATCGACAAGGACGGCAACGCGGTATCGTTCATCCATAGTCTGTCGATGTACTTCGGCAGCGGATTCGTAGCGGGCGAGACCGGCATTCTGCTCAACGACCGCGCAGGCAGGGGATTCTACCTCGACGAGGGCCACGTCAACGTCATCGCTCCGGGGAAGCGCACCATCAACACCATTCATAGCTACATGGTGTTCAAGGACAGTCTGCCTGTGCTGATTGGCGGCACGCCGGGAGGGGACAATCAACCGCAGTGGAACGCGCAGGTGATATCAAACGTAATCGACCACGGCATGGATGTGCAGCAAGCGGCCGACGCGCCCCGATGGACGCACTTCCCGGGCACGGACCCGCGCTCCATTGACCAGGAGATGGTCCTGCGCATGGAGGAGGGGTTCGAAGCGTCGACAGTACAGGAGCTGGAGGCGAAGGGCCACAAGATCGCAGCCTACCCCGCCGTCGGCACGCCGGGCGCCGTTCAGTTGATAGCTATCGACCACGAACGCGGAGTCCACTCCGGTGGCACGGACCGCCGGTCGGACGGCTACCCCACAGTGGAGTAACGCTATGCCTATCACGCTGATGGCCGATCACGAGTACGCAGCCGAGTATCTTGCGAACGGAACGGTGACGGTCGTGGGCTTCGACGTCGAGACCGCCTGGCCGGAAGGCGGCGCCGGGGCTGTGTACAGCAAGCTCTTTACGGAGCCTCCATACGACGTGATGGTTGTGCCTGTCACGAACTTTCTCATTGCGTTCGACAAGGGCTGCCCAGTGACGGGCATTCCCGTATTCCCGGACGTGTCGTTCGCGCACTTGGGAGCGCAGGTGAACGTCAACGCGGGCATCCGCACGCCGAAAGACCTGGAGGGGAAGCGGGTCGGCGTGCGCGGCTGGGGATTCAACCCCGGAACGTGGATCCGAGGAGCGCTGGCCGATGTGTACGGCCTTGACCTCACGAAAGTGCGCTGGGTCGAGGCGGAGCCAAACTCGCTGATGAGCGTCGATTACCCGCGCGACCCTCGGTTCAGCATCTCGAAGGGCGGCGATCAGATAGCCGAGCTGGAGAGCGGCGATCTCGACGCCGTGCTGTTCGACCGCGGCGGCCCTCCGCTGGGCGGCACCCGCGCGCGGCTGTTTGAGGATCCGCTCGAGGCTGCGCTCGCGTATCACCGGCAGAGCGGCGTCTTTCCGGTGAATGTGATGCTCGCGGCCAAGCAGGCGACGCTCGAAGCTAATCCCGGTCTGGCGCAGGCTATTGTGGAGGCGTGCAACGAGGCGCGGCGGCTGTACTACGCGAATGCGTCGGACGCCGACGAGCATATGGCCCTGCGCGTCGGCTGGCTGCGCGAGCACGGGCTTTTCCCTCACCACAACGGACTCGTGAACAACCGGCTGGCCATCGAGACTATCGTCCGCTACGCGTCGGAG
Source organism: Dehalococcoidia bacterium (assembly GCA_965200975.1). Taxonomy (GTDB): domain Bacteria; phylum Chloroflexota; class Dehalococcoidia; order Lucifugimonadales; family Australimonadaceae; genus S5-327. Next base: position 1,053,439 of record OZ241740.1, on the reverse strand, counting down.
CTGGGAATCATCTCGCGCCGGTTCACGCCGGAAGAGCTGTTCTTCGCAGGAGCGGAGTAGCGAGCGAGCGCCAATTATAACGAGTTTAGCGAGTTTACTCACTGATGGCATAACTTGGTAAACTCAGTATAATCGGGTAAACTTGGTATAACCAGGGTAAACTCGATATAATTGGCCTATGGACCCCATCGCCAACCCTTACTCGCCGGGCGCGGGGACGCAACCGCCTCAGCTGGCTGGACGCGAGAACGTGCGCGAGGCGGCGCGTATTGCGCTACAGCGGATTCGCGTAGGGCGCCCCAGCAAGAGCATCGTAATGGTCGGCCTGCGGGGCGTGGGGAAGACAGTGCTGCTCGAACGGATCAGCACCGATGCCCGGGCCGAGGGCGTGATCGCCTTGCGGCTCGAAGCCCCGGAGAACCGCTCGCTGCCCGCGCTATTAATTCCCCAACTGCGTTCGGCGCTGCTGAAACTGTCGGCAAAGGATTCGGCCAAAGACCTCGCGCATCGGGCGCTGCGAGCGCTTGCAGGCTTTGTCGGCGCGTTGCGTGTGAAGTATCACGACCTCGAAGTCGGGCTCGACCTCGAGGCGGAGCCCGGCCTGGCGGACAACGGCGACCTAGAGTCCGACCTGTTGAGCGTCTTCGAGGCGGCAGGCGCCGCAGCCAAGGCGGACGGCGCGTGCATAGCGCTGTTCATCGACGAGTTGCAGTACGTGGCGGTCGAGGAGCTCAGCGCGCTGCTCACCGCGCTCCACCGGATAGCGCAGGCGCCGTTGCCGGTCACGATGGTAGGGGCAGGACTCCCGCAGTTGCGCGCACGCTTGGCGGAGGCGAAGTCCTACGCCGAACGGCTGTTCGATTTGCCGGAGATCGGGCGGCTCGATCCGGAAGACGCTCGCATCGCCATCGCCAAGCCGGCTGCAGACGGGGGAGTTGTGGTGGAGAAGGCCGCCGTGGACGCCGTTATCGCCAAGACCCAGGGCTACCCGTACTTCCTGCAAGAGTGGGGTAAGCATATTTGGGATGTGGCGGAGCGCTCCCCCATCACGGTTGCCGATGTGGAAAAAGCCACCATTCAGACCATTGCCGATTTGGATGGGAGCTTCTTCGCAACGCGGTTCGACCGCGTGACGCTGTTCGAGAAGAAATACCTCAGAGCAATGGCCGCGTTGGGCCCGGGGCCGCACCGCTCCGGCGACATAGCCGAAGCAATGGGGCGCAACGTCACCAGGCTCGGGCCCGTTCGGAAGAAGTTGATCGACAAGGGAATGGTCTGGAGCCCCAGCCACGGAGACACCGCTTTCACTGTCCCCATGTTCGATGAGTTCATGCGGCGCATTATGCCGGGGGAGGACTGGCGGTAAGGGCATACGGACGCTGAACGCCCCTGACGCGCACGGTTAGCGCGGCGGCGGCGGCGGCCTGGTCGGGACTCCTGCGTCCGCGCAGCGCGGACGTTGCCGTCAAGCTTCGCAGACGGCGGCGACGCCAGCCTTGAACGCCTCGATCGTACGGTCGATCTCCTCGTCGGTGTGACAGACGCCGACGTACATTTTGCCGGCGGACTTGAACACCCCATGCTCGAGGAGCGCGTTGTCGAACACCCTGTTGAGCGTCTTGTCTACGAGCGTCGAGCGGTAATCGACGATGGGTTGGCCAGTGAAGTACACATCGAACATGACGTCCACGCCGCTGACAACGGCGGGGATCTCGACTTCGTTGAACAGGCGCTGCAGTGTCGTGCGGAGCCTGTTTGCGCGGGCGTGGTAGGCGTCGTAGACGCCGGGCTCACGCAGCGCGTCAAGCGTCGCAATGCCGGCGGCCGCAGCGACGGGATTGCCGCTGAGAGTGCCGATCTGCGGCACATAGTCTTCAGCAGCCACGGCTCGCGCGTCGAGGTGCTCCATCAGGTCGCGCCTCCCGGCGACCCCTGCAAGAGGGAAGCCGCCACCCGCTATTTTGCCGAAAGCCGCAATGTCGGGCGTCACGCCGTAATACTCCTGCGCGCCGCCGTAGGAGAGGCGAAAGCCGGTGACGACCTCGTCGAAAACGAGCAGCACGCCGTAGCGCTCGGTGAGCTCACGGAGCCCCTGCAGGAATCCGGGTTGCGGCTCGATGATGCGCTGCACGGGTTCGACGATAACTGCGGCCAGTTCGTCGTGATAGCGGTCCAGTATGTCCTCGACGGCGTTGAGGTCATTGAACGGCGCGACCAGAACAGTCTCCTGCAGCGCCCTGGGTATGCCGGCGGAGCTCGGTTCTGGATGAGGGAAGTTGGCTTCGCCGGTTGGCGACAGGCTCATTTGCGAGTAGTCGTGCATTCCGTGGTAGCCGCCCTCGAACTTGAGTATCTTGTCGCGCTTGCGGAACGCCCGGGCGATCTTGAGCGCGTTGTAGGTGGCCTCGGTGCCGGAGCTGATGAACCGCACCTGCTCGGCGCACGGCATGGCGTCGATGATGCGCTCGGCAAGCTCGACGGCGTACGCGTTCTGCGCGAAGAACGTAGTCCCCTTGGCCATCGCGGCTGCGGCAGCCTCTATCACCTTCGGGTGAGCGTGACCGAGCACCATAGGGCCGGAGCCGAGAAGGTAGTCGATGTATTCGTTGCCGCTTACGTCGCGGATGCGCGCCCCCCGGCCGCTCTCGACGATGAACCCGTACTGCTCGTCCATGCGGACGTTGCCGAGGGTGCCGCCGGGAAGGGCGCGGCCTGCGCGTCCCAGCAGATCTTTCTCTTCAGCGCTGCGAATGATGTCGGGCACGACAGGCTCCTGCAAGGTTTCCTCGATTGTGCCACGGCGAGCGCGCCGCCCGCCAGAGTCCCCGGTCGGCTATGATTGGCGAAGCGCCGCCCTACCCTTCCCCGCGACGGGTCGGGCCGGAGCCGGGCGACGCGGAAGTCAACGCCCGGCTGTTGTAAGCTGAGGGCTGCCGCGCAGGCGCCGCGGCTCGCACTGAAAACGCATGGAGGTACACGATGGCAGTAAACGAAGTTGCGGAAGTTAACGTCGACGGCGAACAGATGGCGATCCACACCGCCCGACCGGAGGGCGACGGAAAGCGCGCCGCAGTGATCGTGATACAGGAGATATTCGGGGTCAACGAGGACATCCGGAGCATCGCCGACCGGTTCGCGGCCGAAGGGTACTTCGCCGCGGCCCCGGAGATGTTCCACCGTAGCGGAGGCGGCGTGGACATCCCCTTCTCGGAGATGGAGCGCGCGTTCGCCGAGCGCGGCAAGCTGACGAACGACGACATTCGGGCCGACGTGCAAGCGACTCTCGACTACTTGAAAGGCAACCCCAACGTCGACGCCGACAACATCGGCATCGTGGGCTTCTGCTTCGGAGGGATGGTCGCCTACCTTGGGTCCACAATGGACGGCGTCAGCGCCGCTGCGGTCTACTACGGGGGCGGCATCCTGCCTCGCCCGGACGCTCCCGAGGGGTCGCCCCGGTTGCTCGACGCCACGGCGGACGCGGTGCAGGCGCCCATCATCGGGTTCTGGGGCGATCAGGACGGCGGCATACCCGTCGCCAACGTCGAGGAGATCGAGCGCGTGCTGACGGAGAAGGGCAAGTCGATCGAGAACCATGTGTACGAGGGCGCCGGGCACGGCTTCTTCTGCACTACGCGCGGCAGCTACAGCGAGGCCGCCTCGAGCGACTCTTGGCCAAAGACCCTGGCATTCTTCGCGGAGCACCTGAAGTAGCGCGCCCGCTCGCGTAAAACGTCGAGCCGCAAGCATCGCAAAACGAGGGCCGGAGGAGCATACCTCCGGCCCTTGCTTTGCAACTCCCGGGAAACCCCGCTCGCTAGCCGGACTGGGAACGGATGGAGAAGACGAGCGACTTGACGGTTACGGGGATGACTTCCGACGCGCCCATCGGCTTGCCGACGTCCACATAGTCGAGGTCGCCGACCTCGATGCCGTCGATAGCGATGACGGCGCGATCGAGGCCAAGCTCCTCCTTGATGATGCCGCCGAGCGATTTGGCCACGTCGACGTCGACCACGAGAAAGACCGGAGCGCCGGAGCTTTCGTCGGCGACGGACTTGATGATGGACTCGGCGAGCCTGCGAATGTACCAGTAGTCCGGCTGCCCTGAGATCGACATCGCGAGCACCATCGAAGAGGGGAGCTTCTCCAGGTCGTACTTGCCGACTGCCGCCGCGAGCGCCGCCTCCATCTCCTCGGCGGTCTGCTCCTTGTTGATGAAGGCGCGGGCGACTTGCACCCCGCGAACGGGCAGAACGTCGGACGTGGAGATGTAGCTCGTGCTGCCGCTCGCCTGAAGGGTGTACTCGCCGGCGCCGATGACGGTGGCGCGGATGCCCTCGGCGGGGGTGATGAGCACCCCCGAGCGGAACTCCTGGGCGGCGCGCTCGCGAACGAGCCGGCCAAACCAAGGCCCAACGTCGCCGTAGGAGTCGCTGGTGCGGTCGTAGACGTACTCCGAGACGCCGCCCGAGAACACTACGTGGTCGACATCGTGAAGCGAGGATACGTTGAGCCCGTCCGTAAGGAGGAGCGATTGGGTGAGCGGCTCGATGGCGCCTCCGCTGATAACGTCGAAGAGGATGTCGGTCATCTTGGCGGCGAACTCTTCACGCTGCTCCGCCGTGAGCTTGCCGCCGACCTCGATCTCGTGGCCTAGCGTGCTCATGATGGTGCGGGCGGGCTGCTCGACGCGCGTGATGGTCATATCGTCGTCGTAGGCGATCAGGCGCGCGCCGACCTCGACGGCGACCATCTGCGCGATCTCGCCGCCGCGGATGAGGGATATCTTGGTGGTGCCGCCGCCCATATCGACATCGAGCACGGAGTTGGCGTGGCTCTTGGAGATGGCGACCGCGCCGGAGCCGAAGGCGGCGAGCAGCGCCTCGTGCATCGGGCCTGCGGAAGCGCAGATGAACCTGCCGGACTCCTCGGAGAAGTACTCGAGGATGGGCTGGGCGTTCTCTTTCTTGAGCGCCTCGCCGGTGATGACGACGGCGCCGGTGTCGATGTCGTCGGGCGTGAAGCCGGCGTCCTCGTACGAGCGCTCGATGAACTGGCGCACGTTCTCAGTGTCGATGGTGGTTCCCGATGAGTAGGGGGTGAGCATTATGGGCGAGCGGTAGAGCACGTCGCGGTTGGTCACGACGAACTTGGCGGAAAGGCCGGCGCCCTCGCGCCGCAAGACGAGCCGGGAAAAGATGGTGTGCGTAGTCGATGAGCCAATGTCGATGCCCACGCTGTACAGGGTGAACTTCTCGATTCCTTCAATATCCTCGGCCTCGTCGCTGTCGAGCAGCTGAAACGCCGCAAGGTCCTCGTGGTCGTCGCCGTCGTGCATGCTTTGCATCCTCAAAGAAACGTGGGGTGAGCGGCGCGAGAGCGGGCGGCTGCTCCGCGCGCCGCGCCGCATCTTACCCCATCGCCGCGCGGCGCGGCGAACCATCCCTTCGTTGGGAGAGCCGCCGCTCGCCTTTGCCGCGCCGCCGCTTTCGGGTATAGTCCCGCCTGCTACAACTCCTCGATGGCTGCCCGCGCCCGTAGGGCGTGCGGAGTCCCATTGAGCATAGAGGGAGGGCCTGCGCCCTCCTGCTGGACTCCGCATGGGCATTTGAGGAGTTGTAGCAAAGTCCTCGCCTCTGTGCCACAGGAGGGTTCTTCGATGCCCGACCCTGCGTTGTACGACGCCGTCGCCGAGCGGCTGCGCGACGGGTTCAGCCAGTTCCAGGCCGTCCCCAACAAGAACGAGGCGGCCATGCGCCACTGCGTCGTCTCTCCCGTCCTCGACGCCATCGGCTACTCGAACCCGTTCCGGCTGCCGGAGCAGGGCGCGGGCAGGAACCGCCCCGACGACCTCTGCTACACCACTTCCGACCTCACGGGCCACGCCGCGCTCATCGTGGAAGCGAAGTCCTACGCCGTCCCCTTCGACAAGTCGCCGGGCGGGCTGAGCACGGCGTCTCCCGACCGGCAGATACAGCGGTACTTGAGACAGCATCCGGCGAGCGGGCCGCACACTATCGGCGTGCTGACCGACGGGCTGCGCTGGCGCATCTACGAACGCGCCGGCCCCGCCTCCATCGACGTGCGCCACCTGGGCGAGTACAACTTCCAGGGCATTGCCGAGGGGCAAGGCGGGATGCTCTCGTCCGCCGCGAGTCTGGATAGCCTGCGCGAGTTCGTCGACAGCCTCTGCCGCGAGTGCGTCGCCGAACGGCGGGGCGCCCCGCCGCGCAGAGCGCCCAAGCCGTCGCTCGCCGGCCTGCTGCTGGACGCTTTCGCGAACGGGGCGCCCGAACCGGGCGAGCTCCTCCCGCGCCTGCTCGGCGGCAGGACGGCTGATGTCCACTACGACCTCGCCGACTACCTGAGCCTCGAAGGCGCCCGCCTGGACGCCATGGAGCAGGACTGGGACGTCTACGCCTACGCGCTCGGCGTCCCTCTGCAGCGCGTCCAGTCCGCTCAATCCGCGCAGCAGGCCGATCAGCCCGCTCTCGAACCCAGGCGCGCCGCGGTTGCGGCAGTGCGCTTCGCTCCGGAGGCCGAGCTGACTCGTGCGAACGCCGCCCTCTGCGCCCGCACGTTCGCGCAGGTGGGCGGCGCGGGCGCCGGAGTCGTGCTCGTCTACCGCCAAACCGATGACGGCGGGGCCGAGGCGCGCGTTGCCGCGCACGCGGGCGGCGCGGCGGCGATGACTGCGCCGTTCGATCCCGGCCTGCCTGCTGCGTCGGCGAAAGCAGCCATCGAAGGCGTTCTGGGCGTTCTTGCCGGCGAGCGGGAGGCCGTCGCCCCCGAGCGGCTCCGCGCCCCTTTGGAGGTGGCGCCGCTGCGGCAGCAGTTCTACGCCGACGTGTCGGCGTGGGTGAAGCGGATGGCGGCGGGCAAGGATACTGTGGGGCGCGAGGCGGTGCTGCGCCACCTCATCCGGGTGATGTTCGCGTGGATACTGAAGGAGGACGGGCTCATCCCCGCCGAGCTGTTCGAGCGCGGCTTCGCCGCCTCCCGCCTCCCCAACCTCGACGACTATCACGGGGAGATTCTCGGATTCCTCTTCTACGACCGGCTGAACGTGGAAGAGTCCGCTCGCGACCCGCATCGCGACCCGGCTATCGGCGACGCGATGGAGGCGGCGCCCTTCCTCAACGGCTCGCTGTTCCAGAAGCAGGAGGGGGACGATGAGCTGGATATCCCCGCCATCGCATACTGGGGCGACGGCGAGAAGCAGCCAGGCCTCTTCACCATCTTCTCGCGCTATCACTGGACGACCGACGAACACCACCCCGGCGAGAGCGAGCAGACGCTCGACCCGGAACTGCTGAGCAACCTGTTCGAGCGGCTCATTCTGCCCATCGAGGCGGAGGAGGCGCGCGACAAGCAGCCGCGCGGGACGTATTACACGCCGGCGGATGTGGTCGCCGAAATGGTGAAGGACGCGCTCGCCGCGGCGGCGCGGAGCCATGCGCCGGCCCACGTTACGGACAATCAGCTGCTCGGCCTGTTCGGCGACCGCTCGGCGCCGCCGCCCGATATGACCGAGCAGGAGCGGCGCAGTCTCGCGGAGCGCATCCACGCGCTGCGGGTGTTCGACCCGGCAGTCGGCTCCGGCGCGTTCCTCTTCGGCTGCCTTACCGCGCTGAGAACGGCGCTCGAGAAGCTGGAGCCGGACGAGGCGGAGCCGACGCCGCGCATCATTCGGGAGCAGTTGCACGGACAGGACATCCACCCGCTGGCGGCGCAGATAACGCGCCTCCGCCTCTTCATCGCGCTCAAGGCGGCGGACCGGGCGGCGGGGCGCGCCGCGCCGCTGCCGAACCTGGAGGCGCGCATCATCTGCGCCGACACGCTCGAAACCTCCGCCGATCCCGACCGGCGCCCCGACCGCGTCGGCCAGCTGGACACCGCCAATCCGGAACTCGTCCGCGCGCTAACCGCAGTTGCGGAGAGCAGGGGCCAATGGATGGAGGCGCATACGGAGGCGGAGAAACAGCAGGTGCTTCGACTCAACAGCAATCGGCGGGATAGTTTGCATCTGCTGCTCAGCGATATGGGGGAGTTGGCGAGCACTGAGTTACTGAATTTCGCAGCGACGCCCATTCTGCCGCCGCCGTCTCACCCGTCCGCGGAGAAGTTCGCCCGCACCGACGCGCGGCTGCTGTTCTACGAGAGGGATTGGCGCGGGTTCGACGTCGTAATCGGCAACCCGCCCTACGAGGCGCTAAGAGAGTCGATGGACGCGAAGCGGGTGCGCGAGTTGGAGAAGGAGAAGCGCTACCGGACGACGAATTGCGGGGATCTGTATACGCTCTTCTGCGAGGCGGCGCTTGCGCTCGCCAAGCCGGAGGGCGGCGTCGTTACGATGATCGTGCCTTTGTCCATCGCGTTCGGGAATGGCCAGCGGAAGTTGCGAAGGGTGTTCGAGGAGCGCTGTGCGACGATTAGCCTGCGCCACCATGACAATGGGCCGGACACTACGTTCAACGACAGCCCCACGGTTAGTTCGCCGCGGAACCGCCAGCGGGCGACCATCGTCACGGCGATACGGGGCAACGCCTCCGGCGCGGTAGTCCACACTACCGGATTGCAACGGTGGCCGGCGGACGAGCGGCATCTGTGTCTGGCGCAGCGCCGGATGGTTCGCGCGCCGGAACAGCGCGCGAACGTCGACGAACGCATATCCAGCCAATGGCCGCGTGTGCCTACGCCGGAAGTGGCCGCAATGATTGAGGCTGTCCACGCTCAGGAGCGCGTCATAGGGAAGTACAGGGCGCCTGACGGCATAACCCTCGGCTTCCCCGCTTCGGCGATGTACTACGTCAGCACAATCCCTGCCGGGGTTCTGTCGCCGCGCAGGGAGAAGACCTTTACCGTTGCGGATGAAACCGCCATGCTGCTCGTCATGGCGGCTCTCAATGGACACGTCGGCTACGCTTGGTGGGTTATCTTCGGCGATGGATTCGACATCAGCGAGCGGGAGATGATTACGCTTGCCATTCCCGACGCATGGGTTGCGAATCCACAGCCTGTAATCGACCTGGGCCGCGCGCTGCGCGATGCAATGCCGCGTTGCCGTGTCGCGACCTTGATACACGGCACGCTCTGGCGGAACGTCGACTTCCACACCTACGCGCCTGAACTCATCGCCGAGGCGGACCGGCTGTACATCGAGGCGCTTGGGCTGCCGGTGGATCCTCTGCTGTCGCACCTGAAGGCGATGCGCTCCAACCGGAGTTGGGACTTCGATGGCGGCGGGTGAGGCTGCGCAGCGCAGCCGTCAGCCCTGCTGCGCGTCGTAGTCCCACTCGTATTCGGGGTCTTCGTAGGCTTCCGAGGGGATTTCGGAAGTCATCCCATGTTCAGCGAGTTGGGACTCGAAGTACTCGCGGATCCACGGGTCTTCGTTCGGGTATTCGATCTGGTCGCGGGCGCGGTCTTCGACTTTCTCGCTCATGCCCATGAACTGGTTCGGGGGATGGAGCGCGAGATAGCGCCCGTCAGCCTTGCCGAGGTTGAAGTGCTGATGGAACCAGCGGTCGGGCGGGACGAAGCAGCTAGCCTCGCGCCAGTGGATGACGACCTTCTCCTGGCCTTCGGGCCACATAACGGAGTAGCCCTCGCCGCCGGGGATTACGATCACGCGGCCCGGGCCGTGCCGGTGCCCCTTCTTGTAGGTGCGGGCCGGAAAGACCGACATATGGGCGTGCATTTCGGAGCCGGGCGACTGGATGAAGACGACGCGCCCCCCGGCGCCGCGCCCCCAGAAAGGCACGAGCTTGTCCCAGGCGGCCATGTCGGGGAAGAAGTTGCCGTGCCACACCTGGCGGCCTCGGCCTGCGAAGCGGCCTTCCCCCTCTTCCATAATCGCCTTGGCTTCGGAGTAGAACTCGCTCTGACTGTGGAGGAACGAGCTGCTGGGATAGGGGTTGTTGATGAAGAAGTCGGGGTCGGGCGTGGCGGACATTGCGATGGGCAGGTAGTTGTAGTGGAGCAGGCGGGCGGAATTCTGCCCGTCCATATTCGTAAGCTGGGCCCACGAGTTCCGGGGCACGAGGAAAAGGCTGCGCGTAGACCACTCGAACGTCTTCCTGGCGCTGGCGTCGTCGGTCCAGACAGTTGCGACGCCGCGGCCCCCGAGGACGTAGACCTGCTCGTCGACGGAGAGTTTGAGGGGAGGAAGCGAGTGGCCCGGGGGGATCTCCTCGATGCGGGCCTCCACGACGCCCTCCATTCCGCGCAGCTGCATAAAGGCGGCGTCGACCTGCCGGTCTTCCCACCAGCCAAGCTCGACGGTGCGGAGGTCTTCGACGTAGTAGCCGCGATGAATGGGGATGTTCTGGGCTTCCATCCAACTGTCGTAGGTGAACGTGCGCGCCATACAGCCCTCCTTGGGGGACAACATGCGAATCAGCGCGCATCTTACCCGAGAACGGCGCCCCTCCCCAACTTGCAGCTGCCCGCCAGCGCTCACAAGGGGGTCTGGGGAGCGAACGCCCAGTAGCGCGCCAGCGCTCACGAGGGGTCTGGGGGAGCGCACGCTCTCCCAGCTGTCCCGCAACCAAACAGTTACGCCGAGGAGGACGCCATTGCGCGCAGGCATCATTCGCCCCGCAACCAGCCCTGCCCGCCGACAGGAACGAGCAGCGCCTTCCCGGTAGGGTATAGTTGGCGCAGCGTAGAGAGCGGAGCGGCGATGAGGCTTGGTCCGACAGCGCGCGGACTCGTCACCCTGTACTCGACCACCATCCTGCTGGGGTCGGGGCACGGGATGCTGTTCCCTATCATCCCGCTCATCGCGCAGGAGTTCGGCGTCGAGGGAGGAATCGCCGCCCAGACGGTTACGGCATTCGCCGCAGGACGCTTCCTCGGTCAGCCCCTGGGCGGCGTGATCATCGACCGGTTCGGCACGAGGCTCGCCGTAACGCTCGGGCCGCTCGTCATTGGGCTGGCGGTGCTCGTGGGAGCAGTCACGCCGTGGCTGTGGCCGCTGCTTGCGGGACTTTTCCTTGCAGGAGCTGCGGACAGCGCATGGATGCTGGGGCGGGAGGTGGCGGGGGTCGACCTCGTTCGCCCCGACCAGCGGGGCCGGCTTATGAGCGGGTTTATGGGGTTCCACTCGGTGGGAATGGGCCTGGGCGCGCTTGCGGGGGGATTCCTCGGCGACGATATCGGTTTCCGGACAGTGTTCTACGTTTACGCGGGTCTTGCGGCAGTAGTGTTCATGTTGGGGCTGGCCATTCCGAGCGGACGTCCCGTAGCGCGCTTCCAGGCCGCCGTCGGCGCGCAAGAGAGAGACGCGAAAGCGGCGGAGGGGTGGTTCCGCCGTCTGCGCGGGCTGTTCCTCCAGATCGAGCCTCGCTGGCGGGGAACGTACCTTACGCTGGTGTTCGCAACCGCGAGCATGATGCTCTACCGGATGGCGTACCAGGGCATCCTGCCGGTCTACGCTGAGGGGATAGGCCTGTCGCCGACCGACATCGGGCGGATATTTTTCGTGGTGATGCTGGGTTCGCTGCTGATGATCGTGCCGGCAGGGTTCATCGTCGACAAGGTGGGCCGGAAGTGGGCGACCGTGCCGAGCACGGCCATACCCGGAATCGCGTTCCTCGTCATTCCGTTCACGGGCGATTTCGCGGCGCTTGCGGCGATCGGCGTGCTCATGGGCTTTTCGAACGGACTCTCGCTCGGCTCCGTCGCAACCTCGACGTACGACGTAGCGCCCGAAGCGGTGCGCGCGCGGCTGCAGGCGGCGCGCCGGACGTTCGCGGAGACCGGGGCTATCACCGGCCCGTTGCTGGGCGGATACCTCGCGGTGCAGTACAGCGCCGGAGTGGTGTTTCTGGCGTATGCGCCGGTGCTGCTGATCGCCGCGGCGCTGCTGCTGTTCGTCGCGCGCGAAACGCTGAACAAGCGCGCCGCAGCGCGCGCGTAAGGGGTTATGCCCCTCTTCGGCGGCCTCGCGCGGCGGACGCCGTTCTACTACGGATGGGTTGTCGCCGGCGCCGTGTCGCTCACGATGCTGTCGAGCGGCGCGCTGGCCGCTCCGATGTTCAGCGTGTTCATCCCCGCCTGGGTGGACGAGTTCGGCTGGTCGCTTACGGCGATTTCGGGAGCGTTCAGCTTTGGAACGATCGTCGCCGCGCTCGCCGGCCCGGCGGTGGGGCGGATGCTGGACCGTTACGGCGGGCGCCTGGTTATGGGAGGAGGCGCGCTCGCAATGGCGGCGGCGCTCGGCGGGCTGGCCCTGGCGGGGAGTCTGGCGGGGCTGTACGCGGCGCTGGCGGTGGGGCGCACCGCGCTGATGGGCATCCAGAACCTCGGGGGGCATACCGTCATCGCAAACTGGTTCGTCCGGCGGCGAGCGTTGGCGACGGCTCTGGCCGTGAACGGCAGCCGCCTCGGCCTCGGAGCGTGGCCTCTGCTTGCGGCGGCGCTGATCGCCTCCGTGGGCTGGCGGACGACGCTGTGGACGCTCGCCGCCGCGGTCGCCCTCCTTGCGATTGTCCCGCTGGTCTTCATCGTTGCGCGGAGACCGGAGGAGCTCGGGCTTCATCCCGACGGAGCGCCCCGGCAGCGCGGACGGAGCCGGGACGCGACGCAGGGAGAGGCGCGGTGGCGTCCGCGGGAGGCCGCACGCACCGCGCCGTTCTGGCTGCTGATGGCGGCGCATATGGGGGCGATGTTCGCGGGAGGCGGGTTCGGCGTTCATCGCATCCCCTTCTTCCTCGAGCGCGGACTCGCCGGAGAGTGGGTGGGGCCCGTGCTCCTTGTGCACGCGCTGGGGATGCTGATCGGCGGGTTCGCCGCCGCATGGCTTATGTCCGTTATGCCGCGGCGGGCCGTGATCTTCCTGGTCATGGCCGCAGCGGCGGGGGCGATGTGGGCGGCGCTCGTCGTGCCGCCGGACATTTGGGTTGCGGCGTACACGTTCGTCGAGTCAATGGCGTTCGGCGGCGTCTTCGCAATGCTGCCCGTGGTGTACGCCGACTACTTCGGCAGAGAGTCGATTGGCATGATCCGGGGGATTACGCACCCGATCGTAGTCGGCGCGAACGCAGCCGGCCCTCTGTTCGCCGGGGCGGTCTACGACGCGTCGGACGGCTCCTACACGATCGCGCTCGTGAGTTTCGGCGCCGTTCTGGGGGTCGGGGCGGTCTGCGCGCTGCTGGCGCGCCCTCCCGCCGCAACCGCTCATAGTTCATGAGAAAGTCTCGGAAACGAGCGCTCCGGGCTCCTCGCAAGAGCGGGGGAGTGGGGAGCGATAGCGCGCCAACTATCCGCTCCGAACAGTCGGCCCACAGGGCCGGCGGTTGACAGGCGCGCCTGCCTTGCAGACACTGCCCGCACTTTCTGAGGCCCTCGGAGGTCCCCATGGCGGACTACGCTCGCCCTGAACTTCTCGTAGACACTGGCTGGCTCGCCGAGCACCTGCATGATCCGAATGTGAGGATCGTGGAGATGGCGCAGGATGGCGGCGACTTCGAGTCCGGCCACATTCCCGGCGCGGCGCTCTCGCCCTCATGGCAGATCAAGGGCTCCGGGAACACCCGGCTGGTTGCGCCGCCCGACGAGGCGAAGGCGTGGTTCGAGTTGGTCGGCATCAGCGACGACATGCTCGTTGTGGCGTACGACCGGTTCCACTCCCGCGACGCCGGACGGCTCTGGTGGGTGCTCAACTACTACGGACACACGAACGTAAAGGTGCTGAACGGCGGCTGGACCAAGTGGATGGCGGAAGGGCGTCCGGTGGAGGCTGGCCCGTCCAAAGTCGAGCCCGGAAGGTTGCAGCTCAAGCCTCCGCGCCACGAGATAGCCTCCACGGTCGAGAAACTGAAAGCCGCCATCGGGCAGGACGACGTCGTTATCTGGGATGTCCGCGCCGCCGCCGAGTACACAGGCGAGAACTCGCGGGGCAACGCCCGCGTCGGCCACGTGCCGGGCGCCGTCCACCTCGAGTGGTCGGAGCTGATGGCCGAAGACGACACGTTCAAGTCCCAGGAAGAGATCGAGGCGATAACGCGAAGCCTCGGGATTACTCCAGAGAAGACGGTGCACGCATACTGACAGGGCGGAGTGCGTGCGGCGCACGCAGCATTCGCTCTCGCCCTGATAGGCCACCCGCAGACCTGCATGTACGACGGTTCGATGGGCGAGTGGGCCAACCGCGACGACACCCCGCTGGACGTCTAGCTTCCCCTACCCTCCGCCGCGCTGGGCGAACGAGCGCGATGCGTTGGCGGTAGCGTCCCGGGAGGGTCGTCAGCGCTGGCGCGCTGCTGGGAGAGCGTCCGCTCCCCAGACCCCCTGGGTGGTAGTCCCGTTGCTCCCCCAGACCCCCTGGGTGATGACGCCTAGCGGCTGCACGCTGCGCTACTGGATGCCGAATACGACCTGTACGCGAACGCTTACCTCGAACTCGCCGGCGAAGAACTGGGTGGGCGCGGCGGCGGACTCCGCCATGGCGAAGCCGTCGAACCGCACGTCCGCTACGGCGTACGGGTCGACGCTGCTCTCGGAGACAGAGATGAGCGCGCCTCGCGACACGTTCAGCTGCTCCGCGTAGAGGTCGGCCTTATCGACGGCGTCCTGTATCGCGCTGATACGGGCCTGCCGCTCGAGCGGCTCGGTGTTTTCGATGCGGAAGGAGATGTCGTAGAGACGGGTGAGGTCGCCCCCGGCGGCGATAGCGCGATCGACTACGGCGCCTGCAGCGTCGAGATCGCGCAGGGTCACGCTCAGCGTGTTGGAGACCTCGAACCCGGTGAGATGCTGACGGTTGTCGAAGTACTCGTAGCGCGGGTGTATCGAGAACTGCGTGGTGTGGATGTCGTCGTCCCCAACGCCCGCGTCGCGGAGTTCGCCGACGATGGCGTCGAGGGCGTTCGCGGCGTCGTCCCGCGCCTCGCGCACAGTGGGACGAACAGCCTCGACGCCAAGTGAGAGGACTGCAATGTCCGGCGATCCGGACGCGGCGCCGTATCCGGAGGCGTGGATTCCTTGAGACGCGTTGACGGAGATGCTTCCGGGGGCGAAGAGCTCTGCGCGGGCTGTCTCCGTGGTTGTGGACGCGGCGGATGTCGATTGGGCGTCAGGCATGGGCGCAGGAGTTGGAGTCGGGTCGCTCGAACAGGCGGCGGTCAGGAGCCCGGCTGCGAGGACGGCTGCGAGCAGAAGCAGGAGCTGGGGAGTCCGGCGTGCGGCATAGAGGAGGTTGGGGAGTCTGTCCATTTGCGGGGCCTCCGTGACGGAAGGGGTGCTCTACAAGCAACGCCGGAGAGGGGCGGAAAGTTCTCTGCATGCCCCAGCGCCGGCTGACTGACCCGGATGATAACGCCGCCGGTTTCGTCGTGCGGGGCGCGCGCCCTCGCGCGCGTACGCACAGGCGCGGGCCGTGAGGACAGACAGGGAGAGCGCCCCTCTGCCCGCTGCTGCAGACCCCTCTGTGAGGCGCAGGCGTATAATAGCGGGAAGGCGGTCGACGCCGCGCCTACGCTGTATGCAATCCATCCTTAGGGAAACCATTGAGACTATCGCGCTTGCGATCTTCCTTGTGCTGCTTATCCAGTCGGCGGTGCAAAACTACCGCGTCGAGGGGCCAAGCATGCTGCCGACGTTCGAGAACTTCGATCGAGTGCTGGTGAGCCGGCTGGCGTACGCGGAGGTCGATCTGGAGCGGCTGGCGCGCTGGGTTCCGTGGATGGAGGCTGAAGAGGGCGAGGTCTGGCGTCCGCTCGGCGAGCCCGGTTACGGCGACGTCATCGTCTTCCGATGGCCGAGGGACGAGCGGCAGAGTTTCGTCAAGCGCATCATCGGGCTGCCGGGCGATACGATCCGCATCGAGCGCGGGGAGGTCTACCGCAACGGCGAGCTCCTCGATGAGCCGTACGTCGAGAACCCGTCGGGCGAGACGCTTGTCGAGCGGACGGTGCGCGAGGGGCAGTACTACGTGCTTGGCGACAACCGGGGGAGGAGCGACGACTCGCGTCACTGGGGAGGCGTGCCGCAAGAGAATGTGATAGGCGAGGTATGGCTAACATACTGGCCGCCGGACCGGTTTCTCACGCTCTTTTCAGGCACAGCGTCCTAGACCGGAACCAGGGGCCCCCGTAGCTCAACGGCAGAGCGCCGGGCTTTTAACCCGGGCGTTACAGGTTCGAGTCCTGTCGGGGGCACCAACGGCTCTACAGCAAACGTCGCCGCGCAAGCAGACAGCCGTAGCTCTGCAAATCCGTCAAGGTTCGAGTCCTGTCGGGGGCGCCAAGCAACTCTACCGCGAACGTCGCCGCGCAAGCGGACAGCCGCAGCTCTGCACATCCGTCAAGCGATGACGGCGGCGGACAGCCGCGGACGGAAGCGATTGGCGCAACGCGGCGCCTGCGGCCTGCCTACTCCTCGCTCTGAAGCGCCTGAATGAGCTGCAGGAGCGCAGCGGTGACGGCGCGGTTGCGCACGAGCGGGCGGCGCGACGGGAACTCGTGCCGCGCAACCTCCACGCCGGACGGAGTAGCGACGCCGATGAAGACCGTGCCTGCCTTCACGCCGTCCTGATCGCCGGGGCCGGCGACGCCGGTGACGCTGATAGCGCAATCGGCGCCGTATGCGCGGCAGGCGGCCTCCGCCATAGCGCGCGCGGTCTCGCTGCTCACCGCGCCGTGCTCGCGCAGTGTTTCGACGGAGACGCCAAGCCGAGCCTTGCTCTCGTTCGAGTAGACGATCGCCCCGCCCACAAAGTAGTCGGACGCGCCGGAGATCTCCGTAATAGCGGCGCCGACCATCCCCCCGGTGCAGGACTCGAGCACGGCCAGCGTGAGCTTCTTCTCGCGGAGCAGCTCCCCGGCGCGGGCAGGCGGATAGTCCTCGTCGACGCCCCAGATGTAGGCGCTGAGCGCGTCCCGGACCATCGCCTCGGCGCGGAGCAGCGTGTTGAGGGCTTCGGCCTCGGTGTCGGCCTTGGCGATCGCGCGCAGGTAGATGCCGTCCTGCTTGGCGTAAACGCCAAAGTCCATGCCGTCGAGGTCGTATACGTCGCGGACGGCCTCGTCGACGGCGGCTTCGGAGAGCCCGATGGTCTTGAAGGTGCGGGAGAGTATCTTCTGCCCGGGGATGCGCTCCTTGAGCCGCGGCGCGATCTCGGTGGACCACATATTGGTGAGTTCGCGGGGAGGCCCGGGGAGGGTGAGCAGTATCTTGCTGCCGTTGTCGATCCACCAGCTGGGAGCAGTGCCCATAGAGTTGCGGATAGCCTTGGCGGAGGGAATGACGCCGGCCTGCCGGAGGTTCTGCTGCGGCATAGGCTGCGCGCCGCGGCGGGCGAAGTTCTCTTCCAGCCAGGTCTTGAGCTCCGGGTCGGTGGAGATCTGCTCGCCGAGCATATTGGCGATGCCGTCGCGAGTCAGGTCGTCGAGCGTGGGGCCGAGCCCTCCCATAGCGATGACGACATCGGAGCGGCGCCACGCCCGGTCGAGCGTCTCGGTGAGGCGGGTAAGGTCGTCGCCGACGATAGTGACGAACTGGAGCTCGAGGCCGAACTCGGGCAGCCGCTGCCCGATCCAGGACGAGTTGGTGTCCTGCGTCTCGCCCATGAGGAGTTCGGTGCCGACCGCAATGATTTCAGCTTTCATAGCGAGAGGGAGTATAGCCCTCTCCGCGCATTAGCGGGGCAATCCTCGTCGCCTGGGAGAGCGTTCGCTCCCCCAGACCCACGCATGAGCTCTGAACAGTTACTCTGGCCTGCGCTGTTCTTGCGCCTGCAGCGGTTCGGGGCGATGATGGACGCTCCGGGAGGAGGGCGCGCTATGCAATGGCCGGAATCCGCAGACGAAATCGTCGTCCACGACGGCCATCTCACTATCCGCCTTCTCAAAGTCGACGACGGGTGGAGAGCGAGCATTGCGTCCTCAATCGAGGGGAGAATATTCGAGGGCCGCGTCGCCGAGATGTCCGACCTGCTCGCAGGGAACTACCCGGTCGGCGGCGACGACGGGAGCAGCGAAAGTGACGAGTGAAGAGCGACGAGGAGGAGAGCGAACGTGGCGAGTAGACTCGCAGGCAAAACGGCGATAGTTACCGGAGCAGGCTCGAGCGGCCCGGGCGTGGGCAACGGGAAGGCTGCGTCAATCCTGTTCGCCCGCGAGGGGGCCAGCGTGCTGCTCGTGGACAAAGAGCTCGAGCGCGCGCAAGAGACGCAGGCCGCGATAGAGGCGGAGGGCGGCGCGGCGTCGAGCTTCGCCGCCGACGCGGCGAGCGCGAGCGACTGCGAGGCGATGGTCCGCGCGGCAGTCGACCGCTACGGCAGGCTCGACATCCTCCACAACAACGTAGGCGTCTCCACCCGCGCCGACGTGACCGAAGTAACCGAGGCGCAGTGGGACCACATCATGTCGGTCAACGTGAAGAGTATCGTGCTCGCATCCAGGTACGCCATCCCGGAGATGGTGAAGAGCGGCGGCGGCGCCATCATCAACGTCTCCTCCATCGCCGGACTGCGCGCGAACAGCAGCACCCCCTACACGACGTCCAAGGCCGCGGTCGTCGGGCTCACGCAGTCGATGGCGGGCGACCACGGCCCCGACGGCGTTCGTGTGAACTGCATCGCGCCCGGACTCGTCTACACGCCCATGGTCGCCCCTCGAATGGACGACGACCTGCGCCAGATCCGCAAGAACGCCGCCCCCCTGCGCACAGAGGGGACGGCATGGGATGTCGCGTGGGCGGCAGTCTTCCTCGCAAGCGACGAGGCCCGCTGGATCACGGGCGTCGTCCTCCCCGTCGACGCCGGGCTCCTCGTGACCACTCCCGTTACTTACGAGCGGCTCGGCCAGCAGCGGCACAGCGGCATCGAGAGCGGCTAACCCTCCACGGACTGACATCTGCCGCTTGCCCCTCCCGCTACCGCTGCCTCAGCGCGCTCCCATTCCTGGCGAACGCGTGTGCTAGACTCGCAGAAGCTGAGGCCTTATGACGACGCAACCGATAACTCCCGGAGACCAGCGCATCAGCCGCCTGGAAGGCGCCTACGAACAGGTGAACGAGCGCCTCAACGACCTCGCCCAGGGTCAAGCCTCCATTCGCGCCGAAATGACCGAGGGATTTGCCTCCATCCGCGCCGAGATGGCCCAGAGTCAAGCCGCCATCCGCTCCGAGATGAACAGTCGCTTCAACGCTGCGCTCGTCCTCATGGCCACGCTATGGGCCACGCTCGCCGGCGGGCTGATGGCGATCTTCTTCAAGGGCTGACCTCCGTCTACGCTAGCAACAACACAGCGGCGTCTCCAACCCAACGTAAGAGGAGCCCTCATGACGGAAGCACCGATGGAACGACCGAAGATAGGGGACAAGGTCAAGTTCTGGGAAGAGCAAGACCGCATCAACCGTGAGCTCATCCCCCGGGTGCTGAAGCAGCATGAGCTGCTCACGGCCCATGTGGAGCATCACCCCCACGCAGACCTTGAAGCCAGAGCGCAGATACGGGCGCTGGAAGAGAGCACGGCGGCAGCGATTCGCGTCGAAATGACCGAGGGCTTGGCCTCCATCCGCTCCGACTTGGCCCAGGGTCAAGCCTCCATCCGAGACGAAATGACCGAGGGCTTTGCAGCCATCCGCGCCGAGATGAATAGCCGCTTCAACGCTGCGCTCGTCCTCATGGCCACGCTATGGGCCACGCTCGCCGGCGGGCTGATGGCGATCTTCTTCAAGGGCTGACCTCCGTCTACGCTAGCAACAACACAGCGGCGTCTCCAACCCAACGTAAGAGGAGCCATCATGACGGAAGCACCGATGGAACGACCGAAGATAGGGGACAAGGTCAAGTTCTGGGAGGAGCAAGACCGCATCAACCGCGAGCTCATCCCCCGGGTGCTGAAGCAGCATGAGCTGCTCACGGCCCATGTGGAGCATCACCACATAGACCCGGAAGCCAGAGCGCAGATACGGGCGCTGGAGAAGAGCGCAGCAGCGGAAATTCACTCCGCCAAGCGCCAATCGCTCATCGTCTCTATCGCAAGTCTCGCCGTCGCCGTTGTGGCCCTCGGCCTTTCCCTCACGTAGGCGGCGACCTATGGAATCTCTGTCGTTACTTCCTGATCTGCGCGCGTTGCCCGCCGCCGAGGGGCAGGCTGAACTCTCTCCTGAGGAGATGATGCGGCAAGTCCGCGCCATGGACCGGGACAACTTCGCCATAGCGGTCTCGATTGCCGTCGAGGAGAGTATGGAAGCCCTCTTCGACGCCCGGAATGTACCTGACTCTTCGGTGATGGACGACCACCCTGTGATGAGGGCATACAACGCGGTTTACCCCAACGCGGCGTCTGACTACAGCAGTCCGCACGAGCACTATCAGGAAATGCTGGAGCGCGGGGAGAGTTCGGTCGAAGGGTTCATTCGTCCATTGAAGGGGAGGCTGGCCGAGTTCGAGGCGAAGGACGCCCTGGAGAGCCAGCTTCCCGAATGGGAATTCTCCGGCGCTTCCGACCCGACGCAGCCGGTATGGGACCTCGTTGGGAGAGGCCCCGACGGCCAGGAGATGCTCATCCAGGTCAAGACTGGCGGGGAACGGTACGCGGACGAAGTGCTGGAGCGGATGGAGGAAGCCCCTGATATCGCATTCGCTCTGAGCAGCAACTTGTACGACGCGATTGCTGAGCAGGCGCATCGGCTTTACGACATCGGCGTAAGCGACGACGCGCTTGAGGGTATCACCCGCGCGTTTTTCGAGGACGTCAATGAAGGGCTGGGCGCCTTGGCCGGAAACATGGGCATCGACGTCCCCGATTCGCTGTTAGGAATGCTGCCGTATATCGCTGAAGTTGGTATGGGCATTAAGCTCGTTCACCGCATCATCTCCACTGAGCAGGCGCTCCAGGGTGAAGAGATGTCCGACCGCTCCCGTGTGCATGGCATACACGCGCTGGCGCTGATGACGCAGTTCGGAGTTCTGACAGTGTGCAGTTCGGTGGGCCTCGGCGCTGGCGGCGCGGCCGGCACAGCCCTTCCGGGCCTAGGGAATGTGGTCGGGGCAGTGGCGGGCGGCCTCGCCGGCGGCGCCACTGCGATGGTGCTGAACCGGATGCTCCAGCCGCGCATTCAGGACGTGGCCATCCAGCTTGTCGGAGGCGACGCGGATGATGTTTTCTACCTGATGAACAAGCAGCCCATCGACGCCATTGGCGAGTCCCTGGCCGCCACGCTTATCGCGTCCCCCGTATCCCCGCAACCGCTCAACTCGTGATAGGCTCTCTCCGCCACGCTACCCTGCCAGCCGGAGCATGCGATGAGAGCCGCCGTTCTGTTCGAGACCAACAAGCCTCTCGCCATCGAAGAGGTCGACCTCGACCCTCCCAAGGCGCATGAGGTGCGCGTCCGCATCGCCGCCGCCGGCGTCTGCCGCAGCGACCTTCACTTTATGCGCGGCGAGGCCGTCATCCCCACGCCCGCCGTGCTCGGACACGAAGGCTCCGCCGTCGTCGAGGAGGTCGGGGAGGACGTAACGCGCGTCGCTCCGGGCGATCACGTCATCCTTGCGTTCGCTCCCTTCTGCGGGCATTGCCGCTCCTGCCTGAGCGGACGCCCGAACGTCTGCGACACCCACATGGCGACCGGCCCCAATATGTTCGACGGCACGCGCAGGCTCCACTTCAACGGCCAGCGGCTCGCCCATATGGGCAAGGTGGCCTGTTTCGCGGAGGAGGCAGTCGTTCCCGAGACCGGATGCGTGAAGATCGACCCTTCGTTCCCGCTCCCGCAGGCTGCGCTCATCGGATGCAGCGTCACGACCGGCGTCGGCGCGGCCCTCTTCAGCGCGCGCGTGGAGCCCGGCAGCGCGGTCGCGGTGATAGGCTGCGGCGGCGTCGGGCTGAACGTCGTGCAGGGGGCGCGGCTCGCAGGCGCCAACCGCATTATCGCTATCGACGTCAACGACGCCGCCCTCGAGTTCGCGACGAAGTTCGGGGCGACCGACACCGTGAACTCGCGCGACGCCGACCCCGTAAAGGCTGTCCGCGAGCTTACGAACGGGGGCGCCGACTACACGTTCGAGGCCTACGGCTCCAGCGAGACGGTTACGCAGGCGTTCGACGCCGCGCGGAAGGGCGGCACGGCGATCATCGTCGGGCTGGCGGCGGTCGGCGATGTCGCGGGCATCGACCCCGTCCAGCTCGTCCGTATGGAGAAGACGCTGAAGGGTTCGTACTACGGCACGTCGCGCCCCGCGTTCGACTTCTACCGGATGGCCGACCTGTACAGGAGCAACCAGATAGACGTCGACGGCCTGATCACCCGGAGGTACAGCCTCGACCAGATCAATGAAGCGTACGAGGAGCTCGATCGCGGCGTCGTCGGGCGCGGCGTCATCACTTTCCAGTAGGGTTCGAATGCAGATAACACTCACTGTCAACGGCAAACGACGCTCCGCGGACGTGGAAGACCGAGACCTGCTCGTCGACCTCCTGCGCGAGAAGCTGCGGCTTACGGGAACGCACATCGGCTGCGATACGAGCCAGTGCGGAGCGTGCACCGTGCTGCTGAACGGCGCCGCTGTGAAGTCGTGCGCGATGTTCGCGGCGCAGGCCGAGGGCGCCCGGATCACCACCATCGAGGGGCTGGCCAAGGGCGACCGCCTGCATCCCATTCAGCAGGCGTTTCACGAGCAGCACGGTCTGCAGTGCGGGTTCTGCACCCCCGGAATGGTGATGACTCTGCACGAGTTCCTGCGCCGCAATCCGGATCCTACGGGGGCCGAAGTGCGGGCCGCCCTCAGCGGGAATATGTGCCGCTGCACCGGATACCAGAACATCGTCGCGTCGGCGCTCGCAGCAGCCGACGCGATAAGGGCGGCACAGTGATCCCCGCCGCTTTCACCTACCATGCGCCCTCCGCCCTGGCGGACGCGCTGCGCCTGCTGCGCGAGCATGAGGGCGAGGCCCGCGTTCTCGCAGGAGGCATGAGCCTCGTTCCCGCCATGAAGATGCGCCTCGTGCAGCCTGAGCACGTCATCGACATCGGGCGGCTCGGCGGCCTGTCCGGGGTCAGTACGGACTCCTCCCCCGCGGGAGGCGCCTCGCAGGTCGTCATCGGGGCGATGACGACCTACCGCCAGATCGAGCGCTCCCGTGTCGTAGCGGCTGCGGCGCCAGTGCTCGTCGAGGCGGCGAGTTCCGTCGGCGACCTGCAGGTGCGCAACCGCGGCACTATCGGCGGCGCGCTCGCGCACGCCGACCCCGCAGCGGACGTTCCCGCCGCGCTCCTTGCGCTCGACGCACGGATCGTCCTCGCCGGAGGCAGACGCAGGCGGGTAGTCCCCGCCGACCGGTTCTTTGTCGACGCTTACGAGACCGCCGTCCGCCCCGCCGAGATCCTCACGAGCGTAAGCTTCGAGCGCGTCTCCCGGCGCGCCGGTTCGGCTTACGTCAAGTTCGCCAACAAGGCGTCGCGGTTCGCCATCGTAGGCGTCGCCGCCGTTCTGGAAGCTGACCGGCAGGGGCGCTGCTCGAGCGCGCGCATCGCCGTCACCGGCGCCGGGCCTATGCCCAGACGGGCGAAGGCCAGCGAGCGGGCGCTGCTCGGCAAGCCGCTCGAAGCGGCGTCGATCGAGCAGGCGTCGCGCCGCGCGGGCCGGGGGATCGACTTCCTCGCCGACATACACGCCTCGCGGGAGTACCGCGAGCACCTGACGCGCGTCATCACGAAACGGGCGCTGGAGGCCGCCGCGGCGCGGACCGCCGCCGGCCGCCGCGCGTCCTGAGGAGCGGCTCCCTATGCCCATCAACGAAGAACGCGTGCTCGCCATCCTCAGCGCGGCGCGGGCGAAGTCCGCGGAACTGGGGTTGGCCACTACGACCGCAGTCGTGGACGAGAACGGCCTACTGCAAGGCTTCTTGCGGATGGACGGGGCGCGCCACACAACCGTCGACATTGCGCAGGGCAAGGCGAAGGGGTGCGCGGCGGCGCGACGCCCGACCGTCGAGGTGGCGGACCGGGCTTCGCGTCCGGTGTTTATGCACCAGGCTATTCACATGGGCTGCATCTTTGCGCAGGGCGGCGTTCCCGTTCTCGCCGGCGGCGAATTCGCCGGGGCGGTAGGCGTGTCGGGGGCTGTAGACCCCAACGACGACGAGGCTATCGCCTACGCCGGAGCCAGCGCGTAGCCCCTCTTCCGCGGGCGTTCGGAGCTGCTTCGCCGCCTCGGCGCCCTGCCCGCCTGACGAGAACTCGCTTAAAAACCGTTCTCAAAGGCGTTGCGCGGCAGTTCGCCATTCGGAAACCATTGGGGAAGCACGGGCGGCAAGCGCCTAAAGGAGGAAATCTGCATGCAGGCATACTGCGTCAAGTGCCGTGAAAAGCGCGACATGAGCTCCCCTAACGACCAGACCACCAAGAACGGCAAGCCCATCATCAAGGGCTCCTGCACGGTCTGCGGGACGGGGATGAACATCATCGGCAAAACCGTCGCCCAGATGAGCTAGTTCGCCTCTTCGTCAGTCGCTCCCGTCCTGCACGCTCGGTAGGGGGCCAGGAGCAGAGGAGCAGCGACGTCCGGCGCGGGGAGCGCGCACGCCTCCCCGCGCTAGTACATTACATCCCCGCCGGACACCGACACCGCAAGCCCTGTGAGGTAATCGGACTCCGCCGAGGCGAGAAACGCCGCCATGCGGGCGATGTCCTGCGTCTCGGTTATCCGTCCCATCGGATTTGCGGCGGCGCGTTCGCGCACCATCTCGCGCAGATGCTCCTCTGCGCTGGTTCCGCTTGGCCTCACAGCGTCGGCGATATGGATCACCCGCTCGGTCTCGGCAAGGCCGGGGCAGATCGCGTTGACGTTGACGCCGTGCGGGCCCAGCTCGTGAGCGACGCTCTGCGTGAACCCTACCAGCGCGAACTTCGACGCCGTGTACGCCGCGTAGCGGGGCATCCCCCGTTTGCCGGCGGTCGACGCGATGACGATGATCTTCCCGCCGCCTCCGCGCTCCACCATATGACGCGCGACGGCCCGCGCGCAGAGGAACGTCCCCCGCACGTTCACGCGCTGCACCTCGTCGAACGCCTCCTCGGTCAGTTCGATGAGCGGCACTCGGTCCGGGCCCGGGCGCGACCCTGCATTGTTCACGAGGATGTCGATGCGCCCGAAACGCTCCAGCGCCTCGCGCATCATCCGGTCGACCTGAGCGCTGTCGGAGACGTCGGCCACGGCGGCGAACGACCTGCGGCCTCTCGCCGCGATCTCCGACGCTACAGCCTCGAGTCCAGCCCACCCGCCGTCGCCGCCGTACGGGTTGAGGGCGATGTCGTTGACTATCACATCGGCGCCTTCGTCGGCGAGCCGGTTGGCGATCGCCCGCCCGAACCCGCGCTCGCCGCCGGCGCCGGTAACCAGCGCAACCTTCCCGCTCAGGTCGTACATTCCGCTTCCGCTCCTGTCTGGTTCTGCCTAGTCGAGGTTGTACAGCCGCTTTGCGTTGAGCCCTGCGACCTTTGCCCGCTGGCTCTCCGTGAGGTCATCCCGCGCGAGCAGATGCTGAATGTTGCCGGGGAACTCCGCGTCCCAGTGCGGGAAGTCCGAGGCGTACATGATCACGTCGTCGCCGAGGATCCGCAGCGTTTCCGGCAGGAGCCGCTCTTCCGCCTCGCATGAGATGAAGATATTGCCATCGGCCAGGTACTCGCTCGGCGCGCGAGTGAGGATGGGCGCGTCGACGCGGCCGCGCAGGTGGTAGCGCTCGTCCATACGGTCGAGCATATACGTAGTCCAGCCGCAGCCCGCCTCGAGGAACGCAAGCTTGAGCTCCGGGAACTTCTCCGGCACGCCCGACAGCACGATGCTGACGAACTGCTTCATCTGCAGGAAAGCGTGGCCCAGCGAATGTATTTGCGCGAGGTTGTCGAAGAGGAACTCGTCGTAGCTGCCGACCAGCCGTCCGCTGCCGTGGATTGCGAGCGGCGCGCCCAGCCGTTGCGCTTCGGCGTACACCACATCGAACTCCGGCTTGCCGAACAGGTACGGGCCTTCCGGCAGCATGCCTCCCACCATGCCCATCTCCTCGACGGCCCGACGCAGTTCGCGCGCCGCCTGCGGAGGGTCTTGCACAGGCAGGAGAGCCATGCCCTTGAACCGCGAGTCCGCCTGCATATAGGTGGCGAACAGCCAGTCGTTGTACGCGGCCATACGCGCCGCCGCGAAGTCCGGCTCGCGGAGCCAGCCCGCGCCCAGGCTGCCGGTCGGAAAGAGCACTGCAACGTCGAGCCGTCCGCGCTCCAGCGCGTCGAGCCACACTTCCGTGTCCACTTCCCGCGTTCCGAGGCGGTTGCCCAGCGTGTTGTCGAACCCGTCGCGGGCGGTTCCTCCGCTCAGGCGAGGCCGTTCGTTGTACGGCGCCGGCAAGTAGGGCCGGATGTCCTCGTCGGTGTCGCGGACGTGGCCGTCCGCATCGATACACGCCATTGCTGTCGTCGTCATCGCATCCCTCCTGGCGGCGTCCTGCGCTTCCCCGAACGAGCGCAGGATAGGCGCGCCCTCCCCGCCCGGCAACCGCCCCCTCTGCATGAGCAGACGTAAGGGGCTGACGAGCTGCGAGCGTCAGCGCCGGCGAGCTGCCGGGAGAGCGTCCGCTTCCCCAAACCCCTGGGATGACGGCGGAAACCGGGAAAGAATCCGCTCCCAGATCTCGCAACAGCATTGACAGGGCTGCGCTGCGCGGGTAACTTGCCGCGACACCGCTGGCGCGAAACTTTGCCGGCGGCTGTATGCGCAGCCGTGCTTGTGTTGGAGGCAAGCGCATACCCATAGCTTTGCGCGTTATGTCAGGAGCAGCTTATGCGCGTTAGCCGATACCTCAGCCTTGGAGCGGCGGCCCTCGCTGTCGCTCTTGTAGCCGTCGCCTGCGGCGGGGAAGACCCGACTCCCACGCCGCGCCCCACTGCGACGCCAACTGTGGCGGCGCCCACGGCGACCCCAACGCCGGCGCCGACGCCGACGCCACTTCCGCCGGGCGTCACTCCGCCGCCGCCAACGGCGACTCCTACGCCGGTCCCCCCAACGGCGACTCCTACGCCGGTGCCACCTCCCCCCGACTTCGACCCTGAAGCGTATTTCGGGAACAAGACCGTGCGCATCTCCGTCGGCGCCAGCCCCGGCGGCGGTTACGACGTGTTCAGCCGTATCGTCGCCGAGTCCGCCGAGCGCTACTTCCCCGAGAGCACGCGCTTCGTGGTGCAGAACCTTCCCGGCTCCGGCCAGTACCGCGGGCTCCGGGGCGTGCTCGACGCCGAGCCGGACGGCTACACGATTGGCCCCACGCACTCCCGCTGGTTCCAGCGCCAGACCCTTGTCGGCGACATCCCCAAGTTCGACCTCGAGGCGATCCACATCCTCGGTTCGCCCAGCTTCTCCGTAGGCGGCGACGCCTTCTGCGTCGACAGAAGCGTGGCGACATCGTGGCAACAGGTGCTGGACGAGGGCATCACGCTCACGATGGGGGCGTCCGCGCCCGGAAACGAGCCTGCCGTCGAGTTTATGGCCGCCAACGGCGGGCCTTTCAAGATTGTGTACGGCTACGGCGGGACCTCCGAGATTATGGCGGCCTTCGACCGCGGCGAGCTCAACTTCACGAACCGCTGCGGCCCCGGCACTGTGCCGCGCCTCTTCCCCGAGTGGATCGAGCAGGGCCGCCTCGTGCCGCTCTTCCATGAAAAGAAGCCCGTTCCCGACGACTACCTTGCGCTGCTCGGCCACTCGGGCCCGCTGCCCTCGTTCCTCGATCTTCCCGGGCTCGACGTCAATCAGGCGCAGCTCGAAGCGCTGCAGGCCAACCTGCTCATCACCGAGATCTCCCGCGTCTTCCTTCTCCCTGAAGGAGTCCCCGACGACATCAGGCAGTACTGGCAGTCCCGCTTCGACCTGATGGTGCAGGACGAGAAGTTCATCGAGGCCGCCGTCATCGCGGGCTACGAGGATTCGTACGGCTACGGGCGCTCGGAGGAGATCCTCGACATCGTGCGAACGGTGCAGGCGCTCAGCCCCGAAGCCAAGGAGATCATGCTCGAGATCAGCGGCGTGGGCGACCTCGACGTCAATTAGCCTCAGGCCGAAACTCCGTTACGGAGAGCCAGTCGGGGCCGGCGATGCTGCCGGCCCCGACTTTCTTTGTAGAGAGGCTGAAGAGCGCCAGCGCCAGCGCGATGCCGGGAGAGCGTCCGCTCCCCAGACCCCTCACTGTCCACTGTCCCAGCCCCCCATGGCTTGGGCTGCAACGAGCCGCGGCTGCACGGTTGCCGCGCTCAGGCGATAATTGACAGGCTGGCGCTGCGCCGGTAAGTTGCCACGAAACCGTCGGCTGTCAATCCGGGCGGCGGCATGCGTAGTAGCGATATAACGTGCGCGCGTGCTTGCAGTATTCAGTATTGCTCCGCACCAGGAGGAACCCATGCGCATCAGTCGATACTTGGGCCTTGGCGCGATAGCCCTCGCCGTCGCCCTTGTAGCCGTCGCTTGCGGCGGGGAAGACCCCACTCCGACGCCTCGCCCCACTGCGACGCCAACCGTGGCGGCCCCCACAGCAACGCCAACCCCGGAGCCGACGCCGACGCCCCTTCCGCCAGGAGTCACTCCGCCCCCTCCAACGGCGACTCCTACGCCGATCCCCCCAACGGCGACTCCTACGCCCGTCCCTCCTCCTCCCGACTTCGATCCTGAAGAGCACTTCGGGCGCAAGACCGTACGCATTATTACCGGCACAAGCCCCGGCGGCGGTTACGACACGTTCAGCCGTATCGTCGCCGCAACCGCCGAGCGCTACTTCCCCGAGAGCACACGCTTCGTGGTGCAGAACCTGCCGGGCGCCGGTCAGTACCGAGGTCTGCGGGCAGTGCTGGACGCCGACCCCGACGGCCTGACTGTTGGCCCCGTCCACTCCCGCTGGTTCCAGCGCCAGACCCTTGTGGGCGACATCCCCGACTTCGACATGGAGTCCATCCACATCCTCGGCTCGCCCAGCTTCACCGTAGGCGGCGACGTCTTCTGCACCCGCAAGGACGTCGCAACGTCGTGGCAGGAGATCCTCGACAAGGGCATCACGCTGCGACAGGGGGCTACTGCTCCGGGCAATGAGCCGGCTACGGAATTTATGTCCGCCAACGGCGGCCCGTTCGAGCTCATCTACGGGTACGGCGGCACCTCCGAAATCGCCGCCGCGTTCGACCGCGGCGAGCTCACGCTCACCAACCGCTGCGGCCCCGGAGTCGCCCCGCGCCTCTACCCCGAATGGATCGAGAACCAGATCCTCGTTCCGCTCTTCTACGAGACGAAACCCGTCCGGTCAGACTACCTCGCGCTCCTCGGCTACACCGGCGAGCTGCCGTCGTTCCTCGACCTCCCCGGGCTGGACATCAACCAGTCGCAGCTTGAGGCGCTGTCGGCCAACCTGCTCATCACCGAGATCTCGCGCGCCTTCATTCTGCCGGAGGGCGTGCCCGACGACGTGAAGCAGTACTGGCAGTCTCGCTTCGACCTCATCGTCGAGGACGAGGAGTTCATCGAGTCGGTCATCATCGCGGGCTACGAGGACTCGTACGGCTACGGGCGCTCGGAGGAGATCCTCGACATCGTGCGAACGGTGCAAGCGCTCAGTCAGGAAGCGAAGGACATCATGCTCGATATCAGCGGCGTGGGCGACCTGAACGTCAACTAGCCTCAGCCGCAGAGAGTCGACCGCAAGTCCCAACCGGGGCCGGCAGTACAGCCGGCCCCGGTTTGTAACTGTTCAGCACTGATGCGTTGGCGCGCGACTAGGGATGGGTGACGTGAGCGCTGGCGCGCTGCTGGGAGAGCGTCCGCTCCCCCAGACCCCCTGGGTTTGTCTCCAGACCTCTTGGCTAGCTCCCCCAGCCCCTCCCCTGATTTAGGGCGGGACTCCGAGGGGGCGCGCCGAATTCGGGGTGGTCGAATCGAGGCCTGGTTCGTTTGACAGATTCGGCGCGCGAGGGGTAACTTTCGCGCCAGTATGCGTAGCGGCTGACGCCAAGCCCCGAGGCGCCGCTCGCACGGCGGCCCGCTCGGCCACGGAGACGGCTGACAACACATGGAATCACTCTTCGCGGCGTTGCAGGAGAACTGGGACGTGATGTCGACGGCCAGCGCTAGCGCGGCCCAGCATCTGTTCTCTCCCGGCCCTCTTATCGCGTTCGCGATCATTACGCCCATAGCGCTCTTCAACGGCGTGATGATCGCCGGCGGCGTGCCGGTGTTCATCCTGCTGCTCAGCTTCGCATCGCAGCTCGACCCGTTTATCGCCTTGCCTGCCGCGGTGTTCTACGCCGCTGCGAACGACGCCACAGAGCCTATCCCTTCCATTCTCATCGGCGTCCCCGGCTCGCGCGGATCGCAAGCAACCATCATCGACGGCTACCCCATGGCCCGGCAGGGACGCGCCGGCGAGGCGCTCGGCGCCGTCTACGTCTCGTCGCTTATCGGCGGGCTCATCGGCGCGGTCATGCTTATGGCCACGCTCCCGGTGGCGCGGGAGATCCTCAAGATCTTCAGCTCTGCGGAGTTCTTCCTCCTCGGCCTCCTCGGCATCCTCACGGTGGCGCTGCTCAGTACGGGCGCTATGGTCAAGGGGTTGCTGACCGCCTCGTTCGGCCTGGCAATAGCGCTCATCGGCTTCTCTCCCATCACCGGTCAGGTGCGCGCCGATATGGGCATCGGCTATCTGTGGGACGGGCTCCCTCTCGTGCCGATGCTGCTTGGACTCTTCGCCATACCGGAGCTCGCCAACCTCGTTGTCAGCAACACCGCGATCGCAACCGACCGGCTCGACGAGGTGCTCGAAGGCGCCGGAGGCGATGTCAAGAAGGGCATGCGGGAGGCGATGCGGCACAAGTGGCTCATCACCCGGTCGTCGGTGATCGGCGTGTTCGTCGGGATGATGCCCGGCCTTGGCGCGGTGCCTGCCCACTGGATCGCTTACGCGCAGGCGCGGCAGACCGAGCGGGGGGCTACTGAATCGTTCGGCACCGGCGACATCCGCGGCGTCATTGCTCCCGAGGCGTCGAACAACGCTATCGACGGCGGAGTGTTGGTGCCGACGCTCTTCTTCTCGATTCCGGGCAGCGCGCAGATGGCGCTCATTCTCGCCATGCTCATCCTGGTGGGCATCCAGCCCGGCCCTCCGATGCTCGGAGACCACCTCGACCTCACTATCTCGCTGGTGTGGACGATCGCTCTGGCGAACATCGTTGTTGTGCCGATCGTTCTACGGTTCGCGCCGCTCATCGCGCGGGTAACCGTCATCCCGCCCAACATCCTCTTCCCGCTGGTGATGGCGATCATCACGATCGGCGTCTTCCAGTCTTCGCAGGCTGTGGGCGACCTGGTGCTGTTCGCCGTGGCGGGCGTGCTTGGGCTCTTTATGAAGGCGTACGGCTGGCCGCGGCCTCCGATCGTCATCGCCATAGTGCTCGCCGAAATCGTCGAGAAGTACCTCTGGATCTCGGTAAACACCTACGGCTGGGAAATGTTCCAGCGCCCGCAGTTCATCGGCATCCTGGCCGCGGTCGTGATAGCCGCGATGATCGGCATGCGCGTGCAGCGCAGCGCCGCCAGAATCGCGCACGCGCAGGGGGATGAGGAAGATGAGAACCTCGTCCCATCCAGGAGCGAGTCATGAGCGGCCTCCCGCCTTCCTCCGAGCCGGGCAAATCCCGTATGGGACGACTGCTCTCTATCGAGGTTATTGGGGAGATTGTCCTCCTCGCGGGCGTTGGGGCCTTCTTTGTCTACATGTTCCTCGATTCCTGGAACTGGGGGCTTGGGGCCCAAATCCTTCCGTGGATCGCCATCGGCATGGGGGCGCCGCTGTGGGTCTGGCGCGTGGTTTCACTCTTTCGCGCGGGACTCAGCGAGGGCAGCCAGATTATGGACACCGGTTTCCTCGAAACCGACGACCCGCCCGCGGTGGTCGCGCGCCGCTGGGTGATTCTTATCCTCAGTACGACCGGCCTCCTCCTGAGCGTGTGGACGCTAGGCTTCCACGTCGGCATCCCCCTGTACACCATCCTCTACCTGATCATCCTGGGGAATATGCGCTGGTACTGGACCGTGATACCGGCAGCGTTCTTCCTCGCAGTCATCATGTTCATCTACGGGCAGCTTCTGCTCGCCGAGTGGAACGTTCCCCACTGGATCGACTGGTTCGGCCTAAGCGAATGGTGGGACGACCGGTTCGACCCCGACCACACGCTCCGCCTCGGGGCGAACTACATCGTGGGCGTCGGATTCATGGTAGTGGTCGCCTTTGCGACAGAGTTCTTCACTCGTATAGCGCGGGGCAGCGCCAGCCGGACCGGATAACAGCGCGCCACGGCAGAGGCCCTGCAAATTGCGGCGGGGCGCATAGCGTAGAATGCTGGACAGTTCAAACCTGCGGCGGGAGGAAACGGGATGCTCTCGAAGGAAAACAACGAACTAATCACGCGAGTCGGCCCCGGCACTCCGATGGGCGACGCGATGCGCCGCTACTGGATACCCATTCTCATGGACTTCGAGCTCCCCGAGCCCGACTGCGACCCTGTCCGCGTACGCGCGCTGGGAGAGGATCTCGTGGCCTTCCGCGACTCCAAGGGCCGCGTCGGGCTGCTCCCGGACGCCTGCCCGCACCGCCGTGTGAGCCTCTACTTCGGCAGAAACGAGGAAGAGGGGCTGCGTTGCGTCTACCACGGCTGGAAGTTCGACGTCGACGGCAACTGCGTCGATATGCCGAACGAGCCGGCGGAGAGCAATTTCAAGCACAAGGTGCGCACCCGCGCCTACAAGACCTGGGAGGGCGGCAACGTCATCTGGGCCTACCTCGGCCCCGCCGACAAGGCGCCTTCGCCTCCCGCATTCGAGTGGACCACTGTCCCCGACTCTCACCGAGGCGTGACCAAGCTCATACAGACCTGTAACTGGGTGCAGGCGGTCGAGGGCGGCATCGACACATCTCACTCGTCCTTCCTTCACAACAACGACCTCTCGGACAAGACGCTGCTGCGTTCCCGCTCCACGGCCCCTTACCTGGAGGTCGAGCAGACGGACTACGGCTACACCTACAGCTCCACCCGCACCCTCACCAAGGAGGAGGGCAACTACGTCCGCACCTATCACTACGTGCTTCCGTTCCACCAGTTGCGGGCCGGGCAGGTTGGGCGCAGCGGCGAGCAGGTGCAGCCTCGCAGCTCCGGGCACTGCTGGGTGCCGATCGACGATGAGAACACTATGGTGTTCAACTGGACCTTCACCTGGGGCGACGAGCCCCTGCCCGACAACGCGCGCCGGCTCTCCGGCACGGGCAACGAATGGGATGTCGACATCGACCCCACGACGTTCATCGCCAAGCGCAACAAGGGCAACGACTGGCTCCTCGACCGGCAGATGCAGCGCACCGAGAACTTCACCGGCATCGTGGGCGTGAACACCCAAGACCGCGCCCTGCAGGAGACGATGGGCGTTATCGCCGATCGCAGCAACGAGCGCCTCGGCACCAGCGACCGCGCCATCATCGCGATGCGCAAGCTGCTCCTGGAGGCCATCAAAGTCGCGGGCGATGGCGGCTCTCCTCGCGGGAGCCAGGGCGAATTCATCGGCATCCGGGCCATCGACCGCATCATCCCGGCCGACCAGCACTGGACTGTCCTCAAGCCCGACATGTACCCCGAGGCTGCAGCGCGGTAGCCTTCCGTACGCGCCGCACACGCAACACAACCACACGGCAGGGCTCGATTTGCGAGCCCTGCCGTGTGGTATAGTACGCAGAGATATTCCCGTACAAATCGTTACGGCTGCATTGACGGCAGCATAGCCGTATGGTATTGTACGTAGACATTTGACGGACGGGAGTGTGAGGAGATGACTGTACGCTTGGAAGTCCGCCTGGATGAAGAACACCGCGCGCACATCGAAGAGATTGCCGGCGTCCAGGGCGTTTCAATCTCGGACGTCGTGCGCGCGCTCATCGACGACGCCTACGAAGAGATGTGGCGTCAGCGCCGGCTGCGCGCCGCCCAGCGCATCGCCGCGATAACCGTGGAGGACGCGCCCGACCCGGAGGAGCTCGCTCGTCAACTGAACAACAAGTATGAGCCTGCTGATTTCAACCTCTAACACGGCTTGGCTGCTGGACACGAACATCTTCATGTACGCAGTAGGCGGGGAGCACCCCCTGCGAGCGCCGTGCGTCCGTATCGTGCATCTCACCGCGGAACACCCGGACCGCTTCCTCACGGACGCCGAAGTCTTTCAGGAGATCCTCCACCGGTATCGCGCGGTGAACCGTTGGGAGACCAATGGGCAAGACGCTTTCAACGCGTTCATCGATCTTATGCACAGGCGCATCGAGCCTGTGTATGCGGAGGATGTGGCGCGCGCTGCGGCGTTCTCCAACGACCACCCGAGCCTGAGCGCGCGCGATCTCCTGCATGCGGCCGTCGCGGAGCGCCTTGGCCTCTCGCATATCATCTCGGCGGACGCCGATTTCGACCGGATGCCGTCTATCTCCCGACTCGCCCCGGAGCGCGTCGCCGAATGGGCTGCCGCGCTCTTGTAGGCGCGCCGCGCGCTACTTCGTCGTCTTGCGCACCGGGGCCGCCAGGGCAAAGGCTGCGAACGCGACTAAAAACACCGCTGCGAAGGTGATGAACGCTACATCGTAGCTGCCTGTTTGGCCCCGCACGAAACCGCCGAAAATAGGGCCCACCATGCTTACGCCCGACATTATGGGCGCCGCAAATCCACGGATCGTCCCGAACGACCGCCGGCCAAAGTAGTTCGCGAACAGCATCCGGCTCACCACCGTCCACACCCCCAACGCGGAGCCGTAGGTCAGGCTGAACAGCACGGCCAGCCCGAACGAGTTGGCTGTAGTCGCCAGCGTCATGGCGGCGAAAAACAGCGTCACCGCAGTGAGCGCCAGGTAGCGGGTGTGCACGCGCTCCATCACCAGTCCCCAGCCGAATACGGACAGCGCTGCAATCGTGAGGTATATCGTTGTCGTGGCTACGGCCAGCTCATACGACAAGCCTTTATCCTGAAAGCTGGCGGTGATGTGCAGGTTCGTCGCGTTGACCGAAAG
The DNA here is from genome assembly GCA_965200975.1 of Dehalococcoidia bacterium. Lineage (GTDB taxonomy): Bacteria > Chloroflexota > Dehalococcoidia > Lucifugimonadales > Australimonadaceae > S5-327. The sequence goes on along the minus strand of OZ241740.1, from coordinate 1,018,355 downwards.
AATCACCGCGGCCTGGCCGATTATCAGGGCCCATAGCGTGCGGGTGCGCTTCGCCTCCGCAAGCGTCCACAGCTCTTCGCCTGCGTCTTCGGACGCCTCGGCGGAGACCACCGGCTGCGCCGACTGCCGGCCATCCGGCAGCAGCCCGTAGTCTTCCGGACGGCGCCGCATCCAGGCCGCGCTGGGCAGCACAATTGCCAGAAATGCAAAGCCCGCGAGCGCAAGCCACGCCTCGCGCCACCCGAGCGCCACCACCATCAAGCCGATGGGGATGGGCGTAAGCGCCTGACCCGTCCGCTGGCCGACGCCCAGCAGCCCCACGACGCGGCCGCGCTTCTTCACAAACCACGACGCCAGCGCCACCATCGTCGCCAGCTGCGCTCCTGCAGCCGCGGTGCCTCGCGCCAGCCCGAACAGCCCCCAGAAGTGCCAGAACTGCGTCATCGACGCCAAGCCGATCATGCAGCCGACGAGCACCATGCCGGCCACTACGCTGACGCGCCGCGGGCCGCGACGGTCGAGCACTTGCCCAACCCACACCGAGCCGATCCCGCCCAACCCGGAGCCGATGGCGAACCCGATGGAGATCGACAGTGACGACCATCCAAGGTCTTCCTGAATAGGGCGTTGAAACACGCCCATAATCGGGCCCTGCATGGGCACGCTCGCCGCCGCCGACAGCATGCTTGCGGCCATAATCGCCCAGCCGTAGTAGATCTTCTCGAACGGCCAAAAGCGCGATATGCGGGGCTGTCTGGAGGTCTGCGCCATGAACGCTCCGCAACATACCACGTCCCGCACGCCCTTATAGCCGACGCGCTATACTCGCTCCGGCAGCCTCCCGCCCGCTCCCTCTTCTCATGACGACGCTCACCGACGACCAGAAGACGCTCCTCGCCATGGCGCGCGATTTCGTCAAGCGCGAGGTCGTCCCGGCGGCGAACGATCTGGAGCACGCCGACGAGTACCCCCTGGCGTTGGTCGACCGCATGCGCGAACTCGGCTTTTTCGGCGCCACGATCCCGGAGGAGTACGGAGGCAGCGGCGTCGGCGCCGCGACCTACGCCCTGCTCATCGAAGAGCTCGCCAAGGGGTGGATGAGCCTTACCGGAGTGCTCAACACCCACCTGCTTGTCGCGCACATGATCGACGCTTTCGGCTCCGCCGCGCAGCGCGACCGCTTCCTGCCCGCCATGGCCGGCGGCGGTATTCGGGCCGCCCTCTGCATCACCGAACCCGACGCCGGCAGCGACGTGGCCGCCATCCAGACTCGCGCCGAGCGCGACGGCGACGACTATGTGGTCAACGGGCGCAAGATGCTTATCACCAATGGCCGTTACGCCGGGGTTTACGCCATCATTTGCAAGACCGATCCCGACGCCGAGCCGGCCCGCCGCGGCATCAGCATTCTGCTGGGCGAGAAGGGCCCGGGCCTCGAGGTTGTGCGCGACATCCCCAAGCTTGGCTACCGGGGCGTCGAAACTACGGAACTGGCGTTCGACGACTACCGCGTCCCTGCGGCCAACCTGCTCGGCGAAGTGGAAGGCCACGGCTTCCGCCAGGTGATGGCTGGGCTGGAGCTGGGGCGCATCAACGTTGCGGCGCGCGCCGTCGGCGTGGCCCGCGCCGCCCTGGAGGCGGCGACGCTTTACGCGCAGCAGCGCGTGGCGTTCGGCAAGCCCATCGCCGAGCATCAGGCCATTCAGCAGAAGCTCGCCGATATGGCCACGCAGGTGAAGGCTGCGCATCTCCTCGTGATGGACGCAGCCCGCAAGAAGGACGAGGGCCGGCGCGTCGACCTCGAGGCCGGCATGGCGAAGCTCTTCGCCAGCGAGGCGTGCCTCACCGTCAGCACCGAGGCGATGCGCATCCACGGCGGCATCGGCTACACGCAAGACCTGCCTGTCGAGCGCTACTTCAGGGACGCTCCGCTAATGATCATCGGCGAGGGCGCGAACGAGATTCAGCGCACGGTCATCGCCCGCGGTCTGCTGCGCGATTACCCCTCGGGCGATTTCCTCTACGAGGCGGGCCTATGACCTTGCCTCTCGACGGCGTCCGCATCCTCGAGCTGACCGGGGTTCTTGGCGGCCCTCTCGCCGGGCGACTCCTTGCCGACCTGGGCACCGACGTGCTCAAGATCGAGCAGCCGGGCTCGGGCGATCCTGCGCGCAAGCTGGGGCCCTACTTCCTCAACGGCGAGAGCGCGTACTTTCTCGGTTTCAACCGCAACAAGCGGAGCGTCGAGCTGAACCTGCGCGCCGACGAGGGGCGCGCAGCCTTCTACGCGCTTGTCGAGAAGTCCGATGTCGTCCTCGACAACTTCCGCCCCGGCGTGCTGGAGCGTCTGCGGGTCGACTATGAAACGCTCAAAGCCGTCAACCCGCGCATCATCTCCGCGTCGCTCTCCGGGTTCGGGCAAGATGGGCCGTACGCCGAGCGTCCGGCGTTCGACGGCGTTGTTCAGGCCCTCGGCGGGGCGATGAGCGTCACCGGCAGGCCGGGCGACGATCCGGTGTATATGGGCTTCCCGATGGGGGATGTCGGCGGCGGGTGGGGGCTTGCGTTCGGCGTTCTTGCAGCCCTCTACGAGAGGACGCGCACCGGCGCGGGCAAGCGCGTCGACGTGAGCATGCTCGATATGCAGGTGTCGTTTCAGGCGCACCTCGGCGCCTTCTACCTTGCCTCCGGAGAAGTCCCCGTTCCAATCGGCTCCGGGCATCCGAGCAACATTCCCGCCAAGGCCTTCCTCGCCAAGGACGGCAAGTGGGTGCAAGTCCACTGCTCCACCGAGCCTTTCTGGTTCAAGACCGCCGATATGGTCGCCGCAGCTGTTCCGGGTTTCGAGGATCTCCCCGACGACCCCCGGTTCAAGACGGCAACCGATCGCATTGCGCACCGCGGCGAACTCGAGGAGCTGCTGGCCGAGGCCATCGCAACCAGGACGCGCGACGAATGGACTGCGCTCTTCGTGGAGTGGGATGTTCCGGGCGCCCCCATCAACAACATTGCCGAGGTCTTCGAGGACCCCCAGGTGCTCCACCGCAATATGCTCGTCGAAATCGACCATCCCGCCGCCGGACGCATCAAGACCGCCGGCAACCCCATCAAGACCGGGCATGTGGAACGGTTCGCGCCGCCCCCGCTCCTGGGTCAGCACACGCGCGAGGCGCTCTCTTCCATTGCCGGCTACACCGACTCCCAGATCGACGCGCTGCAATCCAAAGGCGTTATCTAGGCCAGCGAGGCATGGCTCAGGCGCGTACGATCGACGCAGCCCGGCTGGCCATTCCCATCGCCATAATCTTCTTCGCCTGGGGGTTCGGCACCGGCGCCTTATGGGTGGCGCGCCCGCTCTTCGCCGCTTCGTTTGGCGTATCCCTCACCCTTATCGGCCTCGTCTCGTCGCTCAGCGCCGGGCCCCGGATGATCTCCGGCCCGCTCACCGGGTTCCTCGCCGACCGCTGGGGGCGGCGTCCGATGATATTCGCCGGCGCCATTGGCCACGGCGGCATCCTCGTGCTCCAGTTCTTCAGCGCCAACTACTGGCAGTACGCGCTGCTGGAGGTCGCCGCCGGGTTAGGCATCGCAGTCTGGACGGTGAGCTCCAACGTGCTGGTGGCCGATCTGACCAACGTCGGCAATCGCGGGCGGGGAGTGGCGCTCCGCAACACTGCCCAGCGCATCGGCATGCTTGGAGGGCCTTTTATCGGCGGTCTTATTGCGGCGGGGTTCGGGCTGCGGTGGGTGTTCATCTTCATCGCCGCCACGAAGGTTGTCGTTATCGTGGTCACTCTGCTCTTCATTCCTGAAACGAAACCTGCCCGAACGCCTGCTCCGCCGCCCGAATCTCCCGCCCCGCGCCGCAGGGAAGCGCTAACGATGTTCCGCAACAGGGCGTTCGTCGGACTTGTCGCGGCGACTGTCGCGTTCGGCATGATTGGCGTCGGGCCCGGCATCTTCCGCACCTACTTTCCTATTCACACCCAGGACGCGGCCGGCCTTACGCCGGCCCTCATCGGCTACCTGATGGCTCTCTCGGGAATCGCAACCCTCGCGCTCGCCTTCCCTACGGGATGGCTGCTCGACCGCTATGGCCGCAAACTCCTGGTTATCGCGGGGCTCGCGGCGACGGCCCTTTCGACCTACCTGCTCGGCGCCGCCGCCGGAGTGATAACGGCAATCGCCGCAGCGGCGGTGTTCGGAATCGCCGAGGGCGTCAACTCCAACGCCATACAGACCTACGCGATGGACCTAGCTCCGCGCGAGCGGCGCGGCGTCTTCCTCGGCGTCTACCACTTCACGATGAACATCGGACAGGTCGCGGGCCCGCTTGGGGCCGGCCTGCTCGCCGAGGTTATCGGGCTCGAGGCGACGCTCTACGTCTTCGCCGGCATCGTCGCCGCCTGCGGGCTGGTCTACGTGCTGCTGGCGTCCGAGACGCTGACGCGAGGCAGAGGCGGCGGGGGATAGCCGCCGCCTACCGGACGGTCGCGTAGCCCCCGGGGACGCCGCGCTTCGACAGCACGATCTGCCACAGCTGAATGTGTCGCGCGCGGAACCCTCCGGCGCACGCCAGCAGGTAGAACTTCCACATACGGTAGAACCGCTCGTCGTAGGCGTGCTTCAGCGACTCCCAGTTGCTGTCGAACTTCTCCCACCACGCCACCAACGTTTTGTCGTAGTCCGTACCGAAGTTGTGCCAGTCCTCCACGATAAACAGGCCTTCGATGGCCCTACCTACCTGCGCCACCGAGGGGAGCACGCCGTTCATGAAAATGTACTTGTCCATCCACGGGTCGATCGCGTTCGCCGAGCGGTTCGAGCCGATAGTGTGGAGCAGAAAGAGCCCATCGTCCTTCAGCAGCCGCTCCGCCGTCCGGAAGTAGACGCGGTAGTTCTTCGGGCCCACGTGCTCGAACATTCCCATCGACACCACATGGTCGAACACGCCCGTAGCGTCGCGGTAGTCCTTCAGCTGCGCCTCGATGGGCAGGCCGGCGTAGCGCTCGTGCACGTACTTCATCTGCTCGTGGGAGATGGTCGCGCCGGTGCAGATGGCGCCGTAGCGTTCGGCGGCGTAGCCCATAAAGGCGCCCCAGCCGCAGCCGATGTCGAACACGCGCTGGCCCGGCTGTAGACCGATCTTCCTGCACACCAGGTCGAGCTTCGCGTCCTGCGCGGCGTCGAGGTCTTGCGCATCCTTCCAGTAGCCGCAGCTGCCTGTCAGGCGCGAGTCGAACGTCGCCGCAAAGAGATCGTTGCCGAGATTGTAGTGCTGATCGCCGACGTCCCAGACGCGCTTTTTGTTCTGCCGGTTCGTCCACCGCGCTGCGAGCGCCAGCTTCACTGTGCTGAACCGCCGGGGGAGATGACGCTGCACCCCGGCCCTCAGGATACGGGCCATCGTCTCATCGAGCTGCGCCGAGTCCCACCAGCCGTCCATATACGCTTCGCCGAAACCTAGCGAGCCTTCAGCGAAGACCCGCGCGTAGAGCCGGTCGTCGTGCACCTGTATATCCCACGGCGCGCCGCCGTTTATCTCAATGCCGGCGTAGGCGAGCAGCCTCGCCGCCTGGTCCCGGAACTTTGAATCCGCCATCTTTCAGTTTCGCTCCGTGCATCGTCAGGATTTGAGCGCGGAGAAGTATACCGAACGCGGCAGGGGCGGCAGCGGCGCGGCGCTCCTCCGTAGTAATATCGGCGCATGACAATCACTCCAAGCATCGACGACCCCCGATACGAGGCCGCCGCAGCCGAAGTTCTCCGTCGCCACAACAATGGCCAAGCTGAGGAGAACATCCGAATTGCGATCCGCGATTTTCTCATCACTGCAGGCCTCGCAGAGGCGGAAAGTATGAGCGCGGAAGCGCCGCCCGCTCCCGGTTCCGGCAAAGCGGTAGACCTCGTCACTGGCTTCGAGGCAGGCGAGGCATACATCGAGACCAAGCGCCGCATCGGCGGCGCGGGCGGCGGGATCAACCCCCTGCCCGAGCATGTCAACCAGATCGATGGCTATCTCCGAGCAGCCCACGATGCAGGCCGTACCGGGCGTATGGGCGTTCTCACCGACGGCAAATACTGGGTGCTCCGTTGGAGGGGCGCGCTCGCCGAGCCATCTCGCGTCTACCCGTACGCGTTCACGCTCGAATCCTCTGACCGCTGGTTCGCCCTCTACGAGTGGCTGCGCGATAACGCGCTGATCACGTACGAGAACGAGTACCCCGACCGCGACCGTATCGTCCAGCACTTCAGCACTCAGAGCGCGGCGTATGAGCGGGAGATTGCCGGACTGCGGCTCTAACGAGCCGCAGTCCGGCAATCTCCCGCGTTTCAAATTAAGCAGCGGTTGTGGGAAACCCTCCTCAAGACCGCTATTGGAGAGATCCAACGGTCAGACGAAGAACTCGACGATCTCTTCCTTCGACACACCTACCTCAGCATCATCGTCGCGATCATCGTTCAGGCGCGGTTCGGCATCGACATCAAGGCTGTCGCCGAGGATGACCCTCTCGACCTCCTGAAGGGCCAGGGCTTCCGTGCAGCCACCGGTATTCAGGGCGTCCTGGAGTCCGACTTCTTCGCATGGCCCACAGAGGCCGGCGGGGAATGGGTCATCAGGGACATCGCCAGGCGCGCCGCCCGATTCGACTGGAGGCACGCCCCGCCGGACATTGCCGCAATCTTGTACGAGTCCGTCATACCGGCAGACGAGCGACGCCATTTGGGCGAATACTACACGCCGCAATGGCTCGCAAAGACCATCGTTGACGAGACTGTCGAGAACCCTCTCGAGCAGCGCGTGCTCGATCCTGCTTGCGGTTCAGGGACGTTCCTGGTCGAGGCCATCGCGCGATTCCTTACTGCATCAGAGCAAGCCGGCTTGTCGCCGCAAGAGAGGCTCAACCGGCTCATTGAGTCGGTTGCCGGCGTCGACATCCATCCAGTTGCAGTGCACCTTGCCCGCGCAGCGTGGGTCATCGCAGCCAAGCCGGCCATCGAAGCCGTGGTGGAGTCCGGCGCCAGCGCGTCCGTTTCCGTGCCCGTCTACCTGGGGGACTCGCTGCTCCTGCGCTTTCCCGGCCTGCGCGCAGGCGACATGATCAGCGAGTCCGAGGTGCGCATTCCAGTCGACGACGACTCCCCAATTGACGACCTGGTCTTCCCTCGCAGCCTCGTCGACCGCGCGAACAGCTTCGACCAGCTGATGTCCGCCGCCGCCCGCGCCATCGAGTCCGGCGCAGATCCTCTGCCGCTCGCCGCCGGCGACGACGTCAAGCCCGATGAACGCTCTGCAGTAGAAGCCGCTCTTGCGACAATGCGGCGCTTGCATGACGAAGGCCGCAACCACATTTGGGCCTATTTCACTCGAAACCTTGTGCGTCCCCTCGTCCTGTCGCGCCAGCGCGTCGACGTAATTGTCGGCAACCCTCCATGGATCACCTACAACAAGACCATCGACGTGCTCCGCGAGCAGCTCGAGCGTATGAGCAGGCAGGAGTACGGCATCTGGGCGGGGGGACGATACGCGACGCATCAGGATGTCGCCGGTCTCTTCTACGCGCGTTGCGTCGACCTCTACCTGAAAGACGGCGGCGTCATCGGAATGGTGATGCCGCACAGCGCGCTGCAAACGGGGCAGCATTCGAAGTGGCGCACGGGCGAGTGGAAATCGACCACCGGCGGACGGGGATTCACCCGCTTGCTCGCCGTGCAGTTCTCGTGGAGACCAGCATGGGATCTGGAGCGGCTGGAGCCGAATGATTTCTTCCCCATTCCTGCGTCCGTCGTGTTCGCCCGCCGCGCCGGCGAAAACGCAAAAGGCAGCCCTCTCGCAGGCCAGGCGCTACGGTGGCTCGGCATATCGGGCGCGCCCGATGTGCGCCGCGAGTCCATCGCCATAACCGACACGTCCGGGGGCAGCCTCTCTCCCTACGGAGGCCTTTCGACAAATGGAGCGACCATTGTGCCGCGCCGTCTCTTCTTCGTAGCGGAGGTTGAGAGCCAGGCGCTCGTACAGACTCTGCCCCTCGTAACCGTCAAGCCGCGCATCAGCAGTTTGGACAAGAAGCCGTGGAAGGATATTAATCTCGACGCCATTACCGAAACGCCTATCGAGCGAGAGCATCTCTTCGATGTCCATCTCGGCGAAACAGTCGCACCCTACGTGCTGCTTCCGCCGCTCGAGGCGCTCCTTCCTCTCAAGCAAGGCGACTTGGAGCTGCCCGCCGACAAGAACGGCGTGGGCGGCCTCGATGTGAGCGCGCTCGGCGAGCGAATGCAGAGCCGCTGGCGAACCGTCAGTCGCCTTTGGGACAGCCACAAAGCCAAAGCCAACGAACTCGACGTGTTGGGCCGATTGGACTACCACCGTGAACTCTCCTCCCAACTGGGATGGCGGCGCGACCCGGACGGCAGGCCAGTCCGGATTGTCTACGCGTCTTCCGGAAAGCCCACCGCCGCATTGCTCGGCGACGACGCAGCCATCGTGGATAACACGCTGTTTTGGGTTACGTGCCGGGATCGCGATGAAGCAGATTACCTGCTCGCCATTATCAATAGCGACGCGCTCTATCAGGCGACTATCCCATTCATGCCTAAAGGCCTTTTCGGAGCGCGTCACGTACAAAAGCACCTGTGGAAGCTCCCTATTCCCGCATTCGATCCCGGCGATGAGCTTCACATGGAGATCGCCAGTACCGGAGCAGCGGCAGCCGAGGGCGCCGCCGCGCTCTACGCGGAACTCTGCGCCGAGGCCGAGAAGCACGCGAAAGGCCCCCCAACCGTAACACTCGCACGGCGTGAGCTGCGCAATTGGCTTGCCGCGTCCGACGAGGGCGGCGCTGTCGAGGACGCCGTGGGGCGCTTGCTCCGGGTCTAGGGGGCGCGGCGGCGGACGGTCTGACGCTGCGCCAGGCCCAAGGGCGTATACTCGGCCCCAACATCAGAGACCCACAGGAGCGAACGCCATGGCGGGCATTATCGACGCCGACACTCACATCATCGAACACCCGGGCGTGTGGGAGCATTTCGACCAGCGCCTCTACGACCGCAGGCCTCTGCTCGCAGCAGTCAACCCCGCCGGGGAGGGCGGCAAGCGCGACTACGTGTGGATGATCAACGGCAACGCCGTCCCCAAACGCTTCGGCAAGGGAAGCTACGCCGTCGCCGTCGGCGGGTCGGAATCGGAGGACAACCGCTCCGACATCCGCTCCGAGGTGCGATACATCACGAACCCGAAGGCCCGCATCGAGGATATGGACAAGCGCGGGGTCGACGCCGAGGTCGTCTTCCCGACCGTGCTGCTCGCCTACATCACCGACGACGTCGAGCTCGAGGTCGCGATCTGCCGCAGCTACAACCGGTATATGGCCAACGCCTGGCGCGAGGCGGGCGACCGCATGCGGTGGGTGGTCGCGCCTCCCCTGCGGGACATCGAAGCTTCGCTGCAGGAGATCGAGTTTGCGCGGGACAACGGCGCCGTAGGCGTTTTCTTCCGGGGCGTCGAGGGCGACCGCTCTCTCGCGGAATCGTACTTCGACCCTGTTTACGCGACAGCGAACCGGCTGAATATGGCCATCAGCGTCCACACAGGCGGCGGGTCTCCGGGGCTGCTGCAGGTGTTCGACCGCAACTTTTCGCACAACCTGCCCCACGTGCGGTCGCTGCCTCTGTTCGCGTTCCGCGACATCGTGGCGCACAAGATTCCGGAGCGCTACCCGAACGTGCGGTTCGGATTCATCGAGGCTTCCGCGTCGTGGGTTCCGTACGTCGTTCACCACCTGCGCCGGTCGACCCGCGCCAGCACGCTGCGCGGAGGCCCGGACGCCACAATGGAGTTCGGCCCCGAGATGTTCAGGGACTATCGCCTCTACATCGCCGCGGAGACCGACGAGGACATCCCGTACCTGCTCACCTACATCGGCGAGGACAACATCATTATGGGCTCGGACTACGGGCACCAGGACCAGTCGAAGGACAACGGCATGGTTGCGCTGATGCGGCAGCGCGAGGACATCGAGCCGCGCATCGTGGAGAAGATTCTCGCCGACAACCCCGCGCAGTACTACGGGCTTTAGGGGCGGGCGGCGGCTAGGCGTCGAGCTTCAGCAGCCGGCGCGCGTTGCCCTCGAAAATCTTCTGTTTGTCCTCTATCGAGGCGGTAATGCCTTCCATCACCCCGAGGGTGGCGCGAATGTAGCCGGAGCCTTTTTCGGGGTCGAACGGCGCGTCGGAGGCGAACAGCACGTGGTCGGCGCCGAAGAAGGCGAGCCCGCACTCGGTCGCCGGCACGGAGCCGAACGTCGCGGTGTCGGCGTAGAACATACGGAAGTAGTCGTACGGCCTCTTCTCGAGCCGGCCTAGCGTGCCCATTTCGTGGGGATCGTCGCTGCGGCGCCCCAGCTGGTCGAGTCCCGGCCCCACCCTGCCCTCGAAGAACGGAACCATCCCGCCCAGGTGATGGGTAATGATTTTGAGGTCGGGGCGGCGGTCAAACATTCCGGACATAACGATGCGGCCCATAGCCACGCTGGTCTCGTACGGCCAGCCGAACGCCCACCACATGTCGTACCACGAGCGGTCTTCGGTCGCGTAGTCCGGGAAGTCCGCCGCTCGGGTTGGGTGCAGCCAGATAGGCAGGTCGTAGTCCGCCATCTTGTCGAACACGGGCGCCAGCTCTTCGTCGTCGAGGGCGCGTCCATTGACGTTGGTGAAGATTTGGACGCCCTTCGCCCCGAGCTTGCCTACCGCCCGGTCGATTTCGTCGAGCGACGCCTGCACATTGTTGAGCGGGAGCGCCGCGACGAAGCCGGGGAAGCGATCCGGGTGCTTGTTGGCGACCTCGGCCATGCCGTCGTTCGCAATTTGCGCGAGTTCAGGGCTGTCCTCCGGGCCAGCAACCACCTCGACAGGCGGGAGGTTCAGGGAGAACACCTGCTTGTAGTCGTCCCCGAACTGATCGATCTTTTCGAACCGGGCGTCGACGTCGTAGAGCATCGGGATGGCGGAGACGCGCTTCATCATGTAGGCGCCCGCCTCGCTCATGCTTGTCATCTTGTCGTAGTACGGCTTGGGCAGAATGTGGTTGAAGATGTCGATCTTCACGGAACCCTCCAAAAGGGACGCCGCACGCAGGCAGCGCCCAAAACTGCCCCTTACCCTACCCTCTACCCCACGCCCCGGTCAAAGCGGCGGCGCAGCGAACGGACGCTCCGCGACGCCAACCCTCATTGCATTTTGAGCCCCCAGCCTCCTTGCTATACTTCGCCGTGTAAGGGAATCGCATACTAACCCTTGCATTGCTGATAGGATTATTGTTATACTATGCCGCATGGAGTAAGGAATCAGCCGAAGCGTAAGGAAAGGGCGTTCCCATGTACGAATCAGGCATCACATCGAAGGGACAGACCACATTGCCCAGGGCAGTGAGGGAAGCGCTCGCCGTCTACGGCGGAGACCGCGTGCGCTACCTCATCAGCGACGGCGAGGTGCTGATCAGGCCTGTGCGGCCCATCAACCGCCTCTTCGGGGCTCTGCAGCACAACGGCCCGCCAGCGACACTGGAAGACATGGACCGCGCAATCGCCGACGGAGCCATCGGCGCGTGATAGCGATCGACACCAACGTGCTCGTGCGCTACCTCGTCCGAGACGACCTCAGCCAAGCGGAGGCGGCCAGAGCCCTCCTCGAGGGGCTGGCTGCCGACCGCCTTGGCTACATCTGCCGCGAGGTCGCCATCGAGACCGTCTGGGTGCTGGAGCGCGTCTATAAGTTCACTCGCGTCCAAATCGCGGACGTGCTCATCGAAATGACTGCCACCAGCGGTCTTATGCTGGAGTCCGCCGATGATGTGGTCCACGCAGCCATCGCCTACCGCGAGGGCGGCGCTGACTTCTCCGACCTGATGATCCTCGCCGCCGCCGGGCGCCAGGAGGCTCTGCCTCTCTACACCTTCGACCGCAAGCTCGCCCGCCTGGAAGGGGCTGCGCTAGTCGGGGACTGATAGTCGGGGACTGATAGAGGAGGGCAAAAGCGCTCGCGGGGGCGGCGTCAGCAGCGCCGGCGCGCTGCCGGGAGAGCATCCGCAAGAAGCCCCTTCCGAACAGTTCGGAAGGGGCTTTGCTTGGCGTAGAGGCGGTCTTGTTTTGGGCCTTAGCCGGCGAGGTGCTTGCCAAACCATGCGAGGGCGTCGGCCCAGGCGGCCTCGGCGGCTTCCGGCGCGTAGCGGTCGGCGTTGGTGTGGTTGTGGAAGGCGTGGGCCGCGTTCGGGTACACCTTCATCTCGCAGGTCGTGCCGGCGTCCTGCAGGGCCTGTGTGATGTCCGGGATTCCTGCGTTGATGCGCTCGTCGTTCTCGGCATAGACCGCATAGACGGCGGCGGAGATGTTCGGGACTTGCTCGAGGGGCGGATTTGCGCCGTAGAAGGGGGCCGCCGCCGCGATGTCTGCGCTCTCTGTCGCGATGCGCCAGGTGATTCCTCCCCCGAAACAGAAGCCGATAATGCCGATGCGGGAGACGTCCGGCTGGGCCTTCAGATGCGCGATCACGGCTTGCACGTCGCTGACGTGCCGCTCCCGGGGGATGCCGCTCAGCGCTCCGGGCACATCCTCGATGCTCGCCGTGCCGCCGTCGCGCGACAGCAGATCGGGGGCGACGGCGATGTAGCCGTTGCTTGCGAGGCCGTCCGCGACGTCGCGGAGGTACGGCACAAGGCCGCGGTTCTCGTGGATGACAATCACGGCGGCGCCGTTGCCGCCGGACGCGGGCCGCGACTCGTAGGCTGCGAGCGGCGCGCCGTTCGCGTCAATCGAAATGTCGGCGCCGGCTGGTTCGGGGCCGGCGATCAGCGGGTTCGTGGCCATGTCTCCTCCTCCTCCTCCTTGCTTCCCCTCTCTGCGGTTCGCTCTTCGCCAAGTCCCCGTTTCTGCGGAATCACTCGAGGCGGACGTTCTTGGCGTAGTCGTACGATGTCGAAACGTCGCTCGCGAAGTCCCATAGCACGCGGTCGGGGCTCCATCCGGGGCCGAACGCCTCGGCGAAGAACGCAAGCATCTCGCTCCACGCCGCCGCGGTCTGTTCCGGTCGGTAGCGTCCCGGCATCGTATCGTTGAACCACCCGTGGGGAGCGTCGCGGTAGATGCGGATGCGGTAGCTCTTGTTGGCTTGTTCGAGAGCGCTGCGGAGGCCGCGCACTGCGTCCAGTGAGATCACGTGGTCCGCTTCGCCGAACAGCCCGAGGAAGGGGCAGTCCATCGCCGCGACGAGTTCGTTGACGGAAACAGGCATCCCCTCGGTCGGCGCCCAGTTGGCGCCCTCCGGGCCGCCGTAGAGGGCGACCACTGCGCCGACGTCGTTCCGGCGAGCCGCGTAGAGCATCGGCTGGCGCCCTGTCTGGCATACGCCGATGATGCCTATCTGGTCGTCCAGGACGTATGTCTCGTTCCGGAGGAAGTCGATCGCTTCCGCGAGGTCGGCCACCGCCTCGTCGTCGTTGATCGTCATTCGCGCGTCGCCCCTGTGCAGGGCGTCGATATCGCCGTCGAACCGGTGGAAGAGATCCGGGCAGACGCCGACGTATCCCTCCTCGGCCAGACGAGCCGCCATGTCGAGCGGGTGCTGCACGACGCCGTAGCGTTCGTGGAGCCACATCACCGCCGGACGCGGAGCGTCGCCTTCCGGACGGGCAACCCACACGCTCTGCCCACTGGGCAAGCGGTGCTCCACCGGCCTGGGGAAGCAAAGCCCGCACTTCGCGGCCTCGCCGTCAGCCGCCGAGCGGGCTTCCTCCTGCGTCTCAAACCGTGTCCATTTCGTCTCCAGCGCGTGGCCGGGAAACTTACAGCTCTCCGTGTGCAAGATGGCTCCGGCGGAGCCAGTACTGAGCCGATAACCCAAGGGTCTACCTCCTCATATCCTTTCCCCGCCGCGGCGGGGAGCCATTCTGCGCCTGCTCTCCAACCAGGTCTTGCGCGAAGGAGAGTCCCCGGCGCGCTACAGGCCAGCGACGAACTCTGCGAGACGGTCTATCTGCTCGAGGTCGGCGTGGCCCGGCTCCAGCACCAACTCGTCGCAGCCGATCTCCTCGTAGGCCCTGACGGCGTCGCGCAACGTCTTTTTGGTGGACGGCACGTTGATCTCCATAGTGCGGGCGACTTCACCTCTGAAGGAGTAGTACGACCGTATCGATTCGGCCGTCCGATCCGCCGCGTAGGCGCCCCATGCGCAGGTGAGGCCGGCGACGAGGCGGGGACGTCCGGGTTTGCCGGACTCCTTCCACGCCGATTCCACCACCCTGTAGTAGGTCAGCACCTCTTGCGCCTGGTTGGACGGAGCGCTGCCTGCGCTCCCCGCGACGTAGCCGTCGCCCAGACGGCCCGACCGTTTGAGCGCCGCCTGGGAGCGTCCGCCGATGAGCAGTTCCGGCCCTTGAGGCCGCGCCGGCACCGGCCCAATCGGGCCTACGCCGTCCCTTGGCCCCTCGCCGCCCCAAATGCGGCGCATCTCTTCTATCTGTTCTTCGAACGCGCGCCCGCGTCCCTGCATCCGCGCGCCGCTCGCGGTGAAGTCGTCGGGCCGGGAGCCTACCCCCAGCCCGAGGACGAACCGTCCGCCGGAGATCGAATCGATGCTTGCGGCCTGTTTGGCGATCACTGCGGCGCTGCGGAGGGGGGCTATGAGCACCGTTGTCATCAGGCGGACGCGGGTCGTAACCGCCGCCGCCGCGGCCATGGCGATAAGCACATCGTGGTTGCCGTACACCAGCCGGTCGATCTGGGCCAGGGATGCGAACGGGCCTGCTTCGGCGCGCTGCGCCCATTCGACGATGCGGTCGCCCTTGCCAGCAGGCATCAGCTTGGGAAACGCTATGCCGATCTCCATTTATCCTCCGAGTCGCCGCGCTGAGCGCGGCCAGGCAGCTGTTTTGCGTATACGCAGGCGTCTGCCTCTTGGCGGACGCGAGCGCCAAGCATCCTATGGTTCGACGCCTTCACCGTCAACGGCGCGAGCAGGCTGCGGCGCCGGCGGCGGATAGCCGTCCAAAATGAGCCGTAGGCAGTGCCCATTAGAAGCCTCCGGTCTATATAATACTTGGCGGCGACGAGTCGTAGGGCACAGGGCTTCTCCACCGAGCAGAGAGGCGTCGCTATGGACTTGCGCCTGGGCGGGAGCGCTGACGGCGCTGGGATCCGACTCCGACTTCCCGCCGCGCAGTACAAGCCCCGCCGCCTGAAGACACGTTGCAGGAGAAAGAAGCTGCCCATGGAAACAGACGCAATACTGGAAATAGCCCTCATCGTACTGGTGAGCTCAGCAGCGCTCTTCCTCCTCGTGTTGAGCGGAGCGACGTTAGCGATGGCTGTGGCCACCTACGGCGCGCTGGTGCGCGGTCTGGCGAGCCTGAACAAGGTGGCGGACGCGATGGCTGACGTTGTGGTGAATGTGGCCGCCACGACGCGGAGCCTTCCCGCAGCAGTGGAGAAATCCGTTGAGGCGATGGGGAACCTCGTGACGGTGACGGGCCACATGGCCAACGCCGCCCCGGAAGCTATCGCGGTCATGACATCTACCGGCAAGAGCCTCGCCGATAAGTCTATCGAGGTCGCCGGCAACGCCGCCGCCGTTACCGGACACGTCGCCAACGCCACGCCGGAAGCTATCGCCGTCATCACATCTACCGGCAAGAGTTTCGCAGTCGCCGTCGACAAGTCCGTCGAGATGGTCGGCAACGCCGCCGCCGTTACCGGGCACGTCGCCAACGCGACGCCTGAGGCGCTGGCAGTCATCACCGCAACGGGCAAGAGCCTTGCGGACAAGTCCATTGAGGTCGTCGGCAACGCTGCGGCTGTTACCGGACACGTCGCCAATGCCACGCCGGAAGCTATCGCCGTCATCACGTCTACCGGCAAGAGCCTCGCCGACAAGTCCGTCGAGGTCGTAGGCAACGCCGCCGCAGTCACCGGACACGTCGCCGACGCGACGCCGGAAGCTATCTCGGTTATCACCTCTACCGGTAAGAGCCTCGCAGGCGCCGTCGACAAGTCCGTCGAGATGCTCGGCAACGCCGCCGCTGTCACCGGCCACGTCGCCAACGCGACGCCGGAAGCTATCGCCGTCATCACGTCTACCGGCAAGAGCCTCGCTGGCGCCGTCGACAAGTCCGTTGAGATGCTCGGCAACGCCGCTGCCGTTACCGGGCACGTCGCCAATGCCACGCCGGAGGCTATCGCCGTTATCACGTCTACCGGCAAGAGCCTCGCCGACAACGCTGTCGAGGTCGCCGGCAACGCCGCCGCCGTTACGGGACACGTCGCCAATGCGACGCCCGAGGCGATCGGGGTCATCACGTCTACTGGCAAGAGCCTCGCAGGCACCGTCGACAAGTCCGTCGAAATGGTCGGCAACGCTGCCGCCGTGACCGGGCACGTCGCCAATGCTACGCCCGAAGCTATCGCCGTTATCACCTCTACTGGCAAGAGCCTCGCCGACAAGTCCGTCGAGGTCGCCGGCAACGCAGCCGCCGTCACCGGGCACGTCGCCAACGCCGCCCCGGATGCGATCGCCACGGCGCTGGCGACCGGCAAGAGTCTCTCCTCCGGAGTAGAGAAGTCGGTCGAGAACGCGGTTACAGTGGCTGGCCACTTGGCCGACGCGGCATCCGAGATTGTAGACCGGGCGGCGGAAGCCTCCAGCAAGAGCCTGCCGCAGGCGGTCGACAAGGCAATGGAGACAGCGGAGAGCGTCGCAGGACTCGCCGTCCATATGGCGGACGCCGCCTCGGACGTCGTGGACAGCGCCGCAGCAGCGGCGACCAGGAGCGTTCCGGGCGTCGTCAACCGGGTTATCGGCAGCCCCGAGCCTCTGGAAGAGGACGAGGAAGAAGCCGAGTAGTCGCCCGATAACCGCCCCTCAAAGGAACGTAGTTCGAGAGGACTGCCGCGCGGCAGTCCTCTCGCGCATCCAGGCCGGATACCGGGAGAGCGCCCGTTCCCCCCAGACTTGGGGATAGGCGGGGGAGCGCGCTCGTGCAACGTGCTAAACTTCCGCCTTGCGGGCGGCTGCGCGGACCGGCCATTCCCCAGAGGGACGACGGCCTGCGTTGCGCAGCTTCAACCGCGCCGCAGTCTGTAAAGGAGCGCTCCGTGAAGGACCTCATCTGGCCTTTCGGCCACGCAGAAGACATCGGGTACATCATCTGGCCCGTGGCCGCAGGCGGCGGCATCGGCGCCGCCGTCTTGCTCATCGTCCTCAGCCTCATCTGGACGTAGAAGCGCAGTTACGCAGTTATGGGCGACGCTCAGACCGCGACCATCAACGGCGTCCGTATCGCCTTCGAGACGGCGGGCGAGGGCTTTCCGCTTCTTGCCCTGCACGGCTTTCCTCGAACCAGGCGCACCTGGGAGAAGGTTACCCCCGCCCTCTCCGAACGCTTCTGCGTCGTCGCCCCCGATCGACGGGGCTACGGCGACTCCGAACGCATCAACGACCCCGCAGCGTACAGCCTCGCGGCGATGACCGCCGACGCCATCGGGCTGATGGACCACCTCGGCCACGACCTCTTTCTGGTCGTCGGGCACGACAAGGGCGCGCCCACCGCGCGGAAGCTCGCCGCCGACCTGCCCGACCGCGTGGCCGGAATGACGCAGATCGACTCTACGCCGCAGGGAGTCGGCCCCGAACGCCGCGACCCCTCAGGCAGGCAGTGGTACTTCGACTTCTTCCGTCAGCGGAACGTCGCGGAGCCGATCGTCAACGCCATACCGGAGCTCTTCTTCGGGCTCTTCCTCGACCGCAACCCGCACCTGACGGCGGAGGAGCGCGCCTACTACGTCGAGATGTTCGCGCGCCCGGGGACGGCGAACGCAGTCATCTGGGACTACCGCCTCGCGCTCGAGGAAGATCCCGGCTACTGGCGCGCGGAGCTCGAGGCAGGCCGCAAGGTCGCCGCGCCTGTGCTCGCCATCTGGGGCGCGGCTGGGCCGTCGTCCCGCGCCGATGTGCTCGGAGCATGGCGCGAGGCCGCAACCGATGTGCGCGGCTGGGCGGTAGAGGGGAGCGCTCACTACGTGCAGGAGCAGCAGCCTGCCGCCACAGCCGCGGCTATCCTCGGTTTCGCCGACGAGCTTGGCCTCTAGCCCAGGCGCCTAGCGCGAGTCCTCGACCCTCGCAATGAACTCCAGCACGTGGGGTATCACCAAGTCGCTCTCGGCGAACGCCGACGCGTGCGTGTGCCCAGGCAGCGGCAGGAACGTCGCGTTGGGCGCAAGCGACGCCGACCGCTTGGTGAGGGCGTGGTTGCGCGGCATCGGGTACTCGTCCTCCGTGCCTGAGTAGACCAGCGCGGGGAGCGTCATATTCACGATGTCCTCGTCGGGCGCGCCCCAGCTGATGTTGGCTATCTGCTGCGCGGCGTAGGCGTCCTTATCGTTGGCCATCAGCCGGTCTTTTTGATCCTGGGGCAACGGGCCCTGGTCCATCTCCATCGCGGCGATGTAGTACTCCATGCCCAGACGCATCAGCTTGGCGCGGGCCTCCCATCGCACGCGGTCGATCTCCGGAACGTCCGGCGAAAGCACCGGGTACGCGCCAAGGAGCAGCCCACGGAAGCGGTCGGGCCGCAGCATGCCGCAAGCCCATCCGATGCTGGCGCCCATCGAGTAGCCCCAGTAGTAGGCGGTGTCTATCCCGAGGTCGTCCAGCACCGCGACGATGTCCGACACCTTCTGCGGGCGGCCGTAGCTCTCCGGATCGGGCAGCTTATCGCTCTTCCCAAAGCCGCGGGAGTCGATCAGCACCACCTGCAGATCTCCGGCCAGCTTCTCCGGATAACCCGCCGCGCGCCAGTTGTTCGTGCTTCCGCCCATGCCGTGCACGAGCACAACCGGCGGGCCGCTCCCTTCCTCCACCTCGTAATGAATCGTCACTCCGTCGTTGTCTACAAACCTGTCGGCGTATGGCATCTTCCCTCTCCTCCAGGGTCTTCGGCGGTAGGGTATCAGGAAATCGCCAAACGCCTATAATGCGCAACGTTCCCGCTCCAAGGGCTAATCGGGGAACCAGAGAGAAGCATGCGCGCAATTGCCGTCGACACCGGAGGGACGTTCACTGACATGGTCGTGCTCGACCAGGCGTCGGGCGAGCTCTCCGTACTCAAGCTCCCTTCTACGCCGTCCGACCCGGGGCAGGCCATCGTCGATGGTCTCGCGGAAGCGTTCGCCGTACCGGTTTCCCCCGCGGACGTCCTCTCGTTGTCGCATGGCACGACGGTGGGCACCAACGCGCTGCTCACCGGCGCCGGCGCGCGCGTCGGGCTGTTCGTCACCGAGGGTTACGGCGCCATCAACGACGTGTGGCATCTCGCCCCCAGCGAGGACACGAGCCGGATGGCTGGTTTCTACGTCGTGAAGAACCCGCCTGTCCAGCCGAGGCTCCGGCGGGAGGCGAGAGAGCGCGTCAATTACCGCGGCGAGGTCGCCGCCGCCCTCGATGAGGACGCTGCCGCAGAGGCTGTCCGCTCGCTGGGCCGGCGCGGCGTGGAGTCGTTCGCCGTCGTCCTCCTGTTTTCGTTCCTGAACCCCGCGCACGAAGAGCGCATCGCCGAAATCATCGCGCGCGAGCTGCCCGGCGCCTCGGTGTCGCTCTCGTCGAGAGTGCTGCCGCAGATGCGCGAGTTTCCCCGGCTCAGCACAACCGTCGCCAACGCGTACATCGACCCGATGATGGGCGCCTACCTCGAGGCGCTGGAGCGCCGTATCCGCGGCCTCGGCGTCACGAGCGACGCGCTCTACGTTATGCAGAGCAACGGGGGCGTCGCGCGCATCGGCTCGGTTACGCCGGTGACCACCGTTCTCTCCGGCCCCTGCGCGGGAGCGATGGCCGGCATGGAGGTCGCCCGCGCCGCCGGCTTCGAAAACGCCGTCTCCCTCGATATGGGAGGCACCAGCACCGACATAGCCCTCGGCCAGCAGGGGCGGGTGCTCGAGACCACGACCGGGCGTATCGGCGACTGGGAGCTGGCGGTGCCAATGCTGATGATCAATACGATAGGCGCCGGCGGCGGCACCATCGCGACCGTAGAGTCCGGCGGCGGTCTGCGCGTAGGCCCCGAAAGCGCCGGCGCCGATCCCGGGCCGGTGTCGTACGGCAAGGGCGGGACGCAACCGACCGTAACCGACGCCAACCTCGTGCTTGGCTATCTCAATGCGGAGTCCAAGCTCGCCGGGCGGGTGGCGCTCGACAAGGCGGGGGCTGAGGAAGCCATCGAGGCTATGGGGCGGCGGCTTGGCCTCTCCACTCTCGAAACAGCCGAGGGGATCATCCGCATCATCAACGCCAAGATGGAGGAGGGCATCCGCGCCGTCTCCACCGAGCAGGGCTACGACCTGCGCGACTTCGTTCTCGTAGCATTCGGCGGCGCCGGGCCCGTTCCGTCCGGACGTCTCGCAGCCGACCTGAAGATGCCGCGTGTGATTGTCCCGCCGGCCCCGGGCGTAACGTCCGCCCTTGGCCTGCTCATGGCCGATCCGCGCCGCGACTACGTGCGCTCGCGCCTCCGGCTCGTGTCCGAGCTCGGCGCGGAAGAGCTCAGCGCGCTTATGCAGGACTTGCAGGAGCAGGCGGAGCGCGAGTTCACCGCCGAGGGCTATACGCTCGACCAGCTGCGCCTCGAGTTCAGCATCGACATCCGCTATCTTGGCCAAGGGTACGAGCTCACTATTCCGCTTGGCTCGTCGAGCGCTATCTCGCAGCAGGACATCGCCGCCGCCCGAACGCGGTTCGACGCCACTCACGAGCAGATGTTCGGCCACGCCGCCGAAGATGAAGACGCCGAAGCGGTGAACTACCGCCTCCGCGCCTCCGCCGTCGTCCCGAAAGCCTCGCTCACCAAACGCCCTGCGGCGACAACCACGGCGGACGCCGCCCGCGCCGGCGAGCGCCAGGTGTGCTTCGACAGCGCAAGCGGCCTCGCCCCGTGTCCGGTGTACGAGCGCGCGCTGCTGGAGCCGGGCCACCGCTTCGACGGCCCGGCCATCGTCGACCAGCTCGACTCCACGACGGTGGTCTATCCGGGCCAGCGCGCGCGGGTCGACGACTACCTCAACATCATCATCGACATTGCATAGGGACTAAGGAGTACGCCATGGCTCACGTCGACCCGATTACCTACGAGGTTCTCAGGTGCAGGCTCGACGGCATCGTCCGCGAGATGGAGAAGGCGGTGTTCCGCACCGGCTACTCCACCATCGTCCGCGAGTCCCACGACTTCAGCTGCGGCGTGCTCGACCGCCAAGGCCGCCTCGTGGGGCAGTCCAGCCATCCCACTCATATGGCCGCCTACCCTGAGTCGATCAAGGGGCTGCTCGAGTTCTACCCCCGCGAGGAGATGGCCGAGGGCGACGCCTTCCTCGCCAATCACCCCTACTACAGCGGCTGCCCCCACGCCAACGATATGGTGATTATGGTCCCCATCTTCCACGAGGGCGAAGTAATAGCGTTCGCCGCAAGTATGGGGCACACCCCCGACATCGGCGGGGTGGCCGCCGGCAGCCGCAACGCCACCTCCCGCGATATCTTCGGCGAGGGCCTTCAGATTATGCCGGTGCGCTATATGCGCAACTACGAACTCGTGCAGGACACCGCTTCGTTCGTGCGCGCCAACAGCCGCGTCCCCAACATGATGATCGGCGACCTCACCGCCAAGGCGGGCGTCTGCTTCTCCATCGGCGAGGAGCGCGTGAAGGACATCATCAACACCTACAGCGCCGACACGGTGCGCCAGATGTTCAACGACCTTGGCGAGCGCACCGAGCAGCAGGCGCGGGACTACATCGCGCAGTGGGCCGACGGCGTCCACGAGTCTGAAACGTGGGTGGACGACCCCTCCAACCCCGGCAAGCCCATCCGCCTCCACGTCTCGGCTATCAAGGAGGGCGACCGCCTGATTATGGACTTCACGCAGTCGGGCGATCAGGCCTCGGCCCCGATCAACGTTCGCGAGCCCTTCATTCGCGGGCTCGTCTATCACGGCGTCGTGGCGATGACCGACCCCTACATGCCCATCAACCACGGCCTCGGCAGCGCCATCGAAATCCGGTTCCGCAAGGGGAGCATCATCTCGCCGGAGTTTCCCGGCCCTGTCGGCTTCTACTCCAAGACCGTCTCCATCGCCGACAGCGTCATTATGTCCGCTATGGCCAAGGCGGCGGGGCAGCCCGCCCTCGCCTACGGCTCGACGCAAAGCTCCATCGTCATCGGCTACCAGGGCGACAGCGACCGGCAGTACGTGCAGTACGAGCTTATGTACGCGGGCTCCCGCGCATGGGACGGCGGCGACGGTTTTAGCGGCGTCGGCGCAAGAGCCACCGGCGGACGCTTCACCAGCCTCGAAATCATCGAGTCCGAGTTCCCTGTCGACGTCACCAAGTTCGAAGTCATCCCCGACACGGGGGGCGACGGCAGATCGCGCGGCGGAGTCGGGTATGTGCGCGAGTACAAAGTAAGGTCGAACAGCCGCCTCTCCGGCGGCGCCGCCAAGCGCGAGCCGGAGGGCGCCGAGGGCGGAGGGAGCGGCGCCAACGCCTACGTCGTCGTCCACCCCGGAACAGACCGTGAGGAGCGCTACCCCGGCATCGCGTCGAACATAGGCCTCAAGCCCGGCGACGTCTTCCGCATCGAGACGGGCGGAGGCGGAGGCGTCCTCCTGCCCGGCGACCGCGACCACGAGCTCGTCAAGGGCGACTTGCAGGACGGCCTCATCACTCCCGCCAAGGCCCGCGACGCCTACGGCCTCACCGACGCCGAAATCGCCGAGGCTCTCGCGGAGTGAAGACGAAGAGAGGCGGGGCGGCCTGCCACGCCTCACACGTCCCGGCGAGCAGCCCGGAAAGTCGGGGGCAGCGCGTCCGCTGCCGAGCTCTGACGCTGACGCTGCCAGCCATCCTCGCCGCTATCCTTGCGCTGACCGCGTGCTCGGCCCCGGACGACGCCACGCCGACGCCCATTCCTGCGGCTACCGCTACTGCTGCGCCAGCGGCGGCTCCGCAGGGGGCTGCGCCTACTCCTATTCCTACTGCCTCGGCGCCTACTGCCGCGCCGACGCCCACCCCTACCCTCGCGCTCCAAGGCGGCGCGCCTGTCCCTGCCGCTCCGACGGCTACGCCTGCGCCGAGCGCTGCTCCCTCGCCGACGAGTCCGCCAGACCCCGGCGCCGAACTCAACGCTTTCCTCGTCGCCGCCGACGACGATTACACGGAGGGACTGCAGAGCGCCCGCATCTCGACTCGGGTGTGGAAGACCGACTTCCGCTTCCACACTGTGCCCTACGAGGAGATCTTCTCGGGCGGCGTGCCCCGCGACGGCATCCCTCCGCTGTATGAACCCCAGTCCGTCTCGATTGCCGAAGCCGATGAATGGATAGAGGACGTCGAGCCGGTCATCGCCCTCGAACTGAACGGCGAGGCGCGCGCGTACCCCCTGCAGGTGCTGACCTGGCACGAGATCGCCAACGACGAACTCGGCGGCGCGCCGGTCGCCGTAACGTTCTGCCCTCTCTGCAACTCGGCGGTCGTCTTCGACCGCGTCTTCAACGGCGAGGTCTACGAGTTCGGCGTCTCCGGCAACCTCCGCAACAGCGACCTCATAATGTGGGACAGGCAGACCGAGTCGTGGTGGCAGCAGCTCACCGGCGAGGGCATCGCGGGAACGCTCGCCGGCGCGCAGCTCGACTTCATCCCCGCCCAGATCGTCTCCTGGGCTGCGTTCAAGGACGCGCACCCCAACGGCGACGCGCTCTCGAAAGAGACCGGCTATAACCGCGACTATGGCCGCAACCCTTACGCCGGCTACGACCGCGCCGACTCCCCGCCCTTTCTCTTCCTCGATCCTGCAACCGGCGCGCTGGCCGAGACCGACGGGCGTCTGCTCCCCAAAGAGCGCATTGCAGCTGTCGAAATCAACGGCGACGCTGTGGCCTTCCCCTACGCGCTGCTACGTGAGAGGCGCGTTGTCCACCACGAGGTCGGCGGCGAGCCGGTCGTTGTTTTCTACGAGCCGGGGACGTCGTCCGCGCTCGGCGGCGTGCGGATCGCCACAGCCGACGACGTGGGCGCGACGGGCGTGTTCCGGCCCGCCGCGGAAGGCCAAAGCCTCACATTCGGTCTGGACGGCGTCATCACCGACGCGGAGACCGGATCGGTGTGGAACGTCCTCGGAGCAGCGACAGCCGGGCCGCTGGCCGGGCGGCGACTCGAGCGCGTGAACGCCCACGACCACTTCTGGTTCGCCTGGGCAGCCTTCAAGCCGGAGACGCGGATATACGCCGGCGAGTAACGCCTGGGCGGCTTGCCCCGCCCGCAGGCGTCCTCAATGCGCGCTTGCCGGAACGCCTTGCAACGGGAGCGGGGCTAGCCTCGCGCGCTGAACCCGCCGAATAGCCTGCGGAGTATGCCCGGCATCTCCATCGGTGGCTCCGACGACGCGACCGGCTCTTCGTCGTCTTCGAGCGTCTCCTCGAGCATATCCTCGATCGTCCGCTCGATAACGCCGTCTTCGGGCGGGAGTCCGGTCGCGATCACCGTAACCCGCACCTCGTCCTCCATCTTGGGGTCGGACACCATACCGAAGATGATGTTGGCCTCGGGGTCGACGAGCCGCGAAACGTAGTCCGCCGCCTGCTGCACCTCCTGAAGCGTGAGGTCTGTGCCGCCGGTAATGTTGAGCAGCACGCGGGTGGCGCCTTCAATTGGCGCGTCGAGCAGCGGGCTGGCCATCGCCTCGCGGGTGGCGTCGTGCACGCGCTGCGGGCCGCGCCCGTAGCCGATGGCCATCCACGCGGAGCCGGCCCCGAGCATTACAGTCCTCACGTCCGCGAAGTCCAGGTTGATCTCGCCCGGCACGGTCACCAGTTCAGCGATCGATTGCACGCCCTGCCGGAGCACATCGTCGGCGATGCGGAAGGCGTTCTCCGCGGTGAGCCTCTCGTCCGACAGCGTGCTGAGCCTGTCGTTCGGGATGAGCACCAGCGTATCGACGTTGCCGCGCAGCGCCTCGACGCCGTAATCGGCTTGTTCGGCGCGCCGCCGACCTTCGAATTGGAACGGTTTGGTGACAACGGCAATGGTGAGCGCGCCTACATCTTTGGCGACCTCGGCCACAAGAGGCGCGGCGCCGGTGCCGGTGCCGCCTCCCATTCCGGCGGCGATGAACACCATATCGGTGCCTTCGAGCAGGTTGTACAGATCCTCCCGCGACTCCTCAGCCGATTCGCGGCCCATCTTGGGGTCGCCGCCTACGCCGAGTCCGCGCGCGAGCCGGTCGCCGATTCGCACCTTCTCGGGGACATCGAGGTGGATCAGATGCTGTGCGTCGGTGTTGATTGCGACGTAGTCGACGCCCTCGATGCGCTGGCGGAACATACGGTTGACGGCGTTCGAGCCGCCCCCACCGACGCCGATAACCTTGATGCGGGCGACGCCGAACGGCTGGATGCCGCGGCCTCCGGAGTCTTCGTCGACAGCCCAGAGGTCTTCGTCGCTTGGCACCTCCTGCGGGGTTACGTGCCGGGTGAGGAACTCGCGGCCTCCGAGCAGCCGCATTAGCCGCACCCACTGCGTGGTCGAGACCTCGGAGGGCTGCAGGAGCCCCTGTTCGAGCATAGCGAGGTCCTCGAGGGGAAGAACCAGCTCTTCGGAGAGGTCAGGCAGAGAGATGCCGGCGCCATAGCGCAGCTCGCGCATGTACTTCGCGAACCGCATCATCTCGGGAGGCGGCCCCCCGGGGAATGCCAAGCTGCGCTCCGCGGCCTCCATCGCAAAGTGCACCCATGCCCTCTGGCTGGCGACTATCGTCTTGCTCGGCCGCTGCGTCATTGATCCCGCTCCTCCGTCATGCGCGTCATTATGGCTGCTATCTCGCGACGGCTGAACCCGTTCTGCTCGCACAGCATCCTGAACCGTTCACGGCCACGGTCGACGCGCGTGACCACCGACTGCACGCTGGCGTCGAGCATCACAGCTATATCTTCCGCGCGCTTGTTCAGCACGTACCTGAGGCGCAGCACAAACGCATCGCTCGGGAACTCCGACTCGAACCGCTGCCAGATATCGCTGTTCTCTTCGAGGACATCGGCGGCGGACTCGTCGCCCTCCTCGGCGGGCTCCTCTTCTTCCTCCAGCGCTTCCTCTTGCTGCTTCTTCGCCCGCGCCTCTTCCGCCATGGCCCACAGCTGCTGGAAGCGCGCCTCCGCCGTGCGTCCGAACCACTCCGTAACGCGCCTGCGGCCCAGGTTTTCCGATACGCCGGAGATCAGCTTCACCATAGTGTCCGCGGCGGCGTCGTCCCGAAACTCCTCATGGATATCGGCGATGCCCCACTTCTCCGGCTCGTAGTAGATACGGGAGGCCAGGGTTGAGGCGAGGGTGCGCGCTTCCCGTACGCCGCCTCCGCGTCTGCGGGCGCCGCCCTGCATATGCTGGCGCACCAGTTCCTGCAGACGCCTCACCAGCTCTTCGTCCGAATAGTACGTTGGGCCGCTTGTCATGTGCTGGTCATGTCCTCCGCAAGGCTGGGCAGGCTAACCAAGCTCGTGGCGCTTGCGGCATGTAATGCTAGCAGAATCCGCCCGCCTTCTCCAACGCAGTGCGAACGCAGTGCGAGGCGAGTAGCCGCCCGGAGTTGAGCATTACGCCGCATCAGCAACGATAGCGGAAAGCCGGGCGCGGGTTGGCGCGGCAGCGCCTCAATGCTAGGATGACGCATCCGCTCAGGGCGCGGCGCGCCCCGGAAGGCGCTTCATGGTCGTAGAGAAATCGCCGCAAAACCGGCTCGACGCTCTCAGGGCGCGCAAGCAGCTCCATCAGGCTGCCGGCGGCGCCGACCGGATTGAGCAGCAGCACGCCCGAGGCAAGCTCACCGCCCGCGAGCGCATCGCGCTCCTCGTCGACCCCGGAACGTTCGAGGAGCTCGACGCGTTCGTCACCCACCGCTCCAGCGAGTTCGGCGTCGCCGAGCACAAAGTCCCGGGCGACTCCGTGGTGACCGGCTACGGCAAGATCAACGGACGCGCCGCCTACGTCTACTCGCAGGACTTCACCGTGTTCGGCGGCTCGCTCTCCGAGGTGACGGCCGAAAAGATTTGCAAGGTGATGGACCTCGCCATGCGAAACGGCGCTCCCATCATCGGCATCGGCGACTCCGGCGGCGCGCGCATCCAGGAGGGCGTCCTCAGCCTTGCGGGCTACGGCGAGATATTTATGCGCAACACGCTCGCGTCGGGCGTCGTTCCCCAGATATCCGCCATCCTCGGCCCGTCTGCGGGCGGCGCCGTCTACTCTCCCGCCATCACCGACTTCACCCTTATGGTGCGCGGCGTCTCCCAGATGTTCATCACCGGGCCCGACGTCATCAAGGCCGTCACCGGCGAGGAGATCTCCCACGAAGAGCTCGGCGGCGCCGACGCCCATGCGCAGTTCTCCGGCGTCTCGCACTTCACGCTCGACTCCGAGGAGGAGTGCATGGAGACGATACGCCGCCTCCTGAGCTTCCTCCCGCTCAACAACCTCGACGACTCGCCCCTGGGCGACCAGAACGACGACCCCGAACGCGCCGACGAGTCCCTCCGCAACGTCGTCCCGGTGGAGTCCGCCCGCTCCTACGACATGCTCGACGTCATCGAGCGCGTGGTCGACCACGGCGACTTCTTCAGCATTCAGAACAGCTTCGCGCCGAATATGATTATCGGGTTCGGCAGGCTTTACGGACGCAGCGTCGGCATCGT
The DNA here is from genome assembly GCA_965200975.1 of Dehalococcoidia bacterium. Taxonomy (GTDB): domain Bacteria; phylum Chloroflexota; class Dehalococcoidia; order Lucifugimonadales; family Australimonadaceae; genus S5-327. The sequence continues at coordinate 990,582 of OZ241740.1, read as the reverse complement.
CGCGCAACAGCCCGCCTACCTTGCAGGCGTCATCGACATCCACGCGTCGGTCAAGGCCGCGCGGTTCGTCCGCTTCTGCGACGCCTTCAACATCCCCATCATCACCTTCGCCGACGTTCCCGGCTATATGCCCGGCAAAGACCAGGAGCACCGCGGCATCATCCGGCAAGGCGCGAAACTCCTCTACGCCTACGCGGAGGCGACCGTCCCCAAGATCACGGTGGTCACCCGCAAGGCCTACGGCGGCGCGTACGTCGTGATGGGCAGCAAGCACCTCCGCACCGACATCAACCTCGCGTGGCCCTCCGCCGAGATCGCCGTTATGGGGCCTGACGCCGCCGTCAACATCATCCACCGGCGGCGGCTCGCCGACGCGGAAGACCCGGACGCCGTCCGCGCCGAGCTCGTCGAGGAGTACCGCGAGAATTTCGCCAACCCCTACCGCGCCGCCGAGCGAGGCTTCATCGACGACGTCATCGACCCCGCCGAGACGCGGCCCAAGCTCATCCATGCGCTCGACGCGCTGCAGAACAAGCGCGACACGCTCCCCCCCAAGAAGCACGGCAACATTCCGCTGTGAGGCTGCACGCCGCAACGCCATGAAGTTTCTCGTGACCCACGAGGTGCTCTACCGCACGACGGTCGACGCCGCCAACGAGAAGGAGGCCGCCGCCGTCGCCGAGGAGCTCCCCTACGAGCTCTGGGAGCAGACCACCCTAACCCGCGAGGACGTCGTCCCCCTCGAGGAGTCGCCGGTCAACCCGCAAGCGGGGGGTTAGGGGGGCGGCCCACTCACTCCCCGGTATAATGCGCCTATGCCTTCCTACCCGCATATCGAGCGCTACTACGAGGATCTGCGAGACCTCATCACGTTCGGCGGTTCGACCAACGAGCAGAGCACCCGTCGAGCATTCGAGAGCTGCCTGACCGCCTACTGCGACGATAATCGCGAGCGCATGGTGCTCGTCGCCGAGCTCGCGCTGCCTTCCGGCGTCAAGCCCGACGGCACAGTGAAGGACGCTCTCCGGATGGCGCGCGGCTACTGGGAGGCGAAGGACACCGCCGACGACCTCGACGCAGAGATACAGCGCAAGTTCAACCGCGGCTACCCCCGCGACAACATTATCTTCGAGGACTCGCGGACTGCCGTCCTCTTTCAGAACGGCGGGGAAGCGATGCGCGTCAATATGGCGCGCCCGGACGAGCTTCACCGCCTCATCCGCCGCTTCCTCGATCACGAACTGCCGGAGATCGAGGCGTTCCGGCAAGCGCGCATCCAGTTCAACGCCGACCTCCCGGAGGTGCTTAAGAACCTCCGCGAGACGATAGAGGAGGCCGAAGACGGCAGCGAGGACTACCAACAGGCTGCAGCAGCCTTCCTCGACCTCTGCCGCCAGACCATCGGCCCCAACGTCGCGGAGGCGGATGTGCGAGAGATGCTCCTCCAGCACATCCTCACCAAGGACATCTTTCTGCGCGTGTTCGGAGAGGAGCAGTTCCACCGCGAGAACAACATCGCCCAGCGCCTCGACGCCCTCGAACAGACCTTCTTCACCGGCGATGTACGCCGCGAGGCAATAGATCGGCTCCGCGCCTACTACGGGGCGATTGGGCGCTCCGCCGACCAGATCGCCGACTACGCCGAGAAACAACAGTTCCTCAAGGCCATCTACGAGGATTTCTACAAGGCGTACAACCCTCTTGCCGCCGACCGGCTCGGCGTCGTCTACACGCCCAACGAAATCGTGGACTTTATGATTCGCGGCGCCGACTACTTGCTGCAAAGGCACTTCGGGCGGAGGCTTGCCGACGACAATGTGCAGATCCTCGACCCCGCAACCGGCACGGGCACGTTCATCACGAACCTCATCAACTACCTGCCGCTCGACCGCCTGGAGCACAAATACCGCCACGAGATGCATGCCAACGAGGTGGCTATCCTCCCTTACTACATCGCCAACCTCAATATCGAATACACCTACAAAGAGCGCACAGGCCGCTACGTGGCGTTTCCCAATCTCTGCTTCGTCGATACGCTCGACAACATGGGCTGGCAACAGACCGGAGCAACCGGCAGTTCGGTGCAGCGCCAAAGCACGTTCAATCTCGGCGCTATGTCCGAGGAGAACTGGATCCGCGTTCAGGAACAGAACGCGAAGACCATCAGCGTCATTATCGGCAATCCGCCGTACAACGCGAACCAGCAGAACGCGAACGACAACAACAAGAACCGCGAATATCCGGAGATAGACCGCCGCATCAAGGGAACCTATGTCGCCGCCAGCGCGGCTCAAAAAACGAAGCAGTACGATATGTACAAACGCTTCGTTCGCTGGGCGTCTGACAGGCTGGCTGATGATGGAATTATCGCGTTCATTACCAATCGTTCATACATAGACGCTTATCAAGACGACGGATTCCGAAAGATAGCGCCACAGGAGTTTAGCGATCTCTATATCATTGACTTAGGCGGAGATGTCCGAAGTAATGGCAACGTGGGAAATGTTTTCGGAATCATGGCTGGCGTAGCAGTGGGGTTTTTTGTGAGAAAAGGAACAGATATAGGCGGGGGGGGGGGGGGTATCCATTATCATGCTCTGGAAGATATACACTCTCGCCCTCAAAAGCTCGCTGAGTTACAGTTACTAGACCTAATTACTACTGAATTTATAGATATCATGCCTGACGCGAAATCTAACTGGCTCAACCACACCAACTCTAGTTTTGAGGCGTTGGCTCCACTTGCCAATCGCGAAACGAAACTCGCCAAGCGCCTTGTTGAAGAGCATGCCGTGTTCAAGCTGTACTCCATGGGTGCTGTGACGAACAGAGATGAATGGGTTTATGATTTCAATTCCCAAATGCTTACAGCAAAGGTTCATACTTTCATTAGGCGGTATGAAGATACTCGTGAACGCTACACCAGAAAGCTTCTGGATGAGGCAACACTTGGGTCGGATATCAAATGGACGCGGGACCTCAAACGACAACTGCGCTTAAACATATCGAACAGGTTTAGCGCAGATAATATTCGTCAAGCTTCTTTTCGTCCATTCGTTAGAAAATCGCTATACTACAATCAGAACTTGAATGAGGTGCTCTACCAACTACCATCTGTCTTCCCCAATGGCGCCGCTAACGAGAATAGAGTCATCTGTTTTTGCGTGAACCGTAAGGATTTCTATGTTCTAGCCTCTGACAGAGTCGTTGACCTTCATTTCACCGGAGACACCCAATGCCTTCCCCGCTACCGCTATACGGCGGGCGGCGAGCGCGTCAGCAATATCACGGAGTGGGGGTTGCGGCAGGTCAACGAGCACTACCGCAAGGAGTGGGGAGAGGACTTCGAGCGCCTCTACTCGGACGGCATCGGCCCCGACGACATCTTCGCCTACACCTACGCGGTGCTGCACGACCCGGTCTACCGGCACGACTACGCGACAGACCTGCTGCGCGAGTTCCCGCGCCTGCCCTTCTACCACGACTTCGACCTCTGGGCGCGCATGGGCCGGGAGCTGCTCGACCTGCACATCGGGTTCGAGTCCGCGGAACCGCACCCACTGGAACGCGTCGAGACGAGCGCAGAGCCGGGCAAGCCGAAACTCCGAGCCGACAAGGAGCGCGGCGTCATCATCCTCGACGACGCGACGCGGCTAACAGGCGTTCCTGCGGACGCCTGGCGCTACCGCCTCGGCAGCCGCTCCGCGCTCGAGTGGGTGCTCGACCAGTACAAAGAGCGCAAGCCCAAGGATCCCGCCATTGCCAAACGCTTCGAACCCTATCGCTTCGCAGACCACAAGGAGCGCGTCATCGACCTCCTGCGCCGCGTCTGCACGGTAAGCGTCAAGACGATGGAGATCGTGGACAGCATGGCCTACTGGGAAGGCGACGACCTGATCGTATTCGGCGACCGCGACAAGTTTGCTTAGCGCCGCGCCGACCTCAGGCGGCCTTGGCCGCTCAGAGAGGCATGCGCCCTTCGCACAATCACCAAATGGCAACCCCTCCCCCACCCCACCCCCTCGCGCTTGCCCGTTACCCTGCCCGCTCCTATAATCTGCGTCGGCCCCCTCGCAGGGGCTGGCAGGAGCCGCTGGCGCGCATCTCGCGGCTTGCCGGCGAGGGCTAGTCGCCCCGCCGTCCCCCCTCGCCCCTCGCATCCGCGCTCATGCAAGGCGCGCCGCTCATCAGAAAGGAGCCGAACATTGGCTGACAATGGCGTTATCGAAGCAGCAAAGGAACACTTCGGAGGACTCGTGGCGAGCCAGCTCGAACGCGTCGAGCGGCTGAAGCAAGCCCCCGAACCCACCGACTACTCGCAAATCAGCCCTATCGTCATCGGGCTCCTCGGCGGCGACGGCATCGGCCCGACCATCACCTACGAGTCCCAGCGCGTCCTCGAGCAGCTCCTCGCCAGCGAGGTCGACTCGGGCAAGGTCGAGTTCCGCAACATCGAGGGGCTCACCATCGAGAACCGCGCCGAGAAGCTTCAGTCGATCCCCAACGACGTGCTCGCCGAAATCAAGGACTGCCACGTAACGCTCAAGGGCCCGACGCACACCCCGGAGAGGGGCGACGGCTGGCCGAACATCGAGAGCGCGAACGTCTCGATGCGGAAGGCGCTCGACCTCTTCGCGAACGTCCGGCCCGTCCGCATCCCCGCCGAAGACATCGACTGGACGTTCTTCCGGGAGAATACCGAGGATATGTACGCCCTCGGCTCGAACGGCATCAACATCACCGACGACCTCGCCATGGACTTCCGGGTCATCACCACGCAGGGGTCGCGGCGCATCATCAACGCCGCCTTCGCCCACGCCCGGAAGACCGGCAAGGAGCGCGTCACTATCGTCACCAAGGCGAACATCGTCAAGACCACCGACGGCAAGTTCCTCGACGTCGCCCGCGAGGTCGCGGAGAACTACCTCGGCATTTCGTGGGACGCCTGGTACATCGACATTATGACGGCCAAGCTGATCGACACCGCCCGCCGCAACGAGTTCCAGGTGCTCGCGCTCCCCAATATGTACGGCGACATCCTCACCGACGAGGCGGCGCAGATACAGGGCGGCGTCGGGACCGCCGGCTCCGCCAACATCGGGCTGGAGTACGCCATGTTCGAGGCGATCCACGGCAGCGCTCCCCGCATGGTCACCGAGGGCCGGGCGCAGTACGCCGACCCAAGCTCGATGGTCCGCGCAGGCGCGATGCTGCTCGACCACATCGGCTTCCCCGAGCTCGGTGAGAAGGTCAATATGGCCCTCGACGTGTGCGGACAGTACGAGCGCAAGGCCGTAACCACCGGACGCAGCACCGGCGCCACCACCGCCGAGTTCGGGCAGTACGTCGTCGACACCGTCAACGACTCCAGCCTCAAGGAGAAGTGGGAAGGATACGTTCGCGGCTAGGCGCCGGGACAATCAGGCAATTAGGCGACTCGCGACCGCAAGCTCGCGCTCGCAATCTCAAAGCAGGAATCTCTAGCAGGAAGGATCACGACACACGCCAATGGCACGCAAGAAAGTAACCGTCGTCGGCGCCGGCAACGTCGGCGCCACTACCGCCCAGCGCCTCTATGAGCGCGGCTATATGGACATCGTTCTCGTCGACGTCGTCGAGGATATGCCGCAGGGCAAAGCCCTCGACATCGCGGAGTCCGGCCCCGTTCTCGGCGTCGACGCCAGCATCATCGGCTCGAACGGCTACGACGAGTCCGCGGACTCCGACGTCGTGGTCGTGACCGCAGGCATCGCCCGCAAGCCGGGCATGAGCCGCGACGACCTGCTGTTCACCAACATGCGCATCGTCGGCTCCGTCGTCAACGAAGTAACAAGCCGCTCCCCGAACGCCACGCTTATCGTCGTGTCGAACCCGCTCGATGCAATGGTGCAGCACGCGTACGGGCTGGCGGGGCTCCCCAAGAGCCGCGTCGTCGGCATGGCCGGCGTCCTCGACACGGCGCGCTTCCGCACCTTCCTCGCCGAGGAGCTCAACGTCTCGGTGAAGGACGTGCAGGCCTACGTCCTCGGCGGCCACGGCGACCAGATGGTGCCGCTCACGAAGTACACCACGGTAGGCGGCGTTCCAATCAGCGACCTGCTCAGCGCCGATGCGCTCGAGCGCATCGTCAAGCGCACGCAGGGCGGCGGCGGCGAGATCGTCGCCCTCCTCAAGACGGGGAGCGCCTTCTACGCCCCCTCCGCCGCCATCGCCGAGATGGTCGACGCCATTCTGCTCGACCAGAAGCGGCTGCTCCCCTGCGCCGCGCTGCTGGAGGGCGAGTACGGCATCGACGGCATCTACATGGGCGTGCCGGTTATCCTCGGCGCCGGCGGAGTCGAAAGGGTGGTCGAACTCGACCTCACCGACGACGAGAAGGCGCTGCTCGACAAGTCGGCCGACGCCGTCCGCGAGCTCGTCGAGGTTATGGCGAACGCGCCCGAGGCGTAAGGCGCGCAAACTCTTTCGAGGCTACGTTGAGGAGGGGCCGCCCGCGTGCGGCCCCTCCTCTTCTTGCGCATCGCATCCCGCCGGCATAGCATCCCTGCTATCGCGCTATTCGTCGCAGACCGCAGAACGGGAGGCTGCCTTATGAGACTCGCCAACGTCATCGACGCCGATACCCACGTCGACGAGACCGACGCCACCTGGGAGTACATGCCGCCTGAGGACGAGCGCTTCAGGCCCGTAACCGACTACCGCCCCAACCCCGACGCGGCGCCCGACCGCCCCGAACTGCGCGACTGGGTCGTCGACGGCGTCCGCACCCGGCGCGTGGTGCGCAACGACTCCAAGAGCGGCACGCGAGTCGAGGCGCGCGAGCTGCTCGACGTGCAGGCCCGGCTCCGCCATATGGACGAGCTCGGCACGGACGTGCAGGTCATCTACCCCACCTTCTTCCTGCAGACGCCCGCCGCAACGCCCGAGGCGCAGGTCGCCCTCGCGCGCAGCTACAACCGGTGGCTCGCCGACCGCTGCGCAGAGTCCGGGGGAAGGCTCCGCTGGGTCTGCGTGCCGCCGCTTGCCGACATCGAGGCCACGGTCGCGGAGCTCCGGTTCGCCAAGGACTACGGCGCGTGCGGCGTCTTCAAGAAGGGCGACGGCGAGGTCGGGCATCAGCCGAACGACCCCTACTTCTTCCCGGTCTACGAGGAGGCCGAGCGCCTCAATATGCCCATCTGCTTCCACACCGGCAGCGGCAGCCCGGAGGAGCGGCGCGGCCTGATGCGCTCCAAGGCGCCCGCAATCAACGGGGTCTACGCCCTGCTCGAGGACAACGTTCCCGCCAGCTTCCCCGGACTCCGGTTCGGCTGCGTCGAGTCCGGCGCCTCATGGGTCCCGTTCGTCGACTACCAGCTGCGCCGCCTGCACGACCGCCACAAGTTTTCGAGCAATGTCGGGGGACGCACGCTCGAGTTCGCCGTCGAAGACGACCTCTTCAAGAGCAACCGCGTCTACGTCGGCTGCCAGGTCGATGAGGACATCCTCATGATCCTCAACTACATCAGCGAGGACAACCTCATCGTCGGCTCCGACTACACGCACCAGGACACCTCCCACGAGCTCGAGTTCCGCCGCATGCTGGAGGAGCGGGTCGAGCGCGGCGAGGTTCCCGAGGGGGTCGTGCATAAGATGACGCACGACAACCCCAAAGCCTTCTACGGCCTGTAACGCGCAGCAGCAGCGCCGCCACCGGGCTCCCAGGGGGTCTGGGGGAGCGAACGCTCTCCCAGCAGCGCGCCAGCGCTGACTCCCAATCCGCCGTTATCGCGCCAACTCATGCGCTCTGAGCAGTTACGGAAGGGAGCTACGAGGCAAGGGCGACGCCCGGAGAAGCGGACGCTGCCTACTGCGAAGACGCCTGCCGTCCGAGTTGCGGCCATGCGGCGGGCGCCGAAGCGGCGGCAAGGTTCTCCTCAGCCGTCTTCGACGCGTCCCAGTACATAGCGATGACGCGCCTCCCGTTCACGCCGGCTGCGGCGTCGGACGCAAGCCATACGGCTGGCGGGCCCATTACCCCCGGCTCCAGCCTCTCCGGGTCGGGAAGGCCATCGCCGCCGAAATTCGTGTTCGTGCCGCCGCCGGGAAGCAGGGCGTTCACCGTTACGCCCGTCCCCGCAACCTCGGGCGCCATACACGCGACGAGCGCCTCGTGCGCCGCCTTCGTCGGCCCATAGGGGAGGCTGCGTATCATCGTGTCGAGGCTCGTGGTGACGCCGATAACGCGTCCCCAGCCCTGGGCGACCATATGGCCTACAGCCGCGCGCGCCATATAGAACGGCCCGCTCACGTTCACATCGACCATACGAGACCATACGCCGACGGGAAGCTCCCAGAACGAGGGGTTGGCGTCTTCGGGCAGACCCGCCAGCCGGGGGTTCACGCCGGCGTGGTTTACGAGAATGTGCAGACCCCCCAATTGGCTGATCGTCTCTCCCACTGCGCGCTGGGCGTCCTCCCAGTCGGCGATGTCGGCCACGATTCCGACTGCGGCGTCGCCGCCGCCGAGGTCGCGCGCCTCCTGCGCCGTTCGGTCCAGCGATGCGGCGTCCACGTCGAGCATCGCCACCCGCGCGCCGGCCTCCACGAGCGCCAGCGCCATAACCCGGCCCATGCCGCGGCTGCTCCCCGCGCCCGTAACAATCGTGACCTTGCCGTCGAGCTGTCCTGTGCCCATTCGCGCGCCCTCGTCAGTGGTGTCGCAGGCAGCGTATCACAGCGCGCTCCTGCCGGCTGGGCTACAATGCAGCCATGTCCGACCTGATTATCCCTCTCGAACCCCTCCATCCCTCCGACGATGACGACGACGGCCCCGTCGCCTTTACCGACTTCATCGTCCATATGGTGATCGACAACGCCGAAACGCACGAGCACGGCGGCGAGGCGTTCTACGACGTGGGCGACGTAGCCACCGGCGGAGTGCTCTCTTTCGCAATCGGCTGCGCAGTAGGCGTCGAATTCGACGACCGCATCGAGACTATGCTCGAGCAGACGCGCGGAGACCAGGTCGAGGCCCTCGTAGAAGCATGCCGCGAGCCGATGGCGGAAGCGGCAGCCGAAGCCCGGAAATCGAGCGAGCCGCCCACTCCCGAGTTTTTCATTGGCGATCTGCTCGACACGCTCCACGAGATGGGGCACGCCGACGCTGAGACCGCGTACGGATTCGTCGGCTCCTGCTTCGAGTACGGACTCATCTTCGCGAAGGCGCAGCGCTCCACAGCGCTCGTTCTGCGCAACGCGTTCGACCGCGAACGCAAGGCGGATCTCGAAGAGCCGTCCGCAGAGGCGGACGCGTCGGGCGAGCCGGAAGACGCCGGCGAGTTCGAGTCGCTGCAGGATCTGGCGCGCGAAGTGATGGCGGAGTACGAGGAGGAGTTCGGCTTCACCGCCTGACCTGTCCCCTCCCCCGCGCCCCCGCAAGAGCCGTGGAACGCCCACCGCTACAAAGGGGCCGCTTCCCGTTAGAGAGAAGCGGCCCCCTTTTGCAGCATCGTATTCAGGCCGGCTGCTACTCGGATGAGTAGTAGCCGGAGCCGAACAGCAGCCCGTCGTAGCGGATGGCCCACGAGTGCTTCGGCGCCTCTTCGCCGGTCGCCGGGTGAGGCCATGGGTAATCGACCCAGAGCCCCTCTTCCGTCGCCGATGCAAGCGCCTTGCCCAATTCGAAGCCGTTCGACCCCACAATCGACTTGAGGTCGGTCCCGATGAGCGACTCTGTAATCGGGTGCCCCACGATGATGTCGTCGGCGTCCGCAATGAACATGTACCACTGCCCGTCCACGCTCTGCGCGCTGCTGTAGTGCTCCAGCGTCGCGTCCAGCCCTTCGCGGTCGTACATATCGACGGCGTCGAGCACGTACGACACCGTGAATGCGGCAGGGTCGTCATGGGTCGGCACAGGCTGCAGGACAGTCTCGTACCAGCCCGAACCGATTATCAGGTCGTCTCTGCGCACCACCCAGGAGTGTTTCGCCTCGCTAACGCCGGTCCCAGGGTTCAGGTGCACGTAGTCGACCCAGTCGCCCTCCTCGGAGACCGCGATCATTTCGCGGCCGAAGTTGCGACCCCGGTTGTCGATTCCCAACGGGCCTGTTACGTCCCGCCCTACGTTGTCCGGAATGGTGGGATGCGCAAGCACCTCGCCGCCTTCGTCGATGATGAACACGTACCACTCGCCGTCAACGCTCGCCGGGCTGTTGTAGTACTTCAGGACTTCCTCGCGTCCCAGGTTCTCGTACAGCCGCGTCGCGCGCTCCACGACGCCCAGCGTGTAGGTTTCGCGGTCCGACTTCGACGGGCCGTCCTCGTACCACCCTGAGCCGAAGAGCAGGCCCTCGTGCCGAACCAGCCACGTATGCTTCTGCTCCTGCCGGCCCGTCGACGGGTTAAGGTACCTGTAGGGCGTCCAGACCCCGCCTTCCGACGGAGCTTGCGCCAGGACTTCTTTGCCTACCGGATAGCCGTCGGCGCCGTAGAGGTCGGCCAGGTGGCGCCCTCTGTTGGCCGGAATCGTGGGGTGCGCGATCATCATGTCGTTCTCGTCGATAATGAACACGTACCACTCGCCGTCAACGCTCGCCATACTGTTGTAGTGCGCGATCGTCGCATCGTGGCCGGCTCGGTCGTAGTAGTCGACCGCCCGCTGCACGAACGCCTGCGTATACGTCTCCGGGTGGTCCTTGGTCGGCGCTCCGCCGTGGTAACGCTCGTACCAGCCTGAGCCGAAGTAGTACCCGTCGCGGCGAACAACCCACGAGTGCTTGAACTCCTCGTTGCCCGTCGACGGGTTCCGGAACAGGTACGTCACCCACTTCCCTTCTTCCGTCGCCGACAGGATCGCGTCGCCGTAGAAGTAGCCGGTGATGTCGTACCGCCGGTTCGGGTCGCGTCCCCGCACGTCCTCCCGGTAGTGCGAGATCGTGTAGCCGTCCTCGTCAATGATGAACACGTACCACTGGTCGTCGATGTGGTCCGGCGAGTTGTAGTACACGATAGTAGCGTCGAGCCCCTCTCGCTCGTACCGCTCAATCGCCTCGTTCACGAACGCCACCGTGTACGCCGCAGGGTCAGACTTGTCAGGCTCTGGAATCGGGCCGGCCGGCCCCTGCTCGCCTGTTTCTCCCTGAATCCCCTGCATCCCCGTCGAACCCTGGGGACCGGTTGCGCCCTGGGGTCCGGTTGCGCCTGCCGCGCCCTGAGGCCCCATTGCTCCCTGCGGCCCCTGCGCGCCGGCTGCGCCCTGAGGGCCGGTCGCTCCCTGCGGCCCCTGCCCGCCGACGGGGCCCTGCGGGCCGACAGCGCCCTGCGCGCCGGCCGCTCCCTGCGGCCCCTGCCCGCCGGTCATTCCCGGCTGGCCTCCCTGCGTGATAGCGATAAGCGCCGCCACAACGGCAACCGCCGCGATGATGAGCGCTATGAATCCCACACTGGTTCCTGTTCGGTCTGGCATCACGTCTCCTTATAAACGCGGTAGGCGGACTCGAATAGGGCAGCCCTACGCCCGCACGCTGGCCTTATCCAGCACCGGGCGCGCGCTCACGATGTGCCGTTCGAGTCCCAGCTGTTTCGGCGAAAGCCCCATTGCAAGACCGATCATCTGGGGCAGGTGCAGTATGGGCATGCCAATCTTCTCTCCGCGCTGCGCCGCCGCATTGGGCTGCTGCCCGTCGAGGTTCAGGTGGCAGAGCGGGCACGGGGTGACCATCGCGTCGGCCCCGTGCTCGTGCGCGCTCACCGTATGATTGGCGACCATCGCCATCGAGTTGCGCTCGTTGATGAGCATAATGGGGAAGCCGCAACACTTGGTGCGCCCCGGAAAGTTCACGGGCTCCGCGCCGCACGCCTCGATGATCTGCTCGAGGTAGTGCTCGCGCCCCGGGTTCTCGTCGATGCCGAGCGCCCATGACGGGCGCAGGATGTAACAGCCGTAGAACGGCGCCACTTTCAGGTTCGGCATCGGGCGCGTTACGAGGCTCTTCAGCCGGTCTATTCCGAGCTCCTCGACTATCACCCAGGCCAGGTGCTTGATTACTATCCGCCCGGTGTATTCGAGCCCCTCCGGCTTGAGCTCCTCGTTCACTTCCGCCAGGTAGTCGGGATCGGCGAGAAGGCGGTGGTTCGCTTGCGCCATCACGCCCTGGCAGGTCGAGCAGATGTTGAGGATGGTCGTCAGCCCCATCCGCTCCGCCATGGCGAATGTCCGAGCGTTCAGCGTGTCTCCCAGCTTCAGGCCCTTCTCCTGCAGGACGCCGGCGCCGGTGCAGGCTGCGCCGACGATCTCTTCGAGCTCCAGGTCGAGCTTGCCGGCGATCGCCATGGTGGACGTGTATAGCTCCGGTGCGCCTCCACGAGACACGCATCCGGGATAGAAGGCGTACTTCATCGTTGCTCCTTGCGCATAGTCAGGACAGCGGGCCAGCGCTATTTGGCGCCCAGCCGCTCGAACAGCCGACGCACCTGTTGGTGCCCTGGCCGCTTGTGGTGGAACGGGCCCGGCAGGCGGAATTTGCCGCGCCGCATCGTGCGGATGCCCAGCGGCGCCTGGGCGAGAAGTTTCGGCACGTTGAACTTGCCCCACGAGTCGACCGCCAGCATCGTTTCATCGAGCCAGCCCGACCGCGAGACCGACCGCACGAACGACTCCACATGCCGCGCGCCGGACGTGTTCGTCACGCCCGCCTGCATCAGCTCCTCACGCAGATCCATAATGCGGTCCATCGGCGCGACCCCTTTCGGGCACGCCTCAACGCACATATAGCAGCGCGCGCAGTCCCATGCGCCGCCGTACTCGTTCAGAGTGTCGAGCCGCTGCTTCTTCTTGTCGTCCCGCGGATCGGCAACGAACCGGTACGACTTCGCAAGCGCCGCCGGTCCCAGGAAGTTCTTGTCGACCTCGAGCGCCGTGCAGTCCGACACGCAGGCGCCGCACATAATGCAGCCCATCGGCGTGAGCAGGTTCAGCATCGACTCGTTCGAGGCGATGAACTCCTCCTCCGGCACAGCGTCGGGCTGCAGGTACGGCTCCACCGCGCGCACTTTGCCCCAGAAAAGCTGCAGGTCGATCACCAGGTCTTTCACGACCCGCTGATTGCCCATCGGCTCGACCTCGACGGCGCCGCCGTCTTCCACCACGGCGCTCAGCCGGGTGTTGCAAGCGAGCCGCGCCCGCCCGCCAACGCGCATCGCGCAGGAGCCGCATATCGCCGCCCTGCACGAGCACCGCAACGCAAGGCTGGGGTCGATCTCCTCGCGTATCTTTACGAGGGCGTCCAGCACCGTGAAGTGGTCCGGCGTTTCGACCTCGTACTCCTGAAACCTCGGCTGTTCCGAAGTCTCCGGGTCGTAGCGCCGAACTCTGACTGTAGCCTGCATCCTGCTGTCCCCTCTCAGTTGCTTGGACTTGCCTGGGCCGCCGGGCGACGCGTAAGGGTCCGCCTTGCGCTCGACGGGAAGGCGGCTGCGCCTAGTAGACTCTCGCCTGCGGCTCCCATCTCGTAACGGTCACCGGCAGCGTGTCCACCAGTGGGCCATCGTCGCCCTGGCGCGCCGTGGTGTGCTTCAGCCACTCTTCATCGTTCCGTTCCCGCATATCGCGACGGAAGTGCGCTCCCCGGCTCTCCTTCCGGAGAAGCCCTGAGGCAACCACCGCCTCCGACACGTCAATCATATAGCCCAGTTCCATATGGAACAGCAGGTCGGTATTGTAGACGCTGCCCCGGTGCTTCAGCGGCAACGACTGGAACCGCTCTTTCAGCGACTTGACGCTCTGCGAGGCGGCCTGCATGCCTTCCTCCGAGCGGAACACGGCGAGGTGCTCGTTCATCGTCTGGCCCAGCTCCAGCCGGAGGGCGGCGGTCATGAGGCCGTTGTCGGGCCGGTCCATCAGAGCCTTGACGCGCGCCTGAGCGTCGCGGGCATGGGAGTCGGACAGCGTAAAGTCGGCGGTCTCCCGCGCGAACTCAGTCGCCACTTCGCCGGCGCGCTTGCCGAACACCACTGTTTCGAGCAAGGAGTTGGCGCCGAGGCGGTTGCCGCCGTGCACGCTCACGCAGGCCGTCTCGCCTGCCGCGAACAAGCCTCGCGGGCCATCCCAGCCGGCGCTCCCCGTGATGTCCCACGCGCGCGTATCCACGTCGGTCTTTATGCCGCCCATAATGTAGTGTTGCCCGGGGCGGATCGGAACGGGGTTCTCCACCATGTCCACGCCGGCGTAGTCCCGGGCCACCTCGTGTATGTACTTCAGCTTGGTCATTATGAGGTCGCGCCCCAGGTGACGGAGGTCGAGCAGCACGCAGCCGTCCACGCCGCGCCCCTCTTCAATCTCGGTCTGTTCGGAGCGGGAGACGACATCGCGGGAGGCGAGCTCCTTCATTTTCGGCGCGTAGTGCTCCATAAAGCGCTCGCCCTTGGAGTTGAGCAGGTAGGCGCCCTCGCCCCGCGCCGCCTCGGAGAGCAGCACGCCGTTGCCCGCCAGCGTCGTCGGGTGGTACTGCACCATCTCCATATCGAGCAGCGTCGCGCCCGCCCGGTACGCCAGCGCCATCCCGTCGCCCGTGCAGATGAGCGCGTTGGTGCTAGGCTCGAACGCGCGGCCTACCCCTCCCGCCGCGAGGATGACCGCTTTCGCGCTGATGGCCTGGATCTTGCCCGTGAGCATCTCCATCGCCACCACGCCGCGGCACTGCCCATCCTCAATAATGAGGTCGGTAACGAACCATTCCTCGTAAGAGCGGACGCCCGCCTTGATGATCTGCTCGTACATCACATGCAAGATCGCCTGGCCGGTGATGTCCGCCACAAAGAATGTGCGCGCGTAGCTCGCCCCGCCGAACGCGCGGGTGCCCAGCCGCCCTTCCTCGTCCCTGTTGAAGATGACACCCATGTGCTCCAGCTCGATGATCTCCTGCGGAGCCTCGATGCACATGTACTCAATCGCGTCCTGGTCGCCCAGGTAGTCGGAGCCTTTCACTGTGTCGAACACGTGAGAGTCGACCGAATCCTCCGCCCCTCTGAGGGCGGCGTTGATGCCTCCCTGGGCAGCGTTCGAGTGGCTGCGCACCGGGTGCACCTTGCTCATCATCGCCACGTTGGCGCCAGCTCTATGGGCGGCGATGGCGGCGCGCATCCCTGCAAGCCCCGCCCCCACAACCAGAACGTCGTGGTCAGCCATAAGTCCGTTTCACCTGCTTAGGAGTGCTGCAATTCTAACCTGTTGACTATATCACAGCCCCGTACTGTCAGGAGTTCATCCGGCCCTCAGCCCGACGCTCCTGCCCCGGAGCTGTTGATTGCACCGGGGGGGGCTGGGGGAGCGAGTGCTCTCTCTCCCGGCAGCGCGCCGGCGCCTCTCGACCGCCGACGCCGCCCATCGCCGTTGCGCGCGCTCAGCGCGAGGCCAACCACTCGTCGACAGCGCTGAGGTTCCGCTCCGTCCACCGGGTGTTGAGGCGAATGCTCTCCAGCGTCTGCTGCACCGTGCGGGCCGCCGACGGCGCAGGGTGCGCCTCGAAGAACTCCCGCACCTCCGCCTCGCGCTCCGCGCTTGCGAAGCCCGCCCCAATCGACACGAGGCGCATAATCGCGAAGCCTCCCTTGCCGTAACGGCGGTCGAGCTCGTCCCACTGCTCTTTCAGGAACTCCCATGCCAGGTCGCGACCCTCCGTGTTCCCGGCAGCCTGCACGATGACCAGCGGCGTGTCCTGCGAGCGCACCTCGCCGCCCATCGACCGCTCCAGCAAGTCGCGCATCAACGCGCTGTCGCGCACCCGCGTCAGCGCTCCCAGAATGCGCACCTTCTCCTCGTGCAGCTCCGCCGCGCGATGCAGACGCCACAGCTCATCGTACACCGCCCTCTCCGACTGCTGCGCCGAAAGCCCAAACACCACGCCCCGAATGTCGGGCCGCAGCGGAGCGCCGTCCGACGCGTAAGCCGTAAAGCGCCGGAGCGCCTCCGCGAGAGTCCCCTCGTCGCCGTACGCGCCGAATTGCCCGATCACCGTCGAGCGGCGCAGCGCCTCCAGGTGTCCGTCCCCTGGCTGCTCGTCCCAACCCGTCTCCGCCGCAATCCGGCTGAACAGCGACCTTGCGAACCGGCGGTAGTCCGCAAGCTCGGCAGTCCCTGCAAGCAGGTTCTCGAGCCCTTTCAGGTTCGCCGCCAGGTCGCCCCATACGATTGCGTCCGTCTCCCCGACGAACGACTCCGCCAGCGACAGAAACACCGTCGCCGGCAAGCGGCCCGACTTCACCAGCGCGTACGCGTCGTTCTGCAAGCCGAGACGGTCGACCGGCGGCAGCTCCTGCGCAGCGATGGCCTCGCCGAGCCGCAGCCACTCCGCCTCGTCGTACGCCACCCGGTAGAACCCTGTCTGGCCGGCGTTCAGCTTCACCCACCCTGCCGCGGGACGAACATCCAACAGGCCCTCCGCGCTCGACAGCACGCTCTTCGCCACCTCGCCGCCGCCGGCCTGCTGAACGGAGATAGGCGTCGGCCACAGCGCCGGGTCGCGCGCAGGGTCGAGCAGGTAGTCGTACAGGAACCGGGACTGCGAAACAGCTATCGGCGCGTCCGGCGTCGAACGATCAACCTGCGCCTGCACCACCGGATAGCCCACCTGGGTTATCCACGCCTCCATCAGCTCCGTAACCGGAGCGCCCAGCCCCGCGCCGTCCGCCGCCGCCCGCTGGTTTATCGACTCCCACAGATGCGCCCCTCTGGCGTTGCCGTACGCATGCTCCGTCAGGTAGTCGCGCAGTCCCCGGCGGAACGTCTCGGCACCTACATAGTCCTCCAGCATCCGCAGCACCGACCCGCCCTTGCTGTAGCTAATCGCGTCGAACAGCTCCCGTATCTCCGCGGGGTCGTCGACGTTCGCCTCTATCGGATGCGAATTGCGCAGCCCATCCAGCCCAAGGGCCGCATTGGTGTCGTGCGAAACGAACTGCGTCCACATCCGCCACTCCGGGTACAGATGGTCAACGGTCTTGTCCCCCATCCATGAAGCGAACGACTCGTTCAGCCACAGATCGTCCCACCATTCCATCGTCACGAGGTCGCCGAACCACATATGCGCCATCTCGTGCGCGACCACCTCGAGGATGCGCTGCTTCGCCTGCGCCGCCGACTCCTCGGGGTCGTACAGCAGCGCCGTCTCCCTGTATGTGATGGCGCCCCAGTTCTCCATCGCTCCGGCGGCGAAGTCCGGCACGGCGATATGGTCCATCTTCGGCAACGGATACGCGACGCCGAAGTAGTCGTTCATATACGCCAGCGCGTTCACGCTGCTCTCGAGCGCGAACCTGCCCAGACGCTCCTTCCCTCGAGTCGCCCACACGCGCACGAGGGTGCCATCCGCCGCCGTAGCCTCGACCCGCGCCATATCGCCAACCACGAACGCCAGGAGGTAGGTCGACATCCGCGGCGTCGTCTCGAACCGCACCGCCTTCCGCCCGCCTTCCACGGGCTCCACTGCCGCGATCGGCATATTCGATATCGCCTCGAGCTCCGACGGCGCCACGAGCGTGATCTCGAATGACGCCTTCACCGACGGCTCGTCCCAGCACGGCAGCGCGCGGCGCGCGTCGGTCGCCTCGAACTGCGTCGTCGCCAGGCGGCGCTCCGAGCCGTCCGCAGCTGTATAGACGCTCCGGTAGAATCCCCGCAGCTGATCGTTCAGCACGCCGGTGAACTCGATATGCAGCGTCGCGGCACCTGCCGGCACGCGCCCGGGAAAACCGAGCGTCAACCGTTCGTTCTCTTCGTCGTACGCGATCCGCTCCGCGGGGAGTTCGCCGTCGGCAGTCTCCACCCGCGCGGACGATACGTCGAGCTCCGCCGCGTTCAGCACGATTTCGGTTACAGCCTCCTCCACCGTAATGTCTATCGACTCGCTGCCGGCGAACGTGAACGCTTCGAGGTCGGGCGCGAGCGTAACCCGGTAGTGCTCCGGGCGGACAGTGCTGGGCAATCGGAATCGTGAGGCAGTGGTCATACGTCGGACCTCGCAGCGTAGTGGCGCGCGGCGCGCAGGCCGCGCCGTGACGCCGGACAGGATACCAGCGGCAACTGATCAGGGTTCATTACGGAGACCAGGAAGCAGCGCCGACGCCCTTTCCACCCGCCGCTATCGGACGCCAACTCATCCAGCCTGACCGATTACCGCCAGCGCCCTCGGGTTGCAGAGGCAGGGCGCTTGGGGTACTACTCTTCACCCGGCCCAGTCCTGCAAACGCGCACGCCGGAACGGGGATCACAGCATGGCGAAGACCGTTTACCTAGCCAGCCCTTACGGCTTTTCAGCGCAGCAGAAGGAGCTGCTTCTGCCGCCCATCATTGCAGCCATCGAGGCGCTCGGCGTTGAAGTGTGGGAGCCGTTCGCGCGCAACAACCAGGACGATCTCTCTCTGGAGGAACGCGCTTACCGCATCGGTCAGCGGGATTTCCAGGACGTCGTCGACGCCGACGCCATCTTCGCTATCGTCAACGGCGTCCCGCCCGACGAAGGCGTCATGGTCGAGCTCGGCATGGCCATCGCTCTGGGCAAACCCACATTCCTCTTCCGCGACGACTTCCGCCGCGCCGCCGACAGCGAGACCTACCCACTGAATCTTATGTTGTTCACCGGGCTGCCCCGCGACGGCTGGCGCGACTTCTACTACACGTCGGTCGGCGAGATCGGCGCTGTCGGGAAAGCGCTCGCGCAGTGGGCCTCCGCCCCGTAGCCGGGCGCTGCGCAGGCTAAGGCCGTATCACCAGCACCGGGCCCGGACTGTGCCGGATCACCCGGTCGGTGACGCTGCCCATCAGCCAGCGGCCTACGCCCGAGCGCCCGTGCGTCGCCATCACCACCAGCCGCTCGCCGCCCTCGCCGACTTCATCGAGGATCGCGTTGCCCGGGTTGCCCTCCACAACCTTCCCCTCTACATCGGCGACGCCCTGCGCCTGCGCCTCGGCGACCTTGCCCTCGACGTACGCCTCCGCCTCGGCCCTCACCTCCGCCGCGAACGCTCCGCTCTGATCGGCGGGCATATACTCCGCGTACGCTTCACCGAGCGCGAACGGCGACACTGCGCGGAGCACTGTTATGCCGCAACCTATCGCTTGCGCCATCGCCACGCCATGCGGAAGCGCCATGTCCGAAATCTCCGAACCGTCCACCGGGAGCACCACGCGAGACAGCCGCGGCGACGCCGACGTGACATCGCCGTCGCTACCGCGCACTACGAGCGTCGCATGCTTCCCATGACGCACGACTCTGTCCGTAACGCTCCCCATCAGCCAGCGGCCCACTCCCGAGCGGCCATGGGTCGACATAGCGATAAGCGTCCGATCATCCTTGTCGGCTTCTTCCGTGATCATATCGGCGGGCTCGCCCTCTTTGAGCACGATCTCCACACTGAGCCCCTGCTCTCTCGCGGGCCGCGACGCGTCGTCGAGCTGACGCTCCGAGTCGGCGCGCAACTGCTCCCGCAGCGCGGCCCACTGCTCCGGCGTGGGCGTTGCGGGCACGGCGTCCGCGCTGTTGCTCTGCGCCGCCACTCCCATTAGGTCCGCCGGCGCGGCGTTGAGCGCCTTCACCAACACGAGCGTTGCGCCTGTCGAAGCGGCCACGACGCGGGCATACGGCAGCGCCTGCAAGGCCAGAGTCGATCCGTCGAGGGGCGCCACTATGCGCGAATACATCGTTCTCCTCCTGCTTTGGCTTGGGGGCTCCGGGAACAACGACCGGGCCGGGTGCGTTCCCGGCGCCGGTCGTTTCCGTGTCAACTCCAGTACTGTCCAGTGCGGACGGGGGTCAGCCTTGCCCCACTAACCGGCGGCGCTCCGCGGCGTCGGCGCCGCCCTCGACTCCGCGCTGATTCAGGATGGGGCTGTACTTGCTGGCCATACCCTGCCGCTCATACACGCTGCCGCCGGTGCCCGTGCCGCCCACGTCGTTCGGGTTGATCTTCGCCGCAAGGTCCCGCGGGTACTCCGTCACCATGCCGTGGTAGCGGTTCTCTTCCTCGGAGCGGAAGGTGTTCATCGGGTCGCCGCCGTCCTCGACTATCTTGATGTTGTCCTCAAGCATCTGGCGGAACATGATGATGCCCTTGTCCGAGCGGCCAAGATGCTCGCCCGTTCGATCGGCAATGGCGCCCTGGGTAATCCACGCCGCCAGGTCTTGCGCCGAGTTCGAGTCGAGCAGGAGGTACTGTGGCTGAGCGTTCGCGTCGAGCTCGATAACCGGCGGCTGGAAGAACGGAATGTCCTCCGCCCGCTGCTCCGGCGTCTCCTCCTCCTTCTGATGACACATCACCCACCAGTGCGCGGTGTGCGTGTCGTCGATGGGCACCCGTATCTGCACCGCGGGGCCCGTCATGCCCCACTTGCTGCGGTCGAACCCGTCCCCGCCCTGCCGCAGGTAGTACGGGAAGATGATGGGGTGCCCTTCGCGCCACGACGTGTCCTCTTCGGAGCCGCCCTGCATCACCCGGCGCTTGTAGATGCCGTACTCGTACTCGGTGAACGCTATCTTCTCGTGCGTCCGGATAGTCCGCTGTCGCTCCGGCTCCTCGCGCACCTCCGAAATGAAGTTCGACCAGTACCCGTGCAGCCACTCGAGGTGCACCGGGTCGAGCGAGTTCTCCTGGCACTGCAGCCAGTTGCAGGGAAGTTCGGCAAGACCAATGTCCCGTATCACATCGTCGACGGCGAACACGTCCCAGTTCGGAACGAGCGGCGCCGGCGCCGGGCCCATGTAGGCGAACAGCAGCCCGGCCTTCTGCTGCACCGGGTACGCCTTCATCTGCACCTTGTCCTTGAATCGCCCCTCCGGGTCTTCCGTCTCCTCGTACGGCTGCTCCGTGCACTGGCCCGTCTCGTCGTACAGCCAGCCGTGATAGGGGCAGCGCAGGCCGTGCTCTTCAGGAATGCCGTAGATCATATTCATACGGCGGTGGGCGCAGTGCGGCTCCATCAGCCCGTAGTCTCCGGAGCGGTCCTTGTAGAGGATGAGGTCTTCGCCCAGGAGGCGGACCTTCATCGTCCACTTGTCGTTCATCTGCGAGACGGCGGCGACGGGATGCCAGTAGCGGCGCATCAACTCGCCCATCGGCGTGCCGGGCCCGACTCTCGTGTAGCGGTCATTCGCTTCCTGCGTCAGCATTGTTCTCCTCCGTAGTCGCTAGAACTCTACCGGATACTACATTATGCCCAGTCGCCGCCTGCCCGCGACGCGCCGTTATGCCCGATAGTCGGACGAACCCGGCAGCGTGCGCTCCTGGAACGGACGGTCGGCCTCCGCCAGCAGGCGGGGGAACTCCGTCGTCCGGCAGTAGTGCCAGTCGGCGAGCTCCTGCTCCCAGTCCGCCCCGGGCGAGAGAATCGTAGCGCACGACCGCACGTGGTAGCGCTCCGGGCTCTGCGAGCCTGGCGGCGGCGTTCCGTGGTCGCGCAGCGCTTGCGCCGCGCGGATCAGCATCCGCCGCGCCCGAATAATGCTCACATCCGTCGTCCCCAGATGCTCCCGCGTCCGGTCCATAATCGGGCCCATACTGTGGATCACCGCCGAGTCCTGCAGCCGGACGGTCGGTATGCCGGTCATATTCTTCGACTTCTTGGCTTCCTCGTTCATCAGGAAGTCGCTGTCGAGCGCCGCCTGCGGCCACCACTTGGCGAAGAACTTGCCGTGCTGCTCCGGCTTCATCGGCCCGACGCCCGGCGAAAGCATGCCCGGATCTTCAGCCAGCGCGCCCCGAGGCCCGCCGTGGCCGGGCATCTCCCCCGACGGATTCCACCACACGCCCATATGCAGCGTGTGGTGATCGTCGATAGGCGTATACATCGAAAGCGGCACGACGCCGTCCTGCGCCGGAAACATGCCGTAGATGGGAAACAGAAACTGCGTCGTCCGCCAGTAAACGTTCCCGTCGAGCTCGTCCCGCTCCGCGCCGTAGGTGAACCCGTGCTCCCGGTCGACGATGTGGAACCGCGCCCGCTTGTCGTTATGGTACAGCCCGTAGCGCGGAGAGTCGTCCGGGTTCAGCCGGGTGTGCAGGAAGTACACATGCGTCGAGTCCAGCTCCCCCTCCAGCGCCTGCATCCAGTTGCACTGATACACAATCTTCTGCGCGTGGCTCACGTTTTCGGGCGGAACCATTCCCCACTCGAAACGCGGAACCTCGGGCGGCGCCTCCTGCTCGGCGCCCATATATATCCACGCCGCGCCGCCGTAGTCCGCCCCGCGGTACGCCTTCGTCCGCACTTTCGTCCGGAAGCTGCTCTCCGCCGGTTCGTTCGGCATATCGATGCACTGGCCCGACGCGTCGAACGTCCACCCGTGGTAGGCGCACCGCAGGCCTTGGCCGTCGACTCTGCCGTAGTACAGTCCCGCCCCTCGATGCGGACAGTTCGCGTCGATGAACGATAGCGTCCCGCCGGCGTCGCGCCACGCAATAAGGTCTTCCCCAAGCGCTCGCACCCGCTGCGGCTGCCCTTCGGCCTCGAACTCCCACGAGTAGCCCACAGGGAGCCAGTACCGGCGCATAAGCTCGCCCATAGGCGTTCCGCGCCCTACCCGACACAGCAGATCGGTGTCTTCCGCAGAAAGCATAGCGCTCCTCCTCAGCTCATCCTCATCTCATCGATTCGCCGGCAACAGCAGCGCTCACAGCGATAGCATACGCCATCAATCAAGGGAGCAGGAGTAGGTAAATTCCAAACGATGAGGATGCGTGGAGGCAAGCGCTCCCCCGCCGCGCGTCCGCTCTGAACAGTTGCCCGCCAACCCCCACGTTGTGCATCCGCCATGACGCGCCTAAGCTTGGGGCATCGACGCGCAGGCAACAGCGCAAGGAGGCTTCCCTATGGACACTACGGAGCACGTCCTCGACAACGGCATGCGAGTCTGGACTGCGCGCCCCGAGAGCGCGGAACCCCTCCCCGTTATGCTGATGCTCCACGAGCGCTACGGCCCCGTCGAGCACAGCTTCAACGTCATCAAACGCACTGCCGAATACGGCTTCACCGCCTGCTTCCCCGACCTCTTCCACCGATACGAGGGCGACCGCGGGCCGCTCGAACGCTCCGAAGACCGCTGCGACCCCACCGACGCCCAGTACATCGCCGACCTCGACGACACCATCGCCTTCCTTCGCACACAGCCCTACGCCGACGCCTCCAGAATCGGCATCGTCGGCTTCTGCCAAAGCGGACGCGTCCCCATGGTCTATGCCGCCGGCGGACGCGACGTCAGCGCCATCGGCGTCGTCCACGGCGGCATCTACAACCGGGACTACGAACCAACCTTCGAAGGGCAGGAGAGCGCCTCGGGCTACATCCCCCGCGTCAACGTCCCTCTCCTCGGCTGCTTCGGAGAGAACGACTTCCTCGTGCCGCTGCCGAACGTCCGCCGATTCCGGGGCGAACTCGAATCCCTCGGCAAACGCGCCCGCATCAGAGTCTTCGCCGGCACGCCCCATGCGTGGATGAACACCACAAGGCCCGACACCTACAGCCACGACGCATCCGAACAGACCTGGGAAGTCCTTGCCGAATTCTTCTCCGACGTCTTCAGCGGGCGCCTCGACCCCGCCCCCCAGGTCGAGTTCCACGCCGACGACGCCATCGACTTCGACTTCTCGGTCTAGCGTCTAACGCGCATACAACGGCCGGGGGCCAGCTACGGGATCCAGCCGGGCAGCTCCGAGGCTTGGCGAATCCAGCTCGCAACGAGCTCCTCGTCTATCTCGCCGTCCTCGTAGATATGGAAGTAGCGCGTGTCCTTGTCCTTGGACTCGACGGGCGGGAGAGGATGCAGCGAAGCGCCCTTCAGGAACGTCACTTTGATGTACCTCGTGAAGCAGTGAAACGCGAGGAACCAGCCCCGCCCTTCCATCCCGTAGAAAGGCGAGTTCCACCTCACCCCTTTGCGGACGTCGGGCAGAGTGCGCATGATGAGCGCGTCGAGGCGGCGGCCCGCGTCGCTCTTCCAGCCCAGCATGGCGGCGATATACGCCTGTACGGGAGCGTCGCCGTCCCCCTTCGGAATCTGGGGGTTGCCGCCCGAAAGGAGCGCCGGCTTTGCGGGCGCCGCGGAACCCTCGTCCCCGGCGCCCGCGGCGCCTGGCGCCTCCGCGCGGCGCTCCTTCACGTTCGCAGGCTTCCGAACCACCTTGCCCTTGCCGGCCACTACGCCTCTCCTATGCCCTTTATGCCCTGGCGCGAGCCCTTGCGGCAAGCTCCGCGCTCTCCGACACCGCAGTCCCCTCGGGGTCTTCCCATGCGAGCTGACCTCCGAGCCCGTGCTCGATGTTCCACGTAACCACGTCGAAGCACTTGCCCGTAACCTCGCTCGCCGCGTCCTGTTCCGCAAGGAACATCGCCAGCGGAACCATATGGTCGGCGCGCAGCGGCAGCGGCGCATTGGGATTGCCCATCCCCAACTCGCGGCGCGCAATGTTCTGCTCGTCGAAACCCGTCGTCCGCGTGTGGGCCGGAACCATCACGTTGACCGCCACGTTCTGGCTGCGTATCTCGTCCGCAAGGTAGAACATCATCGTCAGCAGCGCAGCCTTCGTCGACTGGTACGGCATCTCCCGGCTGTTCGGACGCAGCGCCTTGTACGCGCCGCCGTACGAGTGATGCAGCGCTCCGCTGCTGATCACCGAAATGATGCTGCCCGACTGCTGGCTCAGCATCGGCTGCACGAACCGGCGCGTAACCTTCAGCGCGCCGAACACGTTCACCGCGAACGCCCGCTCCCAGTCCTCGTCGGTCGTCTCGAGCGTTGTGATGCGTCCCGTAGGCGGATACAGAATGCGCTGCCGCATCGCCGCGTCGTTGATCAGCGCGTCGCACGTGCCCCACTTCGCCATCGCCGCCTCGTAGGCCGCGTCGATCTGCTCGTCGTTCGTTACATCGACCGTGGCCACAATCACGTCGTCGGGCCGATCCTGCAACTCCTCCAGGAACGCAGAGTCGCGGTCGCCCGAGTAGCCGGTCGGCGCCCACGAAATGTCCATCGCCACGACTTTCGCGCCCGCGCTGAGGAACCCTCGCGTAAACGCCTGTCCCATCCCGCGCGCCGCACCCGTAATCGCCACCACCTTGCCTTCCAGGTCAGCCATGAGCTTCCTCCTCCTTGGAATTGCCAATGCCGCTTACCGCCGGCTTGCCGCCGTCCCGCAGGCGCGCCCCGGCGGCCACATCATCGCCCGAACGCCGCCGAATTCCAAGCGCGACGCCTGCCGCGCAGTAAACCGAAGGGCGGCGCGCCTTCTCTCTCCCCGTCCCTGCCCACCGCAGCCAGGGGTCTGGGGGAGCGCGCGCTCTCCCGGCTGCGCGTCGCCGCTGACGCTTGCGCGAATCCCCGCGACGGTGTAAGAAGGCGCCAAGCGTCTCTGCTATAGTTCGCCTGCCAGAAGCCCCCTATCGAAGCTGGTCAGAGGAGGACAACATGGTCTCAATCATCCGCTCCCGCGGCGACCGGTCGCTCCGCGAGCTCGTGAACCTCGACGAGGGGCTCGTCTCGCGCGAAATCTACGTCAACGAGGCGATATACCAGCAAGAGCTCGAGCAAGTCTTCGGACGCGCATGGCTCTTCCTCGGGCACGAAAGCCAGATTCCCAACCCCGGCGACTTCGTCATCTCCCGCATGGGCGAGGAAGAGATCATCGTCGTCCGCGACCGCAAAAACCAGATACACGCCTTCCTCAACACCTGCCGCCACCGCGGAATGCGCGTCTGCCGCTACGACGACGGCAACACCCTCGTCTTCACCTGCCCCTTCCACGGTTGGAGCTACGACACCGACGGACGCCTCGTCGGCGTCCCCCACCACGCCCGCGCCTACCATGGCGACCTCGACAAGAACGCATGGGGGCTCCACGAAGTCGCCCAGCTCTGCAACTACTACGGCTCCCTCTGGGCCACCTGGGACCCGAAGGCGCCGTCGTTCGAGGACTACCTCGGCGTCTACGCCGCCACTATCCGGTGGTGTTTCGAGAGCACCGGCGGCGAAGACAACGGCGTCGAACTCTTCAATCCCGCCACCAAGTGGCGCATCCCCACCAACTGGAAGTTCCCCGGCTTCAGCTTCGACGGCGACAGCGCGCACGGCGCCATGACCCACCGCTCCGTCAACGTCGCCGCCATCGGCCCACAGGGAGATCTGCAGGGCGGAAGCCGCAGCGGAATGAGGGCGCCCTTCCCCTCGACATCCTACGAAATGCAGCTCCCCGAACTCGGCCACGGCGGCCACAACTATATGTATGAGCTTCCCGGCACGCCCGAGTACGTCGACACCTGGCAGACCGAGCCGCCGGAGGTCGACGCCTATTACCGGGCGCAGCGCGAGAGGAAGCAGGCCCGCTACAAGGACGTCCACATGCACGCCGGCAACGGCGGCACCGCCCTCGTCTGGCCTAACGTCAACATCCAGCCCCACCGCATCCTCGTCTGGCACCCCCACGGCGTCGGCGTCACCGAAAGCTGGCGCCAGTACCCCATCGACAAGGACGCTCCCAAGATCGTGAAGGACGCCCAGCGCCGCTACATGATGCGCTACGGCGGCCCCACCGGCCTTACCGAGTCCGACGACATGGAGAACTGGAACTACGCGTTCCCCGCCAGCCTCGGAACGATCGCCCAGCGCCTCCCTTACAACTTCCAGATGGGCCTCGGCCACGAGTTCACCGACGACCGCTTCCCCGGAATGACCTTCTGCTTCCGCATCGCCGAAGCCAACCAGCGGGCGCGACTCCGCCGCTGGATCGAGTTTATGGAGGCCGGCAGCTGGGACGAGATCTACCCCGTCCACCCCACCAAAAACACCGAGCGCTAGACCCTACGCCCAACGCAGGAGCCGCCCCATGGGCGAACACGACGAACACGAACCGTCCGCTCTGCGCCGTGCGGCCCGTCGGGGCGCAGACCGTAGCGCCCCGGAATCTCCTGCGCTGCACATGCATGGAGAAGCGCTAACCGCTAAGGACAAGAACCTTACCCCCGGCAACACGAGCAGAAGCCCGGCGAAACGCGCATGAAAGCAGGAATCATCAAGGTAGTGGTCGGAGTCGCCCTTATCGCGCTGGGCGTCTTCTTCCTGGTCGACAGCCTCACCGACTTCTCGTTCCCTCTCTCCACGTGGTGGCCGCTCTTCCTCATCGCATTCGCGCTCTACCTGCTGACGCAGGGGGCGCACGTCCAGGCGACCATCGCAGGCGGCGTCGCCCTGCTCATCCTGCTCAGCAACCTGAATATAGTCACCATCGACCTTTGGGCGCTCTGGCCCGTTCTGCTGATCGCGATTGGCGCCTGCATCCTCTTCAGGCGCTCGAGGCGCGGCAAGCGCGGCAAGGCCGCCGCCGGGGCCGACCTCAACGTCTCCTGCGTCTTCTCCGAGGCGAGCCACCGCATCGACAGCCCCCAGTTCCGTGGGGGGAAAGTCGGCGCCCTCTTCGGGAGCGCCGATGTCGATCTGCGGGGCGCCGTGCTTGCAGAGGGCGCCGCCACCATCAAGGCCGACGCGCTGTTCGGCAGCATCAAACTCCAGGTCCCGCCCGATTGGGCCGTCGACGTCCGCGCCTCGGCGACGCTCGGAGACGTCGCGGCGAAGCGTCCCGCCCCCGCCGACGCCGAGGCCACGCTCACCGTAACCGGCTCCTGCCTCTTCGGCGGCATCGAAATCACATCCTGAACGCAGCACCAGGAGCGACGCTATGACCACCAGCGACCCGCAGCCAATCAGCAGCGAAGCCCTCTTCAGCATCAACGACACCGTCATCCTCACCAACCTCCCCATTGGACAACGCATCACGCTGCGCGACGGCGCTATCGCCGAGGTCGTCGCCAACCCGCGCGACGGCGGATGGGTGCAGATCCGCTACGTCGAGTCGCAGGCCAACCCCGCCGTCGTCGGCTCCGAAGACATGGCTTTCGCAACCGACGTCGTCGGCGTCCTCGAATCGCCCGGCGCCCAACCTTTCACTCCTGACGATGCCGCCGGCGGCGCCGACAGCCGCTACGCGCAGCCCGTCGCAATCGCCGAGCCCGAACTCAGCGTCGAACGGCTGCTGCTCGAGCGCGAAATCGAGCGCTTCCTCCACCGTGAGGCGGAACTCCTCGACGACCGCCGCTTCGACGACTGGATCCAGCTCGTCGCCGAAGATATCCACTACCACATGCCGGTGCGCCGCAACGTGAAGTTCGGCCAACAGCACCGCGAAAACTCCAGCTCCAACTCCGAGATCTCATGGTTCGACGAGGGCAAACGCACCCTCGCCGGACGCGTTCGCCAAATCAACACCGGGCTCCACTGGGCCGAAGAGCCCTTCTCCCGCGTGCGCCACCTCATCACCAACATCCAGGTCGGGCAGCTCCAGGGCGACGAGCTGCCTGTACGCAGCAACTTCTTCGTGTGGACCAACCGCCTCCACGACGAGGTCAATATGTTCGTCGGCACGCGCCACGACCTCCTCCGCCGCGACCCGGAGACCGGCTGGAAGATCGCCCGGCGCCTCATCCTCCTCGACCAGAACGTGCTCCTCTCCAAGGTCATCACCACGTTCTTCTAGGAAGAGCTATGCCCCCCTCCGCAGAATGGCGCTCCTTCGGCGAGTTCGACGTCGTCCTCGTGATCGACGACGCCGGGGCCGTGCGCCAGGCGATTACCGCAGGCCCCGCCGTCCTCCACAATTTCCTCACCGATATGCGCGGACTCCCCGATATGCGCGGCGATCACGAGGTGGCCGGCGAGCGCCGAAACCCCGAACCTTGGGGCGCGCTGGTCATGGCCCGCGCGGACAGCGGCGAGATCATCGATATGGACCCCGAACTCTTCTGGGAGGGCGTCTACACCTGGTTCCGCTCCCGCGGCGTCGACTACGACACTCCCCTCGCCCCGTCGGACGCTTGAGCGCCGACGCTGAAGCATTCCCGAGCGCTGGAGGCGCGCACGCCCCCAGCTTCCGAATTTCGCCGCCTCGCCGACCCTATCTCACTTCCCGCAGCGCCAGCGCTCCCGTATACTCATAACATCCCTGTTTTGCCAGGAGGCGCTTCCATGAACGGTAGATGGCTGAAGAGCGGGTCTCTGTTCGCCGCCATCGCGGCGGCTGCCCTCGTAGCTGCGGCATGCAGCTCCGATCCCGTCAAGATTGGCTCCATTATGGACAAGACCGGCGACCTCGCAGAGTACGGCGGCCCTATGGAAGGCGCCATCGTCCTCGCCGTCGACCAATTTAATGAAGCCGGCGGCGTCCTTGGCGCGGACCTCGAACTCATCACGGAGGACGGCGGCACCAGCGACGTCATCGCCGTCGAGGCGGCCCGCAAGCTGGTTACCGTCGACGGCGTGTCCGCGGTCATCGGCCCGCTCGGAAGCGGCATCACCACCGCAGTCGCCAACGCCGTTACAGTCCCCAACGAGGTGCTCCAGATCTCCTCGTCCGCCACGTCGCCCTCCATCACGGTGCTCGACGACAAGGACTTCCTCTTCCGCACCGCCCCCTCCGACGCCTTCCAGGGACCCGTCCTCGCCGATCTCGCCATGGACCTCGGCCACCGGAGCGCCGGCGTGCTCTTCATCAACAGCGCCTACGGCCAGGGCCTCGCCGACCAGTTCGAAGAGACCTACACCGCAATGGGCGGCTCCGTAACCAAGGTCCCTCACGAGAGCGGACAGCCCTCCTACGCCGCCGAAATCGCGCAGGCGACCGCCAATAACCCCGACGTCATCGTCGCTATCAGCTACCCGGTCAGCGCCGGCGTCTACGTCCGCGAAGCTATCGAGAGCGGCGCCGCCGACACCTTCCTGTTCGTGGACGGCACCAAGTCCGAAGACCTCATCGCCGCAGTAGGCGCGGATCACCTCGAAGGGATGCAGGGCACTGCCCCCCAGCCCGTCGAAAGCGCCGCCTCCAGGCAGTTCGACAACGACTACCAGGCCGCGTTCGGATCCAAAAACCAGCCGTACATCCGCGAGACCTACGACGCAACAGTCCTTGTCGGCCTCGCCATCGAGGCCGCCGGCACAGCCGACTCCGTCGCCATCCGCGACGCGTTACGCGAAGTCTCCAGCCCGCCCGGCGTCGAAGTCGGCCCCGGCGCTGCTGAGATACAGCGCGCGCTCGACCTTATCCGCGACGGCCAGGACATCAACTACGAGGGCGCCTCCGGCCCCGTCGACATCGACGAGAACGGCGACGTCGTCGGCACTATCGGCGTCTGGAAGATCGAGGGCGGCGCTATCGTCGACCTCCCGGCCTCGTAGCCGACCCGCCTCCGCAGCTCAACACAAAGGGGCCTGTCCAATGGACGGGCCCCTTATCTGTATCCGTATCCCGCCGTTCGCCGTCGACCGCTGCTCTCAGCGAACGCGGAACGCTCTCCCGGCTCTCCCTACTGACGCCTGCCCAGAAACACGTCCGTCAGGATGCTCGTCTCGGTGATGGACTCCGGGCTGCCGTCGTGCGCGACCCGGCCCTTGTCCAGCACGTACGCCCTGTCGACGACGGCCAGCACGCCCTTGATGTTGTGCTCGACCACCATAATGGTCACCTGTAGCTGCGCGCTGATCTCGGCAATCTTCTCCAACACCTCGGAAACGATGATCGGGGCCAGACCAAGCGTCGGCTCGTCGAGCAGCAGCGCCTGCGGCGCCGCCATGAGCCCCCGGCCCAGGGCGAGCATCTGCTGCTGGCCCCCCGACATCTGGCTCGCCATATCCCGGCGCTTCCGGCGCAGCACAGGGAACAGCTCCAGCACGGCCTCGAGCCGCTCCGCCTTCTCGTCTCCGTCGGCCAGGTGGAGGCAGCCCATGTCGAGGTTCTCCTCAACCGTCAGATGCGTGAACACGCGCCGGCCCTGCGGAACGAACGAGATGCCTTGCCGCACGATCTCGTGCGTCGCGGAGGCCAACTGCGTCCCTCGCCACCGCACGCTCCCGCTCGTCACCGGCGCAAGCCCCATCACCGACTTGAGAACGGTCGACTTGCCGGCGCCGTTCGGCCCCAGCACGGCGACCGTCTCGCCCTTCTCGACCCCCAGCGTCACGCCGTCCAGAGCTGCGACAGCTCCGTAGCGCACCGACACGTCGACCAGTTCCAACAGCATATGCAAGCCTCGGCTACGTCCCCAGGTAAGCCTGTATCACCGCGTCGCTCGCCAGCGTCTCGTGCACGTCGCCCTCGGCCAGCAGCGTCCCGCTGTCGAGCACCACAATGTGGTCGGGCAATTCGCGCACGATCTCCATATTGTGCGAGATGAAAATAAGGGTGCGGCCCTCAGCGCGCATCTCCCGCATAATCGACTTCACCGGCTCGATCATCTGCGGATAGAGGCCGGCGAACGGCTCGTCGAAAAGACACGTGCGCACATCCATCGCCACCACCCGGGCGATCTCGATCAGCTTCCGCTGCCCGTACGACAGGTCGATGGCGAGGGAGTCCCGCTTCTCCCACATCCCTACCCGCTCCAGAGTCTGACGCGCCTTCTCCCGGTAGGCCGGCTTGGCGCGCTCGAACATCGCCGGAAACAGCCGCCGCTCGGTCAGCGCGATCATAATGTTGTCCCACACGCTGATCTGGTCGAACAGCCGCACCTCCTGAAAAGTGCGCGTGAGGCCATGGCTCGGAGTCTCGTACGCCTTCACTGTCCGTAGTCCCGCGCCGTCGATGATGACCACTCCTCCGTCGAGCGGAAGCACGCCGCTCAGAAGGTTGACGAGTGTGGACTTGCCCGATCCGTTGGGGCCTACAATGCCCGTCGTCTTCCCTCGAAGAAGCGAAACGCTCAGCTGGTCGATAGCCCGCACCGCGCCGAAATGCTTCGAGATAGCGTCGGTCTCCAGCGCGAACTCCTGCGTCCGGTCGGCGGCTGCGTCGCTCATAGCCGGTACCTCCCCGCAAGCCCCTGCGGACGAAAGAGCATCAGGAGCACGAGCAGCGAGCCGAGCACAACCTGGCGCGCCTGCCCGATGTGCTCCGGCGGCAGGAACGGCAAGAACCGCATCCCTTCCTCCAGCAGCACGAACGCCAGCGCCCCAAGCAGCGCTCCCCGAATTGAGGCGAGTCCCCCAAGAATCACTATCGACACCAGCAGTATCGACTCCAGCAGTATGAACGAGTTCGGATCGATGAAGCTCGCCCAACTGCTGAACAGACCGCCGGCGAGCCCCGCCATCATGGCGGAGATTACCCACACGGCCAGCTTGTAGTGCATCGCCCGGTAGCCGAACACCTCGATAGCCTGCTCGTCTTCCCGGATCGCCGTCAGGATGCGCCCGAACGACGAGGAGACCAGCAACCGCGACGCCAGCACGACGAACGCCAGAAATCCAAGGGCGAGCAGCAGAAACTCCGCCTCGCCGTCGAACGTCCACCCGCCTATTGCAGGGCGCGGAATCTCGTGGATGCCGAACGCGCCGCGCGTAAGGCCTCGCCAGTTCAGCATAACGTTGAACGAAATGATGGCGAACCCGAACGACACCAGCACGAACAGGTCGTCGCGAAATCTGTTGAACACGACCCCGGCGGCCAGCGCGACGGCGCCAGTCAACAGCACCGCCACAGGGAGCGCGGCGAAGAAAGTCCATCCGAACGTGGGGATCGACTCGGTGCGCAACTGCTCGTAGGCGGGCGTCGAGGTGAGAATCGCCACCGTGTACGCCCCGATGCCGAAGAAGCCGATATGCCCCACCGAGAGCAAGCCGGTAAACCCCACCACGAGGTTCAGGCTTACCGCCAGGATGGCCCAGATGGCGAAGATGGCCCCTACGGCGACGCCGAACTCCGCGCCCTGCCACAGCATGAACGCGCCCGCCCAGGCGAGCACGAACAGGTTCGCCCACAGCTCCACGTTCCACTTGCCGGGACGCCGCAGACGGCGCAGCGCGCGCAGCAGCCCGCCTCTCCGTCCTTCGGGTTGCAGTTCGGCGGCCATAGGCTCACTTCCTCGGCAGCAGTCCCCGGGGCCAGAACGAGAGGAAGAGCACGAGCAGCCCAAGCGAGATGGCGTCCTTCCACTCGCCAGTGAGGTCCCAGATCCCGAACTGCTCCACCATGCCGAGGACGAATCCGCCTAGCAGCGCACCGCTCAGGTTGCCGATGCCGCCGACGACGGAGGCGATCCACCCCTTCAGCAGGAGCAGCAGGCCCATCCTCGGCTGAATGGCGGTGTCGTGGCCGCTCAGTATGCCGGCAAACGCCGCATACATGGCTGCAATGAAGAACACTACGGCGATAACGACAGTCGTATTGATGCCGACAACCTTGGCCACCTCTTCGTCGTCGCCTATGGCCCGCGCCTTCTTGCCGAACGTCGTCCTCTTCAAAAGCAGCAGCAGCGCCCCAAATCCAATGAACGCCGCGCCAATGGCGAATAGGTTGAATCCCTTGATGAATGCGCCGCCGATTACCCAGGGCTCGCTGCCGAGCGCCTCCGGCAACGGACGAGGCGCCGTGTCGAAGATGATGCCGATGAGCGCGGTGATAGTCAGCAGAATACCGAGGGAAGCCACCAGCATCACCAGCGGTGACCTCGCCTGTCTGCGCATTCGCACGTACAGTCCACGGTAGAGAGCCACCCCCACGACTCCCGCCATAAGGCACGACGCCGCCCAGCTAAGGTAGAGCCTCGACCCCGGCGCTTCCGCGACGAGCAGCGCGCAGTACGCTCCGACTGCAACGGCTGCGACAGCCGCCACGGCGTTAATCCCGACTCCGCCGCGTCCCCCCGCGACGCTCCTGAGCGCCCGGCGCAGCGCAACGCCAACGACCAGCGCCGCCACGGCGCCGACCGCCGGGCTGAGCAGCACATTGATAGCGTCCGGATAGGAGAAGACCGCTCCGGCGTAAACGCCGGCGCCCGCGGCGGCCGCAGCCATCAGCGCTGTGCGGCTGAAGCGGTCGCGCAGCCTCGGGTATACGCCCACGTACAGCGCCCAGGCGGCCACTCCCGCCACCGCAAGCGCGAGCGCGATATCGAGGTAGACGTTGCTGACTGCGTACTGCCCGCCCAGAATCTGCTGCGACTGGAGATAGAACACGCAATAGGCGCCCATGGCTGCCGCGGCGCCGTAGTACAAGTCGAAAAACCAGACTGTGCTGTAAACGAGCGTGAACCCCATCGCCATCAGCGCATAGACCGCTCCCACCGCCAGACCGTTGTACGCGAACTGCAGCGCCTGCTCGGGCGATTGGGTTATCTTCCAGACCACGTAGGCCGCAACCAGGAGCGAGAGCACGACCGCAAAGCGTCGCGTGCCCGCCCCCGGCGCGCCGCCCGGCGTCAGGCGTGGAATGCGCAAGCGCTTCAGCATAGTTGTCCCTGCCCCCCTGCCGCTGCGCTAAGCCATGGCTGCGGGAACCGGCGCCTGCCCGCCGGGCTAGCCGCCGGCGGCGGCGCCCAGCACCCGGTAGCCAAGGTTCTCTTGCGTCCGTTCGGCGAGCGGCAACACCTCCACCGTTACGTACGATAGTCCGACAACCTCGCCCTGTTCGTCGAAGCTGTAACCGTCCCCAATGGCGCCGCTGTAGGTGACGCCGTAGAGGCAGTCGCGGAAGCCGTCGGCGTCCTGATCATCGCCGGTCTGCTTCAGGCACTCGGCGGCAATGTAAACGCCGTCGTAGGCGGAGCCGATGTACCAGGGCAACGTAATGTGGCCGTAGCGCTCGCGGAACCTCTCCAGAAACTCCCTGCCGAGATCCGTGCTCAGGTCGGGACTGGGGATAATGGCCTTCATCCCTGTGGCGGCCTCTCCGGCAATCTCCAGCGCAGTCGCGCCCGAACCTACGGTCTCCGTGTATATCGGCTCCGTGAACCCCAACTCCCGCGCCTGCTTGATGACCGTGCCGCCCGAGAACTCCGACTGCGCCGAGAGATGGAGCGCGTCCGGCCTGGCGTCCCGCAGTTTCGTCAACTGCGCGCGAAAGTCAGTCGCGTCCGAAACGTAGCCTTCCGACCCGACAACTGTTCCTCCCAGACTCTCGAACTGCTGCACGGTTATCCGCCGCAAGCCCTCGGCATAGTCGGTGGCCTCCGTAATGGTTGCAAGCCTGCGAACGCCGTCGGCCCAGAGAACATTGCCGGTGTCGACGCCGCGCTGATTGTCGTTGATAGAGGTGCGGAAGATGTAGTCGCCGGCCTCCGCAATGTCGGGATTGGTCGCCGACGCGGAGAACAGCACCACGCCGTCCGCCTCCGCCAAAGGCGCCGCGCCGAGCACCGACCCGCTGCACGATGCGCCCAGAATGACCTTCACGCCGTCGACGCCGGTGAGCTTCCGGTACGCTGTAATCGCGTCCTGCGGAGCGCACTTCGAGTCCTCGATGATGAGTTCGAGCTTGCGTCCATTGACGCCTCCGGCGGCGTTGATCTCATCCGCAGCCAGCTGCCTGGCTTGCACAATCACCGTGCCGTACGTCTCCCCCGGCCCGGTGACGGACTCCATAACGCCAATGCGGAGCGGCGACATATCCTGCGGGGGCGGATCGTCGCCGCACGCAGCAATCACCGCGACTACGAGCAGCGCCGCCAGCACGACGAGCGACTGCCGCATGGCTGTAACGTTCACAGGACTCCGCCGTTCCTCTCGGCCTGTAGCCGAGGCGCTCGCCTAACCGCCTTCTCCGCCTAGCACCCGATAGCCAAGGTTCTCTTGCGTCCGTTCGGCAAGCGGCAACACTTCGACGATCACGTTCGACAGGCCTACGACCTCGCCCTGTTCATCGAAAGTGTAGCCGTCCCCTATCGCGCCGCTGTGCGTAATGCTGTAGAGACAATCGCGGAAGCCGTCGGCGTCCTGGTCGTCGCCGGTCTGCTTCAGGCACTCGGCGGCGATGTAAACGTCGTCGTAGGCGGAGCCGATGAACCAGGGCAGCGTGATACGGCCGTAGCGCTCGCGGAACCTCTCCAGGAATTGCTTGCCCAGGTCAGTTTCAAGGTCGGGACTGGGAATAATGGCCTTGACGCCTGTCGCAGCCTCTCCGGCAATCTCCTGCGCCGTTGTCCCGACGCCGACGCTCTCCGTGTATATCAGTCCGGTGAACCCCAGCTCCCGCGCTTGCTTGATGATCGTGCCGCCCGAGAACTCCGACTGCGCCGAAAGATGGAGCGCATCCGGTTCGGCGCGCAACAGCTTCGTCAGCTGGGTGCGGAAGTCTGTGACATCCGATGCGTAACCCTCAAACCCGGCGATCTCGCCTCCCAGGCTCTCGAACTGCTGAGCGGTTATTCGCCGCACGCCTTCGGCGTAGTCGGTGGACTCTGTAATGGTTGCAAGGCTGCGAACGCCCTCGGCCCATAGCGCGTTGCCGGTGTCGATGCCAAGCTGGTTGTCGTTGATGGCGGTGCGAAAGATGTAATCGCCGGCCTCCGCGATATCGGGGTTAGTCGCCGACGCGGAGAGCACCACCACGCCGTCCGCCTCCGCCAGGGGCGCCGCGCCGAGCATCGCCCCGCTGCACGACGTGCCCAGAATAATCTTTACCCCGTCCACGCCGGTGAGCTTTCGGTACGCCGTAATCGCATCCTGCGACGCGCACTTCGAGTCCTCAATAATCAATTCGAGCATGCGCCTGTTGATGCCTCCGGCGGCGTTGATCTCATCCGCAGCCATCTGTTTGGCCTGCACAAGCACCGTGCCGTACGTCTCCCCCGGCCCGGTGACGGACTCCATAACGCCGATGCGGAACGCCCCCAGCTCCTTGGGGGCCGGATCATCCTGGCTGCACGCGGCAATCGCCGCGACTACGAGCAACGCCGCCAATGCGCCAAGCGCTCGCCTCATAACCGTACCGCCCATGGCGTTCTCTCCTTTCCTGTCGAGCACGCGCCTCATTCGCCGACACCGCGTGACCGGATTCTATACCCCGCCTGCCTGCAGAGACAGCGCTTTCCGGCGCGCGGAAAGTTCAGACTTATAACCAGGGGGTTGGGGGAGCCAACGCTCTCCCGGCAGCGCGCCGGCGCCGACTTCCCCGCCTATCCGCCCCTGCCGGCGCGCCAACTCATCGACTCCGAACAGCGACGGCGAGCCTGCGGCCATTGACAGGAGGCCTGCGAAGGCGTACAACGCCCACCGTATCCGTCGCGGCGACCGGCGCCGCGGCAGGTCACTCTACGCCGTTGAATCGGGAGGGAAAAATGTCCATAGGACGCTCCATTCGAGCGGTCGCATTAGCGGCTCTTGCGCTCACCGGCCTGGCGGCGCTCGCCGCCTGCTCGTCGGACCCCACGCCCACGCCTGTTCCGACGAACACGCCGACGCCTGAGCCAGGCGTGACCCCGCCCCCGACCGCAACGCCCACTCCGACGCTGGAGCCGACGCCTACTCCCGGCCCCGAATACGGCGGCACGCTCTCTTACTGGATCCGCAGCGATCCCCCCGGCTGGGACCCCTGGGGACGAACCCGGTTCTGGGACCCTACCCGCAAGATTGCCGAGCTTGTCTTCAACCCCCTCTACTCACCAACCGCCCACACCGGGAGTAGCTGCAAGATCACCCTCGACGGCGAAATCGCCGAAAGCTGGGACTTCGTCGAGCCGACCGTGCTCGAGTTCAAGCTGCGCGAGGGCGTGATGTGGCACGACAAGCCCCCGCTGAACGGACGCGAGCTCACTGCCGACGATGTGGCGTACACGCTCAACGAACGGTACGCGCAAGGCCTCGCCGGCGGCTCCTACGTCAACCAGGTGTTCTTCAACCGCGCCGAGGCGGTCGACGACCACACGGTGCGCGTCCATCTCGACAGGCCGTTCGACTTCATCAAGGGCTTCCCCAGCGGCAACCGGCAGGGCTGGATAGTCGCGCCCGAGGCCTCCGCTGAAGATGCGCGCGAAAACCCCGAGCAGTCGTGGGTGGGCACAGGGCCATTTATGTTCGTCTCCCACGAGACCGGCACAAAGGTCACCTTCGAGCGCAACCCGAACTACTTCAAGGACGGGCTGCCGTACGTCGACACCGTCGAAGCGCACGTCATCCCCGACGGCGCGACGCGTATCGCCGCGCTGCGCGGAGGACAGATCAACGTCTTCCCTGCCGCAGGCCCGCGCGTGCTGGAAGAGATCAACCGCACCAACCCGGACTACTTCACGAAGTCCTGCCCCAGCCTCTTCCACCTCGAGATCCGCATGCGGCTCGACAAGGAGCCGTGGAACGACGTGAGAGTCCGCCGCGCCCTCTCCATGGCGCTCGACCGCGACGCCATCGTCGCGACCGCCCTCCGCGGCGACGGCCTCCCCGTCCTCGAAGCCTGGCCGCTCGACTCCGAGGCCCTGACGCTCGACGAGTACCCGGAGGACGTGCAGCCCTACCTGCAATACAACCCCGATATGGCGAAACAGCTGCTCGCCGAAGCAGGGTACCCCGACGGGTTCTCGACTACTGTCGTGTGGACGCCGGCCTACGGCGCCCCGTGGCAGGAGGTCGCCGAGACGATGCTCACGATGCTCCGCGCCGTCGGCATCGACGCCCAGTTCGACATCCAGGAGTATGGCCCCTTCCTCGGAATGGGCGCGCAGCAGGCCTGGGATGACCTCTACTTCGGCTGGACCAACAGCTTCGACCTCGACGACCTTGCAGCGACGTACTTCTGGAGCGAGCAGATGCCGTCCAACACGCTCGGCCTCAATCCGGACTCTACGCTCGACGGCATCGTCGAGCGGCTGTGGGGCTCCACCGGCGACGACCGCGACGCGGTCGCCGAGGAGCTGCAGGTCTACGTCGCCGACAACTCGTACCGCATCACCAGCCCGGTGTGGGGCAACGGCATCGTCGCCCGCCCGGAGGTGAAGAACGTAGGCTGGCGCGGCACCAACAAGATGTACCACCGCGTCTTCGAAAACGCCTGGCTCGACGAGTAGAACGAATAGAGAGCCAGGGCGCACGATAACCAAAGATAAGGGGCCTCGGGATATCCCGAGGCCCCTTATCTTTGGTTATCGTGCGCCTCTCTCCTCAAACAGGGAACGCTACTCCTTCTTGAGCCACTCCGCGTCCCACTCGTAATTGGGGTTCGTGTAGGCCTCGGGAGGCATGAGCGACGTGAGCCCGTTGGCCGCCAGCTCAGCCTCGAACTTCTCCCGCACCCAGGGGTCTTCCTCGATGAACGGGATGTACTGCTTGGGGTCGATGAACGAGTAGTTCATGATTGGGCGCGGGGGGAAGATACGCAGCTGCCGATTCTCGACGCCGCCCGAGTTGACGTGCTGGTGGTACCACATATTCGGCGGAACGAACACCGCGCCTTCCTGCCACGGCGCAACGATGTAGTCGCCCCCGCCCTCCGGCGGCCACATAATGACGAACCCCGTAGCCTCCTGAATGCCGATGATAGTGACGCCGGGGCCGTGGCGGTGCGCCGCGCGGTACCGCCGCGAGGGGAGCACCATCAACCCCGGGCGGTGCGAGGAGTTCGGGAACACTATTCCGCCGGAGTAGGCTTGCCGGTCGGGCCCGCCGTAGGCGCTGAGCTTGTCCCACACCGTCAGGTCGGGGAAGAAGTTGCCGTACCACTCCGTGCGCCCGTCCGAGCGCTGCACGGCCCGCGCCTCGTGAGCGTAGAACCCTTCCTCGTCGCCGTACAGCTCCTGGGTGTCGACGTACGGGTTC
Organism: Dehalococcoidia bacterium; assembly: GCA_965200975.1. Classification (GTDB taxonomy): domain Bacteria; phylum Chloroflexota; class Dehalococcoidia; order Lucifugimonadales; family Australimonadaceae; genus S5-327. Next base: position 950,995 of record OZ241740.1, on the reverse strand, counting down.
TCGAAGATGTACTTCGTGTTCGAATTGGTGGTGAGGGCAAGCGGCAGGTAGCTGACGTGCATAGTGAGGGCCGGCTGGTCGCCGCGCAGGTTGCTGAGCTGGTAGTAGTAGTTCGTGGGGATGCGGAAAAGGCTGTGCTTCTGCCACTCGAAGTGCACCTTGGGTTGCCCCTCGGCCCACACTGTGCACACGCCCTGGCCCTCCATCACGTACACGACGTCCTCGATAGCCATGCGGAAAGGCGGAATGCTCTCTCCCGGCGGGATCTCGAGCACGTGGGCCTCGGTGACGCCGGCGTGGCCGGCGAGATTCAGCACGGCGGCGGGGCACTGCCGGAGCGACCACCAGCCGCGCTCGAGGGTGCGGGCGTCCTGTACGTAGTAGCCGGTGTGCACGGGCACGTCCTGCTGCGCCAGCCAGCGGTCGTAGGCTGCATAGGAAGCGTTCCTTCCGGTGTTGAGAGGAATGGTTGCGTCGATGCTGGTCATAAGTCCTCCTGTGCGGGGATGTGGGTTGACACTGCGCGAAGGCCCGCCTAGACTCGCCGCCAACCTATAGGTCGGAGGGCGTTCTTCGCAAATTGCGACGGGCCCTCTGTATGGGAATCGTTATCACATATTGTATAGTTTGCGCCATTCTGCGAACGTCGCAGCGCCCGCAGCGGGCAATTCAGGAGACTCGGAAGATTTCACGCGAATTCCAGGCGATAGGGAGGCTTGGGCATGAGTAAGCGAAGCGGATCCATGCGATTCTGGCTGGTTCTCGCCGCAATAGGCATGTTGGGCGCGCTCGCCGCGTGCGGATCGGAGGATCCGACGCCCACGCCAGCCCCCACGGCGACGCCTGTGCCGACGGCGACTCCGACGCCGGCTCCTACGCCGACGCCCACCCAGCTCCCTCCAGGCGTCACTCCTCCTCCCCCCACGCCAACGCCGGTCCCCACGGCGACGCCGGCGCCTACGCCCACGCCCGATGAGTCGTTCGAGGCGGTGTGGAACCAGCTCATCGCCGACGCGCAGGCCGAGGGCGAGGTCGTCCTCAGCCTGGGCGGCACCGACTCGCGGCACATCCGCGACACTCTGGGCGAATTCCAGCGGAAGTTCGACATCCGGGTCATCGCCAGCACCGGCAGCGGAAACGCGAACACCACGCGTATCCTCGCCGAGCGCTCACGCGGACGGTACACCGCGGACTTCCAGCACGGCGGCATCTCCTCGACTGGGCGGATGATCGAGGCCGGCGCGCTGGTTCCTGTCGAACCCTTGATCGTCGACCCCACCATTCTGAACCGCACCCCCGAAACCTGGCACCTGTCCCACAAGGTGTGGTGGAGCGACGCCGACAACCTCTACTCCATGGCCGACGCGATCAGCATCGCCAACTTCGACGACCTCTGGTACAACACCGACAAGCTGAGCGCCGCGGAGGCGGCCCAGATTACGTCGTGGTGGGACCTTACCGACCCGAAGTGGGCCGGCGAAATCGTCACCACCGGTCTGGCGACCGAGGGAAGCGGAGCAACGGCTAGGGTGCGCACCTGGCTCGGCGTTGGCCCGGACTTCCTCGAGCAGCTTATGCGACACGCGGCAGTGGGGAACCACCTGCTCGACTTCTCCGACTACCGGCAGTGCGCTGAGCTACTGGCCCGCGGCGCTGTAACGTTCGCCTTCGGCTGCGACAGAGAGGTCCGTCCGCTTGCGCAGGCCGGCCTGCCCTTGAAGGCGATCACCGACGACATCGTTATGGAAGAGGGTATGTCAGCGGAGATCGGCGGCACCGGATCCGTGATCGACCAGGCCCCCCACCCCAAGGCCGCCCAGCTGTACATCAACTGGTGGTACAGCCAGGACGGTATGGAGACCGACATCAACTACACCCGGAACCTGGCGCCCAGCCCGAAGCTGCGCTCCGACGTTGGTCAGGGCAAGGTCTCCAACGAGGAGTGGGCGCGAGTGGCGCAGCTTCAGGATCTGCAGGACAGGGGTCTGGTGTTCGTCATCGACTCGGGCACCCAGGAGTACCGGGACACCAGCATTGAATCCCGTTTGGCCATGGGAGCGCTCTACGACGAGCTGGGAGTCGTCTACACGCCGTAGAAGCAAGTACGGGTAGTCCGCTGCGGCGGGGAAGGCAGCGACCTTCCCTTCCGCAGCGGAAGCCGGCGTCAGTTGCGTCGGCGCTGTAGCGAACGCCAAGACAAACGCCAAGAGGAGAGCCGATGGCAGTACAGGCGGCGAGTATGTCGGGGTCGTCCCTCAGGAAACTCCTGAGGGCCGAGTTCGGCACGCTCATTATGCTGCTGGTCGTCGTCTCGCTGAGCGTGTACCTCATCCTGCCGATGGTGATCCTGTTCTGGTTCAGCTTCGACGTGTCGTCGGACGTGTTCATTCCGCCGCGGGAGTGGGGCTTCGGCAACTGGCTGAACGCTTGGGACGGGCGGATGCCGCAGGCGCTGCTGAACTCGTTCCTCGTGTGGTTCTTCGTCATGATCATCTCGTTCCCGGTGGCGATAGCCATCTCGATGATCTTGGCGCGCACGCGGATCCCCTTCTCGCACGGCCTCGAGTTCATGTTCTGGATCGCCTTTATGTTCCCCGGCATTGCAAGCACGCTGGGGTGGATGATGATGCTCCAGCCCCAGATCGGCTTCTTCAACGTCGCGCTGGAGCGGCTCCCGTTCATCAACGAAGGCCCGTTCAACATCTTCAGCCTCGAGGGCATCGTGTTCGCGCGGCTGATGGCCGACGGCATCGCATACAAGGTCATTCTCTTCACGCCGGCGTTCCGCAATATGGACCAGGCGCTGGAGGAAGCGGGGCGCGTTTCCGGCGCGTCGAAATTCGGAACGCTCGCGAAGGTGACGCTCCCGGTCATGGCGTCGCCAATCGTGCTGGTGTTCGCCCTGCAGCTCATCCGCATCTTCCAGGGGTTCGAGACGGAGTGGCTGCTCGGCGCCCGCTGGGGCTTCTACGTCTACTCCACCCTCATCTATCAGCAGGTGCAGTCGCTCGACTACGGAAGCGCCGTAGTCACGGCGAGCCTCACGCTCCTCATCATCGGAATCATCTTCCCGTTACAACGGTGGGTTACGCGCAGGCGGCACTACACGACGGTGACCGGCAGCTTCAAGCCGGGGCTGATCGAGCTGGGCCGCTGGAAGTGGGTGTTCTTCAGCGCCATTGCCCTGCTGCTGGCGTCCCTCACGGCGCTGCCCATCCTCGTGCTGGTCGTCGGGAGCTTTATGTCGCACGTAGGCTTCTTCGGCCTGGCGGAGACATGGACGCTTCGCCACTGGGCGGACGTGTTCGCGGACGACGTATTCGCCAGCGCGCTTCGGAATACGCTGATACTGGCCGTTGTAGCAGGCGTAGCAAGTCCGCTGCTCTTCTCGGTGATCGCCTATCTGATCGTGCGGAGCAAGTGGCGCCTCAGATCGACGCTGGACTCGGTCATTTGGGTGTCTGCGGCATTCCCCGGAATCCTGTCGTCGTTGGGCCTGTTGATGCTCTTCCTGAGCGTGCCGGTGCTCTCGTGGCTGTACGGAACGCTCTGGGCGCTGATGCTGGTGGTCATCATCTCCGGCAACACGACGGGGACGAACATATTCAAGGGCGTGCTGGTGCAATTAGGCGCAGACCTCGAGGAGGCGTCCCGCGTGTCGGGCGCAGGATGGCTAACTACCTACTTCAAGGTAGTGATACCGGTGCTGATGCCGACGATGGTGCTGATAGGGATGCTCAATTTCATCTCCGCAGCCAACACGACGTCCAACATCGTCCTGCTTGCCGCCATCGGCACGAAGACGCTCTCGCTTATCGCGCTGGAGTGGGGCTCCGCGGACGTCGCACAGGCGGAGAAGGCCGGGATCGTATCGCTGGTAATTATGGTGCTGACGATAGGCGTGGCCTTGCCGATGCGGGAGATTGCAAAGCGCATGGGGCTGCGGCAAAACATGAGCGCCCGTCCGGGCGTCGGGTCGGCGGCAGCGTCGGCGGCGGCGCCTGCTCCCGTAGCAGGGAGGGCGTAAATTGCGGAGCGCAGGTCGGCAGGCGGACATTAGGATTACCAAGCGGGCGGCACGCGGGGCGCGTGAGTCGGGACGGTGGGCGCCCTCCTATCCTCCCCGCGGGATAAAGCAAACAACAGGAGGCGCCTTCTATGGGTAAAGAACTGAGGGCTTCGTGGCTGCGTCCGGGACGGATGCTCATCATCGCAGCGATAGTGCTGGCGCTAGCCGTCGCGGGCGCGATGCTGATCAACCCCCCGCGTTCGGCAAGCGGCCAGGAAGAAGAGGCTGGTCCGGCAGTCGTCTTCCAGGTGCACCCCACCTTCATCAAATTCCCGCCTTCGCGTGTTCGCGACCACGGCATCTGGTTCGTAGCGGCAGGGCTCGATGCGGGGCAAGAGGTCAAGATCCGCATGGTCTGGGGCGCCGAGGATCTGGTGACAGACATCACCTCAGTGCTGGACGTGGGGTACGACGAGGATCTTGGAGGACTCTTCGCAAACGTGCACGGCGCGTTTGTAGTAGCTTTCGAGCGCGGTCTCCGGGGCAGCTCGTCGGACTTCCTCTTCTTCGGAGAGTGGACCGCCGTCTCGTTCCGCCTGCACGACGCTATCACCAACGAACTGCTGGCTGTTGCTCCTGCGGTCTTCTGCGGCCCGGATGAAGGGCAGCCGTGGTGCAACATATCTTCGGAGCTGGTGCCAATCGAGTAGCCAGGGGCGGCTGACGGCTATCGCATTGAACCGCCGCGGGCAGAGCGCGTGTACGCGCTCTGCCCGTTTGCGCTCCAGGGAGGAATAGCGCGACCAGTGAGGGCAGTGCTTCAGCGTTACGGCACAGCGTTGCAGTACCGCGACTTCCGGTGGGTGTGGCTCGGAAGCCTGTCCGGTCAGTCCGCCTACTGGGCCCTTATCGTGGCCCGTGGCGCCCTCGTGCTCAACATGACCGGGTCGTCGGCGCTTGTAGGCGTGGCGACCTTCGCCGCAATGGCGCCGCGCTTCATAATGCCGCCGCTGGCCGGATTCCTGGCCGACCGGTTCGACCGCCGCGCAATCCTCGTCTCGTCCTACGGCTTGCAGTTCGGCCACGGCGTAGTGTTGACGGCGCTGGCGTTCGCAGACGTCCTGGTGGTTTGGCACATCGTCGTCCTGTCGCTGCTGAACGGCAGCTTCCGCACATTCCAGATGACGGCGACGCAGACGCTGATCCCGAACCTGACGCCAAGGGAACACCTGCTCAACGCGATAGCGATGAACCAGGCGTCATTGCAGGGCGCGCGCCTGGTGGGCCCCCTCCTCATCCTGCCTGCGCTGGTCTACGGCCCGGCGCCCGCGTTCCTCGCGAGCACCGCCTTCTACATCGTGGGGATCGCCAGCATCCTCGCCGTCCGCGTCCGGTCGACGGGCGACCTTGCGCGCGGCGCCCGCTTCGGATCCAGCCTCTGGGCGGCTGCGAAGTACGCCTGGTCTGATCCGCAGCTGCGGACGCTGTTCATCCTCATCGCCTTGCACTGCTCAATGACGATGTCGTTCGAGTCGATGCTCCCGGTGCTGGCGCGCGACTCCCTTGGCAACCCGAATCTGGGGACGAGCTACCTGATGATGGGCGTCGGCGCAGGAGCGCTTGTAGGCGTGATAGGCATTGCGGGCATACGAAGCGCGCAAGGCCGGGGAAGGCTGCTGCTGATCACAGGCGCGCTCAGCGGTCTGGCCATGCTCCTGCTGGCTGTAGCGCCCACAGCCCCGCTGGCGCTCGTAGGCGCGGCGGGCATGGGCGGATCGCAGGCGGCGTTTATGGCCCTCGGCGGCGCAATGGTGCAATCGCTCGCGCCCGAAGGGATGCGCGGCCGGATTACGGGGCTGAACCAGATCAACATCGGCGGCACGATGGCGGCGGTGAACCTGGTCAACGGGTTCGCGGCGGACGCCTTCGGCGCGCCGGAAGTGCTGTGGACGATGGGAGTAGGGTTTACGGCTGTCGTCGTTCTCAGCCTTATCGTTAGCGGCAGCGCGCGCGGCATCTACCGGGGAGCGGTCGCCGTGCCCGTGCGAGCGTCGTAGCCCGCGTCAATCGCGTCCCGCAGCCCGTCGCAGCAAGGCCCCGGCGTCTGCGGGAGGCGCGTCTCCGGCCCAAACGACGTACTGGTCGGGCCGAACGAGCGTGAGCCTCGTCTCGTACGCCGCCCGGCTCTCCTCGAACGTATCGCGCACCGTCTTCAGCGGAACGGCGAGCGCTTGGGCGGCGCGCTCGATCGGGCCTGTCGCATCGGCACCGGCGCCGAACGCCAGAAGGGTGAACCCTTCTCCCAGCTCTTCTTGAACGCCGTGGCCCCACGAGAGCCGGCTTGGGGGCAGATGATGCCCGGGCCGCACAGCGTAGGTGTGGCTGCCGTGCGCGCTGCACACGCCGCCCGGCGGCCCCCACACCACCGGCGACCCTTCGTAATGCGGCTCGTAGACCCCAACGCGGCTCCTGACCGCCATCTCTTTCCAGGCCTGCTCGAACTCCTCGCGGTCACGGTCTGGACTGTAGCGGTCGAGGAAGTCGCGGTCGGCCCGAATGCCGGCGGCGATGAAGTCCTCGCCGGTCTCCCAGAAAATAGGTCTCCGCTCCTTCCCGTACGACTCCAGAAGGCGCTCGCCTCCCCAGCCTTTCAGAACAGCGTCGAGCTTCCAGCCCAGGTTCACCGCATCCTCGAGCCCATTATTGAGCCCGTAGCCGCCGTAGGGTGGATGGCTGTGGGCGGCGTCGCCTGCAATGAATACGCGCCCGGCCTGGTATTCGTTGGCCACTGCGACTCGCAGATCCCAAAACCCGACGTGCTCAAGGTCGGCCCTGAACTCGAAACCGGCGGCGCGGTTGAGCAGCGCCTGAAAGTCGTAGTTGTCCGTCGTCGCTCCTGCCGGCGCCGGAGCGTGGAAGAACCACGACTCCCCAACGTCGACTCGCCCAAAGAACATCCAGTACCCCTGCATCTCCGGATCGAGCGCGCGGTAGGTCGTCACCTCCGGGAAACGCTTGAAGGCCTCGTGGAGCTCCTTCGACCGGAAGAGAACCAGCAGCATCGGCTGCTCGAAGTCCGATCCCTCGCGCGCGATGCCCGCCTGCTCGCGCACCTGCGACCGCGAGCCGTCGCAGCCGACTACGTACTCGGCCTCGAGGACGCGCGTCTGGCCGGACGCGCTCCGGGCCGCTCTCTCCACTCCGGTGAACCCGGCCCACTCGAACCGCTCCTCTTGATCCTCGGGCGCCTCCTCGGCAATGACGACCCGCACGCCGCCGGCGTCCTGCTGCACGTCGACGGCGCGCCATCCGAAGTAGGCGGTCACGCTTGGCAGTTCCGCCAGCTTCCTTCGGAGCACGGCCTCGAGCCGGTACTGCGGAAGCCGGTCGTTCGCCTCGTAGTAGTACGACTGTACGATCTCGCGTCCGGGCGGAACGTACCAGTAGTCGCTCATGAGATGCTTGTACGCGGTGACCCCGCCAATAGGGTAGTTGTTCGGCATCACGCGGGCCGCCCGCAACTCGTCGACGATGCCCCAAAAGTAGAAGTGCTCGAGCGTCCGCTGGGTAAGGTTCTGGCCCTTGGGTATCTGCTGGGGTTCGAGACGACGCTCGACAAGCGCGCAATTCACGCCGCGAAGCCCCAGGTCGACGGCGAGCGCGACGCCGACAGGCCCGCCGCCCACTATGATCACCTGGCTCTCGTCGGTCACGCTTCCTGCTCCTCGTCTGCCTGACTTCTCTTGCGCGACGCCGACGCTTCGCGCAATGCGACGCGGCCGGACACAGCCTACGCGGAAGAGCGCCGGCGCCGGCGGGCCCAGCGCTCCCGCAGCCGCGACAGTTCCGGCGTGACGCCTCCGGGAGCGTAGAGCAGCACAAGCACCATCAGCGCTCCAATGGCGAAGAAGCGCACATTGGCCGAGCCGAACGGGTCGGGCAGGAACTGTGACCCGCTCCAGACGCCCCACACGACCAGCGCCCCGGCAATTGGCCCGTAAAGGCGTCCGCTGCCTCCTGTGACAAGCATCGCCCAGATAATGAACGTGCCGAGCAGCGGCGAGAAGGCAATGGGGGAGATGGCGCGGAAGTTGAAGGCGTACAACGCCCCGCCGATAGCCATAATCACAGCCCCCAGCACGAACGCCTGAAGCTTGAACCGAAAGACGTCCTTGCCGCTGGCCTCGGCGGTCACCTCGTCCTCGCGGATGGCTTGCAGCACACGGCCCCAGGGCGAGCGCACCAGCGTCCGCGTCGCAATGAACAGAAGCAGAAAGACGACGAGCACCACAACGATGAACAGACGCTCGTAGTCGCGCGGGGCGACGACTCCGTCGAGCACCTGCGGGATCGTGTACAGGCCCTTGCTGCCGTTGCTGAGCCACCGCTCGTTCAGGAACAGCAAGCGAACGCTCTCTGCAATACCGAGCGTCGCTATGGCCAAGTAATCGTCCCGCAGCCGAATGGTGATGGCGCCGACAACAAGCGCGACAACAGCAGCCACGAGGGACGCGGCTATCAGCGCGGCGGGAAACCACAAGTCCAGCGCGCCGATGACCGGCACAGAGTCGAGACGGTTCGCGAGGTCTCCCGCGATGGTGTAGTCGTCGACCTGAACCGACGACGGCGGGCGGATAGTAAGCAGCGCAGCGGTGTAGGCGCCGAGCGCAAAGAACCCGGCCACGCCAATGTTGAACAGGCCGGTGTAGCCCCAGTGAATATTCAGCCCCAGGGTGAACACCGAGTAGATGCCGACAAGGATGAGGAACCCGATGGTGAAATCGATCATCAGTCCTTGCTCCCGAGGATGCCTCGCGGTCTGAAGAGCAGCACTATCACCATAACGGCGAAGGCGATCGCCGGCTTGTAGGTCGTCAGCGCCCAGGCCGTTGAGACCTCCATCGAGACGCCGATGAGCAGCGCGCCAATGAATGCTCCATAAGGATTGCCGATGCCTCCGACAACGACGGCGGCGAACAGCGCCACGAGCAGCTGAAACCCGGTGGACGGCTTCAGCTGAGCGGTGGCGTTGAAGGCGACGATCAGCACCCCCGCAGCTCCCGCCAGCGCTCCGGCGATCGCCCATGTCTGCAGCAACACCCGGTCGGTGTTGATGCCGCTTGCGCGAGCGAGCTCCGGGTTGTCGGCTGTGGCCCGCATCGCCTTTCCCTGCTTCGTGCGCGTGAGCAGGAGGTGCAGGCCTATCGCCAGCACGAGCGCAGCCCCGCTTACGAACAGGTGATTAGGCGCAATGCTGATCCCCGCAGGAAAATCGATATGGGGGCGGGTCTCGTTCGGAAGATAGCGGATCGACGCCCCCCAAATCATCTGGACGACGCCGCGCAAGGCAATGGCGACGCCGAGCGAGGCGATCTCCATCGTCACCACGTTCGCCCGCCGCGCGCGAAGCCGCCTGAACACCAGCAGCTCCATGCCTACGGCGAGCACGGCGATTGCAGCCATGCTGATGGGGATTGCAATAAGGAGCGGATACCCGAACGTGAACGGCCCCAGCCCGGTGTGCTCCGGCAGCACGCTCACGAGTAGAAAGAACGCGACATAGGCGCCCGCCGTCATCATGTCGCCCTGCCCGATATTGGCGAAACGCAGCACGCCAAAAACGAGCGTGATGCCGATTGCGCCGAGTGCAAGGACGCTCCCGAGGAAGAGTCCGTTCACCGCCAGGCTGAGCTGGCTGAGCGCCAGCGCGACGAATACGATCGCAAGCGCGGTCTGCGCCGCGCGGGCCGCCCGCGCAAGCGTTCGCCGTTCGAATCTGCGCCCGGTCAACAGCATCGCTATCGCCTTTACTCCCGCCCCAGGTACAGCCTGCCCACCTGCGGATCGTTCGCCAGCGCGGTTCCCGCATCCTCCATGCGCACCTCGCCCACGGCCAGGACGTAACCCCGGTGCGACGCGGCAAGCGCTCTGCGCGCGTTCTGCTCGACCATCAGTATCGCCACGCCCGACGCGTTGATGTTCCGTATCGTCTCGAACACCGTCCCGACCAGCAGCGGCGACAGGCCCGCGGAAGGCTCATCGAGCAGCAGCAACTGCGGGTCGAGCATCAGCGCGCGGGCGATCGCCATCATCTGCCGCTGTCCGCCTGAAAGAGCGCCTGCTTTGGCGTTTCGCTTCTCGGCAAGATCGGGGAAGACCTCGAACATCTCCTGCACACGGCGCACGAGCCCGGCGCCGCGCAGGAAGCCCCCCATCTCAAGGTTCTCGGTAATCGTAAGCGAAGCAAACACGTTCTCGGTCTGCGGAACGTAGCAGAGGCCTAGCGGAACCCGCTGATCGGCGCGCAGACCCTCGATGCGCCGCCCCGCGAACCGCACCTCGCCGGATGTGACCGGCACGGCGCCGACGATCGTCTTCAGGAGCGTGGATTTGCCGGAGCCGTTCGGGCCGATGATCGTCACAATCTCACCGGCGTCGACCGCGATGTCCACGCCGTGAAGGATCTCTGCGTCGCCGTAGCCGGCGTAAACGCCGGACGCTTCGAGAAGAGCCATCGGCGCTAGCCTCCGAGGTAGGCGCTCACCACGCGCTCGTCGCTCTGCACGTCGGCGGGCGGGCCCTGCGTAAGCACGTTGCCTTCACTGAGGACAATAACGTGGTCGCACAAGCGCATTACCAGCCCCATATCGTGCTCGATGATAAGGAACGTAACGCCGAGCTCCCGGCGCGCTCGCAAAATGCCGTCCTCCAAACGGCGGAGCAGCGTTGGATTGACGCCTGCCCCGGGCTCGTCGAGCAGCACCATGCGGGGTTTGGCCATCAGAGTCCGCGCCAGTTCGAGCAGCTTCTTCTGTCCCCCCGACAAGTTTCCGGCTGGAAGCTCCGCAACGCTGGAAAGTCCCACGAATTCGAGGACGTCCCGGGCTTGAGCGGCAATGGCCTGCTCTTGCCGCTTGACTATCCAGGGAGCGACGATGGCCTGCCACATGCTCTCGCCGTGCTGATGCGCGGGCACGAGCATAAGGTTCTCGATGACGGTCATAGCCTTGAGCTCGCGGGGTATCTGAAACGTCCGCACGACGCCTCGGCTGAACACCGTGTGCATCGAAAGTCCGTCGATGCGTTCTCCGCGAAACAGCACCTGCCCGTCCGTAGGCTGATGAAGTCCTGAGATGAGGTTGAACAGCGTGGTTTTGCCCGCGCCGTTCGGGCCGATGAGCCCGGTGATAAGTCCCTCCTCGACCGCCAGCGAGCAGTGGTCGACCGCTCGCACGCCGTCGAAGTGGATTGACAGGTCGCGTATCTCCAGAAGCGGAGCAGACACGTCGGGCGTCCTCCGGGCAGATCGCGGGTAGCTTACTCCATCCCCGACGTCTGCGGAGACGCCCCCGGCGCTTGCCGGGGGCGTCTCTCGAATTCTCGAAGGGCGCGCGCCGCGCGGAAGGGTCTGGCGCCTAGTAGAGGTGAGGCTGCACCGATGCGGCGACCGAGAGTTCGATGTCCTGTATGGCCTGAGCCATCGCCTGGCCGATGAGGTCGAGCTTGCGCACCTGCTCGATGCGCTCGGCTGCCCGCTCCTGCTCGCGCTTGGAGAGGATAAGGTTGAGAATTCCGCAGGCGTCGGTCAGGCAGATGAGCACCACGTCGTGGGGACTGGGGATCTCGTCGCTGAAGAGCACGGCCATAATGCGAAGCTTCACTTCGCGCTCGGTCGAACCTTCAACGGTTGGGTAGCGCCGGGACTTGAAGACCCAGAGGAAGCGCTCTTCCCGATGTTCGAGGATGCCGCGTTCGACGAGGCGATCGAGGACGCCCTCGCGTATCTCTTCGGCGCGGTTTGCGGTGCGCTCCACCCAGAAGCGCGCGTCGCGCTGCTGCGTATCGCCGGCTATCTCAGCAAGCGTCGGGTCAAGCAGGTTGTCGCCTGTTGGAGCGTCGTTGATGACAAACAGCCGCTCGAGGTCGGTGTCGATGCGGTCTTCCATCGCCAGATCCATCAGGACGCCGCCCGCCAGAGCGTAGTTGAGCGACCAGTAGGGAACGCGTGCGAATGACCCGTCTTCATCGTTGAGCAGAAGCAGGATGACTTCTTCGGCAAATCGCAGCATAGTGATTCCATCTCCTCTGAATAAGCGGCTTAGCGCGCCGGGGCGTTGAGGCCTCTCGCCGCCCATTATCCCGCACGCCAAGGCGGAGGCGCAAATTATCAGCCTTGGGGCGCAGCTGCTCAGAGTGCAGGCAGGGGTCTGGGGAGCGTCCGCTCTCCCGACAACGCGCCGGCGCTGACGTCCCCTTCACCCGCCGCTATCGCCGCCCGCGCAGCCATTTGCAGGGTTTCGGCTCTGCGGGTGTACACTCTGCCCGTTCGGCAAGCCTGCCCGCTCCGACGGGCCGCGAGGATCTGTGGGCGTACTGCTTGAGATAAACGATCTCCGCACGCACTTCTTCACTAGCGCAGGAGTCGTCAAGGCGGTCGACGGCGTCTCGTTCGACCTGCAGGAGGGCGAATCGCTCGCGCTCGTGGGCGAGAGCGGCTGCGGCAAAAGCATCACCGCGCTCTCCATTATGCGGCTCATCCCCAGCCCGCCGGGACGCATCGTAAGCGGAACCATCAACTTCCTCGGCGACAACCTGCTGGCGCAGACCGAGGAGGCAATGCGCGACATCCGCGGCAACCGCATCGGCATGGTCTTTCAGGAGCCAATGACGTCGCTCAATCCGGTGCTCACGATCGGACGGCAGCTGACGGAGGCCGTGCAGCGGCACCTGGGCTACAGTCCCGAGGAAGCGGCGAACCGCGCGGCGGAGTTGCTCGAACTGGTCGGCATTTCCGACGCGAAGCGACGCCTGGCAGGTTATCCCCACGAGTTCTCGGGAGGTATGCGGCAGCGCGTAATGATCGCAATGGCGCTGAGCTGCAACCCGAAACTGCTGATAGCCGACGAACCGACAACCGCCCTGGACGTCACCATTCAAGCGCAGATCCTCGAACTCATTCAGAACGTGCAGCGCGAACTCGGCATCGCCGTCATTCTGATTACCCACAACCTCGGCATCGTGGCCCGCTATGTGGACCGCATCAACGTTATGTACGCAGGACGTATCGTCGAGCGCGGCGGGCTGCACGAAATCTTCGACGATCCCCGCCATCCGTACACGCGAGGGCTCCTGGCGTCAGTGCCGAGACTCGACAGGCCGAGGGGCGCGCGGCTTATTCCGATCGAGGGCATGCCTCCCGACCTGAGCCGGCTGCCCGCAGGGTGCGCATTCCGCGAGCGCTGCCCTTCCGCCATCGACCGCTGCGCCGAGGAAGCGCCGGGCATGCTCCCGGTCCGGGGCGACGTCGTCGACCATATCGTGGCGTGCTGGGCGGACGCCGCTCCGGCGAGCGGGGCGTAGAACGATGTCGATGACCGCCGCCGGCGCCTCTGCGCAGTCCCTTGTTGAAATGGAGGGAGTGAAGAAGTACTTCCCTGTGACGCAAGGCATCGTCTTCAAGAAACGCGTCGGCGAAGTGAAGGCGGTCGACGACGTCTCGCTCACGATCCACCGGGGAGAGACCCTCGGGCTTGTGGGCGAAAGCGGTTCGGGCAAGAGCACGCTGGGCCGTTGCATCCTGCAGCTGCACCGGCAAACGGCGGGCTCCATACGGTTCGACGGCGTAGAGATGACCTCGCTCTCCGGAGGGGAGCTGCGGCAGGTTCGCCGGCGCATCAACGCTATCTTTCAAGACCCCTACTCGTCGCTCAGTCCCCGGATGACTGCGGCAGGAATCATCGGCGAACCGATCAGCGTTCACGGCCTCGCCGCGAACAAAGCCGAAGAGCGCGAGAAGGTGCAGGAGCTCCTGCAAACGGTTGGGCTCAATCCGTACATGGCCAGCCGCTTTCCTCACGAGTTCTCCGGCGGACAACGGCAGCGCATCGGCATCGCGCGCGCCATCGCTGCGGAAGCCGAGTTCATCGTGGCCGACGAGCCGGTCTCGGCTCTCGACGTGTCGATCCAGGCGCAGATCATCAACCTGATGCAGGAATTGCAGGAGCAGCTCGGCCTCACTTACCTGCTCATCGCGCACGACCTCTCCGTGGTCCGCCACATCTCCAACCGCGTCGCGGTGATGTACCTCGGCCGGCTCATGGAACTGTCGCCCAGCGACGACCTTTTCAGCGACCCTCAGCACCCCTACACGCGAGCCTTGCTCTCCGCCGTGCCCGTGCCCGACCCAAACGTGGAGGTCGCGCGCGAGCGCATCGTTCTGCAGGGCGACATCCCCAGCCCGCAGAACCCGCCTTCCGGCTGCGTGTTCCACACAAGATGCCCGATTGCTGTCGATGAGTGCCGGGTTACTGTGCCGCCCCTGAAACAGACCAGCGAAGGCCGGTGGGCCGCCTGCCTGCGGGCAGGCCCCGACGCTATCTAGCGAGATAGCGCTCGGCCAGAGCCAGCGCCTCGCTCACCCACCCTGCGTCGAACGCGAGGAGCGCCGCCGCGTCGTCAGTCAGCGCGTAGCGCGCGTCCCCGCCGGGAGTCTGCGCTCCAATGGCGTAGACGGTGCTGAACGTCGTGCGGTCGCCCAGCGGCGCGGCCAGTTCGTAGCTCAGCCGTATAACCGCTTCCGGCGGCGCCAGTCCCAACGCGCTTAACGTCTGGTCGCCGGGCATCGGCAGCACGCGAAATACCGGCGGCCCGCCTACAAGGCGCATCAGCTCCGCGCGCTCTTCCTCCTCGAGGTCGCGGGCCGCATCGTCGACGACGACCCGCGCCGACGGCTCGCCGTCAACCAGCGACAGACCGAGCAGGAAGGTTACGGCGCCAAGAGGCGTTTCCACTTCGAACACGCGCGCCAGGGACGGCTCCACCTGGTAGAACCAGTACGGCCTCGGGGGTTCGGAAACGAGCCGCGCCAGCGTGTCGCCCCACGGCGCATTGACGAGCGCCACGCCCGCGCGCCCTTCCACTTTGGCGTAGTAGTGCTCCCCGTCGGGAGTCGCCGCGCCGAGCCTCACCGTCGTCTCCTGTCCGTCGGCAAGCCTGACGGCGACCGTCCACGGCGCGTCGAGTCCGTACTCCGCCGGGTCTGCGGGATCGGGCAAGACGCGGTCGGTCTGCGGCCCCGAGAGGAGCAGCACAATGCCGCCCCAGCGGTCGAGGTTCACCGGCAGCAGGGGGTTCGACGCGAACCGCCATCCCTCCGGCCCGCGCTCGAAGACGGCCTCGCCCTCAGCGGTCCGGACGCGCACGCCGGCTACGGCGTCTTGCTCGACCGCATACAGCCGGGCGGCGGGCTGCTCCTCAGGCGCCGGCTCTTCGCCGCCAAACCACAGCGCCCACGCGACAGCGCCGAGGGCCGCCGCGACCAGAAGAACGCCCAGCCTTGCAACAGCGTTCCGCATCAGACGCTCAGCGCCGGCGCCACCAGGCGACTACCCCGGCGGCGGCCAGGAGCGCCGGAAGAAGGAACCAGCTCACGTAGCGAACGAAATCGAACTCCGGCGCGGTCAGCACGAGCGGGCGGAAAACCTCCTGCTTCGGCCTTATCGAAATCAGATGCGCGTCCTCGAGCAGCCAGTTGACCGTGTTCAGGAAGAGATCGGCGTTGTCGAGATCGTTGTAGTGCCGGTTGCTCGCAAAGTCCGCGTCGCCCACAACGGCCAGCGTCGTGCGGACAGCGTTCGGGTCGAACTCGGCAGTCGGGGCCCCGGCGACCGTCGACGACGCCTGCACAAGCAAAAACAAGACATGCGGGCCCGGCAGCCCCCAGCCCCCCTCCGGCCGAGGCGCAAGCCCCGACTCCCTGGAACTGACGATCAGCGGCCCGTAACGCACGGGAACCGGCTCGCCCGCTTGAATGCGGGCCTCGACCTCTTCTGCAACGCGGAACGCGGCGGCGCCCGGGTAAAACGTGGGGCCAAGCGGGGCCGTAATGGCTCCGCCCTCGGTAATCGACGTCTCGCCAAGGTACTGATCGCGTTGGACGATGAGTGTCCGGGCGTCGCCCGCCGCGGAGCGCTCCGGATCGATAATCGTCCCTGCGATAGCCTCCACTCCCCACGGGGCCAGCAACCCGGCCATCACCGCCGCCGACTCTCCCGACGGGTCGACCATGAACAGGGCGCGTCCGCCCTCGGCCAGCCACTCTGTAACGGCGCGCTCCTCGTCCGCCCCTAACGGCGCAACAGGAGCAGCGATAACGAGAAGCGACGCATCGTCCGGGACTCTCCCCTCCGACGCGAGGTCGAGCGACTCCACGACGTAGCCGTCGGCCCGAAGCCCCGCTGCGGCGAAGCCAAGCCCCGATCCCGACGCCCGCAAGTCGTTGACGCCGCGCTCGCCGTGTCCTCGCAGCGCGTACACCTTATGCTGGCGCGTTTGCGTAACCCTGAGCACAGCCGTCAGCAGCGTCTGCTCCGACACGCCGCGGGCCCCGATTGATGCGCGCAGCCCTGTCGTCTCCGACTCGAATAGCAGCGACGGCGACTCCGTTACGCCGAGCGAGAGGGCGACCGACGGCTCCAGCTGGGGATCGACAAACCGATAGCTCAGACGGCCATTCGAAAGCCGCTCGAACTGGCGAAGGTATCCCTCGGCGGCGGCCTCGAACCGCAAGTCGCCTTCGTCGGTCGAGACGATGAACCCCGTTACGCGAACGTCGCCGCTGAGGCCTCCAATTGCCTGCATCGTCTGCGGCGCCAGCTCGAACTGCCGCGTCGCCGTAAAGTCCCGGCTCACGTTCAGGGCGGAGGCGATGACGTTGAGCGTAACCGCCAGAGCGAGCGCCGCCGCCACGCTGGCGAGGCTCACGCCGGAGAGACGTCCGCGGCGTCCGCTTACGGCCCGCGCCGCATAGCCAAGCGAGGCAAGCGCTGACAACGCCAGCAGAACGCCGCCGGCGGCCAGCGTAACGAGCGCAAAACCCCGCAACTCCGACGCCCATACCAGTAGCAGCAGGCCGCCGGCGACGCCGATCGATCCGAGAGCGGCAAGCAGCAGCCCCCAGCTCCGTAGCCGCTCCTGCAGGAGGCCTAGCATGCCGTTCCGCTCCCGCGCCGCGCTAGCGCCAACGCCGCGACTCCAGGCTCAGGGTTGCAAGGAACAGGAATAAGGCAATGAACGCCGCAAAGTAGGCCACATCAGCCAGCTCGACGACGCCCGCGACGAACGACGTGTAGTGCGCAGGCAGCGAGACGCCCGCCAGCAGGGTCGAGGAGACGCCCGAAACCAGATCCGCCGCCTGACTCGCGAGCGTAAGGAACAGCAGCGCCGCAGCGGCCATCACCCCCGCTACGATCTGATTGCTCGTAAGCGACGACGTGAAGAGTCCGAGCGACGCCGCAGCCGAACCGTACAGCAGCAGGCCCAGATAGCCGGTGAAGAGCGGCCCGGCATCGGGCGATGCGAACCAGAGCAGCAGCCCGACGTACACGAGGGTCGGCGCCATAATCCCTAGCAGCATTGCGATAAGAGCTGCGAACTTTCCCGTGACTATCCCCCAGTCGCGCAGGGGCGACGTCGCCAGCAGTTCGAGAGTGCCCAGCTTCTGCTCCTCGGCAAGCAGGCGCATGCTGGCGATTGGCGCCCAAAGGATGATCGCGAAGGTGATGGGGGTCAGCACTCCGCGCAGCGACGCCTCCGGCAACGGTTCGGAGATGCTCGCGACGAAGAAGTGCCCTGTGAGCCCGGTGAACGCCGCGCCGACAATGTAGGCCATCGGCGACGCGTAGTATGTCCGCGTCTCTTTCCACGCAAGCACAAGGGCGTTACGCACGATCGCCTCCGGAAGCGGCGCCCGCAAACTTAAGGAATATCTCCTCGAGCCCCGCCTCCAACGGCTCCAGGCGGCGCAGACCTGACCCGGCGCCTATCACGGCCTCGGCGATGCGCTCCCCCAGGCCCTCGCCCAGAGCGCCCGTCACGCGGAAAACGTTCGATCCGGAGTCCTGCGTAGCGCCTTCCGCTATCATCTCTATCTCCCCTATCTCCTCGACCGCCCAAACCCCCTCGGCGCTCGCAAGGGCGCTGGCTGTTTGCTCGCGCGGGCCGCGCGCCTCGACTGCATAGCGCTGCGCGCTTCCCAGCTCCCGCGCCAGCTCCTCGGGCCTGCCCTGCGCGGCGACAACCCCCTCGTGCAGAATCACCACCCGCTCGCAAAGGCTGCTCGCCTCCGCGAGCTGATGCGTGCTAAGCAGCACAGTGTGCCGCCCGCCAAGTTGCCGTATCAGCTCCCGCACTTCCACAACCTGCACCGGGTCGATGCTCACGGTCGGTTCGTCGAGAATCACGACCTCAGGTTCGTGGAGCACGGCAAGCGCAAACCCCACGCGCTGCCGGTAGCCCTTCGATAGCTTGCCGACGAGGGTGTCGCGATATGGGGCCAGCGCGAACGTTTCGATGACTCGATCGACCGACCGGCGCAGGTCTACTGCGCCCATCGCGCGCACTTTGCCGAAGAACCGCAGCGTTGCGGCCACGGTCATATCGCCGTAGAGCGGGGCCGACTCCGGCAGGTAGCCGATGTGCCGGCGGGCCTCGAGCGAGTCGGCGGCGAGGTCGAAGCCCGCCACTCGGACAGAGCCGCTCGTCGGAGGCATATACCCCGTGAGAATGCGCATCGTCGTTGTTTTGCCAGCTCCGTTCGTGCCCAAGAGGCCCACCGTCTCGCCCCGCCTCACAGAGAAGGAGATGCTGTCTACGGCCAGGAAGTCGCCGTAGAGTTTCGTAACGCCGTCGGCTTCGATCATCACGTCTGCTGGGTCGGTCACGCGTCGCTCCTGTCAGCCGCAACGCTGGACTGCGGCCTGTGGCCCTAAAGCCTACCGGATTTGATAACGGCGCCGCCCCGCCGTAGACTCACGACGCCTGACCAGGCGCGGAGTTCGAACAGCTTGTACCGCTTTGTCGTACGGCGCGTGCTGCTGGCCATCCTCACCCTCTTCGTCGTGAGCGTGGCCACATTCTTTATGTTGCGCCTTGTGCCGGGCGACATCGTCGACCTGATGGTGTCCGACTTCGGCTACGCAGCGGACCGGCAAGCCATTCTCGCGCAGCTCGGCCTCGACCGGCCTATCTACGTCCAATTCTTCGAGTGGTTCGGGGGGCTGTTCGTGGGCAACCTCGGCGACTCGCTGTGGACTAGCCGCCCCGTGACGCACGAACTGGCCCGGCGCTATCCGGTGACGCTCGAGCTCTCCATCATCGCCCTGGTTGTGAGCACAGCCGTGGCCATTCCCATCGGCATCGTGACCGCCGTCCGTCAAGACACCTGGGCCGACTACCTGCTCCGCTCGGTGTCGATCGGGCTGGTCGCCGTGCCGATCCTGTGGATTGGCACGGTTGTCGTAACGCTGCCCGCGCTCTTCTTCGGTTGGGCGCCTCCGCTCAGCTATGTGGCCTTCACCGAAGACCCCATCGGCAACCTCAGCGTAATGGCGCTGCCGGGAGTCATTGTCGGCATACCGCTGCTCGGCGGAACGATACGGATAACCCGCGCGATGATGCTCGAGGTCATACGGCAAGACTACATACGCACGGCGTGGGCCAAAGGCCTGCAGCCCGGCACCATCTGGTACCGCCACGCCGTGCGCAACGCCCTCATTCCTGTGCTGTCGCTGATAGGCCTGCAAATCCCGTTCCTGCTGGGCGGCACGGTCATCATCGAACAGATATTCAACCTGCCCGGCATGGGCGTCTACCTGCTGCAGTCGCTGCAACAGCGGGACTACGTCCCCGCCCAGACGATTGTGCTCGTGTTCGCCGCCGGAACCGTGCTCATCAACCTGGTCGTCGACATCCTCTACAGCGTCCTCGACCCGCGGATAAGGTACGCCTAGCATGGCCGTCGAGGCTGCGCGCGAACGCGAGGGCGCTCTCCGCGGACTCCTGGGGCTGACGTCGCGCGGAGGTTTCGCCGGACTCGTGGCGCGGCTCTTCACCGAGAAACCGTTGGGAGCGGTGGGGGCGGTGATCGTCTTCATCATGCTCATCATGGCGATCTTCGCGAACTGGATCGCCCCCTACCCTTACGACGAGCCTCATTTCTCCGACGCCTTGCAGAACTCGAGCCTGACGTACCTGCTGGGCACGGACTTCCTGGGACGCGATCTCTTCAGCCGGTTGGTGCACGGCGCCCGCGTATCCATCTTCGTTGCTCTTGGCTCCGTGGCGCTGGGCAGCGTGCTGGCGGCGCTTATCGGCATCACGAGCGGCTATATGGGCGGCAAGTACGACACTATCGTTCAGCGCCTTGTGGACGCATGGATGAGCGTGCCTCCCCTGCTCCTGCTGCTGTTCGTTATGTCGATCCTCGGCCCAAGCCCCGTGAACGTGACGCTGGTGCTGGGGCTGGTGGCGATCCGGGAGAGCCGCGTGCTCCGCGGGTCGGTGCTCGCTCTCAAGGAACAGCCGTTTGTAGAGGCGGCGCGCGTCAACGGCGCGACGACGCTCCGCATCCTGGTGCGGCACGTTCTGCCCAACGTCATGGTGCCTATCATCATTCTCGCCAGCCTCCGGCTGGGA
Source organism: Dehalococcoidia bacterium (assembly GCA_965200975.1). GTDB lineage: Bacteria > Chloroflexota > Dehalococcoidia > Lucifugimonadales > Australimonadaceae > S5-327. The sequence goes on along the minus strand of OZ241740.1, from coordinate 930,513 downwards.
CAGGTAATTCTCATTGAGGCGTCGCTCAGTTTCCTGGGCTACGGAGTGCCGAAGCCGTTCCCGTCGTGGGGGCGCATGCTCAGCTCCGAGTCGCGCACCTACATGGAGATAGCGCCGTGGCTTGCGATATGGCCGGGCGTGTTCCTCAGCCTTACCGTGTTCGGGTGGAACGTGCTGGGCGACGCGCTGCGCGACCTGCTCGACCCGCGCCTTCGCGGCGGCGGCGGCAACTACCGCTCAAACCCTGGCTCCTGATTCCTAAGGCCTTATGCCCGACATAGCAATCATTGGTCTTGGGCCGGTCGGCGCTGCGCTGGGGCGCTCCGTACGCGCCGCGCTGCCCAACGCGCGCACCGCCGGGTTCGACGCCGACAAAGCGGCGGGCAAACGCGCCGTTCAGTCGGGCGCCGTCGACGAAGCCGCCTCCAACATAGCGCAGGCTGTCGCCGGAGCGCAGCTCATCGTGCTCGCCACGCCCCTCCCCGCCACGCCGGATGTGCTCCGCATACTCGGACAGTTCGCTCCCGCGAACAGCGTCGTTACGGACGCCTGCACGCTCAAGGTTCCCGTCCTCAAGTGGGCTGCCGAGCGCCTCCCGCCATCGGTGCAGTTCGTCGGCGGACGTCCGCTCGCGCGGTTCGCCGCCCCGGGCGCAGACGAGGCGTCGCTGCAAGGCGCGGACTACTGCATCATTCCGGGCGCGGGGGCGTCGTCGGAGGCGATAGATGCAGTCATCGGGCTCGCGAACGCCGCCGGGGCCAAGCCATTCTTCATCGAGGCCGCCGAGCATGACAGCTTCGTCATTGCTGCGGAGCTGCTGCCCCGAATAGCAGCCGCAGCCGCAGTAGACGCCGCGTCGACCGCCGCCGTCTGGCGCGATGTCCGCCGGTTCCGGGGCGAACGGTTCGAGAGCGCAGCCGCAGAGTCGGAGCTGGCTCTCGAGGAATTGGCCATCGCGCTCGAGCACGCTCCGGATACGCTCGCGGCATGGATCGACCGGCTGACCACCGCGCTGGCCCACGTGCGCGCCATGACTTCTGTGGGCGGAGACGCAGCGCAGACGCTCGCGGAGCTTGCCGAGGCGCGACGCGCCAGACTTAGCCCGCAAGCATTCGAGTCCGGCCCCGCTATCGAGCGCCAGAGCTTTTCGTCGCTTTTGCTCGGCGACTGGTTCGCCAGCCGGTCGCGCCAACGCCGCTAGCCTCCCGGCCCGACCGCCGGGGTCTGCGCCAGCTGCTCGATCACCCAGGCAAGCGTCTCCTCATCGAGTTGCAGCTCGATCTCTTGCGCGGCCCGGGTCGAGTCCAGCCACGACTCCAGCGCGCGCTCTTCCAGCACCTGACGCACGCCTGGGTCGAGCTCGCGCGAGGCGTCCCGCGCGCTGACGACGTACAGCACGATCGCCTGGTTCTCCTGCAGAAACGGCGGGGACAGCTCCAGCGCCGGCAACGACCACAGCAGTTCCGCCGCCGCAGGGGGCAGCGCGTCGTACGGGAGCCACCCCAAGTCGAGGGCGGCGCCGCCGACTGCGTGCCGGCGAGCCAGCTCCTCGAATGCGACCCCGCGGACGGCCTCGCTGCGCACCCCCTCCGCCGACTCGACGCTGGCCACAGGGAGCGCATGCAGGCGCGCCTGCGGTTGCGGGTCGGGCAAGTCGCGGCCCAGGCTCTGCGCCGCCTTGCGCCGCAGTATCTCGCCCTCCGCAAGACGGTCCAGCTGGACAAAACTCAGCCGCCGCAGGTCGGCGTACTGACGCCTGCGCTCCTCGAACAGCGCTCGCCCTGCAGCGTCGAGACCTCCGGGCCCAAGCTCGGGCGCCAGCTGCCCGGCGAGTTCCGCCTCGATCTCTTCCGCGCTGACTGCGACGCCGAGCTCGCCCGCCGTTTGCCGCAGCACCTCGTAGTCGGTAAGGCGCGCGGCTGCCTCGAAGGTTTCGAGCGTCTCGTCGAACGGCGCGCCCGAGAGGGCGGCGTCGATCTGCTCCGCCCGCAGAACATCGACGAGCTCGGCCCGCGTAATTGCGACGCCGTTCACGCGCGCAAACCACGCTTCTTCCTGCTGCGTCAGGACGTAGACGACGCCCGCGGCCAACAGAAGCGCCAGCGCGGCCCACAGCTTGCGGCGGGAGCGCCGCCCTTCCGGGCGCCGCCTCCGCCGCCTTATAACCGCCTGACCGGACGTCGCGATCGCCTACACGCCGTAGAGCGCGGTGGGGTTGTCGCGCAGTATCTTCTCAGCGGTCGCCGACGATATATCGTCGCGCGTGCGCATCTGCGTCACCACGTGCACCTGCGCCGACGGGTCGGCGGCGAGACGGTCGGTGGTGCCGGGCGTGTGGTGTCCGTAGTCGGTGCCCACCACCAGGTGGTCTTCCCCTACGTAGTTCATCAGATACGGGAGGTCCTCTTCGACTTCGTAGGAGATCCACATGTTGTACTTGTCGAAAAGGCGCGGGCCCCAGAACTCGCCGTCGGCGCGCAGTGTCCCGCGCAACTGATACATCGCGAAAGGCACCCACGAGGCGCCGGTCTCGATGAAGCCCCAGCGCAGGTCGGGAAAGAGCTCGGGCACCTTGTTCGAGACAAGGTTGCGGAAGGCCACTACCGGCGGGATGCGTCCGTGGGTGAAAGTGTGGCTGCGGCTCACGTCGATGAGGTAGTTGAGGGCCGGAGCGCCCTGCCCCTGATGAATGCAGATGGGCAGACCCAACGACTGCGCCTCTTCGTACACAGGAAAGAAGTAGGGGTCGTCGAGCGTCTTGTCGCCCTCGATGCCGCGGAAGAAGACGCCGCAGGCGCCGTGCTCTTTGCCGAACCGGAGCTCTTCGATCGAGGCGTCGATGTTCCGCAACGGGGGGATGACGACGTACCGGATCTTGTCCTCCGCCTTCGCCCACACGTCGGCCAGGAACCGGTTGTACGCCTTGCAGAGTTCGACTTCGTAGTGGGCGTCGTGGGTGAGGTACGCCAGGAAGAGAGTCGGGTAGACCACCTGGGCGTCGACGTTGGTCGCCTGCATATCTTCGAGCCGCATAGTGAGGTCGAGCAGTTCGCGGGCCTTCCGGTCGACACGGTCGCGAACGTTGGTCTGCGCGGTCGGAGTTACGAGAAAGTTCCCGCCTCTTCCTGCCGGCCGGGGGTAGATCTGGCCGTCGATAAGCCACATATGGTCGACCCTGCCGTAGAGCGTGTCGTCCGGCACCTGAACGACGACCGGCCGGCGCTTGTGCCATGCGGGATCGAGGTGGTCCCACATCTCCGGGGGTTCCGCGATATGCGTGTCCGCATCAATAACGCGAGCCATTTGACCCTCCCCTTAGCGTAGCGCTGAAGGCGCGTTGCGAGTATGGGAAAGTATGTTCCGGGCAAGCGCGGCGGTCAAGCTGCCCCACCCGCGCTGCTGGGAGAGCGTCCGCTCCCCCACACCCCCCTGGCAGCCGGAGGCGCGCTGCCGGGAGAGCGTCCGCTCCCCCAGACCCTCTGACAGCCGGGGGCGCGCTGCCATTGCGGAGCAAGCGAGCCAGGGTTATCGTGCCTCGCATGACGAACGCAGCCCCACACGACGCGGCAGCGCCTCTCCCCTGCGGCTACGCAAGCGAGGGGCAGGGCGTAACGCCGCTCGCCGCCGCCGTCGAATGCGGCGCCATGCGCCGGCAGGGCTTCGACGCGACTCTCGCCAAGATGGGCGACGCCCACGCGGTGGTCGACGGGCTCGCGTCGGGCGCCCTCGTATTTGGCAACCTCGCCGCCCCGGCGCTCGTCGTCGCCGCCGCCGAGGGGAGGGCCGACCTCGTGTTCCTCGCAGGCGGCGTCAATCAGCAGTTCCTCGTGGGAGCTCCCGGAATGACGCTTGACGCGCTCCGCGGCCAGCCGCTGGGAATGAGCCGCCGCGGCGACCTGACGGACTTCCTGGGACAACTCACGATGGAGCGCATACTGGGGACGCCCGGAGAGCTCCGCTCCCTGGGCGGGAGAGCAATCCTCGCCGGCGAGGCGGCGGCGACGCCTCTCTCGCCGCCTACCGCCATACAGGCCAGGCTCGCCGGCTGTCCCTGGCTGTACGACTACGGCGAGATGGGGCTGAACTTCGCTATAGGCGGCATTGCTGCGCCGCGTTCGCTCGTGCGCGAGCAGCCCGGAATAGTCCGGCGGTTCCTCAGCGGCTACCTCGACGGGCAGCGCCGCTACAAGCAAGACCGCGAGTTCGGCGTCGGGGTGCATATGCAGTACGGCGAAACCACCCGCGCCATCGCGGAGGAGACTTACGATGTAACGCGCGACGGCTTCCGCGACTTTCCCGATCCCGACACAGAGGGAATGCGGATGCTCGTTGCGTTCTGGAAGCGCGCCGGCGTCATACCCGAAGAGTTCAACGCCGCAAGCGTCATAGACTCGGGACCGATTGCAGTGGTGTGCGGGGAGGAGCCCCTGCTCCGTTAGCAAGGCTGGGCGGCAAGCGCCGCGTTTACGGCGGCGCGCCGTGCTCCCGCCAGATGGCGGCCATCTCTTCAGCAATTTCCGGAGGCTGGTTGACCAGGAAGGGAAACCGCGGAGGGCCGTCGCCGGGGGCGGGCGTGCCTGCGCCCGCGCGAATGCGCGGCAAGGCCAGCTTCACGTTGCGCTTGGCGTCGCGCAGCACCCCTTTGGGGTCGCCGCCGTCGGCCACAACCGCCAGATCGTCCATAAACCGTTTGCGGAGCAGGATGACGCCCCTGTCGCTCTCCCCCAGATGCTCATTCCAGCGGTCGGACACCGCGCCCTGTCCCACCCAGGCGATGAAGTCCTGGTTCATGATGTGGCTGTTGATCCAGCGGCCTGTGCGCTCATCGACGAGCGGAGACGTCCAGTACGGAATGCACGCCTGTTCGAGCGGACGGTCGCCGGGAGCGGGGTCAATGAACCAGCCGACGCTGAGCGTGTTCTCGTCGTCGATAGGAACGCGCCACTCGAAGTGCCCGGTGTAGAGCGCGTTGGGCCACAGGCACACGCGCCCCACTCTCCACAGCTCGTCGTCTTCGTCGGTGTCTACGCGAATCCTGAGATAGCGGAAACCGAACTCGAACTCTTCGAAGCCGACGCGCGTATGCGCAGGGCTAAAGTCTCCGCTTCCCTTCAGCCGGAGCGACCAGTTGGAGTGGAGCCACTCGAAGTGGACGGGGTCGATGGAGTTCTCCTGACACTGCAGCCAGTTGCAGGGCACGGTGGAGAACACGACCTGCTTGTACCCGCGGTCGTAGTAGCGGTCCCAGTCCCAAAGCTCCGGCGCCGGCTGCTCTCCGATGTAGGCCCAGATGAGGCCGGCTTTCGCCTCGGCGAGGTGGGCGGTTGCGCGCACCTTGTCCTTGAACGCCGCGTCGGGGTGAGCGATCTGTTCGTAAGGCTGCCCGATGCAGCGGCCCTGGGCGTCGAACAGCCAGCCGTGATAGCTGCAGCGCAGCCCGCCGTCCTTCTCCACCCACCCGTAGGACAAGTCGGCGCGCCGGTGGGGACAGTGGCGCTCAAGCAGGCCGTACTCGTCGGAGGCGTCCTTGAACAGCACGAAGTCCTCGCCCATCAGGCGGACCGGCTTGACAGGGTTGTCGTCCAGTTCGCCGACGGCTGCGACGGGATGCCAGTAGCGGCGCATAAGGTCGCCCATCGGCGTGCCCGGGCCGACTCTGTGAAGCAGGTCGTTCTGCTCGGGCGACAGCATACGGCGCTAGCTCCCTGGTTCTTCCCGAGCGAGGCGGACGCCAAGGGCGATGAGCCAGATGACCCACACGAGGTACACCGAACGCGCGAGCGTCAGGCCCGAGTCCAGCGCGCTGCCGCCTCCGGAGGCGGTAATCCAGCCGACGGCGCCGATGACCGTCGAGAGCGCTGCGATCCACGACAGGATGAGGAAGACCCTTCCCCGCGAGTCGATGATAACGGCGATGCTAAAGAGCAGGATGCCCGCGCAGCCGGCCAATCCGCCGATGATGATGAGCCCTACGATGGTGAAGTAGAGCGCGGCCTGCGACTCCGCCGGCATCGCGGTTCCGGCGAGCACCGGCGCCAGCCCCTGGCCGAGTATCCAGGTGATGACGCAGAGCGTAACGAAGCCGAGGCCCGCCATCGTGAGTCCGTCGCCTTTGCTGCCCCGGTGGGCGACGTGCACTTCGTAGATGCCGAAGGCCATTCCCATAAGACCGAGGGAGATCAGCGCGGCGGTGACGCGGAGCAGGGCGCCGTTCTCCATCCAAACGGCGATGCTGCCGGTTACGTCCGACGTGTCGGTGGGCTGGTTCAGCAACCCGCCCGGCTGAATGAGATACATCACGAATGCGAGTGCAGGCCCCACAATGAGGGCTGCGGCGCCCAACCGGTTGGCGGAAATCATGCTCATACTGCGCCTCTCACGGCCTAATTTGCGGCAATGTTAGGTTCGACGGCGCCCTTGCGTCCACCCTGCGGCGCGGCATTACGCCGGTAATTTAGTAGAGGTGGCAAGCAACGTAGTGGCCGGGAGACTGCTCCTTCCACTCCGGAGCGCTCTCCGCGCAGACGTCCATCGCAAAAGGACACCGCGGGTGAAAGCGGCAGCCGGACGGTGGGTTGAGCGGGCTGGGCACTTCGCCTTGCAGGATGATGTCGTCGCGCTGCAGGTCGGGATGGGCCGGCAGCGCCGCGGAGAACAGCGCCCTGGTGTACGGATGCAGCGGCTCATCGTACAGGTCGTCGGTCGGCGCCCGCTCGACGATTTCGCCGAGGTACATTACGGCGACCTCGTTGGCAAGGTAGCGCACGGTGGCGAGATTGTGGGAGACCATCAGGTAGCTGACGCCGTGCTGCGCCTGCAAGTCCCGCAGCAAGTTCATAATCTGCGCCTGCACCGAAACGTCGAGGGCAGAGACCGGCTCGTCCAGGACGATCAGCTCCGGAGCGACGCTGAGGGCGCTCGCCATCGCGATGCGCTGGCGCTGGCCGCCGCTGAACTCGTGCGGAAAGAGGTCGGCCTGCTCGGGGCGCAAACCGACGTCGTGAAGCAGTTCGATAACCCGCTCGCGCGCCTCGCGAGCGCTCACCTTCTTGTTGACGACGAGCGGCTCCGCGATGATGTCCCGCACCCTCATTCGGGGGCTGAGCGAGCTCCACGGATCCTGGAACACTGCTTGCACCTGCGTTCTGAACTGCCGCAGCTCCTGGCCGGTCAGCGCGTGAATGTCCTGCCCGTCGAGCGTGATAGCACCGCTGGAGGGCGTTTCGAGCCGCAGCACGAGCTTGGCCGTGGTGGTCTTGCCGCACCCCGACTCGCCGACCAGCGCCAGCGTCTCGCCGCGCCGCACCTCGAAACTCACGCCGTCCACGGCGCGCACCCAGCCGACCGTCTTCATCAGCACGAGCCCCTCGGTGACAGGGAAGTGCTTCCGAAGCGCTTCGACTTTCAGGAGAGCGCCGGCGTCCACTGTTCCTCGAGGAGCCAGCATGCGGCGGAATGGCCCGACGCGCCGGCGAAATTGGGGGGATACGCCGATTCGCACTTGTCCATGGCGTGGACGCAGCGCGGAGCGAACCGGCATCCCGGAGGCAGCGCAAAGAGCGCGGGAGGCTGCCCCTCGATGGCAGTGAGGCGCTCGACGCGCTCCTCCATCCGGGGAATGGAGCCGAGCAGCGCCCGGGTGTAGGGATGCGACGGGTTGTTGAACAGTTCGCGGATGCCGCCTTGCTCAACGATCCGCCCCGCGTACATCACAGCGACCCTGTCGCACATCCGGGCGACGACGCCGAGGTCGTGCGTAATGAAGAGTATGGCGACGCCCGTGGCGCGCTGGATCTCCTTGAGCAGGTTCAGATACTGCGCCTGTATCGTAACGTCGAGGGCGGTGGTCGGCTCATCGGCGATAAGGAGGCGCGGCTGGCTCTCGATGGCGATGCCCCCAACCACGCGCTGCTTCATCCCTCCGCTCATCTGATGCGGAAAATCGGAGAGGCGGCGCTCCGGAGCGGCGACGCGCATCAGCCGCAGCACCTCCACAGCGCGCTCGCGCGCCGGCGCTCCGGAGCGCCCATGCGCCTTGACCGACTCGATGAGCTGGTTCCCCACCGTGAACACCGGGTTCAGCGCCGTCTGCGGATCCTGCAGAATCATCGACATCTTGCGGCCCCGCATACGCCGGACGTCGGCCATCTTCATTGCGACGACGTCGTCTCCGTCGAGCACGATGCTCCCGCCGACGATGCGCGCGGCGTCCGGCAGCAACCGCAGAATCGAGAGCGCCGTCATGCTCTTCCCGGAGCCGGACTCTCCGACGAGGCCAAGCGTCTCGCCCTCAGCAATGGAGAAGCTGACGCCGTCGACGGCGCGGGTGACGCCCCACCTCGTAAAGAGGTGAGTGCTCAGGTCGCGCACTTCGAGCACGGCGCAGGCGGCCTGCTCGCTGCCGCGCTCTTCAGTCACCTTGCAACCTTGCCCTGCGCCCCATACACAGCTTCCGGGTTAGAGGGCGAACCGCTCGTCGAGCGGGCGTTCGGCGCGCCACGCGGCGGCTGCGGGCTGGACGTACGCCTCGGAGCGGATCAGGTCGTAGTCGCGCTGCTCGCGCACGCCCGGAGGCTCGACGCCCTCCTCCGCAAGAGCGATGGCCGCCTTGATGTAGAGCCGGCGGGCCGCGATGATCGCCGCGTCCGTCGTGCCGAGATGCTCGATGCTCCGGTCGACGATAGGCCCCATGCTCTCCTGAACGGCGTTGTCCTGCACGAACAGGCCGCGAATGCCCGACCAGCTCTCGGTCTTCATCAGTTCGCGGTCTTGCATCCACATATTGTGCGGGCCGGCGTACTTGATGAACGTTTTCGGGTCGAACGCGTAGTAGCCGCGGAACTCGCGCAACTCCTCCTTCAGCTCGTCCGGCATAGGCGTCGTCTCGTTGAAGCAGACGTCCCACGCCCAGCACGTGCCGTCGTCGCGCGGCACCCACATATTCCAAATGCGGTTCTCGCCGACGGAGCCCGGAGGATACGAAGAGGAGGGCATGATGTGAGGAGTTATGCGCACATAGCGCTCTTCTTCATCCGCCCCCTTGCGGATCGACGCGTACCGGAACCCGTAGGCCGTCTCCTGCACTTCGAGCTTCGGCCTCGTGTCCTCGAACAGCAGAGAGGAGCGCTGCCCGCCGGGAGGATGCATAGGCCCCGACGCCTTGTTGTGCAGGAACGAGGCGTGCACGGTGTCGATGCCGCCCTCGAGGCTCTGGAGCCAGTTGGCGTCCTGTATCCATTTGGCCATGATGCGGTTCGACTCCGGCACCGTAGTCCAGAGATAGACAGGGAAAGGCGGCTCGTCTTCCGGCGCGCCCATATACACCCACACTGCGCCGGCATGCTCGCGCACGGCGAGCCCTCCCGCCCGCACCTTGTTGCGGAAGTTGCTCTCCACCGGCTCAGTGGGCATATCGACGCAGGCGCCCGAGCGGTCGAACTTCCAGCCGTGGTAGAGGCACCGCAGGCCGTTCTGCTCGTTGCGCGCGAGCGCGAGCGACACGCCGCGGTGAGGACAGTACTCGCCGATGACGCCCGCCTCCCCGCTCGTGTCGCGGAACGCCACAAGGTCTTCGTTGAGCAGCTTGAAACGCACGGGCGCGCCGTCAGCCTCCAGTTCAGAGGAGAGAAGCGCAGGAATCCAATACCGGCGGAAGAGCGCCCCCATAAGCGTGCCCCTTCCCGTACGCGTGATCAGCTCGTTGTCGGCATTGCTCAGCATCGCTGTTCCTCCTGCAGGGGGTCGGGGCGCGCTATATGTCGATATATTATAATGCCGCGCAACTCCGAGCCGCCCGTGGCGCCGCGGGCCGCGCTGAGGGCGTCCCGAGCAACTATTCCAGGCGCAGGGAGGCGCTTCATGCAGTTCTTGTCTCGAACGATCATCCTTGGAGCGCTGCTCGCGCTCATCGCCGCATGCAGCAGCGACCCTACGCCGACCCCTGTTCCGCCAACGGCGACTCCGACTCCCGAAGCAATGGCGCCCGACCCGGACCCCACTGCAACGCCCACGCCGTCCGGCCCGGCCGTCGACAGGGTCATCATGGCTGTGGACCCTCCTACGGACTTCAGCAACATCCGCCGAATCCCGGGGCAGGCGAGCAACTGGTACATCAGGCCTCACTACGAGTATCTCGTCGGGTTCCGCAAGACGGACGGCGCATACGTCCCGCAGCTCGCCACTGAATGGAGCCTCGAGCCCGACGGGCACTCCTGGCGGTTCAAGCTCCGCGAAGGCGTGCAGTTCCACAGCGGCTTCGGCGAGTTCACAGCCGAAGACGTGCGCTTCTCCTGGCTTATGAACATCCTCCCGGACGACGTCGGCAGCGAGGCCCGGACGATGCGCGACATCGTCACCGATGTCGAAATCGTCAACGCCTACGAAGTCGTCTTCCACACCACCAAGCCAAACGCCGACGTCTTCGAGGTCATTTCCGAGATACAGGGCGGAATGGAGATCGCCAGCAGGGCCGACTTCCTCTCCCGCGGACCCGGACTACTCTCCGCCCGGGAATCCTCCGAGTGGGCGGCCTACGAGGACGACCCGCGCCTCGCTGAACTCGTCGATGGACGCGACCCGCTCGGCAACGAGGCTCCTCTCGCCGGCACCGGCCCCTACGAGATTATCTCGATGGACGAGCAGAGCGGCGTCGTTTACCACGCAGTTGATGACCACTGGCGCGACGCGCCCGACTTCCCCGAGTTCGAGTTCCAGTTCATTAGCGAGCCTTCCACGCGCCACGCGAAGCTGCTCACAGGCGAAGTGCATCTGGCCAAGCTGCCGGAGGAGCTGCTCGCCGACGCCGAGTCCCGCGGGTACACGACGTTCACGGCCAAGGTGCCCGCCGCGCGCTACTTCCTCGCCTGGCAGGGAGTGTACGTCCCCGCCGGCCCCAACCTGGCCAATGACCGCCACGGCGAGTGGAGCGGCGATCTCGCTCAGAAGGAGTACCCCGCCTACCCCAACTCGCCGCTCTCCAACCTCAACGTGCGGAAGGCGCTGAACAAGGCCATCGACCGCGAAGCTCTCAACGACGCCTTCTTCGCGGGCAAGGGCCTCACGATGTACAAGAACCACTACTTGCCCAACAACGCGCAGCGCGTCGGTTGGAACCCGGAGTGGGAAACCCGCTTCCCCGACGAGTACGGCTACGATCCGGAAGCGGCCGAGACTCTCCTTGAGCAGGGGCTGCAAGAGCTCGGCATCGACCAGCTGCAAACGACAATTCAGCTCACCGTCCAACCCGCCGTGCCCGCCGGCGTAGACGTGATGCAGGCCATCGCCAACTTCTGGCGGGACATCGGCGTGGACGTCGTCGAGCAAAGCGTCGACCCGGCCGAGTACCGCACCAAACAGCGTGAAATGCGCTGGGACAACCACGTCGCGCCAATCGCCACGAGCGGCGCGCAACTCGTAACGGTGCAGGTGTACGGCAGCTCCATCATCCCGGTCCTCTACATCGGCCTCCAGAATCCCGACGCGGAAGCGCTCATGCGCGAAGCGCTCAACACCAACACCCCCCAGGACCGCGACGATCTCCTGCGCGAGATCGGCGACCTGTACTACGACATTCACCAGGACATCCCCCTCTTCTACCTCCCCAACGAGGTCGTCGGCGACTCGAACATCATCGAGGACTTCGTCTTCTCCGGAATGGTCTCCGGCGCGCCGGTCGACCACCTGGAAGGGCTCGTCGCGAAGTAATCAGGCCGTGGGGCTCTCCGCTAGCGGAGAGCCCCCTCCCTGTCGGAGGGCGGCCGGCGTCGCCGCCCGAGAACGACGGCTAAAGGTAGAGACCCGATGCAGCGCTACATCATCATCCGGCTCTTCCAGGCAGTGATCGCGCTTATCGGCGTGAGCATCATCGTCTTCACACTCGTCCGCATTACCGGCAGTCCGCTGGATGTGCTCGCGCCCGCAGACGCAACGGAAGAAGATCTCAGACGCGTCGCTGCCCTGTGGGGGTTTGATGAGCCGCTCTACAAGCAGTACATCCAGTTCGTCGGGAACGCTTTCCGGCTCGACTTCGGCCCTTCCATCAAGTTCCAGGGGCAAAGCGCCATGGACCTCATCAGCGACGCGATCCCCTGGAGCCTGCGCCTCGCCGGTTTCGCAATGCTCTTCAGCGTCATCGTCGCCGTGCCCATCGGCGTCATCTCCGCCGTGAAGAAGGGCGCTCCCATCGACCTGATAGGGAAGGTCATAGCCCTCCTCGGTCAGTCCCTCCCGCCGTTCTGGCTCGGCATCGTCCTCATCTGGGTATTCGCCGTGAACCTCGATTGGCTGCCGGTGTCGGGCCCCGGAGGAATCACCCACCTCATTCTGCCGGGCGTCGCTCTCGGCTGGTTCTCGGTAGCCGCGTTTATGCGGCTGACGCGCTCGGCAATGCTCAACGTGCTCGACAGCGAGTACATCAAGTTCGCCCGCATCAAGGGCACGTCCGAGTGGAAAGTGGTGTGGAAGCACGCGCTGAAGAACGCCGCGATTCCCCCGCTCACACTGTTCGGCATCGTCGCCGGCATTCTGGTCACCGGCGTCGTAACGCTGGAAACCGTGTTCGACTGGCCGGGCATCGGACAGCTGGCGCTCGCCGCCGTCCTCGCGCGCGACTACGCCGTCGTCCAGGGGCTGGTCATCCTCATCTCGGCGATGTTCATCGCCATCAACCTCGTCGTCGATATTCTCTACGCCTACATCGACCCGCGAGTCCGCTACGGCGCAGGAGGTCGATAGCAATGGCCTCCATCGCCGCCCCCGCTCTAGCTGAGGAGTCGCCCTTGGCGCGACGCCTTCGGCGGATGTGGACGTTTCTCCGGCGCTACCCTGTCGTGCCGGTAGCGGTGCTCTTCGTTGTGCTCATCATCCCCGCGCTGTTCGCCGAGATCATCGCCCCGCACGACCCCATCGACGGCGAACTCCGCGCGCGCCTGCTCCCTCCCGCCTGGACCGACGGCGGGGACTGGAGCTATGTGCTCGGCACCGACCGGCAAGGACGCGACATCCTGAGCCGGATGATCTACGGCGCGCGCACAGCGGCGCTTGTATCGCTGGCGGCGCTTGCCGTCGGCGGAACAGTAGGCACGCTCCTCGGCCTGCTCGCCGGCTACTTCGGATCCTGGTGGGACCACGTCATAATGCGGCTCGTAGACATCAACCTGTCGATGCCGCTCATTCTGCTGGCCCTCGTGCTGGTGGTGCTTTTCGAGCCGGGCACGACCACCACCATTGCAGTCGTTGCGCTGCTCTTATGGTCTCGTTATGCGCGGCAGGTGCGCGCGGAGGTGCTCACCCTGAAGGCGATGGACTTCGTCGCCCGGGCCCGCGTGGCGGGAGCGTCCGACCTGCGCATCATCTTCCGCCATATCCTGCCGAACGTCTTCAACACCGTAATCGTGCTGGCGACGCTGCAAGTGGGGAACGTCATCCTGCTCGAGGCGTCGCTCAGCTTCCTCGGCGCAGGGATTCCGCCTCCCAATCCGGCATGGGGAGTGATGGTGGCCGAGGGACGCGACTATATCGTCACGTCGTGGTGGCTGTCGGTCATCCCCGGACTCGCCATTATGTTCACCGTGCTCTCGATGAACCTGTTCGGCGACTGGCTGCGCGACTACCTCGACCCGAAGCTGCGGCAGCTGTAACGGCGGCTGCCCGCGTCAGACTGCGGAGGGAGCGCGCAGGCCGTACAGCCGCGACGCGTTGCGCCACAGCACCGCCTCCAGCGCATCGTCCGGCACGTCGTCGTTCTCAACGAGCTCCCTGATTTCGAGCGCGCAGGTCTCGATGGTCACTTCATGCGGAAAATCGCTCGACCACACCCATGGGTCAGGGCCTACCGCGCGCACGGCGTGCGCCAGATCAGGCTCGTCGCCCTCGACTCCGACAAAGATGCGCCCCTCGCGGACGTGGCGCAGGATGTGCTCGCGCACTCCCTCGCCTTCCCGGAGCTGCAGAAAGCGGCTTTGCGGATCGAGCGGGGTAAACGCCTTGTGCGAGCCATCGCTCCGTTCGAGAGCCATCAGAAACCAGGCGACTCCCCCCTCCATAAATCCGTAGCGCGCATCGGGAAACTTGTCGAATATCCCGTTGAACAGCATGCTCATAAACGCAATGGTGATCCCGAACGGATGGCCCATTGCATGGATGGCCGCAAAGACGTTGAGGTCGTGGAACCCAAGGTCGGGGTACGAGCCGCCGTGCACCGAAAGGCAGCACCCCAGACGGTTCGCCTCCTCGTACACGGGCCAGTACTGACGCGCGCCAAGATGCCCGACAAGACCGGCGGCGGGCAGCATGCCGCCGCACATTCCGAGGTCTTGCACGGCCCGGCGCAACTCCGCCGCCGCAATCTCCGGCTCCTGCATCGGAAGCAGAGCGACGGCCTGGAGCCGCTCGTCCCGCTGCATATACTCCTGATGCACCCAGTCGTTATAGGCGGAGGCCGCCGCGACCACCTGGTCGAGATCGACCATCCGCCCCACTGCGAGCGCGTCGGTCGGGTACAGTACCGCTCCCCCGATGCGAAGCTCGTCCATAAAGCGCGACCAGCCCCGGGCTTCGTCGGGGTTCGAGAACGACCCTTCGGGCGAGACCGTCAGCAGATTGTGGTAGTTGTCGAGCTCCGGGAAAACGCCACGGCGACGCATACGGTCGACCGCTCGCGTGGCCTGCATCTCCGGCGACATCCGGGCGATAATGCCCTCTCTGTTTTCCAGCACATGGCCGTCCCCGTCGTAGATAGGCCCGTTGTACGTCCGCCCCATAGCGCGCGCCCCCTTCCGTTGCGTCCAGCTACGTCCAGCGCGTCCGCCTGCTCTCCTGTCGCCGGCTTAGTCGTACCACTGCCCCGTAACGGTTTTGCTGTCGGCGACGCCCGGGTCGACGATGGTCGTCCTGAACGGCGGAAACAGCACATCGACAATCACCCGCGGAGCAGGAGCGGGGCGCGTGCGCTCCGCGACTATCTCGTCAACCCGTTTCACGTGGGCCTCCAGCACGCTCGCCACAAAGCGGGCGAACTCCGGATTGCCCGACGCGCGGATAGCCTCCTCGTCAATGAGGCCCTCGACGGCCGCCTCGACCGGATTGGCCGGCGCAGGAACGCCCCCGTGCACGACTCCCGGAGGGTTCCACGTAACCTCCGGACGCATCTCGTCCGAAAAGTGAACGGAGAGCTCGCCCGACTCGTGAGAATGGCGAATCCCCACCTCTCCGGGGATCAGCAGCAGCGCCGTAACGAGGCACTTGTCGTTCTCGACCAGGGTGTACCACTTGCGCTTGTGCGCGCCGCTTATCGTCTCTCCGCGCCAGCCTTGCAGCTCAGCCGGAAGCGTATACGGGTTAATCGCCATAGCGTTCTCTCCTCTGCCGAATCTCTCTTGCCGAATCTTGCTTAATGCGCCAAATGCGTCAACGCGCTGCCTGCACTTCAGCGGAAACGCGGCGCAGGCGCTACCGCCGCGGCGGCAACTCCCTTAGAATGCCGCTACGATAACAGCATACCGCAGCGCCGCCAAAGAGCCGCCAGGGAGGATGCAATGCTGAGCGCAGCCGACAACGAAACGCTGACGCGCGTGGGCAAGGGCACGCCGATGGGCGACCTCATGCGGCGCTACTGGCTCCCCGTGATGCCCGTAGAAGAGCTGGGCGGGCCGGACTGCGACCCCCAGCGTTTCCGCCTGCTGGGCGAAGACCTCGTTCTCTTCCGCGACTCCAACGGCGACGTGGGCGTCTTCTCCGAAGTCTGCCCTCACCGCGGAGCGTCCCTCTTCTTCGGACGCAATGAGGAGAGCGGCCTCCGCTGCGTCTACCACGGCTGGAAATTCGACGTCTCCGGCCAGTGCGTCGATATGCCCAACGAGCCGGACGCCAGCAACTTCAAGCACAAGATCCGCGCCTGGGCCTACCGCGGCGCTGTCCACGGCGGCGTCGTCTGGGCCTACCTCGGCGAGGGCGAGCCGCCGGGACTCCCCCAGTTCGAGTGGGCGCTCGTGAAGCCCGAGCAGCGCAGCTTTGCGCTCGCCCAGCGCTCCTGCAACTGGATGCAGGGCCTCGAGGGCGACATCGACACCAGCCATCTCTTCTTTCTGCACGGCAGGCTCGACCCTGACCAGTCCGGCTCTCTCGGCGTCTGGCACCGCGACAAGCATCCCAAGCTCGAGATCATCCCCACCAACTACGGCGTCGTCTACGGCGCCAACCGCGAGGAAAACCCCGAAACCACCTACTGGCGGATTACACAATTCCTCTTCCCCATCTTCGCATTCTTCCCCGCCGCCCCTGACGGACTGGTGCCCGGCCACATCTGGGTGCCGATGGACGATCACCACACAATGGCGTGGACGGTGTCCTGGCACCCGTCACGGCCTGTCGGCGAAACCCAACGGTTCGGCAACCGCGGCCTCGCGATCAGCCCCGCGGGCGAACTCCTCCCCGACACGGCGGGCCCGCTCGGACGCTTCCGTCCCCGCGCCAACAAGTCGAACGATTACGAGATCGACCGGCGCAAACAGCGAACGAAGACGTTCACCGGCATCGCCTCCGTCTTCCTGCAAGACCAGGCTGTAACCGAGAGCATGGGCCCCATACAGAACCGAACGATCGAGCACCTGGGCACATCGGACGCGATGATCATTCAGGTGCGGCGGCGGCTCCTCGGCGCGGCGAAAGCGCTGCGCTATGACGACGTAGCCCCGCCGTGCGTCGAGAACCCGGAGTGGTATCGCGTACGCTCCGCCATCGGCACGCTTCCCAAGGGAGAGTCGTGGTACGACAACATGCGCGGCTGGCTCTACGCCGAAACCAACGAACCGCCCGCCGTCAACCTCGCCGTTCCGCACTAGCGCGAGGCAGGTTTGCCGGCGCCGTCCAGGGCGGTGGCTCTTCAGGGCGGCGCCAGGGTTCGCAGGGAGCCGCAGGCGAACCCGAAACCGTCTCTTCACCGAATTTTCCCTTGTCATCGCCGCTAGGCGGAGCCCCCATCGGGCTGCCTCCGCAGATATAGACATCCCTCCTGCAAGTGGTTACGATTCGTCCCAACGATAGGCAAACACGTGTGGTATTCGCCAAGGAGGCAGCCATGGTAGCCATCATTCGTGCGCGCGGAGACCGCTCTATCCGCGAATACATCGACCCCGATCGCGGGACGGTCAGCCGGGAACTCTACGTCAACCCCGACATCTTCGAGCAGGAGATGGAGCAGATCTTCCAGCGCTGCTGGCTCTTCCTCGGCCACGAGAGCCAGCTCCCCAACCCCGGCGACTTCGTCATCTCCCGCATGGGCACGGAAGAGGTGCTCCTCGTGCGGGACAGGAAAGACAACCAGATCCGCGCGTTCCTCAACTCCTGCAGGCACCGCGGCATGAAGGTCGTCCGCTACGACCAGGGCAACACGCTCATCTTCACCTGCCCCTTCCACGCCTGGACGTACGACACCAAGGGATGCCTCGTGGGAGCAGGCTTCCAGTACTCCCCCGAAGCGTACGCAGGCGAGCTGAAGAAGGATGAGTGGGGGCTCTCCGAAGTCGCGCAGTTCAAGAACTTCCACGGCTCGCTCTGGGCCACGTGGGATCCGAAGGCCCCCTCGTTCGAAGAGTACCTCGGCCCCTTCGCCGAGAGCCTCCGCCACTGCCTGCAGTCGAGCGACGGCGTGGACGGCGGGCTCGACATGTTCCCGCCCTTCCAGCGGCACCGCCTCCCGACGAACTGGAAGGTGCCCGGCTTCACATCAGTCACCGACCTGACGCACACGGCGATGACTCACCGCTCCGCCGCTGCAGCCAAGCTGCATCAGGACCGCGGCGCGCTCGGGGGCCGCGACCGCCAGCGGAAGGCTGTCCCGTTCCCGCAGAGCAAGTACGCCATCGGCGACCATAACCTGGGCCACGGCGGCATGTGCACGCTCTATCACCAACCCGGCGTTCCCGAGTACGAGAATGAGTGGTACGAGGCCGGTGTGGACGACTACTTCCGCGAGGCCCGCGACCGCAAGGCCAGCCTCTACGCCGACCGGGTCATGGCTCCCCACGGCTGGGGCGGCGGCCACTTCGCCATCTTCCCCTGCGTCATGGTCGACAGCTGGCGCCTCCGCTGGTGGAACCCCCACTCCGTCGGCGTCGTGGAGCGCTGGACCCTCTCCGGCGTCGACAAGACGGCCCCCAAGCACGTGCGCGACGCGGTCCGCCACTACTCCGAACGCTTCAACGGCCCCGTCGGCTTCTTCGAGTCCGACGACATGGAAAACTGGAACTACGTCTACCCCGCAAGCCAGGGCGCGAGGGCCCGCAAGCTCGACTACTTCTTCGCGAACGGGCTCAAACGGGGCGAATACAACGACCAAATGCCGGGCGTGGTGTTCAACGGCTCGTACACCGAAGAGGCGCAGCGCGCCCGCTTCAGCCGGTGGCTCGCCTTTATGGAGGCCGCCAGCTGGGACGACCTCTACCCCGTGAACAAGCAGGCAGACCATCGCATTTGGTAGAGGGATAGCCGTGACCGAACCAACGAAGTACGTCCTCAGCGGCCCAAACGGGGCTGACGTGTTCCGAAACCTCCCCGAGGGAACATCCGTAACCCTCATCTACGGCGCCGCCGGGGAGATAACCGCGAACCCGCGCGACGGCGCCTACGTGCTCGTGCGCTTCACGGAACATCCCGACCCCGCCAAGGTGGGCGAAGAGGAGTACGTCTTCTTCAACGAGGTGCGAGAGGCGACAGGATAGGCGGCCCGGGCCTGCCGGCCCCTCCCGTCGACTGAGGAGGAACGCGATGGTTGAGTCGGGCGCGCTCGAACAGACGCTGGCCGGCGCGGCGCTTCGATACGAATTGGAACAGTTCCTCTACAAGGAGGCGCGGCTGCTCGACGAGCGCAGGCTCGAAGAGTGGCTCGACCTTCTCGACGACGACCTCCACTACTGGATGCCCATGCGCCGGAATATCAAGTTCGGGGACTGGGATCTGGAGTTCACCGACGTCGATACCGAAATCAACTGGTTCGATGAAGGGAAGGACGTCCTCGCCGGGCGGATCCGGCAGCTGAACACCGGCATCCACTGGCCCGAAGAGCCAGTCTCGCGGTTCGAGCACCTCATCACCAACATCGAGCTCGTGGAATCCGGGAGCGACGGCATACGGGTGAACAGCAAGTTCTTCTGCTACCAGAACCGCCTCCAGGACGAGGTGAACCACTTCGTCGGGAGACGGGAAGACCTGCTGCGCCGCGACCCGGAGACGAACTTCAAAATCGTAAGGCGCAAGATAATCCTGGCCCAAAACGTGATGCTCCCCAAAGTCGTAAACACGTTCTTCTAGGAACGCAGGCCTTGCGCTGCGACCCTCCGCAAGGCCCGCCTTGGGAGACGGCGAAGAGACGGCGGCAACAATGACTACCCGAATAGAGTGGCGAACCAAAGGCGAAGGAAGCGACGTCATCCTGTACGTCGGCGAGTTCGGAGAGGACAGCAACACCGTCCTGCGCACGTGGAGCGCAGACTCCGCCCTGCTGAAAGATTTCCTGAACGACATGGCCGCGCTCGACACCGACGTCTCCGCCCTCGAAGTCGACCCCGAACAGCGCGATCCCGAGCAGTGGGGCAGCCTTGTGCTCGCGCGCACGCCAGGCGGCGACGTCCTCTACGTCAACCCCGAGCCCTACTGGGACGGCATCTACTACTGGTTCCGCGCGCGGGGAGCGGACCCCCATCAATCGCACCCGCCGGCGCGCTAGCCCCGGCCAACGCCCGCCGCCGGCCTACGGCTGACGGGGATCGTCGGGGGTCGTCTGTCCCGCCAGCCGGGACTCGAGGCGTTGCAGCGACGCCTGCGTAGCGCGGAGCTCGCGAAGCAGCTCTTCCGCGGTCGGCGGCCCCTGCAGGCTGCTCAGCTGTTCGATCTTGGCCTCGTCGAGGTTGTTGATAACCACCGCAATGACGAGGTTCGCTACGACGAACGTGCCCACCATCACGAAACTCACGAAGAAGATCCACGACAGTGGATGATGCTCCATCGAGGCGGCCATAATCTCCGCCCAGCCCTCCAGAGTGATCACTTCGAATAGCGTGAGCAGCGAGACGCCGAGCGTTCGCCAGTGCTCGGGGTCTGTCTCGTGGAACAGGTGATGGCCGATGATCGCGTAGATGTAGACGATGATGCTCATCAGCAGCATGACGTTCGCCACGCTGGGGATGGAGCGGACAAGCGCCCCGACGATCACCCGGAGCTCCTTGATTGTGGAGATGAGGCGCAGCACGCGCATGAGGCGGCCCAGCCGCGCCACCATCGCGAACGGCCCCGCCGCAGGCACAAGCGCGAACAAGATCACGGCGAAGTCGAACACGTTCCAGCCGTCGCGAAAGTAGCGCTGCGGACGCGGCGCGAGCGCCGTCATCTTGAGGAGGGCCTCGACGATAAAGACGCCGAGGATGACCTGGTTGGCCGTCTCGATCCAGCCCCCGTAGCTCGCCACTATGCCATCCGAGGTTGCGAGTCCGAGCAGCCCCGCCGTACCGAGGATGAGCGCGAGAATAGCGAACTCGAACCAGCGCGCGGCGACGATGCGCCGGGACAAGCGGGCTACGTGGTCCATAGGAAGGCGAGCTTACTCCTGAGCGAAGCTTGCAGCCATTCGGAATGGCCGCAAGCGTTCTTGTCGGTAGTTACGGCAGATGCGGCCTTCTCCTGCTAGCTCGCGTCGAGCCGGAAGAAGTCGATCGCGTTCCCGCAGGTCATCTTGTAGCGCACGTCCTCGGGCGCTCCCTCGAACGCCTGATCGAGAATCTTCATCGAATCCGGCCAGTCCGACTACTGATGCGGGAAGTCCGACCCCCAGATGAGGTTATCGACGTTCAGCTGCTCGCGGGAGAGAACGCCCACCCGGTCGTACTGGAATCCCCACAGCGTGTGCTCCAGCATATATTCGCTCGGCGGGCGCGAAAGCGGCGCGAAGCCCAGGAAGCTCTCCGCCCAATGCCGGTTCCGCTCATACCGGATGTCCGCGCTCTGCAGGAAGAACGGGATCCACCCAATCTGGTTCTCCGCAAACAGAATCTTCAGCGTGGGGAAGCGGTCGAACAGGCCCGACAGCGTCCATTGCACGGCGGGCAGCGCGCCGCTGCCCTTCACAGGCCCGAACCGCGCCATCTGCTCCGGGAAGCTCCGGCCCGGCGCCTCCAGCTGCTTCAGCAGCTCCGGCGTCGCCTTCGGGTAGTCGAGGAACGGCCCTTTCCCGGTGCGCTCGAGGTCGACGTGCACCGTAACAGGCATATCGAGGTCGATCGCCGTCTCCCAGAACCGGTCGTCCTCGACAGTTGGGTACTGCTTGCCGGACGGGAAGTCCATCAGCATCACCGCCCTGGCGCCTATCTCCTTGCAATGCCGCAGCTCTGCGATGTGGGCGTCCAAATCCTCGATGATCGGCAGGATCGTTACGCCAACAAGCCGGTCGGGATTTGCGGCGCAGTAGTCCTGAATGAGCCAGTCGTTGTAGGCGCGAACGATGGCGAGGTAGGCTGCATCGTCGTCCACCATCCGCCACATCCTCGGGCCTGTCGCCTGCGCAGGGAAGAGCACTTCGGCGTCGACCCCGTCGATGTCTTGCTCCTGCATCCGTTGCTGAGGCGAGCCGGTGCCGGGCGTGCCCTCGTACTTCACGCCCGACGGCAGGTGCTGTTCGCGGCCCTTGCCGCCGTACAGGTCGGCTGCATTCGCGCGGCGCGTCTGCCTGCCGTCGATGAACCAGGCGTCAGTGTCGTCGTCGAGCCGCACAAGCTTGGGCGCGCGGTCTCGGTGTTGCTCGGGGACGCGAGGCGTCCAGTTTGCAGTGTCCACCTCCAGGTGCGAGTCGCCGGAGATGAAGTGGTAGTTCATGAGGCGCCCCCTCCCCTGCCGGCGCATCCTCGCGCCGGGCGGAAGTCGATTGTAGCGGTTCGCGCGACCCTGCGGGCAAGAGGCGGCGCTCCTGCGTACTGCTCTCAGCAGCTCCTGGCGCCCGATAGCGGTGGGCGGCGGTCAGCGCTGGCGCGCAGCTGGGAGAGCGTCCGCTCCCCCAGACCCCCTGGGAAGACTCAGCGGTTCCCGGAACGCTGAACAGGCGCCAAGCTTGTCGCGCCACTCGACGCGCAAATGTAAAAGGCGCACAATCCCCGCAGACGCAAAGAATGCAGTCCAGGAGGGCGCACCTATGACCACTACGGCAGAACCAACCACTCGGCGCATCAACATCGGCGTCATCGGCATCGGCGTAGGGGGGCTCGAGATCCTTCGGTCGGTCGTCCAGCAACCCGACATCGTCCGCCTCGCAGCGGGATGCGACGTCGTGCCTGTCACCCGCGAGCGCTTCCAGGAACGGTTCCCGGACGCCAAGGTGTATGAACACGCAGAGGACATCTGCAAAGACCCCGACGTCGACGCCGTCTATATCGCCTCGCCCAACCGCTTCCACGCCGAGCACACCATCACCGCCGCGCGCCACGGCAAGCACGTTATGGTCGAGAAGCCCATGGCCATCTCGCTCGAGGAGACCGAGCAGATGGTTGAGGAGTGCGACAAGGCGGGCGTGCATCTCGTCTGCGCCCACACTGCAAGCTTTGCGCTCCC
This sequence comes from Dehalococcoidia bacterium, assembly GCA_965200975.1. Taxonomy (GTDB): domain Bacteria; phylum Chloroflexota; class Dehalococcoidia; order Lucifugimonadales; family Australimonadaceae; genus S5-327. The sequence continues at coordinate 907,926 of OZ241740.1, read as the reverse complement.
CTACCGCACGATGCGCAAGGTCATCGAGTCCGGCGAGCTCGGCGCCGTCCGCGCCATTCACCTCATCGCGTACACCGACTGGATGCTCCGGCCACGCACGCCCGACGAACTCGATTTCGCGCAAGGCGGAGGCGTGCCCTACCGGCAAGGCCCGCACCAGATCGACACTGTGCGGCTGCTCGGCGGCGGAATGGTGAAGCGCGTATGGGGCAAGGTAGGCCAGTGGATGCCCGAGCGCCCAATGCCCGGCTACTACACCGCCCATTTCGAGTTCGAAGACGGCGCCGTCGCCACTGCAACCCACAACGGCTACGGCTACTTCACGCTCAGCGACATCAACGGGCCGGCTTCAGGACGCAGCTCCATCGAAAACCTCGTCCGCGTTCGCAAAGAGATGCAGCAAGGGATCCGCGACGAAGAGCAGGACAAGCAAGACCTCCGCATCGGCGGGAAGGTCGAGGCCCAGCAGTTCGCCGAGGCCCTCCGGTCGGACGGCGGGCGCGGCAACTTCGGGCGCCAGATAACGCGCGAGCCGGGCGACCGCTCCGGCCTCAACGACACCGGCGACCCCGGAACTATCTTCGTTACGTGCGAGCGGGGGGATATGCGCATCGGCTCCCAGGGCGTGCTCATCTACGACGACAACGGCGTGCGCGAGGTTACGGGCGTCTCCAACATCCACAGCAGGGGCGAAGTGCACGAACTCTACGACGCGGTGATCAACAACAAGCCCGTCTACCACTCGGGACGCTGGGGAATGGGGACGGCGGAAGCGATCTTCGCGATGGTGGAATCGTCGCAAACCGGCAAAGTCGTCGAACTGAGTCACCAGACTCCCGTGCACCCCGAGTACGACGCCGACCTAACCGTAACGCCGATTTAGCCGCGTCGCGCGGTGGCGGCCTCTATAGGACGCGCGCCCGGCGTTCCGCCCTTTGCGGGGACGGAGCGCCGGGCGCCGGTGGCTAGAACCCCCAGCATGTGCGCCAGATTGCCCCCAAGCTGCGCAAGTCTTACAACTGTTCAGAGATGATGCGTTGGCGCGCGATAGCGCCGGGTGGCCTCAGCGCTGGCGCGCTGCTGGGAGAGCGTCCGCTCCCCCAGACCCCCTTAGGGAGAGCGCAGCTGAGCGGGCTGAGCAGTCTTCGCCGCGGTTGATGCCGTACCCGCCCCCGCTTATGATTACGCCATCCCGGCCCACTGACGGAGGCGCCCGATGCAAGCAGCGGAACCCCCGGCCCAGGAACTCCGCATCTCCGCCGACTCTCACATGGGCGAGCCTCCCGACCTGTGGGAGCGGGAGCTTCCCGCCAGGTTCCGCAGCCGCGCCCTCCAGTTCGACGAGCGCCCTTTCGAGACCAACCACCATCTCCGCGCCGGCTGCTGGGATCCTCACGAGCGGCTGAAAGACCTTGCTCTCGACGGCGTCTGCGCCGAAGTGCTCTATCCCACGCTGGCCGTCCGGGCGTGGCTCATCGACGACCTCGAGCTGCAGGAGGCCCATCTCCGCGTCTACAACGACTGGATGATCGACTTCTGCAGCGTCGCGCCCCACCGTTACTGGGGCCTCGGCATGGTGTCGCTCTGGAACGTCGACAATGCGATCGAGGAGATGCGGCGGTTCATGAAAGCCGACCTCCGGAGGGTCGACATCTGGATCGCCCCGCCCCGGGAGCTGCCTTACAGCTCCGAACGCTACGAGCCATTCTGGGCCGCGGCCCAGGATCTGGGCGCCTCGCTCAATATGCACATCAACGGACGCGCCGAGGCCCGGCCCCGCGACCCCGCCGCTATCCCGCTCCATTCCATCAACGGACACAAGTTCGATGCGATGGACTCGCTCCTCCACATCATCGGCTCCGGCGTGCTCGAACGTTACCCGCGCCTGCAGGTGGCCGTCGCCGAGACCGGCGCCGGATGGGCCCCCTTCTGGCTCCAGGAGGCCGACCACTACACGATGAGCCGCCGCACAACGCTGCCGATGCCGCCGAGCGAGTACTTCAAGCGGCAGGTCGCCTGCACGTTCATCTCCGACGCCGTCGGCGCCTATCTGCTGCGCGATTTCGGACGCGACAACGTGATGTGGTCGAACGACTACCCCCATCCCGCCTGCACCTGGCCGGACTCCCATATCCTCATTATCCTCATTCCCGAAGACTTGGGAGACCTCCCCAGCGAGACCTGCGAGAAAGTCGTCTGGCGAACGGCGGCCCGCATCTACAACGGCGGCGAGGCGCCTGCCCCGCCCGACCCGCCCGGCGACCGCGCAGAGGTCGAGCGCTGGCTCGAAGACCATCGCGACTTCGGCGCAAGCGCGCGCCCGAAGCACCGCGTCGGCGCCTGACCAGGGCTCAGCCGGCGAAGCGAGGAATGACCTCGGCGGCGAACTGTTCGTAGATTGGCAGCAGATCCTCGGGCGGACAGAGCGCGTTGATGGTGAAATGTCCCACGCCCGCCTCAACGAACGCTTCCAGCGTCTCGGCGCAGTCCGCCGGGGCGCCAAGCGGGAGCGTCGCCGGGTCGAGACCCCACGCGTCCGCGCCGAAACGCTGCCGCATCGCCGCCTGCGCATCCTTATAGGCGTCGTCCTTCGTGCGGCCGATGCAGACGTACATATTGCACGACCATTCGAACGCTGTCGGGTCGCGTCCATACGAGACAGCCATCTCCTCGATAGCGGCTTTCCCCTCGGCGTAGCCTTTCGGCGTCATCCCGTGCGGATGAAACCCATCGGCCCAGCGCGCCGTTCGCTCCAGCGCGCGCGGAGCGAATCCGCCGTTCCACATCGCGCCTGTCCATATGGGGAGCGGCTGCTGAACGGGGCGCGGCGCCAGCGCCGCTTGCTCCATGCGATGAACAGCGCCGTGATGCGTAACGCTGGGCTCCGAGAGGAGTCTGCGGACGAGGGCGAGGCGTTCGTCCGTTATGGCGCCGCGGTCTTGCGCGCGCACGCCCTCGACGCTGAAGTCGTTGTTGAAGACGCCGCCCGAGCCCAACCCCAGCGTCATACGCCCGCTCGAAAGGACGTCTATCGAGGCCGCTATCTTCGCCATCTGGTACGGACTACGGAAGGGCAGCACCGCAACCCCCGTCCCCAGGCGCATCCGCCGCGTGCGCTGGGCGACGGACGCCAGCAGGATAAAGGGGTCGAGCGCAGGAAGCGTCTCCAGCTCCGGCGCGAAGTACGAGCGGTACCCCAGAGTCTCGGCCTGCTCGGCAAACTCGAGCGGGCCGATAACGCTCGCCATCGAGATCCCGTTGTACTGGACTCCGAACGCGACAGGCGGCATTGGAGGGTCAGCCAGTGGCCGCAGATGCGGGGGCTTCGAGCGCGTAGGGGATCATCTCCGGCCCGCCCGGCCTGCCGCGCACCTGCCCGGTCTCCAGGTTGTAGTTGTGCTGCACCGCCTCTCCCGGCCTCTCGCTCCGGACGATGACGGCTGCGCTGCGCTCCCCGACCGTAATCTCCTGGTGCGCCTGGAACGGCGGCACGACATCCACGTCGCCGGGACGTATGACGAAGCTGCTCTCCTGCACGACCTCCACCGGCTCCTCGTAGTCGTCGCGGGCGCGGCGGTAGCGGTTGATCTGCTCGCTTCCCTGCGCCAGCCCGTACAGCGTCCAAATCCGGCCATGGTCGTGGACGCTCGAACGGTGGCCGCCCTCTTTGGCCATCGCGCTCACGATGAAGCCGTAGTCGGGATCCTCGTAGAACAGCAGGTTTCCTGTGCGCGTCCGCCCCGAACTCGTCCGGTCGGTGGCGGGCCACTCTCTGGCCAGCGCCTGCACGGCGGGGTCGGCGACAAGGTCGCGCATGAGCTCGCCCGTGCGCGCCCAGCGCTCGGCGTCGCTCATCTCCTCGGCAAAGAGCGCCCGCACCTGACTCACGAATTTCTCCGCCGCCTCGAGCATCGCTTCCCCTCTCCTTTCAGAGTCGTCAGTCGCCGCCCTGGCCCGCCTGCTAATTCGCCCTTCTGAAACCCGAGTGGGCGAACGGCAGCGTAAAGAGCACCACGAACAGCGCTGCAGCGCTCATTGCGGCGATGTACCAGAACAGCGATTCGAATCCCCAGAGGGCTACGACTACGCCGGTCATAAGCGGCCCGGCGCCGCGGAAGATGGAGTTGGCGCCGTCCAGCACTCCCAGCGTCGTGCCTTCCAGATTGCGTCCGTGCGCGACGTCGAGGGCCCAGGTCTGGACGAGCGGATTGACGACGAGGTTGAACGCTCCCATCGCCGCCACCAGCAGCGTAAGCGTGAGGCCGAAGCCGGATAGCGCGATGAGCGCGGCAATCGCCACCTTTGCGGTCAGCACGATGACGATGACCGGCATACGGCCGATCCGGTCGGAGAGGTAGCCGAATGCCGGGTTGGTCGCTATGCCCACTGCCGTAAGCAGCGCGAGGTGGAACCCTATGCCTGCCGGGCCCATCCCTACGCTCTCTTGCAGGTAGAGCGGCAACCACATAAACAGGCCGCCCTGCCCGAAGCCTGCGATCGCCTTGATAATGATGAGCAGCGACAGAATTCTGCGGTTCTCGCGGAACAGCCCTCGAAGGTCGCGGATCTGATCAGTAAAGGGACGCGACCTTCCTCGCGAGCGGGCGCCGACCTCTTGAAACGCCTCCGACCGGCGGAGCAGCATCCACAGTATGACCATGAACAGGAGCGCGAGGGGGAACGCCGCATAGTAGATCTGTTGCCACGCCAGGTATGTGAGCAGCGCCCCCGCCGCCAACGGGCCTACGGTGTCGCCGACAGCCCCCGCCGAACGGTCGACCGATATCATGAATCCGCGCCGGCGCGGATAGATTTGGGAGAGGAGTCCGCGCGCCGTCGGATGCCACACCGACCCCGCCACCGAGGCGAGCGCCAGCGCTCCCAGGATAATTACGTAGGTCGGCGCGCTCCCTACCAGAAAATAGCCCAGCCCCATTGAGACGAGGCTGATGTAGAGGATCGCCAGGCGGCGGTGCTGCAGCCGGTCCACCAGAAATCCCCCCACGGTCGACGAGATCCCGCTGCCGACGTTGCGCACCGTGCCGACGAGCCCCGCCGCTATCGGCGTAAGCCCCAGCGTGTCGTAGATGACCGGCAGCACGACCCAGAACGCATGACCGTACAGGTGTTGGAGCGTATGGCTGCTGATGACGGCGCCCGCCGCTACATGGTCACGCAGGTCGGGTTCGGTGGAGACGGCGCTCGCTGTGGCCATACGCTAGCCCTCCTCAGCCAGCCGTTCTATGAGGGTCGCTGCGCCGCTCTGTGGCAGGTCGCTGCGCCGCGATTGTACTCCGGAAATTCAGCTCCCGTACCGGACCGGGCCGGGCGCCGCCGGCAGCGCCAAATGTTAGTGACCCAGCGCGCCCTGGACAGCAGGGAGGCGTGCGCGGAGCGCTCGGACTGTGCGGAGCTAGACCTGTCCTTCCCGCGCTACAACAGCCGTTACCCGCTCGCGTATCGCTGCGTACAGGTCGTCGTCCAGGGGCCCGGCCTCCGCCGCCGCGATGTTCGCCTTTAGATGGTCGAGCTCTTTCGTGCCGTTGATGAACGTATGCGCCGACTGATGCGCAAGCGCGTAGCGGAACATTGTCGACACAAGATCAGCGCCCTGGAGCAAGTCGGACAGGCCGGACTCCACCCAGCGCCTTCGCACCGTTGGGAACTCGCCTCCGCGGCCCTGCTCGCGCAATGGCGCGCCCTTGACCGAACCGCCGCGAATGATCGTGCCCGCCCCGGCTGCGGCAGCCGACGTGATGATCGCCTCGTGTTCCGGCTCGAGCGCCGAGTAGACGATCTGAAATGTATCGAACACTCCCCACCCCACGAACGTCTCGATGTCCGGCAAGGTTGCCGAAACGCCGATGAAGCGCGTCTTTCCCGCCGCCTGCGCCTCCTTGAGCGCCCCTACGCAGTCGTGCGCTTCAACGTCCTCAACCTTCGGGCCGCGAAGCTGCAGAATGTCCACGTAGTCGGTTCCGAGGTGGCGAAGGCTGTCGTCTATCGAGCGCAGAATAGCCTCACGCGACCATTCCGACTGGGAATGCGGCGCGCCGGTCTGCGGGCGCCCGCACTTGGTCGCGAGGTAGTACTCGCTGCGCCGGCGCCCTATAAATCGCCCGATGAACTCTTCGCTCCGACCGTAGCCCGGCGCGGTGTCGATGAAGTTGATGCCCGCGTCCAGCACGGCGTTCAGCACTATGCCTGCATGCTCCTCGTTCGGGAGCCGTCCGCCGCTCTGCACGACATCGCGCATCTCGAGCGCGCCGAACCCGAGCCTGGTCGCCTCTATGCCTGTCCGGCCAAGCGCAACCTTTCCATTGCTCCCCCTGGCCCCCGGGGCCCTTCCTGTCAGGCCTCAGATGCCGTAGAAACGGCGCGGGTTCTCCTCAACTATCTTGCGAGCGACGCCCGGCGGGAGCTCGCCCTCCGCCTCGCGGCGCTCGATCACGTCGAGGGCGCGCAGCTCGGCGGACTGGTCTGCGTGCGTGTAGTCCGTGCCTATCATCAGGCTGTCTTCGACGCCGTAGCTCAGAATGTAAGGCAGGTCGTCGGTCGTGTCGCATGCGACGTAGAAGCGGCAGCGACGGAACAGGTCGCTGCGGAAATCGAACGGGCGGAACGTAAGCTTCTGCGCCTTGGCCATCAGGTCGGCCATAAGGAACGGCACCCAGGACGCCCCCGTTTCGATCCAGCCTACGCGCAGGTCGGGGAACCGTTCGGGCACATCGCTCATCGCCAGATCGGTAAACGCTGTAATGGCGTTGAGCCGCCCGCCGATGTCCGGGCCGGAGCCGGGGGGATTGCCCGTGCCGGTATGGATGCATACCGGCATATCGAGGCGGCTCGCCTCTTCGTACAGAGGGAAGAAGTACGGATCGCTGCTGCTGCGCCCACACTCGACGCCCTTCTTGAGAACGCCGCACGCTCCGTTCTCTTTGGCCCAGCGAAGCCCGCCGACCGCCTCTTCGATGTCGAGCATCGGCGCCAGCGCGACCCAGCGCAGGCGCCCGCCGGATTCTTCGGTGGCGTCGGCCATCCAGCGGTTGTAGGCGCCCGTGAGCGCGGCCTCGACCTCCGCCTTCCCCGTGAACCCGCTCAGGAACATCGTGGGGTAGAGCACCTGCACATCGACGTTGAGCTCGTCCATCTGCGCCAGGCGCGCAGGCACATCGGCCAGTTCCCGGGTCGCCTGCACGGTGCCGGTGCGAACATCGTCGCGCCACCGCCTGAGCCGCAGCCCGCCGTCGATGAGCCACAAGCGGTGAGGGCGGCTGTCGCCCGCGGCGGTCGGCACTCCGGGGTCTGCCGTGATCGGCTTGTAGGCGCGCTCCGATTCGGTCAGAAACTCCCACGTCGCATCCGTTTCGTCTACATGAGCGTCCACATCTATGCGCGCCATCGCCGCCTCCTCATGTGCATCCCGAGACGTTTAGGCGTAGATTACCGTTTGGGATGACGCAGCGCATCTTCCGCGTGCGCCCGGGCGCGGCCCCGTAGACTTTTGCGGGCCGCATCCCGGCCCGACGCGCCGGGGACGTTCCCCCGCCAGGGACGCGAGATGCAAGAGGGAGGGCGGCGCTTCCACCGCCCACAATGCGCAAGGGAGGCAACTTATGCTCAGCGCGCAAGAGAACGAACTCCTCACCGACATATCGCCCGGGACGCCCATGGGCAACCTCGTCCGCCGCTACTGGATCCCTGTGATGATGTCGGAAGAGCTGCCCGAACCCGACGGCGCCCCTGTCCGCCTCCGCATCCTCTGCGAAGACCTCGTCATCTTCCGCGACTCGCACGGACAGGTCGGGCTTCTCCCCGAGCGCTGCCCGCACCGGCGCGCGTCCCTCTACTTCGGACGGAACGAGGAGGGCGGGCTCCGCTGCATCTACCACGGGTGGAAGTTCGACGTCGCCGGGCGCTGCGTCGATATGCCGAACGAGCCTCCCGACAGCACATTCAAGGACAAGCTGAAGCCTGCCGGCTACCCCTGCCGCGAGGCCGCCGGCCTTATCTGGGCCTACATGGGCCCCCGCACGCAGCCGCCCCCTCTGCCCGGGTTCGAGTGGATGGACATGCCGGAAGACCAGCGACAGATATCGCCGTTCATGCGGGAGTGCAACTGGGTGCAGGCCCTCGAAGGCGACATCGACACTACGCACTCCGGCTTCCTGCACGGCAAACTCGAACGCGCGGCGGACGCCACCAATACATGGAGAAGAGAGCACCCGCCCCGCATCGAGGTCGTCTCCACCCGCTACGGAGCCATGTTCGGCGCGCGCTACGGCGACATCGACGCCCACGACTCCGCCAGCGGCGCCCCTTCGACGTACTGGCGCGTCAGCAACTTCCTCTTTCCGTTCTACACCTACTTCCCCGCCCGCCCGAACGGGCTCGTTCCGGGCCACATCTGGGCGCCGCTCGACAACCACAACACCATGGTCTACGCCCTTGGCTGGAACCCCACTGGGCCGCTCGAACAGGCCGGCGCATGGAGGGCGCGCACCGGCGCTCTGGTCGGCGAGTTTCTGCCGCAGACCTCCGACGGCCTCGGGCGGTGGCGCCCGAAGGCGAACTGGAGCAACGACTACATGCAGGACCGCGCCGTGCAGCGAACGGAGACGTTCTCCGGAATAGCCACCGTGCCCCTGCAAGACCAGGCTGTAACCGAGCCGATGGGCCGCGTGGCCGACCGCTCGCAGGAGCACCTCGGCACTGCCGACGCGATGATCATCCGCATGCGCCGGCGCCTCCTCTCCGCCGTCAAAGCGCTGCGCGACGAGGGGATTGAGCCGCCCGGCGTCGACGATCCGGAGTGGTTCCGCATCCGCTCCGCCGCCGCCACAATCCCTGCGGACGCGAGCTGGACGGAGGAGCTCAGCGACTGGATGTCCGCGCGCACCCTCGCCATCCCGGGCGTAGGCATCCCCACGCCTCGCTAACGCGCACGCTTCCTCAAAGGCGATTCTCGACGACCTCCGCGCCGCGCTGGAGCAGATCGAAGAGATCGCCGAGGACATGGGAGAGCGCCGCGCCGACGATGACGCATGAGCGGCAGGCGCGCAGGGGAGGCCCCTCGCCTGAGCGATGGGGCGGAAGTGATCTATCGCACGCGCCCTGTCTTGTCGAACGGAGGTGCCGGGATAGCGCGATAGACGTCAGTCACCTCATCGGGGAAATCGAACCGATTCGTCATTGCATCTATCGCTACCTGGACGATGAGGGATGCGCAGGCGGTGACTGACGATGGCGGAGCGTTGTTGACCGGAGCCGAGCAGCCGAGGGGAGCTGCTGCAAAATCCTGACCGTCATCCGCCGCAGGTATTGTCGGGTATCGCTCTGGGTCGATCCGCTCAACGATTGGCGTATCGGACGGGGATGCCTGACGCTGCACTCTTCCAATGAAGCCGCCGCGGTAGAGCGCCCCGGAAACAAGCGGCTTCCCCATCTCTGCGGCTACCACAGCTACCGAGCCGGCCAGCGCCTCACTGCCGGTTGCGTCGATTACTATGTCTGCTTCAGCTATGCGTTGGCGTATTCGGCCGGGGGTGCACGGAGCTTCCGGGAATACGCCTACCTGAGTCCAAGGCGCGTGGTCGTTAATCATAGCGTGCACCGCTTGCGCCTTTAGCGAACCTGTATACGAGTGCCCGGCAATATGCCGAACTACGTTGCCGGGCAGGAGCACATCGGGGTCGACTATGTCCAGAGAGTCGATACCGCTCTGGGCCAGCAACGCCGCCACGTGTCCGCCCAGGGCTCCGGCGCCGAACAGGGTTACCTTGAGAGGGCGTAGCAACGGCGCATCCGGGCCGGCGCGGAGGATCAGACTCTGTTCGTCGGTCGGTCCTGGTTGCAAAGCGCCTGCCTCCACTCCATCTGCCGTTCCTGTACAGGCCAATGCCAATACATCGGTACGGCCGTTGCGTTCCCAGCAGAAAAGGATGAGGTCTACTCCGCCGCTGACCGTGAAGGGGTCAGCATTTCTTCGGCTTGCCAGCGCCTTCTCCAAAGCCTTGCGCTGATGCCTGGGCAAGCAAGGCTCCAGCTCGGACAGCCGACGCGGCGGCAGTGTAGTCAGTTGTCCCACGTGCAACCACAAGCCCCGAAGGTGGTGCGGACTCTTTGAGGAGCCCGGGGCGAGGTCGATTCGGGGGCGGCTGCGGACGACGGACCCGTGAAACTCGCCCCACCCCAAGCGGTCAGCGCCAAGCGTCTTCAGATCGAACGTCGCTATGTCCTTGAACTTTAGTTGAAAGTTCAGGTAGGCGTCTCCGTCGAGGCGATCGCCATTCCAACTCTCTTTGGCATTCGCGCACCACTCTTCGATTCTCGAATACAGGCCGCCAAGAGTAGTCCATTGGCCGCTGTACTCCCCGTTCTCGCCACATGCACACTAGTCCTTGGGGAGTCGAGTGGTTGGTGTGCAGACCTTGAACAAGTAGAGCCGGAGGCTGGAACGGCCATCCCGGATTGATGACAATATCCATCGTCCTGGCGCGGGTCAGGGACCCAAACGCCGGGTGGATGTCGCCGCGCCACCGAGAGCGATCGGAGCCGGGGATAGGCTGAAACTCGGCCGCGGCTAGATCGGCCTCGAATTTCTCCAGTGATTCTATATTGAAGCAGTCTTCTCTCTTCATCTCTAGCCAAACCTTCTGGCCTCGCCTGGTCGCGGAAGGAACGGCACAGCCGCGGTCGGCGTCGGATTGGGCCTTGGAAGTCCGCTTGGCGTCTTGAGTGAAGCTCCGCTGGCGCCATTACCCAACCTGTTGGAAACGCCTTTGCCGAAGTCGTCCCCAAAGAGCTTTTGCCATACTTTGATTCCTTCTGAACTCGACTCTTGCGCTTTGGCGATCGCCGCAGTCAGCGCATGGGCATGCACCTTTTTCCTGAAATTGGCGTATTTCCTCTGGTCCCAGTGCCGATTGAAGGTCTCAGACGGGAGAACCGGATTCCAGATATCCGGCATGTTGGGGTGTTGCTGAAGGAAACTATCTATCCTCTCCAGAACGGTCACGAATGTGTCAGCCACCGTACTGACAGCCTCGGTTCCTTCGTCACAGGGTTGGATGGCATTGCCAGCGAGGGTGGTCAGCATGATCGACTTGGCGGTGTAGTTGCTCTTGTGGTCCCGGAGATATTTGAGCAACCTGACGACGCGCTTGAGGTTGCCGTTAGTGATCCGATTCTTCTCATTGAACCAGTCCCGGTATCCATTTCCGTCAGTTGGCTCAAGTTCATCGGTGACGCTGTTACAGATGTAGTGTTGTCCGTCTATGGTTACACGTGGGACTACGTCCAAATGGAAATCGCCGGCATAGTTGATAGTGACGCAGCGGGTCCTGAGTTTCAGCTTTCCGGCATAGTTGGGATTGCGCGCGAGCGCGTCGCGGACCTCATCGAGGTAGCGCTTGGACTCCCACTGCGGATCATAGTCCATCACGACTTGAATGTCGGCATCGTACTCGTCGTTGTCGTCTACAGGCTTAATGAGAGTTCCCAGGGCATAGGAGCCTTGAGATTCAACGGCCTGGTAGCCGGTCAGGTGGCCTTTAAGGTGGCCGGACACGGCATCCACGTGGCCCTTGAGCCGGTCCAGGCGAGTTTGGTTGAGGTTCACCTCCTCACGGAGCAGTTGCTGGAACTCTTCATTGTTCTTGGACATAGCTAACCCCTTTCGTATTCTGATTTTTCAGCACACGGCTTGGCCGTAGATGCGGCCAAGCCGTGCGGTCTCTCGATCATCGCCATGATCGAACTCCTGCACTTGGCGAAGTCCTGAAGGGCCTGCGCCCGGAGGTTGCCTAGATGATGGATATCGTCCAAGGGCCAGTTGCCTATCTGAGGATCAAGCCGCATGTAGCGCTCGCCGAGGAGCAGTGAAGCCATATTGGTCGAAGCCTGCGATTGTAGTCCGAGCATGTACCCGACCAGTTTCTCCCGTTGCCAGCCGGTGGCGAGACCCCACCGCTGCTTCTTGGAGTAGAAGGTGAGGGAATGCCCGGCGCCGATGGACAAGATGCGAACCTGCTCGAGCGGCTGTGCGAACCGGGAAAGCGCCTCTGTCAGCGCCATGATGGACGGATTGTTCGCCCACAGTCCTCCGTCCGCCAGGAGGAAGTCGCCAACTGGTTTGGGGTCGAAGTAGGTGGGGGCTGAACATGACGCCAGGATAGCGTCGCTCAGGGATACCTCCGCGTCTCGGACGTAGTGCCCTCCCGTCTCCTCAAGGTATAGGGACTTGAAGACGTGTACGCGTCCAGAGGAGATATCGGAGGCCATGATCATAAGAGGCGTTGTTATCTCGCCCAGGGTCACGTTGGACACACAGTGCTGAATCATCTGCTCGAGCGGCTCTCTCGAATACCTGCTCCGGAAGAGGGAGAGGCCGGACCATCTCTTCCGGAAAACGCGCGCCGCTTCGCCCTGGTAGATATCGACTACCTTCGCCATCGGAATGTCGGCGGCGGCAGCCCCGGCCAGTATCGAGCCCGTGCTTGTCCCTGCGACAAGGTCAAACCCCTTGCGAATGGGCGCTCCGAGCGCCTGTTCGATGCAGGCCAGCATCTGTGCGGCGTAGATTCCCCTCGAACCGCCACCGTCCAGCGCCAAGATTCGGAATGTGTGGTCGTGAGCCGTCATACCATGCACGATACACTATGATTGAGTGGTATATCAACTCCACATCCAGGCAAAACGAAAACTCCCTATGCTAGACGAAGCTGGCCTTCATACTCCCGCTTTGACGGGTACAGTAGGCGGTCCTCGGAGACGTACAACAGATCGAGCCGCTCGAGCCTAACCTTGAGAGCGCTGATCGTTACGCCGAACGAGTCGCGTAGGTTGTAGAGCGTCGACCAATCGCACAGGTCGAGGCCCCGCACCGCCTCCGATAACAGTGGCAAGGGCATCAAGAGGTATCCCATGAACTTGTGGGCCTGCGACTCCTGGAGATCTTGGCTGACGCGATTGCTCCGGTAGAGGCAGCTGAAGGCCCGATCGAACTGGGGCAGCGCGGGCTGCGTTTGAAGACCGTGGTCGACATGCGCCTCCCAGTGGCCGGCCTCATGCGCCAGGATCGTGTTGTAAAGCCCTGGGCGGCCCATGACCAAATCGCGGCGTGCTTCATTGAAGACCACTGTCTTCAACGCCGGATAGAGAGCAGCCAGGATAGTCTGATCTGGCCGCTCGTCAATGACCTCCCACAGTATCGCCAGGTCTAGGACCTCTTCTACGATGCGCTCCACTGGCGTCGGCGGACTGCAGACAGGCCCGTGCCTGGATTCGTACCGCCCCAAGAGACGGTGCGCCATTGACTCAAGCTGGGCATCGGAAAGGTATTTCGCTGTCATTGGCTCTGCCCCTTACGCTCCTGAAGCAGGCGGCTCCACTCACTGGGTGATAACACGTCGTTGCCGATGGATCGCAGGAACCGCACCGCGCCAGGGTTTCGCGAGAGCGTACCAGCTAGGTCGGAGGGGATCTTGCCGGCTAGGGTCACCAGCTCGTCCGAAAGCTCAGTCTCGTCCCGCTGCAGAACAGCGCCGAGCTCATGCGAGATGTTCTTGAGGACATTCTCGCTTGGAGGCTCCACGCGTCCGTTCTCAATCTTGCTGAGGTAGGTGAAGTCCACCCCTATCCTTTCCGCCAAGTCTCGCTGGCTCAATCCTGCTTCCTTGCGCAATGCCCGAAGCCGCTCTGGAAAATCCATGCTCTATGCACCTCGGGATGCAAAAGTAATTAAATTGTAGTTGAGTGTCAACATCAAAAGCCGTATCCTGTCAGTAGTGCGTGCTCCGTCTCTGCTGAGCGTAGGCTCTGCCCCGAGCTACCACCATTGCGTGAATGTCCTGACGAACGCACATGTGGATGGGGCACTGGTAGAGAGATCGCAAGCACTGGCCGTGTGAAGGTCGGGGGCGTTAGAGGGGGGGCACCGTCATGCGCAACAAGAAGAATCAAGACCATGCCGCTGCTGTTCTGGCCATCTTTGGCTTGTTGCTATTTGCAGCTATCCAGAGTGGATTGGCGCCGTGGGCCATCGCATTTGGCGGATCGACCTTTCTAGCAATGCTAGCACGTCCGCGTCAATGGGGACCTGCGCTGCAGACTGGGGGAAGCGTCTCGTGCGTCATTCTCTTGGTGGGCGCTCTCAATGTGATGATTCCCGGGTGGCGTCACTCACTTGTTGCCGCTCTCGGTTGAGGAGTCTCTCTGGCGTGTGGATCGGCGGCACTGACGTTCATCCCGCGATGGGCACGAGCAGAATCATGGCGGCGACCTATCAGAATGCGGCACGGGCAATGTGCGCTGACATTTTCACGGACGCTAACCCTCCCGAGGTTATCCGGCATGACGCCTCAGGGACTACGTGAGCTTAGTGATGGAGCAGCCCGGGCCGATTTGGGGCGCCGTGCTCGGACTGGGGCTTCGAGCGGACCTTGCTTGGCTCAACCATCCCAATCCTGCGACGGCGCACTGTTGCTCTCCAGCCAACGGAGAACGCCGACGCCTCACCGCCTGCACCCCTAGAACGTTAGACGAGGCTAGTGTGCTGAGGCTCTACACCCCCAGCGCGAACCGCAACTCGAAGGTTCTAGCCTTCGTTTTTGTAGTGGTGGAGCCGAGGGGACTCGAACCCCTGACCCCCTGCTTGCAAAGCAGGTGCTCTCCCGGCTGAGCTACGGCCCCATGCGACACGGCGCTCCTTCAGTATAGACCCCGCAGCGCCGGCGGGCGCGGGGAGAGGAGCATCCGCCCATCTCTGGTCTGTCCTACTCCGGCGGCGTCGAGGACGACGGCAACGCAAGCCCTTCCAGCGTCTCCGCCACAATGCTGTACCGCTCGAAAGGCGGCATAAAGTACGCCCCGGCCACGCGGTCGGACACCGCCAGGAGCAGCTCGCGGGCGATGGCGGCACCCTCTTCCGCTCCGCGGTTGCCTGCGCGCTCCATCCGCTCCATCACCCCGGCAGGGATCACGATGCCAGGCGCTTCGTTGTGCAGGAACCGGGCGTGCCCTCCGCTCCGCAACGGCAGAACGCCCATAATCACCGGCAGGGGGAAACCGCCAAGTATCGACTGCGCCCGCTCCACTGTCTCCGGATCGTAGACCGGCTGCGTCAGCAGGAAGTGCGCTCCGGCCTCCACCTTCCGCTCCAGCATGCGCAACTCCTTATCAAGGTCCGGCGCATTCAGGTTCAGCGCCGCGCCGATGAAGAACGATGTCGGCGAGTCTAGCTCGCGCCCGCTGGCGTCGACTCCCTGGTTGAACCCCGCGATGAGCCGGATGAGGCCCGACGCCGTAATGTCGCTCACCGCGGTCGCGCTCGGGTAGTCCCCTATGCGGGGCGCGTCGCCCATTACCGCGAACACGTTCCGCACCCCGAAAGCGTGCGCGCCCAGCAGGTCGGAGTGCAGCGCCAGCAGGTTCCGGTGGCGAATCGCCACGTGCATAACGGTCTCGACTCCCATCCTCCACTGCACAAGGCTGCTGGTGGCGAGCGCGCTCATCCGCCCCTGCGCAAGCGGACTGTCGGCCACGTTCACCGCGTCGAAGCGGCCGGCGCTCCGGCGCAGCTTTTCGAGCGCCGGCTCAATGTCGAACCCGCGGGGCGGGGGCAGCTCGACCGTGACAACGAACTCGCCGCGCCCCAGCCGCGCCGCCAGATTCGTAGGCGGAAGCGGCGCCGGTTTCGACGGCGTCGACGCCTTCTCCCGGATCGCCGGACGCGCGCGCGCCGGCGTAACGCCCCGCACCGCGTTGCGCAGATCGGCGATGTGCTCGGGAGTCGTTCCGCAGCAGCCTCCGAGCACAACTGCGCCCGCCGCTACAGCCTCGCGGGCCACCTCGGCGAAATAGGCGGGCGCCGCCGTGTAGCGCAATCTTCCCTCCTGGTAGGTGGGGAGCCCTGCGTTCGGCTGCCACGCGAGCGGCAGATCGCTCACCGCCGCCATTCGCTCGATGGTCATCCGCACTTCGTACGGCCCAATGCTGCAGTTCGCGCCGATGGCGATAACGTCCTCCGCTGTGAAGGCCGCCGCAGCGTCCTCCGGGGAGTCGCCGTCCCGAGTGAAGCCGTCGCCGTTGAACGTCAGCTGCGCGATGATCGGCAGCCCGGAGGCGGACTTCGCCGCTTCTACGGCAAGCCTGAGTTGCGCGAGCGACCCGAACGTTTCGAGGACAAGCAGGTCGGCGCCCGCCTCCGCGAGGGCCGCTGCATGCGCGGCGAAAATGTCGCGCGCTCCCGACCTTGCCGCGTCCAGCCCCAGCATCTCGAACGCCAGCGGGCCCATCGCTCCGGCCACCCACGCCTGCCGTCCATCCGCCTGCGCCGCCTCCCGCGCAAGCGCGACGCCCGCGCGGTTCAGCTCCGCCACGCGATGCGCCATGCCGTAAGCGGCAAGCCGCGACGCGTTCGCACCGAACGTATTCGTCTCGATGAACTCGGAGCCGGCGCTCAGATAACCCAGATGGACCGAGCGGACATCGTCGGGCCGCTCGACGTTCGCAAGTTCGAGCGGGCCCGCAGTAATGCCGCGCGCGTAAAGCTGAGTGCCCATGGCGCCGTCGGAGAGCAGCGCCCCGTGGGCTAGCCGGTCGAGAATCGAGGAGTTTGTCATACGACGACGAAGGTGTGCGGGTTATTGTAGCAGCAGCGCCCCAGCCAAATTCCCCAGGGGCCTGTGGGAGCGAACGCTTCCCCCTGGGGGAACGCACGCTCTCCCGGCAGCGACTCTGCGCTCACGCACCCACTCCGGACGCTCCTGCGGTTTGTCACTCCGCGAGCGGACGGCTATGCTGAGGCGCGCACGCTCCGCGCCATTCGCTCATGACAGGCCCCGACCTCACGCTGACCAACTGGCTGCTGGCCTCTACGCCGGTAGTCCTGCTGGTCGTCGCGATCATCTTCATCAACTGGAGCGCCCCCCGGGCCGGAGCGGCGGCCTGGGCCCTCGCGCTCGCCCTCGCCCTCATCGTCTTCGGCGCCTCGCGCGACCACGTCGCTATCGCCAGCGCCAAAGGGCTCAGCCTTGCTGTGTTCGTCCTCACTATCGTGTGGGCGTCGGTCTATATGTTCAACCTGGTCGACAAGCTGAAAGGCATCGACGCCATCGGGCGCGCGATGGCCCGCTTGGCCGACGACCGGCTTACGCAGGCACTGCTCATCGGCTGGGGATTCTCCAGCTTTATCCAGGGCATCACCGGTTTCGGAGTCCCTGTCGCCGTGTCGGCGCCGCTCCTCATTATGCTCGGCTTCTCCCCGGCGCGCGCCGCAGCGATGGCGCTCGTCGGCCACGGCTGGGCCGTTACGTTCGGCTCGATGGGCTCCTCGTACTACACCATCCAACTGGTCACCGGCATCGAGGGCGATGTCATCGCTCCCCACATGGCCATGCTCTTCGCCCCTGTAACCATCGTCAGCGGCGCGCTCGTGGCTCACATATACGGAGGGTTCAGCGCAGTGCGGCGCAGCCTCCCCCTCGTGATCATCGCCGGATCTTCGATGGCCGCCGCAATGTACGCGCTCGCAGTCGCCGGCGCGCCGCAGATAGCGTCGAGCGTCCCCGCCGTCCTCGGCATGGTCGCTATCGCCGTCGTCGCCCGCACTCCCTTCTTCCGCAAGGAGCCGATCCCGCCGGGCGACGCGCCCGACGCGGAGGACGCATCGGGGAGGCCGATGCCGTTCTGGCTCGCGTTTATGCCCTACGCGCTCCTCATCACGCTAAGCGTCATCTCCCAGATCGGCCCAGTCAAGGACGCGGTCTCCGGCATTCGGTTCGGGCTCGACTACCCCGCTTTCATCACCGCCCAGGGGTTCGCGGTCGCCGCAGTCGACAGCTACGCGCCCATCCGCCTGTTGAACCACCCCGCCCCGCTCATCGTCATCTCCGTCGCTGTCAGCGCCGCGTTGTACGTCGCCGCCGGACGCTGGCGGCGAGGCGTCGCCTGGGAGACGATGAAGAAGACCTACGCCGACTGCCTCGGCACGACGATAGGCGTCGCGACTATGGTGATGATGGCCGTGATTATGGCCGACTCCGGCATGACGGTGCTGCTTGCGCGCGGCATCGCCAACGTATCGGGGCCGGTCTACCCGCTGGTCTCCCCGTTCATCGGGCTGCTCGGGTCGTTTATGAGCGGCAGCAACACGAACTCCAACGTGATGTTCGGGCTGCTGCAGCTGGAGACCGCGCGGGCGTTGAACATCGGCCCGGTGACGATATCCAGCATTCAGTCGATCGGCGCGTCGGTGGGCAGCCCGATGTCGCCGGCAAAGGTGCTGGTCGGCGCCGCCGTCGTCGGGCTCGCCGGGCAGGAGCGCGACATCTTCCGCATCGTCATTCCGTACATCCTCGCCCTCGTGCTCCTTGCCGGAATCGAGGCGATTATCATTATTCAGCTGTTCCCCGGCCTATCGAGGTGACTGTGCTCTCCGCCAAGACGAAACGGACTCTCCGCCACGTCGTTCTCGCAGGAACGATCGCCAGCTTCCCCCTGCTCTACCTTGGCCCTGTCGCCCTCGAGAGCGCAGCCGTGACGACAGCGGGCCTCATCACCGCCGGAGTCACAGCGGCCCTCGCCTGGATCGCATTCTGAGGAGGCGGCCCATGACCTCGCCCCAGCGCCCGCAGCGCACCGCCCAGGGCCACTTCGGCAAGCTCGCCCAGGCCTACCGCGAGAGCAAGACCCACTCCCAGGCCAACGCCCTCGCCTCCGCCGCCGACTTCCTCAGCGACCGGCGCTACCGCGCCGCTGTCGATATCGGCGCTGGCCCCGGCTTCACGGCTTTCGCCGTAGCCGACCGCTGCGACCGCGTCATCGCCACAGACATCACGCCGGAGATGCTGGAGCAAGCGCGCACGCTCCGCACGGAGCGCGGCGCCCCCGGCGTCGAGCTAGCCCTCGCCGCCGCCGAACGGCTCCCGTTCGCCGACGGCGCCTTCGATCTCGTAACGTGCCGCACCGCCGCCCACCACTTCCTCGACGTCGACGCATGGCTTGCAGAGGCCGCGCGCGTTCTCGACCACGGCGGCGAGCTTATCCTCATCGACACCATCTCCCCCGACGACCCCGAAGCAGCCGCATGGATGCACGACATCGAAGTCTGGCGAGACCCCTCCCACGCGCGCAACCTCACAGCCTCCGAGTGGAGCGCCGCCGCCGTCCGCGCCGGGCTCAGCCCCGACTCCGCCGCCCTGTCCCGCGTCGACCTCGAATACCCCGACTGGACCCAGCGCGCAGGAATGGACGAGGCGGAAGCCGCCCGGCTCGGCGACGCCCTCCGTAACGCTCCGCCCTCTGCGAAAGCCGCTTTCGGCATCGCTCCCCGCCCGGACGACGCTATCGAATTCTTCTGGCCCGTCGTTACAATCAAGGCCATAAAACCCTGAGACTGGAGGCGACGGCATGGCAAGCAGTCAGCAAGTCAGCCCACCCTCAACTGAGCTCCCCTCTGCTCCGGGTCTCGCCAACCTCTTCGCCTACGACGCTCTCCCGCTCGCCAGGAAGGTGATCGAGGACGCTCTGCGGCGGCGAAAGGACGCTGGCCAAGGCGCGCGCGATGCGCTCAACTCCGCAATCGACCACTCGGGCATCAATCTCGACGGGTTCAAAAAGGTCTCCAACGCTCCCACCGCGAAGCTCGCTTTGCCCATCACGAGCGAAATTGTCGTCAAACACAACCACAAGCTCGCCGGCGCTCTCCTCGAAGTCTGGAGAGAAACGCAACCTGCTCTCGCAAGCGCCGCAACCAGCCGCCTCGAACAGGAAGGCCTCCTCGTTCGCGGAGGCAAGCGGGAGTATTTCGACGGGCTGACGCCGCCGGACAGCCTCCGCCGCCACGCATCCCGCGTCTGCGACGAGCTCGGAGAGGCGGAATGCTCGCAGGACGAGGCTGCGTATATGCTGGCGTACATCTCGGGACTCTTCCCCCAGGACCTTCAGCCCAACTCCAGCCTCTTCTCCGACTGGATCGGCGCCCTCGACGCCCTGCCTCCGGAAGCGCCCGAATGGGACGAGGCGTCCGCGTTCGCCGACCGCGTCAACGAGATGGCCCTCGCCAGGCGCGAGGCGCGCGCCGCCGCCCTCAGCGCGGAACTCTCCGAAATGCTCGACTCGATACCCCGAAACTTCAGCGACGAGCTTCAGTATCTCGAGATCGATCCCCTCGCCTCAGGCGCCGACTTCGCCGCCCACGCGCTCCTCCTCAGCGACGGCAAGCGCCTGCTCGGCGAGCTGAACGACGCTCTCGAGTCGTACAGCGCAGTGCGCCCCCAGGCGGCGACTGCGAGCGAGGAGCGCCTCCGCGCCGAGGATCGCAACCGCCGCGCCGAGGAGGTATCCCGCCTCGTTCAGGCATGGCAAAAGCTCGCGGACTCCGCTCAAGAAGCCGACTTCCCCGAAGAGAGCGGCGACGCCGACTCGCCCGTCGAGCAGCCCGCGGAAAGCGACCTCTCCGCCGAACTCCGCAAGCTGCAAAACGCTCACGATAACCTCCGCGCGGAGAACGTCCGCCTCGCTAAGGAGAACGCGGACGCGCAGCAAGCGAATCTCCTCAGCGAGGGGGAGCGCGACTCTCAGCAGCTCGCTTACGACAAGCTACGCACGGAGAAAGACGAGCAGAGCGAGGAGAACAGCCAGCTCCGGCGTGAACTCCATGAGAGCAGGCGGCGCGAACACGCGCTCCGCTTGGCCCTCAAGCAGCGCGAGATCGAACAAGGGACCGAACTTCCTCCCCCCAAGAGCGTCTCCGACGCCATCGAAGCCGCCCGACAGGCATTCCCCGACAGGCTGGAGATCGCGCTCAATTCGGCTTCGAAAGCAGACAACTCCTACAAACGGCCCGCCAAGGTATTCGACGCCCTCCAGTGGCTCGCCACCGAATACTACGACCTCCGCGCCAACCCTCCCGGCGCCGACCCGGAATACGACCGGCGGCTCAAGGAATCCTGCAACGGCTGGTCATTCAGCAACCGGCAGTCCGACACCGCCAAGAATATGTTCCCCGGAGACTACAAGGCCAGAGCGAACGGGAAGAGCTACACGCTCGACGCCCACATCGGCGAGGGGACCAAGGGCAACCCCCAAAACATGATTCGGATCGCCTTCGCGTGGGACGACGTCATCGAGAAAGTCATCGTCGGGTACATCGGCCCCCACCAACGCACGAAGGCGAGTTGAACCGCTCGCGCTGACTTGCGCTGAGTTAGCCGAGTTAACTGAGGGAACTCCCCGGGAACGCCAGGGGGAGCATCGCAACTCCCCTTCTCCCCTTCTCCCTTCCGCAAGACACGGAAGCAGCCGTAGCGCTCCCTAGTCGGCGCCCCGGAGCGCGCGCTGCGCAGCCGCGACGCCCGCGCCCGCCTGCGTCTCGTATCCCTGCTGCGCCATGGCGTCCTCGAGCGCCGACAGCACCGTCAGCACGTTGCGCCCGGTGCTGTTGTGGCCCATTAGTCCAACGCGCCACACCTTCCCTGCGAGCGGCCCAAGTCCTCCGCTCAGCTCGACGTCGTGCGCCTCAAGCATATGCTTCCGGGCCTGCGCCTCGTTCACCCCTTCCGGAGCGACGACCGCCATAAGCGACGGCAGGCTCACATCCTCATCCGCCACGATGCTTAACCCCATCGCCTCGACGCCGGCGCGCAGCGCCGCCGCGCTCTGCTGGTGACGCGCCCACCGCGCCTCCAGCCCCTCCTCCACTATCAGGCGCAGCGCCTCCCGCAGCGCGTAGATCATCGAGATGGGCGCCGTGTGGTGATACGCGCGCCGGTCCCAGTAGCTCCCAAGTTCCGTAAGGTCCAGGTAGAAGCTCCGAACCTTCGACGACCGGCCCTGCACAACCTCCATCGCGCGGGGGCTCATCGTCAGCGGCGCCAGGCCCGGCGGCGCTCCCACGCACTTCTGCGTGCAGCTGTAGCACACGTCCACGCCCCACTCGTCGACGCGAAGCTCCACGCCCCCAAGGGACGTGACCGCATCGACGACCAGCAGCGCTCCGGCCTCGTGAGCAGCGTCCGCCACTTCCTTCACCGGGCTTCCCACCCCCGTGGACGTCTCGGCATGCACCATGCCGACAGCCTTCACTCCGCTGAGGCCTGCAAGCGTCTCCCGCACGCGTGCGGGATCGACCGGCCTCCCGAACTCGTGCTCAACCTCTACGACGTTCGCGCCGTTGCGCGACGCGATTTCGCCAAGGCGCTGGCCGAAGTAGCCGTTCACCGCCAGCACGAACGTGTCGCCCGGCTCGATGATGTTCACCAGCGCCGCTTCCATGCCCGCAGTGCCCGTCCCCGAGATAGGCAGCGTAACCGGATTCTCGGTCTGGAAGACGTACCGCAGCATCTCGCGCACATCGTCCATAGCGCCGAGGAAGTTCGGGTCGAGGTGCCCCAGCAGCGACGCCCCCAGCGCCCGCAGGACGCGAGGGTCAACGTTGGCTGGCCCCGCCCCCATGAGCAATCGGTGCGGCGGAACGAATTCTGTGCTGGTCGGCATATGGCGGCTTCTCGACTATGTGGACTCGGGAGGAAAGGCGGGACGTCCCCCGCCGGCGTCGAAACGCCTTCCGCCCGGTGACGCCGCATTATAGCAAGGGCGCCCGCCGCCCACACGCTGGCGCCTCCCCAGGCTGCTCGCGGGAATTCCCCAGAGGTCGGCGGCGCCCAGCGGCCGCTGCCGGCGGGAATTCCCCAGGGGGTCTGGGGGAGCGCACGCTCTCCCAGAAGCGCGCAGCGCTTACGCCCCCTCACCCGCGCCGCTACCGCAGAGCAGCGCCGCAGGGATCTCTCGCCATAATACTCTGTATAGTTTTGAATAAAATCTTAGACTACTATATATCGATACTCGCTCCGCTAACCCCTACAACTTCTTGTACTACTTGGGAGAATCATTCCGTCCCTGAGCAGACCCTCATGGCCATTCTTTAGAAAAATTTCAAATAAATGTTAGAGAAATACATTGCTTTAGGTTAGGAGAATAGTTAGTGTCTTAGCCGTCCCGCCGCAGCGGGGGGACGCATCCATTACGGAGCCCTGCGCAACCCATGACCACTCCTCCCGCCATGCAGCACGAACCCGTTATGACCGGCCAGGTCGTCGATGGGCTCAACGTGCGCGACGGCGGCGCCTACGTCGACTGCACCCTTGGCGACGGCGGACACGCCGCCGCCATCCTCGACGCCTCCGCCCCTTCCGGCAGAGTGCTCGGCCTCGACGCCGACCCGGAAGCGATCGCCTACTCGGCCAACCGCCTCCGCTCCTACGGCAACCGCCTCGTCCTCTCCAACGCCAACTTCAACTCTCTCGGACGCCAGGCAAGCATCCACCATTTCGCCCCTGCCGACGGCTTCCTGTTCGATCTCGGCCTCTCCTCCCGGCAGCTCGACGCCGAAGACCGCGGCTTCAGCTTCCGCCGCTCCGGCCCTCTCGACATGCGGTTCACTCCCGAGGGTCCGACCGCAGCCGACCTCGTCAACACCCTGCCGGAGGACGAGCTCGCCAACCTTCTGTACGAGCTCGGCGAGGAGCCCCGCTCCCGCCGCATCGCTCGCGCCATCGTCGCCGCGCGCCCGGTCAACGACGCCGAAGATCTGGCGCAGATCGTCGCTCGCGCGTCCGGCTACCGCAGAGGCCGCACCCATCCCGCCACTCGCGCCTTCCAGGCGATCCGCATCGCGGTCAACGACGAGATACGCAGCCTCCGTCAGGGCCTCGGCCAGGCCGCCGACGCGCTCGCCCTCGGCGGGCGCCTCGTAACCATCGCCTACCACTCCCTCGAAGACCGGGAGATTAAGCGCTTCATCGCCGGCAGCCCGCTCTGCGCGGTGAGCAAGCGCGTTATCAAACCAGATACGGCAGAGATCGCTCGGAACCGGCGAAGCCGGAGCGCTCGTATGCGCGTCGCCGAGCGGGCTTGAACGAGGAGGATGCGTATGACGCTAGCGCGCCGCGCTCCTCCAGGCTCTAAAGCTAGGACGCGGAGAGAACAGTCCCGAGAACCGCGCAGTACGCGCAAGGCTGTGAAGCCAATATCAACAGGGGGTTAGTCATACCATGATGTTCGACAGACAGCAGCAGCACCAGCCCGACCCGGTGGACGGCATCGCCCAGGTCAAGGTCATCGGCGTCGGAGGCGGCGGCTCTAACGCCGTAAACCGCATGTACAGCCAGCGCGTCCCCGGCGTGGAGTACCTCGTCATCAACACCGACGCGCAGCACCTGCTCCTCCTCGATGTCCCCGTCAAGGTCCGCATCGGCGACAACCTCACCCGCGGCCTCGGCGTCGGCGGCGACCCTGAGATCGGCCGCGCCGCCGCTGAAGAGTCCCGTGAGGAGATCTACGAGGCCGTCCGCAACGCGGACATGGTCTTCATCGCCTGCGGCATGGGCGGAGGCACCGGCACCGGCGCCGCGCCCGTCGTCGCCGAAGTCGCCCGCGAAACCGGCGCTCTCACTATCGGCGTCGTCACCAAACCCTTCGGATTCGAGGGCCGCCGGCGCTCCCAGAACGCCGATGACGGTCTCTCCCGCCTGCAGGAGAACGTCGACACCCTGATCGTTATCCCGAACGACCGGCTCGCGTCCACCTGCGACGAAACCGTCACCGCATCCAGCGCGTTCGAAATGGCCGACAACATTCTGCGCATGGGCGTACAGTCCATCGCTGAGCTCGTCACCGTCGCCGGCGAGATCAACCTCGACTTCGCCGACGTCAAGTCCATCATGAGCGGCACCGGCCCCGCCTGGATGGCGATCGGCACCGCCGGCGGCGACAATCGCGCCGTCGACGCCGCCAAGGCCGCCATCAACAGCCCGATGCTCGACGTCAGCATCGCCGGCGCCAAGGGCGCCCTCTTCAACATCACCGGCGACAGCAGCCTCACCCTCAGGGAAGTCCAGCTCGCCGCCGACGTCATCTCCGAGGCCGTCGACCCCGAAGCCAACATCATCTTCGGCATGGTCACCGACAACACCCTCGAAGACCACATCAGGGTCACCATCATCGCCACCGGCCTACCCAACCCCGATGACGAGGAGGAACTCGGTCAGGCTGACATCTCCGCGTTCCTCCGCAGGGCCCTCGACTCCGACACGGAACTGCCGCAGTTCCTCAAGCCAAACCGGTTCTAGAGACCGCTTTACGCACACCCAGTCGTTCCCCCTCCCCCCGCGAGGGGGACTGAACGGGGCCCCCTACCTTTCGCTTCCCGTCCGAATGTGAACTCCCTCGGGCGGGAAGCGGAGAAGGGGGAGCAACCCTCAAAGCATTGCCCGCCTATCCCCCAACACGCGGGCAACCTCCAGGGACAGCCTTCCCCAACCTGTCCCATCGATCCTCCTCCCGACCGACGCTCTCAAGCGCCTAAGAGAGCCGGTCCTTCCCGTCAGGGCCCCCGGATCCCCCCGCGGGGCCCTTCTCTTGCCTTCCCGTCCGCCGCCACTCCCCCAAGAACCCTTCCCGGCGGCAAGAGCCGGCGCTGAAGCTCCCAATTCCACAACATCTAGCCCTCGTAAACCCATGGTATGAGCCATTTTGCGTGAATTCGCCAAATTCGCTTGACATCCATCGAGAGGGCTGATAAATGTTGACTCCGTCGAATCTGACACGCGAACCCCGCTCCCTCGGGGCCCGCTTGCGCATTAACATCGTGAATATTGTCGCCTGAGAAACAGCAGCGCCTGCAGCCTCGGCGGCAGCGCCTGACGGCAAAGGTTGATGCGCATCCATGCGTTGCCCCAAATGCGGTGACTCCAATACCCGCGTGACGGACTCCCGCGACTCCGGCCTCGAAATCCGCCGGAGGCGCGAGTGCGGCGAGTGCGGCGTCCGCTTCACTACCTACGAGCGTGCCCTCCCCGACGCACTTGTCGTCGTCAAGCGCGATGGCCGCCGCGAAGAGTTCGTCTCGGACAAGCTTCTCCGCAGTATCCAAATTGCTTGCGTGAAGCGCCCCATTCCCAGCGGGCAGCTCGAAAAGCTCGTCCACGAGATCGAGTCCGATCTCCACATCCCCGGCAAGTCCGAGGTTCCCGCCGCCGCCATCGGCGAAGCAGCCCTCAACCGCCTTCGGGCTCTCGACGTCGTCGCCTACGTCCGATACGCCAGCGTCTACCGCGATTTCAACTCTCTGGAAGGGTTCATCGGCGAGGTCCAGACGCTCCTTCAGTCGAATCCCGAAGCAGCGCAGGGCGCCGGCCAGCTCGAACTCATCCCCAACGAGTTCGCTGCTCCTGCCAAGCGGAGAGGGCGGCGAGGACGGCGCCCCGGCATAACGGAGCCCGCCCTTGTCGGAAACCCCCTCCTCCCCTCCTCCAACTAGCGCCCTTCTCAGGCGTCTGCGCCCATAGCGGCGCCCATCTATGCATGCAAGCCTCGATGCGTCGAGGCGCCCGGAGCGTTCAGCTCCCCTGATCGCTCCTCGTCTCCCTCCTCCTCAGGCCCCTCTCGATGCGCCACGGGAGTGGGCCAACGGGCCCGGCCCGGAGTATTCCGGCCGGGCCCGCCCTATTTAACGGCTCCTTCCAGAATGCCGCGCGCCGGCGCGCTTCAAGGAAAACCCTCCTGCCCGCCTGCCATCGCGACCGGGTTCGGGGGAGGCGAATGCGCTCCCGCGCAACCGGGCAGCGCCTGGGGGACGCGCACGCTCTCCCGCCTCTCCCGCCCCTGTTTGGTGTTTTGTGCAGGCGGCGCGCCGCCGCTATACTCCTTCCGAGGCCCGCATGAACAACAATCCCCGCATCGCCATAACCCTTGGCGACCCCGTGGGCATCGGACCCGAAGTCGCCGCCCGCGCCCTCTCTCTCCCCGAACTGTGGCGCGACGTCCGTCCGTTCGTCGTCGGCGCCCCGGACATCCTCGACAAGGCGTTCGCCCTCATAGACTCCCCTCTGCGCGCGCAGGAGGTCTCCGGCCCTGCTGAGGAGCCGCCGCCCGGCTGCGTAGGCGTTATCTCGCCTCACGAGGACGAGGGGCTCGCCGCGCTGCCCTACGGACAGGTGTCGCCTCGAGCAGGCGCCGCGGCAGTGGCTTGGGCCAGCGCCGCCGGGCGCCTCGCCCTCGACGGCGCTGTCGACGCCATAACCACCGCTCCCATCAGCAAAGAGGCCGCGCGGCTCAGCGGCCACGACGACTTCGGCCATCAGGAGATCTACCAGCATCTCGCCAGCGTCCCACGCGTCCTGACGATGCTCGTCACGACCAACCTCCGCGTCGTTCACCTCACGACGCACCACCCCCTGCGCGCCGCACATGAACACGTAACGCGTGAACGCGTGCTCCAAGCCCTGCGCCTCACTCACGAGTTCTTCGAAGCCCACGGCTTCCCCCACCCGCGCGTCGGCGTCGCCGCCCTCAATCCCCACAACGGCGAGGCCGGACTCATCGGCGACGAGGAGATCAACGCAATACGCCCCGCCGTCGCCGACGCCGTCGATGCCGGGATCGACGCCCTCGGCCCCGTTCCCGCCGACACCATATTCGGGCAGGCTGTCGACGGGCGCTACGACGTCGTGCTCGCTATGTACCACGACCAGGGACATATAGCCGTCAAGATGCACAACTGGGCCGCCAGCCTCACGCTCAACGTCGGCCTCCCCTTCCTCCGAACATCCGTCGACCACGGCGTCGCGTTCGACATCGCCGGCCAGGGCCTCGCCGACGCCACCGGGATGGTCGAGGCCGTCCGCTACGCCGCAGAGGTCGCCCGCACCGGACGCATCCCCAACGCGTAGGCGCGCCCCATCGCAGCCCCCCAACAGGAGCGAGGAGCGTCCGGCTGCGTGCGCTCTCCCCACTTATTACCTTCGAACGAGCTACCCGCAGCCTGACGGAAAGCGCCCTGCGTCAGTGCTATACTCACGCTGCGCCGGCGCCCGCGTCGGCGTTCGCTTACCCCGAGGTCTCGCCTTGCGCGTTTCGTTCATAGGCGGCGGTGTAATGGCCGAGGCGATGCTCAGCAGGGCTATCGCAACCGGCCTCTGCAACGCCTCCGATATCTCAGTCGCAGAGCCCGTCGGCCCCCGGCGCGACGAGCTCGCCGGCCGCTACGGAGTCGCTGTCTCGCCCGGCAACGCCGAGGCCGCCGGCGCGGGCGGCCTCCTCGTCCTCGCCGTAAAACCCCAGCACATCGGACACGTCTACCACGACCTGCGCGGCAAGCTCGACAGCGCCCAGCCTGTGATGTCCATCGCGGCGGGCGTTCCTATCGCCGCCATCGCAGAAGGCCTCGCCCACGAGGCCGTCATCCGCGTGATGCCCAACACTCCCGCCCAAATCGGCGCCGGAATGTCGGTCTGGACCGCCACGCCCCAGGTGAGCGCCGCCGACCGCGACGCCGCGGCGCAGCTCCTGCAGACCCTCGGCAAGGAGTGGCGCGTCGACAGCGAAGACTATCTCGATATGGCCACCGCCATCTCCGGCAGCGGGCCCGCCTACGTGTTCGCTTTCATCGAGTCGCTCGTCGAGGCCGGCGTCTTCATCGGCATGCCGCGCGATATGGCGATGACGCTCGCCGTCGAGACTGCCGCCGGCGCCGCCAGGCTGGCGCAAGAAACGGGGCGCAACCCGTCCCTCCTGCGCGAGATGGTCACCTCCCCCGGAGGCACTACCGCCGCCGGGCTTCGCGAGCTCGAACGCGGCGGGTTCCGCTCCGCCATCGCCGGCGCCGCCGAAGCCGCCTTCCGGCGCGCACGCGAACTGGGAGGCAAGGCATGACGGAACGGCTCGTCTTTCTGCTCCTCGACATCCTCTGGTTCATCCTCATCGTCAACGTCATCCTCTCCTGGCTCGTCGCCGCCGGAGTGCGCAACGATGTCGTCCGCCAGCTCTACGCGGCCACCAACCAGATGCTCGACCCTGTCTTGCGCCCGCTCCGCCGCGTCGTTCCGCAGATCGGCATGGTCGACATCACGCCGCTCGTCCTGTTCATCATCCTCATCATCGTGCGGGAAGCCCTCCGCCAGATCCTTTAGGGCGCCGCAGCCCCTCTTCCCTGCGCGATATGGCGCCCGCCATCGTATCCGACTCCAATGTCTCGCTCCCGCCGGGTCTCGCCGGCGACGCTCCTCTCTTCCTTGCCCCGCTCGAGCTCCGCATCGGCAAGCAGACCTACGCCGATGGCGTCGACATAACCCCCGGCCTCTTCTACGACCTCGTCGCCGCCGGCGGGACTCCCACCACTTCAGCCCCCACGCCGGGCGCGTTTCTCACCGCTTTCGAGCAAGCCGGCGCCGTCTCGAACGACGTCGTCTGCCTCACGCTCTCGGCCAACCTCAGCGCGACCTACCGCTCCGCAGCCGAAGCCGTTGAACTAGCCAAGGACCAGCTGCCCGGCCTGCGCGTAACCCTCATCGACTCTCAAAGCGCAGGCGCGGCGCAAGGGCTGATCGCGCTCGACGCGGCCCGCGCCGCCGACGCCGGCGCATCGCTCGACCAGACCCTCGACCGCATCCGGCGGCGCATCGCCGATACCGCGCTGTTCGGTTACCTCAGCTCGATGCGCTATCTGTGGCGAAGCGGACGCGTCCCTCTGCCCCTGCTGCTGATGGGCTCGATCCTCAACGTCAAGCCCGTCCTGCAGCTCGCCAACGGCGCGATAGGCATGGTCGAGCGCCCCCGCAGCGAAGCCGCAGCCGTCCGCCGCCTTGTCGCGTTCGCGCAGCAACGCCTCGCGGGACGCCCCGGTCGCGTCGCTGTGATGCACGCCGCAGCGCCCGAGAAAGCCGCAGCGCTCGAACGCGCTCTCTGCGAGGCCATCGACGTCAAGGAGATATTCATCGCCGAACTCACTCCGGTCATCGGCGCGCACACCGGCCCCGGACTCGTCGGGTGCGCCCTCCACCCCGCAGACGATTAGGCCTTTCCTCTCCCCCTTGCCTCCCTGCTTCCGGCGCGGAGAGAGTATCCTGCTCGAAATCGCATCCCGTCAGCGCGGAGCGCCTCCCGGCGAGGGAAGCCGCGCCCGCCCCAGGATTCCCCCAAGGAGACAGGCCCATGGTCACATTGCGAGTCGAGGCCGGCAGTATCCCCGAGGCCGCCGCCGACGCTATCGTCGTCAATCTGTTCGACGGCGTCACCGCGCCCGCAGGCGGCACAGGCGCTGTCGACGCCGCTCTCGGCGGCGCTCTCTCCGAGCTCATCGCCGACAAGGAGATCACCGGCAAGCAGGGCGAAATCGCCCTCCTCCACACCCTCGGCAGAATCCCCGCCAAGCGCGTCGTTATCGTCGGTCTCGGCAAGCGCGAGAAGTTCAGCCTCGACACCGTTCGCGAGATCTCCGGCGACACTGCGCGCTATCTCCGCCGCATCGGCGTCCGCAAGGCCGCCGCCATCACGCACGGCGCCGGCATCGGCGGGCTCGAGCCGCAAGAGGCCGCCCAGGCTATGGCCGAAGGATTCGTCCTCGGGCTCTACGAGTTCAACCGCTACCGCGCCAAAAGAAACGACGACGCCGACCGCGACAAGCAGCTCGAGGAGATCGTCCTCGTCGAACGCGACCAGGCCAAGCTCCCCGCAATCGCAGCCGGGCTCGAGAAGGGCGCCCTGCTCGCCGATTGCGCTGTCGTCGCCCGCAATCTCGTCAACGAGCCCGCCAATGTCGTGAACCCCGTCCGCATGGCCGAGGCCGCCGCGGATATGGCGCGCGACGCCGGGCTCGGCGTCGAGATCCTGGGCCGCGAGGATATGATCGAGCACGGGATGGGCGCGATCCTCGCAGTAACCGCCGGGAGCGCCAACGAGCCCAAACTCATCATCCTCGAGCACCGCGGCGACCCCGACCGCCCCGAGAATAACGTCGCGCTCGTCGGCAAGGGCGTCACGTTCGACTCCGGAGGCATCTCCATCAAGGCCGCATCCCGAATGTGGGAGATGAAGGGCGATATGGGAGGCGGCGCGTCGGTCATCGGCGCTATGAAGGGAATCGCCGCCCTCAACCCCAGGATAAACGTCTTCGGCGTCGTCCCCGCCGTCGAGAATATGCCCTCCGGCACGGCGCAGCGTCCCGGCGACATCATCCGCGCCATGAGCGGCAAGACCATCGAAGTCGACAACACCGACGCGGAGGGGCGCCTCATCCTCGCCGACGCCATCTCCTACGTAACGCAGATGAAGGGCGCCCGCAAGATCGTCGACGTCGCCACGCTCACCGGCGCCGTCATCGTCGCTCTCGGCCACGTCGCCAGCGCCGTTATGGGCACGTCGGAAGAGCTCGTCGAGGCTGTCCTCTCCGCCTCGAAGGCCACCGGCGAGAAGATGTGGCGGCTCCCCCTCTTCGACGAGTACAAGCGGCAGAACCGCTCCGACTACGCCGACGTCAAGAACACCGGAGGCCGCCCCGCCGGCAGCATCACCGCCGCCCTCTTCATCGGCGAGTTCACCGAAGGCGTGCAGTGGGCCCACCTCGACATCGCCGGCACGTTTATGTCCGAGCGTACAGGCGGGCATCTCGTAAAAGGGGCCACCGGCGCCCCCGCCCGCACCCTCGTCCGCCTTGTCGAAGACCTCGCCGCAGCGCCATAGCCAGGGGCGCAAGATCGGCGGGCGAGCAGGAGTCAGCGCTCGCGCGCTGCCGGGAGAGCGTCCCGCTCCCTCAGCCCTCTCCCTGATTAGTACGGAAGCCGGGAGAGGCGCGCCGCCACAGAGGCCTCCTCGCCCGCTCTGAACCGTTACGCCGGGCGCCGCGTTTGACCCTTGCCGCCTTTCCCCCTACAATTGGCTCTCCGCGGTGGGCGTAGTCGAGGGGTTAAGACGCCAGGTTGTGGCCCTGGAGATCGAGGGTTCGATTCCCTCCGCTCACCCCAGGCTGTTCTTTTCGGCCAGCAGGGCTTGACTCTCGCATCGTACAATTGTACAGTCCCTCTATGAGCCTGGTGATAGATACGTCCGCAATCATTGCAGTGATTGCCAACGAGCCTGAGCGCGACGCCATCATCGCGCAGACTGCAGGCGTCAGCTTGCTGGCCCCCGCCTCGGTTCACTGGGAGGTCGGGAACGCCTTCTCCGCCATGCTCAAACGTCGCCGGATCACGCTGGATCAGGCCCTTCAGGCCATCAAAAGCTACGAGCAGATGCAGTTCCGTTTCATAGATGTGGACATCGGTCAGTCGGTGAACTTATCGGACCAGTTGGGAATCTACGCATACGACGCTTATGTCCTGGCTTGCGCAGTAACCCTGCGCTCGCCGCTCCTCACTCTGGATAAAGGGCTCGCCGGCAACGCCCCCCTCGCCGGCGTCCGCGTACTGGAGGTCAACGCGCTATGAAGGTCTACACTTACTCGGAAGCACGCCAGCAGCTCGCCTCCCTTCTGGACGCGGCCCAGCGCGACGGCGCAGTCCGCATCCGCCGCAAGGACGGGTGCTCGTTCATCCTCCAGCCGGAGGCCTCCGGCGCCTCGCCCCTCGACGTCCAGGGCGTGAGCCTCGGCATATCCACTCCCGAGATCGTTTCGATCGTCCGGGAGGGGCGCGAGCGCTACGGTTAACCCCCCGCTTTCCGCCGACGCGCGCCGGCGGTAGAATCCCGCGCTGCGCCGGACGGCCCCGCGCTCAATCCTCGCAGGAGAACAACCCATGGGCAGGCTCGACAACAAGATAGCAATCATCGTCGGCGGCGGACGAAACATCGGACGCGCGACCGCCAAGCTCTTCGCGTCCGAGGGCGCCCGGATCGCGATCTTCGACCTCGACGAGGGGCGCGCCGCCGGCGTCGCCGAAGAGATCGCCGAACAGGGCGGCGAGGCCATCTGCATCACGGGCGAAGTCCAGAACGCCGCCGATGTGCAAGATATGGTCGCCAAGGTCTCCGAGCATTACGGGCGGATCGACATCCTCGTCAACTGCGCCGCCATCTCCGACCGCTCCCCCATGCTGGAGCTCGACAACGACGAGTACCTGCGGGTTATCGACGTAACCATGAACGGCACGTACTACACATGCAAGTACACAGCCGAGCAGATGGTCAGCCAGGGGACCGGCGGCGCCATCGTCAACTTCTCCTCCGGCTCCGCCTTCCAGGGAAACACGCGGCGCGTGGCCTACGATATGGCCAAGGGCGCCATCGTAACCCTCACGATGGATATGGCCGCCCAGCTTGCGCAGTACGGCATCCGCACAAACTGCATCGCCCCCGGCATCACCGGCTCCCAGGTCGGCGGACAGATAGCCTTCGAAGACCGCAGCACGAACAACCTCGTCGGAGGACGCGCCGGGTACCCCGAGGAGCAGGCCAGCGTCGCGCTCTTTCTCGCAAGCGACGACTCCCGCCACCTCTATGGCCAGACCCTCCGGAACGACGGCGGCGGATCGGTGCTCTAGCCGCGGCCCGGCAAGCCAGCCCCGCAAGACAGCAAACCAGCAGGAGACCCTCAATGACTACCGGCGGCTACCGGAAGACCGTGCTCCGAAGCGACGTAAAGCCCAACGAACTGCTGCTCGCCCAGGTGGGCGAACGGCAAGTCCTCCTCACGGAGCTCGACGGCGAAGTCATCGCTTTCGACAATATGTGCACCCATGAGGAGTGCGACCTCCTCTACGGCGCCATCGACGAGTTCGACGAGATCGAGTGCGACTGCCACGGCGCCCGGTTCAACGTCCTCACCGGCGAGGTCGTCGCTCCACCGGCTGAAATCCCGCTTCCCGTCTACAACGTGTCGGTGGACGACGATTACGTGTACGTGGGCCCGCGGAAGAGCTAGCGCGCCCCTCCCCTACGCCGACCCGAGCGCGACGCTCACGATACGCCGCTCCAGCCGGAGCCCCAGGTCGACCGCCAGTTCGATGTTGGGCGCCCGGCCCAGCGTAACAACGAACGCGACGCCCAGAATCCTCCCCACCGCGAAATCGACGATCGTCGATCCAAGCTCGCCGAGCGGAGTCTCGTGCACGGCGAACAGCGCCGCGGACCTGCCGTGGAATCCGCCCGCCTCCACTTCCTCGGCGTGCACGAGGTTGTGGCCGCCGTCGCGGATACGCCCCACGCTCGCCAGGAAGTCCTTCCGGAACACCTGGTCTATCCACTGCTCGACTCCGCCCTCGTCGCGGAACAGGTGCGCCACCATTCCCGCCATCACCACGACGCCGGCGCCGGCGTCGGGCAGGCGTTCGCGCGCCACCTCCCGGGCGTAGCCGGTGATGCGCCCAATCGACGCAATCGACGCCTCCGTCTGGCCAGGGAGGCCGTGCTCCGCCATTGCCGCGTTGTCGAGTTCGCCCGCGCGTATCTCCCGAAACGACGCCAGGTCGCCGGGCATCTCCTGCGACGGCAGAGGCATCAACTGCAAGTCCTCTGCTGTAACCGCATCCGTCGCTCGGCGGAAGGCGTCCGCTTGCTGCTGCTCGTCGCTCACTGCCGTCAACCTCGGCTGCGCCTCGATACGAATAGCATAGCGAACTTCGGGCGAGTCTGGGGCGCGTCATCGCGCGCTGCCGGAAGAGAGCGTTCGCTCCTCCAGACCCTTGGGCTGTGGGCAGCGTAGTACAGTAGTACAATTGCAGTAGGCGCGTTTCGCCGCGCTGTTCGAGGCGCCCGCCCGTAGCTCAGTGGATAGAGCATCGGTCTTCGGAACCGAGTGTCGTGGGTTCGAGTCCCCCCGGGCGGGCCACCGCCATCGTACTGCGAACTTTCCGGTGGAGGGAGAGAGGCGCACGTCAGCGCCGGCGCGCTGCCCCGGGGGGCAGCGTGCGCTCCTCAGCCCCCTTTGGGATCAGGACGCCGGGAGCATCCCCCGCTCCCGCCAGGGCCGACATCTCCCTGTTGACGGACTCCGCCTTTCCGGCAACACTAGACGCGCTTACGGCGTCGTAAGGCGCTTCACCCCTGCGTCCATGCGGGCGCTTGGGCGTTTGTCGGTTGCTGCAGATGAGCTGGTAGACGTGCGGCCTGAGCCGTCCGCCCCCCTGCCTGCTCATCTGTGGAGCCGAAGGCGCCGTAAGCAAGCAGACTTCGTCCGCGCGCAGCAGGGGGTTCCGCTTGCAAGGGGTTTGGCGACTATCGCACCAAACGCATCGAACGGCGCATCGCAACGCGCCGCGCCGCCTTGCCACGACTTTGCCTCTGCCCGCCACTGGGGCAGGGCATGCCGGCTGAGCAGAACTTTCCCGACAACGTCCTCTACGAGCTCGACAACCTCGACGTGCTGCGGGGGATGAACAGCGAGACGGTCGACCTCATCGCGACCGACCCGCCGTTCAACACGCGCCGCAACCGCTCGGGCACGGCAGGGTTCTACGTCGACAACTGGAAGTGGGGCGACACCGGCATCCTGCCCGACCAGTGGGCGTGGAACGAGGTGCACCCCGTGTGGCTGGAGCAGATCAAGGACGACAACCCGGCGCTGTATGAGGTGATCGACGCCGCGCGGGCGTGCCACGGCGAGGATATCGCGGCGTTTCTCTGCTTCCTGAGCGTGCGTCTGTTGGAGATGCACCGCGTGCTGAAGCCGACCGGCAGCATCTACCTGCACTGCGACCACACGGCCAACGCCTACATCCGCATGGCGATGGACGCTGTGTTCGGCGCGAAGCAGTTCCGGAACGAGATTGTGTGGTGCTATACGGGGCCCGGCAATTCCAAGCGATGGTTCCCTCGCAAGCATGACACTATCTTCTTCTACGCAAAGTCAGACTCTTCCAAGTTCAATACTGACGCTGTACGCGTCCCGTACAAACAACTCAACATCCAACATCTAGAACCGCAGGGCACTGGCATTGGAGGCGGGCTGACGCCGGAAAACGTTGATGACTACAGGAACAGGGGCAAGATTCCAGAGGATTATTGGTTAGAGGAAAGAGATGGCATGACACCCGTAGCGAGGTTGCACAGCGAGCGCACCGGGTCTCCCGACCAGAAGCCGCTCGCGCTGTACGAGCGCATGATTCCCGCAAGCAGCAACCCGGGCGACCTGGTGTTCGACCCGTTTGCGGGATGCGCGACGACGATCATCGCGGCCCGGAAGCATGGCCGGCGGTGGGTGGGCGTCGACCGGCGCAAGGACGCCCGCTTCCACGTCGTTACGCGAATGATGGGCATCAAGGCCGCGGATGCCGGCTGCCCAGTCGGCGGGCGTGAAGGCGCAGCAGCGGACGAAGGAGATACGCGACTTGTGGGGGAGCGAGCAGGCGCAGGCGCTCATCCGCCCTGTGCGCGGGCTGTAACGGCGGCGGATGCAACAGAGCGCCTGGGCCCTAGCCCCTAGCGCGCCGCCGACGCGGACTCCGGGGGTTTCGGGGGGCGCGCAACGAGGATCATCGCCGCCGACAGGATGAACGCTCCGGCGAACACCGTGAACGCGACGTTGTAGCTGCCCGATATATCGCGGATGGCGCCTGCGGCGAGCGGGCCAACAGGGTTGATGAACGCCGTCATCAGCCCCATCTGTCCGCGGATCGCTCCCACCGACCGCCGCCCGAAGTAGTTCGGCACGACAATTCGCTGGCTCACCGTCCACCCGCCCTGCGCCACGCCGAACGTGAGCCCGAACAGTATCGAGCCCGCAAACGTGTCGGTATTGACAATGACGACCATCGACAGGAAGTAGATGAACGCCACCACGGCGATGACGGCGCGAATGTGGATGCGGTCCATCACCCAGCCCCAGGGCGCCGTCGTCACCGCCGAGGTCATTGCAAACGTGAAGACGATGAGCACGGAGCTCTCGAATTCCACCCCGCGCGACTGGAAGTGCGGCACAGCGTGGAGATTCGTGGCAGTCTGCCCGAAAAACATCACCGAGGTGGTGAGCAGAATGAGCCAGAAGGCGGGCGTTCTCCGCGCCTGCGCCGCAGTCCACGCGAACTCGCTCGATGCGGCTCTCTCGGTCGAAGCTGCATCCTCGGGCGGGTCGCCGTCGGGGAAAAGCCCGTAGTCCTCGGGGCGGCGCCGCAGGTACACGAGGGCCGGGGCGGTGATGAGCAGAATGGCCGATATCGCCAGCAGGCCGTACGCCCATCGCCAGCTGAGCAACAGAATAATCGGGGCCACGGCGAGCGGCACGAGCGCCTGCCCGAACCGGAGGCCGAACCCGGCAAACGATGTGGCCCGCCCCCGCTTGCGGATGAACCAGTTGGCGATGGCGACGGTGGTGCCGAGCTGCACGCCGGCGATGGCGAACCCCCGCCCTACGCCGAAGAATATCCACATCTGCCACGGCGCCTGCATCAGCGCGAGCCCCACCATCGCCCCCGCCAGCGCCATGCCGGAAACGGCGGTGACCGTGCGCGTGCCGTAACGGTCCATCACGCGCCCCATCGCGGCGGTGAGCACCGACCCCGCAAAGCTGCCGACCGTGAAGGCCGCCGCAACCTCCCACGCCTTCCAGCCCGTTTCCTCCCGAATCGGCTCGAACCAGACGCTCAGAACAGGGCCGTAGAAGATGCACGAAGCGAACGAGACCACCAGCGCCGTCGACGCTATCGCCCATCCATAGTAGGCGTCGAAAGGCCACAGGAAGCCAGCCGGGCTGCGCGCCCGCCGCGGAGCGCTCATCTAGTTCCTGGCGGGCAGGTGGAAGAAGTCGACCGCATTCTGCACCGTCATCTTGTAGACCTCGCCGTCGGGGACTCCGGTGAAGTTGTGCCGCATCACCTCGTCGGAGTTCGGCCAGTCCGACTCCTGATGCGGAAAGTCGGCGGCCCAGACCAGGTGGTCGACGTTCAGATGATGGCGCAGGTCCACCCCGCTGCGGTCTTGCTGGAACCCCCAGTAGAAGTACTCGTTGAGCAGCTCGCTGGGCATCGCCTTCAGGGGAGCGAAGCCGTTCATCTGCTCCGCCCAATAGATGTGCCGGTTGTACCGCACGTCGGCAATCTCGAGGAAGAACGGCACCCAGCCGATCGACGTCTCGGCGAGCATCACGCGCAGGTCGGGGAAGCGGTCGAACAGGCCCGAGAGCAGCAGCTGCACCGCGTTCGTTCCGGCGCCTCTGGCTGCGAACCGCTGCACCTGAAAAGCCAGTTCGGTCGTTAGCCTGCCGTCCTGCTTCGGATAGTCGAGCAGCTTGCCGTTCTCGCCCGTTTTGGCGAGCTCTACGTGAATGGAGACGGGCATCTGCAGATCGAGCGACGCCGCCCAAAAGCGGTCGTCTTCGGGCAGCGGCTTACCGCCGCCGTTAGGAAACGCGAGCAGCTGCACGCCCGCGAGCCCCGCTCGCTTGCAGAACTCGATCTCCGCAACGGCGTCGTCGACGCCCGTCGTGGGGATGGCGCCGATGCCGAAGAGCCGGTCGGGCGCCTCGGCGCAGTACTCTTCGCCCATCCACGCGTTCCAGCCTCGGAATATCGCGCGCTGCAGGTCGTCGTCCTTCACTTTCATCCACAGACGCGGGCCGACGACTACGGCGGGGTAGAGCACCTCCGCGTCGAGGCCGTCCTGCAGCTGCTCCTGCACCCGCTGCTGAGGCGAGCCTGTCCCGGGCGTCGTCTCGTACGTCTGCCCGCCGGGGTACCACACGTCGCGGCCCTTGCCGCCGTAGAGGTCCATCGGGTTCTGCGCCGCGGGCAAGTCCTCCAACTGCGTGGCGTCGGCGCCGGTCTCCAGCTTCACCGTGTGGGGAGCGCGGTCGCGGAATCGGGCGTCGATGCGGTGCGTCCATCGCTCGTTGGCTACCTCGAGGTGAGAGTCGCCGGATATGCGGGTGTAAGGCGCCATCAGTCCAACCTCCGGAGTTGAGCGTCTGAGCCGGCCATTGGCCGGTGGAGACAGGCCGTAGTATCGCCCCAAAGCTCGTTTTGCGCGAGCAGGGGCCGCCTGCTGCTAAGATTAGGGGCGGTGCGACGTTGGAGTACTTCCCTGTTCGGGCCGGCCGCGCAGCCGCCCTCCTTACTCTCCTCCTGATTGCCGCCGCGACGGCGGCGGCCACTGCGCGCGCGCAGTCCTACGACGAGCTTCCGCCCGATCTCGACGCACGCGCCCAGGGCCTCTACAAGGCCATCATGTGCCCGCAGTGCGCCGGACAGTCCATCGACCAGTCCAATGCTCCGCTCGCCAAAACTATGCGCCAGACTATCCGCGACCAGCTGGCCGCCGGCGCGACCAACGACGAGATCGTCGATCTGCTGGTGAGCGCCTACGGCGAGGGCGTCCTCGCCTCTCCGCCGACGCGCGGGTTCTCGCTCGCCGCGTGGGCGGCGCCGCCCGTCGCTATTCTGTTCGGCGCCGCCGCCGTCGCGTGCGCCGTCCGGAGCCTGCGCCGGAGAGCGGACGCGGACGCGTCCCGCGCACCGGACGACAGCCCCGCCGACGAACTCGAATCCTACCTCGACATCGTGGACAGGGAGCTTGCCGGCGGCGCCCCCGGGAGCAGCGGCGGCAATGGCTAACCTCGGCTCGTCGGCGATTCTCATCGCCCTACTGCTTGCGTCCTACAGCGCGATCGTGTCGTTCCTTGGCGCGAAACGGCGGCACGACCCCTCAATAGTCAGCGCCCAGCGCGGAGGCTATGTCGTAACGCTCACGCTGTTCGTCGCCGTCGCGGCGCTCGTAACGGCGTTCCTGCAGAACGACTTCAGCATCCGTTACGTCGCCGAGAACAGCAACCTCGCCATGCCCCGCGCCTACACGTGGGTCGCCTTCTACGCCGGCAACGAGGGCTCGCTGTTATTCGTAGCGTTCGCCCTCAGCGGCATGGCGTCCGTCTCGATGGCGATGACGCCCCGCCGCCTGGGCGCGCTTCGCCCCTACGCCAACGGCGTTCTCATGCTCATCCTCATCTTCTTTCTCGTCGTCATGCTCTTCCTTGCCGACCCGTTCGCTGTCCTGCCGGCGACCCCTGTAGACGGACGAGGCATCAATCCCTTGCTGACGCATCCCGGCATGTTCATCCACCCTCCCCTCATCATGACGGGACTCATCGCCATCGCCGTTCCCTTCTCATTCGCCGTGGCCGGCCTGCTCTCCGGACGCATCGACGACGACTGGGTGGACGCGGGCCGGACGTGGGGCATCGTGGCGTGGGCGCTGCTCGCTATCGGCCTGCTCCTCGGCTCGTGGTGGGCGTACACGATTCTCGGATGGGGCGGCTACTGGGCGTGGGATCCAGTGGAGAACGCGGCGTTTATGCCCTGGCTGGCGCTCACGGCGTTCATCCACTCGATTATGGTCCAGAAGCGCCGGGGGATGTTCCGTATGTGGAACATCGCCCTGGTGAACATCAGCTTTGCCCTCGGAGCGTTCGGCGTCTTCATCAATCGCGGCGGGCCCGTCCCCTCGGTGCACTCGTTCGGCGCCTCGACCCTGGGCTGGGTGTTCCTCCTTTTCCTGGGGGTCGTAACGGTTGCCTCTTTCGGGCTCTTCTTCTACCGCATGGCGTCGCTGCGGAGCGCTTCGACCCTCGAGTCCGCCCTCTCCCGCGAGACGGCGTTCCTCGTCAACAATCTGCTTCTTCTCGGCGTGGCCTTCGTCACTCTCTGGGGCGTCGTTTTCCCGCTCATCTCCGAGCTTGCCGTCGGGCGCACCATCACCGTCGGCGAGCCCTTCTTCAACCAGGTGAACGGCCCGCTGCTGCTGGCTCTCGTCTTTCTGATGGGAGTGGGCCCGCTCCTGCCGTGGCGCTCCGCCACGTGGACGACCGTCCGCCGGACGCTTACCGTTCCCGCGGCGCTCGCGCTCGCGCTCACGGCCGCCGCCGCAGTCGCGCTCCGCATTACCCATCCTGTCGTGCTTATCGGCGTTGGAGTGAGCGCGCTCGCCGGCGTATCGGTGCTGCAGGAGTGGGCGCGGGGAACAGTCGCGCGCCGCCGTTCGACCGGCGCCTCGCATCCTGCCGCGTTCCTGCAGCTTATAGCGTCGAACCGCCCTCGCTACGGCGGCTACGTGGCGCACGTCGCCATCGTTATGCTTGCGTTCGGCATCATCGGGTCGTCGTTCTACAACCTCGAGCGCGACGTCTTCCTCACGGTCGGCGAACGCGCCGAAATTGGCGCCTACGAGGTCGAGTTCACGGGCATCCGCACCCAAACGTTCGCCGACCGCACGGAGCGCATCGCAGACCTGCGCGTTACGCGCGGCGGCGAAGATCTCGGAACGATGAGCGCCTGGCAGGGCGTCTACCCTGCGTTCGAGATGCTTTCCACCCGCGCCGCGATACGTTCGACGCCCGTCGAAGACCTGTATGTGATATTCAGCGAAGTGCAGCCCGACGGCGCATCCGCCGCGTTCCGGCTGCTGCTGAACCCCCTGGTCTGGTGGATGTGGCTGGCCGGGCCGTTCGTCATTCTCGGCACGGTAATCGCCCTGTGGCCGGCGCCCAGGCGGACGTTCGCCTATGCCCCCTCTCCGGCGGCGGGCGCAGCCGCTTCCGCTCCATGACTATCCTTGCCATAACGCTCCTCGCCCTTGTCGCGATCGCCGTGCTTGCGCATCCGTTCTGGGCGGCGCGGCACGGCACCGGCCCCCGCCGCGATCCCGCGGAGGACCTCGCCGAGGGCATTCGACGCGCCCGCGAGCGCGTCTACGAGGAGATCCGCGCCCTCCAGCAAGAGCGATTTCTCGGCGTCCTCTCCCCTGCCGAGCATGAGGCGCAGCTCCGCGCCGCGCGGCGCCGCGCCGCCGAGCTCATCCGCGAGCAGCAGCAGATCGAAAGCGCCGTCCGCGACATCGAGCGCAGCGTCGACGACCAGCTCGGCGCGCTGCCGCCGGCGCAGTCCGCGCGACGCGACGCGGAGCGCGAGCAGTGAAACGCCTCGCGCCGGCTGCGCTGCTCCTGACCGCGCTGCTGCTCGCCCCCCTCTCCGCTCACGCCCAGGACTCCGGGATGGCGCGCATAGAGGGAAGGGTCGTCCACGGCGTCGAGGGGGCGGAGTTCGATCCCGCGCAGGCGCGCGTTACGCTCAATGTTCTCGAGGGAGTCACCTCGCTCGCCCAGAGCAGCGTCACGCCCGGCCCCGACGGCGCATTCGCGTTCGACGTCGCGGTCGCTCCGGCGCGCGTCTACTTCTTCACCGTCGAGCATCAGGGCGCCGCCTACTCGGCCACGCGCGGCGCGGACTCCCTCGGCGACCCGCTCGTCGTCACCGTGTACGACTCCACTCACGACGCCTCGGTGCTCAGCGTCGAGAGCTACACCGTTATCATCGCCGGCACCGCCCCGGAAGAAGGGTTCGTCGAGATACTGGAACGCGCCATCGTTCGGAACAACAGCAACCGGACGCTCATCCCCGACCAGGACGCCGGGGGCCCGGCGATGATGAGCTTTATGCGGTTCGCCCTGCCCCCGAACGCGTACAACCTCGACGTTCGGTCGAACCTCGTCGGCGGGCAGGTGCTCGAGGTCGACCGCGGATTCGCCCTCACCACTCCCATCCTGCCCACCGTCGGAGAGCCGCATCAGTTCGAATTCGTCTACCGCCTCGACTACGCTTCGCCCGACCTCGACATCTCCCGCACGATGCGGTTCGGCGCGGAATCGTTCCGTTTCGTCGCTCCGGCCAACGTTGCGTCCATCGCCTCTCCGCGTCTGGCCGACCTCGGCGCCACTGAGCTCAACGGAAGGCTGCTGCGCCTGCTCGAAGGTCAGGGCATCGAGCCTGCCGAGTTCATCGAGCTAACGGTCTCCAGCCTCCCTATGCAGTCCGGCCTTGATCGCGCGCTCGCTTCCGCCGGCGAGTGGCACGTTCGCTACGCCGCGCCCGCCGCGGTGGGGATTGCCGCCGCCGCGCTGCTGCTCGTCGCCGCGACGCGAAGACGCCCCGCCTACGCCGGCGAGAGCGCCGCGCGCGCGGATCTGCTCCGCAGGGCGCAGGCGCTCGCCGAGGCGCTCGACAGCCGCGCCATCGACCGCGAGACGTATCAACGGCAGGCGCGGGCTGTGCGCGAAGGCCTGATCGACCTGGAAGTCCGGCAACGTCTGCACGACGCCGACAGCACAGGACGCAACGACTCCTGACTCCGTTCGCACATTGCAACGCGGTTCGCTTGCGCGTATCGTGTCGCTATGCTAACGATGCGCGCGCAACGCGCGGAGCCCCAAGGCTCCGCTCTCGGGCCCGCCGTCCGCGTCGACCGGCTGTCCAAGTCCTACGGCGAAACGCCCGCAGTGTGCGACGTCAGCTTCGAAGTCCCGCGCGGGCAGGTCTTTGCGCTGCTCGGCCCCAGCGGAGGCGGCAAGACGACGACGCTCCGCGTCACTGCCGGCTTCGAGACGCCCGACGCCGGCGCCGTCGAGATCGACGGCAAGCTTGTCGCCGCTCCCGGAAAGCACACGCCGCCTGAACGCCGCCGCGCGGGCATGGTCTTTCAGGACTACGCCCTCTTCCCCCACCTCAGCGTGCGACAGAACATAGCCTTCGGCGTGCCCGGCGGCCCTCGCCGCGACCTCGCAGTCGACGACGTCATCGACTGGGTCGGCCTCTCGGACGTCGCTCATCGTATGCCGCACCAGCTCTCCGGCGGCCAGCAGCAGCGCGTCGCGCTCGCAAGAGCGCTCGCGCCGAACCCGAGCGTGGTGCTCCTCGACGAACCCTTCTCCAACCTCGACGCCGTCCTGCGCCAGCGCGTTCGCAACGAAATCCGCCAGATCCTCCGCGAGGCGCACACTACCGCCATCTTCGTAACCCACGACCAGGTCGAGGCGACGGCGCTTGCCGACACCGTCGGCGTGATGCTGGGCAACTCCCTCATTCAGTCCGCCGCGCCGCAAGACCTCTACTACTACCCGGCCTCGCTGGCCGTCGCGGAGTTTCTCGGCGAGACCAACGTGCTCGATGGCCGGTTCGCCGACGGCCGCGTCGAGTGCCCGCTCGGCAACCTGCCGGTCGGCGGAGTCCACCCGCCCAACGGGCCTGTAAAGGTGTCGGTCCGCCCCGAGAGCATCCGCTTGCGGCCCGATTCCGGTCCGTCGGTCGAGGCCGACGTTACGGCTGTCGAATTCCGCGGCCTCTACAAGGTCGTCACGGTGCGGCTCGACTCCGGAGAGTATCTCGCCATGGTTATGGGGCTGCACATCGAGGCTGCAATTGGCGAGCGCGCCGCCGTGGGCGTGAACAGCTTCGTCGCCGCCTTCCCTGCCTAGCGCGACGGCCCGGCGCCGTCGACGATCGCCACAACCTCCGACAGGCGGGCGATCGTGAAGCTGCCGCTCACGCCGAGGCCGGCGAACAGGCTGCCGGCAGCCGCAGCCGCT
Organism: Dehalococcoidia bacterium; assembly: GCA_965200975.1. GTDB lineage: Bacteria > Chloroflexota > Dehalococcoidia > Lucifugimonadales > Australimonadaceae > S5-327. The sequence continues at coordinate 863,813 of OZ241740.1, read as the reverse complement.
TGACGGTCGTACTCGGAGTCTCCTACGACGAGCGCCTCCCATGGAGGAACGCCGAGCGCTTCGCACGCCCGAAACACCATATCCGGCGCAGGCTTGGGGCGGGCGACGTCGTCCTCGCCTACGAGGGCGTGCGGGATCAGCCCTTTCGCTTCGAGTATCGCCCGCGATGTCGACGACTGGCTGTTCGTAATCACCGCCGAAAGCAGCCCGCGAGCGTCCAGCGCCTCGATCAGGTCGTGCGCGCCGGGGCGGACTTCCACCAGTCCGGCGTAGACCGCGTACCGCTCCGCGAAGTACGACCTCACCGCCTCGACGCGGGCGCCGGGGTAGAACAGCTCGACGTCCTCGCGGACGGACTGCCCGAAGCGCTCGCGGGCGGCGGCGCGGTCGATGGCGGGGTAGCCGAACGCCCGTGCTGCGTCGTTCATCAGCGCCAGGTTCGCCTCGAAGCTGTCGATCAGCACCCCGTCGAGATCAAAGAACACTGCTCGCAGCTCCATAGGGCAAGCATACCAAGTCCCGACAGACGCAAAACTGCCGCGCGCCGCAACAGGCGCGCGGCAGCTCTACGGCCCGGAATGCTTGACAGGGCCTCTCTACCTCGGCGTCAGCCCTGCTGCATTTGGGCGGTTCTCTTTAGAGCGCCTCAGCAGTCAGCGCTCCGCCGTTTACTTGCCATCTGATGCGAACATGCTCATAACCCTCACGCGCAAACGTCATCGTTCGTGGGTTACTCCGCCATGAGCCTTTATCGAACGACACCCCGTCCCCAAGCGACAGCGAACTGGGGAGGTATGAGGGCTTTCCGCTGTAAATCCGCAGCTGCATGCTAGCGGACACGCCGTCTGCGTAGACAACGGACACGTTCACTCCGTCGATATCAACCGATACGGACGGCTCCGTATTGCCTATCGGCGGAACAGGGTCATTATTGCCTACCGGCGGGACGGGATCACTACTGCCGCCCGCAGTCGTGAGCGCCCTTTGGGCGGACTCGGTAATGGAATGCCCCTTGAGCGCGGGGTATTCGCTTGCCGAGCCGAAGTCCCATACGTCAGCGTCCCAGGAGGCGTAGATGCCGGTCGCGCCCGTAGGAGTCCGCAGGTTCGTAGTGCTCTCCCCTTCGCCTCCGTTGTCGGAGTTGTCGCGCCCGGTGTTGGTGTTCCAGTAGCTGGACACTACGTATATCGTGTCCAGCTTATTGTCGGCAACCAGCGTAGACAGAGCCCCTGTGCCTGTCGCATAACTGTCCACGACAGTTCCGGTGACGGACTGGGTCCTGAGATTGCCATTGTCCTGATACGCGAACACGAACTTGTCGTTGACGCCAACGAGTCCGCCTATCTCGGTGGGCTGCCATGAGCGGTCATAGTCGACGTTGGAGCGCGAGTAGCTGTCTCTGACGCTTCCGCGATTGAGCCCTACCAGACCGCCCACGTCAAGAGGCGCGTCCCAGTTGGTGCTCTCGCTTTCGTGCAGTTTCGATGTGACGCTGCCGGTCGAGAAGCTGCGCTCGACGCGCATCACCGAGCCGTCGTTGGGCGGGCGAATGTTGGAGACGCTTTCGGGCCCGTCGTTGAGGCCGACGAGTCCGCCGACTTTGGTGTAGCCGGTAACCCGCCGGACGCGCTGCTGAGGGAGACGCCGCCGTGGTTGGAGCCAACCAGGCCGCCCACGTAGTTGTCCCCTTCTATTTCTGCGCCTTCAACGCGGACATTGCTGATTATGCCGGCATTGAGGCCCACGAGCCCGCCGACATAGTGGAGTCCGGTTACATTGACTTCATCGAGGGTGAGGTTGCGAATCATCGACTGCTTGGCGGCGGCGCCGAACAGTCCGAGATAGCCGCCGTCCGGCTGATTAACCATGAGGTTGCTGATCGTGTTCCCTCCGCCGTCGAAGACTCCCTCGAACCGCTCGCCGTATCGCCCGCTGCCGATTGGACCCCATTCGCCGCCGTTGTGGCTGCTCAGGTCGATATCGCTCGTCAGCTGGTAGCCCATGCAGACGGCGCCGGCGGGGCAGGAGATGTTCCCGAAGGCGGCCGTGTACGCGGCTGCGTTGCTCTCCGGAGAGAGGTCGCCGTCGAGGTCATAGCGGATGGCGTCGAGCTTGGCGGCAGTGTCCACGGCCACGAGCTCGCGCGCAGTCCTGGCTTCCGCCTCTGCGGAGTGGTTATCGTACCGGATAGATCCAGGGCTCGACGCAGGGCTTACCGCTCTGACCCTGACGGTATATTCCGTATCTACTGCAAGGCCGGTAATGGTATGGGATGTACCGGTTGTTTCTGCAGTGGTGAATCCGGCGTCGCCGGCGGCTCTATAGGCGACAATGTAACTCTCCGCGGTTGCAACGGCGTCCCAGGAGACGCCTATGCTGTTCATGCCTGATTCGAGGGAGAGCCCGCGGGGGGGGGGCAGCCAGCCTGGGAATCACATCGATGTCGGGGGAGAATGGGCCGGTTGCGGGCCGGTAAGCGCCGACGCGAACCGTGTACTTGGCGCCGTTCTGTACGTAAAAGTCGCCAAGGGTGACTCGGTAGATTTTGACCGATCCGTCAGGCGTTGTGTAATCGGGGTCTTCGCCCGAATCATTGCCGAACACAATGCCATAGTTAGAGGGCTCGCCGGCGATGGTGTCCGGGAAGTTTATACCCTCTTCCTGAAAGGTGATGTTGTACTGCATATTGTAGTCCCCGGTATTGGGGAGGCTCCGCCATGCAATATCGATCTCATTGTCGCCAGCCGTGATGCTGATAATGCGCGGGGCTTCGGTGAAACTGCTCTTCGGCCTTTCATCTCCGCACGGAGACCACGAACTGTTCAGACTACCGCCGCCGCCCGTCGCCTGGACTCTGAAGTAGTATCTCGAGGTGTCGAGACCTGTCAGGGTGTAAGGCGGGCCTCCTGTAGTGATGATGCCGCCGTTTGCGACGTTTGTGTCGGTGAATTTAGCCGCAGTATAGTCGGTGTCGTCGCACTCGGATTCGCTCTTGAAGTAGACCAATCTGTAGCCAACGGCGTCGGCGACAGTGGGCCATGTGACGTCGAGCTCGCGGTAGTAGGACAGAGCGGACGGCCCAGGGCATGGCTTGTCCACCTCCGTCCCGGCGTCCGTCTCGCCGGTCGGCGTCGCCGTGACGGTGGCCTCATCCCTTACTTCGCCTTCAATGGCTTCGTTGATTTCGCGGGCTCGCACCGTAAACGTGTATTCAACGCCATTCGTCAGGCAATCGAAAGTGTGCTCAAAGTTCGGCCACGGCGAGGCCGACACACGGACGGCGTTGTAGCCCCCTGGCGAAAAGGACGCGAAATGATTGTAGCCGCCTACGTCAGCAGACCAACTGAGCGTAACCTGCCTGTTGCCAACTTCGGCAGTGAGGCCCGACAGCACCGCCGCGTTAGCGACCGGGAGCGACGACGCCATGGACGCCGTCAAGAATATTGCTGCGATAGCGATCCCCAACGCAGAGTGCCTGATCGATATGCCCATTGTATCCCTGGATACTCCTGTTAGTTGCTTAGTTGCTGGTTTCGCTCGATGTTTACGCGCCGAACCGCGGGCGCAACCCGGTTGACGCCGTCAAAGGCGCGAACAGCGCTAGTCCGCCGTCAGTTCGGGGATGCGCGACGCGCAACGCCTCGACTGCCCGTCTTGCCGGATTCGCACTTTCGGGTTCGTCTTCGGGTTCGCCGCAACGGCCGACTTCGCGGTCGGCTTCGCTCGATGCCCTCGACGCGAAACAGGCCGCCCTCCGGCTCAGCGAACGGGACGCTGTCAAGTGATCATCGCGCTCATATACATCCCCCCAATCGCGGCGAGGAGCCCCCCGCCGGCTATGCCTGCCTACGCGCTTGCTGCCGTAGCCTCTATTCAGCCCCGTAGGGGAGTTCATACCGCCGTAAAAACGGGGGGGGGGGGGTAAGCGAACAGCGGCTTGATCATCACAGTCTTCCACATTACTACATCCTGCCTGATCGCGTCAATCCCCCGTCGCGGTTTCTGTCCTGCTTCAGGGCTTGCAGAGCGCGCGGTTAGCGTCCCCGCTTTCGCTCTGCCCGGCGGCTGTCTCACGTCCTCCGGTTAGCTGCTTACTCGTCCTGGCGCTTCAGCTCCCACTCTGATCTCTCCCCGGGCTACGATCTGCTCAAGAGCGGACCCATCGCGCCCATCGCGTGGGGGCGGGATTCTATGCCGTCCGTCGTCGTGTCAAGCGTCTCGAGGCCGAAATGTCGTCTGGATTGGGGCATTTCCGCGACGGTCTGGGCGATTCCGGGCCTGGTGGTGCAAACTGGCCCGCGCCGCGATAGGCTATAGGCGCCGCACAGAGGAGGTGAGCGCGCATGGCGTTGTACGAGTACCGCTGTTCCGGATGCGAGCGCGACTTCGAGGAGCGCAGGCCGATGAGCGAGGCCGGGGCGCCCGCCAACTGCCCTGAATGCGGCGCGGACGCGCAGCGGCTGCCGTCCGTCTTCGCATCGAAAGACGGCTACAGCCTGCGCCTTCCCAAGGGTGAAGCGTTCCGCGGCGCCTCGTCCGGCAAGAGCGGCTAGCAGAACGAATCAGGAGCAAAGCATGGTCAGCAAGGCGGAAATGACCGTCGTCGAGGTCGAAGTCAAACAGGCTCGGCGGGAGATAGAAGCGCTCCGCCGCGAAGTCAAAGCCCTGCGCGAGGAGATCGACGAGCTGAAGGCCCAGCGAGGCTAGGGGCGCGCCGGCGGCGCCCTCCGCGATGGCTTCTCTCCCCCGCGCTCGCGCCGCCGAAGCCGCGCTCTACGCGCAGACGATAGCCTACAGCCTGTCGCTCGGCGCGATCATCGTACTCGTCCCTCTTTACATACTCTCTCTCGGCTACAACCCGGGATGGCTCGGCGTCATCATCGCCGGGCAGGGCCTCTTTCAGGTTGGGCTGCGCCTGTTCGGCGGCGTCTTCTCCGACAAGCTGGGGGAGCGCTGGGTGATACAGGCGAGCTTCGCGATGCTTATCGCGGGGACGCTCGGCCTTGCAGTTTCGTCGTCGCTCGTCTGGCTCGTGCTCGCGCAGGCGCTGTTCGGCGGCTCGCGCGCCATCTACTGGACGTCCGCGCAATCGTACGGCAGCCGCATCGACGAGGCCCGTCCCGCGCAGCTGATGGGCCGGTTCTTCGGGTTCGGGGCAGCCGGCGGACTGCTCGGCAACGTTGGAGGAGGCGTCGTCGCCGCGGTCTGGGGCTACCAGGCCGGCTTCCTCATCATCGCCGGCCTCTCGGTCGCGGCGATGGTCGTCGTCGCGCTTATGCCGCAGCTGCCCCGCCGGGCGGCGCAGAGCATCCGGAATATCCTCGCCCCGGTTCCGGGCGTCTTTCGCAAGCGCGTCACCGCCTTGCCGGCCATTATGGCCTTCGCCACGTCGCTGCAGGTGGCGGTGCTCGGCTCGGTGGGGGCCGCCCTCTACCAGGGGTTCGGGTTCAGCGACGACGAGTTCGGCCTGCTTATGGGGGCGCACGGCGTCGGCGCGGTGCCGGCAGGGTTCGCGTTCGCCGGCATAGTGCGGATGCTCGGCGAGCGCTCGTCGTACGCCCTCACGATGGGCGCGCACGGCGTGCTGCTTCTGGGAGTCGTCTTCTGGGGGGACGCCTACTGGGCTGCGGTGGCGCTTATGTTCGTCCTCGGATTCTCGTTCAATGCGGGGAGGGTGTTCAACACGAGTCTCACATCGATGGTCAGCGCGCCGGAGCAGCGAGGCGTCTTCATGGCCGTAGTCGGCATCTACTGGGCATCGGGGCAGATGCTTGGTCCGCTCCTGTTCGGCCCGCTCGCTGCTGCGACATCGGTGTCGGCGAGCATCGCCGCCGCCGGCGCCGCGATGCTCCTCACCGCCGCCCTCACCCCTGCGCTCTACGCCGCATTTGGCGCAAAGCCGTCCGGCGAGAACTCCGCCTGACGCCGCTACCCCCCCCGAGGGGGTTTAGGGCTATCTCGAGGGGTTCGGGGCTATCTCGAGGGGGTTCGGGGGAGCGGACGCTCTCCCGATTTCCGGCGCGTGTTGGGGAGAGACACGCTCGCGCAGCGAGAGGGAGGCGTGAGCGCTGCCGCGCTGCTGGGAGAGCGTCCGATCCCCCAGACCCCCTCGGGAACTCCGCTAGACCCCCTGGGGGAACTCCGCCAGACCCCCTGGGGAAACTCCGCCAGACCTCCTGGGGGATAGTCCGGCAGGCTACCGCGCGATGCCTTGAGCGTTGCGCTCGTCGCCTTGCTCCGCGACGCGGGCGGCGATGGAGGCGAGAAGCGGCCCCATTGCAGTTTCGGCCCAGAACCAGCGTTGCAGGTCGTTGTGCTGCTGGTCGGGGCGCTGGGAGAACCGCGCCTCGAAATAGAACGCCTTCAGGTCGTCGGAGGCGAGCCGCAGGAAACGCGCGGGCGCCGTATCGCCCGGCATAAGGTCGTACGACGCTTCCTCGCCCCGGGCGACCGTCTGGAGGTAGCGGACAAGGCCGCGGAACTGGCGCTGAGGTACCCCGCTGAGGCCGACTGCGGTGCGGTTGTCGTGCTCCTTCACCCAGCGCTCGTAATACCCTCGAAGCGCGGTTATCTCGTCGGCGGGGTCGGCGCCGGGAGCAGTGAGCTCGGGGAGGACGTCGCTCGCTTGCAGGAGCCGCGCAGGGCCGTCGCCGTCTTCCGGGAACTCCGCGAGGACAGGCGCCGGATGCTCCGGCGTATGGCCGAGGGGGAGCAGGCCGAGGGCGGCGGCTAGCACTTTGTGCTGAAACTCCGGGTTGTCGGGTTGGCCGAGCGCGCGCCCGAACGGGAACGGGACCCACAGGGCGCGGGGCGGCTTCACGCGCTGCGCGTGCTCCTTGATGAGGGCGATCGCGACGGTCGGCAGTCCGGTCTCTTCGATCGCCTGCGCCAGCACACTGACCGTGTGCGTGCAGTTCGGTCAGGTAGGCGTGAGGAAGACGGCGTCAACGCCCTCCGCGAGCAGCAGGCGCCCGACTTCGGGGCCGGTCTCCTGCTCGATGCGGCGGGGGCTGCGCTGCGCGCCCATAAACGAGTAGAAGTTGCTTGACAGCGCGCCGATCTCGCCCTGCTCCACGAGCTCGCGCAGCCGGTCGACCGGAAACGTAACGTTCAGGTCGCGCATAACCGACGTGCGGTCGAAACCGATGCTCGTGTGGCTTTGGATGATGTCGCGCGCCGGCGCCGACGCGGGAATCACGCGGTACGACTCGTCGCCGCCTGCAAACGGAGCGTCGTCGCGCATGTGGAGCCCGGCGGTGGTGACGAGGGCGAGTTTGGCCTCCGCCAGCGGTTTTGTGAACGGCGCGCAGGGGGCGTCGTCGTGATCGAACGCAGGGAAGTTGAGGTGGCCCTGGCGCGCAACGTCCGATAAGTCTTCGAGTCGAGGCATCTCAGCTCCTTTGGGCGCAAGCGGACTGCGGGGCGGCAGGCCGCTGCTACTCCTCCTCGCCGGGGTTCGTCGCTCTGGCCTGTTTGGTCTGCGCGCGCTGCCGCTTCTCCTGCAGGCGGCGCTCGACCGACTGACGCGTGGGCTGGGTGGGGCGGCGCGAGCGCGGGGGGATCTCGGCCCTGGCGATCAGCCGCACGAGGCGGTCGAGGGCGTCCTCGCGGTTGCGCTCCCGGTTGCGGTAGCGCTGCGCCTTGATGACGAGCACGCCGTCGGCGCTGAGCCGCTTCCCCGCGACGCTGCGCAGGCGGCGCTTGACATCGTCGGGCAGGGAGAGCGACGCCCTTGCGTCGAAGCGCAGATGCGCGGCGGTCGCCGAGCGGTTGACGTTCTGTCCGCCGGGGCCGGACGCCGTAGCGTATGAAATCTCGATTTCGCGCTCGGCGAGCTGTATGGAGTCTGATACGCGGATCATGCCTCTAGGGTAACGGAAACGGGGCGCGGTTGGCGCCCCGCCGCCGCCGGCTGTTATGCTCGCCGACGGGCCGCGCGTCGGCCCAGGCGCGAGCGACCAGGAGCGAGCGACCAGGAGCGAGCGAGAGGAGACAGTCAATGGCGCGCAGCAAGAATGCGGTGCGGTTCGGCATCAATCCGCGAGGTCTGCCCTACGACCGCATTGTGGCGGTTGCGAAAGCGGCGGAGGCCGCCGGTTTCCAGAACATCTCCTTCAGCGACCGCCCTCCCGAGAACAACATCGAGGGATGGACGCTCGCGACAGCCGTCGCGCTGCAGACCGAGCGGCTGCGCGTTACGCACTCGACGTTGAACGTGCCGTTCCGCAACCCTGCGCTGCTCTCGAAAATGGCGACCGGGCTCGACTCCATCACGGGCGGCGGCAGGGTCATCCTCACGCTTGGCGCAGGCACGCAGGAGAACCACTTCACCACCTACGGCATCGAGTTCGGCTCGCCGGGCGAGCGGGTCGAGGGGCTTATCGACACTATCGAGATTCTGCGCGGCACGTGGGCGAACGACAGCTTCACGTACGCCGGCAAACGGTACAGCGTCGAGGACGCTACGGTGACGCCCAAGCCGGTGAACGGCGCTGTGCCCATCTTCATCGGCGCGTCGTTGCCCCGTATGCTGCGCCTCGCAGGCCGCGCCGCGGACGGCTGGATCCGCAACGGCGGGTGGCCGGCGGATTTGGACGCGTACCGCGGGCAGTTGGCGATCCTCGAGGACGCTGCAAGCGCGGCGGGACGAGACCCGGGCGCCATTCACCGCGTCATCAACTGCAACGCCTACGTGGGCGACGAAGATCCTTCGACCAAGCTGGCGACGACGTTCGGTAACCAGGGCGGGCTGATGGGCTCGGCGGAAGAGGTGCTGGAGATCGTGGAGCGCTGCCGCGAGGCGGGCATCGACACCTTCCACGTGCAGTTCCTGAACGACATCATCGACGAACAGATCCCGGCGTTCGGCGAGCAGGTCATCGCCAAGGCGGGCTGACGCCTGCGCGGGCGCCCTCCCTCCGGACGCGCAGCCGCCGGGGGCGGCGCCGCCTACTGCCCGGGAATCATCAGCTGGTGGACTTCCACCGAGCAGCCGTCTCGCCACTGCAAGTGCGGGTGGCCCTCGATGAGGGCGTAGGCCGCCTCGGGGCTCTCAGCCTCGAGCACGGAGTAGCCCGCAATGTCTCCGGCGCCCGGAGCGCTCCCGACGGCGGTGAACGTCTGCGCGTTCGCGAGCGGCCCGCCCATATCGACGAGCTGATCGCCGCATCGCTCGAACCAGGCCATCCAGGGGGCCATAGCCTCCCGTTGCTGTTCGGGAGTGGCGTCATTCATGCCTTCCATGAACGACACCGGGGAGCGATAGAGCACAATGAACTTTCCCATTCGATTACCTCGCTGCTTTGAATGGATTGGATGACTTGGAATGAAGGGGCGCGGCGCCGGCTACGCCTTCCTGAGCGCTCTGCCGGGGAGCGCCCCGGTATGGCTGCCCTGCTCCCACACGAGCGTTCCGTTGACGAACACGTACTCGATGCCTGTCGCCAGCCGCTTTGGGTCTTCGAACGTTGCTTCAGCGCGGACAGTATCGGGGTTGAAGACGACTACGTCAGCCTTGGCGCCGTCGCGCAGAACGCCGCGGTCGGCGAGGCCAAGACGGCGCGCCGGCGCGCCGGTCATCTTGTGCACGGCCTCTTCGAGCCGGAGTTCGCCGTCGCGCACGGCCTGCCCCAGTAGATAGGGGAACGTTCCGTAGGTGCGCGGGTTTGGCATACCGCCGGTCAGCAGGCCGTCGCTACCGGCCATCTGGGCAGGGTGCCGCATGATGGCGCGGATGTTCTCGGTGTTGCCGGTGCGCGCGACAAATGCGGCTTCGAGCCGCTCCTCGATGAGCAGGTCACAGATCGTGTCGACCATGCGCTTGCCCTGGGCGCGGGCCATATCCTCGAGAGAGCGCCCCTCCCACTCCTTGTTCTTCGCGGAGCCGATATGCGCGAAGATGTAGTCTGCGAGCGAGCCTCCCCACTGCGGATAGACGTCGTCCTTGATGGCGTCGCGCACAGCCGGCGTGGCGATGCGTTCAAGGAGCCGCTCAGGGCCGCCCTCGTGCGCCCACGCCGGAATGAGCGACAGCAGAATCGTGCTGGCCGCGGGGTACGGGTACTGATCGAACGTGACGTCGACGCCGCGGTCGCGGGCGTCGTCGACGAGGGCGATCATCCGCTCTCCCATGCCCTGCACAGGATGGTGGTAGTGCGAGATCTGCACCGGAGCGCCGCTCCGCCTGCCGACCTCGACGGACTCGCGGAACGGATCGATCAGCCGGTCGCCGAGTCCGTAACGGCTGTGGGTTACGTAGATGCCGCCGTATGAGGCGACTGCGCCTGCAATAGCGGCGAGTTCGCCGGTGTCGGAGTAGATGTTGGGGACGTAAGAGAGGCCGGTGGAGAACCCGAATGCGCCGTCGCGCATGCCTTGCTCCGCCAGCCGCTGCATATGCGCGAGTTCGCTGTCAGTGGGCAGGCGATTGTCCCAGCCCATCGCCTCGATGCGAAGCGCGGCGTGCGGCACGAAGTAGACGACGTTGCACGACGCTCCCCGGTCGAACAGGTCGAGGAACGTCGCGACGGAAGTCCACTCCGTGCCCTCGGGCGGGCGTCCGTTCACTGCTGCAAGGTAATCGACCAGGTGCGGGCGGTTGACGTCGGAGATCGGAGCGTAAGAGAGGCCGTCCTGCCCGATGGCCTCGGTGGTTACGCCCTGGCTCACCTTCGGCTCGTGGCGAGGCGAAGCGAGCAGCGCGAAATCGGAGTGCGAGTGCATATCGATGAAGCCCGGGCAGACGACCATCCCGGCGGCGTCGATAGTCCGCTGCGCCTCAACGGTCGAGACGTCGCCCTGAAGCACCGTTACCGTGTCGCCCTCGATGGCGACGGCGGCGCGCGACCACGTGCGGCCTTCGCCGTCGATCACTTTGGCGTTTGCGATGAGGGTGTCGAACATAACGGCGTCACACGCTGCGGCCCGCCCGCTCCGGCCTTGGGGGCCGGCGGGCCAGCAGGAAGAAGAGCGTTCCTGCGGCTGTCGTCGCGCCCAGAGTTGAGAACGCGAGCGTATAGGAGCCGTGTATATCGTACATGATGCCCGCGTAGACCGGCCCGATGATGCTGCCTCCCGCGGTGATGGTGTTGGACCAGCCGGCGATCTGGCCAAGGTTGCGGCGACCGAAGTAGTCGGCGCGGATCGCCATCATCAGCGGCCCGCGCATTCCCCAGGCGACGCCGTGGAAGGCAATAGCGGCGACAATTGCAGGAACGGACGTCGAGAAGGCGACGATAGCGATGCCGGCGCCGTGGCCGATCATGGCGGCGGCGGCAAGCATCCGTTTGGAGTACATGTCTCCCATAATTCCGCCGCTCACCTGCCCCGCGATCTGGGCCACCATAAGCCCCGGGAAGATAATCGAAGCCTGCGTCTCGCTCCAGCTGTTCTGCTCCACCAGGTGCGGCACAAGGTGCACGGGAATCGCCCCCACCACTAGCAAGGCCCAGCCGTGTCCGATGGAGATGAGCCAGAACGACCGGTCGCGCGCCGCCTCCCGAACGGTGAAGTCGTAGTCCGTCCCCGCCTCGCGCCGCTGGGCGGCGCGGCGCGCAATCTCCTCTGTGGAGTCGCCGTCGGGGTTGAGCCCCATCTCTTCGGGACGGCGGCGGAAGAACTGCGAGGCCGGCAAGCCGACGAGTATGGCGGCGATGCCGGAATACACCGCTGTCTCCCGCCATCCAAACGCGGTGATCGACCAGGCGACGACGGGAGTGAGCATAGCGCCGGAGGCGAATCCGATGGATGTAACGGACATAGCCCGGGCGCGCCGCCGCACAAACCAGTGCGCGAGCGCAGTGTTGACGGTGAGGAATCCGGCGAGGCTCGTGCCGATGGCGATGATAGTGAGCGCGGCGAAGAGGTGCCACAGCTCCTGTATCTGCCCCAGCAGCATCAGCCCGAACCCGAAAAAGAGCGTGCCGAGCCGCATAACCGGCCTAGGCCCGAACCGGTCTATCATCCAGCCCTGAATCGGGCCGAGCAACCCCGTTTCGATGCGCAGAAGGCCGAACGCCCAGGATATGGCGCCGCGGCTCCAGGCGAACGTCTGTTCGAATTGCACGACGTACAGGCCCTGCGACAGGAAGAGGATCGACGAGTGCATGGTCTGGCTGAAAAACGCGGCGATAACCATGCGCCAGCCGTAGAACATGCGGCCTCGGGTCGGCGCGCCCGGGCGCTGGACGGGAGATGTCGTCAAGCCGGGTTCCCGCCTAGTCGATCCACTGGCCCGTGAAGGTGCGGACCTCCGGATAGCTGGGGTCGTCGATTGTCGTGCGAAAGGGCGGAAAGAGCAGGTCGATGATGAGGCCGGGCCCGCCCTCCGGCCCTGCGGCGTTGCGGGCCTGATGCTGCAGGCTGTCGATCTGCTCCTGCAGCGTCTCCGCGATGCGCAGGAGCGACTCGACCTCCGCGGCGCCGGAGCGCAGCTGACTGCGCAGAAGGGCCAGCCCGTCCGCGACCTCGCGAGACTTGTCGGCCCGCACCTCGGCGCTGCCTCCGTGCCACTCGCCCGGCGGATGCCACGTGATGAACGGCGTCATCCCGCCCGCCCACCGGAACGACAGTTCGCCGGTCTCGTGGGAGTGCCGTACTCCGGGCTCGCCGGGCAGCTGGAGCAGGGCGGTCACCAGCACCTGGTCGGTCTCGAGCACAGTGAAGACGCGGCGGCGCGGGCGTCCGGACACTTCGAGTCCGCGCCAGCCCTTCTGCTCATCCGGCAACTGAAACGGGTTGATCTCTGGCGTCATGGGTTCCTTCTCCCTTGCCCTGCTGCGGACTACGTCTGCGGTGCGCTTCGAACGAGCGGCGCACGGCTACTGCTTGGAGGCTAGCGGGCAACTATGCCTCCGCAGTTTCCGCGAATTGGTCAATGATCTCGTGACTCGTAAGAGAGATACGGCACTTGAGCCAGCGAGTCGACTGAGTCGTATGACAGGAATGAGCACTGTTTGTAGAGCGGGCCTCGGTCAAGTAGCGAGAAGACGGGCCGCTGGATCTCGCGGAAAACCTTCCCCCGCTTGTCCTGAGGGGCCACAATGTGCAGTCGGATGTCCATGTTCGGTTGCAAGGCCAGTAGGTCGGCCATCCGTAGCAAACCCGAGTAGATAGCGGTTGTGTGCTCGACCTCGAACGCCCTCACCATTGACCTGCCCTTGAGCCATAGCACGTCAATCTGCTCTACCGTCCTCAGGGTTCTATCGTCATAGTTGAGAGGCAGCGAGTCTAGGAACTTCTCGTGCATTGCCACCGGGATGTGTTCCAGAACCCGCGCCTTGTCGCTCCTAGGGACCCAAATATGAAATCCCATCTCGGCGCCGATCTGCGCTATTTTGGCTTGGTATCGAATCGACTCCCGGCTGGCCAGGGCAGGCTCCACCACCTCCGAATCGGGCGAGGATTCTTCGTCCTCGTGGTCTGGCGCCTCGACTTCCATTTCTCCGTCCAGCGTTCGAATCGTCTTGCTTCGAGCGAGATGATCCCTGTCTCGAGCGGTGAGCGGGTATGCCTCCGGACTTGCCTGCTGTTGCTTGAGCAATTCGACAAGGAAGTTTCCGTCACTATCTTCGATTGCTTTGAGAGAGCTGCGGAAAAAACCTGTCCAATAGGAGTGTTCTATGTCGTAACGGTTTGTGATGGTCAAAGCGCGCCAGACCTTTGGATCGCGAATAGGCACTGCTAGATCTGGCTCCAGGACGACGATAGGCGTAACTCTAAATCGGACAGGGAACTCGTCGGTATTGAAGAGCATGGAACTGTCGACATAGGCCTTGGATTCGACTTCCAGCGCTCCGCACCACCGCGACAGGCGCGTTAGGTAACAGAGAAAGATATCACCGGGGCCGACTTGCTCAGCCAGGCGACGATGCCTATCGCGAAAGCCCGTGAGCGTGGCGCCGCCCTCTAGGCAAGCTTTCCAAGTCTCGGGAGTGAAGAGATCTAGAAAGTACGCCACGCGACCTCCTCGGCTGCTCCAAGTAGCGTGTCAGCGGCCCACGGTCGGCCCTGGCCCGTTGGCGCAATCCTGTGAAGTCTCATGATCTCTGTTCCTTCTCCCTTGCCCTGCTGCGGACTATGTCTGCGCTGCGCTTCGAACGAGCGGTGCGCGGCTACTGCGGATGATTGCGGAGGTGCTCGACGTATGCGGCGATGCCGGAGTCGATGTCGTACTCCGGCTCGTACCCCACATCGCTGCTGATGCGCGCGATGTCCATCACCGGGTTCGGAGGGTTGGCGGCGGGGCTGCGGCCAGGCTTGAGGGCTGAGCACGTCGCGTCCGGCAGCGCCTTGCGCACCGCATCGAATATCTCTTTCGTGGAGCAGGCCTTTCCAGAGCCGATGTTGTAGACATCGTGAGAGAGCCGCTCGGCAGTGTGGAGGAGTTGGATGCCGCGCGCGAGGTCGGCGACGTACGTCCAGTCGCCCTCGTCGTCCTCGCTGATGCTGCCGCCGGGCCGGTCGGAGAAGTCAGGATCCTCGCCCTTGAGCGCAGCGTGGCACATACGGCTCATCGGGTTGAACATGCTGTAGTAGTAGGGGCCGTAGATGCTGCCGATGCGGAGCGACACCACATCGATGTTCGCTCGGGATGCGTAGTGGGCGGCGTGGATCTCCATACCCTTCTTGAACGCCTCGACCTGCGTGCGCGAGCCGATGGGAAGCGGCATATCCTCCCGAAAGGGCCCTCCCGGAAGGCTGCCGTAGACCGAGGTCGAGCTGGCGAGCGAGAGGCGTCCGAGGCCGAGCGCCCGCGTCGTCTCCAGCAGCGACTGCAGCCCCTGGGTGTAGATGCGGTAGTCCTCCTGGGGACTGATGCCGCGAGCGGGGGGCGCCGCAAACGAGATGATGCTGCCGGCCTGCCGGCGGTGCGCAGCCTCCATCACCTCGTAACTCTTGGTGACGTCGACTTGCTCCACGAACGCCCGGTCATTCAGGTAGGGCGCCAGGGCGTCGGGGATGCGGCGCGCACTGTGCTGCGTGATGACGACGCTCTCGCCCGCCTCTATCAAGCGCAGTGCAGTGTTGAGTCCGATAAAGCCCATGCCCCCGACGATCAGGATCATGACGTTCTCCTTGCGTATTCGTTGTAGCGGCCAACGGGCCGTACTCGTTTTATCACGTTGCGAGCGTTCTCGCCCTCTCACAAGTCGTAGGAGGCGCTTAGAAAGCGCCTCCTCAGAAGGTCATAGGGGTGGTGAGCGAGCGAACGCAGCAGGAAGCGCTACGCGGCGGCGGCCCGGACTTGCGGCTTCGGCGATAGCAGCAGCAGCGCCAGACCGGCGAGCAGCCCTCCTGCGGCGACAAGCCAACCCGCGGTGAATCCTGCGGAGTCGAACAGCAGACCAAGCACCGGCGCCCCCATCGCCGTCATCGCGATGGTCAGCGGCGTGGCGGCGCCCCGTATCGCGCCGATGTGCTGACGCCCGAAGTACGAGGGCCAGATGTGCGTCTGCATCAGCATGGCGGCGCCGAGGCCGATGCCCGCGAGCACTGCTCCTGCGAACCCGTGCCATGCCGCGGACGCGTTGGCCGCGACGAGCATGCCGCCGGCGACGCTTGCGAACCCTGCGATAGCGACGTACCTCGGCTGAGCGCGGTCGATCCACGGGGCGATGAGTCCGGAAGAGACAACCTGCGTAAAAGCCTGCGTCGCGAACGCCATTGCGGCGATGCCGGGGGCGACCTCGATGCTGCGGAGGAAGGGAACCCAGAACACGCCGATGACGCCCATCGCAGCCATAAGCAACCCGTAGGCGAGGCTGATGCGCCAGAACGCTCCCGTGCGCATAGCCTCCGCCACTGTCCAGGGATGCTCGGGGCGGCCCCCGCCGGCGGAAGCGCCGGGGACGCCGGGCTCAGCCGGGGCGCCGTCGGGAAACAGTCCGAGGTCGGCTGGCACATTGCGGACGAACACCAGCGAGATGATAGCGATGGCGAGTCCGCCTCCGGCGCCGAGGACGACCCACGCGCTGCGCCAGCCGACTGCGTCGATGAGCAGCTGCGTAAGCGGGCTGGCAATGGCGATGCCTAGCGGGATGCCCATAAAGAAGAGCGACATCGCCCGCCCGCGTTTGCGGACGAACCACTTGGCGATGGGGATGCTGAGGTAGAGGGTGCTGCTTCCCCAGAAACCGGTGACGCCGGCGAAGAGCGTGAGGCCGATCATCTGCCATCCGGACTCGACGAGCCCAAGGGCGACGGCGCTGGCGCCGAAGAGGAGCCCGCCCGCGGCGAGCGGCGCGCGCGAGCCGTAACGGTCGATCAGACGTCCCAGGATAGGCCCGGAGACGGCGAAACCAAGAAGCCGGGCCGAGAGCGCCCAGCCGAAGTAGCTGTTGCCGATGCCGAGTTCGGCGCTCATGGGGGCGACGAACAGGCCGAAGTTGCCAGCCCCCATGAACATGCTCACGCCGCCGGCGACGCTCAATGCGGCGACGATGATCCAGCCGTAGAAGGGGCGGCGCGAAGCGATGCTAGCCCTCGGGCGGACGCCGCCGACCGCGCCCCATACGGTTACTTGCTCTCGTCGTCGCTGTCAGCAGGGCCGGTGAGTTTGCCGAGGAACTCCTCGACGGAGGGCGGCAGAGGCGGCAGGTCTTCCGTGGCCGGCGGCGTGTTCCGCTGCCGGCGCGCCCGCCGGGCGTCGTAGTCCGATTCGAGGCGCTCGACGAGCGAGCGCACCTTGGGGTTGCGCTGCATCTCGGCGGTGACGCGGGCGTACTGATGCGTGTCCCGCTGGCTGGCGGAGTACTCAGGCGGAAAGCCGTAGATGGAGCTGAGCACCTGCAGCATCTTGGTGCGGCCTGCGAAGTCGGCCTCGAGTTCGACATAGTGCGGCAGCCGGCACATCAGCATCATGCTGTCGATGCTCTTGCCGCTGAGGCGGTCGCTCACCATATTCATAATCGAGGTGGGGCCCTGATAGGGGCGGCGGCGGTTGCCCTCGACGCCCTCGACGTTTTCAAGCGGTTCACCGTTGAGCGTGCCCATAACGAGCAGGGGGCGCGTGTGCGGGACGGCGTCGTACATGGCTCCGATGCGGCAGAAGCGCCTGACCTCGAGGTGCTCGATAACGCCGGTCACTGCGTCGATGTACTCCTCCGCGTTGGCGTGAGGCTCCAGCATATGGAAGAAGATGAAGTCGTGGCTGCCGGAGCCGGTAGCCCATCGGAGCTCGGCGTTGGGCACACGCATCCTGCGCTGACCGTCCTCGTAGTAGACCATCGGGCGGTAGCGGGTGAAGTCGAAGAACTTGCCCGGCGTCGAGAGCCCGCCGAGGCGCTCGGCGCCCATATAGCGCTCGAGGCGCTCGACGCTGAGGGATCCGACGCTGCCGGCGTCGATCCACGGGGTGAGCGTGGCGATAAGGTGCGGCTCCCGCAGCTCCGGCAGAGGATCGCTGAGTTCGAATGCTCCAACGTTCATACGCCTATAGTGCGCCTATACGAGAGAACTTTGCAACCCTGGGAGCGACAAGCTCGGCTGTTAGGAGTCACGAGGGGGTCTGGGAGAGCGAACGCTCTCCAGCGGCGCAGGCCGGGCGGCTGGCCGGGCGCCTGCCTCAGCCGGGAGAGAGTCCTCTCCTCCGGAACCCCCTCACAATCTCTAAGCCCCCTCGCTCATCATGCGTCGACAAGGCGTCCCCAGCAGACGACGCCACCGTTATGCCGGAGCGCGCACGTGTGCTCCCACCCGCTGCTGATCGCCGTAAACCGCTCGCCCTCGGGCGGCGACGCTTGCCCGAGACGGTCGTCTCCCCAGCAGACCGCGCTCCCATCGACGCGCAGCGCACAGGCGTGCCTCTCGCCGCTGCTGATCGCCACAAGGCGCCCTGTTTGTGCGGGAGACGCTGCGCCCCTGCTGCTAGATCCCCAGCAGACGGGCGTACCATCCAGCCTCAGCCCACAGGCATGGTAGCGGCCGCTGCTGATAGTCGTGAACCGTTCGTTCTGCGGAGGCGACGATTGGCCACTGGCGTCATACCCCCAACAGACGGGGGCGCCGTCCAGTTTGAGCGCGCAAGTAAAGTAGTGACCAGTACTGGTGACGGCGAACCCATCGCTGCGCGGAGACGACGACTGGTCATTGCCGTCAGACCCCCAGCAAACAGGGATGCCGTCAGTCGTCACTGCACAAGTATGCAGTTTGCCGCTGCTAATGGACGCGAACTGTCGACCATATGGCGCATCCGTCCTCCCATTCCCGGGGTTACCCCAGCAGACTGCGCTGCCGTCGGGGCGCAATGCGCATGTGTGCTCTTCTCCGCTGCTGATCGCTACGAACCGCTCCCCGGCCGGCGGCGACGCTTGATCGGAGCCGTTAGAGCCCCAGCATGCAGGACTGCCGTCCAATTTCAGCGCGCATACATGCCATCTGCCGCTACTGACCGCTGTGACTTGGTCCAGCGTGGGAGTTGGCGTGGGCGTAGGGGTGGGGGTCGGGGTTGGGGTTAGGGTTGGTGTAGGCGTGGGTGTCGGCGCTGGGGTTGGGGTTGGTGTAGGCGTAGGCGCTGGCGTCGGGGTTGGCGTAGGCGTGGACGTAGGGGTGGGCATTGGTGTCGGAGTTGGAGTGGGAGTGGGCGTAGGAGTGGCGGCTGGGGTTGGCGTAGGGGTGGGCGCCGGCGTCGGGGTTGGCGTAGGCGGTACGGGGGTAGGCGTGGGCGCCGGCGTCGGGCTCGGCGTTGGGGTGGGCGTCGGCTCCGGCGTCGCGGTGGGGGTAGGGAGCGATGCGATGACGGTTGCGGCGATGTCCGGCGCCTCGGTTGGCGAGGGCGATGAACAGCCTGCCGCCGCCAAAGCGAGCAGAGCGACTGCAGTAATAGCGAGCTTGCGCATTGGGGAGAGGTGAAGCCTCAGCATCCGGCTAGCTGGATGGCCCGCCAGAGGCGCTCTTGCGTGAGGGGGATGTCGACGCTGGGGGCGCCGATGGACTGCAGAGCGTCGTGGACGGCGTTGGCGAGCGCGACAGGGCTTGCGACGGATGGCATTTCGCCGATGCCTCGGACGCCGAGGGCGCCGTTGCGGGCCTCGGTGGCTTTGGTCTCGACGACGATGCGGGGGAGGTCTTCCGCAAGCGGCGCCGCGTAGTCCATCAGCGACCACTCGTTGGGGCGCCCGTCGGCGGCGTAGGAGACCGCCTCGAACATCGCTTCTCCGAATCCCTGAATGACGCCCCCGTGAATCTGCCCCTCGACGATCGTCGGGTTGATGAGGTTTCCGACGTCGTGGACGGCGACGAAGTCGCGGATGTCCGTCGCGCCGGTGTCCCGGTCGACCTCGACGTAGGCGATATGCGCCGCGAAGGCGAAACTGCCGGGCGGGAGCGTGTAGGTGGAGTAGTGGGCGAAGCCCTCGCCGGGCGATCCGACAAGGGCGGCCAGCTGTCCGATGGGGATCTGACGCGAGGAATCGGCGCGGGACCGAACGACGCCCCGCGCTATATCGAGGTCGCCCTTCTCCGCCTCGAGTACGTGGGCTGCGGCGTCGAGGAGTCTGTCGCGGGTCTCGCAGGCGGTCTGGTGAACGGCGTGGCCGCCGATGACCAAGCCCCGGCTGGCGTAGGTGCCGGCGCCCGGCCCGAACGGCTCGATGAGGTCGGAGTCGCCCCACTGCACATCGACATCGTCGAAGGGGACGCCGAGCGCGTCGGCGGTGATTTGGGCGAAGGTGGTGGCGTTGCCCTGTCCATGCGGCGAAATGTCGGTGATGAGCGTGACCCCTCCGTCGGGAGAGACGACGATCCTGGCGGCGCTGGAGCGGGCGGCGGCGCCTCCCGTGCCGCCGGAGCCCTTGGTGGAGAGCGCGACGCCCAGCCCGACAAGCCGCCCCTCGGCGCGTTCGCGTTCGCGCCGGGCGGACAGTTCGGCGTAGCCGGCAGCCTCCAATGCGCGGTCGAGCACCGGCTCGTAGTCGCCGTCCACGTAGGGAATGCCCGCCACGGTGGAGTAGGGAAAGCTCGCGGGAGGAATGAGGTTGCGCCGCCGCATCTCGACGGGGTCGAGCTCCAGCTCGGCGGCGATGATGTCGAGCAGCCGCTCCATGCAGAACGTGCCCTCGGGCTGGCCGGCGCCGCGGTAGGCGGTCATCGGCGGACGGTTGGTGACGACGCAGAACTGCTCGCCGTCGTAGGCGGGGATGTCGTAGGGGCCGGTAATGCGCTTGGCGGCGTTGTCGGGCGAGGTGAAGGCGCCGCTTATCCGGTACGCGCCCATATCGGAGTAGAAGCGCCCCCGCAATCCGAGAACCTTGCCGTCGGCGCGGACGGCGGCCTCCAGCGACGCCTCGAGGCCGCGCGCATGCGACGAGTGGAGGTTTTCGCTGCGCTCCTCCACCCACTTCACGGGCCGGTCGAGGCGCATAGCGAGGACGATGGCGGCCACTTCTTCGGGGTAGAGGTGGTGCTTGTGGCCGAAGCCGCCTCCCACGTCCGGCGCGAACACGCGAATGCGCCCCGACACGCTGATCACCTCTTCGATATGGTGCTGCGTGTCGTGGGCCGACTGGTTGGACGACCAGAATGTCAGGTCGCCCGAGGGGGCGTCGTAGCTGGCGATGCAGGCGCGCCCTTCCATCGCCAGCGGCGCCAGCCGGGGGACGACGAATCTGCCGGAGACGACCCGGTCTGCGGAGGCGAACGCCGCATCGACATCGCCTCCGCCGGCGCGCTGGTAGGCGCAGATGTTGTTCTCCATAACGGGGTGGAGCGGCGGGTATTCCCCGTTCGCGGCGCGTTCGAGGTCGTTGACGGGTTCGAGCGGCTCGTAGTCGACGATCACCTGCGCGGCGGCGTCGGCGGCCTGCGCGGCGGTCTCGGCGGCGACGGCTGCAACGGGCTGCCCCGCGTAGAGCGCCCTGCCTAGGGCGAGCGCGGGATGCGCGCCGCCCGGCTTGATCTCCATGCCGGGCCGCCCGACGCTGTCGAGCAGGCCGACCCCCTCCAGGTCGTCGCCGGTTAAGACGGCGACGACGCCGGGCGCCGCGAGCGCCGCCGAGCAGTCGATGCCGGTGATGGCGGCGTGGGCGTAGGGGCTGCGAACGATGGCGAGCGACGCCATGCCCGGCAGCTGCATATCGGCGGTGAAGCTCCCGCGCCCGCGCAGAAGGCGGTCGTCCTCCATACGGAGGATGCGCTGGCCTATGTAGGGCGCCCCGGCGTCGCTCGTCGTCGTCATTGCAGCCTCCAGTCCTGCAATCCCCTACAGTCCGTAGAGGGCTGCGGGGTTGTGCTCGAGGATTTTGACGGCGGTTTCGTCGCTGATCCTGCCCTCCTGCGCCCAGCGGCGCACCTCCCCGAGGGCGTTGAGGTTCGCCGACGGGTCGGTGTGGCTGTAGTCGGTGCCGATGATCAGGTTGTCTTCAGCGCCAAGCGAGAGCAGGTACTCGACATCGTCGACGGGGTCGATGGAGACGTAGAGGCGATTGTCGCGGAAGAGCGCTTGGGAGGCGGACACCGTGGGGTCTTCCTCATGAATGCGTGCCGCGCGCTCGCGCATTGCAAGCTGCGACAGCGCGTAGGGGATCCACGAGGCACCGGCCTCGATAAAGCCGAAGCGAATGTTGGGGAACCGCGCGGGGAGCTTGGCGTTGACGACGGAGAGGAACGAGGCCATAACGGGGAAGCCACGGTCCCATTCGCTGCCGGGATGCCCCGTATGGATGCACAGGGGCAGATGCATGTCGTTCGCAGCCTCGTAAGCGGGGAAGAAATGGGGGTCGCTCACGGACTTTCCGAGGTCGAACCCGCGCTTAAAGATGCCGCATGCGCCGTGCTCCTTGGCCCAGCGCACCTCCTCGGCGGCGCATTCGGGATCGAGCCAGGGGATGACGGCTGCCCAGCGGAGTCGTCCGCCGGTCTGCGCGCAGCGCTCGGCGATCCACTGATTGTAGGAGCGCGCAAGCGCCGCTTCCGGCTCGGCGCTCAGCGAGATGTAGCGGATGAAGAACGTGGGAAAGAGCACCTGCACGTCGACGCCCATACGGTCCATATCGGCGAGGCGTCCGTCGATGTCCTCGAGCTCGCGTCGCGGGCGCGGCGGATGGTGGATGTCGTCGCGCACGGCGCGCACCTGAAGGCGTCCCTCCACGAGCCAGAAGCGGCTGCGCGAAGGGCTGAGCGCGAGGCGCTCGATCTCCTCCGGGGGCGGGGTCATCGTGGCGGGAGCGTGCCGGGCGCTGGCGCCTGCAAGAGGTTGCCAGGTGGCCTCGGTCTCGTCGACGTGGGTGTCTGCGTCGATTACCGGCATGGGGCGTCTCCTGAGGGCAAGAGTGGGCCATATCTTAGCGCACGCCGCGCCAACGCGCCCGCCCGGTTTTCGCCGCCGACGAATAAGTCGGGCAATCCGGTACGTCAGGGGTCTGGGGGCGCGAACCCAAACAACGAGGGAGTCTGGGAGGGGGTCTGGAGGAGCGAACCCAAAACAACGAGGGAGTCTGGGAGGGGTCTGGGGGCGCGAACCCAAAACAACGAGGGGGTCTGGGGGAGCGAACGCTCTCCCAGCAGACCGCCGGCGCTGACGCGCCTTGTCCGGAGTTGCGGAGGTTTGGTAGACTCGACTCCAACGCCACAACATACCGGGAGCTGGGTGAAGCCCGGCTGAGAGGCCCTGCGCTTACGGGGCGACCGGCAACCTGATCTGGGTAATGCCAGCGGAGGGAACCTGCGAGACCGCTCCCTCCCCCGAACGAGAGGCAAGCGGTCTTTTTGTTGGCGCCGGGAGGGCGGCTATGACCAACGATCTGCTGCGCGTCGGCGACTTCACCTTCACTTCACGCCTCTTCACCGGCACCGGACGCCACCGCGCCAACGACGAGCTTGTGGCGTCGCTCGACGCGTCCGGCGCAGAGGTCGTCACCGTCGCCATTCGGCGTCTCGACCTGGGCAACCCGAACGAGCCGACCATCCTCGACGTCATCGACCCCGACCGCTACACCGTGCTGCCCAACACCGCCGGCTGCAAGACCGCCGACGAGGCGCTGATGACGGCGCGGCTGGCCCGCTCGCTCGGCCTCCCGAACTGGGTGAAGCTCGAGGTGATACCCGACCCCAAGTACCTGCTGCCCGACCCCATCGGCACGCTGGAGGCTGCGAGAGCGCTCATCGCCGACGGCTTCACGGTGCTCCCCTACATTCACGCCGACCCCGTGCTCGCGATGCGCCTCGAAGAGGCCGGCTGCGCGACGGTTATGCCGCTCGGCTCCGCCATCGGCTCCGGCCAAGGCATCCATACAGCCGAGGAGGTGTCGATCATCATCGAGCAGTGCACGGTGCCCGTTATCGTCGACGCGGGGCTTGCCGTGCCCTCTCACGCGGCCCAGGCGATGGAGATGGGCGCCGACGCGGTGCTCGTAAACACCGCCATCGCCCGTGCGAAAGACCCCGCCCGCATGGCCGAAGCTTTCAAGCTCGGCGTCGAGGCAGGCCGCCTCGCCTATCTCTCAGGCAGGATAGAGGCGCAGCGTTACGCGCAGGCGAGCAGCCCCCTCGAGGGCGTCATTCAGGCCACGAGCTGAGCCCGCCATGACCGGCAACCCGCTGCTTCCGCCGTCTCCGCCTGCGCTTCCGCTGCCGGTAATTGCGCTGGTGACCGACCGCCGCCGCGCCGGCGGCCCCGCCGAACTGGCGCGCGCCGTCGAGCTCGCGGCGCAGAACGGCGTGAACCTGGTGCAGATGCGCGAGAAAGACTTGCCCGACGCCGCGCAACTCGAACTCGCCAAACGTTTGCGCGAAGCGACGGCGGAGCGCGCGCTGCTCTTTATCAACGACAGCGTCAGCATCGCCGAGGCCTCCCGCGCCGACGGGGTGCAGCTCGGCGAGCAGTCGCGCACGGTGGCGAGCGCCCGCACCGTGGCGGCCCGCGCCATCCTGATAGGCCGCTCCGTACACGACGCGGCAGGGGCCCGCGACGCGGCGCAGCAGGGCGCCGACCTGCTCATCGCCGGCGCGCTGTTCAGTTCGCCGACGCATCCCGGCCAGCCGCCCGCCGGAGTCGAGCTTGCGCGGCAGGCGTCGAATGCGAGCGCGGCGCCGGTCGTCGGCATCGGCGGGATCAGCGCGGCCAACGCCGGCGACGTCATCGCGGCGGGCGCGGCGGGCGTCGCCGTCATCAGCAGCATCCTCGCGGCAGCCGACCCGGCGGAGGCCGCCAAGCGTCTGGCCGCCGCAGTGCGCGACGCCTGGGCGGCGCGGAGCGTCCCCGGAGCGCTGCGGCTCATTGTCAACGGCGCCGAGCAGCAGGTCGGCGCGGCGTTGACGATTGCGGCGTACCTCGAAACGCTCGGGTTCGCGGGGCGCTACGTGGCCGTCGCGCGCAACGGGGAGGTAGTGGAGCGCGAAGCGTTCGGGGGCATTACGCTGCAGGACGGAGACCGCCTCGAGATCGTCCGCCCGGTCGGCGGCGGGTAGCGCGGTCGATAGCGCGGTCTCTCCGGCCCGTCACCCAAGGCTGAGCGTGACTACGCCAGCCACGATCATTGCGATGGCGGCTGCCTTCACGCCGATAGAGCTTCGATCGATGCGCTCGTGCAGCACATCAAAATGCCTCGTGCTGAGCAGCACCCCGAGCGCGAGCACGAACATCGGACGCGACGCGGACACGGCGCTCACGGAGGACACAGGGCCAAGGCTGAGGGCAATGACGAACATCAGCGCGGCGATAGGCGCGAGTATGCCTTCGGCGAGGATAAGAGCGCCCCAGGCGCGCACCGTTCCGCCCACGCTGCGCAGCTGGCGCAACGTCGAGGGCCGCGCCGAGAGCGCAAGCACTCCCGCCGACATCGCGGCGGCGCGGATCGCCTGAATTCCCCACACGTTCATCACGCGGGTCGCCTGTTCGCTCACGATGAACGCCATGCCTATGGAGAAGCTGCCCGCCAGCAGGATGAAGAACGCCTTGCCTCGCGCAAGCCGGAACAGCCCCTGCTCCGGACGCGCCGACACCAGCCCCGCTCCCAGAATCACCACCACCACCGCCCCCCACTGCAGCGCTGAGAGCGTCTCGCCGAGGAAGACGACTGCGGCGACCGAGGCGAATATGGGGCCAACCTGCTGAATCGGCGCCGCGCGCGAGGCTTCCTCCATGCTCAGGCCATGGAAGAACAGGAACAGCCCCAGCGCCCACAGCAGCCCGCTCGCAATCGCCCAGGGAACGCCCGCTCCGCCGTCGAACCCTACAGTGGGCACGACTGCGGAGAAGTACACGACTGCGATCACCGCTTGCAGCAGCCCGAACGCGGCATTGAACGCCCCCGCGCTCGGGAACAAATTCGTCGCCAGCCGCTTGTCGAACACCGTCACTACAGCAAACAGCGACGTGCTGATCAGCACCGCCGCAACCCACGTCATAGCTCTCTCCGAAAGGGATTCGGCTGCCTCGCGCCAGACCCAACGCCGAGCCATGCTATCACCCGCGCGCGCAGCCTCCCGGCCCGCGCAGCGGGGACAGGCTTCCCGCCTCGCGCTTCCCGCGGCGCAAACCCAAGCCGACGCGCGACAACCGCCCCTTGCCCCGCGCTGCGCTCCCTCCTACGATGAAGCAACGCTCAGCACAGCAGGAGACTTGTGACTACTCCCCTTCCCCGCCTCGACATTCGCCGCGACCGCATCGAGTCCGACCTCGCCCGCCTGGCGGAGTTCACCGAGCCGGATTCGCCGTACACGCGCCGGGCCTTCTCGCCTCTCTACGAGGCTGCCCGCGCCTGGCTGGCGGAACGCTTCCGCGACGCCGGCCTCGACACGCGCGTTGACTCGGCGGGCAACCTCATCGGCGGACTCGGAAACGGCGGCGGTCCCGTGCTGATGCTCGGCTCTCACATCGACACGGTGGAAGCGGGCGGGCGGTTCGACGGCATCGTCGGCGTACTCGGCGCCCTCGAAGTCGCGCGCAGCATCCAGGAGGCGGGGCTTGTCCTCACACGCCGCCTGGAAGTCGTCGATTTCGTCTGCGAGGAGCCGACTATTGTCAACCTGAGCCCGCTGGGCAGCCGCATTATGGCCGGCGACGTAACAGCAGCGATGGTCGAGGCGGCGTCCGCTCCTACGGGGGAACCGCTGGCCGACGCCATCGCGCGGCTCGGCGGCGACGTTTCGCGCCTCGGCGCGGCGCGGCGCGAGCCCGGCGACATCGCCGGCTACCTCGAGTTGCACATCGAGCAGGGCCCCGTCCTCGAACGCGCGGGCGTAGAAGTCGGCGTCGTAACCATCGTGGCGGCGCCCTGCCGCGCCGTCGTTTCGATTACCGGAACAGCCGACCACGCGGGAGCGACCGCGATGGGGGACAGACGGGACGCGCTCGCCGGCGCCGCGGAGCTGACGCTGGCGGTCGAAAG
Source organism: Dehalococcoidia bacterium (assembly GCA_965200975.1). Classification (GTDB taxonomy): domain Bacteria; phylum Chloroflexota; class Dehalococcoidia; order Lucifugimonadales; family Australimonadaceae; genus S5-327. The sequence continues at coordinate 837,489 of OZ241740.1, read as the reverse complement.
GATCGTCAGTTCGCCGGATATCGTCCAGGAGAGCGTGGGGACCGTCGGGTTTCTGCGGGTGAGCCCGAATATGGTCAACGTCATCCCCGGGCGCGTGGATATGACCGTGGAGACGCGCAGCACCCAGCGCGAGGCGCTAGCGTGGGCGATGGGAGAGATAGAGGACGCGCTGCGCCAGATCTGCGCAAGGCGCGGGCTCGCCTCGACGCTCGAATGGCGTCATGAAGAGTTGCCTGTCCCGATCCCGTCGGCCATGCAGGACGTTGTTGCGGATGCCGCCGCCGATTTGCGCATCCCGGCGATGCGGTTGCCGAGCCGCGCGTCGCACGACGCGGCCCGGCTCGCGCCCGTCGCTCCTGTGGGCATGGTGTTCATTCCGTGCAGGGATGGCCGGAGCCACTGCCCCGAGGAGTGGGCGGAGCTCGACGCGATCGTGACCGGAACGCGCGTGCTGGGGCAAGCGCTCCTTCTGCTCGACGCCCGTTCCTGAACCACGCGATAAGCGCAGTTGTCGCATTTTCGTAATCAGATGGGTTGAATTCGTCGCGGCCATTGCGTATAATGACTATGACGGCTAGAGAGCGTGGCGCCACGAAGGACCGCCGGATTACGAGTAACGAGAGAGGAAGGCGCGAAAATGCTACAGATAGTCACAGGAATCTACCGCGCGTTCGAAGAGGGGATGGCGTACTGGCGGATCGCCGGGCAGCACGCCGAGAACCCTTCGGAGATGGCCAAGCGGATCAACGCCGTCATGTCCGCTTTGCACGAGGCTCCGGCCCCCGTAACGCCCATCGAGGCGAGCGCGGAGGAGAGAGCAGAGGTCATGGGGAAGGCCGCCTAAGGCCCCCCTGCCCTGCCAAGCACACCAGGAAAAAGGGGAACCGAAGCGCTCCCGGCTCCAGTCAGCGGGCTCCGGGCGCTTTCTCCCCATCAAACACCATCATCAGCAAGGATTCGGAACAATGGCAGCGATTCTCGTAAAAGCATGCACCAATTGCGGCGGCGACGTTAGCTGCTGGGAAGAGCTCGACGGATTGGAGTACCGGTGCATCCAGTGCGGGCGCCCCATGGACACGTCCGCGGCGCTCACGCTCATCGATCAGCGCCGCACAGCCGCCTAACCACCCCTCTCGATAGCCGCCTGCCGGCAGAGCGTTCGCCCGGTTCGGCAGGGTTTGCGTCAGCTACTCGCGCGCTTGACAGTCCTCGCGGGCGCTCCGTAGCATAGCGGCACGGGCCGAGGTAGCTCAGTTGGTAGAGCGCAGCACTGAAAATGCTGTGGTCCCCAGTTCAAGTCTGGGCCTCGGCACCAGCCGGTCTGCTCGGTGCGGCGGCTCCGGCGAACGGGCGGAAGTGGCTCAGGGGTAGAGCATCTCCTTGCCAAGGAGAAGGTCGCGGGTTCAAATCCCGTCTTCCGCTCCAGCTACAACCAGACGTAAGGCAGCCTGTATGGCTGCCTTGCTTTATGCCCCCGGCGCTTGACCGCCCGCAATCAGCTAAATCAGCTGCATCAGCTACAATCGCTTTGCCTGCCGAAGTGGCGGAATGGTAGACGCGACGGTCTCAAAAACCGTTGGGGGCAACCCCATGCCGGTTCGAATCCGGCCTTCGGCACCACCGACTCGCCCGCCTCGCCGCCATCCCTGACGTCAAGGGGACCGGGGGGAGGAGAGCCCTCTCCCCCAGCGACGCGCCGGCGCTTGCTGGCCCCGCTCTCATTGGCCATCGGCTGGAAACCGGAGGGCGTTCGCTCTCCGACCTTGGGGAACGACGCGCCGCCCTACACTGCCGCGCGGACGCCGACCTTGTACAGCCGCGCGCAGTTGTCCCACAGTATCTTCCGCTTGTCCTCGGCTGGTATGTCCAACTCGAGGAACGCGTTCACTGCCTCCGGATAGCGCGAGTCTCCGTGCGGGTAGTCGGTCGAGAACACAATCTGGTCGCTGCCTACGTAGTCGAGCGTGTACTTGGCCGGCGTCTCGTCCGGTTCGATGGACACCCAGCACTGCCGCTTGAACAGCTCTATGGGCGACTCGGTAAGCTCCGGCATATAGGCGTCGAGCTCGCGCTCGTGGGCCTCTTCCACGCGCCAGAGGAGCCAGGGGAGCCACGCGCAGTTGGCCTCGAGGAACGCGGCGCGCAGGTTCGGATGGCGTTCGAGCACGCCTCCGCCGATGAAGCTTCCGAGCCCCATCATCTGCTCGAACGGCTGCGAGTAGATGCGGCGCAGCATGAAATTGTTGAAATGTTCCCCCGCCTGTTTCGACATCGACCCGGTGGCTTCGTGGAAGCCGATGGGGATGTCGAGCTCCTCCAGCACGTTCCATAGGGGCTCGAAGTAGGGATCGTGCCAGGGCTTGCCCACAACCACGTTCGAGCGCACGAACACCGCCTTGAACCCGAGTTCGTTCACCGCGCGGCGGGTCTCCGCCACCGCGTCGTTGATGTCGTACACCGAAATCATGCCGGCGCCGAACATTCTGTCGGGGTCGAGCGCGCAGAAGTCGTACATCCAGTCGTTGTAGGCGCGGGCGATCGCCGCGGCAAACGCCGTGTCCAGGTCCGGCCTGGTGAGCACGCTCAAGCCGCGGCTCGGAAACATCACCGCCACGTCGATGCCTTCGATGTCCATAGCCTCGAGCTGCACCTCGGAGACCCACCCCTGTTCCGAGTCCGTCCTGTAGAGTTTCTGGTTGCGCTCGTAGTTATGGCCGACGGGGTTGATGCCGCCGCGGATCTGGCCGGGAAGGTCGGGCCAGTCAATGCGCAGATCTCGCACATTCTCCGACGTCACGCCGACCGGCGCCCTGCTCCGGAACTTCTCGTCAATGTACCGCGGCCACAAGTCCGGCGGCTCCATAATGTGCATATCGCTGTCGAAGATAAGGAAGCCGTCTCTCGACATTGCATCGCCTCCCAAGGCCGCAGACGGGCCATGTGCTGCGCGCATCATACTCCTCTTCCGCCGAGGGGCGGGAGAGAGCGCTCTTGACGGCTGCCTCAGGGGAGCGTTGGGCTTACTACGGTAAAACGCACGCGCTCGGGGGAATGTCGGGGCGGAGCGAGTTGAACAGCAGGAAACGCAGCGCGCCTTCCGGCGTGCGCTCGCCGTACTCGACTTCCACTGCCAGCTTCGGAGCGCACCAGTACGAGAAGCGGTCTAACTCCGGGGCCTCGGCGAACGGGCACTCGTCCGCATGCAGTTGCGAGATCCGCTGATAGACGGCGCCGGGGCCGCCGCGAGAGAACCCGCCGGCCACGCTGCCGACGTACCTCAGCTTGCCGCCGTCGTAGGCGCCGAGCAGCAGCGACGCGAACGGTTGCTCGCTCCCGCCGAACGTGTAGCCGCCCACCACCAGGTTCGTCGTGCGAACGGGCTGCACCGAGAGCCAATGCAGCGTGCGCTTGCCTGGCTCGTAGAGGCTGTGCTTGTTCTTCGCCACGACGCCGTGCAGGCCCAGCTCCAGGGCTGCGTCGTACATGGCGACGCCCTCGCCCTCCTCGAAGTGACAGAGGTGCGTCGTCGCGTTGGGGCGCACCACGTCGTGCAATATCCTCTTGCGCTCGTAGAGCGGCAGCCCTGTGAGGGATCGGCCGTTCAGGCGCAGGATATCGAACACCTCATAGTTCACCTGCGCGACCGCGAGCATCGGCGCTCCGGCGAGCCACCGGTCGACGACCGCGTGCCGCTCGGGGATCCCGTCGTCGTTGAGCACCACGAGCTCGCCATCGAGCACGACCTCGGCGCCGCCTGCCGCCTCGCGGACTGCGGCGGTTACGTCGTAGAACGCATGCGAGAGGTCGGCGCCTCCGCGCGTGTGCATCAGCGCGCCGGCGCCGTCGACGACGGAGATCGCCCGAATCCCCTCCCACTTAATCTCGTAGATCCGGTCGGGCGAATCCGCCGGCTCCGGCGAGGCGGTCGGCAGCATTGGCTCAATACGATTGAGCGCAACAGTGGCGCGGACCGGGGCTGCAGAACTGATCGTCACGCTACGAGGCTTCCCTCTTCCGGACGTCGGCAACCTCTGGAGCGTCCGAAGCGGCGCGGGAAGCCTCGAGCGACGCTCGGAGCGCCTCCATCAGGTCAAGCACTCTTCCGGCGGGGGAATCGGGCGCCGAGGAGACGGGAGCGCCGGAGCCGAGCTTCGCCTCGATGACCTGCTGCAGAGCGCCGCGGTACTCGTCGTGATAGGCGCCGGGCTCGAACTCGCCGGTGAACTGGTCGACAAGCATTACGGCCATCTGCAGCTCCGCATCGCTCACCTCGGCTTCGCCGGGGATGTTGAGCTCGACCGTGCTGCGGATCTCGTCCGGGTAGTAGAGCGTCTCCATCATCAGCCCAGCTTCATACGGACGCACGAGGCACAAGTGCTCCTTGTTCCGCAGCGCCACCTTGGCGATGGCGACCCGGTTCGTGGAGTCCAACGCCTTCTTCAGCAGGTAGAACGGCTTAATGCCGACGCTCTCGGGCTCGATGTGGTAACTCTTCTCGTAGTGGACGGGGTCGATGCTCGCGATATCGACGAACCTCACGATTTCGATGGTGTGGGTCGATTTCAGCGGGAGGCTCTCGAAGTCCTCCTCCTCCATCACGAGGTACTCGCCCTTGGTGAACTCGTACCCCCTGACGATGTCGGCGTACTCCACCTCGTGGTCGTGGTGGGGGCACCAACGCTTCTGCCGCAAGCGCGAATGGCACGACTTGTGCAGCTGCACGAAGCCGATGTCCTTGCTCTCGGTTGCGACGTACAGCTTCATGGGAATGGCCACCATCCCGAAGCTGATCGCGCCCTTCCAGATCGCGCGCGCCATTCGCGAATTCCCCTCCTCACGCCGGCAAAAAAGTCTAAGACCCTACAAAGAGGGGGGTCAACGGAATAGGGCGCCGGATTTAGGGACTGCCGGGGTAGAATCGGGGCAGGAGGCCCGGCCGGCGCAGTGACGATCCACGCGAAACAGTTCAACCCCGACGACTACGGGCCGCTTCACGGCCTGCGGGTGCTCGATATGTCGCGGCTCGTGGCGGGCAATATGCTCACGCTGCAGCTGGCCGATTTCGGCGCGGAGGTCGTGAAGATAGAGGCTCTCCCCCACGGCGACCCGCTCCGCGCCTGGGGCGACAGCTCGGTGCAGACGCACTGGAAGACGTACTGCCGCAACAAGAAGAGCGTGTCCGTCAATCTGCGCGAGCCCGATGGTCTGACGCTCATCCGCCGCCTGACCTCCGGCGCTGATGCGCTCGTAGAGAACTTCATCCCCGGCCGGCTGGAGGAGATGGGACTCGGGCCCGACGCGCTCCACCACGACAACCCGGGGCTGGTTATCGTGCGCGTGTCCGGTTTCGGGCAGACGGGGCCCTACCGCGAACGCCCCGGGTTCGGGACGCTGGTCGAGGCGATGTCCGGATTCGCGCACCGCAACGGCTTTCCCGACCGGGAGCCGGTGCTGCCTCCCATGGCGCTTGCCGATATGGCGGCGGGGCTGTATGGCGCAATGGCCGTGCTCATCGCCCTGCGCGAGCGCGAAGTGAAGGGAGGGCCCGGCCAGGTGATCGACCTCTCGCTGCTCGAGCCGGTCTTCTCCATACTTGGGGCCGACGCCGCCGGCCACCGCATCGACGGGAACATCAAGCAGCGCGTTGGCAGCGCCTCCAACACAGCGTCGCCCCGCAACGTCTACGCGACAAGGGACGGCAAGTGGGTGGCGCTCTCTGCGTCCATCCAGTCGATGGCGGAGCGCGTCTTCCGCGTCGTCGGACGCGAGGACGCCATCGCCGATCCGCGCTTCCGAAGCAACGCCGAGCGCGTGCGCCATCGCGCCGAGGTCGACGCTATCGTAGGCGGCTGGGTGGCCGAGCGCACGCTGGACGAGGCGCTCGCCGCCTTCAGCGGCTCCGGCGTGACCGCTGGGCCCGTCTACGACATCGCGCAGTTCCTCGAGGACCCGCACGTCATCGAGCGCGAGGTAGTCGTCGACCTCCCGGACGACGATACGGGGATGCTCCCGTCGCACAACATCGTTCCGCGGCTATCAGGGACGCCGGGGACTTTCCGCTACCCTGCGCCGGCGCTTGGGCAGCACAACGACGAAATCTACGGCGGGGCAGGCGTCTCGGCTGAAGAGCTGAGCAGGCTGAGGGCCCGAGGAGTTATCGGATGAGCAATCTACGAAAGCCGCCAGTGTGGCGATCGCTGCTGTACGTGCCGGCAAACGTCGAGCGGTACCTGGCGAAGGCGCACGAGCGCGGCGCCGACGGAGTCATTCTCGATCTGGAGGACTCCGTGCCGCTTGCGGAGAAGGCGGCGGCGCGCGAAGGCGTACAGGCCGCCGCCCGGCGCGTAGGGCAAGGAGGGGCCGACGTGCTCGTGCGCGTCAACCAGCCCCTGCGGCTCGCCGTGCGCGACATTGAGGCGAGCGTATCGCCCGACGTCCATGCCCTTGTGCTGCCGAAGATCGCCGGCCCCGACCACGTGCAACTCCTCGACGAGCTCGTGTCGGATCTCGAGCGCGAGCGGGGCATGCCAGCGGGCGCGACGGCCTTTCTCGCCATGGTGGAGACGCCCGGCGCGTTCTTCCGCATCGGCGATATCGCAAAGTCGAGCCCGCGCATCGCGGCCATCACCATCGGCGCGGAAGACCTCGCCTCGTCGCTCGGTATGCAGCCCGACTCCGAGACGCTGCTCTACCCCAAGACGCAGTCCGTCTATGCGGCGAAAGCCGCCGGCGTGATGGCGCTCGGCATCTTCGGCACAGTCGCGGACTACCAGGACCTCGGGGCGGTGCGGGAGGTCGCGCTCAAGGCGCGGCGCTTCGGACTCGAGGGCGCCTCGTGCATCCACCCGAGCGTCGTGCCCGTGCTCAACGAGGCGTTCAGCCCCGGCGCCGACGAGGTGGCGAGCGCGCAGCGCATCATCGAAGCAAACGCCGAGGCTGAGCAGTCGGGCCGCGGCTCCTTCCAGCTCGACGGCAAGATGATCGACGTCCCGGTCGTGCAGCGGGCGGCGCAGTTGCTTGCGCGGCACGCGGCCATTGAGGCGCGCCGGCCTGCGCAGAGCGAGCCCTAACTCCTAAACCTGACTCCGCATTTCACGACAACGCCCCGCGCGTAAGGGAGAACTTGCATGTACGCCTTTCTGCTCAGTGCGGTTCCATGGAAAGAGATCGTAGTAAATACGCCTATGCTGATGGACGTCGCCGCCAAGCTGCTGGACGCCGCTCAGCGGCGGGGGCGATCAAGTCCTGGTCCTGGAACCGAGGGGAGCGACAGCCTCCCGAAACTACGCGCCGATATCGAGCAGCGGCTGAGCGAATTAGAGAAGCATGAGCTAGAACAGTCCAGCCTCATCTCGCAGATGGCCGCACAGGAGGAGGCGCTGCTGCGCGGGATGCAGGCGCTATCCACCCGTGTCTCCATACTCTCCTGGGCGCTGGCAGGGACTATAGCGGCTGTAATCACCGCTGGTCTCTTCCTGTTGATCGCGCCCGCGTAGCGCATTGATCGCGCCCGCGTAGCGCAACTAACCCCTGAGGGCGTCCTCCAGGTACGACGTGTCGAGGAACCCCGCCACGTCTGTTCCGTGAGGGGGCGTCAGGCCGAACCGCAACCGAATATCGAGCGGGACGGCGAGCGCTTGCGGCGCCAGTTCGAGCGACGCCGGAAGCCGCGACAGCGCGACCTCGGCGCGGGCAGGGTCGGTGCTCATAGCCGAGGCGACCAGTTCCGAGGCCGCCTTCCGGCGTGCGGGGTCGGCGGCCCAGCGCGTCGCGGCGGCGAGCGCGCGAAGGAACGCTGTCACTGTCGCGCGGTTCGCCTCGGCCCACGGCTTGCAGACGGCGTACGTCCCTCCGGGGTAATCGGGGACGACCTCATCGTGGCGGGCGAAGAGGCGCATTCCGGCCTCCTCGGCGCGGGCGTTCCAGGGCGGATTGAGGATGCCGGCGTACGTCTCGCCCTTCTCCATCGACTCGAACCGGTAGCCGGTCGCCCCTGCCGGAACGAAGGTGTAATCGCGGTCGAGCTCGAGCCCGTGCTCTTGCAGCATTCGCCGCAGCACCAGCCCGTAGGCAGTATCGACTGCGTCGACGGCCAGGGCCTTGCCCCGGAGGTCGTCCCACGTCTGAATCTCGGGCCGCACGTGCATTGGCAAATTGACGCCTTCGCTCGCCTTGGCGACGGCCACGACCTCCGGCCCCTCGCGCTCCGACCATGCAAGCACGTTGTCGAACGCAGTCGACGCGATCTGCCAGCGGTTCTGTATGAGTCCGCGCATCTGCTCGGTTGAGCTTGGCGTGCGCGTCTCCTCGACCTCTAACCCCTCGCTCTCGAAAATGCCGCCGGCCCTGGCGAGCGCCGCCACCGCGCTCTCGCCGAACGTAATCAGACCGATCTTGCGCAATTCAGGCATCGGGACGCCTCCTGGTGGATAGGGCTATGTTACGCCGTTACACCGGCTGCATCTTGCAGGCCCCCCTTCCGCACCTGCCCGGAATGGCTAGCGCCATAGCTCCCCAGGGGGTCTGCAGAAGGCTCCCCACGAGGTCTGCGGGAGGCTGCCAGGGGGTCTGGGGGAGCGGACGCTCTCCCAGCAGCGCCCCAGCGCTCACGCTCCCTCCCACTGCCGCTCCTGCTCCGGGGGCTGCTAAGCTCCCCCAGGGGGCCGTCAGTTTGGGAGTGTCCAACGCCGGTCTTTAGCGTGGATTTCGGCACTGTCAGGATAGCGCCGGGGCACGCGTCCCTGCATGTGCTCTGGCAGCCGCCATTCGGCGTCAGCGCCGATTCGTACATCGTGAAGCACCGGATAGCTGGCTCCGCCGAGGTCATGGGGTCTGTGAAAGTTACGTCCGCCGCGAGTGCGCCCTCAACGAGCTACGAAGGCAGTAGAAAGAACTTCCACCACCAAATCACCGGGCTGACGCCAGGCGTACAGTATGAGGTGGCAGTGCATCGCGTTGTCGGCGATCAATGGTTTCCCATACCGGGGGACTTGGCGGAGACCTCCGGCGCCGAACGCTGGCTTCAGCCGTGGGTGCCGCCCCGCACGCTGGGGGATGCATGTTACCCGCCATGGTTCTACCCCAAATTGCCGCACTATCCTGAGGCGTACACTCCCGCGCAACTAACCCAGTGGCTGTGGGACTACGAGCGGAGCGACGCCAAGGAGAGTCAGCGGATGCTGACGGACGCGGAGGCCGGCAATTGGACAGGGGACGACCTCGACGCCGGCGCGACAGGCAGGATCATCAGCGAGTTCATGGACTCGGACTCCGGTCAGTTGCTGGTGTACGTAAATCTGACCGACGAGGCGTCCGCGCTCGCGGCAATAGAGTGGATTGTCCGGCATGGCGGCAGCGGAGAGGTTTGGTACGGGCCTTCCAGGCCGCACATTGACAACCAGCCAGGCATTCTAGGTTCAATCCCTCTGCCGTTGGTGGGAGAGTTATCCGAACTGCCGGGCGTGATCTACGTGAACCCTGACCCCGCGCCGCTGGAGCCGATGCCAGTTACCCCAATAGAGCTGCCTACGCCGACGCCGGAAGAGACGCCATGAAGCGGTGGGCCATAGCTGCCGGCGCGCTGCTGGGAGAGCGTCCGCTCCCCCAGACCCCCTCGTTGTTGGGTTAGGGAGCTAGCAGCGATATCTGGTTTAGGCGCGGAGAGTGATAGCGGTGTTAGCATGCCTCTGCTATGCCGAATCTCTCCGAACGCGATCTGATCGCCGCGCTGCCGGACCTTCGCGCGCCGCAGCGGCTGCCGGGGCTGGACGCGGAGGTCACGGTGCTCCGCGATTCGCTCGGCATTCCGCACGCCCGCGCAGAAACAGTGCGCGACGCGTTCTTCGCGCAGGGCTTCTTCTGCGCGCAAGACCGCTTGTGGCAGATGGACTGGGACCGCCATCGCGCCTACGGCAGAAGCGCCGAATGGCTCGGGGCGTCCGCCGTGGAGCAGGACGCCTTCCTCCGCCGTATGGGGCTCGAGGCGTCGAGCCGGGCCGACTACGCCGCCGTCGACGCTCCGACGCGGGCGATGCTCGACGCCTACGCCGAGGGCGTGAACGCGTACATCGCGAGCGGCGGCGCGCTCCCCATCGAGTACGCGCTGCTGGACGAGCAGCCGGAGCCCTGGCGCGCATGGGACGGGCTCGCCGTGTTCAAGGTGCGCCATCTGTTTATGGGCACGTTCGAATTCAAACTGTGGCGCGGGCGCCTCATCGACCGTATCGGCCCCGACGCCGTCGCCGCGCTCTTCCCGACGCGCCGCTCCGGCGACCTTATGATTATCCCTACCGGCGCCGAATTCGACGGCGAGCAGGGCGGCGGCCACGAGCTGACGCGCTTCCCCGCCTCTGTTCCGCTCCGCGCCGCGCTCGAAAGCGAGCCGCCGGACGCCGGCAGCAACAGTTGGGCTATGGCGGCTGACCGCACGCGCACAGGCGGACCGCTCCTCGCCGGCGATTCTCACCGCCAGCCCGATACGCCCAACGTCTACTATCAGAACCATATCGCCTGCCCGGAGTTCGACGTGGTCGGGCTCTCGTTCGCCGGGCTACCAGGGTTCCACCACTTCGGACACAACGCTTACGTCGCCTGGTGCGTCACCCACACCGCTGCCGACTACCAGGACCTGTACGTCGAGCGGTTCGCGCCCGGCGACCCGCGCCGTTACGAGTTCCGCGGCGCCTGGCGCGACGCCGCGCTCCGCGAGGAGACCCTGCGCGTGCGCGGCGGCCCCGACGTCCCGGTCTCCGTAGTCGAGACGCACCACGGGCCAGTCGTCCTGGGCGATCCCGCATCGGGCTACGCCGTCGCTATGCGATACACCGCCACCGCCGAGCCGGGACGCTGGGCGGAGTGCATTCTGCGCATGCTGACGGCCCGCAGCTGCGACGAGTTCGAGGACGCGCAAGAGCAGTGGGTCGATCCGTGCAACAACCTGCTGAGCGCCGACGTTCACGGCGGCATCAGCTACCTTATGCGCGGCAAGCTGCCCATCCGGTCGGGAGCGAACGCGTGGGCGCCTGTCCCCGGCTGGACCGGGGAGCACGAGTGGAGCGGCGAGGCGCCGTTCGCCTCGCATCCTCGCTTGCGCAATCCCGAGCAGGGGTACATCGTTACCGCCAACAACCGCGTAACCGGCGCTCCGCCCCACTTTATCGGCATAGACTTCGCGCCCGATCTGCGGGCCCGCGCGCTCAACAGCCGCCTGCGCGATCTGACGAACGCCGGAGTCGATGAAATGGAGTCGCTCCACGCCACGCGCGGCTCGCTGCTCGCCCGGCAGATAACCCCGCGCCTGCTCGCAGCGCCCGTCGACGGCCCTGTCGAAGCAGAGGCCCGGCGCTTGCTCGAGGGTTGGGACGGTTCGATGGACCGCGGCGACGCCGCCCCCACCGTGTATTCGTTCGCGATGACGGAGCTCCTTCGCGCGGTGTGCCAGCGCCTTCTGGGCCCGGAGCTCGCCTCCGAGGCGCTAAGCGGACGCGGGCGCGGGGCCGGCGCCGTGACGCGCGTCCTTCGGCGTCAGATCGGGCTCGCAGTCGAGGCGGACGACACCGCGCTCACTGGCGGCGAGCCGTGGGCCCCGCTCATCGCCGGCGCATTGCGCGAGGGCGTGCGCCGTTTGCGCGGACTGCTCGGCGACGACTCGTCCGCGTGGGTATGGGGAGCGCTCCACCGCACCCGCCATACGCACCCGCTCTCCGCCGTATTTCCCGAGCAGGCCGCGCTGCTCGATCCGCCATCCATGCCTATCAGCGGCGATGGTGAAACGCCCCTGCAAGGAGCCTACATCGCCGACGAGCCGTTCACCGCGACCTCCGTGTCGGTTGCGCGCTACGTGTATGACCTGCGCGACTGGCGCAACTCCCGCTGGATCGTCCCGCTCGGCGCTTCCGGGCGGCCCGGCAGCTCCCACTACGCCGACCAGCTCGCGACGTGGGCCGCCGTCCAAACGCGCCCCATGCTTTACGACTGGCGCGACATCGAAGCGGACGCCGAAACTGCGCAGCGGCTCGCGCCGGAGTAGCGCCCGCCCGCCATCCGAGCGGGTTCGGGGGTGAGCCGCGGCTAATCGTTGGGTATCCTGTGCGGCACGCCGGATTGCGGCGCAGGACGGCCAGAATGGAGTTGGGGCAGCTCGAGGCGTTTTTGTTGGCGGTGCGGCTGCACTCGTTCAGCCGGGCCGCCGCAGCTATCGGCGTAACGCAGCCCTCGCTCAGCGCGCGCATTCTTGCGCTCGAAGCCGAGCTTGGCGAGCCGCTCTTCCACCGCGTCGGCCGGGGAGTCCGGCTCACCGACACGGGCAGAATGTTCCTGCCCTACGTGCAGCGCGCGATCGACTCGCTGGAGCGCGGAAAGGACGCTATCGCGTCGAGCCGCTCCGCCGCTGCGGGCCGCCTCCACATCGGCGCGGCGCGCGGAGTCTCCTCCGCGGTGCTGCCGGGAATCCTCGAAATGTTCCGCAACCGGCACCCCGGCGTAGACGTCGCCATCAAGACGGGCCGCTCGTCCGAGGTGCTCGAACTGGTGCTCTCGGATGAGATTCAGGTGGGGGTCGCCCGCGCCCTCCACCACCCGGAGGTGGTGACCACTCACCTCTATGACGAGGAGATCGTGCTCGTAACCCACCCGGACCACCGGTTTGCGCGGGAGGGCCATGCGAGCATCTACGAGGTCGGCACCGAGCCGCTCATCATCTACGACAAGGAGAGCACCTACTTCGTGCTGATCGACCGCGTCTGCCGCGAGGCCGGCATTGTGCCGAACATCGCGATGGACCTGGACAGCATCGAATCGACCAAACGGATGATCGAGCGCGGGCTCGGGGTTAGCTTCCTGCCGCGCCACTCGATACTGCGTGAACTCGACGGCGGCACGCTTGCCCAGACGCCGCTCGATGAAGAGCGCCGCATCACCCTGCCGACTGCGGTCATGGTGCGCAAGGCGTCGTCCTACGGCCCGCTCGTAACCGCGTTCCTCGACCTGCTAGCCAGCCTGTACGGCGGAGAGACCAAGGAAGCGGACGCGGGGTAAAGCGGGCATTCAGCTAACAGGAGTGGAAGAGGCCTGACTGACAAGATACAGCTATGGACGATTAACTCCGAAAAAGAGGTGTCAGCAGTGAAGCCGACCGCCCATGCGGAAACGGAGCGGTTGCTCGAGGACATCCTTGTTAAGAATCCGGAGATGCTGATGCCAGGTCTGACCCTCGTCGGGCGCCAAATGCCAACAGAAGCAAGAGGGTGGCTTGACCTGCTTGGCGTAGATAGCGACGGGAGACTTGTCGTGTTCGAGTTGAAGCGCGGCTCTCTCACGCGGGACGCAGTCACTCAAGTTATCGACTACTGCTCTGCCCTCGAACTCTGGAGTGACGAGCACTTAGCGGCGCACATAGCTGAACAGTCCCGCCACTTGGGCATACATAAGATAGAGGATATGGCGGAATGGTACAGACAGCGATTCCAGGGAGAGCTGGAATCGTTGCGGCCAATCCGAATGGCGCTGGTCGGTCTCGGCTCGGACGACAGCGCAACCCGCATGGCGGATTACTTGAGAGGCAAGGGCGTGGACATCTCTCTCTTGACCTATTACGGGTACCAGTATGAAGCGGCCTTTCTGCTTGCCAAACAAGTAGCAGAACAGCCGGCTTCAGACTCTAGTCTTCACATGACGAGGCAAAACCCGCCTTTCAATACACAGTTTCAGCAGCTGGACCAGTACGCGGCTGAACTTGGCATCTCTCAACTGTGGGAGGATGCGAAGTCGAGGTTGCGTCCACGAGCAGCAACCTGGGAACCCACTATGCAGCTCAAAGGACTCACGTCCTACCTGCCTGGTTTACCGATGGAAGAACTCGACTACGCGAAGAAAGCGCACGGATCCCACTCCATTAGACTGGACCCGAGCGGAAAGCTCCGCGTAACGTTCTTCCCCGCCGCTATCGAGTTATGCTTCACGGAGTTCACGGAACAACTACAGACCATACCCTTCAAGACTGAACCTCCTCCAAATGCGCCGACAACAGCACGTGTCCAAGAGCAATGGTACTGCTTGCTCGACGAAGCGGGGTGGAAAACCCACACTGCAGCCCTCCAGCAACTTGCCAATGCAGTAAACGACGTATGGATCAACAGACTCAACGCATGACTACCCTCGACGACATACAGCGATTCCTGGATAACCCACTGCCTGCGGATGCAGGCGAGCGAGCGCTGATCTCCGGCTCGATGGGCGAATCACCCTCGAAATACTCGCGGAGCCCTGCGATGTGGAACGCGGCGTTCCGCGCTATCGGCCTCGACGCCGTCCATGCGCCGTTCGATGTGCGCCCCGAGAACCTGGCGGGGCTCGTGGCCGCCTTGCGCGAGCATCCCGGCTTTATGGGCTCGAACGTCACTGTCCCGCACAAGCTCGCCATAATGCCGCTGCTCGACGACATAGACCCCATCGCCCGCGAGATCGGCGCCGTCAACACGTTTGCGCTCGGCGCCGACGGCAGGCTCACGGGCTACAACACCGACGCCGACGGCCTGATTGCAAGCATGACGCGTCCGCTGCCGGGGCAGACGGCGCCGTTTCTCCCAACGCTGGCGGGCAGCGACGCGCTGCTGCTCGGCGCCGGGGGAGCGGGCCGCGCGGCTGCGTTCGCCCTTGCGCGCAGCCTCGAGGGCGGCTCGCTGCTCCTCGCCAACCGTTCGCTCGACCGCGCGCAAGAGCTTGCGGCGCAGGTCGAGGCGGCTCTCGGCGCGCGCGTTGCAGCCATCAGCCAGGAGGACGCGCTCGCCGCCGCCGGCGGCGTCGACGTTATCGTCAACGCCTCGACTGTCGGGCAATCCGGAGTCCGGCATCTGCCGGGGGGACAATCAACGTCGCTGGAGGCGTTTTCGTCGCTGGCGCCCGCCGATCCGATAGCAGTTCCGGAATCGAACGACCTTCCCGCGTTTTGGCGCGAGTGGTTCGCCGGCTCCGCAGGCGCCATTGCCGAGAACAACGCGCGGTCGGCGGAAGCGATAGCCGCCTGCAAGCCAACGGCGGCGTTTGTCGACGCCGTGTACTCGCCCGACGAGACGGTGTTGCTGCGTCAAGCGCGGCTCTCCGGACGGAAAGCCTTGAACGGCAAGGGAATGCTGGTGATGCAGGCTGCGTTTTCGTTCGTAAACCGCATGACGCGGCGGCATTTGCAGTCCGCCGGCCACGATCCTGACGCGCTCTACGACCGCGTTGTCGAGGTGATGGCGGCAGCGTTCTAGGGCGTAGGCTTCCTGCGGGTCTAGGGGGGGGTCGCTAGCCGGCCAATCGCCGGCTAGCAGAGGCCCGCTGGATATGGGGGCGGCAATCCGGAGGCGACCCTCCCTTTGCGCCAAGGAGTAAGATAGGCGCTGCATCCACTACTCGCGTCCGAGGGAGGCGCCACGATGGTCGAAACTCCGCAGAAGACTAGAGTTCGCAGGATCGACGGAGACAGCCACTTCTTCCCGCAACCCGACTTCACCGGGGTGGCCGACACGCTCGGACTGCCGGACGCCGCTATCGAGATGCTTCTCCGCGACGCGAGCGTTTTCTCCGACCGCGAAGCACGGCGGGGCGGCTTCCGCGCATCCGCCGCGGGGCGTCAGACCGGCGCGATCAATCCTACGGCTGCCGCAAGCTCCCCGGGCCGGGGGCCCATCGGCCATGGCGTCGCCGACCAGCGGGTGCAGCTCCTGCCCGGCACCGGGTTCGAGATGCAGGTGCTCATTCCCGACGGCATCTACGCCAACCCGTTCGGGTCTCCCATCGAGCGGGATTGGGACGCCGGGCTCCGGCTCGCGCTCTCCATGGCGTACAACAACGCCACTGCAAGCGCGCAGCGGGAGTACCCCGAACAGCTCATTGGCACGGGCGTCGTGCCGTTCGGGACAGAGTCGGTCGAGGCGTGCGCCGCCGAAGCGCGCCGCGCAGTCAACGAGCTCGGACTGCAGGCGCTCACCATCAACAGCAACTGGCGCGGCCACAACTGGGACTCCGTGCATCTCTACCCGTTCTGGCAGACAGTCGCGGAACTGGACGTGCCGCTCTACGTGCACGGCAACCCGTTCCAGTGCCAGATCAACGACCACATTCCTACGAACTTCACGCTCGGCTGGGAGCGGCTGCGCCGGCTGCACATAAGCAACTACCTCGGATTTGCGTTCGAGTACATAGTCGCGATGGCGAGCCTCACGCTTGGAGGCGTGCTGAAAGAGTTCCCCGGTTTGCGCTTCGCCTTCTTCGAGGCCGGCGGTTCGTGGCTGCCGTGGGTGATGTACACCCTTGACCGCGTCTACGACATCGAGCGTCAGTGCGCCCGCTGCGACGTTCGCCCGAGCGAGCTCATCCTCGAAAGCTGCGTCGTCGCGGTCGAGCCGGACGAGCAGGCCATCGTCGGCTCGATACACACCATTGGCAGCAAGAACTTCATTATCGGCAGCGACTACCCGCACCCGCCGTCGACGTTCCCCAACACTGCCGCCGGCATCGAGAATATGGAGGGCCTGAGCGACGAGGCGAAGCGCGACATCCTTGGCGGCAACATGGCCCGCTTCTTCAGGCTGGACTAGAACAGCTCCGTCTCGCCCTGTGGAACCTCGTCTTCCTCGCTGCGGTCGGGGCAGTCGTCGGCGGTAATTTCGCAGAAGCTGCACTCCGCCGCGCTCGGGGTTCTCGCCGGAGGGTTGTCCAGGTCGGCAAGCGTTCTGATGAGGTCCGCCGCGCGGTCGATGAATGTCTGGTCTACGGCGGAGGCGGGGACGTCGACTACCTGGTCGGCATAGACGACGCGGCCATCGATGGGAAGTCCGCTGTACTCCTTGCGAGCGAGCGGCAATGCCCACATATACAGCATCACCTGAATGGCGTGGGAGGCGTGGGGTTGACCGGACTTGACGTCGTGAACGAGGACTTTCCTGTCGCGCAGCGACACGAGGTCGGGCATACCGGAGAGGATGGCATGCCATCCGTGGAGCCGGAACTGGTTCTGCCGTTCCGATCGCACCGTGGCGCCCTCGGCCTCCAGCCGCTTCTGCTCGGCCCGCAAGAGGGCTGTATGGTCGAGCGCCCATCGCGTGTGGTCGAAGGTTGTGGGAGCGTGGCGCCAGCTCGAGCCCTCGTGCTGCGTCCGGAACCACGAAGCCCACTCGCAGTGGTTGGCCCCGGACATCAGGCGCGGCAGCCACGTTACCCACACAAACGGGCGTTCCCTTACTTGCGGGACGCCGGCTCCCATTAGCGGCTACTCCTTCCGCTTACCGGCGACGCCGGGCAAGATGACGAGTCCGGGCGGCGGCGCTGAACACAGCGGAAGAGCGCGCTGCCCAACGTATGCGCCCTGCGTATGCCTCCCTACCGGAAGGCGTAGCGCTCCTCGCCGGTGAGCGTGCGGACGCCCTTCCACTCATCGCGCGCGGCGCCGTTCCCGGAGAGTATCGCCTCGACTTTGGCGGGCGCGGGCTTCAGGTCTTTGAACGGGCCGCCGGTGCCTTCGTAGCCGGGATACTGGAAGTACTCGCAGGGCAGGACGATAACCTCGTTCTCCGTCTCGTCGCGGCGCACATTCATAGGTTCGCCGCCGTCCTCGACGATGTGGGCCTGCTCATCGAGCATCCGCCGGTACATGATGATGCCAACGTCGGAAACGCCGAGGTGCTCCGTAGTCCTGTCGGAGATGGCGCCCTGCACAATCCAGGCGACCTGGTCTTGCGCCGCCACGTAGTCGTAGCGCAGCTTGCCGTTCGCGTCGAAGATCGGCTCGTTCGTGTACGTCGTCTCCGGAGTCTCGCCGTCCCTGACCGGGTGGTACTGCATCGTGATGTGCAAGGTGTGCGTGTCGTCGACCGGGGTGCGGAACTGCAAACCGTGGGCGACGCGGAGGATGTTGGGGAAGAGGATGGGGTGGCCGATGCGCCAGAACTCGCTCTCCTCAGTCTCGTCGCCGACGAGCCTGCGCTTGATGACGCCGTAGTCGGTTACGTCGAACCCGATCTTCTTGTGGTCGCGGCCCTTTGCTCCGGTGGTGGCGTTCCACGCGTCGCGCTCTTCGGCGGGTTTGCCGCGGTTCATCATCCATCCGCCCCAGTAGCGGTGCAGCCATTGGAAGTGGAGCGGGTCGAGCGAGTTCTCCTGGCACTGCAGCCAGTTGCAGGGGAGATCGTGCGCCTGCCAGCTACGGCTCCCCTCCCAGGCGAGCACATCCCACCGCGGGAGCAGGGGCGCCGGCTCAGGCCCCATGTACGCGAAGATCGCGCCGCCAAGCTCCTGCGCCTTGTACGCCTTGATCCGCACCTTCTCCTTGAACTTCGACCCCTCAGGCTCCGACGGCTGGTCGACGCACTGCCCGTGCTCGTTGAATATCCATCCGTGGTACGCGCAGCGAATGCCGTTCTCCTCCGGCACGCCGTAGGAGAGGTTCGCCTTCCGGTGCGCGCAGCTCGGCTCGATCAGGCCGAGCGTGCCGCTGGCGTCGCGGTAGAGGACGAGGTCTTCGCCGAGGAGCCGAACTTCTTTCGTGGGGTTGTCGGCGTTGAGTTCGGCGCTGCCGGCGATAGGGTGCCAGTACCGGCGCATCAGCTCGCCCATCGGCGTGCCGGGCCCTACCCGAGTGATCCGGTCGTTCATAGCCTGGCTGAGCATCGCGTCCCTCCTCTGCCGGCGTGCGCCGGGAAGCTATGCGTTACTGCTGGCGGCGGGACTCGCGCTGATGCAGCACGTAGGCCAGGGCCGTAAGCCCGCCGGCGATAGTGAACCAGATGATGTAGGCGGCCCAGAAGCCGGGGTCGTCGAGGCCGATGAATATCTGCACGGCAAGGACTGGGAGGATGATGAGCGCAGCCCAGATGACGGCTGCGATGAGATAGGCGTTGATCATTCCGGCGCGACCTCTCGGTTTCGTATACGCATACTGTACGGAGCATACGTGGCGGGCGCAAGCGGGCGGGGGCGCCGGCAACCGTTCGGCGCCCCCGCCGGGAGAGCGCGCGGCCCGCAGATCTCTCAGGCGCTCTGAACAGTTGCGCGCTCATCTCTCCCGGGCGGGAGGTGTACGCTATGCTGCGCCCGTATCCCCGTATCATTCAGGTCTGCGTCAGAGGAGGCAGCGTATGGCGGACGAAGTCAAGCGGTTCCACTACCCCGGCCCCGCGGCGCCCGGATCGCGCGACCGGGGGCCGGAGAATGGCCGATCGTACGACCTGATTTACAACGAGACGGTCATCAGCACCGTGCAGGTAATGGAGAAGGGACAGGGCAACAAGCTGCACTACCATAACGACCAGGACGGCTACTGGCTCGTGCTCGGAGGCAGAGCCCGGTTCCACGGCGAGGGCGAAGCAGTGCTTGGCGAGCTCGGCCCGTTCGAGGGGATCTTCATTCCTCACTACACCCGCTACTGGTTCGAGAGCATCGACGACGAGCCGCTCCAAATTCTGCGGGTAAGCAAGCTGCGTCCCATCAAGCGGGGCGAGCGCAGAGAGAGCGCAGTGCTCGTCGGCTAACGGCGCCCTATGACGCTCCGGCAGTACGAGGAGAAGCGCGACTTTAGCCGCACCGGCGAGCCGGCGCCCGCCGAAGCCTCCGCCAGGCCCGGCGCGCTCACGTTCGTCGTGCAGAAGCACGCCGCGTCGCGCTTGCACTACGACTTCCGGCTGGAGTTCGGCGGCGCGCTCAAGTCGTGGGCCGTTCCCAAGGGGCCATCGCTCGACCCAAACGAGAAGAGGCTTGCCGTCCTCGTGGAAGACCACCCTATCGACTACGCCGCGTTCGAAGGAGTCATCGGTCACGGCAACTACGGCGCCGGGCAGGTGATCGTTTGGGACGCAGGCATCTACACCCCCGACGAGGGCGGGCTCAGCTGGCGCGACCGCAACGAGGCCGACCGCCGGATGTTTGCTGGGCTGGAGGCGGGCAAGCTCTCGTTCACGCTGCGCGGACGCAAGCTCCGGGGCTCATGGACGCTGGTGCGGACGACGCGGGGGCCGAATGAGTGGCTCCTCATCAAGCACAAGGACTCGCATGCGTCCGTGGAGCGCGACGTGCTCGACGACGGGCGGTCGATCGTCTGCGGCCTCAGCATCGATCAGTTGAAGTCGGGCCGAATGCCGGAGCCTGCCCTTTCGCCGAGCGCTCCGGGCATTGGCAAGGCTGCGCGTATGCCGAAGTCGCTCAAGCCAATGCTGGCGCATCCCGCCGACGGCCCCTTCTCGTCGCCGGACTGGCTGTTCGAGCCAAAGCTCGACGGCTACCGCGCCCTCGCCCTGCTCCGGCAAGGAAGCCTCCGCCTGCTCAGCAGGGCGGGCAACGACCTCACGCGCAATTTTCCCGGCATCGCGGAAGACCTCGCCGTGCTCCCTCACGACGAGATGGCGCTCGACGGCGAAATCGTGGCGCTCGACGCCAACGGCGCGCCTGACTTTCTGCTGCTGCAGAACAGCGCTGGCGCGCCGAAGGCGGCGGCGTCCGTCCTAGAGGGGCGCGCAGAACAGACGGCCATCGTCTACTACGTCTTCGACATCCTGCACCTGAACGGCTGCGACCTGCGGCAGGCGCCGCTTCATCAGCGCAAGCGTCTTCTCGGCATGGCCGTTGCGCCCAGCGACCGCGTCCGCGCCGTCGAGTTCGTCGAAGGCAACGGCGAGCAGCTCTACCGCGCCGCCGAGCGCATCGGCATCGAGGGGATCGTCGCCAAGCGGCGCGACTCCCGCTACCGGGCGGGCGAGCGCTCGCGCAACTGGTTGAAGATCAAGCGCGTCCTCTCGCAGGAATTCGTCATCGCCGGCTACACCGAAGGCGAGGGCGAGCGAGCGCCGACGTTCGGCGCCGTTCTGCTCGGCTACTACGACGACGACGGGACGCTGACGTACGCGGGGCGCGCAGGGAGCGGGTTCACGCAGCAGATGCTCGCCCCCACAATGGAAGCGATGACGCCGCTCCGCGCCGCCGATTGCCCATTCGCCGCCATGCCTCCGGATGTCGACCCGCAGCTTGCGACGTGGCTGAGGCCGGAGCTTGTGGCGCAGGTGAAGTTCTCGGAATGGACTGTCTCCGGCGTACTGCGGTCGCCGGTTTTCCTCGGGATTCGCGGCGATGTCCCCGCGCGCGCCGTCGTGCGGGAGCACCCGGAGCCCATCTCCGCCCTCGGCGCTTCAAGCGCGCCGGCGGACGCGCCGCCGGCCATTCGGTCGGAGGCCGCGGAGGCGCTCGAGCAGATCGCGCGCATCAAACGCGACGGGCGCATCGAGGTCGGCGGGCACAAGATCGCGGTGACGAACCTCGACAAGATACTGTGGCCGGCGACGAGCGGTCAGCGCGCCGTCGCCAAGGGCGAGATGCTCGCGTACTACGCCCGCGTCTCGCCCTATCTGCTGCCGCACTTGCGAGACCGGCCCCTTACGCTCACACGCTACCCCAACGGCATCGACGGGCAGAGCTTCTATCAGAAGCGATGGGAGCACGACCTGCCGCCGTTCGCCGAAACCGTCCGCCTCTTCTCATCGACGGCAGAGGGGGACGTCGATTACCTGATGGTGAACAACCTGCCGACCCTCCTGTGGCTGGCGCAGCTTGCCGACCTGGAGCTGCACCCTTGGCTCTCGCGCGCAAGCGCAGGGGCGGACAGCGCCCGCCTCGCCGGGCAGTTCACCGGCTCGAAGGAGGAGTTGCGCGCAAGCGTACTGAACTACCCCGACTTCATCGCGTTCGACCTCGACCCCTACATCTACTCCGGCGAAGAGAAGGCGGGCGACGAGCCGGAACTGAACCGGCGGGCGTTCGCCAAAGCGGCGGAGGCGGCCCTCGCCCTGAAGGACATCCTCGATCAGCTATCGCTCTCGTCGTTTCTCAAAACGTCCGGAAAGACGGGGCTTCACATCTACGTGCCTATCGCGCGCGAGTACGACTACGGCGTCACCCGCAAGGCGTGCGAGCTCATCGGCAGGTTTCTGTTGCGTCAGCGTCCCCGCGACATCACGATGGAGTGGAGCGTCAGCAAGCGCGCAGGCAAGATATTCCTCGACCATAATATGAACGTCATGGGGAAGAACATGGCCTCGATCTACTCCCTCAGGCCTCTGCCGGGGGCGCCCGTCTCCACGCCGCTCCGCTGGGACGAACTGGGGAGCGTGTATCCAAGCGACTTTACGATAGACACTGTGCATGAGCGCCTTGCTGCAGCCGGCGATCTGTGGAGCGACATCCTCGACGCCAAGCACGACCTCCGGCGGCTGCTCGACGCAGGCGTCAGGGAGTAGCCGCGTGCAGACTCACCGCGTTATCGGAACCGCAGCCCCCCGCGTCGACGGCGCCGCAAAGGCCTCCGGCGCAGCCCGCTACGCAGCAGACGCCGACCTGCCGGGAATGCTGTGGATGAAGGCGCTGCGCAGCCCTTTCCCTCACGCGCGCATCCTGCGAATTGACGCCTCCGAGGCTGAGCGGGTTCCGGGCGTTCACGCAGTGCTCGCCGGCGCCGATGTCGCGGGCGTTCTCTACGGTCGCCGGCTGCGCGACGTGCCGGTCCTCGCAGTCGACCGCGTTCGTTTCGCAGGCGAACGCGTCGCCGCCGTCGCCGCAGTCGACGCCGAAACGGCGCAGCGGGCCGTCGATCTCATAGAAGTCGCATACGAGGAGCTGCCGGCCGTCTTCGAGCCGGAAGACGCGCTCGCCGACGGCGCGCCGCTGTTGCACCCGGACGTGCAAGGTTACGACGGCC
The DNA here is from genome assembly GCA_965200975.1 of Dehalococcoidia bacterium. GTDB lineage: Bacteria > Chloroflexota > Dehalococcoidia > Lucifugimonadales > Australimonadaceae > S5-327. The sequence goes on along the minus strand of OZ241740.1, from coordinate 814,772 downwards.
TTCCGGCGCCACTGGCGCAGCCGTCCAACGCTTTCGTGAGCGATGTCTGGGGCCGCGGAGATCCTGAGCGCGGCTTTGCTGAGGCCGACCTCATCGTCCAGGGCGTCTACACGACGCAGCGCGCGCATCAGGCATACCTCGAGCCGCATTCCTGCGTCGTCCAGATCGACGGCGATGGGCGGCTACAGGTATGGGCGCCCAACAAAGCTCCGCACCGCCTGAAACTGAACCTTGCCGACGCCCTCGGCCTCGACCCCGAGCGCATCGTCGTTCGGCACTCGACCATCGGAGGCGACTTCGGGGGCAAGGGGTCGCCGATGGACATCCCCGTCTGTTACTTCCTCGCAAAGAAGACGGGGCGGCCAGTCAAAAGCGTTATGACGTTCGCCGAAGAGTTCTCGGCGGCCAATCCCCGTCATCCCAGCATCGTGCGGATGCGCACCGGCGTAATGCGCAACGGAACGCTGACGGCCCACGAGGCGCAGTTTCTGTTCAACAGCGGCGCGTACGGAGGGTTCAAGCCCGTGCCGGGCGTCAATCTTCCCGGGGCGAGCCATGCAGCCGGCCCCTACCGTATTCCGCACACGCGCATAGAGGCCGTGCACGTCTACACGAACACTATTCCCGGCGGCTTCTTCCGCGGCCCCGGCGCAGTGCAGGCCAACTTCGCCGTCGAGTCTCATATGGACGTCATCGCCCGGCGGATCGGCGCCGACCCTATCGAGTTGCGCCGCAAGAACCTCGTGCGCAGCGGCGAGGAGCTCGCCAACGGCATGCCCGGACTCACTATGCGCCCCGAGGAGACGCTCGAGGCCGCCCTCCGCGCGTCGGGCTACTACAGCCCCAAGCCGCGCTATGTAGGACGCGGAATATCCCTCGCCTACAAAGACCAGGGCGAGGGAGTGTCGTCGGCAGCCGTCACGTTTCGTCCCGATGGCGTGGTGCTGCTGCACACGTCGGTGTTCGAGCAAGGCACCGGCTCGTACACGGCGCTCGCGCAAATCGTCGGCGAGGCGCTCGGCGTTCCGCCCGAGGTCATCGCTGTGCAGGCGTGGGACTCGGACGACGGACCCTTCGACACGGGCGTCGGCGCGAGCCGGGTCACCCGCGTGGCTGGTCCGGCGGCGTACGAGGCTGCTGTGAGCGCCAAGACCGCGCTCTTCCAGCTTGCGGCGCGGCTGCTCGGCTGGCCCGCGGAGCGCATCGCGCTTGCCGGCGACGCCCTGACGCGAGCCGACACGGGAGAGTCGGCGCTCTGGGCGGAGCTTGTCGCGAAGGCGGAGTTTCCCGTCGCGGGGCGCGCCACGAATAACGAGCATGAGCGTTCGCCGATAGCCTCGGCCATGGCGCAGGTCGCGGAGGTGCGCGTCGACCCTGAAACGGGCGCAGTGGAGCTGTTGAGGCTCACGAGCGCGCACGATGTCGGCGTCGTCATCAATCCCGTCGGCCATCAGGGGCAGATCAACGGAGGCGTAGTGCAAGGCGTTGGGCACGCGCTCACCGAGGAGCTCGCGCTCGACGCGGGCCGCGTGATCAACCCGAGCCTTGCGGATTACAAGCTGCCCTCCATCGCCGACCTTCCGGAGCTGCGGACTGCGCTCGTTGAGTCGGAGGAGGGCGTAGGGCCTTACCGCACGAAAGGCATCGGCGAGTACGCCATCGAAGGCGTGAGCGCGGCGGTGGCGAACGCCGTCGCCGACGCTGCAGGCGTCCGCATTGCCGACGCGCCCGTAACGGCGGAGAAGGTCTACCGCGCCCTGCAGGAACGCGCCGGGAGCGCGTGAGGCGCAGGCAAGGGGCGTAGTCCGTCGGCTAGCGGGCTGAGAGCCAGGCGTTGAGGCGCGACAGCGCCTCGCGGATGTTGTCCTGCGAGTTGGCGAACGAGATGCGCGCGTAGCCCTCGCCGAACTTGCCGAACGATGTGCCTGCGAGCAGCGAAACGCCAGCCTGCTCCAATGCTCCGCGCTCGAACTCGGCGCTGGTCAGCCCTGTGCCGGTAATGTTCGGGAAGGCGTAGAAAGCGCCTGCAGGCATCGGGCACGAGACGCCAGTCAGCGCGTTCAGTCCGCTTACCAGAAGGTCGCGCCGCTCGCGGAACTCCGCGACCATCTCCGTTACGGAGCTCTGCGGCCCCTGCACTGCTGCGACGGCGGCCATCTGGCTGAACGCCGCCGTGCACGAAACGCTGTTCGTCACCAGCCGGGTCACCGGCTCCACGAGCGGCTCCGGCAGCACGCCGTAACCGACGCGCCATCCTGTCATCGCGTAGCTCTTCGAGAGGCCGTCAAGCACTACGGCGCGCTCCCACATACCGGGGAACTGCGTGATGGATCTGTGCGACCCCTCGTAGTAGAAGTCCTTGTATATCTCGTCGGCCAGCACTACGCAGTCGTACTCCGCGGCAAGCTCGGCGATGCGCGCAAGCGTCGCCTCGGGAACGACGCTTCCACAAGGATTGTTGGGGGAGTTCACGATGATCAGCCGGGTGCGCGGCGTGACGAGGCGCTCCAGGTCGTCCGGGTCGGGGTTGTAGCCGAGCTCCTCGTGCAGCTGCATCGGGACGGGCTCGGCGCCCGCGAACCGAATCATTGACTCGTAGATAGGGAAGCCCGGATTGGGGTAGACGACTTCGTCGCCCTCCTCTGCAAGCGCGAGGATGGTGAAGAACATAATTGGCTTGCCCCCGGGAGTCACGACCACGCGCGAGGCCGGGATCTCGCAGTCGAGCCTGCGGCTCACGTCCGCCGCAATCGCCTCTCGCGCCTCGGCGACGCCCGGGGAGGGGACGTAGTGGGTGTAGCCGCTGTCGAGCGCGTCCTTGGCGGCGCCGACGATGTGATCCGGGGTATCGAAGTCCGGCTCGCCGATGCCCAGGAAGACGATGCTTCGTCCCTGCGCCTCGAGCGCCTTGGCGCGGGCGAGCGCCTCGAACGCGGTCTCGGTGCCGAGGCGGGACATGCGGGACGCGAGGCGCATTCGCGGATCAGTCCTTTCCCCCGGCGATTGCGGGCAGGAAGTGCACTTCGGAGCGCTCGTCGAGCGTAGTCAGCAGGCCCATATTCGTCGGTTCGCCGTCCACGACAGCGGCCAGGCCGAGGGCGAGCTTTCCGCTCTCCTCCGGGTTGACGAGGCGCTCCCGAATGCCGGGATAGCGCTCCTCGAGGTTGTCGATGAGTTCGCGAAGCGTCCGGCCGGGCGCCTCGACGCAGGGCTGACCGTCGATAAAGCGGCGCAGTGGCGTCTGCAGGAAGACAACCGCCAAGGCGTCTACGCCCCGTTCTTGCCGTTCCGCTTTTGGGCCAGCGCATCGAGGATGCGGCCCGGGTTCATCGGCGTCTGGTAGAGGCGCACCCCCAGCGCGTCCGCGATAGCGTTGGCCACTGCCGGCGCCGGCGGAACGATGCCCGTCTCCCCGATACCGCGCACGCCGAACGGGTGGTTCGCGTTCGGCGCCTCGACGATGATCGTCTCGATTTTGGGCAGGTCGAGGGACGTTGGCATCCGGTAGTCGAGGAAGCTGGAGTTGAGCATGACGCCGTCCGGGCTGGTGTAGTACTCCTCGTTGAGCGCCCAGCCGATGCCTTGCGCGGCGCCTCCCTGGAACTGCCCTTCGACATACGAGGGATGCACGGCCTTGCCCGCGTCCTGTGCGGCGGTGTAGCGGATGACCTGCACTTTGCCCGTGTCCGGGTCTACTTCGACATCGACCAGGTGTGTCGCGAAGCTGCCGCCGCCGGAGCCGCGCACGTTCACGGAGCCTGTCTTCGCTACGGGGCCGCCGGTCTGCCCCAGCTTTCGTGCGGCTTCCCGGAACGTCATCTGCTGGTCGGGCGCGACCTTGTTGCTGAAGACGCCTCCGTCGAACTCGACGTTCTCGGGTTCCGTCTCCCACACCATAGCTACCCGCTTCTTGATCTCCTCGACGACCTGGCGAGCCGCCTCGATCGCCGCCTGACCGCTTGCATAGGTCGTGCGGCTTCCTGCGGTAAGGTCGTTGTAGCCCACGCTGTCGGTGTCCGCCACTACGGGGTGGACATCCTCGGCGGGCAGGCCGAGCACCTCGGCAGCCTGCATTGCAATAGTGGTGCGCGTGCCGCCGATGTCGGGGTTGCCTTCGACGAGCGACACGACGCCGTCGTCGTTGACGTTGATAGTCACCGTGGACTTGTTGCCCACGCCGTTCCAGAAACCGCTGGCCATGCCCCGGCCTCGCAGCTTGCCGTCCGGCGTCTGACGGAGTAGTTCGCTGCGGAAGTGGTCGGAGTCCCGGACAGCCTCGAGACACTCGACGTTGCCGACGCGCGGGAAGACCGGGCCGTCGGGCCGGCGCGTGCCTTCTTTCGAGGCGTTCAGCAGGTGGAAGTCCATAGAGTTCATGCCTATCTGCTGGCAGAGCTCGCCGACGAGCGACTCGCTGGCGAACGTCGCCTGCGGCGTTCCGGGAGCGCGGTAGGCAGCCGTCTTCGACATGTTGATCACGACGTCGTAAGCGTCGATGCGCACATTCGGCACGTTGTAGCAGGCGAACACTCCCGCGGTGGCCGCGCTTATGGGAGATCCCGGGTAGGCGCCGGCCATATACCGGATGTCCGCCGTCGCCGCGAGAATCTTTCCTTCCGCGTCGACGCCCATCTTCACGGTGACCTGCCCGCCCGGCCCCGGACCGGTCGCGTCGAATATCGCCTTCCGCTCCATAACGAGCTTTACGGGCCTGCCGCACTTCTTCGAGAGCACCGCCGCCAGAGGCTCCAGGTACAGCCCTATCTTGCCGCCGAACCCTCCGCCGATCTCCATGGGAACGACCCGGATATCCGACACCGGCAGGCGGAGGATTGTGGCCAGGCTGTTGCGCACGCCGAACGGCGCCTGGGTGCTCGTGTACACCGTAAGCTTGTCGTTCGGGTCCCAGAACGCCGTGCCGTTGTGAGGCTCGATGTAGCCCTGGTGCGCCCGCGAGATGGTGTACGTGCGTTCGAGCACATGGGCCGACGCCGCGAATCCCGCCTCGGGGTCGCCGAACTCCGACCGGGTATGGGTAGCGATGTTGGTGCCGGTCACTTTTTCGCCGAGGTGGTCGCCGACGAGGTCGTCGTGGATGATCGTCGCGTCCGGCGCCATGGCGTCTTCGAGGCTAATGACCGCCTTTAGCGGCTCGTACTCGACCTCGATGAGCTTGAGCGCCTCGAGCGCGGCGTTGAGGTCGACGGCGGCGACGGCGGCGACGGGGTGGCCCCGATAGATCGCCTTGTCGTGAGCCATTACGCGCTGACTCGCCCACTTCGCGTCCGTCACCTCTTCGCCCAAGTCCATCATTTTCGGCGCCGCAACAGCCATATCGGCGCCGGTGATGACCGCCAGCACGCCGGGCGCCGCCTCAGCAGCCGAGGCGTCGATGCTCTTGATAACGGCGTGCGCGTACGGGCTGCGGAGCACCGCCCCCTGAACCAACCCCGGAAGCTTTACGTCGCCGCCGTACTGCGCGCGTCCGAGCACCTTGTCAACGCCGTCGTGGCGCACGGGCCTCGTGCCCACCACCTTAAAGTCCCGGGAGGGTTTGTCTGCTGTCGTGGTCATTCGCGAATCCTCCGCAAAGGCTGTGCGCGCCGCCCGCCGGCAGCGGTTTCCGCGCCGTTACCGCCGTTACTCTGTAGCGGCGGCCTTCTCGACCGCCCGCACAATCTTGTCGTACCCGGTGCAGCGGCAGAGGTTCCCTGCGAGCCAGAGCCGGATGCGCCGCTCGTCGGGATGGGGCTCTCTATCGAGCAGCCCTTTCGCCGCCATAAGGAAGCCCGGCGTGCAGATGCCGCACTGCAGCGCAGCCTCTTCGAGGAACGCCGACTGCAGAGGATGCAGTCCGTGAGGCGGCGCCATCCCCTCGATGGTCTCCACCTTCCGTCCGTTCACCTCGGCGCCAAGCACAAGGCAAGCATCCACGATCCGCCCGTCGAGCGACACGGTGCAGGCGCCGCAGTTGCCGTCGTTGCAGCCCTCTTTCGTTCCGGTCAAGCCGAGCGTCTCTCGCAACGTCTCCAGCAACGACTGATGCGGCGCCGTCAGGAACTCCGTGGGCTGACCGTTGATTTCGCAGGAGACCGGAATCTTGGGCACGGGGTTGTGAGTCTGTGTCATAAACGCTCTCAGCGATTGGCTTGGGCTCGTTCGCAGGCGACGCCCAGCGTGCGGCGGGCGAGCACCTTCACCAGCTCCAGCCGCTGCGCAGGCGTCCCGCGCATATCCTCTATCGGAGAGGCCTCGGATGAGGCGATCTCGCCTGCTTCGGCGAATGTTTCCGGGGTTGCGGGCTTGCCCTCCAGGAACGCCGAAGCGCCTTGGGCAAGAATCGGCGTCGGCCCGACCGCCGCCATCGCGATGCGGCCCGACGCGATAGTCCCTGACTCATCGAGGGTGATTGCGCTCGCTACGCCGGCGACCGCAATATCCATTTCGTTGCGGGGAATGAACCGCTGATAGGCGGCGCCGAACCCTCGAGGCGGCAACGGCGCCTCGATCGTCGTCAGCAACTCGCCGTCCTGCAGCGCGTTCCGTCCCGGGCCGGTGCAGAACTCCTCGACAGGAAGCGTTCGTTCGCCGTTAGGGCCTGCGATGCGCGCGACGCACGAGTGGACGATCAGCGGACCTATCCCGTCCGCGCTCGGGGAGGCGTTGCACAGGTTGCCGCCAAGGCTCGCCCTCGACTGTATCTGGATGCCCCCGATCAGCGACGCGGCGTCGATGAGGCCGGGGTACGTCCGGCTCACTGCCGCATCCTCGTATATGCGGCAGCAGGGCGTCGCCGCGCCGATGGCGAGACCGCCATTGAGCGCAAGCGCAGTCAGCTCGGGGATGCCCTTCACGTCGACGATGGCGTCGATCTCGAAGCGTTCGCCGCGCAACTGCACGAGCACATCGGTGCCGCCCGCTATCGGCTTGGCGCGGGGGCCATACTCCGCAAGCACGGCGACCGCCTCGTCCAGGGTTTGTGCTGCGACGTACTTGAAGGGATGCAACGCTGCTCCGGTAGTCGTTAGGTTGGCGGCTATGGGACGGCCCGCAACCGGGGAGATTGAACGCGCTCATTATGTACGAATGCCCCGCGCCCCCGCAATGGCGCCGCCGCCTTAGCCCCGATGAACAGATGCGGGGAGAGAACGTAAGCTACGGACGACTGATTTGGCGGCATTCCTCCGATTGGCGCGCGTCTTGTTGCGATATTCGCCGTCGATAGCCCTTACTTGTCACTAGCCGACCGCAGGGCTACAATGCGCCTGCCGACGCTGGACGGCCCGCGAACTACGGCGCGCCTTATTCGGCGCCGCCCGGCGTGCAATGGACGAGTCCCGGCCCATCAAGCAGGGCTCGATCCTACGAGCGAGATGAGGGAGGATACGTACGTGGCAGGTGAGACCAACCGCCTATTCGTGGGCAATATGCCGTTCAGGATGACTCAGGACGATATGCGAGGACTGTTTGAGCAGGCCGGGCCAGTGGTGTCCGTCCACATTCCGACCGACCGCGAAACCGGCCGGCCCCGCGGCTTCGGCTTTGTCGAGATGGAGAACGCCGGCGACAAGGACAAGGCCGTCCAGATGTTCAACGGCTACTCCGTCGAGGGCAGGGCGCTGGTCGTCAACGAAGCGCGCCCTCGCGAGCAGCGCTTCTAGGACTGCTCCCCTCCGGATCGTAAGCGGGGGGCGACGGCTGTGCGGCGCCCCTCCGTAAAGCTTGCATTCGGGACAAGCGGGCTACACCGGCATCGCTATGTCCATGTACTTGAAGCCGGAACCGGTGTCCAGCAACACCGTCTCCGTCTCCGGGCCGAGGAAACCCGACTCCCGAATCTTGTGGTAGCCGGCCAGCGTAGCGGCGCCCTCCGGCGCGGGCCAAATCCCCTCAGCCGCCCCAATCTCCCGCATCGCCGCGAGTATCTCCTCGTCGGTCACGGTCACTGCAGTGCCGCCGCTTTCGCGCAACGCGTCGAGTATCAGATAGTCGCCAATGGCTACCGGCACCCGGATGCCTGCCGCGATGGTCGACGCGTTCTCCCACGGTTCGGCGTAGCGCTCGCCCCTCTCGAACGCCCGCACGATCGGCGCGCAGCCGGCGGCTTGCACGGCAACCATCTTCGGGCGCTCGCTTCCAATCCAGCCCAGGCGCTCGATCTCGTCGAACGCCTTCCACATTCCCACCATGCCCATACCGCCGCCCGTCGGGTAGACGATCGCCTCGGGGAGCCTCCAGTCCAGCGCCTCGGCGATCTCGTACCCGAGCGTCTTCTTGCCCTCGATGCGGTACGGCTCGCGCAAGGTCGAAACGTCGAACAGATTGAGCTCCGCCGCCTTCTCGCGCGACAGTTTGCCGGCGTCGGATATCAGCCCGTCCACCAAGGTGAGGCGCGCGCCGGCGAGTTGCGACTCTTTCTTGGCGGCGTTCGGCGCGTCCTGCGGCATAAACACGTAGCTCTCCATGCCTGCGCGCGCGCAGTAAGCCGCCAGCGCGCCTGCAGCGTTCCCCGCCGAGGGAGTTGTCAGCCGCATCAGGCCCAGTTCTCTCGCCCGCGACACGGCGGACGACATCCCGCGGGCCTTGAACGTGCCCGTCGGGTTCTGACCTTCGTCCTTGATGTAGAGCGTGCGCGCGCCCAGCGACGCTTCCAGGTTCTTCGCCCTGAGCATCGGCGTGCCGCCCTCGCCGAGCGTCACGACATTCGCCTCGTCGCGCACCGGCAACATTTCGAAATATCGCCACATTCCGCGAGGACGCTTCGCGATATCCGACGGCGACACCGCGCGCCTGGCGCTCTCGATGTCGTAACGCGGATACAGCACCTTGCCGACACGCGACAGATTGTGCGGCTCGTTTGCATCGAAGGACTCGCCCGTTTCCGTGCACTCAAGATGCGACAGGTAGTTCCTCATGCTGCTACTTCCTCTCTGCAGGCCTCCTGCAACCGGGTTATCCCCGGGTGATCCATCGCCACATTCGGCTCACCGGGCCTTCTTTCAGAGGCTCGTCGATGACTTGACCCCGCCAACGCCGCTCGATTGTGCGGCGCGGTCTTGTGAAGTACAGCACGTACGCGGTCACCCAGAGCGCCACGCCGGCGTACGCCAGCGGCGCGGCGACTCCCACCCCAAGGATGGACGCGTCGAGCAGGTTGAGCACGAACGCCGAAGCCAGCAACGCGAGGCCGACGCGGAACAGGCCTCCCGGCGAGAAGCTTAGCGCCGGGCGGCGCGGCCTCCGCGGAGGGGCAGTCGCGCCTGAGCGGCGCGAGCTCCGTTGACCACGCTGCGGACGCCCCGGCTCCCCCTCGGACGCCTCTTCGTTGACCTTGCCGAGAATCTCCTCTATCTCGCGCTGGTACCGCTCCGGCATCCCGTGTTCTCCTCCGGTTTGCGCTGCGCCCCCCGTTCTCCGTAACAAAAAGCATAGCAGCCGAACGAACGCAATAACAGATTGCGCGAAACGATTGTTCAGAGCTGTGCAGAGCGGTTGGCGCGCTATAGCGGGCGCGAGGAGGCGTCAGCGCCAACGCGATGCTGGGAGAGCGTCCGCTCCCCCAGACCCCCTGGAGCAGGGCGCGCTATAGCGGCGAGGAGTATACTCGCGCTATGCGCCGCGTCGTCTTCCACATACCCGATCTGCACTGCGACGGCTGCATTGCTTCGGTTGGCTACGCGCTTGAGACTTTCCCCGGAGTCCACGGCATCGACGGCGACCTCGAAAGGGCCACGCTTACCGTAGACTACGACCTCTCGGCGATTACTCCGCTGGCGATGAAGAAGCAGCTTGCCGCTATCGGCTATCCCGTCGCCGAGGCCCGCGACCTCTAAGCCCTTCGGCGGCTCCTCACTCGCTCCTCACTCGCACGGTTGCAGCAGGCTGCCGCCGCGCCGAGAGGAGGCTACACGCCGAGGAACTGAATAGTGCTGTGGGCTTTGTGGATGCGGTTGATGTTGACGAGCAGCGCCGTCAACTCCTCCACGTAGCGTGAGTTCGAGAGCGGGCCTGCGTCTACGCCTCGGAGCCCGTCGATGCAGTCCACGAGCGCAAGCGTCTCCCGGCGCGCCTCGGGATCGTCGGCGCAAACCGCGACATCTCCGCGCAGCGCGGTGTCGGGCTGCAGCAGATCGCGGGCGCTCAGGTTCTGAAAGGCGGATGCGACGCGGCTATCGGGAAGCAGGTCGCGCGTCAGCTCACCGGCGGAGCCCTCGGGCGTCGGCACGGCGCGCATCTGTCCGTCGGCGAACTCCATTGGCGCGACGATGCTCACAACGAGCTTGCCGGCCAGCGTATCCCTGAGCGCCGTCGCCGTGGGCCGCAGTCCGTCGAACGGAACAGAGAGCAGCACACAATCCGCGTCCCGCGCCGCGTCTTCGTTCGCTGCGCCGGCAATTGCGAGCCCGGGCCTGGTTTCGAGCAAGCCCGCCGCCGCCTCCGCCGCCCGGCCTGCGTCGCGCGATCCAATGACGATGTCGTGACCGGCTATGGCCAAGCGCAGACCCAAGCCCCGGCCCTCCGGCCCTGTTCCTCCTGCGATGGCGATGCGCATACCCCCTGCCCTCTCCCTTGCAGTTCTGTGCGGCCTACGCGAGGCCGGTGATCTCCGCCAGCCGCTCGGCGTGCTCCTCGAGGTCGAACACGGGGTTGAGCAGCACCTCGTCGACGCCCATCTCCGCCCACTCCTCCAGCAGCTCCCCGATTTTCGAGGCGCTTCCCCATACCGCCGCGCGGTCGGCGTTGTCCGCGTTGTTGTAGTAGTAGCCGAACCATTCGCGCAGCCGGCGCTGCGCCCGCGCCTCGTCGTCGTCCACGGCCAGATAGAGCCGCTTGGAGATGGGGAACTCCGCCGGGTCGCGGTCGCCCTCGGCAAGGAGCGACTGCACAAGCCGCACCTTGCGGGGAAAGTCGTCCAGCGGCGAGCTGCCCGCGCCCATCCAGCCGTCGGCCATCCGCACTGCGCGTTTGAGGGCCGCGTCGACGTTGGCGCCGAACCATATCGGCGGCGCGGGCTGTTGCAGAGGCTTCGGCTCGATATTGACCCCGCTCAGATTGTGGAAGACGCCGGAATAACCGGCAGGGGACTGCGTCCACAAAGCGCGGATGACCTCGACCTGTTCCACGAACCGTCGGACGCGGCGTTCGGGGCCCGCGCCGTACATCGGAAGCTCGTCGGCGTTGTTGCCGATGCCCACGCCCAGCACGAGGCGGCCTCCGCTCATCTGGTCGATGTCGGCCATCTGCTTGGCCAGATGCACAGGATTGTGGCGCGGAAGCACGAGCACCGATACTCCCAGGCGAGCGCGCGAGGTCTGACCGGCGATATAGGCGAGGAACGTGGCCGGGTGCAGGACGGTCGGCCGCCCGGTTACGCGCTCCTGCGTCCACAGGCTGGCATAGCCCAACTCCTCGGCCCTGCGCACAAACCGCCCAACGAACGGCATATCGACCTTGTCGTCCGGAAAGATGTGCGGCGACGCGATTCCTATCTTCATCCGCTGCGCTACTGCCATGCTGCGCTCACCTCGATAATTCCCCCGCGCCCGCGGCATGTTCGGGAAGACGATTCTAGCAGGCTCCAAGCGGGCGGACCGGCGGTTGCGCGCGATGCGTGAAGGCGCGATGTACAATCACGCCGTGGCAAGGCTCTACCGCTACTCCCGGTGGGACGGTTCGCAAGAGCCGTTCGAGGCCGACGCCGAAGCGATCCTCGACGCCCTGGCCGAGGACGTTATCGATCACGGCGACGTTCGCCGCGCCCTCCGCGACCTCCTCCGCCGGGGCGTCCACGCCGACGACGCCCGGCTCCCCGGCCTGCAGGACCTCCTCGAACGCCTCCGGTCCCGCCGCAGCGAAACCCTTCGCAAGTACGACCCCGACTCCGTAGTCCGCAACCTCCGGGAGCGCCTCGACGACATCGTCCGCGCCGAGCGCGAAGGCACCGAACGCCGCCTCGGAGAGATCGACGACCAGATCGCCCGTATGAGCGGGGACGAGGCGGAAGAGGGGCGCACGCTGCGCGATCTCCTTCAGCGGCGCGCCGACCGCAACCGCGAGCAGCTCGACGCGCTGCCCGAGAGCCCCGCAGGCGCCATCCGGGAGCTCCAGGACTTCGACTTTATCGACCCCGAGGCGCAGCGCAAGTTCCACGAGCTTATGGACGAACTCCGGCGCGAAATGCTCGGCTCCGCCGCTTCCGATATGCGGAGCCGCATAGAGCAGATGACTCCGGAAGATATGGCGCAAGCCCGCGAAATGCTCCGCGACCTCAACCGGATGATGCGCGAGCGGCTCTCCGGCGTAGAGCCCGACTTCGAGGGCTTTATGGACAAGTGGGGCCCTCTGTTCGGAAGCGATCCGCCCCGAAGCTTCGACGAGCTTATGGAGATGCTCGCCCGCCAGATGGGACAGATGCAGTCGCTCCTCGACAGTATGTCGCCCGAGCAGCGGCGCGAACTGTTCGAGGCGATGAACGCCGCCATGGACGCCGAGACCGCCGGCGAACTCGCCGAACTCGCCGCCAACCTTGGCGCGTTGCTCCCCCTCGACGATTTCTCCGAACGCTACCCGTTTATGGGCGAGGAGAGCCTCACCGTCGAGCAGGCTATGAACCTGATGGGCGAAATGCAGTCGATGGACGACCTCGAGGCGCAGATACGGCAGGCGATGCGCCGCGGCGACCTCGACAACATCGACGACGACGTCCTCGAAGCGCTCCTCGGCGAAGAGTCGCGCCAGGACCTCGAGCGGCTCGCCGACCTCGCCAAACGACTGGAAGAGGCTGGTTACCTGCGACGCGACGGCGGACGGTTCGAGCTCACCCCCGCCGCCGTACGCAAGATCGGACAGAAAGTCCTGCGCGACCTCTTCGGCGACCTTCGCAAAGGACGCAACGGCGAGCACGAACTGAACCTTCGCGGCGCGGGCGGCGAGCACACCGACGAGACGAAGCCGTACGAGTTCGGCGACCCTCTCGAAATTCACCTGCAGCGCACCATAATGAACGCTGTCGAGCGTCAGGGCGCCGGCACGCCCGTTCAGGTGCGCATTCAGGATTTCGAGGTCAAGCGCGCCGAGCGCATCGTGCAGGCGGCCACGGTGCTCCTCATCGACCAGAGCCGGTCAATGGGTCTCTTCGGCTCGTGGGGCGCCGCCAAGCGCGTCGCGCTTGCGCTTGAAGCGCTCATACGCGGCCAGTTCCCCCGCGACCGTTTCTGGATGCTCGGCTTCTCCGACTACGCCGTGCCCATCGCGACAGGCGACCTCCCCACCCTTCAGTGGAACTCGTGGGTCTCCGGCACGAATATGCAGCATGCGTTCGCTATGTCGCGCCGCCTGCTCGCCCCCTACAAGGATTGCGCCAAACAGATACTGATGATTACCGACGGCGAGCCTACGGCCCACCTCGAGGGGCCGCGCGCCTACTTCCACTATCCCCCCACTCGCCGAACGATTCAGGAGACGCTGCGGGAAGTGCGCCGTTGCACCGCCGAGGGCATCACCATCAACACCTTTATGCTCGAGACCAGCTACTACCTGCTCGACTTCATCGACCATGTGACGCGCATCAACAACGGACGCGCGCTCTACACCACTCCCGACCGGCTCGGCCAGTACGTGCTCGTCGACTACCTCAACAACCGGCGGCGCCGCGTTACGAGCTAGCCGGGAGCTCCTGCGGCTTGGCGGCCTCCTGCTGCGGTGAGGCGTAGTACTTCCCCAGGAAGTCATTCGAGTCCCGCTTCTCCAGCGGGACTCGCGCGAAGACAAGCGACTCCGGAAGGACTATGCCGCCGGAGAAGACCAGCTTCATCGCCGCATCCACCGTGACGTTCGTCTCCATCACGTCGTCCTCCATTACGAACGCCATATTCCCGGACGTCGGGTTCGGCACCGTGGGAATGTACACCGCGACGATCGACTTCTCCCCGTTCGCGGACGCCACCTGGCCCGTTACAAACCCCATCGCGAGCATGCCGTCCCTCGGCCATTCGATGAACACCACCCGGCTGAAGTTGAACTGTCCGGAGAACGATGTGATCGCCTGCTTCGTAAGGCCGAATATCGTGCGAATGACAGGGATGTTGTAGAGCAGCCACGAGTAACCCTGCATCGCCTTCCGGCCCAGAGCGGTGGCTACTATCAGCCCGATCAGGTACGCGACCGCCACGACGATGATCAGCCCCACCCCGGGGAAGTCCCACGGCTGCCCCGCAATGAACGGGGCCGACCGGATGATGTCGGCGTAGCCAATGAGGAACACGAGGACGAGCACCGTGACGATGAGGGGAAGCAGTTCCAGCAGCCCCGACACAATCCGGCCCTGGATGTGGCGCTCGATCCGTTTACCCAACGGCGGCTGCGGGGGAGGCAGCCGCAAGCTCTCGGGGCTGATTTCGCCTTCCTGGTTGCTCTTCCCTGTCATTACAGCGCTCCTTGCCTATAGTGTCCCGTTCGGCGCCCTCGAGCGCCCCGGGCGCCATAGCCCGCGCCACGGCCATAGCCTGCGCATAATAGGGCATATCCTCCAAGCGGCGCGCCCCTTTCGCCTGCTACAATTGCTTTCCGGCCCGCGTCGGGCCGGAGCGCGCCTCCCGCGCCGCCGGGAGGCGCCTAATCGCGCGTTACGCGTCAGGACGCCCGCCGACCCTTGAGCCTCGCAGGACTCACACGCCTCCTCGCAAACGCGGCTGCTTACCAGCGCCTGGCCCAACTCGCCGGCGACGGAGGCGGCGGAGCCACCGCCGCGGCCACAGCTCCCGAGGCCGCCAAGCCCCTCGTCATCGCCGCCCTCCGGCGCGACCTGCGGCGGCCTCTCGTCGTCCTTTGCCCGCAGCCGGACGACGCGCGCCGACTCGTCGAGCAGCTCGACGCGTACTGCGACGACGACGCGCCCCTTTTGCACTTCGCGGAGGCTGAGACGCTCCCCTACGAACGCCTCTCTATCGAGGCAGGCGCCACGCACGACCGGATCAGCGCGCTCGGCGCCCTCGCCTTTGCGGACGGCGACAATCCCCCGCTGATCGTCGCGTCCGTCGCCGGTCTGCTGCAGAAGACGCTCGCCCCGCAGACGCTCCGTGACGGAGCGCGCCCCGTGAAGGTTGGGGAGCGCTTCCCCGCCGAGGCCATACTCCGGCGCTGGGCGGCTCTCGGCTACCGCGTCGGCCCGATGGTCGACCATCCCGGCACAGCCGCCCGGCGAGGCGGCATTGTGGACGTTTACGGCCCCGGTCAGCGGCAGCCCGCCCGCATCGACCTGTGGGGCGACGTCGTCGACAGCATCCGGCTGTTCGACCCCAACTCCCAGCGCTCCGGCGAGCGCATCGACGCGCTCACCGTGCTCCCCGCCGCCGAGACGCTTCCCGCCTTCGCCGACCATGCCCGCATCGACGCGATAGCGCGCTCGCTCGACTTCCGCAACGCGCGCGCCTCCGAGCGCGACCGCATTCAGGACGAGCTTGCGGGCGTGCTTGCGGACGCATCGCGCGACAACGCCGCCCTGTACGCCGGCTTTCTCCTGCAGCACACCTTCCTCGACCATCTCCCGGACGACGCCGTGCTGCTGCTCAACGAGCCTGCCGAAATCGAAGAGGCCGCCCGCCGCGTCGAGGGAGGCGCGGAGAAGATGCGCCTCGCAAAGGAAGAGCGCGGCGAGCTGCCCCTCGGTTTCCCCTCAGCCCTCGCCGGATGGGACGCCGTCGGCAGCGCCCTCGCAGCCCTACCGCGCCGCATCGAACTCAGCCGTTACCATCAGGGCGGCGACGGCGGCTCGGCTATCGCCCTCCCATTCCAGGCTGCGCCGAGTTACCACGGCGCAGTCGATGGGCTCGCGCAGGCCGTGCAGCGCCCCGGCCATGGGCCCGTCGTCATCGCCACGCAGCACTCCCAGCGCTTGCGGGAACTCCTCGCCGAGTCGGACGTCGGCGCTGTGGAGCTCCGCTCCCTCGACGAGCCTCCCGGCGACGCTGTAACCGTCATCCACGCCACCGTCGCCGGCGGGTGGACGCTCGACGCCGATGACGACGACAGCGGCGGCGAGCAGGCCGCAACCCTGCTGTCGGACGCAGAAGTGTTCGGCGCGCACAAGCTGCGCGCGTCCCGCCCGCGCCGTCATGCGCAGCGGTTCCGGGCGACCACCGTCGAAGAGCTTGCGCCCGGCGAGTACGTTGTCCACGTCGACCACGGCATCGGCAAGTTCGTCGGCGCCATCCGCAGGGCCGACAGCGACCGCGAGGGAGAGGGCCGCGAGTACCTCGTGCTCGAATACGCCGACGGCGACCGGCTCTACGTGCCGATGGAGCACCTCGCCCGCCTCTCTCCGTACGCCGGCGGAAGCGACGCGCCGCCGACGCCTACGCGGCTCGGCTCTCCCGAGTGGAGCCGCACCGTCGCGCGGGCGCGGGAGTCCACCAAGCGCCTTGCCGTCGACCTGCTCCAGCTCTACGCGCAGCGCGAGTCTGCCGAGGGGTTTCCTCACGGCGACGACACGCCGTGGCAGCGGGAGATGGAGGACGCCTTCCCGTTCGTCGAAACCCCCGACCAGCAGACCGCCATTCAGGACGTCAAGTCCGATATGCGGGAAGCGCGCCCGATGGACCGCCTCGTTTGCGGCGACGTCGGCTACGGCAAGACCGAGGTCGCCCTTCGCGCCGCGTTCAAGGCGGTGATGAGCGGCAAGCAGGCGGCGGTGCTCGTCCCCACCACCGTGCTCGCCCAGCAGCACTACCAAACGTTCGCCGAGCGGCTCGCGCCCTTCCCTGCCCGGGTCGAAATGCTCAGCCGGTTCCGCTCCCCCAGAGAGCAGGAGGAGATCGTCCGGCGCCTGCGCAATGGCGAGATCGACGTCGTCATCGGCACGCACCGCCTGGTGCAGAAGGACGTCGCGTTCCACGACCTCGGACTCGCCATAATCGACGAGGAGCACCGGTTCGGCGTCGGCCACAAGGAGCGGCTCAAGGAGCTGCGGCGCGAGGTCGACGTGCTGACGCTCACCGCAACCCCCATCCCCCGCACGCTCCATATGGCGATGGCCGGCATTCGCGACATCTCGACCATCGAGACCCCTCCCGAAGAGCGCCTGCCGATACGGACGTACCTTGCCGAACGCTCCGACGACCTCATCCGCGAAGCCGTGCAACGCGAGCTCGACCGCGGAGGGCAGGTCTTCTTCCTGCACAACCGCGTCCGGACGATCCGCCTCGCCGCCGATCATCTCAGGAGCCTGCTGCCGGACGCCCGCATCCTCGTCGCCCACGGCCAAATGCCGGAGGACGAGCTCGCCGACGTTATGGAGCGCTTCTCCGACGGAGAGGCCGACGTGCTCTTCTGCACCACCATCATCGAGTCCGGGCTCGACATACCCAACGTCAACACCCTCGTGGTCGATCACGCCGACCGGTTCGGGCTCGCCCAGCTCTACCAGTTGCGCGGACGCATCGGGCGGCGCTCGCAGCGCGCCTACGCGTACCTCATGATCGAACGCGGGCGCCGGCTGACGGACACCGCAAAGCGGCGGCTGGAGACGATCCTCGCCGCCACCGAGCTTGGCGCCGGCTTCCGCATCGCCATGAAAGACCTCGAAATCCGCGGCGCCGGCAACATCCTCGGCCCCGACCAGAGCGGCCACATCCACGCCGTAGGTTTCGACCTGTACTCCCGGCTCCTGGCCGAGGCGGTCGCCGAGCTTCGCGCCGAATCGGCAGACGGCGCACCGCCCGCATCCGCCGCTCCGGAGCCCCTCATCGACCTTGGGCTGCCCTACTCCATCCCCGAGGAGCTTGTGCCCCATATGCCTACGCGCATGGCGATGTACCAGCGCATCGCCCGCGCCAAGACGCTCGCCGAGGTCGACGACCTCCCGCGCGAGTTCATGGACCGTTTCGGACGCGTGCTCCCGGACGAGCTTCACAACCTCATCTACTCGGTGCGCGTGCGCATCCTCGCCGGCGAGGCCGGAGTCGAGTCCGTCGTCAAGCGCGGCGACCGGGTGACGCTCAAACTAGTCGACGAAGCGGGCGGCGCGCGCCACGTGCTCGAACGCGCCCTCGGCCGCCGCACGACCGTCGGCAACCAGCAAGTGCACCTCCCCATTCACGGACACGACGTTCCCTGGGGCCAAGCCCTCCTCGAAGTGCTCGCCAGCCTCGCAGACTTTCGCCGGCAAGTCGCCGCGTTGGTGTGATGCCTCGCCCGCACGGGATTAGGGGGAGGGCAACCGCTGCTTCTCCGCCAGCGTTGAACCTGCTAGCATGGGGATGATGAGCAAAAGCAGCCCCTCACCCTCACGACGATCAGCGCAACCCGCCGCCGCGCCCCCTTGGCCTGGGCAAGGGGCTGGCGAAAGTCCCTGACTCGTTCTTCGCGCCGCTCCCCGACGAGTTGCTCGATCTGTTCGAGGGTAAAGGCGAGTAGCACAGGAAACGTGCGGCTGCTGCTCGCGCCGGCACTCCTTTTTATACTAAGTCACCGCTAATGAATATCGAAAGGCAAGACATTAATTAGCGCGGTTGGTCCTGTGAGGCCAGCCTCTCTTTGCGCATTTATTCGCTCACGAATTGAGTCGATAGATAGATCTATTGCCTCTTCGAGCCACTCATTGCGTCGGACTATGCTGCGAGGTCCAGCGCCACTGTTCCTTGAGTAATTAGCTAATTTTCTAGCTAATCTATCGAATGCTTTTGCAGTGAATTCTCGCATCCATTGCTCTTTTCTCTCCACTAATTTCCTAGATATTTCTAGAGAAAGATAACCTTGGGGAACGTCCGCCAGCGAACACAGCATACGACTTACAGCACATACCACTGCAAAACGTATGTGAGCGGTCTTAACAAGAAACCCATCTTGCAGAGTATAGTCAGGACGATCTTTAGCCAGTCTGTCGCCATCCAAAAAGATCAAATAAGGCAGCAACAACTGATACGGGGAAAGGTCAGCAGGGAACACTTGCTCATAACGAGAAGGGCTATTGAAGATTTCACGTGCTTTGTCCAGTGCTTCGCCTGGATTGCCAAGGAACGCATAGCATGCTTGGCCCAGGTCTTTCAGAGTAAACTTCCTGTACTGGTTGGAGGAGCCTATCCGGTATACCGCTTTCTCTTGAGCATTCCTATGCTCTGTAGACCAGACGCCTCGTTTAATCTCATAAAACCAAGGCTCATTAGGCAGATGTTTAAACTGATCGTGCCATCGCTCCTGGCGTTGGTCATTAGCTTTCCAGTCCTCAGCTTGCAATGGGTTCTGAGTGTTCGATCGCAACGCTATCAGTTCTGATTCTCTATCGGCGGCAGCGCCTGTGCGTGAGTAAATGAAGAAATGTGCATTATTTTCCTGTTGTAAAGAGTCTACTATTTCCTTATTCCGAGCAGACGTCAACAAGTAATATCTCGGGTTTTTCCTGAACAGATTCTGTCGATAGTTGCTGAAGAGCGTCGCAAGCTCTGTTGCCTTCAGCGCTGCACAAACTGTCCGAGTATTGTCAACAGATAAATCAAAGAGCGCATCAACTGTAAAGGTAAAATCTATTGGATCCTGATGAATAACATTGAGATTATCAACCAGGAACCTGATATCTCGAACATAGTACGATGCTTCAGCTATACTCTCTCCCACTTGAAGACGCTCCTCTGTGTACAGTGGCGTGCCGTCCTCGTGCGGCTCTAAGTTTTGTTGGGCTATAACGGAACTCGTCAGAAAAATATCCAGCTTAAATGATTCAGGCATACTATCCGTGAATCTCACGGCTTTTTCTCGCAGTGATTGGTTCGCTCGTCCCGGACGATCGGGCAGAATCAAGTCCAAAAATCCATCCTTAAGCTTCGAAAAGTCCTCACGTTTGATTTGCTGATCCTTTGCTTGCACAAGAACTAACCGTGGAACCTCTTCAGTATCGTCGTAGTACCAAGCGTCTATGCCTTGATCGTGTGGACCGTCGATGCTCACAGTATCTTCTATATCAGCGAAAGACAGGTTGTACTCCCACAAGACTTGTTGAACAGACCAATTCCTGAACTGTTGCCACTTAGTCAGCCTCCGCTCTGCCCACTCTTCCAAGTAGGGGGCAATCTGTTGCATGTACTCCTGCGACCTATTCATCCGCTGCGTCATGATGAATCCTTCCCGAACGCAAGGTGCGTCCGCAGGCAGGAATGTATCAGCCCTCTCCGGCTAGGTCCACCCCTACTTGACAACCCCTGCCACGGTCCGATATGGGCCCACGCGATTATTTCGCAGGAGGCTTCCATGGGACTGAACGTAGGCACCATCACCATTGAGTACGACGTACCACAGCCGGACGGCGCCGCTTACCAGTTCGCCGCAGAGATGGCCGCGGAGGGCGCCTCTGACGCCTATATGCTGGGGGAGGGGCGAAGCTGGGTGGCGTTCACGCAGCGCCACGTGCTGAGGATGCTCGACAACTACGTGCGGGCGAATGGGCTGTCGCTGGAGGAGCGGCGAGAAGTTCTGGAGTGGATCAATTCGCTCCCGTGGGAGGGGAGAGGCAACCCGCGGTCGCCGCACGGCGGAGGCATCGAACTCTACTTCGACTGGTGAGGCGGCGGCCCTAGCGTGTCGCGGAGGCGCTTTCGTCCCACTTCTGCACGTACTCTCTCTGCCAGGACGCATTCGGAGACTCCGCGAACCGCCAGATCTTCTCCACGCCTTCCCACCACTCGGCTATCTGGCTGAGCGCCTCCTCCCCGGCGCGACCATGCCGCACCAGCCAGCAGCCAACCACCGTGCCGGTGCGCCCCACACCGCCCAGGCAATGCACGTACACGGTCTCGCCTCGCTCCAGAGCGGAGTCGATGGCGTCGAGCGTCCGGCTCATCCGATCCGGGCTGTCCGGAACCCAGTCATCGACAATCGGATGACGCTCCCACTCGACGGACTTCCCGAGCGAGCGCGCAACCTCGCGGGCTATCTCGTCGTAGGGGAGCAAACGACCCAGCATTGTCGATTCGTGTTCTTCCGTCAGGTCGACGAACCGGCTCACTCCTGCTTCGATCAGCGCGGTCAGCTTCCGCTCCGCATCGGGACGCTCCGGCGCTCCGGGGTACTCCCCGGCAAGCAGGCGTCCCGGCAGCGCCCAGTAGGAATTCGGCAATGGAGGCGGCGTCTCCTCTCTTTCTCTTTCGGTCACTCCCAACTCCTCCCTCTATGGTCTTGGAGTGGTCTCGCTATTGACGGCCGCCCCGCAACCGTCCCCCGCTGCCCCCCCCCGAACAAACGGAGCGAAACGGGGCCATGCGCGCCTCCCGAAAGCCCTGCGCCCCTCTTGCCCCGGACTCGCCCCTAGCCCTATAATTATGCCTGCAGCAGACACCGCTGCGCGACCCTTTAAGACAGTCCTGCGAGGCTGGCAAGGGGCGAGACGAGGCGGCCTTAGGCGCTGAGGCGCCGCAAGCGTCAGCCGTGCAACGCGCCTGCGCCGGCCTCCAAGAGGCCCCGCCCATTGACTACCGCGAGTAACGCGATCCGCATCCTCACCGCCGACGATATGCGGCGCAGCGTCGTCCGCATCGCCCACGAGATCGTCGAGCGCAACCCTCGCGCCAGCGGCCTCGCGCTCGTCGGAATCCTGCGCCGGGGCTTCCCTCTCGCCAATCGCATCGCGAGCCGCATCCGCGAATTCGAGCAGGCGGACGTCCCCGTCGGCTCGCTCGACATCAACCTCTACCGCGACGACCTCTCCCGCTTGCCGCAGCCCATCGTCCGCCGCACCGACGTTCCGGTCGACCTCGGCGGCAAGACCGTGGTGCTCGTCGACGACGTGTTCTTCTCGGGACGCACTGCCCGCGCCGCGCTGAATGCGCTGATGGATCTCGGCAGGCCCCGCGCCGTGCAGCTCGCAGTGCTCGTCGACCGCGGACACCACGAACTCCCCATCAGGCCCGACTATGTGGGCAAGAACGTGCCCACGTCGCTCAGCGAGGAGATACAGGTGCGCGTCGCCGAAATCGACGGCGCCGAGGAAGTCGTCCTCGTCCGGCGTGAACGGCAGGAGCAGCCGTGCTAGCGGACACGCAAGGCCGCGCGCTCACGCCGACCGGGAGCCCGGGAGCAGCAACCCGCCGCAGGCACGTGCTCGACCTCGACGACTTCTCGCGCGGCGAGATTCTCGGCCTCCTCGACCAGGCCGAGGCGATGCGGGAGCTGCTCGGACGCTCCATCAAGAAGGCGCCGTCGCTGCGCGGCAAGGTCGTCATCACCGTTTTCCTTGAACCGAGCACGCGCACCCGCGTCTCCTTCGAGCAGGCCGGCAAGATGCTCAGCGCCGACGTCATCAACGTCTCAGGCTCGGGGAGCAGCGCCGAGAAGGGCGAGTCGCTCCTCAACACTGCCCTCACCCTGCAGGCGATGCGCGCCGACCTCATCATCATCCGCAGCCCGCACGCAGGCGCCCCCTACTTCCTCGCGAGGAGCCTCGACCGCGCGAGCGTCGTCAACGCCGGCGACGGACGTCACGCGCACCCCTCCCAGGCCCTCCTCGACCTGATGACGATGCGCAACCGCCTCGGCGACCTCGACGGCAAACGGGTCGTCATCGTCGGCGATTCGCTCAACAGCCGCGTCGCACGCTCCGACATCTTCGGCCTTGCGGCGATGGGCGCGTCCGTCGTGCTCTGCGGCCCTCCGACGATGATTCCGCTCGACCTGCTGCGCGGCGAGTCCGCCCCGGGCACTCCAAGCGTCGCTGTCGAGCACGACCTCGACGCAGCTATCGAGGACGCCGACGCCGTCATCGCGCTCCGCATCCAGAAGGAGCGGCAGGCAGGCGGCATGCTCCCCAGCATGCGCGAGTACACCCGGCGCTGGATGATCACCGAGGCCCGGATGCGCCGCGCCAAACCCGGCGCGCTGCTGATGCACCCCGGCCCTATGAACGAGGGCGTCGAAATCGCATCCGCGCTCGCCCACGGCCCGAACGCGCAGATCGAGGAGCAGGTGACCAACGGCGTCGCCGTGCGGATGGCCCTCCTCTACCAGCTGCTCACCGGCCCTCACGAGGATTCCGCCGAATGAGCGGCGCCATCCTCATCAAGGGCGCGCGGATCATCGATCCCGCCGCCGGACGCGACGCCCCCGGCGACCTGCTCGTTCGCGACGGCCTTATCCAGCCCGCAGGCGCCGCAGTCCCCGCCGGGGCGCTCGTCGTAGACGCCGCCGGTCTCGCCGCCGCGCCGGGCTTTATCGACATCCACGCCCATCTCCGGGAACCGGGGTTTGAAGACAGGGAGACGATCGCCACAGGAACCGCAGCTGCGGCTGCCGGCGGCTTCACGACGGTGTGTGCGATGCCGAACACTGAGCCCGCCATCGACTCCGCAACCGTCGTCGAGTTCATCGCGCAGCAGGCGCGGGCGGCAGGGCCCGTGCGCGTCCATGCAATCGGCGCGGTGTCCAGAGGCCGCAAGGGGGTCGAACTCACCGATATGGAAGAGCTCGCCAAGGCCGGCGTAGTCGGCTTCTCCGACGACGGGAGCCCCATCGCCACCGGCCGCCTTATGGAGATGGCGCTGCTCTACGCCGGACAGCTTGGCCTTCCCGTTATCGACCACTGCGAAGACCATTCGATAGCCGCAGGCCTCGGAATGAACGAGGGGACAGTCGCCTCCCGGCTCGGCCTCGAGGGTTATCCCGCAGCCGCCGAGGAGTCGCTCATCGCCCGCGACGTCGCCGTGCTCGGGCTCACGGGCGGGAGGTTCCACGTCGCTCACCTCAGCACCGCGGGCGGCGTCGAGATCGTCCGCGCCGCCAAACAGCGGGGACTCGCCGTTACTTCCGAGGTCACGCCCTCGCACCTGGTTATGACCGACGAATGGGCGCTCGGCAGGCAGGGCGCAGGTCCCGCGGCCGGCCCGCTCACGGCCAGCGCCTACGACACCCACGCCAAGGTCAGCCCGCCGCTCCGCTCGGAAACCGACCGTCAGGCGCTCGTCCGCGCGCTCCGCGACGGCGACATCGAGGCGATCGCCACCGATCACGCGCCCCATACCTTTGGCGACAAGGCTGTGCCGTTCGACGAGGCCGCCGTCGGCATCTCCGTGCTCGAAACAGCGTTCGCCTCGCTGATGAGCCTCGTGCACGAGGGCGCGATCGACCTGCCCACGCTCGTCGCGCGCCTCGCCATCGGGCCTGCGCGCGTGCTCGGCGGCCAGTTCGCGCCCTACGCCTCGCTCGCGGAGGGAACTCCCGCAGACATTACGCTGTTCGACCCCAACGAGCAGTGGACCGTCGACCCGGCCGCTTTCGCGTCCAAAGGCAAGAACACCCCGCTCGCGGGCGCCAAACTGAGGGGAAGAGTGAAACTCACAATTGCAGGCGGACTCATCGCCTACGACGGCATAGGTCTATGACTACCGCGCATCTGGTTCTCAGCGACGGCGCAGTGTACGAGGGCCGCTCCTTCGGGGCGGAGGCGGAGGCGTTCGGCGAGGTCGTCTTCAACACCAGCATGACCGGCTACCAGGAGATGCTCACCGACCCGTCCTACGCAGGGCAGATCGTCATCCCCACGTACCCCCTGCAAGGCAACTACGGAATCAACGAGACCGACGCCGAGTCTCGCCAGTTGCAGGTGGCGGCCTTCGCCGTCCGCGACCACTCGTCCACGCCCAGCCACTACGACTCCGCCCGCACCCTCCACGAGTACCTCGCCGATGCGGGCGTCCCCGGCATTTGGGGCATCGACACCCGCGCCGTCACGCTGCGCATCCGCTCCCAGGGCGTCATGATGGGCGCGCTCACCCTCGGCGACCCCGCAGCCGCCCTCCGCGAGCTGCGCGCCCGCCCGCCGTACGACGCCGTCAACTTCGTCGAGCGCGTCACCATCGACAGCCCCTACGAATGGAGCGGTGAGGGCGGCAAGCGCGTCGCCGTCGTCGACTGCGGCGTCAAGTTCAACATACTGCGCCTCCTCGCCCGGCGCGGCTGTCAGGTGCGCGTCTTCCCGGCGACGGCGACCGCCGCCGAGGTGCTCGCGAGCAATCCTCACGGAGTCGTCTTCTCGCCCGGGCCGGGCGACCCTGTTCACAACGGCCCAACCGTGGCGACGGCCAAAGAGATCATCGACCGCGTCCCCGCCCTCGGGATCTGCCTCGGGCATCAGATCATCGCGCGAGCGCTCGGCGCAGAGACCTACAAGCTGAAGTTCGGCCACCGCGGAGGGAACCACCCTGTGCAAGACCTCTCCAGCAGCCGCATCTACATCACCGCGCAGAACCACGGCTACGCCGTCGCCGACGACGGCCTGCCTGCCGATCTCGTCGTGACCCACCGCAGCCTGAACGACGGCTCCATCGAGGGCTTGCGTCATCGCAACCGCCCCGTCGTCACTATCCAGTACCACTCGGAAGCATCTCCCGGCCCTTTGGACAACGAGTATGTCTTTGACCAGTTCATCTCACTGCTGCATGAAGCCTAAGGGGTAGCCGCATGACGCACCTCCCGACTCCCCGAAAAGTTCTCGTTATCGGCAGCGGCCCTATCGTTATCGGACAAGCCGCAGAGTTCGACTACGCAGGCGCCCAGGCCTGCAAGGCCCTCCGCGAAGAGGGCGTCACCGTCGTCCTCGTCAACTCCAACCCCGCAACCATCATGACCGACGAGGAGATCGCCGACGCCGTCTACATCGAACCCCTCACCGTCGACGTCATCGAGCGCATCATCGCCCGCGAGAAGCCCGACGGCCTGCTCCCCACCCTCGGCGGGCAGACCGGACTCAACCTCGCCGTCGACCTCTACGAGGCCGGCGTGCTCGACAGGCACAACGTCCGGCTGCTCGGCACGTCCGTCGAGACCATCAAGACAGCCGAAGACCGCGAACTCTTCCGCGACCTGCTCCGACGCCTTGGCGAGCCTATCCCTCCCAGCGAGATCGCCGGCTCCGTCGAAGAAGCTCTCGCCGTGGGACGCGAACTCGGCCTCCCGCTCGTCGTCCGCCCCGCCTACACGCTCGGCGGCACCGGCGGCGGGTTCGCCGTCACGATGGACGAGCTCGAGCAAGTCGTCGCCAGCGGCCTCGCCGCCAGCCCCATCCGGCAGGTGCTTGTCGAACGCTCCGTCCGCGGATGGCGCGAGCTCGAGTACGAAGTGATGCGCGACTCCGCCGACACCTGCATCACCATCTGCAATATGGAAAACCTCGACGCTATGGGCGTTCACACCGGCGACAGCATCGTCATCGCCCCCAGCCAGACTCTCTCCGACAAGGAGCACCAGATGCTCCGGTCGGCGAGCATCCGCATCATCCGCGCCCTGGGCATCGAAGGCGGCTGCAACATTCAGTTCGGGCTCTCCCCCAACCCCGTCATCGGCGAGTCGCTCCCCGGCGGCGTCCCCGACCCTATGCAGTACTACGTTATCGAGGTCAACCCGCGCGTCAGCCGCTCCTCCGCCCTTGCGTCCAAGGCTACCGGCTACCCCATCGCAAGGGTCGCCGCAAAGATCGCCGTCGGACGCCGCCTCGACGAGATACCGAACGCCGTCACCCAGCAGACCAAAGCCGCGTTCGAGCCCGCCCTCGACTACTGCGTCATCAAGGCGCCGCGGTGGCCGTTCGACAAGTTCGCCTCCGGCGACCGCGCCATCAGCACGCAAATGAAGGCCACCGGCGAGGTTATGGCCATCGACCGCAGCTTCGAGGCAGCTCTCCAAAAGGCTGTGCGCTCCCTCGAACTCGGCGGCAAATCGCTCCTTTGGGAAGACCCCGAGTGGGCCGGCGACGGGCTCGACGGACTCCCTCTCGAACCCAACGACCTCCGCCTCTGGGCCATGGCCGCCGCCCTCCGGAGAGGCGTCCCTGTCGACGCCCTCTCCAAAATTACCCAGGTCGACCCGTGGTTCCTTAACGGACTCGCGCGCATCGTGCGCATGGAGCAACGCCTCAGCAGCGAGGAGCTTGGACGCGACCTCCTGTGGGAAGCGAAACGGCTCGGCATACCCGACGAGACGGTCGCCCGGCTCGCCGGCCTCTCCCACGCGCAAGCCCGCTCCCTGCGCCTCGAACTCGGCATCGCTCCCGTCTACAAGATGGTCGACACCTGCGCGGCAGAGTTCGAGGCCGTAACGCCCTACTTCTACAGCTCCTACGACCAGGAGAACGAATCAGCCCCGCTTCCCGGCCCGAAAGCCGTCGTCATCGGCAGCGGCCCCATCCGTATCGGCCAGGGCATCGAGTTCGACTACTGCTCCGTCCACGCTGCGTGGGCGCTCGACGCCGCCGGCGTCAAGTCCATCATGGTCAACTCCAATCCCGAAACCGTCTCCACCGATTTCGACACGAGCAACCGCCTCTACTTCGAACCCCTCGACGAAGAGAGCATCCGCGACATCATCGAGAACGAGCGCGAAGGCGACGACTGCCCGCCGTCCGTCGTTCAGTTCGGCGGCCAGACCGCCATCAACCTCAGCCAGGCGATCGCCGCCGCCGGGCTCCCCATCCTCGGCTCCTCGGCCGACGCAATCGACATCGCCTCCGACCGCGAACGGTTCGGTCAGCTGATGGGCCGGCTTGGAGTCCCCCAGCCCCCCGGCGCCGCCGTAACCTCCCTCGAAGAGGGCGTCGACGCCGCCTCGCGCCTCGGCTTCCCCGTAGTCGTGCGGCCCAGCTACGTCCTCGGCGGGCGCGCAATGGAGATCGTCGACAACATCAACGAGTTCGTCCGCTATCTCAACCGCGCTTTCGACGCCGCCCCCGGAAAGCCCATCCTCGTCGACAAGTACTTCCAGGGCCGCGAGGTCGAGGTCGACGCCGTCGTCGATGGCGAGCAGACGCTCATCCCCGGCATTATGGAGCACATCGAACGCGCCGGCGTCCACTCCGGCGACTCGATGGCCGTCTACCCCTCCCCGGGCATCTCGGAGCGCGAGCGCGACATCATCGTCGACTACACCACGCGCATCGGGCTCGCCATAGGCGTCCGCGGCCTTATGAACATCCAGTACGTCATAACGAACGAGAGCAAGCCCTACGGCCTTACCGTCGCCGCCGACACCGGCCTCTCGTCGATCTACGTTATCGAAGTCAACCCGCGCTCCAGCCGCACCATCCCCTTCATCTCCAAGGTGACCGGCATCCCTATGGTGCATCTCGCAACCAACGTTATGCTCGGACGCTCCATCGCTGATCAGGGCTACTCGGGCGGCCTGCAGCCCGACCCGCCGATGACCAGCGTCAAGGCCCCCGTCTTCTCTATGTCCAAACTCACCGGCGTCGAGACCTACCTCGGCCCCGAAATGAAGTCCACCGGCGAAGTTATGGGCATCGACATCGCCCTCCGCCCCGCCGTCGCCAAGGCGCTCATCGCCGCCGGCATGATGCTCCCCCCGTCCGGCGCGCTCCTCGTCACCATCGCCGACCGCGACAAGGCCGAAGCCGTCCCTTGGCTCAAGACGCTCGGCAGCCTCGATTACCGGCTCTACGCGACTACCGGCACCGCCGCCCTGATGCGCGGGCTTGGCCTCGACGTTACCGAAATCAACAAGGCCACGGAGCCGGAGCCCAACGCATGGTCGGTCGTCGCCGACGGCACGGTCGACGCCGTGGTCAACACCGTGGCGGAGGTGGCACAAGCCCTGCGCGACGGGTTCGAGATCCGCCGCGCAGCCACCGAGCGCCGCATCCCCTGCTACACGTCGATGGACACTGCCCGAGCCGCCGTCGAGGCTCTCGCGCACGGCGGCGGCTACCAGGTCGCTCCCACCTCCGAGTACGTCGCCGGCGCGGCCAGAGCTGCCGTCGAAAGGCCTGCCGTGTAAGCGCGGCAGAGAATCCCCAACCTCAAAGAAAGGCGCGGCATTCGCCGCCCACATACCCCTCAATGGCCGAAGAATCCCCTAACCCGCAAAGCTCCCGTTCCGCCGGGTCCAACCCGGGAGAGAACTCGCCCGCCCCCGCCTCTTCTTCCTCCGCTTCTTCTTCCCGCAGGCGCCGGTCGTCCCGCGCGCGGACGTCCGCCCCCGACGCTCCCCAGAGCACCCCCTCTTCCCGCAGGCGCCGGTCGTCCCGCGCGCGGACGTCCGCCCCCGATGCTCCCGCGCAGCCGCAGCCCGAAGCGGCAGTCGAGCCGCCTCAGCCTTCAGCCGGCGCCCCAGAGGCCAACGCTCCCCAGAGCACCCCCTCTTCCCGCAGGCGCCGGTCGTCCCGCGCACGGACATCCGCCCCCGACGCTCCGGCGCAGACGCAGCCCGAAGCGGCAGTCGAGCCGCCTCAGCCTTCAGCCGGCGCCCCAGAGGCCGGCGCCGCCCAGAGCGCCCCCGCCTCCTCCACCTCTTCCTCTTCCTCCCGCAGGCGCCGGTCGTCCCGCGCGCGGACGTCCGCCCCCGACGCTCCGGCGCAGACGCAGCCCGATGCGGCGGCAGCCGCCATCGCTCCGACGGGACAGGGAGAGCGGCGAGGCCGCAGAAGACGGTCCAACAGCGCAAAACAGGCCGGCGAGCAGCAGCAGAAAGCCTTTATGCACCCCAGCGAGAAGGAGTTCGCCGACCTGCTCGACTACTACCAGATCAACTACCTCTACGAGCCACGCTCCTTCCCCCTCAGGTGGGACGGCAACCGCGTCGTCGAGATGTTCACTCCCGACTTCTACCTGCCCGAGTACGACCAGTACTTCGAGCTCACAACTATGAAGCAGAACCTGGTCACGCAGAAGAACCGGAAGCTCCGCCACGTCCGCGAGCTCTACCCGGAAGTGAGCGTGCAGCTGCTCTACCGCCGCGACCTTATGCGCCTGATGGGCAAGTACGGGTTCGGCCCGCTCGCCGAGGCGCCTATCGAAGGCCCCTCCCGCGTGCTCTTCCCCGAACACCAGCTGCAGGCCCGCGTGAAGGAGCTCGGCGAGCAGATCGCCGCCGACTACGCCGGCGAAGAGCCGGTGCTCGTCGGCGTCCTCCGGGGCGTCGTCGTCTTCATGGCCGACCTTATGCGCCAGATCGACCTGCCCCTCCAGGTAGAGTTCATGGAGATCTCCCGCTACGGCGACCGCGGCCACAGCATCGACATCATCCGCGACGTCGCAACGCCCCTCGCCGGACGCCACGTCATCGTCGTCGAAGACATCGCCGACACGGGGCTAACCTTGCGCTACCTGCTCGAACACCTGCAGGCGAAGCGTCCTGCAAGCCTTCGGGTCTGCGCCCTGCTCGACAAGGCCGTCCGCCGCATGGCCGACATACCGCTCCACTACGTCGGGTTCGAAGTCCCCGACGAGTTCGTCATCGGCTACGGACTCGACTACGGCGGGCTTTACCGCAACCTCCCGCACATCGGCATCCTCCAGCCCGTCGAGCCCAAAGCCGTCGCCCAGCGCTAGAGCGCGCCCTCTCTCATCGCCGCCCTCTGCGTTGTGCGATTCACTCGCCTGATATATTCTTCGGCGAGACTGCTCTGAGGAGGAGAAGCTTATGGTTATGCAAGGCACCGATATGAAGGTCGCGGAGACCCCAACCACCGGGCTCCAGGACTTCCGCATCCCCGACGCCTACGAGGACTGGCTCGAGAGCGAGGGCGTTATGGTCCACAAGACCTACTACGTCCCCAACTGGCATGAGGTCGAGGTCGGCCCCTGGGAGCGCAAGGGCGGCGAGGGCTCCATCATCCACATCGACAACGCCCATATGCCCAACGACCTCCACGTCGTCGACATCAAGCCCGGCGGCAAGTCCGAGCCCGAGCACCATATGTACGAGATCAACTTCTACATCGTGCAGGGCCGCGGCGCCACCACCGTCTGGATGGACGAGAGCAGCAAGCAGACCTTCGAGTGGAAGGCCGGCTCCCTCTTCACCATCCCCCTCAACTCCTGGTACCAGCACTTCAACGGCTCCGGCGACGAGAAGGTGCGCTATATGGCCACCACTAACGCCCCGCCGATGATGCGCCTCTTCCGCGACACCGACTTTATATTCAACAACGACTTCATGTTCCGCTCCCGCTACTCCGACGACGAGACCTACTTCTCCGGCAACGGGACGCTCTACAACAAGCGCATCTGGGAGACCAACTTCATCCCCAACGCGCCCGATATGGCCCTCTACGGGTGGAAGGAGCGCGGCGCCGGCGGCATCAACGCCATGCTCCAGATGGGCAAGAACGATATGGGCAACCACATCTCCGAGTTCCCCATCGGCACCTACAAGAAGGCCCACCGCCACGGCCCCGGCGCCCACCTCTTCCTGCTCAGCGGCGACTCCGGTTTCTCGCTGCTCTGGACGAAGGACGACCGGTCGGACATGGTGAAGTGCGATTGGCAGATCGGGTCGATCGTCATCATCCCGAATGACGGCACCTACCACCAGCACTTCAACTCCGGCACGAAGCGCGCGCGGTATATGGCGCTCCGCTCCGGGAACGGCGGCTTCATCGCCCCCAACCAGCGCGCGACCGCCGACGTCTCGATCAAGGAAGGCGGCATTCAGATCGAGTACGAAGATCAAGACCCTGAAATCGACCGCATCTTCGAGGAAGAGCTTGCGAAGAGCGGCGGCACCTGCCGGATGAAGGCGTTCATCCCCTACTGCAATGGCGTGGTCGGCGTCACCGACGAGCGCCAGACGTAAGCGTTCGACGCGCAATCACTCTTCGCGCACAGTAAGGGCGGGGGCTGTATGGCCCCCGCCCTTCTGTTTACCGAGCGCTCAGCGCTTCCGGTCGATCACTCTGCGCTGCGCGTTCAGCCTGAGCGCAGCAGCGATAGCTGCCTTTTGCCGGCAAAACTGGGAGAGCGTCCGCTCCCCCAGACCCCCTCATAACCCTTGTTCGGGAGAGCGTTTGCTCTCCCAGACTTCCTCATGGCCTGTTCGTAGGCGTGCTGCCCCTCATCACTGTTCGTTGGCGCGCCTGCCGGTGGCGCAGAGGTCGCGCAGGACGCAGACGCCGCAGCGCGGAGCGCGCTTCGTGCAGACGTACTTGGCGTGCGCGTCGAGCAGCGCGTGATACTCGTTGTAGAGCGCCGCGTCGACCGGCAGGTTGCGCTCGAAGAACGCCTGAAACGCGTCATACCCGCGCAGCCTCCGGCGGGGCGACATCCGCTCGACGATGCGCTGCGTGTACGCGTCGATCACGAACGAGGGCAGCCCCGCCGCATACAGCACGATGTCGTCCGCCGTCTCCGGCCCCACGCCGTGGACGCCCAGCAGCTCGGCGCGCAGCCGGCGCGGGGCCATGCCCCTCCACGCCTCGACGCTGTCGCCGTACTCCCCAAGGAACTCGGCCATCGCCTTCAGCTTGCGCGCCTTGGCGTTGAAGTACCCGCTAGGCCTGACCGCCTCGGCAACATCCGCCTCCGGCGCCGCGCGGAGCGCCGGAGGCGACATCAGGTCGTGCGCTTGCAGGTTGCCGATGGCCCGGGCGGCGTTCGTCCAGGCGGTGTTCTGCGTGAGGATGGCCCCCACGATCACTTCGAACGGGCTGCCGCCCGGCCACCATCCCTGCGGGCCGTAGCGCGCAAGCAGGCGCTGGTAGACCTCGCCGAGCAGCGCGGCAGCTCGCTTGTCGCCGCGCTGCTCGGTCCTCAATCTCCTAGCACGGGAACCCGTCGGGTTCAGCGCCCACCTGCCCTACATGCAGCCTTACCCGACTACCTGTCCCTCCCCAGGCCGTGCAGAACTTCACTTGCACGTCGTCGTAGCCAGCGCGGGTGAACGTAATCACGCGCGTCGAATTCCCCCAACCAGGGATGCTTATGGTTCCGTCGGAGGGCATTTCCCGGCTGCTCGGGAGGTACGAGGGTCTCCCCCATCGTATGCGCAGCTGAACGCTCGATACAACGTCCGAGATCTGATGCGCTTCATAGGTAACCGAAATGTCGGGCGTGTCGGTGTAGCACCTCCCGCCTTCCGCTTCCACGCAGTTGTTACCGCCGAGGCGAACGCGAATGTTAGGCGGGGGAGGGGTGGCAATTTCGTGCCTTAGCCTGCCATTGCCCATAATGTCGAACCGCACTGCACCTCTGCCGTCGTCGTCATACCCCAGGACGGTAACCGACTCAGCTTCCCCGCGCAGAATCCATAGTCGAGGCGGATTGAGCCAGGAGACCGACCTGAACCTCACATCATTGATGCCCAGGGAGTGAGAGCCGGGCTCCTCGGTCAACCCGTCGCTCGATTCGTAATCGCCCCATGCCGCCCTGCCATCGTCGTTCCGCAACGTTACTTCCGCCCACTTCTCAGTGGCAGGATCAGAGTCATCGTCATCAGCCCAGGTGACTCTAAGCGTGTCCGTGCCCTCGGCGATTGCAACTGACCTTATCTCCGTAACGGCAGGATGGGGTTTTTACCCCAGGTTCCTCCTGCGCCGCAACGGGCGCAGGCGCAACGAAGTACGCCGCCAGCAGCAGCGCCAGCATCAGCAGTCCAGTCACTGCTAGAAAAATTCTTGTCATGCTCATAGCGCCGCTCCTTTTCGCACTCCCGTCCTGTTCAGACAACGTATACGTTCAGGCCACGTATACAACAGTACGATATGATCAAAATTTCGATGATGTCAAGTTCACGAGGCGCCCTGCTTCTTCCGTCCTTACCGCCGCTCCCGGCTGCCAGGGGGCTCCGCCCTCAACGAGGGGGCTCCGGGGGAGAGGATTCTCTCCCGGCAGCGCGGCAGCGCTCATGCGGGCGGGGGCGGCGCGGCAGCACTCATGCGGGCGGGGCGGGGGCGGCAGCGCTCATGCAATTGGCGTTCGCGGCTGTGGCGTTGCGCTGGGAGAGCGTCCGCTCCCCCAGACCCCCTCGCAGCCGGGAGCAGGCGGGGGCGGGGCGGCAGCGCTCATGCGATGGGCGTTCGCGGCTGTGGCGTTGCGCTGGGAGAGCGTCCGCTCCCCCAGACCCCCTCGCAGCCGGCTGGCTGCTACACTTTCTGGCATGGCCGCTTTCGGAGACCGACTCGACAGCGCTTTCGCCGATAAGCTTGATAGCGCCGCGGAGGCTAACCGCAGCCTGCTCTGCGTGGGGCTCGACCCTTGGCCGCCTTCGATGCCCATCACGAGCATCGCCGCGTTCAACCGCGCCGTTATCGAGGCTACCTCTGATCTCGTCTGCGCGTTCAAGCCCAACTTCGCTTTCTACGAGGCTGAAGGGATGGACGGCCTGCGCGCCCTGCAAGAGACGATCGACGCCGTGCCGGACGGCCTGCCGGTCATCCTCGACGCCAAGCGCGGCGACCTCGGCAACACCGCCGCCGCATACGCCAAGGCCGCCTTCGAGGCATGGGGCGCCGACGCCGTCACCGTCAACCCCTACCAGGGCCGCGACTCCCTTCAGCCCTTCCTCGACTATGCCGACCGCGGCGTCTTTATCCTCACCCGCACATCGAACCCCGGAGCGAGAGACTTCCAGGAGCTGAACCTCGCGTCCAACCCGCAGTCCGGCAGCCCGTCGCCTCTCTACGAGCGCGTCGCCCAGGCCGCGCAGCAGTGGAACGCCGCCGGCAACGTCGGCGTCGTCGTCGGCGCCACGGCGCCGCGCGAACTCGCGCGCGTCCGCGCCCTCTGCCCCCAAATGCCTATTCTCGTTCCAGGCATCGGGGCTCAGGGCGGCGACCTCGAGGAGTCCGTGCGGAACGGCGCCGACTCCGCGGGCCGGCGCGTCGTCATCTCCGCGTCGCGCAGCGTGCTCTACGCTTCGCGGGGCGCGGATTTCGCCGACGCCGCCCGCGCCGAGGCGCTCCGGCTGCGCGGCGCCATCAACGACGAACTCGACCGAATGGGGAAGGGATGGACGACCTAACGTTCCGCCTCGGCGACCACGTTACGCTTCGCAAAGCGCACCCCTGCGGAGGCGTCGAGTGGCGCATAGAGCGCCTCGGGGCGGACATCGGCATCCGCTGCCTCACCTGCGGGCGCTACCTGCTCACTCCCCGCCGCAAGCTCCGGCGCGCCGCCCGAACGCGGCGCTCTCCTGCAACGCAACCCTCGCCCGATACGCCGACGGTCGTTGCTCCTCCCGCGGCGCCCTGCTGAGCGCGCCGGCGGCGCCGGCGCATCCGGGCCGCGACGGGAAGCGGCCCCGGCTACGTAGTCGTCTCCTCGCCGTCGTCCTCTGCGGCAGACTCGGCCTCAGCGTCAAGCTCGTCGTCGTCCTCTGCGGCAGGCTCGGCGGCGGGAGCGCTCTCGGCTTCTGCGTAGGAGGAGGGGTCCGTCAGCGGCAGGGTGATCGTCATCTCCGTGAAGTCGCCCGGCTCGGACTCCACTTCGATGTGGCCGCCGTGGGAGCGGACGATGTCCGCCGATATCGCCAGGCCGAGCCCGGTGCCCTTGTCCGTCGGCTTCGTCGTGAAGAACGGGTTGAACATCTTCTCCTGCACTTCGGGAGGCATCCCCGTCCCGTTGTCCCGCAGGCGAATGACCACCGCGTCCTCATCGCGCTTAGTGGATATCCACACCGTGGGGATGAAGTCCATCGCGCCTGCGCCTGCGCCGATCAGCTGCTGGCGCTTCTCGTTCGACGCATAGCAGGCGTTGCTCACCATATTCAGGAACACGCGGCCCATATCCTGCGAGAGCATCTCCATATCGCCCACCGAATCGTCGAGATCGAACTCGAAGTGCAGCTGCACTTCCGAGTCGGCTGCGCGGGCGCTGTGGTACGCCAGCTTTGCGTACTCCTCGATCAGCTGGTTCACGTCCGTCATCTGCCTCGCGTCCGAGCTCCGGCCCATCCTTAGCATGTCCGCGACGATCCGGTCGGCGCGAGCCGTATGCGAGAGCACGCGTTCGAGGTTCTCTTTCAGGTCGTCCGCCACCTCGAGGATGTACGACCGGTCGTCTTGCGTGACCTCCGGCTTATCCTCGCTGGCGATCTCGCGCAGCTCGGTGATGAGTTCAGTGGACGCTTCCGAGAAGTTCTTCACGAAGTTCAGCGGGTTTCGGATCTCGTGCGCCACACCGGCGGTCAGTTCACCGAGCGCGGCAAGCTTCTCCTGCATCACGATCTGTTCCTGCGCCGTTTGTAGGTCGCCGAGCACCTTCTCCAGCTCGTCGTTCTTGCCCTGCAGCTCCTCCGCCATCTGTTCGACGAGGTTGAGGCGCTGCACTTCCAACGCGTGCCGCCGGAAGACTTCGAGCGCGGCGGCCATATCCGCCACCTCGTCCTGTCCTCCGATGTCGGCCTGGGCTTCGAGGTCGCCGGCGGCCATCTGACGCATCCAGGCGGAGAGCATCTCGAGACGCCGCAGCAACGGGCCGATAACCAGCCATCCCAGCGCGACCGCTCCCACTACCGAGACCGCGCTGATCGCCAGCAGCACGGTGCGCCCGAACGTAATCGCCTGCGTCGTGGCGGCGGCGGTCTCTTGCACCCGCACCTGTGAGCCGTCGGCCATGACGTCGACGTTCTGCAGCAGCCGCACGGTGATGCTGCGGTTGGTGTTCAGCAGGTCGAGCTGGTTCTCCGTCAGCCTCAGCTGCTGTTCGACGAGGTCGAACACGCGCCCCTCGCCCCCCGATCGATCATCGCCTACGCCCAGGAAGAAGAGGTCGGTGAGCAGGTTGTCGAAGTCGCGGTGCAGAGGATGCCCCTCGAGCGCTGCAAGGTCTCCCCGAACGCTGCTCTGCACCGCCAGGAAGCGATCGCGCAGCGGCCCTACTCCTTCCGCGGACGACAACGAGAAGGCGCTCGCCAGCGTCTGGGAGGCCAGCGTCGCGTTCCCCTGCAGCTGCGCGAGCCGCTGGTACGTGCCCACCTCTGCAATGCTCAGGTGTTCGTCGAACCGCGGCGGCGGCGAACTCACGTCCGTGTAGCCGGTGATTACATAAAATATCTGGTCGTCAATTACAGGAATAACCAGCTCGTCAACCCGGGTGTTCAACAGCTCCAGCTCGCGTTGGACGCCGCTGAGGCGGGTCTGCAAATTGAACACGCCCTCCATGCTCGACTTCAGCGAGTCGATATTCAGGATGAGCGTATCCACATCGCGCCGCACCCGCCCGAACAGCTGCGGGTCGACCGTTCGCTGCTCCAGATCGTCGAGCTGCTCCTGCAGCTTGTCCCGCTCTTCGTCCACATCTTCGACGACTCGCTGGAACTGCGCGCTCGATGTCGTGGTGATGAGCTGGCCCCCGACAGACGCGAGCGCGCCGCTCGTCAGTCCCACTTCGAAGGCGGCGCTCATATCGGGAACGCTCTCTTCGTTCACCAGGGTCACCGCTCCGCCAAGCTGGTTGAAGGAGAACAACCCCACCAAACTCGCGGCGAGCGTCATCGTGGCCGCGCCTGCGATGCCCAGGTACATTCGGAACGACAGCAGCTTGCGCGCGGCAAGCAGCCGTCTCACAATTCCCTGACTTCTCACCGCCGCATCCTGCACGACTAGCTCCGCATTCTCCTATTACAGCGCGCCGCCCGCATCCGCAGCGTCGGGCAGGCTGTCAATCGTCCATACGGGGTTGGCCCCTTCCAGGTCGTCAATCAGCCGGAGTCCATTCCGGTCAAGCACCGTCAGATGCACGTAGTCGGAGCCCTGATTGTCCCATGCCGCATCGCCGTAGGACAGCGCGAACCCGTCGATGTCGAAGGCGCCGCCCTCGCGAACGCTCTCCACAAAGCATTCCTGGTCGATGTCAACCCCGCACTGCTCCGCAGCGTAGATAGCGAGCCGTCCCATCAGGTAGCCCTCGAGCGACGCATAGGCCGGCTGCGCGCCCGCGTCCAAAGCTCTCAGCGCCTGATGGTACGACGCCACTACCCGCACGGACGCATCTTCGGGGGGCGGCATAACCTGCGTTACGTACACCTTCGCCCCGTCGGGCAAGATTGGCGCCAGCGCTTCGACTCCCACGAAAGAGACCGTCAGGTAGATGGCGTCCGGCCCCGTGAGCTGCGACCACTCGAGCACCCGGGCCACCGGCTCGTACGCGCCGATGATGACCACCGCTTCCGGGTTGCCTTGCAACAGGTTGAGAATCCCTCGCTTCACTGCAGACGTGTTCCGCTGATAGGAGCCGATCCCCACCAGCTGCATCTGCGGCGTGCGCCTCGCCACCGCTTCCTCCAGCCCCTCGTAGCCGTCCCGCCCGAAGGAGTCGTTCTGGTACATCACTGCGACGCGCCTTACTCCAAGGTCGACGCCGAGACGGTCCACCATGAACTCGATCTCCTGCGCATAGGAGGCGCGCAGGTTGAGCACGTTCGTCATCTCTTCGCCGCGGAGGAAAGCTGCTCCGGTGAATGGCGCGATGTAAGGGATGCCTGCCGCCAGAGCAATCGGCGCCGCCGAGCTGGACGTCGGGGTGCCTACTGCGCCTATCAGCGCGAACACTTCGCGCTCTTCGATTAGCGTGCGCGTGTTGGCCGCCGCTCTTTCGGGCTCGTAGCCGTCGTCGAGCGACTCCAGCGCCAGCGTCCTGCCATGAACGCCGCCCATCGCGTTTCGCTCGGCAAACGCAGCCTCTATCCCAAGGCGAACTTGCGTGCCCAGTTCGCCCGTCGGCCCGCTGAACGCAGCCGACTGCCCGAACAGAATTTGACTGTCCGTAACGCCAACCGTCGGCGCTTCGACGGTAGGCGTAGGCGTAGGCGCCGGCGGAGTCGGCGTCGCCTCAGAGGCGCACGCGGCCAGAACCGTCAACGCGAGAATCGCAGCGCCGGCCAGCGCCAGCGCTGCCCGCGCCTCACGAGCACTCCACGCCACTAGTTCCTCCGCTTTACCAACGTCAGATGGTTCCTGCCGCCTTCGCGCTTGTACTGGACATCGTCCATCAATTCGCGGACGAAATAGATGCCCAGTCCTCCAACGCGCCGGTCTTCCACCGACGACTCCAAGTCCGGCGCTGGCGCGTCATGCAGCGGATCGAACGGGATGCCGCTGTCGGAGATAGTGATGACTACCGCGTCATTGCTGGAATCCATGACGATTTCTATGTCGGGCGTCTCGCCTCTGCTTCCGTACTGAATCGCGTTGAGGCCCAACTCTTCGAGCGCCAGGTGCACCTTGAGCACAAGATCCGGCGTCCACTCTTCGCGCTCGCCCAAGTCTTCCACTGCGGCGGTAATACGGTCGAGCGCGCCTTCCTCGGACTCAATTTTCAGTTTCACCTGGACACCCATTTCAGCCAACCTTAAAGCCGCCGGACTGTTATGCAGGTGATATCGTCCGATTGCGGAGTATCGCCGGCAAAGTCCCGAATCGCGCTGAATATGCGTTGCGTGGCCTCTTCGGCGCCGGACGGCGGATTCGCAATAAACATCTCCTGCACCCGCTCGATGCCGAACTCTTCGTTCTTGTCGTTCATTGCCTCGGTGACGCCGTCGGTGTACATAATCACCATGTCCCCGGGCGCCAAAGTATAGGACTGTTGCGTGTATTCCATGTTGGGAGCAAGCCCTACTGCAACCCCATTCGTCAACGGCAGCATCTCCGACGAGCCGTCCGGATGCACCACGAGCGGCGAGTTATGCCCCCCGTTCGCATAGACCAGCTCTCCCGTATCCTGATCGTACTCCGTGTAGAAGATGGTCACGAACATCATCGTCTCGTTGTCTTCATGGAGAAGATCGTTCACCGTAGCCAGCACTTCGCCGGGGGTGGAGCGGCCGATGGCTGCGCCCTTGAGCAGTATGCGGCTCGACATCATAAACAGCGCAGCCGGCACTCCCTTATCCGACACATCGGCGACAGCGAACCCCAGCCGGTTGCGGCCGCTTGCAAGAGTTATGAGATCGAAGAAGTCGCCGCCCACTCCGCGAGCGGGCTCCATATAGCCGTAGACCTCGCACTTCGGGCCAACGTCGAACTCGGTGGGCAGGATCGATTGCTGTATCTGGCTGGCCACTCCCAATTCGTTCTTCAGTGAGACCAACTGGTCTCGTGACGAGAGCGCCTCGCGCCACTCGGCCAGATGCTTCAACGTGCGGTCTATCGTCACTTTGAGGTCTTCAAAATCAACCGGCTTGGTGACAAAGTCGAACGCGCCGCGGTTCATCGCCGTACGGATGTTTTTCATATCTCCATACGCGGAGATAATGACGCTCCGTATATCCGAAGTGACCAACGGGATCTGCTCGAGGAGCGTCAGCCCGTCCATCTTGGGCATATTGATGTCCGAGAGGACCATGTCGATGCTTGGGTCAGCCGCCAGCTCTTCGAGCGCCTCAAGGCCGTTTTGGGCGAAGACGAACTCGTACTCCCCCTGGCGGATGGACCTACGCATCCGCTGGAGCATCAGCGGCTCCAGGTCCGGCTCGTCGTCTACGACAAGTATCTTGTAAGGACGATCAGGCATCTCTCCTCCCGGAAAGCATCCGAGCGCTACGCTGACATATCTAGTCGCGGATGGAGATGATCTTGTCGAACCCGCTCGTCTCGAACACTTCCCTGACGGAAGTCGACAGCGCGCGGACTTGCAGCTTCGCCTCCTGCCTGGCCAGCGACTTGGCGGCCAGCAGCACCGCCCGCAGCCCCGCGCTGCTGATGTAGGTGAGGTTCGCGAAGTCCAGAACCACGTCCCGGTCGGTCTCCTCGATGGCTCCTATCAGCGTGTCCTGGAACTCCCGAGCGTTCGAGCCGTCGACCCGTCCGGTAATCGCCGCGGTCACCGTCTCCCCGGCTCTTGCAATGTCGATCTCCATCGCCATGGATGTCAGCCTCCTCGCAGTTCGCTCTCCAACAAGCGGGCCATTCCGTAGTCCCCCGCGCCCGCTCCTTGTACAGAACGGCTAAAGAGTAACACCCTCCAAAGGCGTCGGCAACTGCAATAATCTGCTCGGAAGCAGCTATCCCCCCCCCCCCCCCAATTTTGCGCGCCGCGCCGCAGTCCGCCGGCCCCCTTCCACGACTGTAACCGTGGCCGCAGCCGGGAGGCGCGCCCATACGTTACAATGAGAGCGCCCTCTCGCGAACACCTGCTATGTCACCCCGAACGGCGAACTCCCGCGTCTCCGCGCTCAGCCCCGCGCTGCGCCACTCCCGCATCGTCGTCAAGGCCAGCACGAACGTCCTCACTCGCAAATCGCCCCGCCTCGACGACGAGGCTATGCGTTCCATCGTCGGCCAGATCGCCGACGTCGCTGCGATGGGCGCGCAAGTCGCCCTCGTAACTTCAGGCGCCATCGCCGCGGGACGCGAGGCCGCCCCCGCCATCGCCGACGGAAAGGGCGTCGCCGTCAGCCAGATGCTTGCAGCCGTCGGCCAAAGCCGGCTCATGCGCAACTACCAGGAACTCTTCGCCGAACGCGGCTTCACCGTCGCCCAGGCTCTCCTCACCGGCCACGATGTCGACAGCCGCGTCCGCTACCTCAACGTCCGC
The DNA here is from genome assembly GCA_965200975.1 of Dehalococcoidia bacterium. Lineage (GTDB taxonomy): Bacteria > Chloroflexota > Dehalococcoidia > Lucifugimonadales > Australimonadaceae > S5-327. Next base: position 773,538 of record OZ241740.1, on the reverse strand, counting down.
AACACTCTCAACGGCCTCCTCGAACAGCGCATCGTCCCCATCATCAACGAGAACGATGTCGTCGACACTGCCGAAATCACCGGCCAGCGCTTCGGGGACAACGATTCGCTCTCCGCCATCGTCGCCAACGTCATCGAAGCCGACCTGCTCGTTATGCTGATGGACACCGGCGGCCTGTACACCGCCGACCCCAATCGCGACCCTTCCGCCTCCCTCATTCCCCGGGTCGATCGGATTGACGACGCCGTTATGGGCCTCGCCGAAGAGCACCGCAGCGGCGTAACGCGGGGCGGCATGCTCTCCAAGCTGGAATCGACCAAGCGCGCTACCGCCGTCGGCGTCACCGTCGTCTTCGTTCCCGGCGACGACCCTTCCGCAATCATCCGGGCCGCCTGCGGCGACCCCGTCGGCACGCTCTTCCCTGCCGCCGTGTCGTCGCTCGAAGCCCGCAAGCGATGGCTCCGCAGCGGCATGAACCGCAAGGGCGCGGCCCTCGTCATCGACGACGGCGCCAGGAAGGCGCTCGTCGAGCGAGACCGCAGCCTCCTTCCCGCCGGAGTCCGCGAAATCCGCGGCGACTTCAACCGCGGCGACGTCGTCGAAGTCCTCGCTGAGAGCGGCGTCTGCCTCGCCTACGGCGTCGCCAACTACGACGCTCCGGATATGCGCGCCATCGCCGGCGCCCGCTCCGCTCGTTTCATGGATCTGCTTGGCCACCACCATGGCGACGAGGCAGTCCACCGCAACAATCTCGTTCTCGTCTAGGTTTCGTCCGGCGCGCGCCAGCCAAGGAGGCCCAGTAGGTAGTGTCTCCGTTTGAAATCACGAACCCTGTGGGCGGCGCGGGCGGTAGGTTCCACGCGGGCCGGGCGCAGGATAGCGGGCCGATACCAGGTCGGACAGCCATTCGGCGCTGAACACTCTGTCCGTGAGCCCCGCTGCCATTGCGGGGGTCGTCCGGTAAGGCTTACTCACCGACTGATGGGGACGGCACCAGTTGTAGTAAGTGAAGAAGAGAGCTTGGGCGTAGCAGTGGTTCTCGAACTTCTTTGAGAAGGCGTTGGTCAGCCTAGTGAACCGGCGCATGCTCATTCGCATCGTCAGGTTGCTCCGCTCCACGTAGGACGTGCTGATGTACGCGGTCTCCGGTTGTCCGGTTACAACCTCCCGTTTAGCCCCGATGCATTCTACAGGCGAGTAGCGCCTAGCCTCTTCCTTCGGCGTGTCGGCATAGAGTTTGATGAGCTGGGCATAGTCGATGTTGCCGCCGAATGCGCCCTCTACGGCTTCAGGGTAGGCCGCGAGGCCGTCCGTCGTAAGCTGGAAGCGGTCGGTCGTCCGCTCGCGGAGGTCGTCCATTAGCTCTATGGCCGATATGCCGTCCCTTGCCGAGCTTACAACCCAGGAAATCATTAGCTTGGAGTCGGCATCGATGGCCGTCCATGTCCATACGTCTCCGGCCTCACGGGGCGCTGCGGTTGCTCGCGGCACGTTCTTTCGCTTGGCGTACAAGTACGCCCATATCTCGTCGCACTGGACGCGCTGAGCGTGAACCTCGCGGACGTTCTCGCGGTGAAAGTCTAGGCACGCTTCGCCTGCGTACTCCATCAGCCGCGTAACAGTGTTGATGGAGCATTGTTCAATGCGGGTGATGGAGCGCATTGAGCTTCCCTCAACCAGCATCCGGAGAATGCGTACCTGCTTGTCCTTGGGGAGGCGATTCACTATAGCCGCATTGTAGCTACAGAAGCCTCATTTGTCAAGCATTAGAGCCGTTAGAAATATATAGAATCAAACCTCTTCATGGGCATATTCATCGAATCCCATTTGCTCTAACGGAATGTCCTCTGACGCTACTGTTCGAGCATGCCTAGGCAGGATAGACATAGGCCGTTCGCGCCCATAGAGCGGGAGGTCGGGCTTCTTGTTAGCCAGCAAATCCTCGATACTGAATCCTTGGATGACGGGATAGGAGCCAAACGTGTCGCTAAACTCGCCTCTAAATCTCTGATTCTCGACTGTTCGCATATGCTTCTTGAAGCAGACCATCACTCCGGCACTTGCGCCGTAATGCTCAACCTGCGTCTTCAGCGCTCGCACAGCGTCGGAGGTAACATGCCCGCCCTTCACTTGTATGAGCGCATACTCTGCCTTCAGTTTCTGCCCGTCGTAAACAGGGTAAAACTTTAGCACTCCATCAACGCCGCCGTCTGCTCCGCGAGATCCTGGTGGATGGAACATACCCTCGGCTCCAATGGCTCCGCACACCCAGCGCTCAAACTCAAACTTGTCGCGTTCCGCCAGCGCTTCAGCATCTACCGCATTGACTGGAACACCACGCACAAGCACATCGTCTGTAGTGAGGGTATGGAAATTTCTCAATATCCGTTGACGTACTAACCCAGTGGCAAACGCCGATATATCTATGCCTATCCATTGCCTACCAAGGCTCTCGGCAGCATGGAGTGTCGTACCACACCCGCAGAATGGGTCGAGCACCACGCTTGCAGGGCCGCCATTCGCAGGGGATGGAGATAGTGCTTCAATGATTCGCGTAAGCAACTCTAACGGCTTCTGAGTTGGATAGCCTAGCCGTTCTTTAGCTTGGGAGTTTATGGGTGCAATCTCCCAAAAGTCGGGAAACGCTGTGGCTGTTCGGTGCTCACGATATATGGTGCGGTCATAGCTACCTTTATCAATTTTCTTTTTAGCCTTGTCCCTGTCATAAACAAGAAGCTGGCGCACCCCACCCACTACATTAACATCCCAACCACGTTCGTACTTAGCTCCTTGCCCGTAAATGGCAGATTGTAGACGCTCTTAGAGTTGAAAGGCGGGTCGAGATAGATGAGGTCTATAGACTTTGATGGAAGGACAATCTCATCCTCTAGGACGTTCAGGCAATCGTTGCTGTGCAGCTTTCGGATAGTGTCGGATGGCATACGCTAACCGACCATTCCGAAAATATCGGGGGGGGGGGGGGGGTAAGTGTCATTACGCAATAACCTCATTGCCCCAGCGAGCACGGGCAGCATCCGCCGCAATCTCAGAGCGGCGCTCCGGCGTCAGCGCCTCTGCCCTAGCCTTACCACCCTTCTTGCCGCCCTTGGCGCGCTTGGGCACGACCGGGGCCTGCTCAGCATACTGTTCGTCGATGTCGCCCACAGCGATACGGGCAACCATGATGCCGGACTCTATGGGGTTGGACGGTCTCCGCTCCCCCTTTGGCCCTATCGGCATAGCTCACGCCTCCTTGCTGCAATAGCCTTTGACATACTTTAGACTACATTGTCTACCCTTGCAGAGCCCCGCCGCCAGCCCCTGCTGTCCCAGATTTCAAAGAGAGACACTACCCGCCCAGTATGACCACCGCCCCCGCCGCATCCGAACTCATCGCCAAGGCAAAAGCCGCCCGGAGGGCGTCCCGGGAGCTTCGCAAACTCTCGAGCAGCCAAAAGGACAACGCTCTCCGCGCCATCGCCGACGCGCTGGACGCCGACAACGCCGCCGTGCTCGACGCCAACTCCCTCGATATGGCCGCCGGCCGCGACGCGGGCCTCTCCGAGGCCGTCCTCGGACGTTTGCTCCTCAACGAGTCGCGCCTCGCGGGCATGGCCAATGACCTGCGCGCTATCGCCGCCCTCCCCGACCCCGTAGGCGAGTCGTTCGACTCCCGCGCCCTCGGCAACGGCATACGCATCGAACGACGGCGCGTGCCTCTCGGCGTCATCGGATGCGTCTACGAGAGCCGCCCCAACGTTACGACCGACATCGCAGGCCTCTGCCTGAAGTCCGGCAACGCCGTCGTCTTGCGCGGCGGCAAGGAGGCCGTCCACTCCAACGCAGCCCTCGTCGGCATCGTTAAGCGCGGGCTCGAAGACGCCGGAGTCACCCCCGAGGCTGTCCAGTTCGTCACCGACACCGACCGCGCCGTCGTCGACCAGATGATCCGTCTCAACGAGCACCTCGACCTCTTCATCCCCCGCGGCGGCGAGAACCTCATCAAGTACGTGCGCGAGAACGCCACCGTCCCCTCCGTCACCGGGGGCATCGGCGTTGTCCACGTCTACGTCGACGCATCCGCCAACCCTCAAATGGCCCAGAGCATCGTGTACAACGCAAAGACCCAGCGCCCCGATGTGTGCAACGCGCTCGACACGCTCCTCATCCACTCCGCCGTCGCCGCGCCGACGCTCCCCGCTATCGCCGCCGAACTCACCGCAGCCGGCGTCGAACTCCGCTGCGACCAGCGCGCCCTCGCCCTCATCGGCCCCGCCGAGTCCCCCGAGACCGGCGGCACGGTGCGCCCCGCCGCCCCCGAAGACTTTGGGCAGGAGTTCCTCTCCCTCACTATGTCCATACGCGTCCTCGACTCGATCGACGAGGCCATCGAGCACATCGAGCAGTACGGCTCCGGCCACACCGAGGCGATCGTCACCGAGGACTACTCCGCCGCCGCTCGCTTCACCGACGAGATCGAGGCCTCCGTCGTGCTCGTCAACGCCAGCACCCGTTTCAACGACGGCGGTCAGCTGGGGCTCGGCGCCGAGGTCGCCATCAGCACCAATAAACTCCACGCCCGCGGCCCCATGGGCCTGCGCGAGCTCACCAGCTACAAGTGGGTCGCCCAGGGCGGGGGGCAAGTCCGCCCGTAACCCTATTGCAACCCCCCGCGCCCGCAAGGCGCCGCCAGCCCTCTCCCGGCGGACGCGGGCCCAACTCTCAAGGAGACGCCGCCATGCTGCGATTCGAGCGCGAGTGCCGCACACCCTACTCCGAGGTCTACACCATCTTCGACGACGAACAACCCCAGGGCCGGTTCGACGTCCACTTCTCCGGAAACCTCATCCACGCCACTCTCTGCGTTTCCGAACGCTACACCACTGACGAGATACAGGACATCATCGAAGATCTCGACGACGAGGTGCTCGACGCTATCGGCCTCGCGCGCGAAGACTTTATTGTGCACGTCCATCAGGGCCGCGAGATCGGCATTTTCTCCCACAACGAATACACCGAGGAGCTTCCCCCAGCTCCGGAAAACTAACCTCCGCGCGGCGCTGCGCATGATCATCGACTTCCACACCCACCTCCTCCCTCCATCCTTCGCCGAGCGGCGAGAAGAGATCGCCCGGCGCGACGAAACGTTCGACGCCCTCTTCGGCGCCGACGCCGCACGGCGCATGGCCGACCGGGGACTCAAGACTATGGCCACTGCCGAGGATCTCGTCGCAGCCATGGACGAGGACGGCGTCGATGTCGCGCTCGCCCTCGGTTACGGCTGGACCGACCGCGCCGCAGCGCGCGAAGCCAACGACTACCTCCTCGACGCCGCGGCGCGCTACCCGCGCCGCATCATCGCCTGCTGCTCCGTCAACCCCGCCTGGGGAAGCGACGCCGTCGCCGAAATCGAACGGTGCGCCAACGCCGGCGCCCGCGCTGTCGGCGAACTCCACTCCACGACCCAGGGGATCGACCTCACCGGCGGCGACGCCATCGCGCCCGTAGCCGAGCTCGCCGCCGATCGCGGAATGCCCGTCATAGTCCACGGGTCGGGCCCTGTCGGCCACGACTTTCCCGGCAAAGGCGACGCCACCCCCGACCGGCTTCTCGCCCTCGCCCAGCGGTTCCCCTCCACAACCTTCGTATTCGCCCACTGGGGCGGCGGCCTTCCTTTCTATTCCCTTATGCCCGAGGCGCGCGCAGCCCTCGCCAACGCCTACTTCGACAGCGCCGCGTCTCCTTTCCTCTACGACGCCGCCGTCTTCGGCGTCGTCGCCGCAACCGCCGGCGCCGACCACATTCTGCTAGGCTCCGACTATCCGCTCATCCCTCCCCGGCGGCTCATCGAACAGGCCCGCGCCGCAATGGCCCCCGGCGACATCCCGGGCGCTCTCGGCGGCAACGCCGCCAGGCTCCTCGGCCTCGCTTCCAACGACGCATGACTACAGGCGCAACACTCCCCGACTACATCAGGCCCGGGCTCGACATCGTGTTCGTGGGCATCAACCCCGGCTCCTACTCCGCCTCGGTAGGCAAGTACTTCGCAACTCCCCGAAACCGGTTTTGGCGCGCCTTCAACCTTTCGGGCATCGTCGGCGCCGGACGCAGATTCGGCCCCGGCGACGAGGCGCAGCTCCCAAGCCTCGGCGTCGGCTTCACCGACGTCGTCAAACGCGCCACCAGCAGCGCGTCCAGCCTCCGGGCTGCCGACTTCCGCCGCTGGGCGCCGGAGACCCGCGACAAGTTGCTCGACGCCGCCCCGCTCATCGTCTGCTTCAACGGACTCACCGGCTACAAGTGGTTTCGACAGTACAGCGACAGCCCCGCTGAACCGGACCGCTCAGCCGGCGCGCCGGCGCCATGGAAGTCCGCCCGGCTCGGCGAGCAGCCCGATCCTCTCGGCCAAAGCCGCGTATTCGTCGCCCCCAACCCCAGCCCCGCCAACGCCTCCTACTCTCTCGACGACATCGCCGGATGGCTGCGACGGCTCGCCGCGCTCCGCGACAGCCTGAAGTCCGCGCGCAATGACTGACTCCAGCCTGCGCCTCTTCGCCGCCATCCCCATCCCGCCGGAAATCCGCGCCGAACTGGAGCGCGCCGTCCAACGCCTGCGCGCGCGCATCCCCGCAGACTCCGAGTCTCCCGCGCCAGGCGCGGACGGAAACGCTGCGCGCGCTGTGCGATGGACGAACCTCCGCGGAGCGCATCTCACGCTCAAATTCATCGGCAACCGGCCCGCCGACGATGCGCCCAACCTCGGCGACGCCCTCGCCGCAGCCGCGGCGGCCTGCTCTCCGTTTGAACTGTCGCTTGGCGGCCTTGGCGTTTTCCCCGCCCGCGGCACCCCTCGCGTGCTATGGGCCGGCGTCGAAGGCGCAACGGACCGCCTCGAACAGCTGCGCGACGCCGTCGAGCAGTCCCTGGTGGACGCCGGATGCGCCCCCGAACCACGTCCGTTCAGCCCGCACCTCACTATCGCGCGTGTCGACGCGCGCCTGTCGCGGGAGTCTGCGATCGCTCTCCGGCGCGCCGTCGACGAGGTCGGCGCAGCGGACGCGCCCTCCGCCTTCCCCGTCGATCGCGTCGTGCTCTATCGCAGCACGCTCGCGCCGTCGGGAGCAATCTACGCGCCGTTGCATACAGCCTCGCTAGTCGCTATCCCTGCTACAATGTGATATACATCCCCCCGCAGCCCCTCACCCTGATAGTGCAGGTGCTTGTGGCCGAGAGCCATAGAACCGTAGGCGCGGAGTCCGATTCGCCTCGCGAGGCTTGCGGGGTTGTCGGCGCATATCTCTCCGAGGGGCCCGACAGCGACGCTGCTCAGGTCGCCTTCTACGGGCTCTTCGCGCTCCAGCACCGGGGACAAGAGAGCGCCGGCATCGCCGCCTCCGACGGCCGCATCCTCCGCAACTTCACCAACACCGGCCTTGTCTCGAACGCCTTCCGGCAGGAAGACCTCCAGCGCCTCCCCGGCCACATAGCCATCGGCCACACCCGCTACTCCACAACCGGCTCCAGCAGCGCGCGCAACGCTCAGCCCATCCTCGCCAAGAGCCCTACCGTCGAACTAGCCCTCGGCCACAACGGCAACGTCAGCAACGCCGCCGAAATCCGCGAGCGCATCGAACGCGATTGGGGCGTCCAGTGCGTCACCGGCACCGACTCCGAGGTCATCGCCCATCTCCTAGCCTGGGCCCCGGGCGATTCGTGGGACGAAAAGGTCGCCTACCTTATGCGCAACCTCAAGGGCGCCTACTCGCTCGTCGTCGCGACCGCCGACACCGTCCTCGGCATCCGCGATCCGCACGGAATCCGCCCTCTCGCGCTTGGACGCTACCCCGGCGACGGATGGGTCATCGCCTCCGAGAGCTGCGCCTTCGACCATATCGGCGCCCGGTTCCTGCGCGAAATCGAGCCGGGAGAGACTATCGTCATCAATGCCGACGGATTCCGCAGCATTCCCTCTCCCTCTCCCAACGCCCGGAAGGCTCACTGCGTCTTCGAGCACATCTACTTCGCTCGCCCCGACTCGATACTCGACGGGCAGCTCACCCATGCCGCCCGCACCCGCATGGGGCAACGCCTCGCTCAGGAGCACCCCGTCGACGCCGACATCGTCATCCCCATTCCCGACTCCGCCAACCCTGCCGCCATCGGATTCTCCCAGGAGTCCGGAATCCCCTTCGGCTATGGCCTCGTCAAGAACCGCTACGTCGGCAGAACCTTCATCGAACCAGATCAGCGCTTCCGGCAGCTCGGCGTCCGCAACAAGTTCAACCCCTTGCCCGAAGTCCTCTCCGGCAAGCGCGTCGTCGTTGTCGACGACAGCATCGTGCGCGGCACCACTACCCCGCCCATAATCGCCCTTCTGCGCAGGGCCGGCGCCGCCGAGGTCCACATGCGCGTCTGCGCGCCGCCTATCGCGCACCCCTGCCATTTCGGCGTAGATATGGCCACGCGAGGCGAGTTCATCGCCACGGGCCGCTCCGTCGACGAAATCCGCGACGTCATCGGCGCCGACTCCCTCGGCTACCTCAGCATCGACGGGCTCCACGACGCCGTCAACGGCGACTCCGCCGGTCACGGCTTCTGCAACGCCTGCTTCACCGGCGTCTACCCCATCCCCGTCCAGCTCCAGCTCGACAAGCTCGCCCTCGAGCGCGACCTCGCTCATCGGGCCGTCGAGTAACTCCGCCCCTTGACTGCCTTGCCGCCCGATTCCCCCTCCATCGTCAACCTGCCTTCCATGGCCGACGCTCTCCCGTCCGCCGATGGCCAGCGTTTCCGCCGCATCTACGACGTCATCGACGCCGCCGGACGCATGCGCGTCCCCGACTCCATGGCCCCATGGGTCGAGAGCGTCTTCGGCTCCGTCCAGGCCGTCGAGAACCAGCGCATCGTCCGCGTAACCAACATCGTCACCGGCGAGGCCGCGATATTCAACGATCTCCGGGCGCGGCGCCCCATCCGCATCGCCGCCAACTCCGACGGCGACAGCCTCGACGCCTATCTTGCCGACGATCCCTGGGCACGCCCTCGCGAGTCCACCCCCGAAGACCTCTTCGGCAGGCTCGAATCCAACGCGCTCATCACCGCCGCAAACGTCGCCAAGTACGACGCGCTCCACTCCCTCCTCATATTCTCCGAGCCCAACCCCCTGCTGTTCGACCGCGGCGCAGTCCATTCCTGCATCCGCCTCGCCAGTCAGTGGTTCGCCTCCGCCCATGCAACCGACCCTGGCGCCGTCTACCCGTTCTTCCTCTGGAACTGCCTCTGGCGCTCCGGTGGCTCCATCGTCCACGGACACGCCCAGACGCAGCTCGCTCGCGGACGTCACTACGCCAAAATCGAGGCGCTCCGCGCAGCCGCAGCCGCCTATGCCGCCGAGCACGGCTGCAACTACTTCGACGACCTCGCCGCAGTCCACGAGAGCCTCGGCCTCTGCGCGTCCGATCGCGGCCCGCGCGTGATGGCCAGCCTCACCCCCATCAAGGAGAAAGAGGTCGTCATCCTCGCTCCGGAGTTCGACGACGACCTCGCCGACGCCCTCTACGGAGTCCTTGCGGCGCTGCGCGACGTCCTCGGCGTTCGCTCCTTCAACGTCGGCGCTCTCCTCCCGCCCCTCCCGGCGTCCGGCGCCTCGCCAAACCCTTCCCCGCAGGAAGGGGCGGGGAGCGATCCGTGGCAAGGCTTCCCCGTCGTCGTCCGTATCGTCGACCGCGGAAACCTTGACGTTCGCACCAGCGACATCGGCAGCATGGAGCTCTTTGCCGAACCTGTCGTCGCTTCCGATCCGTTCACTGTCGCCCGCGCTCTGACCACAGCCCTGCAGCCCAACCGGAACTGATCTATGGCCACTGTCGATATCGTCATCCCCGTCCTCAACGAAGAGCACTCGCTCCCGCGCTGCATCGAAACTCTGTCGGCCTTTCTCGCCGAAAATCTTCCCCATCAGTGGCGCATTGTCATCGCCGACAACGGCTCGACCGACGGCACCCTCGATGTCGCCGCCGAGTACGCCCGCAAGATGCCCGGCGCCGTAGCCGCTCTGCATCTCGATCAGCGAGGGCGAGGCCGCGCTCTTAAACGGGCCTGGAGCGAGAGCAACGCCGACATCCTCTCCTATATGGATGTCGACCTCTCCACCGAAATCGAGGCATTCCCGCGGCTCGTCTCGGCCATCGCCGACGAGGGCCGCCACCTTGCCTGGGGATCCCGGCTCTCCCGAGACTCACAGACGCAGCGCTCGTTCAAGCGCGAGCTCATCTCGCGCGCCTACAACTGCATCATCCGCGCCGGAATGCGCACCCACTTCCGCGACGCCCAATGCGGCTTCAAGGCTCTGAGCCGCGACGCCGCACGCGCGCTCCTCCCCCATATCAAGGACACCGGCTGGTTCTTCGACACCGAAATGCTCGTCATCGCCGAAAAGCGCGGCTTTCGTTGGAAGGAGATCCCTGTCGCCTGGCGCGAAGACCCGGACTCCCGCGTCAAGGTCGTCAAAACCGCCATCGACGACCTCCGCGGCCTCGCCCGCCTGCGGTTCGGAGGCATCCCCCGCGTCGTCCCGCCGCCCGCCCGCAAGGAGCCCTTCTAGCCGCCTGCTCCGGCTGGCCGTTACAGCCAAGGCGCCCCTTGCCGCACAAACAACGCAGTCTTAGCATAACGCTCACTCACCGAGGCGCTTCTACTCAATGCAATCCAATAACTCCGCCCTCAGCAACACCTTCGAAGTCCGCCCATCCATCATCACCGGCGACACCGCCGACTTCTACCTCCATCGCACCCAGCGCGTCCTCCGCAACGAGGGCATCAATCCCGTCGTGATGATGGAGTTCTCCGCCAGCCAGCAAGCCGTCCTCTGCGGCGCGCAGGAGGTAAAGGCCGTCCTCGGTAAAGTCACCTCCGAGGGCAACCGTCAGATCTGGGCTGTCGAGGAGGGAACGGAGATAGCTCCGGGCGAAGTCTGCCTCCAGGTCCGCGCTCCCTACTCATCGTTCGGCCTCTACGAGACCGCCATCTGCGGAATGCTCGCCCATCAGACCGGATGGGCCACCGCCTCGCGCGAAATCACCCGCGCGGCGCAGGGCATCCCCGTCATCTCTGTCGGGGCCCACAACGTCCACCCCTCCGTCGCCGCCGTTATGGACTACGCCGCCGTCGCCGGCGGATGCGCCTCCGGCTCCACCGTCCTCGGCTCGCGCCTCGCAGGCTCTCCGCCCGTCTCCTCGGTTTCAGGCGCCCTGGTTCAGCTCATCGGCGACCCTGTCAAAGCGATGCTTGCGTTCGACCGCGCCATCCCCCCAGAAGTGCAGCGGATGGCTTACGTCGACCCTCGAAAGGACGTCGTCGAGCAGGTCGCCGCAGTCGCCCGGGCCGCCAACGACCGCCTCAACAGCGTCCGGCTCTCCCGCAGGCCCGGCGGCAGCCAAGTATCCCCGGACGACATCCGCCTCGTGCGCGAACGCCTCAACCAGGTTGGCGCCCAGCAGGTGCAGATCGTCCTCAGCGGCAGAATGACCCCCGAGCGCATCCGCGAACTGGTCGACGAGCAAGCGCCTATCGACGTTCTGCACGACACCAGCTACATAGCATCCTCATCTCCCATCGCGTTCGCCCCGAACATCCGCTCCATCAACGACCGCGAGATCGCGCAGGAAACCGAGCCCTTGCCTCCCAACCCCCGACTCTTGCGGCTGCTCTAGCAGCCCGGCAAGCGCGGAGAGGCCTGCTCCTTATGCCGTAAACTATTACCTATGACCTTGTCCGACGCCGTACTTCACCCCCGCGTTCCCTGGCTCGACGGCGAGCAATTCGACGCCGCCATCGACGCAGCAGCCGGCGCTGTCGACGAGCCTCCCGCCGGCGGCGACGCTCTTACCCTCACCAACGTCCGCATCCTGAAGACCAGCTCGTCCGCCGGCCAACGCTCCGTCACCCTCATCCCTCTCAGCAGTGTCGACGCCGTCGAGATCGTCGAAGTCTCGCGCCCGAACAATCGACTTGGGCAGGGGCTGGCGTTCCTCGCCGTCGGCGCCGTCTTTGGCTACATCGCCTGGTATCTCGTCGGCATACCCTTCGTCTCCCTCCTGGCCGGCGGGATCCCGACGCTCATCGGCGTGTACGCTCTCGCCGGCTGGGCGTTTCCCGACAGCGAGGGCGCGCTGCGCATCTACGCCCGCAGCCACACCATTACGCAGCCCCTGCGAAGCGGCAACGCCAAGCGCGACGCCTTCCTCATCGCTCAACGCCTCTCGGAACTGCTCCATGCGCCCGCTGAAGCCCCGCCCCCTCCAGCCGACGATGACGACGCGCGCCCCGAACCCGCGCCGCCCGACGATGCTCCGCCTCCCGCGCGGCCGCGCCCGCACTTCCCCGTACGACGCCGCCCATGGGCGCCCTTGCGTCAGCGGCATAATCTGCCCCGGCTGCCCGCTCGCTCAACGCCCCCTGCCCCCGCCAGTCCGCGCCGCAAGGCAACCGGCGGACGATTCAGCCGTCCGCGACCCTCCGGCAAGCTCGCTCGCGGATCCAACAACGCCTCATTCGGAGGACGCTGGCGCCGCTAGCAGTCTGCCCGTCCTCTCCCGGACGGCTCGACCTCCGGCAGAGACGCGCGCGTCATCAGCGCCAGCGGGCCCGGGCCCACTACGAAGCGCCCTCCCTTGCCCAGCGACACTTCCCCGCCACGCGCGACTACCCGCATCGCTTGCTCCAACTTCCTATGGCCAAGCGTCGCGCCCTCTCCCTGCAGTCCCCGCCATGCGCTTTCGAGCGCCCGTGCCTGCAGAGGCGCCGGCAGCTTGCGCAGCTCCGCTTTCGGCCACGACACGCGCCCAGCCGACCGCGCCTCGAACCTCGCCGCCGCGTCGCGCGCCAACCGTTCGAGCAGCGCGTCATCCTCAGCCGCCCGCTCAGCGAAGCCGGCGAGCGCCGAGCGCACATCGCCGTTCACCTCCGCCAACTCCTTGAGCGCCCGCAGACGCACCCGGTTCCGCGCGTAGCGCAACCGCCGGTTCGACCCGTCCCGCGCAGGCGCGACGCCCGCCTCCGCGCACACCGCCTCTGTCTGCGCGCGAGTCACCTGCAGCAGCGGACGCAACAGCACTAGCTCCCTGCCGTCCACGTTCCGCGCCGACATCTCCCGCACCGCGCCTGCGCCCCGCAGCCCTGTTCCGCGCGCCAACCGCAACAGCACCGTCTCCGCCTGATCGTCCTGCGTGTGCGCCGTTGCAACCGCCGACGCCTCGTACGCCGCCGCAACCTGCCCCAGAAACCGGTAACGCGCCTCCCGCGCCGACGCCTCGCTCGACCCCGAATACCCCTCGCCTGCCGCGAACGGCAGGCCGAGCCGTACGGCAGCGCGCCGCACGAGCGCTTGCTCCTGTCGATCGCTCCATGGCCGCAGCCCATGCGAAAAATGCGCGACAACCAACCGGGCGCGCAGCCGAGCGCCTAGCTCCTCACACGCCAGCAGCATCGCGAGCGAATCCGGGCCGCCCGAGACGCCGAGCGCCAGCCGCCCTTGCCCCAAACGTTCGGCATTGCGCACGATCGCTCTGCGCATCGCATGCGCAACCCGTTTCGTCTCCGTTCGGGGCCGAGGAGCGCTCATCGCTCGGAGAATGCGCGGGTCACCCGCACTCGCACTATCCGCGAGCCTCGCATCTCGAGCACCGTGAACCGCAGATTGCGGTACGCCGCCACCATGCCCTCCGGCGGAATGCTGCCGGTGAGATCAAGAAGAAACCCTGCGACCGTTTCGTACTCGCCTTGCGGAATGCCAAGCCCCAGGCGTTCGTTCGCCTCCGAAACGGCAAGCCCCGCATCGAGCTCCACCGTGTTTTCATCGAGCGGCAGCACCTCACCCGGCCCTGCGCGCTGCTCCTCGTCCGGCACCCGCCCCACGATTCCCTCGACGAGCCGCTTCAGCGTCACCAGTCCCGCTACGCCGCCGTACTCGTCCGCCACCATCACCAGCTGATCGCCCCGGGCGCGCATCTCATCGAACAGGTCGCTCACCAGCTTCGTCTCCGGCACGAACCGCACCGGCCGCGTTTCGAGCGTAACCGGGCTGTCGAGCCCTGCGCCCGATGCAAGCTGACGCATCACGTCCTTCACTCCCACCAGCCCCACGATCTCGTCCAGCATGCCCTGCGCAACCGGAAACCGCGTGTGGTAGTTCTCGTTGTAGAGCGCGAGAAACTCCCCGATGTTTGCGCCTGTGGTCAGCGCGACGACCTCCGGCCTTGGCGTCATCACCTCGCTCACCCGACGGTCGCCGAACTCCAGCACGCGGCGGATCATCTCCGCCTCTCCATGCTCCACGGCGCCTTGCTCGCTGCCCTCCTGCACCAGCGTCTTTATCTCCTCCTCCGTGACCTCCTGCTGGGCCGAGCCTCCGCCGAACAGCTTCACGATCCCGGCGCCAATCGCAAGCAGCACGAACGAGAGCGGACGCAACACCCAACTGATGAGCTGCACTACGGGAGCAACGATGATCGCCGTCCGCTCCGCATGGCGCGCCGCCAGCGTCTTCGGGATCGTCTCTCCGAACACGAGCAGCACGATCGTTACGAGCGCCGTCGCCGTCGCCAGAGCGACGTTCTCGTCCGCTATCACCCCAATCGCCACGCTTGTCGCGACTGCGGCGGCGCCGGTGTTCACCAGGTTGTTGCCCAGCAGTATGGGCGGAAGCAGCCGCTCAGGCCGCTCCACCATCCGCAACACGCGGCGGGCGCCCGCCGTCCGAGCGTTCGCCATTTGCCGGATGCGCACGCGCTGCACCGACAGCAACGCCGCCTCCGACCCCGAGAAGAATCCCGACAACAACAGGAACACCGCCAGCAAGAACGCGCTGGCGGCGCTGACGTCACCTAGCATTGGCAACCCCTTCGCGGCCCCAAATTCTCCCCCGGGGCGCGCAGCACTTCCGCATACCGCGATGGTAGCATAGGCATATGCTCATCCTGGGCGTCGAAACTTCCTGCGACGAGACTGCCGCCGCAGTTGTCGAAGACGGCCGTCGCGTACTCGCCGACGTCGTCTCCTCACAGGTCGCCCTCCACGCCCAGTACGGCGGAATCGTCCCCGAGGTCGCGTCCCGCCAGCACCTCCTCCAGATCGTCCCGGTCGTCGAGGGCGCCCTCAGCCGCGCCGAGGTCACGCTCGACGACATCGAGGCGGTCGCCGTAACCGAGGGCCCCGGGCTCGTCGGCGCCCTTATGGTCGGCGTCAACACCGCCAAGGCCCTCGCCTACGCCCGCGGCCTGCCCCTCGTCGGCGTCCATCACCTCGAGGGCCACACCTACGCGGCATGGCTCGACTACGACGACCCGGCCACGGACCCCGGATTTCCGCTCATCGTCCTCATCGCATCCGGCGCCCACACCGACCTCATCCTTATGCGAGGGCACGGCGACTACGAATTCCTGGGCCGCACCCGCGACGACGCCGCCGGCGAGGCGTTCGACAAGACTGCCCGCATCCTTGGGCTTGGGTTCCCCGGCGGGCCCGCCGTCCAGCGCGCCGCCGACGGCGTCGAGCCGAGCTTCCGCCTCCCACGAGCGTGGCTCGGCGGCGCCCTCGACTTCAGCTTCTCCGGGCTCAAGACCGCCGTCCTGCACAAAGCGCAGGAACTCGGCGTCTATCCTGCCCCCGACGGAGGGCCCGACCCCGCAGCCGTCGCCGACATCGCCGCCGCCTTCCAGGAGTCCGTCGTCGATGTCGTCTCCGCAAAGGCCGCCGAGGCCGTGCGCCTCACCGGCGCGCGGGGACTCGTCCTCGGCGGCGGCGTCTCCGCCAACGGCCCCCTCCGCAAAGCCTGTATCGAACGCGCTCCCGCCCCGGTGCTCATCCCCGCGCCGCGGCTCTGCACCGACAACGGCGCAATGATCGCCGCAGCCGGCTACTACCGCTACACCCACGGCGCCCGGCGCGGGATCGATCTCGACGCCGATCCATCCCTCGCCCTGCTGTAGCCCCAGGAGTTTCCCCGTGTACGTTGGACGCATCCTCGCCGTTGGCCGCACCACCGCCGGCGCCAACGCCGCGCTCTACCGCGTATCGAGCCGCTCGTTCCCCAATCGCATGGCTGTAGACACCGGACACGCCATCGCCATCGTCCCCCGACCCGGCCACGAGAGCGACATCCAAAAGAATCCCTATATCGCTTACAACGCCCTCCGCGTCGCCGGCGACTGGGCAATCGCAACAAACGGTTCGCACACTGACCCCATCGCCGAAAAGGTTGCTTCCGGCGTTCCCGTCCGCGACGCCCTCGCCCTCGTCCTCTTGACTCTCGACTACGAACGCGACGCCCTCGACACCCCGCGCATCGCCGCCGCAGTCCCGCGAATCGGCGATTCCGCCTGGCTCGCCATCGTTCGCCGCGACGCTCTCGTCGTGAAGGAAGTCCCCCTTGCCGACGGCGGCGCCTGCTACATCGCCACCTATGAGGCCAACGACGTCCGCGACGACCAGACTTCCGAATTCGACGCCGCGGACGCTGCCGGCGCCGCACTGTTCGCGGTCGGCGGCGGCGCGTTCGCCCGCCTCGAAAACCCCGTAACCAGCGCCGCCGCCCTCGCAACAAGCGGCGGCTTCACGTTTGGCGTCCACACCGTCGAATAGCGTCAGGCGGCGGAACTACCGCCGGAAGCTTATGCGCCGAAACACCTCGGCGTACTTGTAGTGGTGGCCATGATCGGCGGCGCGGCGAGCAGCGTCTTCCGCGCGGCGCTTCGCGAACTGCTCGATCCTCGCTGCGTCCGTCGATAGTTGACTCTCGTGGGCTGCAAGGCCCCGCATCTTCAGCTCAATCGTGCTCTCAATGTCCACCACAACGTCGGGATTCTCCGATCCCCACAGCAGGATGCTGCCCACCTTGTGCGGCGTCAGCCCCTGCTCGCGATGCTCCACGTAGTGCAGAACGTCCCGCGCGTACGGGAAGCACGCGTCCATCGCCGCCTGACCCGATATCCGGTGGTCCCGGTGGCTATGCGACGCTGTCCGCACCGGATCCATCGCCAACGCGACATCAGGCTTCCAGCGCCGTATCTGTTCAACGAGCCTTCCCCGAAACTCGCGCGTATCCTCCAGCTCGCCGTCCCCATAGTCGAGAAAGACCACGTCCTCGACCCCAAGCGCCGACGCCGCATTCAACTGCTCATCCCGGCGTATCGCCGCCAACCGCTCGCTCGTCATCTCCGGGTCCGACGAGCCCTTGTCCCCATTCGTGCACACAACGTAGAGAACATGACAGCCCTCGCTCGCCCACTTCGCAGTAGTCCCTGCCGCTCCCGACTCGCCGTCGTCCGGATGGGGTATCACCAGCATCGCCCGCTCCGGCGTCTCTATCGTCTCCATAAGCCTCCGGCCCGATTCGCAAAGTTCCCCCTCGCATAGGAGGCTCCTTCAGGGCATACCCAAGAAGCCTCGCTAGCCCTAACACGGCGGAGGAGTCTGCTAAGATGATACCGGTTTCCCCGCTCCTCCGAGTAATCCCTATGCCGCTCACGCTCCGCTCTTACACGCCCGACGACCTGGCGACGCTTGCCGCACTCAAGAATGGCCGGCAGCCTTCGCCGGACGAGATTGCCGCGCTAGCGCGGGAGCTCGGGCAACCCAATCTGCGCCCGGAGCGCGACTGTGTCCTCGCATTCGACAACGGCGCGCCCGCCGGTTACGCGTACCTCACGCACGAGCCCGCCATCGCCCGCGGAGTCCTCGACATCATGGGCAGCGGCGCCCACAAGGGAGGAGGCGTCGGCGACGCCCTCCTCGCGGAGACAGAAGCCCGCGCGCACAATGCCGGACTCGCCGTGCTCCACGTCGACGTGCCGGAGAGCGACGAACCGCGATGGCGCGCTTTCGCCAACCGCGGCTGGCGCCGCGTCCGCACGCACCTCCACCTCTCTCGGAGCTCTACCGAGCGCGTCAAGGCGCCGCTCCCCGACGGCATGACGCTTCGCATGGCGGAGCGCGACGACGCCCCCGCTGTCACGAACGTGCAGAACGCCGCCTTCTCCGGAAGCTGGGGCTACGCGCTGAACACTCCGAAAGAGATCGAGTACCGCATCTTTGACCTTTCGTCTCTTCGGCCCGACCCGGTGCTGTTGCTCGAAGAGCGCGGAGGGCTCGTCGCCTACTGCTGGTGCCGCTTGGAGGCGCACGACGGCGCGGGACTCGTCGGGATGGTTGGCGTCCTTCCCGACAGGCAGGGGCAGGGACTAGGCCGGGCCGTGACGGCTGCGGGAGTCAACGCCCTGCTCGACCTCGGCGGCCCTCCCCTCATCATCACCGTCGACAGCGAAAACCCGCCGGCCATCCGCGTCTACGAGAGCGTCGGCTTCACCCTCGCCTGGCGCTCGTTCTGGTTCGAGCTCAGGCTCTAGTGTCTGCCCCCTGTCAGCTTTGGGGAGCGCGAGCGAGCGCGCGGCTTGACACTACGCCGTTGCGCGTATACTCCCCTCACAGTAAGTTAGCGTCGCGGGGTAGGAGAACACTCCCGCGTGAAAGGAGGTGCGGCTGATGCCCGCCGAGGCGCGTCACTATCAGCCCGCATTCAACTCTGAGAAGTTTCGGGAGCTCATCGTCTACATCGCCAAAAGCTCTGAGCGAGACCCTACTTTCGGCGCCGTGAAGCTCAACAAGATCCTCTACTACGCCGACTTCGCTGCTTTCCGCCAGCTCAACAAACCGATCACCGGGGCAACCTACCGCAAGCTGATGGAAGGCCCCGCGCCGTACGAGATGCTCGAAGAACGCCGCGCCCTCATCGACTCCGGCGACGCCGAAATCCAGCACGTCCCCTACTTCACCGGCATGCAGCAACGGGTCGTCGCCAAGCGCGAACCCGACCGCGAACTTTTTGAACCCGGCGAACTCGGCATCGTCGACCAGGTCATGCAGTTCTTCCACGGCAAAACCGCCAGGGAAGTCTCGGACTTCTCTCACCAAGAACCGGGATGGGCGGTCGCCCGCGACCGCGAGGTCATCCCCTACGACACGGTATGGCTGAGTTCCGGACCGCTCTCCCAAGAGGCAGAGGAGACTTTCTTTCCTGAATGACTGCCCATTTCGACGATGAGTTCTCCATCAATCTCGCGCAGGGCTTCAACGAACAGATGCGGAAGCTCTCCCTTCGGGAGCCTGACTCGGTCTACTCCGCCATAATTTGGCAGTTCAGACGCAACCCGACCTACGGAGCCAGCAACTACGACGCTGATCTCTGGCTAGTGGAACTCGAAAGCGAGCCTACTATCTACGTCTTCTTCAGGGTGGATCTAAGGGCCAAGGTCGTCGTGCTGACCAACATTCGACGCCTGGAGGAACCATGACAGAACGCGTGCAGGGAAAGACCGCCATCATCCTCGGCGGAGGGCAGACCCCCGGCGACACTATCGGCAACGGACGCGCCACGGCAATCCTCCTGGCCCGCGAGGGGGCCTCCGTCGTTGTCGCCGACCGCGATCTCGCCTCCGCGCAGGACACCGTGGATATGATCACTGCTGAGGACGGCACCGCTTCGGCAGCCCTTGTCGACGCTACAGACGAGGGCTCGGTGGCGGCGCTTATCGCCGGCGCCGCCGACCGCTATGGCGCCGTCGATATCCTCCACAACAACGTCGGCGCAAGCCTTGCCCTCGGCGACGCTGTCGCTCTCGATATCACCGAAGAAGCGTTCGACCGGAGCTTCGCTGTTAACCTCAAAAGCCATTGGCTCGCCTGCAAGCACGCCATCCCGGTCATGCGCAAACAGGGCGGAGGCTCCATAGTCAACATCTCGTCCCTCGCTGTCCTCGAGGCCTACCCGTACGTCGGCTATAAAACGATGAAAACCGCCGTCGTCGCGCTCACTCAAAACCTCGCAGCCGCGCACGCGGACGCCGGCGTCCGCGTCAACGCCATCCTCCCGGGACTAATGGAGACGCCGATGGCTATCGAGGCCCGCGTCGCCGCCGGGACTCCACGCGAACAGGTAATAGCAATGCGCAACGCCCGCGTTCCTCTCGGCCAGCGCATGGGAACTGCGTGGGACGTCGCCTACGCTGCGCTCTTTCTCCACTCAGACGAGGCGCGGTTCATTAGCGGCGTCTGGCTCCCCGTCGACGGCGCCGCATGGGCCAGCCAGGGCAAGTACTAGCGCTTTCCGTCCCCGACGCTCCCTTCAAAACAAGAGCCCGGGACTCCTGCGCCGTCCTGGTCTGTATCGTCCTGGCCTATATCGAGGAGAGGCGCCGGAAAGGCGGCAGGGGCGTCCCCGCCACCTGCTCGTAGACCCGCAGCAGCTCGGACGCCGTCCGCGCCCACGAATACTCACGCGAACGCTCCGCTCCCGCGGCGCCCATCCGGCGCGCGCGGGGGGGATTGACCAGCAACTCCCTCAGCGCCGCCGCCAGCGCGTCCGGGTCGCCCGACCGCACAAGCATGCCTGTCTCGCCGTCGACCACCAGCTCCCGCAGCCCCCCAACGTTCGACGCCGCTACCGGAGCGCCGCACGCCATCGCCTCGAGCGCCGCCAGGCCAAACGTCTCGTGGCGCGACGGCACAGCGCACACCGTCGCCGCCGCATAGTAGTCGGGCAGCTCGCTCTGAGGCACGGCATGCCTCCAGTCGAGCCGGTCCGGCGCCCCGAGCTCGTCGGCGATGCCCTTCAGCCACTCGACTCCACGTTCCTCTTCGGCGCCGCCCACCAGCAGGACCCGCGCCTCCCGGCCTTCGGGAATCCGCGCGAGCGCCCGCAGCAGAAGATCCGGCCCCTTGAACGGCTCCATCCTTCCCACGAACAGAACCACGCGCTCGTTCTGCCCTATGCCCAAACGGCGCCGCGCCGCGGCCTGTTCCCGTGGACTGAACACTTCATCGTCCACTCCCATCGGCGCCACATGGGCGCGCCAAGGCTCAAGGCCGTAGAACTCCTCGAGCGCAGACGACTCTTCGTCCGTGAACGTCACTACCGCATCGGCGCCCTCGACAGCGCGGCGCTCCGCTTCCTTCCGCGTCCGGGACTCCGGCGCGCCGCCTGCGCGCTCCTTCACCTTGGCCACGGTGTGATAGGTAAAGACATGCGGCGCGCCTTGTCGCTCCGCAAGCCGCCTCCCCGGTTCCGCCGAGAGCCAGTAGTGGCTGTGCACAAGGTCGTAGCGCACCCCGTCCGACAGCTCCAGCAGCCCATCCCCGAACTCGCCCAGGTGCGGCGCCACAGCTTCCTTTTCCAGCTCCGGAGCGCCCGCGCGAATATGAAACACTCGCGACCGCTCGTCGAACGCAAACGCCTCCGGCCCGCCGGGGTGATGACTGCGCGTGTAGACGTCGACCTCAACGCCCAACCCCGCCAGAATTGGCGCTATCCGCCGGAGAAACACATTCATTCCCCCAGCCGAACCCATCCCGGGCGTCATCATCGGGCAACCGTGCGCCGATACGAACGCAACCCGCCTCACGCTTCTTGCACGCTCGGGCAGGCGGCCGGAAAGCTGCAGCGAAGCGCCCGCCACTACCGGCCCACCACAATGCGGTACACCGTATGGTCGGCGGCGCCCAGGTGATGTTTGTACACCTCGGAGCCTCGCAACAGGTCGAAGTACGTCAGCCCCCCCTCAATCGCATCCCGAATGCACAACGCCTTCAGCAACAGGCCCGGCGCAAGCCGCGCGTACTCGTGACGATACCCGCTGTTGTACAGCAGCCGCCGGCCTGCGTAATCGAACGTCAGCACCGCCGCAATCGGTTCGCCGTCGAGCTCCAGCACGAACAGCTTCAGCACGTCCAGGTCGCGCATGCTCCTCGCCATGCGCGCAAAAAACGCCTGCCGCTCCGGGCTCAGGAAGTCTTTCTTCTCCTCACGGCTCTCGGCCATCACCTGCTGAAACAGCGCCAGATCGCTGTCGAACGTCGCCTCGTTCGACAGGCGCATCACGACATCCCCGGCGGACTCCAGCCGCCGGAGCTTGCGCCGCAGTTCGTGCCGGTCTTTCTTTCGAAGCCTCCCCAGGTAGTCCTCCCACGAACCCTGGAGCTCGATGCCCGGCGCGACATCCTCGCGCTCGATGCGCACGTCGTATCCGCGTTCGCGGGCGGCCTGCGGCAACAGTTCGATCGTCGACGTCCATCCGGGCGTCGACGCAAGCTCCAGCGTCCGCCACGGCTCCGGATCGATGCAATCGAACAGCGCCGGGAAAAAGGCCGGCTCCGACGTGATGAAGTCGTGATAGTCGAACAAGTCGGTGTCGCCGAGGAAGCGCAGCCGGTCACCGCTGAGATGCAGGGGTGCCACGCCGAGGGGCGCATCTTCCGGGCCGATCGTGAAGAGCCGCAGCTCTCCCTCTCTGCCGAACTCCTCCCACCACGTCTCCTGCCACTCGGGCATAAGAAACACGCTGTTCCAGGATCGGCTGGCCAGCGCCTCCTCCCACAACGGCCACACGGCCTCAAACGACCGGGCAGGCGCCGTGCAGGTCATCGCAGCCCCACCTGCAGCAGATTCAGCACCTCCGCCCGCGTCCGCCCGCTCGCCTCGAACACGCCCCGCAGCGCCGACGTCACAATCGACGCGCCTGGCTTGCGCACGCCCCGCATTGCCATGCACAGGTGCTCGGCCTGCATCACCACCGCAACGCCTTCCGCATCCACAGCCTCCATAATCGCGTCGGCCACCTGCGAAGTCAGGCGCTCCTGCAGTTGCGGACGCTTCGCAAAGATATCGACCGCCCGCGCAAGCTTGCTGATGCCCACCACTTTGCCTCGGGGAATGTAGGCCACATGCGCATTGCCGAAGAAGGGCAGCAGGTGATGCTCGCACAACGAGTAGAACGGCATGTCGCGCATGAGCACCAACTCCTGGTGAGCCGCGTCAAACTGCGTTTGCAGCGCCTCGCGCGCGTCAAGCTCGTCCCCTCCCGCAATCTCCTCATACATGCGGGCCACCCGTTCGGGCGTGCCCGCCAGCCCTTCCCGTTCAGGATCTTCCCCTATCGCGATCAGCAGTTCGCGCACCGCGCGCTGAATCCGGTCCGAGTCCATTCCCGCCTCAGCCTGACGCCAGCAGGCGCGCCACTGCTTCCATCTCCGGCGGCGCGGTCTCCGGCTCCTGGTCGGCCAACAGCTCAGCCGCCGGCGGGTCTTTCAGTCCGTTGCCCGTTATGACGCACACCACCGTCGAGCCGGAGAACTCCGCGCCGGCGCGCGACTGCTTAATGAGCCCCGCCACCGACGCAGCCGACGCCGGCTCGCAGAACACCCCCTCGCGCCGCGGAAGCAGCCGGTACGCCTCGAGAATCTCTTCGTCCGTCACCTCGTCAATTACGCCGCCCGACTCATCGCGCGCGGCCAGCGCTCCGGCCCAGTTCGCCGGGTTCCCGATGCGGATCGCTGTCGCGAAAGTCTTCGGCTCCGCAACCGGCGCGCCCCGCGCAATCGGCGCCGCCCCTGCAGCCTCGTACCCCATCATCCGTGGGAGTTTCGTCGACTTTCCCGCCTTCCGGTACTCCGAAAACCCTTTCCAGTACGCCGTGATGTTCCCTGCGTTCCCCACCGGAATAAACAGGTAGTCCGGTGCGTCTCCCAAATCGTCGACTACCTCGAACGCCGCAGTCTTCTGCCCCTCGATACGGTCGGGGTTCACCGAGTTGACCAGAGCGAACCGCTCCGTGTAGTCGGCCAGATCCCGCGCGATGCGCAGACAGTCGTCGAAATTGCCGTCGATCACCACCACCCGCGCGCCGTACGCAATTGCCTGGCTCATCTTGCCTGGCGCGACGCTGCCTTTCGGCACCAGCACCACCGTCTCCAAGCCCGCCGCAGCCCCGAACGCCGACGCCGCCGCGCTCGTGTTTCCTGTCGACGCGCACAGCAGCTTGGTCATTCCGCGCTCCATCGCCTTCGCCACCGCAACAACCATGCCGCGGTCCTTGAACGACCCTGTAGGGTTGCACCCCTCCAGCTTGAAGTAGAGCGCCCCAACTCCAAGCTCACGCTCCAGCTGCCGCGACCTCACCAAGGGCGTCTCGCCCTCGCCTATCGTCACCGCCGGCGTCTCTTCCGTTACCGGAAGGCGTGCGGCGTACCGCCTCAGCACGCCAATGCCCATCTACTCTGCGCCCTCCTCAATCCTCACCAGACACACCGCCCCTTCAACAACGTCGAGCCCCTCAACCCGTCGGACGGCCTCTTGCACCGCGCACTCTCGCGCCTTGTGCGTCGTAATGACTATCTCGGCCTCCTCCGCATCGATCTCTTTCTGTATCACCGACGCCAGGCTAACCCCCAAGTCACCGAGCGCTCCGGCGATGCGCGCCATTACCCCCGGTCGATCTTGCGCGCGCAGGCGCAGATAGTACTTCGTCTCAAGCTCTCCCATCGGCAGCGCAGGCGCTCGCGACCGCGACTCTGGGTACATCGGCGGAGGCCCGCCCAACGCTATGCTCCGCGCTATCGACAGCACGTCGCCCAGCACCGCCGACGCTGTCGGACGCGGCCCCGCGCCCGGCCCCTGAAACATCGCCCAGTCGACCAGCCCCCCCTCGAGCTCGACCGCATTGTAGACGCCATCGACCTTCGCAAGCGGATGCCTCTCCGGAATGAACGCCGGATGGACGCGCGCGCGCACGCAGCCGCCTTCCAGACGGCTCGCCGCAAGCAGCTTCACCGCGTACCCCAGCTCCCGCGCGTACCGGAAGTCGGCAGGCGTCAGCGCGCGAATGCCTTCGCGGTGCACGTCGGAGTCCCGCAGCACGGCCCGGAAAGCCACCGAACTCAGTATCGCCAGCTTGTACGCGGCGTCGGTCCCGTCCACGTCATTCGCCGGATCAGCCTCGGCGTATCCGCGCGCCCGCGCGTCCGCAAGCGCGTCGTCGTAGGCGTGCCCTGCAGCCATCCGCGTGAGGATGTAGTTGGTCGTGCCGTTGATCACGGCATTCACAGCTGTCAGATCGTTCGCGGCCAGATCATCCGCCAGCGGCCCGATTATCGGAATCCCGCCACCCACCGCCGCCTCGAACCGTAGCGCCACCTTGCGCTTCCACGCCAGCGCCAGCGCCTCCGGCCCGTGCTTGGCGATGACTTCCTTGTTCGCCGTTACTACATGCTTGCCGGAATCGAGCGCCGTCTCGATGTAATCGAGCGCCGGACGCTCTCCCCCCATCACCTCGACCACAACATCGACTTCGTCGGAGTTCAGAACGTCCTGCGGCTCGGACGTGAGCGGCACGCCCTCGGGAAACCCTGGCCGCGCCTTCTTCGGATCCCGCGTCAGCGCGCCTACGAGCCGCAGACGCCGCCCGACGCGGCGCTCCAGCGCGTCCGCCCGCTCGCAAAGAGCCTGCGCAACTCCGGTTCCAACGGCGCCCGCCCCCAGCAGCCCAATGCCTATTGCGCCGCCGGCGCTCACTAACTCCCCTCGACTGCCCGGCGCGCCCAGGCGACGTCTCCGGCGGTGAGGTTCAACGTCACGCCCAGCGATTGCTCGTTCATCCAGGCCTGGAAGGCCCCCTCGCCGAGCAACCGCCGCATATCCTCGTCAACCACCTGGGAGTCCGAACGGTCCGTAACCCGGTACACCACACTGCCGACGGACGTCGCCACCGGCCCCATAACTGCGCCCAGCTCGAGATCTTCCGCAAACAGCAGCGGGTCAATCTCCTGCAACGCCCCGCGAGGAACCCAACCGACGACGCCGTCCGCGTCGGCGACAACCAAATCGATGTTCACTTCATTGGCGACGGCGGAGAACTCCTCTCCCCCCTCGATGCGATCGTACGCGCTCCGCGCCTGCACCGAGTCCGAAGCCACTATCCACTCCAGAAACACAGACTCGGCAGAATCCTCGACTCTCTCTGCGAACGCACTCAGCGCAGCGTCATGCCGCAGGGCGCCGGCCTGCCACTCCCGGTGCTCGCTCTCCGACACTCCCAGTTCGCTGAGGAAGTTATCGAGCCGCTCTCTTCCCGCATCCGTGAGCGCCGCCGGCGGCTCCGAGCCTTCATCGACCAGCTCGAACGCCCTAATTATCGCAGCGTCGACGTCCTCCGGCCCAACATCCGCGCCAATATCGGCAGCGTGCGACAGAACGATGTGGTCGCGAACGAGATTGTTTAGCGCAAGATTGGGATCGACCACGCCCGCGAACGCAGCGTTCAGCCGCGTGTAGGGCAGCGTGTCCGCCAGCCGCACCTCGAAACCGTCGACTTCCGCAACTACCTTGCGCGGCGGACGATACGAGTCGAGCCACCACCCAACACTCAGCACCACAACGAGCGCCGCGAGCAGCAGCGCCCCGCCCGCGTAGAGCAGACGCTGCGCCAAGCGCTGATTGATCCGTCGGGCCGCGCTGCCCTGCGCAGCGGAGCGCGCCGACAACTGGCGTTCCGCACGGCGGCGCTGTCGCATCTACTCGTTCGGCTGGTCTTCAGCGGCAGGCTGCGACTCGGACTCCGCCGGGGCTTCGGGTTCGGCTGCCTCCGCAACCGCGACCGGAGCGTTCTCGGTTGCGGGCTGCTCGCCGTCCGCAACTGCCGCCAGCGCTGCAGGAGCAGCCTGCCCTGCCGCTGTCCCCATTGCTGGACGCGGGGCTCCGTCGCGCGGGGGCGCTCCATCGCGCGGAGGGAACCGCCGCCCGCGGTCGCCGCGGTCGGGGCGCCCCAACTCGATAAGGCTGTGTCCGCCCGTGTACGGAAGCAGCGCCAGGAAACGCGCGCGCTTGATGGCCACCGCCAACTTCCGCTGATGCGGCGCCCGCGTCCCCGTCCGGCGCCGCGAGTCGATCTTCCCCCACTCGGAGATGAACCGGCGCAACACAAGCACGTCCTTGTAGTCCGGCGTCTTCTTCTCAGCGCTGAAGTAGCAGACCTTCCGCCGGGGAAAGTACCGCCGCCCTCCGGGACGCCGTCGTCGTGTGTTCAGCATTCCTTGCGTTCTCCTTGGTCCGCGAGCGCCTGCGCAGGGCGCTAGAAGGGGATATCGTCAGTGCTCGGCCCGTCGTCGTAAGCAGGCGCAGCAGGCGCGTAACCGCCCCCGCCGCCGTAGCCGCCGCGGCTCCCGTAGTCTCCGGCGCTCCGCTGCCCGCCGCCGAAGTCGCCCTGATCTCTACCGCCGAGGAACCGTATTTCCGTCGCGGTGATCTCGTTGCTCACCCGCATCTGGCCGTCGTTGGCCTGGTAGGTTCGGCTGCGGAACCGGCCTTCCACGTACACCAGACGGCCCTTGGCGAGATACTGGTTCGCCTGCTCGGCAAGCCTGCCCCAGGCGTCGATCCTGAACCACTCGGTCTCCTCGCGGGACTCCCCGTCCGGAGTAGTGTACCGGCGGCTCGTCGCCACGCTGAAGTTCGTTACGGGATTTCCGGACGGCACATAGCGCATCTCAGGGTCGCGCCCGAGATGACCAATTACGATGATCTTGTTGTACACAGCAGACCCCTACTAGTCGTCCTGCCTGACCAGCAGGTGACGCAGGACGTCGTCGGTAAGCTTCAGCGCGGAGTCCAACGCCTTGGCGCCCCCGCCCTCCATCTGCAAATTCGCCAGATGGTAGTTAGCCTCGGTGAACGACCCAATCTTGTAGGCCAGCTTCCGCTTGCCCCAGTTGTTCTCGCTCACAATTTCGCCGTCGTGGTCCGCGGCTATCCGCCGGACTCGCTCCACGACCGCGCTCAGCCGATCGGCGTCGGCCTCGGGATTAATCAGCATTACAAGCTCGTACTGACGCACTAGACCTCCAGGGGAGAGACGGACTCGCTCCGGCGAATCACCGCCAAGCGACAGGGCTCCACGCCCCGCACGCGCGTCCAGAGTATACCAATCCAGCCTCAACTGCTCAACGCCGGGCAGGCTTTCCGCAACGATTCAAAGTCCATGAGGGGCGGCGGGAGAGCGAACGTAGCCGGACGCTCCTGTTGCGGGAGCTGCCCATCCCAAGAGGGTCTGGGGAGCGGACGCTCTCCCAGCAGCGCGCCAGCGCTCATCCCCACACGCTCAGACGCTGCAACCCTAGTAGTCCAACCCCGGAACAGGAAACTCCGCCGTCAGCTGCCCGACTTCGTCGGCAACGACCCCTAGCGCCGCTTCGTCGCCGCCGCTGTTCAGCACCCGCACTATCAGCTGCGCAACCCGCTGCGTCTCCTCGACGCCGAACCCGCGCGCCGTTATCGCCGGCGTCCCCAAACGCAGCCCGCTCGTCACCCGCGGCGGCTGAGGATCGTTCGGGATCGCGTTCTTGTTCACCGTGATCCCCACCCGGCCCAACGCCTCCTCTGCCTGCTGGCCCGTCCAGTTCACCGGACGCAGGTCGACGAGCATCAAGTGGTTGTCCGTTCCCCCGGACACGATCCGCAGCCCCTCGCCCTCGAGCGCCGCCGCCATCGCCCGCGCGTTCTCCACCACCTGCCGGCCATACTCCGCGAAGGCAGGCTGCAGCGCCTCGCCGAAGCAGACCGCTTTCGCGGCAACGGCATGCATCAGCGGCCCCCCCTGCGCATACGGGAACACTGCGCGGTCGATGTTCCGCCGGTGCTCCTCTTTCGAGAGGATGAACGCCCCTCGCGGCCCCCGCAACGACTTGTGCGTCGTGCTCGTCACAACCCCCGCATGCGGCACGGGCGACGGATGCGCTCCCGCGGCGACCAGCCCCGCAATGTGCGCCATATCCACCATCAGCGT
This sequence comes from Dehalococcoidia bacterium, assembly GCA_965200975.1. GTDB lineage: Bacteria > Chloroflexota > Dehalococcoidia > Lucifugimonadales > Australimonadaceae > S5-327. The sequence goes on along the minus strand of OZ241740.1, from coordinate 744,877 downwards.
CGCGCCGGTCTCCTCTGCGATCTCCGCGAACCGCGCAAAGTCGATCGTCCGGGAGTACGCCGTGTACCCCGCCACTATCACCTTCGGCCTGTGCTCCCGGGCAATCGACGCGATAGCGTCGTAGTCGAGCTGCTCCGTCTCCGGGTCGAGCCCGTACGGAACAAAGGTGTACAGCTTCGCCGAAAAGTTCACCGGGCTGCCGTGCGTCAGATGCCCGCCCTGGTCGAGCTGCAGCCCCATAATCGTGTCGCCGGGCTGGCAGAGCGCAGCGTACGCCTCGAGGTTCGCCGTGGCCCCCGCATGCGGCTGCACGTTCGAGTGCTCCGCTCCGAACAGCTCCTTCGACCGGTCGATCGCCAGCTGCTCGGCGATATCCACAAACTCGCACGAGCCGTAGTAGCGCCGGCCCGGATACCCCTCCGCGTACTTGTTCGTCAGCGGCGAGCCCTGCGCTTCCAGCACTGCGGCGCTCGCATAGTTCTCCGACGCTATCAGCACAATATTGCGGCGCTGACGGTCGGACTCCTTCTGAATGGCCTCGGCAATCTGCGGGTCGAGCTCAGCAAGCACGCTCACGGCTTCCTCCACTTTCTCACCTGTGCGCATATGGGGCGCGCAGCCCCGTTATTCGCGCTCGTTTAAGAATAGGGGCCGCCGCGACGCGCGCGCAACGCCGAAACCTGCCTCTCATCTCTTCCGCAACTAGGCGGTCGGGAGAGCGCGCGACCTCGCCTGGGCCCCCTCGCCGCTACTCCCGGCGGGCGGTCGAGTCCGGCCCCATATAGATGCCGCGCTCCCACGTGCGCTTCAACGGGTCCGACACATGCACCGACATCCGGCCTATCCCCTCGATATCGATAGTCCCTGTCTCGCCGTCCTGCAGCGGCCCAAGCCCCTCGTGGTTCGTGCCGCAGCTCAGCACGTCCCCCGTGTTCAGTGTCATGATGCTCGTCGCGAACTCAATCAGCTCCGGCACGCGGTGTTCCATATCGTCGGTCTCGTAATCGTGCCGGAGCTGGTCGTTGTTCCAGAACCGCACATGCAGACTGTTCGGGTCGGCCACCTCGTCCGCTGTAAGAATCACAGGGCCTAGCGGCGCGAACGTGTCGAACGACTTCCCCATCCAGCTGCCGGCGCGCCACGTGCTTCGCCCCTGACCTCTCGCCGACACGTCGATCAGGCACGTATACCCGAACACCGCCGACAGATAATCGGCCTGCCGCACACCCTTCGCCGGCCCGCGAATAACCAGCGCCAGCTCCGCCTCGTGCTGAAACACCCACGGGTCTGTCGTCGGCGGCAGCACAACCGTATCCCCCGGGCCGATAACTGCGTCCGGCGACTTGAGAAACATGTTGAGCGGTCGAGCCTCGCGCTGCGCATGCTCCCAGTAGTTGCCTATGCAACACAGAATCTTGCTTGGCCGGGGAAGCGGCGCCCGAAGACGGTGCTCCCCCTCCACATACGTCGCGCCTCCCTCTATTACCCGCTCGAACGCCGGCTGCAACCGTTCAAAATCGTCGATGACGCCTTCCATCCGACGCTGCGGCGGCAACGCCGCCAACTCCCCCAGCGCCGGCGTCAGGTCCGCCACTCCCCCATCCGTCGCCGCGCCGACAAACTGCTCTCCCGGCTTCGCTTGCGACTCGAACAAACAGAGCTTCATAATCGCCTCCCTTGAGCCTGACGCGCCCGATTCCGGACTTCCCGCCTACCGCGTCTATCGCGTCTCTATCTGCGGATCGAGCAGCAAGCAGGGCTCTCCCCACTGCTCCGGATCGTCCAGCGACCACTCCCCGACCGACCCCGCCGGACGCAGCCGCACTCCCTCGTCTCCCCCGTACACAAGCACGACCACCCCGTCGCCGGAGTCCGCAACCCGCACAGCCTGAGCGGCGACCAGCCCTCCGGTCGACCACCCAACAACGTCGCACGGGCCCTCCCATCCATCCGGACGGAACGCGGACTCCACCCAGCAGACCGCCCTCGGCGCGTCGAGCGCCTCGAACATCCGCGTCATCGACAGGTGGGAGTTCCCTCCGCCTTCCACATCAACTTCGACAAAGTCCATTTCCCCGCAAGTCTAGCAGCCCGACAGCCGCCTCACGCCCCCGAAACCCGCAGGCGCAACCGTTCAGAGGGTATGAGGGCGACGGGAGAGAACGCCGTCGGACTCTCTCCCGGACGACGCGCAGCGGCGCAGAAGGCGGCGCGAGCGAACGCCGGCCTGATAGCATGCCGCTATGAGCCAACCCATCGCCGTGCTCCCGATCGTCGGCATGCCGGAGACGCGCGACGGCGACGACATCGGGCGCCTCATCGTCGAAGCCGCCAACAGACAGAACGCTCCCCTGCTCGACGGCGACATCCTCGTCGTCACGCAGAAAATCATCTCCAAAGCCGAGGGGCGCGTCGTCGATCTCCGCACGATAACCCCCGCCCCCGAGACCCGGCAGTGGTCCGACGCCTGGGACAAGGACGCTCGCGTCGTCGAGGTCGCCTTGCGCGAGGCCGTCCGCGTCGTGCGTATGGACTACGGCGTGCTCATCACCGAGACGGCCCACGGGTTCGTCTGCGCTAACTCCGGCGTCGACGCGTCCAACGCCGGCGAGAGCGGCGGCGACTACGTCGTCCTGCTGCCCATCGACCCCGACGCGTCGGCTCGCCGCATCCGCCAAACCGCGCGCGACCTCGCCGCCGTCGAGGTCGCCGTCGTAGTGTCCGACACGTTCGGCAGGCCCTGGCGCGAGGGCGCCGTCAACGTCGCCATCGGAGTGTCCGGCGTCGAACCCCTCCGGGACTATCGCGGCGAGTTCGACAACGACGGGCGCGAGCTCCACTCAACCGTGATTGCGGTGGCGGACGAACTGGCAGCGGCGGCGGAGCTCGTGATGCACAAGCTGGCGCGGACGCCCGTCGCTGTCGTCCGAGGATACCCCCATACGCCCGGCGAGTCGGGCATCGGCGCGCTTATCCGCGAATCGGGAAAAGACCTCTTCCGGTAACCCGCGCGCTCGCAGGAGCGCTCTCCTCACCGTCTAGGCGTCGCCGTTGTTCCGGTACCCGCGGCTATTGCCTCGTCGGGCGCCGCGCCGGTTCCCGCGGCCGTACGGTCGCCCCGCCGGCTCCTCCGTATACGTCTGCGGCCAGGGAGTAGGGCTGCCGCGAAGCTCCTCGAGCAGCTTCGCCTCGTCAGGCTCGATGGCGCCCGCCTCTTCCTTGACGCGAAGAAGCGCCATCGTCAACGCCTGGTTCTCTTCAGACAGGTCGGCAAAATACACTTGGTAGGCCATAAGCTCTTTTCCGGGAGCGCCAGCCCCCGCGCAACTCCGACGCCTCCCCGCGCAACAGCCGCGCCGGAAGGGCCGCAGTTATTATCCCAAATACCGCCGCTCCGCGCCAAGGACGTTCACGTCCCGATGCGGCCGTCGTGGGCTGCACAGGATTGGGGAAGCAGCCCCTCCTGGGCGCCCGGGCATCCCCTGCGCTCCGGCTCTAGCGCCTCTCGGCTGCAATCTCCCGAATCGCCCGGGGCACCTCGCCAAGCGCCTTCACAGTCAGGACTCCCGACGGCGGCGCCGCGTCCGGATCGCGCTGTACGAACACCGGCGTAATCCCCGCCTGCAGCGCCCCGGCGACGTCCGAGTCTTCGCTGTCTCCCACGTGGACAGCCTCGTGCGCCGCTGCGCCGATCCACTCCAGCGCCTTCAGGAAAATCGCCGGATGCGGCTTCGCCACGCCCACAGTCCCGCTCGTCGCCCGAACGGGCAGATCCTCGGCGATGCCTAACCGGTCGAGCCAGCCGTCCAGCTCCGGCCCAATGTTCGAGATGACGCCAAGCTTCAGGCCCATCGCCTTCACCTCCCCAAGCACGGCCTTGGCGTCCGGGTAGAGGGCCATCTCCTTGGGAGCGCTCCGCACTCGCCCCCAGATGCGCGCGGCGGTCGACAGCGTCGTCTCGGCGCCGGCTGAGCGGAGCAGTATCCGCTCGTACTCCGCGAAGAACGCCTCCACGTCCGCCGGCGCGCGCCCGCGAATAGGCCGGCGCGCGTTCTCCGCGTCCATATATGCGTCTGCGGAGAAGTAGCCCCGCGCGATCGCCGCCTCGTCGAGGTCGATCCCTTCCTCCAGCGCTGCGGCGCGCTGAATGCTCTCCGCCGCAGGCGCCCAGTGCGCCAGCGTGCCGTAGAAGTCGAAGAACACCGCCCGTATCATGCGCTCAGCCTACCACTCGCCGAGACCAGGCGAGGAGTGAGGAATGAGCAATCTTGCCCAACGGAGGAGCAGCCTGGTCGTATCGCGGCTAGTGAGGCTTGCGCTCGAGACGCTCCTGCCTTCCCGCTGCGTCGGATGCGGCGCCGGAGGCGATTACTTCTGCCGCCGGTGCGCGGCGGACGCCAGGCGCTCGGCATGGGGATCGCTCCCGGAGGCGTCGCCCCTCAGCGACGCGCTGGCGCCGTACGCCTACGAGGGAACGCCGCGAGCAGCGGTGCACAGCCTCAAGTACCGCAGCCTGCGCGCTGTCGCGCCCGCTATGGCCGAAACAATGGCCCGGGAGCTCGCGCTGACCATTCCGCCGCCCTTTACGCTCGTCCCTGTGCCTCTCCATCCAGGCCGCCTGCGCGAGCGGGGATACAACCAGGCCGAACTGCTGGCCCGCGCAATCGCCGCCAAGCTCGAATGCCCCCTCCGCGCCGACCTGTTGCGGCGCACCCGCGCCGCGCCCCCTCAAGTATCCGCGAGCAACCGGTTCGAGCGGGCGCGCAACGTCAGCGGCGCATTCGCTGCGGCGCCAATCAGCGGCGGCGTATTCATCCTCGTCGACGACGTCCGCACCACCGGCGCGACCCTCGAGTCGGCGGCGAACGCCCTTCTCAAGGCCGGCGCATCCCGGGTCTACGGACTCACATTCGCCTACGACGCCCGCAACTCCTGAACTGCGCGACCGGTCTGCGCAGAATGCACCGCCCGCGCTCCCGGGAATAGCGTCGAGCCCGACTTCCCTCGCCGCATCTGCGGCAAATCGGGTAGCATTCCCCCCACAAGAGATCCGCGGAGGGACGTATGACCGACCAAATCAACGTGCAGGACAGCATCGCAAGGGGCGGCAGCAGCGACGGGCGTTTCGTCTACGACCGCTGGATGGAATCCCACGGCGTCCCTATCCACCGGGGCTACTTCATCGAAGACCTCCGCACCGTCGAAGTCGCCCCCTGGCCGGAGCGCGAGTGCAACGCCGCCTTCATCCAGGTCTCCGGCATGGAGGGCGTCGCCGAGGCCCGGCTAACCGAACTGCCCCCCGGCGCTAGCGCCCCCCCGATGAAGTTCGCCCTCGACGAGGTCATCTACACCCTTTCCGGGCACGGAATCGCCACCGTATGGACCTCCGGCGTGGACAGGCACAGCTTCGAGTTCGGCCCGCGCAGCCTCTTCCTCCTCCCTCGCGGAGCGCACCGCCAATTCGCCAACGCCCGGGGCGACCAGCCCCTCCGAATGCTCCACAACAGCTACCTGCCCGTCGCGATGTCCCTCGAACCCGACCCCGACTTCTTCTTCAACAACCCCTACGAGCACCCGGAACTCCTCCGGCCCGCCGAGTCCGAACTCTACGCCGTCGCCAAGCGCGCCCCCGGCATGGGTCGGGGCGCCACCTGGTACGGCAATTTCTTCACCGATATGGCCGCCTGGGACGACCTTGTCCCTCACCGCCAGCGCGGCGGAGGAGGCCACGTCGTCGACGTCGCCTTCCCCAACTCCCAAATGGGGGGCCATATGTCCGTCTTTCCCCCCGGCACCTACAAGAAGGGCCACCGGCACGGGCCCGGGCGCGTCATCGTCATCCCCGCCGGCGAGGGCTACTCCATTATGTGGCCCGAGGGCGGCGAAAAAGTCATCGCCCCCTGGCATGAGGGCAGCATGTTCACCCCGCCCGACCGCTGGTTCCACCAGCACTTCAATGTCAGCGTCGAGCCCGCCCGCTACCTCGCTCTCGCGCCCCTCCCCCAATTCTCCGGCCACAGCGAGAAGGTCGAAGACCGCCGGCGCGATCAGATCGAGTACCCCCGCGAGGAGCCGTGGATCCGCGAAAAGTTCGAGCACGAACTCTCCCTCCGCGGACTCGAAAGCCTCATGCCCGAAGGCGCCTACGCCAACCCCGACTTCAAGTGGGGCTACGGCACCGAAGAGGAGGTGGGCGCCGTCCTCGGCTCCCGGGGCTCCGACAGATAACAGACAACCGACGGCGAACGCACGGCGCTCGCCCGGAAACGGCCCCCTTCCAGCAAGGCGTAACCCTCGCACAGGTGAACCTATGCCGCGAATCGAGATGATTACCGACAAGGCCCAGATCCCCGAGGAGCGCCACGCCGAATTCGACGCCATCGTCGAAACCCTCCACGGCGTGCGCGGCCCCTTCGCCGTCCTTATGCACAGCCCCGGCCTCGCCCAGAAGGTGATGCAGGCCGGCGCCCAGGTGCGTCTCGGCTCCACCCTCAGCCCCGTCGAGCGCGAACTCGCCATCATCGCCGTCGCCAGAGAGAAGGACGCCACCTACGAATGGGCCGCGCACGTGAGGGCCGGGCGCGCAGCCGGCATGCGCGAAGAAGCCATCGAGGCTGTCCGAAACAGGGAATCCCTCAACGCCCTCGACGAGGACGAGCGCGACATCATCGAGTTCGTGCGCCAGCTCCTGCGCAACAACGGCGTCGCTCAGGATCTCTTCGACGCGCTTCAGAACCGCAAGGGAGTGCGCTGGCTTGTCGAACTCGCGGCCACCATCGGCCAGTACCAATACATCTCCGCCATCAACACCGCCTTCGGCGTCGTCGCCACCCCCGACGCCGACCAGCTCCCCGTCTGAGGCGCCGCCATGACGAGCCAACCTCCCGACATCCGGTTCGCCGCGTCATGGTCGACCCAGTTCCGCTTCACTCAGGCGATCGGACGCGGGCTGTCGGAGCTGATGCGCGTCAACCCCACCGTGCGCGTCATTGGCCCCGGCGGGATGAGCGCCCTTGCCGCCGGCGCCGTCGACGTCATCTACTCCAAGTGGGTCGTCAACGAGCACCGCTACTCGGGCCAAGGCTTCTACGCCGTCGCCCAGCCGGACGACTGGCTCCGCTCCATCGCATGGCTCCCGCAGGAAGACCGCTTCCTGTTCGCCATGGCGCCGTGGACAGGCGTCACGTCGTTCGAGCAGCTCGCCGCCGAAAAACCCGCCCTCCAAATGGCCGGCAGCGGCGCCGAAGTCGTGCTCCAGGAGTACGGCTTTAGCTACGCCGACATCGAACAGTGGGGCGGCAGCGTCGGCAGAATGGAGCACACAGCCCGCGACGCCAAAGCCCGCTACGACGCCGGACGGCTCGACGCATTCTTCGGCGACGGCAGCGCCTACGACTTCTCCGCGTGGCCCTGGGTCGGCGCCCGCGGCTACCGGTTCCTCGACATCGGCGAGGCGGCGATGCGCCGCCTCGAAGCGAAAGGCCTGCGGCGACAGATTACTCCCGCCGGCTTCGTCCCCGGCATCGACCGCGCGCTCACAGCCCTCGACGACTCTCACATCGTCGTAACTTGCAGCGCCGGCCTCGACGACGCCATCGCCTACAACCTCGCCAAGGCGATCGACGAGAAGAAGCGCGACATCGAGCTAACCTCTATCCAGATCGACTACGACAACGGAGAGGGCGGCGGCCTCCCGATGATCAGGCCAACCTACTGGTCATCGCTCACCGGCCCGATAGACCGCCAGTGGGACGAGCGCTTTACCGGCGCTCCCCTGCACGACGGCGCCCGCCGCTACTACCGCGAAAGGGGCCTGCTCTAACCCGCCTCCACGCCCCAACCACGCAGCTTGGGGGAGCGAACGCTCTCCCAGCAGCGCGCCCAACTCGCCGACTCTGAACAGTCGCGGGCATGCGCGGGGACGCGCGCGCTCTCCTACGCGATTACGCGATACAATCTCTGTCGACGCTCGCGCCGCAGCGCGTCGGCCTCGTATCCCGCCTCTCGCCTGCGGCCTTCCCCAACACAGCCACGGGAGCGCCCTTCCCGTAAGCCGGAGACTACATGGTCGACTTCCGCCCTTTCCGAGCAGTCCGCTACACCCCTGCAGCCGGCCCTCTCGACAGCCTCATCTGCCCCCCTTACGACGTCATCTCGCCCGCGATGGAGCAGGAACTGCTCGCCCGGAGCCCCCACAATATGGTGCGGCTCGAACTCGCCGAACTGCGCGGCGACCCTTCCCCCGCGCGCTATACGGACGCCGCCGCCGGGCTCGCCTCGATGATGAGCGACGGCGTCCTAAAGCGCGACGAAGCCCCCTCCTACTTCCTCCTGCGCCAGCGCTTCACTCTCGGAGACGCCCCGCGTGAACGCTTTTCGCTCCTCGGCGCGCTCCGCCTCGAAGAGTTCGGCGACGGCGTTCTGCCCCACGAAGACACCGCGCCCGGCCCCAAGGAGGACCGCCTCGCGCTCATGCGCGAAGCCCGCGCCAACTTCAGCCCCCTTATGATGCTCTACCACGACCCCAGCGGCGCCGTCCAGCAAGCTGTCTCCGCCGCAGCCGACCTCCCGCCCGACGCCGAGGCCGCAGTCGGCGACGAGACCTACGCCCTCTGGACTATCCCCAACAGCCCCGCAGCCGCCGGCATCGCCGCCGCGCTCGCCGCCCAGCCCCTGTACGTCGCCGACGGCCACCACCGCTACGAGACCTCTCTCGTCTACCGCGACGAGACGTCCTCCGCCCCCGGCGACGCAGCCCAATTCGTTCTCGTCGCGCTCATCAATTTCGACGATCCCGGACTCGCCATCCTCCCTTACTACCGCGTTATTCATGGCGCAAGCCCCGAGCAGCTCGCCAAACTGCGCGAACTCCTCTCTTTCTACTTCGTCTCGCGTCCGGCAGGAACGCCCCCGGGCGGCGCAGACGCCCTCGACGCCGTCGTCGCCACCCTCGGTCAGGGGCAGACGACCCTCGGCCTCGTCGCGCCCGAAACCGACGTCCAACTCCTAACCCCGGCCAACGACATCATCCCCGAGCCCGACCCCGAAGCGTCGCCGCAAACGCAGGCGCGCTCTGTCGAAGCGTTCGTCATCCAGGAGATGCTTCTCAAACCTGCTTTCGGCGACGCTTACCCCGACTATGTCGCCTACGTCCACGACGGCGGCGAGGCTATGCGCATGGTCGAGCAGGGCGAGGGCCAGCTGGCTTTCTTCGTCAAAGGGCTCCCGTCCGGCGTCTTCCGCTCGGTCGTCGGCGCAGGCATCCGACTGCCTCGCAAGAGCACTTACTTCTACCCAAAGCTGCCTAGCGGCCTTGTCGTCAACCTGCTCGAGGGCGCGCTCTAGCGGCTAGCCTCCGCCTCTGCCGAACGCGACTCCTTTCGCGCTGGCGTCTCCCTCGCTCGCAGCCGAAGAGCGGTGCTGCACGGACGCAAGCCCTCCCCGCACGGGCCGCAAGTGGCCCCACAAGTCGAGCATCCCCGCCGCCGAGGTTCTGCCTATCTCGCTCGCCAGCTCCGCCCCCATCACCAGAATAAGCGCAGCCAGGTAAAAGAAGAGCATCACCACGACCACCGTCACAATGCTGCCGTACACGAGGTCGAGATGCGAAAGGTTCGCCAGGTAGAAAGCGAACCCCTGCTTGGTCGCCTCCAGCGCAATGGCCGCAGCGATCCCTCCCGCCAGCGCCGGGCGCCAGCGCACCCGGGCGTTGGGCACATACTTGTAGATCAGAATAAGCAGCGGCGCCATGAGCAGGAACGGCAGGATGTGCAAGGCCGCCCCCCACGGCAGCGCCGCCAGAAGATCGATGCGCGCAAGCAGCCTTCCCGTAATGCCGAACACCGCGGAAAGCCCCAGCAGCACTATCGCAACTGCAGCGGCCAGCACCTGAAACACCTGGTTCCAGAAAAACGTCGGCTGATCCGTCACCTTCCACGCGCGGTTCACCACACGGTGAACTGCGCCGAATACCGCTCGCGCAGTCCAGAAGAGGCCGATCAGCGCCGCCGCCCCCAGCCCGCCCCGCGCCGCCGAGAGCCGTTCGACGTTGGTCTGCACAAACTCCGACGTCGTAGCGCCGGGCAACTGGTCTTCTATGAAGTCCAACAGCCGCATCTGGATTGTGGACGGGTCCAGCACATAGCTCGCAATCGTAATAGTCACGACCCCCAGGGGGAACAGCGAGAAGACAGCGTAGTACGCCACGCCCGCAGCCATGTGCGGACCGTCGTCGCGGGCGAAGTTGTGCGCCGTCCGAATAATCAGGTCGGCGATCATGCGAATTGCAGGCGGCGCCGGCGCCCGATAGGCGATGCCGCGAGCGCGTTGTTCGTAAGGCCGTAGCCAGCGAGGTATTGCAGTCACTGTCCAGCCTCTAGCTCAACTCGCCGGCAGTCGCGGCTGCCTGCTGCTCCCTTTGACGGAGGCGCTGCGCGCGGGCCTACCGCGCCGACGCCCGCCACGCGCTCCCTGCAGGCGCCGCCATAAACGCCTCGTGCAGACCCCGCGCGCCCGCCACAATGCTGCCGCTCTCCGGCCTCGCCGGTCCGCCGTTCAGGTCTGTAACCATGCCGCCCGCCTCGCGCACGAACAGAATCGCCGCCGCCAGATCCCACCCTTGCAGGTAGTGGTGCGCATACAAATCGAGTCTGCCGCAGCCCGCGTACGTCACCCCCAGCGCCGCCGAACCCATCATCCGCACCGACTGAAACCCCGGCCACAGGTCGTGAATGGCCGACAGCAGCAGCTTGCCCTCCGGCCCCTTGTAGCCCATATCGAACCCGAGCAGCGCCTCTCTCAAATCCGTCTCTGACGACGCAAACGCAGGCGCGCCGTTAATCGTCGCCCCCTGGCCTGCCGCAGCCGAAAACCTCTCGTCCCTGACAGGGTCGAGCAGCGCCCCCGCCAGCGGCTCGCCGTCTGCCCACAGTCCCACGCTGACGCAGATGTGCGGAAGCCCTTTCGCAAAATTTAACGTGCCGTCGATGGGGTCCACCCACCATTGATAGGCCGAACCAGTTCCGTGCGGCCCCGTCTCTTCGCTTACGATAGCGTGACTCGGAAACGCCTCTCTGAGCACTGCAAGCGCCGCGTCCTCTGCTGCAAGGTCAACCTCGGTGACGCTGTTGTTCCATCCGCCCTTCGACGTAACCCTCAGCCGCTCGCGCGAGTCGGGGGCCATCGCGTCGGGCAATCGCCGCCGGATCTCGTCCGCCGCCGCCGCCGCCGCGCGCTCCGCGACATCGAGCGCGCTCGACCCGTCAACAGCCACGGGCAACGGGGGAGCAGCAGTCATCTACCGCAACCCCATCCGCTCGTACACCTCGGCCACGGTCTCGCGCGCCACCGCGCTTGCGCGGCGCGCGCCCTCGGCAAGCGCCTCTCGCACTCGGTCGGGCCGCTCGGCAAGCTCGCGCCGCCGCTCCCGGAACTCCCGCAAGTAGACGTTGACGCCCTCGGCAAGATCGCGCTTGTCGTCGACGCAGCCTATCGCCGCCGTCGTGCACATCCGGTGGATCTCGTTCGCCTTGCCGGGGTTGAATATCTGTTGCAAGGCGTACACGTTGCACACCTCCGGCCTGCCGGGATCGGAGCGGCGCGCGCGCTGAGGGTCCGTCACCATCGTCATCACCCGCTTCGACGTCTCCTCGTCCGACGCCGCCAGTTCGATGTGGTTATCGAGGCTCTTGCTCATCTTCGACTGCCCGTCTGTCCCGTACACCATGGGAGTGTCGGTCAGCAACGGAAGCGGCTCAGGGAATGTCTCTCCGTACAAGCGATTGAATCGCCGCACGATCTCGCGCGAAATCTCCAGATGCGGCGCCTGATCGACCCCCACCGGCACCTTATCGGCCTTGTAGACGATGATGTCCGCGGTCTGCAGCACCGGATAGCCGACGAGCCCGAACGGTACGTGCTCCTCGTCCTCTCCCATCTGCCGCACACGCTCCTTGAACGTCGGGACGCGCATCAACCAGCCTAGCGGAGTGCTCATCCCCAGCAGCCCGCTCAGCACCAGATGCTCGGGCACGTGGGACTGCGCAAACAGCGCCGAGCGTTCGGGGTCGAGGCCCGCTGCGAGCCAGTCGAGCGCCATCTCATGCGTATCCCGGCCAATGCTCGCAACCTCGTCCGCGCCCGAAAGGGTAGTCAGCGCGTGCACATCGGCCACCATGTAGAAGCACTCGTACTCGTCCTGCAGACGCACCCAGTTCTGCAGAGCGCCGAAATAGTTCCCCAGATGAAGCCTGCCCGATGGGCGCATCCCCGAAAGGATTCTGCCGTCCGCCATGGTCGTCCTGTCTCCTGCGCCCCGAAACAGCGGCGCCCTGCCCCATTATAGGGCGGGGCGCCTCGTGGATTGGAGTACGGCAGGGCGCCGATTACGAGCGGCGGCGCGCTTCCCGCACTCGCTAACGCAGCGACCGTCAGGCGGGATTGCCGGTCGGCGCCGCTTCAACAAGACCGTTACCGTCCCGTGAATCCCAGATGCGCCAGCCCTTGCCGCCTCCGAACTTCCCCTTCGGCCCGATGGCCCAGCCCTTGCCCCGGCTGTGGCCATAGCCGAAGCCCTCGCGCTTGCCGAAGCCGGGTACGTCGATCTCCAAGTCGCTCTGAGCCTCCATCTTCGACCGTATCTCGGCGGCCTGCTCCTCGGTGACGACCCCCTTCTCGACGAGCATATCGAGCCGGGCGTTGTACTTCTCCTGCCAAGCCGCCAGGCGCTCCGCCTTCCGCTCCTCCCGAACCTCGTCGATGGCCGTCTGCACCTGCGCCTCCGTCAGGCCGAGCTTCTCCGCCAGACGCGCAGCGAACGTCGCCTTCTCGCCGGCCTCGCTGTCTTCGGTCTGCGCCAGCGCGACGCCTCCAAGCGCGGCGACCGCAAGCAAACCGACGGCGACCGCGGCAAGTAGTTTCCCCTTCTTCACAATGTCCCTCCGATGCGCTCCCGCGCTCTGTGTTGCGGCGTCTGCCCCAGGGTTCGCTCAACCGCCGTGCACTCTACTACGCGCGCCGACGGCCAACGGTTCTACGGATTTACCCCACGCCCGGCCTGGCGCCACGAGGCGCAGGCGCGCACCCCGCTATACTTAGTTCCATCTCCTCGCGACAGCCGGCCGCGCAGGACACGGAGGCTCCATGACCAACGCCGTCGATCTCAGCAAAATCGTCTCTCTTGCCAAGCGGCGAGGCTTCGTTTTCCCATCCAGCGAGATCTACGGAGGCATCGGCTCCAGCTGGGACTATGGCCACCTCGGCGTCGAGCTCAAGCGCAACGTCAAGGAGGCTTGGTGGCGCGCCGTAGTCTACGAGCGCCCGGACGTCGTCGGGCTCGACAGCGCCATTGTCCAGAATCCCGAGGTCTGGATAGCCAGCGGCCACGCCGCCAATTTTACCGACCCCCTCGTCGAATGTCCCCAATGCCGCAAACGCTTCCGCGCCGACCAGCTCGACGATCCGGCACACTGCCCCGACGACGGCGCGTCCCTCTCCGAACCCCGTATGTTCAACCTCATGTTCAAAACGTTCGTCGGCCCCGTTGAAGACTCCGCCAACCAGGTGTGGCTGCGCCCCGAAACCGCGCAGGGCATCTTCATCAACTTCGACAACGTGGTCACATCCTCACGCCTCAAACTCCCCTTCGGCATCGCCCAGATCGGCAAGTCCTTCCGCAACGAAATCACCCCCGGCAACTTCATCTTCCGCACCCGCGAGTTCGAGCAGATGGAGATGGAATTCTTCGTCAAGCCCGGCGACGACGAACGGTGGCACGAGTACTGGATACAGGAGCGCTTCGCCTGGTACGGGCGCCTCGGCATCAAAGAGGAGAACCTGCGCCTCCGCGCCCACGACCCCGACGAACTAGCCCACTACGCCAAGGCCACCTCCGACATCGAATACCGCTTCCCGTGGGGATGGGGCGAACTCGAAGGCGTCGCCAACCGCACCGATTTCGACCTCAGCCAGCACGAGACCTACTCCGGCAAGAACCTGAAGTACTTCGACCAGAAGCTGAACGAGCACTACTTCCCCTACGTCATCGAACCTGCCGCCGGCGCCGACCGCGCCGCCCTCACCTTTATGTTCGACGCCTACGACGAAGAGCTCGCCCCCACCGGCGACGGCAAGGAGGAGACGCGCGTCGTCCTCCGCTTCCACCCCGACATCGCCCCGGTGCAGGTCGCCGTCCTCCCTCTTAGCCGCAATCCCAAACTGACCCCCACAGCCCGCAGCGTCTACGCCGAAATGCTTCGCTCCTTCCGCTGCCAGTACGACGACGCCCAGTCCATCGGCCGCCGCTACCGCCGGCAGGACGAAATCGGCTCGCCGCTCTGCGTCACCATCGACTTCCAGACCGTCGAGGAAGACAACGCCGTAACCATCCGCAACCGCGACACCATGGCCCAGACCCGCGTCCCCATCCCCGACCTCCCCCACGCCGTCCGCGAGCAGCTCCGCTCCATGGGCGGCAGGGGGTAGGAAGGAATCGTCTCTCCCGCCCGCCCGTTACGAGCGCGCGGCGATGTAAACTCTCCCCATGGGCGCTACCTGCACAGACATAACCATCCCTGGAGCATCCGCAACGGAAACGTTGCGATGCCTCGTCGACACAGGGGCCACCTTCTCGAAGATTCCGCTCGAGCTTGGGCTGCGGCTCGGCTTGAAGGTCGTCCGTGAAGTGCAAGTCGAACTCTCCGACGGGCGCGTAGTGGCCAGGCGGCTCGCCCTCGCAGACGCGCAACTGGAAGGCGTCAGGAGCCCCGTTCTCGTCACCCTGGCCGAAGACGGAGGCGCCCCGCTCGTCGGCGTGACGACCCTCGAGAACCTCGGCTTCAAGGTCGACCCCGTCACCGAGCGACTAGAGCCGCGGACCGCGATCGAGTACTAGGGCGCGCTTCCACTGCCACGCCGGTGAACACCTGACTATGCGCCTCCTCCACCTCTCCGACATTCACATAGGCGTCGAAACCTACGGACGGGCCGCCGCGCAGGCCGACGTGGACGCGCTGCCCCCCTACTTCGCGCCCGACGAGGCCCGCGAACAGTACATCGGCGCCAGCACTCGCCTCCTCGACTTCCTCGCCGCCACCGATTACGCCATCGACTACGCGCTCACCCGCGGAATCGACGCCGTCCTCTTCTCCGGCGACGCCTATAAGCTCCGCGACCCGTCGCAGACCCATCAGCGCGAGTTCGCCCGGCGCATCGCCCGTCTCTCCGCCGCCGGCGTCCCCTCTTTCCTCGTCGTCGGCAACCACGATCTCCCGCACATCGCCAACCGTGCGACCGCCCTCGAGATCTTCCCAACCCTCAACGTCGAAAACGTAATGGTCGGTCAGACCCTCGAGACCCGCCGCATGCGCACCCGCGCCGGCGACCTGCAGGTCGTCGCCCTGCCCTGGATCCGCATCGGGCAATACCTCGCCCGCGACGCCACACGCAATATGACCCTCGAACAGATCAAGCAGAGCATCGAGTCCCGCCTCGCCGACTTCCTGCAGAAAGAGATCGACGACCTCGACCCTGCAACTCCCGCCGTGCTCTGCGGCCATGTAACCGTCACCGGCGCCACCGCCGCTTCCGAACAATCGATGATGCTCGGCAACGACCACGCACTCGGCCTCGGAACGGTCGCCCGGCCCGAGTTCGACTACGTGGCGCTCGGTCATATGCATCGCCATCAGACCCTCGCCCAGCATCCCCCCGTCGTCTACGCCGGCAGCATCGAGCGCGTCGACTTCGGCGAAGAGCGCGACGAAAAGGGGTTCGTCGTCGTCGAGATCGATCCCTCGAAACCGCGCGGCGAACGACTCGCCAGCTACGAGTTCGTGGCCGTCCAGGCCCGCCCTATGCTCACCATCAACGCGACCGTCCGCCCCGGCGAAGACCCGACAGACGCTGCGCTGGCGGCGATCAACCGGCGCGCCGGCCCCGAGTTCGAGCGGTCCATCGTGCGCCTCCGCATCGAAATGACCTCGGAGCAGGAGCCCGCCTTCCGCGAGCCTATCGTGCGCCAGGCGCTCCAGGCAGCCTTCCACGTCGCCGGAATCGAGCGCCGCGTGCAGCGGGAGCGCCGCGCTCGCCTGCCAACCGACAACGCAGAGCAGCTCGAACCTCTCGACGCCTTGCGCAGCTACTTCGAAGCAAAATCCACCCCCGCCGAGCGAGAGCAGACGCTCATCGGCTACGCCGAGCGCCTCATCCGCGAAGAAGAAGATTCGTAAGCCCGCAGACGACGCGTCCGGCAGCTGCCGGACTGACGACCAAGGGCCTGCGGAGCGAACGCTCTCCCGGCAGCGCGCCGGCGCCTACGCTCCTCGCCGACGCTGAACAGTGGGCATCAAGCAGCCTTATGTAGCGCGCCCCCGCTTCTCTCGTGTATAACGTGCCCAACGCTTCCAGCTTCCAAAGGAGACGGATATGACAACCAAACGAACCCTCGGCGTAGCAATGGCCGGCATTGGCGTAGGCGGAACGGAAATGCTCCCCGCCTTCGAGCAGATGGAGGAGATCGACCTCATCGCCGGCGCGGACATCAACCCCCTTACGCGCGAACGCTTCCAGGCCCGCTACGAGGCCAAAGCCTACGCATCCATCGAGGAGCTCTGCGACGACCCCGACGTCGAGGCCGTGTGGATCTCCACCCCCAACCGGTTCCACGCCCCCATGACCATCTACGCCCTCGAGCACGGCAAGCACGTCGTCGTCGAAAAGCCTATGGCGCTCAACCTCGAAGAAGCGCAGGCAATGTGCGACGCCGCAAAACGCACCGGCAACGTGCTCATCGCAGGGCACACCCGCTCCTTCATCCCGCCGTTCCGCAAGATGTACAGCATCATCCAGTCCGGCCAGCTTGGCGCCGTCCGCTCCATCAACTTCATGGCCTACACCGACTGGCTGCTCCGCCCACGCGTTTCCGAGGAGCTCGACCTCGCCCAGGGCGGCGGACTCGTCTACCGGCAGGGCCCCCACCAGATCGACACCGTACGGCTACTCGGCGGCGGAATGATCAAGAACGTCCGCGGTGTCGTCGGCCAGTGGATGCCGGAGCGCCCAATCCCCGGCTACTACTCCGCCCTCTTCGAGTTCGAAAACGGCGCCTTCTCCACCATCATCCACAACGCCCACGGCTACTTTATGGGCGCCCAGCTCGTGCCCTGGGGCCATGATCGCCAGCGCTACGGCGAAGACGAGCGCATTCTCGTGCGCAACGGGATGATTAGCGGCGACCGCGACGAAGAGTCCGACAAGCAGGCCATTCGCATCGGCGGCGAACGCGAAGTCGAGGTGTTCAAGCGCGAGGGCCAGAACCGCGACCCGGGCGGCGAGCCCTGGGTGCCCGCCGAGCCGGGGTTCGTCGTGGTCTCCTGCGACCGGGGCGACATCACCCGCTCCGCCTACGGCATTACGATCTACGACAACAACGGCCACCACACTATCGACCTCAAGCCGCCATCCGGATGGGCTATGAACCGGCGCGCCGAACTGAAGGAGCTCTACGAAGCGGTCGTCGAGGGCGCCCCTGTCTACCACACGCCGGAGTGGGGCATGGCTACTCTCGAGGCGACCCTCGCAGTCATCGAGTCGGCCAAGACAGGCAAGCTCATCGATCTCAAGCATCAAATCCCTGTCCACGACCAGTACGCCAACGCCAAAATCTTCGACCAGATCCCTGCGGAGGCGGGCGTACTCGCGGGATAGCCGGCCGCCAACGATAGCGTACGGATAGCGACAGAATGGAGACGCCGGAACCGGCGTCTCCATTTCGCGTTTACGGGCTACGGCGCTCTGGACTCAGGCGCCTGGGTCAGTGAGGAGCTATCGCTCAGAGAGGGAAGCTTCTAAGGAGGTGTAACAGCGTAACAAATCAGGCTCGTTGGTTACGCGGAACAGTACCATCCGTCTCTCGTGGAGGTGGAGGGAATGGCGCCTGTCATGCGCATCGACGACGAAGTCCGGCAAGAGCTCGAGAAGCGGGCAGTCGAACTCGGCCTTATCTTCGGCACGCCCAACCAGGTGCTGCGCGTGGTTCTGGGGCTGGACGAGCCTGGCAGGCCGGTCAGTTACATCAGAGATGCCTCCGACTGTCGAAGGCGGAGGCGCTGTGCACGAGCCGCCCCGCCCGTATAGCGCCCGGCCTGTCACAGGCGAGATGCTAAGGGAGTCGCACGGACTCGATTGGGTCGCCAAGGCCTACTACCACAAAGACAGTACGTTCTACGAGCGCCCAAGGGCGTATCCCGCCGCTTTCTTCGACACCGGCGGCTATCTGCTGTTCACGACTGAGAGCCAACTGATCGATAGCCCCTACTCCAAGGTAAGCGCCAGGAAGGTCAACTTTAGTCCGGGGATCTTCTCCGCGCCCAACTACGTCCGCTGCGGCCATTCCCATCTCCCTGACTGACGCGCCCCGGCAGCCTCCGGCTGGCCGCTTCCGGCGCGACGCTCTCCCGGCGGTGCGGCTGCGCTGGGGGCAAGGCGTCCGGCAGGCAGCCGCATCCGGCTTGGCTGGCGGGAGAGCGCCCACCCCCATCTCGCGCAACGCGCGCCCTCGTCGCCTACGGTTGCATAGTGCGATAGGAAGCACTACCCTCGCGAGCGCAGCGTGATAGTCGGCGCCGTTGCGCTACGTAAATCCGACCCTGTAGTGAGGAGGAGACTATGTTCAAAGGAACCAAGGTCTTGGATGTCCACGGTCACGTCTCAGCGCCTAACTCGGTGCGCACCTGGATTGTCGGAGGGTTCTCCTCCGGGCACGTCGGGCCGAGCCCTCTGCGCGCCACCGGCTCCGCGTCCGGCGACCTCAGCGACGAAGCCTTCCTGCGCACCAACACCATGCACACCGAGTACATGGACGAGCGCAACATCGACGTCCAGATAATCGGCCCGCGCCCCTTCACGATGATGGGATGGATGCCCCGACACCTGCTCTATCCGTGGTGCGAGTTCACTAACGACACCATCCGCAAGCAGGTCCAGAACTTCCCCAACCGCTACCTCGGCGCCTCTATGCTCCCCCAAATTGCCGAAGCGCCCGACCTCAGCAACTGCATCCCTGAATTCGAGATGAACGTTAAGGAGTACGGCTTCGCCGGCACGTACCTCAGCCCAGACCCCGACGGCAGGCATAACTCCCCCGGAATGCACGAACCCTACTGGTATCCCGTCTACGAGAAGTGCCAGGAGTGGAACGTGCCCGTATTCATCCACGGCACCAACTGTCTCGACCCGCGTATCGGCCACATTCCCAGCAACTACCAGGTCGGCTTCGTCGTCGAGACCTTCCTGGCCACTCGCATCCTCGCCTTCAGCAACCTCTTCGAGAAGTTCCCTGGCCTCCGCATCTGCATCGCCCACGCCGGCGGAGCCCTCGACCGCTTCATCTCCTCCTCCCGGCACCGCGGCAACTGGGAAGGCGACAACCTCTTCTTCGACACCTGCACCTACGACATCGACTACCTGGAGCTCGCGATCAAGCAGTGGGGCGTCGCCAACATAGCTTTCGGCACCGAGGCGCCAGGCTCCGGACGCAACGTCCGCCAGGAGAGCGACCACCCCTCCGGAACCGCTGTTGGGCTCACCTCCGACAACCTGCTCCCGGTCATCGACTACCTGCCCTCGCTCTCGGAAGAGGACAAGGTGACCATCATCCACGACAACCCGCTGAAGGTCTTCCCCGGCTTCGCCAACGTTCCCGACTAGCACAGGCGTCGCTCAGCAGGACAATCACAGGGGCGGGAGCAATCCCGCCCCTGTTCTGTTCTCCGCCCCGGCTTTCTCCCGCCACGGGGACGGGCTGGGGAGCACTCGCCCAGTGGCAATTGACCAGGCGCGGGGATAGCATCGCCGCTATGACGGAGCAACCTCCCAACCCTCCCGCGCCGGAGCGCAGCCGACGACGGCTCCACACCTTCGATTCGCTCTCTGCCCCTGCCTATCGCGCCTACTTCATCGCCATGCTCTTCTACTTCGGCGCGATGCAGGCGACCGTGCTCGTGCGCCCCGTTCTTGCGTTCGACCTCGCCGACCGCGCGCCGATCGTCCTCGGCATCGTCATCGCCGCCAACAACGCCCCGTCGCTTGTGCTCTCCCCGATCGCCGGCGCGCTCGCCGACAAAACGTCGATGCGCAATATCCTCATCGTGTGCGGCGCCCTCATGGCCCTGTTCGCCGCCATTTCAGGCGTCGGCGTCATGCTCGACCTCCTTCAGTGGTGGCACATCGCCATCATCGGCGTCTTCCAGGGCTCGGTCATGGTGTTCATCACTCCAACCCGCCGAGCCATCATCGGAGGGCTCGTCGACAGCGGCCATCTGCTCAATGCGACCGGCCTGCACACCATGTCGCAGAACGCGAACCGCGTCGTGATGCCCTTGGTCGCAGGCGTCCTCTTCGCGCGCGTCGGGCCCGAGTGGGCGTACCTGCTCATCGTTGGCCTCTACGCCGCCGGGATGCTCCTGATGCTTGCAGTCCCTGTCTACGGCGCCGCCGGAAGGAGCTCCCGCCGCCGCGGGGGGTCGCCTATGGACGGCGTGCGCTACATCCGGCAGGAGCCGGTGCTGCGCAATCTCATCCTCATCGGGTTCGTCATCACCGTCTTCGGGCAGCCGTTCCAGCACCTTCTCCCGCTCGCGCAAGACCTTCTCAACATCGAAGCCGACGGCGTTGGCCTCCTCTTCACTTTCTTTGGAATCGGCTCGCTGCTCGGCTCGACCAGCGCCGCATCGCTGGGCGACTTTCAGCGCAAGGGGCTGCTCCTCGTCAGCTTCTTCACGCTCTTCGGCGCAGGCGTCGTCGGGTTCGCCTTCTCGGGCTGGTACCTGCTCTCGCTCCTGCTGATGCTCCCCGTCGGCATCGGCCACTCCGGACGCACCGTCGTGCACCTCGCCACGCTGCAGACCTACTCCGACCCGGAGATGCGGGGCCGCGTGCAAGCGCTCAACGCCATGATAGGCGGCCTTATCCCTCTAGCCGTCCTCGGCATCACCGCCCTCGCCGAAGCTTTCGGCGGACGCGCCGCCCTCGCCACCGCCGGCGGCGTCATCGTCGCCTACGGCGTCTGGGAAACCCTCTTCTCCAAGACCCTGCGCGATTTGCGATAATGCCGCTCGCGCCCACCCAGCGCCTGGAGCCTCCCATGCCGATCAGCTACTACGTCTACGAAGACGACCCCACCCAACGCGCCCGCGTCCACACGAGCGCCTGCGTCTATGTAATCAACCGAGCCAGCGACCGCCTGCCCGACAACCGCTGGCTGGAGTTCGAGGCTCTCGAAGCCGCAATGAACCGCGCCAACCAAAAGCAAGACGCCGCCCCCTGCCCCGACTGCCTCCCCTAACGCGTAACGCGCCTTGCCACGATAGGCGGCCACGGCATCTCACCGCCCTCGCCACCGCCGGCGGCGTCATCGTCGCCTACGGTGTCTGGGAAACCCTCTTCTCCACGACCTTGCGAGAGTTGCGATAATGCCGCTCGCGCCCACCCAGCGCCTGGAGCCCCCCATGCCGATCAGCTATTACGTCTACGAAAACGACCCCAACAACCACGCCCGCGTTCACACGAGCGCCTGCGTCCATGTAATCAACCGAGACAGCTACCACCTGTCCCACAACCGTTGGCTAGAGTTCGAGACTCTCGAAGCCGCAATGAACCGCGCCAACCAAAAGCGACACGCCGCCCCCTGTCACCGCTGCCTCCCCTAAACGCGCCTTGCCATAATAGGCGAGGCCTACCGCGCCCGGGGGAGGCGCCAGCAGCGGTCGATCGACTCCCAACCGATGTGGCCGTAGAACGCGTGCCCCTCCTCGCTCGAGTGCAGGAGCACCGCGCACTCCTCGCTTGTCTCCTCGCGGAACAGCCGCAGCAGCTCGCGTCCTATCCCCATCCCCTTGTACGGCGGCACCACGCACAACTCGGTGACGAGCGCGTAGCAGGCGTAGTCGGCAAGCCCCCTCACTACCCCGACGAGCGCATCGCCGTCACGCGCGGCAACGATGATGTCGGCGTTCCGCAGCATCCGCTCCACGCGCTCCATATCGTCCAGCGGGCGGTTGAAGCCGCCCTCTCGCAGCAGCGCGGCGACCTCCGCTGCAGTCGGCCTGTCGGTCGTCGAGTAAACAATCGCCATCGCTGCGTATCCCTCCCCTTCGTGGGCGTGCTCCTTGACACCCTTGCCCGTCAATCCTACGATTCTCGCGCTCATTGCGATAGACGCGAGGGCGAAAGGAGCCGATGATGCCCGAGGAAAACGTACGCGCAGACAGGCTGGGCGGCACGGCGCGCCGCCGCAACGCCAGCATCCGCGACATGCGCGTCGGCGCAGAGGTGGACTACAAGTACATCTCCGCCGACAACCACATCGACCTCGTCTGGTACCCCCGCGACATCATTCAGTCCCGAATCTCGGCCAAGTACAAGGACGCCGCCCCTAAAGTCGTCGAGTCGCCCAAAGGCACCGCCTGGGAGTGGGAGGGCGACATTCACGCCTTCGCAGCCGACGGTAAGGACTGGGCGAAGTACGCCAAGCGGTTCGATCCGATCGAAATCGAGGAGGGGCGTCTGCCTCCGTCAGACCCCGAAATCCTCCTCCAGCATATGGACCTCGGCGAGTTCTACGCCGGCGTCTTCTATGGCAACACCCGCAAGTGGGTCTTCAAAGACAAAGAGATGGAGAAGGAGATCTACCGCGCGTTCAACGACTGGACGCTCGAAGTCGCCTCGCTCGACCGCGACCGCCTCATTGTGCTCCCCTGGCTTCACGCCGCCTTCCCCGAGACTTGCGTCGACGAACTCTACCGCCTCGTAGAGCAAGGCGCGAAGGCCGTGGAGCTAAGCCCCAACGATATGGCCGAAGGCGTGTGGTCTCCCGCGTGGGAGCCCCTGTGGGCCGCCGCCGAGGAGACCGGCACGGTGATCTGCACCCACATCGGCGACGCCGCTGGCACCCCCTACCCCCCCAACGAGTACGGCCAGTCCCTCGCTCACTTCTCCCAGGTGCCCTTCAACCCTGCCGGCAAGCACATCGCCCAGTTCGTCTTCAGCGGCATGTTCGACCGCTACCCCAACCTTCACGTATCCATGGCCGAGTGCCGCATCGGATGGCTCCCCTTCCTCTTCCAGTGGATGGAGCGCTGCTACAACGACCGCGGGCCCGACAACATCTACCCCCTCCAACAGAGCCCTCTTCACTACCTCCGCAACAATATGAGCTTCACCTTCGAAGAGGACTACATCGGCGCCAAGATGATCCCCGACCCGGAGTTCCTCATCCGCGACAGCGTCATCTGGGGATGCGACTACCCCCACGAGCAAGGGCAGACGTGGCCCGACGCCACCCCCGCGATGGAGCGAATGTTCTCCGGGGCCGACCCGGATCTCGTCCACGACGTCGTCTGGGGGCGCTCCCAGCGCATCTTCGGCATCCAAGGGCCAAACGGGGGCTAGCTGTGGCTGAGAACCGGCACACGAAAGAGATACTCCTCGCGGACGAGCGCAACCGCAATATGGCGGCTGTCCTTCGTTACGGCCCCTACCTCTTCCTATCCAGCTCCGACGGCCACCGCGACATCCGCACCGAACAGGTCGACCCCGAACTCGACAACCAGGCCGCCGCTCAATGCAACAACGCCTACGGGCGGCAGGCCCTCCGCCTCCAGAAAGCGGGTTACAGCGGCGACTGCGCGGTGTGGATCGAAAACTTCACCTCCGGCCAGCACTGGCGCCTCGAACGAATGGCCACTTGGCCTGACCACTTCGGAGAAGAAGGGCACAAGCTCGCAGTCAGCTTCGGCGCCCAGTGCAAGATGGCCGGCGTCAATATGCTCACCGCGGTCGTCCAGGCTGTCACGCCCGACCTCGAGCGCCAGGTCTTCGTCGAACAACCCCACCGAGGACGCGCTTCCCGCATCACTCGCTGCGGCGACTTCACTTACATTATCGGCGTCCGCGGCCGCTCCAACCCTTATACCGACCAGGAGGCGCCGGAGGAGGTTCCGGAGCAGTTCGATACCGAACTCTTCTACACCTACGAGTGGCTCCGATCCCACATCGAAAAGGGCGGCGGGACTCTCGACGACCTCGTCCGCACCGACTGCGCCCTCAAGCGCGTCGCCGACGCGGCGCCCTACCGTCAGTCCCTCAAGGAGCGGTTCGACGGGAAGCTGCCCTTCGCCGCCTACGCCGTCGGCACGCACCTGGGCGGACGCGGCCTTATGGAGATCGGCGGCGTCGCGGTCAACCCCGGCAGCCCCCGGGAGATCGCCTGGCTCCCTGAAGAGCCTGACCGCGCGCAGGCGGTAAAGGCCAACGGGCTCGTCTTCGCGTCAGCCGCGTCCGGCCTCGCCGACGAGCAGACCGGCGCCGTGAGACAAGATCTTTACGGCGACCGCCGCGGTCAGGCCCGCCAAGCCCTCAAGCGTCTCGACGCGGCGCTCAACCGGTTCGACTCCTCGATCGAAAACATCCTCCGTCTCGACGTGTTCCTCGACGACATCAACTTCGAGGACGAGTTCGTCGGGCTCGCCGCAGAGCTTCTCGGCGCAGATCCTCCCACTATGAACATCGTGGGGGCCGACCTCGAGCAGAACGCCGAGGTCGAGCTCTCCTGCATCGCGGGGGCGTAGCCGATGACCGCCCAAGCAGCGCCCGCCGCCAGGGGAGTCGACGCCACGCTGATCGCCGCCGAGATCAAGAAGCTCGGCGTCGACCATGTCGTCTGCATCCCCGACTCCTACCAGAAGACGCTCATCGCCCTTCTCGCAGACGACCCGGACATCCGCTTCATGATCGCCTGCACCGAGGACGAGGCGATAGGGATCAACGCAGGCCTCTACATCGGCGGGAAGAACCCTCTCCTGGTCATCCAGAACAACGGCATATTCGCTTCAATCAACACCATCAAGGCCATTCCCCTCGACGCGCGCATCCCCACGCTAATGTTCGTCGGCCAATTCCAACGCGACCCCATGCTGCCCGTCGAGGAGAGCAAATCCCGCGCCGTCCGGATGGTCGAGCCCACGCTCGACGCCTGGGGCGTGCCGAACTACCGCATCGAAGGCCCGGACGACCTCCCCAACATCGAGAGAGCCTACCGTCAGGCCCACGAAACGATGGGGCCTGTCGCCGTCATCATCGGAGCTCCAACCACCTGACATGCAACGCGACGAAGCCATCTCCATTCTCGCAGAAGGACGCGGCGACGCCGTTTCGGTCGCCACGATGCAGTCCATCCACCCCTGGCATCAAGCGGGCCAGGGCGAGCGCCTCCACGTCGACGCGTCGCAGTGTATGGGCAGCGCATCATCCATAGGGCTCGGCCTCGCCATGGCGCGCCCCGACAAAAAGGTGATGGTGCTCGACGGCGACGGCAGCCTCCTCATGCAACTGGGCTCCCTCGTAACCATCGCCGGGCAGGCCCCCGCCAATCTCTACCACTTCGTGTTTGCGAACGGGCTCCACCAGAGCACCGGCAACCAGGACTTGCCGGCGCAGGGCAAATTCGATTGGGTGGCGCTCGCCAAAGCCTCCGGCTACGCCGATGCTCTCAAGATCGAGGCTGCGGAAGACCTGCTGGAGCGTCTCCCTGGAATCTGGGCGATGACCGGCCCCGTCCTCATCGAACTGACCATCGAGCGTGAAGACCGCGAGCCTCGCTGGGCCGGCGTGCCGATGTCCCGCCAGACCGCATTGCTGAAGGAGCAGCTGGCCGAGTAACGTCCGCTCCCCTCCCTTCGGCCCGCGACGGCGCAAGGCGCCGCACTGAGAGGGCTTCCCGCCCAGAGGAGGACTGATATGGCCGGCCCCGGCTTTTGGCGGCTCTCCGCCGTCGAACTCATCGACGGCTACCGCAAGCGCGACTTCTCTCCCGTCGAGGTCGCCCGCGAAGTCTTTGAACGCATCGAGCGCCTCAACCCTGCGCTCAGCGCATTTCTCGCCCTCAACATCGACGACGCTATGCAGGCGGCGGAAGCCGCGGAGGCTGCATGGCTCGGCGCCGGAGAGCGCGGCCTGCTCTGCGGCGTCCCCATCTCTCTGAAGGACAGCATCGAGATGGCCGGGCCGCCCACAACCTACGGCTCTCTGGCGTTCGCCGGCAACCATCAGCCCGACTCCGAAATCGCGCGGCGCATCCGGCGCGAGGGGGGCGTCCTCATCGGCAAGACCAACCTCCCGGAGTTCGCTCTTCACGGCGCTGTCGACAACCGCATCAGCCCGGCGGGACGCAACCCCTGGAGCCTCGACCACACCTGCGGCGGCTCAAGCGGCGGGGCTGGCGCGCAGGTCGCCGCCGGCCTTGGCCCCCTCGCTATCGGCACCGACTCCGGCGGCTCCGTCCGCATGCCTGCAGCCCTCAACGGCATATTCGCCCTCAAACCCACCTACCAGCGCATCCCCTCGGTGCAGACCTGGCGCGCCGCGCCGGGCCGCTCCCACAACGGCCCCATGACGCGCACGGTGCGCGACAGCGCCCTCATCCTGCAGGCGATCGCCGGGCGCGACCCTCGCGACGCCGAGTCCAATCTCCCGCTGGTCAACGACTACTTCGCCTTCGCTAACGGCGACCTGCGAGGGCTCCGCGTCGCCGTCAGCTACGACTTTGGCCGGGGCTTCGCTATGGACGAGGAGGCGCTCGGCCTCGTGCGCGAGACAGCCCGATTCTTCGAGGACGCGGGCTGCATCGTCTCCGAAGCCGACCCACCCACTATCGACGAGCCGGAGGAGCTGGAGCCGGGAGTCTGGGCTTACTCCGGCGACCACTACGCCGCCGCCGAAGCGATGATCCCCAACTTCCTCGAAAAGCACCTCGACGACCTCAGCGACGTCGCCCGGCCAGTCTACGAGGCCGGCCCTCACGCCAAGGCCTGGCAGTACCGGCGCATCGTCCGGCGCAATCGCGCATACGGGCAGCGCGTGCAAGAGTGGTTCCGCAGCTACGACCTTCTCCTGAGTCCGGAGATGGGCCCGGCCCAGCTCATCGACGCCGTGCGGACGCCCGACCGGTCGCGTCCGCCGCAGAGCTTCAACACGCCGTTCAATCACGCCTACAACCCCGCCGCCGCCGTCCCCGCCGGCTTTCACTCCAACGGGCTCCCCCTGGCTGTGCAGATTGTCGGGCGTCTCTACGACGACATCGGGGTGCTGCGAGCCGCCGCCGCTATCGAGCGCGCCCGCCCCTGGGGCCACCGCTGGCCCGCGCTCGCCGAAGAGCGGTAGGCGAGAGCGACAGCGCCGCCGCTGGGAGAGCGCTGCGCCGCCCGAAAAATAACGAGGGGTTCCGGGGGAGAGGATTCTCTCCCGGGAGCGCGCCAGCGCTCATGCGTTCGACGTCAGCGCGCCGCACTGCTGGGAGAACGCCCCGCTGCCAACCTCCTGGGAGAGCGTCCGCTCCCCCAGACCCCCTGGAAATTTTGATTGCGCCGCCCCGCCTCTTGGGGAATTTGATTGTGCCGCCCGAAAAATAACGAGGGGGTTCCGGGGGAGAGGATTCTCTCCCGGGAGCGCGTCAGCGCTCATGCGTTCGACGTCAGCGCGCCGCACTGCTGGGAGAACGCCCCGCTGCCAAACCTCCTGGGAGAGCGTCCGCTCCCCCAGACCCCCTGGGAATTTTGATTGCGCCCCGCCCAACCTCTTGGGGAATTTGATTGCGCCGCCCGAAAAATAACGAGGGGGTTCCGGGGGAGAGGATTCTCTCCCGGGAGCGCGCCAGCGCTCATGCGTTCGACGGCAGCGCCCCGCCCTGCTGGGAGAACGCCCGCTCCCAAACCTCCTGGGAGAGCGTCCGCTCCCCCAGACCCCCTGGGAAGCGGCTAGCCCCCCAGGAAAGTCTCGCGCCATTCGCGGTGCAGCGCCGCAGCCGTGGCCGACGACATCATCTCCGCCGTGGGCTCGCGGTCAGCCAGGTCCGGCTCGCCTTGCGCCTGACGCTCGAACGCATCCGCCATCGCCCGCACCGTCTGCGTAAACGCGCCGTGGCCTCGCAGCACGAGCCTTACGCCGTACGGCGCGAGCGTCTCGTTGGTCAGCGTCCAAGGCGTGTTTCCCAGCATAAAGGGCAAGTCCGTTGCGGCGCGGAGCGTCTTGAGTTGCGCCTCCTCCCGAATCCCCATCAGGAAAATAACGTCAACCCCCGTCTGCTCGTAGGCCCGCACGCGTTCGAGAGCGTCGTCGAAGCTTGTAGCGTTGATGGCGTGCGTCCGCCCGATGAGCACCGTCTCAGGGTCTTGCCGGGCCTCCACTGCCGCTCTCAGCTTGCCGGTCATCTCGTCGAGGGATATGAGCAGCTCCTTGCCCCCCAAGCCAAACCTACTGGGCAAGTCGGTGTCCTCAATCGTCATTCCCGAAGCGCCGGCGTCCTCCAGCTCCCGCACTGTTCGCATAACGTTCAGCGCGTTGCCGTAGCCATTGTCTGCGTCGACGATCTGGCTGATGTCCGAGGCCCGAGTAATCCGCCGCACCTGGTCAGCAAGCTCCGTTAGCGTGATGACGGCGACATCCGGCGCCCCGAGCACGACCGCGCTCGCAATCGAGCCGCCGAGCATCCCGATCTCGAACCCCATCCCGTAAGCCAACCGCGACGACAGCGGATCGAACACCGAGGCCGGACGCGCGCAAGAGTCCCCCGCAAGGTGCTGACGCAGGCGCCGCCGCCGTTCGGTAGGAAGCATCGAAACCCTCCGCGCTGAGGAAGCGCACGCCCGCGCTCTCCCTAGCGTCATGGACATTGGCGTGATGATAATCGATGCCTGGACGTGTATCATTACGGGTGCGCTTCGTCCAGCGCGCCGGCGGAATACGAGACTTCCTTATGGAATACGCAATCCAAACCCACGGACTACAGCGCCATTTCGGCGATGTGCTTGCGGTTAGAGGCATCGATATCGCCATCAAGCCGGGCGAAATCTACGGATTCCTCGGCCCCAACGGGGCCGGCAAAACCACCACTCTCCGAATGCTCACCACCCTCCTGCTCCCCACCGGCGGATCAGCCACCGTCGCCGGATTCGACGTCGTCAACGACCCCCTCAACGTCCGCCTCAACATCGGCACTGCCCTTCAAGACGTCGGCATCGACCCCAAGCAAAAGGGCCTCGAAATGCTCCGCCTCCAGGGCGCCCTCTACGGCCTCTCCCGAAAAGACACCGACCGCCGCATCGACGAGCTCGAAGCCCTTATCGACATCGGCGACGCCCTCCACCGACCCATCGCTACCTACTCCGGCGGAATGAAACGCCGCCTCGACCTCGCCGCATCCCTCATCCACGACCCTCAAGTCCTCTTCCTCGACGAACCCACCACCGGACTCGACCCCATCAGCCGCGCCCGCGTCTGGGACTACATCCGCGCCATCAACAACAACATGGGCGCAACCGTCTTCCTCACCACCCAGTACCTCGAAGAAGCCGACGCGCTCGCCCAGCGCGTCGCCATCGTCAACCAAGGAGTCCTCGCCGCTGAAGGAACGCCCTCCGACCTCAAACACTCCGTCGGCGCCGACGTCATCGTCGCAAGCGTCGCACAGCCGAACGAAGCCCGCGAGGCGCTCGCCCGACTCGACGGCGCCCAGCGAGTCGAGGTCTACGGCGACGAGGTCGCCGTCTCCGCGCAAAACGGAGCAGCCCTCATTTCGTCTATCGCGATCGCGCTCAACGAGGCGGGCGTCCGTGTGAACGAGCTCACTCTCCGAACGCCCACTCTCGACGACGTATTCCTGCAAGTAACCGGCGCCCGAATGCAAGCCGAAACGGCAGGGAAGGAAGAGGAGGGAGAGGCATGAACGCGGCAGCGCAGCGGACTACCCGCGTAACCGCGAGGAAGTCGGGCTTTTTCCGCGACGTCGTCAATCTGGGCGGCCGCTCTCTGCGCTCCATTCCGCGCGACCCCGAAACCCTCTACCCCGCACTCGTCATCCCCGTCTTCTTCTTCGCCATCAACGTCGGAGCCCTCCAGGACCTCACCGAGTCTGTCCCCGGATTCGACTATAAAGCGTTCCAGATACCGGTCGCCATCCTCTTTGCGGTAACCGGCCTGAGCCGCGCCAACGTGCTCGTTACGGACATTCAAAGCGGCTACTTCGACCGGCTTGCGCTGACGCCGGTGAACCGCCTTGCGCTACTCCTGGGATTCGTCGTCGCAGACCTCGTCCTTGCGGTGGCTATGTCGATCCCCGTCTTCATCCTCGCATTCATTGTTGGAGTGGACTTCGCAAGCGGCATACTCGGCATCTGCGCGCTGCTCGCGCTCACTGCGCTCTGGGCAATGGTCTACAACGGATTCCCGTACGCCATCGCGCTCAAAACCGGCAACGCCGCCGCCGTCAACACCAGCTTCATCATCTTCTTCCCGGTCGTCTTCCTTACCCCGCTCTTCGTTCCGCAAGAAGCCCTTACCGGCTGGATGGAAACGGTGACCGTCTACAACCCCGTCACTTATCTCCTTCAGGGAATGCGGTCGCTCGTCTCCGAGGGCTGGGTGCTCACGGACATCGCAGCCGCTCTCGGCGGCATTGCTGCCCTCGGAGTCCTCACCATTCCGCTTGCCTCGTGGGCCCTCCTCGGACGAGTCCGCCGCCACTAGCACCGTCGCACGCAGCTGGGAGAGCGTCCGCTCCCCCAGACCCCCTGGCAGCCGGAGGGCAGCCGCCCGAATATTAACGAGGGGGTCCGGGGGAGAGAACTCTCTCCCGGGAGCGCGCCACAGCTCATGCGTTCGACGTCAGCGCTGCCGCGCTGCTGGGAGAGCGTCCGCTCCCCCAGACCCCCTGGGATTGATTGCGCCGCCCCCAGCCCTCCCTGGTTTTGGGATTGAGGCGCGTCAGCGCTCAGGACGCCCGGCGGCGGCCTGCGGTCTCGCGGGCCGAGAAGGCGAGGAGCCCTGTCGCCAGCAGCGCGACTCCCGCTATGTAGAAGGCGGCGTTGGGGAAGACGTACTGGTAGAGGGCGGCAAGGAGGAGCGGCCCTGCCGTAGCGCCCACCGACTGCGAGAACGTCCAGAGTCCGAGGTACACTCCTCGCTGCGCTGCAGGGGCGATATCCATCGCGTAGGTCTGGGTCGTGCCCATCGCCATAGACTCGCCGAGCCCCTTGACGCAGACAGCGACGACGAGAGCTACGTAGAAGCCCCCTATCGTGAGGATGAACGAAGCCGCGGCAAGCAGCAGCAGTCCGGGGATAAGCGACCATTTGCGTCCGTAGCGGTCGGAGATGACGCCGTTGGGGAAGGCGAAGAGGAAGGTGATCATCGATCCTGCGCTGATGAGGAACCCGACCGCGGCCTCGTCGACCATGGCGGCGTCGACGGCGTAGACGGGGATGAGGGTCTGCATAATGCCGGCGTTGCTCATGGCGAAGGCGGCGGTCGCGACGCCGATGATGAGGAACGAGCGGTCGCGGAAGGGAGAGAGCGAGAAGACGCGCCGCTCGCCGGCGGGGCGCTCGACCGTCTCTTCAGGCCGGGTCTCCTTCACCATAAGGAGCACTACGACGACGATGACGATTTTGCTGACTCCGTTGAGGAGGAAGACTGACTGCAGTCCGTACAGCGCGGCGAGAACGCCGCCGACCGCCGGGCCGAGGACGAAGCCGAGGCGCATCGACATCTGGCGGAGCGCGAGCATACGGCCCCGGGACTCCGTGCGCGTAACGTCGGACATCAGGACGTTCGAGCTGGTGCCCCACATTGCAACGCCGACCTGGCCGATCATCTCGAGCGCGAGGAAGGTGATGTAGTCGTCGGCCATGAACTGCCCGACGTTGGAGAGTCCGCGAATGATGGGGCCGAGGATGACGAGCGGCTTGCGTCCGAACCGGTCAGCGAGGAATCCGGTGAGCGGTCCGGTGAAGATGCGGGGGACTGCGTTGGACGCGAGGAGGACGCCGACGAGGAAGACGTTGCCCGTGACGGCGAAAGCGAAAAGGGGCCGCCCGAGGTTCTGCGCGCCCGTGCCGAACCCCCAGGTGAAGAAGGAGAAGAATATCGGCGCGTGCGTGAGGGCGCCGGCGCGGCGGGGCGTCGAGTCGCTCATAAGCGTATCGCCTTCACGCGGGCGAGCATACCACCGGGCGCAGGGCGCCGCGTGCTCTTCCGATCGGCGGGCGCAGGACAGGAGAGGGAGATCAGGAAGACGGTTTGCGGGGCGGCTTGGCGAACACCAAAGCGACGAAGACGAGGGCAAGCGCTCCGAAGAAGATGGCGAACGAGAGGTTGTAGCTGCCGGTGAAGTCGCGGACGAACCCGGCAACGACGGCGCCCATAGCCGAAAGGGGGCCGCCGAGCATTTGGGAGAGCCCTCTTATGGAGCCAAGGCTACGCCGCCCGAAGTAGTTGGCGAACACGAGCGTTTGCGCGAGCGTCCATCCTCCGGTGCCTAGCCCGAAGAGCACGGCGAAAGCTACTGCGAGCTGAATGCTGTCGACGGCCATAAGCAGCAGCATTGCGCTGCCCGATAGCACCGTCGCGATGGCCGCCGCCCACCGGACGTGGATGACGTCCATCAGCGCGCCCCAGCCGTACGCCGACAGGGCTGCGACTCCCATCATGATGAAGACGAAGGCGCCGGAGAAGCTCTGACTGACGCCGCGGTCGACAATGCTCGTTACGGCATGGACGTTGACGGCGGTCTGCGCGAATGCGACGGACATCGTGGCGAAGGTCAGCAGCCAGAAGGCGGCGGTGCGCCGCGCCTCGCGGAGGGTGAACGAGACCTCCTCCTGCAGAGTGGGGGGCGGCGCGGCGCCGGCGGCGGACGTCGGCGCTTCAGGTTGCGGCGCGGCGCCGTCGGGGAGGAGTCCGAAATCCTCGGGTCTGCGCCGGATGAAGAGCCAACCGGGCACGACGATGAGGACGAAGGTGAAGACGGCGAGGGCGGCATAGGCGTGGCGCCACGAGGCTGAGAGCATTATGGGGGTGATGATGGCGATGGGCACGATGGCCTGTCCTGCGCGGAGGCCGATGCTGAGGTACGACGTGGCGCGTCCCCGGCTGCGGACGAACCAGTTGGCGATGGCGACGGCGCTGCCGAGGTTGACGCCGGCGAGCGCAGCCGTTCGCCCCATCGCGAAGAGGATGATGAACTGCCACACCTCCTGCACGAAGGCGAGCCCGACCATCGCGGCTGAGACGAGGAGGCCGGAGACGACGACCGCCGAGCGCGCGCCGTACTTGTCCATACGCGCGCCGACGACCGGGGAGAGGAGCGAGCCGAGCAGGCTGCCTCCTGCGAACGCCAGCGACATATCGCCGAACGACCATCCGAGATCCTGGTTGATAGGGGTGAGGAAGACCGAGAGCACGGGCCCGTAGACCGGCACCTGCGCGAACGACATCGCGACGGCGGCGGCGACGACCCCCCAGCCGTAGTAGACGCGCTTGAAAGGCCACAGCGCGGGCAGGGACTGCCTCGGCGGCAAGCTCATGGCGCCGCGCTCGCCGTTGCAGGAGCGCGAAGCGGTTTTGCGAAGTAGAAGGCTGCAGCGCCTACCGCGAAAGCGGCGGCGCAGCCGGCGAACGCGGCGTCGTAGCTCCTGGTTGTGTCGAAGATGAGCGCGGCGATAAGCGGCCCGCTCACGCCAACGAGGCCCTCGAAGGGAGAGATGAAGCCTTTAATGGCGCCGGCGTGGAGCCGTCCGAAGTAGTTGGGAACCATAATCATCTGCGACACCGTCCACCCGCCGGTCCCGAGCCCGAACAGGACGGCGAAGGCCACGGCCAGCGGGTAGGTGTCGGCGACGAGCAGCACGCCCATCGCCAGAAAGAATAGCGACATTGAGGCGATGCTCACAATTCGCACGTGCGCCCGTTCGAGGAGCGCGCCCCATGCAGCCATCGACACGGCAGCGACGCCGGTGAATACGCTCGCGACGGTGACCGCCAGGCCGTCGGCGATTCCCTTGTCCTGGAAGTTGGCGACGGCGTGGACGTTGATGGCGATCTGGGCGGCGAGTCCGAGGGCCATGCCGAGGGCAAGCATCCACAGCGTGCGAGTGCGGCGCGCCTCGCTCAGCGTCCACGAGCGCTCGGCGCCGGCGTGCGGCTCGCCGGTCGGGCCGGAGGGCGCGCCCGGGGCAGCGTCGCCGTCGGGGAGGAGTCCGTAATCCTCAGGTCTTCTGCGGATGAACAGGAACGACGGCCCTGCGACGAGCAGGAGCATAGCTGCGGCGAAGACGAGGAACGACTCGCGCCAGCCCAGCAGCAGAAGCACCGGCAGGATGAGTAGCGGCATGATGGCTTGTCCGCCGCGCTGACCGGCGGCGCGGAGGGCGACGGCCCTTCCTCGCTTGCGGATGAACCAGTTAGCGATAGCGACCGACATGCCGAGCCCGACTCCTGCGACCGATGCGGCCCGCGCGGCGCCGTAGGCTACCCAGAAATGCCACGGCTCCGACATCGCGGCGACGCCGAGGAGTCCGGCGGTTGCTACGATGCCCGCGCCCGCCATGATGGGCCGCGCGCCGTGGCGGTCGAGCGCAGCGCCGACAACCGTTGCAAGCAGGGAGCCGCCGAGGCTTCCGACGGTGAACGCGAGCGCGATGGCCGAGCGCGACCAGCCGAGGTCTTCTTCGATGGGACGTACAAACACGGAGAAGACAGGGCCGTACATCGGCACTTGCGCGATGGAGATGAAGAAGCTGGTGAAGACGATAGCCCAGCCGTAGTAGGCGCGCGAAGGCCAAATGCGCGGGAGAGTCTTGTGCGGAGGGCGCGAGAACACCGGGAAAGGATAGAACACTCGCCAGAGGGTCTGGGCGCGCCAACCCGATTCCCAGGGGGCGCGGACTCATCCTGCTTCGCCGATGCTGCGCGGTTGCGACATCCGCCCGTTGCCTGCGCGCCGCGCCCCCGGCTACTATCCTTCCTGCGCCATCTGCGCCATTCCACGTTCCTTTCCCGGAGGCGGTATGCCCAACCCTTTCGACCCCAGCCGGGTGATCCTTACCGGCGAGAACCCCTTCATCCGGCTCGCCGACCCGAGCGGCGGCGTCACCGCGCATGCGAGCTTCTGGCGCGTGATCTTCAGCGGCGGCGGGCCCGGACACGCCCTGTTCATCAAGTGCGAACTCACCGACAACGAATGGCGCATCTACTCCGACAATATCGCCATGACTCGCTGGCTCCAGGCCACCGTGCAGGGAATGCTGAACGGCGAGCTGAGCGACCTCTCCATTCCCGTCGTCGACGCCGATTTCGAACACCACGGCGACATCCGGTCGTTCTGGACCGAGCGCGCCACCGCCGACGAGGACGACATCTCGCTGACGTGGTACGAGGCCGGGGAAGCACGCCTCCGCCACACGTACCCTTTCGACGCCCCCGATCGCCCGTACGGCGTATCCAGCGTGCTCATCCCTTGCGCCGGCGCGCGCCTCACTGTCAACGGCGAGCACGCCTCCGGGCAGCCTTTCCCCCGCGAGTGGGACGGCGTTCCCTTCAGCTCCTGCGCGCTCGCGTTCTCCGAGTCGTGGACCGAGCGCAGATAGCGTCTGCTTCGCCGTAACGGGCGTCTCCCCCGGACGAGCGGCGATGTCCGGGGGAGACGCCGCGCAGAGGCGGCTAACTCTTGCAGATTGGCGAGCGTGAAGCGTTGACCGCCCGCCACCTCCCGGCGCAACATCGGTCGCAGTGGACCACCTCTCCATTCCAATGAGCTCTTGACGCTGGCGGCGGCCTACGCCCTCGCCGACACGCAGTCTGCCCTCGACGAGGCGGTCGGCGCTCTGCTGCCAGCCTCCGTCGTCGCCGTCGACACCGAGGCCGACAGCCGACACCACTACCCGGAAAAGGTCTGCCTCATCCAGATCTCCGATGGCCGGCGCACGTTCCTCGTCGATGCGCTCGCCGGTCTCGACTACTCCGGCCTGGGCGGCATTCTCGAAGCCCCGCATATCGAAAAAGTTCTCCACGGCGCCGACTTCGACATCCGCGGACTCAATCGCGACTACGGCCTCATCCTGGCGCCCTGCTACGACACGTCCATTGCGGCGCGCTTCGCCGGGCTCGAACGCACCGGCCTCGCCGCGCTGCTTCAGGACTTGCTCGACCTCGCCATCCCCAAAGACCGGCGGCTGCAGCGCGCCGACTGGTCCCGGCGTCCGCTGAGCGACGAGGCCCTCGACTATGCAGCCTCCGACGTTACGCACCTCGGCGAACTCCGTCGCGCGCTTCACGAACGCCTCTGCGCGCTCGGACGAGACGCGTGGGTAGCGGAAGAGTTCGAGCGCCTCGCCGCCATCCGTTACGTCCCTCCCGATCTCGAGAACGCGCACCTGACGGTCAAAGGCTCGCGCGACCTCAGCAACCGCGGCCTCGCCGTGCTCAAAGCCCTCTGCGAGTTTCGTGAGAGCGAGGCCCGGCGGCTCAACCGCCCTCCCGGCTACGTCCTCCCCGCCGAGGCGATGGTCTACATGGCTGCGCATCCGGGCGCTCCGTTCGCCGACGTCCCCCACTTGGGCCCCGCAGCCGTTCGGAGGTACGGCGGCGGCCTCCGCAAGGCGCTGCAGCAGGGTATGAGCGCGCCTCCCG
Organism: Dehalococcoidia bacterium; assembly: GCA_965200975.1. Lineage (GTDB taxonomy): Bacteria > Chloroflexota > Dehalococcoidia > Lucifugimonadales > Australimonadaceae > S5-327. The sequence continues at coordinate 708,364 of OZ241740.1, read as the reverse complement.
TCGAGCGGCCTCGCTCTCCCAATCTGCCTCTGCGCAGGCCCAACCGCGTAGACGCCGCCCGCCTTGCAGCGCTGAAGCAGTGGCGAGCCGAACTCGGCGTCAAACTCCAGCTCGACCCCGCTATCCTGTGGCCGATGCGCAGCCTCGAACGGCTGGCCCGCGACCTTTCGTCGTTCGATGACGAACTGGCGTCGCCGGACGTGCGCCGCTGGCAAGAAGCCGAGTTCGGGGAGTCGCTGCGGAAAGCCGTGGCGTAACGGGCCAACGCTCCCTCCCTCTCTCTGATGAAGGCAGGCGTCCAGACGTAGCTTTCAGGGTCGGCGGGTTGGCGGGCGATAGCGGTCGGGGTGAGGGCGCCAGCGCCGGCGCGTTGCAGCTGGGAGAGCGTCCGCTCCCCCAGACCCCCTGGCAGCCTTCACAGAACCCATGGTCAGCGCGCAGGGGAGCAGGTTCCTGCTAGACTACGCTCGCCAATCCGCCTGTTTCGGGAGTGTTGATGACCACGCAGCCTTCGAGGCGCGCGATCGGCGCGCCCACGCCCCGCGTTGACGGCGTCGATAAGACTACCGGACGCGCCGCCTACACCGCCGACATCCTGCCGGAGGGCGCTCTCTTCGCCAAGACGCTCCGCAGTCCCTACCCGCACGCGCGCATCCGCTCCATCGACACGTCGGCCGCCGAGCAGCTCCCCGGCGTTCGCGCCGTAGTCACCGGCGCCGACATTTTCGAGGGCGCGCGCCATGGCCGCGCAGTGATCGATGTGCCGGTGCTTGCGCAAGGCCTTGTGCGCTTCATCGGCGAGCAGGTCGCCGCCGTCGCCGCCGTCGACGAGGAGACTGCCCAGCGCGCGGTCGATCTCATCGAAGTCGCGTACGAGGAGCTGCCCGCCGTGCTCACCATGGACGAGGCCGTCGCCGAAGGGGCGCCCCTCGTGCACGAAGACATGCTCGAGATAAAGGGCTACCCCAAGGAAGTCAGCGCGCCCAGCAACATCTACACGGTGTTCGAGTGGGCCAAGGGCGACGTGCCCGCAGGAATGGCGCAGGCCGATGTGGTCGTCGAGAACGTCTTCACCACCCCCAGGCAGCATCAGGGGTACATCGAGCCGCACACCTGTCTGGTGGCGGCGCGCCCGTCGGGCAAGGTCGATGTGTGGGCGGCCAACAAGTCGCCGCATCCCGGCAAGCGGATGGTGGCCGTCGCAACAGGCCTCAGCGCCGAGGACATCGTGTTCAACCCGGTAACCATCGGCGGGGACTTTGGAGGAAAAGGGTCGGCGATGGACATCCCCATCGCGTGGATGCTCTCCCTCCGCACGGGCCTGCCCGTAAAGATAGTGTTCGACTACTCCGAGGACTTGACGTCCGCCAACCCACGGCACGCCTCCCGTGTGACGATGCGCACAGGCGCCACGCGCGACGGCGTGATCGTGGCTCATGAGGCTCTCGTGGAGTACGACAGCGGCGCCTATGCGGGCTTCAAGCCGGGCGGACACCTTGGCGGGGCAAGCGCCGCCGCCGGCCCGTACAAGACGCTCAACACGCGCATCGTCGAGCATCAGGTCTACACCAACAACGTCCCCTGCGGCTTTATGCGCGGGCCGGGCGAGCCGCAGGCGATGTTCGCCGTCGAGTCCCAGATCGACTGCCTGGCCCGTGAACTCGGCGTCGACCCCGTCGAACTCCGCCGCAAGAATCTCGTGACCGAGGGCGAGGAAGACTCGCTCGGGTCGGTGTTTCAGGAGGTGCGCTCCATCGAAACGCTCGACTCCGCCCTCGCCGCGGCCGGGTACGGCGCTCCCAAGCCGGACGACGCCCGCACCGCTTACGGACGCGGTTGCGCAATTGGCGAGCGCGTTCAGGCCGGCGGCGAGACCCATGCCGGCGTGACGCTAAACGTCGACGGCTCCGTCGTCGTCCACACGTCGGTGTTCGAGCAGGGCACCGGCTCCTACACCGTCATGCAGCAGATCGTTGCGGAAGAGCTGCGCATGCCTGTCGAACGCGTGAGCGTCGCAGTGTGGGACACTGCAAGCACAGGGTTCGACTCCGGCATCGGCGGGGCGCGCGTAACGCGTATGGCGAGCGCGGCAGTGTGGAACGCGGCCCAAAATATTAAGGCTGAACTCTTCAAGCTCGCCGCCGAGCTGCTTGGCTGGCCGGAGGAGCAGCTGCAGATCGAGGGCGAGCTCGTGCGCCGGACAGACACCGGCGAGAGCGCGCCCTGGAGCTCCATCGTCGAGCGCACAGGCGCGCCTGTCTCGGCTCTCGGCGACGTGCAGGACACTGCGCGAAACCCGTACACGTCGTTCACCGCCCAGGTCGCGGAGGTCGCAGTCGACCGCGAGACCGGGGAGGTGCGTTTGCTCGCCATCACCACGGCGCACGACACCGGCGTCGTGCTCAACCCCATTGGCCACCAGGGCCAGATCAACGGCGGCCTCGTCCAGGGAATCGGGTACGGCCTGCAGGAAGACCTCGCAGTCGAAGACGGCCGCGTAATCGCCGCGTCGTTCGCCGACTACAAGATGCCGACGATGGCCGACCTCCCGGAGCTTCGCACCGTGCTGCTGGAGGAAGGCTCCGGGGGCGGATGGGGGCCTTACCGTGTGAAGGGCATCGGGGAGCAGTCGAACTCGCAGACAGCCCCCGCGATCGCCAACGCGGTCGCAGACGCTGTGGGGGTGCGCGTGCGCGATCTTCCCGTCACCGCCGAGAAGGTCTACCGGGCGCTGCACGGAGAGTGAAACGCCCGCGGGCGGCAGACGAGGCTGTTTCCGACAGTGCGCGAACGGCGCATCCTTTCGCCTCGCTCGCCCTTCCCCAGTACCGGCAGCTCTGGGCCGGCACGTTTCTCACATTCGCCGCCGGCCAGATGACGATGGTCGCCCGGCCTTGGCTGGCGTTCGAGCTCACAGGCCAGGCGTTCGACCTCGGGTTAGTGGCGATGGCGCAGGGGCTGCCGATGTTCTTCCTCGCGCCTCTCGGTGGCGTCGCCGCCGACCGGCTCTCGAAGCGCACCGTGCTGCTCCTCTCTCAGGCGATGCTGCTGGTGATGGCGTCGCTCATTGTCGCCTCTGTGTACTTCGAGGTAGTCCAGGTATGGCATCTCGCCATTATGGCCATAGCGCATGGAGTGGCGATGCCGTTCAACATGCCGGTGCGTCAATCGTACGTGCCCGTGCTGCTGCCGAGGCGGCTCGTGCCGAACGGCGTTGCGCTGCAGGCCGCCGGTCGCAATATGAACCAGGTGGCCGCCCCAAGCGCCGCCGGCTTCCTGCTGGCGTTCGACCCCGTGACCGCGTTCGCGGTGATCGCCGGGCTGCATGTCCTCTCGATGCTGATGTCCCTGACTTTCCCCAAAGCAGCGCCGCCAGCGGATCAGAAGAGCCGGGGAGTGCGCGGCGAGCTCTTCCTGGGGTTCCGCTATGTGCTGACGACTCCCCTGTTGCGGCTCCTGTTCGGGATGCTGCTTCTCACCCTCGTTCTGGGGATGCCCTATATGCAGCTGCTGCCGGTGTTTCAGGAGGTGCTGGAGGTAGGGCCGTCGCAGCTAGGGCTGATGTACGCGGCAGTGGGCACCGGCGGGCTGCTCGGCTCCCTCGCGGTGGCGTGGTTCTCGACGCTTGCGCGCGGTTCGGCGCAGTTCGTCGCGGGGGCGGCGTTCGGGCTGTCCCTCGTCGGGTTCGCCTTATCGCCCGGCTACCTGATAGCGCTCGCGCTGCTCGTCGCCGCCGGATTCGCGAACCAGGCGTACAACACCATCAACCAAACGCTGATTGTCACCCGGACCGACCAGGCGCTCTATGGCCGCGTGATGAGCATCAACATGATGATGCGCTCGTTCATCACCATGTCGATTCTTCCGATGGGCTTTCTTGCCGACCAGTTCGGCGCGCCCGCCACGATCGCAGTATCGGCAAGCCTGCTCACGCTCTCTTTTGCGCTCATTGCCCTTGTGCGGGGCGTCTCCGTCCCCGAGGGCGAGCAGCGCCTGCCGCCGGGCTAGCTCCGAACATCCGCCGCCGCGTCCGTCAGCTCCATAGCCGGGAGCTTGCGATGGCGGCGCCCTCCGCCTGAACGCGGAGTTTCGCAAAGACGATGTCCGGGTCCATCTTGCCGAAACCGGCGAATGTGCCGAAACCGCAATCGGAGCCGGCTAGCACGCGCTCGCGCCCCACGATTGCCGCGAACGTCTCGATGCGCTGCGCGACGAGTTCGGGGTGTTCGATGAAGTTGCTCGTGGAGTCCAGCACGCCCGGAATCAGCACCTTGTCGTCGGGCGTCTTGGCGTCGCGCCAGTCGACCCACTCGTGGGCATGGCGCGGATTGGACGCCTCGAACGAGATGGCGGACGGCTTGGCGCGGAGGATGATGGGCAAGATTTTGGAGACCGGGATGTCGTGGTCATGCGGGCCTTCGTAGTTGCCCCAGCAGATGTGCATGCGGACGGACTCGGCCGGAACGTTGGCGAGGGCGCCGTTGAGCGCATCGATGTGGCGCTCGGCGCGCTTGAGGAACTCCTCCTCGGTGAGATCCTGGAATCCCGTGTGGAAAGCCATCGCAAGATCCGGGCAGTCGACTTGCAGAACGAACCCCGCCCCGACGATGGCCTCGTACTCTTCCTTCATCGCCTCGCCGAGCGCCTCGACGTACTGTTCGTGCGTAGGGTAGTACGCGTTCGGCATAAAGACGGATGCGACGCCGGGCGACGACGACGTCAGGAACGCATCGACGACCCCTGCGCCTTCGAGGGCGGCCTTGTAGTTGGCAAGGTCCTTGCGCAGGGGCTCACGGTCTCTGACTTCGACGGGGCCTACGCACTTGGGGCGGCGCATCGGCTGGTTGCCGGTCATGCGCGCCATCTTTTCGCGGAAGATGGGGTACGGGGCGACATCCCGGTTGAGCCGCCGTTCGCTGTCTCCCTCGAAGCCGGTGAGGCGGTCTTTGGCGTAGGTGGAGTACGCGACCTTGCTCATCTCGCCGTCGCTGACGATATCGACGCCGGCTTCCTTCTGCCTTGCGACAATTCCCGCAACGCCCCGCGCGACCCGGGCGTCGAGCTCCGCCTCGTCGAACGGTTCGCCGTGTTCTTTTTTGAGGAGCAGCTCAGCGACTTCATCGGGGCGGGGGAGGCTCCCGACGTGGGTGGTGAGGATACGATCGGTGGAAAGTTGCATGCAGAGGCCTCCCGGACGGTGTTGCGCAGGATTATAGTGCGCTCTCGCTGCTTAGCCAGGGAAGAGCCCTATGCGTTCAGTAAAAGAGATTGGCTCAGCAACCTGTCCAATCATAAAAATAGGCAAGGTTCACTCGCAGCCTTTACGGGTGATAGGCTACGCCTGTGACGACGACCGTCCCGCTCGAGACCGCCCTCGGCCCGCAGGACTTCGACCTGGTCCGGCGTCTTGGAGAGGCTGCCGCCGACAACGGCGCTGAACTCTGGATCGTCGGCGGCTCCGTGCGCGACGCTCTGCTCGGACGTCCTGTGCTCGACATAGACGTGACGAGCGAGCAGCCTGCCGGCGAGCTTGCCGCCGCCCTTGCGGGAGCGCTCAACGGCAGCGTTGGCGCCCGTTCCCAGTTTGGAACGGTCAAGCTGAAGGTTGCCGGACGAAGCATCGATATCGCCACCGCCCGCGCCGAGCGCTACCAGCGTCCCGGGGCTCTGCCGACGGTGTTCCCCGGCGATATGCAGTCCGACCTTGCCCGCCGCGACTTCTCGGTCAATGCGATAGCGGCCTCGCTTCATCCTCAGCGGTTCGGGAGTCTGCTCGACACGCAGCACGGAGCGCGCGATCTGCAACGCGGGGCCATACGCGCGCTCCACGAGCGCTCCTTCCAGGACGATGCGACGCGTATGCTCCGGGCAGCGCGCTACTCTGCCCGGCTGGGCTTTCAGATCGAGCGAAGCACGCTCGAATGGATCGAACGCGACCTCGGCTACATCCAAACGATCTCCGGGCCGCGGCTTCGGCGAGAGATGGAGCGAATGCTCGACGAGCCGGCGCCGGCGCGAGCCCTGATCAGCGCCGTTCAGCTTGGCGTCCTTCCCGCTATCGAGGTCGGGCTCGGCGGCCCGGAAGCGCGCGATGCGCTGCTGCAAGCGATGAGCCGCGATCTGTCCGGCCTGGCGTTGCTGGGCGCGCTCGTGTACGCTCTACCTCCCGAACGCGCCGCGGCCCTGTGCAAGCGCATAGCGGCCACCCGGCAGCAGACGCGCATCGCCGAGGCAGTGGCGCGCTTGCGCGCAAGCGAGAGCCGGCTAGCGGTGGCGCAGCTCGGCAGCGAGGTCGACTCCATTGTGAGCGGCGCGCCGGAACCTGCCGTACAGGCTGCGGCAGCCGCAGCGGCAAGCCAAATCGCGCGCCGGAACCTCGACCGCCACCTGGCGGCGTCGCAGGCGGCTCCGCTTCTCGACGGCGAGGAGCTTATGGCTCTCGGGGTCGAGCCGGGCCAGGCTGTAGGCGAGATGGCGCGGGCGCTGCGGCATGCGATGATGGACCGCGTGGTCACGGGCAGAGCAGAGGCTGTTCTGTTCGTGCTCAAACAGCTACAGGAGAGGAAGCGTTGAAGGCGATATTCATCAGGGAGCACGGCGAGCCGTCGGTCATCGAGTACGGCGATATGCCGGAGCCTTCAGCCGGGCCCGGCGAGGTTGTGATTCGCGTGCGGGCGTGCGCGCTCAACCGTCTCGACCTCTACACTCGCGCAGGCACGCGCGGCACGAGGGTCGCCGCGGAACAGCTGCCTCGCATCCTTGGCGGCGACTGCGTCGGCGACGTCGTTGAAATCGGCGACGAGGCGGAAGGGCTCTCGGTAGGGCAGCGGGTGCTCGTCAACCCGCTCTGCGGGAGCCAGCCTTCGCCCCGGATGCTCGGCACGCACCGGCAAGGGTCCAACGCCGAGTACGTCGCTGTTCCCGCAGAGAACGCCATTCCCCTGCCCGACACGCTGGCGGACGATCAGGCCGCCGCGCTGCCCACGGTCTACCTGCCCACGTGGAACATTGTTATGCGCGAGGGGCGCCTTCAGGCGAACGAGACGGCCATGGTGCTCTCATCGTCCAGCGGCATCGGCACTGCGGCGATACATCTCATCAAGGGAGTAGCGGGCGCCGCCTGCATCGCCGTTACGAGCACGGGCGAGAAGATCCGCAAATCGCGCGAACTCGGCGCGGACTACGCAATCAACTACACATCCGAAGACCTGGCGAACCGGGTTAAGGACATCACCGGAGGGCGCGGCGTCGACCTGGTGGTCGACAGCACCGGCGCGGCGTTGTTCGAGCCCGCCTACGCGTCGCTCGCGCGGGGCGGGCGCTACGGCATCTGCGGGGTGACGGCCGGATACCAGTCGCCGTTGCATCTCGGGCAGCTGTTCAGCAAAGAGCTCAAGGTGTTTGGGGTCTTCATGGGGTCGAACGACGACTTGCGGCAGGTTGTGGACGCCGCCGGCGCCGGCAAGATACGGTCGGCCATTCACAAGGTCGTCCCGCTCGAGGAGACCGCCTCGGCCCATGAAGAGATGGAGCGCTCGGAGCACTTCGGCAAGTTCGTGATCGCCGTCTCCTGATGGCGTCAGGCGACCCTTTCTCCGAGACGCCGCCCGCGACACGACGGCGCAGCCGGTGGTTCTACGGTTGGACCATCGTTATCGTCATCTCGATCATCTCGTTCGCGGGGGGAGTCGAGACAAACCCTGTGCTGGGCGTCTTTCAGGGCCCGATGACCGAGGAGTTCGGGTGGAGCCGCGCGCTGTACACGGCGCCGATGTCCATCGGCTCGTTTCTGGGAGGCCTTGCCGCGCTGCTGGTGGGGCCGGTGATGGACCGGCACGGCGCGCGGTGGATTATGGCGGGCGCTATCACGCTCATGGGCCTCACTTTCGTGCTGATGGGCGCTGTGCAAGAGGTGTGGCATCACTTCGCTCTCCAGATCGTTGGGCGCACGGTGATCGCCTCCACGTTCTTTATGGTCGTTGGAGTGGTCATTCCAAAGTGGTTCCTGCGCATGCGGGGCAGGGCTGTAGCGTTCGCGAACCTCGGCCAGCGTCTGGGACAGATCGCCTTTCCGGTTATGGTCGAACGCATCCTACTGTTCAGCTCGTGGCGCACGGCGTGGGTCGCTATGGGAATTGCGGTGTGGGCGTCCTCGCTTCTGCCGACCATCCTCTTTCTCCGTCGCCGTCCTGAAGACTACGGCCTGCTGCCCGACGGAGACATTCGCGATCGGGGCGCCGCCGGGGGCCGGGCGCCTGCGCCGCGGGAGGCGTCGTTCGACCGCCGCGCCGCTCTGCGCGCGCCGGCTTTCTACCTCATCGCCGCAGCCGTGAGCGTGCAGAGTTTCGTAACCACCTGCATCCACTTCCATTGGTTCAGCTACCTTACCGACCTTGGAGTATCGAGCGGCGCGGCGGTCGTGTCCTTGTCGCTCTCGCCGCTCATCTCGATGCCGGTGTCTATCGCCGCCGGGTTTCTTGCCGAGCGCGCGCCCGTGCATAGGGTGATGGCGGCAAGCTACTTCATGATGGCGCTGAGCATCGGCCTTTTCCTGTTTGCCGACGACGCGCTCACGTCGTACGTGTTCGGCCTGGTGTTCGGCGTTTCGACCGGCATGCTCTTCACCGTGATGAACGTAGTGTGGGCCGACTACTTCGGACGCGACGCCATCGGGGGCATACGCGGCATGGTGTCGCCGGTGCATATGCTCTGCAACTCCCTCGGGCCGCTGGCCGCCGCATGGTCGTTCGACGTAACCGGCAGCTACAGCCTGATATTCACGATCAGCGCCGGTTTGAGCGCCCTCGGCGGAGCGCTAGTCCTTCTCGCCCGCCGACCGCGACTGGGCGGGCGCTGACGCAAGGCGGAAGAAGCAGCGACACGAGGCCGATGCGCAGAGCGCCGAGCCCGACGATAATGCCGACGGTATGAGCGACAACTCGACAATCGAGTGGACCGAAGCGACCTGGAACCCGGTCACCGGCTGCACGCAGGTGTCGCCCGGGTGCGCGCACTGCTACGCCATGCGCTTCGCCAACCGGTTCAAGGGCGTGCCCGGACATCCCTACGAGCGCGGGTTCGAGGTGCAGTTGCGCCCTGAGCGCCTCGAACAGCCGCTTCAATGGAGCAGGCCGCGGCGCATATTCGTCAATTCGATGTCCGACCTCTTCCACGAGGAGATCCCGGACGCGTACATCCGGCAAGTCTTCGATGTGATGGCGGAGGCTGACCGCCACACCTTCCAGGTGCTCACCAAGCGGCCCGAGCGCGCCTTGTCGCTTGCGCCGGCGCTCGTCTGGCCCAGGAACATTTGGCTTGGCGCATCGGTCGAGAACCGTCGATGGACGCACCGGATCGACACGCTGCGCCAGGCGCCTGCCGCCGTGCGGTTCCTCTCGTGCGAGCCGCTGCTCGGACCGCTCGATAATCTGGAGCTCTCCGGCATCCATTGGGTCATTACCGGAGGAGAGAGCGGCCCGCGTTCTAGGAAGCCGCGCCCCGAATGGTTCCGCTCCCTCCGCGATCAGTGCGCGGAAGCGGATGTGGCGTTTTTCTTCAAGCAGTGGGGCGCCTTCAACGCCGACGGGAAGCGCGTCGGTAAAAAGCGGGCTGGCCGTATGCTCGACGGCGTTACCTGGGATGGGATGCCGGTTTAATTGCTGGCCGCCATACGGACACTTGCATCTTGCAAGCATGTCATCTCGCGCATCATCATCTCCAAGCTGAACTACTCAGGCGTGAGCAATCACAGGCTGGCGGGAATCTATGACAGTATCACCTTTTGGCGAGCCGTGGACTCAACAGAAATTAGATATTCTCCGTAGGTATCTGGATGCATATACAACCGCGCTCAAGCAACAGCCTTTCTGGCTGATATACGTTGACGCCTTTGCGGGCGAAGGGCATTGGCAATCAAAGTCTGACTACAGTGAATTCCATGAAATGCGCGAGGGCTCAGCTCTAGTAGCCTTAGATATCGACGACAGGCCTTTCGACCATCTCGTATTTATCGAGCAGGATCCCAAGCGCTGTATTTCTCTTCAGCGTATAAAGGAGGAGTGGCCTGGCAGGAATATCGACGTCTTCAATCAAGATGCCAACAAAGCTCTGCCGGCCCTTTGTAAAGGCTTGAGCGCTATGGACAGGCTCGTGGTCTTTCTCGATCCTTTCGCCACATCAGTCCAGTGGGCAACAGTCGAGCAGTTAGCGCAGACCCGGAAAGCTGATTGCTGGATACTGTTCCCTTTGATGGCCGTGGCGCGGCTCATGCCACAAGGCGAGGAACCGCCACTACTGTTACAGAACAGGTTGGACTCGATCTTTGGAGGTCGGGAACATTGGGCTTCCATATATAGCCTGTCGCCCCAATTTGACCTTTGGGGAGAGCAGTCATCATCGCGGCCAAGTGGAAGCCAGCAAATCGCAAACCTTTATCGCGACAGACTGAAGACTGTGTTTGCAGGCGTGGCAGCGACACGAGGAACTCTGCGCAATAGCAAGAAAGCTCCGTTGTTCGAGCTATTCTTTGCCGCGGGCAATCCCAAGGGATCATCCATAGCCATCAAAATAGCTGATCACCTTTTGAAGAATCTCTAATGCTAGCGCACGATACCGGTGCGTGAGGAGCCGTCTTTGCTGAGCACTGTTGGGAGAGCGTCCGCTCCCCCAAACCCCCAGCAGCTGGGGGGGGACATCCCGCCGCTTTTACCACTACCGTCGCACCCCCTCTAACCCACTCCCGGCCCCCATGTCTCTCCGAACTCGATTTTGCGTAGCAGGCGGCCGGTTAGCGCCATTGGGGGCTGCGCCAGCATCCACATAAACGACTCCTCGACGCTTTCCACCGGGTCGCGCGCGCCGGGGCCCCCCATATCCGTGCGGACGTAGCCCGGAGTCCACACGTTTACTTCGATATTCGCGTCGCGCACTTCATCGGCGAGTCCGAACGAGAGGTGGTCGACGGCTGCTTTGGTGGCGCTGTAGACGATTCGTCCGGGGCGGTAGCGCAGCACCATATCGGTCGAAACGTTCACAATGCGTCCGCCGCCCTGTTCGATCATTACCGGCAACGTAAAGCGCGTGAGATAGAACACGGCGTTGAGGTTCACCTCCACTGCGTACTCCCACTCCGAAGGCCCCGTATCGGCGATTAGTCCATGGGGATACATAGCAGCGTTGTTGACGAGGAGATCGATGCGCCCGGCCCGCTCGACGGTCTGCGCGACGAGGGCCTCGGCGCCCTCGGGCGTCGTTATCGTCGCGGGCAGCGCGATGGGTGCGCCTCCCTCAGCCTCGATGGCCGCGACCGTGCCTCGCAGCGTTCCGCCCTGCCCCGGCGACGAGTCGAGCTGCCGCGCCGTTACGACGACAGTGGCGCCGCGCCTGGCCATTGCGATGGCGAGATGCCGTCCGATTCCCCGGCTGCCGCCGGTGATGAGCGCAACTTTGCCGGTTAGGTCAGGGGAGAGCGTCATTGTTGGGCATCGCCTCCTGTGAGTTCGATAGTGGCAGTGGAGCGCAGCGGACGGGTCGATTGGCGGACGTTCCAGAAGAGGTACTGGTTCGCATAGCCGGCGTCTTCGCCGTACCGCTCCCACGCCCATTCGCGCATCGCGCCGTACCGGGCGTTTTCCGGCAGGCCGTACCACTCGTGCAACGCCTTCATCACCCAGCGGTCGGCCGGGAACGCCTGCATCTTCTCGAGCGAGAAGAGCATCACGCAGTCGGCGATCTTATCGCCCACGCCGCGGAGCGAGACGAGCGACGCCAGCGCGTCCTCGTAGGAGGCTTCGCGAAGGGCGTCGAGCGGCAGGACGCCCGACGCTACGGCCTCCGCCGCGCGCGCAAGGTACGGCGCCCGGAACCCGCAGCCGAGCTCGCGCAGCCGCGCCTCGCCTGCTTCGGCGACACGCTCGGGGGGAGGGAACGCGCTGCGCTCGATACCGTCGAGGGCCACCCGGTCGCCGAACGTCGCGGCGAGCAGCTCGACCGTGCGGCTGATCCGCGGGATGTTCGAGGTCGACGACAGGATGAACGAGGCAAGCATCTCCCACGGCTCCTGACGCAGCACCCGCATGCCCGGATAGGCTGCGATGCCGGCCTGGACGCGCTCGTCCCAGCGGATGCGCTGCTGCGCCGCCGCAAAATCGTCGTCGAGCCGGAAGTAGGCGGCCACGGCGTCCGCCATCTCCCGGGGAGGCGCCGGCGCGCTCTCGATCAGCAGCCCGCCGTCGACTGCGGTGAGCCGGACTATGTCGCGTCCCAGCACGCCGGTCCAGCGCTCGCGCTCATCGACGCGCCAGCGGAAGCACTGTCCCGACGCGAGCGACGTGGGCAGGTCGAGCGGAGCGTCGACCGCGAGGAAAGCGGGCGTCACGGCGTCACGGCGAGCCACCGGGCCACCTCCGGCGCGAGGTTTCGAAACGGGCCGCGCAGCGTCGTCGCCGGCGGTATCGAGCGGAGGAACACGCGTCCGTACTGTTTCGTCGCAACCCTGCTGTCGAGCACTACTGCGACACCGCGGTCGCCCTTGCTGCGGATGAGCCTGCCGAAGCCCTGACGGAAGCGCAGCACCGCCTGCGGCACGGCATACTCCATAAACGAGTTCTCGTACCCTTCCGACCGCGCGGCGAAAATAGATTCGCTAGGAACGTTGAACGGCAGCCTGGCTACGACCAGCACCTTGAGCGACTCGTTGCCCACGTCGACGCCTTCCCAGAACGACGCCGTGCCCAGCAGCACGGCTTCCGGCCTGCGCTGAAACCGCGTTAGCAGTTGCTGCGGAGAGCCGTCGACTCCCTGCGCGAGCACATCGACGCCGCGGCGAGAGAGCGCGCCGCGGAGTTTCGCCGCTGTGGCCCGGATGCCCGCGTGCGAGGTGAAGAGCGCCATCGTTCGGCCTCCGGCGATCCCGGCGAGATCGCCGATGACCTGCGCGACAGCGGCGGCGTAGCCGTCGGCGTTCGGCTCCGGAATGTCCGTAGGCAAACAGAGCAGGGCCGCCTTCTCATAGTCGAAAGGCGAGCCGAGGCAGACTTCGTGCGATTCCTCGATTCCGAGCCGGGAGCGGACATGGGCGAAGCCGCCTCCCACTGCGAGCGTCGCGCTCGTGAGCGCGACGCTCTTCTTGTGCTCGAACAGCTCCTCCTGCAATCGGGCCCCTACGTCGAGCGGCGCGGCGTTGAGCGAGAGGTTGGCGCTGCGGCCTACCCAGTACACGGTCTGCGCGTCGGGGCTGGCGATGAACTCCTGCACCGTGCGGCGGGCTTCGAGCTGGTCGACGACCCATTCGGTCAGGTCGCCTTTCAACTCATTGAGCGCAGGCACGACCTCGTCCGTCAGCTCTTCTATCTCCCGGAGCAGCGCCTCGCCCTTGCGTCCTGCCTCGGCGGCGATCTGCTCGAAGTTGTCCCATGCTATCTCCAGCTCCGACCAGGCGGGCTGCGCGCGCTGGGCGTCGGTAATGCGCGCCTCGCCCTCTTCGGAGTCGGCGCCGCGCTCGCCGCGCACGAAGGCGGCCAGCCCGGAAACGACCAGGGCCCAGGCGTCGCGCGCCTGAGGAAGCGGCGCCTGGGCTTCCTCTATGCGGCGCTGCACTATCTCCTTGCGCTCGGACGACAACGCGCTTGTCCGCAGGGCGGCGCCGAGGCTGTGGAGAGCGCCGCCCAAGCGTTCGGCGAGATCCTCGACCGTCGATTGGGTAACGCGGCGCCCGAACTGCTGCGTGGCCGCAGCCTCGAGATTGTGCGCCTCGTCGACGATCAGGTAGTCGTAGTCGGGCAGCACCGATCCTCCGACTTCGATATCGGAGAGCAGGAGCGCGTGGTTGACGACCAGCAGGTGGGCGGAGGCGGCCTCGTCGCGAGCGTTGCGGTAGAAGCACGCCGCATCGCGGGCGCCGGGGCAGACGCCGAACTTGCTCGCGTTCATTCTGTCCCACACTCCCAACTCGCGGCCCGACAGGCGCAGCTCGGCGCGGTCGCCGGTGCGCGTCTTGCTCAGCCATACGAGCGTCTTGGCGAGCGTGCAGGCGTCGTCCGCCGAGCCTGCCCCGGAGTCCGCCAGCGTCCGCCACCGCCGCAGGCAGAGATAGTTGGCCTTGCCTTTCAGTTGCGCGTACCGGAAGCGGGAGAGGTCGATTCCGGGCGTGTTCTCCAGCGAGGCGAGCAGGTCGGGGATGTCCTTGCCTATAAGCTGCTCCTGGAGGTTGATCGTGTTCGTCGAAACGACTACGCGGACGTTGTTGCGCGCCGCGAACAGGACGGCGGGCAGCAGATAGGCGACGGATTTGCCGATGCCGGTGCCGCCCTCGGCCACGAGGTGGTGCGGCGCGCCTGCGTCGGGCTGCGAGCCGAACGCGTCGGCGACGGCCCGCGCCATGACTATCTGCTCCGGGCGCGGCTCGTAGCGGGGGAACCGCCGCGCGAACGGGCCGTCCTCGGCAAGGAGCCTCGAAATCTCGTCCGGGTCCACCAGCTGCAGCGCGTTCGGCTGACCGAGGGCGCGCGGACGCTCCAGCCGGGCGGCGATCTCTTTTGCGTCGACTCCGCCCAGCGGGCCGGCCTCGGCAGTCGCTGGTGTTTCCGCCAGGTCGGCGATAACGTTGCCCCACGGGCTTTGCGCCCGATACAGGATGTCGGCCAGGCGGCGAAGCATGCTTGCCGGCAGGGCTCGCGCCCGCGTTACGAGCGCGCGGTACACCGCCCGCGTCGCCTCGGCCTTCTCTGCGGACTCGCGCGCACCCACTCCCAGGCGTTCAGCCAGGAGCTCCAGCGAGTCGTCGGCGCTCTCCGGCATGATGAGGGCGGCCAGCTCCTGGGTGTCCCATAGCTCCCAGCCCCCCACGGGGCCGAGCGTCTCTCTCAGTCCGTGGGCGGTTACAGGCGCATCGCCTACGAACTCGATCAGCTTATCGATCGTTCCGGCTGCCCCGTACCCTCCGGCGGAGGTCGCAGTGAACGTGTCGATCACGTGGTCGCCGAGGAATTTCACGGCGGAGACGCCCGCTATCCCGCCCCTGCTCCTGCTCGAAGCGTCCCGCGATTGAAGGGCGAGCGCGACTATGGGGGCGTCGAGGGGGTGGGAGCGCACCAGACGCGGTCGGTAAGGCGACTCAGTCATCAGGCGCACGGTACGGGAGCGCCGGCCTTTCGCGCAAGCGCCAAGCGTCCTTGACCTGCCGGAGCGCGGCTCGCACAATGCGGCTATCGATAGCCGACCTGCGCCGGAGGAACGATATGGCGACCCTCAGCCCTGCCCGCCAGTTCGTCGATGGAGTGATAGCGGAGATCATCGAGCCGGGAGTGGAGCAGCTACTCGAGAGCCGCTACTTCGCCGACCTGCGAGCCGGCAAGCTCACCGTCCGGCGCATGCAAGGGTTCGCCATTCAGCACTACCGGCACAATATGGGAATACTGAAGGGCGCGGCGCTCGCCGCAGTGCAGAGGGCTGCGACAAACGATCTGTTTCGCGCCTACGGCGGCATTATGTACGAGGAGTGGACGCATCCGCAGATGTGCAAGCGGTTCGGGTTCGCTCTCGGTCTCGCCGACGCCGACTTCGACGACGCGCTCCCCACGTTCGGCTGTCTCGCCCACACTGCTGCTTGTCTCCACGACATGTACCTCGCGACGCCGCCGGAGATACTTGCGAACGCGCTGACCAACGAGACTCTGGTGCAGCGCTACGCGACGGAGTTCGACGCTCATCTGCGCTCGTACGGCATTCCCGAGGACGCGATGGAGTTTTTCACGGTTCACAAGGGCGCCGACGTCGAGCACACCGAGCGGTCGGCGAATATGCTTGCCGAGATGGCGTCCGCCGAGGAGACGCAGCAGCGCGTCGCCGCCGTTTGCCGCAATATGACGCGTTTCAAGCTCGGCAAATTCGACAGCATCTATGACGAATACGCGTAGCCGTAGTGGTCTGCTCAGAGTTCCATCGGGGCTATGAAGAAACAAGGATTGGGGGAGCGCTCGCTCCCCCAATCCTTGCTGACTAGTTCTGAACGGTTCGTCTAGCCCAGATGGTTGGCGTAGAAGGCGTAGACTTTCTGCCAGCCGTCTGCGGCTTGCTCGGGGCGGTGCGCTGTTCCGGCCCAGTTGAAGAAGGCGTGGCCGGCGCCGTCGTAGCGGTGGAACTCGTACTCTTTCCCGTGCTTCTGCAATTCCGCCTCAATTGCGTTCACTTGTTCGATGTCCGGATTTGCGTCGTCGTTGCCGAACAGTCCGAGAATTGGGCAGCTGATTTCCGGAGTCATATCGATCACAGGGATGGGCTGGTTCTCGTTGATGCGGTCGGGAGTCGGGATAACGTTGCCGCCCCAGCAGTCGACCGCCGCGTCGATGTCGAGTTTGGCGGCGGCCATATAGGCGACGCGTCCGCCGGAGCAGAACCCGATAATGCCGACCTTCCCTGTCGTGTTGTCGAGCGCTCGAACGTAGTCGAGCGCGCCCTGCAGGTCGCCCACTACGAGGGCGTCGCGCTGACCGCCGTCGTCGCGGATGCGCGCGGACATTTCGGAGGCGCTGCCGGGCCCCATGCGGTCGTGCAGATTGGGGCATATAGCCAGGTAGCCGTTGTGCGCGAATCTGCGCGTGACTTCGATACACCATTCGTCCCAACCCGGCATATGGTGCGCGACTATGACCGACGCAAACGGCCCGCCCTCCGACGGTTGCGCCACGTAGGCGTCGATCGTGTCTCCGTTCGCTCCCGTTATCTGAATCGTCCCGGTCGTCATGGACGGATGCAGTTTCAGTCCCGGCATTGCAGTGCTCCTTTGCTGTTGAATCTTTTCGAGCCGGCGGCGCAGACCCTCCGCTTGCCCGCCGCTACTCGACGTAGGCGACGGCTTCGATCTCGACAATGAACTCGGGCCGCGCCAGACGCGACACGATAACCAGGGTGCTGGTGGGAGGCTTCTCGGGACGGTGCGCGGCGCGCGCCTCCCGCACCGCTTCCACGTACTCCTCGCCGACGACGTACACCGTCGTCTTGACGATGTCTTCGAACTTGCCGCCGACCGACGCTACGGCAGTCCGCAAGTTCTTCATTACTTGATCGACCTGCGCCTTCGGGTCGCCGACTCCAACGACGTTGCCGTCGGTGTCCGACGCGGTCTGCCCGGCGATCATCACCCACGGGCCAACCTTCACCACATGGGTGTAACGGTTGCCGTTGGGAGACATTCCTTCCGGCTGCAAGTGCTCCACGGTCGCCATTGGCCTACCTCCTCTCGCCCTCTTCGCTCTCTTCCGCTTTCTTCTTCTTCGCGTCTTCGAATCCGGCCTTTCGCGCGGTCGGCGCGACGGGCCGGGGGCCGTACTGCGGCAAGGCTACACGAATCGTCTCAAGCGCGCGTCAAACGCGTGAGGCGCGCCTGGCAGCCCGCCGCCTGCAGCCGGTCTCTCATTTCGGCGCCCTCCGACTCGCTGGCGGCGAGGGCGAACATCGCAGGGCCGGAGCCGCACAGCGTCGGCTGCCGCGCTCCCGCTTCCAGGAAGCGCTCCCGCATCGCGGCGTAGCCGGGATGGGCCTCCGGCGCCACGGCGTCGAACACGTTGAACAGCGCGCCCTGGAGCGAGACGCCCGCCTCGATGCGGCGGACGATCTCGTCCGTTGCGGCGCCGTCCGAGTAGTGCTCCGGGCGCAGGAGCTTGTACATCCGCGCGGTCTTGTTCCCGAGCTCCGGGACGTCGGGAGCCGCTATGACCGCATACTCGTCGACCGGGGACGGCAGGGGCGACAGCTGCTCGCCGCGTCCGACGCCGAGGGCGGCGCCTCCTGAGATGAAGAACGGCACATCGCTCCCCAGCCCGGCGGCAATGGCCCGGAGTTGGGCGTCGTCTACGGGCAGCCCGAGGAAGCGGCGGAGGGCGAGCAAGGCTGCGGCGGCGTCGCTGCTCCCGCCGCCGAGTCCTGCCGCGACGGGGATGCGTTTCGTCAATTCGATGCGCACCCCGTCAAGCTGTTCAGGGGCCAGCAGCCGGACGGCGGCGAGGACGAGGTTCTCCTCCTCCGGGGCCGCGCCCGGAGGCTCGACGCGAAAGTCGACGCCCTTCCCTGGCGCGCCCGCCGACAGCCGCACCTCGTCGGCAAGGTCGACCGTCTGCAACACCGTGCGCACCTCGTGGTAGCCGTCTTGCCGGCGGCCAAGTATCTCCAGCGCGAGGTTGACTTTGGCGGGAGCTAGCTGGCGTTCCGCTGCCATCGGCTCCCCCGGCTACCAGCGGCGCTTGTATTTGGAGATGCTCTGCAGCTCGCGAGGCGGATCGAGCCGGCTGCCCACGATGGTGTACGACACCTCGGCGACGTAGAGGCTGCCCTCGGAATCGACCGCGATGCCGTGGGGGGCCATAAACTTGCCCGGCCCCTCCCCTTCTTCGGGGGCGCCGAACCGCGAAACGAGCTTGCCGTTCAGGTCGAACACCTCCACGCGGTGACCCATATTCGGCGAATCGAAGCCGCCGATGCCGTTCAGTTCGCCGATGTAGATGTGGTCCTGCCACAGCACCATTGCGTCGGGGCGGTGGATGTTGCTCCACATTGTGATGAAGTTGCCTTCGCCGTCGAATATCTGCACGCGGTGCGCCTCGCGGTCGACCACGTACACGCGGTCGTTGTTGTCGAACGCGATGTTGTGGGGCCGCATAAACTCGCCGGGGTCGATGCCCGGGCTGCCCCACGAGAACTTGTAGTCGCCCTCTGGGCCATAGACGTGGATGCGCGCGTTGCCGTAGCCGTCCGAAATGTACCAGTCGCCGTTCGAGGGGCGGATGGCGGCGGAGGTGGGGCGGTTGAACGGCTCGCCGCTCCACTTGGGGGCGGGGTTGTCGCGGTTCCCCAGCTCGCGCATCCGCTC
This sequence comes from Dehalococcoidia bacterium, assembly GCA_965200975.1. GTDB lineage: Bacteria > Chloroflexota > Dehalococcoidia > Lucifugimonadales > Australimonadaceae > S5-327. The sequence continues at coordinate 689,502 of OZ241740.1, read as the reverse complement.
GCCGTCGGGGCTGAACTGCTGGATGGTGTGGATGCCGTCGTCGGCCACCAGCAGGGTGTCGTCGTGGGCGATGTAGAGTCCGTGCGTGCGGTTCTTGCTGAAGTATCCCTCGCCGAACGACTTGATGAAGTTGCCTTCCCTGTCGAACTGGATGAGGGGGTGTTCGCCGCGCGTCAGGAGGTAGACGTTGTCCCTGGAGTCGACTGCGACGCCGGGGCACTCGTGAAGCGCGTAGCCCTCGGGCAGTTTCGGCCAATCGGGAACGTACTCGTACTGAAACCCCTCGTAACCAAAGACTTCGGGCATAGCGCGCCTCCTCACAGCGTTCGGGACGCCGTGGATTCTACCCCCAATCTCCCCTGGGCGCAGACGGACGAGCTGGACGAACGCCCAGCCCGTCCGGCGTAAGCGCCAAGCCCTCCGGTGGTTCCCGGAGCCCCAATTCCCCGAGCCGAGCGCGACGCGTTCGCGCGCTGCGCCTCGCTAGCGCGTAGCCCTCAGGATCACCGTCCTCTCGTTCTGGGGAATGGCCTCTACGCTCTGGAAGCCGGCCTCTTTCAGCCACTGCACGTGCGTGTCGACGCCGCCTGCCTGCGCCGCGTAGTCGAGATTTGCGAACACGCCCCCGTCCGCCATCAGATCGTGGATGTCCTTGTAGATGCTCGCTATCAGGTTGTCGTCGTACATATTGTGGATAGCGATGGCGGAGACCACGAAATCGAAAGGCCCGCCCAACCCGGAGCTCCAGTCGCGCTGGGAGAAGTCGCTGTTCACGTAGGCTGTGCGGTCTGCGTATTCAGCCAGGCGCTCTTTCGCGTGGGAGAACATCGGCTCCGAGATGTCCTGCAGCGTAACGTGCGCGTTCGGGTGCTTGGCGAGCACCTGCTTGGAGAGCAGTCCGTAGCCGGCGCCGACATCGAGCACGCGCAGCGTTTGCTCGTCGGGGAACTCGCCCGCGTTTACGGTCGCCTCGATCATCGGGCCGCGCTGGTCCTGGCGTCCATCGTCGCGCGTCACCCAGCTGTCCACAAACTCCTGCTCCTGCCACTGCTCGGGTACGTCATGCGTTTGGGCCCATGCAGCCTTCTGGTGGCGGTTCGTCATCGTTCGTCTCCTCTCCTCTGTTCCTTACTCTCTTCCTTCGCTAGTCGCTAGTTTAAACGTTCCGACGCCGCTCATCCTGCCGGCGCAGGCCCGGCTGCGGCTACGGGAACGGAGACGCGCCTGCAAGCATCGCCTCGACAGTCGTGTCGGGCGGGCTGAGCAGCCGCGGCCCCAGTTGCCCGACGATTTTCGCAGAAACGAATACGCCAATTCGAGCGGCGTCTGCGGCGGACATCCCGCGCGTTAGACCGTACAGCGCTCCTGCGGCGAACGCGTCCCCTGCGCCGGTCGTGTCGACCACGCGCACGGCATGGCCCGGCGCACGGGTAATGCTCCCGTCTTCGCACACCAGCACGCCGTCCGCGCCGCAGGTCATAAACACCAGCGGAACGTGCTCGCCGACGATGCGCAGCCGCTCCTCGCGCGATCCGCCTCCGGCGTAGACTTCCGCTTCGCGCTCGTTGCAGAACAGGATATCGGCGTAGCGGCTCGCCGCCAGGCGCAACGGCTCGAGAAAGGCCATCGTTATGGCCGGGTCGGAGAGGCTGAGCGCCGTGCGGGCGCCCGCTCCGGAAGCCGCCGCCATCACGCTCTCCGCCGCCTCGCGCGCCGACGGAGAGCCGAAGAGGTACCCTTCAACGTACGCGACGCTGCAGGCGGCGACCCTCGCCTGATCGACGTCGCGGCTGTCGAGATGCAGCGAGGCCGCCAGGTTCGTCAGCATCGTCCGCTCGCCGTCCGGCGTCACGAGGATGAGGCAAGAGCTGGTGGGCTCGCCGTCGATCGTGGCCGCATCGAAATCGACGCCGGCGTCGATCATGCTTGCGCGGTAGGCCGAGCCGCGCTCATCGGCGCCTATCTTGCCGATGTAGCAGGCGCGCCCCCCGAGCTGCGCCACGCCCGCCATCGTGTTCGCAGCCGACCCGCCGGCGGCGTGATGCAAAGGGCGTCCGCCAAGCCCGGCGAGCAGCATGGCCTGCCGCTCCGCCGAGACGAGGGTCATCAGCCCCTTGTCGACTCCGTAGTCGCCCAGCACGGAGTCCTCGACAATCGCCTCGGTGTCGATTATGGCGTGGCCTACGCCGTACACGTCATACCGTTCAACCATCTCATCCATCGCGCTTCACCATTGCGTCCTGTTCCGCGGGGCGGGAGAGATTTACACGAGGAGCAGGCGAGCCGTCAATGCGAGGCGCGTCGGCGCGCGCTGCCGGGAGAGCATCCCGCTCCCCCAGACCTCTGGGGATGCGTCCGGGCGTTGCTAAGTAAGGACTGGCTTGCGCGGCGGGGCGGCACCGGGTAGACTCTGCGGACGGACAGCCGCCCGCGGCGCTCCCTCCAACGGAGAGACAAGCGATCAATCGGGCGCATATGAAGCTCAACCCCTAATGTACGGCGAACGCCGACCGGAATTCGACCCGGACCAAGTGCTCCGCAACCTCAAGTCAAACTGGGGGGGCATCTTTTCGCGCTTGCCGGGAGGAGGCGGCGGCAAGCTGCTCATCCTCGGCGTCATCCTCGTTGCAATCATCGGATGGCTGGCCACCGGCTTCTACACGGTGCAGCCGTCGGAGCAGGCCGCGCTCCGTCTGTTCGGCGAGTTCCGCGGCACCGAAGGGGCCGGGCTGCACTGGTACCCGCCGCCCCCCATCGGGACTTCGGACGTCGTATCCGTAGAAGAGACGCGGCGCATGGAGCTGGGCGTCCGGGCGGATGGGGTGGATGTGCCCGCCGAGTCGGAGATGATCACGGGCGACCTGAACATCGTCGATATCGACTTGGCCGTGCAGTATCGCATCAAGGACTTGGCGGATTACCTCTTTAACGTCGCCGACCCAGGGGACGACCTTCGCGATGCAGGCCGCCCCGACGGCCGTACGCTGAGGGATGCGGCGGAGGCGGCGCTCCGGCAGGTAGTCGGGCAGAGGTCGATCGACGACCCGCTGCGAGTCGGCAGGGAAGATGTCCAGACCAGCACGCAGCAGTTGCTGCAGGAGATACTGGACAGCTACGAGGCAGGCATCGAAATTCTGAGCGTGCAGCTGCAGACCGTGCAGCCGCCCGACGTGGTGCGGGACGCGTTCGACGACGTGAACAGAGCGCGCGTCGACCGCGAGAGCCGCATCAACGAGTCGCTGGCTTACGAGCAGGACAGGCTCCCGAGAGCGCGAGGCGCGGCGCAACAGGTGACGCAGGCAGCCCAAGCGTTCAGGGATGCGCGTATCGCCAGGGCGAGCGGTGAGGCGGCGGAGTTCTCCGCGATCTTCACCGAGTACCAGGCCTCGCAAACGGTCACCCGCACGCGTCTCTTCCTCGAGGCGCTGGAAACGATACTCCCGAACGCGACTCTCTTCGTGGTCGACGAATCGACCGGCGGAGTGTTGCCGCTCCTTCCGCTGACCGAGAACGTCCCGACCATCGGATCAGCCGGCGCTGCTTCGGCTGCCGAAGGAGGCAACTAGCATGCGCCTCCTCGCGCCCCTGATCATTCTGCTCATCGTCGCGGTGATCGTGACGCCGCAGGCGCTCTACACGGTCGACGAGACCCAGTTCTCCGTGGTGACGCGATTCGGCGAAATTCAGCGAATCGAGCAGACGCCGGGGCTCAAGGTCAAGACGCCGTTCATCGACACGGCGAACTTCCTCGACAAGCGCATCCTGCGGATCGACGTTACGCCAACCTCGATGCCGGACCGGGACAACCAGTTCCTGGAAGTGGACGCGTATGTGCGCTACCGCATCGTCGATCCGCGCAAGTTCATCGAACGGTTGCGCGACGAGAACGGCGCATCCGCAACGATTCAGCAGATCGTCATCGCCGCGCTGCGCGACGAGGTTGGCCGCAGCACGCAGCCGGAGATCATCGGCGGACGGCTGATCGGCATCGAGCAGGACCGCACCGTGGTGGAGCAGCTGCTCGACGAACAAGGCGTGCCGACCCGTGTCGGAATCGTGACGCGCACGCTCGCAACCGCTAACAATGCCGTCAAGGCGCCGGAGAACGATTTCGGCGTAGAGATCGTCGACGTGCGCATCAAACGCGCAGACTTCCCCGACGCGACGCAGGAGAACATCTTCACGCGAATGCGCACCGAACGGTCGGTGCAGGCCCAGCGTCTCCGCGCCGAAGGTGAAGAGCAGTACCGCACGCGCATCGCGGACGTCGACCGGCAGGTCGAGATTATCGCGGCGCAAGCCGACGAGGAAGCCAACCGCCTGCGCGGCGAGGGCGAGGGAGAGGCGATCCGGATCCTCGCGGAGGCGCTGGAGCAAGACCCCGAGTTCTTCGCCTTCCGGCGCAGCCTCGAGGCCTACAGCCAGTTCGTTGGCGAAAACACTACGCTTGTGCTTCCCGCCGACTCCGACCTCTTCCGGTTCCTGCAGTCTTCCACGGGCCGCGAGTAAGCGTCCGGCCACGGCCTGTTAGAATCTGGTCGTGGACCCCTCGCGCATCCGCAACTTCTGCATCATTGCCCATATCGACCACGGCAAGTCCACGCTGGCCGACCGCATGCTCGAGATCACCGGCGCCGTCTCGCCCCGCGAGATGCAAGACCAGCTGCTCGACACGATGGATCTCGAGCGCGAGCGCGGCATCACCATCAAGGCGCAAGCCGTCCGCATGGGGCTGCACTACGCCGGCGAAGAGTACGAGCTCAACCTGATAGACACGCCCGGCCACGTCGACTTCTCTTACGAGGTCTCGCGGTCGCTGGCTGCGTGCGAGGGCGCCCTGCTCGTCGTCGACGCCTCTCAGGGCATTCAGGCGCAGACGCTCGCCAACGTCTACCTCGCCCTCGAACACGACCTCGCCATCATTCCCGTGGTCAACAAGATCGACCTGCCGGCGGCTGAGCCGGAGCGCGTCATCGAAGAGCTCGCCGCCGCCTTCGGTTTCACTCCCGGCGAGGCGCTGCGCGTCTCGGCCAAGGAGGGCCACGGCGTACGGGGCCTGCTCGAGGCGGTCGTCGACCGCATCCCTCCACCGGAAACGCGCCCCGGCAAGCCGCTGCGCGCCCTCGTGTTCGACTCCAAGTACGACTCGTACAAGGGCGTTATGGCCTACGTGCGCATTGTCGACGGCGAGGTGAAGGGCGCCGACCGCGTGCGCATGATGGCCACCGGCGCCGAGACCGACCTGCTGGAGGTCGGTGTCTTCACGCCCGGAATGGTCAAGATCCCGAGCCTCGGGGCCGGGGAGGTCGGCTACCTGGCCACGGGCCTCAAGAGCGTCGGCGAATGCCGGGTAGGCGACACCATCACGCTCGCCCGTCACGGCGCCGCCGATCCTCTCCCCGGGTACGGCGAGCAGAAGCCCATGGTGTTCGCCGGCCTCTACCCGTCCGAGGGCAACGACTATCACGAACTCCGCGAGGCGCTCGAACGCCTGCAGATGAACGACGCCGCTCTGGTGTACGAGCCGGAGAATTCGGCGGCGCTCGGCCCCGGGTTCCGGTGCGGATTCCTCGGCCTGCTCCATATGGAGATCGTTCAAGAGCGCCTCGAACGCGAGTACGGCATGGATCTCGTGGTCACCGCTCCGAGCGTCGTCTATAAGGCGACGATGAACGACGACTCGGTGCGCGAGATCTCCCGTCCTACGGACTTGCCGACGGGGGGCGAATCGCAATTCGTCGAGGAGCCGTGGCTCGAGATTTCGCTTCTTACTCCCTCGCGCTTCATCGGCGCCATGATGGAGCTCGTCAACGCCAAGCGCGGCGAGTTCAAGCGCACCGAGTATCTCGACGCGGCGACGGGCGCGCCGACAGGGAACGACTCGCCTCCCTCATCCGACCCGCGCGTCGTCGTCGAAGCCTACTTGCCCCTTGCGGAAGTGCTTGTCGACTTCTACGACCAGGTGAAGACGCGCAGTCGCGGCTACGCCTCTCTCGATTATTCGTTCAGCGGTTACCGGGCCGCGCCGCTGGTGCGGCTCGACATTCTGGTTAACCAGGTGCCGGTCGACGCGCTCTCGCTCATCACACACCGGGACAGGGCGTACCACCAGGGCCGGGCGCTCGTGCAGCAGCTGCGCAAGCTCATACCCCGCCAGCTCTTCGAGGTGCCCATCCAGGCGGCGGTGGGGAGCAAGATCATTGCCCGCGAGACCGTGCACGCGCTGCGCAAGAACGTGCTCGCGAAATGCTACGGCGGAGACGTCACGCGCAAGCGCAAACTGCTCGAAAAGCAGGCTGAGGGGAAGAAGCGCATGAAGCGGGTGGGCCGCGTCGACGTGCCCCAGGAGGCGTTCCTCGCCGTCCTCAAGATGGACCGCTAGCGATGCGAGACCTGCCCTAAGAGGTCAAAGTACTCCGGAAACGTCTTGGAGACGCAGCCCGGGTTGTTGATGGCGACCTCCGCATCCCCCAGGGCGGCGAGCGAAAAGCACATCGCCATGCGGTGATCGTTGTATGTGTCGATGGCGGCGCTCCGTATCCGCGCCGGCGGGACGATCTCGAGAAAGTCCTCGCCCTCCACAACCTCGGCGCCTACCTTGCGCAGTTCGGTCGCCATCGCGGCAAGCCTATCGGTCTCCTTGAACCGCCAGTTGCCCACGTTTCGAATCGCGCTTGCGCCTTTCGCAAACAGCGCCGTCACCGCCACGGTCATCGCTGCGTCGGGAATGTGTCCGAGATCGACGTCGATCCCTCGAAGCTCGCCCCTGCCGACCTCTATCCAATCGGGCCCGCGCCTCACCACCGCTCCCATCTGTTTGAGCACCTCAGCGTGCAGAACATCCCCCTGCACGCTCTCTGAGCCCACCCCCAATACTTTCACCGCGCCTCCCCGGATCGCCGCAGCCGACAGGAAGTACGTCGCAGAGGAAGCGTCGCCCTCCACGAGCGCGTCCCCCGGCGACCGGTAACGCTGGCCGCCAGGAATGCGGAAGGACTGACTCCCGTTGCGCTCCACGCTCACGCCAAACCTCTTCATCACGTCGAGGGTGAGGTCGATGTACGGCTTCGAGACCAGATCGCCCTCGACTTCGATGAGAAGCTCCTGACCGATGAGCGGCGCCACGATCAGCAGCGCCGTCAGGAACTGGCTCGAAGTGCTTCCGTCGATCGAGACGTGGTCGCCCTGGAGGCCTGCCGCCGTAATCCGAAGCGGAGGGCATCCCGGAGCGCCCAAATACTCGATGACGGCGCCCAGTTGGCGCAGTGCGTCGACGAGGTCGTCGATAGGACGCTGCTGCATGCTCGCGTCTCCGGATACGGTGAAGACTCCGCGGCCAAGGCAGAGCGCAGCGCACAGCGGCCTCACCGCGGTGCCCGCGTTCCCGAGAAACAGTTCGCCGCTCTCAGCAGGGAAAGGGCCCCCCGCGCTGCTAACCACGCAACTGGCGCGGTCGTCCGAGACATCGAGAGCAATCCCCAGCGCCTGAAGCGCATCGATCATATGCCTCGTGTCGTCGCTATCCAGCAGATTGTGGACGCGCGTAACGCCCTCGGTCAGCGCGGAGAGCAGGAGAATCCGGTTGGAGAGACTCTTGGATCCCGGCAACGCGACGACGCCGTCGACGAGGCGGATAGGCTCCAGAACGAGTTGATCCACGGGGTGTCCCCTCTCATAACGGAATGGCGAGGCCGACTGTCGAAGAGTCAGCCCCGATTATACGCCGGCAGCCGGAGCCGCCCTCCTTCCCGCCGAAAGTAGCCGAACGTAGCCGGAAGTACTGCTCCAGCGTCCTGAGGACGCGCACAGAGCGCGGAAGGGCGGCCTCGTAATGCTACAATCCCCGCCAATACTCCCCTGAAACCCTTGCAGGGCAGAGCGCCGCTTGACCAACCCTAGCCCTCTTCTCGTCGTCGTCTCCGGCCCTTCGGGCGTCGGCAAAGACGCGGTGCTCGCCCGTCTCCGCGAGCTGCGGGCGGACCTCTTCTTCGCTGTGACCGCTACGACGCGGCCTATGCGGCAAGGCGAAACCGACGGGGTCGACTACCTCTTCCTGACCCACGAGGAGTTCGCGAGGCTCCTCGAGCGCGACGAGTTTCTCGAGCATGCCGAGGTGTACGGCAATCGTTACGGCGTGCCGAAGGAGCAGATCCGGCAGGCGCTTGCGGAGGGCCGCGACGCCTTTGTGAAGGTTGACGTGCAGGGCGCCGCTACTATTCGCGGCATCGCTCCCGGCGCGCTGCTGCTTTTCATCGCGCCGCCGTCGATGGACGAGCTGGAACGGCGTCTCCGGGCGCGGAAGACCGAATCTCCGGAGCAGCTACGAATCCGTATCCGCACTGCCGAGCGTGAAATGGACGCCGCAGGATTGTTCGATATTGTCATCGTAAACAACACCGACGCGCTCGATGAAACAGTACAATCCATCCTTGACGCCGTCGAAGAAGAGCGTCGTCGCACGCCCCCACGCACTGTAAATATCTAGGCCAACGCCAAGGACGCCAACGACTGTGAGGAGAGCCAAGTATGGGTGAATGGAGTTTCGCGCCCGGAGTCATCATTACCTACATCGTCGCGATAGTATTCGGCGTGCTGCTCGTCTACTTGCGCCGCCTCCTCTTCGCTTCCAAGAGCCCCAAGCTGTTCATCAGCCTCATTAAGGAAGACTACGGCCCCTGGCGCTGGCAAGCCCACCTCCGCAACGGAGAGGAGGAGGAGCTCATGGCGAGCGGGAAGACGCCAGGCCACAACTCCGCCGCCGAGGCCATAGCCGACGCCCGCCGCACCTTCAAGGCGGAAGCCGTCTTCGAGAGCGAGTAGCGCCAGACAGCGCCATCTCCACCCCGAACGGGTCTCCGCTACGACACTTCCTTGCCGCCGTTGACGGCGATTAGCTGCCCCGTGATGAAGCTGGCGTCGTCGGAAAAGAGAAACGCAACTGTGCCCGTAAGGTCCGACGGCACTCCGCGCCGGCCAAACGCGCGGGCATCCTCGGGCGTGGCGTCCGCGCCGGCAAGGGACGGATCCTGATCGGTGCCGCCCGGGGCCAGCGTGTTGACGCAGATATTGAACTCGCCAAGCTCCCGACAGACTGCGCGGGTGAACGCCATGACCGCCCCTTTCGACGCGACATAGTGAGGGTTGCTGTCGTTCACGTTGTTGGACGTGCGGAGCATCGTCGTAGAGCCGACGTTCAGAATCTTGCCGCTGCGCTGCTCGCGCATATAGGGAAACACCGCGCGCGTGCACAGGAACGTCCCCCGGGCGTTGACGCCAAACACCTTGTCCCACCAGTCGGGATCGACGTCCATCAGCGACGGGCCGGTGATGTTGCGCATTAGCCCTGCATTATTCAGCAGGCCGTCAATGCGCCCGAACCGCTCGAACGTCCGCCTCGCCATTGCCTCTGTTTCGGCCGCGCTCGTCACATCGACCTGAAGCGGCAGCGCTTCCGCGCCTTCCGCCTCGCAGAGCGCCGCCGTCTCCGCGCAGTCGAGCACGTCGGCAATTGTGAGTTTCGCGCCTTCTTGCGCGAGCCGGACGGCATAGGCCTGGCCAAGGTGCCGCGCCGCGCCTGTAACGATGATGACTTTCCCTTCCAAGCGCACGCGGGGCCTCCTTCTCTACGCTGTTCGTCTTCCCGGCGCGGGCGCGCGTAACCGCCCTAGCGGCTCCGTCCGGACTTGCCGCCGAGGATAATCATGTGGACTTCGCCGGGGCCGTGCACGCCGATGGTCAGCGTCTGCTCGATGTCCGCAGTACGGGACGGGCCGGAGATGAAGTTGAAGTAGTTGGGGCCATGAGCCCTGCTCTGCAGCGCGTTGAGCCGCATAAGGGCGAAGAAGTCATCGAGGGTCTCAATCACCTGTTCAGCCTCGACGATCAGCGCCAGCACCGGCGGAGCGAGCGACGCCAGTCGCGCGACTCCCTTGCGCGGAATAATCGCGCAGCTCGCCGTCTCCGCCACAGCGTACGCAACGCCGGTCACTCCCATATCGGCGCGGAAGGCAATCGCTTTCAGGTCGGCGCGGCGGCGCGACCGGGTGGACGCCAGCACAGTCGCCGACGCTCCGACTCCGCGCAGGGCGGAGTCGAGATCAATCCGTGTGAACACGTCTTCCGCGGAACGGACGATGCTCTTGTGTCCGCCGCTGCGGGCAATGCCGGCGACGGCGGAGGCGGCTTCGGCGGCGCTGCCCGCGCGATGGACGTTCCAGGAGGCGGCGGCAGCGGTTTCGGCGAGCCGCCGGATGCTCTGCTCCCGACGCGCCTCGTTCCGGGCGAGCACCGTGCGCACCTTCTCCGCCTGACGCGTCGAGTTCGCCCTCAGCGGCGGATGGTCGGGGGGATAGGCGACAGGTTCGCTGCGGCCAAGGGCGCTTCGGACGCGCTGCAGGAACACGGCCTTATTGGGGTGCTCTTCGGGGGCAGGCATACTACTCCCGTCCGTCACCGTCTCTGCGCGCGAGTCGCTCGCGCCACAGACGCGCGAACGACCGCTCCGCCGGCGCGGGGAACTCGCGGCTCGCCGCCCACTGCGACAGCATAGGAGCCGGAGCGATTCCGGCGATTCTGCCGCGGCGGGAGGCGAAGCGTCGCGCTATGCGCCCCCACCGCGCCTTGCCTTCGAGCGATCTCCGGCTGCTCATCGCCGAGCACCACTGCCCCATAAGGAGCCGCTCCATCCACGTTGTGCTGCGCTCAGCGGGGCCGCCTTCAGCGACCTTCTGGCGCAGGTGCAGCAGTAGCCTGGGAATATCGATCTTCACGGGGCAGACATCGCGGCACGCGCCGCACAGCGTCGACGCGTAGGGCAGATCGCTTGCGACCTTCATATCGGTCATCGGAGGAGTAACGATTGCGCCTATGGGGCCTGAGTAGACCCAGCCGTAGGCGTGGCCGCCTATCTTTTGGTAGACGGGGCAGTGATTGAGGCAGGCGCCGCAGCGGATACAGCGCAGCGCCTCCCGCAGCGTTTCGTCCTTCAGCAGGTTCAGCCGGCCATTGTCGACCAGCACCAGATGGAACTCCTCCGGGCCGTCCTCGTCGCTCTGCGCTCTCGGGCCGCCGACGAACGTGTTGTAGCTCGTGATGCGCTGTCCCGTCGCAGAGCGGGGAAGGAGCCGGAGGAACAGCGCGAGATCCTCGAGCGCGGGGATAATCTTCTCCATGCCCGCGAGCGCGACGTGCACGCGGGGGGCCGAGGTCGTCATGCGTCCGTTGCCCTCGTTGGTGACGATGCACACGGCGCCCGTCTCGGCGACGACGAAGTTTGCGCCGCTAATGCCCATATCCGCCGCGGCGAACTTCTCGCGCAGCGCGTCGCGCGCGTACTCGCACAAGCGCTTGATATCTTGCGTCGGCGCGGTCTTCAGCCACTCGTGGAAGAGGTCTGAAACCTCTTGCCGGGTTTTGTGCATTGCGGGAGCGATGATATGGAACGGAGTCTCGCCCGCCAGTTGAATGATGTACTCGCCAAGATCGGTCTCCACAGGTTCGATGCCGGCCTGTTCGAGCACGCGGTTGACGCCCATCTCCTCGGAGACCATCGACTTGCTCTTGATCACCGTCTTGACGCCGTTGCGCCGCGCGATGTCGAGCACAATCCGGTTGGCCTGCTCCGCGTCGTCGGCGAAGTAGACGTGGCCGCCGTTGCGGCGGACGTTCTTGTCGACCATATCGAGGTAGTAGTCGAGGTGTTCGAGCACGGACTGCTTGATAGCGGCGGCGCGTCCGCGCATCGCTTCCCAATTCTCGCTCCCGAAGTCCTGCTCGATGATCGACGCGCGCGCGCCGACGAAGTGGCCCATTACGTGGTCGAGCGCGTGCTGCAGCTTCTCGTCGCGGACGGCGCTCGCCGACGCCCGCTTGAACTCGGCGGACTTGACTTCAGCCATCGGAGTCTCCTTCGGCAAGGAGCTCGGCGATGTGGACGGCGCGGACGTTCATTCCCCGGCGCTCCATTGCGCCGCGGATATGCATCAGACAGCCGCAGTCGTTCGCAACCACCGTATCGGCTCCGGAGCCGGCGATGCTCTGCAGTTTCTCCTCGAGAATCGCGGTTGAGATGTGGGGGAATTTCACCGAGAAGAGGCCTCCGAAGCCGCAGCACGCGTCGGAATTGCGCATCTCCTGCAGTTCGACGCCGGCGACGCTCTCGATGAGGCGACGCGGTTCGCCGGAGATGCGCAGTTCGCGCAGCAGGTGGCACGCGTCGTGATACGTCGCAAGCCCTCCGGACGCAGCCCCTACGTCAGCCGTGCCGACAACGTTGACGATGTAGTCGCTCAACTCGCGCGTCTTCTCGCCGACGGCCTTGGCGCGCTCGAGGGCGTCCGGGTCGTGCTCGAACAGCTCTTTGTAGTAGACCTTCACCATGCTTGCGCAGGAGCCTGAGGGGATGACGACCTGCTCCTCGTTCTCGAAAACGTCGAGGAAATGCCGAGCGACCTCGGCAGCCTCGGCGCGGAAGCCTCCATTGAAGGCGATCTGCCCGCAGCACGTTTGGTCTTCCGGGAACGATACATCGACGCCCAAGCGCCGGAGCACCTTCACCGCCGCCTCTCCGACCTCAGGGAAGAACTGGTCGACCAGGCAGGTTGCGCAGAAGGCGGCGCGAAACTGGGGCCGCGGGCGCGCCCTGTTTCGTGATCGTCCGGAGCCCGTCCAGGGGCGGCCGCGTCGTCGAGCCACGCTCGCCACACTAACAGACGCGCGGCGGCAATGACAACCAGCGCGCCTGTCCAGCGTTCATAAGGGAGTCTGGGGTCTCGCTTTCGCAGTGCCCGCGCGATCCGCGCCGCCCAAATAACCGCGCCGCCCGGCGCAGAGAAGTGGCTATGGTAGGCTTGCCGTGCCGGCGCGGCTCGCTCGCCGGAGAGGAGGCGATCGTGGAGTACCGTCAGGTTGGCAATACGGACATACGCATCTCGGAGATCGGGTTCGGCGGAGGCGGCAACGCCGGCCTGATGGTGCGCGGCGCCTACGAGCAGCAGTTGCACGCCATCAGCCGCGCTCTGGAGCTCGGCGTCAACTACTTCGACCAGGCCCCCGACTACGGCGACGGCCTTTCCGAGTCGAACCTTGGCCGTGCGCTGAAAGAGCTTGGCGTGCGCCCCTACATCACCACGAAAGTCGAGATCCGCGCCGAGAACCTGACCGACATCGCCGGCCACGTGGAGCGGTCGCTCGACGCGAGCCTCGAACGGCTGGGCGTGGACTACGTCGACTTTCTGCAGATACACAACGGCCCGCTGCTAACGCAGCCCGAGCTTTCGGGGCGGTCGTACACGCGCCTGAGTATCGACGACTATCTGAGGCCGGGCGGGGCCCTCGATGGACTGCAACGGGCCCAGGCGAGCGGCAAGGCCCGCTACATTGGCTTCATCACCCGCGGAGGCGATACGCAGGCCGCCAAGATGCTCATCGACACCGGCGCCTTCAGCCTCATCAACGCCTCCGTCAACCTGCTCAACCCCTCGGCTGCGGGCAAGCCCTACGGCATGCGGGTGGACGCCGACTACGGCGGCATCCTCGGCTATGCGGCGTCGCACGGCGTAGGCGCGTCCATTTACAGCCCGCTCGCCGGCGGACTGCTGACCGATTCCGCGGTCAAGACCGGCGCGACGCATCCCCTCGCCCGCGCCCTCCGCGACACGAATGCGGGGGACGAAGGGCTTCGGAGCGCCCGCGCGCTGCGGTTCCTCTCCCGCGCGCTCGACGGCGAGCAGGACGGGGAGCACACGCTCGAGGAGGCGGCGCTTCGGTTTGTGCTCTCGCTCGACGGCGTAACCACGGCGCTGGGCGGCTTTTCGGACGCGGAGCAGGTGGAGAGCAACGCCGCCTGCTCAGGAAGGGGGCCGCTCTCCGAGCAGAACATGAAGCGCGTCGAGATGGCCTGGCGCGGGAATTTCGGGGCGGAGTAGCGCCGGCTGCACGCCGAGCATCACGAGCGGCACAGCGAGAGCATAGCCCCCGCTCCAGACTGCGCCGATGGCCAGCCCGGGAACCGCTTCGTGCAGACTTCGCCTTGGGGGTGTTCCGCGCTATCTAAAGAGGAGGAGCGCTCACCCGAATAGCGGAGTGAAGACCTTCACGCCGAGCCAGTCCACCAGCGCCGCCTCCGGCCAGATGATGAACAGCACGTTGTCGGTCAGCACGAACTCGAAGAGGAACACGAAGCTCATCGTGATGACCGGCGCGAAGACGCGCCAGGCGAAGAGCCAGTGCAAATGCTCGGGCGCCTCCATCTCGCGCAGTTTCTTCGGGATTAGCAGGAGCATCACGGCTACGCCCGGAATGATGCGCGCCGCCCATCCGGCTATCGTTCCCGACCAGCCCGATCGGTCGTCGGGCCAGCCCGCGAACGCCATGATGAGCACGATTGCCGCGAATGTGGCGGATACGACAATGACCGGCCACGGTTTTCGAAGCGTCGCGGTCACCTGTGCGTCGACCATCAGGCCGATCGTAAGCGCGACGGCTACGGCGGAGGCTGCGACGATCGACTCCACTACGCCAATGCCGACCGTCTCGATATCGCCGGGCAGGACGATATTGGCGATTGCGGCGAAGCCTCCCGTGGCCATGAGCGCAGCAAGGACGACGCCCACGGCGGCGCCGGCGCCGATAGCAACCGGCGCTTTCACGCCTCCGCGCGCCATGAGGGTGAAGGGGATATATCCAGCGAAGGCTATCGCGCCCCATCGCAGCCCAACCGTGCCTGTGACTATCAGGAAGAGCAGGAAGCAGACGACGATGAGGAACGAGGCTTGCTTGGCGCCGGGCAACACAAGGCTGTGCATGCCGAGGTCCATTATCTGGACCTGCCGGCCTGTCCGCTCCCGCAAGTGGAAGAACAGCTGCAAGGCCGCCAGGGCGATGATCAGCACTGCCATAGACCGGGCGAACAGCCAGGACTCGATCACCCGGAAACCGAGGCTGCCGATGAAGAACGCTGCTGCTCCGCTGGCGATCAGGAGCAGAGGGATGTTGCGCAGGCTGAAGAGGGCCGACATAAGCGAAACAGAGGCCGGCTCCGTGCCCGAGCCGCCGGCGACCGGCGGATGCGCGTCCGGCGCGGCAGAAGCTACGGCGGTAATTCGCGCCTGGCCCTGCGCGGAGCGGGCGAAGACGAGGGCCGTTACGACGGCGATGACGAGCAGCGCAATGGTGAGCGGCCGGGCGAAGATGCCCAGCACCGCGCTCTCGCCAAGACCGGGGACCGACACAGCCGGCACTACGCTAAGGGCCGACAGGAAGTTCTTCTCGATGATGGGGCCGAGAATGACGCCAAGCAGCAGCGGGGGCCGCGGCCACTGGAAGAGCTTCATAATGAGGCCGATGCCCGCAAAAACGAGGACGATTGGGATCGCCAGCCAGCTCGTCATTGTGATGACGCCGCCGAGGATCACGACAGGCATCACTACGCCGGCGATCACCGGGTAGGGGATGCGCGTCAACTTGACGAATTGCCCCGTTGCGGCGATGCCGAGCATCGTGATGATGAAGTTGCCGATGGCGAGGGTCAGCACCAGCAGAATCACCACGTCGGCCTGGTCGCCAAGCAGGCGCGGGCCGGGGGTGAGGTCCATCGCGATCATTGCGACGAGCACGAACGCCCACGCCAGGCCGCCGGGGACTCCGAGGGAGAGCGTGGGGATCGCCTGTCCGGCCTCCTTCGAGTTCTGCGCCGACTCTGCGAACAGCACGCCGTCGAGCGAACCCTTGCCGAACTGGCTCTTGTCGCGCGACCAGAAGATGCCGAAGGCGTAGGAAAGCCAGTCAATAACGGCGGCGCCGACGCCCGGGATGGCGCCAAGGATGACGCCAAAAACAGACTGGCGAATCATAATTGGCCAGCGTTTGAGGCCGTCGCGCGCGCCGCGCATCACTTCGCGGGTGCTGATGACAGCGTCGGGCGGCGCCACCGGACGGCGAGCGATGGTGAGGTCGATGAGCTCCGGCAGCGCGAAGAAGCCGAGCGTCACCGCGATGATGGGCAGCCCTCCCCAGAGTTGAGGCTGCTGGAAGACGAACCGCACATCGCCCGTAATGGCGTTGATGCCGACGGTGCCGAAGACGACGCCGAGGGCGCCGGCCATCAGGCCTTTCACCATTGCGCCGGCGCTCAGGGCCGACACCATAGCGATGCCGAAGAAGGCCATTGCGGCAATCTCCGGGAATCCGAACAAGAGGATGACGGGCTTGATGATGGGAACGAGCGCAGCGAGCACGATGGCGCCGACCAGCCCGCCGAGAGCAGAGACTGCGTAGATCGCGCCAAGGGTGTGGGCGGCCCTGCCCTGCCTGGCGAGCTGGTGCCCTTCAAGGAAGGTGACCTGCGTGGCGCCTCCGGGGAGGCCGAGAAGCACTGCCGGGATTGAGTCGAGCGTGTTGTTCACGCCCGTCATCGTGGCCAGGGCAACGAGTCCTATCGCGCGCTGCTCGCCGCGGAATACGTCGACGATGAAGGGGATGGAGAGCGCCATAATGATGACGCCGCCAACGCCGGGGATGATGCCTGAGACGGCCGCGACGAACACAGCCGCGAGAACGGCGATCCAGTAGATGGGCTCGCCCAGGTACGCAATGCCTTGCCCTATCTCGGTAAGGAAATCGCCTTCCAAGTCCAATCTCCCGGCGCTATTGCGCCACGTTCCGGCTCTTTCGCTGTTGCGCTCCCGCTTGCGGAGAGCCTCCGCCGCCCCTGGAGCGGCTTCTCCCCGATGGCGAGGGGACGGAGTCCAGTGGTAGCCGGGCCGATTCTACGCCAAAGAGGGGCGGCCCGGCGTTCCCCGGGTCGCCCCTCTGCGAGCTACTTCACGTACTTCTCGAACGTCTCCAGCTGAATCTGGTCGATAGTTTCCTTCTTGTCGATGAACGCGTTCGTCAGGTCGAAGAGTTCGACCTGGGCCACGTCGCCGTGCGTGAAGGAGTTCTTGATGCCGGTGAAGTTCTGCATCGACGCGGCAAACTCTTCGTTAGCCATCGCGTCGCCGAGCGCGTCGCGTAGTACAGCCGTCACCTCCGCGGGAATGCCCGGAGGCCCGATGATGTTCTTCGACGCGAAAATCTGCGGGCCGCGCATCGCCTTCCAGAGCTCGAGGTCGTCGCCCTCGAGGTGAGCGTCGGCGACGTTCGGGCAGTGGAAGTCGGCCTCGCCGTTGTGCCCAAGGTCAACCCCGGGCCAGGAGAAGTCGGCGAACGGCTTGATGAAGCCGCTCTCCGTCCAGCCGGGGCGGGTGCGCGGGTACTGGTCCCAGATGGTGCCGGAGATCCACGAGTTCACGTCGCCTCGCTCGATCATCACGTACTGCTCGGCGGAGCCCGCCGCAGCGAGGTTCCGTATCTCCAGCGGCACGTTGAACTTGTTGGATATCCAGCCGTAAGCAGCGTAGGCGCCCAGGTCGGCCGGAGTCGGCGCCGATGTGCCGATAGTGAGCAGGTAGTCGCCGCCCCATGCATCCTCGAAACAGTCGTAGGGCACGTAGTCGCGCGTCACCCACAGCCCTTCCTTGCCGGAGGTAATGCCGACCATCGTCACCTCGCGCAGGTCGAACTGCGCTCCCGGAGTGAACTGGTCGAACACGCCGGGCGTCGCTTCGATGGCGAGCGTGAAGCCGTCAGGCTTGGAGTTCCACACGAAGTTCCGCTCCACAACCACCGGCGTCATGTTGGTGACCACGATACGCGGGTTGCCGGGGATGTACTGCGGCCACGCGCGGGACATATAGCGGGCCTGCGCGTCGGTGCCGCCGCCGGGGTTGAATCCGACCATCATGCGTATCGTCGCGCCGCTGAAGTACGCCTCGGCGTCGAAGTCGGGGTCGAGCGCTGGGCCATCAGGAGTAGGCGTAGGGGGAGCTGGCGTGGGAGTCGCCGTAGCAGGCGGGGGCGTTACGCCGGGAGGCACGGGCGTCGCCGTGGGCACGGGCGTCGCCGTCGGGGGAACAGGGGTGTTGGTGGGCCGCGGCGTAGGCGTTGGATCTTCTCCGCCGCAAGCGGCCAGCACGAGCGCCAACGCAACGCTCAGCGCTCCCAGGGCCGCGAACATCTTCGTCATTCTCAGCATCAGTGCCTCCCTTACTGCCAACCGGCAATGTGAAACCAACCCCGGACGTTGCGTATTCCAGGGTTGCGCCGGCGAACCTTAACGCCGAGGCGGCGTTCCTGTCAATCGGTTGAAGGGGATAGCAGGGTTCATGAGGGGTCTGAAGCTGCGCGCAAGTTCGCTCTGCCTCCGGCGAGAGCCGACAAAGAAGCCGCCCTGCGGGGAATGCAGGGCGGCTCTCTGTAGCGGTCGGCCCAAGCGCGGCAGGCTAGCGAACGAACTTCTCGTACGCGGTCTGCTGCACCTCGTCGATGAAAGCCTTGTTGTCGAGGAAGGCCTGCGTCGTGAGCGTAAGCTCCTCCTGCGCCTGGTCTCCATGCGTGAACGCGTTCTTAATGCCGGTGAAGCGCTGCATGCTGTCTGCAAACTCCTCGTCAGCCATAGCGTCGGCCAGGGCGTCGCGAAGCACCGCGACCACCTCCGGCTGCATCCCCGGCGGGCCAATGACGTTCTTGGCGGCGAAGATGAACGGGCCCTGGATCGCGACCCATTCGTTCAGCTGCTCATCGTTCATGTAGACCTCGACGTTTGGACAGTGGAAGTCGACCTCGCCGTTGTGGCCAAGGTCGAACCCAGGGAACGACGTGTCCGCGAAGGGGCGGAGGAAGCCGCTGCTGAGCCACCCGGGACGGGTAATGGGGAACTGGTCCCACAGCGTGGCGGAGTACCACGTGTTGATGTCGCCGCGCTCGATCATCACGTACTGCTCGGCAGAGCCGGCGGCAGCGACGTTGCGGATTTCGAAGGGCAGGTTGAACTCATTGGCCAGGTACGCGGCGCCGGTCGAGGAGCTGAGGTCGGCGGGCGTGGGCGCCGACGTGCCAAGCGTAAGCAGCGGCCCCTCGGCATTAAAGGCGGAGTCGATGCAGTCGTAGGGGAGCGTGCCGCGCTGCACCCACAGGCCCTCCTTGCCGGAGGTGACGCCAACCATGGAGACCTCGCGCATGTCGAACTCGGAGGCCGGCGTCGCCTGCTGGAAGATGCCGGCGGTCGCCTCGACCGACAGAGTGAAGCCATCCGCGGGCTGGTTCCACACGAAGTTTCGCTGCACCACGTTCGGCGTCATATTCGTAACGACAATTCGGGGGTTGCCGGGGATGAATCGCGGCCACGCGCGGGACATAAAGCGCGCTTGCGCGTCGGTGCCGCCGCCGGGGTTGTAGCCGACCATCAAGCGGATAGTCCTGCCGCGGAAGTACGCCTCGCCGTCGAAGTCCGGGTCGAGCGCGGGCTCTTCCATCATGCTCTCAGAGGTTGGCGTAGGAGTCGCCGCGGGAGCCGGCGTAGGGGTGGCTGTCGGCGGAGGGGGCGTAACGCCGGGGGGAACCGGCGTCGGAGTAGCCGTGGGCGGAACGGGAGTGTTGGTGGGCAGGGGCGTGGGAGTGGGATCTTCTCCGCCGCAAGCGACCAAAGCGAGCGCCAGCGCGAGGCTCATCGCCGCAAAGGTCGCGGCTCTCCGGGTGATGCTCATTTGCAGTGTCCTCCTGTCCTCTGTGGGGCATATGGGCTAACTGCAAATGCTACGAAGGGGGAGGGGCAACGTCAAACGAGGCTGGCTTGGCAGAGGGGCGGCAGCGCAGGCACGCCGCTGGGAGAGCGTCTGCTCCCCCAGACCCCCTGGCAGCCAGGGGCAGTTGCGGCTCCCCAGACCCCCTGGCGGGCAGCGGCGGACGGGGCAGGCAGCAGGGAATTAAAAAAAGCCGCCCCGCTGCAGTTGCGGCGGGGCGGCTTCCGGTGTCCGGTGTAGAGCGGACGCAGGCTTTACTTGACGTACTTCTCGAACGCCAGCTCCTGCAGTTCGCTGATCAGCGGGCCATTGTTAAGGAACGACTGCGTCGTGTCGTACAGCTCCTGCTGCGCCGTCGCGCCGTCCGTGAAGTTGTTCGGGATCCCCGTGAACTTCGTCATGTTCGCCGCGAACTCTTCGTCGGCCATCGCTGTCGTCAACGCGTCCCGAAGCGCTTTGAGCACCCCGGGCTCCATGCCCGGAGGCCCGATGATGTTCTTGGACGCATACGTCCGCGGGCCCGTGATCGCAATCCACGTCTCCAGCTCTTCATCCGTCGTGAAGAACGACTCCGCCTTCGGGCAGTCGTACGGCCCCTCAGCGTTCGAGCCAAGCTCGTAGCCCGGGTACGACAGGTCGACGAATGGGCGCAGGAAGCCGTCCGCTATCCATCCCGGACGCGTGATCGGCAGCTGGTTCCACACCGTCGACGACGTCCAGCTGTTCACGTCCCCGCGCTCAAGCATGATGTACTGCTCGGCGGAGCCGGCGGCGGCGACGTTCTTGATCTCCAGGGGAATGTTGAACTTGTCAGCCAGCCACGGCAGCGAGACCAGCGAGCCCAGGTCGGCAGGCGTTGGCACGCTCGAGCCAATCGTCAGCACCGGGTCGGTCGCGTCGAATGCGGTGTCGATGCAGCCGTAGGGCAGGTTCCCGCGAATCATCCAGAACTGGTCTTTGCCCGATGTCACGCCGATCATCGAGACCTCGCGCATGTCGTACTGGGCGGCAGGAGAGATCTGGTCGAAGATGCCTGCAGTCGCCTCGATGGAGATCGTGTAGCCGTCGGGTTGGGCGTTCCACACGAAGTTCCGCTGCACGATGTTCGGGGTCATGTTGGTGACGATGAGGCGCGGGTTGCCAGGAATGAACTCCGACCATGCGCGCGACATGTAGCGCGCCTGCGCGTCGGTTCCGCCGCCGGGGTTGAACCCCACCATCAGACGGATCGTCTTCCCGCCGAAGTACGCCTCGGCGTCGAAGTCAGGATCGGCCGGCTCCATCGCGGCAGGCGTCGGCGTAGGAGCGGCCGGCGCCGGCGTGGGCGTCGCCGTCGGCGGAGGCGGCGTTACGCCCGGCGGGACAGGCGTCGGCGTGGCCGTCGGCGGCACAGGAGTGTTGGTCGGGACAGGCGTCGGCGTCGGATCCGTTCCGCCGCATGCAGCAAGCGCAAGGACGAAAGCAAGGCTAAGCGCTCCGAGAGCCGCGGCTCTTCTCATAGTGTTCATCTGCGGGAACCTCCGTTTATAGGTGCGCAAATTTACCGGGCCGCCGACCCGGACGTTTCGCAAGCCTATCAGCCGCGTTACAGCGAGTCAAACGCGCAGCGCTTGGCGGCAATTGTTCAGGGTTGGCGCGCAATAGCGGCAAGGCGAGGAGCGTCAGCGCCGGCGCGCTGCTGGGAGAGCGTCCGCTCCCCCGAACCCCCTGGGGATCCCGCTAACAGCGAGCGTCCCCCAGGCCCCTGGTTGTCAGTGGCAAGCCGGGAAGGGAGGTGTCTGCTACGTTAAGGGCGCAGCGTCCGCAGGCGGCTGACGCTTGCAAGAACCGCAATACGCAGCAATAGGCAATAGAGGAGGCCCTCATGGGCAGACGGCAGACCATCCATATCCCGGGAGTGCGGCACAACGCCCCTATTCCATACGGCGCGCGCGTCGGCAACGTCGTGTACAGCTCCGCCATTCAGGGCATCAACGCCGACACGGGCGAGCTTTCGGACGACGTGTATGAGCAGGCGCGGCAGTGCTTTCGCAATATGCGCACGTTCCTCGAGCACGCAGGCGCGACGCCCGACGACATTGTGCGGCTCACGTGTTTCCTCGCCGACCTGAACGACCGGCAAGCGCTCAACGAGCCTTGGCTAGCGCTCTTTCCTGACGAGAACGACCGCCCCGCGCGGCACACGTCCAAGTACGAGCCCCCGCCGGGCGGCATGAAGGTGCAGATCGAGGTCGTGGCGGTCGTGGAGTAGCGGCAGCCGCGTTCGCCGAGACAGGCGATATGCCCGGCGCGCGCCGGGGAGAGGGACGCCCTTCCCGTTCACCTGCTCAATATCAATAGATGTCCAGCGTGAAACGGGGAGAGGGCGCGCCCTCCGTCTTATAGTCGAGAACGGCGTTGGCGAGGGACTCCGCGACTGCCTCCTCAACGACCAGCACCGTAGCGCCGTCGTGAGCGTAGGCGGCGTCGGCGACGCCTCGCTGGTCGATGACGATGCCCCAATCGCCCTCGCCAGTCCACACCGGAGGCACGGCGAGCCGCAGCAGTTTGCCCGGCTCGAGGCTGCGCTCCTGCGCGATGACCTTCAGCTGGCGCCGCGCCTCCGGCGTTACCTCGAGCACCCTACGCCCCTGCGACGACCAGCTCGCCGTCCTTCAGGTCGAGCAGCTTGCCGGACATCTCCATCGGGGCTTCGGCGCAGAGGGTGAAGCGCGGGCCGGCGTAGTCGGGCCCCGGCATACGGCTGCGGGCCTCGTCGGGCGCGTCTTCCGTGGCGATGGCGGCGCCGGGGGAGATGATCACGACGCAAATATTCGAGTCGCGCACCTCCTCGGCATGGAATTTGGTGAACGTGACCAGCGAGTCTTTCGCCGTCGCGTAGGCGAGGGCGCCCGGAGGAGTGAGTCCGCCGCCGCCGTGGAGGTTGACGATATGGCCGCCGCCGCCCTGCTCCATATAGGGCACGGCGTGCTTCGACGTCAGGAAGGAGCCGCGGAGCGCGACGCTCATCACGGTGTCCCAGAAGAACGAAACGTCCATGTCTTGCACCTTGGGCCAGCGGGGCTTGTCGCCCCACATAAAGTGAGGAACGATCGCGGCGTCGTTGATGAGCACGTCGATGCCGCCGAACCGCTCGTTGACCTGGGCCATCAGCGCGCGCGCATGCTCCTCGTTGGTTACGTCGGTCGGCACGGCCATCGCCTCGGCGCCCAGCTCTCCGAGTTCGCCGAGAGTCTGCTGCAGCCGGGCTTCGTCGACGTCCGCGATGGCGACCTTGGAGCCCTGTTGCGCGAACGTGTGGGCGATGTAGCGGCCAATCCCTTTCGCCCCTCCGGTAACGATGACGGACTTGTCCTTCAGCATGGTTCCTCTCCCTCCCAAGGGAATGAGGGCAACCTATGCGCTGGCGGCGAGGACGTCAAGCGGGGATGCGCGGCGTCGCGGTCTTCCAGCCCGCGGCGGCGCTGTTTGACACCCCTGCGCGCCCCGGCATACTGTCGCGGAGCGCGCAGGGGCGCAGAAGGAGGTCCGCTATGCTGGACGGTAAGGTGGCTATCGTGTCGGGCGCAGGCCCGAACATCGGACGCGAAATCGCGGGAACGCTTGCGAGCAACGGCGCGAAGGTCGCCTGTCTCGATATGCGGGCCGACGCTGCGGAGGCGACCGCGCGGGAGCTGGTCGACCGCGGCTACGACGCCATCCCGGTGCAGGGCGACATCACGAGCGCGGACGATATGGAGCGCCTGACGGCGCAGACGCTCGACGCCTACGGGCGCATCGATATCCTGGTGAACAACGCAGCGATCACCAGCACGCCGGGACTGCTCGACGAAGACCTCGCCACCTTCCGTAAGATCGTCGACGTCATTCTGGCGGGCACGTTCAACTGCACACAGCATGTCGCCAGGCGAATGGTGGCGCAGGGCGAGGGCGGCGCTATCGTCAATATCGCCTCGACCTCCGGACACCGGGGAAAGGCAGGGGCGATCGCCTATCAGTCGGCGAAAGCCGGCATCCTCAATTTCACGCGGGCTTGCGCTGTGGAGCTGGCGCCGCACGGCATTCGGGTGAACTCCGTCACGCCCACCCAGACAGGTATGCCTGTCGGCGGCAAACCTGCGCGCCCCGACAGCGAAGTGCCGCAGAGCGTGCCCCGCGGACGCTGGGGAAAGCCCCGCGACCAGGCGCAAGGCGGTGCTCTTCCTGGTGTCCGACAACGCGGACTTCATCACCGGCGCCGACCTGCCGGTCGACGGCGGCAATCTTGCAGTGCGCATCTCAGGTTAGAGGCGCGCGATATGCATAGAGAAGAGCGGGTTCGGTCTGCGCAGTAGCGCAAGCGCAGCAATTGGCAGGGAGGCGCTGAATGACGGCAGAGGAGCACGAACAGCGAGGGCGCAGCGAGGACGGAGGACTCCGGTGGGGGCACTCGTGGCGGGAAGAAGACCGCGTCGTCGAGTACGTCGAACGCATGGACCGGCAAGACGCCGAGCGCCGGCAAGTGTTTCAACTGATGACCGGGCTTGTGCAGGCCGAGCCGGACGCTCCGCTGCGCATCCTCGACGTCGGCAGCGGCTACGGCCCTGTCGCAACCGTGTGCCTGGACGAGTTTCCGAACGCGACTGCGGTAGGACTCGACGTTTCGGAGGCGATGATGGAGGCGGGACGCCCCCGCATGGCGCGATTCGGCGCCCGGTTCGCCTATATCGCCGGCGATTTCGCCGACGGCGTGCTGCCGCAGGAGGCGGTCGACGCGGGGCCGTACGACCTCGTCGTCTCCGCCCGCGCAATCCATCATCTGCCGGCGGAGCTGATGGCCCGGCTGTACGCAAGCATCTATGAGTCGCTCAAGCCGGGCGGAGCGTTCTTCAACCTCGACACCGCGTCGCCGGAGACCGATTTCGTGAACAATGCGATGCGGCGAGTGCGGCGCAGGGAAAACGAGCCGCGTCCGCCCCGGCAAGAGCGTACCCCGGGGCAGGCCGCGCACGATGCGATGCACCATCACCGCAACGCGACGCTCGCCCGGCACCTCGAATGGCTGAAGGCTGCGGGCTTCGCCCACGCCGACTGCTTCTGGAAGCGTCTCAGCACGGCGCTGGTTGGGGGGTACAAGGAGTAGGGGCTGGTATGCTGTAGTCAGGGAGCTGGCATGAACGCGGATGGCGATCGTTACCGTACGCAACCGATGTACTCGTTTAAGGATGCCGCGCGATATGCCGGTGTCTCGGTCGGCACAGTGCGCAACTGGCTCGCCGATTTCCTCGATCAGGGTCAGAACGGCCCAATGGTTTCGTTCGTGCAGATGATCGAGATTGCCGTCGCCGCCAGGTTCCGGAAGTCACAGGGCGTCAAGCTTGCGGTCGTGCGGCAGGCGTATGAGAGGGCGCAGGAACGTTCCGGGCTGCGTTACCCGTTCGCGGATAAGAAGTTGGAGGCAATAGGCGGACACATCGTTGAAGTGATCCGCGGGGAAAGCTACCCCTCCATGGACACCCCGGGGCTGCAGACGCTGCCAGTCCTTGTCGAAGAGTTAACGGTGCAGTTCGAGTACCAGGATAGGCTAGCCGCGCGATGGTATCCCCGTGGCCGAGCGGCGCCTATCGTGCTGGATCCTCGCATAAGCGCCGGACGGCCCGTGGTCGACGGCAGGGGGATAACCATAGATGCGCTCGTATGGCGATGGAAGCGCGGCGGGGACCCTATCGAGTTCATCGCGCGAGACTTCGACTTGCAGCCGGACGTCGTGGAACGGGCGCTGCAGTATGCCGAGGGTCTTGCCGCATGAAGCTCCTCTGCGACGAGGATGTCGGGCCGGAGTTCCGACAGCGCTCTATGCAGTGAACCGCGAGGGCCAATCGCTGGCCAAGCTGAAAATGGGCGGGCAGCCTGACGCTGTATGGTTGGAATTTGCAGGGCGCGAGGGCTGGCTGGTGTTCAGCTACAACAAGCAGATGCTGCGCGTGCCGGAGGAGCTGGCGGCCATCCGCGACAACCAGGTAGGCATCGTATTCTCCATCGCTCAGATGGCGCCCGCAGACGCCCTGTTGTCGCTGCTGCGCCGATGGGCCGACCTAGAACGCCTCGACCGTACGCAGGCGAGGCCGTTCATCCGCTTCCTCGACCGGCGCGGCGTCCTCAGATCCGCCTACAGCGACTACCCGACGTCGTAAGGTTTATCGCCCCCTAGTTCCCCGCTCTCCCCCTCCAACCCGCTACAATCCCGGCCATTGCAAGGAGGGCGGGCATGACCACCGGCGCAGGGCAGCGCGATGTCGTCATCATTGGCGGGGGGATCGTGGGGATCGCCGCCGCGTACTACCTGGCCGGTATGGGCGTTCGAAGCACCGTCATCGAGCGCGACGGCATCGCCAGCCACGCCTCCGGGTTCGCCTACGGCGGACTTTCGGGCGGCATCCCCAACGGCCCGCAGACGAACACGCCCATCATCGAATACAGCATGGGCCTCTACCCTGCCCTGGCGCAAGCGCTCGCCGACGAGACGGACATCGACATCCAGTTCCAGCCGCGCCCGCTTCTGCGGATTGCGCTCGCGGACGACGAGGCGGAGCAGCTGACCCAGCGCCTCGCCTGGCAGCAGGCGCAGCCCGGCTATACGGTGCGATGGCTCGACGCCGGCGACGCCCGCAAACTCGAGCCGCGAATCGCCCCCGAAACCGTCGGCGCCCTCCACGTCGAGGGCGGATCGGATGTCGAGCCGTACCGGCTGACCCTCGCGCTGGCGCAGGCTGCGGAGAAGCGCGGCGCCGTTATTCGCACGGGCGAGGTTACTGCTATCCGCCGCCACGGCGGCAGAGTCTCCGGCGTCGCGATGGGGAGCGAGGAGATTGCGTGCGACACGGCGCTGATCGCGATGGGGCCGTGGAGCGCGCAGGCCGAGGAGTGGCTCGGCTTGCGGCTCCCCGTGAGGCCGCTCAAGGGGCAGATCATCCGGCTGCGCGCCGAGGGCGCGCCGTACTTGCACAGCATCGGCCACGGCTCGAACTACGCCATGACCAAGCCGTCGGACGGCCTGGTGTGGTGCGGGACGACCGAAGAAGAGGCCGGGTTCGACGAATCCCGCACGACAGAGGCGCGCGACCGCATCATCGAGTCGACGCTGCGGATGCTGCCGGCGCTCGAGAGCGCGGAGCTCGTGCTGCAGACCGCCTGCCTGCGACCCGTCGCGGAAGACGGCGCCATCGTGCTCGGCAAAGTTCCCCGGGGGTCGAGGGCGCCTACGTCGCGACGGGAGGCGGGCGGCAAGGCATCATGATGGGGCCGGGCATGGCCAAAGCCGCCGCCGGACTCATCGTCTCGGACGCGGCGGAGCTCGACATTGCGCCGTACAACCCCGGCCGCTTCTCCGCCTCCGGGCCCGCCGTCTAATGAGCCTGCGGCCGGGGGAGACGCCGGCGCAACCCGCGGGCCGCACGGAGTCCCGCGCCGTCGTGCTGATGTACACGTCGGCGTTCTCGTACCAGATAACGCTCGGACTCATTCAGGTGCTGGTGCCGCTCTACGCATTGCACCTGGGGTACGACCTGACGACGCTCGGCGTAATCGTCGCGTCGCAGGCGGTGTTCGGACTCATGCTGCGGCTGTTCGCCGGAGCGATCGCCGACCAATTCGGGGAGCGCTGGGTGCTGTGGGCCAGCTTCATCACGATGTTCACGGGCATGGCGTTCTTCGTGCTCTCCGGCGCCTTCTGGATGCTGGTGCTGGGGCAATCGTTCGTCGGGTACTCGCGGGCGACGTACTGGACGGCGACGCAGTCGTACGCGAGCAGAATCAACCCTGAGCGTTCGGGCGAAATCTACGGACGCATCAACGGGTTCGGGAACGCCGGCGGGCTCATCGGCGCGTTTCTCAGCGGAGCGCTTATCGCTGCTCTTGGCTACAGCTCCGCGTTCGCGATCACCGGCGTCATCGCAGCCGCCGGATTCGCAGGGAGCCTTGCGCTGCCGCCGCTCACGGCGCGGTCGGCGCGGAGGGGGTTCCGCGCGCCGCTCGCGCACATCCCGGGCATCGCGCGGCATCGGGGAATGGGGCTTGGCGGGTTCGCCGCGTTCGCAGCCTCAACCTCCATGATTCTGTCGGGAGTCCTCTTCATTCCGTATCTCGATGAGCTGGGATACAGCGAGACGGTCACCGGAGGGATGCAGGCCGTAAGCGTTGGCGGCAGCGTCGCCGTCGGCATGGTGTTCGGACGCATCCTCGAACGAGTGGGGAGGCGTTGGTCGTACACGACTGCGCTGCTGCTGTCCGGCGTCACGGTGTTCGGCGTCTCCGTGGGCGCGGGGGCGTTCGCGCCGCTCGCGGCGCTGATGCTCTGCTACGGACTCTTCCGCGCGGCGCTCGGCATTCTCTATCCGCTGGCGGCGGCGGACCACAGCGCGCCGGAGCAGCGGGGCATGGCGATGGCCTACGTAGGGCTATACTGGGGAACTGCGCAGATAGCCGTTCCGCTGGGGTTTGGCGCGCTCGCCGGAGCAGCCGGACTGCAAGCGAGCCTGTGGGTCGCCGGAGCGCTCTTCATCGCGGCGGGCGCGGCGTTCCCGCTGCTCTACCGCTGGTTCGTCCCCGGCCCCGAGCAGACGTACGGGAAGTAGGCGGCTCGGCGGCCTTGGAGCCCCTGCTGTCCGTGTAGTATGCTCCCAAATGGCGCACGGAAGGAGGTCCCAGCCGGATGGAGCAAACGACGCAGCACCTGACTCTAACTATCCCGACAGGGTCTCCGGAAGATTTATGCGTCTTTAGCCACAACTTATATGACCTCAAGGGGAGATTTTTTGCGCGAAATCGATTGGATCTTCTGGGCTCACAGAGTCAGGATGACTTGGGTACGGGTGTCTATATCCTCTGGAGAGATGCTGATGACACCGAGCCTCGACCGCAAGTGTATGTTGGTGAAGGCAATGTCTTAGCTAGATTGAATGACCACAAGCAGAAGAAGGATTTTTGGGTGCGAGGAGCAGCCTTCTCAAAAATGGACCTTGGTCCGGCTAAGTACTTGGAAGCCCAGCTATACCAGCTAGTGCAGAACGCAGACCGCTGCAAACTTGACAACAGGAATGTTCCTCGCCCGCATGATTTAAGCGACCCCGACAAACAGAAATCCTCCATCCATCTGGATTTCATTAGACTTTGTATGCGCATCCAGGGCAATCGGTTCTTTGAGCCCGGCCCTTCCCTTCCTCCGCAAGACGGAAGTCCTAGCTCAGGCAACTTACGCCTAAGAGGTCCCAAGGATAAAGTGGAGGCCACAGCATACGAGAGCCCGGATGGCTTCGTCGTTGTGAAGGGCGCGACCATGGCGAAGAAAGAGAAGAGCAGTCTCCAGAACGGACTCAGGGCTCGCCGCAAGCTCCTGCTAGACGACGGCGTGATGGAGG
Source organism: Dehalococcoidia bacterium (assembly GCA_965200975.1). Classification (GTDB taxonomy): domain Bacteria; phylum Chloroflexota; class Dehalococcoidia; order Lucifugimonadales; family Australimonadaceae; genus S5-327. The sequence goes on along the minus strand of OZ241740.1, from coordinate 660,488 downwards.
AGCGGGACGGGGTGTACGTTCTCACTAGGGACTTTACATTCAGGTCGCCCTCCCGATGCTGCCGGCGTGTTGCTGGGGCGGTCAGCATCAGGGCCGGTGGAATGGAAGTTAGAGTCCGGTGAGACTCTGGGGGAGTTCCGCAAGCGAGACATCGCTCCATAGCCCACAGCTCACCTCAATCGGGGTTCGTCCCCGGCCCCGAGCAGACGTACGGGAAGTAGGCGGCTCGCGGGCGCGCTATCCTGTAGGCTGTGAAGCGGGACTCGTAGGAGGCAGGGTGCGGAACTTTCTTGCCGTGGTGATAGGCGTCGTCGCAGGCAACGCGGTCTTCTTTCTCGTGAGCATCATTGCTGACCGCGCATACCCAACGCCCCCGGAGCTGATGGATCCGCAGACGCCCGAGGAGGTGGCGCTTCGCGTGGACGCCGCAGCGACGAACGGGCTGCTGCTGGTGGCGCTCGGCAGCGTGTTCGGCGGATTCACCGGCGGCGTCGTTGGCGCCTCAGTCGCGACGGGAGCGCGAATCTGCGTAACCGCCGCCATCGCGGCGCTGTTCTCGCTTTGGGGTCTCTACTCCTTCTACGTCTTCTACCCGGAACGGCTGTGGTTCCCTCTCAGCCTGCTGGCCGGCTTCCTGATCTTCACCTGCCTGGGGAGCCTTGCGGTCTATATGGTCGCCTTCCGGCAAGCGCCGCGCTAGCGGTTGAGCGCCGTCTCCGCCGAGGTGATGAACTCGAGGAGCGCCGCGCGCCCCTCCTCCGTGGCGCGGCGGGCGCGGAGAATCGCGGGGCCCACCTCGGCGGGGTCTTCCACGCGCTCGGCCCAGCCGCCGAGCGAGCACGCCAGGTCGGCGTAGTTGCCGCCCACATCGCGCGTTCCGTAGCGCTCGTGGGAGCCGATCAGCCGGTTGGTCTCGATGGCCATGGTCGAGTTGTTCGACACGATGGTGATGATGGGGATGTTGTTGCGCACGGCGGTCTCGAAATCGAGGCCGGTCATGCCGAATGCGGCGTCGCCCATCCAGTTGACGCACACCTTTTCGGGCGCGGCGAGCTTGGCGCCCATCGCGAACCCGAGGCCCGTGCCGAGCGCATGCGACTTGCCCCAGCCGATATAGCTGCGCGGCCCCGCCGAGCGGTAGAACGGAACCATCTGGTCGCGCGGGCTGCCTGAGTCGTGGGTGACAATGGCCTCGTCCGCAGGAATGGCGCGGTTCAGCTCCCACACGACGCGGTACGGATTTATCGGCGCGTCCGGCGACTCAAGCTTGCTGCGCCAGGCCGCCGTCCATTCGGCGTAGAGGGCGGCGGTCTCGGCCTCGACGACGGCGCGGCGCTCGGGATTGGCGCCTCCGGCGTCGCGGACGGCGTCGATGAGCTGACGCATGCCGAGTTTGGCATCCGCGAGCAGCGGATGCGCCACGGCGTAGTTCTTGTTGAGGTCGGCCTCGTCGTTGGTGATCTGCACGATAGCGCGGCCCGATGGAAGGGGGAGGTTCATCTGGTGCTTGGCGAGGCTTGCCCCCACTGCAACGATTACGTCGGCCCGCTCGAGGAACGCGCGCACCATTGGAGTCGTCGAGGTTGCCGCAGTCCCTATAGAGAGGGGATGGGTCTCCGGAAACGCGCTCTTGCCGAGGAGGGTCGAGGCGGCGGGCGCGCCCAGCAGCTCGGCGAGCTCGACAAGTTCCGCGCTCGCGCCAGCCCAAAGTGCGCCCTGACCGGCGAGGATGACGGGAGCGCTCGCATTCGCAAGGGCGCGGGCGGCCCGCTCGACATCCTGCGTGTCGGCGAGGGAACGGGCGGACGAAACGGGCTCGTAGCCGACCTCGCCGGCGTCGAGCTCCGCGACGTCGGTCGGGAGCTCGACCAGCACGGGGCCGGGGCGACCGTTGCGCAAGCGCGAGAAGGCGCGGCGCATCGCCTCTTCGGTCTCTCCGGGAACATTGATGGTTTCGAGCCACTTGACGACGTGGCGGTAGCCGCGCTCGGCGGTGAAGTAGCGCGGCCATCCGCTGCGCTCTCGGGGGTAGCCGGAGGGCAGCACGAGGAGCGGCGAGGAGTCGGCGTAGGCCGTCGTGACGCCGGCGAACGCATTCTCGGCGCCGGGCCCCGCCTGCATCGCGAACACGCCGACCTGCGCCCCGTTGCTCGCCCGGCTGAGGCCGTCGGCCATGCCGAGGCCCACGCGCTCCTGACGGCAGACGATGGGCCGTATGCCGGCCGCCGACGCCGCGTCGATCAGGTCGGTCGTGGGGTAGCAGAAGAGGTGCTGCGTCCCCTCGCGTTTCAGGATTTCGGCGACCGCATCGAGCGCCTTCATTGTTCACCCCTCCGGGAGCCTCCGTTACACCCACTCTACCACGGGATTGCGCCCAAACGAGGGAGAGCGTTCGCTCCCTCAAACCCCCTGGGAAGCGGCTGCGCCGCCGCCCGAAAGAATAGCGAGGGGGTTCCGGGGGAGAGGATTCTCTCCCGGGAGCGCGCCAGCGCTCATGCGTTGACGTCAGCGCTGCCGCGCTGCTGGGAGAGCGTCCGCTCCCCCAGACCCCCTCGTTAGTTTTTGGGGCGCGGCAGCGCTCATACGTGCAGCCTCAGCGCGCAGCGCTCATGCGTTGACGCTAGCGCTGCCGCGCTGCTGGGAGAGCGTCCGCTCCCCCAGACCCCCTCGTTATTTTTGGGCGCGGCAGCGCTCATGCGTTCAACGTCAGCGGCAGCGCTCATGCGTTCGGGGGTGGGCGTTTTGACAGGGGAAGGGGGCGGTGCTAGCTTGCATCCTGGTTCTACAGGCGACATACCAGCCCCTGCGGGGAGGAGCACTATGCCAGTCATCGACTCTGACGCTCATGTGGTGGAGACGGAACAGACCTGGGAGTACATGGACCCCGAGGACGAGAAGCACCGCCCGAGGGTTGTCGATTCGCCAAACGGCGACGGCTTCAAGTACTGGGAGATAGACGGCCAGATACGAAGCCGGGCGCGGGGGCCGGTCGCCGCGCACGGCCTCTCCGAGAAGGTGAAGCGCAATATGGTGACCGACGACGCCAAGCGCTACATGGAGGACATTCCGGGCCGCATCGCGCATATGGACGAGCTGGGCATCGATGTGCAGGTGCTCTACCCTACGTTGTACATCGGGCGGATGTGCGACAACCCGGACACGGAGATCGCGCTCTCCAAGAGCTACAACCGCTGGCTCGCCGACATCTGGGAGCAGGGGAAGGGCCGACTCCGCTGGACGAGCATTCTGCCGCTCGCGACCATCGAAGAGGCCATCGCGCAGCTGCGCTGGAGCGCGGAGCACGGCGCCTGCGGCGTTACGATGCGCTCTATCGAGGACGAGCGGCTGCTTATCGACGAGCACTTTTACCCCATCTACGAGGAAGCCGCCCGGCTCAACCAGCCCATCACCATCCACATCGGCAACTCCAATGCCTACCTGCGGACTCTGATGGCGAAAGACGGCATCGGCGGCACGTTCGGAGGCTTGCGCCTGATGTCCGTCGCCAGCTTCCATCAGCTCATAACCACGAGCACTCCGAAAAGGTTCCCCGGCCTGCGCTGGGGCTACATCGAGGCGAGCTCGCAGTGGCTCCCGTACGCCATCCACGACTTGCGGCGGAGGCTGGAGACGCGCGGACGGCAGCTCGAGGATGACGTGCTCGGCGCCTACAACATCTGGGTTACGGCGCAGACCGACGACAATCTCCCCAACGTGCTCGACTATGTCAGCGGGCGGCACATCCTCATTGGCACCGACTACGGCCACCAGGACCAGTCGAGCGAGATCGAAGCGATGCGCCTGCTCAGGGAAGAAGGCGGGCTCGGCGCCGACGTCGTCGACAACATACTCGGACAGAACGCCCTCGACTTCTACGGCATCGCCGTCTAGCGCGCGCCCGCGCAACTCGCGCAGCGCGCAACCAAGGAGGAATCCCATGCTGTCGAGAGAGGACAACGAAAAGCTAACCCGCGTCGGTCCCGGCACTCCCGCCGGAGAGCTGCTGCGGCGTTACTGGCATCCTATCGCCATCGCATCGGAAATCACCGACGAGAGCCCCACCAAGGCCGTGCGCATCCTGGGAGAAGACCTGGTGATCTTCCGCGACAAATCGGGGCGGTGGGGGCTACTGGCCGACCACTGCGCGCACCGCAGCGCGTCGCTCGTTTACGGGCGCGGCGAGGAGCGTGGCATCTCCTGCGCCTACCACGGCTGGCTGTACGACTGCGACGGCAACATCCTCGAAACGCCGCCGGAGAAGAACGAGGCGATCATCCGCTCGGTGAAGCAGCCGGCGTACGAGGCGAAGGTCTACCTCGGCGTCGTGTGGGCCTACATGGGGCCGAAGCCTGCGCCGATCTTCACGCCGTTCGACACGCTCGTCCGCGAGGACGGACGGCGCAAGCTCGCGGTGCATCCCGTTCTCGACTGCAACTGGTTCCAGGCGATGGAGAATTCGATGGACCCGGCGCACCTGCAGATCCTGCATCAGGAGTACTACGCCCGGGGCCAGCGTCAGCCCGTCAACACAACCCGCGGCTTCACCGACGACGTCGATACGTTCGAGTTCTACACCACCAGCTACGGGCTTATGAAGAAGCGCACCTACAAGAACGGCGTTGTCGACGAGCATCCCGTGCTCTTTCCGTCGATCCTGAGGCAGGGGCCCAGCACCCAATTCCGCACTCCTATCGACGACGAACACACGTGGCACCTCCACATCAACTTCTGGCTCACCGAGGACGGCCAGCCCACTCCGGAGACGTGGGACCCGCCTGTCGAGTACATCGAGCCTTACAAGTCGCCTGCGGACAAGAGCCATCCGTTCGCCTGGTACGACCGACGCTCCGTGCTCTCGCAAGACCACATGGCGTGGGAGACGCAGGGCCCCGTAACCGACCGCTCAGCCGAGCATCTGAGCTACTCCGACCGCGGAGTCGTGCTGCTGCGACGGACGATGTTCGAGCAGATCGAGCGCGTAGCGCGAGGCGAGGACCCGCTCGGCGTCATCCGCGACCCGGAGCACCCGATCGTCGACACCAACATCGACGAGGATGTGTGGCAGAAGCAGCCGACGCACCGATGGGGAGCTGTCCGGGCGTAGCGCCGCGCCTCATAAGGAAGTGCGGGGGACGCGCGGCGGACGCGGCCCGCGCGCGTCAAGACAACGAAGCCTCGGCGCGCAGGCGCTCCACCTCGGGAGTCAGCGACGGGTCGAACGACGCGGCGGCATCGAGGTCTGCAGTCGCGAGAGCGCCGTCTCCCGGAGCGCCGCGCGCGATATACGCGGCTGCGCGTCCCAGGTAGGCTGTCGCGCTCTCCGAGTCTATTCCCAGCGCGAGCGTAAGGTCTGCAATGGCGCGGGCGGCGTCCCCTTCCCGTCCGCGTTCGAGGTAGGCCAGCCCGCGGTTAGCGTGGGCCTCGGCGGAGGGCTGAACGGCAATCGAGCGCGTGAACAGCCAGACGGCCTCGTCAAGGTCGGCAAGCTCTCCGCCCATATAGGCCCGCCCCATAAGGCTATGAAGGCTCGCGCGGGCGTAAGGGTCGGCGGGAGGGCGCACGGACGCCTGTATCAGCACTGGTTTCGCGAGGTCGAACTCGCCCTGCCCGATGTACAGCTCGCCCAGGGTTACAAGGGCTGCGTGGCGCACCTCCGACGTCAGCTCAAAGTTGACAACGACGGGCAAGTCCCCGGGCGTAGAGGCGATGCGGATTACCTGCTGGCCGTCGAGGCTGGAGCCTCCCGGCGCGGTAGTGAACCGGGCAATGACGTGCCCGCTATCGTACTCGCCCCAGATGACGACGGACGCGCCGGAGCTTGCGAGGACTCCCTGCGCCTCCTCCTCGTTGGCGACGGAATGCGCCCACGCCTGAGCGCGGGCGCCTGTGAGGTTGGCTGCGAGCATCTCCGCTTCGATGACCTCCCGAAGGCGTCCGTGGACGTTGTAGCCCTCGCCCGGCGTAAAGCTCGTGAACGGCGCAACAACGATGAGCGGCCCGCCCCCAGCCGGAGGGGCGGGCGCAACAGTCGCGGTAGCGGTCGGATCGGGGAGAGGAGCGGCAGTCGCCGTAGACGGCGCAGGGACGGTCGCGGCGGCAGTGGCGGCGGCGGTCGCCGTAGGCGTAATGCCGACCACTACGGGCTGAGGGCCGCCAGCCGGAGAGCGCAATCCGGCTACGAGCGCTACAGCAGCCGTCAGCGCGAGAAACGCCGCGGCAGCCGCCAGCAACGCCCTCCGGGGCAGCTGGCGGGAGCGTCCTTCCGTCGCTGTGTCGCCGGCGACTGTGGCGGTGGAGTCCGCAGGCGCGGCGAACCCGGCAGCAGTCAGAAGGAGCGCGCGCTCCTCATCGGAGAGGCGGAGCGCCTCGGCGCATCGCTCGACGTCTTCCCTGTAGCGGGGGCGGGCGGTTACGCCCTCTTTCCAGCGCACCAGCGTCAGACGGCTCACGCCAATCCGCCGCGCAAGTTCGGAGTCTCGAATCCCTGCGCGCTCGGCGTACTGCGTGAGAAGTTCCCCGAAATCGGCCATCTGATACAACTTTGTTACATCCAAAACGCCGAATGTGACGCTTCTGTCGTGGGAGTGTACCAACCCCCGGCGCGACGATGCGCCCAACGGAACGGCCCCGGCGCTCGCCAGGCCCGCCCGACGCTATCCCGCAGGAGGCACCATTATGATGATCTGCAGGAACTGGACAACCGCGCTCGCTGTACTCGCCGCAGGGCTCGCCGCAACGCTCGCGGCCTGCAGCCCATCCGACTCTACGCCAACGCCTCGGCTCGTATCCCCAACCCCGGCGCCTCCGGTCTTTATCCCGACCCCGCCGCCGCCCACCTCAACCCCAATAGCTCCGGGCTCTATCTCGCCGCCGACGCAGTCCACCCCAATCCCAATGGTTTCGGGCTCTATCTCGCCGCCGACGCAGCCCACCCCAACCCCAATGGTTTCGGGCTGCATCAAGACCCCGCCACCCACCCCAACCCCAACCCCAGTGGCTCCGGGCTTTACTCTGCCGCAGCTGGATGGGTCGGCAGGGCAGCCGGGGTCGGCCGACCCCGGATTCAACTCCATCGGCGGCTCGGCCACGGTGAACGACGAGCCCTACGACCTCACCCAGCACTACGGCGTGAACCCGTTCATCGACACTGCGGACGACAACCGGTCGACGTTCGCTATCGACGTCGACACGGCCTCCTACACCGTCGCGCGACGGTTCGTGAGGGACGGCTTCGCGCCCGACCCCGACTCCGTCCGCGTCGAGGAGTTCGTCAACTACTTCGAGCAAGGGTACGACCCTCCCGGCATCGGAGCGTTCGCGGTCAGCCTCGACGGGGCGCCCTCGCAGTTCGGGAACAGCGACCACTGGCTCGTGCGCGTGGGCATACAAGGCGCGGAGATTTCCGAGGCAGAGCGCAAGCCCGCGACGCTCATCTTCGCCATCGACGTTTCGGAGTCGATGGCGCGGGAAGACCGGCTGGGGCTTGTCAAGCGGTCGCTGCGTCTCCTGCTCGACGAACTCAAGCCCAGCGACGAGGTGGGCATCGTCGTCTACGGCGACCGCGGGCGGGTGCTGCTCCAGCCGACGGACGGCAGAGAGAAAGCCGCCATCCGGCAAGCCATCGACGCTCTGCGTCCGGGCGGGTCAACCCATGCGGAGGAAGGCATCTGCATGGCCTACGAGATGGCCGGGAACCACCTGCGCCCGGGACGCATAACCCGTGTGCTCCTCCTGTCCGACGGCGTCAGCAACGTGGGGAACACCGGAGCGGACTCCATCCTCAAGCAAGTGCGGGAGCAGGTCGAGGCGGGCGTCACTCTCACCACCGTCGGCTTTGGAATGGGCAACTTCAACGACATCCTGATGGAGCAATTGGCGAACAACGGCAACGGGACGTACCACTACGTGGACGTGCTCCCGGAGGCCCACAAGGTGTTCGTGGAGAACCTGACAGGGACGCTCCAGACGATTGCGAAAGACGCCAAGGCGCAGGTGGAGTTCAACGCCGACCCCGTGAGCCGCTTCCGCCTGCTGGGATACGAGAACCGGCGCGTCGGCGACGACGACTTCCGGGACGACACGGTCGACGCGGGGGAGATCGGCGCCGGCCACAGCGTCACCGCGCTCTACGAGATCAAATTGGCACCCGACGCGTTCGGGCCGCTGGCGGAGGTGCGGCTCCGCTACGAGGATCCCGATTCCGGCGCGATTACGGAGCAGGCCACTACGCTAGAGTACGGCGCTCTCGCCAGGCGGTTCGAGGACGCGACGCCGCGGTTTCAACTCGCGGCGGTCGTCGCCGAGTACGCCGAACTCTTGCGCGGCAGCTACTGGGCGCTGGAAGGCAGCCTGGCCCGCACCGCAGCCGAAGCAGACCGCGTGCAGCGCCTCATCCCCTTCGACGCCGAGGTTGCCGAGTTCGCCAATCTCGTAGCGCTGAGCGCATCGATGGCGCCGGGACAGTAGACGGCGGCGCCTGCGGCTCATTCCGCCTACGGCGGTCAGCGGGGGCTTGGCGGCCATCCCGAACCCGGGACTCGGTCGCCAAGCCCTCGTTGCGTTCGAGGGCGCGCCGCAGGGAAGCCTCAATGCAAAGCAGCTGGCTGGGGATGATGGATTCGAACCATCGTTACCTGATCCAGAGTCAGGCGGCCTACCACTAGCCGAATCCCCAGCGGAGGAGCGAACGCTTACAGAATAGCACAGCGTGCGAGGAGTCAGCCCTCGCGCGCTGCTGGGAGAGCGTCCGCTCCCCCAGACCCCCTGGCAAGCCTGGCGAGTAGGCTCTATCGCACACCAACTCCACCTACTGAGGGTTACAGCGCGGCGAGCGCGGCGCGGAGGCGGCGCAGGACGCGCTCTTTGCCGAGTACGGCGAGCGTGTCGAACAGGGGCGGCGCCGCTGTCCGGCCTGTAACGGCGACACGGACGGCGCCGAACAGCTGGCCCGTCTTCAGCCCGGTCTCCGCCGCACGGGCGCGGTAGGCGCGCTCGAGCTCATCGCGGCGCCACTCGGCGACGCCCTCCGCCGTTTCGACGGCGTGTTCGAGCGCGGCCTTGGCGCCGGCGGAGTCCATGCCTTTTGGCACGAGGAGCGCAGCGTCGTATTCCAGCTCCTCGCCAAAGAAGAACGACAGCATCTCCGGCGCTTCCGAGAGCCTCTTGAGCCGCTCGCGTTCGAGAGGGATGACCGAGGCCAAATAGCTGCGGTCGACAGGGCGGACGCCGGCTGGAAGCCCGCGCGTCTCGTCTTCGAGCCAGGGCAGCACGGCGCCGGCGAGGGCGTCATCGTCCATACGGCGTATGTACAGGCCGTTGAACCAGTCGAGCTTGTCATGGTTGAACACTGCGGGGTTCGCGAGTATTCGTTCGAGGGTGAAGCATTCGACGAGCTCATCGCGCGTAAAGAGTTCGGTCGATTCGTCGTACGACCAGCCGAGGAGCGCGAGGAAGTTGATCATCGCCTCCGGCAGGTAGCCGTCGTCGCGGAACTGCAATACGGAGGTAGCTCCGTGGCGCTTGCTCAGTTTCGAGCGGTCGGGGCCGAGGATGATGGGCAAGTGCGCGAGGCGTGGCATCTCGTAGCCAAACGCGCGGTACAGCTCGAGGTGGCGCGGCGCGCTGGGCAGCCACTCTTCGGCCCGCATCACGTGCGTAATCTCCATTAAGTGATCGTCCACCACATTCGCGAGGTGGTACGTGGGATAGCCGTCGGATTTCAGGAGCACGAAGTCGTCGAGCACCGACGCGTTGAACGTCACTTCGCCGCGTATTGCGTCGTCGACTGCGATATCTCCTTCAAGCGGCATCTTGAAGCGCACCACGCAGCGAGAGGGGTCTGCGCTCTCGGCCTTGGCCTTCCCGGCCTCGCGCGGGTCGCGGCAACGGCGGTCGTAGCCGCCTCGGCGGCCTGCAGCCTGGCTGGCCTTCCGCATCTCGTCGAGCCGCTCGGCGGAGCAGTAGCAGCGATACGCCTTGTCCTCGGCGACGAGCCGGTCGGCATGCTCCTGATAGATGGCGAGCCGCTCCGACTGCACGTAAGGCCCGTAGGCGCCGTCCTTGCCCGGGCCTTCGTCCCAGTCGAGGCCCAGCCACGACAACGCGTCGAGGATCGCCTGCATCGCGCCGGGGACGAGGCGGACCTGGTCGGTGTCCTCGATGCGGACGATGAAGGACCCGCCCATATGGCGCGCGTAGAGCCAGTTGAAGAGCGCCGAGCGGATGTTGCCGACGTGAGGCTCTCCCGTTGGACTGGGAGCATAGCGGACGCGAACAGTCACCGGCGCTAGCTCCGCGACGACGGCAGGAACGGCGCCAGTTTGTCCATCAGCGACGGAAGGGTGCGCGTCTGGATCCACACATGGCCGCTGCCGCGGAACTTCATCACTAGCCCCTCGCCGCCCGCGACGAGCGACCCCAGCCCGCCTACCTTGTCGATCGAGTACTCGACATCGTCGGTGAAGGCGACGACGTGGCCGGTGTCGATGACCAGCTCCCGGCCCATCTCCACCGCCATCTGCTTGATCGCGCCGAACGAGTTGTAGAAGACCGTGCCCGTTCCTCCTTCGGCGTACGCGCGGAGAAAGAATATCTTCTCTCCGCTCAGCATCCCCCGGAACCCCTGAAACTTGGCGTCGGTCTGCACGTTCTCCGTGCACGCCAGGAAGGAGGCGCCCTGAATGAACAGGTTCTGGCCGGGGAACAGGTCGTGCTGCTTGATGTCGCCGGGCGTGGGGGGCGCGATGCTTACCCAGCCGCCGTTCGGGCCGGCGGTGAACGTGTTGATGAAGAACGACTCGCTGCCCAGCATGCGTTTGAAGCCGCCGAAGAGGCCTCCTCCGCCCATGCCCGTCGTCATTTCCACGCCTTGTTGCGCAGCCATGGCGCCCGGCTCGGCCTTGATGGCCTCTCCCGGCTCCAGCTCCGCCGTCAGCAACGTGTAGCTCGGCTCGAATTCAATCGACGTTCGCATCTCTCGCGCTCATTCTGGCAGGACAACCGCGCAGCGGAGCCCGCCGCAGATTGCCTTGCAGTCTACCACTCCCCGTTGGCGAGCTTCAGCCGTTGTTCGGAGTTTTCGACAGCTGCGCGACAGGCAGCCGCTCCGTCTGCGACGCGCCTTGCGCGCTACTGCTCCGGCAGCTCGCGCGCCAGTTCGCGGTAGCGGCAGAGCGCATTGGCAAGCAGCATCTGCCGCGGCGACTTGCACTCCGGCTCGAACAGGCGCGGCGAGGCCACGATAATGCTGACGCACTGCGCGCGCGAGACCGCTACGTTCAGGCGGTTGAGGCTGTACAGGAACTCCATCCCTCGCGGCGCGTCTTCCGTCGACGACGACGCCATCGAATAGAGCACCACGGGCGCCTCCTGGCCCTGGAACTTGTCAACCGTCCCCACGCGCGCGCCCGGCGGCAGCTCCCGCTCTATCAGCGCGAGCTGCGCGTTGTACGGAACTACGATCATGATGTCGTCTCCCGTAAGCGGCTGCTCTCGCCCCTCCCTGCTCACCCACGACGTCCCGCCCGACAGCAGCCAACGGTACAGCTCCCTCACTCGCTCAGCCTCTTCCGGCGACGCGTTCTGGTTGCCCTCGTGGCGCACCGGCGCAATCCATAACCCGGCGCCAAGGGACTCCTTCCCTGTTAGACGCTGACGCGCAACGGACTCCTCCGGCCCCAGGCGGTTCTCGTAGAACTGCTCCGAGGTGAACCGGCAGAGCGCAGGCGGAAGCCGCCATGTGCGATCGAGGAACAGGCCGCGGCCCGGCGGGATAGTCTGGGGAGCCTCGTCGGCGTAGTCGCGCAAGAGATGCTCGAGCGCGGAGACGCCCACGGCGTCGGGGTGCGCTCCCTTCGAGGGTTGCTCGAGCTGCTGCGGGTCGCCCAGCAGCACCATGCTGTCCGCCGCCGGCGCGGTCGCCAGCACGTTCGCGAGCGACAGCTGTCCCGCCTCGTCGACGAACAGCACGTCGACGGCGTCGGCGAACTCTTCTCTCGCCCACATCCACGACGTTCCGCCCGACACTTGCGCCTTGCCGGTCTGCAAAGCTGAGAGCATCGCGTCGTACGCGTTTATCGTCTCGATGGCGTCCACGGGCGACGGATCGTCCGTCTTCTCGATGCACTGCATCGGCAGCCCTTCCTCTGCGGCGGCTTTCACCGCGGCCTCGAGCAGGTTCCGGATAACTTTGTGGCTGTTCGCGGTCACGCCCACTGTTTTCCCTGCGCGCACGAGACCGCAGATCATCCGCGCTCCGCTGAACGTCTTGCCGGAGCCCGGCGGCCCTTGCACCGCCAGGAGTCCGCCATCGAGTTCGAGGCCAAGCCGCCGCGCCGCCTTCTGCGTAGACTCGCCCTCGCGCACGAGGGGCGCGCCGGGCGCCAGCGGCGGCGCAAGGCGGGGAGCGTACGCCAGCAGCAGGTCGCGGGCCGCCCGGTAGAGGCCCGGCGCGTCGACGCCGTTCTCCGCGACCCATTCCGCCAACCGCAGCAGCGACTTCTGCAGCGCCTCTGTTTCGACTAGGTGGAAACGGAATACGGCGGATGGATGTTCGTCGAGCGTATCGCGCCGCTTCTTCACTTTTACCCAACCGTCGCCGGCGGCGGTCACGGCGCCAAAATGGCGAGCCTTGTCGCCTTGTGAATCGCCGGCGCTTATGCGCAGTCGATCCCCTTCGCCGATCGCGGTCTCCTGAAACGGGAATGTGTAGCAGTCGATGGGCAGCTTTTTGCCCGCCTGCTCTCTCGACTGGAACTTCAACCCGGCCAGCCCCTCACGGCTCTGCATGAGCTGTTCGGCGTCCATTTCGGCGAGAGCAAAGAACTCCCACCACTGCGCCTTATCCTCGCGGCGATGCCAGCCGAGCAGATGCGCGAGCAGCCACTGGGCCTGCTCCTCGCGCGTGCGCTCGTCCGCGTCGCCGGGGAGGCCTTCGAGCAGGCGCTCCTGTGCTTCCTGTACCCGCTCCTCCAGTGCGCTCAGTTGGCGCTCCTCAGGCGCCTCCGCCTGCCGCACGGCGCGCCATAGCTCCGCGCCGTTCGCAATCTGCTGCGACCGCACCTCCTCCAGCCAGTTCCGCAGACGCAGCGTCGACTCGCAGTCGTCGCGGTTGTACTCCTCTACGACGCTGCGCATCGTCTCGTCGACGTCCTGAGGGCGGCCCGCCTCGATGAGGCGCTGCAGCTCGTGGCGGGCGTCATTCGCCGTATACAGATCCACCCTTCGCGTGTAGCCGAAGAACGGCTCCATATCCTTTATCGAGTACCTCTCCACGCTTGCAATAACGGACTTCCGCAGCACGGCGTGGAGGTCGACGAACCGGTCATAGCGCAGGAGATCGTCGACTTCCTCCTCTCGTGTGGCGTAACGCGACATCAGCCGTTTCAGCGCCGACGGCTCGTAGGGAGCGAAATGGTAGATTCTCATACCGGGGTGCGCCTTCCAGCGGGCCATCACGTCGTCGATGAACCGCTCGAAGAGCGCCTTCTCCTCCGCGCCGAACATCGCGGGGCTGGTGTCCCTGCTGAACGCCCAGCCCGATCGGTATTCCGGGTCCCCTTGCTCATTCAGCACGGTCCACCCAAACAGGTACTCGAACCCGTGGGGCCAGACGAAAGCGTCGCCCTCGATGTCGAAGAAGACATCGCCGGGCGACGGCTCCGGCAGCGCCCACAGACCTGTGAGCGGCGCCGGCGGACGCCGACCGTCGGGAGTCTCGACAGGCGGCTCCTGCGGAATCGGCTCGTAGTGCGGGGCGTTCTGGTTGCGCCCGGTCAGCTGTACGCGGGCCTGCTCGCGGGCCCGCTCGTAGGGCGGCAGCGAGCCGTACTTCACGGTCCGCCGCAGGGGCAGAGGCTCCGCCGCCAGCGCGGCCAGCGTCCCGACTCCCCACTGCTGCACCTCGCGCATACGGCGTCCGGCGAGGTCGGCTACGAGCGACAGGTGGTCGTCATTGTGTCGCCGCCGGTTGCACTCGAGCCTCCAGGCGCAGATGTCGCAGTGCTCCACCGGCTCCGGATACGTCTGCGCGCTGTCCGGCTTGCTATCGACGGCCTCCTCCAGCCGGCGCCGCGTCAGCCGGTAGTAGGCTGCATAGTCGTCGACGCGGTAGCGCTCCTGGCGGAACCGCTCGCCTTCCCGCCTGCTCGGCGCGACGATGCGCATCCATTCGGGCGTCTTGTCTTGCGCCTCGCGCAGAAGGTCTGAGTAAAGACTGATTTGCAGCACCGACGACGCGCGCGTCTCCTGCGCCAGCTTCGTGTCCGTCACCTCGTACGACCAGCCGCCCAGCGCGCTCGGAGCAGCGACGCGCTGCAGAATGTCGGCCACGCCCATCCAACGCCCGCTCTCCAGCGTCGCCTGCACTATCACATCGGCGCCGGAGCGCATTGCCGCAAGAGTCGCCGCCATCGACGGGTTGCCGCGGAGGTCGACGACCGCCATGCGCGGGTTGGCCGCGCGTAGATGCTCGATGTAGGCCGCCTCGTACTCCTGCCCTCTCTGTTGCAGCGCCTGGAGCTCGTCCTCGACCGAGCGGGGTCTGCGCGGGGCGTCAAGCAGGCCCATCGCCCTCCCGTAGTTGAGGTTCGTCAGGTGAAGACAGGACAAGTGGTTCCCCAGATCGCCTGCCGACAGTCGCAAGGCTCCCGCCTGTACGCGCATTACGCTTGTTCCTCTCCCTGCCCGCTTCGTTCCGCCGGCGGCTGGGGCCGGCGCTCCGGCCGCTCCTGCAACAGGCAGCCTTTCAGCTTACGACACGCCGCGCGTCGAGTGCTACAATCCCGCCAAAGTCCCCGAAATCAACGGCATACGCCCTCGCTATCGATCAGGAGGTGGCCCGATGCTTTCCGCCGAACAGAACGAACGACTTACCCGGGTAGGCCCCGGCACGCCGATGGGCGAGCTGATGCGCCGGTACTGGCACCCTATCGCCGGCAGCGCCGAACTCAACGCCGACAACCCCACGAAAGAAGTTCGGCTCCTCGGCGAAGACCTCGTCCTCTACCGCGACGCCAGCGGCACGCTCGGCCTGATCGAGCCGAGCTGCGCGCACCGGAAGGCGAACCTCTCCTACGGCGTGCCGGAGGAGAACGGCATTCGCTGCGCGTACCACGGATGGATATTCAACGAGCACGGGCAGTGCGTCGACCAGCCGTCGGAGCCGGAGGGGTCGAAGTTCAAGGAGAAGGTGCGGATCAAGGCGTACAAGGCGCAGGAGCTTGGCGGCGCGATCTTCGCGTACATGGGGCCTGAGCCGGCGCCCTTGCTCCCGCGCGTCGACGTGCTGGTGTGGCCGGGGATGCGCCGCGCGACGTCGATAATGCTCCCCTGCAACTGGCTGCAGTGCCACGAGAACTCGCTCGACCCGCTCCACTTCCAGTGGCTGCACCGCTACTGGGGCGGCTGGATTATGAACAAGCAGCGTCCGGCGGAAGAGCGCGACGCCTGGAACGCCCGCATCGGCGCGCGCGGCGCCGACCACCGCAAGATCGGCTTCGAAATTACCGACTACGGCGTCATCAAGCGCAGGCTCGTCGGCGACGAGACCGAGCAGGACGACCACTGGCAGATGGGCCACCCCATCCTCTTCCCCAACATCCTGCACATCACGTCCAACCTCCAGTACCGCGTCCCGGTCGACGACACGCACACGCTCCACTTCGTCATCGACCTGCAGCCGCTCGCGCCCGGCCAGGAGCAGCCCGACGTCGTGCCGCATCAGGAAGTCCCCTGCTTTGACGAGAACGGCAAGATCAAGGCTGACTGGGTGCTCGGACAAGACCAGGCGGCGTGGATTATGCAGGGCGCGATTATGGACCGCAGCACTGAGCGCCTCGGCGTCTCCGACGTCGGCATCATTATGTTCCGGCGAATGCTCAATCAGCAGATGGAGATCGTCGCGCAGAGCGGCGACCCGATGAACGTCCACCGCAACGAGGACGAGAACGAGATACTGCTCTACCCCGTCGAGCACTTCGAGTACCCCGGCTACGAGGGGCGGCTGCGCGGGCCGTTCCAGGACCTCGTCGTCAACAACACGGTCGAGGCCGAACTCTCAGGCGCCGGCGCCTCTCTGCCCGAGTGGGAAGGCATCGAAATCGAAGACCCCACCAAGCGCGGCGGCAGGCCCACCCGCGTCGGGGATGTGTTGTAGGCTGCAACGGCAAGGCAAGCTCTGAACAAACGGGGCTGCGCCGAGCGCAGCCCCGTTGTCGTCTTACCGCGCAGCGCCCCCCTCGCCGCCGTCCGGAATACGGCGAGCGGCTGGGTTCGCTCAGGCCGAGGCGCTCGAACCGCGGCGGCTGGGTCCCGGTAGGGCGCCGGGTTGCGCGCCCGCCGGGAGAGAGAAGATGCCACGACGACGACGTGGCGGCAGCGACGTGCGCCGCCGCTCCGGCTCGGCGGCGCGCGCCATCGGCAGAAGGCCGCAGTCGCGTTACACGCGCTCCCGCCGTTTGCTATGCTCAGTGCGCTCGGCCCGCCGAGAAGGAGAACTCGATGACGACTCGCCGGTTGCCGACTGAGGAAGAAGTCCGCGGCTACTTCCAGTCCCTCAGCAACTGGGGACGCTGGGGCGACGACGACCAGCTGGGGACGCTCAACCTCATCACCCCCGCGAAGCGGCTGCAGGCAGCCTCGCTCGTCCGGGAAGGCGTCGCCATCGGCTGCGCCCGCCCCATCTCCACACAGTACGCCGTCGACCAGCCCGTGACGCCCGTCCACTTTATGGTCGAGAGCGGCGAGGCCTACTGCCTCGACGACGGGCGGGAGTGGACGACACAGCACGCTACCGACTACTTCGGCATGGCCATCCACGGCCCCGGCCAGACCCACCTCGACGCCCTCTGCCATCAGTTCTGGGAAGGACGTATGTACAACGGACGCCCCGCAAGCGCCGTCTCCAGCGCCGAAAAGGCTACGTTCGGCGCCGTCGACGGCATGCGCGACGGCGTCGTAACCAAGGGGACGCTCCTCGATCTCGCCAAGCTGCGCGGCGTCCTCTGGTTCGAGCCGGGCGAGGCAGCCTACGTGGACGACCTCGAGGCTGCGGAGAAGGCCCAGGGCGTGACCGTGGAGGAAGGCGACGCGCTCCTCATCCGGTTCGGATGGACGCGCCGCCGCAATATGCTCGGCCCCGTTCCCCGCGACGGAGGCCGCGCCGGGCTCCACGCCTCCTGCCTGCCATGGCTGCACGAGCGCGGCGTCTCGGTGCTCGCGTGCGACAGCGCGCAGGAGGTGCGTCCGACCGGCTACGACGGGATGTTCGGCCCCATCCACTCCGTCGGGCAGGCGGCTATGGGCTTGTGGATCGTCGACAACGCCGACTTCGACGCGCTTGCCGAGGCGTGCGCGCAGTACGGCCGCTACGAGTTCATGTTCTCCCTGGCGCCGCTGCACTTCCCGCTTGCAACCGGCTCGCCCATCAACCCGCTTGCGGTACTCTAGCGCCAGCAGCCTCCGGCGCCGCTCAGGGCGGAGCAAGCGTCCGCCAGCCGCCGCATCCGGGCGGTAACGTATGGAGGCCATCGCCACAGCAGCCGGCTTCCTCGCCGAACCGACCTATTGGGCAGCCCTCCTCGGCGTCGTGCTCCTCTCCGCGATGGCGAGCGCCATTCCGGGAATGAACGCCTTCCTCGTTATGGCGCTGGCGTTCCCGTTCATCCTGTTCGAGATCGAAGAGCCCGCCATCGGCCTCGTCGTTCTCGCCACCATCAGCGGCGTCAGCAACACGCTCGACTCCATCCCCGCAATCCTCATCGGACAGCCGAGCGCCGCGACGCAGGTTACGTTCCTCGAAGGCCACCAGCTGGCGCGGCAGGGCAAGGCTGCGCACACGCTCGGGGCGGTCTATGCGGTCTCCGCGCTCGGCGGCGTCGTCGGCGCCGCCTTGCTCATCATCGCCATTCCCGTCGCACGCCCGTGGGTGCTCAAGTTCGGATTCCCCGAAATCACGGCGACGGCGATCATCGGCATCGTCATGGTCACCGTGCTGAGCCGAGGCGCTATGGTCAAGGGCGTCATCGCCGCGCTCATCGGCATGCTGCTCGCCATCGTCGGCGATATGGGGCGCCTCACCGTCGAACCGTTCGTGCGTCTGCCGCTCATACCGTTCATCATCGGCCTGTTCGCTCTGCCGGAGATGATCGACCTGATGGTGAACCGGCAGCCGGTGGCCGCCGGAGGCGCCGCCGTCGCGCACAGCGACGTGCTCCGCGGCGCGCGCTACGGCCTGTCGCGGTGGCGGATGACGGTGCGGCAGTCGGTGTTCGGCGTACTCCTCGGCGCCATTCCCGGAGTCGGCTCCGCAGTCGTCGACTGGCTCAGCTACGCGTTCGGCATCATCCTCACGAAGGACAAGTCGCAGTTCGGGAGGGGTTCGCTCGACGGCGTGCTGTTTGCGGAGTCGGCGCAGAACGCGAAAGAGGCCGGCGCCGCGTTGCCGACCCTTGCGCTAGGCGTGCCGGGCGCTCCCACCTGGGCGCTCGTCGTCATCGCGATGATCCCCTACGGCGTCGCGCCCGGCCCGCAGATGCTGGGGCAGAACGCCCACATCACCATTCTGCTCGTGATGACGCTCGCTCTCGCCAACCTCGCAATCACCGGCATCGGCCTGGGCGTAACAGGCTTTCTCGCCCGGCTCACGCGAGTGCCCTACCCCATCATCGGCTCGATCATCATTCCTGTTGCGCTGCTGTCGGCGTTTATCGACACCACCAGCTGGCGGGGCATTCAGGTCGCGCTCGGAATCGGCGCAATGGGCATTGTGATGAAGCGGTACGGATGGCCGCGCCCGCCGATGATCCTCGGCTTCATCCTCGAGCCCATCATCGAACGCAACTTCTCCAACAGCATCAGCCTGTTCGGCTACGCCGGGACGTTCAGCCGCCCGCTTACGCTCGCCATACTCGCGATAGCCCTGGTTGTCGGCGCCGTGCTTATACGCTCCGTGCTGCAGATGGAGCAGCAGACCCGCCCCGTTGAAGGAGAGGTCGCCCAGGCGCCGCTCCGCAGGGGGCTGCGCGGCGCTCTGCGGCGCCCGGAGGTCGTCATCCCGCTCGTCGTCTTTGCCGGCGTCGCGCTCCTGCTCTCCGACCATCTCCTCAACCCGCTCCGGCCCGAGCTGCGCTACACCACGTTCCCGTTCTGGCTGGCGACCGCCGCCCTTGCGCTGCTGCTGGTCGAACTCTGGCGAGGCGCACGCGGATGGCCCCGGCCCCTCTCAATTATGGACCTTGGCCTGTTGAGCGCAGACGCCGAGGGAGCGCGGGAGGCCTCCTTCAAGCTCGTGGGACTGTTCGCGCTGCTCGTGCTCGTCGGCGTAACCGCGGGACTGAACTACGGCGCCGTGGCGTTCGCGTTCGCCGGGCCCGTCCTGTTGCTGCGCGGGGCTGGAAAGTGGCCGCTCGCGCTGCTCTGCGCCGGCGTCGTGTACGCGTTCATCTTCATCTTTCTCGACAACGTGCTGTTCGTCATCTACCCCGAACCGTTCCTCGCCGAATGGCTCGGGGCGCACGTCTTCTAGGCGCGTTCAGGCGCGCCGCAGCGCCTCGAGCGCGGCGGCCAGGTCGGGCGGCAGGGGCGCCTCGAACGTCCGGCGCTCCGTTTCGCCGGGAGGCATTGCAATTTCGAGCCGCGCCGCGTGGAGGAAGTGCCGCGCCACAAGCGGCGACCTCTTGCCGTACACGGGATCGCCCGCAAGCGGATGGCCGATGTGCGCGAAGTGCACCCGTATCTGGTGCGTCCGGCCCGTCACCGGGCGCGCCTCCGTCAGCGAAAAGCGTCCGAGCGCGCCGTCGAACCGCTCGCGCACCCGGTAATTCGTGAGCGCCGCCCGGCCCGATTCGACCACGGCCATCTGCTTTCTGCGCCGCGGATGCCGCCCGATGGGCGCGTCGATGGCGGCGCCGTCGCCGTCGATCAGGCCGGTCGCCAGGGCCAGGTAGGTCTTGCCGACGCTGCGCTCTTTCAGCTGACGGGTGAGGCTATGATGCGCCGCGTCCGTTCTTGCCACGACAATCAGGCCCGAGGTGTCCTTGTCGAGCCGGTGAACGATGCCGGGCCGTTGCGTCTCGCCGATGCCGGGCAAACCGGGCGACGCCGCCAAGAGCGCGTTCACGAGCGTGCCGTCCGGGCGTCCCGGCGCGGGATGCACCGTGAGTCCCGCAGGCTTGTCGACTACGATGACGTGCTCGTCCTCGTAGACGATGCTCAGCGGGATCGCCTGCGGGACGAGGTCGAGCGGCGCCGGTTCCGGCAGCGACGCCTCTACCGCGTCCCCCGCCTGCACCGCCGTCGACGGCTTGGCCTGCCGTCCGTTGAGTGTTACGCAACCTTCGCGTATCAGCGCCGCCGCGCGCGACCGGCTGACCTCCGGCATCCGCGCCTGCACGAACACATCCAGACGCGCCCCGGCGTCGGCGGCGGTTGCGGTGAATCGCGTTTGGTCGCCGTCCATGCGCCTTAGTGTACTTCCGCTGCCCCCAGCCTCTGCCCTGAGAAAGCGGCGGCGAACAGGCCCCTAGTCGCGGTATTCCTCGTCGCCGGGGATGCTGACCGTAACGAGGGCGGGGGCTGACGGGCGGGGCGGCGCCAGCAGCATCGTCGCCCCAAGAACGAAGACTCCGACGACGATCGAGGCGTCGGCCACGTTGAAGATGTACCAGGGGCCGACGTCGATGAAGTCGGTTACGTGGCCTAGCCGGACACGGTCGATGAGATTGCCGACGGCGCCTGCGAGCATCAGTCCGAGGCTCGTCCGCGCCCACAGCGTCTGCTCCTGCGTGCGGTAGAAGAAGAGCAGCACGCCGATGCCTGCGAAAGAGGCGACGGTGAGAACCATGTTCTGCCCGCCGAACAGCCCGAACGCGCTGCCGGAGTTCGCCACGTGCGTGAACCGGAAGAACCCCTCGCGAGGCAGCGACTCGCCGAAGGCTAGCGTCTGCGTCACCCACAGCTTCGACGCCTGGTCAGCCGCCAGGACGGCGAGCGCTATGAACATCCCCGCCCAGCGCCGTTGCAGCGCTGCGCGCCAATCGAAAGAGCTTCCGCTGCCTGCAAGCGACATCGCACGGCAATTCTACCAGCACCGCCTGAGCGCCGGCGCTCTCCGCGCGTTCAGCAGTCCCGCCGCCGCCCGCCGCTGATAGAATCGCCGCAATCCCTCACGCTCTTTCCGGAGGAACCCTGCATGGCTACGACTCGCAGCACGCCCCGCGTCATCGACCTGCGCAGCGACACCCTCACCAGGCCTACCGCCGCTATGCGGAAGGCTATGGCCGAGGCGGAGGTCGGCGACGACGTCTACGGCGAGGACCCCACCGTCAACCAACTCGAGCGCGTCGCCGCCGAGCGCCTCGGAAAAGAGGCCGGCCTGTTCGTCACGAGCGGCACAATGGGAAACCTCGTCTCTGCGCTCGCCTGGTGCAACCGCGGCGACGAGCTTATCTGCGGCGCCGACGCTCACCTGCTGGTCAACGAGATGGGCAGCATCGCGACGCTCGGCGGGGTGCAGATGCGCGCCCTCCCCAACGACGCCCGCGGCCTCATCGACCCCGATGAGGTCGACTCCACGGTCTCGCCCGCAGGGTTCTTCCCGCGCACGGCGCTGCTCGCCCTCGAAAACACCCACAACAGGGGCAACGGCACCGCCTACTCCGTCGCGCAAATGCAGCCGCTCGCCGACGTCGCCCACGCCCGCGGCATGGCCGTCCATATGGACGGCGCCCGCATATTCAACGCCGCCGTCGCCCTCGGCGCCCCGCCCTCGGAGCTCGCCTCGGTCGCCGACTCGGCGACGTTCTGCCTCTCCAAAGGGCTCTCGGCGCCGGTCGGCTCCGTCGTCGTCGGCAGCGCGGACTTCATCGCCCGCGCCCGCCGCGTCCGCAAGATGGTCGGCGGCGGCCTGCGGCAGGCCGGAGTCCTCGCGGCCGCCGGGCTCGTTGCGCTCGACACGATGGTCGACCGGCTGGCGGAAGACCACGCAAACGCGCAGCGCCTCGCCAAGGGCCTCGCCGGGCTCCCCGGCTTCAGCGTCGACCCCGCAGCCATCGAGACCAACATCGTGTACGTCGAGCTCGACGACGGCGACGGCCCCGGACTGTCGGCGCGCCTGAAAGAGCGCGGCGTGCTCGGCAACGGACGCTTCAACTGGGTGCGGTTCGTGCCCCACTACGGCATTACTGCTGAGGATATCGACGAGGCGCTCGACGTCATCGAGAGCGCAGCCAAAGCGGCGGCGTAATAGACTACCCCCCAGCGCGGAGCGCCGACAGGGCGCGCTCCGCCGACAACGCTGAAGCGCTAAAGAAGGAGGAGCATTATGCCGGTCATCGACGCCGATACTCACATCGACGAACCAGAAGAAGCCTGGCAGCAGATGGAAGGCGCAGCGGCGCGCTTCCGCCCCGTCACCATATCGCCTCCCGAGGGGGTGACCCCCGGCGGCTTGGACGCCTCCGCAAGCCGCTGGTGGCTGGTCGACGGGCGCCTCCGTCAGCGCATGATCCGCGACGACGAGCTGACCGGCACCACCCTCAACTCCCGCGAACTGCTCGACGTCAACGAGCGCTTGCGCCATATGGACGAGCGCGGCGTCGACGTCCACATCATCTACCCCACCTTCTTCCTCACCTATATCACCGGCAATCCGGAGGCCGAAATCGCGCTCACCGACTCCTGGAGCCGCTACGTTGCGGCCAAGTGCGCGCCCACCGAGGGCCGGCTGCGCTGGGTCGCCGTGCCGCCCCTGCTCGACATCGACGCCTCGGTGAGCTATCTGCGCTGGGCCAAGGAGAACGGCGCGGTGGGCGTCTTCAAGCGCGGCCTCGAACACGGGAAACGCTGCAGCGACCCGTACTTCTTCCCCCTCTATGAGGAAGCGAGCGCTCTCGATATGCCGCTCTGCATCCACACCGGCAGCGGCAATCCCACGGAGGCCCGTCTCGGACACGGCGACGGCCTGGGCGGGATTCCGATAATGGACGCTTTCCACGCCCTTGTTCTCTACGGCGTGCCCGACAAGTTCCCCAACCTGCGGTTCGGGTTCATCGAGGCCGGCTCGACGTGGCTGCCCTACGTGCTCGACCGGCTCAGGGCCGAGAAGAAGCGCCGCTCCTGGATCCGCTCGTTCGAAATGGGCGAGAACCTCCTCCGCAAGAACCGTTTCTACATCGCCGTCGACGCCGTCGAGGACATCTCCTACATCCTCTCTCTGGGGGCCGAGGACAGCCTGATGATGGGCAGCGACTACTCCCACTTCGACACGTCCGCCGAGCCCGACGCAATCGACGCCGTCCGCCGCTGGGCCGCCGAGGGCCGGATCAGCGAGACCGCCGCGCGCAAGATTCTGGAGGACAACCCCGCAGCCTTCTACGGGATTTAGGAGGCGCGCGCGTCACACAAGAAAGCGCCGGAGCGGCCTTTCGGTCTCTCCGGCGCTGAGTGGCTGCCTCTCCGCTAAGAGAGGCTCACCTTCCGCTCCGTTGCCGTTCCCGGCATTCTCTGCCGGATGTGGCGGAGTCCCGCTAGTCGGGTTTCTCATGGCCTGCGACGTCAGCGGAGCGTCCGGCTTCCGTCCGCCCCCTCCGCCGGCATTAGTCCGGCGTGGGGGCCGAAGAAGGAAAGTGCCACCGGTGATGGAGCACGTAGACCGCGCGTCGCAACATGGCTCACCTCCTTGCTCGGCGTTGCGGACTCTCTGGTGGAGCGAATCCCTCCGCTCCCTGCCGGTCCAACGCCAGCGTACCCCCTCCGCAGCGGGCTATGCAATACCCTTTCGCAGGAATTCAAGGGCAATCCGCCGTTTTCCTCCGCTGCGCTCAGCGACGGCGACGACGGCGCGAGCGCTTATCGACGCCCTTATAGTTCGCAACCTGCCGGAGCACCTGCACCGAGCGCGTCAGGTCCGCCTGGTCGGCCATGACCTGGTCGATAGGCTTGTACGCCCGGGGATGCTCGTCCAGCAGATGCGCCGCGTCTCGCTCCTGCCACGCCGTCCCCTCCATCGCCTCCTGCAGGCTCTCCACGCTGAGCTCTCGCATCGCCTGCGACCGGCCCATAATCCGTCCGGCGCCGTGCGCCGACGACTCGTAAGAATCAGGGTTCCCCAGTCCAACGACGATATGCGTCGCGGCGCCCATCGACCCGGGCACGACGCCGTACTCGCCCTCTCCGGCGCGGATGGCGCCCTTTCGGGTAATCCACATCTCCTGCCCGAAGTGCGTCTCGAGCGTGGAGAAGTTGTGGTGGCACTGAATCGTCTGCGCAACCTCGAAATCGCCCAGACTGCGCGCCATATCATCCAGCATCGCCCGCATGATCAGGTCGCGGTTCGCATAGGCGTACGCCTGCGCCCACGTCATCATCTCCACATACTGCTCGAACGACTCCCCCGCGAGGCGAGCAGTGTCGGGGTCTTCCAGCTCCTCCCAGCACTCGGCCCGAGCCCGGTCAATGGACAGCTGCGCGATCATATTCCCCACTCCCCGCGACCCGCTATGCAGCAGCGCCCAGACTCCGCCGTCGCGGTCGACGCACACCTCCGCAAAGTGGTTCCCCGACCCGAGCGACCCCAGCTGCCCGGCCGCCGCCTTTTGGGCGCGGCGGATTCCGCCATTCAGCGCCCCGAACACTTCCTCTGCGCACGCAGGCATCGGATGCTGCTCCAGCCATTCCGACGCCCCCTCTGTCGACTTGTCGTGGCCGCGCCCGAGCCCTGCCGGGATCGAGCGACTGAACTGATGCACGAGCGCCTGCAGATCGGCGTCCTCCGGCAGCCCCGGCAGGTCGGTGCGGCACGCCATCATTCCGCACCCGATGTCCACCCCTACGGCTGCAGGGATGATCGTGTCGGCGCGCGTCGGTATAACCGACCCCACCGTCGCGCCGATGCCCATGTGGGCGTCCGCCATCAGTGCGACGTGCCCTGCAAGGCCCGGCGCCCGCGCGATGCGTTCGGCCTGTTTCTTCGTTGGCTGGTCGAGGATGCTTGCCCACGACCGAACTTCCCCAATCACGGTCCTTCTCCTTTCTCTGTTTGCCGCTCTCTCCCCCACCACGCCTCGATGCGTTCTCGCACGGTGCGCTCGTACCCCTCGGAGCCCGGCTCGTAGAACCGCCGCCCGGCAAGCTCGTCCGGCAGGTTCTGCTGTCCGGCGAAGCGGCCCTCGTAGTCGTGGGCGTACTTGTAGTCCCGGCCGTAGCCGAGCGACCGCATCAGGCCGGTGGGGGCATTCCGCAGATGCAACGGAACCGGATGCGGTTTGCCCGTTCGGGCCTCTTCGAGCGCGCGGTTGAGCGCCAGGTATGACGCGTTGCTCTTCGGCGCAGTGGCCAGGTAGACAGCCGCCTGCGCCAGAGGGATGGCGCCTTCGGGGAGTCCTACGAAGTGCACGGCCTGCTGCGCCGCCACCGCGACCGGCAGGGCCTGGGGGTCGGCCATTCCGACATCTTCCGCCGCCGCGATGACGATCCTTCGCGCGATGAAGAGGGGGTCTTCTCCCGCCTCGAGCATCCGAGCTAACCAGTATACCGCAGCATCGGGGTCGGACGCACGCATCGATTTGATGAACGCCGAAATCGTGTCGTAGTGCGCGTCTCCCGCCTTGTCGTACTGCGGCGCCCGGCGCTGCAGCGCCTCCCCTATGAGCGCCCGGTCGATGCTGCGGGCGCCGGCTGCGTCGAGCGGCGCAATCTCCGCCGCGAGTTCAACCGCGTTCAGCGCCACCCGGGCGTCGCCCGCCGCAGCCTCCACGAGAAACTGCAACGCGTCGGGCTCGACGGCGACCCGCTGCGCGCCAAGCCCACGCTCGGAATCGGCAAGGGCGCGGCGCACGATCCGCTCGAGGTCGGCGTCGGTCAGCGGTTTGAGGGTGAGCACGCGCGTCCGGGAGAGCAGCGCCGATATCACTTCGAACGACGGGTTCTCGGTCGTCGCGCCGATGAAGATGACTGTGCCGTTCTCGACGTGGGGCAGGATTGCGTCCTGCTGCGCCTTGTTGAAGCGGTGCACCTCGTCGATGAACAGCACCGTATCTTTCCCGCCGGTCTGCGTCTCGCGGGCCTCGTCGACGGCCTTGCGCAGGTCTGCCACGCCCGAGGTTACGGCGGAGAGCGCAATGAAGTGGGCGTCGGTCATTCCCGCTATCACGCGCGCGAGCGTCGTTTTGCCGACGCCGGGCGGGCCCCACAGCACCATCGACGGGGGCCGTCCTGCTCGAAGGGCCCGCTCGAGAACGCGGCCTTCGCCGAGCAGATGCTCCTGCCCAACGAAGTCGTCGAGCGAGCGCGGACGCATTCGCGCGGCGAGTGGAGCGTGCTCCGCCTCACGCTGCCGCCGCGAGTGCTCGAACAGGGACTGATCGCTTCGCATACTCCGGCCTGTCATAGGTCAAGGTTACAACGTAACTGTTCAGCGTTGATGAGTTGGCGCGCGATAGCATGACCTCTGAACAGTTGCCCGCCGTCCGCCCAATATCCGCGCTCCGCTATAATCCGCCCTATGAACGTTCTCATCCGCCTCTACGCCTCGTACCGGGAGCGCGCCGGCGTCGACCGCCTCAACCTGACGCTCCCGGAGGGCGCAACCGTCGCCGACGCCATCACGGCGCTCCTCATCGAGGCGCCCGCCCTGCCAAGCGATTTTCGCCCTCACCTCATCGCCGTCAACGAGGAGTTCGCCAACCCCGCCTACCCTCTGAGCGACGGCGACGACGTCGCGTTCTACCCGCCCGTAAGCGGCGGCGTCGATGTCCGAGTCGGCGCCGAACCGATCGACGCTCCTGCTCTGGCCGACGCGGTGCGGCGCTCGTTCAACGGCGCTGTCGTCACGTTTGAAGGCACAACGCGCGACAACACGGGAGGGCGTCCCGTTACGCGGCTGGAGTACGAAGCCGACGAACGCATGGCGCGCAAGGTCATCGGGCAGATCCTGGAGGAGACGATGGCCCGGTTCGGCGTCCCTGCGATGGCGGCGCAGCACCGGTTCGGCGTTCTCGAAATAGGCGAGGTTAGCCTGGCCGTCGCCGCCGGCGCGCCTCACCGGCTCGAAGCGTATCTTGCCGGTCTCTACGTCGTCGACCGCATCAAGCACATCGTGCCGGTGTGGAAAAAGGAGCATTTCGCCGACGGCGAGGTGTGGGTAGGCGCCGCGTGCGACCCCGAAACGCACGCGCTGCACCTGGCGGAGGCGCCTTACGCCGGCTTCCTTGCGGAACGCGAAGGGGTTGCGCCCCCCGCGCACGTCCACGCGTAGCGCGCGGAGGGGAGGGCCGGCGCGCCTACAGCAGGGTCAGGTGGACGATCTCCACGTCTCCCCAGTGCTCCCGCAGATACTCGGCGACCAGCCGTCGGTGGCAGCGATGCGGCGCCGGCTCGTTGCAGAGTAGGCAGGCGTCGCTCAATAGCCGCCTGAGGGGCATCTTCTCTATCCGCCGCTCGGCCATAAGCGCCAGGAACTCGCGTTCGTAACGCGCCCAGTCGCGGTGCTCCTTCCGGTAGGCGTCCAGCATCTCCCGCGTCGGCGCCAGTTCTGGCCGGTGCTCGTATGAGCCTCGCCGCTCCCCCAGCAGGGCGGGCAGAAAGTACGCGAGGTCATCCCGTTTGGCGAACCCCGCCAGCTGCCCGTACGGACGGAGGCGCACATCCACTACCCGCCGGGCGCCCGACTCCCGCAACAGCCCGAAGAACTGCTCCGCCGACTTCCCCGCAAACCCAAGCGTGAATATCCTCACGCCTGCTCTTCTGTTCCGTAGTTCGAGCGTCCGACGGTGAAGATGGGCGGCGCGGTAGTCATTGTTGCTCCACGATACCGCAATGAGCTTGTCCCTGTTGGGCCGCTGCTCCTGCGGAGGATGCGCGGTTGCCGTAACGCTGGCAATTCGCATCGCGGCGCTTGGCGGCGTAACCTGCCCGCATCCGTCGAGACCCCGAACCCTTGACCCCACACCCGAAACCAAGGCCCCGCATCTTCTACGGCTGGTGGATACTCGCCGTAATTCTGCTCACCGGACTGTTCGCCGGCCCAACGAGTCAGGCCTTCATCGGCATCCTCGTCGAACCCGTCAGCGAGGCCACCGGCTGGAGCCGCACGTCTATCGCAGGCTCCGTCACTGTCGGCGGCATCCTCGCCGGCGTGAGCGCTCCGTTCATCGGCCTCCTCGCCGACCGCTACAGCCCCCGCGTGCTGATGACGCTCGGCTCGCTGGTTATGGCGCTCTCCTTTTTTGTCATCGCGCTTGCTCCCAGCGTCTGGTTCCTGTACATCGGCTATGCGCTCGCGCGCGGCGTCGCGCAGAACTTCATCGCCGGCGTCGTCCCGCGCGTGCTCGTCGTCAACTGGTTCCGGCGAATGCGCGGGCGCGCCATCGGCCTCACGGGCACGGCGCACCCAGTGGGCACGTTCGCAATGGGCCCTCTCGCCCTGCTGATGATCAGCGCGGGGCTCACCTGGCGGTGGGTGTGGGTCGCCTTCGGGATCGGCGTGCTCGTCTTCCTCGTCCTCCCCAATGCCCTGGTGCTTCGCCGGACGCCCGAAGAGATGGGCCTGCTCCCCGACGGCGACGAAGCAGCGTCGGAAGCCGAAGCTGCCGAGCGGACGCAGCAGGAGATGGCGCAGTCGTGGACGTTCCGGCAAGCCGTGCGCACTCCCGCCTTCACGCTGATTCTGGCGTCGATCGTGCTCACCAACTACGGAGGCGGCGGCCTGCCGTTCCATATGCCGCAGTACTACGAGCAGCAGGGATTCGCCCCCGGCATAGGCGTCGCCGCCGTCAGCATGTTCGCCATATCGGGCGCATTCGCCAACACGCTTTGGGGCTTCCTTGCCGAGCGTATCTCCGAGCGCTTGCTCGGCATCTTCACCATGCTTATGGGGCTTGGGCTCGCGCTGGGGTTCCAGTTCGTCTCCGACCCTGCGGTCGGCGTAGTCTACGGCGTGCTGCTGGGCATCGCCGCGCGGGGGGAGGGGTCGATCCTTATGCTCCTCATCGCCAACTACTACGGACGGCGCTCCTACGGCGTCATATCGGGTATGGTGCAGACGGCGCTGCTGGGAGGGCTCGCCCTCGGGCCCTACCTGATGGCGTTGTTGCGCGAGGCCACCGGCTCGTACACCGCCGTGTTCTATTCGGCGGTGGCGACGTTCGGGGCCGCCGCCGTCCTGCTCGCGTTCGCCACGAAGCCGACCTTGCCGCAATCGACTTCCAACGCAACCATCAGAGAGGTGAACTCATGACGACATCCTCCGGCATCGACGATCTGAAACGGCAAGTCGCAGAGAGCTCGCACGTGCTCGACCATCAGGGGCTGGTCGACTTCCACGGCCACATCAGCGCGCGCGTCCCCGGCTCTCGCGTGATGTACATCAAACCGGTGCTCCGCGCGCACAACCAGATCAAGCCTGAAGACATCATCGCCGTCGATATCGACGACTACCTCGCCGGCGGCGACGCTCAGTGGGTCCCCGACGACCAGAAGAGCCGCGTCATCGACGCCCCTGTGCCGCCCCGCGAGGCCGCGCTCCACGCCGCGATAATGGAGTCCCGTTCCGACGTGAACTCTGTCGTGCACACGCACCAGCTCGTCGCCACAGCCATCGGTTGCGGCAACACGCCTATAAAGGCGCTCTACAACCAGGCTGTCCCGTTCGCTCCCGAGACGCCCATCTACGGGAAGCCTGATCTGATAACGACCGCCGATCAGGGCCGGGAAGTCGCGCAGACGCTCGGCGAGCGCGGCGCGGCGCTCCTTAGAGGCCACGGCGTCGTGGTCGTTGGCGGGTCGATGGACGAGTCGGTCTCGAACACCATCTACCTCGAACGCGCCGCGATTATGCAGGTGATAGCATCAATCGTCGGCACGCCGACGCCACTCACGGACGAGTACGCCGCCCGGTTCGGCCCCGACTGGGTCAAGCGCGCATCCCACGCCTACGAGTACTTCCGCTCGCTCGTTCCCAGCCTGCAAGTGATGGAGTAGCAGCCCGCGCCCCGCTTGTTGCCGGGATCGGCTGGGGAGGTTGCGCCCGCTCTTCCCGCCGCCTACAACCCCTCCGCCATCTCGGCGTAGTGGCGCCAGATGCCGCTAGGCTTACGGGCAGTAGGAGCAACCTCCGGCGTCAGATGGTCTGCGCTCGGCATCGACCGCATATTCGCGCCGAACTCGGCGCGCTGCTCGGGAGTCAGCACGGCGTGAGCGCTGCCCACAGCGCAAAACGCCAGGTAGTTCATGCGCGCCTGCTCTTCCAGGTGCAGCATGTTCACCATCGCGTCCTCCATATCGCCGCCTACCGTGGCTGCGCCGTGCCCCTGCAGCATAATCGCGCTGTGCGACCCCATAAGCCGCGCGACCTCCGCTCCGTCCTTCTCGTGAATGATGAGCCGCGGGCTGGGGAACATCGGGATCGGCTCGGCAAAGAGCGGCATCCCCTCGATGCACATCGGCCCCATCTGCTCCTGCAGCACGCTCATCAGCACCGTGTAGCGCGGATGGACGTGCACCACCGAGTTGACGTCTGGACGCTCCCGCAGCAGGCAGGAGTGCATCTTCACCTCATTCGGCAGGTTGTTCTCCGGAGGTCCGCCCGCCTTGTAGCCGTTCACATCGACGACCACCATATCGCCGGCGTGGGTCTGCGACAGCGCAGGACCAAGCGCCTTGATGATGAACTTGTCCGGGTCGTCCGGCAGCCGCACGCTCACATGCCCGCGCTCGATCGTCGACGAGTCGGCGAGCCCCATCGTGTAGAGCATGCGGTTCGCGAGCGCCGCCTCCTCCATCAGTGCGTCGAGATCCGGCATAGCGCTCCTCCTCAGTGCGGTCGGGGTAGGACGGGAGCATTGTGCCATACCCCTGGACGCAACGGCCAAGCTAGCGCCTAAATCGCTGCCTCCCGCAGACCCCACTCCGTTGCGCTCTCGTAGGCGCGCGCCGCTCGCAGAGCGCGGGCGTCGGCGAACAGCGGAGCACCGAGCATCAGCCCTATCGGCAGGCCGTCCTGTGAGAACCCGCACGGGACCGACACGCTTGGCATTCGCGCGAGGTTGAAGATGCGCGTGATCCGCAGCAACGCCTCCCGCACCGGGACCTCCTCGCCGCCGATCTCCATCACGTCGAGCCCTTGCCGCGGCGCCGGCGTCGCAACCGTCGGCGTGGCGATGAGGTCTACCTGCTCGAACGCTGCGGCGACGGCCCGGGCGTAGGCTACTCTGCCCCGTTGCGCCTGCGCGTACACCGACGCCGAGATGAACATCCCCGACTCGAACCGGCGGCGCACTGTCTGGTCCATTCGGTCGCCGTGCCGCAGTACGCGCTCGCGGTGCGCCATCGCGGCCTCAGCCGTCGTAATGGCGGCCGCCAGCGCCGGCGTCCACTCGAGCTCCGGGATGCTGACGCCTACGATCTCCGCTCCAAGCTCTTCCAGCACCCCGAGCGCCTTGCGGAACGCCGTCTCCATCTCGGCGTCGAGCGGACGCCACACGTACTGCTCGGGCACGCCGATGCGCATGCCGCGGACGCCGCCGTCGAGAGCTGCAAGGTAGTCGTCGCCGGGGGGCGAGACCGATACGGGGTCGCGCGCGTCGTAAACGGCAAGCGCGTTCATCGAGAGCGCCAGGTCTTCTACCGTGCGAGCCATCGGCCCGGCAGTGTCGAGGCTGTGCGACAGGGGCGTTACGCCCGCCCTGCTCACGAGCCCGAACGACGGCTTAATCCCCGCAATGCCGCAGAGCGCCGACGGGATACGGATCGACCCGCCGGTGTCGGTGCCAAGCCCAAGCGGGAAGAACCCCGCCGCGACGCCTGCTCCCGTGCCGCTCGACGACCCTCCGGGCATACGGTCAAGCCCCCACGGGTTGTTCGGCATACCGTACGTAGCGTTGCGCCCGGTCGGGTCGAATGCGAGCTCAACGGTGTTCGTCTTTCCGACGACAATGGCGCCGGCATTCTTCAGCAGGCGCACAGCTGTCGCATCCTCGTCCGGCGTGAACTCCGCATCGAGCGCTGCGCCCGACGTCGTGCGAACGCCGGCAGTCCAGTAGATGTCCTTCACGCCGACGGGCACGCCGTGCAGCGGGCCGCGCCGGTCGCCCGCCGCCAGCTCGGCGTCGGCCTGCCTCGCATCGGCGAGCGCCTGCTCGGCGGTGCGGGTGATGAACGCGCCGATCTTCGGTTCGAGCGCATCGGCGCGCGCAGTGAACGCCTCAACCACTTCGACGCTCGACACCTCTTTCGCGGCGATGCGCCGGGCGATGTCCGCAGCAGAGGCCGACGTAAGCCCGCTCACGACGCGCCTCCGATGGCGTCCTCGATTGCGACGCCCGACACATCGATCGCCTCCAGCGGCGCGATGCGTCCAAGCAGCGCCTGCGTTTCAGGCTGCAACAGCGCAAGATGCTCCGCGTCGACTTGCAGTCCCACTGCATTTGCCCACGAGGCGAAAGCCTCGGGCGTAAGTCCATCACCCATAGCTCCTCCTTTGCCGGGCGGCAGTATAGCTGTCGAGCGGGAGGGAGCGCTGCGCGCTTATGCAGACGCAAGCCGGAGATGGCGTGTGTATCATTAGCGTGTGAGCCATCCCTTTCGCGCTGTCGTCTTCGACCTCGACGGATTGATCGTCGAAACCGAGCAGCCTATCTTCAACTCCTACGAGACCATCCTGGCGGAGTTCGGCTTGCCGCTGCCGATTTCGGTTTGGGAGGACGTCATCGGCCGGGGCGGCGCCGGCGGGCGCGACCCGGTCTGCGACTATCTCGAGTCCGCGATTGGAAGCGCCGTCGACCGCGACGCCCTGCGCGAGCGCGCCCGCGCAATGCACCGGGAGCTGTCGCAGACGCTGCCGATGCGCGACGGCGTCGGCGAACACATTCGCGGCGCCAGGGAGGCCGGTCTGCGGCTGGGCGTCGCCTCGAGTTCATCCCGCGCCTGGGTCGAGGGCCACCTCGAGCGTCTCGGTCTTCTGCAATCGTTCGATGCGGTGTGCGTCCGCGAGGACGTGCAGCAGACCAAGCCTCACCCGGAGCTGTACACGCTCGCGCTGGCGCGGCTCGGCACGCAACCGCACGAGGCTTTCGCCATCGAAGACTCGCCGCACGGGGTCGCCGCGGCCAAAGCGGCGGGGATGCGCTGCGTGGCCGTGCCCAACCCTCTCACAGCCCGGATGTCGCTCGATCACGCCGACCTGCGGCTCGAATCGCTGGCCGACGCCTCTTTCGCAGAGGTGGCGGCGGCGCTGGCGCGGTGACGCCCGCCGCCGCTTCATCCTTCTCATTCCCCCATTCCCCTCACTCCACAGAGGAAGGGATCCAGAAAGCGAGCCGTCCGGCGGCGGCCGGACGCGGGGCATCGCCGCCGACGGCGTCCACCACCCATACCTGCGAGGCGCTTCTGCCCTCGGCGGCGCCTTCGATTTCGCCTGCGAACGTCAGCTTCGTAGAATCGGACGACCATACGAGGTGGGACGGCGCGAACTGGTCGAAGAATTGGAGATGCGTGAGGAAGTCCGTAGTGGGGGTGAAGCTCGTGAGAAACCGCGTCTCGCCGGCAGGGCTGACGGTATGCCACGCCAGGCCGTCGTCCGCATACGTGACGCGTGCAAGCCGCGAGCCGTCCGGCGACCAGTAGAAGGCGGCGGTGTCGCCGGACGCAAGCAGCTCGGGGGCGCGTGATCCGTCCTCGTCCACAACGTACAGTTCGGAGTAGAGCGGCCTTGAAAGTTGCCTGGTCGCGACTGCGATGCGTCCGCCGGCAGGCGACCAGGCGAAGGCGGCCTCGCCGGGGATCTCCATCAGCGTTACACGGTCGGTTCTGTCGGCTCTGGAGGCGACGAGCTTGCCTGTGCCGCCTTCATCGACAACGTAGGCGATACGCTCCCCGTCCGGGCTGAATGCCGGCGCGCGATACCGGAACGAATCTGCGCCGAGGTTACGCGTGGAGTGGTCGCGGGAATCGTAGAGCAGCAGCTGTTGACGCCGGTGAACGAGCATGAGCGTTCCGTCGGGAGACCAGACGTGATACAGGGGAGCGTCGGCTGCAATCTCGTGGGGCTGCCCGCCGTCCGGATCCGCAGAGAAGAGGCCAAGTCCCTGGCCGGGAGCGCGTGGCCCCACAAAGGACAGGAGTCGCGAGTCAGGCGCCCAGAATGCGTAGTGGGGAGCGCCCGGGGCGATGAGGCTGAGCGCGCCTTGGCGCGTTTCGTGGATCTGCCGCTCGGCGGAGCTGTCGTCGGCGCTCGCCACGACGAGACCGGCGACCGAGTCTTCCCCGAGGCCGGGAACGCGCGAGAGGGCGACGCGCTCTCCATCGGGCGACCAGACGGGCCATGTATAGCGGACTGTTTCGGCCTGCTGCCCGCGGAACGAGGCAAGCGTAGCGAGGCTCCCGCCGGCGCCGCCGCCAATGAAGGGTTCGAGGCCGCTGCCGTCGCTCCGGACGGTACCGACGTCGAAGCGCTGCCCGACGAAGACGATGCGCTGATGGCCGGAGGGTTGCGGGACGACGGGCGAAGGGTCGGCGCCGAGGCACCCCGCGACGCCCAGCAGTCCTGCGGTCAGCAGACCGAAGCGAAGCCTGCTCACCCGTTCGGACGCACTTCCAGGCTGATGTCGAGCCCTTTCACCGAGTGCGTCACCGAGCCGGTGGAGAGCAGATCGACGCCGGTCTCGGCGACCTCGCGCACATTCTCTATCGTGATGCCGCCGGACGCCTCGGTGAGGGCGCGGCCCTGGCAGATATCGACGCCCTCCCGCATCTGCTCCGGCGTCATATTGTCGAACAGGATAATGTCGGCACCCGCATCGACAGCCTCGCGCACCTGCTCGAGCGTGTCGCACTCCACCTCGACCCTAATGGTGTGCGCGGCTTCGCGCTTGGCTCGCTGGATCAGCGCGGCCATGCTCTCGCCGCGCGTCGCCATAGCGGCGATATGGTTGTCCTTGATGAGAATCCCGTCGCCGGTGCTCATACGGTGGTTGTGGCCGCCGCCCATCCGCACAGCGTACTTGTCGAGCAAGCGCCAGCCCGGAACGGTCTTGCGCGTGTCGATCACCTGCGCCGGCAAGCCCTCGACCTTGCGGACGAACTCGTTCGTAGCAGTAGCGACGCCGCTCATGCGCTGCACAAAGTTCAGGGCTGCGCGCTCGGCGCGGAGAATGCTCGCCATTCGTCCGCGGATGGCTGCAACGCGCATTCCGCGCTCGACCGGCGAGCCGTCGTCCACCAGGCGCGCGGTCTCGAGACCGGGGTCCACCTGCCGGAACACTTCGAGGGCGACATCCACGCCCGCGAGCACGCCGTCTGCTTTCGGCATCATCAGCGCTTCCGACATCAGGTCGTCAGGCAGAAGCGACGACGTGGGGTCGTACGCGACCTCATCCTCCGTCAGCGCCATGTGGATAAGCTGGATAGTGCCGGGCCATCGGTGCAGCATAGCAATCGCCTCGCGCCACGAGATCGTTACGGGCTATGAGACGATTCTACGGCGAGGCAAGGGGGTGATTGTGAAATGGTTCACGCAGCTTGCTGCGCTTGCTACCGGGATAGGCCGCGCCGCAAGCCAGGGAGAAGCCTGCTAGGCCAGTCCCGCAGCTAGCGCGCCACGAACGCGACCTTGCAACGACCACGGCGTCGTGCGGGTTATGCGCACGGACAGCACGTCTCCGAGGGCGACGGGGGCGCCGTCGTCCGGGTCGTCGAAGAACACTAGCTTGTCGGTGCGCGTGCGCCCCTGCCAGCGACCCTTGTTGCGGCCATCGACCAGCACTTCCTGCGGCGCGCCGAAGTAGCCGGTGTTGATGTCGGCGAGTATCGCCTCTTGCGCCGCGTCGATCGCTTGCAGCCGGCGGCGCTTTTCCTCGTGCGGCACGTCGTCCGGCAGCTTGCGCTCGGCGAACGTGTTGGGGCGCGTCGAGTACATCGCCGCGTGCACTTTATCGAATCGGACATCCTCCACCATTGCGAGCGTGTCCTCGAACTGCGCCTCCGTTTCGCCGGGAAAGCCGACGATGAGGTCGGTGACCATTGCGACGCCGGGGATGGCCTCGCGGATGCGGGCGACGAGTTCGCGGTACTGCGCATTCGTGTAGCCGCGCCGCATCGCGGCTAGCACCTCGTCATTGCCAGCCTGAAAGGGCAGGTTGATGTTCTCCATCACGCGCGGGAGATCCGCGACCGCCTTGATGATGCGGTCGCTCATATCGTTGGGGTGCGACGTGAGGAAGCGGATGCGCGCGAGCTCCGCAGCCCCCTCATGCACAGCCTCAAGCAAGTCGGCGAGGTCGGGCGCGCCCGGCAAGTCATGGCCGTAGGAGTCGACGTTCTGGCCGAGCAGCGTCACCTCGCGCACGCCGCGCGCGGCGAGCATTCGGCACTCCTCCACCACTTCGGCCACAGGACGCGAGGCCTCGCGCCCGCGCCGGTACGGAATGATGCAGAACGTGCAGAACTTGTCGCATCCGTGGATGATGGGCACATGCGTCGTAACCGACGGATGCCCGGGCACGAGCGGGCCTACGCAGCCGTCCGGATCGACGCCTATCTTGTCCCCGACCATCCGAATGAGCGGCTCGAACTGCTGCGGCTGCATAAAGACATCGACGTACGGGTAGCGCTTGCGCAGGTCGTCGGCTTTGGGGCCGACCATGCAGCCCATCAGCGCAAGCGTCTTGTCGGGATTGTGCTGCTTCCACGGTTTGAGCGAGGTGAGCATGCCCACCACGCGGTCCTCGGCTTGCTGACGAACAACGCAGCTGTTGAGGACGATAACGTCGGCGGTCTTAGGGTTGCCGCTCCATTCAAGGCCGAGCTGTTCGAGTCCGGCGCCCATACGCTCGGAGTCGGCCTTGTTCATTTGGCATCCGACAGTCCAGATGTAGTAGCTAGGCATAGCCCCTTCAGTCGCTCACATAAAGCTTGCAGGCGGCGACGTACGCGTCGCGCCCGTATCCACGAGGGCGCTGACCTCTTCCGTGAGCCCATTCACGCCCACGACGCGCGCTCTGACCGTAAACGCGCCCATGACGCTTGCGCTCCGTATGAGGTGGCGGAGGGAGCGGGATTCGAACCCGCGAGGGAGCTCATCACCCCCAACCCGCTTAGCAGGCGGGCGCACTAGGCCACTATGCGATCCCTCCCCGTGAGCAGGATACCAAACCCAGCCCGTTCGGCGCATTCGGACGGCGCCGCCGGAACTATTCAGAGTCGATGAGGCGGCGCGCGGTGCTTTGCCGCTTGACGCGCGCGCGCTCCGCTCCATAGGATGAATCTGCTCCGGTGGAGCCGAATGCGTTATGGAAGACTACCTGCGCCAATACGGACTCATCCTTATGCTTGCGGCTGTGGCGGTGGTTATCCCCGCCAGCGTGCTGCTGCTCTCGCAGCTCAGCTCGCTCATCCGCGTCCGGCCCGTCCGCCGCAACCCTCTCAAGTACGAGCCGTACGAGTGCGGGATGGAGCAAGAGAGCGGGCGGTGGCAGCGCTTCAACGTGCGCTATTACCGGTTTGCTCTCCTCTTCTTGCTGTTCGACGTCGAGGTAGTCTTCCTTTTCCCGTGGGCGACCCAGGCCGGCGCGCTCGGATGGTCGGCGTTCGCAGCCATCCTCTTCTTCTCCGCCGTAATGATGGCCGGCTGGGCCTACGAGTGGAAACGTGGGGGCATGGAGTGGGACGAAACCCTTCCCTCCGCCCTCCCGTCCGAGTCTCAGGCGCCCTCGCTCGACGCCCTCGATAAGTCCGCCGCGTAAGCGGGCGCCCTTCCAAGCCCCTCCCGAACAGAGCGCTACGCTTCGGGGCCCTCGTAGGCGGGCGGCGGCTCGGTTCGGCGCGCCGTAGTGATGAAGCCCGTGTGCCCCACCATCCGGTGGTCCGGGCGGGCGCTCGTCTCCGAGAAGCGCCAGTTGCGCTCCAGCAGCTCGACCGTCTCCGGCATATGCCACCGGCTATCGCGGCTCAGACGCATCACGAACTCATGCGTCTGCAGCACCGTCGGCAGATACGCGGCGAAAACGCCCCCCGTACGCAGCGCGTCGGCGGCTGCGGCGAGCAGCCGCCACGGCTCGGGAACGTCGGCCACCAACCGGTCGGACTCCGAGTCGCCGACGCCCTCGGCGTAAGCGTCGGCGACGACGATGCGGTGATTCTCCGCCCCGGGCGCTAGCTCGCTCACGTTGCGGCGAGAAGCCTCGATGATCTCGGCGCGCACCTCGTACGTCACGAGGCTGCCCTCCGGGCCTATGGCCCGCAGCAGCGCCGACGACGCAGCCCCGGAGCCCAATCCGACCTCGATGACCCTGGCGCCGGGGTAGATGTCGGCATGGAAAAGCAGCGCGGCAAGGTCTTTCGGGTAGATCACCTGGCTCTGCCGGGGCAGCTCCTTCACCGCGTCGGCAAACGACGGACGCGCCACAAAGAGGCGATGTCCCTTGTTCGTCACGAGGAAGAAGCCCTCCCTCCGGCCCAGCGCATCGTCGTGGCGCGCATAGCCGAGGTGGGTTTCGATGAGCGCGCCGGGCGCGAGCGTAATCCGGTACCGGCGGTTCCGCCGGTCGTAGACCATCGCGGTGTCGCCTTCGGCGAACGGAGCGCGGTTGCGTATCGCTTCGTCGTTCGTGCTCATAGCTTCTTCGCGCGCAAGAAACGGGGCCGCCGCCTGCGCGGCGCGGCCCCGTTTGCGCATGGCTGATTGCGGAGGCCTAACCCTGCAGCCCTTCCAGCACTCCCAGCACCGCCTCCGGATCGGGCAGCGTGCCCTGATGGACCTCGGTGTGCCGCACGACTCCCTCCAGATCGATGATCATCACCGAACGCTGCGGCATACCCACCTGCGAGTTCAGTATCCCGTAGGAGTCCAGCACTGCCCCGTGCGGCCAAAAGTCCGACAGCAGCGGGTGGCGCACGCCGCCGAGGGAGTTCGACCAAACCCGCAGCGCATGGCGGGAGTCGACGCTCAGGCCGATCAGCTGGGCGTTCTTCTCTTCAAACGACTTCAACGCACGGTTGAAGGATGCGGTCTGGTTGGTTCAGCCGCCTGTGAATGCTGCCGGGAACGTGTGCAGCACCACCCACTTGTCGCCCTTGAACTGGCTGAGCGACACCTCTTCGCCCTCGTGGCTCACGAGTGTGAACTCCGGAGCGGTCTGGCCGGTTTCGAGCATCTGGGGCCTCCTGTCGGAATAGGTTGGAGCGCAACTATCCTAGCCTGCGCTCCCGCGCGAGTAAAGAACGCGAGGGAAAGGGGAGCTGTTCAGAGTTGACGAGTTGACTCGGGATAGCGGCAGGGTGAGGGGACGTCGGCGCTGGCGCGATTCAGGAGGCTGCTCTCAGGAGGCTGCTTCCGGGCGACGCCACCGCAGTTGCGGACGCCGCGCGGCCTGCGCCTCGTTCAGCCTCGACATCGGCGTTTCGTAGGGCGCGCCGTTCAGGAAGTTCTCGTCCTCCGCGGCTTCGGCGTCGATACGGCGAAGCGTCTCGACAAACGCGTCGAGCGTCTCTTTCGATTCGGTCTCGGTCGGCTCGATCATCAGCGCTTCGGGGACGACGAGCGGGAAGTACATCGTGGGCGCGTGGAAGCCGTGGTCGAGCAGGCGCTTCGACACGTCGAGCGCGCTCGCCCCCGCGCGCTTGCGGGCGGAGAACACCACCTCGTGCATCACCGAACGGTCGTACGGCAATTCGTAGAGGCCGCGCAGTCGCGCAAGCAAGTAGTTGGCGTTCAGCACTGCGCTGCCGCTGATGTCCAGCATCCCCTGACGTCCGAGCAGCGTGATGTAGGTAAGCGCCCGAATGAGAACGCCGAAGTTGCCTTGCGCTCCGCCGATGCGCCCGATGCTGCGCTCGGGCATCTCCAGGCCGTACGCCGGCGAGTCGCCGCCGTTGCGCAGCGCCACGATCGGCCCCGGGAGGAACGGGGCGAGCTCCGCCGACACGCAGATCGGCCCGGCGCCGGGACCTCCTCCTCCGTGCGGCGTTGAGAACGTCTTGTGCAGGTTCATATGCACTACGTCGAACCCGAGCCGGCCAAGCTTCACCCTGCCGAGCAGCGCGTTCGTGTTGGCGCCGTCGCCGTACACGTAGCCGCCGGCGGCGTGCACAATCTCGCACATCTCTATCGCGTTGCGGTCGAACAGCCCGAGCGTCGTGGGTTGCGTGAACATCACGCCGGCCAGGTCGGGGCCCGCCTCTGCGCGCAGAACGTCGAGGTCAATGTCGCCTTCCGGAGTCGATGCGATGGAAACGACGTGGAAGCCGGCCATCGCCGCCGAGGCCGGGTTGGTGCCGTGGGCGGTGTCCGGGATGAGCATTTTGCGGCGGCCGCTCTCGCCGCGGGCGTCGAGCGCCGCGCGGATGGTCAGCACGCCGGCGAGTTCGCCCTGGGCGCCGGCGAGCGGCGCAAGACTCGCGCTGGGCAGGCCGCTCACCTCCTGCAGGTAACCCTGCAGGCGGTGCAGCGCCTCGAGCGCTCCTTGCGCCTGGCGCTCCGGCTGCGCCGGATGCGCCATCGCGAACCCGGGCAGCGCGGCCACGGCCTCGTTCAGCCTGGGGTTGTACTTCATCGTGCAGCTGCCGAGGGGGTAGAAGTTGGTGTCGATCGAGAAGTTGAGCTGGCTCAGGCGCGTGAAGTAGCGCACCACCTCGCCCTCGGTGACCTCCGGCAACTCCAGATCGTCCCGCAGCATCGACGCGTCCGGCATCGGCTGCGGCGGCACGTCCGACGCGGGCAGCGTAACTCCCACGCGCCCGGAACGGCTGCGCTCCATGAGCGGCCTGCGCCAGTCGTGGGCTTCTTCCTGCAGCGGCGCACGGTCGGTCGTCATGCTCCCGCCTCCGCAAGCGCCGCGACGAGCCGGTCGATATCGTCTTTGGTGTTCACCTCGGAGACGCAGAGGAGCATGCCGTTCGGGTAACGGTCGCTCACGTCGAACCCTCCGATAATCCCCGCCCGCTCGAGCGCGAGGTGCGTCTCGGCGACAGGTCTCGGACAGCTGACAACAAACTCCTGGAAGAACACGCCCTCGACAGGCAGCGCATAGCCGGGAAGCTCCGCGATGCGTCCGGCGGCGTAATGCGCTTTCTGGTAACAGAGTTCGGCCACGTGGCGCAGCCCGCGCTTGCCCATCAGCGACGTGTATATCGTGGCCCACAAGCCAACGAGGGCTGTGCTGGTGCAGATGTTGGAGGTCGCATACTCGCGCCGGATGTGCTGCTCGCGCGGCTGCAGCGTCAGCACGTAGCCGGGGCGCCCGTGGGCGTCGACCGTCTTGCCGGCGATGCGTCCGGGCAGCTGTCGAATGTACTCTTGCCGGCAGGTGAAGATGCCTACGTAAGGGCCGCCAAAGCTCGGAGGCACGCCCAGCGCCTGGCCTTCGCCTGTCGCAATGTCCGCCCCGAAATCGCCCGGCGGTCGAAACATTGCGAGCGCTGTGGGGTTGCACGACATCACGAACAGGGCGCCGCCCGCGTGAGCGCGGTCTGCGAGCGCCTGCGCATCCTCGAAGTAGCCGAAGAAGTTGGGGTGCTGGGCAGCGACGCAGGCAGTATCGGGACGCAGGCCCGCGCCGTCGGGCGCGATGACGTATACGTCAATGCCTTGCGGTGAGGCGTACGACCGCACGGTTTCGATGTAGTTCGGGTTGACCGTGTCGACAACGGCGACCTGAGCGCGTCTGGTGATGCGGCAAGCCATCAGAGCCGCCTCGGCCAGGCTCGACGCCCCGTCGTACATGCCGGCGTTCGAGACCTCCATGCCGAACAGCTGCGCCGTCAGCGTCTGAAACTCGTACAGCGCCTGCAGCGTCCCCTGCGACACTTCGGGCTGATACGGCGTGTAAGAGGTAAGGAATTCGCCGCGCGTCACGAGCGGCCCGACGACCGACGGGCAGAAGTGGTGGTAGACGCCCGCGCCAAGGAAGCTGGGATGATCGCCGGCGTGGAAGTTGCGCTGCGCGAGCGCCTCCATCGCGGCGCGCAGCTCCATCTCCGGCATCGCCTCGGGCAGATCGAGCGTTGGGTGACGGAAGCGCTCCGGGATATCGCCAAAGAGCGACTCCACGCTCGGAGCGGCGATCTCCGCAAGCATCGCCGCCCGATCGTCGTCGGTCGTCGGAATGAACGGTGAGGTGAAGCCGGAGTCAGGCACGCGAGGCGGCAAGTCCTTATAGCGTCATCGGTCGCCGGCGCGCAGCTACTCGGTAAGCGCCGTATAGCTTGCGGCGTCGAGCAGATTATCTATCTCCGACGCGTCGTCGGGGCTGACGCGGATGAGCCAGCCTTGCTCGTAAGGGCTCTCGTTCACCAGCTCAGGATTGGCGTTGAGCGCGTCGTTCGCGGCGAGCACCTCGCCGCTTATGGGCGAGTAGAGTTCAGAGACCGCCTTGACCGATTCGATCTCGCCCATCTGCCCACCCTGCGACACCCGGTCGCCAGGCTTCGGGAGATCGACGTAGACCACGTCGCCGAGCTCCCCTTGCGCGAACTCGGTGACGCCCACGAGCACCGAGCCGTCGTCCTGGCTCAGCGCCCATTCGTGCTCTTTGGAGTAGCGTCGGTCTTCTGGAACTGGCATTGCTATCTTGGCGCCGTATAGAACGGAAGAGCGACCACCGCCGCCGAAACATCCCTGCCCCGCACGGTTATCGTGAGCTGCGTCCCCAATGCAGCGCTCCTCTGTCGAACATAGCCCAACCCTACGTTTGTGTCAAGGGAAGGCGCGTAGCTGCCGCTCGTAACCACGCCGACGGGGCCCTCTGCGTCAAAGATCTCCGCCCCTGCGCGCGGGGTCGGGCCGCGCCCCTCGGCCCGGAAGCCGACGAGCTTGCGCGCCGTTCCTTCCGCCGCCGCGCGGCGCACAGCTTCTGCGCCGCAGAAGTCGCGCGCCTGATACACGAACCGCTCGAGGCCCGCCTCAACCGGATTGACGCTCTCGTCCATATCCGAGCCGTGCAGCAGCAAGCCCGCCTCTAGCCGCAACGCGTCGCGCGCGCCGAGCCCGCACGCCTCCGCGCCCTCAGCCAGGAGCAGCCGCCAAAGTTCGGCCGCAACCTCGGTCGCCGGCATAAACTCCACGCCGTCCTCGCCCGTGTATCCGGTGCGGGCGA
Organism: Dehalococcoidia bacterium; assembly: GCA_965200975.1. Taxonomy (GTDB): domain Bacteria; phylum Chloroflexota; class Dehalococcoidia; order Lucifugimonadales; family Australimonadaceae; genus S5-327. The sequence goes on along the minus strand of OZ241740.1, from coordinate 617,409 downwards.
CGAGCCCCGGCTGCCCCAGAATAGACAGCTCCGCAACCCGGAACGGGCGGAGCGACGCCATATCGAACCCCGTCACGCGGGCGGCGACGCTTACTCCCTCCGGGCCCTGCAAGGCGATCATCGCCAGCTCCGCCGTACGGTCGACGAGCGCCGCATTCGGGAAACGCTCGTCGCGCCAGCGCTCGAGCCAGGCGAACACCCGCCCGGCGTTCGCGGCGTTCGCCACGAGCAGGAAGCGCTCCTCGCCGAGCCGGTACGCCAGCGCGTCGTCGATGACGCCTCCCGACTCGTTGCAGAGCAGCCCGTAGCGCGCACGGCCCACGGGCATCCCCTCGCCAATATCCGCCGTATGCGTCCAATCGAGCAGAGCGCGGGCGTCCGGGCCCTCAACGAAGAACCTGCCCATATGCGAAACGTCGAAGATCCCAGCTGCGGAGCGCACGGCCCGCGCCTCCGCCAGTATCCCCTTGTACTGCACAGGCATGTCGTAGCCTGCAAACGGAACCATGCGCCCGCCAAGGGACACGTGTTCGCCGTGCAGCGCCGTCTCGCGGAGGTTGGCTCCCTCGTCCATACCCCTATGTTACCGCAGACCGCGCTGCCGCAACGAGAGCAATCCGCTAACATTGCAGCGCCTATTCCAGCAGAGCGGAGCAACAGTCAATGAGCGCTATGGAGTTCGGCGTCTGGGACCAGATGCAAACCTACGAGGTTATGCAAGCCTCGACCGCGGCGGACGTTTACGAAACGCACATCCGACAGGGCCAGCTGATGGGGCGCTCCGGGTTCGGCTACTACTGGACGCTCGAGCACCAGGGCTCTTACGTCGGCGCCGTCACCTCTCCCCAGATGTTCCTCACAGCCCTTGCGCGCCACACCGAGTCGATCAGGCTCGGCACGATGATATGGCAGCTCCCCTTCCATCATCCCATCCGCCTCGCCCAGGACATCGCGATACTCGACCACCTCTCCGGCGGGCGCGCGGAGTTCGGCACGGGCATCGGCGTCCACGAGCACGAATTCATCCGGTGGGGCCTGAACTTCTACGACCGCCAGGCCATGGGCGAGGAGTCGCTCGACATCATCGAACTCGCATGGAAGGGCGACGGCTCAGTCACGTACGAGGGCCGGTTCTGGCAGATCAACGAGGCGCTGATCCAGCCGATGCCCTTTCAGCAGCCTTGCCCTCCCATCTGGGCTGCAGTGCACAGCCCCCGCGCCATCGAGTTCGCCGCGCGGCGCGGCTACCACATGGCCCAGAACATCGACACCGACGAGTCGATGATCAAGAAGTTTGCCGAGTGGCGCGACGCGTGGACAGCCTGCGGGCACGCCGGCCCTATGCCCCGTCAGTTCCTGATGCGCGTCGTTCACGTCGCCGACACCGACGCGAAGGCCCACGAGCAGGCCAGCCAGTACCTGATGGAGGCCAACACGCTTGGCCGCGAACTCGTCGCCGCAAGCCAGGTCGGCTTCGGCTCCCATCCCCGCGGCATGGGCGCCGAGGACAGCGACGACATTCGCGAGCGCGGACGCATCTTCCGCGAGTGCTCTCGCTCGTACGACTTCTGGCTCGACAACGGACTCGCCCTCGTCGGCTCTCCCGACACTGTCATCCGCAAGATTGCCGAGGGCCGAGAGAGGATCGGCTACGACCACTTTGCCGGCAAGTTCCACATTGGCCGCATGCCCCACGCAATGGTCGAATCGTCCATTAGGCTCTTCGGCGAGGAAGTGATCCCGGCGTTCCGGTAGCCGCGGCGCAGACGCCCTCGCTGCAATTCCTACATTCAGTAAGCACTACTTCTCAGGGAGCGCGCATGCCTGCAATCGAGTTCGGCGCCTGGGGCGCAGTGAAGATCAACGACATCAAGCGTCTGGGCTCAGCCGCGGCAGCCTACGACGAGCACATCCGCCAGGCGCGCCTGATGGACGAGCTCGGCTACCGCTACTACTGGATTATCGAGCACCAGGCCTCCTACATCGGCGCCATCACCGCGCCCACCGTGTTCCTTACGGCGGTCGCCGCCGCCACCGAGCGCATTCACGTCGGCGCTATGATCTGGCAGCTCCCGTTCCACAACCCCATGCGGCTGGCGCAGGAAGTCGCGACCCTCGACCACCTCTCCAAAGGCCGCGTCGAGTTCGGCTCCGGCCTCGGCACCCACGAGCACGAATTCATTCGCTGGGGCATCAACTACTACGACCGCCACGCCGCAAGCGAAGAAGCGATGAAGGTCATCGAGGAGGCGTGGACGAAACCGGAGGTCACCCACCACGGACGCTTCTGGCAGTACGAGGAGATGCTGCCAATGCCCAAACCCTACCAGCAGCCCCACCCGCCCATCTGGATCGCCTGCCACAGCCTCCGCGCGTTCGAATGGGCCGCCGAGCGCAACAACGACGTCCGCGACCAACATCTCCACCGACGACGAGCTCGTCGACAAGCTCGAACACTTCCGGCGCATCTGGCGGGAGTGCGAACACCCGGGCCCTATGCCCCGCCAGATGCTCGTGCGCGTCGTCCACGTCGCCGAGTCCGACGAGAAGGCCCGCGCCGAGGCGGAGCCCTACCTGCTCGAGTACTACGGCATCGACCGCGAGCACGTCGTCAACACCCGCATCGGGTTCGGCAGCGATCCTCGCGGCAAGGGGACCGACAACACGCGCTACACCCGCGCCAACGGCAAAATCTTCGCGCAGGCGCGCCAGTCGTACGACTTCTGGATCGAAAACGGGCTCGCAATTATCGGCAGCCCCGACACCGTCGCCCGGAAGATCGCCGAAACGCAAGAGCGACTCGGTTTCACCGTGTGGGCGGGGAGCCATCACATCGGCAGAATGCCCACCGAGCACGTCGACAACTCCATCCGCCTCTTCGGCGAGCGCGTCATCCCCGCATTCGACGCTCCGGCGGAGTCGGTCGTCCCCGTCAGCACCGTCATCGCCCGCCAGGGCCCGTCCGGCCAGCAAGGCCCCTGGGCCGCCGCAGGGAGTTAGATGTAGCGGTGCGCAGCCTACTCCTCGTGGCGCGAATTCGGCGCGTCTCGGCAAGCTGGAGAGCAGGAATTCAGTGTGAGCATCAGATGCGTCGAACGGGTATCGCGCCGAGATTTTACCGTCCGGTAATGACGACGGTTAACCGCGAAGGCTTTCAATCTGGCTAGCTCCGCAATAGAAATGCACTAGATTCCCGCGGTGCGTAGCGCTCCATGTATGGTCGTCAGCACCCAATGGTTGTTGGTAGACTAAGCAAGCACCCGAAAAGACAAGGGCTTCTCTACGTGCTCTCGATTTTGCAACTGCCAAGTCAGGATCGTTCAAGGCAGATTCCAAATGTTCAATCCACTTGTCAAAACGATAGTTCAATACTGAAGGCAGTGTGGTGTTTTGACGCAGAGTAGCTGCCCAATTCGTAGTGGCCATAAGTCCTACTAATGAATGCCGGAGCTCATCTTGAAAGAGCGAGCAGTCACTGGCGCTAAGCCTCTCCCGCACGTCATTCAAACGATCGGCGAATGTGGCGAATTCCACCATACTTACTTCGTACACGAGATCATATCGCCTAGGACCCCATCGGCCTACCGGACGATTGGCTGTTCCGGATTGAAAGGCGCGGAATACCTCTTTGCCGAAGATGCGGTCGTTCCAGAGTAAAGCTGCCTCAAATTCATACCTGAATCTTTCTAGTTGGCCATCACTTACTTCGGTATTGTCTTCCATTTCCTGGTTAAGGAAGTTTCTGAACGGGGGACGGTAGTGATCACGTCCGTGCAGGAATGCAAAAAATCTAAGGATTAATTCTTGATGCTTCATTCGCTTATCAGGCGCGTTTTTGCCATATAGCTGAAGAAATCGTGGCTCCTCTCCCAGGGTCGAGATAAGTGTATTGTACTTGCCTCGGTATAGGCAATTTCGTATTTCTTGACTATTCAAGCTTACTGATCCTTGATTAAGTCGTGCGAATAGTTCATATTTCATGCGAGGGTCGGCCTCGATAGGAATACGAACAACTGTCAGTTCCGTTTTCCATAGTTTATCTCTATCTGCGACAGAAAGACGCTCGATATTTCCTCCGTTTAGATTGGTAAGAACGCGTAATCGATTCAGGACGAGAGGCGAAAGCTTACCATAGCGTCCCAGGTTCACTCCTTGGCTATTCAGTACGCTCTTGAGGAGAGGTTGCATGTAACGGAATAGCGTCTCCAAACGTTGGTGCTCGTCTATAACGCACCAAGTGCCATCCGGTTCCTCCGCCATGAATATAGCTGGCGTCGGTAGACCAAGCAATAAAGATTCAATGAAACGGCTTGCTCGAGATGAATCCCAGACATAATGGCGCTGGAAGTCTGGCTCAATTTGAATCTTGCCATGGGTATGATCCTGCCACAGGCCTATAATAGTCACCTGCTCAGTGCGAGCATTCAGGTTAAGGTATTCTTCTGGGATTTCTATAGGAGAATCATCATCAGAATCTTCGACATCCCATGCATCATCTCTATCTTGATCTGCAGCCATTTCCTCTACTCCTCCTATTTTCTGCAAGAGCCTACTCATGCTGAGAATCACCTGTCAATAGAGACTTGGCCTACCCCATTTGAACCCGCCCCACCATCTGCAGGTTCTCGCCAAGTACGACGGCGCCCGCGCCCCTACCCCATCACGGAGAACGCGGCGCCGGCATTGCGCCCCGTCGCGGCGAGGGCGAATGCGGCGCCATTGCCCGATTCCACAGCCAGGTCGGCAAGCAGGCGGAGCGTGTCGGATAGCGCCGTGCGCGGCGGCTCGACGGCAGCGCCTATCGCCTCGGCGAGGTCGAGGGTGTGGACGACCAGCTCCGTCGTGCGCCCGGGGAGGTAGTCGATGAGCCGTATCCCGCCGATGAGCGTGCCGAGCGGATGTTCGTCCGGCAGCGAGTCGACGCGGGCAAGCACGCGGTCGCGCAGAGCGGCGACGGCCTGCGCGGGGTCGGCGCCAAGCTCTTCGCCGGTCTGCCGCCCACGCTCGGCGATCCGCTCATTCGTCCCTTCGCCTACGAACGCGCGCCGGTAGTACTCCGTCGAGTCCGCGATGTCGATTGACGGCGGCGCAACGTACGAGAACTGCTCGACGATGAGCAGCGCCCTGCTTGCATGGCCCACGAGATCGCGGACGCTCCACACGCCAAGAGCAGGCGCGCCCCACTGGTCGGGGGAGACGAGCCGAACGGTCGAGACGAAGAAGTCCGCAGCCTCGCGGTATCCCTGGCGACTCATGCTTAGCCGAGGACAGTGAAGCCGCCGGGCAGCTCGCCTCTTCCGGTGGCGGCCAGGGCGAGACGCCCGCCGCGTCCGGAATCGACGGCCAGCTCCGCCAGCAGGCGCAGCGCGCTCCGGAGCGCCTCCGGCGGCGGATCAGCCTCGATGTCGAGCGCGCGGGCGAGGTCGAGGGTGTGCACGACCAGTTCGAGCACGCGGGTCTCAAGATAGGCGCCCAGGGTAATGCCGCCGTTCGTGTAGGCGATGACTGCGCCGGCGTCCGTCTCGGCTACAAGACGCTCTGCCCGCGCTCGCCCCTCCGCGAGCCTCGCAAGCGGATCGTCGCCCAGAGCCTCGCCTGCGGCGCGTCCTCGCGCTGCGATAGCGTCGTCGACTCCCTCCGGCGACAGCGAGATGTGGTAGTGCTCCGCAGCCGACTTCACGTCGAGCGTCTCAGAACGCTGGGAGCCGAACTCCTCGACCAGGAAGATCGACCGCGCCGTATGGCCCACGAGATCCCGGACGCTCCATACGCCCAAGCCGGGGGCGTCCCACTGCCCGGGGCCGACGCGGTTGACGACGTCCATAAAGAACCCCAGCGCCTGCAGGTACGCCGTCTTGGCCATTCGCTAGCTCCGGAACGCCTTGGCGGCATCGACCATATGCTCGAGCGAAGGCGCAACCTCCTCCCACCGCCGGGTCTTCAGGCCGCAGTCCGGATTCACCCAGAGCTGCTCGGGCGACAGCACCGCCACGGCGCGCTCGAGCAGCTCCCGCATCTCTCCGGTGTCGGCCACTCGCGGCGAGTGAATGTCGTAGACGCCGGGGCCGACTTCATTGGGGTACGAGCGCGTGCTGAACGTATCGAGCAGCGCGCCGTCGCTGCGTGAGTTCTCCATCGATATAACGTCCGCGTCCATCGCGGCGACCGAGTCGATGATGTCGTCGTACGCGGCGTAGCACATATGCGTATGCATCTGCGTTCGGTCATCGACGCCGGACGTGGCGATGCGAAACGCCTCGACCGCCCAGGCGAGGTAGGCGTCCCAATCGTCGCGGCGCAATGGCAAGCCTTCGCGCAACGCCGGCTCGTCAACCTGTATCACGCGGATGCCCGCCTGCTCCAGATCGACAACCTCGTCGCGGATGGCCAGCGCAAGCTGCCGGCATGTCTCGCTCCGGGGTTGATCGTCGCGCACGAACGACCACTGCAGCATCGTAACCGGGCCGGTAAGCATCCCCTTCACCGGCTGCTGCGTCAGTGACTGCGCGTAAGCGATCCAGCTGACCGACATCGGGTCGGGACGGTTAATGTCGCCGAAGATGATCGGCGGCTTCACCGCGCGGGAGCCGTAACTCTGCACCCACCCGTTGCTGGTGGATACGTAGCCCTCGAGCTGTTCGCCGAAAAACTCCACCATGTCGTTGCGCTCGGGTTCTCCGTGCACCAGCACGTCCAGCCCGGTGCGCTCCTGAAAACGAATGACCTGCTCGATCTCTCTCCGCAGGAACTCTTCGTACTCGGCGCCGCTAAGCTCGCCGCGGTTCCGCGCCGCGCGGGCCCGCCGGATCTCGGGCGTCTGCGGGAACGAGCCTATCGTCGTAGTGGGAAACTGCGGGAGCCGCAGCGCCTGTTGCTGCTTGCGCCGGCGCTCCGTGTACGGGCTCGCCCGCCGGGCCATCTCCGCCGTCACCGCCGCGCTGCGCTCTTTCACTGCGGGGTTGTGGATGCGCTGCGACGCGCGGCGGCTCTCCATCGCCCTCACATTCGCCTCGAGCCTCCCTGCAACCTGTTCGGCCTGATTGCCCAGCGCCGCGGTGATGATCGCTATCTCCTCGACTTTCTGCTTGGCGAACGCCATCCAGGACTTCATCTCGTCGTCGAGTTTGGTATCGGAGTCGATATCGACCGGGGCGTGAATGAGCGAGCACGACGGCCCAATGAACACTCGGTCGGAGCCGAGGGCCGAGGTGGCCGTCCGCGCGGTGGCGATCGCCGCCTCCAAATCCGCGCGCCAGATGTTCCGTCCGTCGACAAGGCCGAGCGAGAGCGACATTCCGTCCGGCAGCTTGGCGAGCACATTCTCCAGGTCTCCGCGCCCGCGCACCATGTCGAGGTGCAGGCCGCTTACGGGCAGCGCCAGGGCTGTTCGGGCATTCTCCCGCAAGTCGCTGAAGTAGACGGCGACGAGAATGTTGAGTTTGGCCGACGAGGCAAGCCGCGCATAGGCGCGCCCAAACGCGGAGCGCTGCTTGTCGCTGAGCGTCAGCCCCAGCGCGGGCTCGTCGAGTTGCACCCAGCCGGCGCCTGCCTGAGCGAGCCGCTTAAGCACGTTCTCGTACACGTCGACCAGATCATCGAGCAGCGTGAGCGGGTCGAAGTTCGGGGTGGACGATTTGGAGAGGAGCAGATACGTAACCGGGCCGAGCAGCACCGGGCGGGTGCGTATGCCCAGCGCCTTCGCCTCGAGAAACTCGTCAACGGGTTTCGTAGACCGCAGGGTGAACTTCTGTCCCTTGTCTATCTCCGGCACGATGTAGTGGTAGTTGGTGTCGAACCACTTGGTCATCTCCATAGCCGGGGCGCCCGGAGCGTCGCCCGACGCTGGAACGCCGCGGGCCATCGCGAAGTACGTGTCGAGGCTCACCGGGCCCGCAGCGGCGCCGTAGCGCTCCGGCGCAGCGCCAACCATCGCCGTGATGTCCAGCACGTGGTCGTAGAACGAGAAATCGTTGGAAGGGATGTGGGCGATGCCGGCCTGCTTCTGCAGCAACCAGTTGGCTCGACGAATGCCGGCTGCCCGGGCCAGCAGATCGTTCTCGTCAATCTTGCCGGCCCAATAGGCTTCAACAGCCCATTTGAGCTCGCGGTTTGGCCCTATGCGGGGGAATCCCAGGTTAGTAGCAGTTGCCAAAACGCCTCTCCTCTACGGTGAACAGTCGCCCAACGGAGGGCGCAATAAACGACAGGGGCAGAGCGCTCCCGACACAGGCGCTCATTGTACAGTCCAACCCTCTCCGCTTCAATGCCGCGCCCCTCGCATAGCTGTTCAGAGCCCCCAGGATCTGGGGGAGCGAACGCTCTCCCAGCAGCGCGCCAGGAGCAGTCGCACGATCTCCCAGCCGCGCCTGCGCGACGGAAGGCGGAAGCGCCCGTGGTACTATTGACCTATGGCGCGAGTTCCCCGCAACTACTGGATGGTGGCCGTACACCCCGACTATTACGACGTGTGCGTCGAGCGAAACTTCTCCGTGCTCGGCATGGGCAAGCAGCAGCGCAAGCGCGTCCAGCGTATGGAGCTCGGCGACCGCGTGCTCTTCTACATCACCGGCCGCATGGTGTTCGGCGCCGCAGCGACCGTCTCCGGCCCGTACTTCGAAGACTCCTCGCAGGTGTGGCCCTCGGTCGACCCCAACGAAACCTACGCGTGGCGCGTCCACACCAACCCCGACGTGGTGCTCGACAGGGAGCACGAGATCGACGCCCGCCTGATAGCTCCGCGTATGGAGTTCGTGAAGAAGTGGCCCCCCGAAGAGTGGCCTCTCGCCTTTCAGGGACTCCTCCACCTCGTCCCCAAGAAAGACTTCCAGCTCCTCGAGCGGGAGATGCGCCGGGGACGGCGGCGGCCCAGCGTCGTCCTCATGCCCGACCCGCGCCACGGGCCGCGCTCCCGCGAGGCGCTGCACTCCGGCAGGAACTGAGGAGGCGAATGGCAGTCGAAATCAACCTGGCCGGCGGAAGCGCCGTCGTTTTTGGGGTCGCCAATCAGCGCAGCATCGCATGGGCCATCGCCCAGCAGCTGCACGCAGCCGGCGCCGACCTCACCGTGACCTACCAGAACGAGCGCATGGGGCGCTCGGTGCTGCCCCTCGTCAAGGAGCTCGACGGCGCCCGCGCAGTCGAGTGCGACGTCCTCGACGAAACGTCCGTCGAAACGGCGATCGACGCCGCCTCAGCGAACGCTCCGCTTGTCGCCGCCGTCCACAGCGTCGCTTTCGCCAACAAGGAAGACCTCGAGGGCGCCTTCTCGGCCACCGGCGCCGAGGGCTTCCGAACAGCTCTGGAGGTCAGCGCCTACTCGCTCTTGCCCATAGCGCGCGCCGCTGCGTCGCGTATGCCCAACGGCGGCGGCATTCTCACGCTAACGTTCCACGCTGCGGACAAGGTCTACCCCGGCTACAACATTATGGGCGTCGCCAAGGCTGCGCTCGAGAACGAGGTGAAGCAGCTCGCTGCGGAGTACGGCCCGCAGGGGATACGCGTGAACGCGATATCGGCGGGGCCGCTCAACACGCTGGCCGCCCGCGGCATATCCGGCTTCCTGGGCATGCACGAGATCCATGCGCAGCGCGCGCCCCTTAAACGCAACATCCGGCAGGAAGAAGTCGGCGCCGCCGCGCTCTTCCTCGCCAGCCCGCTCGCCTCCGGCATCACCGGCCACATCCTGTACGTCGACGCCGGCTACAACGTGATGGGCGTGTAGCGAGCGCTACCGGCGCTCCGGCTGTATCTCCTCCAGCGCCGCGAACTCTTCGTCGTACAGCCGCGTCAGTTCCGCGGCCTCTTCCCCGGTCAGCGGCGCGGCTTCCGAACCAGCGGTGAACTCGACGAGCTGATCGCGGCGTACGATGTTCGGCAGCACCGAAGCGATGTTCGGCTCCGTCAGGCAGAACTGTATCGCCGCCTGGGCCAGCGTGCGGCCCGTGTCCCCGCCCGCGGCGAAGAGCACCTGCTCGCGTTTGCGGAACGCCTTGTCGAGCCACTCCCGATGACGGTGCGCGCGATGGTCGCCTGGTTCGAATTCGACGCGCGCCTTGTCCGCAAAATCGTCCGTGAGAATCTCCGAAGCGTGCGGCACGCGCGCGAGCAGCCCCACGCCATGCTCCCGCGCAGTGGGGAAGAAGTAGCGGGCCGGCTGCTGCTCGATTATCGAATAGATGATCTGCATGCTGGCGACCCGGCGTTCGGCCATCGAAGCGTCGCCCTCGTCGCGCCAGCCGATGTCCGGGCCGAGCGCCGTCCCCCACCAGCGCACTTTGCCCTCCTTCACGAGCGCCTCGAGCAAGTCGGCGAGTTCATCGTCGCGAATGGCTGCAAGCCGGGGATTGTGAAGCTGGTACAAGTCCACGTAGTCCGTGCCCAGCCGGCGCAGACTCTTCTCGATGGCCGCCCGCACGAACTCCGCATCCCATCGCTGCGGACGCTCTTTGTGATGGCCGAGCCTTGGGGCGTCGAGGTCGTAGCCGAACTTGGTTCCGATCACCACCGACGAGCGGCCTTTCGGGAACGCTTCCCGGAGCAGCTCCTCGCCGTAGCCTTCCCCGTACGTGTCGGCGGTGTCGAAGAAGTTGACTCCCAACTCATTGGCTTCCCGAAGGAGCCGCACGGCGTCCGCCTTATCGACCTTGCCCCACCAGCCGGTGCTGACGCTCCAAACGCCGAACCCCACCTCCGATAGCTGCAGGTCTGTCTGGCCGAGTTGCCTGTAGCGCACGCCTCCTCCTTTGCCTCGCTCCGCTTGTCCGTCCCTTGCCCGAATCCGTAGGGCATATTCTACCGCGGCGGCGATACAATCCTCGCCCCCGCCCTGTAACTGTTCAGCGCCGATGGGTTGACTCACAATAGCGGCAGGGCGAGGGCGTCTGCGCTGGTTCATCCCTCGCTCATCCGCCGCAGGAGGCGCGCTATGGCTGGTCCCTTGCAAGGAATCCGCGTCGTCGATCTCACCCGCATTCTTGCGGGGCCCTACTGCACGATGATCCTCGCCGACCTGGGCGCCGACGTCGTCAAGGTGGAAGAGCCCGCCGGCGACCAGGCGCGGCGCAACGGGCCGTTCTTTACCGGCCGCGACGGCGCTCAGCGAAGCACCTACTTCACCAGCGTCAACCGCGGCAAGCGAAGCATCGTCGTCGACCTCAAGAACCCCATGGGCAAGGACGCCTTCCACCGCCTCGTCGACGGCACCGACGTTGTCGTCGAAAACTTCCGCCCGGGGACGATGGCGAACCTTGGCGTGGACTATCCCGCGCTCAGCAGGCGCAATCCGAGGCTCATCATGGCCTCGGTCTCCGGGTTCGGCCAGACCGGCCCCTACGCGAAACGCGCCGCACTCGACGTCATCGTGCAGGCGATGGGCGGCATGCTCAGCGTCACCGGCGAGGAAGGCGGCGGGCCCGTCCGCCCCGGCGTCAGCATGGGCGACATCGCCGCAGCGCTCTTCACTACCGTCGGTGTGCTCTCCGCTATCGTCGAGCGCGACCGCTCAGGCGCTGGTCAGCACATCGACATCTCCATGCTCGATTGTCAGGCGGCGCTCCTCGAAAACCCGCTTATGCGCTTCTTCGCCCTCGGCGAAATGCCGGAACGCCTTGGCACTCGCCACCCGGTCGTAGCTCCCGTTCAGGCGCTGCAAACGCTGGACGGCTACATCGCCATCGCCGTGTCCGACGGCCCCGACGGTCACTGGGGGAGGTTTGCGCGCCTCATCGGCAAGCCCGAACTCGCGGAAGACGAACGGTTCGCGTCCGGGTGGCTCCGCCGCGTGAACTACGGCGAACTGCGCCCGCGCCTCGAGTCCGCGCTCGCCCAGCGTACGACTGCCGAGTGGGTCGAACTGCTCGGCCCTGCCGGGATCGCCGTCGGACCAGTGCAGAATGTCGCCCAAGTCGCCGCAGACCCGCAACTAAGCTTTCGCGGAATGTTCATTGAGGCGGAGTCTCCATCCGCCGGCCCGGTCGCCTTCACCAATACGCCCGTCAAACACTCGCGCACTCCCGGCGGAGTGCATACGGGCGCCCCGGAACTCGGCGAACACACCGACGCCATCCTCGCAGAGGCAGGCTTGAGCCCGGACGAGACCGCCGCGCTCCGGAATGCCGGCGCCGTCGCCTAGCTCTGGTCAGCCCGCGCCGGAGCGGAGCGCGTCAAGCGCGACGCGTCCGCCGAGCATACGGAGGTAGTTCCCTGTCGTTGCAGCCGCGACGCTTTCGATGTCCGTCCCCTTCAGTTCGGCAAGCTTTCCGGCGACTTGAGGAAGATGCCACGGCTCCGTGCGCCGGATGGGGTTCTTCTTGAACGGCTGCGGGTACGAGTCGGTCTCGATAACGATGCGGTCGAGAGGGATGCTCGCGGCAGCCTCCTGCAGTCCCGGCAAGCGCAGCAACGGTTTGGCCAGCGAGATCAAGAAGCCAAGCTCCATCGCCCGCTCGGCCAGCCGCAGGTCGCCCTGAAAGTAGTGCCACGCGCCGCCTACCTCGCTCGCGCCCTCCTCCGCCAGCAGACGCAGCGTATCCTCGTCCGCCTCGCGCGAGTGCACTACCAGCGGCAGCCCGAACTCGCGGGCAAGGCGTATCTGCTTGCGAAAGGCGTCGCGCTGCAAATCGCCCTCCGGAGAGCCGGGCATATAGTCGAGCCCCGTCTCGCTCCACTCCACCACTCGCGGATGGGACGCCAGACGCCGCAACTCGCCGGCGACCGCATCATCGACCCATCCCGTCAGATCGGCGGGGTGCAGCCCGACTCCTGCGCAGACGTCCGGCTCAGCCTCCGCAAGCTCGAGCGTGCGCCGGCACGACTCCAGCGTCGTGCCGGCCGAAATCAGCAGCCCCACGTTCGCGCTGCGCGCACGGGCGAGCAGCCGAGGGAAGTGCTCAGGCGCGAACTGATCGAGGTGCGTGTGGCCGTCGACAAGTGGATAGTCGACGCGGGGAGACTCGTCGATGGGGAATTCCATGCGGCGATTCTAGCCGATAGCGTCGAGCTGCTCGCACGCCTGGCGCGGCAGGGAGCGCCCGGAATCGCGCGAACCCCGGCGCCCAAACACGGGGTAATTTCGCCGCCGAGCCGGTATTATGCCTATACCCATAACGACCGGGGGCTAACGGCCAATGTCAGCCTTCGGTCTCGACCGGAGCAGGACCCTGCCTCCGGCCCGACGCACAACACAGGCAACCATGAGAGAAGTCCTGGCCCGGAACCTAGACGCCGCCGCACGACTGGCGCAGAGCAAGCGGTTTCACGTCCTGCTTGGTTTGGCCGCCAGCCTTGCGTTCTCGTACCTCATTGCCCGCAGCATCGCCCTGCAGGACGTGAAGGACGCGTTCCGCAACCTTCCCGTGAGCGCGGCGCTCGTCGCGGCAATCCCCCTCGCCGCCGCCATACTGCTGCGCGCTTACCGCTGGCGCGTGCTCTTCGTCGACGAGAACGTCCGGTTCAGCAACATTCTCATTACCCAGAACACGGGCCTCGGCATCAACAATCTCTCGCCCGTCCGCATGCTCAGCGAGCCTGTGCAGTTCGCGCTCATCACCCGACGCTACAAGGCTCCATTCTCCACTGCCTTCACGACGCTGGTCGGCGGCAACGTGCTCGACATCTTCACCACTGCGCTGCTTATGGCTGCAGGCGTTCTCCTCACCCCGGACTTGCGCGACGGAAGGGTCAGCATCCAATTGCTCGGCGCATTCACGCTATTCATCGTGAGCGCGCTGGTGTTCGTCGCCGTCGCGCGCGGCCTCCAGTGCATCCCTTTCGCCGGCCGCTTCCGCTTCTTCGAACAGGTCATCGCCGCCGTCGCTGTGCTGAAGGCGAGGCCGGGCCGCCTCTGGGCAGCCTTTGCCGCTACTGTCGCACACTGGCTCGCCCTGGGGATCGCAGGCTGGATCGTCGCCGGAAGCCTCGGCGTCGAACAGCATCCGTTTGCGATGGTCTCCGTGCTCGTGGCCGCGACGTTCTTCACCTCCGCTGTGCCTTCGGCCCCCGCAGGGATCGGCGCATACCACTTCGCCGTTATGACGATGCTTGTCAGCCTCGGCGCCGATCCGGCGAGCGCCTTCAGCTTCGCGGTGGTTATGCACCTTATGGTCATCCTGCCCCCTACTCTCACCGCCGCCGCCATGGCCGCTCATCTCGGTCTCGGAATGCTCCTGCCCGGCAACGAGCCGGCAGCCGCGCCGGTCCTGCGCCCCGCTCCGCCCGACGCCTCGCCCAGCGCCCAGGAAGCGTAGCCTTGCGCCGGCGGCCGCGGGCAGCGGCGGCGTTGCTCCCCGCTCTCGTCTTCGCCCTCCTGCTCAACGGGTGCGGGCCAGACCCCGCTCCGTCCCCCACTCCATCCCCGACTCCGGCGCCGGCGGCAACCTTCACCCCTACGGCGACGGCGCCGCCTGCGCCTACCGCGGAGCCAACTCTCTCGCCCGTCCCTACGCCCACTCGCGTCCCGACGCCTGCTCCCGCCACTACCCCTACTCCTACGCTCACTCCCGCTCCTACCCTTACCTCTCCTACCTCTACGCCTACGCCTCTCCCTGCCTCTGCGACGCCTCCGGCGGCAACGCCAACTCCGGCGCTCACGCCCATGCCCTCCCCTACGCTCCCTCCCGCTCCCACGCCCACATCCACGCCCACGCCATCCCCGACGCCCCAAACGCCTGCGGAGGGACTCCTGCGCGTTGCCGTCGTCGGCGCGGCGCCCCACTGGGACTTGCATACGGTCGTCTCCGAGTGGGCGACGCTCTTTGGGCCCGGCCCAAGCCACGCCCGCGTAATGCAGTTCACCCTTGGCGGCCACGGCTCCCCGTCGCTCGACGTTGAGTGCAGCCTCTGCAGCTCCTGGCGCTTCACCAGCCCGCTCACATTCGAGTTCGAACTCGACTCCGCGGCGATGTGGCAGCCCGCCGAAAACTTCGCGCAGCGGCCTGTTTCGAAGCACGATGTCGTGTTCAGCCTCGAACGACTCCGCTCGCCCGGGTTCCCGCACGCCTCGTTGCTCGACTCGGTCGATACTATCGAGGCTGTCGGCGAACGCTCCGTCCGCCTCAACCTGCGCTATCCCGACCCCGATCTGCCGCTCAAGCTCGCAAGCCCCTACGCCGTCGTTATGGCCTTCGAAACCCTTGTGGACGGCGACGCGCGCGACGCGCCCGTCGTCGGCGCCGGCCCGTGGCTGTTCAGTCAGGGCGCATCCGGTCAGGCGACGCTCAGCGCGTGGGACGGCCACCGCTCCGGCGCACGCCTCGAAACCATCGAATTCCTCATCGCCAACAACGCTTACGTGGCCGCGGAGCTGCTGCGCCAGGGCCGCGTCGACGCTACGCACATCCCCAACGAACTGTGGCCGGAGCTCGAAGCCGCAGGCTTCCAGTCGGCGATAGTCGAGCGGCAGGGAAGGGGCGTGCTGTTCGGCCTCAACAGCCGGCGCCCGCCATTCGACGACCACGCACTGCGCCGCGCCACGATCGGAGCGCTCGACCTGCAAGCCGCGCTCGACGCCACGTTCGCCGCCGGCGCCGTAGGCGCCGGCCTGCCTCTCCTCAACGACGACTGGAGGCTCGACGGCGAGGAGATCGGCGCCCTGCTCGCAGGCCCTCCCCCGCCGGACGGCGCGCCGCCGTTCACGCTCACCGTCGCGAACTTCGGCGAGACCTACGTCGCGCACGGGCAGCTGCTCGCCCAGCAACTGCGCGACGCGGGGTTCGACGTCCGGATCGACGTCCTCACTCGCGCGAACTATCTTCGCCGAGTATGGCAGGAGCGCGATTTCGACGCATTCGTCGGCCCGATGCCGCCCATCGACGCCCCCAACGGTTTCCTGCTCGGCATCGCGCACTCACGCGGGGCCGCGAATATCGCCGGCGGCGACCCTGAACTCGACGCCCTCATCGAGGCCGCCGCTGTCGAGCTCGACCCTGCTGCGCGCGCGGAGCTCGCCCGCTCTACGCAGCGCCTCATACTCGAGCGCGGCTACTTCGTGATGGCGGCGTCGCTGGCTGAACGGTGGGCGTTCGACCCCAAAGTCCGCGACTTCACGCCCGATATGCCTATGGGCGCCGGCGACCTGTGGGCGCGCGTCCGCGTCGCCAACCCTTCCTGACTCCCGCGCCGTCCGAGGAGGGAAGCGGACGCTCTCCCGGCGCGCCGCTCGGGCAGCCGCCCCCTCTCTCCCTCCCCCTCCTCTCCTCTCCCGGACAAATCAGCGCGCTCCGGGGTATACTGTTCAAAGACGCCGTACCGCCGCCGGCGAAGCAGGCGCAACTCGCAACTGATCAGAGGGCCTCATGGCAAAGCCGCAAGAAATCACCGATGCGGACTTCGAAACGAGCGTGCTCGGCAACGACCAGCCGGTGCTCGTCGACTTCTGGGCCGACTGGTGCGGCCCCTGCAAGATGATCGCTCCCGTCGTCGAGGAGCTTGCCGACGAGTACGACGGGAGGTTCGCGTTCGCCAAGATGGACGTCGACGCCAACGCCCAGACCCCTATGCAGCTCGGCATCCGCAGCATCCCCACCCTCCTCCTTTTCAAGGACGGCAAGGTGGCCGAGCAGGTCATCGGCGCGGTCCCCAAGGCCGTGCTCAAGAAGAAGCTCGACAAAGTCCTCGAAACGGCGTAGCGCCGCCTCCCCCGCCGGCCCGGGCAATGGTCCGCGTTCTCTCCCTGCGCGCCGTCGCGGATATCGCGCGCAGGGAGAACTTCTGAACACAACGGGAGTGGATGGGTCCCGGTGGGTCTCGCGGTCTTCAAAACCGTTGCCGGGCCAGCTTCCTGGTCCGGGGTGGGTTCGACTCCCACGCACTCCCGCCACGCGCGCGTCAGGAGACAGCCCGCGTCCAGCGCCGCCCCGGAAGAGAAGGCGCCTTCCTACGCGAGGTTGACGGTTACGCTTTTGCGCTGAGTGAAGCTGTCCAGCATTCCCTCGAGGGAGAATTCGCGGCCAATGCCGCTCATCTTGTAGCCCCCGTAGGAGTGGCCGGGTATCTGTCCCAGCCCGCGGTTCACCTGCACCCATCCTGATTCGATACGGTGCGCCGTCCGCAGCGCGCGCTTGATGTCCCGACACCAGACGTACGCCGCCAGCCCGTAGTGGCTGTCGTTCGCCATCCGCACCACCTCGTCCTCGTCCGACCAGGGAACAACGACCATCACCGGCCCGAATATCTCCTCGCGCGCCACTCGCCAGTCGTTATTCGCCCGCGTAATCACCGTGGGGGTCACGTAATACCCCTCGGCCAGCGGCCCGTCCTGCGGCGGCAATCCCCCAAGCACGACCTCGGCGCCCGACTGCGCCGACCCGTCCGCGATGTATCCGCACACGCGGTCGAACTGCTTCTCGTTGATTATCGACCCCATATCCGTGGACTCGTCCAAGGGGTCGCCCACCTTCAGCGTCCCCAATTTCCGGACGAGTTTGTCCAGGAAGGAGTCGTGGATGCTCTCGTGGAGGAAGAGCCGCGACCCGGCGGTGCACGATTGCCCCTGGCGCGTGAACCGCATGCCGGCCACGACCCCCTGGACGACGGCGTCGTCGTCCGAGTCGGGAAAGACGACCGCCGGACTCTTCCCTCCAAGCTCCAGGGAGACCGGGACTATGCGGTCTGCAGCCGACCGCATAATGAGCTTCCCCACCTCTGTCGAGCCCGTGAACGACAGCTTGCGAACGAGCGGATGGACGGCCAGCGCCGCGCCTGCTTCCTCGCCGTAGCCCGTGAGGACGTTCAGCACTCCCGGCGGCAAGAATTCGTTGCATATCTCGCCCATTCTGAGCACCGCCAACGGCGCATCCTCAGCCGCTTTCAGCGCCAGCGTGTTCCCGGCGGTTATGGCCATCGCTATCTTCAGCGCCCCGAGAAGCACCGGCGAATTCCACGGGATGATCGCTCCGACAACGCCGATAGGCTCGCGCCGGTTGTAGACGAGGAGGTCTTCGCCAAGAGGCACGGTCTCGCCCTTCAGTTCGCCCGCGACGCCTCCAAAGTAGCGGAATACGTCGGCTGCGCCCTTCGCCTCCGGGCGGGACTGGGGAACGAGCGCATTCCCCGTTTCGAGCGCAATCAGCGCAGCGGTCTCCTCTGCCGCCGCCTCCATTGCGTCCGCGATGCGAAGCATGATCCGGCCTCGGTCTTTCGGTGTTACGTTCCTCCAGCCCTGGAAAGCCTCGTGGGCCGTCCGCGCCGCACGGTCAACGTCTTCCGCAAGCGCGCGCGGAGTCTCCGCTATCGGACTGTTCCGCAACGCGGGGTTCCCCACCGTTATCACGCCGCCGGCCTCTGCGTGCGTCTCTTTGCCGCCTACGATCATCGGCGCGAGCTTTACCTGACCTGCCTGAATCGCCATTGTTCCGCTCCGTCGCTACTATTCGCTTGCGGCTTCCAGAAGCTTGGCCACCGCCGAGAAATCCAGGCGCCCGTACCCTCGACGGCTGGCCGCCGCGTACTGCTCGCGCGCCGCCGCGGTGAGCAGGAGCGGCAGCCTCTCCTGCGCCGCCGCCGACAGCGCGAGCCCCAAGTCCTTGTGCATCAAGTCCGTCATAAATCCGGGCGCGAACCCGTCGTTCACCGGGCTTGCCTCGACAACGCCGGGCGCCGGACACCGCGTCTGCAGCGTCCAGCAGTTCCCTGACGCTTTCGACATCACGTCGTAGAGCACCTGCGGGTCTGCGCCCTTCGCTATGCCCAGCGCGAAGGCCTCCGTGACGGCGATCATCGACACGCCGGCGGCGAGGTTGTTCGCCAGCTTCACCGTCTCCCCCATCCCTATTTCGCCGCAGTGGATGATGTTCGTTCCCATATGGCCGAGAAGGGCCCGCCGCTTTTCGAGCGCGGCGCCGTCTCCGCCCACCATAATCGTCAGCGTCCCGCTCTCCGCCCAGGCCGACGACCCGCTCACGGGCGCATCGAGCATCTCGCAGCCGGCGGCTGCGACCTCTGCGGCAATCCGGCGCGTCGTGTCCGGATCGATAGTGCTCATATCGATCACTGTCGACCCCGGTTTCAGTCCCGCGATGTACCCGTCCGGCCCGAACGCCGCCGCCATCGAGTGCTGCGACGCGGGCAGCATAGTGATGACGACGTCCGACGCCTCAGCCGTCTCCCGCGCCGAGCCCGCCGCCGTCGCGCCATGGCTCGCCAGCGCTTCCACCGCGGCGCCGTCTACGTCGTACACCGTCAGGCTGCATCCTGCCTTCAGCAGGTTTCCCGCCATCGGGCGGCCCATCGTTCCCAACCCGATGAATCCAACGCGTTCATCCATCTGTCCAAGCTCCTGCCCTCTGTTCAGCGGGGACTCACGACGACTCAAGCCGCCCTACGCCCCTGCCGGAACCGCCGCCATGTTGTAGAACTCCGCGCAGTTGTCCCACAGAATGCGCCGCTTCTCCTCGTCCGAGAGCGGCAGCTCGAGGAAGCTGTCCACGGCGTACGGATACCGCGAGTCCCCGTGCGGATAGTCGGTCGAGAACACAATCCGGTCGCTTCCGAACATATCGATCATGTACCGCGCCGGCAGCTCGTCAGGCTCGATCGACACCCAGCACTGACGCTTGAAGTACGCGCTCGGAGGCTCCGTAAGGTCGGGCATAAAGATGTCCCCTTCCCGCTCGTAGCCCTCGTCCATGCGCCAGACCAGCCACGGCGCCCATGAGCAGTTCGCCTCGAGGAAAGCCACTTTCAGCTTGGGGTGCCGCGCCAGAATGCCTCCGGCGGCGAAGCTGCCAAGCCCCAGCATCTGCTCGAACGGCTGCGCGTAGATGCGCCGCAGCCCAAAGTTCGGGTCGAACTGCTCCGCGCTCTGCCGCGACCGCGACCCGGACGCCTCGTGGAAGCCCAGCGGAACGCCCAGCGCCTCCAGCGCGTCCCACAGCGGCTCGTAGTACGGCTCGTGCCAGGTCTTGCCGTTCACGATGTTCGACCGCACGAACACGGCCTTGAAGCCGAGGTCTTGCACCACGCGGTGAGCCTCTTCCACCGCGTCGTTGATGTCGTACACCGAGATCATCCCCGCGCCGATGAGGCGCGACGGGTCGGGCTGGCAGAAGTCGTAGAGCCAGTCGTTGTACGCGCGCGCAATCGCCGCGGCGAACTTCGTGTCCAGCTCCGGACGCGTGAGCACGCCCAGACCCCGGCTCGGAAAGAGCACCGCCACATCGAGACCCTCGATGTCCATCGCCTCGAGCTGCACCTCGGGCGACCAGCCGCGCTCGGAGTGACTGCGGTACAGCTCCTGGTTGCGCTCGTAGTTGTGCCCGCGGTGCGGCGTGCCGGGGGTGAGCTGGGATTTCGGCTCGCCGTCGGGATAGTAGAGGCTCAGGTCGCGCACATTCTCCGACGGGTTCGCCCTCGGCGCCATCGACCGGAACTCGGCGTCGATGTAGCGCTCCCACAGGTCGCGCGGCTCCATAATGTGCATATCGCTGTCAAAAATGCTGAATCCGCCCTTTGCCATCTTCGCGCCTCCCAATTTCCGCCTCTCTGCCCGAGGCGGCTCTCTCCCAGCTTCCGGCAAACTCACTGCGAGTCCGGCGCGAGCATACCCTATAGCGCGTTCCGACGCTTAGTCCCAATAGGGCCGCTAGTTCAAAGCTGAGAGATCGACGCACGATAGCGGCGGGCGGCGAGGGGGCGTCAGCGTTGGCGCGGCGCCGGGAGAGCGTCCGATCCTCCAGACCGGCCTTGATCGTCGTAGGCGGCGTCCAGGTTTGGACGCCGCCTGTCTCTGTCGCCCGCGCCTTGCCGTAACCCTACTAACTGAAGGGGCCAATCCCCGGCAGGGACGGCGTCGGAATTATCAGGCACTCAGCCCGCTTGGACTTCTCCGGCGCCCACGGCCCCTACTTCCCTCCGTGTGCCGCGCTGTTCCCTTTGACGCGCACGCTCACCTGGTAGGTCGTGTTGCACGTCAGGTTCTTCATGGTGTAGCTCGTCTGGGGAGTCTGCTCCGTCCTATTGCCAAGGGATGAGCGGAAGCGAACCTCGTACTTCTCGATATTGGCAAGGACCCGCCACGCCGCCTTGATGCTTGCAGGGCCTGGGACCGTCAGTGTGAGACCGCTAGGCGCAGGCGGCGCAGCGACAGGCGTCGGGGTTGGGGTGGGCGTCGGCGTCGGAACTAGGGTCGCCACTGGTGGAGCGCTTATCGTGTTGGGCTCGCCAAGCCCTGAGATGGTCATGATGTTCTGCTCACGAAATCCCCAGTAGTAGTCGTCTTGTTGCGCGGAGACCTTTACTATGTAGCCATCCTGATTTACCCACAGGTCTTTGAATATCACCTCTCCATAACGTGGATACTCGTCGCGCAATCCATTCGCGTCAAAGTTAGGCGTTGGCACAGGCTCAGTAGGCTGCTCTTTGAGGCTATAGCGCCTCAAAGTCTCACCGTTCAAAATTTCGTCACCGACGTATTGGAATTCTCCTTGGCGATAATCGGGGAGAAAGCATATGGATGAGGATGCTGAATCACTCGATACGCTCGTAGCAACAGTCTTAGCAACAGTTTCAGGGATTGGCTGCGCTAGCCATGCGGGATGGAGTACCCGGTGTCGCTCGTAGAGCATTCCGTTATTGGCTATGGTTTCGCCGATGATTTCATCGTCTTCATCGCGCTTGATGTAGCTGAAGTTATCGCCATCGAGATGCAGTTTGTCCGTATGATCGAATGCTTCTTCTCCGGCGCCGTAGTCGAGTGTAACCTTGTTATGGACATCGAATGAATCATAGTCTTGTTCGACACATACTCGATCGTTGTGCGCTAGAAAAAATCCGCCTGCCAGCAGGATTGAAACCCCTGCCATCAGAAGGCTATAAACCTTGACGATGGTTGTGATGCGCATAGGTGGTTTCCTCTCTTTTATGATGTTGCAGGTTCCACGAATCTAAATGACAGAGCATGGTCATCTTCGCTCTCTCCGACGATGAACGTATACTCAGCCTCCAGATATGCTCTAACGATGAGGTCAGTGTCTTCTTGCCCCCCTCCAGCGACAAGGGAGGCAAGCGAAACGATTAGCGGATCGGATTGCCATCTTGCTTCGTTACATCGCGAACACTGTTTGTTTATTGAAGCCTCTTGATGAATCCAACCTGGGGCTTCAGGATATGTTTGGAGGTGAATTTTGCCACTGACCGAAAGTTCAGTTGCCCCAGGGACTGAGTCGATATATGCTCTCATAAAGACACAGCCAACGCCTCCATCGGAAAGTTCTTTTATCCTAGTAATTCTCGCCATGTAGACTGCGGTTATTCCGTTAATATTGAGAGGCACCCACACGAGTTTGAGGGTTGGAGTATGCGCGTAGCCGCCACGGGCGGTTATGGGGTTTTCTAGCGTCTGCATATATCTAAGCGGAGTCTGCGGACTGGTTCCTCGACATTCGCTTGGAATCGAAATATCTACCGCTGAACTAAACTCCGGCAATGTCCAAGAGCGCTCAACCCAGCTACCGTAAGAGCTGCCACTGGACTTCTTGGTACCTATGCTCACGATGTACGACTGATTGAACGTGAAATCCCTAATCCCGTGGCGCTTGTCGGCAGATGACGTTTGGTCGTGGATGTAGTCCCAATTGCTATCGCCTTGGTTCTTTACGCGGATGCGGTAACCGGCAACAGATTCTTGCGGAGCGTCCCAAGTGGCTATCCCATCATCGTGGATGGTCAGGTTTCGGACTCCTACCGGGGTAGGCGTCGGTGTAGGTGCAGGAGTGGGAGTAGGCGTTGGCGTGGGGTCGCAGCCAAGGGTGCGTCTGGATCTCTGGTCTGACCAGTCGCTCCAAGCATCTGAGTGCTCAGTGCCGTCCCCTTGGGCGCGGACCTCCACGTAGTAGAGGGTATTGCACTCCAAGCCTGTAATTGTATAAGACGTGGCGGATGAGTCGGTTAGGTGATATGTCCAATTGCCGCCAGCAACCTTGCGTCGCACCTGATGATTCTGGATGCCGGATTGGGAGTTCCATGAGGCGTCTATACTCTTTGCCGCGGTAGCGGCGAGTGAGAGGCCAACGGGCGTAGCTGGCGGCTCCAGTGGAGCGCCTGGAACAGTTACCGTTTGGGAGTCGCTATCAAGGAGGTCGTCGCCCCCGTCGTCGACTATCTCGTACAGCTTGGCTGTCAGCGTGCCCGTGCCGGGAGTGCATGCGTTGAGTGTAAGGCTCCACGAATAGGATGAACTCCCAGTGGGGACATTCATTCCTACAGTGCCAGCTTCGCAGGGGTCTTCCTCCGACACGCCGGGAACACCGACAATGATGATGGTTCCCACTACATCTTCATCGGAAGACCCAGGGAACCCGATTTGGTCATCTGCCGTGCCCGCTGTGAGACGATAGCTCTCGTCGGTGTCAAGGCCAGAGGCGTTTATCGTGAAACTATCGCTGCCTCCGTTCGGGATAGTGGAGGCCAATCCATTGATGGACACCGATGGGTTTGGCGTTGGTGTTGGCGGCGGCGTTGGCGGCGGCGTTGGCGTTGGGGAACAGGAATGGGTTGTAGCTCCGTCTATGCCCGACCACGGCCCCCAGTCCTCGGCATACGTGAGGCCGTCGCCATACGACCGTATCCTGGTGTCATAGGCGGTATCGCACTCCAATCCATGAATGATGACTTCCCCTTCCGGCCCAACGTCGGGCGTAGGGGTAGGTCCGATCTGACTCGTAGAGATGTACTCCCAGCTACCGCCTTCCTTCCGGTAGCCAACCTGGTACTCGTCAACGCCGTTCAAATCCGTCCAGTCGACCTCGATTTGGGTATCCGAATATCCAGAGGCGCCGAATCCTGAAGGTGGAGGGGGCAGCGGCAAGCCGCCAGGGGTAGGCGTTGGCATTGGGGGCGGCGTGGGAGGAGGCGTTGGGGTTGGCTCTCCGACCGTGAAGTTCACCGTGTCCGAGTCGGAGTCATCGGGGTCGCTGACGTTCACTGTCAGCAACCCGTTGGCGGTCACATTCACATTGACTATGCCCGTGCGGTTCCCGTCGCCGTCCGGCGGGGTCAGGCTCTTGCTGGTTACTTCTACCCCGCCGGAGGCCGAGGCGCTCCACGAGATGTTGTAGCCGGTATCGTTCGAGATCTCGCAGGTAACGGCATGATTGCCGGGCTCAACGTTCCTGTCGCCGCCACAGTTAACGTACACATCGTCCTCTGGAGAGACGCCGAACACGACGAACGGGGTGAGCGCGAAGAGAGCGAGCGCTGCGAGGGCAGCTACAAGGACTGGTAACCGGAGCTTGCGCCTACTACCCCCTGCAGTGGGGGGGGGGGTAAGAGAGGCTACTGACCGAAGGCTGATCTTCTGTTGGCATATCGCTCCCTCTGAGGGTCAAGGAAGATGTATACAACCTTCTACAGCATCTGTCAAAGAGCGGTGGGCAGCGAGGACGTCTGCGCCGGGGCGATGCTGGGAGAGCGTCCGCTCCCCCAGACCCCCTGGCCGATCCCCCAACAGCCCCGCTCCCCCTGGGGAAGATCCCCCAACAGCCGCACTCCCTCACTCCCCTGGCGATACCCCTAACAGCAGCCGCGCATTTGCCAACTCCGCGCCCGCCTCAATACTATGGAGCCGATGGTCGAGTTCGGCGTCTCTCTCCCCACCATCGGTATGGACGACCCTTCCGCCGTTCGGCTCGTCGCCGAGCAGGCTGAAGCCACCGGCCTCGATTCGGTCTGGGCCGCCGATCACATCGTCCTCCCCACCAGCCACACCTCCACCTACCCCTACAGCGCGGACGGCGAGTTCCTCATCGCTCCCGGCCTCCCTTTCCTCGACCAGTTCACGACTCTCGCCTACGTCGCCGGCATCACCCGGCGCGTGAAGCTGGGCACGGCAGTCACGCTGCTGCCCCTCCGCCACCCCCTCGCCGTCGCAAAGTCCGCCGCAACCCTCGACGTGCTCTCCGGCGGGCGCGCCATCCTCGGCGTGGCGGCAGGCTGGCTCCGCGAGGAGTTCGACGCCCTCGGCCTCGATTTCGAGGCTCGCGGCCAGACCCTCGACGAAGGACTCGATATCCTCAAGGCCGCCTGGACCGAGAGCGTCGTCGACTACAGCGGCAGGCATTTCTCCGTTCACAACGTCGAGTCCCACCCGCACCCCGCGCAGAAGCCTCACCCCCCGGTATGGGTGGGCGGGCACACTGCCCCGGTGCGGCGACGCGCCGCCAGGATCGGCGACGCGTGGTTCCCTCCCCTCTTCGGCACGACGCCCAACGCGCTCGCCGACAGCCTCCGCAGCATCAACGAACAGGCCGCCGCCCACGGACGCGGCGACAACGCCGTATCGCTCTCTCTCCGCGTGCTCGTCGATCTCCGCGACGCTCCCGACGCCGCAGGCGCCGAAAAGCGCAACGCCCTCGCCGGCGAGCCCGACCGCATCGCCGCAACCCTTGCCGGCTATCTCGCTATCGGCGTCAGCCACGTCGTCTTCCTCCCGCAGGCAAGAACGCTCGCCGACGTGCAGCGCACTATCGATATCCTCGCCGCGCGCGTCATCCCCGCGCTGCGCCCCGGATCGGACACGCCATGACTTCGCTTCCCTACCCCTCCGGCATCATCGAAGTCGCCCCCGGCGCCTACGCCTTCATCCAGGAGGGCGGCGCCACCGACGCCGGATTCCTCGTCGAGGAGGAGGGCGTCGTCATCATCGACACCCTTATGACCCGGCCTCTCGCCGAACGGCTGCTCGCCGAGGTCCGCCGCGTTACCGACAAGCCGGTGCGCTATGTCGTCAACACGCACTGGCACGGCGACCACCTCTTCGGCAACGCGCTGATGCCGCCCGCCCCCATCGTCGCCCACGACACGTGCCGCGAAGACCTCTTCACTGAGTGGGACTCTCACCGCGAGTTCCTCAGCGATCTCTACCCCGCAATGCGCCCGGAGTGGGCCGACCTGCCGCAGACGCCCCCCAACCTCACCTTCAGCGACACGCTCACGCTTCACCTTGGCCCCCGGCCCGTCGAGCTCCGCTTCTTTGGCCGCGCGCACACCCGCGGCGACGTCGCCGTCTACCTGCCTGCCGAGGGCGTGATCTTCGCCGGCGACCTCTCGTTTCACAAGTACATCCCCAACGCCCGCGACGGCTTCCCCCGCGAATGGGCGCAGACGGCCCGCAAGGTCGAGCAGCTCGATTGCAGCGTCGTCGTTCCCGGCCACGGCCCCCTCGGAAGCCGCGCCGACCTCGCCGAAATGCGCGAGTGCCTCGACCTCATCGTGAGGCAGGGCGAGCGCGCTTTCGAGTCCGGACTCCCGCCCGCCGAGGCCCGCGACGCGCTCGATCTCGGCCCCTTCTCGCATTGGGGACGCCAGGACGACCGCCTTCCGCCCCTCATCGACCGGCTCTACGCCGAACTACGCGGAGAGCTCGGCTAAGCAGCGCCGCAAGGCCAAGAGCGCGAAAGCAGAAAGCCCCCGTTGAGAATCCCCGTGCGCTATCGAATCCGCAGGAAAGGCTCCCGGTTATGGACTCCTTCGTGATAATGGTCGACGCCGGATACCTGTACGCCGCAGGCGGCAAGCTGTGCCTGGGCGTCTCCAACCGCTATGAGGTGCGCCTCGACTTCGCCGCCGCGGCAAACGGCCTCGTCGAACTGGCAGGGCGCCACAGCGGCATCCGTCACCTCAGAACATACTGGTACGACGCCGCGCCCAACGCTCAGCCAACCCCCTCCCACTACGCGCTCGGCTTCCTTCCCGGCGTGAAGCTCAGGCTCGGACGCCTCACCTCCGCCGGACAGAAAGGCGTCGACTCACGCATCGTCCGCGACCTTATCGTCCTCTCCCGAGACCGCGCCGTGTCGGCCGCCTACGTCCTCAGCGGCGATGAAGACATCCGCGAGGGCGTCATCGAGGCGCAAGACCAGGGCGTCTCCGTATTCCTTGTCGGCATACCTCCAACCGACGAAGCCAGCAACCAGGCGCTCTCGCTCATCAGCGACGCCGACGACCACCTGCTTCTCGACAAGGCCGCAATGCAGTCCTGGTTCAGCCTCCGCGAAATCGACTGGACAATGGACGGCGAAGCCGCGACCGACGACGAGGCGGCGGCCCGCAGCTTCGGCGAACGGTTCGGCGCAAGCTGGGCCGAGACCGCCGACCCCCAGGGGCTGCGCGCGCTGCGTGAAAGCTATCCCCAGCTCCCCAACGAGATCGACAGGCGCCTGCTCGAAGGCGCAGTCGCCCACATCGGCGACCTGTACGAGCGGGAGAATCTCCGCCGAAGCCTGCGCGGAGGGTTCTGGCGCGCAATCCGGCTGGAGCCGTAGCTCACGGGCGGTTGATCATCATCGTGGCCGCCCGGCCAAAGTACTCCGCCATCTCCGACTCGTCCTCTTCCGCGATTCCCATCGACGACACCGCCGCGACCATATGCCCCACCCAGGCGTCGCGCTCCGCCCGTCCTATGGCGAACGGCAAGTGCCGCTGACGGAGGCGGGGATGCCCCCGCTCGAGCGAGTAGAGCGGAGGCCCGCCCCAGTACTGCGCGAGAAACGCCGCCAGATACGTCTTCCCCGGCTCCAGTTCTTCCGGATAGATCGGACGCAGCAGCGCGTCGCGCTCCACGCGCTCGTAGAAGCGGTCCACCAGCTCGACGAAGAACGGCCCGCCACCGACGCGCTCGAACATCGTCGACCCCGCGCCCGATTCAGTCATCGCCACCCTCGCAGCGCATTCCGCGCGCCGCCGGAAACGCCTACCGGTTGAGCTCGATGGGCGACGAGCACTCGCCAGTCGCCGCGTCGATATGTTCGAGCCTGCGCCCACGCCCCTTCATCAGCACCAGCTCAACCGCTCCGTGCTCTTCCGCCGCCTGACGATGCACGTTGTACGGGCCGTCGTACAGATACCCGAACTCGCCCTCGAACAGGTGATGATCCTGCGCCACCTCGAGCGTCGCCTTGCCCGTCGAACCATCGTCCACGCGCCGCCACGACGTGTACCGCTCACTCCCCTCCAGTATCCCGATCACCACCCACCCCTCGTGGCTGTGGATGGCGGTCGGCGTGTTCGGCGGGTACTGCGCAAGCAGCAGCCGGAACAGCCCGTCCGGATCGTCGTAAAGCTTCTGCCCCGGCAGCCCCGAACTGATCGTCGCAGGCTCGCCGATGCTCCAGAAGTAGTCCCGGCTGTTCTCCTCTCCAAAGCGCTGGAGAAACTGCCCCAGCTGCAGAACGGACTCCATCCCCGGACTATTCAGATCGAGCGTGCGTCGGACGTCTCGCCCGAAGTCTTCGACGGCGTAGCGGCTCACGACTGCCACAGAACATCACCCTCGCAAAGTTTGGAGGCATGGTAGCCCGCGCCGGCGTATCCGGTAAAGCGCGAGGTACAGCGCGAACGTTACACGCGCCGGCGCATCACCCGTCGACGGCTGCCGACCCGGCCAACCTCCTCGAATCCCAGGGCCGCGAACACCGGCGTGAAACCGCCGAAGCGGTAGCTCGGCGAGTCGGGCGCTACGGGGTACGCCTCAATCACGGCAGCGCCGTGCGATTTCGCAACACGCGCCGCTTCTTCGATGAGCAGCGCCATCAACCCTTGCCGGCGGCGCCCGCTCCGAACGTAGAAGCAGGTGATCGACCACACCCTTCCCGTATCGTCGTCGTCGCCTTCCGCAGGAGGAACGCCCCGCATCACGAACGTCGAACGCGGCGCCGCCGAGCACCACCCCACAGGCTCCCCGTCCGCGTACGCGAGCAACCCCACCGGAACGCCGCCCGCGACCTTCGCCCGCATCGCCTGCTTCAGCCCTGCCGCGTCGCCGGGACGCTTCCCCCGCTCATCCCTCCGGAACACCATGCACCAGCACCACTTGGGCCCTCCGCGCGACTCGAACAGACGCTCGAAATCAGCCCAGCTCCCGGCGTCGACCTCCCGCACTTCAACGCCGCCGGCCGGCCCATCCATCCCGTTTACCCCGGTTACTGCGCTCACCCCAACCGCCGCGTCCAACACGGAACGACTATACTTTCCGGCGCACGGAGGACGATATGCTGAACGGACAGAAGATCTTCGACGCCGACACCCACATCCACCCCTCGGTGGAGTCTCTCGAACGCTACGTCGACCCCGAGTTCCGGGCCCGTATGCCCGAACTCGAGCAGTATATGGTCGGCGCCCGCTCCGACCAGTCCACGACGCCCCGCGAGGACCCGTCCCGCCACCACTACGCCGTAAGCCTCAGCCCCTACAAGCGCTACCTCGGCGACGCTGCCCCCCGCGAGGCCCCGAAAGACGCCCACTCCCGGCTCCACTTCGGCGAGTACACCGGCGCCAAGCTCCCCGGCGTCGGCGTTATCGACGACGCCTTCGAGCAGCGCATCGCCGATATGAACGAAGAAGGGACCGACGTCCACATGATGGTGCCCGACATCGGCATCGGCGTCGCCCTCCTCGGCGACCCCTCTCTCGAGATGGGGCTCGTCCGCGCCTACCATCGTATGGCGCACGATATCGCCTCCGCCCACCCCGGACGCTTCAAGGCCCTCATGGCTGTCTCCGGCACAGACGTCGAAGGCTCCGCCGCCGAGATAGAGCGATGGGGCAAGGAGCGATGGGCCGCCGGCATCCTCCCCTTCCCCGGCGTCGGCGAGCCTATGGACCACCCGCGCATGGAGCCAATCTGGGCCGCCGCCGCGTCCCACGACCTCGGCGCCGTCCACCACAGTATGACATGGGCGCCCCCCTACTTCCCCGGCTACAAAGATATGGACGACAACCGCTTCCTCGCGCGCCTCTGCTCTCACCCCTGGGGCGCCATGAAGATGGTCGCCTCCTTCATCGGCAGCGGCATAATGGACCGCTACCCCATCAAGCTCGGCGTCCTCGAATCAGGCGTCGGCTGGCTCCCCTTCTGGATGCGCCGCATGGACGTCAACGCCGCTTACGTCGGCTTCACCGCCGACCTCCAGCACAAGATGAGCGACTACATCACCGGCGGCCGCTTCTTCGCCAGCATCGATATGACCGAGGACGAGGATATCGTCCGGATGGCGCTCGACTTCCTTGGCGACGGCGTTGTGATGTACGCCTCCGACTACCCGCACGCCGAGTGCAAGTTCCCCGACTCCCCCGCCGTCATCGCAAAGTGGCAAAGCCTCAGCGCCGACACAAGGCCCAAATTCTTCTGGGGGAACGCCGCGCGCTTCTTCGGCGAGCCCTAAACCTCCTCCGCTGCTGACGCAATGAGGGAGCTAAGGTCGCCGAACGTATGCACCACGTGGTACTTAGCCGGGCGCTCGCCTTGCTCGATGGCCTTGAAGTGCGCTTCCGCGCACTCTATCTTGGCGCGCTCAGGGGTGCGCAGATCGCCGACAGCCGAGGCGCCCTTCGTCTCGACGACGAAGTAAACGTAAAGGCCGTCTGGGGTATCGGCAACCAGCGCCCAGTCCGGGTTGTACGCGCCCAGGGGCGTATCTATGCGGAACCAGCGCGGTAGTTTAGTGTACACTTTAACGGATGAGCTCTTCTCCAGGTTATCTGCAAATACCCGTTCGTTCTCCGCGTCACAGATAACGTAGGTGTATACAGATTTCTGGGATTCCATCGTCCGGCTCAGGTAAGCATTGAGTTCCTCGTTTCGGAAGAGCTCTTGCGTGTAGCTCTCACCGGATCGCTGATATTTAATGCCGTCGACCAGCGCAGAGCGCTTGCAGCGGTTGATTGTCTCAGCTGCTATTTCAATGAATTTCTGAGGGTTAATCTGAAAATCTTTGATCCGGCCGCTCTCCGCAAGGATGCGCTGGATGCTGCGCCGAGTCAGTTGGGTGCGATCCTGCAACTCGGTAAGCAGGTCGGGCAGTTCAAGGTCATTGTCCGAAACCGTGTATTGCTTGCCGGGGTCGCGCAAGGCTCCTTCCACTCCGTCCTGCCCAATCCGAATGTCGGCGATCTTCCATTCGAGTCTCGCGCGCGGAATCAGAGGCGCGTCCGCAAGGGCTTTGACACAAGCGCCAAGCATGGCCTCGTTGTCAAAATGAACACGGTAAGTGGTCTTGTGCCTGATACGCTCCCAGAGCGCTTGGAATTCTTCGCTCTCTAGCACATCTTCGCGAATTTCGAGTTTACGGCGCTCCCTAGCGTCCTTGATGGGTATCTTGCCTGCCGCTCTCGATTATCGCGCTACGCACTGCCTCGAATTCCGTCGGAAGAGAGACATCACCATCATTCAAGGCCGCCCGCAGCGAGTCGGTAATCATGCGCTGACCATCGAGGTAACCCTTGCCGTGCAGATGCCGCCAGACCTCTTGGGATTTTCTCACGCCCATCAGTTCACCCTCGCCGGCGACAATCGATGCGAACTGGTGCTCCTCTACTACACCGAAGCGGATGCCGGTCTCCTCCTCTATCTCCTGCTGGAGATTCTCGGCAAAGTCCTCATAGCTCTCATGAGCGACGACCGTGAGTGTGTTCACTTCGAACCCGCGTGCCGCTCGCCTTTCTGGTCGACGCAGAGCCGCAGCCCGCGCCCGAGGGTCTGACGCCGTTCCCTTTCCCCATGGATATCTCGCAAGGCGCATATCTGGAAAACGTTCGGATTGTCCCATCCTTCGCGCAAGGCCGAATGTGAGAAGATGAACTTCAAGGGCTCTTCCATGCTGAGCAGTTTCTCTTTGTCCCGCATGATCAGGTTGTAAGCTCGCTCTGCGTTTTCCCGGTCGTTCTGCTTGCTCTCCGACGTATCACTCCATCCGCCCCTCCTGTCGATAGAGAAGTACCCTCCATGCGCCTGCTCTGCCGCGTCCACTATGACTTGTCCTTCGAACATTTGCTTGTAGGCGGGATGATTGGCAAGGTGGCGATACTCTTCCTCGAAGATACCCGCGTAAGGGCCTTTCTGTGCGTTTCCATCTTCGTCGTATTGACGATAGTTGGATACTTTGTCGACAAAGATCAGCGACAGCACTTTAATGCCATGAGGGTGCAGTATTCTCTCTTTCTGCAGATGCTCCTCTATAGTCTTGCGCATCATCATGCGATGAAGGATTTCCAGCTCAACGGCACCATGGGCCAGGCCAGGTTGGAGCCAGTGATAACTGCCGTCCGGCATCTCTAGCTCCATACCGTGCGCGACGTCTATCTCCCCGATACGATAGCCACGGTACAATGATCGGCCGGTCTTGTCCTCAAGATCATCCTTGCTTTGAACGACAACCTCGCGTCGACTGACGCCGCCTCCGGCTGCTTCGACGTCAATCTCGACATGGGCTGAAGGCCCTTTGCGCTGAATCGAAACCAGGCGCACATAGGGTCGGTTATAGTCGTCGATGGTTGTCCCGGAGGCTACTTCGATCTGCTTGACCAGGCCCTGCTCGTAGGCATCCACTGCGTTCAGCCGATAAACCATGTGGTGCTTGTCAACGTGGGTCGCCGAGTAGCGCAGCGTGCAGAGCGGGTTCATTCCATCCAGCGCGTCCTTGCCGTGGCCCGACAGCCCGCCGTCCACGCTTTGCGGTTCATCCACGATAACGATTGGACTTGTCGCCCGGACCAGGTCGATAGGCCTCTCGCCGCCCGTTTTCTCGTTCTCTTGATAGATGGTGTTGACGCTCTGCTTGTTGATAGCGCCGACGGTCATCACCATGATCTGGATATGTGGGCAAGTGGCAAAATTACGAACCTGACCCAGCTTTGCTGAGTCATACACAAAGTGCTCGAATGGAACGCCATCGTACAGTAAGTGAAAGTGATCGCCCATCATCTCCAAAGATTTGTTGACGCCCTCTTTGATAGCTATGGACGGGACCACCACCGCAAATTTAGTGAATCCGTAACGCCGGTTCAATTCAAATATCGTCCGCAAGTAAACATATGTCTTGCCAGTCCCGGTCTCCATCTCCACAGTAAAGTCTCGTGAGGAAAGCAGCGAATCTGGCAGCAAGGCATTGCGGAGCTGGATATCTTTGAGGTTGGTTAACAGTGCATCGTCGTCAAAGTGCAAGCCAGTTTCCTACACCTAAATTATTGTCAATGTAGCTTGATTGGAGATGAAGCGGCAACGGGTCAGTGGCATGAGGGATACTAAATTCGTTACGGCATATCTCTTGACCTCGGAATAAATCGCAAACCGCGTCTATAGCTTGCAATTGATAATCCAGGTTCGGCTCGAACTGAAACTTCATCAGACGCTCCGCACGTAACCAACGCCACGCTGTCGCAGAATCTCGACTAAATTCGTTTTCGCGACATCATTCTCAAAGGCGCTGTCAAGGAAAATTATCTTAGAGCCCCCCCCCGGATTTCGGCATGCCAATTGGCGATTCCCAGAGCCAGTCTTTCCACCTCGTCTTGCGCTACTGATTCCGCTAGGCAAACCAGTAAATCGCCGTCTTCAATAGCGTGCACTATCTTCCCGGCAATCTCGCGGGTCGCAATCGGAGCGCATAGGTCGATTCCCTGCTTTAGCAATAATTCGAAAAGAATATCATCACTAGTCCGTCTCTCTTTAACGTGCTCAATGCTGTCCAGGAGCGAAGCTTCCAAACCTCCAGGATTCGGATCCCATGTTTTGAAATTAGAACTGTCCAGTTTGAATACTCTAAATCCTAGATCAGTAGCACTATCTGGAGTGGTTCTTTCTATCACTCGACGCAAACGTTCTTTCCCAATATCAGCAATAGTTTGCATTCCCAATGAAAGTGCATTCTTTCCCGTCTGAGTTTTCTCTGACAGTTTTTCTGGGAATTGAACCAGTATAAAGCGCGTCTGTTTATTTTGCTCAAGTACTGCCTGACCTAATGGAGCGGATCCTGCAAAGAAATCCAAGGCAATATCTTCACTCTCTGTCGTAATATTCAAAAGATACGAGATCAGGCGGACTGGTTTCGGGAAGTCCATAATATCCATATCAAAAATTGCTTTCAGGTCAGTCTTGCCTGTGCGGGTACGGCCAAACCGCTCGTCGATAAGCAAACTCCTAGGCCTAGCACCATCTAATTTTTCGTAGTTTTTCGTGTAGACGTAGGGCCATTCGAAAACCAATTCATCATATCGTTCTGCAACTGTCTTTTTACTCCAGCGCCATCTGGCAACTTTATGCTCAGAATCATTGTGGATTACTTTATAAATGCTTCCATCCGGCCCTGCGATCGCAAAATCTAGTGATTCTTGATATCCTAACGATTGCTTGTCCAAGCGGTCCAAACTGTACCGTCTACCATCGCTATCGATTTTATTGTATTGAGTCGCAACCTCTGCATTGGGATCGTTTTTCAATGCAATCCCGGGCGTTCGACCGTAACAAAGAATATATTCATGGTCAATCACAATTGAACCTACATCTCCACCGCCTCCCGACTTCTTCTTCCAAGGTAGTTCTCCGATAAAGCATTCTCCGCCAAAAATCTCGTCGCATATCCCTCTTAGCTGTGCGTCTTCATTTTCGTCAATACTAATGAAGATGACTCCATCGTTCCTAAGCAGGTTACGGGCGACTTTCAAGCGCGGGTACATCATGTTGAGCCAGTTGGTATGGAACCTCCCAGAAGTCTCTGGGTTCGACGTCGTTTTCTGCCCGTCGTCGTCCGCTTGCCCCGTGATTCTGAGGTAGTTCTTGATACCGTCCTGGTAGTTGTCCGGGTACACAAAGTCCTTGCCGGTGTTATAGGGCGGGTCGATGTAAATCAGCTTCACCTTGCCGGCGTAGCTCTTCTGGAGCAGCTTCAGCACCTCCAGGTTGTCGCCCTCGATCATCAGGTTCTGCGTGGAGCCCCAGTCCACGCTCTCCTCTGGGCAGGGGCGCAGCGTGCCCATGCTGGGCGTCAGCGCCAGCCTGCGGGCGAGGCGTTTGCCCTTCCAGTTCAGCCCGTACTTCTCCTCTCCGTCGTCGACGGCGTCCCCCAGCAGGTCCCGCAGCACGTCGAAGTCGACCTTCCCCTCGGTGAACGCCTCTGGGAACAGCTCCCTCAGCCGATCGATGTTATCGGCTACCAAATCGGCCGACCTCGCTTCGGGGTCGTCTCGGGAAATCCTCTGCATCGTCCGTCCTCGTAAGCTGCGCCCCCTCATCCTAGCGCGCCACTCCCCTCTGCGGGAAGCCTAAAACCCGTACAGCTCCTTCGGGTTGTCCCACAGAATGCGGGCGCGGCTCTCCGCCGGCAGACGCTCGTCGTTCTCGAACGTGCGCAGCGCGTAGATCTCCGTCGCCGAGTCCGCGTGGCCGTAGTCTGTGCCGATAACCAGACGGTCGTCGCCCACGTAGCGGTGCACCTGCTCGAGGTCGTCGTTCAACTGCACCGTCACCCAAATGTTGTTGTCGGCGAGGGGCCGCGCGCTCATCTGCCCACCTCGACGCTCCATCCGGCGGGCCAGATCGTTCAGCTGATACGGGAGCCAGTCGGCGCTGAACTCGATGATGCCCCACTTGGTGCGAGGGAACCGCTCGGGCAGCCCCGTCATCAGCAGCGAATGGAACGCCGAGAGACCGCTGAACTTGTTCCGCTCGAACGCGGTGAGCGGCCCCCCGAATATCGCGTCGAGTTCGAAACTGCCGGTGCCCGAATGCGGGCAGATCGGCATGTCGAACTCCCCCGCCCACTCGTACAGCGGATGCAGGTACGGGTCGTGGATGAGCCGGTTGCCGACCTCGACCCCTCGCAGGTTCACTGCGACCGCGCCGTTGTCCCGCGCGAACCGCAGCTGACTCTCAGCCTCGTCCAGCGCCAGCACCGGCACGACGGCGGCCCACCGAAAACGGCCCTTCCCCTCCGCGTAAATGTCGGCCATCCACCGGTTGTAGCTGCGGCACAGGGCAGCCTCTTCCGCCGGATTGTTGGTGATGGGGCCTGTCCACATCGAGGGGAAGAGCACCTGCACGTCCGTGCCCAGCTCGTCCATGTGGGCGACGCGCGCCTGAACGTCCAGCATGTACTTCGACTCCGGCGACAGCGGAACGTTGCCGATGAACAGCCCGAACTCGCTTTGAGCCCCGCCTCCCGGCCACGCTGTGCGGATGGCCCGCCCGCCAATGATCCAGTACTTCACCACCTCGCCGTTGTCGAGCGTCTGGAGCGCGACTCCCGGCTTGTAGCGGCGCTCGCCCGGGTCCATGTACTCCCAAGTCGCGTCGATCTCGATAACGTGCGCGTCCGCGTCGATGATCCCCACTTCCGCCTCCTCCCGCGTCTCCGGACGCGCCCGACTGCTGATCTGCTGCGGTATACCCGAAGGGCGCCTCCGCCGCAAGACGATGCGGAACGGCGCCCTACGCGAACAGCGAATGCGGTAGCCCCCTAAACCGGCAACAGCGGCTCCGACGTCTCCGGCAGCGGAACTTCGAACACGTTCAGGAAGCCCGCGTTCGTGATGTACTGACCCATCAGCGCAATCAGGTCGATGGTGTTCTGCAGCCCGAACTGCGCCACCGCCGCATCGAACGCCGTGTCCGACACGCGGCGCGCAGTCAGCGCCTCTGTCACGAACGTCACGACCGCCGACTCCTCCGCGTCCATTTCCGGCAGCGGCCGGCGGTCGCGTATCGCGTCGATCAGGGCGTCGGCGACGCCCGCCTTTCGCGCCATCGGCGCGTGCGCGTTCCACACGTACCCGCAATCCATCTGCCGGGCCGTAACCAGCACGGCCAGCTCCTGCGCCCGCGCAGGCAGCTGTAGCTCCCACCGAACGTAATTGCTGAGCGGACGCCGCCGAAGCGCCAGGTTCGGACTCAGCGCCGCAACCATCCCCGGCCCAATGGGCACGCTGTTGTCGCTCAGCGCCACCAACTCATCGAACGCGGCCCGCAACTCCTCGGGCACAGCCTCGCGGTTCACTTCCGGCAGCCTCGCCATCGCTACCCCCTCCCCCTGTTCGCGCTGCTCGCGGGCGCGCTGCTCGCGGGCGCGCTCCTCAGCCTCGTGCAGCGCCGCATGCGCCCGAAGCGTAGTCGGTCGAACGTCCCGTCCCCGCTCCGCGCTCAGTTCGATGCTCCGCAGCCACTTCACGTTCGCGCACTGATCGACCTCCGCCACGCCGCACGCCGCAGGGTCGGGGATGAGGAACCGCACCGGTCCGCCCTGGGCCTCCGGCAGCGGACCCTCTCCCAGCGCGTACAGAATCAGCGCGCGCTCCGCAACAGCCGCGAGGGGGACGCTCGCCGCGAAGTCGCCCTCCGCCTCGAGCGTTATGAACGCCGCGTCGGCCCTGGCCCCCGCCGCATCGAGCACCGCCGATAGCTGCACAGCGCCTCCTGCGCGCCCCGGCGCCAGCGCCGACACATCCGCAATCTGCCCCGGCAGCGCGGCCAGCCCCTCGTAACCCAACTCCATAGGCCGCTCCACCAGCCCCGTCACCCTGATTTCGTTAGCCATGCTCCCCTCCCGATTCCGGCTCGAACCATTCCGGCGGCACGCGCACCGCAACCATCTCGCCTGTGGCCGTCTCCGTCCCTCCGGAGACGAGCGAGCAGCTCACCAGCGCCTTCCGCCCGCGCATCTCCGTAACGCGGGCCCGCAACGTCAGCGGCTGATCGATAGGCGTCGGCTTTCTGTACGACACGCTCAACGACGCCGTCGCGAACCAGATCGTCCGTCCCTCGCCAATCTGGCGCTCCTCGGCCCGGTACGCCTCCGCAATGGCTGTCCATATGCAGTGACAATCGATAACGCAGCTAATCATCCCGCCGTACAGAATGTGCGTGGGGCCGGCGGCGAACTCCGGGCGCGGCGTCCACTCGCACACTGTCTCTTCGCCATCCCAGAAGCTGCGAATGCGCAAGCCGTCTTTCGCGTCCGGCGCGCACCCCCAGCAGTGATTGCCCGGCAGCAAGTCCTGAAACGCGGTCTCTCTCATACCGATGCTGCTCGTACTGCCCATGCCCCTCTCGCCTGAAAGCTCATCGGGAAAGCGTCTTCTCTCCCTCTCCCTCTCTCCCTAAGCCTGCGTCGTCGCGTACACGCTATCGGCGTGGCGGCCGTCCTGCTGCCGCTCCCGCAGCGCCTCGTAGTTCACCCGCTGATTCCTGATGCTCGGGTCGGTCGCCGAGTTCCGCATAATCTCCAGCGGCTCTTCGCTGATCGACTCGAACCAGTACGGAGTTCCCTTCGGAATGAACAGCGCGTCTTTTGGGCCCAGCTCCACCGACTCGCCGTCGCTCCCGTAGAACCGCGCGCGGCCTCCCAGCACGAACCAGACAGCATCCTGCGCAGCGTGCGCAGGCAGGTTCGTCTCTCCTCCGTCCTTGCTCACTACCTGCACCACAACGCCAAGGTGGTCTGTCCGGCCAAGCAGCGTCGATGTCTTTGGCTGACCGCCAAGGTCGGGCGTCTCGTAGCGGATCGCTTCCATCCGTCCAACAGTTTCGCGCTCTGTCGCCATGACGTCTCCTCCCCGCCTATGATGCCCGTACCATACTCCTTTGGCGGGCCGGGTATGATGCGGGAGAGCAAATCCGCCAGGATAGATTCCGCGAGAATAGGGAAGAGAACTAGAGAGAGCGAGGAAACCCCATGACCACCGACGACGACCTGAAGATAGGCTTCCTCAAACCCGGCGCAGGCCGGAGCCACTACGACGAGTTCGCCGCGATGATCCCGAACGGCATCGACCTCGACATGCAGGAGCTCGGCGTGATGCAAAGCGCGCTCACCGACTTCGCCGCCCGCGCCGACTCCATCATCGAACGCGCCGTCACGCTTACCCGCGAGCGCGGATGGGAAGGCGTCATCGTCCCCGGCGCGCCCGTCGAGGTGCAGAACCCCGGCTTGCGCGGACGCCTAGCCGACGCGCTCGACGTCCCTTTCACTACAGCCCTCGGCGCCGGCGAGCTCGCTCTCCGAACCTACGGCGCCAGCCGCATCCTCTTGCTGACCCCGTTCGACTCCGCAATGAACGCCCTCGTTGTCCGCCACCTCGTTAGCGCCGGCTTCGACGTCCAGCTCGCCGACCTCGGCTTCTCCAGCGAGCAGGAGGCCGTCGACCTCGACTCCCAGGTCGTGTTCGATATGGCCCGCGGCGCGATGAGCGCTGCAAGCAACGTGCAGGCCGTCTACTTCCAGGGCGCCGTCCTCAATCCCCTCCCCGTCATCGACGCGATGGAAGCCGAGTTCGGCCTGCCCATCGTCTCCAGCAATCCCGCAATGCTCTGGGCCGTCGTCTCCAAACTCGACCGCCGGTTCAGCATCCCAGACAAGGGACGCCTGGCGCGCGAGTGGCCGCCGCTGCCCTAGACCGCAGTCCCCGCAAGGAGCGCCGCTATGAGACTCGGTATAGCTCTCCCCATCAACTTCGGCGAGCCCCCCGCCAACGACGTCGTCTCCCGAGGCGCGCGCGACGCCGAACTGCACGGGTTCGACAGCGTGTGGTTCTTCGACTCTATCGGACGCGGACGCTTCTCGTTCGACCCCCTCGCCGCCGCCGCCGTGGCCGCAGCCGCCACCGAACGCGTCGAAGTCGGCCTCGGCATCCTGCAAGTCCCTCTCCGGCATCCCGTCGAACTCGCCAACCGCGTCCTCACCACGCAACTCATCTGCGAGGGCCGGCTCCTCCTGGGCGTCGGAGCAGGCTCAACCAAAACGGACTTCAACGCCGTCGGCAAAAACTTCGACGACCGCATGCAGCTGCTCACCCACAACCTCGCCGTTATGCGCCGCCTCTGGAACGGACGCGCCGTCGAGGACGTCAGCCTCAACCCCGTCCCCGCCGTATGGGGCGGCCCGCCCGTCCTCATTGGCAGCTGGGCCGGCCCCCGGTGGATCAGCGCCGCAGCGGAAGAGTACGACGGCTGGATCGCCTCCGGCTTCTTCTCAGGGTTCGCCACTCTCAAAGACGGCATCGACCGCTACCGCGCCGCCGGAGGTCGGCGAGCCATCGTCACTAATGTCTCCATCGACCTTGCCGCCCCCACGGAGCCTCTCCCCGACAACGCATTCCACCTGCGCTGCAGCTCCGAAGCAGCCGCCGAACGCCTCCAACAGCTCGCCGACGCCGGCTTCGACGACGCAGTCGTCGTCCACCGCGGCGAAACCCCTCCGGACCTCGCCGCCATCCGCGCTCTCCACTAAGGGTGATTGAGCGTGATTTGAAGCGTGATTGGACGTGAGCGCCCGCACGCGTCAATTGACACTCTCGCCCAGGGCTTGGCACACTCTCACCCACTCCCAGCGCAAGGAGCTGCCCTATGAGCCACCATCACCACGACGACCACGAACAACACGACCATAACGGCTTCACCGAGCCGCCCGCCGACATCGAGTTGCGCGTGAAGGCCCTCGAATCGCTCCTTGCCGAAAAGGGCCTGATCGACTCCGCGACAATCGACGCCCTCGTCGACACCTTCGAAACGAAAGTCGGCCCTATGAACGGAAAGCGCATCGTCGCCCGCGCATGGGACGACCCTGATTTCAAACGCTGGCTTCTCGAAAGCCCTACCGCCGCCATGGCCTCTATGGGCTACGAAAG
Source organism: Dehalococcoidia bacterium (assembly GCA_965200975.1). GTDB lineage: Bacteria > Chloroflexota > Dehalococcoidia > Lucifugimonadales > Australimonadaceae > S5-327. Next base: position 577,032 of record OZ241740.1, on the reverse strand, counting down.
CTCCCACGGCGAGCATATCCGCGTCGTCGAGAACACCCCGGACGTCCACAACCTCGTCGTCTGCACCCTCTGCTCCTGCTACCCGTGGCCGGTGCTCGGACTCCCTCCCGTGTGGTACAAGTCCGCCCCCTACCGCTCACAAGCCGTCGCCGACCCCCGCGGCGTGATGAAACAGTTCGGCGCCGAACTCCCCGACAGCACGGAAATCCGCGTGTGGGACTCCACATCCGAGATGCGGTTCCTTGTCCTCCCGGAACGTCCCGCCAACACCGAGGGCTGGACTCAGGATCAGCTCGCCGAACTGGTCACCCGCAATTCGATGATCGGCGTCGAAAAGGCTGCCCTCCCCGCTCTGGAAAGCGCGGAAGCAACGGCCCTGCAAGCGGTCTAGGAAGCCTGGGAGAGCGGAAGACGATGTACGGCATCCACGACCTCGGCGGAATGGATGGGTTCGGCCCCGTCGAGGCCGAGCCCGAATCCAAAGAGCCCGTCTTCCACGCCCCTTGGGAGGGGCGCGTCTACGGCATCGTCCGCTCCCTCGGACGCCTCGGGAAATGGAACATCGACAAAGGGCGCTACGCCCGCGAGCGTCAGCGTCCCGCCGATTACCTCCGCAACTCCTACTACGAAAGCTGGTTCGCGGGCCTCTGCACACAGCTCGTTGAATCCGGACTCGTAACCCCGGAAGAGCTCGCCTCGGGCCGCGCCGCATCCCCCGCCCCCGAACCCCTGCGCGAGCTTGTGCTCCGCCCCGAGCAGGTCGCGACCCTCTCGCTCGCCAACCCCAACTACAACCGGCCCGCCGCTGCGCCGCCGCGATTCAAGCCCGGCGACGCCGTCCGCGCCGTCAACCGGCGCACGCGCGGACACACCCGCGAACCGCGTTACGTCCTCGGGCGCCGCGGCGTCATCCACGAGCACTACGGCGCCCACGTCTTCGCCGACCTCAGCGCCGAGGGCGTCGACGAGGGGCGCCACCTCTACAGCGTCCGCTTCGACGCCCGCGAACTCTGGGGCGACTCCGCAGACCCCACAAGCGTCGTGCACGTCGACCTCTTCGAGGACTACCTGGAGCCCGTCTCATGACCGACAGCCCCGACCTCGCCGCTCTCGGCGCCATCCCCCGCGACGACGACGGCCCCGTATTCGCCGAGCCCTGGCAGGCCGCCGCCTTCGCCCTGGCCGTCCGCCTCTCCGGCGATGGACACTTCACCTGGGCAGAATGGGCCGCCGCCCTCAGCGCGGAGATCGCCGCGGCCCAGCAGGCCGGCGACCCCGATCTCGGCGACACCTACTACCTCCATTGGGCCCGCGCCCTCGAGCGCATCTGCTCCGCCAAGGGCCTCGCACTCCAACCAGAAGTCGACCGGCGCAGCAACGAATGGCGCGAGGCCTACCTCCGCACCCCTCACGGCCAGCCCGTCGAACTCTGAAGGGACAAACCCAGGGGTCTGGGGGAGCGCACGCTCTCCCAGCTACGCCGCCACTCCCAGGTTACGGGCGTTGCTGAGTTCCCCCAGGGGGTCTGGGGGAGCGAACGCTCTCCCAGCTGCACCGCCACTCCCAGGTTACGGGCGCTGCTGAGTTTCCCAGGGAGACCGGGGAAGCGAACGCTCTCCCAGCAGCGCGCCAGCGCTCACGCCTCGCCTGCCCGCCCCGAACAGCCTGCTCTCCCGCAACCTTGCCTGCTTTGGGATACACTCCTGCCCGACACATACCGCCTCCGGAGGCCGCAGCATGGCGATCGCACCCCAAGCCTTCCTCGCTGAGATGCAGGAACTGCAGCAGCGCAAGCACAGCAAGAACCACCCCCTCTTCGACCTCATCGAGAACGGCAAGCTCACCCGCCCCCAACTCAACGGCTTCATCAAACAGTTCTACCTGCTCTTCCCCAAGCCGTTCCCCAAACCCATCGCCGCTATGTTCGCCCGCTCCCCGCAAGACTCCGAGCTCGAGCGTATGTGGTTCGAGAATCTCTCTGAAGAGGCCGAGGGCGGCGAGACCGGCACCGCCGGCCACAAGGAGCTCTACATCCGCTTCGCCGAGGCTGCCGGCATCCCCCGCGACGAGCTCGACGCCGCACAGCCGCTCCCCGAGACGCGCGGACTCCTCAACTGGCGCGAGCTGCTCATCTCCCAACGCTCATGGCTCGAGCTCTACGCGTCGCAGGGGCTCGCCCTCGAAGGCACCGCCAGCGGACGCATGCAGCGCGTCGTCAACGGACTCTGCGACCACTACGGCTTCGAACGCGAGAGTGACGACATCCTCTACTGGACGCTCCACATGTCGGTCGACGAAGACCACATGAAAGTCGGCCCCTACGTCATCGAGAAATACGCCGTAAGCGACCTCGAACAGCGGGCTGTCCGCGAGTCCCTCAACGCCACCCTCGACACCTTCTGGCTCGTCTACGACGGCATCATGCGAGCATACGTGGCGGAGGACCCCCTCTACGCGGATTGGTGTTAGGGGGGTTGGGTAAGAGCTATGAGAGGAATAGCGTAAATGAAAATAAAAGACCTCCTTAACAAGATTGACAGCGGCTCCATCAACCTATGGGTCGTCGATCAAGGATTGGCGGCCGGAGCTATAGCATTTGATTATGCCGACGCGAATTCTGGTCAACAATTGGCGGTATTCGATCTTGCCTGGCCTGATGGTTTACAGCTTGAACGAAGCGAACCGGTTGTCCTGCTACTCAATGAAGATTCTTCAACTCAATCTCTCGCAAGTGAGGCCGGTTACCGGTGCTTTACGAGTGTTGATCGGTTCAAGACTTACGTGAAGAATCAGATCCTCCAAGAGACTGAAACTATTTCTTGATACGCTGTGCGGGGGAAGAGTCGTGCCTGGCAATGCGCGATCGCCTCGCCGATGATTTCGAAGAGCGCTCAACGCTCAACATAATATCGCGCACATAATCGGCAGCCGTCCTGCCTGCCTGACGCAGATACGGATTGCGTATCGCGCGCTCCTCGATAACATCCACGCGTCCCCCAGGAGACTGGAGCTCCACAGCGATGTCCGCCCCCCCCACGCCGCGGCGGCGCTGCCCCTGCTGCTGGAAGCCCCGCGGAATGGACCAATGACCCTTCATGAGCCTCTACCCGCAAGTTTGAGCGCGCGGCGCTGCCCAGCTACACTCTCCCCCCAACACCGACCCGGCAGGAGACCCTGCGATGACCGAGCACAACAGCGAGCATCCCGGAATAGGGCCGGGCCTGGGGAGGCTCCGCGGCAAGGTTGCCGTCGTCACCGGCGCAGACAGCGGCATCGGACGCGCAACGGCCCGCCTGTTCGCCCGCGAAGGCGCCAAGGTCGTCTGCGTCGACATCGCCGAGCGCGGCCAGCCCAGAATCGACAGCCTCATCGAAGCCGAGGGCGGCCAGGCGCTCTTCCTGCGGGGCGACGCCTCCCAGAGAGCAACCTGCGCCGATATGGCCGCCGCCGCCATCGAACAGTTCGGCAGCCTCGACATCCTCTTCCTCAACGCCGGCTCGGGCGTCCGCCAAAAGATCCACGAGATGTCCGACGAGGCGTGGAACCACGTCGTCAACCTCAATCTCTACGGTATGTACCACGGCGTGCGCGCTGCGCTCTCGCACTTTATGGCCCGCGGGCGCGGCAACATCATCGCCACCGCCTCCAGCCTCGGCATCCTCGCAAGCCCCCGCTACCCCGCCTACAGCGCCACAAAGGCCGCCATCATCAACCTCACCCGCCAGCTGGCCGTCGACTACGGCCCGGAAATCCGCGTCAACTGCGTCTGCCCCGGGCCCATCGACACCAACCGCGTGCGCGAGTTCCCCCCGCGCCCAAGACCTATGACCGAAGCACAGAAGATCGAAAGCGGAAGCCGCGTGTCCGGCCTCAAACGGCTCGGGCTCGCCGAAGAGGTCGCCTACTGCGTGCTCTTCCTTGCGTCCGACGAGTCGTCGTACGTAACCGGACACGCGCTCGTAGTCGACGGAGGACAAACGGTGTCAACACAATGAGAATGGATCCCGACTCCCTGATCGCGTACCTGGCCCAGCCCCTGGTCGCGAACCTTGTAACGCTGCGCTCGAGCGGTTCGCCGCACGTCGCGCCCGTCTGGTTCAGCTACTCCGGCGGCAAGTTCCAGGTGTACACGAGCCGCAACTTGCAGAAGGCGCACAATATCGAACGCGACAACCGGGTCGCGCTCTCCGTAGCTACGTGCGGCACGCCCTACTCGTACGTGCTCGTCGAAGGCAGCGCATCCATAACCAACGATCGCGCCGCAGAGATCGGCCGCGCCATCGCAACACGCTACATGGGCGCCGACAGGGCCGGCGAGGTAGACGAGTTCATAACGAATACGCTCGACGGCAACTCCGTGATTATCGAGATAACGCCTGCCCGCATCATGACCTGGACCGAGGGCTAAGCAGCTAATCCGGCCAAAGCCTCGCGGCTCCGCAACGCTCCGCAGCCGCGAGGCGCCCCTGCAAGCTGAGAGGACTACCTATGCCGTCATTCGATGTCGTATCCCAGGTCGATATGGCCGAGGTCGACAACGCGGTCAATGGAATCAAGCGCGAGACGCAACAGCGCTTCGACCTCAAAGGCACCCACGCCGGCGTCGCGCGCTCAGGCGACGCGCTCACCGTTACGGCGGACAACGACCTCCAACTGCGGCAGGTGCACGACCTGATGCACGCCTACTTCGCGCGCCGCAGCGTCGACAGCCGCGCCCTCCTCTTCAAGACGACCGAGAAGGCGGCAGGCGACAGCATCCGCCAGCAGGTAGTCATCCGGCAGGGGATCGACCCCGACCTGGGCCGCAAGATCATCAAGGCGGTGAAGGGCGCGAAACTCCGGGTGCAAGTCGCCGCGCAGGGCCCCGAACTCCGGGTCTCCGGCAAGAAGCGCGACGACCTGCAAGACGCCATCGCCCTCATCAAGTCCCTGCAGATCGATCAGCCCTTGCAGTACGTCAACTTCCGCGACTAGCGGCCTACATCGCTTCCGGCGCCGTTATGCTCATCAGCCCGAGGGTGCGTGAGAGCGCAACCCTGGCCGCCTCCGCCAGCTTGAGCCGCGCGCGCATCACCCCCGCGTCTTCCGGCAGCGACGACAGCACCCTGCAGTGATCGTAGAACCAGTGGAACGCGGTCGCCAGCTCCACGGCATAGTGCGGCAGCGTGTGCGGCGCAAGCGTCGCCGCTATCGTGTCCACCAGCTCCGGCAACTGCAGCATCTTGCGCGCCAGCGCTAGCTCCGCGTCGTCCGTCAGCAGCGACACGTCGCCGTCCTGCCAGTCGACCCCCCGCTCGGCCGCCTGCCGGAGAATCCCCGCAATGCGAGCGTGCGCGTACTGCACGTAGTACACCGGGTTCTCGCTCGATTGCCGCCTGGCGAGCTCAATGTCGAACTCCATCTGGCTCTCCGCCGCCCTGGCGAGAAAGAAGAACCGGCAAGCGTCCGCCCCCGCCTCATCGACCAGGTCGGCAAGCGTGACGATCTGGCCCGTGCGCTTCGAGGCGCGGACGATGTCGCCTCCGCTCTTGAGGGTGACGAGCTGCGCGATGAGCACGGTGAGCCGGTCGGGGTCGAGATCCAGCGCCTGCATTACCGCCTTCATCCGCGGCACATGCCCCTGATGGTCGGCGCCCCAAATGTCGATAACCCTATCGAATCCCCGCCGCCCGAATTTGTCCCGGTGATACGCGATGTCCGAGGCGAAGTACGTCGGCGCGCCTGTGCTGCGGACTATCACGTTGTCCTTCTCGTCTCCGAGCGCGGACGACGTGAACCACTCCGCGCCGTCGCGCAAGGCTGTAAGCCCGCGCTCGCGCAGAAACGCCATGGTCTCGGCGTACTGCCCTCCGGCGTAGAGGTCGCGCTCGCGGAACCACACATCGAACCCGACGCCGATACGCTCCAGGTCGCCGCGGATGGCCGCGAGCATCGCCTCGAGCGCCTCCTCGCCGAGCTGAGCGACGGCTTCCGTCCTGCCCATATCGAGGAACCGGGCCCCGTGGCGCTCCGCAAGCTCCTTGCCCAACGCCGCGAGGTACTCTCCCTGATACCCGCCTTCGGGCAGCGGAACGTCGTCCCTGCCCAACGCCTGCGCGTACCGAGCGAACGTGGACTCGTAGAACAGCTCCATCTGCGTGCCGGCGTCGTTCACGTAGTACTCGCGCGTAACGTCGAACCCCGCCGCCGTGAGCGCGCTGGCGAGCGCGCTGCCGAGGACGGCCCCGCGCGTATGACCCACATGCACCGGCCCCGTGGGATTGACGCTCACGAACTCGATCTGCACGCGCCGGCCCGCGCCCGATTCGACCGACCCGAACGTCTCGCCGGCTGCGCGGATAGCCTCAACCTGCTCCTGCAGCCACTGGACGCTCAGCCGAATGTTGACGAACCCCGGCGGCGCGACGGACACCTCGCCGATGGGCGCATCGGCTGGAAACGCCGCAGCTATGGCCTGCGCAATCTCCAACGGCGAACGGCGGGCGGCTTTCGCTACGCGCAGCGGCAAGCTGGACGCAAAGTCGCCATGCTCCGCCTTCTGTGGACGCTCCACGAGCGGCGCCGGCGGCAGATCGAACGCGGGCAGCGCGCCCTGCGCCTGCGCATCGGCCACCGCCGATATAAGGCGCGCGGCAATGAGGTCTCGAACAAGCATGGGCGTCCATCATAGCAGGCCGACAGGCGTCCGACCTGCGCAGGGGAGCTCTAGCGCCGCGCCGCCGCGCCGCCGACCTTGGCGGCGAGCCTGTCGATCTGCGCCGGCTCCATAATCATCGGCCCGCCTTGCCGATCATGGCGCCACGCAACGATCTCGGCGACGATGCTGAGGGCTATCTCCTCGGGAGTGCGGCCCCCCAGATCGAGGCCGATGGGCGCATGCACTTGCCGCAGGCGCTCCTCCGGGATGCCCTTTTTCAGGAGGGACTCGTAAATCATGATGGTCTTGCGCTTGCTGCCCAGAAGACCAATGTAACCGGCGTTGGTGCGGACTGCCGCTTCGGTCGCGTAGTCGTCGAAGTGATGGCCGCGGGTGCCGATCACGATGGCGGCGTTGGGCGTGATCGGAAACGCTCCGACTCCCTTGTCGTACGAGTCGACGCTCACAGCCTCGGCCATGGGAAAGCGGTCGGTGTTGGCGAACTCCCTGCGGTCGTCGGTCACCATCACGCGGAAACCCATCATCTGCGCGACGCGGGCGACCTGCAGGTTTACGTGCCCGCCTCCGATGAGGACGACGAGCGCAGGCGTGGTGTAACCCTCGACGTACACCTCGTCCCCCTCCCCGCTCAGGATGCGGGCCGTCTTGCCCATCGGCATCACCGCTTTCGCCGTCTCTATCGCCTCGGCGTCCAGGGCGGCGTCGCCAAGAGTCCCCTCCGAAACGCCGTCGGCCTTGACGGTTATGCGGGCCCCGATTTCGAGCCGGTCGCTGGCGACGAGGGTCGCCGCCGAGATGCTGGGGCCGCCGGCGTAGGCGCTGGCGATCTCCTGGGCGAGATTGCGGAAACCATGGACGTCCGTCACGGGCTCGATGTAGAAGTACATGGAGCCCCCGCAAACGAGACCGTCGCGGGCGGCGATGTCCTCGTTCAGGTAGTAGCGCTTGAAGAGCGGGCCTGTGCGCTCGCGGAGCGCCTCTTTGGCCGCGAACCAGATGTCGCCCTCCACGCAGCCGCCGCCAAGGGTGCCCACAGTCGAACCGTCGCGACGGACGAGAAGCGCGGCGCCCGGCTTCTGGGGCGTGGATCCTTGGGTGTGAACGACCGTCGCGACCACGAATTCCTGATTGTCGTTCGCAAGCTGCGCAGCCTCGTCGTAGACGGCTTTCATGCTTGGGGCCTCCCTGCGCGGTTCCCCTCATGGTATCATCGGGACGACGGACGCGGGAGCGGAGGCCGCCTGTTCTCCCCTACAGGGACGAAGCGGCGGAGGCGCGGCCCGACGCGAACGCAGCGACGATACGCGGAGAGGGGCGCCACGGCGCCCCTCTTGTCGCACAGCACACCGAGAGGCAGCCTCTATGCCCATCAAGGAGAAGTCCCCCGAGCAGCGGCGTCTCGACGAACTGCGCTTCCGGATTCGGCATTCGGCCGCCCACATTATGGCCTCAGCCGTGCTCGAACTCTTCCCCGAAGCCAGGTTCGCCGTCGGCCCCCCAACCGACGAGGGGTTCTACTACGACTTCTCGGTGGAGCGCCCGTTCACTCCCGAAGACCTGGAGCGCATCGAAGCCCGGATGCGCGAAGCTGTCGCGAACGACGCGGCGTTCGAGCCGGCGGAGCTCTCGCGCGAGGCTGCAGAGGCGCGCTTCGCCGCCCAACCCTTCAAGCTGGAGATCATTGGCGCGATTCCCGAGGGCGAGGCTATCACCACGTACGCCCACGACGGCTTCGTCGACCTCTGCCGCGGCCCGCACGTGGAGTCGACCGGCAAGGTGGCCGCCTTCAAGCTGATGAGCGTAGCAGGCGCCTACTGGCGCGGCGACGAACGGAACGAGATGCTGCAGCGCATCTACGGCACGGCGTGGGAGTCGGAAGAGAGGCTGCAGGAGCATCTGACGCGCCTGGAAGAGGCCGCGCGCCGCGACCACCGCAAGCTCGGCCAGGAGCTCGGCCTCTTCTTCTTCAACCCCATCGCGCCCGCTAGCCCCTTCTTCCTCCCCAAGGGGGCAGCGCTGTACAACACGCTTGTGGACTACGTCCGCAGCCTGTACGAGCGCTACGGCTACCGGGAGGTCATTACCCCGCAGGTGTTCGACTCCGAACTGTGGAAGCGCTCCGGGCACTACGACCACTACCAGGAGCATATGTACTTCACCTACGTGGACGACCGGGAGTTCGGCGTCAAGCCGATGAACTGTCCGGCGGCGGCAATGCTCTACGCAGCGGACCTGCACTCGTACCGCGACCTGCCCTTGCGCTACGCGGACTTTGGCCGACTGCACCGGTTCGAGCGTTCAGGCGTCACGCACGGCCTTACGCGAGTGAGAACCTTCTCGCAGGACGACGCCCATATCTTCTGCGCTCCGGAGCAGGTGGAGAGCGAAATCACCCGGTTCATCGAGATGCTGCAGGAGACGTACGATTTGTTCGGGTTCGACGATGTTCGCGTCGCACTGTCCCTGCGCCCGGAACACCGTATCGGGTCGGACGAGCTGTGGGATCAGGCGGAGGGAGCGCTCGCGGCGGCGCTCGACGCCCGGGGGCTGGAGTATGAGCCATTCCCCAACGAAGGGGCCTTCTACGGCCCCAAGATCGACTTCTTCGTCGCCGACGCCATCGGACGCGAGTGGCAGCTGGGCACTGTGCAGCTCGACTACAACCTGCCCGAGCGGTTTGACCTCGAGTTCGTCGACACGGAGGGCGCGCGCCGCCGCCCTGTGGTTATCCACCGGGCGATGCTGGGAAGCCTCGAACGATTCCTGGGAGTCGCCATCGAGCACTTTGGAGGCGCCTTCCCTGTCTGGCTGGCGCCGGTGCAGGCGGAGATCATTCCCATCGCCGACCGCCACAACGCCTACGCGGAGCAGGTGCGCGCAGAACTCGAGGCGAACGGCGTCCGCGTTCACGTCGACGACCGGAGCGAGCGGATGAACGCGAAGATCCGGAGCGCTCAACTCGCCAAGACGCCCTACATGCTGGTAGTCGGCGACAAGGAAGCAGCCGGAGGCAGCGCCGCAGTGCGCATGCGCACCGGCGAGGATCTGGGCGTAACTCCGGTCGCCGACGTAGTCGCGCGGATTGTGAGCGAGGGGCTTGAGGGTCAACGGGTTGTTCGCTAGCGCAGGAACGGCGACGCGGGGACATTCCGCTGAATGTTCGCCTCGTTCCTTGTCCGGCTATAGCGTGAACAAGCCCTAATCTCCCAACCCGACGAACATCGAGTAGCGCGGCTCGTCGCCAAGAGGAGTTAGCAGGTGGCCTCCGCCCGTGGTGTCCTCGAAGAGGAGCACGTCGCCCGCGCCCACGACACGGCTCTCCCCGCCGGATAGCTCGACCCGAACCTGGCCAGACATGAAGATGACGAACCGGCGCTCCGGAGCGTTATGCATCACGTCCCGGCTGCCGGCGGGCTGGGTGTTGAAACCCACCTCGCGCGCCGGCTGTTGCATCGCGCGGGGGAAACGTCCGATGCTGGGGTCGAACTCCAGTTCCACTTCCTCGAAGTGCGAGAGGTTGTCGTCGCCTGTGTAAACGCGAGTGATCCGCATGGCCGCCTCCCGGGCCGGTTGGGCCCCTGCTTGCCCCTAACGATAGAATCGCGCCGATTATGAGGCAAACGCTATGACCACAAGGGAACAGTTGGGGCCTGCGGCAATTGTTGGCGCGACGTCGTGGGGGACGACGCTGGCGCTGTTGCTGGCGCGCCGAGGCGTCGAGACGCGCTTGCTTGCGCGTTCGGACGAGGAGGCGCAGGGTCTGGAGACAGCCCGCGAGCATCGCAAGCGCCTGCCGGGCCACCCCTTCCCCGATGCGCTCCACGTCGCGGCGGACTGGGGCGCAGGGCTGCGTGGAGCGTCGGCGGCGCTCTTCATCGTGCCGAGCCACACGATGCGAGAGAACGCCCGCCGCGCCGCGCCCCACATATCGGGCAGCCCGCTCATCATTTCGGGCGGCAAGGGGTTGGAGCGGGGGACGCTGAAACGAATGAGCGAGGTTCTCGCCGAGGAGTTGCCGGAAGGCGGGCAGCGCCTGTGCGCGCTCTCCGGCCCGAACCTGGCCAGGGAAGTCGTTCGGGGAATGCCGACCTCATCGGTCATCGCGTCGGAAGACGAGGAGGCTGCGCTCGAGGCGCAGGCGTTGCTGAACTCGCCCACGTTTCGGGTGTACACGAACGCCGACGTCGTGGGGACGGAGCTGTGCGGCGCGCTGAAGAACGTGATCGCGATAGGCACCGGGATGTGCGACGGGATGGGACTCGGCGACAACGCCAAGGCGGCGTTCCTGACGCGGGGGCTCGCCGAGATAACCCGGCTGGGCGTCGCGGCGGGAGCGCAACCGGCGACGTTCGCCGGCAATGCGGGAACCGGCGACCTGCTAGCCACATGCTATAGCCGCCTGAGCCGGAACAACCGGGTGGGCATGGCCTTGGCCGAGGGCGCCACGCTCGAAGCAGCCATAGCCGCGCTCGGCGGCGAGGTGGCCGAGGGCGTAACCACAACGCCCGCGGCGCTCGATATGGCCCGCGCGCTCGGCGTCGAGATGCCGATAACCGAGATGACGAACCGGGTGCTATTCGGCGGCGCCTCAATCCAGGAGGCGGTCTACGAACTGATGACGCGAGCCCCTCGCCCCGAGTAACCCCACGAACACTCCACCCGGACGCCTGCTCCGGGCGCCGCCCAAGCTCCCAGGGGGTCTGGGGGAGCGGACGCTCTCCCAGCAGCGCCCCAGCGCTCACGCACCCACCCGGACGCTCCTGTCCGAGGGCAGTACTCCTCAACTCCTGAGCAGTTGCCTTGCGCCGCCACTCTCGCTGCGACAGGGCTCGCTTTGGGGCATAATGCCGCGGCGATGCAAATCAGCAAACTGGAATGGCGGGGCGTACGCATCCCCCTGCGCGACCTGCACCGGGCGTTGGACCCCACCAAGGCCGGACGCAACGCGCTCATCATCTGGATGCACATGGACAACGGCGTCGTCGGGTTCGGCGAGGCTGCCCCCGTGGGGCCCGGCAGACCGCCCAGCATCGCCGACACTGCCGCGGTGCTCCACGAACTCGCGCCGTCGGCGCTCGGCCTCCACCCGGCCATCGCTTACGACGTGCTGTCGGCCCTGGCGCCGAGGAGCGCATCCGGCGACGCGCTGCGGTTCGGCCTCGAGACTGCCGCGTTCGACGCGATGGGGAAGAACGCGGGCCGGCCTGTCACCGATCTTCTGGGCGGGGTGATCGATTGGGCGCCGATGGCGGCGCTGCTCGACTTTCTCCCGCCGGAAGAGGCGGCTGAGCAGGCGGCGGCCGCCGTCGCGGACGGCTATGAATGCGTCAAGGCGTCGCTCGGCGCTCGCGATCCCGACGACGACGTCGAGATCGTGCGGATGGTGCGGCAAGCTATCGGGCCGGATGTCGCGCTGCGCGTCGACGCCGACGAGGGATGGACGGCGGAGCGCGCTATCCACACGATAGAGCGGCTGCGGCCTTACAACCTGGAGTTCATCGAGCAGCCGGTTATCGCCGAAGATCTGAGCGGGCTGGCGCGCATTCGCCGCGAGACCCGCGCCCCGATTGCCGCCGACGAGGCGGTGTCAACGCTCGGAGACGCCGAGCGGGTGGTTGCCGCAGAAGCAGCGGATGTGCTTGTGGTGAAAGCGGCGAAGGCGGGCGGCATACGCCGCGCGCAGGCGATTATGGCGTATGCCGCGCGGCACGGCCTGCGCTCCACGGTGTCGTCGTCGCTGGAAACGGGCGTGGGCATTGCGGCGGGCCTGCACTTGTCGACGTCGTTGGGCAAAGCGCCGCCAGCCAGCTTGGGCACAGGCGCCCGGCTGCAAAGCGACCTGTTGGTGAAGCCGCTCGTGCCGGTGCGCGGCCATATCACGGTGCCTCATCTCCCCGGCCTGGGGGTCGAGCTAGACCTCGATGCCGTCGATCACTACACCACCGACGTGATGGGCGTCATAGCAGGCTAGTGCAGCGGCGGCGTTCGAGCGCGCCGCGATAGCGCCGATGAGGGGCGTCAGCGCCGGCGCGATGCTGGGAGAGCGTCCGCTCCCCCAGACCCCCTGGTTCGATCGCTCCCCAGACCCCCTGGCGAGCACGAGCTCTGAAGAGTTGCCGGACTCTCGGAAGGCAGACTGCTATCCTGCGCGGTATGACTGCTTCTTCCCCCACTGTCGCCGCGGTGCTGCTGGCCGCCGGCGAGTCGACGCGCATGGGGGAGATGAAGGCGTTGCTGCCGTGGACTTCCGGGCAGTCGCTGCTCGCACACCAAGCGCACGCTCTCGCCGAGGCGGGATACGCCCCTATCGTCGTGGTGCTCGGCCATCTCGGCGAGCGGTTGCGCGAGGAGCTGCGCAGCGCGCCCCAGGCCATCGTCGTCGAGAACCTGCGCTACCGCGAGGGGCGGGCCACGTCGATCGTGGCGGGACTGCGCGCACTGCCGCCCGGCGTAGGCGCCGTCCTGATTGTTTCGGTGGACCAGCCGCGCAGCGGCGCTCTTCTGTCGGCGCTGCGCGGCGCATGGCTCACGGAGCGCCCGCTTCTGGCCGCTCCGTCGTTCGAAGGGCGCGCGGGTCATCCGCCCCTGTTCAGCGCGGCGCTGCTTCCCGAACTCCTCGGCGTGACGGAGGAGCGCGAAGGGCTGCGCGAGGTCGTCGCCCGTCACCGGGAGCGGCGTCTGCTTGTTCCGGTCGACGACTCGCTCGCGCTTACGAACCTCAACACGCGAGATGACTACGAGGCAGCCCTCAAGGTAGCATCCGGAGAGCAGCGACTCTCTCGCACTGCCGGCAGCGAGGGAGACGCTTCGCAACAGTAGCGAGGGTAAACGTCGATGGCCGACCTCACTCTTACGCTGGCGATGACGCCGTGGGACAGAATCCAGCCTTTACTGACGGGGGAAGTGAAGCCCGAAGGCATTGTTCTGGAGCATCACGCCATTCCCCTGCAGGAGATCTGGCGCCGGCAGCTACAGGGCGACGAGTTCGACATTTCGGAGATGTCGATGTCGTTCACCTTGCAGGCTATTCCTCTCGGCTGGGACTACCGCGTGCTGCCGGTGTTTCACAACCGTACATTTTCGTACGTCAACACAATGACGCGAGTCGGGGCGGGGATACGGCAGAACCACCCGGAGGACCTAGCAGGCAAGCGCGTCGGCGTCGTCGATTACCAGATGACTGCGGCGCTTTGGACGCGGGGCATTCTGCAGCACGAGTTCGGCGTGGAGCCTCGCGGCGTCGAATGGTTTCAGGGCAGACCCGATCCCGTCATACCTGGTCAGACCAAAACTTTCCAGCCTCCGGAAGGGGTAGTCATAAATCCGCCGCCGAACGACATCGAACAGATGATGAGCGACGGCGCGCTCGACGCGATGTACTCGGTCCACCCGCCGACGAGCGGGCCGCTCGCCGACCGGTCGCGGTTTGTCCCGCTCTTTGCGGATGGCGTGGCGGAGTCGGAGCGCTACTACGTGAAGACTGGGGTCTTTCCCGCTCATCACGCGACGATCGTGCGCAAGAGCATCCTCGACGCGCGCCCGTGGGTTGCGCGGAGCCTGCTCGACGCATTCATGGAAGCGCAGCGCCTGACCATGGCCCGCGTGCGAAAGGAGCCTCCGTCAGCGCTCGTTTTTTCGCGGGAGATGCTGGAGCGGCAACACGAGACGTTCGGCGAGAACCCGTACGCTTACGGAGTCGCGGCGAATGCGGCGGCGATCGACCTCGTGCAGACATTTGCGGTCGAGCACGGGATGACGGAGCGCAAGCAGCCTCTCGCGGACCTCATCGCTCCCGGGGCGCTCGACAGTTAAAGAGCTCCCCGCAACAGGGGCGTTGCGGGGAGCCGGGGATCTATGCGCCCGAGCCGGGCGCTCGTCTATAGGTTGGCGGCGCGCCTACGCGGGAGACGGCTCGTCCGCAGGGGCAGGCGCAGGGTCTGCGACCGTGAGCGTCAGACGCTTCGCCTTTCGCTCCTCTGCGATCGGGAGCCGGATAGTCACGACGCCGTGCTCGTAGGTGGACGCCGCCTTTTCGGGGTCGACGCTTCGGGGGAGACGGATGGAGCGCCGGAATGCTCCGGAGCGCCTTTCGCGCAGCAAGTAGCCGGCCTCTTCGCGCTCGGCGTCCGACGCCGTTTGGGCCGCCAGGGTTAGCACGCCGTCTTCGATCGTGATGTCGATGTCGCCGGGGCGCACGCCGGGCAAGGCGCCCTTCACCACGACATCGTCGCCGTCGCGCTCGATGTCCAGAGGAATGGCCCAGCCGCCGGCGTAGGCGACCTGTTGCGGGCGGTGCGTCAACGGGAAAGGCCGACGCAACGCGCGCTCCCAACCCAGTATGTCCTGGAATGGACTCCAACGTTCGATAGCCATGACTGCAACCTCCTTCTTGCTCTCTCGGCGAGTCGTTTACTGTCCGGCTCGCTTTTCTTGATATGAACTGTATCAGATACTGGCGAATAATGTCAATAACTCTGCTATTGGCAATATCAAGGTTTGCAAGAGTAGTCCGGGATGGGAGAGCGTCTCGTTCCCCCAGCTCCCCTGGCGAAGAAGCGGGGGAGCGCTCTCTTTGGCCTCGCAATGCTAGAATTGGCCTATGGCGCGCTTCCGGCTGCTCATTGCCACCAACAACGCCCACAAGGTCGCCGAGTTCAGACGGCTGTTCGCCGGGGCTGATTTGGATCTGGCGACTCCTGCCGAGCTTGGCCTGCAGCTTGAGGTGGGAGAGACCGGCGAGACGTTCGAAGAGAACGCCCGCATCAAGGCAAGGGCGTTCCGCGACGCCTCCGGGCTGCCGTCCCTTGCGGACGACTCCGGCATCGAGGTCGACGCGCTCGGGGGGCGTCCGGGCGTGCGCTCCGCGCGCTATGGCGGCGCCGGCCTTGACGACGTGGGCCGCACGCGGCTTCTGCTTTCAGAGCTCGAGGGCGTTCCCGAGGAGCAGCGCTCCTGCCGCTACCGCGTCGTGCTCGCGCTTGCCGAGCCCAGCGGAGCTGAGCGCGTCGCGGAAGGCGTCTGCGAGGGCCGCGTCGCGCTTTCGCCGTCGGGCGAGAACGGGTTCGGGTACGACCCCGTCTTCTCCGTGCCCGGCTACGGGAAGACGGTCGCCGAGCTGGCGTCCGGCGAGAAGGACGCGATTAGCCACCGGGGACAGGCTGCGCGCCGAATGACCGCGATGCTTGGAGAGGCGGGCCCCTCCGTCCGGCATGGTCGCAGCCGCGGCGGGGAGTCGGACGGCGGCGCTTCATCGGAGAGCCCTCCCCACACCGGGGAAGGCTCCGCTCTCCTCGCCGACACGCTGGGGAGGAGAGTGCGCGACCTGCGCATATCCGTAACCGACCGATGCAACTTTCGGTGCACGTACTGCATGCCCGCCGAGATTTTTGGCGAGCGTTACACGTTCCTGCCCCGCGAGGCCATTCTCTCGTACGAGGAGATCGCCCGCATCACCGGGCTGTTCGTGAGCCTCGGAGTGTCGAAGGTGCGCATCACCGGCGGCGAGCCGCTGGTGCGGCGGAACGTCGAGC
The DNA here is from genome assembly GCA_965200975.1 of Dehalococcoidia bacterium. Lineage (GTDB taxonomy): Bacteria > Chloroflexota > Dehalococcoidia > Lucifugimonadales > Australimonadaceae > S5-327. Next base: position 560,844 of record OZ241740.1, on the reverse strand, counting down.
GGCTTGTCGAGCTCCTCGCCGCTATCGACGGGATTGAGGATCTCACGCTCACGACGAACGGCTACCTGCTCGCCGAGCAGGCGGGGGCGCTCCACGCCGCGGGGCTACGCCGCATCACGGTCAGCCTCGACTCGCTCGACCCCGTAGTGTTCGGGGCTATGAATGGCCGCGGGTACGGCCCTGAGGCTGTGTTCGAAGGCATCGCCGCTGCGGAGGAGGTTGGGCTCTCTCCGGTGAAGATCAACGCCGTCGTCGAGCGAGGCGTCAACGACCACACCGTGCTCGACATGGTGCGGCGCTTCAAGGGCACAGGCCACATTCTCCGCTTCATCGAGTACATGGACGTGGGCAACATCAACGGGTGGCGTCGGGAGCAGGTCGTGCCCTCCGCCGAGCTGGCGGAGCGGATCAACGCCGCTTACCCCATCGAGCCCCTTGCGCCTAACTATCGCGGCGAGGTCGCGGAGCGCTGGGGTTTCGTCGACGGCGACGGCGAAATCGGCTTTATCTCATCGGTAACGCAGCCGTTCTGCGGGGACTGCACCCGGGTGCGTCTTTCGCCTGAGGGGCAGATGCTCACCTGCCTGTTCGCGTCGTCGGGCGCAGACCTGATGACGCCCATGCGAAGCGGCGAGTCGGACGATGCGCTGCGGGAGCGCATCGCCGGCGTTTGGAGAGCGCGAACCGACCGTTACTCGGAGCTGAGGGCAGGACTGCTCCGCGGCGGAGAGGAATCTTCCGCGCGCAAGATCGAGATGTACCAGATCGGCGGTTGAGGGGGCGGCGCGCCGCTTCTTTCGCCTGTCCGCCTCTTTTCGCCTGGCCGCTTCGTTCGCTGCGACATTCGGGCGTTGCCCGTCCCCGCTCCCGGCCTCTACCCTAGTGGCTGCGTCCCTGCGCAGACTGCGCCTGCAGCGAGGGAGGGACGCAACGCCGCCTGTCCCAGGCGCGCCGGGGAGAACTTCATGCTCCCTGCCTGCGTTGTACGTAACGCAAGGAGATGAGCGCAGGCTTGCGGATGGGGGGCAACGCTACATCACGACTCCTCCGCGCCGGGGGAGGATTAGGGAGGGGCCCACTATGACGCCAACGCACAACATCTACACCGACGGCTCCTGCCTCGGAAACCCCGGCCCGGGAGGGTGGGCCGCAATCATCGAACATGACGGGCAGACCGAGCAGCTCTCCGGCGCCGATCCCGGCACCACCAACAACCGCATGGAGATCACCGCCGCGATCAAGGGAATCGGGGCTACTCCCGCCGGCGCCGCCGTTGTCGTGCATTCCGACAGCGAGTACGTCGTGAAGACGATGACCAAGGGATGGAAGCGGAACGCCAACCGGGATCTCTGGGAGGAGCTGGACCGGCTCATCGCGCAGCGCAACGTCGATTTCAAGTGGGTGCGGGGGCATGACGGGCATCCGCAGAACGAGCAGGCCGACCGGCTCGCCGTGGCCGCCATGAAGAATGCGCGAGACATCCCCGGCGCGCGCGGCGCCCGCCCCGGCTCTCAAGGCGCTTCCGGGCGAGGGAACAGTGCGGCGCCCTCCGCGTTCAGGGGAAGCGGCGCAGGAACGTCAACCGGAAGAGAGCGTCCAGAGCCAACCGCCGTCCATGAGGGCGCGAGCAGGGCGCCCGGGGAGCAGCGAGGCCTCACTCACATCGACGCTCAGGGCGCCGCGCGGATGGTCGACGTCGGGGAGAAGCCCGACTCGGACCGCGAGGCGACGGCGGCGGCGGCCATAACGATGCGTCCGGAGACGCTCGCTCTCATTCTTCAGGGCAAGATGCCGAAGGGCGACGTCTTCACTGTCGCGCGGATTGCCGGCGTCAACGCGGCGAAGCACACGTGGGAGCTTATCCCTCTGGCCCACCAGATACCCCTCTCCCACGTCGAGGTCGACTTCGAGACGGATCCGCAGCATGGTCAGGTGGCGATCACGGCTCGCGCCCGCACGACGGCCAAGACCGGCGTCGAGATGGAGGCGCTCGCCGCCGCCAGCGCAGCAGCGCTCACGATTTACGACATGTGCAAGGCTTCAGACCGCGCCATGACGATCGGCGGCATCCGCCTACTCGCGAAAGCGGGCGGGACGCATGGCGACTACCAGGCGGAGTAGGCGATGAACGTCCTTCTCGCCGTACTTGCGGCAGCGGCGGGGCTCGCCGCCGCCTGCAGTTCCGAGCCTCCGCCGGCGCCAGTGGAGGCGACGGCGACTCCTGACGCATTCTTGCTCAGCGAATCGGTCATCGGCAAAGTCTCCTTTCCCGCAGCCCCGGCAATCCCGCCCGGCGCCTCTCTCGTTGTGCAACTGCGGGACGTAACGCTGATCGACGCCTCGTCCGTTCTCATTGCAGAGCAGGCTATTGCGGATCCGGGGCCATCGCCTGTGGGTTTCGCGGTGCGTTACCACCCGAACGCCATCGACTCCCGCAACACGTACGGGCTCCTCGCCAAGATTACGGACGCTGATGGCCAGCTGCTCTTCATCAACGACACGGCCTACGACGTAATCACTCGCGGCCATCCTAGCCGCGTCGATATGGAGCTCGTCGCGGTAGGCCAATAGCCGAGGCGCCGCTCCCCAGCCCCCTCATCCATTCCGATTGAGCATTGAGCAGGCGCCCTCTTTGTCTGCCGGCAACCGGCGCGCCGGGAAGCGACTATAATCCCCGTATATGGCCCGGGACGAGGCGCTTCTCAAGGATCTGAACCCCTCGCAGCGTGCAGCCGTTCAGCATGTCGACGGCCCGCTGCTTATCGTCGCCGGCCCGGGGTCGGGGAAGACCCGGGTGATCACTCACCGTATCGCCTATCTTGTGCGGCATGTCGGAGTGGGGCCTCAGCGCATTGCCGCGGTGACCTTCACCAATCGCGCGGCCCGCGAGATGCGCGCCCGCATCGACCATCTGTTGGGCGGCAGCTCCAACCGCCTCTCAGCGAGCACTTTTCACGCCTTGTGCGCGCGCATTCTCCGGCGCGACGGGGAGGCTATCGGCATTCCGCGCGACTTCGTGATTATGGACGACGACGACCAGATCGGGGTCGTCAAGCAAGCCCTCGAGCGGGCGGCGCTCGACCCCAAACGCTTCCCGCCTCGCGGCATCCTGTCGGCCATCAGCGCAGCGAAGTCGCAGCTTCTGGGGCCGGAAGGGCTGAACGACGCCGGCGCGGGCTCCTACGACGACATCGTCCGCCGCGTCTACCGCGAATACCAGAACCTGCTCGACCGCAATCACGGCCTCGATTTCGACGACCTTCTCCTGCGGGCTGTGCAGCTGTTCCGCGATTCTCCGCGCACGCTCGAACGCTACCAGGATCGGTACGTCCATCTGATGATCGACGAGTTTCAGGACACGAATGTCGCGCAGTATGAGATAACCCGCCAGCTTGCCGGGGAACGCCGCAATCTCGCCGTAGTCGGCGACCCTGACCAGTCGATCTACTCATGGCGCAACGCGGATATCCGGAACATCCTCTCGTTCCAAAAGGATTTCCCCAGCGCCAAAGTCGTCCGGCTCTCCACGAACTACCGTTCGACGAAGACCATCCTGGAAGCCGCGCAGAGCGTGATTCGCCGCAACCGCCAGCGTATCGACAACCCTCTCGACACCGACAACCCCAGCGGCGATCAGATCTGCGTCGCGGAGACGTACAACGAGGAAGAGGAGGCGCAGTTCGTCGTCGCGGAGGCGACGCGTCTCGTGCGCGAGGAAGGGACTGCGCTGCGGGACTGCGTCGTGACGTACCGCATCAACGCCCAGTCCCGCGCGCTGGAAGACGTGTGCATCCGCTCCGGCATACCGTACAGAATCATCGGCGGCATCCGCTTCTACCAGCGGAAGGAGATCAAGGATGTCGTCGCCTATCTGCGCCTCGTTCAGGTGCCGAACGACGAGGTGAGCCTGGGCCGCGTCATCAACACGCCCGCGCGGGGCATTGGACAGCGCACCCTGGCCGACCTTCTCGCATGGGCCGAGTCCCGGGAGATGACTCCATACGAAGCGCTGGAGGCTCTCGCCCAGGACGGCGGCGCCTATTCGCCGTTCAACGCGCGTCAGCAGCGTCAGCTAACCGGCTTCTTTCGATTGATTGCAGGCCTGCGCAAGGACGCGGCCAGCCTTGGGCTGCCCGATCTCATCGACGCGGTGATGGAGCGCTCCGGCTACCACCGCTCCCTCATCGAGTCCGACGATGAGCGCGACTCGGAGGAGCGCCTCGACAACATCCGCGAGCTGCGCGGCGTAACCGGCGAGTTCGACGGGCCGGCGATCGACAGCCTGCCCGAATTCATCGAGAGCGTCGCTCTCTCCTCGCCCCAGGACGACCTCGTCGACGAGGAGCAGGACTATCTGACGCTCATCACGCTCCATCAGATCAAGGGACTCGAGTATCCGGTCGTCTTCATAACCGGGATGGAGGAAGGGCTGCTCCCTCACTCGCGTTCGATGGACTCGGACAAGGAGATCGAAGAGGAGCGGCGTCTTGCATACGTGGGCATGACGCGGGCAAAGAGACGGCTTTATCTCTTACGCGCAGTGAGACGCGTTATGCGGAACGGGCCGCCGCTCGGCGCATCGCGCTTTCTGCGGGACGTGCCGTTCAGCCTCACCGCGACGCCGGACCGCCGACCGGCCGGCGGCGGACGCGCTTCCTACGCGCAAACTCCCTCGCGTCCGCAGTACGGCTCTTCGAGTCTTTTCTCCCGCCAAGCGAGCAGCGACGCGGGGCCTTCCGCCTGGCGACGAGGCGGCGCCGATTCTCTGCTCGGGAGCAACGGGAACAGCGAGGACGGACTAACGCCCCCGTTTGCTCCCGGCAACAAAGTGACGCACGCCTCGTTTGGGCGGGGGATCGTCGTTAGCTGCGAGCCGCGGGCCGGCGACTACGAAGTGACTGTGGCCTTTCAGAACGGGGCCGGAGTCCGCCGGCTTCTGCACAGCTACGGGAAGCTTGAGAGGTCGTAGGTCGGACGCATGGCAGATCTCACCATCATCATCCCTGCCTACAACGAGCAGGACCGCATTCGTCCCACGCTAGAGGAGTACGCGGCTGTTTTCCGCGCGTCCCGTACGCCCAGCTTCGAACTGCTCGTCGTTCTCAACGGCTGCCGCGACAACACCCGCGCCGTCGTCGATAGCGTCGCCGCGGGGATGCGCGAGCTGCGAATCGTCGAGTTCCAGGAGCGTCTCGGCAAGGGCGGAGCCATTCACAAGGGGCTCGATCTCGCGGACGGGCGGCTGCTGGCGTACGTTGACGCCGACAACATGGTGCGCGCGAAAGAGACTGTTCGCCTGATAGAGGCGCTCCACGACTACAGCATCGCCATCGCCGACCGTTTCAGGGGAGTGCGGACGGACGGGGCTCAGCCGCTGCTGCGGCACATCATCAGCCTCGGCTCGCGATTGTGGGTGCGCCGCTACCTGCAGTTGCCGTACTCCGACACGCAGTGCGGCGCGAAAGCGTTCCGCGCCGAGGCGTGGAGGGCCATCGCTCCGAGCATCCGCGAGCACGGATGGGCGTTCGACCTCGACGTGCTCGCCCACGCGCGGCGCCTCGGGCTTTCGGTGGCGGAGATCCCCGTCCACTGGCAGCACATCGCCGAGGGCTCCAAGGTGCAGGCATGGCGCGACGTTCCTGCGACGCTGCTGTCGACGCTGCGAATCAAGCGCAGGGTCAGGAGATAGGAAGGCCGGCCAGCCCGTCCGCGGCGCTTGGGCGTTGACCGCAGCGAGACTCCGGAGACCAGGCGCGCGCCCAGGGCAGCCCTTCCGCCTAGGGCTGCTATCGACTCCGCTTCCTGCCCTGTTTCGCTTTGGCCTTGCGTCGCGCCTGCCAGGCGAGGGTGCGGGCGCAGAGACCGGCCAGCGCGACGACCTCGCCCATTCCTGCTTTCGAGGAGCCTGCATGCCGGTTATGGAACACTACCGGCCACTCGCACACGCGCAGCCCCCGCTGGGTCGCCAGCGCCTCCAGCAGCCACTTGAACCCTGGCGCGGAGTAGCGCGTCGGCATCCCGGTGATCACTTCGCGGCGGCAGAGCGCGTAGCCTGTCAGCACATCCCGCTGCGGCATCCGGAGCAGCGCCCGAACGCCCAGATTCGCTGCAAGGCTGATGAGCCTCCGCGACATCGGCTGTCCGTCGAAGTCCGCCCCCGGGACGAACCGCGACCCCACCACCACGTCGTAGCCCTCCTCAGCCTTCGCCAGCATCCCCGGCAGCTCTTCCGGGTCGTGCGACAGATCGGAGTCGAGGATTGCGGTGAACTCCCCTTGCGCAACAGCAGCCCCTGCGAACACTGCGCTCGACAGGCCGGCCTTGCCTGCGCGCTCCACGAGCCGAACGCGGGCGTCCGCAGCTCCCATCTCGCGCACCGCCTCCGCGGTGCCGTCCGGGCTGCCGTCGTCGACGACTACGATTTCGCAAGGGACGCCGTACAGCGCGTCGAACACGCGCGGCACGAGCACGGCGACGTTCTCCCGCTCGTTATAGGTCGGCAGGATGACCGACAGCAGAGGAGTCGCTTGGGATGTCATTACTGGCGGAGGCGCCGGCGGCGCAGCGACGCTCTACGAGTATAGGAACGGCTGCACGGGCAAGGCAACGCTCGCCCGCGCCATTTACCCGCAGATAGCTTCCGGCATACACTCCCCGCGTGACGATTTCGGCCTACCGACCGCGAACTGCGCTCGTTCTCGCCGGGGGGAGAGGCGAGCGCCTACGCCCGCTCACCGACGACCGGCCCAAGCCGATGGTCCCGGTCGCCGGCGCGCCTATTCTCGAACGGCAATTGAGGTGGCTCCGCGACAACGGAGTCGAGCGCGCGCTGCTCCTCACCGGGTACTTGCACGAGGTCGTCGCCGTTCACTTCGCGCAGCCCCGGGTAGAGGGCCTCGAGGTGTCCTGCATTCCCGAGGAGTCGCCGCTGGGGCGGGGCGGCGCCTTCCGCAACGGCTACGTTCAGGCCGGCCTCTCCGATCCGCTCGTGGCGGCGACGAACGGCGACGTGCTGACCGACCAGCCGCTCGACGACCTGCTGCGCGTTCACGAGTCTGCAGGCGCGCTGGCGACGCTGATGCTCACGCGGATGGTCAGCCCGTACGGCGTCGTCGAGACGGACGCCGACCTCGTGACAGGGTTCGTCGAGAAGCCTCCGTTGGACTTGTGGATTAACGCGGGGGTCTACCTGCTCTCACGAGAGGCCATCTTGCGCTTCCCCGAGCAGGGCGACCACGAGACGACAACGTTTCCCGCGCTTGCCGCGGAGGGTAAGCTTGCGGCGTTCCGCAGCGGCGCGTACTGGAAGTCGATAGAGTCGGCAAAGGACGTCGCCGAGGCGTCGGCAAGGTACGCGTAGCGCCTGCCCGGAGTCGATGGCAGGGCGCTGCTGGGAGCGGCAGGGCGAGGGCGCGACCTCTGAACGATTCGCGCGCGCAGGGGTACGCCGAGCCGTCTGGTCTCGCCGTGATACCATTACCCGGCCCTTCGCGGGGTCGAGCATCCCTTCCGGGTGGGAGACTACGTGTGGAACCGTTCCTGTTTGCTGTGGCTGTCTGCACGCTCGGCGCGCTTCTCTTCCCGTTCGTCATAGTCGCGCGGACTGTGAAAACCATCCCCCTCATGGAAAACATCGAGGAGCAGTTGCCCGGCGACGGGCCGGCGCCTCGCGTCTCCATCATCGTTACTGCGAGGAATGAAGAGCGCGACCTGGAAGATTCGCTCCGCTCGATGCTCCGGCTCGATTATCCCGACTACGAAATCATCGCGGTGGACGATCGTTCAACCGACGGAACCGGCGAGATCGTAGACCGTCTCAGCGCAGAAGATGGCCGCATACGAGCGCTCCACGTAACCGAACTCCCGCCCGGGTGGTACGGCAAATCACACGCCGCCTTCCGTGCGGCGGAGATGGCCACAGGGGAGTTGCTGCTTTTCACAGACGCCGATACCGAGTTCGCTCCTCCCTCGCTTATCAGGAGCGTTCGCTACCTCTTGCGGGAAGAGCTGGACCACTTGACTGCTTCGCCGCGCTTCACCGCGCAGGGGCTGGGAGCCCAGACGGCGCTCATGGGAACAGCGTTCAACGCGATATTTCTCGCCCGCCCCTGGAAGATCCGCGACCCCAACAGCTCCGTGGCGTTCGCTATAGGGCCGTTCATACTGGTGCGCGCCGACGCGTACCGCGCCATTGGCGGACACCAACGGATTGCGATCTCTCCTGCCGAAGACACCCAGTTCGGCAGGCTCGTCAAACGCTCGGGGCTGCGGTCGGACATCATCGTTGCGGAGGGGATGATCACGTTCAAGTGGTACGGATCAGCCAGAGGGATGATCGGCGGGCTCGAGAAGAATACGTTCGCGAACTTCAACTACAGCATCGCCCAAGTCATACTCAAGAGCGTGCTCACCACTTGGCTGGCAATCCTCCCGTTCTTCATGGCGTTCGTCGCCGACGGGTGGGCGCGGGGGATCTTCGGCGTCTGTATCGCACTGATTTTGGCGCTAGGCATCGGAATGACGCTGCGCAATCCCTCGATGCCGTGGTGGCGCGGACTGCTCCTGCCCATAGGCATTCTGATGATAGAGTACGCAACCTGGCGCTCGATGATCGTCTCTCTGCGTCATGGCGTTACATGGGGCGGCGTCAGGTTTTCGCTAGAGGAGATACGCAAGCAGCACATCTACTAGGCGCGCCACTGGGCTCTGAACGCAGGGCCGGCTACGGTCGCCCTACGCGGCGCTCGTTCGCCTGGACAGCGAATCGAAACGCCGTTCCCGCGGGAACGCCCAGCGCGCCGGGCGCCGCCTGACCGAAATGCGGCGTCCGACAGACGAAAGCAAGCACGGAGCGAGGAGGAGCGCAATATGGCAGGACTGTCAGGCACCCAGAGCGAAGCGAACCTGAAGGCGGCGTTCGCCGGCGAGGCGCAGGCGAACAGGCGGTATCTGTACTTCGCTCGCCGCGCCGACATCGAGGGCTTTCCCGAAATAGGCGGGCTTTTCCGCGACATCTCCGAGGCGGAGACGGGGCACGCGTTCGGGCATCTGGATTTTTTGCGGGAGATCGGGGATCCGGTGACCGGCGAGCCTATCGGCAATACCGAAGCGAACCTGAAGGCTGCGGTCGCAGGAGAGACGCACGCGTATTCGGACGTTTATCCCGGTTTCGCGCGGACGGCCCGCGACGAGGGATTCGACGAGCTGGCGGAGTGGTTCGAGACGCTGGCGCGCGCGGAGCGCTCCCACGCGGGCCGCTTCACCGAGGGCCTCGATAAGCTCAACCGCTAGCCGGCGCGTCGCGGCAACGGACCAGTAGTGCGCCCTCCGGCGTCGATGCGTCGGAGGGCGCTTTCGTTGGCGCGCCGAACGCTCCTGCTTTCCCGGGCCTCTTCGTTCGCCGGAAACTGGGAGAGCATCCGCTCCCCCAGACCCCCTGGGAATTTTGCGGGGCGTTCGCCCACGGCCCTGTGTTGTGGCAGAGAGGCCGGTAATGAAAGGCCTCCGTCTCCGGATGAAACCTGGAGAAGGAGGCCTTTGCTGCCGGGCGTCTTGCAGAGGACGCTCGGGGTTATCGGTCGGCGGGCTTATGCGAGGTCGTAGCGGTCGAGGTTCATCACCTTGTTCCACGCGGCGACGAAGTCGCTCACGAACGCCTGTTCGCCGTCTTTGCATCCGTAGACTTCGGCGATGGCGCGAAGCTCGGAGTTGGAGCCGAAGACCAGGTCAGCCCGTGAGCCGGTCCACTTGACCTCGCCCGTCCCGCGGTCGCGCCCTTCGAAGACGCCGGGGGACGCGGAGGCTTGCCACTCGACGTCCATGTCGAGGAGGTTGACGAAGAAGTCGTTGGACAGCGATCCCGGCCTGTCCGTTAGGACGCCCTGCGCAGAGCCGCCAGCGTTTGCATTGAGAACGCGCATGCCGCCGACGAGCGCGGTCATCTCGGGAGCGGTCAGCGTCAGCAGGCATGCGCGCTCCACGAGCAGGCTTTCCGCCGAGCCGGCCAGCCCGTCCTGCACGTAGTTGCGGAAGCCGTCGGCCTTGGGTTCGAGGACAGCGAACGACTCCGCGTCGGTCCACTCATCCCTCGCGTCAGTGCGTCCGGGCGAGAAGGGGACTTGCACGTCGTGTCCGCCGTTCCGGGCGGCCTGCTCGACTCCTGCGCACCCGGCGAGGACGATGAGGTCGGCAAGGGACACCTGCTTCCCGCCGGTCTGCGCCGCGTTGAACTCCGCCTGCACCTGTTCGAGCGTCTGGAGCGCGCTCGCCAGCGCATCGGGGCTGTTCACTTCCCAGTCCTTCTGGGGGGCGAGGCGGACGCGGGCGCCGTTGGCGCCGCCGCGCTTGTCGGTGCCGCGGAAGGTGGACGCCGACGCCCAGGCGGTAGAGACCAGCTGCGAGACGGAGAGTCCGGAGGCGAGGACTTTGGCCTTAAGGTCGGCGATGTCCTGCTCTCCGATCAGTTCGTGGTCGACGTCGGGGACAGGGTCTTGCCAGATGAGCTGCTCTGCGGGGACGAGGGGGCCGACGTAGCGACTGCGGGGCCCCATGTCGCGGTGGAGCAGTTTGAACCATGCCCTGGCGAAGGCGTCTTCGAGGTCTGCGGGGTTTTCGAGGAAGCGCTGGGAGATCGGCGCGAACACCGGGTCCATCCGCAGCGAGAGGTCGGTCGTGAGCATCATGGGGGCATGCTTCTTTTCGGGGTCGTGCGCGTCGGGGACAGTAGCGACTGCGGCTGCGTTGGCGGGGGTGTACTGGGACTTGCCGGCGGGGCTCTTGGTCAGCTCCCAGTCGTAGCCATGCAGGTTCTCCATGAAGTTGTTGTCCCACTTCACGGGGTTGGTGGTCCAGGCGCCTTCAAGGCCGCTTGTTATGGTGTCGCCGGCCTTGCCGCTGCCGAAACTGTTCCTCCAGCCAAAGCCCTGCTCTTCGAGAGATGCGCCTTCGGGTTCCGCGCCGACGTGAACAGCGTCGGGAGCAGCGCCGTGGGCTTTGCCGAACGTGTGCCCGCCGGCGATCAAGGCGATGGTCTCCTCATCATTCATCGCCATTCGGCTGAAGGTGCTGCGGATGTACTTGGCCGCCAGCACGGGGTCGGGGTTGCCGTTCGGCCCTTCGGGGTTCACGTAGATCAGCCCCATGTGGTCGGCTCCGAGGGGGCCCTGCAGTTCGCCGTCGCCGGTGTGGCGTTCGTCCGCCAGCCATGTGGTCTCGGCGCCCCAGTAGGTCTCGTCAGCCTCCCAGACGTCCGGGCGTCCAAAGGCGAAACCGAAGGTCTTGAACCCCATGGACTCGAGCGCGCAGTTGCCGGCGAAGATGATGAGGTCGGCCCATGAGATCTTCCGCCCGTACTTCTGCTTGACCGGCCAGAGGAGGCGGCGGGCCTTGTCGAGGTTTCCGTTGTCGGGCCAGCTGTTGAGGGGAGCGAAGCGCTGATAGCCGGAGCCTCCGCCGCCTCGACCGTCGCTGATGCGGTACGTGCCCGCGGCGTGCCAAGTCATTCGGATGAAGAGCGGCCCGTAGTGCCCGTAGTCGGCCGGCCACCAGTCCTGCGACGTCGTCATCACCTGTTCGATGTCCCGCTTCAGCGCCTCGACGTCGAGGGACTTGACCTCTTCCGCGTAGTTGAAGTCCTTGCTCATAGGGTCGGACAAGGAGGAGTTCTGTCTAAGCGGCTTCAGGCTCAGCTGATCGGGCCACCACATCTGGTTCGTAGTCATATGCGCCTCTCCAATCGAGAAATTTGCCGATCGGCGCGCGCCGCTAGCCCCCGGGCGCGCCGGGCACCATAGTAGCCTCTCTCGCTCTCTATGGGAAGTGCCTGACGGTTAGGGGCGCCGCCGGCGGGCCCGCCGAAATTGCCGTCTGAAGCTGCGGCGAGGGCTAATGATAGAGTTAGCAGAACGGAGGGCTTCCCCGCGCAGGTTTCGCCGCCGCACGGGACTCCGCAGAGTTACTCGATGCTGCCCTTGACGCCGACGGACGTTGTCAACATCGCCCAGTACGAGCGGGAGCGGCCTGCGTTCCTTGCCCGTATCATCGAGCTGAAGAAGCGGCGCCGGGCGCAGGCCGGCGACCTCGTCACGCTCGTTTTCGAGAACCGCGATACGGTGCGCTTCCAGGTGCAGGAGATGATGCGGGCCAAGCGCATCGTGAACGACGAGCGGATACGGGAGGAGCTGGACGCTTACAACCGGCTCATCCCCGGCCCGAACGCGCTTTCAGCGACGCTGCTCATCGAGGTTACCGACCGGGCGCGCCTGAGAGAGGCGCTGGACCGTTTTACCGGCATCGACCACGGCGGGACGACGTTCCTCGTGTTCGGCGGCGAGCGCGTCGAGGCGCAGTACGAGGGGGGCGGCGGCAACGAGAGCCGCGTCAGCGCGGTGCACTATCTGACGTTCACGCTCAGCGATGCGCAGGCGCAAGCTATCGTAAGCGGGGAGAGTGAGGCTGCCGTCGAGATAGCCCACAACGGCTATGCGGCGACGGCGGCGCTTTCGCCGGAGACCCTGGCTTCGCTTGCGGAGGATCTGCGGAGCGGGTAGGCGCGCCGCAAAGAGGTTCGTCCACGCGCAGAGAGGCGCGCGGGCATGCGTCTGCGCCTCCGATGGCAGCGCTGTTACGGAACCGGGAGACCGTCGCTCCCCCAAGCCTCTCAGTATGGAGCGCGTCTACAACGCCGCCTGAAGCGCCGCTTCGAGCTCGGCGAGGGCGGCGTACCCCTCGAAGCGCGCGGCGATGCGCGCGTCTGCGCCGATGACGAACGTCCACGATTCGTTGTGATAGTTCGGGACTTGGTCGATGCCCCATTCCGCAAGGAAGGGGGAGAGCGCGCCGCGCGAGAGGTCTCCCTGTATCTCCTTGGGGTTGTCGTAGACCTCGACGTGGACGTAATCGGCAGCGTCGGGGCGCGCCTGGCGCAGTTCGGAAACGGTCTCGACCTGCGGGCCGCAGGTCGGCGTGGTGCAGAACGCGGGGGAGGCGAACACGACGACAGTCGGCCTGCCGGTAAAGAGCGACTCTGCGAGCGTCACTTCGTAGAGCGAGGGGTCGGGGCGGTAGTGGGAGGTGATGGCGGCGATGTCGCCTTGCGCGCTCTTGAGCGTCTTGGTGTCGCTGAAGGGAGCTATCTGGCCGATGTCGCGGACGATGGACGTTTCAGCCACATCGACTTCCAGCGCCGTCTCTCCCGCGACTGACGCGTCGTCGACGGCGATGTCGAGCCGCCAGCGTCCGGCGGCAGGGAAGGAGAGTTCTGTAACGTATGAGCCTCGCGTGCCAAAGGGCCAGAGGCTGAAGGCGGCAGTTGCGGACTCGCCGGGGGCGTCGCCGTCGAGGAAGGTCGTCCTCACGCTCGCCTCGGGAGCAGTGACGAGAGCGACGGGGGATTCGAGCAAGAAGGCGACGCGCTGCGTCCCCGTCCGCAGCACGGTCGTGCCGAGTATCGGAGTGAGCTCGTCGACCGCGGGCGCAGCCGTGGAGGGCGCGGCAGGAGTCGGGGTTGCGTCGCTCGAGCATGCCGATGCAAGCAGGGCTGCGCCTGCCGCAGCGAACGCGAGCAGTAGTCTTGCGTGCGGCGCCATGCCTTGCTCCTAGTACGTTTCGGCGTAGGATCCGAAGGTGAGCGCGAACAGAGCAAAGTCCGGGGAGTTGGAGGCGAACTTGAGCTCCGCGCCGCCGAACTCCGGCAAGGCGACTACGTTGTAGAGGTCGGCCTCGTCGACGACGAAATAGCTGCGCCCGTCCTCGATGACGATGTGCGCGCCCGCCTCGTTGGGGCTGAGGGGGCGGTAGGCGAGTTCCGCGCTATCCTCGGAGGGGATGTCGGCGATCGTGACCTCGACCTCGTACGGTTCGGCGTCTTCCGCGAAATCGGTTACGAGGTTCACTGTGCGGGCGTAGAAGAGCAGCGCGATGTAGTCCTCGAGGTTGTCGGTGGCTCTGCCGTGCTTTATCGACTCTTCCTCGGATGTCCAGGAGCCGTGGAGGTAGATGAACTGATTGAGGTGGCCGCCGGGGTCGGTATAGACCTGTGTGAGTCCCCGGCCGGTGTAGTAGTCCGGGTCGGCGATGTAGAGGCCGGTGGTGCTGCTGTTGCGGTTCCAGCCGCCGTAGATCTCGCGCGTTTGCCGGGTCTCTTCGGACTGATACGCTTCGGGGTCGGCCCGCGGGCCGGGGTCAGGGTTCGCGGTGACGCCGGAGACGTCGCGGCCCGATTCGGCGAGCAGCGTGCGGATGTGGGCCTCAGTTTCGTCGTAGGCGCCCTCGCCGAAGTGGGTGTAGCGCACAACGCCGTCGGCGTCGATAAGGTACTTGGCCGGCCAGTAGCGGTTGCCGTACGCGCGCCAGGTGCGGTAGTCGTTGTCTTGCGCCACAGGCCAGGCGACGCCGAGCTCCTCGGTTGAGGCGACGACATTGTCGATCACCTTCTCGAATTCGAACTCGGGGGTGTGGACGCCGACGATTGTCAGCCCGAGGTCGGCGTACTTCGCATGCCAGTCCCGCAGGTAGGGGATGGTGCGGATGCAGTTGATGCAGGTGTACGTCCAGAAGTCGATGAGGACGACCTCTCCGCGCAGCTCCTCCATAGTGAGCGGGTCGCTGTTGATCCACGCGCCAAGGCCGGCGAACTGCGGAGCGGTGTCGCCCGGGGCGCCGCCAACTCTGCCGGAGATGTCGACTTCCAGAGCGTCGGGCGTCGGCGTCGGCGTGGGCGCGACGGGGCTGACGGTCGTCGGGGTAGCGGCGGCAGGGCTCGTCGCCGAACCGGAGGACGCCGCGTCCGGAGTAGAGGCGGCTGGCGTCGGCGTCGGGTCGCCGTCGGAGGAGCTGCATGCGGCGACGACCGCCGCAACGACGGCGAGCGCGCACAGCGCGAAAAACAGGCGGCCAAGGCGGGGAAACACTTCTGAGAGCATGTGGCCTTTCACGAGGGGAGAGCGCCCCTTTGGATAACCTATCGTATACTACGCTGAACGCCCAGGCATCGCCTTCTTCGGAGCTTTCCGCCGCATGAGAGTCCCCTTGTCGTGGCTGGCTGAGTACGTCCCGCTAACGATGGATCCGCGTCAGCTCGCCCACCGCCTCACCATGGCCGGAGTCGAGACCGTCTACGAGCCCGGCCCGGGAGGAGCGTGGGAGAAGGTCATCGTAGGCAGCGTGCAGGACGTGAGCCCGCACCCGAACGCCGACCGGCTGCGTCTTGCGACCGTCGACACCGGAGGGGAGACGCGCACGGTGGTGTGCGGAGCGCCGAATGTGGCCGCCGGGCAGAAGATCGCCTTCGCGCAAGTGGGCGCGGCGCTTATTAACGGCAGAACCGGCGAGCGGATGGAGCTTGCCCCGGCGGTAATTCGGGGAGTCGAGTCCGCCGGCATGGTGTGCTCCGAACGCGAGCTTGGCCTGAGCGACGAACACGAGGGCATTCTCGTGCTGCCCGGCGACAGCCCTGTGGGCGCGCCGCTGTCCGAGGTGCTGCCGCGGAGCGACGCGTTCGAGATAGAGGTGACGCCCAACCGGGGCGACTGCTTGTCGGTGCTGGGCGTGGCTCACGAGGCCGCCGCCATCACAGCCGGCGAGGTCGCCGAGCCGGCGCTCGATTACGCCGAGGGCGACGAGGAGATCGGCGGCTTCGTCGAGGTCGAGATTGCGGATCCCGAGCTGTGCCGGCGTTACACCTGCACGCTCGTGCGCGGCGTCCGGATCGGCCCTTCTCCCGAGTGGCTGCAACGCCGTCTTGAAGAGGCTGGGCACCGGTCGATCAACAACGTGGTGGACGTAACGAATTACGTGATGCTCGAGTACGGGCAGCCGCTGCACGCGTTCGACCTCGATGAGGTGCGCGGCGCCCGCATCGTCGTGCGTCCCGCCCAGCCAGGCGAGCGCTTCACGAGCCTCGACGGACAGGAACACACGTTGCAGCCGCCGATGCTGACTATCGCCGACACCGAGCGGGCCATCGGCCTGGCGGGCGTCATCGGCGGGCTCAACTCTGAGATGACCGGCGCGACCGTCAACGTGCTTCTGGAGTCGGCGACATTCAACGCCATCAACACGCGCCGAACTGCGGGGGCGCTGAAGCTCCGCACCGAAGCGTCGCTGCGGTTCGAGAAAGGGATCAACCCCGACCTGGCGGAGCGGGCCGTGCGGCGCGCGACGCGGCTCATCCTGGAAACGGCAGGCGGCGAAGCAGCGCGCGGGATGTGCGATGTGTTCCCGGGCAAGAGCGATCCGCCGCGCATTCCGTTCTCGGGCGCGAGTCTTCGCCGCGTGCTTGGCGCCGACTATCCGCCGGCGCAGACGCGGCAAGTCCTGTCGTCGCTCGGGTTCACGCTGCAGGGCGACGACGGGGATGCGATGGTCGTAGTCCCCCCATACTGGCGCACCGACGTGACTATCGAGGAAGACGTCGTCGAGGAAGTCGCGCGGGCCGTAGGCTACGACGCCGTGCCGGACGAACCGCTGGCCGGGCGCGTGCCGGAGGCGATACGTCAGCCTGTGCGGGAGCTTCGGGAGGAGGCGCGCGATCTGCTGGCGTCGCTTGGGCTGCAGGAGACTATCTCCTACACTCTAGTGAGTGAAGAGGCCGCCGGCGCAGGAGCGCTGCGCGCGGCCAACCCGATGAGCCGCGAGCAGGAGCGACTGCGCACGTCGCTGCGCCCCGCAGTGCTGCGCAACGCGTCAGCCGCCCTGCGTCAGCCGCCAGGGAGCGCGGCAGTCTTCGAGGTTGGGCGCGTGTTCGTTCCGCGCGAGGGGGAACTCCCGGACGAGCGGGAGATGGCCGTCGGCGCGTTGGCGGGGGTCAGAGGCGAAACGCTGTGGGAGAAGGGCGCTCCGGCGCTCGATTTCTACGACGCAAAGGGCGTGACTGAGGCGCTGCTCGCTCGCCTTGGGCTGTCGCCCGAGTTCGAGCGAATCGAGGACGACGCGACGCTTCACGCGGGCCGGTCGGCGCGAATCCTGGTCGGCGGCGCGCAAGCAGGCGTCGTTGGCGAGCTGGCGCCCGCTGCGCTTAGCGCGTACGGATTCGGCGCGGGGCCCGTCGCGCTGTTCGAGCTCGATCTCGAAGCGATAGCTCCGCTGCTGCCTCTGCTCCGGTCGCGGTTCGAGCCGTTCTCGCGGTATCCGAGCGCAGGGCGCGACCTCGCGCTAGTGGTCGACGCCGACACGCCTGCGGATGGGTTGCTCAGCGTCATCAGGTCAGAGCCGCTGGTTGCGCGCGCGACGCTGTTCGATCTGTTCGAGGGCGGCGCTTTGCCGGAAGGGAAGAAGTCGCTCGCTTTCCGGCTTGATCTGCAGTCGGACAAGGAGACACTCACCGCGGCGCAGCTCAACGACGCGGTGTCGGGGATCGTGGGCCGCCTCGAACGCGAGTGGGGCGCGGTGTTGCGGGCGTAGCCATGACTCAGCACGACCACGACCATAGCCACGGGCACGGCCACGCTCACGACGCGCATGAGCGAGAGCACGGGCACGGGCATGCCCACGCCGGGCGCGGCCACGCCCATCCTCGCACCGCCGATATGCTCTCGGTGGAGCAGGCGCTCGAACGGATCCTCGCCCTTGTAAGCGAGCTGCCGGCCCAACGCGTTCCCCTGCTCGAGGCTGACGGGCTGACGCTTGCGGAGGACATTCGTTCGCCGTTCGACATCCCTGCGCTTGCGAACTCGGCGATGGACGGCTACGCCGTTCGCGCGGCGGACGTCGCGTCCGCGTCGCAGGAATCGCCGGTCACGCTGACCATCGTCGGTCAGGTGCAGGCAGGGCAGCTGCCGGACGCCGAGGTTGCGGAGGGGACGGCGGTGCGGATTATGACCGGGGCGCCCACTCCCCCCGGCGCCGACGCAATTGTGCCTTACGAGTTCACCGACGAAGTGGAGCGCCGGTCGACCGGCCTGGCGACAGGCTTCATAGCCATCAATCATGCTCCGGGCGTCGGCGATCACATTCGGCCCGCCGGGGAAGACGCGCGACAGGGCGAGCTCGTGCTCGAGAAGGGCCGGACGCTCGATCCGCCGTCGCTCGGTCTGCTGGCGTCGTTCGGCTTCGCGGACGCGCCGGCGGCGCGGCGTCCGCGCGTAGCGGTGCTCGCGACCGGAGACGAGGTGCAGGCGCCCGGCGAGACGCTGGAGCCGGGGCGTTTATTCGACAGCAACACGTACTGTGTAGCTGCGGCGCTGCGGCGCTGGGGCGCCGAGCCGGTGCTCGCAGGCATTGCGCGGGACAATATGGACGACCTGCGCGCCAAGATACGGAGCGGGTTGGACGCCGATATGCTCATCACCTCCGCGGGCGTGAGCGCGGGCGCGTTCGATATGGTGAAAGAGACGCTGGCCGAACTCGGCAGCGTTGACTTTTGGGCCGTGCGGATGCGTCCGGCGCGGCCTATCGCGTTCGGGCTGCTCAACGCGCCCGACGGACGGAAGGTCCCGCATCTGGGGCTGCCGGGCAATCCGGTGAGCGCGCTGGTGGCGCTCGTTGAGCTCGGCAGGCCTGCGCTTGCGAAGATGATGGGCTCGGCGCCCAGGCCTCTGCCGACCGTCCGCGCCGTGCTCGACGACGATCTGGTGAACTTCGACGAGCGCCGCGTTTATGCGCGGGTGCTGCTCGAACGCCGCGACGGGCGCCTGCGCGCCAGGCTTACAGGGGCGCAAGGCTCGAACCTGCTCACATCGATGGGGCTGGCGCAGGGGCTCGCCATCTGCCCCGAGGACGTTCCGCGACGCCCCGCCGGAGAGGAGGCCGTCGTGCAGCTGCTCGACTGGCTCGACCACTCGTCCATTCTTACCGAACAGCTAGACATAACGAGGTGACCGCATGGCCATCGACTCCATCGCCGCCGGGCCCGAACAGGAGGCCCCGGACAACAATCCTTCCTACCGGTTCTCTCCGCAGCTCATCGAGCAGCAAGGCCGTCCCCTGGGGATAGTGCTGCACGGTCGGCTGTGCGAGGCGGCAAAGGCGAAGCTGAAGAGCAACCCGCGCGAGGCGTCGTACAGCGAACTGCGCCGCCTGTTCCGGGCGAACTGCGCCGACCAGGAGGGCTACTTCTCCCCTCAGCATCCGGTAGTCGAGATCGTTCTGCGTCTGCTGCTCACCGCCAAGGAAGACTCCCTGACGCTGGCGGACATCCACGCCCAGGTATCGGGCTTGTGGCTGCAGTCGACCTGGCCGCGGCACATCAGCCGGGAGTCGCTTCGCCGGGTGCTGGACCACGCCGCGGCGCAGGGCATCGCTCAAGCGTAGCGACGCACCGGCCCAGCAGGCTGGTTGGGTTGGGGGCTGTTTTCCGGCGGGGAGAGAGGCGTCCGCCGCGCGATTCCGGCGCGGCGGACGGAACAGACTTACGCGGCGGCGGCAGCGAGGCTGGCTTTGGCGCGCGAGGCCACCTGGGCGAACGCGGCCGGTTCGGCGATCGCCAATTCGGAGAGCACCTTGCGGTCGAGCGTTATGTTCGCGAGCTTCAGGCCGTGAATGAATTGGGAGTAGGAGAGGCCATGCTCCCGGGCTGCGGCGCCCAAGCGGACTATCCAGAGGCGGCGCATATCGCCCTTGAGCTCGCGCCGGTGAGCGTAGGAGTACGCCAGCGCGTGAAGCATCGACTCGTGCGCGCGGCGGTAAAGGGCGTGCTTCGTGCCTCGGTGCCCTTTCGTGAGTTTCAGCACCTTCTTGTGCCGTTGGTGCGCGGTCACGCCGCGCTTGACGCGTGCCATGATGGGACTCCGATCTGCTTGTCTACTTGTTGAGCGCGGGGACGAGCTTCAAGAGCCGTCTGCGATTAGACGGGTCGGCGGCGACGGTGTCGCTGTAGGTGCGGGTAATCGCGCGGGGCTTCTTGCGGCGCAGGTGGCTGGAGTGCCGCTTCATGCGCAGCAGTTTCCCTGCCCCGCTCACGCGGTAGCGCGCAGCCGCGCCCTTATGCGTTTTCATCTTCGGCAACGGTGGACTCCTCGGAAACCGGCGCCGGGCGGGAGGCTGCCGCCACTCTTCCCGGGGCCAGTATGATGCTCATAAATCTGCCTTCCAGCTTTGGCGTCTGTTCGAGCTTGGCGTTGTCCTTCACCGCCTCGTGCACCTGCCGCAGCAGGCCTACTGCAAGCTCCGGATGGTCGAGTTCGCGGCCCCGGTGCATTACCGAGACCTTCACCTTGTTGCCCTCCTCGAGGAGCTTCGCGACGAGGCGCTCTTTGGCCTCGATGTCGTGCCGCCCGATGCGTGGGCGGAACCGCACCTCGCGCAGTCCAACGTTCTTGTGGGACTTGCGCATCTCCCGCTCTTTGGTCGATTGCAGATAACGGAACTTGCCGTAGTCGAGCAAGCGGCAGACAGGCGGGGTGGAGTTGGGCGCAACCTCAACCAAGTCCAAGTCGTGCTCTCGAGCCAGAGCGAGGGCGTTGGAGATCGTCATCACACCGAACTGCTCTCCACGCTCGTCTACGACCCGAACCTCGGGAACCCGGATGCGCTCGTTGACGCGGTATTCCTTAGCTATGTGCGCTTGTCCTTCCTGTTCAGAGGGTTCACGCCCCTGGCGGGACGCCTCGGGGAGTATACACGGCGCCGTTGTGCTGCTCAACCGCGTTTTGCCGTGCGATAGCTGCTCAGCATGATGCGCCGGCGCGCAACTGGGAGAGCGTCCGCTCCCCCAGACCCCCGGGGATTCGGCGGGAGGGGGCTGTCCTGTATACTGGGGGCCTCATGGCTGCTGTTTCCCTGGAATCTATTGCCGCCTTGCGCGCTGAGGCGGCGGAGACGTTGGAGCGCGCCGAGACGCTCGACGACGTTGAGGCGTGGCGCCTCGCGAACCTGGGGCGCTCCGGAGCGCTGACCAAGGCGCTGCGGAGCGTGGCGCAGCTGGCGCCGGAGGAGCGCCGGGCGGTAGGCGCCGCAGGGAATTCGGCCAAGGCCGAGCTCGAGGAGCGGATGGCGGCGCGGCGGGCTGCGCTCGAGGCGGCGAGTTCGCCCGCCGACGATGCGATTGACGTAACGCTGCCGGGCCGGGCGTCGGCGATGGGGCGTTATCACCCGTCTACGATGGTTATCCGCGAAATCTGCGGCATCTTTCAGGGTATGGGCTTTCAGGTCGTCGAGGGGCCGGAGGTCGAGTGGGACCGCTACAACTTCGAGATGCTGAACATTCCGCGCGATCACCCGGCGCGCGACATGTTCGACACGTTCTGGCTCGACGCGAACCGCACGGCTGACGGCGGCTTCACTACGCTGCTAAGGACGCACACCTCGCCGATGCAGGCGCGCGTGATGGAGGCGCAGGAGCCTCCGGTGCGCGTCATTGTGCCGGGCAAGTGCTACCGCTACGAGGCGACGGACGCCACGCACGAGTCGCAGTTCCATCAGATCGAGGGCTTGGCGGTCGACACAGGCGTGACGTTCGCGAATCTGAAGCACACGCTCTACGAGTTCGCGCGGCAGATGTTCGGGCCGGATACGCGCGTGCGGTTCCGGTGCGACTACTTCCCGTTCGTCGAGCCGGGCGTGGATATGTCGATCGAGTGGCGCGGCGACTGGCTGGAGATATTGGGCGCGGGGATGGTGCATCCCAACGTGCTTCGGGCCGTGGGCTACGACCCGTCGATCTACTCGGGTTTCGCGTTCGGCATGGGCCCTGAGCGCATCGCGATGCTGAAGTACGGCGTCAACGACGTGCGTCACTTCTTCGCGAACGACATCCGCTTCCTGCGGCAGTTCGGCTAGCGGCGACGCATAGCGGACCCCGCGTCCGGCCCGCCGCGGACCGGCCTCATCGCTTACACAACGCGCCGGTGGGAGCCGCCGCCCGCTCGTAGCGATTCACCTCGCGAGGACAGTGCGCCGGACATTGCCGGCTCCCTGCTGGCGGCAATCTCGTATTCCGCGCCCGGCAACCCAAAGCGGCCCCGGAGCCCGGGGCGCGCCTGACGAAACACTCCCCTCCCCCGCTCGCGGGGGAGGGGAGCGAGTCTGCCCCTGAGAGCTGAGCAATCGCCTCGACGGGAAGAGGCGCGGACTAGTCGTAGTCCTCCAGGGCGCCTTTCTTGTTTTCGGGGCCAGGGACGCCAGTGCAGGTGGCGACGAGGTTCTTCATACGGCACTCCTGGCCATGCTTGCGGAGCTCCTCTTCGAAGATCTCGTGGACGCGCGGGTCTTCGTCCTCGTACTCGAGCTGGATGCCGCCCTCCTTGATGCTGACCATTGCGCGGATTTCGCCCCGGCGCGAGGGGTCGTTGATGCCGCGCTCGTAGGTGTACTTGCGGGAGTTCGACGGGCTCATATTGATGTACCGGGCCGGGGTTGTGCCTACATTGAAGTGCTGGTGGAAGTACTCGCTGTACGAGTCCTGCGTCGGCAGGTAGAGGCTGCCCTCTCCCCAATCAGCCTTGACGAGGTCGGACATATCCTCGTTCTTCCAGAGGAGGGCGAAACCCTCGCCGCCGGTAATGAGCAGATGGGCGCCGGGGCCATGCCGGTGGGCCTTTTTGTAGGTGCCTACGGGGAACTCGGAGATATGGGACGACACGGTGTTGTCGGCGAGGGACAGCATGATGTTGGTGCCGCCGGCGCCGCGCTCCGACCAGTCGGGCATCGGCATGTTGGCGGCGTCGGGCAGGAAGTTCGTCTCCCAGACGCGTCCCTTGTACATCATGCCGGAGCCGGAGGCCCAGCCTTCCTCGGTGTTCAGCCTGTCGGGAAACACGTAGGGGTTGTTCCAAATGAAGTCGGGCGTGATGAACTTGCGGATCATGCTGGGCAGGTTGGTGACGGAGACCATACGGGTGGGCTCGGCGCCGCTGCCGTTGAAGTGCTGGTAGTTGGCGTTCATGGGGATGGAGAAGTAGGCGCCCTTCGCCCACTCGAACGTCTGCTTCTTGGATTCGTCGTACCAGACGGAGGTGGCGCCCCGTCCGCTGAGGACGTAGATCACCTCGTTGTACATATGGCGTTCGGGGTTTGTCTTGCCGGCGGGGCCGATCTCCACGACGTGCTCGTCGGTGCCCTCGTCGCCGTCGAGGTAGACGACGGCGCCGTTGCATCCCTTGCGGGGCCAGTAGTCCAGTTCGAGGGTGAGGAGGCTTTTGATGTAGAGGCCGCCGTGGAGCTTGGCGCCCTCGTCTCGCTGCCACTCCTCGTAGGGATCGATGCGCTCGAAGACCGGGGCGGCTGCTGGGTCGTAGTTCGTAGTCATCTTGCTCCTCCGCGATAGATTCCGGCGCGCCGCCGGGCCGCGCTCTGCGGCGCGCTCGACGGTATCGCCGTGAAGCTACGGCGTCAATCCCGGCCCCCGCAGGTCTGCTCGCCGCCTTTTCGAGGGGTTTGGCGCGCCTGCTACACTCTCGCCCACCCTGAACGGAGGGGCGGCGCATTGCCTCCTGAACTGAATGGCCGGCTGGATTTCTGGAACATAGGCTACCCGCTGGGGGCGTTGGTGTACCTCGTGGGCGTCGTATCGGTCGCGGCGGTGGGGTGGGCGCTCTGGAGGCGGTCGCGGTACTGGCGGCTGGGGAAGCCGAACCCGGACGTGGGGCCGTGGGGGCCGCGGCTTCTGGCTGCGCTGCGGTCGATCCTCACCGACGCTGCGGGGCACCGCCGGTTCGTAAGCCACGAGCGTTATCCGGGCGCGATGCACGCGCTCATCTTCTGGGGAATGGCGATACTGTTCATCGCGACCAGCCTCGACGCGGTGGAGTTCAACGCCGAGAACTGGTTCGGGTGGCATCTGGCGAGCCGGCGGATCGGGGTGCAGCTCGAACTGGTGTGGGACATCGGCGGGATGATGCTCATTGCGGGCACAGGGCTGGCGGCCTACCGCCGGTACATCGTCCGCCCTCCGCGGCTGAACACGATGCTGGAGAACGGGGTGTTGCTGGCGCTGCTGTTCAGCATGGCGCTTTCCGGGTTCGTGCTGCAGTCGCTGCGGATGGCGGCGACGGAGCTGGAGCCGTCGAGCGAGCTTTACAGCGTCGCGTCGGCGTACTGGTCGCCGTTCTCGTATGTGATAGCAGTGGGCATCCGGGCGACGGGCACTACGGTGTGGGCGATGGAAGCGTCGCACTTCTGGCTGTGGTGGGGACACGCCGCGCTGATGTCGGCGACGTTCGTGTACGCGGCGTGGCGGTTCGGGCCTCTGATGCACATATTCGTGAGCCCGATGAACCTGGTGATGCGTTCGTCGGTGACGCGCCCGAAGGGAGCGCTGCGGCCTATGGGCGCTCTTGACGAGCTGGACTCGTTCGGGGCGCGCGAGATCACGCAGCTCACGTCGAAGCAGTTGCTCGATTACGACTCCTGCACGAACTGTGGGCGATGCCAGGACCAGTGTCCCGCATGGCGGAGCGGGAAGCCGCTCTCGCCGCGGAAGCTGGTGCAGGATGCGAAAGCGTACATGATCGAGCGGGCGCCCCTGTTGATCGCGGAGGGGCCGGACGCTCCCCCGCCGCCCCCGGAGCGCGACCTCGTCCACGGCTTTGTGAGCGCCGAGGCGTTGTGGTCGTGCACCACGTGCCGCGCGTGCATGGAGGCGTGCCCCGCGTTCGTGGAGCATATCGATTCGATAGTGGAGATGCGGCGCTATCTCACGATGGAGGAGGCGGACGTTCCCGAGACGGCGATGGGGGCGCTGAACTCGATGGAGCAGCGGGGGCATCCGTGGCGGGGCACACAGGCCACCCGCACCGACTGGATGGAAGGGACCGAGGCCGTAACGATGGCGGACGATCCGGATTGCGAATTGCTGCTGTGGGTAGGATGCGCGTCGGCGCTCGACGGGCGCGGGCAGCAGGTGGCGCGGGCTATGGCGTCGGTGCTCCGGCTGGCGGGCGTGAAGTACCGGGTGCTGGGAGCAGAGGAGACGTGCACGGGCGATCCGGCGCGGCGTCTGGGGAACGAGTATCTGTACCAGATGATGGCGGAGCAGAACATCGAGACGCTTAAAGGGTACGGAGTGCGGAAGGTGGCGACGCTCTGCCCTCACTGCTTCAACACCATCAAGAACGAGTATCCGCAGTTCGGGGGCGAGTTCGAGGTCGCGCACTACACGGAGGTTGTGGCGCAGCTGCTGCGCGAGGGGCGCATCAAGCCGAAGAAGGCGGTGCCCTTGTCGGTGGCGTATCACGACTCGTGCTATCTGGGGCGTCATAACGACATCTACGAGGCGCCGCGGGAGATTGCACGGGCGATCCCGGGGCTGCAACTGGTGGAGATGGGCGAGGGCCGCTGCCGCGAGCGTGGCTTCTGCTGCGGCGCAGGCGGCGGGCGGATGTGGATGGAGGAGCCGGGGACGCGCGTCAACCACATCCGCGCCGACCACTTTCTGGAGACGAACGCGGACGCGGTGGGCGTGTCGTGCCCTTTCTGTCTGCAGATGATGGAGGAGGGCATCACGGCCAAGGGCGCCGCCGACGGCAAGTCGGCGAAGGACCTGCTCGAGCTCCTTGCGGAGAGTCTCGCCGACTGAAGGGCCAACTGAAAGGTCAACCGAGGGCTGGCTCCGTTTCGAAGATCGGCGCCGCCGCCGCTTAGGGTCTCGGCCCGGTTGCCCCAAGGGGCGCAGGAGGAGCCCTCCTTGCGCGCGCACGGCTGAGGGCCAGCGTTTGCGCGCTCCCGGGCGCGGCGCGCTCCGCCGGACGTCCTCAGCCGTGTCGTTTCCGTTCAGCGCTACAGGTCGTCCTCGTCGTCGTCATCGATAAGGTCGTCGAAGAGAGGGTCGCTGATCGGCGAGCCGGCGGCTACAAGTTCGTACACCGGGACGTCGTCGTACACGACTCCGACGAGGACAGGAAGCGAGGACTCGGCGACGGTCAGGGACGGCTCCTCCGCGAGAGGCTCGGGTTCGGGGTTCGGAGGAAACGAGACTTTGGAGCGCTGGCTCGGATGCTGGAAGGTTTCGCGGAGCACGACGCGAATGGCGCCGGCGGTCTGGCCGGAGACCGCGCCGTCGTACCTGTTGCCGCCGGCGATGAGAGCGGCGAGGCGCCGAGCGACTCTTGGGGGGACGAGGCCGAGGCAATCGCCCGCGGAGTCGACAGCGAGGAGGCGGGGCCCGTCGCTTACGAGCGAGACGACTGCGCCCGGAGAGAGGCAGCCGGCATAGACGGATTCGAGCAGGGTGACCTCGGCGCTTTTGCCGCTGTCGCCGGTGAACACTTTGGCGCTCAGGCCGGGGCGCGCGCCGGAGGCAGATCCGAGCGGGGCCGGACTCTCAGCGGCCCAGTCGAGGCGCGCGACGTGGGTAGCGGCGATATCGTTGCGGGGGTCGATCAACAGCGCGTTCCGGAAGGCTTCGAGCGCTTCGGTCATCAGACCAAGTTCGATGAGGGCTCTGCCCAGGCGGTTCAGGGCCGGAACGTTATCGGGACAGGCTTCGAGGATCTCTCTGTTGAGCTGCGCCGCCTCGGCCCATTTGCCTTCTGTGGCGAGGGCGATGGACAAGCGCGTCCGCTCCTTCAGCAATCGGACATGCTCCGTCTCACGGTACACCATATGCGCACTCCGTTCGACACGGCGCCTTTACCCCCTTTCTCGTGTCTCTGTTATGTTTTCGGGTCGCTGCGCAGGGCCTTGAGTTCGATTGCCGTGCACTTGTCCATCACGACATCGAGCCCTGCAGCCCGCGCTTTTTCGGCGGCCTCTTCGTGGACGATCCCCAGTTGCATCCACACGACGGAGGCGCCGATGGCGATGGCCGCATCGACAACGGGCGGCACATCGACCGGTCTTCTGAATATGTCGACGATGTCGACGTGTTCCTGAACATCCTCCAGTTTGCGGTACGGTTGCTCGCCGAGCACCGGACCGGAGAGCGCAGGATTCACGGGGATAACCCTGTAGCCTTGCGCCCTGCAGATACCTCGCGACGCTGTTCGAGGGCCGGTCGGGCTTATCGGAGAGCCCCACAACGGCGATGACCTTGCTCTTGGTCAGGATCTCCTCGATGGCGGCCACGGCGCGCTCCGGAAGGCTGTTCGGCAGCGGAGAGTAGCTTGACTCAGCGCGGCGAGAGGGTCAATGAGATTAGGTGGAGATTGCAAGCGAATTGCCCTTGCTCCGCCGGCGTCCGGACGGACGCGCAGCGCGCCTTGGACGAAAGCGCCGGCGGGCAAGCTCAGCGCCAGGAGAGGAGCGTTACGGGAACTCAGTCCGTCTGGTCGAGCTCAAAGGCGTCGTGGAGAGCGCGGACCGCCGTGGCGATCTGGTGTTCGTCGACGATGCAGGTGATGCGGATCTGCGAGGTGGTGATCATCTCGATGTTCACGCCGGCCTGCGCAAGGGACGAGAACATCAGCGACGCGACGCCGGGGGCGTTCTGCATGCCTGTGCCGACGATGCTGACCTGCCCAAGGGCGTCGTGCGAGACGCAGTCGGCGGCGCCTATCTCGCGGGCGATCTGCTGCGTAATCTCGAGGGCAAGACGGAAGTCGAGGCGACTGACCGTGAACGAGAGGTCGGTGAGCCGGTCGGCGCTGGCGTTCTGCACGATAGTGTCGACGCTGACGTTGGCGTCGGAGAGCGGTTTGAAGAGAGCAGCAGCAATCCCCGGGCGGTCCGGCACGGCGCGGACGGTGATGCGCGCAACGCCGCGGTCGTAGGCTACGCCTCTTACTTTGTTGGGGACTTCCATGCCGTTTCCTCTTCCTTCCTGCGCTTCTGTCTGCGTTCCTTCCTGCGCCGGAGGGCCGGCGGGGTCGGTATCGTGGATGAGCGTGCCTGGCGTGTGCTCGTAGCTGGAGGCGACGAGGATGGGGATTTTGTACCATGCGGCGAGCTCGATCGAGCGCGGGTGCATCTTGGCGCCGTAGCTGGCGAGTTCGAGCATCTCCTCGTACCCGATCTCGCTGAGCTTGCGGGCGCCGGGCGCGATGCGGGGGTCTGCGGTATAGATGCCGTCGACGTCGGTATAGACCTCGCAGCGGGCGGCGCCCAGGGCGACGGCAAGCGCGACAGCCGTGGTGTCAGAGCCGCCCCTGCCGAGCGTGGTCACATCCATTTCGTCGGTGACGCCCTGAAACCCGGCGACGATGACGATGCGGCCGGCGTCGAGTTCCGCGCGGACGCGGTCAGCGTCGAAGGCGACAATGGTCGCGCGCCCGTGCACAGTATCGGTGCGGACGCCGGCCTGAGCGCCGCTCATACTGATGGCTTCGCAGCCGATCTCTCTGAGCGCCATAGCCGTGAGAGTGCACGAGACGAGTTCACCGGTGGAGAGGAGCAGGTCGAGTTCGCGGGGCTCCGGCGCGTAGGCGATGCTGCGCGCCATTTTGATGAGCTCGTTGGTGGTGTCGCCCATAGCGGAGACGACGGCGGCGACCTGATGGCCGGCGGCGCGAGTTCTGGCGATGCGCAGGGCGACGTGCTTGATCCTTTCGGCGTTGCCCACGGAGGTTCCGCCGTACTTCTGCACGATAATGGTCATTGCGTCTCCTCCGACGCGAGGTCGACAGGCGCTGCGCCCTCGGAAGCGGGTGCGAGCACGCGAAACGTTCCGGTGAGGCCTGACTTGTCGGCGGCGTAGGCCATCTCGTAGCCGATCGTGAGGGCGCGGTTCTCTTCGCGGGTGGTGAAGGCGAGCACCGTGGAGCCTGCGCCGGAGAGGAAGACGCCGCGCGCGCCCGCCGCGAGGGCATGGTCGAAGATGACCTTCATTTGGCGGTAGACCTTCTGGCGTTGCGGCTGGTGCAGCCTGTCCTGTGTGGCGAGGCGCAGGTATTCGGGACGGTCGAGAGCGAGGCTCGCGACAAGGAGGGCGGCCCGTCCAACGTTGAAGACTGCGTCGGCGCGCTCGACCTGGGGGCCGAGCACGCTGCGGGCCTGCTTTGTGGGCATAGGCTGGTCGGGGATGTAAGCGACGCACTGCAGGTTGGAGGGCAAAGGGACGGGCGCAGCGTGGACGGCGTCGCCGTCGGCGATTGCGATGCTGAGTCCGCCCATCAGCGCAGGAGCGACGTTGTCGGGGTGGCCTTCGATTTCGACGGCGAGCTGAAGCAGGCCGTGGGGGTCGACGGGGTAGTCGAGCAAGGCGTTCGCGCCGTAGAGGCCGCCGACAATGGCGGCGGAGCTGCTGCCGAGTCCGCGGCTGAGGGGTATCTCTTGCCAGCTCTCGATAGCAAGTTTGCGGGCGCCGGCACCGGTTTCGTCGAGCAGCCGCTTGGCCGAGCGGTACATCAGGTTCCATTCGTCGAGGCGAAGGCGTCCCTCGCCGTGCCCATGAACGACGACTCCGGGACGGGCGGCCCATTCGAAGCGCATGGTGTTCCAGAGCGACAAGGCCATACCGAGGCAATCGAAGCCGGGGCCAAGGTTCGCGGTGGTTGCGGGAACGCGGATGCTGATGGAGTCTGGCATAGGCGGAACAGCGCTGGAAGATTATACAGAGGCGCCTCGCTTGTCGTTTCGCGAGGGCGGAACCCAGCAGCGCCCTCGCCCCCATGTGCTACGCTCTCGACATCCCCCGACCGGAGGCGCCTGCTGCGTACACTCGTCCTGCTTGCCTCGGCTCTCCTTGCGCTAACCGCGCTAACCGCCTGCCAATCCGCCTCGCCCGCTGACGCGCCCGGCCTCGAAGCGACCCAAAGCTCAGAGGCGCGGCCGACAGCGACTCCAATGCCGGCGCCGGAGCCAACGCCCACTCCGACGTTGATCCCTACGCCTACGCCGCAGCCAACTCCTACCCCGACGGCGACCCCAACGCCTACGCCGCAGTCAACTCCTACCCCGACGGCGACCCCAACGCCTACGCCGCAGTCAACTCCTACCCCGACGGCGACCCCAACGCCTACGCCGCAGCCAACTCCTACTCCAACAGCGACCCCGACACCAACGCCGGAGCCAACTCCTACTCCAACAGCGACCCCGACACCAATGCCGGAGCCAACTCCTACCCCGACCGCGACTCCTACGCCGCAGCCAACGCCTACCCCGACCGCAACTCCTACGCCTACTCCGACGCCAACGCCTACCCCGACGGCGACCCCAACGCCTACGCCGCAGCCAACCCCCACCCCGACGGCGACTCCTACGCCTACGCCGCGGGTGTTCGATCCCGAAGAGCACTTTGGCGGCAAGACCGTCCACATCATTACCGGCACAAGCCCCGGCGGCGGTTACGACACGTTCAGCCGTATCGTCGCCGCAACCGCCGAGCGCTACTTCCCCGAGAGCACTCGCTTCGTGGTGCGGAACCTGCCGGGCGCCGGTCAGTACCGAGGTCTGCGGGCAGTGCTGGACGCCGACCCCGACGGCCTGACCGTTGGCCCCGTCCACTCCCGCTGGCTCCAGCGCCAGACCCTTGTCGGCGACATTCCCGACTTCGACATGGAGGCTATCCACATTCTTGGCTCCCCCAGCTTCACCGTAGGCGGCGACGTCTTCTGCACCCGCAAGGACGTCGCAACGTCGTGGCAGGAGATCCTCGACAAGGGCATCACGCTGCGACAGGGGGCTACTGCTCCGGGCAATGAGCCGGCTACGGAATTTATGTCCGCCAACGGCGGCCCGTTCGAGCTCATCTACGGGTACGGCGGCACCTCCGAAATCGCCGCCGCGTTCGACCGCGGCGAGCTCACGCTCACCAACCGCTGCGGCCCCGGAGTCGCCCCGCGCCTCTACCCCGAATGGATCGAGAACCAAATCCTCGTTCCGCTCTTCTACGAGACGAAATCCGTCCGGTCAGACTACCTCGCGCTGCTCGGCTACACCGGCGAACTGCCGTCGTTCCTCGACCTCCCCGGGCTGGACATCGACCGGTCGCAGCTCGAGGCGCTGTCCGCCAACCTGCTCATCACCGAGATCTCGCGCGCCTTCATTCTGCCGGAGGGCGCGCCCGACGATGTGAAGCAGTACTGGCAGTCTCGCTTCGACCTCATCGTCGAGGACGAGGAGTTCATCAAGTCGGTCATCATCGCGGGCTACGAGGACTCGTACGGCTACGGGCGTTCGGAGGAGATCCTCGACATCGTGCGAACGGTGCAAGTGCTCAGTCAGGAAGCGAAGGAGATCTTTCTCGATATCAGCGGCGTGGGCGACCTCGATTACATCGTGAACGATCCGCGCTTTTATCAGTGAAGAGCCGGGAGAGATGAAGCGCCTCGGCAATCGAGGCGGCCCGCCCCCTGTACCCATTAGCGTGACTGCCTCGCTTTTTCTGCGAAGGGCGACGGGCTACGCGGATTCGGTGTTACGGCGGCGGTGAAGCGGAGAACCGCTTCGCGGAGGGCGGGGTAAGCGCTTAGCGCCGGATCGGCGGAGAGGAAGGCCTGGGCGTTTTCGCGAGAAGCGGCGAGGATGTCGCGGTCGTCGAAGCGGGCCATTCGGAGAGCGGGGAGTCCCGACTGCCGGGTGCCGAAGAAGTCGCCGGGGCCGCGCAGGCGCAGGTCTTCTTCGGCGATCACGAACCCGTCGTTGGTCCGGGCGAGGATGCCGAGTCGTTCACGGGTCGCGTGGGCGCGTTTGCGCGCCTCCTCGCGCTCCTCCTCCGAGGCGCCGGCGGAGTCGTCCGGAGGTGGTTCGGCAAGCAGGAAGCAGTAGCTTTGGAGCTCGCCGCGTCCGACGCGTCCCCGCAGCTGGTGCAGCTGCGCAAGGCCGAACCGGTTGGCGCCGAGGATCATCATGACCGAGGCGTTCGGGACATCGACGCCTACCTCGATGACGGGGGTGGCGACGAGCACGTCGGTCTCGCCGGCCCGGAACTGGTCCATCACTGCCTGCTTTTCGGCGAGCGGGAGGCGTCCGTGGAGCAGCCCAACGCGCACTCCTGCGAGAGAGGTCGAGCGCAACCGTTCGAACTCGGCGGTCGCAGCGCGGGCAAGGACGGACTCGGATTCGTCGATGAGGGGGCAGACGACGAAACACTGCCGGCCCTGGCGCACCTGTTCGACGAGGAATTCCTCGGCCTGGCGGGCCTGCGGAGGCTCCACGACACGGGTCTTGATCTCCTTGCGTCCACTGGGGAGCTCGGCGATTGTCGAAACGTCGAGGTCGCCATAGACGGTGAGGGCGAGCGTTCGCGGGATGGGAGTCGCAGACATCAGGAGCAGGTGAGGCGAGGCGCCCTTGCCGCGCAAGGCGGCGCGCTGCAATACGCCGAACCGGTGCTGTTCGTCGACGACGGCGAGGGCGAGGCCCGGGAGTTCGACGCCCTGCTGAATGAGGGCGTGGGTGCCGACGAGGATGTCGAGCCCGCCGGCGGCGGTCATGTGCTGGATTTCGCGGCGGGGCTTGGCGCGTGTGCTTCCGGTGAGCAGCCCGACGACGACGGGCTGTTCGCGTCCGTCGATCGGGACGGCGAACCAGTCGGGGTTGTCGATAGTCCAGGGCAAGCTGCCGAGGAGCCTGCGGATATTGAAAAAGTGCTGCTCGGCCAGCACCTCGGTGGGGGCCATGATGGCGCCCTGCCTGCCGTCGGCGGCTGCGGCAAGCAAGAGGGCAAGAGCGACGACGGTCTTGCCCGAGCCGACGTCGCCCTGCAGCAGGCGGTTCATAGGCCGTTCGCCCGACGATATATCGCGCATCGCCTCGGCAAGGGCTGCTTCCTGGCCTTTCGTGAGCGCAAAGGGCAGCGACGCGATGAACGAGCGGATAATCGGCGGGTTGGCGGGAAGGGGGATGCCGGGCTCCTGCTCGGCAGCCCCGCGTTTGAGGCCAACGGCGAGCTGCAGAGTGAGGAACTCGTCGAACGCGAGCCGGCGGCGGGCCAGCTCCTTGTTCGCCTCCGACGCCGGATAGTGCGCCTGGTCTATGGCCCATGGCAGCGTCGGGAGCTCCGCATGCTGGCGGTGGTCTTCGGGCAAGGGGTCGTCGATCTGAATACGTCCGTTGCGAGTGGCGGCCTGAAGGGCGGCGCGGACGATGTTGCGCATAGCGCGCGCGGGGATGTTGTCGTGCGAGGGGTACACAGGCACGAGTCGTCCGGTATGCGCGAGGCCGGCGAGGTCTGCGGTGCCGGGGCCGTCGAGCAGCTCCCACTCCGGGTTCTCGAACTGGAGCCGCCCGTTGAAGGCGTCCGCCTTGCCGCTAAGCACTATCCGCACGGGGCCGCTTGCGAGGGCGTTGTTGAACTGTCTGGCGAGCCAGGGCTGTCCGAACCAGATAGCCCGTATGTTTCCGGTGTCGTCCCCGACGACGGCCTGCGTGGCCCTGAGGCGGCCTCTGGCGCCCAGCTGCAGGTCGTGGGCCTCCCACAGCGTTGCGATGATGGTCTGCTCTTCGCCGGAGACGAGCTGTCGAATGGAGCGCCGGCGGCTGTAGTCGAGGTGCCGGTTGGGGAACGTGTACAGCAGATCGCGCACCGTCGCGACGCCCGCCTTCAGCAGCTTGGCGGCGTGCGCGCTCGTTACACCGCGTAGTTGAACGAGAGGCGCGTCGAGGGAGACGGGAGGAGCGCTCTCGCCGCCGGATGCGGCTTTCGAGCGTCTGCCGGAGCGGGGGCGGGCTGGTTCTTTGGCGCCCTCTTCCTGTTGCGAGGACGGGTTGGAGGAAGCGCGTCCTGCTCCTTCGGCTCGCTCTCCTGCTTGCACGTGAGAAGAAGCAGAGGGAGGAGAGGGGGGAGGGTCGGAACGGGTAGCTGCTTCGCCTCGACCAACGAGGCGAGCGGCTTCTTCGGCCCAGAGCCGACGTTTGTCGGGGCCGAGCTCGGCGTAGACGACGGAGAGCAGTCCCTGGCCGGCAAGCGCGCGCAAGGCGGGATGGCTAGCGGCTTCGCCGCGGAGCGTATCAAGGAAGAGGTCGAGGCCGCCGCGCACCGCCCTGTTGGGGTAGCCGTCGCGGGCCTCAATGGCCAGGATATTCCGCACGGAGCGGATGAGCAGCGCTCCCCGGTCGCTTCCTGTATCGGAGTTGGGAGTCACGCAGTAAGGGTAACGCCGCCTTGGGGCGCCTGCACCAGGCTGATGTCGCTGACTAGAGCGTCTGCGTCCGGCCTGTGTCGGAGGCGCGCTGGACCGCGTCGACGAGCTTGTGGTGTTCGACGGCGTCGGCGAACGAGGGATGGAAGTCGGCGCCGGAGAGGATGGCCTCGGCGTAGGCGCTCCAGGTTTTGCCGATATTGACGGGGGAACCTGTGAGGCGGGCTGCGGAGACCCACTCGTCCTGGGGCGCGGCAATCTCGCGGAGCTCGCGCTCGCCGTCGAGGGCGACGCGCAGCGCACCTTCGCCGGAATGGGTCGAGCCTGGGGCGTCGAGGGTGATCGTCCCTTTGCTGCCGTGGATTTGGAGATGGTGGCCGGTAGAGAGCGCGGCGACGGAAGCGATGTGAACGGAGAACGCCGCGCCGGAGGCGAGCAGCCCGCTCACGAGCACAGTGTCGGGGGAATCGACGTCGAATTGTTCGCCTGTGTCGGACGCCGTCCACTGCCTGGTTTGGGTGCTGAGCACCGACGACACCTGCGCGATGGGGCCGAGCATAGCGATGAGGCCGTCGATAGCGTGGCCGAAGGTGATGCTCAGCGTGTTGGCGTGGGCGTCGGCGTGGCGCATCCAGATGCGTCCGGAAGGGCGCGCGAGCGCGCCGGAGGCGAACTGCATGAGGTTGACGGTGAGGACGTCGCCGACGGCGCCGGAGTCGATGATGCGGCGTATCTCGCGGTACTCGGCGGAGCGCCGGGACTGCAGGCCTACGCAGGTGCGGACTCCGGCGGCGTCGGCCAAATCGGCCATCTCCTGCGCCTGTTCGGTGGTCGTGCCGAGCGGCCATTCGGTGTAGACGTGCTTGCCGGCGGCGATGATGTCTTTCGTCAGTTCGTAGTGCATCGGGAGCTTGACCGAGACGGCGGCGACGTCGATCTCAGGGTTGGCAAGCAGGTCGTGATGGTTGTCGTAGGCGTAACGGGCGCCGAACGTTCGGGCGGACTCGTCGGCGGACTCCTGGCGGGTTGTGGAAACGGCGACGAGTTCGGCGCCGGGAATGCCGGCGGCAAACGCGGGGAGATGGGCGCGTCCCGCCCATCCGGCTACGTTTCCGCCGATGATTCCTACCCGGATGGCGTCAGCCATAGCGTTCCTCCGTTTTCAGTCATTCAGTCCACCCTGCCGCCGAGGGCAAGGGATGGGCCGGTTTTGGGAAATTCTTGTGGGAAAGCTCATTGCCGTGGCCGGCTGCCGACGGGAGGGACAGAGTCCGTGGGCGGGCCGGGGGCCATTGTAGGAGCGAACCCGTTACTGCGCCACCGGCTCAGCGCTGGCGCGCTGCCGGGAGAGCGTCCGCTCCCCCAGACCTCCTAGTTTGTTGGGATATTCTAGTTTGGGGAGAGCGAGTTGACAGGGAACCATCTTGTTCGGTGCATGAAGTGCGGCGAGAGCTTTACCGCCAGCGCTTGGCGCGCTGCACCTGCACAATCCGGTCGGTGTCCAGCGAGGAGGTCGCGCAGATGATTGAGGAACGGCAATCGCGCCACGGGGCGGGGATCGGAGAGCCTCCTGATGCGCCTGCGTCGCCGCGCGAACCGGGCGGCTCAGGCTGTGCCGGCAAGATCGCGCTGATAGCCTTTCTCCTTCTCGCGGCGGCCTTCATCGCGATAGTGGGATACTCCATAGGGAACCAGGAATCAGGGGCACCAGATGCTACGCCGACTCCGACGCCAGTGTCGCGCCTGTCCGCAGACGAGGCGGAAGAGCTGCGCTATCACGCGCTGCGGCTCATCAACAACGACCGCGCCGATCACGGCCTGCCGCCGGTTGCGCTTGGCTCTAATCCGGCAGCGCAACTCCACGCCGAGGATATGCTGGAGCACGACTATTTTGGCCACTGGTGGGCTGACGGCCGCAAACCCTACATGGTGTACTCGCAGACCGGCGGCACAAGTTACGCATCCGAGAATGCGTCGATGAACGGATGGACTGACAGCAAGTGGGAAGAAAACAGGTGCAGCTCCTTCTTGGTTCGGTGCAATGTGCAAGACCCGAAAGAGTCAATTACGCAGCATCAATGGTCGATGATGTACGACGACGCTCATGCGGACTGGGGGCATCGCGACAACATCCTGGGCGCGACGCACCGCGCGGTGAGTATCGGCATCGCGTTCAACGGGCGGCGAACCACGTTCGTTCAGCACTTCGAGGGCGGAGCGGCGAAAGCCGACGGCCCGCCGGAACTCGACGAGAATGGCGTGCTGTCGTTCTCCCTCTCCAAGCGCGAGGCGGGCATCTCCGTCGGCGGCGTCGTGTCCATCGCTTACGACCCGCTTCCCACGCCGAAGACGCCGGCGCAGATCGGCGCGCTCGACAGCTACTGCACCGGCGGAGGGTTCACGACGAACTGTCCTCGCCCCTACGCCGCACGGATTCTGGAGCCTCTCCGGCCCGGCTACTCCTACTCAGGGCTTGACGCGAACGATGTCGTTGCAAGCACGTGGACGGAGAGCGACGCTCACTTCGCCTTCACCGCCGACATAGGCGAACTCCTCGCGGAGCCCGGCGTGTACACCGTCATCGTCTGGCGCGATACCGGAGAGCCTGTGCTGTCGGAGCAACTCGTGGAGCTCTCACTGTTCGTCGAGTCACGGGGCACGGCGTCGTCGCCCCCATAGAACCGCTCTCACCGCCGCCTACGCCGACTCGGCTCGCGCTTCTCCTGCTAGCGCCTCCGCTGGGCTGATAACCTGACAGCGCACGCGGACGGAGGAGGGCGATATGCGCGTTGGGTTTATTGGTCTCGGGAATATGGGCGGGCCGATGGCGCGGAACCTCATCAAAGCGGGGCATCAGCTGGTGGTGCACGACATCGACGAGGCGAAGACGAGCGAGCACCGGGAGATGGGGGCGGAGTGGGCGTCGTCGCCGGAGGAGACGGCGCGGCAGGCGCAGATCGTTCTCACGTCGCTTCCGGGGCCTGCGGAGGTGGAGGAGGTCGCGCTCGGCCCGCAAGGTCTTGCGCTGGGTCTGCAGCCGGGCGCCGTGTACGCGGACTTGTCCACAGGGTCGCCGTCGCGGGTGCGGCAGGTGGCCGAGCGCATCGAGGCTGTGGGGGCGCATATGCTCGACGCGCCGGTGAGCGGGGGCACAATCGGGGCCGAGGCGGGGACGCTCGCCGTGATGGTCGGGGGCGACCGGGAGGTGTTCGAGCTGGCGCGTCCGGTGTTCGAGGCTATCGGTCAGGGAGTCAGCTACGTGGGGCCTATCGGTTCGGGGACTGTGGCCAAGCTGGTGCACAACTCCATTTCGCTAACGACGCGCATCGTGGTGCAGGAGGGGATGACGCTTGCGGTAAAGGCGGGGGTGGCGCCGGGAGTGATGCTGCAGGTGCTGCGAGACGCTGCTTTCGGGAAGCAGACGCTGCTGAACCAGCTGCCCGGTGTGGTGTTCAAGGGAGACTTTGCGACGCCGCGGTTCACGCTGAGTCTGGCGCACAAGGACGTTAGTCTGGGACAGCAGCTTGCAGAGGAGATGGGCGCGCCGATGGAGCTTGCCGCGATGGCGATGCGCGTGCAGGAGGAAGGCATCCGGCGGGGCTGGGGCGGCTACGACAATCTGGCGACGTTCATGCTTGCCGAAGAGCGCGCAGGAGTGGAGATCCGGGAGTGAACGATCTGGTGAGGCTCACGGCCCGCGAGGCTGTGGAGAAGCTGGCCCGCCGCGAGGCGTCGCCTCTGGAGCTGATCGACGCTGCGCTGCAGCGGATCGGCGAGACCGACGGCGCGGTGAACGCGCTGCCGACGCTGGCGGCCGAGCGAGCGCGCGAGCACGCGCGGCGGCTGATGGCGGCGGGCCCGCCGGACGCTCCGCCGCCCGGTTACCTGTACGGTCTGCCGATTGCGGTGAAGGATCTGAAGGATGTCGCCGGGGTGCGCTCGACCAAGGGTTCGCCCATCTACGCGGACCACGTGCCGGAGCGCTCGGACTACCTGGTGGAGAACATCGAATCGCGGGGCGGCGTCGTGCTGGCGAAGTCGAACACGCCGGAGTTCGGCGCCGGGGCGAATACGTTCAACGAGGTGTTCGGGAAGACGCGGAACCCGTGGGACACGCGGATGACGTGCGGGGGGTCATCGGGCGGGTCGGCAGTCGCGCTGGCCACCGGCCAGGTGTGGCTGGCTACGGGGAGCGACCTTGGGGGGAGCCTGCGCATTCCTGCAAGCTTCTGCTCGGTAGTGGGGCTGCGTCCTACGCCGGGGCGCGTGCCGCACGGCCCGAAAGAGATCCCGTTCGCAACGCTGTCGGTCGAGGGGCCGATGGGGCGAACAGTCGGCGATGTCGCGCTGTTTCTCGACACGCAGGCGAGCGGAACGACGCCCGTCGACCCGATCAGCCTGCCTCGTCCGGAGCGTCCGTTCGTGGAGGCGGTAGACAGCCCGTCGCCGCCGCGCCGCGTCGCGTACTCTCCCGACCTGGGCATTGCGCCCGTCGATGCGGAGGTGCGGGAGCTGTGCGGGCGGGCCGTCCGGCTATTCGAGGCGTGCGGCGCCGCAGTGGGGGAAGGCGCGCCGGAGCTTTCGGACGCGGAGGATATCTTCCAGACGCTGCGGGCCGCGCAGTTCGCCGCGTCGTACAAGCGGCTTCTTGCGGAGCAGCGGGAGCTGCTCAAGCCGGAGGTTGTGTGGAACGTCGAGAAGGGGCTGGCGCTCTCGGCGGACGACGTGAATCGCGCGGAGCTTGCGCGCGGGGCGCTCTACTACCGGGCGGCGGATTTCTTTCAGCAGTGGGACGTTCTCGCGTCGCCGACGGTGCTCGTTCCGCCGTTCGACATCAATCATCGGTACGTGGAAGAGGCTGGGGGAGTAGCGTTCGACACATACATCAGCTGGCTGATGATGTCGTTCGCGCTGACGCTCACCGCGTGCCCGTCGGTGTCCGTGCCCTGCGGGTTCACAGCGTCGGGGCTGCCAGTAGGTCTGCAGCTTACGGCGGCGCGTGGGGCGGAGGCGGCGCTGCTGTCGGCGGCGGCTGTCTTCGAGCAGGCGGCGGGGATTGCGGGGCGCGTTCCGATCGATCCGGTGGAGCGGCGGTAGCCATGTGGCGCTTGCTGCTGGCTGGGGGGTTGTTCTGGGTGCTGGCCACTCTGCTGCTGGGGGTGGTCGTCCTGCAGCGCGGGCTTGGGGCTGCCGACGAGGGAGTGATCGCGCAGCCGCACAGCGCCCAGATCGTGGTGGCGGCGATATCGGTCGTCGTGTTTGGTCTGCCAGGCGTGGCGCTTGCGGTTGCCGGCTGGCGGCGACGGGCAGCTGCTCGGAGTCAATAGCGCCGGCGTGATGCTGGGAGAGCGTCCGCTCCCCCCAGACCCCCTGGTTTGGGTTTCAGCGCTGGCGCGATGCTGGGAGAGCATCCGCTCCCCCAGACCCCCTGGTTTGGGTTTCAGCGCTGGCGTGATGCTGGGAGAGCATCCGCTCCCCCAGACCCCCTGGTTTGGGTTTCAGCGCTGGCGCGATGCTGGGAGAGCGTCCGCTCCCCCAGACCCCTGGGGAAGCGGAGGGCGAGGGCCAACCGTGCTATCATGCCCGGCGGCCCGCGGCTTGGCGCCGACGGCCAACCCACGGAGAGGACGCTTTATGAAGCTGCACGAATACCAGGCCAAGGAGTTGTTGGCCAGCTACGGCGTGCCCGTGCCTGAAAACTACGTCGCCTCATCAAGCGAAGAGGCTGCCGACGCTGCCGGAAAGCTCGGCGGGACAGCCGTCGTCAAGGCCCAGGTGCACGCCGGGGGGCGCGGCAAGGCAGGCGGCGTGAAGGTCGTCGCGAGCCCCGCCGAGGCCGCCGGGTTCGCCGAGTCGCTCATCGGGAGCACGCTGATCACCTTCCAGACGGGGCCGCAGGGGGCTCCCGTTCACAAGGCGCTCGTCGAGCAAACGATGGACATTGAGCGCGAGCTCTACCTCAGCATCACCACCGACGGCGGGCGGCGGCGGCCTGTGGTTATCGCCTCGGCAGCCGGCGGCATGGAGATCGAAGAGGTTGCGCAGACCGAGCCGGAGAAGGTGCTGACCGAGCCGATTGACCCGGCTATCGGCTTTCAGCCGTTTCAGGGGCGGCGGCTCGCGGGGCTTCTTGGGCTTCCCGCGGAGCAGACCCGTCCGTTCGCGGCGCTCGTCGACGCCTGCTATCAGGCGTACATGGGACTCGACTCCACGATGATCGAGATCAACCCGCTCGTCCTCACGACCGACGGGAAGATGCTTGCGCTCGACGCCAAGGTGAGTCTCGACGACGACGCGCTCTTCCGCCACCGGCAGGAGGCGCAGTTGCGGGACGTGTCGCAGGAGGACGAGCTCGAGGCGCAGGCCTCGGAGGCGGGCATCGCCTACGTCAAGCTCGACGGCAACGTGGGGTGCATGGTGAACGGCGCCGGGCTGGCGATGGCCACAATGGACACGGTGAAGTTCGCCGGCGCGGAGCCCGCCAACTTCCTCGACGTTGGAGGCGGCGCCGCCGAGGAGAAGATAAGCCGCGCCATTCTGCTGATGCTCTCCGACCGGAACGTCGAGAAGGTGCTCGTGAACATCTTCGGAGGCATCTTGCGATGCGACATCGCCGCGCGGGGCATTGTCGACGCCTACGGCAAGGCCGACCGCCGCCCCCCGCTCGTGGTGCGCATGCTTGGCACCAACGTCGACGAGGGCAAGCAGATCCTCGCCGATTCCGGCCTCGCGGCGACCATGGTCGACACGCTGGAAGAAGCGGCCGACGCCATCAAAGCCTAGCGGAGCAGTTATGTCCATTCTGGTGAACGAAAACACGCGCCTGCTCGTGCAGGGGATTACCGGGCGAGAGGGCAGCTTTCACGCCGAACGATGCCAGGCCTACGGCACAAACCTCGTGGCGGGCGTAACGCCCGGAAAAGGCGGCGACGCCGTTCTCGGCGGCGTGCCCGTCTTCAACACGGTGCGGGAGGCGGCGGACGCGACGGGGGCCAACGTCGCCCTCATCTTCGTGCCTCCTCCTTTCGCCGCGGACGCTATTCTCGAGTCTGCCAACGCGGGGATTCCGCTGGTTGTCTGCATCACCGAGGGCGTGCCAGTGCGCGACTCGACGATGGTGATGCGCTACCTCGAAGGCAAGCCGACGCGCCTGATCGGGCCAAACTGTCCCGGCCTCATCACTCCGGGAGCCAAGGCCAAAGTCGGCATTATGCCCGGCAACATTCATCTGCCGGGGAAGGTCGGGGTCGTCTCCCGCAGCGGCACGCTCACCTATGAGGCGGTCGGCCAGCTTACCGCGCGCGGGATCGGGCAGTCCTCCTGCGTAGGCATTGGGGGCGATCCGGTCTCCGGCACGACGTTCGTCGACGTTCTCTCGATGTTCAACGACGACCCGGACACCGAGGCGATTGTGATGATCGGGGAGATCGGCGGCACGAAGGAGCAGGAGGCGGCAGCCTTCATCAAGGAGCGCGTGCGCAAGCCTGTGGCCTCGCTGATAGTAGGGCAGACTGCGCCTCCGGGACGGCGAATGGGGCACGCCGGCGCGGTCATCACCGGCAAGGCGGCCCTCGCTTCGGAGAAGATGGCTGCGCTCGAAGACGCGGGGTGCCGCATCATTCCGACGCCCGCCGTCATCGGCGCCACCGTGCAAGCGATGCTGGGAGGCCAGGCGGCGCCGGCATAGGGCCCGGGGCCTTCGCGGCTCCGGCGCCGCAGGGAGAGACGACATGGAGAGGATGGCGCCGGACACCGAGCGCGAGCGGCGCTACGAGCAGTGGTACGAGCTGAGCCTGCTCTATCACGAGGCTATCCGCAACCGCCTCCCAAGCCCTGAGATCGCCGTGACGAAGTCGTTGGCCGACGATGCGTGGGTCGCTTACGTCGACACCATCTCCGACCTCCACGGCCCGCGCCGGGAGTAGCCAGCGCGTCCGCTATTGCCCGCTATTAAACGTTTCCGGTGTAAACTTAAATAGCGCAAGCCGCTATTCAAGTTTCTTTGACGGAGAGGAACCTGCCGCATGCATCGAGGAGCCGTCGGCCATTACGAAGCGGCGCGTGCGGGCGCCTGAAGCAGCGCCGCACTGCCTATTACGATCTGTTGGACTCTGTCCGCCACAACCGGCGACCGGGTGCACGAGGCTCTCAAAGAGAGGCCGATACTCTCGCTATCCGTCGCCGCCGCCAGGACGTCGCTCTCATTCCCCACCGTCTCTGCCGCGATGAATCGCCTCGTAGACATGGGCATTGCACTGGAGATTACAGGCAAGTCGCGCGACCGGCTGTTCGCCTACGACAACTACATCGCGATGCTCAATGAGGACAACGAGGCCACATAACCCTCCCGCCTCAAGCGAATCCCTTACACTATTCCCCAGCATTCCCAAAAGGATCGACGGCATGGCCTCCACCGATTTCCTCTCTATCGACGACGTGACCGACGCCGAGCTTGCCTCGCTCATCGAGTCGGGCAGCGCGTACGCGCAGCGGCAGGGGGGCGGCGAGCAGCCGCTCGCCGGGCAGTCCGTCGCGATGCTGTTCGAGAAGCCGTCGCTCCGCACCAAAGTGTCGTTCGACATTGCCGTGTACGAGCTTGGAGGGCGCGCCATCTTCGTTGGGGCCGACGAGGTGGGGATCGACACGCGCGAGCCGGCCGAGGATATGGCGCGCGTGCTCGACCGGTGGTGCGCGGCGATCATCGCCCGCGTTAACCGGCACAGCACGCTCGAGCGCCTCGCCGCGTCGGCATCGGCGCCGGTCGTCAATGCGCTGTCGGACATCGAGCACCCGTGTCAGGCAGTCGCCGACTTGCTCACGATTACGCAGCGTAAGCAGAAGCTGAGCGGGCTGAAGGTCGCGTACATCGGCGACGCGAACAATTGCGCGCTGAGCCTCGGGCTGGGAGCTGTGGCGCTGGGGGCGCGATTCGCGTGCGCGTCGCCGGAGGGGTACGGATTCTCGGAGGGCGACGCCGCGCGGCTGAGGGCCCGCGCCGCCGGCGCGAACAGCGCGACCGTGGACGTCCAGCTTACGCAGTCGCCCGACGAGGCGGCGGAGGAGGCGGACGTGCTCTACACCGACGTGTGGACGAGCATGGGGCAGGAGGCGGAGTCGGCGCAGCGGAGGGCGGCGTTCCAGGGCTATCAGGTCGATGAGCGGCTCGTGTCGCTCGCGAATCCGGGGGCGCTGCTGATGCATCCGATGCCGGCGCACTACGGCGAAGAGATGGCCCACGGCATGCTCGAGCATCCACAGTCGGTCGCGTACGATCAGGCGGAGAACCGCCTGCACGCGCAGAAGGCCATCCTGCAGCTGCTGGCCCGCAAGGCCGGCGCCGGCAATGGGAGTTAGGAAGAATATGGCAGAGCAAGGCGCGGACTCTTCGGCTTCGGCGCCGCCTACTGCGGAGGGCCTTGTCCGGGTCTCCGGCGCAGCTACGACGA
Source organism: Dehalococcoidia bacterium (assembly GCA_965200975.1). GTDB lineage: Bacteria > Chloroflexota > Dehalococcoidia > Lucifugimonadales > Australimonadaceae > S5-327. The sequence goes on along the minus strand of OZ241740.1, from coordinate 517,568 downwards.
CAGGAGAGCGATTAGAGCCGGTCGCCCGCCCCGGAGCGCCGCTTCCTCTGGTGGCTATCGTCGGGCGGCCCAACGTTGGCAAGTCGAGCCTTTTCAACGCCATCCTGGGGCGGCGCTCCGCCATCGTGGCGGAGGAGGCGGGCACCACCCGCGACCGGATGATTGCGGAGGCCGAGTTCGAGGGCTGCCGCTTCCTGCTTGCGGACACCGGCGGGCTTGTTCCGGAGCCGGAGACGGAGATGGAGGCGCACATCACAGCGCAGGTCGACGCTGCAATCGACGCCGCCGACGCTGTGCTGTTCGTCACCGACGCGCGCGGGGGGCCGGGCTATGCCGACGAGGCTGCCGCGCACCGGCTGCGCCAGTCCGGCAAGCCAGTGGCGCTAGCCGTCAACAAGGCGGACAATCCGAGTCAGGAGGCGCTCTCCGCCGACGCCTACTCGCTGAAGCTTGGCGAGCCTTTGCCGGTGAGCGCGCTGCACCGGCGCGGCATCGGCGATCTGCTCGACGCCGTTCTCGCGCTCCTGCCATCGACCGACGAGGCGGCCCCTGCGCCGGACACGCCGCGGATCGCCATTATCGGCAGGCCCAACGTGGGGAAGTCGGCGCTCACGAACGCAATTCTCGGGCAGGAGCGCTCGATTGTGAGCGCCGCGCCGGGGACGACGCGCGACGCGCTCGACTCGGCGTTCGAGTTCGAGGGCGTCTCGGCGGCGCTGATCGACACGGCGGGCGTCCGCCGGCGGGGCGCCGTGCAGCCCGGCATCGAGAAGTTCAGCGTGCTGCGCGCCGCCGCCGCCATCCACCGATGCGACGTGGCGATTGTCGTGATGGACGCTACGCAGCCCGCCACCGATCAGGACTTGCATATCGCCGGTCAGGCTGCGGAGGCGTTCAAGGCTGTAGTGGTCGCCGTGAACAAGTGGGACTTGATTACGAAGCTCGACCCGCGCCGCGAGACGCGGCGGTTCACCAATCTTGTGCGGTCGCGCATGCGATTTCTGTCGGGCGCGCCGGTCGTTTTCACGTCGGCCACGGAGGGCGAGGGCGTCGAGGAGCTGCTTCGCACGGCGTTCGCGCTCAACGCCAGGCGGAACGCGTGGGTCGACGGCCCGACGCTGACCCGCACGGTTATGGAGGCGGTAGCCCGCCGGCTCCCTCCGTCGGGCGGGGCGAAGGGCTCGCTCAAGCTCTACCGGGTGAAGCAGGACGCTGCGCGTCCGCCTACGTTCGTGTTCTACGTCAACAACACCGGACGCATCCACTTTTCGTACGAGCGTTACCTGGCGAACCGCATCCGCGAGGCGTTCGAATACGACGGGGTGCCTCTCAAGATCGAGTTCCGGGGCAAGGGCGGAGTCCACGTCATCGGCGACAACCGGGCGAAGGCGGCTGCCCGGGCGCGAAACGGGCGTAGCTCCGGCCATCGCGCCGCGCGGGCGAGGCGGTAGCGTAGTGGACTGGCTCGTCGTCCCGCTCGCCTACCTGATGGGGAGCGTGCAGCCCGGACTCCTCCTTGTTCGGCTGTTGCGCGGCGTCGACGTGCGAGGCGTCGGGAGCGGCAAGACGGGCACGACCAATGTGCTGCGGGCCGGGGGCAAGCGCATTGCGCTGGCGTCGGGGCTGCTCGACTGCGGCAAGGGCGTGGGGGCGGTCGTGCTGGCGCGAGGCGTGTCCGACAGCGCCTGGGTGGAGGCAAGCGCGGCGGCGGCGGTGATGGCGGGGCATATGCTCCCTGTGTTCGCGGGGTTCCGCGGAGGGCGCGGGGTGGCGACGGGAGTCGGCGCCGCCGGGGCGCTGCTGCCGTGGACGGCAGCCGTGGGGATTGTGGTGTTCGCGCCGGTTGTCGCGTTAACACGGTACGTATCGCTCGGATCGATACTGTCGGTGGCGGCGGTTGTCGCCGCATTCGCCGCAGCGGCGGCGCTGCTGGAGCTTCCGCTGCCGCACCTTTACTTTGCGCTCGTGTGCGGCCCGCTCGTCGTATGGATGCATCGCGACAACATTCAGCGCTTGCTCAACGGCACGGAGCGTCGGCTGGGGGGCGCTCCCGCTGCGGAGCCTCCGGGCGAGGGGTGACAGCGGCCCGGCGGGAGGGCGCGCGCCGCCGCAGACTCCTGGGCGAGGCTGAGCAGTCGTCCAGCCTCCACGCGATGTTGACGGAAGCGGGGGTTGGGGTTACAATCGCGGCTGATCAGGAGTCGAATGCCGCCCAACGCGCTGCGACACCCCAGTTTTCTGGCCTTCTAACCATAGCCTTGGTCTAGTGCCGCATACGCGCTGGGCCCTTTTTGCGCGCGCGGCAGGCTAGCCGCCAGGAGTGTTGACTCAACCATGACCTCACTCGTTGCCCGCACCGACCGTTCGCCCGTTCACCCTCTCAAGTCCTACTCCCGCGTCCATCAGGTGCTCGAACCGAACAGCCTGGTGCAGATACAGACGCAATCCTTCGAGTCGCTGAAGTCCGAAGGGCTTCGCGAAGTGCTCGACGAGATTAATCCTATTCAGGACGTCACCGGGAGCCGGTTCGAGCTCAAGTTCGGCGACTATGAGTTCCGTGAGCCCAAGTTCACGGAGGAAGAGTGCCGCGAGCGTGAAATCACCTACGAGGCGCCGCTCTACGTCACCGTCGAGCTCGAGGTGAAGGACACCGGCGAGATCAAGGAGCAGCTGCTCTACTTCGGCGACATTCCGATGATGACGCCTGCGGGCACGTTCGTCATCAACGGAGCGGAGCGCGTCGTGGTCAGCCAGCTGGTGCGCTCGCCGGGGGCGTACTTCACCAGGCTTCAGGACCCGGGCACGGGCAGGAACGTCTCGCTCTCGAAGCTGATCCCCTACCGGGGCGCATGGCTCGAGTTCGAGACCAGCCCTCACGACGTCATCTCCGTGAAGATCGACCGCAAACGCAAGCTGCCGGTCTCGACCTTCCTTCGGGCCCTTGGTTACGAGGCAGAACAGATTCTCTCCCTGTTCGAGGACGTTGACACTGATCCTGACCACGCCTACATCAAGACGACGATTGACAAGGACACCGGCGTCCAGACTCACAAGCAAGCGCTCGTGGAGGTCTACCGGCGGCTGCGGCCCGGCGAGCCTCCCAGCGAGGAGAGCGCCCGGGCGCTGCTCGAGAACCTGTTCTTCAACCCGCGGCGCTACGACCTCGGGAAGGTGGGGCGGTACAAGATGAACCGTCGCATGGGGCAGGAAGTGTCCCAGGAGAACCGGACGCTAACGCGGCAGGACATCATCGAGATGATTCGCATGATGATCCGCATCAACAACTTGGCTGCGACGCCCGACAACATCGACCACCTTGGCAACCGCCGCGTGCGCGCGGTCGGGGAGCTCATCATGAACTCGCTCCGGCTTGGCCTGATGCGTATGGAGCGCGTCGTCAAGGAGCGCATGACGATCCTCGACCAGGAGGAGGCTACGCCGAGCGCCCTTATTAATATCCGCCCGGTCGTCGCCGCAATACGCGAGTTCTTCGGGGGCTCGCAGCTCTCGCAATTTATGGACCAGACCAACCCGCTGGCCGAGCTCACGCACAAGCGCCGGCTCTCGGCGCTCGGGCCTGGCGGGCTTTCGCGGGAGCGCGCAGGGTTCGAAGTGCGCGACGTGCACTACTCGCACTATGGCCGCATCTGCCCAATCGAGACGCCTGAAGGCCCCAACATCGGACTGCTCGGCTCCCTCGCCACCTACGCGCGCCTGAATGAGTACGGCTTCATCGAAACGCCCTACCGCAAGGTGCACAAGCAGATATCGAGCAGCGCTCCCGATCTGGCGGGCCGCACGGTCGACGAGGACGTTAAGGACGAGGAGGGGAAGACTATCGTGCGCGCGGGGCACGTTATATCCAACCCCGCCGCCAAGCGTATCGCCGCCCTTCCCGAACGGATGATTGCGACGCACCCCTACGTGTCCTCCGCCATGGACGACGTGGTCTATCTCCCCGCCGACGAGGAGGACAAGTACATCATCGCCCAGGCCACCTCGCCGATGGACGACAAGCACCAGCTTACCGAGGAACGAGTGGAGTGCAGGCACGCCGACGACTATGTGCTGGAGCCTCCCAGCCGGGTCGACTATGTGGATGTGGCCCCGATGCAGATCGTGAGCATCTCGACCGCGCTCATCCCCTTCCTGGAGCACGACGACGCCAACCGGGCGCTGATGGGTTCGAACATGCAGCGCCAGGCCGTGCCTCTGCTTAAGCCCGACGCCCCGCTCGTCGGCACGGGCATGGAGCAGCGCGTCGCGCGAGACTCCGGGCAGATGGTGCTAGCCAAGTACGACGGCGTCGTCACCTCGGTCACCGGCGACTTCGTGATAATCACCGGCGCCGACGGGGCCGAGCACACCCAGGTGCTTCGCAAGTTCGTGCGCTCCAACCAGGGGACGTGCCTCACGCAGCGCGCGAGCGTGTCCATAGGGCAGGTAGTCAAGGCGGGCGATCCGCTCGCCGACAGCTCCTCGACGCAGGAGGGCGACCTCGCCCTCGGGCAGAACGTCCTCTGCGCTTTCATGGCAATGGAGGGCTACAACTTCGAGGACGCCATTATTGTGTCGGAAAGCATCGTGCGGGACTCGAAGTTCACCTCTATCCACATCGAAAAGTACGAGGTGGAGTCCCGCGATACGAAACTTGGGCCTGGGGAGATCACCCGCGATATCCCCAACGTTGGAGAGGACGCTCTGCGCAACCTGGACGAGGAAGGCATCATCCGCGTCGGCGCGGAGGTGGGGCCGGGCGACATTCTCGTCGGCAAGATTACGCCGAAGGGCGAGACCGAGCTTACAGCTGAGGAGAAGCTGCTTCGCGCCATCTTCGGCGAGAAGGCGCGGGACGTAAAGGACACCTCGTTGCGGGTGCCTCACGGCGAGCGCGGCAAGATCATCGATGTGCGGGTGCTCACCCGGGAGAACGGCGACGACCTTGCTCCGGGCGTGAACAAGCTCGTGCGGGTCTGGGTCGCGCAGACGCGCACGCTCGCCGAGGGCGACAAAATGGCCGGGCGTCACGGCAACAAGGGCGTCGTCTCGCGCATTATGCCCATTGAAGATATGCCTTACCTTACCGACGGCACGCCCGTCGACATCATCCTCAATCCCATTGGCGTGCCTTCCCGGATGAACCTGGGGCAGGTGCTCGAGACGCACCTTGGGCTTGCCGCGCACAAGCTCCGCTTCCGCGCGGCGACTCCCGTGTTCGACGGGGCCACCGTCGACGACATTCGCGACGCCCTGGCGAGGGCGTGGATCCTCGAACGCGCCGGGGCGGCAGGCAGCGACCTGCTTGGAGACGACGAGTACGAGCCGGACTGGGCCAGGGCCCGCGCCTGGGTCGCCGAACGCGGCTACGACGCCGACCGCGTCTTCAACGACCGCATCTCCGAATACGCATCGGAGGTCTGCCTCAAGGTGTGGCTTCAGGACTGCGCGGAGGACTACGAGGCTGCGACGGGCGTGAAGCTCGCCACTGAGGACCAGGCGTTCGCCGAGCTGTACGACCAGGCGCTTCAGGTGGGGAGAGCCCTCAACGTCGCTGCGCCGGTAGTGGGGAAGTCGGTGCTTTACGACGGGCGCACCGGAGCGCGTTTCGACAACCCCGTCACCGTGGGGTACATCTACATGCTCAAGCTCATCCACCTAGTGGAGGACAAGATCCACGCCCGCTCGACGGGGCCGTACTCGCTCATCACGCAACAGCCGCTTGGCGGCAAGGCGCAGTTCGGCGGGCAGCGGTTCGGAGAGATGGAGGTGTGGGCGCTCGAGGCCTACAGCGCAGCCTACAACCTGCAGGAGATGCTCACCGTCAAGTCCGACGACGTCGTGGGGCGCGTGAAGACCTACGAAGCCATCGTGAAGGGCGAGGAGGTGGTGCAGCCCGGCGTGCCGGAGTCGTTCCACGTGCTGGTGAAGGAGCTGCAGAGCCTTGGCCTCGCCGTGGAGCTTCGTTACGAGGACGATCGCGGGATTCCCGCTCCGCGCTTCACGTACGCCGAGGAGGACGAAGAGGATATCGACACGACCGTCGCGGCTCCCGTCGAGCCTGTCGCGCCTGCCTGGGAGGCGGACTTCGTGCCGCTCGAGGAGCAGGAGTCGGATGTTGCGACGGAAGTGCGTATGGATCTTGGCGCATACGCGCGTCAGGCCTCGGAGGAAGAGAGCGAGGCGGACCACAACTAGAGCGGGCGGCGGAAGCGGCCCCGAGAAAGCCGACAGCGCGGGGATAGCCCCGCGAGGAGAACTTGCAGATGCCCAACGCGACGGACTTCAACGCCATCCGCATCTCGCTCGCATCGCCCGAGCAGATCAAGCAGTGGTCGTACGGCGAGGTCGCCAAGCCGGAGACGATCAACTACCGCACGCTCCGCCCCGAGAAGGAGGGGCTGTTCTGCGAGAAGATCTTCGGCCCGACGAAGGACTGGGAGTGCTACTGCGGCAAGTACAAGAAGATCCGTTACAAGGGCGTCATCTGCGACCGTTGCGGGGTGGAGGTCGCCCGCTCCAAGGTGAGGCGCGAGCGCATGGGGCACGTAAGCCTCGCCGCTCCCGTCGCGCACATCTGGTTCGCCAAGGGCATCCCCAGCCGGCTTGGGCTGCTCCTCGACCTGTCGCCCCGCAACCTTGAGCGCGTTCTCTACTTCGCGCAGTACATCATCACGTCCGTCAACGACTACGCCCGTCGTGAAAAGCTCCGCGAACTCGATGAGTCGTTTGCCGAGTTCAAGGAACAGATGGAGTCCCAGCTGACCAGGGACAACGACCGCATCGCGGCCCAGCAGGCGATGGAGGGCGACAACGAGGAGCGCCAGGCTGCGCTCGACTCCGAGCGTCAGCGGAACATCGACGCCGCCAAGGCCGCCATCCAGGAGCGGGAGACCGCCTACCAGAACGAGCGGGACGAAGTCGACAGCATCCGCCCGCTCCTGCTCCTCACCGAGGCGCGGCGGCGCGAGCTCAACGACAAGCACGGCGACCTTTTCAATGCAGGGATGGGCGCCGAGGCCATTCTCGACATTCTCCGCGCTTTCGACCTCTCGAAGGAGATGGACACCCTCAAGGAGGAGCTGCACTCGACATCGGGGCAGCGGCGCAAGAAGGCGGTCAAGCGCATTCGCGTCATCGAGGCGCTCAGCCGCAGCGACAACAAGCCGGAATGGATGGTGATGACCACTCTTCCGGTGCTCCCGCCCGACTTGCGGCCCATGGTGCAGCTCGACGGCGGGCGGTTCGCGACGAGCGACCTCAACGACCTTTACCGGCGCGTTATCAATCGCAACAACCGGCTGAAGCGCCTGCTCGACCTCGGCGCTCCCGAGATCATCGTCCGCAACGAGAAGCGCATGCTGCAGGAGGCCGTAGACGACCTCATCGACAACGGACGCAGAGGCCGCGCCATTGAGGGAAGCCACCGGCACAAGCTCAAGAGCCTCTCCGACCTCCTTCGCGGCAAGCAGGGGCGCTTCCGGCAGAACCTTCTCGGGAAGCGCGTGGACTACGGCGGGCGCTCCGTGATCGTCGTTGGCCCAAGCCTCCGGCTCGACCAGTGCGGCTTGCCCAAGAAGATGGCCCTCGAACTCTTCAAGCCGTTCGTGATGAACCGCATCGTAATGCAGGGGCTCGCCCACAACATCAAGAGCGCCAAGCGTATGGTGGAGCGCGCCCGTCCCGAGGTGTGGGACATTCTCGAAGAGGTCATTCAGGGGCGGCCGGTGCTGCTCAACCGCGCGCCTACGCTCCACCGCCTCGGCATTCAGGCGTTTATGCCTACTCTCGTCGAGGGGAGCGCGATTCAGCTCCATCCGCTCGTGTGCGCAGCCTTCAACGCCGACTTCGACGGCGACCAGATGGCCGTTCACGTGCCTCTCTCGCGGGAGGCGGTCCATGAGGCTCGCCACGTGATGCTGAGCACGAAGAACATGCTCTCCCCCAGCTCGGGCGAGCCCCTGGTCGCGCCCACCTACGAGATCGTTCTGGGCTGCTACTACCTCACGCAGGTGCGTCCGGACGCGAAAGGGGCAGGCGGTCAGTACCGTGATTTCGCCGACGCGATGATGGCGTTCGACGCCGGCCTGATCGATCTGCATGCGGAGGTCGCCATCCGCGACCGCGCCTCGGAAAGCGGCTGGATGCGCACGAGCCCGGGGCGCATTATCTTCAACGAGGGCCTCCCCGAAGCGGTGCGGCGTTACGACATCGTGATGGACAAGAAGGCGCTCCGCGACCTCGTCACCGACGTCTACCAGAACTTCGGCAACGAGGCCACATCCGAGATTCTCGACAGCCTCAAGCAGACCGGCTTCCACTACGCCACCATCTCGGGCACCACTATCGGCATTACCGACATCAAGGTGCCGGACGAGAAGGCTGCAATCATCGCCGCGGCGGACAAGGAGATTGAGGGCCTTCAGGAGCAGTACGAGATGGGCCTGCTCACCGACCGGGAGAAGCACACGCAGGCGGTCGCGGCCTGGCAGCGCGTCTCGTCCCGGATGGACGAGGTCATTCAGCAGCACCTGCCCGAGTTTGGGGGGATCTACGCGATGGCCCACTCCGGCGCCCGAGGAAACGAGGCGCAGATCAAGCAGATGGCCGGGATGCGCGGACTCATGAGCAAACCGGGTGGCGACATTATCGAGCGGCCCGTACGGTCGAGCTTCCGCGAGGGGCTCACCGTCCTCGAGTACTTCATCTCGACGCACGGCGCCCGCAAGGGGCTCGCCGACACAGCTCTGCGCACGGCGGACTCCGGATACCTCACGCGCCGCCTTATCGACGTGGCGCAGGAGGTCATCGTTATGGAGCCGGACTGCGGGGCGGAGCGCGGGGTCGTCATCCACGCCAGCCCCTCCGAAGAGGACGTGATGATCGCCCGCCTCTCGGAGCGCATCGTGGGGCGCGTAACAGCCGCCCCGGTCGCTCACCCCGAGACCGGCGAGATCATCATCGACGCCAACGAAATGATCCTGGAGCCCAAAGCCCAGGAGATCGAGCAAGCCGGCATCGCCGAGATCACGCTCCGCAGCCCTCTGACCTGCGAGGCTGCGCGCGGCATCTGCCAGCAGTGCTACGGGCGGAGTCCCGCGACGGGCCAGCTTGCGCTCATTGGCGACGCCGTCGGCATCATCGCGGCTCAGTCCATCGGCGAGCCCGGCACGCAGCTCACCATGCGCACGTTCCACACCGGCGGCATCGCCGGCAAGGACATCACCTCCGGTCTTCCCCGTGTCGAGGAGCTATTCGAGGCTCGAGCCCCCAAGGGGAAGGCCCGCATCGCAGAGATCGACGGGGACGTTCTCGTGTTCGACGGCGGCAACCTCATCGGGGATTACGAGGCAGGGGAAGACGCTCACTCCCTTCTCACGCCGCCGGTATCGCTCTCTCCGGTTATCCGGGTCGTCAACCGCGTGCCGTTTATCGACTTTCTGGCGCTGCCGGAGAGTCATCAGCTGACCGTTCGGGAGGGCGACCGCGTGATGGCCGGCGACACGGTGGCCGAGTCGCGGAAGCCGGACGACGCCGCCGAGACCCTGCCGGCGATCGAACGCGTCTTCGCCCGCGTCTCAGGGCAGGTGCGGTTCGTCGAGGGAGGCGTCGAAATCGACGCGTTCGAGACCGAGGTGCGCGACCATCAGGTCGACGCCACCGACCAGCGCACCGTCCGCACGGGCGATGCGGTGGTCGCGGGCCAAAAGCTGACGAACGGCGTGAAGAACCCTCACGACATCCTGCGCATCCAGGGCGTCGAGGCTACGCAGCGCTACCTCGTGGAGCAGGTGCAGACCGTTTACCGCAACCAGGGCGTGTCGATCAACGACAAGCACATCGAGACCATCATCCGGCAGCTGCTGCGATGGGTGCGGGTCGAGAACATCGGCAACACCGTGCTGCTGCCGAACCAGCTCATCGACCGTCTCCAGTTCCAGGAAGAGAACGAGCGGGTGCTGGCCGAAGGCGGCGAGCCCGCCACCAGCAAGCCGGAGATCCTCGGGGTTACGCGCGCATCCCTGAACACCGATAGCTTCCTCGCCAAAGCCTCGTTCCAGGAGACTGCGCGCGTCTTGACCGAAGCCGCCCTCCTTGGCGAGGTGGACTACCTCCGCGGCCTGAAAGAGAACGTGATTATCGGGCGCCTCATCCCGGCCCGGCTCGACCAGTCGGAAGACGGACGCAAGCTTCTGGGTCTGCCGGAAGTCACCAAGCTCGGCGTCAACGCCGACGCCGAATACGATTACGTCTCGCTGATGTCCGGCGCGCCCAGCGATCCTCTCGGCTTCGACGACGATCCCGTCCGCCTCGACTTCTCTCTCGACGACGAGGAGGAAGAGGACGACGATGACGACGACATCGTTATGCCCGACGATGACGATGAGGACGACGACATCCCGGATGCGGAAGTCGAGTAAGTCGCGATTTAGTAGCCGCTCCCGAACGCCCCCTCCCCCTATTGCAGGGGAGGGGGCTTTTGCGAATGGCGGCCCGATAGACGGCGTATCGCGCCTGGCGACGGCGCCGGGGCGGCTAAACCGCCTTAGCTGATGCGCTTGGCCAGGAAGATGTCGGGTTTCCCGAAGCCGTTGGCGTCGGGGAGGACGCCCACTACGGTGAAGCCGCACGCCTGGTAGAACGGGAGCGGGTGGGTTGACCCGGGGAGGGCGCGCAGCTCCGGGAGGCGCGACAGGGGGGACGGGTAGAGGTCCAGCCCTCCGATAGTGGTGGCGTTCGTTTCGTCGTCGGCGCCGATAAAGAGCGTAGCCGCCCCCTGTTCCGCCGCGATGCGCTCCAGGTCGGCGACGAGCGCCGCGCCGACGCCTTGCCGGCGGACGTCCTGCCGCACGGCGAGGGGGTGCAGCTCCCACACGCGTCCGTTGTAGATAGGCTCCCCGCCTACGAAACCGAGCAGGCGGCCGTCATCGTCGATTGCGCCCCGGTAGATGCGTTCAGGGGCGGAGTCATCGAGCATCTCCCCGCGAGCGGCGTCGACGTCGGGCCACGTGCCGGGCGACTGCCGCACAAACGTCGTGTAGAGCAGATCCGCAGCTTGCTCGATGAGTCCGGCGTCGTTCCGCGGGATATCGACAATGCGCGGGGCTATCGGATCACCTTGTTGCGGTTGGCCACGTAGTCGGCGACGACGTACGAGCCGAGGCTGTCGGGGCTGGCGATGAACGCGCGACCCTTGTTCATCTTGGTCATCAGCTGGACGAACCGCAGCAGCGCGGGGCTCTGGTCGAGCATAAACGTGTTAATGATGATGTTGTCGCGGGTGCAGCGCATCACCTCGCGCATTGTCGCCTCGACCAGTCCGCTTCCGCCGCGTCTGCGCCGCATAAACGCCTCGAACGGGTCGTCCTCCCATGACGCGCCGCCTTCATGGAAGTTGTAGGTTGTCGGTTCGCCGTCGGTGATGAGGATGATCTGCTTGTTGTTCCCGCCCTGGCGGGCGAGCATCTGGCGGGCCTGACGCAGCACTTCCTGGAAGTTCGTGCCGCCTCCGTGCTCCACCCAATAGGTGTCGAGGAGCATATGCGACTGCAGGGGCAGCACGAAGTATGAGAACGCCACCACCGAAACCCAGTCTTTCGGGTACTTCGATTTGATGAGCGTATCAAGAGCCAGCCCCACGCGCTGCCCGGCCTGAAACGCGCCGTCCCAGAACATCGAGTAGCTCATATCGATTGCAATGACTGTCGACGTTCGAGTCTGCGCGATGGTGCGGTCGATCTCGAAGTCTTCCGGTTTGATGCGGACGGGCGTGCCCTTGCCTTCGCGCAGCACGGCGTTGCTCACCGTCTTCAGCGTGTTGAGATGGAGCGGGTCGCCGAACTCCCACTGCTTCGTCTCGTCGGTGATTTCGACGCCAATGCCGCTCTTTTCGCGGTTGTGGTCGCCCAGATCGTCGCCGCGGATGCGGTTGAAGATGTCGGCGAGGGCCTTGTCGCCGATCTTCCGGATGGCCTGCGGAGTGAGCTCCCATCCCTGGCCCTTTCGGCGGATGAACCCTGCTTCCTCCAGCTCCTTGGTGAGCCGTTGCAACTCCAACGCGAACCGGCGCGCCTCGTCGCCGAGCGCGTCGCCGATCCGGTCGGCGTCGATTTTCGTTGCGTCGTTCGTGCGCAGCGCCTGCCGCATCTGCGACTCGAGCTCCTCGATATTGTTGAGGTCGCCCATAAGTTCGAGGGCCTGCTGGAGCGTAACCGGCTCGTCGCCGAACATCCGGAAGTCGTTGTCCTGGAAGCTGCCGGGGTTCATGCGTTCGAGGTTGGTCGCGAGCTCGAACAGGTCCCATGAGAGCCGGTTGTCCTGCAGGAGGCCTTCCATCATGTCTTCGAGCTGGCGGCGCATCTTGGAGGGCATCGAGTTCATCAGCGACTGCATCTGCGCCATCTGGCGGGACATATAGTCCATCAGCTGGTCGAACGTCTCGATGCCGGGGGGAAACATATGCCCCCACTTGTTCATAAAGTCGGAGATGTCCGGATCGTCGCCGCGGAGCTTCTGCTTCACGAGGTCGTTCAGGTCGCGCACCATCTGGGCTATCTGGGAGAGGTCTTCCTGGGTCATCTCCTGCAAGCTCTGCTGCAGGCCCTGGAAGTACTGCTGCAACACCTGTTGCTGCAGCTGTTGCAGCAACTCATCGAACTTCCGGCGCGCCTCCGGGTCCATAAAGTCGTAGTCGCGCAGCTCTTTGATGCGCCCGCCGACGTTCTCCGGCAGCCGGTCTAGCTCCTGCAAGCGGCGCTCGGCCATTTGGCGCAGCATATCCGCAAGCTCCGGCGGAACATCCTGCTGCGCTCCTCTGCCGACGGCGGCGGCGTCCTTGTCGCCGGAGTCGCCGGCATCCCCGGCGGCGTCTCCGCCCGTTTCCGGGGCGCCGCCGTCTGCGCCCGGAGGGCTCGCCTCCCGCAGGCGGTTGGCGATGCCTTGCCGCTCCTGCTCGATGACCTCGTCGACCTGTTTCGCGATGTCGTCGAACATCGACGCGAGGTTGTACCGTTCGAGGTTGCGCTCCCGCGCCGCCCGGAGCTTGTCGAGCAGGTCTTGCATCCCCAGGCCGCGCTGGCCCTGCGCATCGCGGAAGCCTCGCTGCATCATCCGGCGCAGCGCGCCACGCAGATCGTCGCCCTGCAGTATCTGCTCCGACAGGTGGTCAATCAGATCTTCCGTCGAGGGGAAGTCGACGTTCTGCGATCCGTCCCACCGGGAGTAGCGGTAGACCACCATGGTCAGAGTCTACCACCAACCACGCCTGCTTCTCCGCAGGCAAGAGCGCGCCGCTGCGCCTCAGAAGCCCTCTATAAAGCCGAGGCGTACAGCCCTGCCGCCAGCGTCAGGCCTGTCCATCCGTGCAGCTTTGCGCTCCGAACAAGCAGGCGATTCATCGCGGCGCGCTCCTCCGCGGCGAACAGCGCGCGCGCCGCTCCTATCGCCCACGGCAGCGGCGCCAGCCCTGCGAGCGCCCACGGACTCGCCGCCCCTCCGACGACCACTCCGACGATTGCGAAGTACGCGCACGCCAGGAACGCCGCGTACAGCCACCGCGACGCCGTAACGCCTATGGCTGCGGCGATGCTCCGCTTCCCTACTGCAAGGTCTTCGGAGATGTCGCGCAGGTTGTTCACGTGCAAGATCGCCGTAACGATGAACGCAACCGGCAGCGACACGTAGAACGAGGCCGCAGAAACCGCCTCGCGCTGCACGAAGTAGGCCGACATCACCATAAGCGGCCCCATAAATACGAACACCACCGGCTCGCCGATGCCGAGCGTTCCCAGAGGCTTGGGGCCTCCGGCGTAGAAGTACGCCGCGGCCACGCTCGCCAGCCCGACCGCGAGAATCGGCCATCCCGTCTGCGACACAATTACGAGGCCCGCCGCTATGCCGTAGCCGAACGACGCCGCCATGCCGAAAGCGACGGCGCGCTCGGAGAGCAGTCCGCGCTGTATCACCTTGTGCGGCGCGAGGAATTTTCCCGCCCCGCCCGATTTCTTGTGGTCTGCGTACTCGTCGGTGAGGTTCGTGCCTATCTGTATCGCTATCGAACCGGTCAGCGCGAGCGCGAAGAGCGGCCAGTTCATGCCGCCGACTGTGGCCGCCAGCGCCGACCCCACAAGCACCGGCGCCACCGACGCCGACAACGAGAAGGGACGCGCAGCCCAAAACCAGGAGACGATTTTCGGTTGGGGGGCAGCTGCGCTAGCCATACGCGCAGGATAGCAAGTTCGGCAGCGCGACAGAGAGCTACGCGCACGTTAGGAGCGAGGCGAATCGATGCGGAAAGCTGGGAGAGCGTGCGCTGCCACAGACCCCCGGGGTTATGGAGGTAGCGCGGAAACTGGGAGAGCGTGCGCTCCCCCAGACCCCCTGGGAATAGTAGGGGTAGTCCGGCAGGCGCCGATCACCAGCCTTGCTTGCGGTATGGCGAGAAGTCGGGGGGGCGCTTCTCGTTGAAGGCGCGGACGCCCTCCTCCGCCTCGTCGGTGTTGTAGAAGAGGTGTACTGCGCCGTGCGCCATCTGCTGCAGACCGTACGCCCAATCGGTGTCCTGATTGAACGACGCCTTCAGGAAGCGCAGCGCGGTCGGGCTCATCTCCAGCATACGGTCGGCCCACGCGCGGGTCTCGGTCATCAGCTCGTTTGGAGGGACGACCTTGTTGACGAGGCCCATCTCGAGCGCCTCCTGCGCCGAGTACTGACGGCACAGGTACCATATCTCGCGCGCCTTCTTCTCGCCGACGACCCGGGCGAGGAAGACGGTGCCGAACCCGGCGTCGAAGCTGCCGACTTTCGGGCCGCTCTGTCCGAACACCGCAGTCTCCGACGCGAGCGACAGGTCGCAGATGACGTGCAGCACGTGTCCGCCGCCGATAGCGTAGCCGTTGACTGCGGCGATCACCGGCTTGGGGATCATGCGGATGACCGCGTGCAGCTCGGTGATGCGCAATTTCGTATGGCCTGAGCCGTCCTGGTAGCCGTCTTTCCCGCGCGCCTTCTGGTCGCCGCCGCTCGAAAACGCCTTGTCGCCTGCTCCGGTGAGCGCCACGACGCCCACGTCGTCGTCCTCCCAGGCGTCCCGAAACGCGTCGATCAGTTCGTCGACGGTGAGCGGGCGGAACGCGTTGCGCACCTCCGGGCGGTTGATGGTGATCGTCGCCAGGCCCGCGGACTTCTCGTAGAGGATGTCGGTGTACGTCATACGGCGCAGGTTACCACCCCGCTTCCCTGCCCCTCCTTGCTTTTATCCTTTCCGTAGCTGTTCAGAGTTCAGGAGAGGGCGGCGGGAGCGCGAACCTGCGCCTCGCTGTATGCGCAATCGCGAGCAGCAAGCAAGCCCGGCCTGCCGCTCAGGTCTCCACTACGAGCACGCGGTCGCGGCCCGCGAGGTCGCGGACTATGCGGGAGGTCGACTCTGGCAAGCGCGACGCTGCGTAGCGCGCGGCAGCCTCGATTTGGCGCGGGTCCATCTCCAGAACGATTGCGCCGCCCGGGCGCAGCTTTCCGTTCGCAGGAACGGCTTCGGCGAGCAGGCGGCGGATGAGCGACAGGCCGTCCTCGCCGCCGTCGAGCGCTTCGCGCGGCTCGAACAGCCGCACTTCCGGATCGAGCGTGGGGATTTCGGCCGAGCGCACATACGGCAGGTTTGCGGCTATCGCGTGCGCCGGACGCGGGAGGGCCGCCAGCAGGTCGCTCTCGAGCGTCTGCACTCTGTCGCCAACGCCGTTCGCAGAGGCATTGAGCGCCGTCAGATCCAGCGCGCGCGGCGCGATGTCCAGCGCGTAGACTGCGGCGTCGGAGCGGGATTTGGCGAGCGCGACGGCGATAGCGCCGCTGCCGCAGCCAACGTCCGCAATGCAGGGAGCGTCCACGCCTTCGACGAGCCGCAACGTCTCCTCGACAACCGTTTCGGTGTCCGGGCGGGGGATGAGCACGCCGGGGCCGACGACGATCTCGACGCCGTAGAACTCCCGCTTGCCCATCAAATAGGCGACGGGCTCGTGGGCGAGGCGGCGGTCAAGGAGCGCGCCGGCCCGCTCTGCGGCGTCCGGCGGGGGCGGCGCGTTGAATGCGGCGTAGAGGCGGGCCCGGTCGACGCCGAGCGCGGTCATCCAGATGAGGTCAGCTTCGAGGCGCGCATCGCCGGCGCCGGCGGCCTCGAGGCGCGCAGCCGTCCTGCGGACAAGGAACCCTAGCGTCTGCCGGGGCGCGTTCAGGCTGCGCTGTCCTCGCCGCTCTCTTCGAGCAAGCGGGCCTGCTCGTCCTGCAGCAGCGCCTGCACCAACGCGTCGAGCTGTCCGGCGCCGTTCATCACTTCCTGCAAGCCGTGGATCGACATTCCGATGCGGTGGTCGGTGAGGCGGTCTTGCGGGAAGTTGTAGGTGCGCACCTTCTCCGAGCGTTCGCCGCTGCCCACCTGGGAGCGCCGGGTTTCGGACGTGTGGGCCTGCTGTTCCTGCAGTTGCTGCTCGTACAGGCGCGACCGCAGCACCGCAAGCGCCTCGTTTTTGTTGCGGAGCTGCGACCGTTCGCCCTGCGAGACCACCACGATGCCGGTAGGCGCGTGCACGACGCGCACCGCCGTAGCCACCTTGTTCACGTTCTGCCCGCCCGGGCCCCCGGAGTGAAAAATGTCGATCCGCAAGTCCTCGGGGCGTATCGCAACGTCCACCTCGTCGGCTTCGGGCAGCACGGCGACGGTGGCGGTGGAGGTGTGAATGCGTCCTTGCGCCTCGGTGACGGGGACGCGCTGCACGCGGTGCACGCCGCTCTCATGTTTCAGCAAGCGGTAAGCGCCGGATCCGGAGATAGAGCAGACAATCTCCTTGAATCCGCCGCCCTCGGTTTCGCTAGTGTTGACGATCTCGACCTGCAGGCTGTGCCGTTGCGCGTAGCGCTGGTACATACGGAAGAGGTCGCCGGCGAACAGCGCAGCCTCGTCGCCTCCTGTGCCTCCCCGTATCTCCATAATTACGTTCTTGCCGTCGTGCGGGTCCTTCGGCACGAGCGCGGCGCGAAGCTCGCCCTCGAGCCGCTCCAGGTCGGACGTCAGGCGAAGCGCTTCCTCGCGGGCCATTTCGGCCACCTCGGGGTCGTCGTCTGAGGCGAGGAGCCTGGCGTCGGACAGTTCGTCTGTGGCTGTTTGCAGACGGCGGTAGGCGGCCACAACCGGCTGAAGGTCGGCGCGCTCCTTGGCGAGCCTGTTCATCAGTTCCGGGTCGTTGGCAGTCTCCGGCATAACGAAGGTCTCGTCGATCTCCTCGCTACGCCTCAGCAGGTTTTCGAGTCGTTCGAACACGACGTCCCGCCCTCATAATGGAGCCCCCCGCCATCGGGGGGCTGCTGAGTGAAGTGTAGCACACCGGTTCTGCCCTCTCGGTTGCTAGTCCGGAAGCTGGGAGAGCGTTCGCTCCCCCAGACCCCCTGGGAACGGGAGGGGGGCAGCCGAACGAGGGAAACTCGCAGCGTAAGCAGAGGCAGCAGATAAGAGGCTGGTGATATAATTTTGCATTGAGTCCCTTGAAAGCGAGTTCATTGTCTATGAGGCATTTCCGTCTCGCCCTGCTAGCTCCGGCCTTCATCATCGCGTTTGCATTCGTCGTTGCGTGCGGCGATTCCTCTACGCCGACCCCGGCGCAGCCGCCAACGCCTACTCCGACCCACACCCCAACGCCTACCAACACGCCGGAGCCGCCGACGCCGACTCCTGTTCCCCCGACTCCTACGTTCACGCCCACTCCCACGCCGACGGCAACTCCGACGGCAACCCCGACTCCTATTCCCCCGACGCCTACGCTGACGCCGACGCCTACGCCGACCCTGACGCCGACTCCTACGGCTACTGCGACGCCGCAGCCGACTCCCACCCCGTGGCCTACTCCCACCCCGCGGCCTACGTCGACGCCGACAGCGACTCCAACGCCCACCCCGACGGCAACGCCTAGGCCGACGCCTACGCCGATGCGCGACCTGAGTACGGGCTCGATGATCGCCGAGGCCGGCGTGGTCAAGCTCATCAATGGCCCACGAACGTGGACGGGCGTCATGCTTGAGTCGTCCGGCCTGATCGCCACTACGACCTCCAATCTCGGCGAGTCGCCCACCATTCAGTACGTCACCCCGGGCGGCGTCGCCGGGCAGGCGTGGGTGGCCGGGCGCGACGACGACTTCAACCTGGCCCTCTACCACGCCGTCAACCCTCCGGGAGCGTTCGATGTCATCGAAGTCGGCGATATCTCCGTGCCGAACGTCGGCAAGGAGCTCGTCACGCTGCAGCACCTTGGAGCAGGCTCGCGGCCCACTGCGAACAACACGTCCGTCGCCGGCTCCCGCCAGAGCCTGGCGAACGGCCTCCTCTACTTCCAGCTGCAGGGGCGGTACGATCCGGGCACTGAAGGCGGCGCGGTTGTGGACGAGTACGGACAGCTCCGCGGGATACGCATGGAGCAATCGTTCATGGTCGACATCGGCCTCAGCCTCCCGGAGGAGAGCTACGCCCTGAGCGCCGGCAACCTCATCGATATCATCCCGCGCGTCCAGGGGGCCATTCGCATCGACCCTGAGGTGAACCAGTGCGTGGGCGGAGGGACTTCGATTCCGCCGATACCCACCTTCTTCTCCGGCAACATCACCGTTGGCGGCAGCCTGCCCCCGTCGGGAAGCAAGGTGTACGCGAAGGTGACCCATCGAACCCTCAACGACCTGTGGTTCTTCTCCGACGTCAGCTCCTCCGGCAGGTACCGCCTCACGATCGGCGCTTGTCAGCAGGCTTACGAGAACCAGCGAATCGAGTTCTGGCTCGACGGCGCAGCCGCGACGGAGACAGGGACGTTCCGGAGCGCTCAGAGCTTCTCCCTCGACCTGTCCTTCCCCTCGACGAACTGAGCGTTCCCCAACGTCAAACTGAGAGGAGGCGCCCCTTGGGGGCGCCTCCTCTGCGTAATGGCGCGTAATGAGGGGGAGGCTCCGGCTACCCGATAACGAGCCTCCGGGGAGCTTCGGCAAGAGGGAGCTCGCACTGGCCGCCTGTCGCCATATCGCGATAGGTCACGACGCCCTTGGCAAGCTCCGCGTCGCCGAGGATGAGCACGCCGGGCGCTTCTATTGCCGACGCGTACCGCAGCTGCGCCTTCAGGCTGCGGTCGGGCGCAAGCGTCGCACTGCCGCCTTCCGCGCGAAGCGCAGCCGCGAGCCGGAGGGCGGCTGCCTTGGCCGCCTCGCCACGGTACGCGGCCAGGAACGGCCTCGGAGCGTTCTCCGGCGGCTCCGCGCCCTGCTCCTTCATATTGAGGATCATCCGCTCGACGCCTGCGGCGAACCCGATTCCCGGAGTCGGCTTGCCTCCGATCTGCTCGATGAGGCCGTCATACCGGCCTCCGGCGCACACAGCGCTCTGCGCTCCTTCGCGCGAGGGGTGGACTTCGAACACGGTGCGCGTGTAGTAGTCGAGCCCGCGCACCAGCTTGTGGTCGAGCCGGTACGGGAGCCCGAGCGCGTCGAGATGCCCCAGCAGCTCGTCCCAGTGCGCCTGCGCCTCGGGGCCGAGGAAGTCGGCGCTGCGGGGCGCGGTCTCCGTAAACGACTCGCCGGCCAGCTCTTTCGAGTCGAGCAGGCGCAGGGGGCTCGTTTCGAACCGGCGCTGGTCGTCCCTGCCGAGGTGGGCGCGATGAGGGCGGAAGTGCTCGCGCAGCGCCTCGATGTACCGCGGCCTGTCCTGGCGGTCGCCGATGTTGTTCAGCGCCAGCGTCATGCCGCCAAGCCCCAGCCGTTCCATGCCGAGCATCGCGAGCTGTATGACTTCGAGATCGACGGTCGCGCCGCCGTCGCCGATAGCCTCGACTCCGAACTGATGAAACTGCCGGTAGCGTCCGGCCTGCGGGCGGTCGTACCGGAACATCGGACAGAAGTAGTAGAGGCGCACCGGCTGCGCCTGATTGTGGAGGCCGTGCTCGATGTAGGCGCGGCAGACCGCCGCCGTTCCCTCCGGGCGCAGCGTGAGCGACTGCCCTCCGCGGTCTTCGAACGTGTACATCTCCTTCTGCACGATGTCGGTCTCTTCGCCGACCGTGCGGGTGAAGAGGCGCGTGTCCTCGAACATGGGCGTGTCGATGCGCGCGTAGCCGAACGCGTGGGCGGCGCCGGCAAGCGTAGCCTGCGTGAACGACCAGTAGCGTTGCTGGCCGGGGAGGATGTCGTCTGCGCCGCGGGGAGCTTGCTGCATAGCGCCTATTATAGGCTCCCGGAGCTGCGCCGGAGAGGGAATAGCGGGGGAGTCGGCGCCGGCGCGCCGCCGGGAGAGCGTCCGTTCCCCCGGACTCCCAGGGGAAGCTCGGAAACCGGGGAGGGAGTTTGCTCTTCAGCCCGCCTGCGGGGCAGCGCCGGCGAGAGGGCTATAATGCGCGTATGGAGACCTTGCTCGAACGTATTCGGGAGTACTTGCCCGCCGATGGGGCAAGGTTCGTCGAGGAGGCCCTCGAGTTCGCCGTCGAGGCCCATGAGGGCCAGACCCGGCGCTCCGGCGAGCCCTACATCGACCATCCGGTCGAGGCGGCGCTTTACCTTGCGAACCTCAAGCTCGACGCGCCCACCGTCGCCGCGGCGCTCCTTCATGACGTCGTTGAGGACTGCGATGTGTCGCTCGGCGATATTCGCAAGCGGTTCGGAGACGACGTCGCGAAGCTCGTCGACGGGGTGACGAAGCTCGCGCGCATCGACACGCTCACGGGCGACGCGCAGCCGCTGGTGGTGCGCAGCGACAGCCAGGCCGAGAGCCTGCGCAAGATGCTCGTCGCGATGGCGGAGGACATCCGCGTCGTCCTCATCAAGCTGGCCGACCGGCTGCACAATATGCACACCCTCGGCGCGCTCTCCGCCGCCCGGCGCATGGCGATAGCCCGGGAGACGCTGGACATCTACGCGCCCCTCGCGCATCGGCTCGGCATGGGCGAGGTGAAGTGGCAACTCGAAGACCTCGCGTTCCGCTACCTCCTCCCCGACGAGTACAAGCGCATTTCGACACTCATCGCGGCGAAGCGGACGGAGCGCGAGGCGTACGTCGATCAGATCACCGACGTGCTCAAGCGCGAGCTCGCCCGCGCCGGGTTCAGCGCCGAAGTCTACGGGCGCCCGAAGCACCTCTACAGCATCTACCGCAAGGCCCAGGCGTACGAGCACCAGGGCAAGCAGATCAGCCAGATATACGACCTCTTCGCGTTGCGCGTGCTTGTGCCGACCATCCCCGAATGCTATGCCGCGCTCGGCGCCGTCCATACCTTATGGAGGCCGCTCCCCGGCCAGTTCGACGACTATATCGCCAACCCGAAAGAGAATATGTACCAGTCGCTCCACACCTCTGTGCGGGCCATCGGCGGCCTGCCTGTGGAGGTACAGTTGCGCACTTACCAGATGCACCAGGTCGCCGAGTACGGCGTCGCGTCGCACTGGAGCTACAAAGAGGGCGGCAGCAGCGACAGCCGGTTCGACGAGCGCATGTCGTGGCTCCGCCAGCTGCTCGACTGGCAGCGCGACGACACCGCCACGGCGGAGTTCATCGAGAACGTCACCACTGACCTGTTCCAGGATCAGGTGTTCGTCTACACCCCCAAGAACGAGATCCGCGAGCTGCCCGCCGGCTCAACGCCCATCGACTTCGCCTACAGCATCCACACCGAAATAGGCCACCGGTGCATCGGTGCGAAGGTGAACGGGCGCCTCGTCTCGCTCAGAGCGCAGCTGCACAACGGCGACACGGTGGAGGTGCTTACGAGCAAGGTCGCCCGCGGCCCGACGCTCGATTGGATCAACCCGCACCTCGGCTATGTAAAAACCGCCAACGCCCGGCAGGCCATCCGCGCCTGGTTCCGGCGGCAGGAGCGCGGCGCCAACATCACGCGGGGACGCGACCTGCTCAAGCGCGAGTACCGGCGCCTGAACGCCGACATCGACGACTCCGAGGTCGCCCGGTGGTTCCGGTACGACTCCAACGACGACCTCTACGCCGCCGTCGGTTGCGGCGTCGTCACCATCGCCCAGGTGGCGGGCAGGCTCTCCGCCCGGCAGGCGGAGCATGACAGGAAGCACGCGGCAGCGGACGCCGCCGCCCCCGTCGTCAAGACCGGAATCAGCGTTCTTGGGGTCGGCGACCTGCTCACGCGCATGGCCGAGTGCTGCCGCCCGATTCCGGGGGACGACATCACCGGGTTCGTCACCCGGACGCGGGGCGTCACCATTCACAAGGACAACTGCCCGAACATCCCCAACGTCTCCGAGCCGGACCGGCTTGTCCCGGTTGCGTGGGGGCAGCCCAAGAATGTCTTCCCCGTTCACATTCGCGTCGAGGCGTTCGACCGCGTCGGGCTGCTGCACGACATCACAGGCGCCACCTCCGCCGAGCGCGTCAACCTGGCCGGCACGCGCACCGACGTATCAGGCGACGGCTCCGCGACCGTTCATCTCACGGTGCAGGTGGCGAACCTCGAACAGCTCTCGCGGCTGTTCAACCGCATCGAAGGGGTGCGCGGCGTGCACGGCGTCAGCCGGGCGAACGCTCCGGCAGCCGCCGCTCTCGCTCCCGCTCCGAAGGCGGGCAAGGCGGCGCGTCCGAGGCGTGATAAACTACCAACCTAGAAAGCACTTTACCGGAGATAGAGCCGCATGCCCGCCCAGAAAGCAGCAAGAGCCCATCAGCGACGGTGGCTGATCAACCGCCGCGTCCGTTCGAGCACCCGCACCGCCGTGAAGAAGGCAGTGCGACTTCTCTCCGCCAAGAGCGAGGAGTCGGCCTCCGCGGTCAAGGCGGCCATCAGCAAGCTCGACCGCGCCGCCGCCAAGGGCGTCGTTCACCGCAACGCTGTAGCTCGCGGCAAGTCGCGCCTGATGAAGCGCCTCAACCGCTCAGCGGAGTAGCGGCGCGCCGGCTAAGGCCTCTCTTTGCGGCGCACGTTGCGCGCGCCGAGAGGGCAATCCCATCCCGTCAGCCCTCCCTAGCCCCAGACGGCTTCGGCGGTTTCGAGCAGCGCCTCCAGCTTTCGCCACTGCGCGTCTTCCGGAAGGCTCTCCGACACGCCGCTGGCGAACCCGCACTGCGGGCTGATGGCTAGCTGGCCGACGTCGATGTACGCCGACGCCTCGTCGATGCGGCGCTTCAGATCATCCACCTGCTCGATCTCCGTGCTCTTGGTGGTTACGAGTCCGAGCACCACGGTTTTGTCTTTCGGCACGAACCGGAGGGGCGCGAAACTGCCGGCGCGCTCGCTGTCGTATTCCAGCAGGAGGCGTTGATGCCGGAGCCCCGCGAACAGCCGCTCGGCTATCGCGTCGTAGAAGCCCTCCCGATGCCACTGGGGCGCCATTTTGCCCGTCGCCGGGTCTATCGCGCGCGAGTTCCCCCGGCAGATGTGGATGCCGAACGTCACCCCGTCGATCCCCTCAATCACCTGGTTGTCCGCGGCTATCGACCGCGCCAGATTCTCGTCCGGGTCTTCGCCTCGAGCGCGCATTCGCTCGAGCGCGCATTCGCTCGAGCGACGGGCCGTCGACGTACGCGGTGTAGCCGGGAGCGTCGATATGCACATACGGGCATCCGGCCTCCGCCAGCTGCCGCACCATCTCGCGCTCGATCTCCGCGACGTGCCGCGTGAAATCGTCGAGGCCGTCGTACACTTCCGCCGACGCCTGCCAGTCGAAGCGCTGCGCCACCCTGTCCGGCCCGATGAGCGTCACCTTCGACGGCGTCGAGGTCAGCCCCGCGACGAACCGGTACTCCTCCAGCGGCAGATTCCGCACGAGACGCAGCCGCTCGACGACGGGGCGCCGCGTCACCACGGGCGGGCCGGCCACCTCCGGTCCGGACTCGACGCGCTGCTGCCGCACCGAGCGGTTCCCCTCCTGCCAGCGGCGGTAAGCGTCGCCGCTCTCGGGCACGTCGTACCCCGACACTGCCGCCCCGAAGCTGTCCTGAAAGTTCCGGCGTCGGAACTCGCCGTCGTTCACCACGGGGAAGCCTATGCGCTCTTGCTGCGCCACGACGTCCGCGATGAGGGCGTCTTCCAGCGCGGCGAGTTCCGAGTCCGCCGCATTGCCCGCATCGACGCGCGCGTGCATATCCAGCAGTGGTCTGGGGCGTACGAAGCTTCCGATGTGGTCGACCTTCAGATGGTCCAGCTGCCCTGTCGCCATAACGCCCCTCCTGCTCGCGCGCGTTTGCGGCGCATTGTAGCCCCCTCGCAGTCCGCTCTCCTTCCCGAGGGGAACGCCTGAAGACAGCGAGGGAAGGAGGGGCAACGGAGCGACGGCGGATCACTCGTCACCCCTGGGGGAGGGGCGGGCCCTGCGGGACAATGCCCCCTTGACAAGCGCCCATACTCCGACAACCCTAGAGTCATGACCAGCCACCACCCCGACCCGGATACTGACGCCATCGTCAGCGTCATCCAATCGCTTCAGCGGCGCATCAGGCGCCACTATGAAGTCGTAGGCTCGAACGAGATACGCACCCGCACCGCCCTGGTCGATCCTCTTCTCAATGCCCTCGGCTGGAACACTGCAGACCCTGCAATGGTCATCCCTGAGTACTCCGCCTCCGGCAGCGTAGCCGGCTATGCCCTCCTCAAGGCCGCGCCGAAAGACGGCTCGCCAGTCGCCGCCTTCATCTCGGCCAAGCGCCTGAGCGAGCCTCTGGAGAGCCACCGCGCCCAAGTGCTTACCCACGCTTACATGGAGGGGGTCGAGTACGCCGGCCTCACTAACGGCGACTGCTGGGAGCTCCACGAGGTTTTCAGGAAGGGCCCGCTGGACGAGCGCCGCATCGTCGACGTCTCCCTCCGGCGCGAGGACGCCATCGACTGCGCCCTCAAGCTCCTGCCGCTCCACCGGCTAAGCCTTGAAACCGGCGAGGCGCTCTCCCCGCAGAGCGCGCAGGCGCTGCTCAGCAAGGCGATTCAGGCGAATGTTCCGCCCTCGGTTGTCGCCTGGTTGCTTGACCGTGCCGCAGATATCGAGGCCACGACCAATGACGGATGGACGCCCCTGCATCTCGCTGCTCTCAACGACAACCATGACGTCGCCGCTCTCCTGCTTGACCGCGGCGCGGATATCGAGGCCGCGGATAACGACGAATGGACGCCTCTGCATTTCGCGGCCAGATATGCACCAACGCCAGAGATCGTCAAGTTACTGCTTGACCGCGGTGCAGATATCGAGGCCATGGATAACGGCGGGGCGACGCCACTACATTTCGCTGCTGCTGCTCCCAACTACAACTCCCCTAACGTCACTGCTCTGCTACTTGACTGCGGCGCGGACATCGAGGCCACGAATAATGACGGATGGACGCCTCTGCATTTCGCTGCTTTCAACGACAACCATGGCGGCGCTGCTCTCCTGCTTGACCGCGACGCGGATATCAAGGCGACGACTAATGACGGGTGGACGCCTCTGCATCTCGCCACTCGCAACGCGAACGTCGTCGCTCTGCTACTTGACCAAGGCGCGGATACCAAGGCCGCAGATAACGACGGGCAGACACCGCTGCATCTCGCTGCTCGCAACTTCAATCATAACGTCATCACTCTGCTGCTTGACCGCAGCAACGTCGCCGCTCTACTGCTTGACCACGGCGCGGATATCGAGGCCGCGGATAACGACGGGCAGACGCCTCTGCATCTCGCTGCGACGCCGCTGCATTCCGCTCCTCTCAACGCGAACCGTGACTTCGTCACTCTGCTGCTTGACCGCGGCGCGCATATCGAGGCCCTAATTAATGACGGGCGGACGCCGTTGCATCTCGCTGCCCAAAACCGGGAGGAGGGGACAGAAATAATCCAGCTGCTGCTTGGCCGGGACGCAGATATCGAGGCCACAGCTGATCACGAGGCGACGCCGCTGCATCTCGCGGCCATATATGCAACGCCGGAGGTCGTCAAGCTACTGCTTGACCGCGGCGCAGATATCGAGGCCACGGCTGATGACGGGCGGACGCCGTTACATCTCGCGGCCGGATATGCAACGCCGGAGGTCGTCAAGTTACTGCTTGACCGCGGCGCGGATATCAAGGCGACGACTACTGACGGGTGGACGCCTCTGCATCTCGCTGCCGAAAACACCAACCATGACGTCGCTGCTCTGCTGCTTGACCACAGCGCGCATATCGAGGCGACGGATAATCGTGGGGCAACGCCGCTGCAGCGCGCTGCCAGGTATGCAACGCCGGAAGTCGTCAAGTTACTGCTTGACCGCAGTGCGCATATCGAAGCCGCAATTACTGACGGGTGGACGCTGCTGCATTTCGCTGCTTACAACGACAACCATGACGTCGCCGCTCTCCTGCTTGACCGCGGCGCGGATCTCGAGGCCACGACTAATGGGTTTACGCCTCTGCATCTCGCTGCTGCTCGCAACGCCAACCCTAACGTCACTGCGCTGCTGCTTGACCGGGGCGCAGATATCGAGGCTACGGATAATCGTGGGGCGACGCCTCTGCATCTCGCTACCGAAAACGCGAACCTTCGCGTCGCTGCTCTGCTGCTTGACCGGGGCGCGGATACCAAGGCCGCGGACAATGACGGGTTCACGCCTTTGCATCTCGCCGCTCGCAACGCCCATGACGGTGCCGCTCTGCGGTTCGCGAATCTCATAGAAAACCGTCGCGTCGCTGCTCTGCTACTTGACCGCGGCGCAGATATCGAGGCAACGACTAATGGCGGGGAGACGCCTCTGCATCTCGCTGCCGAAAACGCGAACCTTCGCGTCACTGCTCTGCTGTTTGACCGCGGCGCAGATATCGAGGCAACGACTAATGGCGGGGAGACGCCGCTACATCTCGCTGCTCGCAACGACAGCTTTAGCGTCACTGCTCGGCTACTTGACCGCGGCGCGAATATCGAGGCCAGGGATAACGACGGATGCACGCCGCTGCATTTCGCTGCTCGCAATTTCAATTATAACGTCGCCGCTCGGCTACTTGACCATAGCGTGGATATCGAGGCCACGAATAACGACGGATGGACGCCTCTGCATCTCGCTGATCACCACTGGGAGGAGGGGACAAAGAGACCCGAAATAATCCAGCTGCTGCTTGACCGGGGCGCAGACCCCAGATCTCTCACTCCCCGCATCGATACCTGAGGGGGAAGATTGCCTGCTCCGTCGCTCAAATGAGGTTCCTGTCTGCGCGGACGGAGGGACAGCGCCTCCCGCGGGCCAAGGCGCGATTGACAATCCGGCGCCGTTCGATACCCTTTCGCGCGCCGGGCGCGCCTGCGCCAATCCAGGCCTTGGACTGCGTCCAGAGGAGGAGGCTGGTTTATGAAGATTCCTGTCGAGATAACCATCAACGGCCGCTCCTGTAGCGGAGAGGTGGAGCCGCGCCAGCTGCTCGTGCACTTCATCCGCGAGGAGGCGGGGCTGACCGGCACGAAAGTGGGGTGCGACACGAGCCAGTGCGGCAGCTGCACGGTGAGCCTCGACGGCGTCGCCGCCAAGTCGTGCACCGTGCTCACCGTGCAGGCGTCAGGCTCCTCGGTCGCCACCATCGAGGGGATGTCGGACGGCGTGGAGCTGCATCGGTTGCAAGAGGCGTTCTGGAACAACCACGGCCTGCAGTGCGGGTTCTGCACGCCGGGGATGATTATGGCTGCAGACGAGCTGCTCCGCAGGAACCCGGCGCCCACCCGCGAGGAGATCCGCCACGGCCTCGAGGGGAACATCTGCCGGTGCACGGGCTACCAGAACATCGTCAGCGCCATCGCGGACGCCGCCGGCGCGACAGAAGGGGGGCAGCAATGACCACCAGAGCGTTCAGGTCCGGCATCCGCCGGCGTGAAGACCCCAGGCTGATCACGGGACGCGCAGCGTACACCGACGACATCAAACTCCCGGGCATGCTGCACGCCGCCATTCTTCGCAGCCCCTACGCTCACGCCAACATCTCCGCTATCGACGTTTCCGCTGCAGCGGCGCAGCCCGGCGTGGCCGCCGTCTACACGGGCGCCGACATCGAGGGCGTCCTCAACGGCATCCCGTGCGCATGGCTCATCCCCGGCTCCGATCTCAAGACTCCGGCGCATCCCGCGATCGCCAAGGAGCGGGTGCGTTACGTGGGCGACGCCGTCGCGGTCGTTGTTGCCGAGAGCCGCTATCAGGCCGAGGACGCGCTC
Organism: Dehalococcoidia bacterium; assembly: GCA_965200975.1. Lineage (GTDB taxonomy): Bacteria > Chloroflexota > Dehalococcoidia > Lucifugimonadales > Australimonadaceae > S5-327. Next base: position 489,408 of record OZ241740.1, on the reverse strand, counting down.
GAACATATCAACGTCGAGTACGAACCGCTCGGCACCGTCATCAGTCCGAAGGACGCGGCGCAGGACGGCGCTCCGCAGCTGCACGACGACGCGCCGAACAATATCGCCTTTACGTGGGCGGTCGCGGGGGGCGACGCCGATGCGGCGTTCGCGCAGGCCGACGTTACGGTGAGCGACACGATCACGCTGCAGCGGCTCATCGCCAATCCTATGGAGCCGCGTTCGGCGATCGCGCAGTGGTCGGCGCCTATGGGCGAGCTTACGCTGTGGAGCACGACGCAGAACCCCCACATCGCGCGGTTCCTCACCTCGGTGGTCACGGGCGTGCCCGAGCACAAGGTGCGCGTCATCGCCCCCGAGGTCGGCGGCGGGTTCGGCAGCAAGATCCCCTACTACCCCGACGAGGCGATCGCCGCGTTCTGCGCCATGCGCCTCGGCGTTCCGGTGAAGTGGACCGAGACCCGCAGCGAGAATTACCTCATCACGACTCAGGGCCGCGACCACATAGAAGAGGTCGAGATGGCCGCCGACAGCGACGGCAAGATCACCGGCCTCCGCACGACGGTCTACGCCGGGCTCGGCGCCTATCTCTCCACCGCCAGCCCGGGCATTCCGACAATTCTTCACGGCCTGATGTACTCCGGGCCTTACGACATCCCCAACATCAGCGGCACGGTGTACGGCGTGTTCAACAACGGCACTCCGGTCGACGCCTACCGCGGCGCGGGAAGGCCCGAGGCTACTACGCTGATCGAGCGGCTCGTCGACCTGCTCGCCGCTGAAATCGGCGCCGACCCTGCGGAGGTCCGCCGCAAGAACTTCATTCCGCAGTTCGAGAACGGCTACGACGTCGCCACGGGCATCACGTACGATAGCGGAGACTATGAGGCGACGCTCGACGCCTGCCTCGAAGCAGCCGACTACGGCGGGCTGCGGGCCGCGCAGGCCGAGGCGCGCGCCGAAGGGCGGCATGTCGGCGTCGGCGTGGCCGCCTACGTCGAAATCTGCGGTCTCGGCCCGTCGCAGGTTGCGGGCGCCGTCGGCTTCCAGGGCGGCTTGTGGGAGAGCGCTATCGTGCGCTTCCATCCCACCGGCAAGGCGAACGTGATGGTGGGGTCTTCCCCTCACGGACAAGGGGAGGAGACGACGTTCGCGCAGATCATCGCCAACGAAGTAGGCGTCGAGGTCGACGACGTCGAGGTCATCCACGGCGACACTGATCTCACGCCTATGGGCTGGGGCACCTACGGCAGCCGCACGACAGCCGTGTCGGGCGCCGCGGTCGCCATCGCCGTCCGCAAGATCAAGGAGAAGTCCAAGGCGCTCGCAGCCCACCTGCTCGAGGCGGCGACCGAGGACATCGAGTACGAGGACGGGCGGTTCTTCGTGAAAGGCTCGCCCGACCAGCACAAGACGATTCAGGACATCGCGCTGATGGCGAATGTGGCCTGGAATATGCCCGAAGGGATGGAGCCCGGGCTCGAAGCGAGCGCTTTCTACGACCCTCCGAACTTCACCTTCCCCTTCGGCGCCCATATCGCGGTCGTAGAGGTCGACCCCGACACCGGACGCATCGATCTGCAGCAGTACTATGCGGTCGACGACTGCGGCGTACAGATAAACCCGATGATCGTAGAGGGGCAGGTGCACGGCGGCATTGTGCAGGGGGTCGGCCCCGCCCTCTGGGAGGGAGTGGTCTACGACGAGGAGGGGCAGCCGCTCACCGGCACGATGCTCGACTACGCGCTGCCCCGCGCCGACGCCTTCCCCGACCTCAACGTGCGGTCAAACACCACTCCGTCGCCGCATCACCCGCTCGGAGTCAAGGGCATAGGCGAGGCCGGCACTATCGCGTCGACCTGCACGGTGTACAACGCGGTGATGGACGCGCTCAGACCCCTGGGCGTCGCCCGCGTCGATATGCCGCTCACTCCCGAGAAGGTATGGCGCGCAATCAACGACGCAAGGAACGGAGGCTAGGCGATGTACGCAGCGCAGACGACCTACCACCGCGCAGGATCTGTGGCCGAGGCGGTCGAGCTCCTCGCCGCCAACGAGGGCGCCAAACTGCTGGCCGGGGGCCACAGCCTCATTCCACTGATGAAGCTGCGGCTCGCCGCCCCTGCCATGCTCGTCGACATAGGGCGCATCGGCGAGCTGAAGGGCATCGCCGCGAGCGACGACGGGCTAACCATCGGCGCACTGACTACGCACGCGGAGATCGCCTCTTCCGATCTCGTGAAGCAGCATGCGCCGCTGCTCGCCGAAGCCGCCGCGCTCGTCGGCGACCCTGCAGTCCGCAATCGCGGCACCATCGGCGGCAACGTCTCTCACGGCGATCCTGCTTCCGATCTGCCGACCGTGCTCCTGGCGCTGGGGGCGACGTTCAACGCCTCGGGGCCCGGCGGGGAGCGGAGCATCGCCGCCGCGGACTTTGCGACCGGCCTGCTCGAAAACGCGCTCGCCGAGGACGAGCTGCTCACGAGCGTGAGCGTGGCCTCGACGCCCGCAGGGGCCGGCTCCGCCTACGTCAAGTTTCCGCATCCCGCCTCGCGTTACGCCGTCGTCGGCGCCGCCGCCATTCTGCAAGTAAGCGGCGGGACGTACGCGGCTGCAAGCGTCGTCGTTGGCGGCGTCGAGGCTACGCCCGTCAAAGCAGCGTCGGTCGAGGAGGCGCTGGCGGGGTCCGACCTGTCGGATGCGGCGCTCGACGCTGCGGCGCAGGCTCTCGCCGGCGACTTCACGGACGAGGCGATCGGCGACATCTACGCCTCCGCCGAGTACCGCAAGGCGATGGCGGCGGTGTACGTGCGCCGCGCTCTCGCAACTGCGCGCTCCCGCGCGGGTTAGCCGAGGGGACGGCGAGACCGAACCCAAAAGCGCGGGGGCGTACTGCCCGCCCCCGCGCTTACAGCGCATAAGAGAGCAGACGAGCAGACCGATGGGAGCAGCACCGGGAGAGTTCCGAGCGCGCAGGCGGCTCTCCATATGAGCGAGATATGAGCGAGACGCGCCCCGGACCCGCCTCCGTCGACGAGCTGCAGGCTGCGCTGCGGGGCGAGCTGTACGTCGCCGACCGCGCGCTCGCGATGTCGGCGTACCTGGCCCTCACGCTGCAGCGTCCGCTCTTTCTGGAGGGCGAGGCCGGGGTCGGCAAGACCGAAGTCGCCAAGTCGCTGGCTTCCACGCTCGGGGCGCGGCTCATACGGCTCCAGTGCTACGAGGGGTTGGACGTCAGTCAGGCTGTTTACGAGTGGAACTACTCGCGCCAGCTGCTGCATATCCGGCTGCTCGAGGCGTCCGGAGGGGTCGACCGCCAGCACGCCGAGCAGGAGTTGTTCAGCGAGGAGTTTCTCATCAAGCGTCCCCTGTTGCAGGCGCTCGACTCCGGCGGCGGGCCTACCGTGCTCCTCATCGACGAACTCGACCGCGCCGACGAGGAGTTCGAGGGCTACCTGCTCGAGATGCTCTCCGACTATCAGATCACCGTTCCTGAAATCGGGACGTACAAGGCCGCCGAGCCCCCGGTGGTCGTCATCACCTCGAACCGCACCCGGGAGGTGCACGACGCGCTCAAGCGCCGCTGCCTCTACTACTGGATCGACTACCCCGACCTGGAGAAAGAGCTGCAGATCGTGCGCAGCAAGCTTCCTGCGGCACCGCAGTCGCTTGCCGCCCAGGTGACGGCTTTTGTGCAGGAGCTGCGCGGCGCCGAACTGTACAAGCTCCCCGGCGTCGCGGAGACGCTCGACTGGACCGCCGCGCTCGTTAGCCTGAACGAGAGCGAGCTAAGTCCCGAGGCGGTCGACGAGACGCTCGGCATCCTGCTCAAGTACCGCGAGGACGTGCAAGCCGTGCGGGGCGAGCAGACGCGCGCGCTGCTCAACCGCGCCCTCAATCGCGGAACGCAGCGCGGCGGGCGCCGTGGCTAGCGCGCAACCTCCTCTCCCCGCCAACCCCCAACCCTCCCCTTCCCCAATCGACGGCGGAGAGCCGGAGCGAGGGCGCATTCTCGACAACCTTTTCCTGTTCGGGCGCATCCTCCGAATGCTTGGGCTGAACGTGCACACGGGCAGGATGCTCGACGCCGTACAGGTGCTCGACGAGATCGGCTTCAGCCGCAAGACGGACGTCCGGGCAGCGCTGCGCACCCTGCTCGTGCACCGGAGGGACGATCTCCCCGTGTTCGACGAGGCGTTCGACGTATTCTGGCGCCAGCGCAAAGAGAGCACGTCCACGATGGACTTGCGCTCGATGGGCGAGCGGCGCCGCTACCGCAGCGTAGAGGCGGGCCCTCCTCTGCCCAGCGACGCAGGCGTCGACTCCGGCAGCGCAGACGAGGCGCCGGACGACGACCAGATTGTGCTTACCCGCACGTTTAGCGCGCGCGAGGTATTGCGCACGCGCGATTTCGCCGAGTTCACGCCGGGCGAGGAGGCGCAAGCCCGCCAGCTGATGGCCGGGCTGCAGTGGCGCCCGGGGTTCCGCCGCGCCCGCCGCATGCGGCCCGGCGGCGGCGACGCGCTCGACTTGCGGCGCACTCTCCGCGCGAACGCCCGCCTTGGCGGCGAACCGGTCCGGCTGCTCCGTCTCCGCCGCAAGCAGAAGCCGCGCCGGCTCGTCGTCATCTGCGACGTCAGCGGCTCGATGGAGCGCTACACCCGCATGCTTCTGCATTTCGTTCACAGCCTCTACGGCGGGCTTGGCTCGCACGTCGAGGCGTTCCTCTTCGCAACGAGGCTTACGCGCGTAACGCGTCAGCTGGGGCAGCGCGACATCGACAGGGCGGTCGCCGAGGTCGCAAGGGCCGTGCCCGACTGGTCGGGGGGCACGCGCATCGGCCAAGCGCTGAAGGAGTTCAACTTTCGATGGGCGCGGCGCACCCTCGGGTGGGGAGCTATCGTGCTGATCGTCTCCGACGGCTGGGACCGGGGCGACCCGGAGCTGCTCGGGCGCGAGATGGGGCGTCTGCAGCGTAGCTGCAACCGCCTCATATGGCTCAATCCCCTTGCAGGCGCCCGGGAGTACGAGCCGCTTACGCAAGGTATGCGCGCCGCATATCCCTACATCGACGACCTGCTGCCCTCGAACAGTCTCGCCGCGCTCATCGACCTTGCCGCGCTTCTCAACACGCTGCCCTCGCGCGTCGCCGCGCGGCGACGTCAGGCCCCCTATATCTCCGCGCAGTCCGGCGGCGCAGACAGCGCAGCCGCAGCCTCCCGTGAAGCGGACGGAGGCCGTGAAGCGGACAGCTGGCGGTCGCCGCCGAAAGACGCTCCGCCGCCGCGCTCGCGGCACGCCGACGCCAACCCCACGTTCCGTCACCCTCTCTGGGGACGCGGCGGCGGCGACCGATCCTGACTCTGCGGACTTGCGGCTGCGATCCGGCTCCCGCGCTGTTTTTGCGGGAGAAAGCCTCTCACCGCAGCGCAATCAGCGCGGGAGGACTGCTGGTAGTTACGTAGAGCACGCTCTCGGTGGCGGCGAGCTGGCCCCTCACCGCGCCTCCCACGACAAAGACGTTCGACGCCTCGCCGCTGTGGCGGTCGACTGCGTACACCTCTCCTGCGTCGTTGCCGACATACACAAAGTCTCCGGCGACTGCCGGCGACGATTGTATTTGGGCCTCCGTGTCGTACTCCCAGAGCGGCGCGCCGTCGGACGCCGCGAACGCGTGCAGCCGTCCGTCCCGGCTGGCTACGTAGACGGCTCCGCTGCTCACGGCGCCCGGACTCAGCGCGCTGTTCCGCGACGGGCGGCGCTCCCACGCGAGGCCTTTCGGCGCCGGAGGCTGGCTTTGGAGTCCCCACAGGAAGAGCTGGCGGCGCCAGAAACGCGCTCCTCGCTCCAGCAGGTATTCGACGGCCTCCGGGTCCACCGCGATAAGACGTCCCTTGGCGGTGCTGACCAGCGCCATGCCCCCGGCGAACACCGGGCCTACCGTCAGCGTCTGGCCTGCGTCGAAATTGAGGCGCGTGCGTCCGGTTGCGAGGTCGATAACGGATACGGTGCGGTCGCCGGACGCGAGCGCCATCAGCTCGCCTGCGATTGCAGGCGGCGTCACGATGCCTCCCTCGGCCTGCAGCGTCCACAGCACACGCCCGTCCGCCGCGTCGAGCGCGAACAGCTCGCCGTCCCACGAGCCTGCGTAGACGGCGCCGTCGTGGGCGATGGGCGCCGCAGCCAGCGGGCTGCCGACGTCGAACCGCCACAGTTCGCCGCCGTCGCTGCGGTCGAGCGCAAGGAGCTCGCCGCTGCGCGAGGCCACGTAGACGACCCCGGGCGTAACGGCGGGCGCGGCAGTCGTGGGCAACGTAAGCAGACGCTCCCACAGCGTCGCGCCGTCCGCAGCGTCGAACGCGACGAACTTGCCGTCGTCCGTCCCGAGGAACACTTGCCCGCCGGCGACGGCAAGGCCTCCGCGGACGGGCGCCTGCAGCCGAACGCGCCACGCCTCGCGTCCTGCATAGCCGTCGTGGATCGGGAGGGCGGCGGTATGGGCCGCGTCGCGCCCGGCCAGCGCCCAAGCGTCGGCGCCCGTTTCCGCGTTCACGCGGGTAGACGGCGCAGGAACGGTTCCGGTAAAGAGCGCGCCGGCAGCCCACCAGGCAAGCAGTCCGATCGCCGCAAGCGCGCCTGCGGCCAGCAGACGCTGCAGCATCCGCGAGCGGCGCCGCGGACGTCCCCACTCGCGGGGATTGCGGCGGGCGGCGGCGTTCGCGTCCGGAGTCACAGGGAGAGTGTACGCCCAGGACGCGATGCGCCGAGGGTTCCGGAGGAAAGGGCTCTCTCCCGGAGCGCTCCAACGCTCATCCCGGCGTTCGGGCGCGCAAGGCAGTTGACGCAAGGCGTCCACAAGCCTAATCTCGCAGCAAATCGGGAGTTTCGCGACGAAACCCCTTTCGCCTGGAGGAGGCGGCTATGCTCAGCGCTCAGGACAACGACCGATTGACCCGTGTAGGCCCCGGCACGGAGATGGGAACACTGTTGCGGCGCTACTGGATCCCCTTCTTGCTCTCGGAGGACATCGCCGGCGCGGACAGCGACCCCGTGCGCGTCAAGCTCCTCGGCGAGAGGCTGGTTGCATTCAGGAACACCGCAGGCCAGGTGGGACTCGTCGACCGCCTGTGCGCCCACCGGAACGCCGACCTCTTCTTTGGCCGCAACGAAGAGCACGGCCTGCGATGCACCTACCACGGCTGGAAGTTCAACATCGAGGGCGGTTGCGTCGATATGCCGTCCGAGGCAGCCGACAGCAACTTCAGGGAGAAGATCCGCCTCAAGGCGTACCCGGTGCAGGAGCGCGGCGGCGTGCTGTGGACGTATATGGGCCCCAGCGAGCAGAAGCCTCCCCTGCCCGAGTTCGAGTGGGCGCGCGTTCCCGACGGGCACCGCTACGTGTCGTGGAACTACCAGGAGAACAACTACGCCCAGGCCATCGAGGGCGGCATCGACACCGTGCACTCCGTCTACCTGCACAGCGCGCTGGACTCCCACCGCCGGCTCGACGCGTGGAAGGCGATGGGGCAAGGCAGCGGCGACGTACAGAAGATGTACCGCACCCGTGAGAACCCGCCGAAACTCCAGACTCTCGAGACCGACTTCGGCCTCATCATCGGCGGGAAGTACCCCGGCGACGAACTGCAGGACTACTGGCGGTTCAATCTGTTCTGGATGCCCTTCTACACCGCTCCTCCCGGAGGCGGCGCGCAGAAGATGATCCACGCGTTCGTCCCTCTCGATGACACGCTCACCGCCCGCTGGTGCTTCTCGTGGAGCACCACCGGCAACCCGCTCCCCGTCCGGCAGATCGCCGACCTCCGGAAGGGGCAGGGCGTTCATGCGCAGCTCATCCCCGGCACGCACTGGCCGGTGCGCAACCAGCGCAACGACTACCTCATCGACCGCGAGGAGCAGCGCCACTACACGTTCACGGGCATCAAGGGCACCGGCGAGCAGGACTTCTCCGTGCAGGAGGGGATGGGCGAGATATCCGACCGCACCCGTGAGCACCTCGGCGTGACCGACATCGGCATCATCGCGATGCGGCGCATGCTGCTGCGGAGCGCCGCGGCCCTCGGCAACGGCGTCGAGCCTCCCAGCGCCTCGAACTCCGACGCCTACTGTGTCCGCCCCGGCGAGACTATGATCCCCAACGACGCCGATTGGAGCACGCACGACAATCTCAAGAAGGCCATCGCCGCCGCCTTTTAGACTGAAACCTTGCCGTTGTCCGCTCCCTCGGGGGGAGGAGCATCGTCTCCTCCCCCTATCGCTGTCTCTCTCGCAAGGAGTTCCCCGGAGGGAGCAGCGAGCGAGCGCAGTACGCGCGCAGCCGTGGAGTGATGTAGGCTGCGGGCATGCGAAAGGGCGCGCCGTTCCTGTTCAATATGTCGGCTCTGGCGGCATGGCCGCTGGCGTATGTTCTGGGCATTGCGCTGCTCGTGGGGCTGCTGATCATCTTTGGCGGCGGCGCATACGACTCGCAAGTGTACGTGGCGGCCCTGTTCGGGCCGGTGGGGCTTACGCCGCTCATCGCGCGCTGGAAAGGGATGTCGACTATCCGGTGGACCATCGGCGCCGCCGTGATGTCGATCGTGCAGATTGCCGCGCCCGTCATCTTTCTCCATCCCGTGACGGTGCTGCTGGCGATCGTCTTCCACCAGCCGCCGGCGCCAGCCGCGTCCCCGCCCCCGCCGCCGGGGGCGGAGCAGGGCGAAGCGGAAGCGCCGGCGCCTATCCCGGCGCGCTTGTCCGCGCCGCGGGCGGGGCCTCGTCCCCGCAGAACGTTCCGCAAACGGAGACGCTGAACCGTCCCTGAGAGGGTTCGGGGAGCGCCCGCTCTTCCGATTTCGAACAGCATCGGTTGCTCCTGTGGAGTAGACTACGCCCACTCGGACCAGCTGGAGGATCGGCTATGGCACAGATCGTTCTTGGCATGGCGTCATCCCACGCGCCACAGTTGGAGATGCCGCCGGAGACGTGGCGCACCTACGGAGACCGGGGCCGCACGCAGCCTGTCCACTGGTTCGAAGGGGCAACCTACTCGTTCGAGGAGCTCGCCGACCTGCGGGCAGGCGACCACTTCGAGCGCGAGTGCACCGAGGAGAAGTTTCAGACGCGCTGGGACGCCTGCCAGACAGCGATCGCGCGCCTCGAGCAGACCGTAAGCGAGGTGAAGCCCGACGTCTGCATCATTCTCGGCGACGATCAGAAGGAGTCGTTCAACGACGAGAATATGCCCGCCCTCTCTATCTACTACGGCGACGCTGTGGACGACGCTCCGAACCCCGGCGGCGCCCGCGCTGACTTGAGCAATCCCGTCGTGGCGCGGAGGCCCGCCGAACGCCTCACCCACCCCACCGACGGCAAGCTCGGCGAGTACCTGATCGAGGCGTTCATCGCCAACGAGTTCGACGTGGCGCGGTCGAGCAAGCTGCCTCCCGGACGGGACGGCGAGGGCGCTATCGGGCACGCCTTCTACTACGTCTACCGCCGGCTGATGAACAACGTGGTTACGCCCAACGTGCCTGTGCTCGTGAACACGTACTACCCCCCGAACGTCCCCAGCGCCGCGCGCTGCTATCGGTTCGGGCAGACTCTCCGCCGCGCCATCGAGGAGTGGGACTCGGACAAGCGGGTCGCTATCTTTGCGTCCGGCGGGCTGAGCCACACGGTCATCGAAGAGGAGCTCGACGCGCGAATTATCGACGGTCTGCAGCACGACGATTTCGAGAAGCTTACGGGCTATCCCGACACGCGGTTCCGCGCCGGCACCTCGGAGATCAAGAACTGGATTGCCCTCGCGGGGGCGATGTCGAACGCCGGCCTCGCGATGAATATGGTCGACTACGTGCCCTGCTACCGCACCGAAGCGGGCAACGGCTGCGCGATGGGCTTCGCCGAATGGCTGTAGCCGGGCGCCAGGCGCAGGGCGCGCGCTGCGACCACGCAAACGTGAGACAGTGAGGCAGGAGGAGCGCAAATGGTGAGCAAGCCGAAGCTGCGGCTCAGCTTTATGTCCTCTGTGAGCGACAGGGTGGCGCCGCTGATCGACGGACGGGTGCAGCCCGAGGGCATCGAACTGATCCACACTGAAGGAGGCATGTCGGAGGGGGCGTGGCGCCATCTGAACTTCCGCGAGTTTCAGGCGCACGAGCTCTCGATATCCTCGTACCTCATCTCCCGCGAGCAGGGCGCGGACTGGATCGCGATTCCGGTGTTCCCGCACCGGAGCTTTATGCATATGAACCTGCACTACCACACGGACTCCGGCATCGAGAAGCCGGCGGACGTAGTAGGCAAGCGCATCGGCGTCGGAGAGTACCAGCAGACTGCGGCGCTGTGGATGCGCGGCATTATGGAGCACGACCACGGCGTCTCCCAGTACAAAGTGCACTGGTATATGGAGCGCACCGAGGAGATGAGTCACGGCGGCGCAACAGGATTCGAGCCGCCGGAGGGCATCTCGTTCCAGCGCATTCCGCCGGAGGAGAGCCTCTCGTCGATGCTGCTCGCCAACAAGCTCGACATCGCGTCGGTGAACCCGGCGGCGGTGGCGGAGCCCGGCGGCCAGGGCCCGAACCTCGTGGACCGGTCGTGGCGCATTCGCGGTTCGGGCGACCTGAGCAAGGTGAAGCCGCTCTTCCCCGACCGTATCGCGGAGGGCTCGCGCTTCTTCACGGAGCACGGATTCATCCCCGCCAACCACACGTACGTGATTCGCGGCGACGTCTACCGGGAGCATCCCTGGGTTGCGCTGAACCTGTTTAACGCGTTCGTGCAGGCGAAAGAGCTGGCGACCCGGACATTACGTCAGCGAATGCCAACCGATCTGGTGTTCGGGCCGGAGTACATGCGGCAGACGCGGGCGACGTTTGGCGACGACCCGTATCCGTACGGGGTGCAGGCGAACGAGGCGATGCTCAACACGCTAATCGACTACTCGCATGAGCAGGGCCTCACCAAGCAGCGCGCCAACATCGAGGAGATGTTCGCGCCCATAACGCTCGGCCTATAGGCGCCGAAATCCGGGCGGAGCGCCATAATCAGCGCGCTGCCGGCTCCATGCATTCATTAGCGCAGGGGAGGGATAAGCCCTCCCCCTGCCTAGTCGAGCGGCGGCCGCCGCTCGTGCCAGTCGGTGCGCTGCTGATAGGCGTGGCCCACCGCGAAGAGCGTACTCTCTGCGAACGGACGTCCGGTGATCTGCATGCTAAGCGGAAGCCCTGCCGCGGTGAACCCGATGGGCGCCGCCATCGCCGGCGCGCCCGACAGGTTGAACGGGCTGCGATGCGAACGCAGCCCGAAGAACTGGCTCATCACCGCCTGCTTGGAGGTTAGCCCCGTCTCCGTCGCTATAGGCGGGGCGCCTGCAGCCTGCGCAGGGGTCACGATAACGTCGAAACGCGCGAGCTCCCGCATCACGTCGCGCCGCATCAGCGTTCGGAACCGCAGGAGCTTCGCGTAGGACGCTGCCGGGATAAGGCTCGCCGCCATAAGCCGCCGTCGCGTTGCGAAATCGTAGTCCTGCGGACGCTCGCGCAGCCATTTGCGGTGCGTGTGCGCCGCCTCGACATCCGACAGCGTGTTCGCAATCAGCCCGCCCTTCTCGAACAGCGGCAGACTGGCGTCGCCCACTTCTGCGCCGGCGTCGGTCAGCGTCTGCATCGCGGCGTCGACAGCGGCAGCCGCCTCCTCGCCCGCCATTCCGTTGTCGATGCTCTCCCGCACGACGCCGACGCGCAGCCCGCGCAGGTCGTCCCGCGGTTCGAACGGGGCTACTGGGCGCGCCGACGTGTACGGATCTCTGGGGTCGTGTCCGGCGATCGCCTCGTACACCATCGCGGCGTCCGCGACCGTCTTGGTCATCGGGCCGATGGTGTCCATAAACCACGCCATAGGGAACGCGCCGTAGCGGCTCACCGCCCCCCAGGTCGGACGCAGCCCGACGATGCCGCACCACCCCGCGGGCCCGCGGATCGACCCCGCAGTATCTCCTCCAAGCGACGCAGCGCAGAGCGACGCGGCCACGGCGACGCCGGAGCCGCTGCTCGACTGCCCCGCCTGCCGCGACTCATCCCACGGATTGCGCGGGACGCCGAACGGATGCTGCACATTGCCTCCGAGCGCGTACTCGCTGAGGTTTAGCTTGCCGAGCAGCACGGCGCCCGCCTCACGCAACCGTCCGACGGCGGTTGCGTCCTCCTCAGCTATGTAGTCGACGATGTTGCCGCCGAGCGTTGTGCGCATCCCTTTCGCGTCGAACTGGTCTTTCACAGCCACGGGCAAGCCATGGAGCGGCCCGCGCGAGAGGCCCTGCGCGAGCTCCCTCTCGGCGGTTCCCGCCGCCTGCAGCGCGCCCTCCTCGTCGAGGGTTATATACGCATTCAGCCGCTCGAACCGTCTGGCCCGCTCGATGAACGCCTGCGTGAGCTCCACCGGCGACGTTTGCCGGGCCGCGATGAGCGCCGAAAGCTGGACGGCGGACTTGAGCGTCAGGTCATCAGCCATTGCCGCCTCCTTCTTCCGTCTTTTCCGCCGCTTCCGTCCGGTCTGTCTCGCCCGACCCGTTCTCCTCCTCCGTTCCTTCCGCCGTGAGCCAGAACACGGGCAGCGGCTCCACCGCGTCGGCGTCCGGGTCTTCCAGAGCCGCAACAGCCTCGTTGATAGCGTTCACGCGGTGCGTAATCTCATCGAGGTCGACCGCGTCGAGCGGCGCCAGGTCGAGCGCACGCAGCAGCGAGCGCGTCTCCTCAGTCGTCAGGTCGGGCATAGCGTAGAGCCTCCGGGCCAAGGGTTGCGGGCCCATTGTACGCCCCCGCGCAGGACGTTCCCCAGAGAACGCGCCGAGCCGTCCGCAGGGCAGAGAGGGCGAGGCGCAGCGTAGAATACTCGCGACACCCCCAGGGAGGATGCATGGAACTCGAGCCGGGCATTCATCAGCTCACCATAGGACGCGACCCGCTGCCCGGTTTCCCGGCCCCCAACTCGTTCCTCGTGTTCGGCGACGACGCCTCCGTGCTCATCGACGCCGGATGGGAGAACGACGACGACCATCGCGCCCGCGCCGACTATCTGCGCGAGGTCAACGCTCCCCCCGTTGCCGAAATCATCATCACTCACCGGCACCCGGACCACGGCGGCGGCGCCTTGCATATGCACCGGCACACCGGCGCCCCCATCGCCTGCCATCCCAACGACCGCGAAGCTATCGAGCGCGACCGCCTCCACGGCGAGGCCGAAGTCGCGGCGGAGCTGCGCGGAGGCGAGCGTCGCGATCTCGGCGGCCTCACTGTGGAGGCGCTGTTCGCCCCGGGACACACGATGGGCAGCCTCGCCCTCTACGTCCCCGAGCGCGGGGCGCTCTTTACTTCCGACACCGTTATGGGCGTATCGACGACCGCCATCAACCCGCGCGACGGCAGCTTGTCGCAGTATATGCGCACGCTCGACCTGTTCCGGGAGATCGGCGCCCGGGTGATGTACGCCGGCCACGGCGAGCCTGTGCGCGACCCGGCGCGACGCCTCGACGCTCTCATCCGCCACCGCCGCGAGCGCGAGTCCGCTATCCTGAAAGAGCTCGAGGGCAACCCGCTCACCGCCGCTGAACTGCGCGCTCGCATCTACGTCGGCCTGCCCCAATCGCGCGAGCCGCTCGCCGAACGCCAGATCGTCACCACGCTCATCAAACTCGCCGACGACCAGGCCGTCGTCGAAGACGAGGACGGACGCTACGCGTTGGCGTGAGGGTCGAATCGACGTCGCGCAAGGCCCGACAGCGGACGAGACGCGAAAGGGGAGCGCGGTTGCGCTCCCCTTCCTGCTGCAGGCGCTGGTTGGCGAGGCTGGTTAGCTGCTGGCGGCAGCCTCGACTTGCGGGCCGACAGTTAGTTCGTCGCCGTCGGGGCTGACGTCGACGATGATAGTCTGCCCCGGCTGGTAGACGCCGCTGAGCACCTCGTCGGAGAGCGGGTCTTCGATCTTCTGCTCGATGGTGCGGCGGAGCGGGCGGGCGCCAAACGTTGGGTCGAACCCTTTCTCGGCAAGCCACTCCTTGGCGACCTGGGTCACTTCGAGGCTAAGGCCTTTCTCGAGCATCGGCTTGCGTACGTCGTTCAGCATCAGATCGACGATGCTGACGATGTGCTCCATGGTAAGGGCGTGGAAGACGATTTGGCCGTCGATGCGGTTGAGGAACTCGGGGCGGAAGAAGCGTTTGACCTCTTCCTCGACCTTGCTCTTCATCTTCTCGTAGGCGTTCTCCGCCATCTTCGCCTGATCGACCATTGCGAACCCGAGCGAAGTGTCCCGCTTGATCAGGTCGGAGCCGATGTTCGACGTCATCACGATAATCGTGTTGCGGAAGTCGACCTTTCGCCCCTTGGCGTCGGTCAGGTGGCCGTCGTCGAAGATCTGCAACAGGATGTTGAAGACTTCGGGGTGGGCCTTCTCGATCTCGTCGAGCAGGATGCACGTATAGCTGCGGCGGCGCACTGCGTCGGTGAGCTGCCCGCCCTCTTCGTAGCCGACGTACCCGGGAGGCGCGCCCACGAGCCGGGCGACTGTGTGGCGCTCCATAAACTCGGACATATCGAGCCGCACCATCGCCTCATCTGAGCCGAACATAAACTCTGCGAGGGCGCGGACGAGCTCGGTCTTTCCGACGCCGGTGGGGCCGAGGAAGAGGAAGCTGCCAATGGGACGGCGCGGGTCCTTCAGCCCGGCGCGGGCGCGGCGGACGGCCTTGGCGATCGCGACGATGGCTTCTTCCTGCCCGACGATGCGGCGGTGGATGTGCTCCTCCATGTGCAGGAGCCGCTCGGTCTCTTCGACCGCCATCCGGGTTACGGGGATGCCCGTCCACATACTGACGACCTCGGCGATCTCCTCGCTGGTGACGGCCGGCTGGTCTTCGGTGGAGACAGCCTTCCACTCGTCCTGCAGCTGGTTCAGCTTGTCGGCGAGCTTCATCTCCCGGTCGCGCAGCTCGGCGGCGTACTCGTACTGCTGCCCCGAGATCGCCTCGTCCTTCTCACGGCGGACCGTCTCGAGCACCTTCTGCGACTCCTTCACGGAGAGCGGGGTGCCGCTGGTGCGGATGCGCACGCGCGAGCCCGCCTCGTCCATCAGGTCGATGGCCTTGTCGGGCAGGAAGCGGTCGGCGATGAAGCGCGACGCCAGCGTCGCGGCGGCCTGCAGCGCCTCGTCCTCGATGACGACGCCGTGGTGCTCCTCGAACTTGACCTTGATGCCCCGCAGGATGTCGACGGTTTCCTCAGTGGTGGGCTCCTCGACGGTTACGGGCTGGAAGCGGCGTTCGAGCGCGGGGTCGCGTTCGACGTACTTGCGGTAGTCGTCGAGGGTCGTCGCGCCGATGCACTGCAGCTCGCCTCGCGCGAGCGACGGCTTCAGGATGTTGGCTGCGTCGACGGCTCCCTCGGCGGCGCCGGCGCCCACCATTGTGTGCATCTCGTCGATGAACAGGATGCAGTTGCCGGCGGCCTTGATCTCCTCGACGACCTTCTTGAGGCGCTCCTCGAACTCGCCGCGGTACTTGGTGCCTGCGACCAGCGCTCCCATATCGAGCGTCACCACCCGGCGGTTCGCCAGATTCTCGGGCACGTCGCCGTTGGTCACTTGCTGGGCGAGCGCCTCAACGATGGCGGTCTTGCCAACGCCGGGCGGGCCGATGAGCACGGGGTTGTTCTTTGTGCGCCGGCTCAGTATCTGCACGACGCGCGCGATCTCCTTGCTGCGGCCGATGACGGGGTCGAGCTTGTTGCCGCGCGCGGCGGCGGTGAGGTCGATGCCGAGCTGGTCGAGCGTGGGCGTGCGATTGCTCGCGCGGGTCGTTCCCTGCCCCTGGGAGACGCTCTGGTTGAGGATGCGGGTAGTCTCGGAGCGAACCTTGTCGAGCGAAACGCCAAGGCTCTCGAGCACGCCGGCGGCGACGCCCTCGCCCTCGCGCATAATGCCGATGAGCAGGTGCTCGGTGCCGATGTAGTGGTGGCTCAGGCGGCGCGCCTCGTCGACGGCCAGTTCGATGACCTTCTTGGCGCGCGGGGTGAGGCCGATGTCGCCCGGCGAGGGGCGTTCGCCGCGGCCAATGATGAATTCGACCGCTGAGCGGATCTTAGAGAGCTCTACGCCAAGGCTGCTGAGGACGCGCGCGGCCACGCCGTCCGTCTCGCGAACAAGGCCGAGGAGAATGTGCTCCGTGCCTATGTAGTTGTGGTTAAAGCGCTGCGCTTCCTCCTGGGCGAGCGACAGCACTCTGCGAGCGCGTTCGGAGAATTTTTCGAATCTACTTGCCATGACAGATCCGCTCCCTATCTATCCACAACCCTATCGGCAGCCCGAGCCTACCGCTCGGATTCGTAACCGTAGGGGTCGTAGTAGTCCACCGGGTCATGATAATCGGTAACCGCGTCGTCTTCCTCTACGCGGCGCAGACTCAGACCGAGGCGGCGGCGCTCAAGGTCCAAGCTTACAACCCGGAGAGTCATTGTATCGCCGACTTCCACGACTTCTCTCGGATGCCGAATGTGCCTTTCGGACAATTCCGAGATGTGAATGAGCCCTTCGATGGCGCCGTCAACGCGCGCGAACGCCCCGAAATCGGAGAGCTTGGTGATCGAGCCGTTCACGAGCTGACCTACTGCGAGATGGTCGGCCGCAGTCTCCCATGGCGTGGGCTCCAGCCGCCGAAGGCTGAGGGCGATCCGCCGGTTTTCGCGGTCGACCCGCATCACCTGCACATCGACCTCCTGGCCAATCTGCACGCAGTCCTCCACCTTCGAAACAGGCGCCCAGGAGAGCTCGGAGATATGGATAAGGCCGTCGGCGCCGCCGATATCGACAAACGCCCCAAAGTTCGAGATGCCGGTTACTCGCCCGTGGCAGCGGTCGCCTTCCTGCAGTTCGTTGAGCAGCTGGTTTTTCAGCCCCTCCCGAAGCTCCCGCAGCGCCCCTCGTTCGGAGAGCACCGCGCGATTGCGCTTGCGGTTAACCTCGAGCACCTTGAGCGTCACTTCTTCGCCCACGCGGGCCGCGAGGGCGGAGGAGTGGTCCGCCCCGGGAGGCAGAGCCACCTGCGAAAGGGGGACGAATCCCTGGAGGCCGTCGATATCCACAACGGCGCCTCCGCGGTTGTGGCCGGTAATGCGCCCGCGCACGGCGCCGCCGTTCTGTTCCGCCGCCTCGAGCTCGACCCAGGCGGTGGCTGCGCGGGCCCTATCGAGCGACAGCACAGCCTGGCCTTCGCGGCCTATCGTGTCGATGACATAGACGTCGATGGGGTCGCCGATCTGGTAGCGAACGGAGGGGTCGGAGCCAATGGAGCGGAACTCGCGCGGAGGCACCATCCCCTCGGATTTGTGTCCAACGGATACGAGGATGCCGTCGACATCGATCCCCATCACCTGGCCTTCGACGATGTCCCCACGCTGCAGCTCTTGCGGCTGGCTCTCCTCTTGCTCGAGGAGCTCGGCCATCGTGGGTTCGACGGGACGGTCCGCCATCGGCTGCTCAGTCACAATTGCCCCATCCAATGCCCTATACGGGCGGCGCGCCTCTGCTCCCGAGGCGCGTATTGATAGAGTTCATTCTAATGCTCCCCTCGCGCGAGTGTAAACCCGAACAGAGGACGCTCTACGCCTCATCGTGAGCGCCTCCGCGCGCCATCGACGCTCGGGGCGCGGAGGGTAAAAGAGAGGCAAAGAAAGGCCCGGGCGCAAGAGCCCGGGCGCTTCAATAAGCCTGGCGGCGGCCTATTTTCCCAGCAAGTTGCCCTACCAGTATCGTCAGCGCTGGAGCGTTTCACTTCCGTGTTCGGGATGGGTACGGGTGGTTCCACTCCGCTCTAACCACCAAGCCCCACTATCGTACGGCAACCGGCAAGAGTCGTCAATGCGCCTGCGGTCTGCGCGACTGTCGGAGTTCATGAGGGAGGCAGGCGAGCGAACGCTCCCCACCTGACGCCGACGCATCGCGCGCTCGCATCGCGCCAAGGCGCATGCGCGCCCAATTCTCCCCGCCCTCTGCGCCCGATTACAATGCCTCTCATAGCCAGGACTCGCTGCGCCCCGCAGAGCATAAAGGCAGGCTGCTATGCCCGGCATAAAGAAGATAGGTCTGCTCGCTAGCGGCGGCGACGCGCCGGGGATGAATGCCGCAATCCGGGCCTCCACCCGCGCCGCCCTCTCTCACGGCGCCGAAGTCTGGGGGTTCTGGGACGGCTACAACGGCCTGCTCACCCACCGGCGCGAGCAGCTGACTACGCGGTCGGTCTCCGGCTCCCTGCAGCACGGAGGCAGCATCATCGGCGCGGGGCGCTGCGAGCCCTTCTTTCAGGACAGCGTGCGGCGGGAGGCTGTGGACTACCTGCGGTCGGAGGAGTTCGACGGCCTCATCGTCATCGGCGGCGAGGGTTCGCTCGCCGGCGCGTGGGAGCTCCACAAGCTCGGCATGCCCGCCGTCGTTATCCCCGGCACTATCGACAACGATATGCCCGGCACCGAGATCACTATCGGCGCCGACACCGCCATCAACACGGCGATGGAGGCGATAGACCGGCTGCGCGATACGGCGAGCGCTCACCGGCGGGCGATGATTGTGGAAGTGATGGGCAGGCGGTGCGGCTACATAGCCGTACAGGCCGGTCTCGCCACCGGCGCCGAGATGGTGATTACTCCCGAACGGCCCATCGAACTGGAAGACGTGTTCGTGGAGATGCGCGGCGTAGGGGGGCGCGGCAAGCGTCACTTCATCATCGTGCTCGCCGAGGGGGCGCGCTGGAGCGCCGCCGAACTCGCCGGCCTCATCAACGACTCGACCGAGCCGTACGACGCGCGCTACACGGTGCTCGGCTACATCCAGCGCGGCGGAGCGCCCTCACGGTTCGACCGTATCCTCGGAACCCGTATGGGAGTCGCCGCCGCCGATGCGCTGGCCGCGGGACAGTCGGGCGCGCTCATATGCTGGCGGAACAACCAGTGCGTGGCGTTTCCGGCGGACGCTCTGCCGCCAAAGCCGGAACCGTGGGACTCAATGCTCGACCGGGTGCAGACGATAGCGGCTACCTAGTCCTGGTTGCCGCCGCGCGCGGTTGCTCGTAAACTGAACGGGTTGCGCGCCGCCGCTCCGGCCTCAGCGCAGCAGAGCAATCACGGCCCGGGAGTATTGAAATGGAAGCGCGCGAAGTAGTGGCGCTCGAACCCAACGAAAAGATCGCCGAGTTCAAACCCGGCGACTCCGTGAAGGTCAACGTGTGGATCCGCGAGGGCGACCGCCAGCGCCAGCAGAGCTTCCAGGGCGTTGTCATCCGCATGCGCCGCGGAGGGCCTGCAAGCTCGTTCACCGTCCGCAGGGTCGCATCCGGAATCGGCGTCGAGCGCTCGTTCTTCTTCCACTCGCCGAACGTCGACAGCGTAGAGGTGGTGCGCCGCGGCATCGTTCGCCGCGCCAAGCTCTACTACCTGCGCGGACTCTCCGGCAAAGCCGCCCGCATCAAGGAGCGCACCAACAGCGGACGGCGCTAAGAACGGCGCTCCGCTCCCCCGCAACAGAGAGCGCGGGCAAGGGCGGTCGCAAACGATGGGGAGGGGGCCTCTCTACCCCCTGAGGCCGTCGAGGAGTTCGCGCCAGTAGGCGTCGCCGCCGCGGCTATAGCCCGAGTGCAGGGTGATCGCTCCGTCGGCGCCAATGCCCACTTTCGACGACTGCGAGAACACTTGGTACTGCGCCGCAAGCCCCGGGTCGCTCTGACCAAACGCCCAGTCAGTCCCGTTGTCCGACGCCCATCTTCCGAGCGTCGCGGCGTCCTCGTTCCAGCCTGCTGCGACGATGGCCACGTCGTCGCGGTAGTCGTCGTAGATGCCCGCCAGCGTCCGAAACTCGGCGCGGCAGGTCGGTCACCACGTGGCGAAGAAATAGAGCAGGAGCGGTTTGCCTGCGGCAAGCTCCTGAAGCGACGCCGTCCGTCCGTCGGGCAGAGTCAGCGTAGCATCGGGCGCGCGGTCGCCCACGCCTGACCCGACCGGAATGTCGGTGCGCCAAGCCGCGGCGTCCGCCGGAGCTGCTGTAGGCGTAGCTTCCGGCGCAGGCGTGTCGTCGGGCGGGGGCGTCGGGGTCGACCCGGAGGCAGCCGGAGTCGCGGTCGGCTGCGGCGCAGGCGTCTCGGGACTTGGCGTGTCGGCAGGAAGAGGCGCTGCAGCCGTCGGCGTCGGCGAAGGGGCTGGCGCCGCGCCGCTTGGAGTCGCCGCTGCAGCGGGGGCGGCTGTAGGCGTAGGCGAAGGGGCCGGAGCGGGAGCGGTCGCCGTTGTGGACGGCGCTGCTGTCGCCGTCGGAGTTGCTGTCGGGTCGGCCCCGCATGCGGCAAACGTCAGCACGGCAAGCGCTGCGACTGCTGCGCAGAGCGCGACGCTCCAGGGAAGCGCGTTCAGGACGCGGCGAGGCGAATATGCGCTAGGCGGAGTCAAGATGTCTGAACCCTATCAGCTGGCCAGTCACGAGCAGACGATGGTCGTATCGCAGACGAGGATAGCACGTCACTAGCGTGATCCTCGCGTCGTCCGATCGGTAAAAGGCCAGTTCGTTCTGGTGGAGCAGGTCGGCGCTGCTCGCGGCGTAGAGATACTCGCGCCCTCCGTCCGCGCGCAGAATGATATGGACATCCTCGCCGTCGCGCAGAAGATCGGCGGCGCGGGGCAGGGAGGCGAAGACGCTCCCCTCGCCCTCCACCGGACTTTCGAGGTGCCCGAAATACCAGCCGTTGCCGTGCGAGCCGGGGTTTGGAGTCGCAGGGATGTGGCCGACCGTGAACTTGGGCGTTTCGTAGGCTGCGCTGGATGCGATGTTGGCGATGCCGAGCTCTTCAACAGAAGCGTCGATGTGCAGCTGGGGAATGATGATTCGCTCAGCCCTTCCAACGACGCCATTGATGATCGGCTGCCCCAGGTTACTGAGAGGCGTAAAGCCGCTGAGGTCGGGTTGCGCGAGCGCGATCGTCCCGCGCGGATCGGCCCACTGCCGCGCCGGCAGCAGTGAGCCCGGGTGCAGCGCCGCACGCTCCGGCGCGGGCCCCTGGACGGCAGCCGGCAACGACTCGGCGGGCTCGTGCGCGTCTTCGCCGGCGACGGGCGGAGCGCTCCCTTCGTTCCCCGCGTCTCCGGCGGACGAGGTGTGCGCAAGCGCGCCTGCTCCGCCATCCATTTTGCCCTCCCCGCCCCCTGCGTCAGATGAGGCAGGTGAGGCGGATGAGGACTGCGCGAGAGCGTCCGCGCCGTTGTCTCCTTCCGCTGAGACAGCGGTGGATTGGGACGATGGCTGGCCCGCTATTTCGGAAGCGCCGCCGGCGCCGCTATCCGCTTCGCCGGAAGCGGGAGGGCTGGAGGTGGGGACAGGTTGAAAAGGGGTTGCGCCCAGCACTTCCGCAACGTCGGGTCTCTCCACTGCGATATCGTCGAGCCCGCGGGACGCAGCGACGCCGTAGCCGTAGTACGCGCCCGCCGCGACGAGCAGAGCGGCCCCGGCGGCGAGCAGGACGACTCCGGCGCGGAACGACCAGCGAGGGCGCGAGGATGCGGTTTCGTGCGCCATAGCCCCATTATCGGCCCAATGCCCGACTCGCGGATAGTAGTCTCTGTAGACGCTCCGAGCGGGCCGGCGCTATACTCGAACGCCGTCGTGGGCGGTTAGCTCAGTTGGTTAGAGCGTCGCGTTGACATCGCGGAGGCCAGAGGTTCGAGTCCTCTACCGCCCACCACGCTTGACCAAGGCCAGAACCTTTGAGTTGCGGTTCGCGCTGGAGTCGTAGGGCAACAGGGAGCGTCAGCAGGCCCAGGCTTCAAAGAGGACTTCGGCCTGTTCGAGGACGGTCTGCGTTGGTCTTTTCCTTGTTGTCCGGCAGGTAGCCGCGCGCGCAGGATGCGGCGCAGGTTGGCGCGTGTTGGGTCTATCCCGCGTGGACGCTTGGGTTAGACAGGAGATCGCTTCCATCGCTGCCGTCGCTCCGCCCGCTCCGCCGCAGCATGAGATAGCCCGGCGCGGGGAGCGGATGCGCTCCCGATTGCGGCGCCTGAACAGGCCAGGGCCGCGCCTGCTAGAATAGAGCGGAGCTATCTCTATGCCTGAACGCATCTTTATTGGCGTCGCTTGGCCTTACGCGAACGGCCCGGCCCACCTGGGACACTTGGCAGGCTCCTATCTCCCTGCCGATATCTTCGCCCGCTACCACCGAATGCGCGGCAACGACGTCCTGATGGTGTCGGGCAGCGATTCCCACGGCGCTCCTATCACTATGCGCGCCGACACGGAAGGCGTCGCCCCCCGCGAGGTCGTCGAGCGCTACCATGCCTCCTTCCTCGACACCTGGGAGCGGTTCGGCGTCTCGTTCGACCTGTTCACATCGACGATGACCGACAACCACCGGGAGGTCGCTCACGGCATCTGGCGCACTCTTCAGGAGCGCGGCTTCATCTACCAGGACTCGATGAAGGTCGCGTACTCCCCGGACTTCGACCGCTTCCTTCCCGACCGCTACGTCCGCGGAACGTGCCCCGTGTGCGCGTTCGACGACGCCCGCGGCGATCAGTGCGACAACTGCGGCGCGATTCTCGACCCCGTAGACCTCGGGGCTCCCGTCTACGTGCGCGACGGGGCGCGCCATCCTGTCGAGGTGCGAGACTCCGAGCATATGTTCCTCAGGCTCAGCGCCTTCCGCGACCAGCTCGCCGCTTGGGTCGAGCCGCAAGCCCACTGGCGGGCCAATGTGCGCAACTTCACCCTCGGAATACTGCGCGAGGGGCTGAAAGACCGCGCCGTCACGCGCAATCTCGACTGGGGTCTCCCCATTCCCATCGAAGGGTACGACGACCGCCGCATCTACGTGTGGTTCGAGGCAGTCATCGGCTACCTCTCAGCCAGCGTCGAGTGGGCCCGCCGCTCCGGCGACCAGGACGCGTGGCGCCCCTTCTGGCAAGACCCGGCCACCAAGTCGTACTACTTCATGGGGAAAGACAACATCCCGTTCCACACGCTCATTTGGCCGGCGATCCTTATGGGGCAGGGCGAGCACATCCTCCCCTACGACGTCCCCGCCAACGAGTTCCTCAATCTCGAGGGACGGCAGCTCTCCACCAGCCGCAACTGGGCCGTATGGGCGCCCGACTATCTCGACCGATTCCCGCCCGACCCGCTGCGCTACCACCTCGCCTCGAATCTGCCGGAGACGAGCGACTCCGATTTCTCGTGGGCCGACTACGTGCGCAGCAATAACGACGAGCTCGTCGCCACCTTCGGCAACCTCGTCCACCGCACTCTTACGCAGGTCTACCGGAACTTCGACGCCGCCGCGCCCGACCCCGGCGACCTCGGCCCCGAAGACGCCGCGCTCCTGCGGAAGGCCGAAGAGACGCTCGACTCCGTCGGCCGCAGCATCGAGTCCGTGCGCCTGCGCGAGGGGCTCAACGGCGGCATGGCACTCGCGCGCGAGGCGAACCGCTACCTCGACGCGCAAGCTCCGTGGCGACAGATCAAGACCGACCCGCCGGCTGCGGCGCGCGCGCTGGCCGTAACGATGCACGCGCTCATGGCGCTGCGCGTCGTTCTCTATCCGTACCTGCCGTTCAGCGCGCAGCGGCTCCACGAACTCCTTGGCCAGAGCGGCGACGTTCAGAGCGTCGGCTGGCGCCTCGAGGCGCCGGCGCCCGGACAGCCCCTCCCGCAACCCCAGCCTCTCTTCTCGAAACTCGACGACTCCGTCGCCGAAGAGATGAGGGCAAAGCTCGGCTAGAGCCTCACTCTTATGGTTGACGCCCACGCACCCAAGATTCAGACCAACGACGTCGCGCGCTTCATCGCGGCGCCCGTCACGGCGGGGCTCAGCCGCGTCGTCGCCAACCTCTCCGCTCTCGCGACGGAGTCCGGCTTGCCCGGGGGCGAGATGGCCGAACAGACCATCGTGAGCGGCGGCAAGAAGGTCCGCCCCATCATTACACTGCTAGCCGGCGCCCTCCGCCCATGCGACTCCGAACGCATCGTTACGATGGCCACCGCCATCGAACTCCTGCATATCGCGTCGCTCATCCACGACGACACGGTAGACCTTGCGCACACTCGCCGCGGACAGGCGACCGTCAGCAGCCTGTTCGGCAGCGACGTCGCTGTGCTGCTCGGCGACTACGTGTTCGCATCGTCGGCGACCTACGTGTGCGACACCGGCAACATTCGCGTTATCCGCCGGTTCTCCGAGACGATTATGGAGCTCGCCAAAGGCGAACTCGCCGAGCGGTTCAGCGTTCACGACTGGTCGCAGACGATCGACGACTACAAGCTGCGCATTTACGACAAGACGGCGTCGCTCATCTGCACGGCGGCCGAGTCCGGCTCCGTGCTAAGCGGCGCGCCCGAGGAGCAGACGGAGGCGTTGCGCTCGTTCGGCTACAACGTGGGCATGGCGTTCCAGATTGTGGACGACGTGCTCGATTTCACAGGCAGCGACGAGGAGCTCGGCAAGCCTGCGGGCGCCGACCTGCTGCAAGGGACCCTCACGCTGCCGGCGCTGCTCTACGCCGAGCGCCAACCCAGCGAGCCGGTCGTCCGGCGGCTGCTCGCGGGGAGCCGCGAGGAGGACGACCTCCGCGAGATGGTGTCGCTCATCCGCGAGTCGAGCGTTATCGACGAGGCGCTAGCGACGCTGGACAGCTACCGGGCCGCCGCCCGCGACTCGCTCGCCGCCCTCCCCGACTGCCGCCCCCGGGACTCCCTCGAAGCGCTCATCGACTACGTAACCCAACGCCGGAATTAGGCGCGGGCTTCCACGCGAGCACGATCAACTCGGGCGCTCAAGCAGCACCGTAGCCTTCAGGTCGCGGAATATCGTAGAAAAGCGAGTGTTCAGAGATAGGCTCCACTGCGCCGTCCAATACACCGAACACGACCACTTGGTAAACGCCGGCCCCGTGCATTTCCAGCACTGCCCCCACGTCGGCGCTGATGGCGAAGTTGTCGCCATCCACCTCGAACCGTGACATCTTTATCCTCGACACGGTTACAGGTACTGATTGTCTCGTCTCCTCCCAGCGGAGCTTGGCCGCCTCCCACAACTCGTGCGCGTTCGATGCCGAGGTGGGAGCAGGAGAATCAGGCGGTTGCTCATGGGGATCAAGGCAGGCGCGCCATGTGCTTTCTCTCGTTCCCGAACTATTGAGGCTCAGGTTAGCCACCTTACGTCCATTGCAAGAGCCATATGTGCGCGCAATCTGCCCTTGCGTCAAGGGGCGCGGCGGGGGCGAGTAGAGGAGCGTTACCCGGATGTGGTCGCCGTGCGCCAGGCTCGCGCCGTTCTTCAAGCTGCCTCCCATCGACAGCTCGCCCTCGTCGATAGTAGGGGATGACGTGTACTCCACGTAGTCGCCCTCAAACTGCTGAACAGCTATGAAGTTATACCTGTCCCACGCCAATCCAATGTTGACCTTTCTGTGGCGCGATTTGAGAATGTTCTCTCTGTGCCCAGAGCTGTCCATCCAGCCATCCATTGCGTCCGCCACTTCTTCGGGAATGCTCGAAATGGCGCCAGAGCCTGACGATCTGCAGTAGTCAGACCCATATACGTTTTCATTAGCCGACTGATAGCCCCCAGCCAGGGAATACCGCATATCAGGGGTCAGCCCATCAACGTCCCAATGGGAACTGGTGCAGCTTGCCATAGAGTTCTCGGCATGCAGTTGCGCCGCTCTGTTGTCGCCCATCGACACTGCCGAAAACCCCGCCTCTGCTCGCGCTTGATTGATCAGAGCAAGCATTAGCTCATAGGGGTCGGGCTTCGAGGTGGGAGTAGGGGCAGGAGTCGGGGTAGGGGCAGGTAATGTTGTTTCGATGTTCGGCATTGGACCGGGAGACGAGCACGCCGCGCTAGCCAACGTTACAGTGGAGAAGGCGACGAGACAGAGCAAACGACCGAGCATGTGAAAAGGCTCCCTTACCTAAGATCCAGCGCCTGCAACAGGCCAGCCCTTGGGTTATAGGCAAGGGTTGTTGACTGGGACCAGACCCAGATGTCGCTTCCGCCGCTACTACGAGCACAGTGCGAAGCGCCACCCTATCTTACACGACGGCGATCATGTGGAACTGGGCGCGGCTGCGCCGCTGGACGCCCATCTTCATAATCTGCCGCGCCGGGCGGTCGTTCGGGTCGGGGAACATCGCCGTCCACTCGGCGTCGATCGCCGGAAGGTCGGCGTAGTCCTGGATGAGCACGGTGATGAGGCCAATGTTGTCCGCCGAGCCGCCGCCGTTCCGCGCCAACGACGCCACGTTGCGGATGCCGTGATACGACTGCCCTGCGACGCCCTCCACCGGCTCGAGCTTGTCGTCGCTGGCGGGGTCGACGCCTGAGACGCCGGACGAGCAGTAGAGGTCGCCGATGCGGGCGCCCATAGGAATGGGGTCGTGGTGGCCGTGACCTTCGATCTCGTGGTTGGTGCGCGCGCCCCCGATGCGCCCTATCACCTGCATCTGTATCTGCCCGCCCATGGGGTAGCGGAACGTCTTCCGGGCCGCCTGAAACTGCCCGATAGGCCACGCCTCGAGGTAAACGTCCACCATGTACGGCTGGTACGCGAAGTCGTTCAGGTACACCCACTGCAGCACGACGTCGTCGACTGTGCCGCCGGCAAGCTCCATGAACGCGCGCATATTGTCGAAGCACTGGTCGGTTTGCGCGTGCTCGCCAATCACCGGCTCGGAAGTCGACAAGTCCCACGGCACGATGACCGACGAGAAGACATAGTCGCCGAGCCGTACGCCGTTCGGCAGCGGGTCGCGGTGGGTGAGCCCCTCGACTTCGATGCGCCGCCGCCGCTGATCGGCGACGCCTATCGCCTGCAGCTGCACGCCCTCTCCCGCCGGCAAGGGGTACGAGGTTGTCTTGCGGGCGGGCCGGTTGTCCGGGTCGGGGAAGAGCTCGAGCCACCCTGTATTGATGTGCGGGCGGAAATCCTGGCTGTCGATGAAGTTCGTAACGATGCCTATCTCGTCGGTGGAGCGTCCGGACGCCTCGACTAGCGCCTTCAGGTTGCGCCAGGCGTTCAGGAACTGCTCGGCGGGGTCGCTCGGCATCTCGCCGGTGGCGAGGTCGACGCCGCGGACGCCGGAAGTGAAGAAGAGGCCGCCCACCTCGACGAGATCAGGCGCGACGGCGTCGCCGGACGCGAGGCCCGGCAGGCTAGTCGTCTTGCGGCGGTTCCCTGCTCCGACGGGCACCGACGACGAGAGCACAGGCCCGGGGACGGAGCGGAACCGGGGACGGATAGCCGCGTTCGCCAGGCGCTCGTCGCACTCGGGCTTCACCATCGCCTCAGCGCCTGCCAGCGCAAGCCGCTCGTCGCGGTCTTCGTCGCCCGCGCCGCTGACGCCGATGCCGCCAATGACCTGGCTGGCGCGGTGCAATGTGAGTCCGCCGTGAAGCGTCGTAATACGATCGTTCGACCAGTCGGCGACTGTGCGGCCGTCGTGAGCGATCTGCTGGCGGTAGATGACGGTGTCGCGCCCGATAAATGCGGCGGTGTAGGCCTTGCGCTCGGCGTTGCGCACATCCGTAGCCGACGCGCCGTCGCGCCGTTCCAGACGCACGAGGTCGCCGTTCTCGTCGACGACGGCGACAGCGAACGGTGCGTCGGCAGAGCGGGCGGCGGCGACTGCGGCGGCAATGGCGCGCTCAGCGTCCTGCAAGCTAATCGATTCCTTCACCGGCATTGCTACGCCCCCTCTACGACGAAGACCGACGAGACAGCCGCGCTCTCCCGAATGCCGAGGATTGCGGAGTACGCCTCCGAGTTATACCAACGGTCAAGCGTCTCCATATCGGGGAACTCGAGCACCACCGTGCGGTGCGGGGCCCAGTCGCCCTCGAGCACCCGGCTGGCGCCCCCGCGAACGAGGAACTTGCCGCCGAACTGCTCGATGGTTGCGGGCACCTGCGCGCTGTAAGTCCTGTACGTCTCCGGGTCTTTGACGTCGACGTCCGCTATGAGGTAGGCCGGCATCACTACACCCCCATCGCTTCGAGACCGATGCGCGCGAGCGCCTCGTCCCGTATGGTGGAATTGCCGCTCATGGCGATGCCGCCAACCACCTTGCCGTTGACCTTGATGGCGAGCCCTCCCTGCAGCGTCGTCAGCTTCGGGTCGCCCCAGTCGTCGAGCGTGCGGTTCGCCGCTTTCACGACCTGATCGCGGAAGACGACCGTATCCATTCCGACGCGGGCGGCGGTGTAGGCCTTGGCGCGCGCTCTCCCCAGCATGCGGGCGGGGGCGCCGTCCTGGCGCGCGCAGAGCACCTCGACGCCATGCTCGTCGGCGATGGCGAGAGCGCCCGGATTATCGGAACTGGTGAACGCAGCGAATATCGCATCTTTCGCGCGCTGCGCCTCTTCGAGGCCGAGGCTCTGTAGATCGAACATCGCTAGAACTCCCTCAGCAACCGGCCAAAGCCGTGGATTTCGTCGTTGACTCCGGCGAGGCGCAGCGACCGCCACGCCATCGCCTGCATACTGCTCACTACCGGGACGCCCAAGTCCTGTTCGAGCGCCTCAACGACCGCAACGCTCGGCATCAGCGCGCCCGTTATCCATAGTCCGTCAGCGTCGGGCGCGGCGGCGAACAGGTCGCGCGCCAGACGGCGCACTACTCCCAGATCCATGGTCGAGACCTCGTACGCCCGCAGCTCGCCGCCGGCGACCTCGCCGACGACTGTTCGCGCCTCCACGACCTGCACGCCGGCGTTGCCTACGTAGTCCGCCAACTGCCCATGCGTCTTGTCGTCAAACGGCGTGAGCATAGCCACATTGCGCATATTGAGGCTGTTCATAGCCAGAATGCAGGCGCCGAGGTCGGTGGCGGCAGGCGTATCGGTCACGTTGCCGATGCGCCGCAGCACCTCGTCCTCGAACCGCCAGCCATGACTCGCAATTATGGGCACGCCCGCCTGCATAATCGACTGCGGCCTGCGGGTCATGATCTCTTCGGTTGCCGCCTCGAGCCGGTCGATCGCCTGGCCGTACGAGTTCTCCAAGTCGGTGAGCACAACGCCGAGCGAGGTCATGACGATCGTCGCGCCCTGGGGAGCGACGAGATAGAACTCGTAGGCGTTGTTCTCGTGAGCGGGAGACGGCGTAATGAACCCTACTCGCGCGCGCCATCCATAGGGGCGGCCTGCGGTCGCCTCGAGCGCCATTCCCAACCTCCGGCGTTCGGCTGCGGCTAGTGTACAGCGCGGCTGAGTCCGAGGCTATCGCGGGCTCTCGATTACTCGATTAAGAGAGGCGCCTCCTCTTGAAGCAGATCGAGGATGCCCTGCGCGACAAACAGCCTGCGCCTGCCGCGCCTCTCGTGCAAGATCCCCGCTCGCATCAGGCGTTCGATAACGTTCCGGGCTCCAGGATTTGTTATGCCGAGCGCCTCTGCCGTGCGAGGGTAAGTGGCGACAGGCTGGCGGAACAGCTCGTCAAGCATTCTGACGTCGTTGGCGGGCGCCCTCCGCTCCTGGAGAAGGCTCACGTACTGGTCGTGCAGGTCACGGATGCGGCGTCCGCGCGCTAGCGTGTCTCGGGCTTGTACGCGCACGCCCTCCAGGAAGTAGAGCAGCCACTGCTCCCAGTCGCCGGTGCGGGTCATATCGTAGAGGCCATCGTAGTAGCGCGTCCTGTCGCGTTCGAAATATGCGCTGAGGTAGAGCAGCGGGGCAGGGAGCACGCCGCGAGCGTACAGGAAGAGGATGATGAGCAGACGTCCGATGCGCCCGTTGCCGTCCATGTACGGGTGAATCGTCTCGAATTGGTAGTGCATCATCCCGCACATGACCAAAGGGGGGATCAGGAGGCGCGCGTCATTGACGAAGACCTCGACGTCGTATATCAGGTCCCGGAGCAGACGGGCGGGCGGAGGAACGAACCGCGCATGCTGGATGTCGTTGCTGTTGCCTATCCAGACTTGCTCTTCTCTGAACGCGCCGGGGTTGAGATGGTGGCCGCGCGCCCCGTGGCGCATCAGTTCCGCGTGCGCATCGTTCATCAGCCGCATGGAGATGGGGAGATTGCGATCCCGCATCAGCTGGAGGCCCTGCTCCAACGCGCGCAAGTAGTCGTAGACCTCGAGGACATCCCCCCGCGTCTGCCTGTCCGCTTCGTACTCGAAAAGGTCGGAAAGGGAGGAGACCGTCCCTTCGATGCGCGAGGAGAGGACAGCCTCCCTGCGCATGAGCGGCCCGATGAGCAGTTGAGGGTTAGGGAGGGTTTCGGCCACTCCCACAAGCGTCCCAACCGCACGGTTGGCCTCGTCCAGCGCGTAGACCAATTCAGCAGAGAAGGGCAGACTTCTTGGAAGCGGCAGGGGGACAAACGCTCGTTCGTGGGCGTGAGGGCCACTACCGATGAGGTCCAAACGGCCAATGGGGCTATCCTGCAAGGCCAGCATATCGGGAGAAGTCATGGCTAGTTCCTTACCAGTGATTAGCCATTAGCTTAAAGGAATCGCCCGAAAAGTTACAGTGCTCCCGGAAACTGTAACCCGCGTTAGCCTTTGGACACCGACTTAAACGAATCACCTAAATAGTTACTGCACCCCCAGGAACTGTAACCAGCGTTAGCCGTTGATCATCGACTTAAAGAAATCGCCAGAAAAGTTACTGTAGCCCCGGAAACTGTAACCAGCGTTAGCCTTTGACCGCCGACTTAAACGAATCGACAGGAAAGTTACTGTCTTCGCAGAAACAGTAACGCGCGTTACTGCCTCGCTCGAGCGGCGTAGCTAGCCGCGGCGGCGGCGCAGCTCCGCCCACACGTCCTCCGGCGAGAGATCCGCGTCTGCAAGCAGCGTCAGCACGTGATAGAGCAGGTCGGCGATCTCTCCCGGAAGGTTCTGCGCCTCGCCGGCGGCGCCGGCGAGGGCAACCTCCACGCCCTCTTCGCCCACTTTCTGCGCAATCCGCGACCTCCCGCTCCGGAAGAGCGATGTCGTATAGCTTCCCTCCGGCATGTCTTTGCGGCGCTGCTGGATAACCTGAAAGAGCTCGGAGAGGATGCCGGGGCCGGACTCCGGACGCTCGTAGGCGGGCGCCTCCGGAAGATCCGTAAAGAAGCACGATGGCGCTCCTGTGTGGCAGGCAGGGCCGTCGGGCCGCACTTTGAAGAGCAAGACATCGCCGTCGCAGTCCACTAAGGCTGAAGAGACGTGCAGAAACGCGCCGGAGGTCTCTCCCTTGTGCCACATCTCCTGCCGCGAGCGGCTGTAGAAGTGCATCGTGCCCGATTCGAACGTGCGGGCTATCGCGTCCGGGTTCATGTAGGCCGCCATCAGCGCTTCTCCGGTGCTTTCGTCCTGGCAGATGGCCAAAACGAGCCCCTGGGCGTCGAGTTTGATCCGGGCGTTCTCTGCGGTCGTCATCGGGAACCTTCTCCTTCCGTGAAGAGCGCGGGGATCTCCGCCAGCGAATCGACAACGTAGTCCGGGGGAAGCAAGTCCGACGCACTGTCGGACGGCGGAGGCGTTCGCCCCGGCGTGTTCTGGTCTCTCTGCACCAGAATGGTGGTCATACCCGCGAGCTTGGCGCCGTGCGCGTCGTCGTAGGGCGAGTCGCCAACGTAGAGGATGCGCTTGGCGGACGTCCCGGTCCGTTCGACGAACCGGGCGAACAGCCGAGGGTCAGGCTTGTAGGCGCGCAGGCTCTCCGACGACTCGACGATGCCGAAGCTCCACCCGTTGTGGGCGATAGAGCCGTGCAGGAAGCGGTCGTCGGCGTTCGAGAGCACAGCCGTTTCGCGCAACCCGCCCACTGCGGCGAGCATAGCGTGAGCGTCGGGGAACGCGTCCTGATCGGCCAGCATATCGATCGAGTAGGCCGCCGCATCGCCGGCGTCGCCCTGCAAGCCCAAAACCTCGAACGCGGCGGCGAACGCGTCGCGCCACGCCTCCCAGTACGTGCGAAACGGCGGGCTCGCCTCCGGATCGGCCATGTTCGTGCGGGTCATCCGGAATTGCCTCTCATGCTTCGAGAACTCGTCCCACAGCTCGCTGCCGCTTACCGCGAGCCGCTGACGTTCGGCGACGCCGCCGAGAGTCTGCTTCCACTCGTTCACATCGTTGCGCACGAGAGTGCCGAAGAAGTCGAAAGCGACGAGGGCAATGTGATCGAACCGGCCCATCAGGCTAGCGTCTCCCGGGAGGGGATGCCGCGTGCGGCGAGCGCGCGTTTGGCGTCGGCAATCGAGAACTCTCCGTAATGGAATATCGACGCCGCCAGCGCCGCGTCCGCGCCCCCAATTGTTACGGCCTCCGCCAGGTGGTCGAGGTTGCCGGCGCCGCCGCTAGCGATTACGGGTATCGGCACGGCGTCGGCGATCGCGCGGGTGAGCTCCAGGTCGAAGCCGTTTCTGTGGCCGTCCTGGTCCATGCTGGTGAGGAGCGTCTCTCCCGCGCCCAGCTCCGCGGCGTAGGCCGCCCACTTAAGCGCGTCGATGCCTGTAGGCGTGCGTCCTCCGTGGATGTACACCTCCCACCGCGAGTCCGGCCCGAGCGCCAGGGCCTCTCTGCCCGGATGACCCTCCGGCAGCTGCGCCGGCGCCGCCTCGGAGGCGGCTGACGTGCGCCGGGCGTCGATCGCGATCACCATGCACTGATTGCCGAAAGCGGCGGCAGCCTCCGCAAAGGCGCCTGGGTCGAGCACCGCCGCTGTGTTCATCGACACCTTGTCGGCGCCCGCGTTCAGCAGCTTGCGCACATCGTCGGCGCTCCGAACGCCTCCGCCAACCGTGAGCGGGATGAACACCTCCTCCGACACGCGCTGCACGACATCGATGATGGTGTCCCGCCCGTCGGAGCTCGCAGTGATGTCGAGAAACACCAGCTCGTCGGCGCCCTCGCGGTCGTAGAACGCCGCGAGCTCGACGGGGTCTCCCGCGTCGCGCAGGTTGACGAACGAGGAGCCCTTCACTACGCGCCCGTTGGTCACGTCGAGGCAGGGGATGATGCGTTTGGTGAGCATGCCGCTTTTCAGGATACCAGCGCCTGGGGGAAGCGGCGGAGTTACGCCCACGTCACGTGGCCGTGAAGGTCGGCGGAATGCTCCCTGCTCTTGAAAACGGCGAACTCCGCCCTGGAGGCGCCTATCGTAGTGTCGCCCCCGTGACCGGGAAGCACCAGGTCGCTCTCCGGCAGCGCAAGCAGACGCTCCTCGATGCTCGCGACAATCTGCTGAAGGTCAGCCGGCGAATTGGTGCGTCCGGGGCCGCCCGGGAAGAGCGTGTCGCCCGACACGAGCGCGCCGCCGGCGTGGAGGCAGATCGCTCCCGGCGTATGGCCGGGCGTGTGCAGCACCCGGATGCGCACAGCGCCCACGCGGAGCTCCTCGTTGTGCGCTAGCAGCGAGTCGGGCTTGCCGGGGAGCCTGCCAGCGTCGGCTTCATGCGCCGCGACGGGCAGATCGGTCAGCCGTTTGAGGTCGGCGTAGCCCGCTACGTGGTCGGGATGCGTGTGCGTAACGACAACGCCCTTCACCTGCAAGCCGTCCGCCTCCGCCAGCAGACGCTCGATCTCCGCCGGCGCGTCCACGAGATACGCCTCCCTGGTCGCAGGGTCGGCGATCACGTAGCCGTTGTTGTCGTAGGGGCCCATCCCCGCAACCTTGAAAACCAGGCATTCGGCGTCGTATACGAGAGGCATCGTCGCTTCCTCCAAGAGAGTTCGACTGTTTAGGATAACGGGGAGGCCGCCGCTATGTCCGACTCTCGCAAAGACGCCCTGCTCCGCTTCGCGCTCAGCCTGCCCGGCGCCTGGGTGGGTCACCCGTGGGGCGAGGTTGCCGTAAAGGCAGGCAAGAAGGTGTTCGTCTTCCTCGGACTTCCCGACTCCAGCCGGTTCGGGGTGAAGCTTCCCGATTCCTCCGCCGGCGTCCTCTCTACGGGGCTTGCGCGGCCCGCCGGCTACGGTCTGGCCAGAAGCGGCTGGGTGGAGATGCGGCTCGACGACGCGCCGGACGGCCCCTCGCTCGACCTGCTGCTCGAGTGCATCGAAGAGAGCTACCGCGCCGTCGCGCCCAAGACGCTCGCCAAGGAGCTCGACTCCCGAACTCTCGGGGAGGGCTGAAGGCTCCCCGGCGACGTTTACCGCAGCGCCGGCAGCACTTCCCGCGCGGCAAGGCGCACCGCGCCCTCGACGACGTCTCTCGGAGTGCCCGGCCAGCCAAAGCGCAATGACGCATGGCTTACGCCAATGTCCCGGAACTGTTGCAGGTCGGCTATGACATCGTCCGGGCTGCCAACAATGAAGCGCCCTGCGGCGAGCTCCTCGAACGGCGCGGTGAAGTCCTCCTCGCCGGGGAGCGCCTTGTCCTGGCCCCATGCGGCGTAGGCCCTGTACTTCCCTTCCAGGAACGGACGCGCGGTCGCAACCGCTTCCTCCCGCGTGGGCGCGACGAACGTCTCGCGCGACATCGGAATATCGTCCGCGGGGGGATGGCCGTGCTCCGCGCGCACGGTCTTGTAGAGATCGACCTGCCGCGCCAGCGTCGAGAACGGCGCGTGAGGGTTGAGATACCACGTGTCGCCCATTCGCGCGATGCGCCGCACCATGCCGTCGCCGTTGGCCGCAATCCACACGCGGGGATGCGGCTGCTGCACGGGCCGGACGCCGATGTGCGCGCCGGTTACTCTGGTGAACCGCCCCTCGAACGTCACTTCCTCGCCCGACCAGAGCCGCTTGGCGAGCGCAAGGTTCTCGAACATCCGCGCAATGCGGTCGTCGCGGGTAACGCCGAACGCCTCGTACTCCTCGTCGCGGTAGCCGAGCGCCCCGTTGATGATGACGCGTCCGTTCGTGATGACGTCGAGCGTCGCAATATCCTCAGCCATCTGCACCGGGTTCTGCAGCGGGATGAGGACGGTCGAGAGCATATCCATATCGCCGGTCTCGGCGCTGATGCGGGCGAGCGACATCAGCGGCTGCAGCATCTGATACGGATGCGAGAGGTAGTGCTGCCCCGCGTAGATGTAGTCGAAACCGAGCTCGCGCCCTACCCGCACGAGGTGGAGCACGTCGGCGAGCCGCTGCACCATATCCCCGTCGCCCGAATGCTGCAGCAAGCCCGACAGCGATAGTCCGAACTTCACGGCTAACCCGCTTCTCCGGCCACGGCGGAGGACGGCGCGGAGGAGCGCCCGGAGGGAGGCGTCTCTTCGCCCTCGCCTTCCTCTTCCTCGCCGACTTCGACCTCGTACAGGTCTTCCTGCGATCGGATGTAGTCGATGTAGAGCTTGCCGTCCAGGTGGTCGACCTCGTGCTCGAGCGCTTGGGCGAGCAGGTCGCTCACGCCCTTGTAGCGCACCGGCGCGCCGTTCAGGTCGACTGCCCGCGCCCACACCTTCTCCGCGCGCACGATTCGCCCTTGCCAGCCCGGAAGGCTCAGGCAGCCCTCCGTAACCTCGCGCTCGCCCTCTTTGCGCGTGACCTCGAGGTTGACGAGCACCGTCGGCTCCTCGTCCTCCGGCATCTGGATGACGCAAATCCTGCGGAGCGAGCCGACCTGGTTCGCGGCGATGCCTACGCCGCGGTAGTAGCGCATCGAGTCGATCATATCGTCGGCGAGGCGCCGCAACTCAGGATCGTCGAGATTGCGCACCTTTCGCGCGCGCTCCCGCAGAACGGGATTGGGGATGTAGTGCATCGGCAGCACAGTCATGCCCCGATTATAGCCCCATCAGAACGCGCCGGGGAGCTTCCTGCAAGACGCGCAGCTGTTCAGAGCCGCCCCAGTGGATGGGGGGCGTGAGCGCCCCTTCACTCGCCTACTGCAATGGCGGCTCCCTAAACCCAGGGGGTCTGGGGGAGCGGACGCTCTCCCAGCAGCGCGCCAGCGCTCACGCCCCTCCCCCGTCGCAATGGCGCTCCCTAAACCCAGGGGGTCTGGGGGAGCGGACGCTCTCCCAGCAGCGCGCCGACAGCTATGGCCCACCGTTTCATGGCGTCTCTTCCGGCGTCGGCGTAGGCACTATGGGATAGATTGGCAGCGGCCCCGACGGCAGCGCGGGGAAGGGCTCCACGTAGATCACGCCCGGCAGTTCGGATAACTCTCCCACCAACGGCAGAGGAATTGAGCCTAGAATGCCTGGCTGGTTGTCAATGTGCGGCCTGGAAGGCCCGTACCAAACCTCTCCGCTGCCGCCATGCCGGACAATCCACTCTATTGCCGCGAGCGCGGACGCCTCGTCGGTCAGATTTACGTACACCAGCAACTGGCCAGAGTCCATGTGACCGGCGAGGCTCCTACCTGTCGCGCCGGCGCTGAGGTCGTTGTTCCCTATCCAATTGCCGGCCTCCGCGTCCGTCAGCATCCGCTGACTCTCCTTGGCGTCGCTCCGCTCGTAGTCCCACAGCCACTGGGTTAATCGCGCACTAGTGCCTTCCTCAGGGTAGTGCGGCAATTTGGGGTAGAACCATGGCGGGTAACATGCCTCCTCCTGCGTGCGGGGCGGAGACCTCCACGGCGCCTTCCAGTGTTCGGCGCCCGAGGTCTCCGCCAAGTCCCCCGCCACGGGAAACCGTTGCTCGCCGACAACGCGATGCACGGCCACCTCATACTGTACGCCTGGCGTCAGCCCTGTGATTTGGTGGTGGAAGTACTTGTAACTCCCCTCGTAACGCCCCGGCACACCACTCGCAGGCCCAACCGTCACAGACTTCATAACCTCAGCGGAGCCCGCTATCCGGTGCTTCACGATGTACGAATCGGCGCTAGCGCCGATTGGCGGCAGCCAGGTCACATGCAGGGATGCGTGCCCCGGCTCTACCCTGACAGTGCCAGGATCCACGCTAAGGACCGGCGTCGGACACGCCCACGCAGACGGCGTGGGCGTGGGCTGGAGCGTTTCGCCGGCCTCCGCGCTCGCCGGCTCCTCGCCGCTTGGCGTTGGCTGGAGCGTTTCGCCGTCCCCTGCGCTTGCAGACTCCTCGCCGCTTGGCGCTGGCTGGAGCGTTACGCCGTCCCCTGCGCTTGCAGACTCCTCGCCGCTTGGCGCTGGCTGGAGGGTTACGCCGGGCCCTGCGCTTGCCGGCTCCTCGCCGCTTGGCGTTGGCTGGAGCGTTTCGCTGGGCCCTGCGCTTGCCGGCTCCTCGCCGCTTGGCGCTGGCTGGAGCGTTACGCCGTCCCCTGCGCTTGCAGACTCCTCGCCGCTTGGCGCTGGCTGGAGCGTTACGCCGTCCCCTGCGCTTGCAGACTCCTCGCCGCTTGGCGCTGGCTGGAGCGTTACGCCGGGCCCTGCGCTTGCCGGCTCCTCGCCGCTTGGCGTTGGCTGGAGGGTTACGCCGGGCGTAGGTTCGGGCAAGGGCGCGTCACACCCCCACAGCGCCAGGAGCGCTATCGCGGCAACGGCGCCGATATCCTTCAAACGCCACAGCCGGGAAATGAGTCCCATAGTCCGCTCCTAACCGTATCCGTACTGGGGATTGGGCGCCGTCCATCAGTGTGGCGTCGCTGCTGGGAGCTTAGCAGCCCCCGGACAGGAGCGTGCAATGATTGGGGGCGTGAGCGCTGGCGCGCTGCTGGGAGAGCGTCCGCTCCCCCAGACCCCCTGGCAGCCTCCCTCAAGCACCCCCTCGGGAGCCTCCCCCCAGAACCCCCTGGCAGCCTCCTGCAAAGCCCCCGGGCAGCCTCCCGCAAACACCCCCTGGGGAGCTTGGCAGCGGCGATTGCGCGGGGTGTCTCTAGACGACGTTGGCGGGATCGACATCTATTCGCCAGGCGGGAGGGACGCCAACCTTGTCGAGAAGCGCTCGCGGCTCCGGCGCCCGCACGATAATGTGCCACTGCCAGCCGTTCCGCTGCCGCGGAGGGTACGCCGGCGCCGGGCCCACCAGCTCCGCCTCTTTCATATCCCATTCCCGCCGCGCGCGACGCAGCAGACCGGCGAACCGCGACGCTTCAGCCGCGGCGACGCCCCGGTTGGCGTGCGCGTAACGCAGCCTTATGAGCTTGTTGAACGGCGGATTGCCGAGATCGCGCCGGCGCCCGGTCTCCGCTGCGAGGAACGACTCGTAGTCTTGCGCAGCCGCCATCCGCACCGCGTAGTGATCGGGAAGGTACGTCTGAATAACGGCAAGCCCGGGCGCTCCTCCCCGTCCTGCGCGGCCTGCAACCTGCGTCATAAGCTGAAACGTCCGCTCCGGCGCGCGAAAGTCCGGCATATGCAGCCCAACATCCGCCAGCACCACCCCCACAAGGTCCACCGTCGGAACGTCGAGCCCCTTCGCCACCATCTGCGTTCCGACGAGGACATCCGCCTTGCCGGCGGCGAACGTCCTCAGTAGCCGTTCGTGGGCCCCTGCGCTCCCTGCAGTGTCGCCGTCCCACCGCAGCACGCGCGCCTCGGGCGCCAGCAAGGCTACTTCCTCGGCCACCCGTTGCGAGCCCAAACCCAGATAGCGAATGCGGTCGCTTCCGCACTGGGGGCAGCGCGCCGGAACGCGCCGGCGGCGACCGCAGTAGTGGCAGACGAGCGCCTCGCCGCGCTGTACGCTCCCGTCGGACGCTGTTGCGTAGCGGTGATGCGTCAGCGATGTTGTGCACTGCGGACACGTCATCACGTGGCCGCAAGTCCGGCACGAGACGAAGGTCGCGGCGCCCCGGCGGTTCAGGAAGAACACCGCCTGCCGTCCCGCGTTCAGCGTCTTCTCTAGCGCATCGCGCAGCAGCCCGCTGAAGATGCCGGTGTTGCCGCCGCGCAGCTCCTCGCGCATATCGACAACCTCGACCCGCGCGAGCCTGCCGTCGGCGCCGGACGGCTGGAGGCGCGCCGGCATTTCGAGCTTGCCTATCTCGCCGCGCTCGGCCCGGCGCCCTGTTACGACATCCGGCGTCGCGCTTCCCAGCACGACCACGCCGCCGGTGAGCGCGGCGAGCCGTTCGGCGACCTCGCGGGCATGGTAGGCGGGCGCCGGCTCCTCCTGCTTGTACGACCCCTCATGCTCCTCGTCGAGCACTATCAGGCCAAGCTTCTCCACCGGCGCGAACAGGGCGCTGCGCGGGCCAACGACGACATCGGCCTGCCCGCGATACATCCGGCGCCACTCCGCAGCGCGCCGCGCCTTTTCAACGCCGCTGTGCAGAACCGCCACACGGCCCGGAAAGCGCGATTCGAATCGCTGCACCGCCTGCGGTGTAAGCGCTATCTCCGGCACGAGCACAATCGCTCTGCGCCCCAGCTCGAGGCAGTGACTCACCGCCTGCAGATAGACCTCCGTCTTGCCGCTGCCGGTGACGCCCTGCAACAGCCACACGCGAGGGCGGGCGGCGGGATCATCCAGCCTTCGATTGATCTCGGACAAGGCGCGCTGCTGCGCCGCCGTCGGCAACAGCGGCGGCGCGGCTTGCTCCAGGGCAGGCGGCGCGGCGCGCACGAGCTCCGCCAGCCCTGCGCCAACGATCGCCTTCACCGCTCCTGCTCCAAACTGCTTGCGGGCCGCCGCCGCATCGAGCAGTTTTCCTTTCGACAGCTCCCGCACGAGCTCCGTCTGCCGCGGCGCTCCCTTGCGGGACTCAGCGTAAGCGCGCAGTTCGAGGCCGGGCCTCGCCGGATGCAACGCCTGCCGCTCGCGGGCCTTCCCAGCGGGAGGCGCCGGCAGCCGGCGCTCCTCGACCGCCGCGCCTGACTCGACGAGCGCCCTCGCAGCATTGCGAACCCAGGGACCGAGGCTCTTTTCGAGCACGCTCACGCGCTTCGGCCCTTTGGCGGCGCGCAGATGCGCGAGCAGTCGCTGCGCGCCCGGGCCAAGCTGTCCGGGCTCTTCAGGCTCTCCTGCGAAACGGAGCGCAACGCCGGCGGAGCGCATCCGCAGATCCGGCGGAAGCATCAGCGCCATAGCGTCGTACAGGGGCGTCATATAGTAGCCGGCAATCCACTCCGCGAGCGCCAGCCGCTCCGGAGTCAGCAGCGGGTCCGGCGCCGCCAGCGATTCG
Organism: Dehalococcoidia bacterium; assembly: GCA_965200975.1. GTDB lineage: Bacteria > Chloroflexota > Dehalococcoidia > Lucifugimonadales > Australimonadaceae > S5-327. Next base: position 449,406 of record OZ241740.1, on the reverse strand, counting down.
ACAGTCTTGGCGTAGCCGGCGCCCGGCGTGTCGCGGAGCGCGACCACCACGCCGTAGGCCGTGCGCGTCCCGAACGGCACGCGCACGAGACAGCCGGGGCGCAGGTCGAGCTCCGCCGGCGCGGCGTACGTGAACGCGGGCGGCGTTCTCACCGGCGCATCGACCGCCACCTCGACGTACAGCGCCGAACGCTTCCCGCTTTCGGCGGGCTCGATCGCCGCCGCTCCGACGCTCGCCGCCGCCACAGGGCTTCCTCCCTTGCTGGATCGCCCCTCGGGGAGGGGCGGATTCCAGCGTACGGGCGCGCGCCGCAGCCGCGCAAGCGCGCGCTGTCCCGCGCGATTCCCCAAAGCGCCCTGCTATCATGGAGGCGTCGGGGATAAGCGCAGGTTAAGGGGGATCGATATGGCGGCGCTGAAGAAGCTGGGCGGGGCGTACCTTATTGGCGTAGCGGTAGTCGTGGCAGGCTACTTCATCCTCAACCCGTGGCTGGGGACTGTCGGATGGGACGTCGTTGCGATATGGGAAGTGCTGGACGTCTTCATGGCGCTCGCGCTGCTCCCTGCGCTCGACTACAACTTCCGCCGGAAGAGGGCTGCGGACCGGCGCGCGAACGGCGAGGGCAACACCCGCCGGTACATCGCGGCGAACGCCGCCTTCTACGGAACCGTCGCGGTGGCGATACTGTTCTTCCATAACTGGGTCTCACTGCTCTCGGGGGCTGACCTTGGTCTTCCCTGGGGCGACGCCCCGGCGAACCATCAGGCCTGGGTGATCTGGGCCATAGTGGACACGCTGCTCCCGCTCGTGCTCGGCTCCACGGGCGTCGCGCTTTGGCGGGACTCCGCGGAGAGCTAGCGGCAAGGACGCGCTCCCTCGCGCCTGCGCCTTCCGCCTTCTATCGACCTATCGACGCAACTATGACGACCACGCAACCTCCGAAACGGCTCCCCGAGTGGCTGAAGGTTCCCTGGCCGGGCGGCGAGAACTATCTCCGCGTCCGCCGGTCGCTCCGGTCCGCCGAGCTCCATACCGTTTGCGAGGAGGCGCGCTGCCCCAACATCGGCGATTGCTGGGAGCGAAAGTCCGCAACCTTTATGGTGCTTGGCGACGTCTGCACCCGCGCCTGCCGCTACTGCGCCGTCACGAGCGGCAGACCTGCAGGGCTCGACCTCGAAGAGCCCGCGCGGCTCGCCCGCACCGTCGCAACGCTGGGCCTCGATTACTGCGTCATCACCTCCGTTGACCGCGACGACCTCGCCGACGGCGGCGCGTTCATCTTCGCAGAGTGCATCCGGCAGGTGCGGCGGCTCGCCCCGAACTGCGAGGTGGAGGTGCTGACTCCGGACTTCGCCGGCAACGAGGCGGCGCTCCGCTCCGTGCTCGAGGCTGGGCCCGCGGTGTTCAACCACAACATCGAGACCGTCCCGCGCGTGTTCAAGAGCGTGCGCGCCAAGGGGAGCTACGACCTCTCGCTCCGGGTGCTCCGGCAGGCCGGCGAAATCGCCCCGCACATCCCTACCAAGAGCGGAATGATGGTCGGTCTGGGCGAAACCGCCGACGAGGCGCTCGACACGATGCGGGATCTGCGCAGCGCAGGCGTGCAGCTCCTCACTATCGGACAGTACCTGCGCCCGTCGCCGCAGCATATCGAGATGGACCGCTTCTACCATCCCCGGGAGTTCGCCGCCCTCGAGCGGGCGGGCTACGAGATGGGGTTTGCGCACGTGGCCTCGGGCCCGCTCGTCCGCTCCTCCTACCACGCAGGCGAGCAGCGCGCCGCCGCCCGGTAGGCGCCAGACCAGCCTCCCTCTCCGCTTCGCCCTCTGCAAGGGACGACCTCGGCCCTGCAGCCCCTATAATCCATTCCGATGCTCGTTGAGTTGACCGTCCGCAACCTGGCTGTTATCGAGGAGACCCGCCTCGTCTTCGCTCCGGGCCTCAACGTCATAACCGGCGAGACCGGAGCGGGGAAATCTCTCCTCGTCGACGCCCTTCAGTTCGTGCTCGGCGCGTCCGCCGATCGCTCCCTTATGCGCGCGGATGCTCCCTCCGCCGGCGTTGAGGCCGTCTTCGACGTTTCGCGCGAACCCGACGCGCAGCAGGCGCTGCGAGATCTCGGCGTCGACCTTGACGACGATGGCGCCGTTATCCTCGCCCGCGAGATTCACCGCGAGGGCCGCACCGTCTCGCGTCTGAATGGCCGCGCCGCGCCGGCTAACCTCGTCCGGGCGGTCGGCGGCGCGCTTGTCGATATTCACGGTCAGGGCGATCAAGCGTCCCTTCTGTCGCCCGCCCATCAGCGGCGCTTCCTCGACGATTACGCCGAACTTGGCGAGCAGCGGCGGGGCGTGGCGGCTGCCGTCGCAGCCGTCGAGCGCGCCCGCAGCGCCCTGCGCAGCGTCGCCGACGCCGCTCTCGACGCCGAACAGAGGCGGGACTTCCTCGCGTTTCAGGTCAACGAGATCGACTCCGCGGGCCTGCGCGAGGGCGAAGAGGAAGCGCTCGTCCGCGAGCAGGCTCTGCTCGCCGGCGCCGAGGCCATTCGGGACGCCTGCGCCGCCGCCTACGCATCCCTTCGAGACGCCTCCCCGAATGCGGGCGATCTCATCGGCGCCGCTGTGCAGGCCCTCGCCCGTTCGCCCGATCCAACCGGCGCCCTTCGTCCCCTGATCGACGCGCTCGAGGCCGCCGCAGCGCAAGTAGACGACGCCGCGCGCGAAATGCGCGCCATCGCGGACACGCTCGATGCGAACCCTGAACGGCTCGCCGACATCGAGGAGCGCCTCGCCCTGATTCGCCGCCTCAAGCGCAAGTACGGCGGCGCCGAGTCCGCCGCGCTCGAGTTCGCCGCCGACGCTCGCCGCCAGCTCGAGGCAATCGACGACGCCGGCGAGGCGCACGCGCGCGCCGAGCGCGACCTCGACGCCGCCCTGCAGAGCGCCGGCGACCTGGCGTGGCGCCTCTCGGAGGCTCGCAGCGCCGCCGCCCAAATTCTGGCGGCCGCCGTCGGCGCCGAGCTCGCCGAGGTTGGTCTGGCAGGGGCGGCGTTCGACGTCGAGGTGGCGCGCCAAGCCGACCCCGGCGGCCTCCCTGCGCCCGACGGCACCCGGTACGCCTACTCCCCCGAGGGCGTCGACCAGGTTGTGTTCCTGCTCCGCGCCAACCCCGGCGAGGCGCTGCTTCCCCTCGCCAAGGTCGCTTCCGGCGGCGAGACTTCGCGCATGATGCTGGCGCTCAACGCCGCCCTGCACGCAGCCTCCGGCGTCCCTACCCTGGTGTTCGACGAGATCGACGCCGGGGTCGGAGGGCGTACCGGGGCAGTCGTCGCCTCGAAACTGTGGGCGGTCGGACGAAGGGGGCAAGCGCTCTGCGTCACCCATCTTCCGCAGATAGCCGCCTACGCAGACCGCCACTTCAGCGTCGGCAAGACCGTCCGCGGAGACCGCGTTTACGCCGCCGCCGTAGAGGTGGAGGACGACCAGCGCATCGCCGAACTTGCCGGAATGCTTGGGAACCTCGACTCGCCGAGCATCGACCAGGCTGCGCGCGACATGCTTGCCGCCGCCGTCTGCGCGAAGGAATCAGCCCTCTAGCCGAGAGCGCAGCGCGCAGGCGCCACAGGCCGGGGATTCTCCATACCGCTCTATCGGGGCCGCGCTATCGGGATGCAGCCGCAGCTTCAACCATTATGCGATCGAGGTCGTCCATAATCGGGCTGTACGGGCCTGACGTGCGGAGGCGCACGGCGCCGGGGTGGTACAACTCCACGGGCCCATGCTCGCGGCCCAGCACGGCGTTCGACGCAGGGTCGCGGAACGTATTCAGCGGGTCGCCCCCGTCTTGAACGACCTGCATCTGCTCCTCCAGCATCTTGCGGTACATAATCAGCCCGCGGTCGGTGTCGCCGAGCCGCTCCAGCGTGCGGTCCATCACCACGCCCTGGTCGGCCCAGACCGCCATGTCCTGCCCGGCGATATAGTCCGGCACGTCCGTAATGCGCGCCTCGAACGTGGGCAGGAACTCCTGCTGAGGCGCGGAGACGCCGGCGCCCGGCGCGTACGTCTGGTAGATGAGCGACCACGTCGACGCGTCGTCCCTCGGCACGCGGATCTCGATCTGGTACAGACCCGGCCCGCCAAGCGTGACGGAGTTGGGGAACACGAGCGGATGGCCGTGCGTCCAGTCCGGCGCGTCGTCTTCAGTCTGTCCCTCGAACAGCCGGCGTTTCAGGATGCCGTACTCGTGCGGCTCGAACGCAATTTTGGCGTGGCGGCGCTTGCCGCGGGCGATCTGTTCGAGCGTGCCGGGAACCTCGAACCCGTGGCGCTCGACGACGTACTCCCACAGGTAGCCATGCAGATGCTCGGCGTGGATGGGGTCAACCGAGTTCTCCATGCACTGCAGCCAGTTGCATGGTATCTCCGTCCAGGCGGCGTGACGCAGCGCGTTCGGCTCGACGAGCGGGCGCCAACGAGGAACAAGCGGGGCCGGCTCGGGGCCGAGGTACGCCCATATCAGCCCTCCCAGCTCCTGCGCCGGATACGAGTCGATGCGCACCTTCTCTTTGAACGCCGACCCCTCGGGCTCGCCGGGCTGCAGAATGCACTGGCCGGAGGCGTCGTACGTCCAGCCGTGGTAGGAGCAGCGCAGGCCGTCTTGCTGCGGGATGCCCCACTTGAGGTCGACGCGGCGATGCGCGCATCGCTGCGCCAGGAGGCCGAGCGCGCCGGAACGGTCGCGGTAGAGAGTGAGCGACTCGCCGAGCAGCTTCACGGGCTGCACCGGGTTCTCGCGCAACAGGCCGGTTGTGCTGACGGGGTGCCAGTAGCGCCGGAGCAGCTCGCCCATGGGCGTCCCGGCGCCTACCTGCGTGAGGCGTTCGTTCTGCTCGGCAGACAACATCGGCGCGCCTCCTTATGAGTCCTTGCCGAACCCTCCTCCGCAACGGGAAAGAGGATCAAGCGTCAAGCGCAGGACGCGTCTCCGCCTCGGCGTCGCCCTCGATGGCGGCGGTCATCGCCGCAATGGCGACCTCGATCTGACCGTCGTCGGGCGGCCGCGTCGTCATCGCCTGCAGCGCCAGGCTGGGCAGCGTCCCCGCCCGCACCAGCGCGTTTCCGCTGTGGACTGCATTGAACCGGATGACCTCGTACGACACTCCCGCTATCACGGGGATGAGCAGGATGCGCGACGCTATCCGCACCGGCAGGTCGGGCGTGCCGAGCAGCGCGAACACGATGATCGACACGATCATAACGGTCAGCAGGAACGCAGTGCCGCACCGGGGATGCGCCGCCGGGAAGAGCCGGAGGTTCTTCCCCTCGAGAGGCAGCGTCGCCTCGTGCGTATGCACCGCCATATGCTCGGCGGCGTGATAGCCGAACACCCGCCGGATGCTCGGCATCAGCCCGATGACGCCCAGATACAGGAAGAAGATCGCCAGCCGGAGCACGCCCTCGCCCGTGTTGCTGATGATCGAGCTCTCCGTGTAGCGGTCGATGACGCCTGCGGTCAGCAGCAGCGGGAGGACGAAGAAGAGGCCCACGCCCAGGCTCAGAGAGAACGCGAGGGTCAGCGCCATCGTCCACGCCGGGATGGGCTCGTCGTCCTCGTCCTCGCCGGCGGCGACCTGCGCCGAGTAGGTGAGCGCCCGCATTCCGACGACGAGCGACTCGGAGAGCACGAGCATGCCGCGAACGAACGGGATGCGCCGGAATCGGTTGACGCTCCACGACGGGACCGGGCGGGTGATGGTCTTGATGGCGCCGTTCGGATGCCGCGCGGCGACGGAGTAGACGCGCCGCCCGCGAATCATCACGCCTTCGATAACGGCCTGCCCGCCATACGCTGAATGCTGTTGCGCCGCCGCCATACCTCTAGGATACGCAACTGCCCCGGGTTTTGCGCCGGGGCAGACGATTGATTTCGCTGAGCGAGGCCGTTTTGCGCCTACTGCAGGTTGAAGCGCCGCTTCAGGCGCTCCACGCGCCCCTCGGTGTCGACGATGCGCTGCTCGCCCGTGAAGAACGGATGGCAAGCACTGCATATCTCAACCCGTATCTGCGGTTTTGTGGCGCCCGTGGTGAACGTATTCCCGCACGAGCAGGTAACGACAGCATCCGGGTAATACTGAGGGTGTATTTCGGTCTTCACGGAGAAACCTCTGCGGGGTTGGGAGCTAGGCGGGGACGGCGGGAACGATGTTGGCGCGCTTGCGGAGCTTGGTGGCGTGGTCGAACATCACCTCGCCGTCCTTCAGCGCATAGAGCGTGAAGTCGCGCCCCATGCCGACGTTCAGGCCGGGGCGGATTCTGGTCCCGCGCTGCCGGGCGATGATTGTTCCTGCGAGGACGCGCTCGCCTGCGAACCGCTTCACCCCGAGGCGCTGACCGTTGCTGTCGCGTCCGTTCCGGCTGCTGCCGCCTGCCTTCTTGTGCGCCATTAGCCGCCTGCCTTCGCCGCCGCAGTCCCGCCGGCCACGATCTCGCGCACTGCAAGGGTCGTCACCTGTTGCCGGTGCCCGTTCTTCACGTGGTGGCGCGTCTTCGGCTTGTACTTAAAAACGATGACCTTCCCGGCCTTGCCTTGCCCTGCAATCTCGGCGACGACTCGCGCGCCCTCTACAGCGGGAGTCCCTACCGACACGTCGCCGTCCTTGCAGACGAGCAGCACGCGGTCGAGCTCGATGGTGTCGCCCTCGTCGCCGGAAAGCCGCTCCACCGTGATGGAGTCGCCGGGCTTCACCCTGTACTGCTTCCCGCCCGTTTCGATGATTGCGTAGTTCCTGTCCATGGCAACCTAGCTATCCTACACGCTCGCCGCGCCTCGCGCAAGCTGCGCGGGGGCTTTGATGCACAAGCCTCCGCGCTGGCTGGGAGAGCGTCGGAAAGCCGACGTCGCCTCAGCAGAAGACAGCGCTCACACGTTGCTGCTGGGGGGAGCGGGGGCTGTCGTTAGGCTATGTGGTTGTCGGGGGGAAGCTGGGAGAGCGTCCGCTCCCCCAGACCCCCTGGCTACGGGGGGAGGGAGGCGTTTTGCTCTCCCGCGCTTTCTCGTTGGTTATTCCTCGTCGTTTTCGAGGGGTTCTTCGGCGTTCTCGTCGTCTTCGTCGCCTTCGGCGTCCTCGCCGCTCTCTTCCGGCGAGGAGAGTTCGAGGGCGAGCTGCGACGGCCCGGCGGGGCCGGAGGACGGCGTTCCGTTGGAGGGGCTGACGGGGCCGGAGGGGCTGGCGGACGGCGTTCCGTTGGCGGGGGTGGCGGCGCGCCACGCGGCCACGACGGAGCCTGTGGCTTGCGACAGCTCCTCGAATTCGGCGGGGGTGCGCTCGCGGAACGCGCTCATCGAGATGACTTCGTCGTCTCCCGAGAGCTTCGTCATTACCTGAACGCCTTGCGTGTTTCGTCCCAGGCTGCGAATTTCGAGGATCTTGGTGCGGTAGACCATCGCCTTGCGGGATCCGACCATAATCTCCTCGACCTCGGGGCCGGTCACGACTGCGGCGGCGATGGGACCGGTCTTCTCCGTAATCTTCATGGCGATTACGCCCTGCACGCCTCGTCCTGTTTCGCGGAAGTTGCCGACCGACGTGCGCTTGCCGTAGCCGCGCGTGCTCAGCAGCATAAGCTGCCCGCTGCCGATGATGTGCTCGGCCTTGCGCTCGCAGCCCTCGGCGTCGCAGTTGTCCGTGCGCTCGTCCTCCGGCAGGTGGACGGAGCCGCGATGGGCCTCGCCGGCGTTCTCCCTGCGCCATTGGGCGTAGTGCGTCTGGCACATGCGCCGCTCCTGCGGCGCGACGTCCATCGCCACCACTTCGTCATCGTCGATGAGGCGGATGCCGCGCACGCCGCCTGAGCCGCGCGTCTGGCGCTCCGTTACTTTTTCGAGGCCGAACCGCACGCCCTTGCCGTTGCGCGTCACCAGCACCGCGGAGGCGCCCTCGTCCGCCAGACGGGCGGTCAGCAGGCTGTCGTCCTTTTCGAGGTCGAACGCGGCGAGGCCGTTGCTCCGAATGTTCTGGAAGTGGTTCAGGTGCATCTTCTTCACCTCGCCCTTGCGGGTGGCCATGAAGATCCACTTATCGGCGCCGAGGTCTCCCACCGGAATGGCGACCACGGCGGTGACTGTCTCCTCGGCGGGGTTGATCGCGTCGATCAGGTTCTGCACCGGGGTGCCGCGCGAGTTCCGGCTGGAGTCCTGTCCCGTTTCGAACACGCGCTTGCGGTAGACGCGGCCCTTGTCGGTGAAGAAGAGCAGATAGTCGTGCGTGTCGGTGACGATCAGCTGCTGCACCGCGTCGCCCTCGCGCGTCTCCTGCCCGCGGACTCCCTTGCCGCCCCGGCGCTGCAGCCGATACTGGGCGATGGGCAAGCGCTTGATGTAGCCGCGGTCGCTCAGCGTGAACACGATGTCGGCGTGGGGAGTCAGCTCTTCCTGCGACTGGTCGCGCGCCTCCTGATCGGAGATTTCGGTGCGGCGCGGTTCGCCGAAGTTCTTGCGCAGTTCGGCGGTCTCGTCCTTGACGACGCGCAGCACGCGGGCAGGATTGGCGAGCAGCTCCTCGAGATCGGCGATCTTCCGCATCAGCTCCCGGTGCTCGTTTTCGATGCGCTCGCGCTCGAGGGCGGCCAGCCGCCGCAGCTGCATTTCGAGAATGGCCTGGGCCTGGGGCTCCGTGAGCGCGAACTCCTGCATAAGCCCGTTGCGCGCCGCCTCCGCGTCCGCCGACGCGCGAATGAGGGCGATGACGGCGTCCAGATTGTCCAGGGCGACCCGCAAGCCTTCGAGGATGTGGGCGCGCTCCCGCGCCCGCGCGAGGTCGTACTCCGCGCGCCGGCGGATGACGTCGCGCCGGAACTCGATGAAGTGCTGCAGCGCGGAGCGCAGGCTCAGCACCCGCGGCTGCCCGTCGACCAGCGACACCATGTTGACGTGGAAGGCGCTCTGCATCGAGGTGTGCTGGTAGAGGTTGTTCAGCACTACACGGGCCGCCGCATTGCGCCCCAATTCGATGACGATGCGCATGCCCTCGCGGTCGGACTCGTCGCGGACCTCGGAGATGCCGTCGATCTTCTTCTCTTTGGCGAGCGTCGCGATCTTTTCGACGAGTGAGGCTTTGTTCACCTGGAAGGGGATTTGCGAGACGATGATGCGCTGCCGCGAGCCGCGCTCGTCGTCTTCGATGGCGGCTTTCGCGCGCACAATGATGCGGCCGTGGCCGGTGTGGTAGGCCTGCTCGATGCCCTGCCGCCCCATAATCGTCGCTCCGGTCGGGAAATCCGGGCCGTGCACGAAATTGATGAGGTCGGCGGCGGAGGCGTCGGGATGGTCGATGAGGTGCGCGAGCGCGTCGCACACCTCGCGCAGGTTGTGGGGCGGGATGTTGGTGGCCATTCCCACTGCGATGCCCGACGCGCCGTTGACCAGCAAGGCGGGCATCCGCGACGGCAGCACTGTCGGCTCCCGCTGCGAGCCGTCGTAGTTGTCCACGAAATCGACGGTGTCGCGGTCGATGTCCTGGAGCAGCTGCTCGGAGATGGACGCGAGCCGCGCCTCGGTGTAGCGCATCGCTGCGGGCGGGTCGTCGTCGACCGAGCCGAAGTTGCCCTGCCCGTCGATGAAGACGTGGCGCATCGAGAAGTCCTGCGCCATGCGGACGAGGGCGTCGTACACCGGAGAGTCGCCGTGGGGATGGTACTTGCCGAGCACCTCGCCGACGACGGCGGCGCTCTTCTTGTACGAGGCGCCGGGCCTGAGGCCCATGCCCTGCATAGCGTAGAGGATGCGCCGATGCACGGGTTTGAGCCCGTCGCGCACATCGGGCAGCGCGCGAGAGACGATCACGCTCATCGCGTAGTCGAGGTACGCGCTGCGCATCTCCTCTTCGATTCGGACGAGCCTAACGTTGCCGCCGTTGCCCGTTACCATTCCGTCCTCTCATACGCACAGGGGAAGCTTTATCGATAGCCGCCTACTACATCTGGCGCCTGGAAGGCCGTTATGCGCAAGCGATGCTCTATCTAATTGAAAGCCGATTATAGCGGATTGGGCGACTCTCCCCAACCCTCTTCGCCGCCCTCAAGAAGCCTGGGAGAGAGAGGCTTCTTTCGTTGCGGGAATCGGGAGATCGCACGCTCCTCCAAAGCAACAGGGGCCCCTGCCGAAGCAAGGGCCCCTGTGTATTCGCCGTGTTTGCCGGCGCAGGCGGGACTAGGCGAAGTCCATGTGGTCGCCGTGCGGCATGCCCGGGGCACCGGCCGGAGGCTCGGGAACGTCCGTCACCACCGATTCCGTCGTCAGCACCATTGCCGCGACGCTGGCCGAGTTCTCGACTGCGGCGCGCGTCACCTTCGCCGGGTCAACGATGCCTCGCTCGAGCATGTGGCCCCACACGCCCTCGTCGGCGTCGAATCCCCAGTCGTCCTGCGACCCCTTCGCCTCCGACACGATTACGTCGCCGGAGTGGCCGGAGTTCCCCGCGATGGTGCGGATCGGCTCTTCGAGGGCCCGGCGCACGATCTGGCTTCCCGTGAGCTCGTCGCCTTCGAGAGAGAGCCCCGAGATAGCTTCGGCAGCGCGCACCAGCACGGTGCCGCCGCCCGGAACGATGCCCTCTTCGACTGCCGCGCGGGTGGCGGAGAGAGCGTCCTCGACGCGGGCCTTCTTCTCCTTCAGTTCGACCTCGGTGGCCGCGCCGACCTTGATGATGGCGACGCCGCCGGAGAGCTTGGCGAGCCGCTCCTGGAGCTTCTCGCGGTCGAAGTCCGACGTGGTCTCCTCGATGCGGGCCTTGATCTGGGAGATGCGGTCCTGGATCGCCTGCTCGGAGCCGTGGCCCTCAACGAACGTCGACTCGTCCTTGGTGGCGACGACCCGACGGGCGCGTCCGCAGTCCTCGACCGTTGCAGAGTCGAGCTTGCGTCCGACCTCTTCGCTCAGCACGGTTCCGCCGGTGAGGATTGCGATGTCCTGCAGCATCTCCTTGCGGCGGTCGCCGAACCCTGGCGCCTTGATGGCGAGACAGTTCAGCGTGCCGCGCAGCTTGTTCACGACGAGGGTGGCGAGCGCCTCGCCCTCGACGTCTTCGGCGATGAGCACGAGGTTCTTCGTAACCTGCAGGATCTTCTCGAGAGCGGGGAGCACGTCGTTGACGGAGGAGATCTTCTTGTCGGTGATGAGGATGAACGGCTCGTCGATGGCCGCCTCCATCCGCTGGGAGTCCGTCAGGAAGTAGGGCGAGATGTAGCCGCGGTCGATCTGCATGCCCTCGACGTACTCGGTCTCGTAGCCGAGGCTCTTGCCTTCCTCGACCGTGATGACGCCATCCTTGCCGACCTTCTCCATCACCTCGGCGATCAGGTTGCCCATCTCGTTGTCGTGGGCGGAGAGCGAGGCGACCTGGGCGATCTGCTCCTTGCCGCTCACGGGGGTCGATTGGGTGGAGATGCTGGCGCGCACAGCGCCGACGGCGGACTCGATACCGCGCTTGATGGCCATGGGGTCGGCGCCGGCGGTGATGTTTCGGAATCCCTCGGCGATCATCGCCTGCGCGAGCACGGTGGCGGTGGTGGTGCCGTCGCCTGCGACGTCGTTGGTCTTGGTGGCCGCTTCTTTCAGCAGCTGCGCGCCCATGTTCTCGTAATGGTCAGCGAGCTCAATCTCCTTGGCGATAGTTACGCCGTCGGAGCAAACATTCGGCGGCCCGAACTTCTTGTCTAGGATCACGTTTCTGCCGCGAGGGCCGAGCGTCACCTTGACTGTGTTGGCCAAAGTGTCCATCCCGACCTTGAGCGACTTCCGGGCCTCGTCGCTGAAAAGTATCTGCTTCGCCATGTATCAGGTTCCTCCGTGTGTGAGTTGACGCCCCATGCGCGGGGCTGGCGCGACCTTCCGGCTGGGGCTAGCCCACTTTCGCCAGAATGTCGCTCTCCTTCATGATCAGGTACTCTTCGCCGTCCTCCTCGAACTCGGTGCCGGCGAACTTCGAGTAGATGACGACGTCGCCGACTGCGACGTCCATCGCCATCCGTGTGCCGTCGTCGTTCACCCGGCCCGGGCCTACGGCAATAACGCTGCCCTCTTGCGGGCGCTCCTTCGCACTGTCGGGAATGTAGATCCCGCTCTTTGTCTGAGTCTCCTGTTCGACCGCCTTCACCACGATGCGGTCACTCAAGGGCTGCAACGTTCGCGCCACGATTACCTCCTTGCGATTGGTGTCTGGAATTAGCACTCTCTGGTGCGCTCTGTTAGCAGTCAGTGGCGCCGACTGCTAACCTGCGCATCCTAGAGCCTCGCGTGTCGCACTGTCAAGAGCCGTTCGGCTGGGGGGGCTGGGGAGCCTGCGGCAACTCAAGAGGGAGGGCGCCGCGCTTTCAGCGGCGCGAAGAGAGGCTGCCCTAGCGTTCAAAGCGGCGTTCGCCCGGCGCTTTCACCCAGACCCTGCCGTCTCGCACGCTGGTCTCGAAAGCCTGGGCGTCCCACGTGTACTTGTCGAGGCACTCGCCCGTCCTGGTGTCGAATACGGCGCCGTGCAGCGGGCACACCACTTCGCCGGGAGCGACAACGCCGTAGCTAAGCATCGCTCCTTCGTGGGGGCAGTAGTTGTCGAGCGCTCCGGCGCGCTCGCCGTCCCAGAAGACGGCGATTTCGTGGCGGCCCAACCGGGGGTGCTCAAATTCGAACGCCATCGCCCCTCTGCTCTGCAGCTCTTCCAGTGAACAGAGGTCGAACTCGTCCGGCGGAGTGGGGTGATCCACGGGCCTACTGAATCTCGATAAGGGGTTGTCCGGCGTTGACGGCCTGCCCCTTCTTCACCTTCACGCTTTTCACGAGGCCAGCCTTGGCGATGCGAACGCTCTGCTCCATCTTCATCGACTCCAGCAGGCAGATCTCCTCGCCGGCCTCCATACTCTGGCCCTTCTTCACCGTCATCGAGACTATCTTCCCGGGGAGCGGGCAGCGGATCACGCGCTCGTCGCCCTGGGTCAGCCCCCGCAGCCCCGGCAAGTCCGCCTTGGGCTCCGCTCGCCGCGGGGCGGGCAGCGCGCTATCGCCCGGATTGCCCACTTCGACGAGGAACTGGTCGCCGTCGACCATGACCTCGACGGGGTTCTGGTAGGTGTCGCCGACCTCGACGTCGAACCACTCGTCGTTGACTTTCACGCGCAGGCGTTTCACTACAGCTCTCCGTTGCTTAGCCGGCTCACCAGGGCCATGCGCCGCCCGTGCAGGCGCCACTTGCTGGGCGACTGATCTTCGGCGCGCTGCTGCCCCAGCGCTATCGCCAAGGCTATAGCAGCGACGATGCGCTTGTCCTGCGGAGGCGGCTTTTCGAGCAGCCGCTCCAGGAACCCGTTGTCGAACGCCCCCGACTTGAACTCCTCGGTGGCCAGCACGCGCTGCACCAGCGGAATGTTGACTACCGGGCCGTCGATGGCGAACTGGTCGAGCGCGGCCTGCATATTGGCGATCGCCGTGGCGCGGTCTTTCCCCCGCACTATCAGCTTCGCCATCATCGACTCGTAGTGCGGCGACACCTCATAGCCCTCGTAGAGGGCGCTATCGACGCGCACGTTGAACCCGCTGGGCTCCCTGAGTCTCGTCACTTCGCCGGCGGTGGGCAACAGCGTCGCCGGGTCTTCCGGGTAGATGCGCGCCTCGATCGCCGCCCCGTTCTGGACGATCTCCTCCTGCTCGATGTTCAGCGGCTCTCCGGCAGCCACCCGCAGCTGGAGTTCGACGAGGTCGACGCCGGTGACCATCTCGGTGACGGGGTGTTCGACCTGCAGCCGCGTATTCATCTCCAGAAAGTAGAAATGCTCCCCGTCGCCGTCGAGCAGATACTCGATGGTGCCTGCGTTCGTGTACCCGATAGCCTTCACCAGCCGCACCGCGGAGTCGAGCAGCGCAGCCTTTACGGACGGAGCAAGCTTGGAGCAGGGCGTCTCCTCGATCACCTTCTGGTTGCGCCGCTGCACCGAGCAGTCGCGCTCGAACAGGTGGATGGCGTTGCCGTGCGTGTCGCCGAGCACCTGCACCTCGACGTGCGAAGCGTGCTCGACCCGGCGCTCTATGTAGACGCGGCTGCTGCCGAAGGCGCCCTGCGCTTGCGCCCGCGCGCGTTCGAGCGCCTGCTCCAGCTCCAGCGGGTCTCGCACGAGCCGTATCCCCATGCCTCCCCCGCCGTCGGCCGCCTTGATCATCAGCGGGTACCCTATTTTTGCGGCGGCGGCGGGCGCCTCGGCGTCCTCTATTTCGCCTTCCGTGCCGGGGATCACAGGAACGCCCGCGTCCTTGGCGAGCTTGCGCGCCATCACCTTGTCGCCCATCTGCTGAATGATCTTCGACGATGGGCCGACGAACGCCAGCCCGGCCTTCTCGACGGCCTCGACGAACGCGGGGTTCTCCGAGAGGAAGCCGTAGCCCGGGTGTATGGCCTGCGCCTTCGAGCGGCGCGCCGCTCTGATGATTGACGCGGTGTTGAGATATGACTCCGCCGCCGGGGCGCCGCCGATGTTCACCGCGCGGTCGGCCATGCGCACGTGCAGCGCCTTTGCGTCGGCGTCGGAGTAGACCGCCACCGCCTCGATGCCAAGCTTCTGGCACGTACGGATGACGCGGCAGGCAATTTCGCCGCGGTTGGCGACAAGCACTGAAGAGAACATCTGCCGCTAGTTTAGCAAGAACGCTCCCACTGGTAGGCGTCCGAGAATTATGAAGTCCGGCCTATAGGCCGGTTTCGCCGAATCGCCAAGGCATCTTCAGAGCAATGGCTTTTAGCGAGCTCGCGCACCCTCTCGCTGGACTTCCTCTGTGGGGCAGTCGTCGGCAGGGTCTGTGAGGAGGAGCGACGGTCATCCCGTGCGCGCTGCGGAGGGGACGCAAAAGGGCCTCCGCCGACACCGGAGGCCCTGCGTGCTCTGCGCTTTGCGCGACCCGGGGTGAGGGCTAGCGGTACCCTCCGCGGTCCTCGCGAGGCCGGGCCTCGTTCACGTTGAGCGTGCGACCCGAGAGGTCGGCTCCGTTCATTGCGGAGATGGCGTTCTGCGCCTCGCCGGGGTCTTCCATTTCGACAAAACCGAATCCACGCGACCGGTTGCTGTACCGGTCGACGACGACGCGGGCTTCCTTGACCGCTCCGAATCGCTCGAACGCGCTTTGAAGCTCCTGGTCGTCTGTGCTGAAACTAAGGTTACCTACATATATCCGCATTCTACGGCGCTCCTTCTGCTTGCTGCCCAATCAACTCGAAGGAGCCTCTACCGCATGCGTGTCGGTCCATGAGGCGCACCGGCTGCCACTCAAGCTCTGGGTGTCAATCGCAGTATACCACTCCCGCGCTTGCGCGCCGAACAGACTGCTCGCAGCGCCGCCGGCAAGTGTTCGCGGCGCTCCCCAAAGCCCCCAAGCAGGCCCCGCAGACGCCGCCCTAACGCGCGAGCAACGAAATCGCCGAGAGCACAATGACGACCTCCACGATAACCACGAACGTCTTGTCCGACACGCGGTTCACGATCATCCCTCCCGCGTAGGCCCCCACGATCATCACAGCCCCCAGCGTCGCGGCGAGGAGCAGACCCTCCCGGTCGAGCAGCGCGTACGACCCGTAGACGCCCGCCTTCACCAGGTTGATGATCGTCATCCCCGACGCCATCGTCCCGACGAATGCGCCGCGCCGGAGACCGTACGCGAGGAAGAACGACGCGCCGAACGGGCCCGCTCCCCCGAAGATCGCCGACAGGAAGCCTTGCCCCGCTCCCACGCCTGCAAACGCCCGCGCCGGTATCGGCAACTGCCGCAAGAGCGGCGAATGCCGGTACGCCACGATCAGCAGCAGGAACACCCCCAAACCCTTCTGCAGCAGCGCCGCCGGAGCGTTCGCAAACGCCACAGCGCCGATCACCGCCGCGGGCAGCGCCCCGACCATAAACCAGCGCACGACGCTCCAGTCGACCAGCGCCCGGTTCACCCATACGCGCGACCACGTCTGCATCATCACTGCGAGCGTCACGATCGGCACAGCCTCGCGTATCCCTACGGCGAACGTCAGCACAGGGAGCATGATGATCGCCGAGCCGAGCCCCGCCATCCCTCCGATAACCGCCGCGACGAACGCAGCCGCTCCCAGACCTATCGCTACGAAAGGGTCCATCTGCTAGGCGGCTTGTTCGAGATCAGGCATGGCGGACGGCATCAGGACACTAAGCGACGTGGACGCGCGGGCCGGAGCGCAGCTGCGGGCGCCGGGCGACGGCCGACGTTCATCGTATCGCACGAGGCCGCATTACGCTCCGGGGCGCGTCGCGTCCGCCCCTTCCGGAGCGTCTCACAAGCGATGTTGGCCGCGGTTTGACCGCGCGCGCCTCGCGGAGTAGCTTCACCCCATCGGAGGAGACGCCATGACAGCCAACCAGACCGGACGCGAGATGGAAGCTATGGATCTGCTCCTGCAGGAAGTGCGGGCCCGCAACGCGATGCCCCTGTGGGAGGTCAACGCCCAGCGCGGCAGGCCCACGGTGCGCCCCTTTATGTGGCGCTACGCCGACTACCGCGACTTGCTCTACCGCGCCGCCGACCTTGTGCCTATGGAGCTTGCCGAGCGCCGCGTCTTCGTCTTCTCCAACCCCGGCATCGAACGCCACGCCGCGACGTCGACCCTCTACGCCAATCTGCAGATCATCAAGCCCGGCGAGATCGCCCCCTCGCACCGGCACTCTCCGTCCGCTCTGCGCCTCATCGTCGAGGGACAGGGCGCCTACACCGCCGTCAACGGCGAGAAGTCGTATATGGACCCCGGCGACTTCGTAACGACTCCCAGCTGGACGTGGCACGACCACGGAAACGAGGGCGACGTCCCGATGGTGTGGCTCGACGGCCTCGACGTCCCGTTCGTACAGACGCTCGACGCCAACTTCTACGAGCAGCACCCCGACCACACTCACCCGCTCACCAAGCCGAACGATATGTCGCTCAGGCTCTACGGCGCCGGCAGCCTCACCCCCACCTGGACGCGGCACGACGGCCCGCACTCCCCTATCCTCAACTACAAGTTCACGCACACCTACGAGACGCTCTCCGCGCTCGCGAAAGAGTCGAGCGGCAGCCCGTACGACGGAGTAACGGTCGAGTTCACCAACCCCCTCACCGGCGGCCCGGCTATGCCCACTATGGCGTGCTTCGCCACGCTGCTCGAGCCCGGACGGCGCACGCAGGCCCACCGCCACACCGGCGGCGTCATCTACCACGTTATCCAGGGCAAGGGCAGCTCCATCATCGCCGGCGAAAGGTTCGATTGGGGCCCGAAAGACACGTTCGTCGTGCCGTCGTGGCACTTCCACGAGCACATCGCCGACGAGGAGTCGGTGCTCTTCTCTTACACCGACAGCCCCGTGCTGCAGGCGCTCAGCCTCTACCGCGAAGAGGCGATGGACCCGCCGCACCAGGAGATTACGGGCGCGTTCGCCTAGATGGTCGCCCTTATCTCCGCCATCGTGTCTCTAGTGGCGCTTACAACGCCGTTGGTCGTGCTCGGCGCAGCGCTGATCTTCCTCGGGCTGCGCTACCGCAGGATCGCCGGCGAATGGGCCGTGAAGCCAATGTGCGCCGCGATTGCAGGCGGAGGGCTACTCCTCCTTGCCCTGTTGGTGATCCTCTCTGCTGCTCTGTTCTTCTCTGTTCCTGAATGAGCCGAACGGAGAGTCGCCCCGCCTGTTCCCGCCCGTCAGCGCTCAAGAAGGAGCTTCGCGCTACCTCTTTGCGCTCCATCTACGCGCTTCGCGTCAAATTCCCGTTGACAGCATCGGGGTTGGCCAGCTACTGTTCAGAACGCACGTTCTAAGCCGTGGAGGCCACATGCGTAACCTGTCGTCCCGCCAGGAGTCCATCCTCGAGTTCATCCGCGACTACCACGCCGACCGCAGCTACATGCCGTCCGTCCGCGACATCCAGATCGGCTGCGGCATCAGCTCGACGTCGGTTGTCGATTACAACCTGCGCATTCTCGAACGCGAGGGGCGCATCCGGCGCTCTCCCGACATCTCCCGCGCGATAGAGCTGGTCAACGACGACGACGGCCCGCAGCTCGAGGAGGTTACGCGCGTCCCTCTGCTGGGCGCCATCGCCGCCGGCCAGCCCATCCCCGTTCCCGAGTCCGGCGCCTACGCCGACGCCGACCGCGATACGGTGGCGCTCCCGCCCGAGCTTATGCCTCGCAACGCCGGCAATCTGTTCGCTCTGCGCGTGAAGGGGACTTCGATGATCGACGCGCTGATCGCCGACGGCGACATCGTTGTGCTCCGCTCGACGTCGCAGGCGAACAACGGCGATATGGTCGCCGCCTGGCTCCCTCTCAGGGAGGAGGCGACGCTCAAGCACTTCCATCTCGAAGGCGACCAGGTGCGCCTGATGCCGGCCAACAGCGAAATGGACCCCATCATCGTGCCCGCCGACCAGGTGCAGGTCCATGGACGCGTCGTCGCCGTTATGCGCCGGGTGGCGTAGCCGCAGCGCCGCTCTCCCCTACGGCAACGGGAGGGGCATCGGGGGGGGGGGGCGAACGCTCTCTCCCGATTTTTCGGGCGCGTCTCCCCGGAGAGAGTCGACCCCCTCTCCCGTTCGCGTGCGGTATCCTGAGTCTTCGCTCACGCAAGGAGATTTTACTGGCCACTCCCCTCTCTTCGAAGGTGTTCCCCCACACGACGGCAGTCAACGACTCCGGACGGCTAGAGATCGGCGGCTGCGACGTCGCGGACCTCGCTCGCGAGTTCGGCACGCCCCTCTATGTGTTCGACGAGGCTACGCTTCGCGCGCAGGCCGAGGGCTTCATCAACGCCTTCCGCTCGCGTTACGCCGAAAGCCGGGTCGTCTACGCTTGCAAGGCGTTCATCAACGTCGGTCTGGCCCGGCGCTTCGCAGACCTCGGCTTGGGGTTCGACGTCGTTTCAGGAGGCGAACTGGCCGTTCTGCGGGCTGCCGGCGTCGATCTGGCCACGGTCGATTTCCACGGCAACAACAAGACTCCCCAGGAGATCCGCGAGGCCGTCGAGTGGGGCGTCGGACGCTTCGTCGTCGATAGCTTCCACGAGCTTGCCGTGCTCGACGAGGCCGCGGGCGAGGCGGGGCGCGCGCAGCCCGTGCTCGTGCGCGTATCGCCCTCCATCGATCCGCACACGCACCGGCTCACCACCACCGGCGTCCTCGACAGCAAGTTCGGCTTCCCCATCGAGACGGGACAAGCCGACGAGGCTGTCCGGCAAGCGATCGCGGCGCCCAATCTGGACTTGCAGGGGCTGCACTTCCATCTCGGCTCGCCGATATTCGAGCTCGAGCCGTACACCGAGGCTATCGAGCGCGTGCTGCGGTTCGCCGCGCAGATGCGCGAGTACGGCCTCGAGCTGCAACGCTTCAGCCCGGGCGGCGGGTTCGCCATCGCCTACACCGAGGACGACGCGCCCCCCTCGCAGGACGCCTACGCCGAGGCGATCGTCGGCGCGCTGCTCGAAGGCTGCGAGACGCACGGACTGCCTCGTCCGGAGCTTACTATCGAGCCGGGACGCTCCCTCTCCGGCCCTGCGGGCGTCGCCCTCTATACCGTCGGCGCAATCAAGGAGATCCCGGGCGTCCGCACCTACGTCGCGGTCGACGGCGGAATGGGCGACAACATTCGCCCCGCCCTCTACGGCGCGCGCTACATCGCCATCGCCGCAACGCGCGCCGCCGCCCCCGCCGATCAGACAGTTACTATCGCAGGCAAGTACTGCGAATCGGGCGATGTTCTAGTGAAGGACGCCGCGCTCGCCCGCGTGGAGGCCGGCGACCTCGTCGCCATTCCCGCGTCCGGCGCCTACGCCCCGTCGATGGCCAGCCCCTACAACCTCAACGGCAGGCCCGCTATCGTTATGGCGGCCAACGGTCAGGCGGAGCTCATCCGCCGGCGGGAGTCCTACGCCGATATGATGGCGCAGGACGTCGTGTAGAGTGCTGCGCATCCACGGCAACGGACTCGTGGTGCGGACGCTCGAGCGTTCGCTCGCCGAGGGCCGCCTCCACCACGCTTATCTGTTCGCCGGTCCCGCCCATCTGGGGAAAACGACGCTCGCCCTGCAGTTCGCACAGGCGCTGAACTGCGCGGAGGCGGCGCCGCCCTGCGGCGCGTGCAACGCCTGCGCGCGCGTCGCCTCCGGGCTCCACGCCGACGTGCGGCAGATCAGCGTCGACCCCGAGGCGGCGGAGGGGCCGCGCACCGTCATCGGCATCGAGGCCGTCCGCGACCTCATCAGCTCCGCGCACCTGCGCCCCTACGAGGGCCGCACCCGCGTGTTCATCATCCACGGCGCCGACCGCTTGAGCCAGGACGCCGCCAACGCGCTCCTCAAGGTGCTCGAGGAGCCGCCGCCGGACGTGGTCATCCTGCTCACCAGCGACAACGCCGACACCATCCTCCCCACTATCCGATCCCGGTGCCAGACGCTAGAGTTTTCGCCGCTGCCGGTGGACGAGGTCGCGCGCATCCTCCGCGAGGAGGAAGGCGTCTCCGCCGAGCAGTCGGAGGTGCTCGCCCGGCTCTCGAGGGGACGTCTGGGCTGGGCCGTCGGCGCCAGCCGCGATGATACGCTCTACGCGGTCGTCCACCAGCGGCTCGAACGCATCGCCGACGTAGCGGAAGCCGGCGTCGAGTCACGGTTCGGCTACGCCGACGAGCTTGCGCGGCGCTTTCAGCGCGACCGCGCCGCCGGGCGCGAGGAGCTCTATCTGTGGCTGCAGTGGATGCGCGACCTGCTGCTGATGCAGCACGGCAAGGGCGAACGCATCGTCAATCTTTCGTGGCGCGCGACCCTCGAGCGGCAAGCCGCGTCTCTCACGCCCGCCCAGGTCGTTCGGTGGGCGCACGACATCATGCAGACCATCGAGCGGCTCGACCGCAACGCCAACCCGCGACTCGCGCTCGAAGCGCTGATGCTCGAAGCGCCCCGCGCTCACGCCGCCGACGCTCTCCCGGCAGCGCCCGCGCGCTAACGCCGCCCTCCTCGTCGCTGTCGCTATCATGGACGTTCCGGCGTCGCGCTGCTGCAAGCCAATCATCGCCAAAATGGACGCTTCTCCACAGGTGCGGCTCATCAGGAGCGCAAGCGAATTGACAAGCGCGCGCCGTGAGCGGTAGAACGCCCGCATCTGTGCAAGACAACGAACGGCTCACCCGGGTTGGGCCCGGCACGCCAATGGGCGAGTTGATGCGCCGCTATTGGCAGCCCGTCCTCGTCTCTCATGAACTGCCCCGCCCCGACTGCGACCCCGTGCGCGTGAGGCTGCTCGGCGAGAATCTCATCGCCTTCCGCGACTCCTCCAACCGCTTCGGCCTTGTGAGCGAGTGGTGCCCTCACCGCCTCACATCGCTCTACCTGGGCCGCAACGAAGAGAACGGCATCCGCTGCGTCTACCACGGATGGAAGTTCGACGTCTCCGGCGCATGCGTCGATATGCCGAACGAGCCTGCAGAGTACGACTTCAGCCGAAAGGTGCGCCTCACGGCCTACCCCGCCATCGAGCTTGGCGGCGTGATCTGGGCGTACATGGGGCCCAGGGAGCAGACGCCGCCGGAGCCGAGCTTCGAGTTCGTGCGCCAGCCGCAATCCCACAGGCACGCCTCCAAGGTCATTGAAGAGTGCAACTGGCTGCAAGCCCTCGAGGGCGGCATCGACTCCGTGCACTCGTCGTTCCTCCACCGCAAGTTCGGCAAGGGCGGCGCCGCCGGACTCGACGGCCTCCGCGCCGAAGGGATCGCCTCGAAACTCGAGGTCGAGCCCACCGACTACGGCTACCGCTACGGCTCCATACGCGCGCTTCCCGGCAAGGACTCCAACTACGTGCGCACCTACCACTTCGTGATGCCGCATGTGCAGATCCGCGCGGCGCAGCTCAACAACGACGGCTCGTGGTTCAAGTTCAAAATCGCCGGCCACCACTGGGTGCCCATCGACGACGAGAGCACGATGGTGTGGAACTGGTTCTACACGCTCGACGAGCCTCTCACGCAGGCCGAGCGCGACGAGCTGCTCACCGGCAACGGCCCCGACGACGTCGACCAGGCGACATGGCGGAGCGTCCGCAATCCCCGCAACGACTGGATGATCGACCGGGAGCTGCAGCGCACCGACACGTTCACCGGCATCAAGGGCATCAACGCGCAGGACCGCGCGGTGCAGGAGGCGATGGGGCCCATCGTCGACCGCAGCCAGGAGCACCTGGGACAGACCGACCGCGCAGTCATCACTGCCCGCAAGATGCTGATGCAAGCAGTGCGCGCAGTGGAGGACGGCGGCGTTCCGCTCGGCGCCAACGACGCCTGCTATCACATTCGCGCCATCGAGGATGTGCTGCCCCGAAGCGTCCGCTGGCAGGACGCGCTTATGGACAGAATGTACGTAGGCGCCGCCTGAGTAGCCGCCCTCGCGCGGCAGAGGCAAGGGGGATGCCCCCCAAACCGCTCTACGGGTGGATAGTCGTCGGCGTCCTTGGCGTGTTCGGTGCCGTGGGCGTCGGGCTCGCCGGGGCGAACTTCGCCCTGTTCATCGGCCCGATGTCCGCGGAGCTAGGCTGGAGCGCCTCGACTTTCGGATGGGCAGTGTTCGCGCGCCTGGCGATGATACTCGCCGCCGGGCCGCTGATAGGGCGCATCCTCGACTTGCGCGGCCCCCGCATCCCCGTGCTGGCCGCTGCGCTCGTCGCCGGCGGCCTGACTCTCTGGCTGTCGCGCGTCGGCGCCGTTTGGGAGCTGATGCTCGCTTTCGCCGTGATGGGGCTTGTCGGAATGGGGCGGGCGAACGACCTGCAGGCCAGCGCTCCCGTGGCGCAGTGGTTTGTGCGGAGGCGCGGGCTCGCGATGGGCGTCGCGCTGGCGGGGACGCCCCTGGGCGTCGCCGTCTACTATCCGCTGACGCAGCTGCTCATCGACCTCTACGGCTGGCGCGACGCGCTGACTATCCTCGCGCTTACCGGGACAGCTATCGTCGCCCCGTTGGCGTTCCTGCTGCGCCGCTGTCCCGAAGATATCGGCCTCGCGCCCGACGGCGGACGCCGCCCCTCCGACGCCGTAGCGCCGAGAGCCGCTGCGCCGGGGCGGGCGCGGATACGGGAGAGCGGGCGGTCGCTGACGCGGGCGCAGGCGCTGCGCACCGGCAGATTCTGGCTGATGCTGGCGGGCTTCACCGCCCTCTCTTACGGACTCTCCGCGCTCGCCATCTTCCGTGTGCCTCACTTCATCGAGCGCGGCCTCAGTCCGCCGATCGTTGCGGGCGCTATCGCCGTGGACGCCGTCGTCGCCATTGCAGCGAGCGTCGCGCTGGGGAGAGCGCTCGACCGCCTGCCGGCGCGGGGCATCCTCATGGCGGGAGTGGCCGCCGGCGCGTTCTGCGCCATTGGGCTGGTCGTCGTCGACGGCCTCTTTTGGCTGTTCGCGGCGAACATCGGCTACGCGCTGGGGTTCCAGACGACGCACGTGGCGCAGAGCGTAATGTGGGCCAACCACTTCGGGCGCAGGCATCAGGGCGACATCCGGGGGCTGACTATCCCGGTTACGGTGGGCGTCGGCGCGCTCGCATTTCCGGTTACGGGCTACCTGCGCGACGAGGCGGGCGTCTACACGCCCGCCTGGGTTGTCTCCATCGCGCTGCTGCTGGCCGCCGGCGCGCTGCTGGCGGCGGTGCGCCCTCCGGCTACGCGCCGCTGAGCTCCGCCTCCCAATCAACGGCGGCACGCCCGGTCGATTCGAGCACAGCGTTCACAAATATCTCGTCGGGGACGCCTCCCACGAACTCGTCCTTGTCGTTGATGACGGTCTTGGGCACGCCCATCACCTGGTAGCGGCGCGACATCTCCGGGAACTCCTGCGCCTCGATGACCTCCGCCTTCACGTGAGGGTTGGCGATGGCGAATGCGTGGGCCGCACGGGCCACACGGGGGCAGTGCGGTCAGGTGGGGGTCACGAACACGCGCAGATGCACATCGTCGACGATGCGGTCGCGCACTGCCGCGGCGACGTGGTCGCTGAGCACCGGCGCCGAGTTCGACAGCGACTCGATGCCGGTGAGGATGGTGGGGAACTCGTTTCCGACCGGCGCGCCGTAGAAGCGCACCCGTCCCTCGCTCCCGTCGAGCACGATGGCGGGCACCTGCTCGATCTCCAGGCGCTTCGCCTCTTCGGCGCCGTCGCCGTGCACATCGAGCACTTCGAGCGAAAGCTTGGGCGACGTTTCGGCAAGCTCGGCGAGAAGCTCCCGCGTGAGCCGCGCGGCCTGGGCGGCGCCGTCGGACGCGGGGGCGGGCCTGCCTGGGAGGCTGAGTATGCTCCTCGCTTCCGACTCGGCGAACAGCAGGATCCGCACATCGTCGGTGAGCGTCTCGGCGAAGCGGTCTTCGAGCATCTTGCGGTCTTCATCTCGCAAGTGTGGCATTGGCGCCTCCTCGGTATGCGCCGCGCGCGGCGCTCGAACAGCTTGGCGGTCGTGGGGTCACGGGCGATTGTACATGAGCAGGATGGGGGCTGCGCGCGCTCTGCCAGCTGTTCGGAATCGAGCGCCCTCTGGAGTAGAAGAGGGGGCTCCGGGGGAGAGGGCTCTCTCCCGGGAGCGCGATAGCGCTCGTGTGGTGGGAACAACAGAAAACCGGGAGAGCGTCCGCTCCCCCAGACCCCCTCGATAGAACGCTCATTCCGATGCGCCGCTGCGCGTGGCGCGCCATACGCCCCATCCGCGCTGAAGAACAGTGAGCGACGCAAACGCGGCGATGACGCTGCAGTGGCTGGCGCAATAAGGACTTGCGCCAGCCACTGCAGCTTTGCTAGTGGCGATTCGTCTCGATAGAGTCAATCAGGAGGTTTGCCAATTCCCGGAACCCCTTCATGCCTCCATATCCTGACGCACGGTTCGCACTGCCCCGCCAAAACTCGGCGTCACAGATTTCGGGACTGTCCTGGATGAACTCCTGAAAGGTAGGCTCATCCCAATCCCTGCGACCCCGGTAGATGTAACCCAGCAGCGCGTCCTTAAGCAGGTAATGGAGCGCAAACATACCGGGTGTCTTCTGGATGACGAAGTCCCTTGGTTCGCTGAAGGCTTCCGGCACCACGTTGCTAATTGCCCGCCAGTAGGCGACGAGGATATCTGACAAGCGGCTCACCCGGTCATCAGCAGTTTTACTTGGGAACCCGCCGAACTCCATGAGCCACTCATAGACCGGGCGGATGCTCGTCATTGCGGAAGTAGCGCGGATGACCTTCGAGGGAGCGTCCGCCCTACCGGTCTCGTCTGGCATCAGAAGGACGTCCTGCCAAGGTGAGTCGTCGCGACGATTGAGTTGGTCAACGACCCTCGTGACGATTACCTTCCACAGGTCCTTCTCCGGAATCGCGTTCTCCCCCTCTTCCTGAGCCATCGCTGTGAGAATGGAGTTCACGAGGTCCGTACGTACCGACTTGGCAGTCCCATTAATAATGCGGAACTGCTCCATCTCTTCCAGTCGACTATTCACCTCAATGATGACAACCGGGATCTCCATGTAGGGAAGGGCGTCGTTCCCACGCTCCTCAATCGCGTAGCGGAGTCCCGCCAGTCGGTGCTGCCCGTCAATCACCCGCAAGGTGTGATCAATGGGCAACTCCAAGGTTCTGGTCATTGAGTCGTAGCGTAGAGGGCTCCGCGCCCCGAGGAGAATCGCTGAGGGATACAACCCATCTCCCGACTCTTTCAGCAGGAATGTGCCGATTCGAGTGATGCGCGAACGCTCAGGGGGGCGTTGGTACCCCTGATTCTCGTCGCCAGGAGCGAGAGCTGAGTCGTACCAGTCAATGGTCGTGGACTGCAGCAACTGTTTGGCAGTTAGCCCAGTCACGAAGATACGGTGGCCTGACTGCTCAATCTGTATCGCGGCAATCGCCGCACTTTGTGTGTTCGCATCCATGTGAGGACCTCCTTGTTCTAGGCGTACTGTGGCGATCCATGGCTTTTTTGACAGATTTTCGAAAGATCTGGATTTTTATCCGTCCGATGCGCCGCTGCGCGTGGCGCGCCATACGCCCCATCCGCGCTGAAGAACGGTGAGCGACGCAAACGCGGCGATGAGGCCAAGCCCGTAGGACGGGTAGCCGGCAAGCAGCGCAACGCCGAGAACGACGACGCGCTCCGGCCTCCCCATCAGCCCAACGTCGCCGGGGATCGCCAAACCCTCGGCGCGCGCCCGAAGGTAGCTCACCATCATCGAGGACGTCAGCGCGGCGAACGCCAGGTAGACGCCGAGCGCGTCATCCCCCCGCGTGTAGTAGACCGCCAGGCCGAACAGCACGACGGCCTCGCCGAGGCGGTCCATCACCGAATCGAAGAACGCGCCGAACGTCGACGCCTTCCCCGACAGACGGGCGACCGCCCCGTCGAGCATATCCATCGCAGCGCCCGCAAGCATGACGACGCCGCCAATGAACAGCCGGCCGTCTGCGATGAGATAGGCGGAGTAGGCGGCGACGCAGAAGCCTGCAAGGGTGATGGCGTTCGGCGACACGCGCAAGGCGATAAGCAGCCGGGCGAGGGGGTTGCTGATGAAGCGGGAGACTATTCCGCGAGCGCGCAGGCGCGGCGCCAAGGAGCCTATATCCGGCATAGCGTCTAGCTCCGCCGCCAGAGCAGCGAGTTGTAGTAGGCGAGCACGCGGTCGGCGACGGCGCTCCAGCGGTACTGCTCGACGGTGACCCGTCCGCGAGCGCCCATTTCGCGCCGAAGTTCGGGGCTGGCGATAAGCCGTTCGAGCGCGGCGGCGATGTCGGCGTCGCGTTTCGGCCTGACGAGCAGCCCTTCGACGCCGTTGGCCATCACGCGGCTGAACCCGTCGATGCGCGAGGCGACAATTGGTTTGCCGGCGGCCATCGCCTCAAGGAGCACGATGCCAAAGCTCTCGCGCCCCGTATTCGGCGCGCAGTAGATGTCGGCAGTCTGGTAGTAGCGCGGCACGTCGTCGTAGGAGACGGGGCCGATGAACTCGACGTCCTGCAGGTTGCGTTCGCCGATGAGGGAGAGCGCATCCTCTCCGGGGTTTCCGGCGCCGACGATGATGAGGCGCGTGTCGGGGCGCTTCCACTTGATGCGGCTGTAGGCCATCAGCAGGTACTTGAGGCCCTTCCGGCGCTCCATCCTCCCGAGAAAGAGAATGTTGGTCTTGCCGTCGCGGAAGCGTTCGATGGGCTGCGCGCCGGAGAAGCGCTCGACGTCGACGCCGTTGGGGATGATTTCGTATTCGCCGGGGTAGAACTGGCTGACGAAGTCCATAGCCGGCTTCGACACGGCGATGCGTCCGTGAAGCCTGCGGAACCAGTGCCGGCTAAGGTAGCTCCAGGCGCGGTAGTAGCGGGTTCCCTTGTAGCTGTGGAAGGTGCCGATGTTGATGGCGTCGGACGCGCGCAGAAAGGTGAGCGGCAGCACCGGCGACATCGGTTCATGCAGATGGATGATGTCGAACTGCTCCTGCGCGAGAACGCGCCGAACGCGGGGCTGCAGCCAGAACGAAAAGGTGATGCGGGCGACAGCGCCGCCGCTCGGCACCGGCACAGGCCTGCCGAGGGGGATGAAGTCGGGTTCGAGCCGGCGCTCGCGGGAGTTGGCGAGCGGCGCGACAATTTTGACGGCATGGCCCTTGAGGCGGAGCTGGCGGGCGAGGTTGGCGATGTGGTCGTTTACCCCGCCGGGCGCGCCGTAGTCGTAAGGCGATACGAGGGCAATCCTGAGCGTCCCCCGTCTGGAGTCCGTCGCCCTCGCAGGGGCTGCCTCGCGTAGCTCTATCAGGGCCTCCCTCTGCGGCTTAGTCCTCGTCCTCCGCAGCGACGAGCGACGGGGGCGGCGCCGGCTGTTCGGCGATGAACGCCTCCACCAGGTCCCGCGCTACATCGTCGGGATGCTGGTTGGCGGGCGACTTCATAAAGTAGGCGCTGGGGCCGTCGAGCTGACCGCTGACCCCCCGGTCGAGGGCGATCTTCGCGCAGCGTACCGCGTCGACGACGACTCCGGCGGAGTTGGGGCTGTCCCACACCTCGAGCTTCAGTTCGAGGTTGAGGGGCACATCGCCGAACGTTTGGCCTTCGATGCGAATGTGGCACCACTTTCGGTCGTGCAGCCAGGGGACGTAGTCGCTCGGCCCGACGTGAACGTTGTCGGGCCCGAGGTCGTAGGGGAGCTGGGAAGTGACGGCGTTGGTCTTCGACTCCTTCTTGGACTCGAGGCGCTCGCGCTCGAGCATATTGAGGAAGTCGGTGTTGCCGCCAAAATTGAGCTGGTAGGTGCGGAGGATCTTTACTCCGCGGTCGCGAAACAGGTTGGTGAGCACGCGGTGCGTAATGGTGGCGCCGACCTGGGATTTGATGTCGTCGCCAACGATAGGGACGCCTGCGTCCTGGAAGCGTTTCTGCCAGTAGGGCTCGCGGGCGATGAAGACGGGAATGCAGTTGACGACGCCGACGCGGGCCTGGAGCGCAAGCTCCATATACCACTTGGTCGCCTCCTCGGAGCCGACGGGCAGGTAGTTGATGAGAACGTCGACTTCCCGCTCCTTGAGGATGTTGACGATGTCCGCGGTGGGGCCGCTGGCCTTCTCGATGACGCTGGAGAGGTACTTGCCAATGCCGTCGTGCGTCATCCCGCGCTCGACCTGGACGCCGGTCTTGGGGACTTCGGTGAACTGGACGGTGTTGTTCTGCCCGGAGAAGATGGCCTCCGAGAGATCTTTGCCCACCTTCTCCTTATCGACGTCGAATGCGGCGACGACCTCGATGTCGCTGAGGTGGTAGCTGCCCATCTGGGGATGCATCAGGCCCGGAACGAACTCGTCGGTTGGGGCCTCGCGATACTTGTGGAGCCCTTGCACAAACGACGATGCGCAGTTGCCCACTCCAACTATCGCGACTTTGATCCGTGCCATACGTTCTGCCTTTCTGTAGCTGCGCCTGGTAGCTGTGACGGTATGAGCCTTGCAAGGCTCCAAGCAGTATAAGCCATGAGCGGAGCGCAGGATTGACAGGCCACGGCGTGTTGGGGATGCTTGCCGGCGGCCGCGGCGGAGCGGACACGGCGCGGAGGAGGCGGCGCATGGGAACAATCAGGCTGCTCTGGCGAGACGCTGACCGGCTCCCCTATCTGTACGCAGTGCGCCGCGCCGCCGCCGCGCGCGGCACGGAGATCGTTCTCGAACGGCAGGGCGGGCGCGAGTATGGCGAGCTGCTGTTCGACGGCAGGGCGGAGATGCTGGCCGAGAACTACTGGAACCAGCAGCTCAACCGGGCCCAGGGCATGCCGATTGTCGCCGTGGCGGCGGCTGTGAATTCGATCAACGAGCGGCTCTACGCGCGGCCCGGCGTCGGCGCCGTATCCGAGCTGCGAGGCAAGCGCATTGCGGTGCGCGACGCTCGCCCCACCAATCTGATCGACCCGCTGTGGCTCCGCCGCGCAGGATTGGGCGACGCGGAAGTAGCGCTCGCCCCGGACGTCGAAGTTGGGCGCTGGGTGACGTGGAAGCGGGTCGTCTCAGGCGATTGCGACGCGGCAATCGTCACGAATCTGTTCTCGGACGCGGCAGTCGAGGCGGGGCTGACGCCGCTCGATCTGGGGCCGTTCGGCTTTCTCGGCGGCGTCGTGTTCATGACGTCCGCCGAGCTGCTGGAGGAACGCGCAGATTGAAGCGTAGTATCGAGAGGGGGTTGGCGGGGGGCAGCCGTCAACGGCGTCACCCGCGAACGCGCAGATTGAAGCGTAGTATCGAGAGGGGGTTGGCGGGGGGCAGCCGTCAACGGCGTCACCCGCGCCTCGACCAGCGCCGCGTACTGCGAATTCGTGATCACTCGCCCTTGCTCCGAAAGTGTTCGCGGACGCGCTCCTCCCTGCGTCCGGCGCGTCCGGCTCACGCGCAACTCGCGCGATTGACAACCTGCGGGTCGGCCCGTATAACGCAGGCGTGCGCCGCCCCTCGTGAGAGCTCCGAATATTCCGGCGTCCCTGACAGGTCGCCGGCCCCAAGGAGACGCGCCATGACGATAGTTGAGGACAACGAGCTCCTGACTCGCGTAGGGCCTGGAACACCGACGGGCGAGCTGTTCCGGCGCTACTGGCTCCCGGCCCTGCTTTCGGAAGAGCTTCCGGAGCCTGACTGCGCGCCTGTGCGCGTGCGGCTGCTTGGCGAAGACCTCGTCGCCTTTCGCGACAGCAAAGGAAAGGTGGGGCTGCTGGGCGAATACTGCTCACACCGGCGCGCCTCGCTGTTCTACGGGCGCGTCGAAGAGTGCGGCCTCACCTGTATCTACCACGGCTGGAAGTACAACGCCGACGGGAAAGTGGTGGACATCCCCGCGGAGCCTCCGACGAGCAGGCTGAAAGACCTCGTCCGGCATCCCTCGTATCCGTGCGAGGAGCGGAACGGCCTGGTGCTCACGTATATGGGCGCGCGCGACAAGATGCCGCTCGTCCCCAATCTGCCGTGGTTCACGATGCCGCGCGACCATGTGGTGGTGGGGAGCAAGCTGTTCCTGGAGTGCAACTGGCTGCAGGCCCTCGAGGGCGACAACGACAGCACCCACTCGGCCTACCTGCACCGGCGCGCCGCCGACAACGACAATCCGATGTCGCTCGCGCGTCGGCGGCCTGCCCGAGTGAGCATAGACGAGCTGCCGTGGGGCGTGCGCGCGGCCACGATCTACCCGTACGACGACGCGCAGGAGATGGTGCGCACCAACACATTCCTTATGCCATGCATCGGCAACACGCCACGAGGAGCGTCGCCCAACGGGTACAACGAGGCGGTGCACACCATCTATCAGGTGCCGGCCGACGACTACACGAACTGGCGCTACGACATGGAGACGTGGTGGGACAAGAGCGTCGACGATTCGTACGCTCAAATGGACCGCGCCGAAGTGGGGTCGGATTTCATGAGCCTGTACACGCGCGCGAATGACTACCAGATGGACCGCGCGGCGCAGAAATCGGGAGAGGCGTGGTGCGGCGTCGTGGCCCGCAACCATACGCAGGACAAGATGGTCACCGAGAGTATGGGCGCTATCACCGACCGCAGCCTGGAGAACCTCGGCGCCAGCGACCGGCACATCATTGCGATGCGGCGCTTTATGCTCAATGCAGTGCGCGCTGTAGCGGAAGGCGCCGATCCGCCGGGCGTGGCGTGGACTCCCGAACAGAACCAGGCGCGCGACTATGCGTATATGCTCACGACGCTGTTGCCGAACGGCGCCGACTGGAAGGCGCTCCTGCCCAGGCAGTAGAAGCCGTAGACAAGGGGCCCCTCTGACGGGGCGCTGCGATCGAGAGGAGAGCCTGCAAGGCCAACGTACGCGACGAAAACGACGGGCACAGGACGGGCACGGAAGGAGCGTGGACTATGACCAGTTTCGCAAGTAGAGCGCTAGCGCTTGCCGCCGTAGCTGCAATGGCGTCGCTGACCCTCGCAGCCTGCGGCGGCGCAGACCCCACGCCCACGCCGCGGCCTACGGCGACGCCCACTCCCCAGCCCGCAGCTCCGACGGCCACTCCTACTCCCGCAGCGACTCCTACGCCTCTGCCGCCCGGAGTCACTCCCCCGCCGACGCCTACGCCGCAACCCGCTACGCCGACGCCAACGCCCACCGCAACTCCCGTCCCCCAGCGCGATCTTGTCGATCACTTCGACGGCAAGACCATCAGCTTCATCGTCGGCTTCTCCCCGGGCGGGGGTTACGACACCGTAGCGCGCATCTCGGTGCGCTTCATCCAGGAGTACTTGCCCGGCGACCCGAGGGTCGTCGTGAGGAACCTGGCCGGCGGCGGCAGCCAGCGCGCGCTGCAGTTCGTAATGCGCTCGGAGCCCAACGGCCTCACTGTCGGCCAGCTCCACCCCCGGTTCGCCACCCGCGAACTGCTAGGCACGGACGTTCCCGACTTCGACCTGCGAACGGTGACGTTCGTTGCGGCGCCGAACGGGGGCACGTCGCCGAGCTACGGCTGCATCCGTAAAGAGCTCGCCGGATCATGGGAAGAAGCGCTCGAGAAGGGCATCGAGTTCAAGGTGGCGAGCGCGGAGCCGGGCGGCACCGCGTCGGGGACGCAGTGGCTGGAGCTGATCGGCGCGCCGGTGAAGGTAGTGTTCGGGTACGGCGGCACCTCCGAGAACCTCGCAGCCTTCAACCGGGGAGAGACCAACCTGTTCGTGGAGTGCAACAGTTCGTCCGCGCGCTCCATCTACCCTGAGTGGTTCGACGGCGAGACGCTGATTCCTGTGTACTGGCAAAACCTCCCCATCCCCGACGATGAACTGGCGGAGCTTGCCGGGCCTCAGCCGAACCAGATTATCGAGCTCAGCGGCATAAGCCCGACACAGGAGCAGATCGACGTCCTGAACCTCAAAAACTCGTCGAGCCTGAGCACAAACCGCATGATGGTGCTCGCGCCCGACACGCCCGACGACATCACGAACGCATGGGTGGAGGCGGCGCGCAAGATGTTCGCCGACCCCGAGTTCGTGCAACTGCTGACTGCCGCAAACTACGAGGTCGTCCCTGTCTACGGCGCGGACGTTCAGGAGGACTACCGGGTAATCGACACGCTCTCGCCGGATGGCATCGAGATGTTCAAGTCCCTGGTCGGCGCCGTCGACTAGCGTCAGCGTCCTGCAGCCCTCCCCTGCTCGGCGGGGGAGGGCTCGTAACCGTCCAGCGCTCATAAGGGGAGTCTGGGGGAGTGAGCGCTCTCCGGGCGGCGCGCCCTCGCCCCGCCGCTATTCGCGCGTCAACTCTCCTACCGACACACAGAAGCCGTACACTACCCACACCGTCTAGCAGGGAGCAGAGAGAGGCGGCGGCTACATGCGGCACAGGTGGGCAAACGCGTTCGTGCTTCTGCTGGCGGGCGCCTCGCTCGTTACCGGCTACTACGCATTCGTCGCCGCTGCGCCGGAGCAGGCGTGGCACGTGAGCGCGCACCGCATGGCGGGGTTCGCCGTCGTCGTGGTGCTCGTCTGGAAGCTCCCGAACGTCATACGTCCCTTGCGGCGGCGATGGGGCGCCTGGACAGGACAGGACTGGCTCGCGCTGTCCGCTCTCGCGCTGCTGCTGATCGACATCGCCCTTGGCGTCGCCTGGGCGCATGCAGGCGAGTTCACTTACCTGGGGGCGTCGGGCATGACGTGGCACGCGACGCTCGCGCTGCTCATCGCCCCGCTCATTCTGCTGCACCTTGCGCGCTACCGACGGCTGCTGCGTCCGCGTTACTGGGCCGAGCGCCGGTCGGTGCTCAGGCTGGGCGGGCTGGCGCTTGCCGGAGCGCTGCTGTGGCAGGCCGGAGTGCGGCTCAACGGCGCGACGGGGCTGGCGCAGGCCAAGCGGTTCACCGGCTCCTACGCCGCGGGGGACTTCACCGGCAACGCGTTCCCTACTACGTCGTGGCTGAACGACCGGCCAGGCCCGATCAACGCGGAAACCTGGACGCTCACCGTCGACGGAGATGTCGCTGCCCCGATTACCGTCGCCTACGCCGACTTCGAGTCGGGCGCATACGGGCCCGGGGAAGAGGAGACGGCGACGCTCGATTGCACCGGGGGCTGGCACTCGACGCAAGTATGGAGCGGGGTGCGGCTCGGGCGGCTGCTCGATGCGGCGGGAGTGAAACCGTCGGCGGCGAGCGTTACGGTGGAGTCGGCGACGGGGTACTACCGCCGGTTTGGCGTGAGCGAGGCGCGAGGGCTGCTTCTGGCGACGCGCGTAGGAGGAGAGCCGCTGGCGCACGGGCACGGATCGCCCGTCAGGCTGGTCGTTCCGGGGAAGCGCGGGTTCGAGTGGGTGAAGTGGGTGGCGCGCATTGAAGTGAACCGAACGGGGAGCTGGCTGCAGCCGCCTCTGCCGTTGCAGTAGCCCTCCCGCGCCGGGCGTTCGTTGCGACCTGTTCAGAGAGTGTCGCGAGCGGCGGGCCTAGGCGCGTTCGGAGCGAATGGCGAGGTACACGCCAAGCATCAGAAGCGCGCCGCCGGGGATGACGGTCCACGGCGGGATCTCGCCAAGCGCCGGGATGGCGACAGCGGTGGCGATGACAGGCTCGGCGCGGACGGCCAGGGTTACGTTCGTAGCCGGCCAGTAGGCGAGCGACCAGTTAATGAGCGAGTGCCCGATAGCCTGGGGCACGAGCGCAGCCATCGCGGCCCAGAAGTACGTTTCGGGAGCAAGTCCCCGTAGCGGAGCCCCGCTCGCCAGAGCAAGAGCGACAAGCAGCGCCGCGCTCACTGCATAGACGACGGTTACGTAGGGAAGGTTCGCGATGCGCGCGCGAACGCGGCGGGTGATGAGGAAGTAGCCGGCCACGGCGACGGCGGCGGCAAGGGCGAGAGCGTCGCCTTCGAGCCGGCGCTCTCCGCCTGCCCAGTCTCCCGCAGCGAGGATGACGCCTCCCGCCATGCTGACGGCGACGGCGGCGGCGGTGAGGCGCCCTACTCTGTCGCCGGCGATGAGCCAGGCGGCTGCCGCAACGAAGACCGGAGTCGTCGTTACGAGCAGCGTGGAGCTGGCGACGGAAGTGTGGGAGAGGGAGGTTATCCACAGCGCGATATGCGCGGCCAGGAAGAAGCCGGAGGCGCCAAGCGCCGGGAAGTCGCGAGGACGAATTGCGCCGAGTCCGCGGCGGGAGAAGAGGAGAGCCGGGACGGCGACGATGGCGGCGGCTATCGTCATACGGTAGGCCGAGACCGTAAGCGGGTCGGCGTCGGCCAGCCTGATGAAGATAGAGGCGAGCGACACGCTGGCGACGCCCAGGCCAAGCCCGAGGTAGATAGAGGGGTTGGAAACGACAGGCGACATACTAGATTGGCGATGCGCGGCCCTGAGCGGCGCTCAGCAGCGATCGGATGCAGCCAAGGCGGCTCGCCCTGATCCGTCGCCTGCGCTCCGCTGCCCGCCCTTTTTGAACGTATCGAACGCGTAGAAGATGGCCGTCTGCCCTACGCGTCTTCGATGGCGATGCGGAGCCGCTTGTTGATGCGGCCCTTGCTCTCGTGTCCGGTGATGCGGATGCGGCCAACCTCCGCGGTTGTGGCCACGTGCGTGCCGCCGTCTGCCTGCACATCCAGCCCGTCGATGTCGACGACGCGAACTTCGGCAATGCCCTCGGGAAGGAGGTTGATTTTCGTGCGGATGAGGTCGGGATGGGCGAAGGCCTCTTCGCGAGGCAGGAACCGGACGCTGATGGGGCGGGCCTTGGCTATCTCTGTGTTGGCGAGCTCCTCGACGCGTTCGGCGAAGTCGACGCTCATCTGCTCGAGCTCGAAGTCCATGCGCGCAGCGAGAGGCGTCATATTGCTGCCGGTTACATGAGCGCCGAAATCGCGCCAGATGACTCCGCACAGCGTGTGCAGGGCGGTGTGCGTGCGCATCAGCTTGTGCCGCGTCTCCCAATCGATCTCGCCGCGGACATTCGATCCAGGCTCGGGCGGCGCTCCCTCGACAGCGTGCCAGATGTCGCCGTCGAGACGTTTGACGCCCGTAACGGCTACAGGGCCCGCGTTCGTGATGAGCGTTCCGGCGTCGCACGGCTGACCGCCGCCTCCGGGGAAGAAAGCGGTGCGGTCGAGCGCGACGAGGCTGCCGTCGACAGCGGCGACGCAGGCGTCGAACTCCCTGACATATGCATCGTGATGGAAGATAGGGTAGGTCATCTCTTACACCGGTTAGGGGTTCGCCATCAGGCGCGCTACCGCACCGACATCGGAGGCCTTGTCCAACTCCCACACGGCCCCGAGGAGGTCTTCGACCCGGGCCTTGGGGAGGGCCTCGCCGGCAAGGTCTCGGTACTTCGCCTCGAGGACGGCGTCCGTCATGGGATTTTCAGGCGATCCGGTGGCGTGCTCGATATAGATTGAGAGCGCGCGACCGTCGTTGAGCGTCATCGAGAGATGCACTTCGTCCTCGCGGAGCGAATCGTCGATAGCGGCGCTCACTCTGGCGCGCACGGCTGCGATGACGGGGTCGGCGACCTTGGCGTCGGAGAACTGGGCGTCATGGCCGGCGCCGTCGACCAGAGCGGCGGCGGCGCAGTGCTGAAAGGAGAACTTGCCCTCGAGTCCGCGACGCGGCTCGGGACGGTTCATCAGCTCGAGGACGAGCGGATTGACGCGGGCGGTGATCTCCGCGACGTCGCCGGGCTGGAGTCGGTGCTCGTTGCGGAGCGCAATGACGGCGTCCTGAATGGGATGGGAAACGACGCCGTTGGCGTAAGGCTTGAGCCCATTGTTGTGGAGCTCCCAGTGGTCGCCGAGACGATCGAGGAGCGCTTCTTCGCTGTGGCCGTTCGGCGAGAGCACCTGCCAGAATCCTCGCCTGCCTCCGAGGATGTCGTCGGCGCCTGTAAAGCCGTACTGCGCGAGACAGGCGGCCTGAAGTCCATTGCTTGCGGCGCGGGCGGCGTGCATAGGCTTGGAGTGCGACCCGAAGACCTCGCGGACACCCGCGGCGTAGGTGCCGGCCTGCCCGAGCGCCATGTTCATTGCGGCGGAGTCGAGCCGGAGGATGCGTCCCGTTCCTGCGGCAGCCCCGAAGACTCCGGCAGTGCCGGTGATGTGCCATCCCATGTCGTAGTGCCAGGGGTGAACGGACATAGCGACGCGGCAGGCGGCCTCGGCGCCGAGAGCGAACGCGGCGAGCGCGTCTTTGCCGGAGGCGCCGGACTGCTCGGCGGCGGCGAGGACGGCGGGCCAGACGGGAGCAGTGGGATGCAGCACGGTGGGGAAGTGGGTGTCGTCGTAGTCCTGCAGATGGGCAAGGAACCCGTTGACGAGCGCAGCGTTGAACGCGCTGGTGCGCAGCGAGGCGCCGACCACAGCCGCCCTCGGCGCCGCCGCCTCGTCGCGCGCCCACGCTATCAGTGTTTGCGCGCCCGGCGAGGACGCAGCGGAAAGGGAGACGCCGAGAATGTTGATGAGCGTGCGCTTGGATTCGTGGAGCGTCCAGTCGGGCAGATCGTCGGCGCTAACGATGAAGTCGGCAAGGGCTTGGGTGGCGGACATGCGAAACCTCCGCGGTGTATGCGGAGAGTATATCGCTGCGGGACGGTCTCGCCGTCCTGTAACCGTTCAGAGTCGATGAGTTGGCGGGGCGGCAACGCCGGCGCGCTACCGGGAGAGCGTCGGCTTCCGCAAACCACTGGGCGAGCGAGGGGGCTGGGAGAGGGCCAGGGAGCTCGCCGGCGCAGTTCTCCTCGAACTCTGAACAGCGGCGCCGTCCTTTCCGCTTAGTTTCCACTTGGAGAGAGGCGACTGTTCAGGCTTGACGAGGGGGCAAGAGAAGTCCCCTCCCGCCGGCGCGGGAGGGGACTTGAGGGGCGAGGATCGTTCCGCCATCCGACTCTCCCCTACAGGGATAGCGGGATGGAGAGCGGGTTAGTTGTGCGCAACGGGCTCGCGGTCGAAGTCGACCAGGGAAGGACCGAGGACGCGTTGGCCGGCGCGGATGGTGTTGAGCACGGCCAGGGCCTGCTCCTCCAGCTTGGCGAGCGTCTCCTGACTGTACTGGTCGGCGCCCTCGCGGCGGCGGCGGGCTTCCTGCTCGGCGAGGGTGATGATGCGCTGCCCCTTCTGGGTGGCTTCGTCGATGATCCCGTCGGCGCGGTCCTGAGCAGCCTTGGTGAGGCCGTGGCCCTCAACGAGCATGCGGGCGTCGTTCTCTGCGGTTGCACGGATGCGGCGGGCGTCGAGCATCGTCTGGTTGACGATAGCCTCGCGGCGCTGCAGCACTTCGTCGGCGCTCTGGAGGTTCCGCGGGATGGACGCGCGCATCTGCTCAACGAGCTCGCTGAGGCGCTCGGCGTCGACCATGGCGCGGCCGGTGAGAGGGGTCTTGCGGGCCTTTGCAGCCATTGCTTCCAGCTTGTCGATCAGTTCCACCATTTCCATGATCTGCTCTCCTTCTGCGGATTTCCGTCGCCCCGGGAGAGTTGGGATTGGTCCCAGGGGCCTTCCTACCCGAAGTTTTGCCTATCCAAACCTGCGCTTGAGGGCTGCTATGACGTTTTCGGGCGCCAGCCCGCTGACGTCGCCGCCGAGGCGCGCGACCTCCTTGAGCAAGCTTGCCCGGACGAACTGGTACTGGATGTCGGTCATCAGGCAAACGACGTCCAGATCGGGAGCGAGTTTGCGGTTCATCAAGGCCATCTCGAACTCGTACTCAAAATCGGCGTTCATCCGGATGCCTCGAACGATGACAGCGGCCTGCTGCGCGTGAGCGTAGTCGACAACGAGCCCGCTGAAGCTCTTCACGTCGACGCCCGGGACGTCGGTGATGGCTTCGCGAAACAGGGCGACGCGCTCGCCGGTCGAGAATGTCGTCTGTTTCTCAGGCGCCTCGAAGACGGCGACAATGACGCGCTCGAAGAGACGGGATGCGCGGCGGACGATATCGAGGTGGCCGGCAGTGGCCGGGTCGAAGCGGCCGGGGTAGATGGCGGTGGTCATATGGTCGCCTCCCCGGACCGGCTATAGAACGCGATGGAGGAGTCGCCGTACCGGCGGTCGTCCCACTTTGCGAGGGGGCCGCACTGCTCATCGGCAGCGACGCGGGAGGCATG
Source organism: Dehalococcoidia bacterium (assembly GCA_965200975.1). Taxonomy (GTDB): domain Bacteria; phylum Chloroflexota; class Dehalococcoidia; order Lucifugimonadales; family Australimonadaceae; genus S5-327. The sequence goes on along the minus strand of OZ241740.1, from coordinate 410,800 downwards.
GCCGCAGACAAGGATGCCGTCTTCGCGGAGGAGGCCGGTCTCGCCGATCTGCGCTATGAGTCCGGCAGGGAATGGCGCAGCGTAAGGAGGGTCCATCAGCACGAGCGCGCGGGGCGCGAGGCGAGCGACGGCGCGCTCCGCGCGCTCCGCGTAGACGCTGGCCTTATCGGTGAAGCCTGTGGCTTTGAGGTTGGCCCGTATCACTGCTGCCTGCCTTCTGTCCGCCTCTACGAAATCTGCGTATGCGGCGCCTCTGCTGAGGGCCTCTATCCCGAGAGCGCCAGTGCCTGCGAACAGGTCGGCGACACAAACGCCCTCGATGCTGTAGCGCGCCAGGATGTTGAACAAGGCGCTTCGAACCCGGTCGGTGGTGGGCCTGACGCCAGGAGAAACGGGGGAATGGATGGCGGTTCCTCTGGCGATGCCTCCCGTAACGCGCAGAGCGGCAACTCCCTGCCGGCGACAGCTTCACATCCTGACGCCTTTATTTGGCCGAAAGTCTAAAAGTAATCCAAAATAGAGTTCAATGATTATTCAAAGACAGTTCCCGCGAATTTGACGCCAGGCGCCCCTCGCTTGCTGCGGATCGCTCGCTGCGGCGGCGCTTGCAAGTCTGCAACGATCGGCTCTCGGCAGGGTTGACGCTTTTGCGCCTTGCCTCGGGAGGCAGGCGCAAGGGGCGCCTGGGATGCGTCGGCTTTACTTGGGAGAGCCGGCGCGGTAGGATTACGTCAAGTTGGCGGACGGATCGCCGGCGCTGCGGGAGCGCTTGGCGCCGGGGCGCCTCCCTCTGAGCTTCCCCTGGCGGAGAGCCGGAGCGAGGGCCCTGCTTCTTCACCGCCCCTCGAAGGCGCACGAGCGAGGTGGCACATGATGTCGAACGATACCTACCTGACTACTGAGGGCCTGCGCGACCTGGAAGGGGAGCTCGACCAGCTCCGAAGCGTCAGGCGCCTCGAAGTCGCCGGACGCATACAGGACGCCAAAGAGATCGGGGAGCTGGAGAACGCCGAGTACGAGGAGGCGAAGAACGAGCAGGCGTTCGTCGAAGGACGCATCCAGGAGCTCGAACTGCTCATCCAGAACGCGGTCATCATTCCCGACCACTCACGAGGCGGCGTGAAGTCGGACATCGTGGAAGTTGGCTCCATCGTCAAGGTGCAGGCGCTTGGAGGCAAGCGGTCGGACACGTACACCATAGTGGGGAGCACGGAGGCGTCTCCCGCCGCCGGGCGCATCTCCAACGAGTCGCCCCTGGGACGCGCCCTCCTCGGCCACAAGGCCGGCGAAACGGTCGACTTCAACACCCCGGGCGGCGTGCACTCTATGAAGATTATCTCGGTCCGTTAGAGGACCAGCGCCCAACGGAGGACAGAATGCCCCAGCGCGGCGACGAACTTCTCGCGAGCCGCCGGGCAAAACTGGAACGGTTGGTCCGCAGGGGCATCGACCCGTTCCCCGCCCGCTTTCACCGAACGCACACGACCGCTCAGGCCCTCGACGCTCTGGACGAGGCCCCGTCCGGCGCTCCCGCGGAGGCGACCGTGGCTGGGCGCGTAACGCGCATCCGGCGCATGGGCAAGGCGTCGTTTATGGATATCGAGGACTCCGCCGGACGGCTGCAACTGCTGCTGCGCAGCGACGCCCTCGGCGATGCGTACTCCCTGCTCGAAGAGACCGACCTGGGCGATTTCGTCGGGGCCCGCGGAGCCCTCATCCGCACCAAGGCGGGAGAGCCGTCACTGGACGCCGCGGACATAGCGTTCCTCGCCAAGGCGCTGCGCCCGCCTCCGGAGAAGTTTCACGGCTTGCGCGACGTCGAGCAGCGCTACCGTCAGCGGTACCTCGACCTCATAGCAAACCGCGACGTACACGAGACGATGCGCGCGCGCAGCCGCGTGATCCGGGGGGTGCGGGCGTTCTTCGACCGTCGGGGCTACCTGGAGGTCGACACGCCGGTGCTGGTGCCTGTGCCGGCGGGGGCGATGGCGCAGCCGTTCGCCACGCAGCACCTCGCGCTCGACCGCCGCCTGTTTATGCGCATCGCGCTCGAGTTGTATCTGAAGCGTCTTATCGTCGGCGGAATGGACAAGGTGTACGAAATTGGCCGCGTGTTCAGGAATGAGGGCATCGACGCGAACCACAACCCCGAATTCACGATGCTCGAGTCGTACGAGGCGTACGCCGACTACAACGATATGATGGAGCTGGTGGAGCGGCTTGTGCCGGAGGTCGCGCTGGAGGCGGTCGGCGGCACGAACATCGAGTTCGGCGGCGAGGTCATCCGGCTGGCGGGGAGATGGCCCCGCATCTCGCTGCGCGACGCTGTCCGCGATTACGCCGGAGTGGAGCTGAACGACTACCCCGACGCCCGGTCGCTCGCCGACCGCATGCGCGAACTCGGCGTGCCTGCGACGTACGCCGAGAGCCGCGGGCGGCTGATCGACAAGCTCGTGGGGACGTTCGTCGAGCCCCGGCTGACGCAGCCGGCGTTCCTCGTCGATTATCCGGTGGAGATGTCGCCGCTGGCGAAAGCAAGCCCGAACGATCCGCGCTACGCGGAGCGGTTCGAGGCGTTCGCCGCAGGGATGGAGATCGCCAATTCGTTTACGGAACTGAACGACCCCGACACACAGCGGCAGCGGTTCATCGATCAGGAAGAGTTGCGGAAGCTCTACCAAGGCGAGGAGCTCGACCGGCTCGACGAAGACTTCCTGACCGCGCTGGAGCACGGCATGCCGCCGACGGGAGGGCTGGGAATCGGCATCGACCGGCTGGTGATGCTCGTCGCCGGCCAGCGGACTATCCGCGATGTCATGCTGTTTCCGCAGGTGCGGCAAGCTGCGGGAGGACGCGATGCTGAGCACTGATCTGTTGCGGCGCAACCCCGGCGCGGTCCGCCGGTCGCTCGAACGCCGGCGCGAGGACGCGTCGCTGGTGGACGAGCTCGTTGCGCTGGACGCCCAGCGCCGGGACGCGCTCGCGCAAGTCGAGGAACTGCGCTCCCGGCGGAACGAGGCGAGCAAGCAGATAGGCGACCTGATGAAGCGCGGCGGCGGGCCGGAAGCGGATGCGCGCCGCGAGGAGGTGCGCGAACTCGGCGAACGGCTGAGCGCGCTCGAAAGCCGGGAGCGCGACCTCGCAGCGTCGTTCCGCGCCCTCATGCTCACTATCCCGAACCTTGTGGCGGACGACGTGCCCGACGGCGACGATGAGGAAGGGAACATCGTCCGGCGCGAAGAGGGCGAGCGACGTTCGTACGATTTCCCGCTCAAGCCGCACTGGGAGCTGTCGGAGTCGCTGGGCATAACCGACTTCGAACGGGGCGCGCGGGTGTCCGGCAGGATGTTCTACGTGCTGGGAGAGACAGGGGCGCGTCTGCAGCGCGCGCTCGTGCAGTACATGCTCGACCTGCATCGTGAGCGGCACGGCTACTCCGAATGGGGCGTGCCGTTCCTCGTGCTCGGTCAGACGATGGAGAACAGCAGCAACCTGCCCAAGTTCGCAGACGCGCTCTACCGCGACGCAGAAGAGGACTTGTGGCTGATCCCGACGGCGGAGGTCCCGCTCACGAGCCTCCACGCGGGAGAAACGCTCGACGCCGGAGCGCTGCCGCTGCGCTATATGGCGCACAGCCCCTGCTTCCGGCGCGAGCGAGCGGCTGCGGGCAGCCAGGTGCGCGGCCTCAAGCGCGTCCACCAGTTCGAAAAGGTGGAGATGTACCAGTTCGTCGATCCCGCAACGTCAATGGCGGCCCTCGACGAATTGGTCGAGCACGCGTCGGACATCGTGCGCGGGCTGGGACTGCCCTTCAGAGTGCTGCAGCTGTGCAGCGGCGACCTGGGCTTTCAGTCGGTCAAGAGCTACGACATCGAGATCTACACCCCGGCGTCGGACGAGTGGCTTGAGGTGAGTTCGTGCTCGAACTGCGCCGACTTTCAATCACGCCGCGCGAACATCCGTCTGCGGCGTGAGCGCGGCTCAAGGCCGGAGCTCGCGCATACGCTGAACGGCTCCGGGTTAGCGCTGCCACGCGTGCTCATCGCCCTGCTGGAGACGTTTCAGCAGCCCGACGGCAGCGTCGAACTGCCGGAGCCGCTTGCGCCGTACCTGGGCGGCCAGCGAACGCTCACGCCGTCGCAAGCGTAGGCCGTTTGTGGGCCAGGTTGCGCTGGGGTACTATCGCCGCGTCGGCCCTCCGGAAGGTGGGAGCGGCGCGTTTAGCTGGTCCGCGCTCGATACTCGATAGAGGAGACAAGGTTGTACGAACGAACGGTGTTCCCTAACGGGCTTCGCCTTCTGACAAGTTCAATGCCGCACGTGCGGTCGGTCTCGACCGGCGTATTCGTTGGCGCGGGGTCGCGATACGAGGACGACGCTATCGCCGGCGCGTCGCACTTCCTCGAGCATATGCTCTTCAAGGGAAGCGAAAAGCGCCCTGCGCCGGAACTGATCTCAGGGGCTATCGAATCGGTCGGCGGCGTGTTCAACGCAAGCACCGACCGCGAAGCTACGGTGTACTACGCGAAAGTCGCGCGCGACCACTTCGGCATCGCCCTCGACGTGCTCGCCGATATGTACAACAGGCCCTTGTTCGACCCGGAGGAGGTCGAGCGCGAGCGCGGCGTCATCATCGAAGAGCTCGCCATGACTTACGATCAGCCGGACGCGTTCGCCGATCTGCTGATCGACCGGGCGCTGTGGCCTGATCAGCCCATGGGGCGCGACGTAGGCGGCACGCGCGAGACGGTCGGCGCCATCACTCGCAGGCAACTCATCGATTACCACGCCCGGCAGTACGCGCCCTCCAATACGGTGGTGGCCGTGGTGGGCAACGTGTCGCACGACGAGGCCGCCGCCAGCGTCGGAGAGCTGTTCGGCGCTGCAACGGCGGCGCCGGGGCTCTCCATTCATCCCGTGGAGGCGAACGACGCCGGAGTGCGTGTGGAGCTGGGACATCGCCGCACCGATCAGGCGCACATCTGCCTTGCTGTCGACGGCGCGTCGGCGTCGGACGACGACCGGTACGCAGTCGATATGCTCAACACGGTGCTGGGCGAGGGAATGACCAGCCGTCTGTTTATGGAGATCCGCGAACGGCAAGGCCTGGCGTACGACGTGCATAGCGGAGCAATGCACTACAGCGACTGCGGCGCGCTGGTCGTCGGCTGCGGAGTGGACCGGGAGAAAGCCGACGCCGCCATCACGGCGATCATCGCCGAACTGAGCAAAGCGCAGGAGCAGATTACGGAAGCGGAGCTGTCGCGCGCCGTTGAATACTCCGTAGGCCGCCTCCAGCTGCGGATGGAGGACACCCGGGCGGTCATGAGCTGGATGGGCGGGCAGGAGCTGCTCCGCGACCACGTGCGGACGCCGGACGAGGTGGTCGAGGAGCTGCGCGCGCTCGACACGAACGACCTGGAGTCGGCGGCGCGCCGCTACTTCGGCCCAGGCGCCTACCGGCTGTCGGTTGTCGGGCCCTACAAGTCGGCGGCGCGATTCCGCAAGCTGCTCACCTCCTGATCGCCTGCCCGCCGCCACCGCCAAGCAGGCGCCTCCGTGGAGCTTGCCGCGCAGGGCAAGGCGGGCTAGGGTAGGGTTGTAGAGGCGCATAGCGCACGGACTGCGGCGCAAGCAACGAAGGCGGCGAGAAGACCGCAAGCGGAATAAAGGGTGAGGTCATGCTGGTTGATCTGGTCCACACGAAATCGAGCGATGACGTTACGCTGAGCGGTATCGTGCTCGAGCCCGAAACGCCGCGAAGCGGCCTGCTCGTAGACGCGATGGTGATGGTGCACGGGTCGGCGGGCAACTTCTACCTGTCGCCGTCGAACCCCAGGGCGGCCAAGCTGCGGGATATGGGAATCCCCACGGCGCTGTTCAATACGCGCGGGCACGATGTGGTCGGCGGACGCGCGGGCAAGACGCGCACCGGCAACGCCTACGAACTGCTCTCGGAGACCTGCCTCGACCTCCAGGCCATGGTCGACTTTATGGCTGGGCGGGGCTACTCGCGCATCGGCATCTGGGGGAGCAGCCTCGGCGCTGTTCGAGTAGTGCTCGCACAGGCGCAGAACAAGGACCCGCAGGTGGCGGCGGTCATCTCTCTGGCGCCGCTGCGTTTCTCGCACGAGTACTATGCGGCTTGCGAAATGGGCGAGGAGCACCTCCGGAACTACGAGGCGGCCAAGGCGCTCGCCGAAGCAGGACGCGGCCACGAGATTATGTTCGTCGACTTCCCGAACCCGGGTGCCTACTTCTCCGCCGACGTCTACCTCGACCGGCACTGCTCGGAGCACTACGACATAACGAAAGCGCACACGAACGAGATCGATTGCCCGCTCCTGATCCTCACCGGAACGGAAGAGACGCACCCCCGCATGCGCGACGCAGGCAAGGATATGGCGGCCCTGTGCGAGGGGAAGCCCAACGTTACGTGGGTGCATCTGGAGGGCGGCGACCACGGCTGGCACAACAAGGAAGACGACCTCTTCCGCGTCGTGCCGGAGTGGCTGGGCGTGCGCGCGACCGCCGGGGCGCTCTAGGGATGCCCGTCACCCCGGATCTGCTGCGGCAGGCGTGGCGCCGGTTTCCCACCGGAGTCACCGTGGTGACGACGCGCACCGCGGAGGGAGAGCCGTACGCGACAACAGCGAACGCCGTGCTCTCGGTGTCGCTCGATCCTCCGTTGCTCGCGCTGAGCGTTGCGACGGCGGGCCACACCTGCTCGAACCTGCGCCGCGAGGGGCGTTTCGCCGTGAACTTCCTCCGGCAGGACCAGGCAGCGTTCGCGGACTTCTACGGGCGGGCCGCATGGGAAGAGCGCCGGCGCCTGCCGGACGCCCACACCTCGCACGAAAGCGGCGCGGCGCTGTTCGACGAAGCGCTCGCGGTGATGGTGTGCCGCATCGACCAGCAGGTGGAAGCGGGCGACCACACGCTGTTCATCGCCGAGGTCGAGGAGGCGGACGTCCGGGGAGACGGCAGCGCGCTTGTCTTCTATGAGGGCCGCTACGGCAAGGTGATGTAGGGGAGGGGGCCTCCTCCTGCTTAGCCGTGGCGAGGAGATCCCTCCCCGGTACCCCGGACCGCCCGCTGCACGGAAGAGGAGATGAATCCGGCGCGATGTACTACGGCAGCGGAAGCGCTCCCTTGGGAACGATCGGACTCGTGAAGCCCACCTACCGGCCCGGCTCCCTCGAAGAGACAATCCGGCTGCTGCCGGAGGGCGTCGGCGTTGTCCCGATGCATGCAGGCGTCCGCACCGGCGAGACGCAAGAGTTCCGCGATGTGCTCGGCGTTGCGGCGCAGCGCGTCGCGGAGCTGGCCGAACTCGGCGTGAACGCCGTCTACGTAGAGGGCGCGCCGCCGGGCATGCTGATGGGGTACGGCGCCGATCAGCGCCTGGCCGACGAGCTGTCGCAGCGGCACGGGCTGCCGGTGTCGTTCGCATCGACAGCCGCGGCAGCGGCGCTTCACAAACTGGACGCGCAGCGGGTAATCGGCCTGTCGTACACGCCTCCTGATCAGAACGAGATGTTCGCGCAGTACCTGCGCGACGCGGGAATGGACGTGCTGACGTTCGCGAGCATTGAGGCGCCGTTCCGGGAGGCCGACCGCATCACGGCGGACGAGGCGCGGCGCCGGTGCGAGGAGTTGCACGCGGCCCACCCGGAAGCGGACGCGGTCTATCTGCTGGGAGGCGCCTGGCGCGTGTTGCCGGTCATCGAGCCGCTGGAGCGCACGCTGGGCGTTTCGGTATGCGCCGGCATTCAGGCGAGCGTATGGGAGATTCTGCGCCTGCTGGGAATCGAGCAGCGCATCCCGGGGCTCGGCAAGCTCCTGGCGTAGGGCCGGGGCGGGCGGAGGCGCCGTCAGGGGGCGCTTGGCGCAACGACAATGGGAACTCACCTCTCGCCTATCCGGCTATGGTCAACCGTTCGAATCCCTCTGTGGCCAACATCGGCAAGAATCGGGGATTGCTTCCCGTACCAATGCAGAGCGAGGTAGTGCTTCGCTCGGGTCATAGCCACATACAGCAGCCGCTGGTTGAATACGGTGTTTGCAAACGCCTCATTCACCCCAAGCACGATGACCGCATCGTACTCAAGCCCGCGTACGTCGGGTATGCGAGCTAGCACAGTTCCGCCGCCCCGAAAATGCTCGCTTCCAATCCACTCAACTTCGGTTGCGCCAAGCTCTTTGCAGCGCGTGTCAAAGCCGTTCAGAGTGTTCTGGTCACGGACGAGGATAGCGATACTCCCATCCTCCAACCCTAGTCGTGACCGGATATCCCTGAGCTGGCCGATCACAAAGTCGTTCATACTTGCTCTGGATGCGTGACGGTGAAACTCAGGTCGAAGCCCGTCCCTGTCGTAGGGCGTCGGAGCAGCAATATTTTTGTCGTACAGACGCAGTACACGGTTGCTCAGGCGCGTGAGGTGTTTGTTGGCTCGGTAGGAAAGACGCGCTTCCTGAACAGTGGTCTCCTCACGACCGAGCACACGGCCAACCTCACTCCACTGTTGAATCCCACGATACGGCGTAAGGCGTTGGGCTAAATCTCCCATTATGGTGAATGAGTTGTTCACGGACGCTATGCTCAGGAGCTTGAACTCGATTGGCGAGATGTCCTGGGCTTCGTCGACAACTATATGACGATACTTCCTTTCGACCGTGCCATTCAGCAGATGGTCAAGGTATGTGACAGCCCCTTCGTCGGAATCGTCGAACCCCGCTGTGAGTAGGCGATCCGCCAATTCGCCCATAGCGTCGGCGTCCGCCTCGCTGAGCTTCCCCTTGGCCCCACGGAGGATAGCCCTTCTATCCTTCAGAGTGGCAACGTACTCTTCACGCACGTCAAGTTCCGGCCACGCCTGGCTGCACCAATCCATTACCTCGCGCCGTATATCCTCGCGCCTGCGCAGCGCTTCGAACCATGCTCTGGGCCTGTTGCGCTCTCGCGACGCTTGCTCCTCTCGCCGTCGAATCAAGTCGGCTACACGCCGAATAAACGCTTGTCTGCTCACATTCGGGCGCATCCCATCTTTTCCCGCGAACGCTTCGTTCACCGCCGAGGCGGTCTCCGATGGCTCGAGGAGAGAAGACAGGGCAGAAGCTGGCAGCATACGGAGACTCTTACGAATTGTGTCGACTCGGCGGGAGACGTATCTGTCAAGCACATCCGCCATTGCGAGCGATCCCTTGAACGCAGCGACCGCCTGGTTGTGTCGAGTGACCGATCCGTGGGCAAGCAAGTCGTTCCACACTCGCCCTTCAAATCTCACCCGGGCTGAACGTTGCTTCTGCATCCATTCTCTGCGGGTCGTCTGCTCAATCCGGTTCTGGGCGCCCAGGCTGGGCAGAATGCCAGCGACATACTCCAGAAATGACGGAGACGGGCCGATAAAGAGGGTCGTTTCCGCAGAAGGGCGTTCTTGCGTGGAAAGATCATTGAAGGGAGACAGCAGATATGCGATCCGGTGCAGCCCTATCTCGCTCTTCCCGCTTCCCGCTGCTCCTTGCACGATAAGCGCTCTGTCCGGCTTTCTTGCGATAATCTCATACTGGTCTGGTTGTATCGTCTCGATAATGACACGCAAACCCATGTTTCCAGATGCCTGTAACGTTGCTGTGAGAGCAGCGTTTGTGGTCGCCTGGGGAGCCTGCAGCGCTGCTGTGAGAGCAGCGTTCGCGGTCGCCTGGGGAGAAGGCAGCGCATGGCGATAAGTATCGCTGTAATACTCTAGTTTGCCTCCTTGAATTCGCAGGAAACGTTTGAGGCCTACCTTCGCGACGACGCGTCCTGAAGGAGCTGGGTATGCTTGAGAAGCATCGTCTCGTGTTTCGGTGTACCACAAGCGCGCCACAGGGGACGTCCAAGAGAAGACCTGTTGAGCAGGAAGGACAACGCGCCCTATGTAGATGTGGAAGACCGTGTCGACTTTCTCCCATGCTTTGGGCGGAGCCTCCTGTACGAGGTAATCAAGCCTCCCAAAGTAGGGTTCTTCCAAAGCTGAGTCAAACTGATCCCATGATTTTGGAGCACCTTGTTTACGCTGTCGGCCGCCTCTTGACCAGCCGCCCTAATCGGCTGATTATCTTTCATATCCTTCATCGAGGATTCCATGTACGCAACGACTTCTGCAAGCTTTGCACTCTCCTCAGCAAATACATTGTCATTCACCATGGCGCTCCTTTCCGAATCTGACTCAACCGGCATCGGCGTTTCGCCGCCGGGAGTTGGGGGCACATAGCTTATTCGCGAAGCCGCCCTGCCGTATCAGGCAACGTAAGCGATTGTACGCTACGGGTCGAGCAGCGCATCCCGGGGCTCGGCAAGCTCCTGGCGTAGGGCCGGAGCGGACGGAGGCGCCGTCAGGACGCTTGGCGGAGGGAGTGGGATTCGAACCCACGGTACAGTCGCCCGTACAGCGGTTTTCAAGACCGCCGCATTCGTCCACTCTGCCATCCCTCCGGCAGCGGCATTGTAGCAGGCCACAGAGAGTGTCTCCCCCAGGATCCTAACTCCCCAGAGAGTCTGAGGGGCAAGCGCTCTCCCAGCCGTGCGCCGACGCTGACGCCCTTCACCCACCCTCTATTGAGCGTCAACTCATCCACTCTGAGCAGTCATAGCGCCGGCGGGCGTGTTGACGCCGCCGCGCATTCCGTATAGGTTGCGCGCTACTTTCGGATTCGGCGCTCGCAGGCGCCGCTCCGATGCCCAGGGAGGATTACAGTGAGAAAGATTGCGTTCGTGTTGCTTGCTCTGTTGGCGTTGCCCGCGCTTGCAGCGTGCGGTTCGGATCCAACCGCGACTCCCACGCCTGCGCCCCAAGCGACAGCCACGCCGACAGCCATGATGATGGAACTGTCGCTGGAAGAGCAGCTGTATAAGGATGCTCAGGCCGCGAACGGCGGCAAGATAAGCTGGGTGTTCCCCACGCGCGCGGCGCAGGCTGAGCAGCTTATCGCCGCGTTCGAGGCGGAGTACCCCGGCGTTAGCGTCGTGCATACGCAGAAGAGCACGAGCGAGGTTACTGAGGGTCTGCTGCTCGAGCATCAGGCCGGCAACATAACAGCCGATATCGCCGACCCGGGCCGCGACAGCCGGCTGCTCGACAGGGGCATCTTCGCCGACAGCACCGACATCTTCGACGACCTGGGAATTCCGGAACCAGCCCGCTACGCAGACGGATTGGCGACGCTGTATGTGCCGCTGGCCCACGGCGTGATGTACAACACCGACCGCGTTACCGGCGCCGACATCCCCCAGACGTACGAGGACCTGCTCGACCCGAAGTGGAAGGGCGACCTGGTGCTCGAAGACCGGCTGAAGGGGTTCATCTACCTCACCGACCTCGAAGAGTACGGCGGGCGGTACGAGAACCTTTGGCCTGAAGCCGAGGTCGCGGACTATCTGACCAAGATAGCGGCGCAGGAGCCGAAGATCTTGCACGGCAACACGGCAGTCTCCAACGACGTCGCCAGCGGCGAGTCGGCGATCAGCCCCGACGTCAACTTCGCATCGATCGGGAACGCCATCGTGCAGGGCCACCCCGTCGAGCTGTCGCCGGCAACGCCGAACGCGATTGAGCAGTGGCTCGTAGGCGCAGTGGTCGGCGGGTCGAACCCGTCCGGCGGGAAGCTCTTCCTGCGCTGGCTGCTGAACCCCGACCAGGGCATTCCCGCCCGCATCGAGGTGCAGCCGGGCACCACGCTCGACCCGAACTCAGGCGACATCATCGGCGAGCGAGCCTCCCGCCTGAACCTGAAGATCGGCTACACCGGCATCGAGATGGCCGACCACTTCACGCGGCTGCAGAAGAAGTACCGCGAGATTCTGGGCATTCCGACCAGCTAGGAAGATTGCGGAGATCCGCCCGGGGCCGGACGCTGAATACGTCCGGCCCCGGCGTCGCTACGATGAACGCCGGGAGGTAGGAAGTGGCCCTCGCGAGCCAGGTGACCAGACGCTTGTTGCCCGGGCGTTTAGCCAACGCCGAGCCCCAGTACGTCATCTTCGTCGGCGGACTGGGGCTTATCCTCGCGCTGCTGGTGCTGGCGCCCCTCGGCATCCTCCTCTTCTACAGCCTCTGGAGCGTGGGGCCTGCAGACTCCGGCGGCCACTTCACGCTCGAGAACTACCGGAAGACGTTCCTCAACGCCTCGACGTACGAGCTGCTCTTCAACACGGCCGTGTTCGGCATCGGTTCCGTTGCGCTGGGGCTCGTCTTCGGCGTGACTCTTGCGTGGGTGGTGGAGCGGACGAACGCCCCGCTGCGCAACTTCGCCTTTGTGGTAGCGATCATCACCGCAGGCATACCGCCGATCCTGTACGCAATGACGTGGGTGTTCCTGCTCAACCCCCGAACGGGCGTGTTCAACATCCCGTTCACACAGTGGCTTGGTTGGCGCGAGGGCATCTTCGATCCTCACACGCTCGGCACGCTGGTCGTCGTCGAGGCGTTCCGTCTAACCCCGACGATATTCCTCATGGTGGTTGGGCTCTTCCGCAGCATGGACCCGTCGCTCGAGGAAGCTGCGGCCACCTCCGGCGCCGGGACGCTGACGACGATGCGCAAGGTAACGTTCCCGGTAATGCTGCCGGGGCTGCTGGGCGTCACGATATTCGTGGGCACCGCCACCATCGGCATCTTCGAGATCCCGGCCATTCTTGGCATGCCCGAGGGCATCCACGTGTTCGCGACGCGCATCTATCTGGCCACGAGTCAGGTGCCCCGCGACTACGGGCTGGCGACCAGTCTGGGCACAGTCGCCGCGGCGGTGGGCATCGCGGGCATCTACTACTACCACCGGGTGACGCGCATTCAGCAGCGCTTCGCCACGATCACAGGAAAAGGCTACCGCCCGCGGCGCATCGACTTGGGCAAGTACCGCCGGTGGGCAGGCGCCGGCATTCTCGGCTACTTCTTCCTTATGGTGGTGCTGCCCACGGTGGTGCTGCTGTACGCGAGCACGCAGCCGTTCTTCCGCCCGCCCTCTATCGCAGCGTTCCAGAACGCGTCGCTCGAAGGCTACCGCATCGTGTTCGGGCAGGAGGCGTTCTGGATAGGGCTGCGGAACTCGCTGCTGCTGATCGCGGTCGTGCCCATCTCGACGATCCTGTTGTCGGCGATCGTTTCGTGGATCGTCGTGCGTTCGAAGGCGCCGGGGCGAGGGCTGCTCGACACGCTCGCGTTCGTTCCGTTCACCGCCCCCAGCATCGTTTTCGGTCTGGCGTTCTTCCTGATGGCGCTGTGGATCGACTGGATACCGCTATACGGCACCATATGGCTGATTGTGCTGGTGCACGTGGCGCGGTTCCTGGCCTACGGCACGCGGGCGACGAACGGAGCGATGTTCCAGTTGCACAAGGAACTGGAGGAGGCGGGCGCCACCAGCGGGGTCGGCTGGTTCACGGTGTTCCGGCAGATAACGCTGCGCCTGCTTGTGCCGTCGCTGGTGGCGGGCTGGTTGTGGGTCGCGATCCATAGCGGACGCGAGCTCTCAATGGCCCTGCTGCTCACAACGCGCGACAGCCAAATACTGTCGATCGTGGCGTGGTCGGCGTGGGAGAACGGCCGAATCGACGAGGCGACCGCTCTCGGCGTGATGCTGATGGTTCTGATGACGACCATCGTCGTCGTGGCGCGCATCGTTACGCTGCGGCTGACGAGAGAACACGGATAGGAGGCCTGCATGGCAGTCGCCGTTCGCGTCGACAATCTGGTGAAGAACTACGACACCGACGAGGGAGCAGTGAACGCTGTGAAGAGCGTTTCGTTCGATGTCGAATCGGGCGAGTTCTTTACGCTGCTTGGGCCCTCGGGCTGCGGGAAGTCGACGACGCTGCGATGCATTGCAGGGTTGGAGAAGGCGGACGGCGGCGAGATCGCCATCGAGGATATGGTGGTCGTCTCTGAGAGGGGCCACGTGCCGGCGCATCAGCGGCCAATCGGCATGGTCTTCCAGTCGTACGCCATCTGGCCGCATATGGACGTGTTCGACAACGTTGCGTTCCCGATCTCGCAGGGCAAGGGAAAGCTGCCGAAGGCGGAGGTGCGGGAGCGCGTGCTGGAGGCTCTCAGCCTTGTGCGGCTCGATGGCCTGGAGCGGCGTCCGGCGCCGCAGCTTTCGGGAGGGCAGCAGCAGCGGCTCGCGCTAGCCCGCGCCCTGGTGCGCCAGCCCAAAGCGCTGCTGCTCGACGAACCTCTCTCGAACCTCGATGCGAAGCTCCGCGATGAAATGCGCGTCGAGTTGAAGTCGCTCACGGAGCGGCTGCACATCACCACACTGTTCGTGACGCACGACCAGCTGGAAGCGCTGACGCTGTCGGACCAGATTGCCGTTATGCGCGACGGCGAGATTATTCAGCTCGGCTCGCCGGAGGAGATCTACTCCGACCCGAATTCGCGGTTCACCGCCGAGTTCATCGGCACAACGAACCTGCTGCAAGGGACTGTCTCCGGCAGCGGCGACGGCCTGACTATCGTCGACACGCCGCAGGGCCAGTTGCGCTGCGCCGGCGTTGCGCCGTCCGCTGTCGGCGACGCTGTGTCGATAGCCATTCGCCCGGCAAGCATCTCGGTCGTGCGCGAGCAGGGCGACGCAACGAACTGCATCGAAGGGGTCATCGAAAACCTCGTGTTCCTGGGAGACTCGCTGGACTGCCGGGTGGACGTCGCCGGCCATTTGCTGAAGGCGACGGTGCGCCCCGGCCTGGGGTTCCAGCGCGGGGAGCGCGTCTTCCTTTCCGTCTCCCCGGAGGACTGCAAGCTGCTCCCGCCGGAAGAGGCGTTCGTCCATGCGAGCGACGCGGCCCGCGAGACGACCGGCATCGTGGCGCAGCCGCCGCCCGGCGTAGCGTAGCGACGCCCAGCGGATGCTCGAACCATCAGGCCAAGGCTTCCTGCGCAAGTCAGCAGAAGAAGAGAGAGCAGCGGAGATGGTCGGGGAGCCGGGATTTGAACCCGGGGCCTCTACGTCCCGAACGTAGCGCGCTACCGCACTGCGCCACTCCCCGATGCGCGCTCCAGTCTATCACGAATCGCTTCTCCCTCCATCCGACCCGCGATAGCGGCGGGGCGAGGGCGTCAGCTGAACAGTTACACGGCCAGAGAGGACGCCTACGCCGGGACTGCTTCTTCCCCGCGGCGTTGCTGCATCCAGGGAAGGTAGACGCCCCACTCGTCGGGGAGGCTCAGATGCATGAGGTGGTAGTAGGGGTTCGCCTTCGGCGCTACAGGCTCCTTGAGCAATCGCATATTCGCCTGCGCAGGCGTCCGGCCGGCCTTGCGGTGGTTGCACGGCACACAGGCGGCGACGACGTTCTCCCAAGTGTGCGAGCCGTTCATCACGCGAGGCGTCACGTGGTCGAGCGTTAGCTCCTTGGTCTGCTTGCCGCAGTACTGGCAGGTGAACCGGTCGCGCCAGAATATCTCGCGGCGGGAGAGCTGCCGGGCGAGCAGCGGTCGCTTGACAAGATACAGCAGCCGGATGACGGACGGGATGGCGAACGTTTCCGAGACGGAGCGGTATTCGCCCTCGCCAAGCTCCAGAGGCTGGGCCTTATGCCCAAGGACGAGCACGAGCGCACGCCGTACGCCGCAGACGTTCAGCGGCTCGTAATTCTGGTTCAGGATGAGGACGTCTCTGCGTGTGGGCATCACGCCTCCGAATAACCCTGCGCGCAGCATCATACGAGCGCCTTGCGCTGGACGGCAAGTTACCCCGGCTGCGGGCCGGGGGTAAGGCTGCTCATCGCCTCGCCCGCTTCGAGCGCGCGCTCGATGGCTCTGAACTCCGGAGGGAGCCACTCGCGCAGGAAGGCTGTCGCGCTCAGCATAGCGTCGGCGAGGGCCGACTCGCGCACCGCGTCGCGCGCAGACTCCGAAGGCACAACCCCAAGCGTCCAGGTGAGCGCAGCCGCGCACAAGGCGCCCGCGAGGAACCCGGCGACCATGCCGGTCAGGCTGTCGATCCAGCCCATCCACACGAGGTTGAGCGCCTTCTTGACCAGCACCGACACCAGCAAGGCTGCGAGGAACACGCCGGCGAAGATAGAACCGAACGCGGCAGCCTGCTGAAAGGCCTCGTTATCAGTGACAGCCCGGAACACGGAGCTGGCGTCAACGTAGAACTCCCCGGCGAGAACGGCGCCCGCCACAGCGCCGACGAGCATAAACGCCCAGCGCAGAAGCCCGCTGAACCAGCCGAGCACAGCTCCGCCGAACATCAGCACGAGCGCGGTGAAGTCCAACCAGTTCATGCAGACCCTCGCTTCGAGAAGACGCGCCGTTTGCCTGCGCGATCAGACGGCGTAGAGCGGGTTGTCTTTGGTGATGGTGCGCGTGTCCGCGGCGATGGCGTCGCGCACGTACTTGGGCAGCGAGAATATCCCGCGGTGCGCGACGCCGTCGTAGAAGCGGAGCGGCGAACCGACTCGCGCAGCCAGACGAGCGTCGATCTCGCCGGGGGGCAGGTCGGCTACGACAGGAGCGTCGGCCCCGCCGCATGCGATGAACCCCCACATCGTGCCGAAGCTGGGCACATTCACCTGATAGCCCGACGTATGGTCGAACGCCTGCCCCATAGTGTGCGCGATCGCGGTGAACACTTCCTTGACGTTCGTGGGGGACGTCGGCCCCGACTGCGCGACCATCAGCCCGCCGGGCCCGAGGCGCGAGCGGACGAGCTCGTAGAACTCGATGGTGTACAGCAGATAGGCGGGGCCGCCTTCGAGCGGGTCGGGGACGTCGATGATGATGACGTCGAAGGGCGTGCTGCGCTGCTCGAGGTAGGCAAGCGCGTCCTCGTGCAAGAGCGTTACGCGCGGATCGTCGAATGCGTTTCGGTGATGGTTCGGGAGATGGGCCTTGCAGAGGTCGACGACCTCACGGTCGAGGTCGACCATCACGACTTCCTTCACCTGCTTGTGGCGGAGCGCCTCGCGGATAGTGGCGCCCTCCCCGCCGCCTGCGACCATAACGCGCTCGGGGTTGGCGTGGGCGGTCATCACCGGCTGAACGAGCGCCTCGTGGTAGGCCCACTCATCGGCTTCGGACGACTGAGTCTTGCCGTCGAGCACGAGCATCCGGCCAAACGGCGCGGTGTCGAGGAACTGCACGTGCTGCCAGGGAGTGTCTCCCTCGTAGATGATGCTCCGGAGGCCCGCGGCCTGGACGAGGTCGGGGGTGATCAGCTCGTGATACCAGAGCGTGCGGGGCGAGGGGCCTTCCACGGCTTCTACCCGGCTATTACGGACATAACAGACTGGCTGATGCGCCCGCGCTCGATTTCGGTGAGCTGAGGATCCTCCGACTCCAGAGCCTGGATGATCAGGCGCGCCGCCTCGATGGGGTTGAAGCTCTCGCCGCAGGTGAATATGTCGACTGCGGCGTAGCTATGCTCGGGCCAAGTGTGGATGCAGAGGTGGGACTCTGCGATAGCGACTACGCCGGTAACGCCCTGCGGGCTGAACTGGTGGAAGAGCTTGCCAATAATCGTCGCGCCGGTCTCTTCGGCGGCGTGCAGCATCGTCCCCTCGATATAGGAGAGGTCGTCGAGAGTCGCGGAGTTACAGGAGCGCAGTTCGAGCAGAATGTGGCGACCGAGTGCTTCCAATCAAGCAGCCCCCCTTTCAGGAAAGTGCCGGCTTGCGGTCGAGACCCGGCCGGACCGATGGCACGAAGGCAGAGCTTACCAGCATTGCAGGCCACGTGCAATATATTTTGAGGGCCAGGCGACTGTTCAGAGTCCACCAGGGGCGCGGAGAGGCGGTGGGGGAGATAGCATGGCGATAGAAGGCCGACGCTGACGCGCTGCCGGGAGCAGCGCTCGCTCCCCAGACTCTGGGTTAGCGCGCCTATAGAGGCGTCTCGTTGAGCTTGCCGGTGGCGCAGTCGTAGACGAAGCCTCGCACCTGGTCTTTGTGCAAGATGAAAGGGCTGGCCTGAATCCGGGCCGCGGACTGCCGGACGTCGCCTTCCAGGTCGCCGAAAGCCTCAAAGGCGAAGGAGGGGCGGAGGCCCGTTTCGGCCTGTATCGCGTCCTTCAGGTCGTCGTCCCGGAAGCTCGTCATGCCGCAGTCGGTGTGATGGATGAGCATGATCTCCCGGGTGCCCAGCAGCCGCTGCGAGATGACCAGCGAGCGGATGGCGTCGTCGGTGATTTCGCCGCCGGCGTTGCGGATGACGTGAGCGTCGCCGACGCCGATGCCGAGCAATTCATGCACGTTGAGGCGCGCGTCCATACAGGCCACCACGGCCAGATGCATGGCGGGCGGCGCATGCCCGACGCCGCCTGTAAAGCCTTCGGCGTAGCGGGCGTTTCCGCGCAGAACATCGTCGATAGCGGTCATTGCGTTTCCTCCGTTACAGGATCGCTCAACCAGCGCCCGGGGCGTCGGGCCAGCGGAGCTGCTGCAGGCGTCTCGCCCGCCAGCGAGCGATCTCCGCCGAGGATAGCCGACTCCTACGCACTGTTGGTCTCCAGCCCGAGCAGCCGCACGGCGATTCCCCGGGCTTCGTCGAGGTTTGCGGCTATCTGATCGGCCGGCACGCGATGCAGGGCGTTCAGGGCGCGCAGCGTCCCCTCGGGCTGACCCGACAGGCCAACTACGATGCACTGCGTGTCTTCGGTGTAGGCGTTGTCGATGAGTTGCTCGATAACCAGGGCCGCGCTGTCGTCCATATACGTCGTCGGGGAGAAGTCGAATATCACCACGTCGTGCTGGACGACGTCCCTGCTAAACGCGGTGGTGAGTTTGTGAGAGGAGGCGACCGTGAACGCGCCTCGCAGCGCGATCATTCCGACGTGAGCGGAGAACTCGTCGTACTCGTCGTCGTCCGTCTGCTGGGCGCTGGTCTTCAGGAACACCTGGTCGAGCAGTGGCGTGGAGACCACGTTGTCCAGCTGCAGATGCTCGAACTGCCGCGATGTCGCCATTCCCGCCACAATCAGCCCAATCGCCACGGCAGTCACCAGGTCCACGAACACCGTCAGGAGCAGCGTGACGCTCATAACCAGCAGGTGCTCCCGCTGCACGCGCATGATGCGCGTGAGGAAGCGCCAGTCGATGATGTCCCACCCCACCTTCACCAGGATTCCGGCGAGGCAGGCGTGGGGAATGACCTCCACATACCGGGCCAGCCCCAACGCCAGCCCCAGCAGGATGCTCGCCCGAACGACGCCGGAGAGTTGCGTCCTGCCGCCGGCCCGGATGTTGATGACCGTGCCCAGCGTTGCGCCGGCTCCCGGCAGCCCGCCGATGAACCCCGCCGCCATATTGCCGATGCCCTGCCCTACCAGCTCCCGGTTGGCGTTGTGCTGCGTCCGCGTCATGGAGTCTGCGATGAGCGACGTCAGGAGGCTGTCAATCGACCCTAACAGCGCGATGGTCAGCGCCGGCTGCACGGCGCGCACAAGAATGTCGGCGGAGAGGTCGGGCAGCTGCGGCGCGGGCAGCCCCGTCGGCACCGAGCCGATGACGGGCGCGTCCGTGAGCCACAGCACTCCCATAAGCGTGCCGGTCGTCAGCGCAACCAGGGTGGGCGGCACGATATGCCGGAGCCGCCGGGGCCAGAGGACGCCGACCGCGAGCGTCGCAACAGCAATGGTGAAGGCGCTCACGTTGAAGGCGGCAATGCCGTCGGCCCAACCCTGGATGGCCGCGATGGGCCCGCCCTCCGCAACCGGCTTCCCCATGAAGGGGAGCGTCTGCAGCAGAATGATGATGATGCCGATGCCGGTCATGAAGCCGGAGATGACGGAGTACGGAGTGAAGGCGATGAAGCGTCCGACGCCCACCAAACCCAGCATCACCTGGATGAGCCCGGCCATAATGACGATGGTGAAGGCGGCGGCCAGGTTATCCGCGTGCAGGGTGACGACGACCGCCATAGCGACCGCCATAGGGCCCGTAGGGCCGGAGATCTGCGACCGCGTCCCTCCGAACACTGCCGCGAAGAACCCGACCGCAATAGCCCCGTAGATGCCGGCCAGCGCCCCCAGGCCGGAGGCTTCGCCGAAAGCCAGCGCGACGGGCAGCCCCACTACTGCAGCAGTGACGCCCCCAAAGATGTCGCCCTTCAGTACGCCAAGGCGGTGTTGCATTGCGAGTCCTCGCAGTTCACGCTTCTGACGCTCCGCGCCAGGATTTCATGCCGCCGGCTCAAGATTACTCGCGCAAGCGCCTCCTGCCAACAGGCGAACTCTGCGTAACTGTCAGAGTCGATGCGTTGGCGGAGCGGTAGCGGCGGGGTGAGGGCGTCGGCAGTTGCACGTTTGCGAGGCGACTGCTCGGGGGCGGACGCGTTGGGCGCGCGGGAGTTACGCCGGAGACCGGGAGGGCTACCGCAGCGACAGGGTGGCGGCGACCGGCAAGTGGTCGGACGCCCTGCGTCACCCGGGCGGAGTACGCGCTCGCCTGCAAGTCGGGCGACGCCCAGATGTAGTCGATGCGCTCGAACAGGTTGTCGGAGCGCGCGGTGAACTGCTGCCCCGCCGACCCCGAAGCCGCAAATGCGTCGACCATGCCCGACGCCTCCAGTTCGGCGAGCTCCGGCCATCCGGGCTGCGCGTTAAGGTCGCCCATCAGGACGGTGCGGTCGGCCCCGCCCCACCGGCGCAGCACTTCCTCAGTCTGCGGCGTCCGCAGGGGGCCCTCGTCCGCAACATGGTGGAAATGAGCGGCGATGACCCGCAACGGCCCTGCTCCCGTGTCGATCTCAGCCCACAGGTAGCTGCGGTCCATCACCAGGTCGTCGTTGTTGGGCATTGGGCGGCGCTCCGCCGCGGTAATCGGGTAGCGGCTCAGCACCGCATTCCCGAAAACTGCGTCCGCCGCGGGCCCGTACACGTACGGCATATCGAGCCGGCTCGAGAGCCAGAGAAGGGTGTCGACGCTCCCGGCGATCACCCATCCGCGATTGATCTCCTGAATCGCGACGATGTCCGGCGCTTCAGCCTCCACCGCCTGCGCAAGCGCCTCCATGCCCAGCCGGCCCGACGTGTCGAACCCCTGGTGGATGTTGTACGTCATCACGCGGAGCGGCCAGCCGCCCGGCTCCGGGGCGTTCGGCTCGTCGCGCGCAAGGGCGAGCGCAAGAGGGGCAAGCAGCATCGCCGCCGCCAGCGCAGGGGCGTAGCGCATCGACGCCGAAGGCGCCACTCTCCAGGGGCCGGCGCGGAACGCCAACAGGGCAGGCGCTGCTACGAGAAGCGCAGCCGCAACCGTGATGCTCTCACGAGGCAGACCCAGATCGATGTCGTACTGCGCATAGTAGGTGAAGAGCAGCGTAATGAGCGCGACGCCGCCTGCGCCTCCGGCGATAATCTGCCTCGCCGCCCAACCTGCCGGCCCCGTCGAGGGCCGCATCGGCGCTCCGGCGATCAGCAGGGCCGCCGCTACGTGTCCTGCAAGCATCGCGACCGCTGCAAGCGAGGCAGGCTCCGGACTGGCCGCAGCCGCGGCGAGCCATCCTGCTGAGACTGCGAGCGCTGTAGCCGCCGCCAGCATCGCCGCCGGAGCAAGCGAGCGCGTCATCGCCCAGCGGGCTGCGTGGACGCCTGCGCTGTTCGCCGCGACCACCCAGGCAAGGATCGCCCACTGCTCCCAGCCGGTAATCGCGGTCAACTGCGCGACGTTCTGGAAGAGGAGCATCTCGAGGAAGAGCAGCGGCCCCACGCTGAAGAGCGCGGTGAGCGACACGCCCATCGGCAGACCCGCATCCGCTCCCTGGATTTCGGGGGCGCTCCGCGCCGCGCGCGCGACGAGCGCAAGCAGCGCGATGGGCGCTCCAGCCCCGACGACCGCCGCCGTCCAGCCCTGTTGCCACGAAGGATCGAGCGTGCCGAACGCGCCCTTGATTGCGGTGTCGAGCGCGAGCCCGAGCAGCAGGCCCATCCGCCACTGCCCCCGCGCAGGGTCTGCTCCGCCCCCCGGCAGCCCCAGGGCCAGCGCGGGCAGCGGCAGGAACGCCGCGACTCCGAGGGCGGCAAGCGCGAGATCGGCTGTCGGCGATGTCGTGAACTGTTCGGCAATCCTCGCCAGCGCCATAACGGCGATGAGGCCGAGGAGCACGCGGCGCGGCCCGGCGGCGCGCACGACCGGCGCCCATAAGAAGGCCGACGCAAACACGACAAGCGCCGCAAGCCCCGTCTCGATAGTCGAGAATCCGTGCGCGTCGCGCAGCGTGAACACGAGGCCGGCGCTAAACAGCCGCAGCAGTTGCAGACCAACCGTAAAGGTCAGCGCTGCGAACACGAGATCGAACACCATACGCGCCGGCAAAGCAGTCTCTCTCCTCAGTTCGGCGTGGCGCTCCAAGTATAGGCTGACACTGAACAGTTACGGAGCTTACCGGCTGTTTGACACTCCTGCGAGTCCTATGCTAACCCGTCGCGTTGTACGGCAGGTTGGAGGGGCCCTGACAGAACAGGAGGGCTGAGATGGCGGTTATCGATGCGGACGCCCACGTCGTCGAGAACGAGCACACCTGGGACTACATGCGCGAGGAAGACCGCGAGTTTCGTCCGCTGAGCGTCGCCACTACCGACCCCGGGATCCCGGCGCGGCGCTACTGGCTTATAGGCGACCGCTCGACAGGCAGGGCTTTCATTCGCAACACCAACGAGGGCACCGGCACGAGCGACGAATCGCGCGAGATGGGCAACGTCGAGGCGCGTCTTGCGCATATGAACGAGCTGGGCGTGGACATACAGGTGCTGTACCCCACCCTCTTTCTCCGCCCGCTGAGCCCGAGGCCGGAGGTCGACTACGCGCTTGCGCGCAGCTACAACCGGTGGATGGGCGACATCTGGCGGATGGGGCAGGGGCGGCTCCGGTGGCCCGTCATCGCGCCGGTCCACCGGCTCGATCAGGCTATCGAGGAGGTCTACTACGGCAAAGAGCACGGCGCGTGCGGCGTCTACCTCCGCGCGGGGGAAGCCGGGCTTAGCCTCACCGATCCGTACTTCTTTCCGCTGTACGAAGAGGCGGGCAAGCTTGGCATGCCGATATGCATCCACGCGTCGGTCGGCAACTTCGGTATGTGGGACCAGCAGGAGAATGGGCTGCGCTTCAAGCTGCCGCCCATCAGCGTGTTTCACAACCTGCTGATGCGGCGCGTGCCCGAGAAGTTTCCTGACCTGAGCTGGTGCTTCGTGGAGATCAGCGCTCAGTGGGTGCCATACGTGATGAACGACCTGGGGATCCGCTTCGGGAACAGCGGACGCGCGTTTCCGGGCGCAGCGCTTATGCGCGAAAACCGGATGTACGTCGCCTGCCAGACCACCGACGACCTGGAGTACGTGATCGACGCTGCGGGCGACGACAACATCATCATCGGCACGGACTACGGCCACGACGATACGTCGTCGGAGATTCTTGCGATGCAGCGCCTTCGCGAAGAGGGGAGGCTTGCTCCGCGGACAGTCGAGAAGATACTCGACGACAACCCGCGCAGACTCTACGGCTTGTAGGCGAGAACGCGGCAAAGCAAGCCCCCTCCCATTGCGGGAGGGGGCGTTTGTCTTCCGATATTCGCTATTCGAAGCGGGCCCCTAGTTCACGGGGCCGGACATTCTGGTGTACAGGTCAAGGAGGCTTGGGTCGGCCAGTGCCTGGCGCCCAGCTTCGAGGCTCGCAATCATGGATTCCGGGCTGCCGTACAGCACATCGCGGCCAAGCAGCGTGGCGGCTTCAACAAACTCCGGGTCTTCGATAGTGGCTTTGAACACGTCCCGCCAGAGCGCGACGATATCGTCGGGCACGCCCGGCGGCAAGGCATAGGTGCGCGCCAGCTGGTCGTTCACCGTCTCTATCAGGTCGTACACCTTCCGTTCGCCCTCGGTTGCATCGATTATGTCGAAGAGGTGAGGCGGGATCTCCTCGCCCTGCACGTTCACGACCCAGTCGACGTATTCGGGATCGTCGTTGGGGTCTTCGGGGCCGACGCGCCAGAGCGGCACGCAGCGGCGTTCAGTCGCCCACTTAGGGAAGAGCGCGGTCGTGTTCGCGCGGTCGCAGGGCCCGATATCGAGCTCGCCGCGGTCGAATGCGGCCATCAGCTCCGAGCTGCCGCCGTACCCGTAGACCATCTTGACAGGCCCGCCGATGGCCTCGATGAAGGTAGAGGCGACTGTGCCGGTGTCGCCGACGGCGTTGCCGCCGCGCGTAAGGGGCGAGCCGCGGTCGGCGGCAAGGGCGGCGGCGCCCTCCCAGGTCATGGGGTAGTCGCCGAACCGTTCGCGCATCATATAGGTGGAGGCCGCCTGCCCCGCCACTGCCGTTGGCGTGCCGATGAGTATGGTCGTCTCCAGGTCGAACTCGGGGACGTCGTCGCCGATCAGTTCGCGTTTGAAAAAGCGCGGATGGACGACCACGGTGGAGAAGCCTTCGCGGCTGCCGTCGCGAAGCACTTTCACCAGACCGCGCTCGCCGCCGGCGCCTGTAAGGTTTCTGACGACGAAGCGGGGTTCGCCCGGGAAGTGCGCGGGGGCGTAGCGGGCGAAGAGCCGCGCGAAGGTGTCATAGCCGCCGCCCGGGGCGTAGGGCACCGTCACCTCGATAGTGCGGTTGCGGAAATGCGCCTCGAAATCGCGGCTCGACGGCGTCGGAGTCGGCGGGACGGGCGTCGCGGTCGGCTGCGGCGTAACGCCGGGCGGGAGCGGCGTGGGCGTCGCAGTGGGGGGAGGAGGAGTTACGCCTGGGGGAAGCGGCGTCGGGGTCGGGATAGCCGTAGGAGTAGCAGTCGGAGGCACGGGAGTAGGCGTCGGCGTTGGACTATCGCCGCCGCACGCGGCTAGCCCGGCCAGGAGCATCAGCGATACAGCAACCAGCCGGGCGCGCGTTCCAGATTTCACGGGGCGCCTCCTTCGCGTCGGTTTCGCGCACGTTACGCGCAACAGGGCGCCGGGGTCAACGCGAACAGCGCCTCGCGCGCGGGGGCGTACCGCTCAACCCCCACGCCAACCCCTACTCCCACGCCTGATCCGACTCCTACTTCCACGCTTGAGCCAACCCTCAGCCCGTAGCGCAATCCCCACACACCCGCCCCGCAACCAACCTCAACTCCTGTTACGCAGCCGTCCGGCGGCGTCAACGCGAGCGCAGCCGTGCTCATCGTCCTGGCGTTGGCGATAATCGGGGGGGGGTACGCATCCCCTGGACGGCGTAGCCGGTAGGCGCTAGCCCGGTAGCGGGAAGCCCAGCAGCGGCAGCACTTCGCGGGCGAGGCGTCGGGCCTGGCGCTCCATATCGTAGACAGGGTTGAGCGCGATAAGGCCGACGCCGGTCTCGGCGACCTCCGCCAGTCCCTCCGCGCACTGTTCGGGCGTTCCGTAGACGCCGACGCGCTCGGCCCGTTGCCCGCTGCCTGAGTGAAGCGCGAACCACGGCTGCAGCCGCCGCAACGCCTCTTCCCGGTCGTCCTCGACGCCGATAAACACGCGCTTCGATGTTGTGAACGACGCCGGATCGCGGCCATGCGCGTCGAGGCGTTGGCGCAGTGCGTCGATCTCTTCCCGCAACTGATCGGTCGAGGTTGCGCCGGCGCCCATCCAGCCGTCGCCGAGACGAGCGGCGCGGTCGAGCGCTGCGGGGGCGTGGCCTCCGAACCAGAGCGGGATGGGCTGCTGCGCCGGCGTGGGGCTAATGAACGCGTCGTCGACCTGCCAGAAGCGCCCGTCGAACGAGATGCGCTCGCCTGTCCAGAGGCGCCGCATCAGAAGGAGCCCCTCCTCGAACCGGGCGGCCTTGCCGGAGTTCGGCGCGCCGAACGCGGAGGAGAACGGCGCGCCCGTGGCGTTGCCCATGCCGACGCCGAGGATGAGGCGTCCGTTCGAGAGTCGGTCGAGCGTGGCGAGGCTCTTGGCGAGGTTGATGGGATTGCGCAGCACGCTGATAAGGACGGAGCTGCCGAGACGGGCGCGGCTCGTAAGCGCGGCGGCGTAGGAGAGAAGGGGGATTGGGGCCAGGTCGTTGTGCGCGTTGATGGCCTGCTCCACGACCCAGCAGCTGTCGTAGCCAAGCTCCTCGACTGCGGCGAAGAACGGCGGCAACACGGAGACGTCTATCTCGCCCGGAAAGCGTTGCGGTATGGCGACGCCAAAGCGTAGTTGCGGATTGATGGCCATTGACGTCCTTTGCGGTCTTGGGCTGCGGGTCTACTCTGCGGCGCCCGGCGCGGCGCCTACTCCGACGGATGGCTGCCGGCCAGCGCTGCGTCGTAGCGCGCGAGGCAGCCGGCGACGACCGCGTCGACATCTTCGGCGATGAGGCAGCGCTCGCTTACGAGCTGCTCCGCCGCGGCGCGGACTTGTCCTGCGTAGGCGGCGCGGTCGGCGTAGCGGAGCCTCGTCTCGGCGGCGCTGAAGAAGAGCGAGAAGCCGACCATAGGGATTATCTGTTCCGGCGCGCCCGAATCCGGATGCCGCGGGTTCCAGCCGGAGTGCGTCCCTACCGGCGCAACGAGGTCTGGCAGACGGATGCCGGCGACCTCGTTGCCGTCGGCGTCGAGCGCGGATACGTAGCACGGATACGCGCGGCCCTCGGCGACCGGATAAGCGCCGACGCCCTGGGCTGCGCGCGGCCCCATATCGGTCTCGCGCAGCCTCCAAAGCCGCTCCGGGTCGGGCTTCGCATCGTCGTCGACGGCGCGGATGCTCGCCAGGGCTTCCGCGCGCGTAACCGCCGTGCCGTCGTCCAGCCGGGGGTAGCGCGACGGCGGAGGCGGCGCTTCGCCTCGCGTCCACGCGCTCAAGTTTACGAGCGCCGCCCGCAGCAGGGGGCGGTAGTCGAGCGCGTTGCCGGGGAAGCGGCGCTCTGTGCCGTCGACGTTCGGATCGCCGGGCGCAGGGAGCGAGTCCGTCATCGTGTGCTGCGTGCTCGCAAAGAGGTACGTGCGCGACTCGGGGGCCTCGTCGAGGTCGCGCCGTCCTGTTGGGTCGATATGCGTAAGCGAGCCGTCGCCGCGCCAGTACTCGGCGGAGGTGTTGGTGTAGATGATGCGCGGAACGGCGTCCGCAGCCCGGAGCCGCGACAACAGGCCGTCGCGCTGCTCCGAGTACGGGTCCACCATTTCGTTGTCTGCGAACGGGAAGAGGTGGCCGAACCCGGGGGTCGACTGCACGGAGGGCTGGCCGAACCGCTGGTTGAATTCGCCCCTGCGCGCTCCGGCGACGTGCGCCAGCAGGCCGTCGTACACCTGCCGCCCTTCTTCGTCTACATTGAGTCCAAGGTAGAGCAGGTGGCGCAGCAGTCTGCCGGTCTGGGACACGCCGTAGGCGTGCGCGTAGGCGAAGCCATCAGGAGCGAGCTGCGGCTCGCCGTTCTTCAGCCAGGCTGCGGCGTCGCGGATGGCGAGCAGCCCGGCGCCGGTCACCGGCGCGTAGTTGGTCGTGTACACGACGTGGTAGATCTTCCCCGGCTGCAGCCCTTCTTCGACATAGATGTGCGCGGGGGAAGGGGCTACGCCGGCGTCCGTCTCCTGGGCGAACCGCCATGCGGAGCGAGGGAGCTCGCGGTACGGCCCGTCTTCCCAGTCTTTCACGAGCAGGCGGGCGCCTGGCTCGTCGACGTCGGCGGCGGGGTACGGCTTGTGCACGCGGTTCGCGAGCAGCCGCGTCCGCTGTTCAACGTCAGGGCGGATCTCAACCAGCACCTGCCCGCTCACGGGACTACCGTCCTCGAAAGCTTGCGGGGCGTCGAGGCCCATCATCGCGGGGCTACGCGGGACGTCCCACTGCCAGCCGACCGAGAGCGTCGCGTAGCCGCGCCGGCAGAGGAAGCCGTCGCCGACGGGGATCTCCGCAGAGCCTACGCGGGAAGGGGGCGCGAGATTGAACGTCGGCATCACTTGGCGCCGGCCCCGGTTTACTACGTCGATCAGGAGTTCGCCGTTCCCCCGCTCGCGGGCGACCGGCGCAATGAGCGTGAAATCGCCGATGAACCGCACGAGGCCGGCGGCGTCTCGCGGCGCGAGGGCGAGGTCGGTGATGAGCTGGTTCGCCGGATGCTCCGGCGCGACGGCGTAGGTCAGCAGGCCGTCGATGCGCTCGTAGGCGCCGGGGGCGCCGAACGTCTCGCCTCCGGCGAACGGGGCGCGTTCCGTTATCTCGAAACCGGCGACCGCCACGATTACACCTCCTCCCCTTCCTCTCCTTCTCCTCCCGCCTCTTCGGAAGCCTCCGGCGGCTGCGCGGGCGGGGCGGACGCATCCGCGGCGAGCCGCTCGTGGAAGAACGCGAACGTGCGCTCGAGCGACAGCGCGGCAGCCTCCGCGCGCCGGGCGGAAGCGTCCTGCGCGGGGTTGAGGAACGAGTGGCCGACTCCCTCGTACATAAAGAGCTCGTACTGCTTCCGGTAATGGTCGAGGGATGCCCGAAACGCCTCGATCTCCTCGATGGGGGTAGTGTGGTCGTTCGTTCCGTAGTGGCACATCATCGGAGCGGAGATGTTGGCGAGCTCTTCCGAGTCGGGGAAGAGGCTGTGGTAGTAGACGACTCCTGCGCCGAACGCGTCCGAGCGGGCGAGGCAGAGCAGCGTCAGGCCGCCTCCAAGACAGAAACCCACAACGCCGATAGGGGAGTCGTCGGCCACCCACGGCAACGAGTGGAGGAAGTCGGCGCCGCCTGCAAGATGCGTCACCGTCCGGTCGACGTCGAGCGAGTTCTTGTAGAGCAGCTGCGTCGCGCGTCCCTGGGGCAGCGCTCCGTCGAACAGGTCGGGCGCAACGGCGACGAACCCTCCGCGGGCGAACGACCGGGTGATCTCGCGCTGGAACCAGTTCAGCCCGCCCATGCCGGAGATGACGACCAGGCCGGGGTGCGGGCCTGGCGACGCCGGACGCGCAACGTAGCCGTCGACGAAATCTCCTCCGGCCTCATAGCCCGCGTGGAGCGACACGATGCGATGGGTCATATCAGGCCTCCTCATGCCTTCCGGATGTTTCGATGGGGCTTCCGGGCGCCATCATAGTGGAAGACGCCTTCTTCCGCAGACAGAGCGGGCGCGCGGCAGCTGTTGGGCGTAGGCGCGTTGGCGTTGATAGTCGAGGGAATCAGCGCTGGCGCGCTGCTGGGAAGTCTGGGGAGGTGGCGCAGGCGGGGGAGCCTAGGGAGGCGCGACGGGGACAGGGAATCAGCGCTGGCGCGCTGCTGGGAGAGCGTCCGCTCCCCCAGACCCCCTGGGAATTTTTTTCTCCCAGACATCCTTGGTTTTGCTTCCCAGACCCCCGGGATGGGGGTTCTCCCAGACATCCTGGGAGCAGCCTGGGGAGGAGGGGAGGCGCAGGCGGGGCGGGGGCGCGGTAAACTGCCCTTCATGGCTAGCGCGGCTGCACGTATGACGCCCGTCGAACGGCAGGTGGTCGCTTTCACGAGCGTCGCCCACGGGCTCAACCACGCCGTCGAGCTCGTATACGGCGCCGTGCTGGTAGTCGTAGCGCTCGAATTCGGCGTCACCGTCGCTGCGCTTGGAGTGCTGGGGACAGCGTCGTCGCTCGCCTACTCGTTTGCAGCGTTGCCGGCAGGAGCGACCGCCGACCGGCTCGGCTCGCAGCGCACAGTGGCGCTGTCGATGGGCGGCGCAGGCGTCGCGGCGGCGATGGCTGCTGCATCGCCGAACGTCGCCGTGCTTGGCGTTGCGCTCGTGCTGATGGGCGTGCTCGGAGGGATGTACCACCCTGCGGGCCTCTCGTTCATCAGCCGTACCGTGCGGCAGCGCGCCCGCGCGCTGGGGGTGCACGGCGCCGGAGGGAACCTCGGCACAGCCCTCGCGCCCTTCATCGCGGGAAGCGTCGCCGGCCTCTGGAGCTGGCGAGGCGCGTTCCTCCTCTTCGCCATCCTCTCGCTCACCGTCTCGTTTCTGGCGTTCCGGTCAACCGTTGGCGCTCAGAGCGCGGACGCCGGCAACCCGCGTCCGAGGCTGCGCGCGCAGAGCCTGCTCTTTCCGCTGGCGCTCATCTTTGTCGTCAACGCCTGCTTCGGGTTCATCTTTCGGGGGCTGACGCTCTTCCTGCCCCTGCATCTGTCCACGAACCTGGGGTTCGACTTCCTCGGATTCGAGCCGGTAGTCATCGGAGGCGCGGCGGCGACGGCGGCGCTGCTGTTCGGCGTCGCCGGTCAGTACGCGGGAGGCGAGCTGGGGGAGCGGTTCCCGCGCGAGCGGTTCCTGGGGCCGGCTGCGGCGCTCACCGTGCCTGCGCTGCTGCTTATGGCGACGGGCCAGGGATGGCTGCTGCTGGCGGGCGCCTCGCTGTTCGTGTTCTTCAATTTCATGGCGCAGCCTGCCGCGGTCGCGATGATCTCGGACTATTCCGCCGAACGGATGCAGGGCCGTATGTACGGGCTGACGTCGCTCACCGGGTTCGGCATCGGCTCGCTGGCGGGTGTGAGCGGCGGATTCATCGCCGACGGCCCGGGGGTGCAGTGGGTGTTCGCGATGCTGGCGGGGGTCGCAGCGATAACCGTGCTGTGCGCCGCCGCCATCGACATCTACATGCGCGTCGTGCGTCCGGTGTAGACGGCGGCGCGCACGCTGCGAGCGGTGTAGGGCGAAGACACCACCACCAAGCGACAGGCTAATGGCGCGAACGACGCAGTCCTCGACACACTCGCCTGTTTGCCATATCCGGCTTCAACGCGCCCGCCATCGTCCTCGAAAAACTTGATTCTCCAAACCTGTCGGTGCGGTCTGTACTGATTTATTGCGATACACAGCCTCGCGACGTGCGACGTCCGTCACTAGCATCACTGCCCCAGCCCGCATGCGCTGCTAGTCCGACTCAATGCCAATCTTAAATAGCGGCGTCAACGCCAAGCACGCGCTCGAACCGGAGCGCTGTAGCCGGGTCTATGGACGCTGTCCCTGCAATGATTCGATTTATCAGCGAGAGCGGCATCCCGCATTGCCTAGCGAATGCGGGATGCGAGACGCCTATCGCTTCAATCCGCTCCGCCAGCACCCATCCGGGCGGGCTGGACGGCGTAGTCCGGCTGATACCGGCGTTGGCTACTCGTCGTCGTCGCTGTCGTCGTCCTCGTCTTCGCTGCGGTTTTTCTCTCTCTCGGCAGCAAGCCAAGCTTCTCGAAACTCAGGGTCGCGGATATACCGCTCGCGCTCCGCGAAGTATTGCTCGTGCCATTTAAGCACGTCGGCGGCTTCCTCGCTAATCGGAATGCCCGCAGCGTCAAGCTGTTCTCTCAAAACGTTTACGACCTTGCCGAGCGCAATCTCGCATCGCGCGGTAAGCTCTAGCAAGCCCATATCGGTTGGAGTGTCTGCCATTACTACCTGTTTGCCTTTGTATTCTCTTAGCATAGCGTGGGGCCTCCTATTCGGTGTGGGCTTAGGATATTGCCGGAGGAGGTTGCATACAAGCGAAGCTACGGCGTGGGCAGACTTATTGCGAAGCCGTCTCCGATCAATAGGCATCCTGCGCCATTTCGCAAAGCACTATTTCGCAGTCCTCTAGCGTCATTGGCGCGCACGCTGCGAGCGGCGTAGAGAGAGCCCGCGCCTAGTCCCCGTTGAGGCTTTCGGCCTGCGCGGCGATGCGGTCGTCGAGCTGGGTGTTGAAGAGGCGCATGCCCTCTTCGCGGTCGACGAACAGCACCCGCCCCGGCAGGGGAACCATGCGCTGCGCCTCCTCGCCGCGGACGATGCCGACCGGGTCGATGCCGTCCTGCACGCGGGCCACCTGCTCCTCCCAGAGCTTGTGCATCAGCAGGACGCCGCGGTCGGAGCTGCCGAACGTCATCTTCTCCCAGTCGGGGCGTCCTCCGCGCTCCGCCCTGCCCTGGGTGCTCATAGCCGCCTCGTCTTCCCAGATGGGGCCCTGGCGCAGGGGGTGGCCGGTGTTCCACCAGAAGCCCACGTCCTCGAACCAGCCGTCGTAGAACGGGCCTCCGGCATCCGCCGGAGTGTCGGCGTGGAGCCGTCGCAGGGCAGCGTCCGAAATCGAGCCGTCGGCGCCGAACGGTTCGAACGACACGCCGAACCAGCGGGTGGAGTCGTCGTCGATAGGCACAGCCCAGTTGATGGAGTTCGTGCGGGCGCGCAGGCAGGGCATCACGGCGTGGGTTTCGTGGTACTCGTAGACCCCTTCGTTGCGGGTGTTCTGCAGCACGACGTAGCAGGCGCCCCATGGCGTGAGCTCGTAGCGGACCGGCGTAGGAGGGTCGCCGTTGCGCCCGTGGTGCATCGAGTAGACAGGGTCGCCGCCCTTGAACCAGCCGTGCGCGATCTCGCGATGCCAGACGTCGAGCACGTTGTCGAGCGTTTGCAGGAGGGCGTTGGACTGCTGGATGCGGTTGCCTTTGCCCGCGACGCGCACGCCGTCGGCGCGGAAGAGCGCGGGGTAGCGGGGGAAAGGCGGCTGCAGTTCGGGCGGGCCCATATACGCGAATATCAGGCCTCCCACCTCGACGCACGGATACGAGGGGTGCTTCACCGACGAGCGGAAGCGAGCGCCCGGAGGCTCCGCCGGCACATCGAGGCAAGCCCCGTCACGGTCGTAGAGCCACCCGTGGTAGAGGCAGCGCAGCCCGTCGTCCTCGACGCGTCCGTAGTAGAGCGACGCGCCGCGGTGCGAGCAGTGTTCGGAGAGCAGTCCCGGTTTGCCGGAGGCGTCGCGGAAGAGGACGAGGCTCTCGCCGAGCACTTTGAGGCGCACGGGGTTCTTGGCGCTTGGACGCACCGGGCCCCGGCCTCCGTCGAGGTTGGCGGAGGTCTCCACTGGCAGCCAGTAGCGCCGGAACACCTCGCCGGACGGCGTTCCGGGGCCCATCCTGAACAGCGCGTCCATCTCGTCGTTGTTGAGAGGCACAGGGCAACTCCTCGTCGTCAGCTGCGTCGGCGTCCACTGCCGCTCGCCGCCTGGCTTTTCCTGTAGCAGTCGGGGCAGGCGGGCTTGTTCATACTCGTCGAGTGTTCACGACCGCACTCGTGACAGTACTTTTCCGTGTAGTCCGGGTTCTCCCACTGCGCCCAAATGTCGTAGCAGTAAGGGCAGAACGGCTTCGCGGGATTGAGAAAGATGGCAGTCATGCATCGGATGCAGTAGCCCGATTGCTGAGGCTGTCTTGGCGTGGACTGTCTTGGCGGAGGCGGGACTGGCGTCGGAGCGGCTCGCTCGATGAGCGTGTTGATGTACTTTTTCAGCTCATGGTACTCGGGGTCGTTCTTGCTGAATCTGACGCCGACTTCGCAGGAGTTCAACATCGAGTGCTCCAGCAAGTTCATCGAAGTGAGGAGCGCAGCCTTCTCGCTGAGGTAGATCTTGGCGTGGAGCTTCTCAACGGCCACCAATGTGACCTTCTGTCCCCTGAGCCAATCAATAGCCTTCTTATCGTTTTTTTCTTTTTCTTGATCTTTACGGTGGAGGAACGTTATCGACACCCTCCTCCGCAGGGCGTCGGAGAGAGTAGTCGTCAGATGGCCCGCGAAGTTATTGTACGGAGAGACCAGATAGAGGTTTTCCCTTGCCTCCTCGATGAGCGTCAGTATCTCCATCCCGATCTTGTGATCAGAGAAAAAACGTGAATCGGCCACGGGCGGCGCCTCCCGAATTGCGTAATGGAGTAGCGGTCTCCGGCGCGGGCCCGGCCTACGTTTGGGGCGGAGGCGCCGACGGCATCCCTCCGGCAAGGGAGCCGCCGTCCACGAGAATGTCGGCTGCGGCGATGAAGTCGGCGTCGTCCGACGCGAGGAAGAGGGCTGCCGACGCGATGTCGGGCGGCATCCCCTGACGTCCCACCAGATTGGAGACGCCGCGCCCGGTGTTCGGGATCGTGTCCTGCCCCACGGCGGAGCCGATGCGGTTGGGGGTGATCGAGTTGACGCGCACTCCGTAGGGGGAGAGCTGAATGGCCAGCGAGCGCGTGAGGTTCAGCACTCCGCCCTTGGCGGCGGAGTAGGCGGTGGCGTCCGCGCGTCCCCGGTGGCCGGAGGTGGAGGCGACGTTGATGATTTTGCCGCCGCGTCCCTGGTCGCGCATCCGGCGTCCGGCGTGCTTGGCTCCGAGGAAGACGCTCTTGAGCGTTACGTTTATGACGTTGTCCCACTCCTCCTCCGGCAGGTCGAGGGCCGGAGTGTGGTCGGTTACGGCTGCGTTGTTGACCAGGATGTCGACTCCTCCGAACGCCTCGACGGCGGCGCCGACCGTACGCTCCCAGTCGCTGTTCGAGGAGACGTCGGCGGCCACGGCGATGGCGCGTCCGGGATTGTCGGCGTTGACGGCGTCGGCGACGGCCTGGGCAGCCTCCTGCCGGACGTCGACGATCACGACGCATGCGCCCTCTGCGGCGAAGGCATGCGCCACCGCCTCTCCGATGTTGCGTCCTGCGCCAGTGATGATTGCCGTGCGGTTTTCAAGCTTCATGGTTTCCTCGGCGAGTAAAAGGTATGGGGGACTGTGGCACACCGGCGCGGCAGCGTCAAGGCGCGGCTGACGCGCTGCCGGGAGAGCAGCGGCGGCACTGGGAGAGCGTTCGCTCCCGCAGGCCACTTGGGGGAAGCCGGCAAACTGGGAGAGCGTCCGCTCCCCCAGACCCCCTGGGGAATTTTCTGGGCAGGCGCTATGGCTCGGGGGCGTAGCGGGAGAGGGGCGGCTTGGCGAGCACTTTCTCCGGCTTCCAGACGTTGTCGGGGCGGTCGAACCGGATGAGGCCGAGGAACCGGCTGTCTTCGGCGTAGGCGCGGCGAGCGTCGAGATGCTTCGCGTAGGCGCCTACGGAGGGGAGCGTAACCGGCTGGCCGTTGCGCAGGCGGCGCTCCGCGGAAGGGGGCAACAGCGCAGCGTCGAGGTCGAGCAGCGCGGCGTCCGGCGGCTCCAGCAGGCGCTCCCAGTCCTCTTCCGTCTCGAACTGTTCGAGCGTAACGGCGTCGTCCAGGGAGAACGGGCCGACGCTGGCGCGGGTGAGGGCGCTGAGGTGCCCGTGGCAGCCCAGGGCTGCGCCCAGGTCGTGGGCGAGGCTGCGCATATAGAACCCTTTGCCGCAATGCACTTCGAGAGCGACGCGCGGCGGGTCCCACTCCCGCAGCCACAGCCCGTAGACGTCTACGTCCCGCTCGGAGCGTTCGACTTCGACGCCCGAGCGAGCGAGTTCGTACAGCCGTTTCCCCTTATGCTTCACCGCTGAGTACATCGGCGGCTGCTGGCGGATCGGCCCGGTGAAGCGCGGGAGCAGGGCCTCGACATCCTCCTGCGCGACGTCTGCGTAGCCTGCCTCTGCGGTCACTGCGCCCTGCGCGTCGTAGGTTGCGGTCGCGGCGCCGAGGGTTATCTCGCCGAAGTAGGTCTTGCCTCCGTCCACCAGGTAGTCCATGAAGCGCGTCGCCTGACCGAGGCAGACAGGGAGCACTCCCACCGCGATGGGGTCGAGCGTGCCTGCGTGACCGACGCGCTTGACTCCCGTTACGCGCTTGACCGTCCGCACAACGTCCATTGACGTGAGCTGCGGGGGTTTGTTGACGACCAGAATGCCGTCCGCCTCGGGGCGAGTCATCAGTTCCGCTCCTCAGTGTCGAGCGCGTTGAGCAGGTCGAGCACCCGGTCGCCCTGTTCGATTGACGCGTCCCGCACGAAATGCAGTTCGGGGGCGC
Organism: Dehalococcoidia bacterium; assembly: GCA_965200975.1. GTDB lineage: Bacteria > Chloroflexota > Dehalococcoidia > Lucifugimonadales > Australimonadaceae > S5-327. Next base: position 375,192 of record OZ241740.1, on the reverse strand, counting down.
GCTTGAGCTGCATCCGCTGCGCCACTTCCCTGCGCAGGAAGCCCAGGGCCGAGTCGAGCCCTTGCATCGCCTCGGCTGCGTCGCGCGCATCGCCCATCACCGTAACGCCGATCGTCGCGTGGGCGAGGTCGGGGCTCACGGCGACGCGGGAGACGGTGATCATCCTGCTCAGGCGCGGGTCGGTGACGTGCGTGTGCAGTATCTGCCCAATCTCGCGCTGCAAGAGACCGGCGACCCGGTCGCTTCGACGCCTCGCCATACTGTCCCGCTCCGCCCGGCTACGCCCCGACCGTCCGCTGCCGGTGCGCCTGGATGATGTCGCCCTCCTGGAAGTCGTTGAACCCGTCGATAGCGACGCCGCATTCGTAGCCGGTGGCGACTTCGCGGACATCGTCCTTGAAGCGGCGGAGTCCGGCGATGCCGCCGTCGAACACTTCTTTGCCGTTGCGCAGCACCCGTACGCGCGCGCCGCGCGTGAACTTGCCGTCGGTTATGTAGCATCCGGCGCTCTTGCGGGAGCGTCCGAGCGAGAAGACGGCCCGCACTTCCGCCGTGCCCTCGAGCACATCCTCGACGACGGGTTCGAGCAGGCCGTGCAGGGCCCGTTCGATGTCTTCGCTAAGCCGGTAGATGATGTTGTACTGACGGATCTGCACGCGATCGTGGTCGGCGAGCCGCTGCGCTCCTTGGTCGGGGCGCACGTTGAAGCCGATGATGATGGCGTCGGACGCCATAGCGAGCAGCACGTCGCTCTCGGTGACGGCGCCCGTGCCTGCGTGGATGACGCGCACCTGGGCCGCCGGCGTCGACAGCCGGTCGAGCGCCTGGCGCACCGCTCCGATGCTGCCTTGCACGTCGGTTTTCAGCACCAGGCAGAGCTCCCTGGTCTGTCCGGACGAGATGCGCGCGCCCATCTCCTCGAGGGTTGCGCCCCGGCCCCGATTGAGGTCTTCGCGGCGCTGCCGTTCCGCCACGGTTTCGCGGGCGGTCTTCTCATCCGGCACGACGACCAGCCTGTCGCCGGCGGCGGGGAGTTCGCTCAGCCCGAGCACCTCGACCGGCGAGGCGGGGCCGACGCTATCGACTCTTCTGCCTGCGTCGTTCACGAGCGCGCGCACGCGGCCCCGGGTGGAGCCGACAACGATGTAGTCGGCGATCTTCAGCGTGCCCGTCTGCACGAGCACCGTCGCCAGCACTCCCCGGCTCCGGTCGAGCTGGGCCTCGACGACGACGCCGACGCCGGGGCGCAGCGGGTTCGCCTTGAGCTCAGCCACCTCGGACACGAGTTCGATGCTTTCGAGCAGCTCGTCGATGCCGTCGCCGTTTTTGGCGGACACCTCCGCGTCGATAACGTCGCCTCCCCACTTCTCCACGAGCAGCTCCTGCTCGGAGAGCTGGCGGCGCACGCGTTCGGGATCGGCCTCCGGGGAGTCCATCTTGTTGATAGCCACGATGATAGGCACGCCCGCAGCCTTGATGTGGTCGATGGCCTCGACCGTCTGCGGCATAACTCCGTCGTCTGCGGCGACGACAAGGACGGCGATATCGGTCACTTGGGCGCCTCTGGCCCGCATAGCCGTAAACGCCTCGTGACCGGGGGTGTCGATGAACGTAATCGGCGACCCGTTATGCACGACCTGGTAGGCCCCGATGTGCTGGGTGATGCCGCCGGCTTCTCTGTCGACAACGTTGGTGCGGCGAATCGTATCGAGCAGCGTCGTCTTGCCGTGGTCGACGTGGCCCAGTATCGCGACGACCGGGGGCCGGGTTTCGAGGTTGCCGGTGTCGTCTTCCGCGACAGCGCCGGCCCCGGCGCTGGCGACATCCTCCACCTTGCGGGCTGCGTACCCGAAAACGCGGGCGACTCCGCTGGCCGCCTCGAAGTCGATCACCTGGTTGATGCTGGCGAACACTCCGGCCCGCATCAGCTGTTTGATGACCTGTACAGGCTCGACGCGCATACGCTCGGCGAGCGCGCCCACCGAGATGACCTCGCCGATGGAGAGCGCGCGCAGCGTTACTCTTCGAGTTGAGGTCGCTTGCCCTCGCGGTTGTTCAACCATCATCCCTCCTGTTGGGCCGCCTGCTGAGCCGCCGGTTGGGAGGCGGCCCCGGACGGAGACGCCGCCAGCGTCTCCCGCGCAAACGCCCTCAGCCGCTCCCTGTCGCCGGCGTCAATCTCGCCTCGCAGCGCTGCCGCCAGCCGTTTTCCCTGCAGCGCTCTCCGCCAGCATTCGTACCGACGGCAAAGGTAGGCGCCGCGCCCCGGACGTTTGCCGGTCTGGTCGACGACGCAGCTCTGATCAGGCGTCAGCACGATTCTAAACAGATCGCGCTTGTCCGTTTTGGCGCCGCACATAACGCAGGAGCGCTGCGGCGCATGGCGGTTCCGCATTTCACTCTCCGCGCCCGCGCCGACGGGACGCCCTACGGGAACAGTCTAGGGGCCGGGCGGGCGGCTCTGCCCTCCGGGACGCGGGCGGTTTCGGTTCGGGGGCCGGTTGCCGCCTCCGCCCCGTCGGCGTCCTCCGCCGCGCCGGGCGCTCACGGGGGCGCCCAAAATGTCTTCTGCGAACCGGATGGTCGGCCCTCCGCCGATGCGTTCCGGCACCTTCCAGATGTCGTCGCTGACGATCTCCTCGCCATCGACCGCTTCCTCGATGATGATCTCCTCTTCCTCGGGGAGCGCGGCGTCGAGCGATTCGAGCGCGAGCATCTCCTCGGCGCTGAGCGCGCCCCTGACCGGTTCGGCCTGCTCCGCGGCTGCCGTCGCCGCTGCTTCGGCGGCGGCCTGCTCGGCCTCGAGCTCGGCCATAATCCTGTCTTCTTCGGCCTCGCGCGCCGCGCGGGCCTCCTCGTCCTCTTCCACGGCTGCCGCGGCGGTCTCTCCGGCGTCGAGTTCGGCGGCGATCTTCTCGACTTCGGCGTCCTCTGCAACATCTGCAAGCGGAGCGCCCGCCGCGTCCGTAACGGCGGCGGCTTCCGCCGCCTCGCGCTCGGCGACTTCGCCCTCGATCTGCACTTTCATGCGCTCGATCTCGATTTCGGTCGAGCTCTTGATGTCGATCTTCCAGCCGGTGAGCTTGGCGGCAAGGCGGGCGTTCTGCCCCTCGCGGCCAATCGCGAGCGAGAGCTGGCGGTCGGACACCACCACCATGGCCGACTGCGCCTCGTTGTTCAGTTCGACCCGAAGCGGCTGCGCCGGGCTGAGCGCGTTCGACGCGAACACGGCCATATCGCGCGACCACTGAATGACGTCGATCTTCTCGCCCTGCAGCTCATTGACGATGTTCTGGATGCGGATGCCTCGCAGACCAACGCACGCGCCGACCGGATCGACTCCGTCCTGCAAAGCGTGGACAGCGACCTTGGAGCGGCTGCCGGGCTCGCGGGCGATGCCGCGGATTTCGACGATGCCGTTGTAAATCTCCGGCACCTCCATCTCGAACAGGCGGCGCAGCAAGTCGGGGTGTGTGCGGGACACGACGATCTCGGGGCCGCGCTGCGTGCGGCTCACCTCGAGGATCATCACCTTCAGTTTCATACCGGGGCGGTAACGTTCGCCTGACGCCTGTTCGGTCGGAGGCAGGAGGGCGGTGGCGCGGCCATTGAGGTCCATCGTGATCATGCCCCCGTATCCGCGCTGTACGGTGGCGGTGTACACCTCGCCCTCTTTCTCGGCGAACTCGGCGTAAATCAGTTCGCGCTCCGCCTCGCGCAAGCGCTGGATGACGACCTGCTTGGCCGTCTGCGCCGCTATGCGCCCGGCAGCCTGGGCCTCCATCTTGAACTCGAGGGTGTCGCCGATCTGCAGGCTCTGGCCTCTGCGAAGCGTCTGCGCCTCGGAGAGCGTCATCTCTGCGAGGTCGTTCTCGACGTCCTCCACAATCGTCTTCAATTGGAAGACTTCCACCTCGCCGGTCGCGGGATCGAGGTGGACGCGCACGTTGCTCTGACTCCCGGTCGGCCCTTCGCGCCGGTAGGCTGAGGCCAGCGCAGCCTCCACCGCGGACACCACCATGTCCTGCGGGAGGTTTCGCTCGGCGGCCAATTGCGTGACTGCGATCAGGAATTCACTCTTCATCGCGTCCCTCGTCCTCTTGTCTCCGGGGCACAGGGGGTCGCTCCCCTGGGAATAAACGAGAGAGTGGGCCCCTACCCACTCTCACTGCCCGCATTGTACCCGCCGCCGTCCGGAACCTCAACCTCTGGGCCGGAGTTGCAGCTGCTCAGAGTTGATTAATTGGGGGTGCGATTCACGCTGCTGGGAGCGTGCGCCGCCGCAGACTCTCTCACGCGGCGGTAGGGCGGAAACTGGGAGAGCGTCCGCTCCCCCAGACCCCCTGGGAACTCGGCAGCGGTGACGCTTGGAGGGCGTGCGCCGCCACAGACCCACTGGGGCGGCGGGAGCACGCTGCCGGAGCCTGCGGGATATACTGCCCTCCGAGACCGACCTGTGGAGGACGGCGATGCTGTGGGGATCCAGCCTTTCGCGTCTGCCCGAACTTGAGCCCGCTGTCGATGAGTGCGCCGCTTCTCTCGACGAGCAGCTCAGCGGCGCCGGCGCCGACCTCGTCGCCGTGTTCGCCTCGCCGGGTTACCACCGGGACTCCCATCCGCTCGCCGCAGCCGTGCGCGCACGCTTCCCGAAAGCCGTCGTCATCGGCTGCTCCGGCGCCGGAATCATCGGCTCCGGCCATGAGGAGGAAGAGCGCCCCGCGCTCTCGGTCACTGCCGGCGTCCTGCCGGGAGTCGATCTGCACAGCTTTCACATCAGCCGCGACAGCCTCCCCTCGCCCGATGCGCCTCCCGAAGAGTGGGCCGCCGCCGTCAACACCCCGCCCCACGCCTCGCCGCACTTCATCGTGCTGGCCGACCCTTTCACGATGGACGGCGAAGCGCTCCTTGCCGGGCTCGACTACGCCTTCCCGTCGGCGGCCAAGATCGGCGGACTCGCGAGCGGCGGCAGCCAGCTGACTCCGCACTCACTCTTTCACAACGACGAGGTCCACCGTGAAGGCGCCGTCGGGATCGCCCTCTCCGGCGACATCGTGGTGGACACGGTTGTCGCGCAGGGATGCCGCCCTATCGGCGAGCCGATGCGCATAACCGAATCCGAGCACAACCTGATTATGTCGGTCGACGGCGAGCGTCCGCTCGACCGTCTCCAGCGCCTGTACGAGCAGCTCGCGGAGCGCGACCGCCGACTCGTTCACCGCAACCTCTTCATGGGCGTCGCGATGGACCCGCTGCTCGAGCGTCCCTCAGCCGGCGATTTCCTCATCCGTAATGTGATGGGGGTCGATCCGCAGGGCGGCGCGGTAGCCATCGGCGCAATCGTTCGCGAGGGGCAAATCGTGCAGTTTCACGTGCGCGACGCCGAGACTTCGGCGGAAGACTTGCGCCGCAGCCTCGCCGACTACATTCAGGCTGCGGGCGGACGCGCGGCAGCAGGCGCGCTGCTCTTCTCGTGTACGGGCCGCGGACGCGGCCTGTACGGCGAGCCCGACCATGATACGGGCGTGTTCGGCGAACTGGTGGGGAGTCTGCCGCTCGGCGGGTTCTTCTGCAACGGCGAGATTGGCCCCGTCGCCGGAACGACCTACTTGCACGGCTACACCAGCTCGTTCGCGCTGTTCCGTCCGCGCGCGGTCTCCGGCGAGGAGTAGCGAGCGCGGGGAGCGAACGAGCGCCGGCGAACGCCGCAGCGCAGCGACCGAGAGGAATTAGAGGAGGAGCAGAGTATGCGTGGATTGAGCGGGCGCGCAGCAGTCATCACCGGCGGCGCGCGAGGACTGGGCAGGGCCGCCGCCGAGCGGCTCGCGGAAGAGGGCGCGAAGGTCGGCATTCTCGACCTGCGCGGCGACGAGGCGGCGGAAGCGGCGCGCTCGCTCGGCGGCGCTGCGTTCGCGTGCGACACCACGAACGAGGAGCAGCTCGCCGCCGCTATGCAAGGCGCAGCCGAGCAGCTGGGCGGCATCGATATTCTCGTGAACAACGCCGGGCTCATAGCTCCCCGGAAAGACTGGCAGACCTGGACGAAAGAGGAAGTCGAGCGGTTCGCGCAGGTGAACTACATCGGCTACTTCCTGGCCATTAAGGCGGCGCATCCCTACCTGAAGGCGAGCGGCAACGGGCGGATCATCAACGTCGCCTCGCGCACGTTCTTTATGGGCAACCCCGGACAGACCCCGTACGTTTCGGCGAAGGGCGCCGTCATCGGCCTCAGCTGGAATATGGCGAAGGAGCTTGGGGGCGACCGCATCACCGTCAACGCCGTTATGCCCGGTCAGGTGGCGACGCCGGGGACTCTCGAATACAACGACGAGGAGATGTTCAACCGGACGATGCAGAACCAGGCGATCAAGGAGCGCGTCTATCCCGAGCACCTCGCTTCGCTCATCGCATTCCTGGCCAGCGACGACGCAGCGATGATCTCCGGGCAGTCCATCGTCGTCGACGGCGGCGGCCTGCTGCACTAACGGTGTTCAACGGCTGCACAACGACGCGCATCTTCTGCCGTCCGAACTGTCCGCCGGGACGCAGAACCAAGCCCGCGCACCGCGTGACGTTCGCCTCCGAGGCCGACGCCCGCGGCGCGGGCTACCGTCCATGCAAAGTATGCAAGCCGCTCGACGGCCCGCCGGGGCCGTGGACGCGCGCCGCCTACCCGCCGAATTCCGGCAGGAACTCGACGCCCAGGAGCTCGTCGTAGTAGGAGAGCAGGACTCGCTCGTAGTGGTCGGGGTAGTCCGGCCAAGCGTCGCCGTGGGCGCAGTCCTCGTAGACGGTCAGGCGCGGAGGCTGATCGAGCGCGATGCGAATGCGGGCAAGGTGGCCGATAACAATGCGCTCGTCGGCGCGGCAGTGCGCCAGCCCAAGCGGGTAGTTGTAGCCGCCGACGGCCTCTTCCGGAACCACCTCGTTGACGTTGAGTCCCCTGGTTGCCTGCGCAACCCATATGATGCCCGGGCGCAGGCTCCAGGCGGCCCATTGCGGCAGGATGGTGCGCCCTGCGACTTCCTGCACGACGAGATCGCTCAGATTGGCGAAGGCGCTATCCGAATAGATTCCGCCAATCCGTGAGTCCCTTGCTCCGGCCATGAGCGAGATGGCTGCGCCGAACGACATGCCGTGCAAGAACACCTTGCCCTCCTCGGCGCCGCGCTCGGCGATGACGTAGTCGACCGCGCCGAGCACGTCGTCTATCTCGTGCAGCCCCGCCCCCATCGCCGCCGCGTCGGACTCTCCGTGTCCGCGCAGGTCGAACGCAAGGACGGAGTAGCCTCCAACCGCCAGCGCAGCGGTAAGCCCAAGAAGCTCGGCCCGGTTCATGTCGACGCCATGGACGCGGACGACGGTCGCCCTGGACTCTTCCGCCGCGGGGATCCACCAGCCCCGCAACGTTATCTCCGGCCAATCGCGCGGAGAGAATTCCACCTCCTCGTAGGCGAGACCGTAAGCGTCGGGGCGCTCCTCTATGGGAACAGCCTCAGCGCGGAGCGTTGCGCCGACGATGTACCACGCGGCGCCGAAGTAGATCACAGCAAACAGGAGGAGTCCCAGGGCGACGAGGAGGAGATTGCGCTTCATGGCGGCAGATTGTACTTGCTGCGGCGCTTCCCTCCTAGAACCCTAATCTCCGCCGGACTGGTAACCTGAGGGCGGCGTCATATGAGCACTCGACTCCGCTCTCTGTTCTCCATCGCTTCCACCGCTTCCATCGCCGGTCTGTTAACCGTTGCCCTGACCGCCGCCTGCGCCGCCCCGGCGCCGACTCCTACTCCTACAGCGACGCCGTCTCCCGTTCCCACGCCTACGCCTACGCCGGACTTCGGACTGCCGCCGCTGACGCTGCCCGCCGACGAGTCTCCCCACGATTTCATGGCGGAGTGGTGGTACTTCAACGCTCACCTCACCGCGGAGAACGGGTCTCGGTTCGCGCTGCACGACGTGGTCTTTCAGATACGAGAGCCCGATACTGCGCGCACGCTCTACGTGAGGCAGATCGGCTTGGCCGACGCTGCAACCGGCGATCACGCGTCCGCCGAGCGCCTGCGCTCGGAGAATGCTCCGCTATCCGCCGCGCCCGGCGATTTCTCGATAGCGTTCGGCGACGGGCTGATGTCGGGCGCAGGCGGCGAGGAGTACGCGCTGCGGGCCGCCGTCGGCGATTACTCGTACGACTTGCGGCTCGTCTCCACAACCGAACCGCTGTTGCACGGCGGCATTGGCTTACTCGATTTCCAGGAGGCAGGGATCACCTACTACTACACGCGGCCAAGGCTCGCCATCGAAGGCTCCCTCGCCACTCCCGAGCACGGCGTTTTGGAGGTCTCCGGTCTGGGGTGGCTCGACAAGCAGTGGGGCGACTTTCAGCCCACTCAGGCGGAGTGGGACTGGACAAGCCTGCAACTCGACGACGGGACCGACCTGATGGCCTCGTTGCTGTACGACGCCACAGGCGCGCCGATTTCGCAGTACGCGACGCTGCGCTCCCCCGGCGGCGAGGCGGTTCATCTTTCACCGCACGAGTTCACGTTCACGCCAGGCGAGGCGGAGTGGCGCAGTCCGCATACCGGAACGGTCTTCCGCACCGAGTGGCGGGTGGAGGTTCCTCGCGCGGGGCTGTCGCTGCGCCTGCAGCCGCTTTCGGCGGAATCGGAGGTCGTCGGCGTCCTCTTGCAGGTCGCTTATTGGGAGTCGGGAGTCGACGCCCTGGACGCGTCGGGGGAGCGCGTAGGCCAGGGGTTCATAGAGCTGAACTGGATGCGCGGCGCCGACCGCTAGGGGGAAGGCTGTCCGGCGAGGCCGGTTGCCGCGAGCAGCGACAACCCTTTCTCGGTAGGAACGTACGCGTAGATAGCTCTGGCAGGCTCGTCGGCGCGGCTTACGTAGCCGCCCTCGACGAGAGCGCGGAGGGCGGTTTCGCCAAGGTACGGAGGCAGGCGCAGCACGTGGTCGGGCACGGGAGCGTTCCGCTCCGCGTACTGCTCGGCGACGCGCCTGAGGAGCTTGAGCGGATAGGAGCGCACTTCATCGGCGAGATGCCGCAGCGGGCCAATCCGGGCGAGCTCGTCCTCTGCGTCGCGGATGCGCTGCTCTGCGTCGGTCATACCCTTCGCTCCGGCGGGCGGGCGCGCAAGCCTCTGCATATGTCGTCGACGAGCGCCGGGCCCTGGTAGACGAGGGCGGTGTACAGCTGCACGGTGTCGGCGCCCGCCGCCATAGCGGCGCGCGCATCGTCTGCTGAGGAGATGCCTCCGCAAGCGTTCAGCGCAAGGGCCGGGCCGATCTCCGCCCGTATCTCGGGGAGCATCTCCAGCAAGTTTCCGAGGATGGCGCGGCCGCTCAGGCCGCCGCGTCCCGAGGCGAGCCTGGGGTCGGCGACGGGAATGGTGTTCGCAGCAGTCACTCCGTCTACGCCGGCCTCGCGACAGACGCGCGCCAGCGCAAGTATCGAGTCACGCTGGGAGTTCACACCGTAGGGCGGGAGTTTCACGAACAGCGGCCTGTTCCGGTCTTGCGCGAGCATATCCAGCAGGCCGCGCAGGGCTGCAGGGTCGTGGAAGCGGCGCAGTCCGGAAGTGTTCGGGGAGCTGATGTTGAGTTCGATGGCGTCGGCCACGCGCGACAGACGGGAGACGCAGTAGAGCGTCTCCTGCTCGTCGAGCGCGGCAACGCTGACAAAGACGCGCGCGGAGCAGCCTCGCCGCCTGAGGCGTTCGAGTCTGAGGATCGCCCTCTCGAGACCGTCGCCGGGGAACCCAAGCGCGTTGATGAGCGACTCCGACTCGGGGATACGCAGCACGCGGGGCTTGGGGTTGCCGGCGCGAGCCTGGGCGGTAACCGTGCCGCCTACGACGTAACCGAACCCCCAGCCGCCGAGGACGTCGAGGTATGCGCATCGCTTGTCGAGCCCGGCGGCGAGGCCGACAGGGTTGCGCAGGTCAACGCCGGCTATGGCCGCAGGCATACTCACGCTAGCGTCGGAGGGCGCGAGCGCGCGCCAGAAAGAGCGCAAAGCGAGCGCTTGCTCGCCGGCGTTCATAGCCGTCTCGGGGGGCAATTTGAACAGCGCGGGACGCGCCAGGCGCCGGTAGGCGGCGCCCCAGAGGAGTTTGCGTGCGATACGAGTGAGCAGGGCTAGAAACTGACCGATACTATCCGATAGGGCCGGGCGCCCTTCGGCGTCTTGACTTCGACCTTTTCCCCTTCCGAGCGCCCCGCAAGCGCCTCGCCCATAGGCGAAGCGAGCGAGATTTTCCCTTCGACAGGATTGGCCTCTATGGAGTCGACCATCGTGTAGGAGGTCTCCTTGCCGGTGTCGAGGCTTTGCAGCACGACCGTCGCGCCGAGGCCGACGCCGACCTGCCCGGACTGCCTGGAAGGATCGACCACGACTGCGCGGCGGATTATCTCTTCGAGTTCGCGGATGCGGGCCTCGGCCTGCCCCTGTTCGTCCTTGGCGGCGTCGAGCGGCGCATTCTCGCGGAAGTCCTTGTCGGCAGCGGCGATGCGGATGGCCTCGACGATGCCGACGCGCTGCTCCTTCAGGCCGCTGAGCTCAGTCCTGACCGCCTCCAGGCCGCTCTCGGTCATGTTTATCGTCTCGAACGCAGCCTCGGCAGCCGCCGCGGCCTTCATCGTTGCGCGGGGGATCTTGACGTGCGCGGAGAGGCTGTGCCCGTTGAACTTCTCCTTTTTCAGGTACGCGAGAAAGTCCTTGACGGGTTCGAGGCGGCCTTTGACGTCGCCGCCCGACCTCACAACGGTCTCGGTGTAGTCGGCTACTTCGGGCGGGGTGAGCGACTCCGTCATACGGCGGAGGCCGATGAACCGGCCAAACCGGTGGAGCTCTTGCCGCCCGTACGGGCTCAGCTTGCCCGCGTCGGACGCGGCCTTCCTAGCGCCGGGCCTGGGAGCGTCCGCGCCGGAGAGGTATCGGGAAAGTGCTTCTTCAAGTGAAAGCGTCTCAGTGTCCATTCAGCGTCTCGCTTCGGGCATAATGGGCTCTGCGCGCCCCCACGGCGCCTAATGTTAAGTGCCGCCTTTCGGGGCGTCAACGAAACGCGGTGCGGCGTAGGGCGTTTTGCCCGCCTCTCTCCTGTGCGGTAAGCTGTTAGTCGGGGCTATGGCAGCCCTTCGGAGCTCAGGGACTATGCCCAATCGCTGGATAGGCAACGCATTCATCTACATCATCGTCTTCGTGGCGGTCCTCGCCATCTTCTTCACGCTCTTCGGATCCCGTGCGGCCGGCACTCAGAGCAACCTGACCACCATCCTCAACCAGGCTGCGAACGGTCAGATCACCGAGATTGTCGTCGACGGCGACACGCTGACCGCCACATCGCGGCAAGACCCGGCAAATCCTCTCGTCACCAACAAGGAGCCGGGGTCGACCATCTTCGAGATTCTCGAGGCTGCGAACATCGACCCCCTCGAGCAGGGCATCCGCATCGAGGTGACGCAGCCGAGCGGGTTCAGCAACCTGCTGGGCATCTTCTTCCAGTTCCTCCCGCTCATCTTCTTCGGCGCCATTCTCCTGTTCATGATGCGGCAGGCGCAGGGGGCGAACAATCAGGCGCTGGGGTTCGGCAGAAGCCGCGCCCGGATGTTCACCGCCAACCGCCCCACGGTCACGTTCGCCGACGTCGCCGGCGTCGAGGAGTCGAAAACCGAGCTGCAGGAAGTGGTGGAGTTCCTGAAATACCCGGAACGCTTTCTCTCTCTGGGGGCTCACATACCCAAGGGCGTGCTCATGGTCGGGCCTCCCGGCACGGGCAAGACGCTGCTGAGCCGCGCAGTGGCCGGCGAGGCGGGCGTGCCGTTCTTCTCGATCAGCGGCTCCGAGTTCGTCGAAATGTTCGTGGGCGTGGGCGCCTCCCGCGTGAGAGACCTGTTCGATCAGGCCAAGCGCAACGCGCCGGCGATTGTGTTCGTCGACGAGATCGACGCTGTCGGGCGGCACCGCGGCGCAGGACTCGGCGGCGGGCACGACGAGCGCGAGCAGACGCTCAACCAGATCCTCGTCGAGATGGACGGGTTCGACACGAGCACCAACGTCATCGTCATTGCAGCGACGAACCGGCCGGACATCCTCGACCCTGCGCTCCTGCGGCCCGGGCGTTTCGACCGGCGCGTGGTGCTCGACCAGCCGGACATCAATGGGCGGGTCGCTATTCTGAAAGTGCACTCGACCGGGAAGCCGCTGGACGATGAAGTGGAGCTCGAGCGGCTCGCGCGGCAGACGCCCGGTTTCAGCGGCGCCGACCTGGCGAACCTCGTGAACGAGGCGGCGATCCTCGCAGCCCGCCGTCAGAAGAAGCTCATCGGCATGCCGGAGTTCCTCGAGTCGGTCGACCGCGTCACGTTGGGCCCGGAGCGGCGCACGAGGGTCATCTCGCAGCACGAGAAGGAGATCGTGGCGTATCACGAAGGCGGCCACGCTCTGGTGGGGCATCTGCTGCCGCACGCCGACCCGGTGCAGAAGATATCGGTTATCTCGCGCGGTATGGCGGCGGGCTACACGAAGTCGCTGCCCGAAGAGGACCGGATGTTCTACACGCGCCCGCAGTTGATGGACCGCATCGCGATGGCGCTCGGAGGCCGCGTCGCCGAAGAGATCACGTTCGGCGAGGTAACGACGGGCGCGAGCAACGACCTCGAACAGGTTACGCAGATAGCGCGGGCGATGGTGACGCGCTACGGCATGAGCGAGAACCTGCTCCCCCGCACGTTCGGCAAGCGGGAAGACATGATATTCCTGGGGCGCGAGATCTCCGAGCAGCGAGACTACTCCGAGAAAGTCGCGCAGGAGATCGACGAAGAGGTGCAGGGCATCGTGGTCGAGGCGTACCACACCGCCAAGCGGGTGCTGCTGGAGCATTACCCCAAGCTGACGCAGGTTGCGCGCCACCTCATGCAGCATGAGACGGTTGAGGGGCCGGATCTCGACCGGCTGTTCGCCTCCGAGGCCCCGCCTCTCGACGGCGCCTTCCCCACTCCGGCCTAACCTCCCAGCAGCCGCGCTTTCTCCCCTCCCAGGGGGTCTGGGGGAGCGAACGCTCTCCCAGCAAGCCACGCTTCCCCCTCAGGGGTCTGGGGGAGCGCACGCTCTTCCAAGCAGGCCGCGCTTTTCCCCCTCCCAGGGGGTCTGGGGGAGCGAACGCTCTCCCAGCAGTTGCGCTTTCTCCTCGGGGGGGTCTGGGGGAGCGAACGCTCTCCCAGCAATCGCGCTTTTTCCTCAAGGGGTCGGTCTGGGGGAGCGAACGCCCTCCCAGCAGTTGCGCTAAACCGGGGCGGCGCTACCAGTCGGGGTGGGTGGCGACTTCTCCGTCGGCGCTTACGCTTACGGCGTCGCTGTCCGGATCGAGCACTGCGACTCTCGAAGCGGTTTCGGTAGTCACGGCGTAGATGATCCGCCCGTCGGGGCCCCAGGCGACCGCAGTCTCGTCCGCGTCGTCGGAGTCAGTGAGCGCGGTAAGCTCTCTGCCGTCGGGAGAGGAGCTATAGATGTCGAGCGTGCCTTCGCGGTCGGAGAGGAACGCGAGGCGCTGGCCGTCGGGCGACCAAGCGGGCGCGTAATCGACGCCTCGGTTGTCGGTGACTTGGGCGACGGCGCCTGCAGGCCCGTCGTTGCCAACTTCTACGACGTATATCTCCTCGTCGCCGTCGCGGAGCGAGACGAACGCGACGCTCCTACCGTCGGGCGACCATGCAGGCGCGTAGTCTGTAGATTGCGACAGTTGGACGCGATCGACGGCGTCCGGGTTGCGCAAGACTACGCCGGTGGACTCGCCGGACTCGTTGAGGTCGACAAAGGCGATCCAGTCGCCTTGAGGCGACCATGCGGGATTGGTCTCTCCGTGATCGGTGAGCAAGAGGCGGTCGGGCAGGAGGTTGGAGAGGGAGAGCCAGAAGACAGCGGGCTTGCCGTCGGCAGTTTCGGAGACGTAGGCGACGCGCGAGCTGTCGGGCGACCAGACGACCTGGGACTCATCGACGCTGGTGTTCGTAACGCGGGTGACGCTGGAGCCGTCGGCGACCGCGACGTATATCTCGATGTTGCCGTCGCGGTTGGAGAGAAAGGCGATGAGCTGGCCGCTGGGCGACCACACGGGGTCGAAGTCGTCGGCCTGTTGTCCCGTCTCGTCGTCGGTGATGACGCGGCGGTCGCCGCCTTCGGGGGTCGTCACCACAATGTCGCGGGCGCCGGGTTCGCCGACGGTGTAGGCGACGTAGCCTGTGGTGTCCAACAGCCCGCAGCCGGCCAGGGCTGCCGTCGCCAAGACGACGGACGCCAGCAGAAGCAATCGGTGCAAGAGGGAAGTTCTCATCGAGGGCGGAGCGTCTCCAAAGTCGGTAGATACAGTAGCAGGATTGTCGGATTATCGCTATTCCGTCAAGACGCGGGTGCGCGGTTTTCCGCGCTAACCGGCGTCAGAACGGCAGCCATGGCGTGTCCGGCCCTTCACGCCCTCGAGGGTGCGAGCGGGGAGAGGCGAGGCCGTAACCGAGCCCTCCAAGCGCTCCGATTGCGGACCCGCCGGCGACAATGGCAAGCGGCAGCCACACCGGCGGGTCGCGGAACTCGTCGATGCAGTTGAGCGGAATATCGGCGCCGGCCTCGGCGCGCCGTATCGCCTCTTCGCAGCGTTCGACCTCGCTAACAAAAATCGATTGCACAAAGAGGGCGGGCACGGCAGAGAGCGCCGCCCCAGCCGCGCCGATAAACATAGCGAACGCTACGCCTCGGTAGAGCCTCTTCCCGAGGCTTGGCGCCGATGGAGCAGCCGCTCCGTCCGCTGCGCGTCCGGCGGCCTGAACGGTCACGAGCCGAGCACCTGGGCGCGCTGGGCAGGCTGCAACTTCACGGAAGCCAAATCGAGGATGAGCCGGGGGCTGCGGTCGCGCCAATCTTCGAGGAACTCGACGACGCGGCCGGCCTGCAATCGGGTGGCTTCGAGCAGCATGGCGCCCACGCCGCGCTGCACTTCTTCGTCGGCGTCTTCCATCACAACCGCCGCGACATCGAGGGCGTCGGTTATGAAGCGTCCTTCCCGCACGAGCGGACCGAACGCGGCCACTGCGGCCCGCCGCTGAGAGGGGTTGCCCGAACGAGCCCATTCGCGCATTGTCTTGACGAGCGACGGCTTGGCGGCAAGGGAGGGGCTCAGGCAGTTCGCGCCCAGCGCGTCCGCCGCCTGCGGGGAGGCGAGCGTCTCGCCCCAGGGGGCGATGCGTTCGAAGTCGGCCCCGGTGATGAGGCGCGCCAGCGCGCCAACTATCTGTCCGCCGACGAGCGCCTCCTCGATATTGCCCGACCGGAACAGCGGGTCGGCGATGGCGAGCGTCGCGGGGAGTCCGCGCGCGCGGAGCTTGCGAACGAGGTCGAGGCCGATCCTGTGGACGTCAGCGGAGGCGACGCCGTAGCACGGCGCATCGCGCCCGGCATCCTTCCGCAGCTGCTCGGCGACGCGCTTGTTTCCGGCGTTCTGCAGCTGCCGCCGCGCGCCGGCGACCGCGCTCTCGACGAACTCGGCGTCAACCGGCGGCGCGGGGGAAGGGCGTTGTTGGCGTCGGCTAGTCATGTTGCGGGTGATCCCCAGGCTCGTCCGCTTATTGTAACGGACGGGCGGAGTGGATGCGCCGGCGCGCGGCAGCGGGAGGCGCGCGAAGGCCCCCTCTCCGAAGAGTGGAGAGGGGGCCTTTTGGGTCTGCGCGAGCGCGCCGCCGGCGGGAACGGGCTTACCAGACGGCGGTCTGTATGGTCTTGAGCTTCTCGTCGTGGAGCCAGTTCTCCTCGGGCTTGAGAAGGATGTCGCCGGAGCGGACGTAGTAGACAGAGCCGTCGTAAGCGGCGCGGGGCTCCTCGCCGTCCTGCAGAGCGGTAGCCTCCTTCAGCAGCCGGCGGCGGGACTTGATGATGCCTATGTCGGTAGTGCCGAGGTGCTCCTTGTTGCGGGGCGTGATGGGCCCCATGCCTTCCTGCACCGAGAAGTCTTGCTCGCCGGTGCCGGTGATGCCGGTGAAGGTGAGCCTCTTCTGGTAGTCGCGGCTAATGAGGTAGTCGTTGGCCTTGTTCCGCAGGGGCCAGTGGTCGGGGCCGGGCAAGGCTGCGGCGTGCAGGCCGGAGCCGTTCCGCCACGACTCGATGTCGTTCGCGAGCAGCGGACGGTTGAGATTCCACACGAACGTCCAGCGCATGTTGTTGTAGTCGTCGATGGGGACGAACGCGTGGAAGAACTTCTGCGACGGCGCCGACGGCGGCATCGTGTAGAAGGGGAGCAGGAACAGGTTGTAGCGCCAGTAGTACTCGCCCTCGCCGGTGTCGCGCCGGGCGCCGGTGACGACGCCGTAGTCGGTGTCTTCTGCGAAGAACTTGGGGTGCTGGTCGCGTGCGTGATACTTGTCGCGCAGGTTCTGCGAGCGCTGCCACTGCTCGCGCCAGCCGTCGGTCATACGGTAGGCGTCGAGCGAGGCGTGGAGGAAGTTGGAGTGAGCAGAGTCGATGCCGCCCTCGATGGCCTGGGCGTAGTTGGTTTGCTGCCAGTTCCATGAGGCGAAGCGGTGATCTTCGGGGACGCGTAGGTACTCGAAGTTGGGCAGCGCGGGGGTCAGCTCACGCGGGCCCATGTAGGTCCACAGGATGCCTGCGTACTCCTCAACGGGGTACGCTGTGATCTTGATTTTGTCCTTGTAGGTGCTCTCCTCGGTCTCGGTCGGCATATCGACGCAATTGCCGTCGATATCGAACTTCCAGCCGTGGTAGGTGCAGCGCAGGCCGCACTCCTCGTTGCGGGCGAAGAAGAGGTCGGCCCACCGGTGAGGGCAGTTGCGCTGCACGAGCCCCACCTTGCCGTCGCTGTTGCGGAAGGCCAGGAGCTCCTCGCCCATCAAGCGCACGCGGACAGGCTCGCCGTCGGACTCGGGCACGTCGTCCGAGAGCCGGAAGGGGAGCCAGTACCGGCGGATGTAGTCGCCCATAATCGTGCCCTGTCCGATTTCACAGAGTTTGCGGTTTTCGTCTACTGAGAGCATTTCGTTACCTCATCACGCATTGTGGCGGCGTTGTGCTACGGGAACTCTCCGAGCCTGCGCTACTCCCAGGGCAGCACCGAAACATGGATGGCGTCCTCGATGCCCTCGCCGGCGACGGCGCGGATGGCCGTGTGCACGTCGACCAGGCCGAAGGTGTGGGTGCGCATAATTTCCAGCGGGAAACGGTGGGAGGCGATCTGGCGCAGCGCAAGCTCGACGGCTTCGAAGCTGTGGCCGCGCGCGCTCGCGAGGGTCATGTACTTCCGGGTTAGGCGTCCAATGGGAAAGTCGGGGAAGAGAGGCGCTTCAGCCTGCGCCACCATGCGCCCGCCCTTGCGCTTCGTCGCCTCGATCGCGAGCATCGTCGGCCCTGCGCCAGAGTGCGACGTACAGTCGACGACAACGTCGACGCCGGCCTCCGGCCCGCCTCCGGTGATCTCCTTGATGCGCGGGAGCGGGTCTTCTACGTCAATATCGATCGTGAAATCCGCGCCGAGCGCCCGGGCGACCTCGAGCCGCTTGGCGTCCTTCGGGCCCTTGCCGGTGACGATGATGCAGTCGGCGCCTGCCTGCTTGGACGCGACGACGCACGCGAGCCCTTGCTGTCCCGGCCCCTGGATGAGCACGCTCTTGCCGTAACCGACCTGGCCCTCGATGAGCGCCCACTGCACGCCGTTGCCCATCGGCAAGGCCATAGCAGCCTCCTCGGCGGTGAGGCCGGCGGGGACTCTGTGTATCGGCGCGTTCGGCGGCACATACAGGTACTGCGCATACCCGCCCCACAGCGACGGAGCAACGTCGATGGACGTCGAGCCGTACCGGATCGCAGCGGCGTTCGCGGAAGCGTCGGTGGCGAAGCAGTGGCGGTACTCGCCGACCCGGCAGAACTCGCAGCGCCCGCACGGGAGGTACTCCTCGAGCGCGACCATGTCGCCTTCCTTCACGCCCCAGCGCTCGCCGAATACGCGGCCCACCTTCTCGAGGTAGCCGACGTTCTCGTGGCCCATAATGACGGGCCCGCCCCTCATCTCGCGCTCGTACCCTCCGACGTCGCTGCCGCACACTCCCGCAGCCTCCACCTTGAGGAGCGCCCCATCGATGGGGACCTCGGGCAATTCGATCTCCATTCGCTCTGTCTGGTTGGAACCAACCTTTGCTGCAACTACGGCTGTACTGGCCATAACGATTGCGCTCCTCTCGATTACATTTTTGCCGGGGTTAGCCGGGGCAAGGCCGCCCAGGCTGCGCCAGACGCGCGCCGTCCCTCATCAGGCAACATTATGCCTGCGCCAGCACAATGGTCAATCAGCGCACTAGTCAATAGAGCAGGCGCATATAGCGATCGTGCCTCTCGCTATCACTGCTATCGGCGCAGCTCTCAGCATAATGGCCCGGAACTGGCCCGCTTAACGCCGTCGCCGGCGGCAGGTTGCCCGGCCATCGGCGACTCTTCGCCCGCCTGCAGCCGTATGCCGCGCAGCGGATGCGCCGCGCCGACGCGCGTGTTGCACGGGTTGCCGGATGCGGCCCCCTCTCCCCCGGCACTTGCCGCCCCGGCGTTTGCGTCTCTACACTTGGCGCAGCCTGGGCTGACGCTCCCTGCCGGAGAGGCTTGTTATGACTATGCAACGTCACGAAACCATCGCGAAACCTGCTACGCCCCGCGACGATCCGAACCTGCGGGACTATGAAGCGGCGCGCGCGTCGTTCGACTGGGCCAGCGTCGAACGCGAGATAGACTGGCTCCCCGAAGGCGGGCTCAATCTCGCCTACGAGGCGATCGACCGCCACGTCGCCCACGGAAACGGCGCCAAGGCGGCCATGATATGGGAGGGCAAGAACGGCGAGACCGAGAGCTACTCCTACGACGATATGCGGCGCGAGACCAACCGGTTCGCGAACGTGCTCGCCTCGCTCGGTGTCGCCAAGGGCGAGCGCGTGTTCACCTTTATGGAGCGCGTTCCGGAGATCTACTTCACGGTGTTCGGCACGCTCAAGGCCGGATGCGTCATCGGCCCGCTCTTCTCGGCGTTCGGGCCCGACCCGGTGCGCGACCGTATGGAGAACAGCGGCGCCAAAGTGCTCGTAACGCAGCCGGAGCTGCGCAAGAAGATCGCAGCCGTCATACCGCAGCTCCCCGCCCTCGAGCACATCATCGTCGTCAACAAGAACGGGCGCTCATCCGAACCGCTCGCCGAAGGCGACCTCGACTACTACGAACTGATGAGCGCCGCATCCGACGAGTACGGGCCCATCGCCACCACCCGCGACGACTACTCGATTATGCACTACACGTCGGGCACGACCGGCAAGCCGAAGGGCGCCGTGCACCGGCACAACGCCGTGATACAGCACTACCTCACCGGCAAGTGGTGCCTCGACCTGCGCCCGGACGACATCTACTGGTGCACCGCCGACCCCGGTTGGGTTACCGGCACGTCGTACGGTATGTCGGCGCCGTGGACCAACGGCGTCACCCAGGTCATCTACGAGGGCGGGTTCAACGCGCGGAAGTGGTATCAGATACTCCAGGACTACAAGGTGACCGTCTGGTACACCGCGCCTACCGCCATCCGCATGCTGATGAAGTCCGGCGCGGAGCTGCCGCAGACGTACGACCTCTCGAACCTGCGGTTTGCGGCGTCGGTCGGGGAGCCGCTCAATCCCGAAGCTGTCGAATGGGGAGTTCAGGCCGTCGGCTTGCCGTTCCATGATAATTGGTGGCAGACGGAGACCGGCGCCATCATGATCGCCAACTACGCGTCGCTCGACATACGCCCAGGCTCCATGGGCAAGCCGCTCCCCGGCGTCGAGCCGGGGATCATCGACGCCGAGGGCAACGAGAAGCCTGCCGGGGAAGAGGGCAACCTCGCAGTGCGGACGCCGTGGCCCTCCATGTTCCAGACGTACTGGGAGCAGCAGGAGCGCTACGATTCACGATTCGTGAACGGGTGGTACCTCACCGGCGACGAGGCGGTGAAGGACGCCGACGGCTACTACTGGTTCATTGGCCGTTCGGACGACGTCATCAACACTGCGGGGCACCTGGTGGGACCGTTCGAGGTGGAGTCGGCGCTCATCGAGCATCCCGCCGTTGCGGAGGCCGGCGTCATCGGCAAGCCCGACCCGCTCGCGATGGAGGTCGTGAAGGCGTTCGTGTCGCTGAAGGAGGGCTACGAGCCGTCGGACGCGCTTCGCCGCGAGCTGATGGGGTTCGCCCGCGACAAACTCGCCGCGGCTGTGGCGCCCCGGGAGATCGAGATCATTCCCGGCTTGCCCAAGACCCGCAGCGGCAAAATTATGCGCCGCCTGCTCAAGGCTCGCGAACTCGGCCTCGACGAGGGCGACACCTCCACGCTCGAGGAGGACTAAGCAGCGTTGGAGGACTCGGCCCCATCGGAGGAGCGCGTCGTCATCCATACCGACGGCGCCAGCATCGGCAACCCGGGCCCGGGCGGCTACGGGATCGTGATTATCGACGGAGAGGACCGCCGCGAACTCAGCGGCGGGTACCGCCTCACCACCGGCAACCGCATGGAACTGATTGGGCCGATAAAGGCGCTTGAAGCAGCGTCCGGAAGGCGTCATGTCACTCTCCACTGCGCTTCGCCGTACGTCGTGGACGCTATGGAGCAGGGGTGGGCCAGGCGCTGGCAGGCCAACGGTTGGATGCGCAACAGGAAGGCGCGCGCCGCCAATCCCGACTTATGGGAGCGGCTCCTCAATCTGTGCGAAAGGCATGCGGTCGAGTTCAGGCTGACGCGCGGAGACGCCGGCAACCCGGAGCAGGAGCACTGCTATCTGCTGGCGTGGCGGGCTGCAAGGCAGGACTTGCTCCTTGTAGATGAAGGGCATGAATCCCCCTCGTCAGTCCAACCGCGATTGATCAGTGCGACGACGCGCGCGCCCCGCCAGGAGAGCGCGCCCGATCTGCCCCAAACGCTCAACCTTCTGCTGCTTATGGACCCGGACAAGGCGCCGGTCGACGATATCGCCGCGTCGGCGCCGGAAAGGCTGCGCGTGACCGCCGCGCCCGGTCAGGCGTTCGCCGACGACGCTGGTCTGCATCCGCCCTCCACCGGACTCTGGAAGGGCGCGGCGTGGACGACCGACCTCTCGCCCGCCGAGCGCGAGCAGCTCCTGCGCGAGGCGCACATTCTGGTCGTTACGCTTCCTTTCCCCAAGCGTCTGCTGCCGCGTATGCCCAATCTGCTGTGGGCGCAGTACCTCTGGGCCGGCATCTCCGACATGCGCTACTCCGACATCTGGGGGTCGCGCGTCCGGGTCGGTTCGTCGCGCGGGCACGTCGAAACGCTGCCCATCGCCGAGATGGTGATTGCCGCAGCGCTCTACTTCGCCAAGGAGCTTGGCCTCGCTGCGCGGCAGACTGCCTCCGGCGAGCTCAGCGCGGCCCCTTACAACCTGCGCCTCCTCGCCGGCAAGACGATGGGAGTCGTTGGCCTCGGCGGCATCGGCCTGGCAGTCGCACGCCTGGCCAAGGCGTTGGGTATGCGCGTCATCGCCACCCGGCGCTCCGCCTTCCGGCGCGTAGAGCGTGTCGGCGACGTCGATATCCTCCTGCCGCCATCCGGCTTGACGAAGCTGCTGGCGGAGTCCGACTACGTGGCGCTCGCGCCCGTCCTCACAGACGAAACTATCGAGATGATCAACGCCGCGACACTCGCATCGATGAAGGATGACGCAGTGCTCATCAATGTCGGGCGCGGAGAGCTTATCGACGAATCGGCGCTGAAGGACGCCCTGCGCGCGGGCCGGCTGCGCGGCGTCTACCTTGACGTGTACGCCGACGAGTGGTCGCGTCCGCCTGATCCCGAGCTGATGTCGTTTTCCAACGTAGTCATGACGCCGCACAACTCTGGTCGCGTCGATGTTCCGTCGTCGTTCTCGGTAGACATCCTGAAAGAGAACATCCGGCGATTCGTCGCCGGGGAGGCGCTCATCAACGAGGTCGACTGGGCGCGGGGATACTAGGCGTCGCCGGCGAACCGCGCCGCCGCGCCAGCTTTAGCCCTGTGGGCTCGCGCCTTCCCTGGCGGGGGGACTAGCTCTTCTCGACGGAGGAGTCTTTCTCTGCGCTCGGGGCCTCAGGCTTCCCCTCGGCGTCCGTCTTCACATCGGTGACGGCGCTGCGAAACTGTTTGATGCCGAGCCCGAGGGCGCGTCCGATCTCGGGAACGCGGCTCGCCCCGAATATGACGAGCACGATCACGAGAATAATCGTCAACTCCGGCAAACCCATTCCGAATGGCATACCTGCGCTCCTCTCCGCCGGCGCTCGCCGTACGAGGCTATAGGGTACCACACGGGAAACAGGAGGCTAAATCCGCCGCACGCGCAGCCGGTCTACTGCGCCCGCGCCGGCGACGGCAGCCCTGCGGCGCGGGCGAGCATTTCGGTGAGGGCATTCTCCTCGGAGGCGCCGCTCTTGATGGCGACGTCCGTATCGACCAGGAGGCGGTATAACCCGCGAACGGCGTCCGGCGAGAACCGGCGCGCTTGCTCCGCAGTCTTGCGCACAACGAACTCCGAGCCGGTTCCGAGCCGGGGGCCCCACTCCTGCTGCGGCGCCTGTTGCGCGGCAAGCTCCTGCGCAATGGCGATCATCCGGGCCTGCCGCGCCACCATCGATAGCAGGTAAGGGCCGGCAGCGCCGGTGTTCAGCAGCGTCTGCATCGCCGCCATGGCGGCGTCGGGACGGCGGGCCATAATGGCGTCGACCAGCTGAAACACGTTCCCCTCCTTCGCGCCGGGCACCAGCGCCTGCACATCCGGCGGCCCGATGGGCCGTCCGTCGCAGTAGAGCGACAGCTTCTCTATTTCGGAGTCCATCGCCCACAGGTTCGGCCCCACCATTTCCGCGAGCATCGCAACAGCCCGCCCGTCGATGGCGGCGCCCTTCCGGGAGGCGCGGTCCGTAATCCACGCGGCGAGCGCCTCGCGCCGGAGCGGGGGAAATTCGCGCACCACTGCAAGGTCGCCGAGTCCCTTGACGGCTGCGAGCACGGGATTGCCTGCTGTGAGCTTGCCCTCGAAGAACACCACGTCCGTCGTGGGGGGTATCCCCTGGAGCCGGTCGGCGAGGCCGGGGGCGGCGCCGGCGGCGCGGTCCTGTCCGCGCCGGCCTCGCCGCTGCCCTTCCGCGGCGCTCATAAGTCCCCGCACGACAACCACCCGGCGCTCGGCAAGGAAGGGCATCGCCATCGCCGCCGCTTCGAGCCGCTGGAGCGTGAACTCGTTCGACTCCAGAGTGGTTACGTTCGAGTCGCGCAGGTCGGGAGAGCCGACGGCGTCGAGCAGCCCGCCGAGAAGCTCGGAGGCCGAAAAGGAGTCTTCACCGTGGAGCACGTATATCATGGCGCGCCTTGCCAGTTGCCGACAGTTCTATACTAGACATCAGGAGGGGACGACGTGGCGCTTCTGGCATTTCTCCGACGTCTGCGGACTGTAGGGTACTTCATGGCGCACCCTGCCGTGCCGCTATTGCTGAAGGCGCTGCCGGTGATCGCCCTCGCCTACATGATCTTCCCGCGCGACCTGCTGCTCGACCTGCGGGCGTTCGGCCTCATCGACGACGCCATCATCGTCGTTCTGTTGCTCGGCTTCTTCACGTCCCGGGCCGCCGATATTGTGGCGCGGTCGGGGAAGGCCAAGCAGGAAGCTGTGCCCGTCGACTTCGTCGTGCTCGGCCAGGACGCGCCGGGCGGCGAGACGGGCGCTCCCGGCAGCCGTCCGCCGCGCGGAGATATCCGGTCGTGAACGCTCGCCGCTTGCCAGGGCGGACTAACCGCCGCGCTCAAAAACGATTGGCGCCCGCCGCCAAGGAGTCCCTATGACAACGAACCCCACGAACCCGCTGAAGAAACACTCCGCCGAGATGACCGACGGGCCGTCGCGGGCGCCCGCCCGCTCGATGTTGAAGGCTATCGGGTTCACCGACGACGACCTCTCCAAGCCCATCATCGGCGTCGCGACGACCTGGATCGAGACGATGCCGTGCAACTACAACCAGCGGGAGCTCGCCAAACACGTGAAGGAAGGCATTCGCGAGGCCGGCGGCACGCCTATGGAGTTCAACACCATATCCGTGTCGGACGGCGTGGCGATGGGCACCGAAGGGATGCGCGGGTCGCTTGTGAGCCGCGAGGTGATCGCCGACTCTATCGAAACAGTCGTCCGCGGGCACTCGTTCGACGGGCTTGTAGTGCTCGTAGGTTGCGACAAGACGCTCCCTGCCGGCGCGATGGCCCTCGCCCGCCTCAATCTTCCGGGGCTCGCCTTCTACAACGGCTCCATCTCGCCGGGCAAGATCGACGGGCGAGACATTACCATCCTCGACGTGTTCGAGGCTGTGGGCGCTCACGGCGCCGGCAAGATCGACGACGCTCGCCTGAAAGCAATTGAGGACGCCGCCTGCCCGGGCGCCGGCGCTTGCGGCGGACAGTTCACCGCGAACACCATGGCTATGGCCCTCGAGTTCCTTGGCGTCAGCCCCGCCGGCGCCAACTCCGTTCCCGCGCTCGGCGCGGCCAAAGCCGAGGAGGCGCGGAAGGCTGGCCGGCTCGTGATGGAGCTGCTGCGAAACGACGTGAAGCCGCGCGACATCATGACCCGCGAGGCGTTCGAGAACGCAATCGCCGGCGTAGCGGCGACCGCAGGCTCCACCAACGCCGTGCTGCACCTGCTCGCCATCGCGCGCGAGGCCGGCGTGCCGCTCTCCATCGACGAGTTCGACGAGATCGCCTGGCGCACGCCCGTTATCGCCAGTATGAAACCCGGCGGCGCCTACGTCGCCGAAGACCTGTACAACGCAGGCGGCTACGGCCTCGTTTCGCGGGAGCTGGTGGGGGCCGAACTCGCGCATGCGGGCGCGCGCAACGTGAGCGGCGCAAGCTTCGGCGAAATCGCGGGAGCAACGGTCGCCTCGCCCGGCCAGCAGGTCGTTGTTCCTGCAACGGACCCCGTGAGCCCGCATGGGGGCGTCGCCATTCTGCGGGGAAACCTGTCGCCGGAAGGGTGCGTGGTGAAGCTCGCCGGGCATGGCCGGCGGCTTCATCGCGGGCCGGCCAAGGTGTTCGACCGCGAAGAGGAGTGCTTCGCCGCAGTGCAATCGGGCAAGGTCGTCGACGGCGACGTTGTGGTCATCCGGTACGAGGGCCCGGTCGGAGGGCCGGGGATGCGCGAAATGTTGGGGGTTACGGCGGCTATTCAAGGCGCCGGCCTCGGCGACACTGTAGCGCTAATCACCGACGGTCGGTTCTCGGGCGCAACGCACGGCTTTATGGTGGGGCACATCACTCCGGAGGCGGCGAACGGCGGGCCAATCGCCCTGGTGCAGGACGGCGATACAGTGACGCTGGACGTCGAGTCCCGGCGGCTCGACCTCGAGGTGAGCGAGGATGAACTGGCGCGCCGCCGCGCTTCGTGGGCTCCGAAGCAGCCGCGCTACGCAACGGGGGTGTTCGCCAAGTACGCCCGGAGCGTCGCTTCCGCAAGCGAGGGCGCCATCACCAGCCCCGGCCTCTCCGGCAGCGTCTGGTGACGGCCTGAGGCGCGCCGCTCCTCCGCCCTCAAGCGATTGCGTAGAGGAGAGCGTCCGCCCCGCGCCGCCCGGGCTGAACGAAGGCCGCGCCGTCTGCTAGTCCGACGACGGCAGCGTCTTGGGCGCCAATATCGTCATCGGGCGCCCGTCGCACAGTATGCGCGAGCCGCCTGCCTTGACGCAGAGCACCATCACGCCGCTCTCCTCGTCCTGATAACGCTTCCCCAGCTGGTCGCCTTCGCCGTCGCCGGCGGGAGCGCACGACAGTTCCGCGTCGCCCCCTTTCGTAACCATGTACTGAGCGCCGAGTTCGGGGCACTCGAAACGTTTGCCTGTCTGCGCGGGCATGGACTACTCCAAGCAGTTTGGTGACTGCAGCAATGTTAGCAGCCTGCGAGCGCTGGTTGCGGAGCGCTGATTGCGGAACGCCGCCCTCGGCCCGCCCCTGCTATCCTCGCGTTTCACCGGCAGGAGGGGGCGTTCATGGCTATCGCGTCGAAAGTCCGCGAGGATATGGGGAGCAGTTCGTGGATCCGCCGCATGTTTGAGTTGGGAATCGCCCTCAAACGCGAACGCGGCGAGGAGAACGTGTTCGATCTCTCCCTCGGCAACCCCGTCGTCGAACCTCCGGCGCAGTTCTTCGAGGAGCTGCGCCGGCTCGCCGAATCGCCGTCGCCCGGCGCTCACCGGTACATGCCCAACGCGGGCTACGCCGAAACGCGTGAAGCCGTCGCCGCTTCACTCGCCGCCGAGACGGGCCTGCCCTACGGAGCCGCGCACGTGATGATGACGGTCGGCGCCGCCGGCGCTCTCAACGTCGTCGTCCACTCGCTGTGCGACCCGGGCGACGAGGTGGTCATCCTCACGCCGTACTTCGCCGAGTACCTGTTCTACGCCACGAACCACGGCGCGAGGCCCGTCGTTGTGGGTTGCGACAGCGACTTCACGCCCGATATCGCGCAACTCGAGCGCGCGCTCACGCCCCGCTCCAAGCTGGTCATCCTCAACTCCCCCAACAACCCTTCCGGCGCCGTCTATCCGCGAACGCTCATCGCCGACGTCGCCGACACGCTCCACCGCAAAAGCGAAGAGTTCGGTTCGGAGATATACCTGGTAAGCGACGAGCCGTACCGGAAGCTCATCTACGACGGCCTTGAGTACCCCTTTCCGCAGCTCGAATACGAGCGCGTCGTCACCGTAACCTCTCACGCCAAAGACCTCGCGCTCCCCGGCGACCGCATCGGCTACCTTGCCGTCCACCCTGAATGCCCTGAACGGAACGAGCTAATGGACGCGTTCGCGTTCTGTAACCGCGTGCTGGGGTTCGTCAACGCCCCGGCCATCATGCAGCACGTCGTCCGCCGTCTGCAGGACGTCACAGTCGACGTGGGGGATTACCAGGCGAAGCGCGATCTCCTGTACGACGCGCTCACGTCGGCGGGATACCGCGTGCGCAAGCCGGAGGGAGCGTTCTATATGTTCCCGGAGTCGCCGGTTGACGACGAGATGCGGCTCGTCGAGGAGCTGCAGCAGGAAGGCGTGCTCGTCGTGCCGGGCCGAGGGTTCGGCATGCCCGGCTACTTCCGCATCTCATTCTGCGTGGAGCAGCGCACGCTCGAAGGCGCCGCGCCGGGGTTCCGCGCAGCGCGCGAGCGGCTCGTCGCCCGGTAACTGAGCAGCGTGGATAAGGCGAGCAAGCGAACGCTCACCCGGTTTGCGCGCTGCTCCGGTGGAGTCCGGGGGACGACGCCCGGCGGCGCAACCCGGTATCATAGAGGCGTAGTCTGACTTGGGAGGTGCGCCGTGATGCAGCCGCGCCGACTCAAACGCGATAGCAAGTTGCAGACGCGCATGATTGTAACCATGCTGCTGCTCGGCCTCGTTTACGGCTTCTTCGTCTACTTCATGTTCACCGTGGCGGGCGCGGGAGTGATGCTGGCGTTCACCGCCGGCCTGGTGCTCGTGCAGTTCTACTTCTCCGACAAGCTGGTGCTCACATCGATGCGCGCGAAAGTGGTGACGCCGGCAGAAGCGCCGCAGCTGCACGCGATGATCGACCGCCTTGTGCTGGCCGCGGGAATCCCCAAGCCGAAGGTCGCGATATCCCAAATGAGCGTCCCCAACGCGTTCGCGACCGGACGCAGCCAGAAGACCGCCGCGGTCGCCGTTACGTCGGGCCTCCTGCAGGTGCTGAACGAGCGCGAGCTGGAGGGAGTGCTCGCCCACGAAATCAGCCATATCGCCTCGCGCGATGTGCAGGTGATGACCTATGCGAGCTTCCTCTCAGTCGTCGCCTCCTCGCTGATGACGTTCCTTATGCTCTCGTCCCTGTTCGGCGGAATGGGCAGGGGACGCGACGGCGGAGGAAGCTATCTAATGATCGCGTGGCTGGTCACCGCCATCGTATGGTTCGTGAGCAACCTGCTCGTTCTTGCGCTCTCCCGCTACCGCGAGTACGCAGCCGACCGCGGAGCGGCGCTCCTTACCGGCAGGCCTCGCGACCTCGCAAGCGCGCTTCAGCGGCTCAGCGGCGCGCTCACAGCCTCTCCCAAGCAAGACTTGCGCCGCGCCGAAACGATGAACGCGTTCTTCATAATGCCTGCCGTAGGCGACGGTTTCGCCAGCCTGTTCGCATCCCACCCTCCAATGCAGCGCCGCATTGCGCGTCTCCACGAGATAGAGCGCGAGCTGCAGTTTATGGCCTAGCGGGTATGTGCTGGTTCCTTTCCAAACGCCGCAACCGGGGCGACTGGAGCGAGGCCAATCAGGCAATGGCCGCCGCCGCTCCCACCCTCGAAGGAGTGCTCGACACGTTCACCACCGGCGAGGCGGGCATCCTTGTGCGCCCAGCTCCCGACCAGATCGCCCCCCAAGCCAAGGCCGAGATCGAGCGAGCTCTCGCCGTCCCTCGCGGTATGGCGCGCCGCTCTCGACAACAGCGAGAGTCCACACCCGTGGGTCATCGTCAGCGCAGAGGACCTTCCTGCGCTGGCCGCCTCGACGCGCGCCGTGGGCGAGGCGCTCGCCCGCGCCGGCCTCGGCCCCCGAGTGCTCGCCGCCGTGTACCCTTTCCGCTGGAAAAGCGTCGATCCCGCGACGGAAACGGAGGCGGAGCGGAAGATCTACTGGGTCTACCAGCCCCGCATCCGCGCCTTCACTCCTTTCGCGCCGACTATTCCGCCCGGAGACACAGACGGCGCCTCTCCCGAAGGAGATGAACCCGAACGCGATCACTCGCTCGAACTCCGTATGGAGAAGGCTACTCGCCCCGATCTCCCTACATCGAGCGACGTCAAGGAGTGGTATCCCGTCTGGGGAATGCCGCTCTAGCGGAATGAGCGCGAGGCGCCCTGTCCTGCGCGCTTGAGTCTTGCGCGCGCCCAGAGCAGCAGCGCCGCATCGAGGGCGGTCAGCAGCAGCAATCCCGCCCACCACGGCGCCGGCGTAGCGACCGCGACGGCGACCGCAACCACAGCCGCCAGCGGCAGCCCCGCCATCAGCGCGATTGCTACGACGGTTAGAGGACGCATCGGCGATTACCGAGTCCGACGAGAACCAGGATGGGATCTGCTTGACACGCCACAGAGGTCAAGCTATGTTGGTTGCGCGTAGGAAATCGGTGTGTTGCCTGATTAGCGACACTGAGAATCGGATTGTGAGCCTTCGCTAGGCTTTGGCCGATTGCCGATTTCCTCATTCTTCAAGCTCCGACGCTCTTGAGTCGGGGCTTCTTTGTAGATCCTCGAACCGGAAGCCTCGCCACGGGCGGTCCGCATCGCTCCTGCTACTCCGCCACTCGAGCTCGCGCAGTCTGTCGCAGATGGGTTTGATGTCGTGGCGCCCCTGGTTCTGTTGGGCAAGAGCATAGGCGAGCAAGTCGGCGATCTGTATCCCGATGGTGGCCTTGGAGCTAACGAAGAAGGGACTCTCGGCAATGTGTGTCAGCCTCCTCCCCACGGGATTGCCGTAAAGGAAGTTGCCGAAGGCAAGGGCTCTCCGCGTATCAGTTCCCTCGTCCTGACTATCAAGGGCGATGGTCGCCATTTCTCCTGGGAAGTCCTCGCTCATCATGGCGTCGACTCGCTCCAGGAGTCTGCTGTACGCCCGGTAGACGATGGGTTCTGTCTCTGAATCGAACGAACTCGGTTGCGCGTTCTTCAGGCCAACTGCGAAGGCTTGGACGCCATGCAGTCTGCAGAGGCTGATGATCTCTTCACAGAACTCTTGCTTTTTCGGACTAGTCACTCCGGCAGCGCTGAGAAGAAGCCGGCCTTTTATTTCGAACTCGTAGGGTTCGGTTACCTTCCAGAATTTCTTTTCGAGGTTGAATACTGCGCGGAAGAAGTCGCGCCCTCTGGAGGGGTGCAACGCGATTGCCGCCCATACGGTAAATCCCTCCGGGTCCTTGGGGCGCGGCCATTCCGACTCGTCTACAAAAACGTGCACGGGCGGCATTATAGCCCCCCAAGAGTAGTATCCTCGACCCATGACCGTCGACGCCGAACTCAGACAACCGGAGGCGCAGGAGCAACGACGGGTCGTCCTTCCTATCGAGGGGATGACGTGCGCCTCGTGCGTCAGCACTATCACCGCCGTCCTCGAACGAGTCGACGGCGTGGCGGACGTCGCCGTGAACCTTGCAACCGAAACGGCGGCTGTGACGTTCACGCCGGGGTGGGAGCGCATCGCGGCGATGCGCGGCGCCGTGAACGCCGCAGGCTACGGCATGGCCTCCCAGCGGGCGGTGCTCAACGTTCCGGGGCTGAACGAGCCGTCAGCCGCCAATCGCGTTGAGACTGCGCTCCTGGCAATCGAGGGCGTGCTCTCCGCGGTTGGCGACCCGGCAGGCGAGCAGGTCTCCGCCGTCATCGTGCCCGGAACCGTCGCCGACGCCGATCTGCGCGACGCCGTGACGCGCGCCGGGTTCGAGGCAGTAGAGGTAACGGGAGCGGAAGCGGTCGATGCGGAGCTGGAGCGCCTCTCGCGGAGGGCGGAGATCCGCTGGCTGCGGCGGCGCGCGGCGTTCAGCATTGCGTGCGCCGCTGCGATTATGGCCCTGATGCTGGCCCCTCTCTCCGAACGCGCGCTGGGCATGCAAGGCGTCAACATTGCAGCGTTCATCCTCGCTACGCCGGCGCAATTCTGGGCTGCGCGCCTCTTCTACGCGAGCGCGTGGAGCGCGGCGCTGCATGGCACGTCGAATATGAACACCCTTATCGCCCTGGGCACGTCGGCAGCCTACGGCTACAGCGCGGCTGCGACGCTGCTCGGAAGCGGACGCGAAACTTACTTCGACACCTCGGCGGCCATCATCGCGCTCATTCTCACAGGGCGTCTGCTCGAGGCGCGCGCCAAAGGGAGCGCGACCGAGGCGGTCCGCGCCCTCGTAGGGATGCAGCCGCGCGTCGCCGGCGTCGTCCGCAACGGCGTTGAGGAGCGCATCCCCTCCGGCGACGTCGTCCCCGGCGACCG
The DNA here is from genome assembly GCA_965200975.1 of Dehalococcoidia bacterium. GTDB lineage: Bacteria > Chloroflexota > Dehalococcoidia > Lucifugimonadales > Australimonadaceae > S5-327. The sequence continues at coordinate 344,117 of OZ241740.1, read as the reverse complement.
GGTCATCGTCCGGCCCGGCGAGCGCATCCCTGTCGACGGCGTCGTTCTCGAGGGCGCGACCGCCGTCGACGAGTCGATGCTCACCGGCGAGAGCCTCCCCGTCGAGAAGGGCGCGGGCGCGACGGTCTCCGGCGGAACGATGAACGCCTCCGGCAGCGTTACGATCGAGGCGACGCGCGTCGGAAGCGCCACGGCGATAGCCCAGATCGTCCGGCTTGTGCAGCAGGCCCAAGGCTCGCGCGCGCCCATTCAGCGGCTAGCCGACAAGGTTGCCGCGTACTTTGTGCCGGGCGTGCTGGCGGCGGCGCTGCTCACATTTATCGGCTGGTGGGCCGCCGGGCCGGCGCCGTCGTTCACGCCGGCGATGCTCAACGCTATTGCGGTGCTCATCATCGCATGCCCCTGCGCCCTCGGCCTCGCCACTCCCACCGCGATTATGGTCGGCATCGGCGCAGGCGCCCGCCACGGAGTGCTCGTTCGGGGCGCGGAAGCCCTCGAACAGGCCCGCAGAGTCGACATCGCAGTGTTCGACAAGACCGGCACCCTTACCGAGGGCAGACCGCGCGTGACCAGCGCGCGCGTCGAAGGCGTGAGCGAGGACGAATTCTTCTCCCTCGCCGCCGCTGTCGAGGCGCGAAGCGAGCACCCGCTCGCCGTCGCAGTGGTCGAGGCTGCTCGCGCGCGGAGTGTCGAACTCCCCGCAGCGTCGGACTTCCAATCGGCGCCGGGGCTTGGCGTCCGCGCCAAAGTCGGCGCCGACTGGATTACCGTCGGGAGCCTGGGGCTTGCGCGGCAGGCCGGCGTCGGCATGAGCGAAGAGTTGATCGCCGACGCCGGCGCAATAGCCGAGCGCGGCGGCACGCCCATCGTTGTGCTGCGCGGCGACGCCGTCATCGGGTTGATCGGCGCCGCCGACTCCCTGCGCCCGGAGTCGGCGGAGGCGGTGCGCCTTCTGGAGGCTATGGGGGTAGAGACGGCGATCCTGTCGGGCGACAATCACGCAACGGCGAACGCCATTGCGAGAGAGATCGGCATCCGCCGCGTGATAGCGGAGGCGCCGCCCGGCGCCAAAGCGGGGGAAGTGCGACGGCTGCAGGCCGAGGGGAAGCGCGTCGCCATGGTGGGCGACGGCGTCAACGACGCTCCGGCGCTCGCGCAGGCTGATGTCGGCATCGCTATCGGCGCCGGAGCCGACGTCGCCCTCGAGGCGGCGGACGTCGTGCTGATGCGGTCGGACGTGAGATCCGTTGCAACGGCGCTCCGGCTGTCGCGAGCGACAGTGCGCGCCATCAAGCAGAACCTCGTATGGGCGTTCGGCTACAACGCGCTGCTCATTCCGGTGGCGGCGGGAGCGCTCTACCTCTTCTTCCAAGCCTCCGGCGTTCCGGAGGCGTGGCGCTGGATGCTGGGAGAGAGCGGGCTCCTCAATCCCATGCTGGCCGCGCTCGCTATGGCGGCGAGCTCCGTGTCGGTAGTGGCGAACAGCCTCCGCCTGCGCGCCTGGCGCTGACCGGCAGGCGGCGGCGCCGGGGAAGAGTATCCTACAGAGAGTCGGAGAGACCCTCCCGAAAGGACACAGAGCATATGGAAGCGCTTGATTCCATCTTTGGCGGCGACGCCGTCGACCCCGTGTGCAAGATGAGCGTCTCGCGGGAGGAGCCTCCCGGAGGCGCAGCCGACTACAACGGCGAGACCTACTACTTCTGCGCCCCGGGCTGCCGCGAGGAGTTCGCGGCGCATCCTGAGCAGTACGTATAGCGCCGCCGCCGGATTAGGCGGATGCGGCGGAGAAGCCGAGCCGCTCCTCGAGCATCGTTACTGCGTGCGACGGGTCCTCTTCGCCCAGGCCAGCCTCGACTGCGGCGCGCCAGAACGCACGCGACGCCTCAAACACTGGCATACCGACGCCCATCTCGACGGCTAGTTCGTGCGCCAGCTCCTGGTCTTTCGACGTCAGCCAGGCTGAGCCGTCCTTGCCGAACTCCCGGCTGAGGATGCGTGGAACGTTCCGCTCCCACGTGCGGCTCGCCCCCGACGCCGTCCGGACAACCGAGAACAGCGCCTGCGGGTCGAGCCCCGCCTTGACGGCGAAGAGGAGCCCCTCCATCGCCACGGCGAGATTGGCGGCCATCAGCACGTTGTTAACTATCTTTGTGAGCGCGCCCGAGCCCGACGGCCCCATCAGCGCGACGGTGCGCCCCATCGCCTCCATCGCAGGCTTAGCGCGGACGAACGCCTCCTCATCCCCACCGCACATAATCGTCAGCTCCCCGCGCTCGGCCACGGGGCCGGAGCCCGACACCGGAGCGTCGATGAACGCCGCGCCGCGTTCGGCAGCGAGCCGCGCAAGCTCGCGCGCAGACTCAGGATGGATAGTGCTGTGATCGACGATGAGCAGGCCGGGGCGCGCGCCGCCGAGCAGCCCACCCTCGCCGGCGACGACCTGCTCGACGGTCTCGGTTCCCGGCAGACAGACATGAACGGCGTCGAGCTCCGCGGCCATCTCCGTAAACGACCCGCCGGGCGCAGCGCCCATCGCGGCAAGCTCCGCCACCTTGCCTTGGCTCCGGTTCTGTACGGTGACGTCGAACCCTTTCCGAACGAGGTTCTCCACCATCGGACGCCCCATGCGTCCAAGTCCAATCCATCCAATTCTCACCGATCACTCCTCCCCGCGTGATTGGCGATTAGTCTACCCAACTCCGCGATAGCAGGCGCGCTGAAGGGCGAGAACACCGAGCGTGCCGTATACTCTACAGAACGATCGCAGATTTAGGAGTAGGGGTATCGCATGAAGGGACGTGTGCTCGAGTTTTCAGTGCAAACCAACTCAGGAACGATCTCCGGCGACGATGGGGTACGTTACACGTTTGCGGGAAGCGAATGGAAAGAGTCGGCCCCTCCCGCTCGAGGGCAATACGTGGACTTCGAGGTGAGGGAAGGCACTTCGGAAGTGGGTGGGGTCTACAAGGCCCCCGGAGCTGTTTCAGCGGACAATTCCAAGCAAAAGCTCGTAGCCGGACTGCTTGCACTTCTCATAGGAGGACTGGGAGTCCACAAGTTCTACTTGGGGTACACCAGCCAAGGCATGATTCTGTTGCTAGGGACAATTGCCAGCTTAGTGCTAACGTTCGTGGTCATAGGGCTCTTCATGCTGGTGGCTATCGGGGTAGTAGTCATAGTCGAGGGTGTCATTTACCTCACCAAGTCGGACGAGGACTTTGAGCAGACATACGTCATTGGGCGAAAGCCCTGGTTCTAGCCCGTCGTGCTACACGGCTACGGCGATAGCCCCGGCGGCGGCGAGCGCCATGCCGAGCAGCACTAGCGGGTTGAACGCTTCGGTCTGACGATTCATCAGGAACGCCGCGCCGAGGCCGAAGAAGGTCATCGTCTCCGTGAGCGGCGCCACGACCGCCGCATCCTCCGACTCCAGCGCTGCGAACCGGAACACCTGCGCGAGCGTCATAATCGCCGTCGTCGCGAGGAAGAGCCGCGCAGCCGTGCGGTCGATCGACCTCAGGCTGCGGGCGCGCTGCGGTATCGCCAGCGAGGCGAGCAGCACGACGGCGGCAGCCCCGTGCGCAATCAGCGCGCCGAGCAGCGTAAGGCCGGAGTCCGCCAACGCCCACCGCAACAGCGCCGTAGAGCCCCCGTACGTCCCCGCCGCGAGCAGGCCGAACACGATGCCCCGCACGATGCGGAGCGAGCCGAGCTGCACGCTGGGCGGACGCGCGAACGCAACGAGCGGCGCCGCAATCAGCAAGGCGATGCCTACTCCGCGCAACAGTCCGACCTGCTCGCCAAGCAGCGTAACGCCGAGAAGCGCGCCGAACAGCGCGGAGAGCACGCGCATCGGCACCGTGAGGTTCGCGCCAACGGCCTGGATGGCGTAGAACTGCGAGAGCCGTCCGCCGAGAAAGTTGAGTATCCCTCCTGCGGCAAGGGCCAGATACTGCCATCCGGTGAAGTCGCCGACGCGCGACAGTTGGCCGGCGGCGAACGCAAGCGCTGCGAACACCGGAACCGACAGCACAATCGAGATGACAATGCCGTCGTAGGCCGACGCGCGCAGCACGCTGCGGCGCACGATGGCCGTATTCAGCCCGAGCATCGCCGCAGCGGAGAGGGCGAGGAGGGCGCCGCTCACGGCGCGATTACTGCTCCGCGCCCTGGACCTGCGCCTGCGTGCGAACAGGCAGCCCGAACACCGAAATGAACCCTACCGACGCCGCGTGGTCGAACACGTCGCCGGCGTCGTAGGTGGCCAGGTCGTGGCGGTAGAGCGCGTCGTCGCTGCGGCGGCCCACGACGGTTGCGCTCCCCTTGTGCAAACGTACTCTCACCGCGCCGTTTACGTGACGTTGCGTGCTGGCGACGTACGCGTCGAGATCGCGCCGGTGCGCCGTAAACCACAGCCCGTTGTACACAATGTCGGCGTACTCCATCGCCAGCCGCGCCTTGAAGCGCGACTGCTCCTTGCTGAGGCACATCTGCTCGAGCGCCCGGTGCGCCTGGTGCAGCACAACCGCAGCCGGGGCCTCGTAGACTTCGCGGCTCTTGATGCCCACCAGCCTGTTCTCGATGTGGTCGATCCGCCCAACGCCATTGCTCCCGGCAATGTCGTTCAGCAATTCGACCAGCGCGACGCCGCCCAGATCCTCGCCGTCGACGGCGACGGGCGCGCCGTTGGCGAACCGGAGCTCCACGTAACGCGGCTCGTCCGGCGCAGCGCCGGCTGAAACAGTCCACGCGTAAGCTTCCTCCGGCGGCTCCGCCCACGGGTCTTCCAGATCGCCGGCCTCGATGCTGCGGCCCCACAGATTCTCATCGGTGGAGTAGGGGCTGCGCTTGTTCAGGTCGAGCGGAATGCTGCGCGCCTGCGCATAGGCGATCTCGTCGTCGCGGGTCATGCCCCACTCGCGCGCGGGAGCGACAACCTTGATTGCCGGCGCAAGCGCCGCGGCGCTTACGTCGAACCGCACCTGATCGTTCCCCTTGCCTGTGCAGCCGTGCGCGATAGCGAACGCCGCCTCCTCCTGCGCGATGCGGACGAGATGCTTCGCGATGAGCGGACGACCGAGCGCAGTGGCGAGCGGGTACACGCTCTCGTAGACGGCGCCTGCGCGGAGGGCCGGCCAGACGTATTCGGCGATGAACTCTTCGCGGGCGTCCATCACCTCGGCGCGGACGGCGCCGATGTCGAGAGCGCGGCGGCGCGCGCCCTCAAGGTCCACTTTGCCGCCGAGGTCCATCGTGAGCGTGGCGACTTCCGCGTTGTAGGCTTCCTGCAGCCAGCGGATGGCTACCGAGGTGTCGAGGCCTCCGCTGTAGGCGAGCACAATCTTGTCAGGCATAGGGGCAAAGTTCCTTTCAGCGTGTAGGAGCGGTCTACTGGCGCGCCAGGACGGTTGCGAGGGCGCGGTCGAGCTTGGCGAGGCATTCGTCCACTTCAGCCTCGGTGATGACGAGGGGGGGCATAAAGCGAATGGCGTCCGGAAGCACGGGGTTCAGCAGGACGCCCTCCGCATTGCCGGCGGACGCAACGTCGCGGGCGATCGGGGAGCTGAACTGGAGCGCGAGCAGCAAGCCTGCGCCCCGCACGCCTTTCGTCGCCGGAGCGTGGTCGTCGCGGAACGCCTCGAGCTGCGCCTTGAAGTAGTCTCCTACTCTCTGCGCATGACCCGGAATGTCGCGCTCGACCATATAGCGCACCGTAGCGTTGGCGGCGGCCGTCGCGAGCACGTTGCCTCCGAACGTGCTGCCATGGTCTCCCGGTTCGAGCACGTTGCAGCTCTCTTTGCAGAGGAACGCCCCAACCGGAATACCGTTGCCCAGCCCCTTGGCCAGCGTTATGACGTCGGGTTCGACGCCGAAGCGCTGGTAGCCCCACAGCGAGCCCAGGCGCCCCATGCCCGTTTGCACCTCGTCGAATATGAGAAGCAGGTTCTGCTGGTCGCACCATTCGCGCAGACCCTTCAGGTAGCCTTCGGTGGGGACGTTGACGCCGCCCTCGCCCTGCACCACCTCGACCATCACGGCGCACGTCTCCTCTGTGGTCGCCTCCCGGATAGCGTCCAGGTCGTCGTACGGCACGTTGGTGAAGCCATCGGCGAGGGGGAGCCACGCCTGCTGGTAGGCTGGCTGCCCGGTGGCGGCGATCATTCCCAGCGTACGCCCGTGAAACGAGTTCAGCACCGTAATGACGCCCTGGGCGCCGTTCCGGTGCAGACGGCCATACTTGCGCGCCAGCTTCACGGCGCCCTCGTTCGCCTCGACGCCGCTGTTGGCGAAGAACGCCCTGTCCATGCAGCTGTTTTCGATCAGCGCTTCGGCGAGTTCGAGCTGCGGCACGGTGTAGTACAGGTTCGACATCTGCACGAGCTTGCCGGCCTGCTCGCGGATCGCCTCGGTGACGACCGGGTGCGCGTGGCCGAGGTTGTTTACGGCAAGGCCCGCCGTCATATCCAGGTACTCGTTGCCCTCCACGTCCCACACCCGCATCCCCTCGCCGCGCTCGACCACGACAGGCTGCCGGTTGAACGTGTGCATGTAGTACGCGGACTCTTGCGCCTTCCAGTCTGCCGACCCTTTAGTCATCGAACGCTCCTGTGCATCTGCTTTCATTCGCTCGCCTGCATCCGCCCGCCTGCGGCAATCGTCGCGGCGCCGGCGCGTCAGCCCGAGGCGCCTCCCCCGGCAAGCTCTCGTAGAGCGTTGGCCGACTCCTCGAGCCCGGCCGTACCGCTCTCAAGAGATTCTAACGCCTGGAGCAGCGCGTCCAAAACGCGCTGTAGCTCCTCCCTTGGAACTCCGCCCTCAGCGCTGACCTCCCCGCTCTGCGGCGAGAGCCGTTCGCCCCCCAGCAGAGCGGCGACGGCTTCGTCGAGCGTCGGCTCCATCACTACCTTGTCGTTCGTTGCGAGCACCACCCGCTTCAGTTCGGGGAACGCGAGCGACTCCGCCTGCAGGTAGATCGGCTCGGCGTAGAGCAGCGCTTCGCCGATGGGGATTACGAGCAGATTGCCGCGGAGCACCTGCGAGCCGGACTGGTTCCACAGCGTGAACTGCTCGGAGATGACCGGGTCGTTGTCGATGCGCGCCTCGATCTGACTCGGCCCGTTGAAAAGGCGGTCTTTCGGAAACTCGAAAACGATGATCTCGCCGTAGTGCTCCCCGTCCGAGCGGGCAGCCATCCAGGCTACGAGGTTCGGCTTGTCCTTGGGCGTGAACGGCAGGATGAGCACGAACTCCTCGAACTCTTCTCCGGCGAGTTTCATAATCACGTAGTAGGGCGTGATGGTGCGGTTGCGAGGGCGCGCGTCGCCCGTCTCGGGGTCGACGATAACGTCGACGCCGACCACCTCCTGCGCGAGCTCCCATTCGTCCTCTTTCAGGAAGAACTCCTTCACGTCGGTCATGTGGTACTGCAGAAAGGCGTCGGCCTGCGCGCGGAGCAGCTCCTCCGGGTAGCGGATATGCTCGCGCAGCCCTGCCGGCATCTCCTCGATCGGGGTGAAGAGGCTTGGGAATATGTTCCTGTACACCTGCAGTATCGGATCGGGATCTCCCGGCTCGATCGTGTAGAACGTCATCGAGCCGTTGTACGCGTCGATGACCACCTTCACCGTGTTGCGGACGTAGTTGAACGGCTTCTCGAAGCTGTCGAAATCGCCGTTACCGCCAACCCGGGCCGCGTCGATGCGGCGCGAGTACGGAAGCCGGTCGGTAGTCGTGAAGGCGTCCTGCACCCAGTGCAGACGCCCGTCGTGCACCACCAGGTACGGGTCGTCGTCGAGTTCGAGGAACGGCGCCACTGTGTGGACGCGCTCGCGTATGTTTCGGCGGTAGAGCACGCGGCTCTCAGGCGTTAGCTGCCGGCTGAGGATGATGTTGATGTCGAGCAGCTCCCACGCGAACGCCGCGCGCCGCACGATGCTCGAGAGGCCCACGCCCCCCTCGCCGTCATACCGGTTGATGAACTCCGGCGCATCGCTCGTCCCCGCAGCCGGACGGTCGAATTGCGGTTCGGTAGTGTTGACGATGACGGCGTCGTTGGTGACGACTCCGGAGCGCACAGCTTCGGCGTCTTCCGCGGAGAGCGACAGGCGCGCGGCGTAGTCGGCGTCGTCGATGCCGTACGCCTCGCCGTAGTAGATGCGCGGCTCCTCGACCTCGAACACGCCCACCGTGGGAACGTCGCGCACGATGAAGTTCGGCTGCCCGGCCGGGGTGAAGTCGGTCGCCGGGCTCATCACCATGCCATAGCCGTGCGTGTAGACAAGCGTGCGGTTAATCCAGTTCTGCGCAGTCTCGTCGAGTCCGCTCTGGAACATCTCGCGAGCGCCGAGCAGCACCTGGCGGTAGTCCCCGTCGACTACGTAACGATCGACATCGACGTCGAGGAAGCTGTAGTACAGCCGCAGGTGCTGGAGCTGGTTGAGCACCGCCTCGAGCGGGCGCGGGTCCCACAGCCGAATGTTCTGAATGGTCTCGGGATTGGCGGCGATGTCCGCCGCCAGCGTCTCCTCCTGCACGTCGTACGGACGCACATCGACCCCATCGAGGTCGAACCCCAGGCGCGTCCAGGCAATGTTGCGCTCGATGTACGGGCGCTCGCGCTGCAATTCGGACGGCGATACGGCGAGGCGTTGCGTGACCAGCGGCCATGCGACGCCGGCCAGCAAGGCCACGATGACCCACAACCCGAACGCTGCAATGATGAGCCGGAGCGACTGGCGCAGGTTCGCCACCCGCAGGGAGAAGAGCATGATGGCCGCCGCGGTGAGCGCCGCAATCGTGAGGAGAATGAGCCCCGGCAACCGCGCGTTCACGTCCGCATAGGTCGCGCCTGTAACGGCCCCGAACGACGAGAAGAGCGTCTCGTAGCGGTCGAGGAAATGGGCGAGGGCGATGGTGAGCATTAGCGCTGCGCCTGCGACGGCGAGTTGGGCGCGCGCCGCCGGCGTGAGCAGCGGGTTCATCCCGCGCGCGCTGTAGATGAGCAGGTAGAGCCCCGCAGTGGTGACGATAACCACGAGCGTCAGCCCCATAAGCCAACCCTGGATGGTGTGCAGCATCGGCATCGTGAACACGTAAAAACCCGCGTCGACGCCGAACTGTGGGTCCTCCGCTCCGAACGCGGCTCTGTTCAGGAACCGCAGGAAGAGTTCGTAACGGTCGGACAGTTCAGAGGCGAAGCTGAAGGCGATAATGGCCCCAAGCAGCGCCATGCCCAGGACAATCGCCCCTCGGATGAAGCTATAGGTCGACTGCGAGAACGGCAGCAGCGAGGGGCCCCAGGCAGCCCTGAACGCGGCGCGGTACGCGACGTACAGCGCCGCCGACGCCGCGGCCAGTCCCGCAGCGAACAGCGCCGCTCTCATGAACAGTATCGTTCGGTAGACGCTGCTGAAACCGAGATTCGAGAACCATAGCCAGTCGGTGTACGCATCGCGCGCAAAATCGAGCGCCACGTAGACCAGGAAGAGCCCCGCGGCGGCGATAGCGAGCCTGACGAGACGGTCGGGACGGCCGGGCACGCCGAAGCGCCTGCCGCCCGCACCCTCATCGTCCGGATACATAGCCATGATGGTCTCGCTAAACGACGGACGTGCCGGTTCGGGAGCCGTCGAGGCACGCCGTCAGCGCGCCGGGGACTGCGCCATTGACGATGCTCGCCCGGGCCCCGGCGGCGCGCGCCTGCACGCACGCCTCGAGCTTGGGAATCATCCCTCCCTTCACGACGCCCGATCCTATAAGCTGCCCGGCGCTCGCCAGGGGGACGCGCGCAATCACCCGCCCGGTAGGGTCGAGAATGCCGTCGACGTCCGTGAGGAAAACGAGACGCTCCGCGCCAAGCGCCGCCGCAATAGCGCCTGCAGCGGAGTCGGCGTTCGCGTTCAGCAACTGTCTGGGGTCGGACGCGTCAACGGCGATCGGCGCGATTACCGGCACATATCCTGCGTCGACAAGCTCCAGCGCCGGCGCAGGGTCGGCCTCGAGCGTTCCGGCGACGAATCCGAGTTCGGGTTGGACGACAACGCCGCGCAGCAACCCGCCGTCTGCTCCGGATACGCCCACAGCCCTGGCGCCGGCAGCCTGCAGATCGGCGGTCAGCTGTTTGTTGATAAGGCCCGCCAGCACCGCGACGACGACTTCGAGGGTCGGCGCGTCGGTGACGCGCAACCCGCGGACGAACTCGGCGCGGACGCCAAGACGCGCCAGCCATCCGGTGATGGCCGGGCCGCCCCCGTGCACGACCACAGGCCTGACGCCTTGCCGCTGCAGCGCGACGATGTCGCCAAACGACGTATCGTCCGCTCCCAGCGTGCTGCCGCCAATCTTGACGAGGACAATGGGCCCTGCAGCCTCCATCGCTCCGTATGCCGCCTTCCTGTCCGCTCCCAGCCTTCCCCGACTCTCGCCTCACGGCAAGAGAGAGAAGGGCTTGCAGTTTCTTCCCGCCCGGCAAGGGAGCGCCGTAGCGGGTCGCAGCGGCCCTTCTCCTAGGTGGTGTAGGCGCTGTTGAACTGCACGTACTCCTCAGTCAGCTCGCAGCCCCAGGCTGTGGCCGCGTGCTCGCCGAGGCCGAGCCGCACAGTCAGCGATACCTCATCGCGGCTCATAATGGCGATCACGCTCTCCCGGTGAAACGGTATCGGCGTGCCGCCTTCCATAATGGCGATGTCGTTTATGAAGAAGCTCACCTTGCTCACATCGAGCTCCGCCCCGCTGTAGCCCGCCGCGCACACCACGCGGCCCCAGTTCGGGTCGTTGCCGTGGATCGCCGACTTCACCAGCGACGACGACGCTATCGAACGCGCCGCAAGGCGCGCATCCTGCAAGCTTGCGGCGCCCTCCACTCGCACGGAGAAGATCTTGGTCGACCCCTCGGCGTCGCGCACCAGTTCGCGCGAAAGATGAGAGCAGAGGACGCGCAGCGCGGCGGCGAACGCCTCGGCGTCCGGCCCTCCCTCGCTGATCTCCGGGTTCCCAGCGGCGCCGTTCGCGAGCAGCAGCACCATATCGTTCGTGCTCGTGTCCCCGTCGATAGTGACCATATTGAACGTATCGTCGCTCGCTGCGCGCAGGGCGCTGCGCAGAAGCGCCACATCGACGGCTGCGTCGGTCGTGAGGAAGGCGAGCATCGTGGCCATATTGGGATGAATCATCCCCGAGCCCTTCACGCAGCCGCCTATCGTCGCCGTCCCTCCGCCGCAACTGAACGTTACTGCGGCGGACTTCGGCTGCCGGTCGGTGGTCATAATCGCGCGGGCGAATCTGTCGCCGCCATCCTCGCTGAGGCTGATGTTCGGCATCCCGCTGCGAATAAGCGCCATGGGCAACTCGACGCCGATGACGCCGGTAGTGCCGATGCCGAGTTCGCCGGGCTCCGCCCCTGCGTGCGCGGCTGCGAGGTCAAGACATTCTCGCGCGTCGATCATTCCCTGCTCGCCGACCCCGGCGTTAGCGATTCCGCTGGTGACGAACACCCCGCGCGCCCGTCCGGCGTCGACGTTCTGCTGCGTCAGGGTTACGGACGGCGACACGAACTTGTTGGTGGTGTACACGCCTGCAGCCGCGCACGGTTGCGCCGAAAGCAGCAATCCTATGTCCATCTTGTCTCGGGCGTACGTCTTGATGCCGGCATAGGCTGCGCCTGCAAGGAAGCCTTGCGGGCTCGTGATCAGGCCGTCGGGCAAGAACTGTACGTCGTCGCTCATTGCGCACCCCGATACAACAGATAGCGGCCCCGCGCGGGCCGGGGCCACTACGCGAGTCTAGCAGTAAATCGCCGCCGCTCTCAACGGACGTCGAGCGTAGAGGACCCTCCTGCGGACAGCCCGCTCTCGCGCAGCGCTCGCTCCGCCATCTCTTCGGGCGTCCGCACGTTCCGGTACAGCAGGTAGAGCGACGTAACGTACGCGGCCTTGATCAGGCCGGAGCCGATGAGCGGCGCGCTCACGCTCAGCGTCTGCAGCACGCTCGTGGAGAGCGTAGGCCCAACCGCCCCCGCGATCGACCGCCCCAGAATGTGGATGCTCGCCATGGCGACGCGCTCATGCGCCTGGACGACAGCCATTATGTAGGAGTCCCGCGCAGGCACATCAGTCTGCGAGAACAGGGCGCGCAGCAGCATAAACACGACGGCCAGCCACGCCCACGGCGCAAACGGCACAGCCATGAGAAAGAGCGCCGAGGGCAGGTTGGCCCAAGTCATCGTGTTGATCAGCCCGATGCGGCCGGCGATCTTCGCGGCAATCCAGAGCGACCCAATAGAGACCACCTGCGAGGCGAAAAAGAGGAGCGCCAACTCTTCGAGGTCGAGCCCGAACCGTTCGGAGAACCACAGGGCTAGCAGCCCCTGCACCACAATCGCGCCCGCAAGATGATCGAGGCTGAAAAGCCCTGTCAGCGTGAAGATGCGCCGCCGTGACGGCAGCGTGAGCGGATTCGTGAACTGCGCCTGCCGGCGTTCCCCGCTCTCCGCTTGCGCCGAAAGCAACGCAAACAGCGCGCCGACGCCCAGCCGCAGCACGACCAGCAGGCCCAGCACCAGGCGGAACGAGACGAGTTCGTCGACGCCCATCGCTTGCAGCGCCACCGGCAGCCCCGCCCCGAGCGCTCCCAGCGCCGACGCCGCCGTCGCCATAATGCGGTACACCGCGAACAGGTCCGTCCGCCGCTCCGGCTTCACGACGCCCGCAAGCGCCGCCTGCTCCAGCGACTGCGTCGGGCCGACGTTCCCCGCCGCTCCGTTGAACGAGCCGATGAACGCAAAGATCAGCAGCGCCGCCGGACTGTTCGTAACGACAAGGGCAACGCCGGCCACGGCGGTCATCAGCGTGTAGACGACGAGCAGGCTGCGCCGTCCGGCCCGCTCGCTGAAGAGCGTCGATACGAGCGACAGCACGGCGGCGCCCGCAAACCCTGCGCTGAAGAAGAGCCCTATCTGAATCGTAGGCAAGCCGATACGGGCGAGGTAGACCCCCAGCAGCACCGCCAGCACGCCCTGCGAGAACGTGTGCAACGTTCGCGCCGCGATGATGACGACGGCGTCCCGCGTGATCCACCCGTTGCGGCCAATAGCCATGGCCCCCCGTCAGCCCAGCGCGTACAACGCCGCGCAGTTGTCCCACAGAATCTTGCGCTTGGCCGCGTCTCCCAGGTCGTCGTGGCTCAGGAACTCTCTCACCGACTCGGGAAACTCCGAGTCGTGGTGCGGATAGTCCGACGAGAACACGATGTTGGCGTCGCCGATGGCGTCGACGGTGTAGCGGAGCTCCGCCTCGTCGGCCTCGGTTCCCACGTAGCAGTTGCGCTTGAAGTAGGCGCTCGGCGGCATCGTCAGGAAGGGGGCGTCCCACTCGCGGTAAAGGCTGTAGTCGCGGTCCATGCGGCCCAACCAGAAGGGCGCCCATCCTGCGTTCGCTTCGAGAAAGGCTACGCGCAGGCGGGGAAAGCTCTCGAACACGCCTCCGCAAATCATGCTGATGGCGGCCTTCATCATGCCGATGGGATGCGAGCAGGCGTGCAGCATCAGCCGGTTCTCCCCGAACTCCGAGCCGTCCTGTCTGTATGCCGACCCCGTGCCCTCGTGAAAACCGACGGGGACGTCAAGCTCTTCCAGGGTCGCCCACAGCTCGGCGTAATCGGCGCTATGCAAGGTCACGTTGTTCACAAAATTCGGGCGCATAAACACCCCGACAGCTCCTAACTCGCGCACTGCCCGCCGCGCTTCTCGCGCCGCCTCTTTGGGGTCGTGCTGGGGGAGAGCATCGCCGCAACTTTCATCCGGTCGGGAGCCGTTTGGCAGAAGTCGTACAGCCAGTCGTTGTAGGCTCGGCAGACAGCTGCGGAGAGCTGGCCGTCGACGCCGTCGAGCCCGTTCGGGATGTACAGGCAGACCGTGGGGTACATCACGGCGACGTCGATGCCCTCCATATCCATCGCTTCGAGCTGCGACGGCCCATCGTAGCCGCGCTCGCGCATAGGCCGCGACGCCTCGTCGGCGTGGCTGCTCATGCCGTACATCCGGTGGGGATTATCCACGTCGCACGCGGGCAGGCGCTGGCCCTGAAAGAGGAACACTCCCCCGCGCTTGCCGGGCGCGCGAGTGATCTGCGGCGCCCACGGCGCGAACCGCGCGTCCAGGTACCGCTCGAACAGATCCGAGGGTTCTACGACACGCATATCCGAGTCCATCACCTTATAGCCGTTCTGCGCCATCAGACCTCCAGGAACACGTATTCGGCGGCTGCCCGCCGCCCCTGCGCATCTTAAACAAACCGGGTGCGCTTGCTCCGCGCCTTTTGCGATGTCGGAGTCGGCAGGCGTTCGGCTGCGAGCGTCTCGTAGACGAGCTGGCCGAACAGACGGCGGTCGGCGGCGCTGATCACCGCCTGCTCGTGCGCCTCCTGCAGCGCGAGCGGGTAGCCGTGCCCCTTCTCCGCTTGCGCGAGCAAGCCCGCGTGCGCCAGACCAACCCCTTCCGCACTCGACCAGCGGGGCGTCTCGATTCGCGCAATCTCCTCGCCCAGATTCACGTAGCAAAAGTCTATCCGGTGCTGGCCGTACCGCTCCCGCACAATCGCCGATTCGCTGCGGAAGAGCGGCGAGCGCTCTCCCGGTTCAAGCGTCGAGTCGAAGAGATCGGCGTCCGTCACCCCGCCGACGACGTCGCAGTTCCGGTCGCCCCGGTTGAGCTGTCCGCAATTGGCGTCGCAGTTCACCGTTTCCCACTGGCAGACGCCGCGCGAGATACGCACCGCGTTCACCACCTCAGAGCTCCGCGGCAGGCTTATGTGGCTGGCGACCACAAGCAGACGGCGCTCCGACTCGGCCTGCAGCCGGTCAAGCGCTCCAACGAGGCGGCGGTCGATCACTTCCTCGCGCACAAAATCGGGGTAGGCGTCGCCGGAGAGCCCCCACAACACGAGCGCGCCGTCGAGCAGCGCGAGCACGGGCAAGCCTTCCGGGCAGCGCGCGACGGCGTCGGCAAGCGCCTCGACCTCCATCACCGCCCGGAGCATGCCGAGCAGCGCTCCCTCGATGGGGACTTCGCGCGGCCCGCGAGAGTCCCGCAGCGTCAGCTCCGCCTCGCGGACGCACAGGGTGGGCGTGCTCCCCAGTTCAGCGTACGGGGCCTCGCCGTACCGCAACTCAACGCAGCCGATGTTGACGAGGTAGCAGCGGGCGGGCGAGTGCCGGTCGGCGTCCACGTGTGAGCCGTCCACCGCGACGACGGCGTAGTTGGCCGGCAGCGGAGGAGCGGGATAGCGCTCGGACAGCGCGCCGTCGATGCCGGCAGTGAGCCAGGTGGACCTGCCTGCGCTGCGGCGGGCTTCCACATCGTGCGGGTCGGCGGAGGCGAAACCAACCGCCGCCTTCGCCAAAGCCTCAAGCTTGCTCCAGCGTTGCCGCTGCAGCGCGTCGGAGGCGTCGTACAGCTGTCCAGCCGTCCTGACGATGTCGAGCGTCATGCTCCCGATGTTACCCCGGTTCGAAGACATCCGCGCGCCGCCGGAACGCAGAAGCTGCTGTCCTGAGTCCGCGAGGAGTCCGGAAGAGAGAGCGCTCCCGGTTCTCGCGCTGTCCCGATCGTCGGGGGACGCTCGCGCATCGCGCGCCAACCGTCCAGCCCCGGCGCCCTACTGCAACAGCACCCGTTCGTCGCCGAGTCGGCGGGTCACCTTCTCCTCGTCGAGCCGTTCGAGGAGCGCCAGGGCGTATTTGCGCGACGCGCCGATCATATCCCGCGTCTGCGCGACTGTGATGCTGCCGTGCTCCTCCAGATGCGACGTCACCTGCGCCTTCAGTCGCTCGTACGCGCCCATTCCGAACACTACTCCCTGCGGCGCGCGCGCTACGCGCCCCTCTTCCGCCAGCAACGCCAGCAGCTCGGGCGGCAGCGCCGGAGGCTCCACCGGAAAAGGGTCGCGCTCCAACTCGGCCACGTACGCGTCCATCGCCGCCCGCTGCGCGTCGCTAACGGCGACGGCGTGGCCCGACAGGCGCAGCGTGCCGGCGGCGTCGACGAACACGCCGCGGGCGGCAAGGTGCGCGACGACCGCCGCCCCCAGGCTGCCGCGCAACCCCAGCCGACTGCGCAGCTCCTCTCTCGTCATTCCAACGCGAAGGGGATTTTGCGCGTGAAACGCCGCCAGCGCCTCCCGCGCCGAGGTCGAGAGCCGCGCCCACGCCGCCGCCGTGTACAGATTCACCGACAGCCCCACGTCCGCTCCTATCGCGATCACCGACCCCTCGGCGACTGCGTTTTGCGCTAGCGCGAGCGCATCGGTCTCCGCGATATTCGCGCGCTTCGCGAGCGTGGCGACATCGGCAGGCTCGCGGCCCTCGAGCGCAGAGATCAGTTGCGAGGAGGGGCTGCCCTCCGCAAGCCGCGCCAGCCGGTCGAGCGTCGAAGCGTTGCGGCGGCGGTGGCGTCTGGCGTCGACATCGACGACGACGCCTCCGCCCAGCGTAGCGTCGGACGACCGAATGACGAAGCGGTCTCCGCGCACGAGAGCCACGGGCTGTTCGAGCCATATCTGCGCCCAGGCCTCCTCGCCCGGGCCGATCTCATCGGCTTCGAGCAACCGCACGCGCGCGGGAGTTTCGGCGGCGAACGCGTGGAACGTAGCGGGATAGTTGTGGCGGACGCCATGAGGCGCGGCGTCGAGCAGCCTGAGGCGCGCGTCAATCGCGCGCGTCGCCCTCAGCCACCCGGGAATCGTCACCACCTCGCCGCGCGCCACATCGTCGGCGCTCATCCCGCCGAGGTTGACCGCAACGCGATTGCCCGGCGCCGCCGCCGCGATCTTTGTCTGGTGCGATTGCAGGCCTCGGATGCGGCTCTGCCGCCCGCTAGGAACCAGTTCGACTGCTTGTCCAACCTCCAGCGCGCCGTCGATCAGCGTGCCGGTAGCGACCGCGCCGAACCCGGATATCGTGAACGCGCGGTCGACCGGCAGCCGCGGACGCCCCACGTCGCGCCGCAGCGGCGTCGCGCTCAGGGCTGAGTCGATGGCCGCCGCGAGGTCGCGCACCCCGGCGCCCGTGGCGGCGGAAACGCTCAGCACCGGCGCGCCGGCCAGCGTCGTCTCCGCCAGAAGCTCCTCTGTTTCGAGCTGCACCAGCGCAAGGAGATCGTCGTCCGCCAAGTCAGCCTTGGTGATGACTGCAATGCCGCGCGCGACGCCGAGCAGGTCGAGAATAGCGAGGTGCTCGCGCGTTTGCGGCATCACCGACTCGTCAGCCGCCACGATGAGCAGCGCAAGGTCGATGCCGCCGACTCCGGCGAGCATATTCTTGATGAACCGCTCGTGACCGGGCACATCGACGATGCTGATCTCCCTGCCGCTCGGCAGCGTGAGCCACGCGAACCCCAAGTCGATCGTCATCCCGCGCTGCTTCTCTTCCGCCAGCCGGTCGGGATCGATGCCGGTCAGCGCCTGAACGAGCGCGGATTTGCCGTGGTCGACGTGCCCTGCAGTGCCGATAACGTACATAGCCCAAGCTTAGCGCACAGCGGGCGCGCACGCCTGTGATAACCTAGCCGCGCCCGTGGCGCACGGGCTGCCCGTATGCATTCCGCATCTCTGGAGGGAGACCGCATGGCTGCTCCGCTCGTAGACTCGACGCCTGCATTTGTGGAGGACGCGTACAAGAAAATCGAGCAACGCCTCGAAGTCGTCCGCGGACGACTTGGGCGACCGCTCACCTACGCCGAGAAGGCGCTCCTCGGCCACCTCGACGACCCCGGCGACGCCGAGCTCCTCCCCGGTGAAAGCTACATCAACCTCCGACCTGACCGCGTCGGGCTGCAGGACGTCACCGGCCAGATGGCCATCCTGCAGTTCATGCAGGCAGGCAGGCCCACCGCAGCCGTGCCCACCACGGTTCACTGCGACCACCTCATCACCGCTTTCGAGGGCGCGCAGGCCGACACCTCTCTCGCCAGAACCGAGAGCAAGGAGGTGTTCGACTTCCTTCGCTCCTCCGCCGCCAAGTACGGCCTCGGGTTCTGGGGGCCCGGCTCCGGCATCATCCACCAGGTCATCCTCGAGAACTACGCGTTCCCGGGCCTGATGATCATCGGCACCGACTCCCACACGCCGAACGCCGGAGGGCTCAGCGCATTCGCCTCGGGCGTCGGCGGCGCCGACGCCGTCGACGTAATGGCCGGCTTCCCGTGGGAAGTGCTCTACCCCCAGTTGATCGGCGTCAAGCTCACCGGCGCGCTCAACGGATGGGCTGCTCCCAAAGACGTCATCCTCAAGCTCGCCGGCATCCTCACCGTGTCCGGCGGCACCAACGCCGTCGTCGAGTACTTCGGCCCCGGCACAGCGTCCATCAGCGCGACCGGCAAGGCGACGATATGCAATATGGGCGCCGAACTCGGCGCGACTACGTCGATCTTCCCCTACGATGAGCGCGCCGACGTCTATCTCCGGGCCACCGGCCGCCCCGAGCTCGCCGAACTCGCCGGCCAGTACCGCCATCTGCTCGCCGCCGACCCGGAGGTCGAGGCAGAGCCGGAGAAGTATTTCGACCGCGTCATCGAGATCGACCTCGACACGCTCGAACCGCACGTCGTAGGGCCGCACACGCCCGACCTCGCCCGGCCCATCTCGGAGCTCGCCCAAGCCGTCATCACGGAGAACTACCCGGAGAGGCTCTCCGCGACGCTCATCGGCTCCTGCACGAACTCGTCGTACGAGGACGTCTCGCGCGCCGCGAACGTCGCGCGTCAGGCCGCCGCCCGCGGCGTCAAGGCTGCCGTCGATTTGCTCGTCACGCCTGGGTCGGAGGCCGTCAACGCGACGATACAGCGCGACGGCCA
Organism: Dehalococcoidia bacterium; assembly: GCA_965200975.1. Classification (GTDB taxonomy): domain Bacteria; phylum Chloroflexota; class Dehalococcoidia; order Lucifugimonadales; family Australimonadaceae; genus S5-327. The sequence goes on along the minus strand of OZ241740.1, from coordinate 325,270 downwards.
GATGGGCGCGCTGGAGGAAGCAGGCGCCCGCGTTATGGCCAACGCTTGCGGCCCCTGCATCGGCCAGTGGAAACGGCCGACCATCAACAAGGGCGACGTCAACTCCATCGTCACCTCGTTTAACCGCAACTTCCCCGCCCGCAACGACGCCAACCCCGCAACGATGAACTTCATCGCCAGCCCCGAGATGGTGATGGCCTTCGCGCTCGCAGGACGCCTCTCTTTCAACCCGCTCTCCGACACGCTCACCGACGCCAACGGCGACGAGTTCAGGCTCGACCCGCCAGGCGACGCGCCGGAAGTCCCCGAAGACGGTTTCGCCGGGCGCGGCTACGGCTACGAGGCCCCCGCCGAGGACGGCGCAGCCATCGCTGTCAACGTCGATCCGGATTCGTCGCGCCTTCAGCTCCTCTCGCCCTTCCCCCGGTGGGATGGCGCGGATTTCGAGCGCCTGCAGGTGCTCGTGAAGGCGCAGGGCAAGTGCACGACCGACCACATATCCCCTGCCGGCCCGTGGCTGCGCTTCCGGGGCCACCTCGACCGCCTGAGCGACAACGCGTTCCTCGGCGCGGTGAACGCCTTCACCGGCGAGGCCGGCGAGGGCCTCAACCAGGTGACCGGCGAACGGGCGCCGTTCCCCAAGGTCGCCCGCTACTACAAGGAGAACGGCCTCGGGTGGGTCGCCGTCGGCGACTTCAACTACGGCGAGGGCAGCTCGCGCGAGCACGCTGCGATGTCGCCGCGCCTGCTCGGCTGCAAAGCGGTCATCGTTCGCAGCTTCGCGCGCATCCACGAGACCAACCTCAAGAAGCAAGGCATCATCCCGCTCGCGTTCTCCGACCCGGACGACTACGACAAGATTCTCGAGGCCGACACCATCAGCGTCGCCGGCCTCAGCGATCTCAAGCCCGGCCAGCCCGTGAAGGCGGTCATCCACCACTTCGAGGGCGGCGACGAGGAGATCGAACTCCGCCACACGATGAGCGAAGAGCAGCTCGACTGGTTCCGCGCCGGCGCCGCCCTCAACATCCTGGGGAAGTGACGGGGGGGGCGATAGCATATGGCAGTCCCCACTTACAAAGAACTGCTGAACCCAACGCTTGTAGCGCTGCATGAGGCAGGAGGAAGCGCTACCATCCAAGAGATCCGTGAAATCGTCGCTCGGAATCTTGGGCTGTCGGAAGAAACGCTCAACTTCGTACATGGCAATAAACCACAGACTGAACTTGAGTACCGATTGGCGTGGGCGCGGACGTACCTGAAGAAATATGGGCTCATAACCAATTCGACCCGTGGTGTTTGGTCTCTGACATCCACAGGTAGAACGACGGCCTCTGTAGATCCTGATGACGTCTTCAAGGTTTATCAGACTCCGCGGCGACGCGGGTTCGGCATCGACATTAGAGAGCCCTACGACTCAGGCGCGGGTACTTCAGACGAGGGGAAGTCTCTCATTGATTTAGTGGGGGGCCTGTCGCCAGATGATATTGAGAATGTGCTTCAAACGCTAGAAGCGGCGCCTTGGCAAGAGCAGCTCATCACCGCTGTGCACGGTCTGCCGCCAGACGCCTTTGAACGGCTATGTCAGCGGATGCTCAGGGAGTCGGGGTTCGTCGAAGTCACTGTCTCCGGGCGCAGCGGCGACGGAGGGATCGACGGCCACGGCATTCTGCGCTTGGGCGGATTGGTGAGTTTCCCCGTGTATTTCCAATGCAAGCGCTACAGCGGCAGTGTTGGGGCTGGCGTAGTGCGCGATTTCCGAGGCGCCATGGCGGGTCGTTCCGACAAGGGCTTGATTATTACCACCGGAACCTTCACTCGCGATGCCATGAAAGAGGCAACCCGGGATGGCGCGCCGCCCATCGATCTGATAGACGGCGACCTCCTAGCCGAGAAGCTGAAACAGTTAGGCCTAGGCGTTCGGACGGAGATGGTGGAGCAGGTCACTGTCTATAAGGATTTCTTCGAAGGAATCTAGTCAGGCGAGCTTGGCGTCGACAGCAGCGAGGTACTGCACCTTCATAACTCCCCTGAGCGTCGGGCGGCTGGCTATACATCATACACCCCCCCTTCCCCTCCCTCACCCCCTCCCTCGCTCACAGTGATACCCTCGGCGCGTGGCTGCTGAACGGGAGGATTCCAGCCTTGCCGCGCCGAGGCGATGGGGCGCGCTGGCGTTTCGCGACTTCCAGCTGTACTGGGCGCACGGCCTCTTCCAGGGGATCGCCCGGAACATGCGCGACGCCCTCACCTACTACATGGTGTTCGATCTCACCGGGTCGACGCTCGACCTGGGCATTACCGGCCTCTTCCAGGGCGTCCCCATTCTCGTATTCGGACTTCTCGGCGGCGCGCTGGCCGACGCCGTAGACCGCAAACGCCTGCTCGTCTACACGCAGGCGGCCAACTTTGCCGCGCTCGCCGTGGTGGCCGCGCTCATCTTTACCGACCTGGTGCAACTGTGGCATCTGTGGCTGCTAACGAGCTTCTCGTCGGCGGTCAATGTTCTGGGGAGGCCTGCGCAGCGGGCGTTCCTCCCGCGGCTGGTGCCCCGCAGCCACATTATGAACGCCATTACCTGGTTCGGCGCCCTGAGCCAGGGAACGCTGTTCGGAGGTCCGCTCGCCGCCGCTTTCCTTGTCGCGACCGTCGGGATCGCATGGGCGTTCGTGGCCAACTCCTGCTTCCTCTTCATCGGAATGATCGCCACGGCGGCCATCCGCGCCTCAGGCAAACAGGAGGGAGAGCCGCGCAAAGTGTCGTTCAGCGCCATCGTGGAGGGCGCGCGCTACACGAAGACCCGGGAAGTGCTGCTTGGTTCGTACCTGATGGACTTCGGGGTGATGTCGTTCGGCTTCTTCCGTCCATTGATGCCGGTGCTGGCCTTCGAGGTGTACCACGTAGGCGACGTCGGCTGGGGCCTGCTCTCGGCGGCGCCGGCGGCGGGCTCGATTCTGGGCACGCTGCTGCTTCTGCTCCTGCGCGACCCCCAGCGCAAAGGCGTGATTATTGTGTTCGCCAACGCCGGCTACGCTGCAGGACTCGTAGCGCTCGGCCTGTCGCCGTGGTTCCTCATGGGTCTCGCCATGCTGACCTTCCTCGGGCTGATGGACATCATTAGCTTCACCACGCGCCAAGCCCTCATTCAGCTGGTTGCGCCCGACCAGTTCCGGGGGCGCGTCGGCAGCTTCTCGTCAATCCTTGCCGGACTCGGCAACTCAGGGGGCGCCGCTGAGATTGGCGCGCTTGCGGCAGTCGTCGGAGCGCCCCTCGCGCTCGTCATCAACGGCTGTGTCGGGCTCGGCGTCACCGCAGGCTCCGGCCTGAAGTGGAAGGGCGTCTGGCGCTACGACCAGCGCAAGGAGCCGGCGGTGGACTAACGCGCGCCTGCTCAGACGTTAAGCTCCAGGCCAATGGGGCAGTGGTCGGAGCCGTACACGTCGGAGAGTATCCACGCGCGCTCGACGCTCGGCGCAAGCTCCTTGCTCACGACGAAGTAGTCGATGCGCCAGCCCACGTTCCGGGCGCGGGAGTTGAACCGCTGGTCCCAGTAGGTGTAGTGGCCCGGCTCGTCGCAGAACATCCGGAACGTGTCGACATACCCCGCCGCCAGCAGCTTGTCGATCCACGCGCGCTCTTCGGGCAGGAAGCCCGACACTTTGGCGTTCGGGCCCGGACGCGCAAGGTCGATCTTTGTGTGAGCGGTGTTGACATCGCCGCACGCCACGATGCGCCGTCCCGCTGCGCGCAGCGATTCGACGCGTTCGAGGAAAGCGTCGTAAAAGCGCATCTTGTAGTCGAGCCGTTCGGCGGACATCTGCCCGTTGGGGAAGTACACGCCGAACAGCACGAACGCGCCGTAGTCGGCCTGCACCATGCGTCCCTCGGCGTCGAACTCCGGAACGCCGAGCCCATAGGAGACGTCGAGCGGCTCTTCGCGCGAGTAGAGCGCGACGCCGGAGTAGCCCTTGCGCTCCGCAGAGTGGAAGTACGCGTGGTAGCCCTCAATCTCCTTCAGGTCGGCGTCGAGCTGGTCGGGCAGGGCCTTTGTCTCTTGCAAGCAGATCATGTCGGGCTGCTCTTGCCGGAGCAGCTCGACGAACCCGCCTCGCTTGTGGAGCGCGCGCAGCCCGTTGACGTTCCACGAGAGCAGGGTGCGGGTCACTGCGCCGCCTTCCCTTGCGCGGCGACGGCGGCCATGGCCGCCTCGATCGCAGCCTGGTCGCCGAGGTAGCGGCTGCCCGTCGGCTTCAGGTCGCTATCGAGGTCGTACACGATGGGAACGGCTGTCGGGATGTTCAGGTCGATGATGTCGGCGTCGGAGATGTTGTCCAGGTGCCTTATGAGCGCGCGCAGGCTGTTGCCGTGGGCGACAATCAGGACGCGCCGGCCGGCGGCGATGTCGGGCGCGATAACGCTTTCCCAGTAGGGGACGAACCGGGCGACTGTTTCCTTGAGCGACTCGGTGAGCGGGAGGTCGGCGGGAGCGAGGGATGCGTAGCGCGGGTCGCGCCCGGGATGGCGCTCATCGTCGGAGTCGAGTTCGGGGGGCAATGCGTCGTAGCTGCGGCGCCAGAGGAGCACCTGCTCTTCGCCATGCAGCCGGGCGGTCTCCGCTTTATTGAGTCCCTGGAGCGCGCCGTAGTGGCGCTCGTTGAGGCGCCAGTCTCGAACGACCGGAATCCACATCAGGTCCATTTCGTCGAGGATGATCCACAGCGTACGGATTGCGCGCTTCAGGACGGACGTGTAGGCGACGTCGAACGTGAAGCCTTCTTCGGCGAGGAGTTTGGCGGAGCGCGCAGCTTCCTCGCGTCCCGTATCCGTCAGGTCTACATCGGTCCACCCGCCGAAGCGGTTGGAGCGGTTCCACTCGCTTTCGCCGTGTCGCAGGAGCACTAGTTGAGGCATCGCCGCGCACCTCCGATTCCAATCGTCGTCCAGCCGTCGCCAATGATTGTGCCACAAGCGCGCCCGCCCGGCTTTCCGAGGGAAGGCGAGGGAGTAGACTAGCGGAATGCCGCCTGCGCTGGCCCTCTACGTCCATATCCCTTTCTGCCTGTCGAAGTGCCCCTACTGCGACTTCAACACCTATGCGGGCATCGAACCGCTTATGCCGTCCTACGTCGCCGCGCTCGAACGCGACATCGAGTTGTGGGGCGGCTGGCTGGGGCACCCTCCGCTTTCGAGCCTCTTCTTCGGAGGCGGCACCCCCTCGTATCTCCCAACTCGCGACCTGGCCCGTCTGATGCGCGCGATAACCTCCGCGTTCGACCTCTCCGCCGACGCCGAAGCCACTATCGAGGCGAACCCGGGCGACTGCGCTCGCGAACGCGCGCAGGCGATGCGCCGGGCCGGGTTCAACCGCATCTCGCTTGGCGCGCAGTCGTTCGACGACCACGAGCTGCGCATGCTGGGGCGGCGGCATAGCGCCGAGCGCGCGGCGCAGGCGGTTGCGGCGGCGCAGGCTGCGGGCTTCGACAACGTGAGCATCGACCTTATGTTCGGCCTGCCCAATCAGTACCTCTCTGCATGGACGCACTCCCTCGAGCAGGCTGTCGGTCTCGGCGTGACCCACCTCTCCGCGTACGGGCTCACCCTCGAAGCAGGAACGCCGCTGGAAGCCGACGTCCGTCTCGGTCGCGTCCTCGAACCGGACGCCGACCTCGCCGCCGAGATGTATTCCCAGGCGCAGTCGACGCTGTCGGAGGCGGGATTCGCACAGTACGAAATCTCCAACTGGGCGGAGCCGGGGCGCCAGAGCGTCCATAACCTCGCCTACTGGCGGAGCATGCCCTACCTTGGCGTCGGGCCCGGCGCTCACAGCCACCTCTACGGCGTTGGCGACACGGGGCCGTTCGGCGTGCGGTTCGCCGCCGTGAAATCGCCTCGGAGCTACATCGACCGCGTAGCCGCCTGGCGCCCGGACGGGGCAGTCTCCACGGACGCCATCGCCGCTATCGCCGGCGACTGCGAACTACTCGACCAGCCAACCGCAATGGCTGAGACGATGATGATGGGCTTGCGCCTGAACGCGGGCGTGGCCGACGCCGACTTCCGCGCCCGTTTCGGCATGAGCGTGGCCGACGCGTTCCCGCAGGCCGCGTCCGAGTGCGTCGAACTCGGACTTCTGGAGTGGGCCGGGGGCGCGTTGCGCCTCACCGATGCCGGACGCCCGCTCGCCAATGAGGCGTTCGTGCGATTCGTCGCAGAGCAGCGCGCGCCTGCGCGTTGAACCTAGACGTTGAAGAGGAAGTTCACCACGTCGCCGTCTTGCATTACGTAAGACTTGCCCTCGGTGCGCAGCAACGCCTGCTTTCGCGCTTCGGCGATGCTGCGCACGCGGGCAAGGTCGTCGTACGACACGACCTCGGCGCGGATGAACCCCCGCTGAATGTCCGAATGTATCTTCCCTGCCGCTTCAAGGGCGCTATACCCGCGCGGGATAGTCCACGCGCGCGTCTCGTCCGGCCCGGTTGTCAGGAAGGAGATGAGCCCAAGCAGCTCATAACTGAGGCGCACCATTCGGTCGAGGCCCGGTTCTCCCGCGCCGAGCGACTCCCTGAACTCGGCCTCGTCCTCCGGCGTCATCTGCGCAAGCTCCATTTCGAGCTTGCCGCTGAGCGCCGCCACGCCGACGCCGGGACGCCCTAGGCGGGACGCCATCTCCGCTTCGATCTCATCGGCGCGTTCGACATCGTCTTCGCCGATGTTGAACACGGCTATCAGCGGTTTCGCGCTCAGCAGCTGGAAGTTATCGAGGAGCGGCTTCGACTCCTGCGGAAGGTCTTGCTCGCGCACCGGGATCTCGCTTTCGAGCCCGTCCCGTATCGCCTCCAGCACAGCCTGTTCGCGCGTCAGCTGGTCGCGTTCGGCGGTTTTCGCCGAGCGCAACTGCGAGGCGACCCGCTGCTGCCGCCGCTCGAGTATCCCGAGATCCGAGAACATCAATTCCATCTCCAGCGTCGAAGCGTCCCTGTACGGGTCGATAGCCGTTTCGAGCCGCGGCACGGAGGGGTCGTCGAATGCGCGCGCGGCGAGCAGGAGCGCGTCGCAGCGCTGAAGGAGGCTCAGGTGCTCGCCGCCGATGCCGCTGCTCTTCCCCAGCCCTTCCGGGGCGGCGGGGATGTCGATGTACTCGACCTCGGCGGGGACGATGCGCTTGGGTTTCGATATGTCGGCAAGATCGCCGAGGCGCGCGTCGGGGACTTTGGCGACGCCGATGTTGGGCTGAGAGGAGCCGGCCCGGAACGACGCGGTGTCGGCCTTTCCCCTGGTTACAGCGTTGAAGATAGTCGTCTTGCCCGCCAGCGGCAGACCGAAAATGCCTATCGCCATGGGGTTATTCTACCCTCTGCCCGCCCAACGGGAGTCAGCGCAGACGCGTTGGGCGCGCAGCGGAGTGTCCATTCCTCGTTGCGGGGACTATAAGGCGAGCGCTGGGAGCGAGGCGAGCATGCCCGCGCCCATTCCTCGTTGCCTCGTTGCAGGGACTATAATCGCCGTATGACTCAGCCTCGACGCCCCCTACGGGTCTACACGCGCTACGGCGACGCCGGCGAGACCGGCCTGCTCTACGGCGGGCGCGTCGCCAAGAACGACCCGCGCACCGAGGCGTACGGCGCCGTGGACGAGGCGGTCTCCGCGCTCGGGCTCGCTCGTGCGCAGTCGGCGGACCCTGAAGTGCGGCGCATCGCCTACCGCGTGCAGCGCGAACTCTTCACTGTCGGCGCTGAACTCGCCACTGACCGCGCCGACTACGCAAAACTCCGGCAGCACTTCAGCGTCGTAACACCCGAAATGACCGCCGTTCTCGAGCAGGACATCGACTCCCTCGCCGCGCAGGTCGAGCTGCCGCGAAACTTCATCATTCCGGGAGCGTCGGCGGCGTCGGCGGCGCTCGACCTTGCCCGCTCCACGCTCCGGCGCGCCGAGCGGCGCGCCGTGGATCTCGACGCGCTCGGCCTGCTGGAGAACGTCGAGGTGCTGCGGTACCTCAACCGCGCCTCCGACCTGCTGTATATGCTTGCGCGCTACGAAGACCGCGCGCTTCCGCTCGACCTCCTTACGTAAGGCCGGCGCGTAACGTAGGGCCGGCGCGTGCAGCGGCGCGGCAATTGCTACAATCTCCCTGTGCTGCCTGTAGCAATAATCGATTACGGCGCCGGGAATTTGCGCTCGGTGCAGAAGGCTTTCGAACGGCTGGGGTGCGACGCGCGGTTCGTGTCCGAGCCCGGCGGACTCGATCAGGCGGGCGCGATGGTCTTCCCCGGACAAGGCGCGTCGCCGACAGCGATGGCCGCCCTGACCGAACACGGTATGGCCGACCCTGTCTGCCGGTGGATTGCGGACGGCAAGCCGTTCTTTGGGGTGTGCCTCGGCCTGCAGCTCCTGCTCGACTACTCCGAGGAAGGCGACACGCCGGGGCTCGGCGTTGCGCCTGGCGTGGTGCGACGGTTCCCCCCCGGCCTGAAAATCCCCCACATGGGGTGGAACTCGGTCGACCTCGTGCGTCCGCATCCGCTATTCGAGGGCGCGCCGCCCGGCGCATTCTTCTACTTTGTGCACTCGTACTACGCCGACCCCGACGACCCGGAGTGGGTCGCCGGCGTCACCGACTACGGCGACGCGTTCGCCTCCGTGCTTGCGCGCGACAACGTGGTCGCCACGCAGTTCCATCCTGAGAAGAGCGGCGACGCAGGACTGTTGCTGTACCGCAACTTTATCGACCGCATCGTTCGGCGCGCATGATCGTCATTCCCGCCATCGATCTTCTCGACGGGGCTGTCGTGCGCCTGCGGCAGGGCGACTACGCGCAGCAGACGACCTACAGCGACGATCCTGTCTCGGTCGCGCGCCGCTTCGAGGCGGAGGGCGCCGCGCTCATCCACGTCGTCGACCTCAACGGCGCGCGCAAGGGACGCCGGACGCAGGCTGCCCAAGTGCGCGCCATAGCGGCCGCCGTCAGCATCCCCGTCCAGCTTGGCGGGGGACTCCGCACGCTCGCAGACATCGGCTCGGCGCTCGAGGACGGCGCAGCCCGCGTTGTGCTCGGCACCGCCGCCGTGCGCGATCCCGCGCTCATCCAATCCGCGATCGCGCGCTACAGCCCCGACCGCATCGTCGTCGGCATCGACGCGCGCGACGGCGTCGCCAAAGTCGAGGGATGGACGGAGAGCGGCGAGACAGACGCCGGGGAGCTGCTCGACGCGTCGGCGGCGCTTGGCGTTACACGGTTCATCTACACCGACATCGGGCGGGACGGCGCGCTGGCCGAACCGAACTACGCCGCCACAGAGCGAATGCTGGAGCTCGCAGGCCGCGCCGGCGCAGCGCTCATCGCCTCGGGCGGAGTAGCCGGCATCGAGCACCTGCGCCGGCTGGCGGAGCTTCCGGAGCTGGAGGGCGTGATTGTGGGCTCCGCCATCTATCGGGGACTCCTCGATTTCCGGGAGGCGGTCGGGGCTTTCGCACCGGCTCCCTCCCCAACCCTCCCCCTCGACGGCAGAGAGGGAGCGGAGCGCCTCGCATGACCTCCTCATCTTCCTCTTCTTCCTTCCGGGCGGCGGGGCCGACGTACATTGCGACCATCGCCATAGGCCACGGGCTGAAGCACTGGTACATTGCAGCGTTTGCAGTGTTCCTGCCTCTTATCGTTGAGGAGTACGAGATAACCGCCGCCGGGCTTACGGTAATCGGACTCGTGCGGCAGTTGGCCGGCGGCCTTCCGAACTTCTTCGTAGGGTGGGCGTCCGACCGGCTGCGGAACTACTGGCGCTTTATGCTGCCTGCATCGTTCCTGTTCTCCGCGTTGTTCATGATGCTGGCCGGACGCTCGCCGTGGGTGTGGCCGGTCATCGGGCTGGCGGCGCTCAGCGGAGTCGCCGCGTCGTTCTGGCATCCGCCGGCGATTTCGATGCTCAGCTCGCGGTTCCCGTCGCGGCGCGGAATGGCGATCGCCTTCCACGGGTCGGGCTCCGGCGCGGGAGAAGCCCTCGGGCCTCTCGTGGTGGGGTTCATCCTTGCGATATGGCTGGCCGACGATTGGCGGCTGTACACCCTCCTCAGCTTCATCCCGGCAGTGGCGATCACCCTTGCGATGTACTGGCTGCTGTCGGGAGCGGGAGCGCCGCCCGCGGAGTCTTCGGCGCGCCCTGCGCGGCTGCTCGACACCTTCAGCCTGCTGCGCTATCCGGTGTTTGTGAGCCTCGCATACGCCAACTTCACGCGCTCGTTCTCGCACTTCGGGCTGCTGAACTTTATGCCTGTCTACCTGAGCCGCGACCTCGGCATGGACTCGTTCGGCGTCGGCGTGCATGTCGCGCTGCTTACGCTGCTGGGCGTCGGCGTAGGTCCGCTGTTCGGCTACTTCTCGGATCGCATCGGGCGGCGCGCGCCGATTGTGGCGGCGATGGCCGTAATCGGCGCTGCAATGTTCTTTATGGGCGTCGTCGGCTCCGGCCTCGGCCTCACGATCGCGCTTGCGCTTGCAGGACTCTTCCTGTGGTCCAGTCAGGACGTGATCAACGCTACTGCGATGGACGCGGCGCCCCCGGGCTTGCAGGGATCGACGGTCGCGCTGATGTTCCTGAGCAGCCTGCTGGGCGCCACGGCGGGCGTGATCGCGATGGGCGCCGCCGTGAATTTCACCGGAGATATGCGGATCATTTTCTGGATGGCGGGCGCCGTCGCCGCCCCGGGCGCCCTCATTTTCCTCGTCGCGCCCTTGAAGCGGCGGGACTTTCGTCCTCTGCCCTAAGGGCGCAAGCGCTTAGGCCGGCGCGGGACGGTAGGCGTTCTGCAGCGTCGGCAGATCGAACCCAGCCGGCTGATGGCCCATCGCGTAGTCGTACAGGGCTGCCTTGAAGATGCCTTCGAGCGCTTGCACGACCGCCATTGCCAAGCCTACGAGCGCCACGCCGAGGATGATGCCTCCCAGGGGAAACACGAGCGCAAGCAGCACCGCGGGCGCAACCGCGGCGACGAGCGCTCCGATGTAGATCAGGAAGAACCCGAACGTCGCTGTGATCTGACGCCCCCACGTCTGCCGCACGATCGAGGCGGAGCGCTTGATGCCCTGCACCGGCCCGTGCCCCTCGGCGACGATCACCGGCACGACGAAGAAGGTCAGGAACTCCCATGCGCCGCCGATAAGGTTGACGATGAGGCCGGGCATGCGCCGCTCGAGGGCGCGCAGGATGATGTTGACGGCTGCCGAGATGATCGCCCACAGCACAATGTGGTGGATGTGCCGCATCGCGTGCCTGAGGCCGGAGCCGATGTCGGGGTCGCCTCCGCGCAACCGCTCCAGCGCGGCTGACACGAGGGCGGCGTTGAAGAATACGGTTACGATGTAGGCCGCGACAATCAGCGGGGCCATGACGAGCGAAGCAGATTCGCTGTCGCTGGACGATACGGAGAAGAGCGCCCCCGCGACGGCGATAGGGATGATTCCAAGCATCGAGAAGACGGGGAACAGGAGTAACTCCCGGTCTTGCATAAGCACTCGCCAGCTCATGCCCATCAGCGCGAATGTGTGCTTGATCGAGTCGAACATGCGGCAGTCCTCCCAAAACCGTGCAGGCATACTAACACGGTGCGAGTCCGCCGCTCCGGAGCTGGCAGGGTTGGCGGGGCGAGGAGATTACAGCGCGTAAGGAGAACCAGCGCCTATGAAGCTCGGCGTTACGTATCTCGGCAACCGGTTCGTCCGCCATTTCGCCGAACGCGACCTGCCGGAGATAGCCGGGGCCGGATGCGATTACGTTGTCCACACTATGAGCGAGTACGACCTCGCATTCCACCGAGGCGAGATCGCCGGGCTCGTCGCCGCCACGCGGCAGGCGGGGCTCGATGCGTGGCTCGATTGCTGGGGGCTGGGCGGCTTGTTCGCGGGAGAGGCGTTCAGCGACTTCCTCGTCCGGCGCCCCGATGCGTGGCGGATTCGGCCCGGCGGCGAGCGCGTCCCCGTCGCATGCCCCAACGCGCCCGCGTTTCGGGATCTGCTCGGCGAGTGGGTGAGCGCCGCCGCGGAAGCTGGCGCCGACGCCGTGTTCTTCGACGACCCGCTGGCGCCGGGGGCGGATGCGGAATGCGTCTGCGGAAGCTGCGGCGAGGCGCAGCCGGCTTACCTGCGCGAGCGCGGGCCGGAGCAGTCGTTCTCTCACTGGAGCATCGCCCGTCTCATCGGTCAGGCCTGCGCCGATGCGAAAGCGCGCGGATTGCGGACAGCAGTAGGCGTGCTGCCGGGCCTGCCGGAGCAGGGCGGCGGCGTCCTCGAAGAGCAGCTTGCCGTTGCGCGCGCAGCGGACATCGTCGCCGTCTCGCCGCTCTGGCGCGCGCACGGTCAACCGGTCTCCCCTTATGTTTTCGATTCGTGCGCGCGCGTCGCCGCCGCCTGCCGCCAGACGGGCCAGGAGTCGATGGCGTGGCTGCAGGCGTTCTCTATTCCGGCGGGACAGGAGCACGAGATCGCGCAGGCCGCCGAGGCGATGGCGGACGCCGGCGTCCAGAACATTTCGGCGTGGTGCTACGGCGCAGGCGAGCAGATGACCGCCATCCGCGCAGGACGCCCGCGCGAGGCGTGGGCGGCTGTCGCCGCAGCGTACCGCCGCCTCGAGGCGGCCCCTCCCGACGACTGAGGTCGGAAGGCGCTATGGACGGGCAAGGGCTAGCGCGAACAGGTCGTCCGGGTCGGTGAACCAGCGAACGCCGCCGAACCCTGCCTCGGCCAGCGTCGCGGCGAACCCTTCTTTCGTAAACTTGTAGGAGCTTTCCGTCCAGATAGTCTCGCCTGCGCGGACTACCGCCTCGTCCCCTGAGGGCAGGGGAATGGCCACGTCGGCTGTCGCTTCCAGGCGCATCTCGATGCGCGAGTGCTCGGCGTTGAAGAAGGCGCGGTGCCGGAAGAGGCTCGTGTCGACCCCGGCGCCGAGCAAGTCGTTGACCGCGTTCAGCGCGTTGAGATTGAACAGGGCCGTCACGCCTCTGGCGTCGTTGTACGCCGCTTCGATCACGCCGATGTCCTTCACGAGGTCGGCGCCGATGAGCAGCGCGCCGCCGGACTCGGTCAGCAGGCCCCGCACGTTCTCGAGGAATCGCAGCCGCTCGGCGGGATGGAAGTTCCCGATTGTCGATCCGAGGAACGCCACGAGCCGCGGGCCCTCGGAAGGCGGAATTGACGGCAGGTGCCGCCAGAAATCCCCCACTACGGCGGCGATTTCGGGAAGCTCCGGAAAGTCGGCGGCGAGCGCCTCTGCTCCCGCCCGCACCGCCGACTCGCTGATGTCGAACGGAATGTAGCGGCGCAGCGCGCCCGTCCGCAGCGCGGGACCAAGCAGCAAGCCGCTCTTGGCGCTGTTCCCCGGGCCCAGCTCCACCACTTCCTGCGGCGCAATCTCGGCGGCGATCTCGGCGCCGTAGCTTTCGAGGAGCGACCGCTCGATGCGAGTAGGGTAGTACTCCTCTAGCTGGGTAATCTCGTCGAACAGGCCGGAGCCCTCCCCGTGGTACAGGAACTTGGGGTCGAGCGTCATAGGCTGCGCGGTGAGCCCGCGGACAATCTCGTCCGCAGCCGATGCCTGCTCCTCCTCGGTTGAAATGCAAACGGCGACTGAGAACGCAAGCGTCATTGAGACAACTCCGGATGGGCGGCCTCGCGCTCCGGCGCGAGCCGGGCGACCACCCAGTCGCCGAACGCCAGCGCTGTAGGCAAGCTGCACGTAGAGCGTTTGATCATATATAGGCTGCGGCGCGTATCGAGCCCCGTAAGCCGGGCAGGGTACACCTGCTCGAACTCGTGCTCGCGAACCGCAAGGGACGATACCACGCTGAAGCCGAAACCGCTGTTGACCGCCGCCAGCGTCGCGTGCGTCGAGTTGACCACCATCACCGGGCGGTAGCCGGGCTCTCCCTCGCCGGCTCGCGCAAGCGCCCGCCGGAACCCCGCCCACGCGCCGGAGCCGGGCTCACGCTCGATGAACGGCAAGCCCCGGAGCTCCGCCACGTCGATCAGCCCCCTGCCGGCGAACGGATGCCGTCCGGGCACGGCAAGCACCAGCTCATCCTCGGCGATGACGGTCGAGTCCATGTCGGCGTGCGGCGCGCGCATCCCCACAAACCCGAGCGTCGAGGCGCCCGCTTCCACCTGCTCAATGGCTGCCGCCGAGTCGGTGACCGCAACGTGCGGGCGAACATCCGGGTAGAGCTCCGTAAAGTCCGACAACAGACGCGGCAGAAGGTACTCGCCAGGCGTCGTGCTCGCAGCGATGCGGAGCTCTCCCTCTATCGCAGCGTCGTCGCGCGCAAGCGACTCGATAATGCGGTCGTGCGCGGCGATGGCGTCGACGGCGTGCGCGAAGAGACGGCTCCCGGCGGCGGTAGGGGTCGCCCGCTTCTGGTTTCGCACGAACAGCGCGACGCCCAGTTCCGTTTCGAGCTGCTTCACATGCCGGCTGACTCCGGGCTGGCTCACATGCCGTTCGCGCGCAGCCTTGCGGAAGCTGCCCGCGCGGCACACGGCGACGAAGCTGCGCAGCGCGCTGATGTCCATATGCCTGCGCCCCTCCCTTGCGACGGCTTTGGGCGCGAACGCCTGCTCTCTGGGCAGCGCCGTCGAAGCGTTCGCGCTGTGATGCGGAATTGTAATCGAAACTGCCCGAAATCATCGCTCTCTCGTATCATCGCCTTCAAACTCTTTGTTGCTGAATGGAGCGCCATGCGAAGATTCTGGGCGACGCTGACTGCCGCTATGCTGACCGGACTGGCCGTGATTGGATGTTCCAGCGGGCCCGACGCCGAACTCCTCATCGCCGGCATCCCCGACCAGGACACCAGCTTGCTGGAGGAGCGGTTCAACAAACTCGCGGAACACCTCTCCGAAGAGACAGGCTACAACGTGCGCTACGTGCCGCAGGCCGACTACGCCGCCGTTGTAACGTCGTTCAGGCAGGGCGACATTCACCTTGCATGGTATGGCGGCCTCACCGGAGTGCAGGCCCGCCTTGCGGTTCCCGGCGCCCAGGCTATCGCGCAGCGTCCCCGCGACGCGGAGTTCCACTCGGTATTCGTCGCCGCCCCCGGCGCCGGCGTCGCCGACTTCGCCGATCTTCGCGGCAAGACGCTCACGTTCGGCTCCGAAAGCTCGACCTCCGGGCACCTGATGCCGCGGCACTTCCTCACGGAAGCAGGGATCGACGTCGAACAAGACTTCGACTCCATCAGCTTCAGCGGCTCGCACGACCGCACCTGGAAACTCGTCGAGTCCGGCGCTTTCGACGCCGGCGCGCTGAACGAGGCCGTCTGGGAGGCGCGCGTCGCAGCCGGCGAGGTCGACACCTCCAAAGTCGACGTCTTCTACCGGACGCCGCCCTACTTCGACTACCACTGGGTCGTGAACCCCTCCATCGAAGAGTCCCACGGCGAGGACGCAGTCGAGAAAGTAACCAACGCGCTGCTTGGCGTCGACGCCTCCCGCGGCGGGAGGGCGCAGGAGATCGCTGAGGCGTTCCAGACCGACCGTTTCGTAGCGACGAACAACGACAACTACCGGGCGATCGAGGATGTTGCGCGAGAGCTTGGCGTTATCGAGTAACGGCGCAACCGCCGTCGAAGACGCTCCCGCCGTGCGGTTCGAGGACGCCTCGATGCGCTACGGTCAGACGACTGTGCTCGCGCCCCTGCGCCTCGCCATCCGCCAGGGCGAGCGCGTAGCGGTCATCGGCCCGAGCGGCGCCGGCAAGACCACGCTTCTGCGGCTCATGGCCGGCGCCGTCGCCCCGACGACCGGCGGCGTCGAACTCTGCGGACGCGACCTTGCAAAGCTCCGCCCCGGACGCGAGCTCGCCCGCCTCGTCGGAATGATCGCGCAGCAGTTCGACCTCGTGCCAAATCTCTCCGCGCTCCATAACGTGCTCGCCGGCAGGCTCGGGGAATGGAGCCTCGCCCGGTCGCTGCTTTCGCTCGTATGGCCTCAGGAGCGACGCCTCGCAGTCGAGGCGCTTAGCCGCGTCGGCGTCGAGCAACTCGCCTATCAGAGCGCAGGACGCCTTTCGGGCGGCGAGCAGCAACGCGTGGCAATCGCCCGCGTGCTCGTGCAGAACCCCAAAGTCGTCCTCGCGGACGAGCCTGTGGCCTCGCTCGACCCCGCCCGCGCGCGGGAAGCGCTCGGCCTCCTGACTGCCGTGACCGAGGAGCAAGGCGCGACGCTCATCGCGAGTCTGCACTCCGTAGACCTGGCCCGGGAGCACTTCACTCGCATCGTCGGGCTGCGCAACGGCGTCGTGCAGTTCGACACCCCGGCATGCAACGTGCACGACGGCATGCTGGCCGCCCTGTACGAGATCGAAGGTCTCCGGAGTGAGGCCTGAGCCGCCCGCTACAGCCATAGGCGCCGCGGCGCCGCGGGCGTTGGAGAACCGGCGCGTCGTCACTCTCATCCTCATCGGCGCCTTCGCGCTGAGTCTGCTCGGCGTCGATTGGGACGACGGCGTGTTCAAGCCGCGCGGGCTGAGCGCCATCGTCGAGACGCTTGGCGCGCTCTTCCGCCCCGACATCTCTCCCGACATCCTCGCCAAAGCCGCCGCAGCCGCATGGCAGACGGTGGCGTACGCCGTCGCAGGCCTTACGGTCGCGCTGTGCATCGGCGTTCCGCTAGGCGTCATCGCATCGGGAGCGCTAGCGGGGTCGAAGGGGAGCGCGGCGGCGCAGATCGTCGCCGTCCGCGGCGTGCTTGCGTTCCTCAGAGCGATCCACGAGCTGGTGTGGGCGCTGCTGTTCGTCGCCGCGATCGGCCTCTCGCCCATGGCGGCGGTGCTGGCGCTCGGCCTCCCCTACGGAGGAATCCTGGGCCGCATCTACGCGGAGCTGCTGCAGGACGCGCCGGAGGCGCCGCTCGAGGCGTTGCGCCGCTCCGGCGCCTCCGAATGGCGCGTGTTCCTGTTCGGAAGGCTGCCGATGGCGCTCCCGGATATGCTCTCCTACACCTTCTACCGTTTCGAGTGCGGCATCCGCTCGGCGGCGGTGCTCGGATGGGTCGGACTTGGCGGACTCGGGTTCCAGGTGCAGATCGCCCTCGAAGACCTTGCGTACGACCGCGTATGGACGTTCCTCTGGGCGCTCGTCGCGCTGGTCGTGCTCGTCGATCTGTGGAGTTCGCAGGTGCGGCGGAGGATCGTCCCGTGAGCGCCGCACCTTCGGCCCGCAGCCCTCGGCCCGCGCTGCGGCTCACGTTCGTGTCCGGCTCTATCGCCGCGGCGGCGCTGCTCGTCGTGGGCGCATGGGCGTATATCGCGCTCGCGCAGACGTGGCCGAGACACGGATTCCTGTCGGGCGAGACGGCGACCCGGGCGTGGTCGTTCCTTGGCGACCTTGCAGGCGCAGGGAGCGAACGAACGCCGGCGTACCTCGACGGCGCGGCGTGGGCCGAGGCGGGAGGGCTGGCGCTCGACACCCTCGCGATGAGCGTCCTGGCCGCCGGCTTGTCGGCAATCGGCGCGCTGCTCACGTTTATGTTCGCGGCGCGGAACGTTATGGCCGGCGAGCTTGCTCCGCATCGCAGTCCCGTCTGGCGGGCATGGTTCTTCAGCGTGCGGCTCGCCTACGTCCTCAGCCGGTCGGTGCCGGAGCTTATCTGGGCGATGCTGCTCGTCTTCATCTTCTCGCCCGGCATCCTTCCCGGCGCGCTGGCGCTGGCGGCGCACAATTTCGGCATTCTCGGCAAACTCTCGGCGGAGGTGGTCGAAGGGCTCGATATGAGGCCGGCGCGCGCGCTCCGCACCTCCGGCGCAGGCTGGTTTCAGGTCATCGTCTTCGCCGTGCTCCCCGCAGCGCTGCCGCGCTTCATCACCTACCTCTTCTACCGCTGGGAGGTGATCATCCGCACCACCCTGGTCGTGGGGCTCGTCGCGGCGGGCGGACTGGGCATGGAGTTCCGGCTCGCTCTGAGCCACTTCCACTACACCACGGTTACGCTGCTGCTCGTGTGGTATCTGCTGCTCGTGCTCAGCGTCGACCTCGCAGCAGCCGGAATTCGCCGCCTTTCGCGCTAGCCGCGGATACGACGGCGGATAGGAAAGAAAGAGACGCCCTCGGCAGTCAGCCCGCGCCGACTTCTCCGAGCAACGACTCCCAATCTCCGCGCTCGCGCTCGGGACGCAGCGCCGCCCGCAAGGGCGAGGCCGCGTCCCGCAGCTCCGCAAGGAACTCCGGCTCGCGCTCGCAGCGCAGCAGCAACCGCCGCAGCTCCCTGCTGCCTCCCACGGGAAAGTAGCCGGGATAGTCGTCGCCCAACAGTCCCACGTTGCCCGGCATCCGCGACGCAAGCACCGGGACGCCGTCGACCGCCGCCTCCGACACTACATTGGCGCCGCCCTCCGATATCGACGAAATCACCATCGCCTGCGACCGCTTCATCGCCCGGCGCGCGCGCCAGGCGGGCAGGCCGCGCCGCCACTCGTAGCGGGGATGGCTTGCATCCAGCGCGTTCGCCCTCCGCTCCATTGCGGAAGAGAGCGGATCGCCCAATTGCACGACGCGGATGCGCGATTCGGGAGGCAGGCGCCGCGCCGCCTTCGCTGTGAGGAACGGATCTTTCACCGGACGCAGATGCCCCACGACGCTCACGTCGAACGTCCGGGCGTTCGGCGACGGGCCCGGCCCCGGCGTCGGACGGGCCGACTGCACGATGGCGCGCGCCTTCGGCTTGTGCTCCGGACGGAGCTCCTCCACGGCGAGGCGCTGAAGCGTAACGACCCGCTCCGCGAGGTCGAGGATGGCCCCGCCGCCCTCGTCGTACAGCGGGCCGTAGACGTCGGTGCCTGCAAGCAGCACGATGACGGGCCGGACGGGATAGCGGGCCTTGAACTCGCGCACCGACTGCGCGCTCCGCAGGGCGTGCACCGCCACCAGCAGGTCGTAGTTCTCGCCGCCGTACGCCTGGCTAACGGCTACGCGATGGCCAAGCTCGCGAAATATCCCGGCCCAGCGGTTTGCAGTGACGCGGTTTCCGTTGCGGCTATGAGGAGGCGCAGGCGTCACCAGTCCGATGCGCACGGTTCAGCGGCTTCCGTAGCTCACCGGGCGCAAGTGCGGAACCCGCACATCACGTCGCGCCGGTCGGGCGTGTAGAAGTTGCGCCAGGTGTTGCGGATGAGGCGGCTGCGCGTGCTCCAGGCGCCCCCTCGCAGCACCCTGTGCCCGCTGAACCACGGCTCCGAGTACTCCTTGTAAGGGTCGGGAACGAACCCCGGATAGGGGCCGAACTCGGTTGCAGTCCACTCCCACACATTCCCCAGCATCTGGCGGCAGCCGAGCGGCGTGTCGCCCGCGGGAAGCGCGCGCGTGTCGATCGTCCCCCGGCCCCTAAAGTCGAGATTCGCCCGCTCAGACGACGGAGGCTCATCGCCCCAGGGGTAGCGCCGTTTCGGGCCGCCTCCGGCGCCGCCTGCCGCGGCAAGCTCCCACTCGGCCTCGGTGGGGA
This sequence comes from Dehalococcoidia bacterium, assembly GCA_965200975.1. GTDB lineage: Bacteria > Chloroflexota > Dehalococcoidia > Lucifugimonadales > Australimonadaceae > S5-327. Next base: position 305,793 of record OZ241740.1, on the reverse strand, counting down.
GCCTCCGTCCAGCCCACGCGCAGTAGGCGTTGGCCTCGTGCCAGTTCACGTGAATAACCGCCGCGTGCGCGTCGATGGGGCGCCAGACGTCGTAACGCCGCATCAGCCAGCTGTTGTCGGACTCACGACGCCAGTAGACCGGATGCTCCGCTCCGGCAGCCTGCTTCCACCACCACCCCGCGTCCGACCAGCATGAGCGGTCGCGGTAGCCGCCCGCCTCGACGAACCGCAGGAACTCGCCGTTCGTCACAGCCGTGGAGGCGATAGCGAACGGCTCGACGCGCGTCTCGTGCCCCCACTTCTCATTGTCGAACACGAACGGCCACTCCCCCTCGATCGCGCCGAGCAGGAACGTCCCGCCCGGCACGGCGACATCGTGAGGCTCGTAGCCCGGCTCGGGCGGAGGCTGCAGCGCAGGCATAGACAGACTGGGCTCGGCGAACCCCAGCGTCTGGCGCGTATAAGCGAACGCCTCGGCGTGCATATCGGCGTGCAGCGTAGCCAGCTGCATAAAGTACTGCTCCGGCGCGTTGGGCTCTCCTCGCTCCAGACGCTCGGCGGCGCTCCGCGCCACGGCGCTTACGAACGCCCGCGTCTCCTCCCAGGTCGGAAACGCAAGCCGCCAGCGGATGTCGTGAGCGATGGCGGCGGAGTCGTACAGCTCGTCCGCGCGCGCAATCATACTCGACGCCTCGTACAGGTTGCGGAGCGTCCATTTCTCGAAGAACCACCCCACATGGCCGACCTCCCACAGTGCGGGGTTTACGATGGGAATCATCGGCCCTTGCTGCTGAGCGGCGTCGAGGTCGGCGGTCAGCGCAAGGACGGCACCGGTTGCGTCCCAGGCGTCCGCTACGAGTTCGCGCGCGCTCCGGGAAGGCGCGGCAGGCAGGTCGAAAGCGCTCATGCGGCGGCCGCGCAGCGCTACGGCTCGACCTCGATCGTGTTTGCAGCCTCGTCGGCCGCCACGACGCGCCCTATCACTGCCCCGACGACGCCCCGGCGAGCAAGCCCGTCAAGCACCGCGTCGGTCGAGCCCGGCGGCGCCGCGATGAGCAGCCCGCCCGACGTCTGGGCGTCGCAAAGAATGAGCTTGTCGTCGTCGGAGACTCCAGCCCCCCAGGCGACTGCGCTATCGAATGCGTCGAGGTTGTTGCGCGTGCCGCCCGGAACGACGCCGCGCTCGGCAAGCTCGCGGACCCCCGGCAGCAGAGGAACGTCCGCCATACGCAGCGCTGCGGCAGTCCCGCTTGCGCGAAGCATGCCGAGGAGATGGCCCACAAGCCCGAACCCTGTGATGTCGGTCGCCGACTTCACGCCGACCTCCGCCATCGCGTCGCCTCCGGCGCGGTTGAGCTGCCGCATCACGGCGACTGCGCCGGCGGCGACGCTGTCGTCGGCGACGCCCGCCTTGGCGGCGGTCGTGATGATGCCGGAGCCGAGCGGCTTCGTCAGCACCAGCTCATCCCCAGCCCTTGCGCCGGCGTTGGTTACGATGCGGTCGGGGTGGACGACGCCCGTTACGGAGAGTCCGTACTTGGGCTCGCGGTCTTTTACTGTGTGCCCCCCGGCGATGACGATGCCGGCCTCCTGCGCAACGTCCATCCCTCCGAGCAGGATGCGCCGCAGCACGTCTTTCGGCAGATCCTCGGGGAAGCAGACGATATTGAGCGCAAGCAGCGGCCTGCCGCCCATCGCGTACACGTCGCTCAGAGCGTTCACCGCCGCAATTGCGCCGAAGTCGTAAGGGTCGTCCACAATCGGCGGGAAGAAATCTATCGTCTGCACGACGGCGATATCGTCCGTCAGACGGTAGACGGCGGCGTCGTCGCTTGTGTCGAATCCCACGAGCAGGTCGTCATGCTGCACGTGGGGGAGATGGCTCAGGACCTCGCCGAGGTCCTCGGGGCTGAACTTACCGGCTCAGCCCGCGCAAGTAGCCAGGCTGGTGAGTCGCACTTCTTCCTGTTGCATACGCGGGATTATAGCCGCCAATCCCGGTTGCGCCACCCTGCACCGGGGAGGCAGCCCACCGCTGCCCGAGGGGCCGGAGGGAGCGCGCTCCCGGTTTCCCGGGGAGGCCCCGCATGCGCCGCCCCTCAGTCGTGTAGCATCCGGTAACTACGAACAGGAGGACCGTTATGTCGTTGCATCAGGCGGAGGAGAGCAAGGCCAGAGGCAGGACCGTCCGGAAGGCTATCAGCGGATCGGAGGGCTCGCGAAGCACGGGCAACGCCGCCGGCCTCGATATGATCCCCGGGCTTGAAGAGTTCGTCATCGGCTACAACTTCGGCGAAATATGGTCGCGCGAGCGCCTCGACCTCCGCACCCGCTGCATGATCGTGCTCGGTATGCTGACCGCTATGGGACGCACGCCCCAGGTCGCCGCCTACACCCGCTACGCCCTCCACCTGGGCATCACTCCGGAGGAGATCGCCGAGGTGCTGCTCCAGGCCGTCCCCTACGCCGGGCTGCCCGCCGCATTCAACGGCATGCAGGCCGCCTCCGATATCTTCAAAGAGCAGGGCGTCACAATCGATATGAACGGTATGAAGGAGTAGCCGCGCGATGACCTCGCAATCGAGATGGCTGGACTCCGCAATGGTCGAGCGGATGGCCTCGAACACCGGGCGCCGCTACCCGCCCGAATTCTGGCGGTTCTTCGAGTCCGCCGTGCAGCCGCGAATCGGCCAGACGCCTGCTGTCGCCGACCTCGGCTGCGGCGGAGGCGTCCTCCTGCAAGAGCTCGGCGCGCGCTTGCCCGGCGCCGCCCTCCAGGGACTCGACCTGTCGGACGCGATGCTCGCGCACGCAATGGAGCAGGACTATCCCGTCGGAGCGCCGGCGTTCGCGCAGCACGACCTGAACCGCGCGCCCTACCCCATCGACGACGCCTCGCTCGATCTCTGCATTTCGGCGAACGTCGTCTGCTTCCTCGACAACCCGCTCACGCTCTTCGCCGAGGCGCGACGCATGCTCCGCCCCGGCGGGCTCTACCTGCTGTACGATTGGCGGCGACAGCCCCTTGCCGAGTACATCGACAACCGCGGCGGGTTTGGCGACGACCCCACAGCGCTGATGAGCTTGCAGCCCCACCACAACCGATTCACTGCCGACGACTGGCGATGGCTACTCGACGCGGGCGGCCTCGACGTCATTGGCGAGGCCCATCCGCGCGTCAGCCACATCGCTCTTGCGTGCGTGCCGCGATGACGCTTCGCGACGACCGCGCCCTCCGCCGTCAGATCGAGCGCTACGAGCTGCGCTTCAACCCCGCTTTCTGGCAGTTCTGGGATGCGCATATCGCCCCCGCGCTCCCATCCGCCCCCGTCGTCGCCGACATCGGCCCCGGGCCCGGGCTCTTCCTGCGCGATCTCTCCGCGCGCCTGCCGGACGCCCAGCTCCACGGCGTCGATTCCAACGAGGCGATGATCGAGAACGCGCGGACGCTCGACTACGCCGGCCCCGCTCCGGCCCTTCACCTGCTCGACGTGGAGGCGGCCCCGCTGCCGTTCGAAGACGGCGCCGTAGACCTGCTCACGATGACCGCCGTGCTGCACGCGTTCGACGACCCCTTCACGTTTCTGCGGGAGCAAGCGGCGCGGGTCGTGAAGCCCGGCAGCGGACGCTTTATGCTGTTCGACTGGTTCCGGCAGCCGATGAAGGAGTACCTCGCGCGGCGCCTCATCGAGCCGGGCGAGCCCGAGGAGACGCGCTACGAGCGCGCGCTCCAGCAGTTCCGCATCCACAACAAGTACACCCTCGACGACTGGGCCTGGACGCTCAGCGAATCAGGCATGACCGTCGAGGCCGAAACCTCGGCGCCTCACCCCTTCGCGCGCGTCTGGGTCCTGCGAGCGGGGTAACTAATCGGCTGCGGGCGCGTCGGAGTACTGGTTGTAGCCCAGCCCTCGGACGTGCGGCTACTCCCCAACTTTTGCGCGCACGACTAGCAGGATGCCCAGGGCTAGGACGCCGAAGACGACGGCGAACCAGAGCTGCGTCGAGCCCACCGTCAGGATGAACCCTGCGGCGCCCGGGCCGTGCGCCAGCGCAAGCAGCGCCTGCGCAAGCCTGGCGTCGGCGCGCCCTCGCGCTACCGCAATCCGGTGCGAAGCGAGGCCCCAGCTCACCGTCGCGACCGCCACAACCGCGCCCATCACCGCAGCGGCACCGGCGCTGAAGAACGGCTCAGGAGTCGCCAGCGTCAGGTAGATCCACGCGACGACCAGGTAGATGAACGGCGCCGGCAGCATTCCGCGCAACAGCAGGCGAAACTTCCGTCGTTCAGTGGGGTCCAGCACCCGGCGGCTGCTCCTCTAATACGCGTGCTCCGCGGACGGCGTCAGCCGCGGGCGGCTACTCACGGACGACGATATTGACCAGATAGCGCCCCGGAACAAAGATGACCTTCTCGACGCGCTTGCCGTCGGTGTGCGCCCGCACTTTGTCGGACGCCAGCGCAGCCTCTTTGGCGGCGGACTCAGCGATGCCGGCAGGCACGGCGATGCGGTCGCGCACCCTTCCGTTCACTTGCGCCACCAGCGTCGCCTCCTCGACGGCGGCGAGCGTCTCGTCCCATTCCGGCAGAGGCTGCTGGTGGATGCTGTAGGCCCCGCCTGCGCGTTCCCACAGCTCCTCAGCGATATGCGGCGCCATCGGCGCAATGAGCAGCAGCAGGTCGGCGATGGCCTCGCGCCACACGTCGCGCGACACTGCCCCGGCGTCCCATGCGGGGGCCAGTTCGTTGGTGAGCTCCATCATCAGGGCGAGCGCTGTGTTGTACTTGAAGCGCTCGTAGTCCTCGACTACGCCGCGAATGGTCTGATGCGTCTTGCGCAGGACGGCGCGGTCGGCGGGCCCCTCAGTCTGCGGCAAGTCTTCGGCGGGCCTGGAGCAGAGGTCCCAGAGCCGGTTCACCCACCGGGCGACGCCGTTGATGCCAGAGTCGCTCCAGTCGCCGCCGCCCTCCCACGGGCCCATGAACATCAGGTAGAGGCGCACTACGTCGGCGCCCACCTCTTGCACGTAGTCGTCGGGCGCGATGACGTTGCCCCGGCTCTTGCTCATCTTCATATGGTTCGAGAGCACTGTGCCCTGGTTGAAGAGGCGCAGAAACGGCTCGCCGAAATCGATGAGGCCGAGGTCGCGTATGACTTTGGTGAAGAACCTCGCGTAGAGCAGATGCATCACCGCGTGCTCGGCCCCGCCCGTGTACTGGTCGACCGGGTTCCAGGAACCGGCCTTCTCCGGGTCGAACGGCGCCTCGTCGTAGTCCGGGCTGACATAGCGCAGGAAGTACCACGACGAGTCCACGAACGTGTCCATCGTGTCGGTCTCGCGAGCAGCCGGCCCGCCGCACCTGGAGCACGAGGTGTGCAGGAATTCTTCGTGGTGGAGGAGGGGAGATTCGCCGGTAGGCCTGAACTCAGCGTCGCTGGGCAGCAGTACGGGCAGCTCTTCGTCGGGGATGGGCTGCGGGCCGCACGCGGCGCAGTAGACGATGGGGATCGGCGTGCCCCAGTAGCGTTGACGGCTTATGAGCCAGTCGCGCATGCGGTAGCCGACCGTTCGCCTGCCGTAGCCTTGCCGCTCGACGTGGTCGGCGATGGCCTCGTAGCCCTCCGCATTCGGCAAGCCGTCGAACTGGTCGGAGTTGACCTGTGTCCCGACCTTTTCGATCCAGGCTTCGGCGAGGGGAGCGCCATCCCACTCGGGCGGAGCGACGACCACGCGAATGTCGAGGCCGAACTTCTCCGCGAACTCGAAATCGCGCGAGTCGTGGGCCGGCACGCCCATCACGGCGCCCGTGCCGTACGTAAGCAGCACGTAGTCGCCAACCCATATGGGGACGCGCTCGCCGTTCAACGGGTTCACTGCGTAGGCGCCGGTAAAGACGCCGGTCTTCTCGCGCTCCGCCGAGAGACGGTCGATCTCCGACGCCTCGCGGGCTCGCGCTACGTACTCGCGGACGGCGTCGCGCCGGTCCGGCGTCGTGAGCAGCTCCACCAGCGGATGCTCCGGAGCAAGCGCGACGAACGTAACGCCGTAGATAGTGTCGATGCGCGTCGTGAACGTGCGTATCTCCTGTTCGGGAAGCCCGTACTCGGAGATGTCGAACGCGATGTCGACTCCCTCGCTGCGGCCTATCCAGTTCGTCTGCATCGTCTTGATGCGCTCCGGCCAGTCAACGACTCCGGAGAAGTCGAGCAGTTCGTCGGCGTAGTCGGTGATGCGGAAGAACCACTGGTCCATCTCGCGCCGAACGACGACGTCGCCGGTGCGCTCGCACTTCCCGTCGACCACCTGCTCGTTGGCGAGCACGGTCTGGCAGGTGGGGCACCAGTTCACCGGAGCGGCGGCGCGATAGGCCAGCCCGCGTTCGTACATCCGAAGGAAGAACCACTGGTTCCACTTGTAGTACTCAGGCAGACACGTGACGACCTCTCTGTCCCAGTCGTAGACGGCGCCCATAGAGCGGAGCTGCCCGCGCATGCGCTCGATGTTGTCCATCGTCCAGACTGCAGGATGGATGCCGCGCTGAATGGCGGCGTTCTCCGCCGGCAGGCCGAACGCGTCGAACCCCATAGGATGCAGCACGTTGTAGCCGCGCATACGCATAAAGCGGGCGTGCGCGTCGGAAGGCGCCATTGCGTACCAATGCCCAATGTGCAGGTCGCCGGAAGGGTAGGGGTACATCGTCAGGGCGTACCAGCGGGGGCGCGGGTCGCCGTCGTCGACCTGGTGCAGGCCGTCGTCGGCCCACCGCCGCCGCCACTTACGGTCGAGCTCACTGGGATCGTAGCGGAGGGGCGACGTATGGCGTGTGGTCATGGCGCGGCTTCCTGCGGAGCTGGAGGGCTTGGTCTAAGCGCCTAGTCTAACGGATAGCGCGCCGCGAGCGCTCCTACGACAGCGTTCGCGCTCCCGCATAGCCCACGGCGACCGCCGCGAGACCCAGCGCAATCGAGAGCCCGGCGTTAGCGGCCGCCGCCGCGTATCTGGCGTCGCGCAGGAGCGTGAAGGTGTCGTTGCTCACGGCGGAGAATGTCGTGAAACCGCCAAGAACGCCGATGAAGAGGAAGAGGCGCGCCTCGGGGCTGAACACCTGCCGGGTCTCGGCGAGGCCTGCGAGCACGCCGATGAGGAGAGAGCCGAGCACGTTCGCCGCCAGCACTCCCCACGGGAACGCTGGTTGGCCGAGCAAGCGGCCCACGCCGACGAGCACGCCGTAACGCGACGCCGCGCCGATGAAGCCTCCCGCGCCCACCAGGAGCACGTCCGTCATCCCTGCGGACTCTCGGGGGATTCGCGCGCCGGCGCCTTGCCGTACACAATCTTCCGGTAGTCTCCCTTGCCGGGCCAGTCCATGTACAGCCCAAGGTCGGCGCCTCCCAGCACGTGCAGATGACCGTGAGGCTGCGACTGCGCGGCGTCGCTGCCGAAATTGGAGACGATGCGGAAGCCGTTGGGCGCATCCTCCTCGCCGATGGCGACCGCAAGCCGCGCCGCGCGCTCGAACAACGGCGATCGCCAGAACTCGGCCTGGCCCATATGCCGGCGCGGGGCGACAAGCCACATCACCGGCGCCCAGGTAAGCGCGTTCCGGAACACGACGAACTCGTCGTCCTCATGACGAATGGAGCGCGAAACGCCTCCCGAAACGATGTCGCAGAACACACAGGACGCCCCGACGCCGGACGTCATCAGAAAGGCCGCCTCGGCTCCGGGCTGCGTCGCCTGCCCGTCGACCCATGATAGGAGCTCTGGCTCTGCTGTTTGCCCGTGTTCCGGTAGTCCTGCACATCCAGATGGAGCGGCGTGACCAGCCGGCCATCGTTCAGACGCGATGCAATGGGGTCGGCCATGGGGTCGCTCTTGTTCTCGTGGAGACTGCGGAAGGTCACAATAGTGGGGAGTTCGGCGTGCTGCCGGCGCACGATAATCTGATACAGCTTCTCGTACGCCCACGAGCTCGAATTCTCGCCGCCCAGGTCATCGAGAATCAGCAGGTGCGCCTGCTTCACACGGTCGAAGAGTTCGTCGTACGTGACCCTGCTGTCCGGGTTGTACGTATCCCGCAGGTGGTCGAGAAGGTCGGGCACGAACGCATAGAAGACGTCGCGCCCCTTCTCGAGTTGTGTGTTCGCCACTGCAACCGCCAGATGCGTCTTGCCGCTTCCCGTTCCCCCATACAGCACCAGCCAGCGTTCCAGCGTTTGGGCGAAAGACCACACGGCGCTCTTCACGTGACTGCGCAGTTGCATCGCGCGCTTGTCCCCGCTCAACCCCCACGGATCAAACGACTCGAACGTCATCGACTTCCGCATCGCAGCCGGAATCGCCCCCATCTCCGGCATCCCCGCCTTTGCGCTCCCCCCAAGATCGACCACTCGCGACCATCGGGAGTCCATTAGCCGCGTCTGCAGCCGTCCTTCGAGGCGGTCAACCTGCACGGACGACGTAACGATGGTCGGCAAGCTGGCGATGTAGCGGTGATTGATTATCTGAAAGAGCTTCTCCTCGGCCCACGCCGTGCCGCTGTGTCCGCCGAGGTCGTCCAACGCGAGCACGGGCGCATTCTTCACCAATTCGAATAGCTCCCCGTAGTCCAGCTCGGAATCGGGCGCGTAGCTGCCGCGCAGCTGGTCGAGCAGGTCGGGCACGAACGCAAAGAACACAGGGCGCCCGAGCTCTATGAGGCGATTGGCGGCGGCGGCGGCCAGGCGCGTCTTGCCGACGCCGTTGCCTCCCGTGAGCAGCAACAGACCCTGCGGGCGCTCGGTAAAGCCCCGCGCAGCCTCAAGCGCAACGCCGTATCGCGCCTGCCCCTCGGCGCTTGCCGACGGGCCAAGCGGGTTGAGGCCCTCCAGGCGGACGTCCATCAGCAACCCGAGGTTGCTGTACCGCCGCAGACGCGCCTGCCGGACTCCCTCGCTCACCTGCTCCTGACAGACGCAGGGGAACGCGCGGCCAAAGTCCGGATCGCCCACCGGCGCATTCCGGCGCACCCAACCGCGGCCTCCGCAGTGAGGACAGGGGTCATCCTCTGCCTCGACGCCTATCCCCTCCAGCCAGTCAGGGGCGGCGTTGGCGTTCGAGGTACTCTGCAACTGTAAGCGTCTCAGAATGTCGCCCAGGCTCTCCACGCCGCTTTGATCCTCTCGTCCCTGTTGGTCCTCTGTTCTCGCTCTTCCAGTGTTCCAGCACTGCGGAGATGTAGCGCCAGCTTCGCGCGTTGCGAGCCGCCGCTTCCTCGATGGCGGACTCCACCCACTGCGCCGGGTACTCCTTCTCCGCGTCCCGGAGCGCCTCGGCTATCAGGGGCGTCAGCATGCCAATGTTCTGCTCGTACAACTCATAGACGCTCGGACGCGTCGCAGGCTCCTCGCTGTGATACTGCGGCGCCAGGCCGAGAGCTTCCGCCTCGCGCTCGTTCTGCGGCGTTCGCAGCAGCAGCCACCCGGACGCTTCCAGCAGCGTTCCGCGCTCGACAGCGAGCCTCACGCCGCGCCGCACCTCCTCCGGCGACCCCAGCGCCTCCAGCAGCACCGCGTCCGTTTCGAGGCGGGAGGCTGCGACGCGTTTGGGGACGCCGCTCATCTGGGCCGCGAGCCCCACGACCCGCAGCGTGCACTTCATCTCGGCGGCGTCGCCTATCTCCGCCAGCAACGATCCGAACAGCGACGCCGGCGCCGGCAGCAGCTTCTCTCGAGCGTCGAACCTTGGCGAAGGCGCGTTCATCGCGCCGCCGCTTCGGTCGCAAGATTCTCGAACCGAGAGAAGTGCGCCCTGAAGTAGAGATCCACCGTGCGCGTCGGCCCGTGCCGGTTTTTGGCGATGACGAGTTGCACCAGGTTCTCAGGGTACGGGTCTGTCGGGTGACGCTGCTCCCACTGCTCCGCCGTAACGTACTTGTCCTCGCGATGAATGAAGACCACCACGTCCGCGTCCTGCTCGATCGAACCGGACTCGCGCAGGTCGGACAGCTGCGGCTTATGGTCGGGGCGCTGCTCGATAGCGCGCGAGAGCTGGGATATCGCAATGACCGGAACGTTCAGCTCTCGCGCAATCGCCTTGAGCTGCCGCGTTATCTCGCTAAGCTCCTGCACCCGGTTCTCCCCGCGGTTGCCGCGTCCCGAAATGAGCTGCAGGTAATCGACGATAACGAGGTCGACGTTGCGGTTGGCGTGGAGCCGCCGCAGCTTGGAGCGCATCTCCAGCACCGTTTGCGCAGGCGAGTCGTCCATATATATCGACAAGTCCGAGAGCGCGCCGACGCCCGTCATCACCCTGTCGGTGGCGGACTGCGAGAGCAGTCCCAGCCGCAGAAGATGGCTGTCGACTTCCGCCTCGGCGGAAAGCATGCGCAGCGCAAGCTGTTCGTTGCTCATCTCGAGGCTGAACACCGCGGCGACGGCGCCCTGCCCCGCCGCGTACCGCGCGACGTTGATGGCGAGCGTCGATTTCCCGATGGAGGGGCGCGCCGCCAGAATGAAGAGGTCGCCCCGCTGCAACCGCCCCAGCGCATTGTCGAGGTCGAAGAATCCACTGGGAATCGGGGCTGCGCCTCTCGCCAGTGCGTCGAGGTCGGCTGTCTCCTCGAGGTACTGGTCAAGCACTTCCCGAATGGTTATGAAGTCGCGCGTTACGTGCGTGTTCCGCACGTGATACAGGACGTCCTCGGCCTGCTGCAGCGCCTGCTCCACGTCGGGAGCGTCCGCATAGCCAATCTCGGCAATGTCGCCCCCGGCCTGGATAAGCCTGCGCATCGTCGCGGTGCGGTTCACTATCTGCGCGTAGTGCTCCGCGTGCACCGATGTCGGGACGACCGCTATCAGGTGGCTCAGGTACCCAGGCCCTCCGACGCCGTCCAGACGCTCCTTGAGCGACAGCTCGCGGGCGACGCTGATCTGGTCGATCGCCTCGTTCCGCAAGTAGAGCGCCTGGCAAGCCTCGTAGCACCACCGGTTGCTCTGGCGGTAGAAGTCCTCCGGTTTTACAAGCGGCGCGACCCGGTTTATCGCCTCCCCGTCAATCAGGAGGGAGCCGACTACCGCCTCTTCAGCGTCCGGGTCATAGGGAGGGAGCTTCTCCGCGTACATTGCACTCGGCGCCTACCGCTCTTCCTCGTAGTCGTCGGACTCGCCCTCATCAGCGTCGTCGTACTCTTCCTCGCCCCAGTCGTCGCCGCCAATCTCGTCCGCAGCAGCGTCCTGCTCTTCCGTGTCTTCGGACGCGCGGGGACGATAGCCCTCGGGAACGACCGAGACCACCGCCTCCGCAGTCACCTCGCGGTAGAGCCGCAGCGCGACAGGGTAATCGCCCACCTCGTGGATCGCCGAGCCCAGGAGCACCTGCCGGTGGTCGAACTCCCGCCCCGTCGCTTCCGTGAGCTTCGCCGCTATCGTCCGGCTCGTCACCGACCCGAACAGACGGCCGGACGGCCCGACCCGCACCTCGACCGTGACCGACAGGCCGTTGATAAGCTCGGCGACCTCGCGCCACTCCTGCGAGTACTTGATGCGCTTCTCGCGGGCGGCGTTCTCAATGGCCCGCAAGCGCTGGAGCTGGTCCGGCGTCGCGGGCGCCGCAAGCGCGCGCGGCAACAGGTAGTTCCGCGCGAACCCGTTTTTCACTTCCTTCACTTCGCCGGCGTCCGCTGTGCCGGCCACATCTTCCAGAAAGACGACCTTCATACTGACTCCCTCTCAGGCTGGATACTCCACAGCCGACCGCTGCGGGCGCCGATGCGGCGCAAAGCCGCACTTAATCATACCGGATAACCATCCGGCCATTGGAGCGCATGGCGCAAGCGGCAACTGTCCTTCGGCTGTGCGCCCCGCTTGACGCCTGTAATCCTTCCGCGCAGACAACGCATTATCAGCGCGGGCCCCGCTCGCCGCCCGCACAGCAATTGCCAAATATTGCGCCGTAGAGACACTTGCATTCGACGCGGCGCCCGTCCGCCGCATCGCCGCCTACTGCCGGCCCAGCGCGCGCTCCAGGCCGCCATCGTACGCGTCGGCCAACTCTCCAAGCGAGACGTCCACGAGGCCCGGCAACGCAAACCGCGCCCCGCCCGTCGCGCCGATCCTGACCGCAGGAACTCCCGCCCCCGCCGCCGCCGCTTCGACCGCTCCTGCGTCGGACGCCGAACAGCTGACGACCGCCCGCGACGGAGACTCGCCGAACAGCGCCGCGTCCCATCGCCCGGACGCCCAGTCGCCCTCTCCGGCGAACCCGGCGCCTCCCCATATCGCGCTCTCTGCGAGCGCCACTGCGAGGCCGCCGTCCGAACAGTCATGGGCCGAGCGCAGCAACCGCGCTTTCGCCAACTGCACGAGGAGCTGTTGCAGCCGCGCCTCCTCGTCGAGGTCGATGACCGGCTTCCCGGCAATTACGCCGTGCGCCGCAGCAAGATATTCGCTGCCTCCGAGTGTCTCCGCCTCCGCGTCAAGGGACGCGCCGAGCAGCACCACGACGCTCTCCGGAGCAAACGCCGCGCCGACGCGCGCGCCTGCATCGTCCAGCACGCCAACCGCCCCCACCACTGGCGTGGGATACACCGCTTCCCCCTGCGTTTCGTTGTACAGCGAAACGTTGCCGCTCACTACGGGCACGCCGAGCGCGCGGCATGCGTCGGCCATTCCGCGCACGCACTCCGCGAGCTGGTAGTACACCTCCGGTTTCTCCGGATTGCCGAAGTTGAGGCAGTCGGTAATCGCCATCGGCGACGCGCCCGCCGCCGCGACGTTCCGGCACGCCTCCGCCACGGCCATCGCGCCCCCTGTGTACGGGTCGAGGTAGGCGAGCCGTCCGTTTCCGTCGACCGCCAGCGCCAGCCCTTTCTCCGATTCGCGCAGCCGCAGCACTGCCGCATCCCCCGGCCCGGGCTTGACGACCGTGCGCGTCTGCACTTCGTGATCGTACCGCCGGTACACCGCCCGCTTGCTGGCGATGTTCGGCGACGCCAGCAGGCGCAGCAGCAGCGAGGCCGCCTCCGACGCAGGCAGAAGCGGAGGCATAGCCGCAGCCTGCAGGTCGTCGAGATAGGCGGGACGCGCGCCCGGAGGCTCGTACTGCGGCGCATCGACCAGCACGCTAACCGGAGCCTCCGCCACGAGCCGTCCGTCGTCGTAGATACGCGCGACTCCGTCGCCGGTAACCGAGCCGATGGCCGCAACATCCAGATCCCATCGCTTGAAGAGCGCTGCGATATCCTCCTCGCGCCCCTCTTTCACGACAAGCAGCATGCGCTCTTGCGACTCCGACAGCATCACCTCGTACGGCGTCATGCCCTCTTCACGGCGAGGCGCCCTGGCCACGTCGATCTCGACTCCCGTGCCGCCCTTGGCGGCGCACTCCATCACCGAACTGGTGAGTCCCGCGGCGCCCATATCCTGCATCGCTTCCAGGCATCCGCTTGCCGCAGCCTCCAGGCACGCCTCTATCAGCACCTTCTCGAGGAACGGGTCTCCCACCTGCACGGTCGGACGCATCTCCCGCTCTTCCTCGAACGCCCGCGACGCAAGCCCCGACGCTCCGTGAATTCCGTCGCGCCCCGTCGCCGAGCCCGCCACCATCAGCGTAGAGCCGGGAACGGCAGCCGCCGCGCGCACGAGGCCTCCCGCCGGCAGCAGTCCCACGCACATCGCATTCACGAGCGGGTTCCCACTGTAGCTGGGCGCAAACGCCGCCTCTCCGCCGACGTCGGGAACGCCGATACAGTTGCCGTAGGCCGAAATGCCCGCGACAACGCCCTCGAACAGGTAGCGGTTGCGTTCGTCGTCCGGCGGGCCAAACCGCAGGGAGTTCAGCAGCGCAATCGGCCTTGCGCCCATCGCCAGAATGTCGCGCACTATCCCTCCCACTCCCGTCGCTGCGCCTTGATGGGGCTCAACCGCCGAAGGATGGTTGTGCGATTCGATTTTGAACACCACCGACAGCCCGTCGCCTATATCGACCACGCCGGCGTTCTCTTCGCCGGCCTGCACCCGCACCGCGGGCCCTGTCGTGGGGAAACCTTTCAGCAACGGCTTCGAGTGCTTGTAGCCGCAATGCTCGCTCCACAGCGCGCCGAACAGCCCGAGCTCGAGAGCGTTCGGCTCGCGCCCCAGCCGTTGCACGATCAGGTCGTACTCCGTGCGGCTCAGCGCAATCTGGTCAAGCGTTTCCTGCGATACCTGCATCATCTTGCCGTTCACCTGCTTGGGAATAATAGCCGCGCCGTCAGTTGGCGGCCCCGATGACTCCCACGCCGGCGACCACCAGCGCCGCGCCCAGCGCCACCCTCGGCGTCAGGCGTTCGTGGCCGCGCAGCAGCACGAGTACGAACACATACGACACCAGCGGAACTGCTCCGGTAATCGGGGCGGCGACGCTGAAGTCGACGCGCGCGAGCGCGGTGTAGAAGCTCGCCGTCGCCAGCGCAAACAGCCCTCCCGCTGCGATCATCCACGCTAGCGCCGCGTGGTCGGGCGAGGGGCCGTCACGCAGCGACCGCGCCTTTACCGCGAGCGCGAAGAGCAGACCGAACAGCGCCTCATAGAACGCGACGACTATCGGCGGCGCGCCGCGGTCCACCACGTGGTTGGCGAGCAACCCCGCCGTTACGAACGAAAGCATCGCCAGCGTTGCGAACGTCAACCCTAGCGTGATGCGGCGCCCCTCGGCGCTTCGCCCGGCGGCGCTCACCGCAGCACGCGCTTGCGGTCTGTCAGGATCACGACTACGCCGACCACTACGGCGGCGGCGCCTCCAACCGTCGGGAGGTTTGGCCGTTCTCCGGCAAGAAGCACGGCCAGCGCTATTGCGGCGAGCGGGGCTGCTCCCAGTATCGGAGCAACCAGAGTGACGCCCGCCCTCCGCATGCCGTGAAAGTAGAAGAGGTTGCCGGTGACCCACGCCAGCGCGCCCATCGCCGCCACAATCGCCACGAATGCAGGGCGTATGTCCGCGAGCGCAGCCACGCCTTCGGCGGAGACGATCACAACGCCGAGCGTCGCTGTAACCATGCCAACCACCACAATAACCACGAGCTCCGGCGACGCGCCGAACATAGCCCGGCGCACGAATACATCCCCGGCGCCCCATGCCGCCGTCGCCGCTATGGCCAACAGAATCCCGGCGCCCACTGCGTCCTACGCGCCCAATCGCTCGTAAAGCGCCTCGTCGATCGACCGCAGAATGGTCAGGCCGTCGTCCCCTCCCAGGGCTTGCTCGACGGCGCGCTCCGGGTGGGGCATCAGGCCCAGCACGTTCCCCGCCTCGTTCGTAACGCCGGCGATGTTCGCTCGCGAGCCGTTCGGATTGGCATCCTGCGTAACGTCGCCGTTCGCGTCGCAGTAGCGAAACGCCACCTGTCCGTTCGCCTCGAGGCGCGCGAGCGTTGCATCGTCGGCGTAGTAGTTTCCGTCGCCGTGCGACACGGGGATCGAGAGCACGTCGCCCTTGCGGGCGAGCGCAGTGAACGGCGCCGCCGCGCGCTCCACGCGAAGATTCTGGGGCTGGCACCGGAACTCGAGGCTCGCGTTGCGCATCAGCGCTCCGGGCAGAAGGCCGGCCTCGCACAGCACCTGAAACCCGTTGCAGCTGCCAAGCACCGGCCCTCCGGAGTTGGCGAACTCGACTATCGCCGGCATCACCGGCGAGAAACGCGCAATCGCGCCTGGGCGCAGGTAATCGCCGTACGAGAACCCGCCCGGCACGATAAGGCAATCGAACCCTGAAACAGCAGTCTCCTTATGGAACACGTACTCCGCCTGGGTGCCCATCACGCCCTCCAGCGCGTCGCGCCAGTCCGTGTCCGACCACGTTCCGGGAAACACGATAATGCCGTACTTCGCTGGCATCTCGCCTCTCGTCGGCGCTCCGCTATCCCAGCAACTCGCCGACGACGCGGTTGACGAGGCTCCCGTCGGCCTTGCCTTTTAGCTGAGGCATCAGCCTGCCCATCACCTTGCCGCGCGCCTGCGGCCCCGACGCTCCAAGCTCGGCGACGACCTGCGCCGCCAGCGCGCGCACCTCGTCCTCGCCGAGCTGCTCGGGCAAATAGCGCGCCACTACGGCAAGCTCCGCCTCCTCGCGTTCGGCGAGGTCCTCGCGCCCGTTGTCCCGGTAGGTCGTAATGCTGTCGCGGTACTGCTTGGCCATACGAGCGAGCACGTCGAGCGCGCCGGAGTCGTCGAGCTCCGCGCCCTTCTCGATCTCCGCGTTCTTCATCGCGGCCCGAATCAGGCGCACCGTGTCCTTGGTGACCCCGTCTTGCGCCTTCATCGCCGTCTTGAGGTCGTCGTTCAGTCGTTCCTGTATCGTCATAGTTCAGCCTGTTGTTCCGACCAGCCCGTCAGCCTCGTCGAGGCGCCGGTGCAGGTTCGCCATCTTGATGGCCGACTCCATTGCGTCGAAGCCGCGGTTCCCCGCCGCCCCGCCGGAGCGCGCCATCGCTTGCTCCATTGTGTTCGTGGTAAGCACCCCGAACGACACCGCCTTGCCCGCCGAACGCGCAACCTCGGCGATGCCCCGCGCCGCCTCCGCGGCCACGAAATCGAAGTGCGCCGTCTCCCCCCGGATCACGCATCCCAGCGCCACAAGAGCGTCACATGACCCGTCGCGGGCCATGCGCGCGGCAGCCTGCGGCAGCTCGAAGGAGCCCGGAACACGCACAATTGCGAGCCTGTCCTCCCGCACGCCGTGCTGCGCTGCGGCTTCACGCGCGCCGCTCAGCAAGCGCGAGGTAATCGCCTCGTTGAACTGCGCGACGATGATCCCCACGCGCATCCATTGCGCATCCAGGCTTCCGGCAATCTCCTGGGCCATGCCCTCATTGTAGTGGAACCGGGCCTGCCCAATCACCCGCCCTTCTTCCTCGACGCGCCCCGCCGAAACGCGCAACGCGGAGGCAGTGGACGCGAACGCGCGCCCTCCTGACCCCTCCCTACTCCTCCGGGAGGGCGAGCAGGTGGCCGAGCTTGCTCTGCTTCGTCTGCAGGTAGTGCGCGTTCTCAGGATTGCTCTGCACGACGATAGGCACCCGCTCGACGATGTTCAGCCCGTAGCTCTCGAGCCCTACTATCTTCTTCGGGTTGTTCGTCATCAGCTGCATATTCCGCACGCCGAGGTCGACGAGAATCTGCGCGCCTATCCCGTAGTGCCGCAGGTCGGGCGGGAACCCGAGTCTCTGGTTCGCCTCAACCGTGTCGGCGCCGCCGTCCTGCAGCGCATATGCCTTAATCTTGTTGTGCAGGCCGATGCCTCTGCCCTCCTGCCGCATATACAGGAACACCCCGCGCCCCGTCTCCGCGATGGCCTTTATCGCCATCTCGCGCTGCACCCCGCAGTCGCACCGAAGGCTCCCGAACACGTCGCCTGTAAGGCACTCGCTGTGCACCCGCACCAGCACCGGCTGCTTCGTTCGCACGTTCCCGAACACCAGCGCAACGTGCTCCGCCGGATCGACGTCCGACCGGTACGCGATAGCCCGCGCCGTGCCGTACGTCGTCGGGAGCCTCGCCTCTGCGACCCGCTCGACCAGCCGCTCGTGCTCCAGTCGGTACGCAATGATGTCCGCAACTGTAACGATGTCGATGCCCAGTTCGAGCGATATCTCCTCGAGCTGGGGCATCCGCGCCATCGTTCCGTCCTCGTTCATAATCTCGCACACGATCCCCGCCGGAGTCAGGCCTGCCATCCGCGCAAGGTCGACGCTCGCTTCCGTTTGACCCGCGCGGACGAGCACGCCGCCCTCTTGCGCCCGCAGCGGAAACATATGCCCCGGACGCGCCAGGTCTTCCGGTTTCGTGGCCGGGTCCACCAGCGCCTTCACCGTCGCTGCGCGGTCGTGCGCCGATATTCCCGTGCTGCCGTTGTCGATATCCACCGACACCGTAAAGGCCGTCGTGTGCTTCGACGTGTTGTGCTCCACCATCATGTCAAGCTTCAGATGGTTCAGTCGTTCGCCGGTCATCGGAACGCAGATGAGCCCGCGGCCCTTCGCCGCCATCAGGTTGATCGCCTCCGGCGTAACCCACTCGGCAGCCATCACGAAGTCGCCCTCGTTCTCGCGATTCTCGTCGTCGACGACGATGACGATCTTCCCCGTGCGAATGTCTTCTATTGCCTGCTCGACACTGATCCGCGGCACGCTGCTCCTCCCGCCCGTCCTACTCGCGCGCAACCAGGCGTTCGACGTATTTCGCCAAAATGTCCACCTCGATATTGAGGCGGTCGCCGGGACGCCTCGCCCGCAGCGCCGTATGCTCCCATGTGTACGGTATCACGGCGACGGCGAACTCGTCCCCTGAGGCTTCCGTCACCGTCAGGCTCGTCCCGTCCACCGCGATGAATCCCTTCTCCACAACGTAGCGCGCGAGCTGTTCGGGCAGACGCGCCCGCAGGATGCGGCTCGCAGGCGCCCCTCCAATCGCCACTATCTCGGCGGCGCCGTCGACGTGCCCCTGCACAATGTGCCCGCCCATCCGCGACTGCGGAGTCAGCGCGCGCTCCAGATTCACCGGATCGCCCGGACGCAGCGCGCCCAGATTCGTTCTCGACAGCGTCTCCTCGACAACATCGACGGCGAAGACGGCGCCGTCGCGCGAGGTTACGGTGAGGCATACCCCATTCACCGCGATGGAGTCGCTTACAGCCAACGAGTCCATCACGGCGCGTCCCGCGATGCCGAGCCCGTTCTCGCGGGTCTCGACTACCTCGCCGACCTCTTCCACAATTCCTGTGAACATGCGCGCTCTCTCCAGCCTCCCGCCGCGGGGAGAAACGATGTCATCGCGCCGGCCGGCCCACTATCATCAGGTCGCCGTCGAGTTCCGTGGTCTCGACATCGCCGAGCCGCAGCGCATCCGCGATGGGCCCAACGCCCTGTCCGGCGACCGGCCCGGGCGCTTCCGCTCCTCCGATAATCACCGGGGCCACGAACGCCACAACCTTATCGACCAGCCCCGCGTCGAACAACGCCCCATGTAGCGCGGCGCCGCCTTCGACCAGCACCGACGTTATATCGCGGGCGCCCAGCTCCGCCAGCAGCCGCCGCAGATCGACCCGTCCATCGCCGCCGGCGCCGGCCTCCATCACCTCCGCCCCCGTCGCCTGCGCCGCGCGCGCCCCCTCTGGCCCAGCCGTCGCCACGAGCGTTCGTCCGGGCGCCGATAGCATCGCCGAATCCGCCGGGAGTCGCCCTGCGCTATCGACAATCACGCGCAGCGGCTGTCGCGCCTCCGCCGGCGCGTCGCCCCTTCTGCTCCCATCCGAAGAGAAAACCGGAGCAAGGGAGACGCCCCGCGCCGTCAGCAACGGGTTATCGGCGAGCGCCGTGCCAATGCCCACCATCACGGCGTCCGCCTCCGCGCGGAGCCGGTGCGTCTCGCGCCGGGACGCTTCGTTCGATATCCACCGCGAGTCCCCGGCGCGCGTCGCGATCTTGCCGTCCAGGCTCATCGCGAACTTGGCCGTCACCAGCGGCATACCGACGACGATATGCCTGGCGAACGCCTCGATGAGCCGGCGCGCCTCCTGGGGGCCGTGGTCGACCGTTACGCGGATTCCCGCCTTTCGCAGCCTTTCGACCCCGCGTCCGTTGGTGTGCGGCGCAGGATCCATCACCGCGATCCGCACCGACGCCACCCCTGCCGCGATGATGGCGTCGGCGCAAGGCGGCGTTCGTCCGTGGTGAGCGCACGGCTCGAGCGTAACGTACAGGTCCGCCCCGCGCGCTTGCTCGCCGGCCATGCTGAGCGCGACAAATTCAGCATGCCCTCGCCCCGGCGGCAAGGTATGCCCTTCCCCGACGATGCGGCCGTCCTTCACGAGCACGGCCCCTACCGTCGGGTTCGGGCTTGTCGTCCCTGCCGCCGACCGCGCAAGCTCGATCGCCCGCTGCATGGGCCGCGTATCGCCGCCGTCAGTCGTCACGGCCTTCTCCTCACAGGGAGTATAGCCCTCGCCGCGTCCGTCCCTCTCCCCCGACTGCAGCTTCTCCGGGCAAGCGGACAGTCCAGCGGGCGGGCGGAGTTCACCTCGGCGGGAGCCGCGGGTCCAGCCGCGCAAGCAGAGCCCGCGGACTACACAGCGCGGCGAGATAGCCAAGCGCCGCTGCGAACGCAAGTACGCCCCCCACCGGAAACGCCGCCGCCATCAGCGAACCCCCCAGCGTGAGAACCGCCGCCGCTACGAGCAATGCGCTCCGCCAGACCCGCGATCTGCTCCGCATCGCCGCGTGCAGCCCTACGGGCGCAGCCAGCACAGCCAGCAATGCAAGATACCCGTACGGCGCCGCCGCGAACTCCTCTGTCCCTTCCGTCGCGTGAACGTAAGCGGTGAGGCCGAGCCCAATCGCGCCGACGCCGCCGCCCAGCAGGGCAGCCCCCATCGCGAGCGCGTCGGCGTCCCTGCCTCGGGCGCCCCGCATCCATGCCCGCGGCGCCGCGACCGCCGACGCGACAACCAGCATTACGAGGGTGAAGGCTATCAGAGCCATAACGCACTCGACCGGACACGCCGCCTACAGAATGCGCCCGTCGTCGCTGCGCAGCATTGTCCTGCGCAGCAAGGGAAGCGGCGGCCCCCCATGTGCCAGCAACTCGTCGTGGAAGGCGCCAAGGCTGTACGCGTCGCCTTGCTCGGCCTGCCAGTCGGCCCGCAGCTTGGCGATCATCAGCTTCCCCAGCGTGTAGTTCAGATAACCAGGGTCGAACGTCCCCCGCAACGCCTCCTGCGACGCCGGCAGTTCGGCCATAAACGCCCGTTCGCGGAACAGCCTCGCCGCCTCTTCGAGCGGCATCCCCTGCGTGTGCATCCGCAGAGAGCAGAGCAGACGACACACCCGCACGAGCGCCTCTTGCGCCATCGCGAGCCGCAGCTCAGGGTCGTCCGCGCCGTATCCCGCCTCCAGCAGCATCTCCTCGCAGTAGTGCGCCCAACCCTCCCAGAACGAGTACGCCCCGAACACTCGCGCCGCGTCCGACGGGGCTTGCCCGTTGCGCAGAAAGTGCACGTAGTGGCCGGGATACACCTCGTGCGCCGAGATGATTTTCAGCGTGGCGTAGTTGAAGTTGCCGAGCCACTCCTCAGCCTGCGCTTCCGTCCAGTGCGGCTCCACCGGCGTAACGTAGTAGAACGCTTCGGTCGCCGTCTTCTCGAACGGCCCCGGACTATCCATTGCGGCGAACGCCCACCGCATGAACGCCGGCGTCTCCTTCACCGCCGCACGAACTTCGGACACAACGCTCGCAACGCCTCGTTCGACCGTGAACGCGCGCAGCTCTTCCAGCATTGCCCGCGTGTCGTCGAGCAGCCCCTCCGCCGTCGGATGCCGCTTGCCGATGCGCTCCATCGCCGCCGCCATATCGCCCGAACCCGTCAGCTGTCGCGCCGCATCCGCAGCCAGGGCAAGATTGCGCTCGAGTTCACGCTCGCCGGCAGCCTCAATCTCCCCAAGCGGCAGCTCGACCATCTCGCCATGGCGCAGCATCGCGGCGTACAGCTCCGCGCCCATCGCGAAGTCGTCGTTCGCCGACGCCTCGTGTGACCGCAAATGCGCAACAAGGCGGTCGACCGCTCCGGCGGCTGCTTCCGCCTCGGACGCGTCAACTCCGTTGCTCGTCAGGAACTCCGCCGCCTCGTTGCGGTAGAACGCGGCGATGCCCTCGTAACTCTCGATGCTCTGCTTCAGTACGGGACGAGCAAACGGCGGCTCGAGCAGATCGGCAAGCGCATCGAGGTACGCCGGCGCCTGGCGCAACGCTTGCGCCAGCGACGCGGCGCGCTCCTCCGACGGCGCGTAGGAGCGGTCCATGTAGTTCGTAATCTCGATAGGCCCCATCAGCGCCATCGGATTGCGCCGGAAAGCGCGCCATTCGGTTAGCTCGAACAGCTCGTGGCGTATGCCGCCCAGCAGCAGCTCGCGGTCGAAACGCTGCTGTCCGGACAGCGCTTCCGTGTCGATACCCTCGAGCGCAGCAGCGGATTCCCGCAGCTGTTCCGCGCGATCGGCGATCGCGCCGGGCGAGAGAGCGGGCAGCCGTCCATCGAACTCGTGCAGCCCCATCGCCGAGGCCTCGTGCGGGTGCGCTTCCCAGCGCTCGGCCAAGACCCGCCGGGCCCACAGATCGAACGTCTCGCCTTCTGCCGTCGCCATGCGCCAAGCTTACCAAAGCAGACAGCCCGGCATCGCGCCAACCGCTTGCCATCGCGCAGCGCGCGCTCGTATCTTGCTGCGCATCCACTCTGAACAATTACGAATGCGAGTGCAGCGCAGACAGTAGGCGGAGAGCGGAGAACGGTTATCATTCTGATTAGCGCCGCCGGCGCCAGGCCCCACACAGGGAGACGTAGATGGACCTTGGACTGCAAGACCGCGTCGCCATTGTGGGCGGCGCGAGCCAGGGAATCGGCTACTCCGCCGCCCGCGCGCTCGCCGCAGAGGGCGCCTGCGTCGCTATCGCAGCGCGCCGCTCAATGGAACTCGAACAAGCTGCGGCGCGCCTCATCGCCGAAACCGGCGCCCCCTCCGACACCGTCCTCGCCCTTCCCGCAGACCTCGCCGACCCGGACGCCGTTCGCACCGTGGCCGAGGACGTCCGCTCGCACTGGGGCCGGGTCGACATCGTCGTGAACAACATCGGCGGCCCCCCTCCCGGCGACTTGCTCGATTTCACCGAGGAGCAGTGGCGCCTCGCGTTCGACCTGAACTTCAACAGCGCGCGCCGCCTCAACCAACTTGTTCTGCCCGGCATGATCGGCCAGGGGTTTGGCCGCATTACCTCCGTCCTCTCCAAAACGATTCGTGAGCCGGAGGACAAGCTCGGCCTGTCGACCGTCGCCCGCACCGCGCTTGCGTCCTACGCGAAACTGCTGGCGCTCGAGGTCGCTCCGCACGGCGTCACCGTCAACAACGTCCTTCCGGGATCGGTGGAGACCGAGCGCCTGCGGGCAGTTATCGCGACCCAGGCCAGCGCCGCCGGCAGAAGCGTCGAGGCGCAGCGCGCTCTCAGGCTCGCCGCAGTCCCCGCCGCCCGGTTCGGGCAGCCCGACGAGGTCGGCGACCTCATCGCGTTTCTGTCGTCCGAACGCGCGGCGTTCGTAACGGGGCAGTCCATCGCCATCGACGGCGGTCAAATCAAAGGGATGTTCTAGCGCGACGCCATGGTTAACCCCAACGCCGGCGCGCAGCCATCCCCTATCGAGCAGGCCCAGGAGTTCCTGCGCGCTGGCAATCTCGACGCTTGGCTCGTGTACGACCACCGAGGCATGAACCCCGCGCTCGCCGACATCGTCAGCCTCGACGGCTACTTCACCCGTCCGGTATTCCTGCTGCTGCCGCCCGACGGCGCGCCTACTCTGTTCGCGAGCGCCGTCGACGCCGGACAGTTCCGCTCCAACGACGCGGCCCTGAGCGTCTACCGTGGACGCGACGACCTCCACGCCATGCTGCGCAAGGCGCTGCGTCCCTTCCGGCGCGTGGCTATGGAGTACTCCCCCAACCGCGAACTGCCCCTTGCAGGCCGCGTCGACGCCGGAACTGTCGAGCTCGTCCGTTCGTTCGGCGTCGAGATCGCATCCTCCGCCGAACTGTTGCAGTACGCGACGCAGCGCTGGAGCGAGGCCGGGCTCGCCTCTCATCGCAGGGCGGCGGACACCATCGCCGGCATCGTGCTCGACGCATTCGCGTTCATAGGCGACCGCCTGGCCTCCGGCGTCACCGAGCACGATGCGGCGCAGTACATTATGGACCGGTTCGCATCTGCGGGACTCGTCACCGACCACGGGCCGGTCGTCGCCGCAAACGCGCACGCCTCTGACCCACACTTCAACCCGACTCCCGAAGCAAGCTCCGCATTCCGCCTCGGCGACTTGGCGCTAATCGACCTCTGGGCCCGCGAGCCCGGGCCGAACGGCGTATACGCCGACATCACCTGGGTCGCCAGCATTGGCCGCGAGGCGCCCGCTGAACAGCGCCGCGTGTTCGAGGTGGTCGCAGGCGCGCGCGACGTCGCCGCGGAGTTTCTCGCGGAGCGCCTGTCGTCCGGCGAAAACGCGCAGGGCTGGGAGGCCGACAGGGCGGCGCGCAACCACATTGCGGCTGCCGGCTACGGCGACTATTTCGTGCACCGGCTCGGCCACAGCCTCGGCAAACAGGTGCACGCCGGAGGCGTCAACCTCGACAGCCTGGAAACGCGCGACACGCGCACGTTCCTGCCGCAGCTCGGATTCACCATCGAGCCGGGCGTCTACTTGCCGCAATTCGGCGTCCGCTCGGAGATTGACCTCTACGTCGGCCCCGCGGGGCTGGAGGTCACCACTCCCGTTCAACGCGAAATTGTGCTGATTACGTGAACAGCGAACAGGTCAGAGCGTGCGCTGAATGAAGCCGGCCTTGCGCCGCCACTTCGGGTTCACCTTCACCCACAGCTCAAGATACACGGGACGGCCTGCGAGCGCCTCGATGTCCGGACGGGCCAGCACGCCGACCTCCTTGAGCGCCGCCCCGCCCTTGCCGATCAGCAGCTGCTTCTGAGAGGGCTTGTCCACGTACACAATCGCCCGCACGTAGTCGGGGGCGCTCCCGTCGCGCTCATCGAACTCTTCAATCTCCACGACCGTGTCATACGGGACTTCGTGAGCGTAGAGCTCGAACACCTTCTCGCGCACTATCTCGCCGGCAAGGAAACGCGTCGAACGGTCGGTCAGCATCTCATCGGGAAAGATAGGCCCACGCTCCGGCAGAGCGCCGCGCAACGCGTCGACGAGCAGGTCAAGCCCGTCGCACGCGGTTCCGCTTACAGGAACGACGGCCTCGAACGCGTGCGCATCGGCATAGCGGGCGATCACCGGCAGCAGCCGGCTCTTGGCGACGGCGTCTATCTTGTTCAGCGCAAGCACCGACGGCGCGCCCGACGCCTTGATTTGCCGCATCAGCTCCGTCTCGACGTCGCCGGGGTAGCGGGGTTCGGCGACGAGCGCGACGACATCCGCCTCGCTCAACGCCGACGACAGCTGGCGCGCCATGACCGCGTCGAGCTGGTCGCGTCCCTTGCGCAGGAAGCCGGGCGTATCGAGCAGCCCGGCCTGAAAGCCGTCGCCCGCGAGGACGCCAAGCAGCTTATGGCGCGTCGTGTGCGGCTTGGCGCTCACGATGGACACCTTCTGCCCCACAAGCGCGTTGAGCAGCGTCGACTTGCCAACGTTAGCCCGCCCGACAATCGCCACCAGCCCGCTGCGAAACGCCTCGCTCATACTCCCGCCATGAATTGGTCCATAACCCACAGGTTCGCGCTCACCAGTCCGTCCTGGACCGTTATGAGCTTCAATTCGCGCAGCGCGTTGAGGTCGCGGGCGAGCGTCCTGGCGCCCAATCCGCGATACAGAGACGCCAGCGGATGCCTTCCTGACCTAACGTCGTGTGCCGGAATACCCTCCCCCACTAGCCCCAACACTAACATCAGTCGCCGGTCGCCGGATTTCCGTCCTAACGAGCCTGTGGCAGCGATCTGCTCCCGGGCAAAGTCCTTGAATGCGATTATCCGCACCTGGGCAATTACCTCCAGACGCACCCTCTCCAGTTCCGCAGCCAAACCGTCGAGGGCGAATCGCACAAAGGGTGTCAGGTCTGGGTCGGAGCGGAACCGTACGTGAGTGAGCATCTCTATGTACTCGTGACGATGCTCATAGAAGTAGTTAGCAAGCGAGTAGAAGCCCCGCACGTTCACCCCGGCCTGATACAGCAGATAGCTTTCGACTCCCCGGGAGACGCGCCCGTTGCCATCGCCAAACGGGTGGATGCTGACGAGAAGAAAGTGCGCCGCCACTGCCTTGACGATAGGGTCGAGAGCCCGACCTCCGCCCTGGTTGAGCCAAACGATGAACTCGGTCATGAGGCGAGGAACGTCCGTGTAGTCCGGCGCGTGGTAGTCGCCAGCGCTCACGTTCGCCGAACGGTACCGGCCGGGAATGTTATTCGGGTAGTGGACGCCGTCTGTCAGGATTGCGTGGAACTGCCGGATCAAGTGCTCGGTTAGGGGCTGGTTCGACTCCTTCCCGAGGCAGGCTTCGACGAACTGCATCAGCCTGTTCGCATTCTGCACTTCTCGCACTTGCTGTTCGCTCTGGCCAAGCGGGGGCGGCTCTCCTTCAGACGCCGATATGGCCTGCCTCACTTCCTCCTCGGACATATCCACGCCCTCAAGGCCGGTAGTGCCGCGGACGGCGCGGATGATGTTGAGCCGGTGGAGTTGCGCTTGCACTCTTGGCGGAAGAGGAATGCCGCTCACGGTTTGAGCGTTGGCGCGGATGGACGCGATGAGTTTGGCGAGCGCGGGCTCGGACTCGGCTACGTGAAGATCGAAGTGGACATCCCAAGAGGGCATCGTGCCTCTCCAATCGTGGACATTGTCCTTGACAATGTCCTGTATGCCGTTACCCACCAAGCAGATGGTAGACAATTCCATTCGAAATTGCGACGGGACAATTGGCTGGACAATGTCCGCTCAATTGTCCCGTCTGCCCCGTCGCTGCGGTTGGGCCAAGGCCGGCGGAGCCTAGCCTCGCAGCCGGGGAATGAACTCCGCCATGCGCGACTCGGCGCCTGCCCGGGCGAGCGCCTCGAGGAAGATGTCGTGGATGGCAGGATCCTCGTTCTCGTACTCTATCTGGCCGCCGCCCAGGTTGACGTCGACATCCGTCTCGCCCTCCATAGCGACGCCAAGCGAGAAGTAGTGCTTCTGGCTGCCCCACCGGAACGCGAGATAACGCGCGGGAGTAGCCCCGCCGTTGAAGTGCTGGTGGAACCAGCCGTTCGGCGGCACGACCATGGAGCCGGGCTTCCAGTCAACCCGCTCCATCCCGTTGTGAGGACTCCCATGGGACGGCCACAGCAGCGAGTAGCCCTCGCCCTTGAGAATGATGACGTGGGCTCCGGGGCCGTGCCGGTGCGCTTTCTTGTAGGTGCCCACGGGAAACTCGGAGATGTGAGCGGTCTGGGTCTGATCGGCCAGTTCGAATTTGATGTGGGCGCCGCCGGCGCCGCGCTCCGCCCACGTGAAAGTCGTGAACGTCTCGACGTCGGGCACGAAGTTGGTCTCCCAGGCGTTGGTGCGGCCCGTGGTCGCGGTCCACATCTTCCCTTCGCCCTGATAGCTCTTCGGGTTGCCTATACGGTCTTCGAACACGTAGGGGTTATCGAAGATGAAACCCTCGTTGTGGAAGAGGTTCATGGTGATGGGCGCGGTGGTTACGGCGACGAATCGGGCAGGTTCCGCGCCGCTGCCGTTGAGATGCTGGTGCCGCACGTTGACCGGCACCGAGAAGATGCTGCCCTTCTTCCACTCGAAGCTCACCTGGCTATTCGGATCGTCGCCGACCAGCGTCGCGCCGCGCCCTGCAAGCACGTAGATGTTCTTTTCGAAGATATGCCGCTCAGGCGCCATCTTCCCGCCCGGAGGGATTTCGGCAACGTAGGCGTCGTTGGTGTCGCCGGCGCCGTCGAGGTTGATGTAAGCGCCGCGGCAGTTGAGCCGCGCCCAGTCGCCTAGCTCGAGGGTGCGCAGGTCGTCGACGGCGAACCCGGTGACGACGGGGATGCCTTCGCGCGCCTGGAATGCGCGGTAAGCGTCAACCTTGACGATGCGCTCTTGCTCAGGCCGGGCTTCAGGGTTGAACGTAGTCATGGCTATCCCTCCTGCAGCACAAGGTTTCATACGGCTATCAGACGCTTATGCTCCAACGTATGCCCTGACTTCTCCGCTCTCGCAGCAGGGGCCGCCAAGCCATTGTCGATGGATCGCACGGCGTGGAATCGCGCAGAGTCCACTACGTCGTCGCGGATGCCCGTAAGTAACGCGCCGGAAGCGGCGTCCAACGCCAGAGCAGCAAGCGCCCGCAGCGCGCTTTGGAGCGGGCGATGGGATTCGAACCCACGACCCTCTGCTTGGGAAGCAGATGCTCTACCCCTGAGCTACGCCCGCGCCGTAGCGCATTGTAGGAGGAGGACGCCGGTTAATCCACCGCCGCCTGCAGTGCTCAGCGTCAATGCGCGGACGCGTGATAACGCTCCTCTCCCCTACGCATCTCGCGCACCTCGGAATCGGAAGAGCGTCGCTCCCCCGGAACCCTTACGAGCTCTGCGCACTCGCTACGGGGCGCAGACGCCGCCAGGCGACGACCGCCGCAAGGGCGACTCCGGCCAGGCCAATGAGATTCGCGACGGAGGCGTTCGCAAAGACCCAGACAGGGGAAGTGGCGAGCGCAACGCCGAGAAGAGCCAGGATCTGGTAAGGACGCCCCCGTCTCCGGCCTACTGCGACGGCTACGCCTTCGCTAATCAGGAATCCGTAGCCGATTACCAGCGGCAGGTAGAGGCGATCGGCGGCAGGGATAAGCACAGAGGAGAACGCGAGCCCCGCCGAGCCCGCAATGCCGAGGCCGATAGCGGCGG
Source organism: Dehalococcoidia bacterium (assembly GCA_965200975.1). Lineage (GTDB taxonomy): Bacteria > Chloroflexota > Dehalococcoidia > Lucifugimonadales > Australimonadaceae > S5-327. The sequence continues at coordinate 277,346 of OZ241740.1, read as the reverse complement.
CGGCCCCGCGCGCCATAAGGCTAGCCGACCCAACGCGCCTCTGCTCCGGCAAGGGCCCAAGGTTGGAGGTAGCCATGACTACTCCTTTCGCGGCGCCGTCCTCTTTCTTCGCGCTCCCGCGGTCTGGCAGCATTATTGTAGCTGGCAGCGCTATTGTAGAAGAGGGCCTGTTGGCGCCAATCTGCCTCCTAAGGAGTAGTCACGGATCGAGACGACGCCAGGCGAAGACCCCCGCGCAAGCGACGCCGGCAAGGCCGATGAGGCTCGAGAAGGAGACGCTTGCAAAGAGCCAGACGGGAGCCGTAGCGAGCGCAACGCCCAAGAGCGCCAGGTACTGGTAGGGGCGGCCCCGTCTCCGGTTTACTGCGGCGGTTACGCCTTCGCCAATCAGATAGCCGAGGCCAATCATCAGCGGCAGGTAGAAGAGGCCGGCGGCGGGGATGATCAGAGGAACGAGCACGAGCCCTGCGCCGCCCGCGACGCCAAGCCCGATAGCGTCGGCAAGCGTGTCGTTGTCAGGCACTCTTTGCAGCGGATGCCGACGGGGTGCTGCCGCATACAGTCGACGCAGACCGCCTTGCCGCAACTGCCGCAGCACAGACCAGTCTCCCGGTCGGGATGCCAGTGGCAGACGGAGAATGCCGTCATTCCTGCGCCGCCAGGTCGGAGTTCCTCCGCACCCACGCGCGGTGGTCCGCTATATCGCGGTCGAAGAGCAGCCGGTTGTAGAGCAAGCGGGGAATGCTCTGATTATCTCCTCGAAGGGAGTTCCCTGCGAGGCGTTTGACGACCGTTATCAGCAGCAGACCAACCATGAACAGCGCCATCTCCGGAGGACGGCCAAAGAAGAGCGCGGCAAGCGGAAGCGATGCAAATGCAAGCAGCACCCACACGGCGGAGGCACGGGTGAACTGCCAGCCGGCCGCGCCGAGCACTATGAAAAACGCCAGCTCCAAACGCCCCAGGGCAATGAGCGCGCCTACGGTGGGGCCGACGCCGCGTCCGCCCTTGAAGCGGAGGAACACCGGCCAGTTGTGGCCGGCGACAACAAGCAGGCCGGCCGCCGCCTGCACGGCGATGTCGAGATCGAGCAGACGCGCCAGGTAGATAGGGGTGAGTCCCTTGATGAACAGGTCGAACACGCCGACGACGACGAACCAGAAACGCCCGACGTGCTGAAAGACGTTGGAAGCCCCCAGCGTTCCGCTGCCGACCTGCCGGAGGTCGACTCCCTTCACGATGCGCCCCACAAGATAGGCGCTGGACACGGAGCCCAGCAGATAGGCGTAGGCCAGTGTGAGCGCGATAAGGGCGGGTTCGTTCATGACGGCGTTAGCCTTACGGCGACCCTGCGCGGCGTTCGAGCTCCTCGAACACCTCGATCGGAGGGCCGACGGAACCCGGCAAGCGCTCGCGATCGGGGTCGATGCCGTGGAAGTCGCTGCCGCCGCAGGGGAGCAGACCGTACTGTCCCGCCAGAGCAAGCAGTCCGCCCTGCTGCTCCGGCGTGAAGTTGGCGTAGTGAACCTCTATGCCCGCGAAGCCCCATACCGCGAGTTGCGGAATGATGCTCTCGTATTCAGCGACGTAGAGCGGGTGCGCGAGCACGGCGGCGCCCCCCGCGCCGCGGATCATCGCCGCGGCGTCCTGTATCGAAACGTGCGGCTGCTTCACATAAGCGGCCCCGCCGTCGTCCAGCAAACCGTCGAACGCCTGCCGGAACTCTGCGATGTAGCCGCGCTCAACCAAAGCGTGGGCGATGTGGGGACGCCCTACGCCCGCGTCCCCGGCGATCGCTTTCACTCGCTCCCACTCGATGGCGTAACCGAGCGCGCACAGCCGGTCGACCATTTCACGACCGCGCGTTTCGCGGTCGTTCCGGAACGCGCGCAGCCTCTGCTGCAACTCCTCGTTGCGATGGTCGATGAAGTATCCGAGAACGTGGACTTCCGAGCCCGGGACTGTGGGATGGCCGGCGCTGATCTCGATCCCCGTCGTCAGACGGAGGCCGGGCGCCTGCGCCGCCGCCGCGAGCGCCTCCTCCATGCCCTCGGTCGAGTCGTGGTCGGTAAGGGCGGCGATATCCACCTGCTCCCGTTCAAGGAGACGCACGAGCTCCGTCGGCGTCAGCCGTCCGTCGGAGAGTGTGGAGTGCATATGGAGGTCGATCTTCATCCGCAAGCTCACGCCTCGATGATGCGGTCGACGCGTTCGATGCGCTGGGCGAGGCCGGTGAGATCGTCGGTCTCGATGAACACCGAGTTGAACTGGATAGGCCCTTTGCGTTCCTCGACGTTCAGGCGGCGAGGCATCGCAGTGAGGAACCGGTAGAGGACGTCGTCGACCCTGCTGCCGATGATGGAGTTGAGCGGGCCCGTCATTCCTAGGTCGGTGACGAATGCGGTTCCCTTGGGGAGGATGCGCGTATCGGCAGTGGGGACGTGGGTGTGGGTGCCGACGACAGCGCTGACGCGGCCGTCAAGGCGCCACCCCATAGCGGCCTGCTCGGAGGTCGCTTCGGTGTGAAAATCGACGAGGATGGCCTTGGGCGCGGAATCGGCGATCTCGTCGAGGATGGCCTCGGCTGCAGTGAACGGCGAGTCGAGCCCTTCAGGCATAAAGATGCGCCCCTGAAGATTAATGACCGCAACCGGCCCGGCGCGCAGATGGCCGCGCCCTGGAGCAGTCGACGGATAGTTGGCGGGACGCAGCACCGGCATCTCGCCGTCGACGAGAGGAATGACCTCCTGCTTGTCGAACGTGTGATTGCCGCCGGTGAGCACGTCGGCGCCGGCGGCGAGCAGCTCGTCTGCAGTCTCTTCGGTCAGGCCGAACCCGCCGGCGGCGTTTTCGCCGTTGACGACCACGAAATCGAGCCCGAGCTCCTTGCGGAGCCCGGGCAGAATCTGCTTGACGGCATGGCGGCCGGGGCGCCCAACGACGTCGCCGACCATAAGGATGCGCAACAGTCTGCTCCTAGTGGGCCACTTCGGTCACGCGCGTTTCGCGCACGACAGTGACCATAATCTCGCCCGGGTAGACGAGGTTCTCTTCTATCTTGCGCACCACCTTGCGGGCGAGGTCCGACGCCTCGATGTCGTCGATCTGGTCGGGCTGAACGAGGATCCGCACCTCGCGCCCCGCCTGGATGGCATAGGACTTCTGGACTCCGTCGAAGCTGTTGGCCACATCCTCGAGAGCCTCGAGACGCTTGAGGTAGAGCTCAACCGTGTCGCGCCGGGAGCCGGGACGGGCGGCGCTGATGGCGTCGGCGGCGGCGACGATGAAGGCCTCGGCGGATCCCCGGTCGTCGTCGTGGTGCTCGTTGATGGCGGCAGTGACGCCGGCAGAGAGGCCGTAACGGCGCGCAACTTCTTCGCCGAGCTCAATGTGAGTCCCCTCGAACTCGTGAGTGAGCGCCTTGCCTATGTCGTGCAGAAGGCCGCCCGCTTTGGAGGTCTGAACGTCGGCGCCGATCTCGCCCGCCAGCATGCCGGCAATGCGGGCGACCTCGACCGAATGCTGCAGCACGTTCTCGCCGTAGCTGTAGCGGTACTGCAGCCTCCCCAGGAGCTTGATGAGCTCGGGATTGAGGCCGCGGACGCCGGCGTCGAGGACGGCCTGATCGCCGCACCGGGCGATGGTCTCCTCGACCGTCTTCTGCGCCTTGGTCACCGCCTCCTCGATGCGGGCGGGGTGGATGCGTCCGTCGGCGATGAGGTTGGTTAGGGTAATCTTGGCGACTTCGCGCCGGATGGGGTCGAAACACGAGACAGTCACGGCCTCCGGCGTATCGTCGATGATGATGTCGACGCCTGTGGCCGCCTCGAGCGCGCGAATGTTGCGCCCCTCGCGTCCGATCAGGCGGCCCTTCATCTCGTCGTTGGGGAGCGACACCTGCGAGGTGGTCGATTCGTTCACGACGTCGGCGGCGAGGCGCTGGATCGAGAGCGCCACGACCTTCCGCGCCTTCTCGTCGGCCTCGGAGAACATCTTCTGCTCCAGCGAATAGTAGCGCTTGGCGAGCTCGTGCTTCATATCGTCTTCAGCCGTGCGCATCACCTGGTCGCGCGCTTCCTGCCGCGTGAGGGCGGCGGTGGTCTCGAGCACGCGGGTCTGCTCAGCCTTGAGCGACGCTATCTCCGCGTGCTCCTGTTCGGCCTCTTCCTCTCGCTCGACAAGGCGCTGCTCCCGAAGTTCGAGGGCGTTCTGGCGGCTGTCGACGTTCTCCTCGCGACTAGCGAGCCGGTCCTCGGCGCGCTGCACTTCGCGCCGGCGGTCGCGCAATTCGCCCTCCGCCTCCTGCCGGGACTTGAGAGCCTCCTCTTTCGCCTCGAGCAGCAACCGCTTCTTCTCTTCACCTGCCTCGCTCAGAATCTGCTCCGCCTCGTCTTTTGCCTCCCGAGTCCTCCTGCTTTGGCTCATATTGCGGGCTATTCTGGCGCCCAAAATTCCAAGGGCCGCTCCTGCGGCCAGTCCTAGCACTGCGAGCAACGCTTCCATGAGCGTCTCCTTTCGGACTCAGCTTGCGCGCGCGTCCCCTTCCGCGGAGGACCGGACAAGCTGGTCAAGTCAGTCTGCGGGCCACCCCTCTATCCCTGCTCTCCTGTCGCGCAGGGAAGCCGCGCCGCGCGCAAGCGCGCGGGGCGGGGGATGGCCAACCACAACAGGCCTGTCCCACTGCCGCAGGCCAAGCCCATTGCTGTTATTGCACGGTCGTATCAACTGCCGCCTGCCGGTTGTACTGGGCGGCGGCGAGCCGGAGAGACGAGGCGCGAGTCCTACTGAGCCGAAACGCCGACGGGCTCCTCGGCGAGCCTGGCGTCCGGAATGTCGGCTGCGCTGTGACCGTTGGTCGCGTGCAGCGCGTCGCGCTGACCGCGGATCTCAGCCTCAATCCGCGCCGCCACATCCGGATGCTCGGAGAGGAACGCTTTGGCGTTTTCCCTGCCCTGTCCCAAGCGCGTATCGCCGTACGAGTAGTTCGCGCCGGACTTGCGGAGGATGCTCATCTCTGTGCCGAGATCGAGCAGATCGCCCACCTTGCTGATGCCTACCTTGAACATAATGTCGAACTCCGCCTGCTGAAAGGGAGGAGCGACCTTGTTCTTGACGATCTTGGCCCGAACGCGGGCGCCGATCGGCTCGGTGTGGTGCTTGATGGTCTCGATACGGCGCAGGTCGATACGAACAGAGCTGTAGAACTTGAGCGCCCGTCCGCCCGGGGTGACTTCGGGGCTTCCGAAGAATACGCCCACTTTCTCCCGCAACTGGTTCACGAACACCACCGAGGTGCGCGATTGGCTCGTTACGGCGGTCAGCTTGCGCAACGCCTGGGACATCAGCCGCGCCTGCAGCCCGACGTGCGGATCGCCCATATCGCCCTCGAGCTCGGCCCGCGGAACAAGGGCGGCGACGCTGTCCACGACGACAACGTCGACGGCGCCGCTGCGCACCAGGTACTCGACGATCTCGAGGGCCTGCTCGCCCGAGTCGGGCTGGGAGATGAGCAACGCATTCACATCGACGCCGCACTGGGCCGCGTAGTTCGGGTCCATCGCGTGCTCAGCGTCGATGTACGCTGCAACGCCGCCGAGCCGCTGGGCTTCGGCTGCAATGTGATGGCACAGGGTGGATTTCCCTGCGGACTCCGCTCCAAAGATTTCGACGATGCGCCCACGCGGGATGCCGCCGACGCCCAGAGCCAAGTCGAGCGCAATAGAACCTGTGGGAATAGCCTCCACCTGCATACGGTGGGAGACCTCCCCCAGGCGCATGATCGCTCCCTTGCCGAATTGGCGTTCGATCTGACCGACAGCTAGGTCCAGGGCTTGTTGCTTATCAGACACGGTTGGCCTCGTCTCTTGGCCGCCACTAGCCGGTTGATATCGTACCACACGCATCGCGTGTTCTGTGGCGCTCTGACGGGAGGAGTGTGCCATCTTTCAGGGGCCGCCCCGCAAGACCCAATTGTCGCAGTCGCTTGCCGTTGAGCGGCCGGCTGCAGCCGGTCAGAGCAGCGCGAGGAGCTGCGCCGGGACGTCGACAGTGAAGTCGGGCGTCGCCAGCGCAAGCTGCTCAGCGGGATCGTCCAGCCCCCAGGTCGCAAGGCAGCTCCACGCGCCCCCGTTCTGCGCCGCCTGCACATCCGACCAGCTGTCGCCCACGACCAGCGTCCGGGTAGGGGAGGCTCCCAGGCAAGCCATAACGCGGCGCAGACCCTCCGGATGGGGTTTCGCGTTGACGACATCCTCCACTCCGACAATGCACGGGAAGAGAGCATCGACGCCCAACTCTTCGAGTTCGACGGCGGCCCCGGCACGCCGCCCTTCGACAGGACGGTCGCGCAGCTTCGAAGTGACGATGCCCAGCGGAACCGATCGGGCGGCGAGCGCGTCGAGCATCTCGCGGACGCCGTCGAAGAGGCTGATGAGGCCGGGCGCCTTGCCCCAGTAATGGCGGCGGTAGATGGCGGTGAGGCCCAGCTCTTTGCCCCTGCCGCCGTCCGCAGCGTCGAGGGCCGCCTGCAGGGGAATGCCGCGCGTGGCGTAGACGAATGCGGCCGGGTCGAGGGCAAGCCCGACTTCGTCGAACGCAAGGCGCGTCGATTCGATTCGGGCGGGGATGGTGTCGGCGATAGTGTCGTCGTAGTCGAAGACTATGGCGTCGAATGCCGGGGACTCGCTCACGCCTGATGCCGGGCCTCGATCCCGGCGAGGCGTTCAACAGCCTTGATGATCGCCTGTGTCCCCTCGTCGCCGCACCCCAAGGCTTCGAGAGCGGTGAAGTACTGCCGCGCGATGCTGACGACGGGAAGAGGCACGCGCTGCTCCTGGGCGGACTCGAGGATGAGGCGCAGGTCTTTCTGCTGCAGCTTCACCATAAACCCGGGCGCGAAATCGCCTTGCACCATCCGGGGCCCGAGGTTGGCGAGCTGCCACGACCCGGCGGCGCCGCCCGAAACGGCCTCTATCGTCTTCAGCAGGTCGGCGCCCTGCGCAGCCGCAAACACGAGCGCCTCGGCGACGGCGGAAGCCGTCCCCGCCACGAGGATCTGGTTCACGAGCTTGGTGGTCTGTCCCATGCCGGACGGCCCCATCAGGGTGATGCTCTTGCCCATTGCATCGAACACCGGCAGGCAGCGATCGAACGTCTCCTGCTCGCCTCCAACCATGATGGTCAGGGTCGCTTGTTGCGCGCCCCACGAGCCGCCGCTCACCGGAGCGTCGAGCATCGCTATCCCTCTATCGGCGAGCCGCGCCGCAAGGGCGCGCGTCTCGCCAGGCGAGATGGTGCTCATATCGATAAAGACAGACCCCGGCGCCATCGTGATGACGATCGTCGCGCGGCGCCCGACCTCGGCAATTGAGCCGGCGACTGCGACGCCGTCGGACTCGAGCGCCCGCGCCTTCTCGGGAGTACGGTTATAGGCGACGACCGCGAAGCCCGCCTTCGCCAGGTTGCGGGCCATAGGCGCGCCCATAATGCCTGTGCCGACTACGCCTACCGTTTCGCGCTCTGTAACCATCAACGGCCTTCCTCGACAGCGCGGGCGCCGTCGACGTAAGCCTTGGCGGCGCCAAGGAGAAGACCGTTGGCGCCGGTGAGAAAGAGCTGCACGCCGCGGTCGCGCCAGTAGGCGTAGTCCTCCGGCGCGCGGGCGATGGTGCCTGCGGTCTTGCCCGCATGGACAATCCTCGCCGTTAGCCGCTCGATGGCGTCGAGGACGCTCGGATGCTTGGCCTGGCCCGGTACGCCGAGCGCCACGGAGAGGTCGGACGGGCCAAGGAAGACCGCGTCGACTCCCTCGGTCGCGATGATCTCCTCAGCGTTGTCGATGCCGTCGACGGTCTCTATCTGGACCATCACGATCGTGGCGTCGTTGGCGTGAGCAGTGTAGTCGGGGGCTGTGGCGAAGTCGTTGGCTCGCACGCCTGCGAGGCCGCGCTTGCCGTCCGGCGGGTACTTGACTGCGTCGACGACGCGGCGCGCGTCCGCCGCATTGTTGACCATGGGAGTCATCACGCCCAGAACTCCGGCGTCGAGATACTTGGCGATGACTTGCTGAGCGTTCTCGCCGACGCGGGCCATCACCGGCGTGCGGCGCGACTCGGCGGCCCTGATCATATCTACGGCTTCCGCCGGCCCGATGGGATTGTGCTCGCCGTCAATCATCAGGTAATCGACGCCTGCGAGGGCGAGCAACTCTGCGGTCGTCGGGGACTCGATGCTGACGAATACGCCGACGAGCGGCTCGCCCGCCTTTAGTTTGGCTCTGAATGCGCCGTCTATCATGCGCCGCCTCCAATGCGGGGCGCGCCGGTCTGGCGCGCCGTTCCTATCTGCCTTGCCGCAAACACCAGCCCTCCAAAGAACACGGTGCTAATGTAACTGATAGTGCGGTCGACCAGGGCGACCGCGATGGCCGCCTCGACCGCCAGCTCGAGCCGCAGCAGCCCCGACACGCCCGTTTCGACCACGCCAAGCCCGCCGGGGGTGAGCGGGACGGCGGTGAGCGCGCCGTTGGCCATCGGCACGAAGAGCACGAGGCCCAGGGCGATGGGCGACCCCACAGCCATCACCACGCAGAAGAGCCGCCCCACCTCGCACAGCCATCCGGCTACGCCAAGAGCGAACACGAGATGCATCCGCCCGAAGCTGCTGATCGTGCCGTCGTGGAAGCGCTTATAGATGTCCCGCGCTCTCTGCGGCAAGTGCGGCATTACCCAGCGTCCGGTGGCGAACATTCCGCCCAGACCGAGGACGATGGCGGCCATCAGCCCCACGGCGATGAGCACAAGCAGCATCGGGGGCCTGATCTGCCCACCGGCGAGCAGCACGCCGATGCCGACCGCCATCAGAATTGCGACGATGGCGAGGTCGACGAGCCGGTCGGCGAGCACCGTGCCCATGCTGCGCGGGAAGCTCGATTTGGTGTCTTCGGCGTAGACGTAGGCGCGGTAGGCGTCGCCCATACGGAACCAGGTCACGGAATTGGCGAACCAGCTGAGCAGAATGACGCGCGCGGCGTAGAAGACGCTGGGCACGGGCCCGCCGTCCTTGCGATTGGCGTTCTGCAGGAGCACGCGCCAGCGCGCTCCCCGGAAGATGAAGGTGGCGTAGTGAACAAGGAAGGCCGCGACGTACCAGCGCAGGTCGAGCGCGCGGATGAGGTCGCGGGTGTCGCTCCAGGCGATGTCGAACCGCCACACCACCAGCGCGGCGCAGACGGGAAGGACGGCAAGCGACAGTAGGGTCTGCGGCGACGTAAAGCGGCGGCGGAGCGATACGCTGCCCCGGGATTGCAATGTGGACTCCGACACGGCTATACAGCTTAAACCAGCGGGCGCTTCGCCGGTATCCCTGCGCGACGCGGATACCGCTCCGGAGTTGGGCTCGCTTTCTCGACGACGATGACGTGGCGCGCCGCAAACCCTGCTGCGGGGTCTACCGCATCGACTCGAAGCGTGCGCCCGCCGAGGGCTACAGCCGTCGGCTCGTAACGCGCAGCCTCTTCGATTCCCGCGGCGCCGCGCTGGCCGAGTACGCGCCCGCCGACGGCGCAGAGCGGCAGCGTCAGCTCGAGCACAACGGGCCACGGGCCGAGGGCGCGCGCCGTGGCGAGGTCGAACGTCTCGCGCAGTTCGGGGTCGCGGGCGGCGTCCTCGGCGCGAAGCTGGAGCACGCGGGCCTCGACGCCGAGAGCCGTCACGGCCTGTTCGAGCCGTTCGGTCTTCTTGCGCGCAGCCTCGATGAGCGTCAGGGAGAGCGCAGGGAAGGCAATTTTGAGCGGCAGGCCCGGAAAACCGCCGCCTGCGCCGACATCGACAAGGCGCCCGCTCTCCAGACCCATCTCGCGGATGAGGGGAGCGAGCGTGAGCGAATCGAGGAAGTGCGTGCGGAGCGCGTCGCGGAGACCCTCCCCTGATGTGACCGAGGCTTGCCGGTTCGCATCGCGCAGGAGCGTCAGCAGCCGCCGGAACTGCGAGAGGCGGCGGTCGTCGAGGCCTGCCGTCAACAGCGCCGCCGCTGCGCGGAACGCGTCCCAGTCCACAGTCCAGCTCCTGTTAGCGGAGCCCTCGCCGCGCAAGATCGAGGAGGGTTATGGCGACCTGCAGGCCGAGAGCCGTCAGCACAAACGCTGCAAGCGTCGTTCGCAGCGCGACGCCGGGGTCGGGGAATTCCGGCTGCAGCGGGGGGATCGCCGACGCTTGGAAAGGCGGCGACTGCGGGAAAGGCGGCGGCGAGGAGGGCTGCGGAGAGGGCGGGGGCTGCTCCGGCGCCGCGTAGACGCCGACGGCGCCGGCGAGGTGCGCTGCGGCGTCGTCCCCGTAGGACGCCAGGTAGTCGTGGACAATCTCGTCGGCGGCTGAGCGCAGAAACTCGCTGCGCCGCCGGCGCGGTCGATACCGGTACGCCCTGCCGTCGAGCTCCCGCTCGAGCAGCTTCTTGGCGACAAGCCGGTTGAGCACGGTCATCACCGTCTTGTAGTTGTGCCCCGGCCCAAGGCCGTCGATGACCCCCTGCACCGAGAGCGGCTCGGCGGAGCTCCACAGGGCGCTCATCAGCTGCAGTTCGAGCGGCCCAAGCGACTTCACGCCGTGCTTCTCGTCAGGCTCCGCTTGCGCCTGCGCGCCAGCCGCTGCTTCCTGTTGCGAGCTGGAGTTGTTCTGTTCAACCACGGCGATCTCCTTGTTTTCGCGGTCGAGAGATTACCCCGGCTTGCGCCGGCGCGCCACCCGCGCCTTTCCCGCAACGTGAAAAAAGTGCTCGTTCAGAGTAGACGCGTAGACGCGCGATAGCGGCGGGCGAGCCCAGGACAAGCCCGGCGCAGTCCGGCGCCTTACAATGACGCTCTTGAACCCGCCAAGCAGGGGAGCCTCCATGCCGCTTCTGTACGAGACCGTTCGCAAGGGCGCCGCCATCTCCGAACGCGAGATCGCCGCCATCACCCAGGAACTGCAGAGTCAAATCGCCGGCGAAGTCCGGATGGACCACTACAACCGCCTGATGTACTCCACCGATGCGTCTATCTACCAGATGACGCCGGTGGGCGTCGTTGTGCCGCGCGACGCCGACGACGTGGAGGCCGCCATTCGCATCGCCGGCAGCCACGGCGTGGCGGTGACGCCCCGCGGCGGCGGCACGGCGCTCGCCGGGCAGACCACGAACCACACTATCGTCATCGACTTCTCGAAGCATATGCGCAGCATCCTCGAAGTCTCGCCCGAGGAGCGGTGGGCGCGAGTACAGCCGGGCATCGTGAACAACCACCTCTCCGCCGCAGTGCGCCGCCACGGCCTGATGTACGGCCCCGATCCGGTTACGAGCGCGCGGGCGACGGTGGGGGGCGGCATCGGCAACAACTCCTGCGGCCCACACTCCGTCATCTACGGCAAGACGCTCGACCACATCCTCGAAGTCGACGCCATCCTGTCGGACGGGAGCCGGGCCCGCTTTGCCCCAACGACGGGCGCCGCGCTCGAAGACAAAATGTCGCAGAGCGACCTGGAAGGCGCCATCTACCGGGAGACGCGCCGTCTGGCGCGAGAGCACGCCGACGAGATCGCGCAGCGCTTCCCGCGCATTCTGCGCCGCGTGATGGGCTACAACCTCGACGACTTTATCGGCGACGGGCCAATGAACCTCGCCCGTGCGGTTGTCGGCTCCGAGGGAACGCTCGTGGCCGTAACCGAGGCGCGCGTCAATCTGGTGTCTGTCCCCGAACACAAGGGCCTGGGAGTGGTGCACTTCACCGACCTTATCGAGTGCATGGAGGCGGCGACGCCGATCCTCGAGCACAGCCCCTCGGCGGTGGAGCTGATCGGGCACATGATCATCGACAACTGCAAAGTGAATCCCGGCTACCGCCACCTGCTCAACTACTTTATCGGGGAGCCCCGCGAGCTCCTGTTCGTCGAGTTCTACGGGGAGTCGCCTCGCGAAGTCCGCTCGAAGCTCGAGGCGCTGAAGTCCGATATGGAGCATCGCCGGCTCGGCTACGCGACGATGATCACGAACTATCCGGACGAGCAGCGGCAGTGGTACGCGCTGCGCGAGGCGGGCCTCGGGCTCGCAATGGCCCTCAAGGGCGACGCCAAGCCTCTGCCCTACGTGGAAGACACCGCAGTATCGCCCGAGCAACTGCCGGCGTACGTCCGCCGGTTCGAGGAGATCGTCGCCCGGCACGGCACCGAATCGGCCTACTACGGCCACGCGTCGACGGGCTGTCTGCACATTCGCCCCGTGGTGAACCTGAAGACCCGCGACGGCGTCGAGACCATGGCTTCAATCGCCGAAGAGATCTCCGATCTCGTGCTCGAGTTCGGCGGCAGCCTCACCGGCGAGCACGGCGACGGCATCGTCCGGGGTGTGTTCACCGAGAAGATGTTCGGCTCGGAGATATACCAGGCGTTCAAGGACCTCAAGGCCGCGTTCGATCCGGACTCGATTATGAACCCGGGCAAAATTATCGAGACGCCCGGCATACGCGAGAACCTCCGCATCAGTCCGGACTACAAGGCGTTCGACATCCCCACCTACCTCGATTTCTCGGAGGACGGCGGGTTCGCGGCGCATGTGGAGATGTGCAACAGTCAGGGAGCGTGCCGCAAGCTCGACGGCGGCATGTGTCCGTCCTTTATGGCGACACGTGAAGAGGAGCACTCGACCCGCGCCCGCGCGACGATGCTGCGCATGGTGCTGAGCGGGAAGCTCCCCGCCGACGAACTGACCGGCAAGCGGCTGTACGACACTATGGACTTGTGCGTCGAGTGCAAGGCGTGCAAGGCCGAATGCCCCTCGAACGTCGATATGGCCAAGCTGAAGTCCGAAGTGCTGAGCAAGTACTACGAGAAGCACGGCCTTCCGCTGAGGGCGCGCCTCTTCGGCGAGGTGGCCCGATTGAGCCGCGCCGGGCAGGCGGCTGCGCCGCTCGTGAACTTTATCGGCAGCCTCGCGCCGGCGCGGGAGCTGGCCGAGCGGCTCGTTGGCGTCTCGCGGGAGCGTCCGCTTCCCCGATTCGCATGGCGGCGCTTCTCGTCGTGGTTCCGAAAGCGCAAGCCGCGTACGGACGGACGACGCGGCGACGCGGTCTACTTCCACGACACGTTCACGGAGTACATGCACCCCGAAGTGGGGCGCTCCGCGGTGCGGGTGCTCGAAGCGCTCGGCTACCGCGTGCGGCTAGAGGCGCGGCGCGACTGCTGCGGGCGCCCGCTCATCTCGAAAGGGCAGCTCGCCAAAGCTCGCCTGTGGGCGCGCAGGAACGTCCGCGCGCTCGTCCCCCACGCCGCCGCAGGGGCGCTCATCGTCGGTACGGAGCCGTCGTGCCTGCTCACGCTCCGCGACGAGTACCCGGAATTGCTGCGCGACGAGGACTCGCGCCTGGTGGCGGGTCAGGCGGTAATGCTCGACGAACTGCTGGCGCGATTGGCCGAAAGCGAGCCGGAGGCGGTCAGGGGCATCTTTACGGACTCCGAAAAGACGCCGGTGCAGGTGCACGGGCACTGCCATCAGAAGGCGCTGTCGGGCGTCGCGGCCACCCTCGGCGCGCTATCGATGGCCGGCTACAAGCCGGAGCTGATCGACTCGGCGTGCTGCGGCATGGCCGGAACGTTCGGGTTCGAGAAAGAGCACTACGAGATGTCGAAGGCGATGGGCGCGCTGAAGCTCTTCCCCGCAATAGAAGCCGAGGAGAAGCGCGGCTGGCCCGTGGCGGTCTCCGGCATCTCCTGCCGCCAGCAGATAGGCCACTTCACCAGCAAGACGCCGCGCCACTGGGCCGAGCACCTCGCAGACGCGCTGCGGTAGCCCCCTCGCAACCCCTACCGCCGACGCCTCCGGCGGAACCGGGCAGGCTGGCCGCCTGCGCGCGGGCGCGATTGGGCGCGGACAGGCCCGGCAGGCGAACTCTGCTCCGAAGAGTGCGGCGAGGCGTCCCCAGGGGCGTCCGGGAGGTCGTCGGGCTCCTCTCTACTCGCCGGCCCTCGGCGTTCGCGCGCGGCCTCGACAGCTCTGCGGAGGGCGGCGGAGACAGTCTCGGCGTACGGCTTGTCCTGCGAGGCGAGGACGTACACTGGCCCGCGCCGAGTGACGATGCGCACGCCGTACTTGGGCCGTTTCCGCGCCAGGTTGAGGGAGCCGGAGAGCACTGCGACCGCGCCGAACATCAGGGTTATCGTGTGGCTGATGACGAGTCCTGCGACGATGAGCGCAAGGCCGAGCGCCAGCATAATTTTGCCGGGCCAGCGCACGCCCGCGTCGGTGACGGTCACGACGCTCGATATGTTGCGCGTGGCGTAGACGTGCTCGGCGAACACGGCGCGGTCGACCGAGATGCGCACGCCGTTCGCGTCCATATGGAAAACGTCGGTGGGCATATGCGGCGCCGCGCCTAATCGGTGAAGAGGAGCGCGTACTCCAGGCTGTCGGCGAGCGCCTGCCAGGATGCTTCAATGATATTGGTGGAGGCGCCGACGGTGGACCAAGCGCGTTCACCGTCGGTCGAATCGACCAGTACGCGGACGACGGCGCCTGTGCCCGCGCCGCCCGCAAGAGGGACGACCCGCACCTTGTAATCGGTCAGCTCCACTCGCCGGAGCCGGGGGTGCGACTCCAGCAGGCCCTTCCGCATAGCCTGGTCGAGAGCGTTGACGGGGCCGTTGCCGGCGGCGACGGTGTGGACGACATCGCCAGCGACGCCGAGCTTGACGACGGCCTCGCAGAGAGAGTCGTCGCCCTCGTGGCTCCGCCGCCGTCGCTTCTCCATCACGACCATAAAGTCGACCAGCTCGAACGGAGGCTTGTAGCCGGGGAGCGCGCGCTGCACCAGCAGGCGGAAGGAAGCCTCGGCGCCATCGTACTGAAAGCCGTGATTCTCGCGCTCCTTCAGCAGGTCGAGCAGTTCACCGTAGCGCTCCTTGGGGACATCGGCGGCGAGCCCGACCTCTTGGAGCTTGATGGCGATATTGCTGCGCCCCGCCAGCTCGGAGACCACGATGTGCTTGGCGTTGCCAACGAGTTCGGGCCTGACGTGCTGATACGTGTCCTCGGCCTTGGCCATGGCGGAGGCGTGGAGGCCGCCCTTGTGGGCGAACGCGCTCTCGCCCACGTACGGCTGATAGCGGTTGCGGGGCATATTGGCCAGTTCGGCGACGAAGCGATGCGCCTCGGTGAGGCCCTTGAGCTGCTCGTCGGTTATCACGTCGACGCCGAGCTTGAGCTTGAGATTAGCGATAACGGAAAGGAGGTTCGCGTTGCCGCACCGCTCGCCGTAGCCGTTGATGGAGGCTTGCGCCTGCGTCGCCCCGGCTTCGATGGCCGCAATCGTATTGGCCACGGCGACATCGGAGTCGTTGTGCGCGTGAATGCCGACGGGACAGTCGACGGCCTGGCTCACGGACTGGACGATTGCGAACACGTCGATCGGCAGCGTCCCACCGTTGGTGTCGCACAGCACCACGTACTCGGCGCCCGCCTCGGCGGCTGCGCGGATGCACTGCAGCGCGTACTCGGGATTAGCGCGGTAGCCGTCGAAGAAGTGCTCAGCGTCGAAGAACACGCGGCGTCCGTTGGCCTTCACGTAGGCGATGGAGTCGCGGATCATTGCGAGGTTCTCGTCGAGCGAGGTCTCGAGCGCGTGGACGACTTGGGCCTCCGAGGATTTTCCGACGAGCGCAATCACCGGAGCGCCGCTGTCGAGCAGCGCCTGCAGGTTGCGGTCGTCCTCAGCCCTCCCGCCGGCGTGGCGGGTGCTGCCGAACGCGACGAGCGTCGCCTGCTGCAACTGGAGCGACTGCGCCTCCTGGAAGAACTCCTCGTCCTTGGGGTTCGAGCCCGGCCATCCGCCCTCGATGAAGTGGACGCCGAGGTGGTCGAGCCGCTCGGCGATGCGGAGCTTGTCGAGCACCGATAGGCTGATGCCTTCCATCTGCGTTCCGTCGCGCAGAGTGGTGTCGTAAAGCGTAACGTTGGGCATACGGGTCTCCGTCAAGCGTCCGGCCTTCCGCCAGCGAGCGTGGGTATAGTGTACGCCCTCCGCCTCCGGTCTGGGAGAACCTGCATGCGCGTACGCTCCCCAACCCCTCTGGTTCGCACACAACGAGGGGAGACCGGGTTCCCGCAACGAGGGGGTTCCCGGGGAGAGGATTCTCTCCCGGGAGCGCGCAGCGCTCATGCTTTGGCGAGTGTGGTAGTTCCGGAAGCTGGGAGAGCGTTCGCTCCCCAGACCCCTTGGGAACAACTTGTGGGCGGAGTCTCGGTTCAGCCGATAGCGTTCAACGCCACCAGTATGCCGGCGACGGAGCCCGCAGCCGCCATCACGCTCGCCACCATCCACCGTATCAGCCGAGTCTCCAACTGGGCCATCTGGACTTCAACCGAGGCTATGTAGTCGCGCAGTTCGGCATGCTGGGCGGCGTTGGCGAGCGCGAACTCGTGGAACCAGCGGGGGACGTTGGGATCGTCGGTGTAGGGTGAGGGCGTTGTGGTCATAGGGGTCTCTTTCAATTAGGGCCTGCCTTAAGGTTGCCTCATTCCCGCACGCCTTGGGAAGCCCCTCGTGTCGCGCCCGGGATAGTTCCGGAAGCTGGGAGAGCGTTCGCTCCCACAGACCCCTGGGAAAACCGGCGACGGGGAGGCGAGGCTATCCGCTGCGAGCGGAACGTGGGATGATTAGGGAGAGACCCCGGCGGGAGTTTTGCTTTCGCCTTGTCGAGTTGGAAGACATGCCTCACTACGAACACCTCATACGCGCTGTGCCCGACTTCCCTGCGCCGGGAATCCTCTTCCGCGACATTACTCCGCTGCTTGGCGACGCATCCGCGTTCCGCGCCGTCATCAACGCCCTCGCCGCGCCGTTCAGGAACGCCGGCATCGACAAGGTCGTAGCCATCGAGGCCCGGGGCTACCTGTTCGGCGCGCCGCTGTCCGTGGCGCTGGGCGCAGGCTTCACGCCAATCCGCAAGGCCGGCAAGCTGCCGCACGACACATTCGCCGCCGAATACGCGCTGGAGTACGGCTCCGCAGTCATCGAGATGCATACCGACGCGCTGCGTCCGGGCGAACGGGCGCTGCTCGTCGACGACGTGCTTGCGACGGGCGGGACGCTGGCCGCAGCGGTCGAGCTCGTGGGGCGCGCGGGCGCCGAGGTTGCAGGCGCCGCCGTGCTCATCGAACTCGACGCGCTACAGGGGCGCAGGCAAGTCCCCGGGCTGGACATCACGACGCTCATCCACTACTAGCGCTGACTGGCGCCAGTCGCCGGCGCGGGGCGGAGACTCCGTGAACCCTCTCGTGGCGAGAGGCAAGGGCTGGCTGTGCTAGAATCTCCGTACAGTCGCGGGGAACGTCGAGCCCCGCGGGATATCTTAGATCGACAGAAAGGCAGGCCCATGGTCCAACAGGTCGCACCCAGTCCGGCTCGGGAGACAGCGCCGCAAGGCGACGATCCCCTGAGCATGAAGGCGTTGCTCGAAGCGGGAGTCCATTTCGGTCACCAGACGCACCGGTGGAACCCCCAGATGCGGCGCTTTATCTTCGCGCAGCGCAACGGCATTCACATCGTCGACTTGCAGCAGACTATGGGCCTGCTCGAACAGGCTCGCGAGTTCGCGCGAGAGGTTACGGCGAACGGCAAGCGCATTCTGATGGTGGGGACGAAGAAGCAGGCGCAGGACGCCATCCGCGAAGAGGCGACGCGCGCCGGTCAGTACTACGTGAACCAGCGCTGGCTCGGCGGCACTATCACGAACTTCGCCACTATCGAGAAACGCATCGACTACCTCGTCCGCCTGGAAGAGCGGCGGGCGCGCGGGGAGTTTTCGCGCCTCCCCAAGAAAGAGGCGCTCAAGCTCGACGCCTCTATCGTCAAGCTCAACCGCTACCTCGGCGGCATTAAGGAGATGACGACGCTCCCCGGCGCAATGTTCATCGTCGACGTCGGGCGGGAGAACATCGCGGTGGCGGAAGCGCAGCGGGCCGGCGTGCCCATCATTGCCCTCGTCGACACCGACTGCAACCCGACGCCTATCGACTGGCCTGTCCCCGGGAACGACGACGCGATACGGTCGATACGGCTCGTGTCGGGCCATATCGCAAGGGCGGCGCTCGAAGGCCACAACCAGTGGCTGGCGACGCGAGGCGGGTACAGCGCAGTGCGCGACGAACCCGTCGACGCCCTCGCGCCCGAGGAAGAAGACGAGTCCGGGACGGAAGCCGAGGCGGAGTCCGGCGCAGCCGACGCAAGCGCAGAGGCGCCCGCCGAGGCGTAAGGCTCCGGCGGCGCGCATAATTCACACCGGGAAGCGAGGAAATCAGTGCAGGTCTCCACGGAATCGATACGCCTGCTCCGCGAACGAACAGGCGCAGGCATCATGGACTCGAAGCGGGCCCTCGAGGCCGCCGCCGGCGATATGGACAAGGCGGAGCAAGCCCTCCGCGAGAAGGGCATGGCGAAGGCCGCCACCAAGGCCGACCGCGCCACTGCAGAGGGAATCATCGAGGCCTACATCCATGCGGGCAGCCGCATCGGCGCAATGGTCGAGCTAAACTGCGAGACCGACTTCGTCGGCAGGACTCCGGAGTTCAAAGCGCTCGCCCACAACATAGCGATGCAGGTCGCGGCTATGTCGCCCCGCTATCTCGACGCAGAGGATATGCCGGAGGACGAGGAGGCCAAACCCGAGGAAGTCTGCCTGCTGCGGCAGTCGTTCATCCGCGATCCAGGCATGACGATCGCCGACCTCGTGCTCGAGCTGCGGGCCAAGGTGGGCGAGAACATCCGCGTGGGGCGCTTTGCGCGGTTCGGTCTGGGCGAGTAGCCCGGAGAAAGCGATTCCACTCCATTATGGCGACGCACTCCCCCATCCGACGCGCGGTGCTCAAGCTCAGCGGAGAATCGCTCCGCGGATGCTCGCCCGACGGCCTCGACTGGACGGTGCTCGACCACCTCGCGCACGAGGTGAAGGCCGCGCTCGCATCGGGAGTCGAGCTCTCGCTCGTAATGGGAGGCGGCAACATCTGGCGCGGCGCGCAAGCGGAGCAGCGAGGCATGGACCGGGCGACCGCGGACTACGCGGGTATGCTGGCCACGCTCATCAACTCCCTCGCGATGCAGGACGCCCTGGAGCGCGCCGGGGTTACGACGCGCACCCAGTCGGCGCTCGAGATCCGCGCCGTGGCCGAGCCGTACATCTACCGCCGGGCCCTCCGCCATCTGGAGAAGGGGCGCGTGGTGATTTTCGCCTCGGGAACCGGAAGCCCCTATATGACGACGGACACCACAGCGGCGCTGCGCGCCATCGAGATGAAGGCCGATATGCTGCTGATGGCCAAGAATGCCGTGGACGGCGTCTACGACGCCGATCCGCGCGCCCGCCCGGACGCCAGCAAGTTCGAACACGTAACCTATATCGATATCCTGAACCGCCAGCTCGAGGTGATGGACCCCACAGCGCTCTCGCTATGTATGGAGAATCACTTGCCCATTCGCGTGTTTGACGTGTTCAATGAGGGCTCGCTGCAACGTATTCTGGCGGGAGAGCACGTAGGCACGCTGGTGAGCGCGCAGCCGGCCGCCGCCAGGACCGCCTCAACCGCAGGGACGAAAGGCCCCAACCATGGCCGAGAATGAGGAAGTTGGACTAATCCTGGAAGACGCCGCCGAACGTATGGGCAAGACGGTGGAAGTCCTGCGCCACGAATCCGACAGCATCCGGACGGGCAGGGCGAACCCCGCCATGCTCGATTCCGTACGCATAGAGGCGTACGGGGCCGAGATGCCCCTCAATCAGCTGGCCACGGTCACCGCGCCGGACTCCCGCGTGCTGGTGGTGCAGCCGTTCGACAAGAGCGCAGTGAACATCATTGGCAAAGGCTTGCAGAAGGCCGACCTGGGCCTGACGCCCAACATCGACGGCGCCCTGATACGGTTGCCCATTCCGGCAATGACGCAGGAGCGGCGGCGCGAGATGGTGAAACGCCTGAAGCGCCAACAGGAAGACTCTCACGTCGCAGTGCGCAACATCCGGCGCGACGCGCTCGAACACTTGCGCGCCCTCGAAAAGAACAAGGAGATCTCGCAGGACGACCTGCGGCGGGAGCAGGAGTCGCTGCAGAAACTCACCGACTCCCACATAGCTCTGGCGAACGAAGTAGCCTCCAGGAAAGAGGCTGAGTTGATGGAAGTCTAGATCAGATGACACTTAAAACTGCCAGCGCGCGGGCTGCCTACAGCCTCACATCAACCCCGCGTCACGTCGCGATTATCATGGACGGCAACGGCCGCTGGGCCGCGGAGCGCGGCCTGCCCCGCCTGGCGGGGCACGAGGCCGGCGTCCGCAACCTCCACAGCGTGGTGCGCGCCTTCCACGCCGGCGGCGTGGAATTCCTCACGCTGTTCGCCTTCTCCACCGAGAACTGGCGGCGCCCCGACACCGAAGTGTCCGGCCTGCTCACGCTCCTGCAGTCGGTAGTCGCGCGCGAAGCGCAGGAGCTGCACCGGAACAACGTGCGCATTCGCCATCTGGGCGCGCTCTACCGGCTGCCGCCAGCCCTCTCCTGCGCCATCGAGGACGCCATCGCGCTCACCGCCGGCAACACCGGACTCAATCTGTGCGTGGCGTTCGACTACGGCGGCAGGGCGGAGATCGTCGAGGCGGTCCGCCGCATCGTCGCGGCGGGAACAGCCCCCGAGGACGTGACGGAGGAGATGGTGCGGGCTAACCTGTGCCTGCCGGACGTGCCAGACCCCGACCTAATCATCCGCACCGCGGGAGAGCAACGGCTCAGCAACTTCCTTATCTGGCAGGCGGCCTACAGCGAGTACTACCGAACGGCGGCCTACTGGCCCGACTTCGACGAAACCGAGGCGGCGAGAGCGCTCGCCGAGTACCGACGGCGGTCCCGACGCTTCGGCGCGCTTCCGGCGGACAGTGATTGTATTGAGTGAAAATGCTGTTTCTTACCCCTCCTCCCGCCGCATGTGCGAAAATGAGACTCTGGCCGCTTGCCACTGCCAGCGAATTGCTCCTGATTGCTCCGGCGCGAGGGCGGCGGCCTAACTTCAACGAAACCCAGGCAGCCACTGCGCTCCCGATGGCGGGTGATTGTGTCTAATGAGATGAGACTCCGGTTGCTTTCCGCCGCGGTCGGGCTGCCCCTGATCGCCCTGGCGGTGGGACTCGGCGGCTACTGGCTTGCAGTGCCCGCTGCGCTAGTCGCAGGCGTCGCCGCGGTCGAGATGCACACTCTGCTTGACATCATCGACTGCAGAACGTTCCTCCGATGGGGAGTGGTCTGGGCGGCGCTGATTGTGATATCCGCAACGCAGGGGCCCGAGGCCGCTCTGCTTGCAATGGGGGCGGGCGTGGCGGCGTTTACCCTGCTCGCCATCGTTCGTTGCCTGCGGGGGCTGCGCGGCGGCGCCGTCCGCTCGCTGATCGGGAGTGTGCAGAGCTTGATCGCAATGATCGGAGGGACGTGGTACGTGGCCCTCCCTATGGCGGCGCTCGTGCTGCTTCGCGACGCCGACAGTGGACTAGCGTGGCTGGCGGTGGCGTTCCTCGCGACGTTTGCTACCGACACTATCGCCTACTTCGTAGGGTCGTCGATAGGGAAACGGCGGCTGGCGCCCTCCATCTCGCCAAGCAAGACCTGGGAAGGCTCCATCGGAGGGGTGCTCGGCGGCTTCGCCACGACGGTGGCCCTCATCTTCATCTTCGACCAAATCGTGAGCGACCCGGTCGCCGCCGTCGCTCTCGGCCTGGGAATTCCGATTACGGCGCAGGCGGGCGACATGCTGGAGTCCTGGCTGAAGCGGAAGGCGGGCGCCAAGGACTCGAGCGCCCTCATCCCCGGACACGGCGGCGTGCTCGACCGGCTCGACAGCCTGGCGCTTGTCTTGTTGCTTGTATTCGCCGCTGCGCACGTATGGCCTGCCTGATAGCCTGACGGCGGACGCGCCGTAGAGAGCAGGGGCTTATGAAGAACATCGTCGTCCTCGGTTCGACCGGATCGATAGGCGAGCAGACGTTGGCCGTAGCGCGCGCGCTGCCGGGAGAGTTCAACGTCGTCGGGCTGGCGGCCGGCCGGAACATCGAAGCGCTGACGCGGCAGGCCGAAGAGTTCGCTCCGCGCATGACCTGGCCCCAGGCGGTCGGCGGAGCGCGGCTTACTCCAATGGAGGAGATGGTCGTCGAACCGGACGTCGACGTCGTGATGGCGGCGACAACCGGCAGCGCGGGGCTTGCGTCCACGCTCAACGCGCTGCGGGCCGGCAAGGCGGTCGCGCTCTCAAACAAAGAAGTCATCGTGATGGCCGGCGAACTCATTACGCGCGCCGCCGCAGAGTACGGAGCGCCCCTGCTGCCCGTCGACAGCGAGCCCTCCGCCATCTGGCAGTGCCTGCGCGGAGAGCACGATCCGGTGAGCAAGCTCATCATCACAGCCTCCGGCGGGCCGTTCCGCAAGCGCCCTCTCGACGAACTGGAAACCGTAACGCCCGCGGAAGCGCTCGCGCATCCCACCTGGGTAATGGGCAAGAAGATAACCATCGACTCCTCTACGCTGATGAACAAGGCGTTCGAGGTTATCGAGAGCCGGTGGCTGTTCGATATGCCCTTCGAGAAGATCGACGTCGTCGTCCACCCGCAGAGCGTGATCCACTCGATGGTCGAGTTCGCGGACGGCTCGGTCAAGGCGCAGATGGGCCCGCCCGATATGCGGCTGCCCATTCAGGTAGCGCTCTCTTACCCGGAGCGCGTGCAGAACGACTCGCTCGCCAAGTACAACCCGCTCGCCTATCCGTCGCTCACCTTTGAAGAGATGGACGCGGAGCGGTACCCGTGCTTTGTCATGGGCGTCGAGGCCGGGCGCAAGCAGCAGAGCTATCCTGCCGTCCTCAGCGCCGCCGACGAGGAGGCTGTGCATATGTTCCTCGACGGGCGCATCGGGTTCGGCGACATTCGCCGCGTAGTCGACGGGGTGCTCGAACGCCATGAGCCGTTCGACGTCCCCACGCCCGAAGCGGTGCTCGAAGCGGACGAGTGGGCCCGGCGTCAGGCCGTCGCGGCGGCGAGCGGCTAGCCCTCTCCCGAACCCATGGGCATCCTTGCCTTCCTGGTCGTTCTGGGCGCGCTCGTCCTCGTGCACGAGCTCGGGCACTTTGCAGCGGCAAGGCTCTCGGGCGTGAAGGTGCTGGAGTTCGGCATCGGGTATCCGCCCCGCCTCTTGTCGTTCACGCGCGGAGACACAACCTACTCGCTCAACCTGCTCCCGCTCGGCGGGTTCGTCCGGATGCTGGGCGAGGAAGACCCCGACGGCCCCGAAAGCTTCGCGTCCAAGAGCGCCTGGCGGCGCCTGTTCGTGCTCAGCGCCGGCGCGGGAATGAACGCGCTGTTGCCCGTTGTCCTTCTCGCCATCGTCTTTATGCTGCCGCAGCCGGTGGTTGTTACGGACGTGGCGATTCTCGAGGTTGCGCCCGGTTCGCCGGCGCAAACGGCAGGCGTGCTCCCCGGCGACATCGTGCGGACGGTGGACGGTCGGCGCATCGACAACTCGAGCGGCCTGCAAGGGGCGATACACCTGCGGCTCGGCGCCGATACGCGATGGGTGGTCGAGCGGCAAGGGAGGCTGGTCGAACTGCGCCTGCCGGAGGCCCGCGCCGCGCCGCCGCCGGGCGAGGGCGCCGTCGGCGTCCTGGCGTCCGACGGAAGGCTGACCGTGACAGGCGCAGCCCCGCAGTCGTCGGCGGCGCAAGCCTGTCTGCGGCAAGGCGATCTGCTGCTGCGCGTCGGCGGCTCGCGCGTGCTCGACGAGGGCGACCCCGAACAGGCAGCCGTGGCGGCGCTCGCAGAGGCGCCCGGCGCGCCCGTGCAGGTGGACGTTCTCCGGCAGGGAAGACTCGAGCGGCTGCAGGCGCCGGCGGACGCGGGCGGACTCGATGGGCTGACGGTAAGCGTGCGGCCTGGCGAGTCGCGCTCGCAGGGGCCGGCGCAAGCATTAGCGTCGAGCGTGCGCCGGATAGGCGAGATTCTGGTGCTGTTCCGCAACGAGCTGTCGCGATGGACCGCCGGCGGAGATATCCAGCTGGCGGGGCCTGTGGGCATCGCCCAGTTCACATCAACCGTCGCCGACGCAGGGCTCAGCCCCCTCATCACATGGGCTGCGCTGCTCTCCATCAACCTCGCTATCGTGAACCTGCTGCCCATACCGGCGCTCGACGGAGGGCGCATCGCCCTCGTGCTGCTCGAAATCGCGCGGGGAGGGCGGCGGCTCGCCCCCGGGAAAGAGCGAATGGCCCACCTGGTCGGGTTTGTGACGCTGATGGCTGCAATCATCGCCATCTCGATCAACGACGTGCAGCGGCTGCTGACGGGAGGCGGCCCCTTTGGAGGATAGCAAGCAGCAAACGCCGGCCAGGTTCGGGACGTTCGACGACCTGCTCGACCTCGCCGAAGAGCCGCTGCGTCCGGCGATCAGGGCGCTGCGGGAGATGATTCTGCAGGCGCATCCCGACGCCTGCGAGGTGGTGCGCCTCGGCGACAGGGCTGTTACTTACGGCGTGGGGCCGCGAAAGATGATTGACGGCTACGCGTACATCCTGCCTTATGCAAAGTGGGTCAACCTCGGCTTCTTCCGGGGCTCCGAACTGGCCGACCCGGAGGCGCTGCTGGAAGGGACGGGCGCGCGCATGCGCCACGTGAAGATACGGTCGCCCGACGACGCGCGGCGTCCGGCAGTGATGGCCCTCATCGCCGCCGCGCTCAGCGAGCGCAAGCGCGCGCTGGGAGTTAGGCTATCCCGCTGAAGTCCGCTCTTGTGGGTGTATCATTGGAAGCAGCAGGATAGGCAGCAGGACAGAGGGAAGCAGCAAGGCGAGGGGGACGAAGCATGCAACGCCGAAGGACAAAGCCGGTTTGGGTGGGAGACGTACAGGTTGGCGGGGACGCCCCCATTCGGGTGCAGACCATGACGAAGACCGACACGCGCAACGTGGAGGCCACCGTACGCCAGATACACGAACTCGAAGAGGTCGGCTGCGAAATTGTCCGGTGCGCCGTGCCGGATATGGAGGCTGCGCAGGCGCTGGGCGCCATCAAACAGCAGGCCGGAATCCCCATCGTCGCCGACATTCACTTTCACTATCAGCTCGCGCTCGAAGCCCTCAATCAGGGCGTCGACTGCCTGCGGTTGAACCCGGGCAACATCCGCGACGCCGATAAGGTGCGCCAGGTCGTGCGCGAAGCCAAGGCGCGGCAAGTCCCCATCCGCATCGGCGTGAACTTCGGCAGCCTGCCGCCGGTCGGAGCGATCGGCGTCACTCGGGGACAGCACCGCCACGCCGACGGCGTCAACCGCCTGACCAAGGGCTCCGACGCGTCAGGCGAGGGCGATCAGGTGTCGGCGGTCGACCACATGGTCGCGACCGGCTTGTGGGAGATACAGGTGCTGGAAGACCTGGACTTCGACCTCATCAAAATCTCGCTGAAGGCGTACGACATCGACACGACCGTGGAGGCGTACCGGAAGCTGGCGCCGATGGTCCCGTACCCGTTCCACCTGGGCATCACCGAGGCGGGGACGGCGCGCTCCGGCTCTATCCGCAGCGCCATCGGGCTCGGCGCACTCCTCTACGACGGCATCGGCGACACCATCCGCGTGTCGCTCAGCGACGAGTCCCGCGAGGAGATCGAGGTCGGCTACGAGATCCTGAAGGCTCTCGATCTGCGGAAGAAGGGCGTGCAGATGGTCGCCTGTCCCTCGTGCGGACGGGCGGACGTCGACATCCGCAGGCTCGCCAACACCGTCGACAGCATGCTCAAGGGCATGGAATCGAGCGTGAAGGTTGCAGTGATGGGCTGCGAAGTGAACGGCCCCGGCGAAGCGAAAGACGCCGATGTGGGCATCGCTGCAGGCGCAGGCCGCGCAGTCATCTTCCGCAAAGGCCGCAAGGCGCGCGTCGTCGAAGAGGCCGACATGCTCACCGCCCTCCTCGAAGAGGTCGAGGCCGTCGCCGCCGGAATGCAGTCCGTGGAGGCGTGAATGGAGCGCACTGCAGGCTATGACCGATTCTATCAAGCCTTGGAGATCTACGAAGCTTCGACGGGTTCTGAGGCGGAGCTAAGAACTCTTAAGACGCGATTTAACAAAGAGTTGAGGCAACGATTCCTATCTGACGATGAGTTGCGTCAAGGAATCATACCTCACGAAGATCTCCTCGATCTCCTTAGGCCTCTTATCACTCTACAGCATGTGGAGCAAGCGGACGACAGATGGACCGTGCCTGAACTAGGAGAGGTAGCTGCTTCCTTGTTCAATTCGCTCTTGGACAATGTCCCCTTAGACTCCTGGGCTCACGGCGATCCAGAAGGTGATCGTATCGCCGCGGGACGCCCAGATCCCCTCCCTTCAATAACTATGCTGGAGAAGCTCACCCAGCTTAGACTACCCGACACTAGCTATCAGCCTGATGGCGATGAAGACCTGTCGAAATTGGCTATAGCGATTCACGTCAAAGCTTCTGTCCTACTCACAACATTGCTACTCTCGGGGTATAGCGACGACATTGAGCCTACTCACAGCGAGTTAGCGAATCTGATAGATCGGCACCCTCACGCATTCAAAGACTGCCCGCTTCCGTTGTCCTTGTCGTCACGTGTGTCAGCAGAATTAGCATATCAACGGGGTGAGTACGTAGAAGCGTTGAGCAAGGCGGCTGAATCGGTATCTTGTCTCCATAATATTTACTTACACCCTCCAGTAACGGCTCCCTGGCTTTCAAAAGTAATGCGCTTAGTCGATGCTTGTATCGAAGCCATAGAACAGCACGATGCCAGAGCAGTTGATTGGAGCACAGTCTACGATGCATATTACAAGTTGAGTATGTGCCCAGACGACGATGACGACCGCGATCTTTGGGTTATGAAGATGGGCTGGGTTGAAGCCCAGTTGACGCCTGACCAATTCCGCAGCCTGATTAAGGATCGCGAAGATGAGTCAGCTGAGAAGCGCTTGGAGAAGTACTTCTTCGCTGACGGCTTGTGGGGGAAGCTCCCCCAACGCGCACGCGATGCGTTGGTGTCAGCAGACCGGATGGTAGTTTCCGCCACGCACGGTCGACACGCCAGCATTGCGAACGAAATCCGCATCGCAACCGAGGAAGTGCTCCATCAATACCTTTGGCTTCCTATCTCACAATGGGCTGAGGGGCAGGGCTCTCCTCAAAGGGGACTGCAGACGATACTCGAAGAGCCCAGCGACAGGGGGCGCAGCCCCGGTATCGGCGACTCCTTTGGAGCAAAGGCGCCAAGGATTACTTCAATGACGAAGGTCTCTCCGATGATGATGTGCGCTTCCTCACCAACGAAAAACGCACTACGGGTCATCTCGAAGACCTTCGGCGCACACGCAATTCGGCGGAGCATGAGCCGGGTTCAACCATCCCTCCCGCCACCATCCGCGACATCTACACTGCGTCGCTAGGCATCGGCCGCAAGGGCTTCCTCCCTGAGTTGCTTCGTCTGTTGACTAGCACCCAGCGCACATGACTGGTTGCGGAACTGAGGCGAGCGCACGCTCTCCGAGGTTTCCCGCGACGCTATCCCGTTGGCCTCGCGCGTCCACTGTGGCATACTAAAGAGCGCATGATCCCCAAGCTCCTCTCTCGGCTCTTGCGGAAGCCGGCCCCGCCGGCTGAAGAGCCATCCCGCTCCGTACCAACGACAGACCGTCACGACGACGCTCCCGCCGACGCGCGCGAGGCGCGTTCGTCGCGCTCGCGGCGTGGCCGGGGAAAACGTCAGGGCGACGCGCCTGTCGGCGTAGCCGAGCCGCCTCCTCCTGCGGTCGAACAGGTCAGGCCCGAGGGCGGACGCAAGCGCCGGCGCGGAGGCAGGGGCCGCCGCAAGGGCGCCGAACAGCCTCCTCAGCCCCGCCAACCGGAAGCCGAACGCGCCCCGCTCTCGCCCAACGGGAAGACGACGCCCCGCCGCAGCAGGGAACGCCGCGCCCGCGAGGGCGTGATCGTCGGTCCCGTTCCCCGCAACCAGCCGTTTGGCCCCGTACAGGTGTCGGCGCCGGTGGCTCGCGCGATCGCGGAGATGGGCTACACGTCGCCCACGCCCATCCAGGAGCTCGTCATCGACCCGCTGCTGCGCGGCGCGGACATTGTGGGCCAGGCGCAGACCGGAACAGGGAAGACCGCCGGGTTCGGCATCCCCATCGCGGAAGCGGTCGACGCTCGCCAGAAGTATGTGCAAGCCATCGTGCTCACGCCGACCCGCGAGCTTGCGCGTCAGGTGGCTGCGGAGCTCGCCAACCTCTGCAAGCACCGAGGCTCGGAGGTCGTGCCGGTGTACGGCGGCGCCCGCCTCGGCCCGCAGATCAAGTCGCTCGAACGCGGCGCGCCCATCGTCGTCGGCACTCCGGGCCGCGTAATCGACCTGCTCGACCGCGACATTCTCCATCTCGACCGGGCGGGGATAGTCGTGCTCGACGAGGCCGACCAGATGCTCGACATCGGGTTCCTGCCGGACATCCGCCGCATCCTGCGGGCGACGCCGCGCTCGCGGCAGACGGCGCTCTTCACCGCAACCGTGCCGACGCAGATACGGCGGCTCATCTACTCGTACCTGCAGGAGCCGCAGTGGTTCCGCGTAGGCGAAGAGTCGGAGCCGGTCGAGCAGGTGGAGCAGCGGTATATCGAAGTCGCGCGCCGCGACAAGCTCGCCGCTCTGCTGGAGGTGCTCGACCGCAACGAACAGACGCTCCTGTTCCGTCGCACGCAAGACGACGTGGACTGGCTGGTGCGGTCGCTCAGCCGGCGCGACATCCCGGTCGCGGCGATCCACGGAGGGCTGCCGCAAGGCGAGCGCAACGCCGTGATGCAGGAGTTCCGGGACGGCAAGCTGAAGCTGCTCGTGTCGACAAACCTGACCTCGCGGGGCATCGACGTGCCGACGGTTGCGAACGTCATCAACTACGACATTCCGGAGAGCGTCGAGGAGTACGTCCACCGCATCGGGCGCACCGCGCGCATGGGCCGCCCCGGCGTCGCCATTACGTTCGTGAGCGAGTGGGACCTGGAGTTTTTCGACGCTATCCAGGCGCACGTCGGCGCCGACCTCTCGCCGATGGAAGTCTCCCTCTACAAGTCCGCCGCCGTATCGTGACGGTCTCCGGGAGAGGCATGCGCTCTCCCGCCGCTAAACCCCAGCGTCTGGAGGGCCCACGCTCTTCCGGTTGCCGGACTGCCGCAACCGCTACCGCCGCCGCTGAAAGCGCAGGGCGCGAGGGCCGGCTCTGTTATCCTTGGAAGGATTCGCGGGGGAGGAGTATGCGGGCTACACGCTTTCTTGAACGGACTTTGCGGCAAGACCCGGGCGAGGCGGAAACGGCCAGTCACCGCCTGATGCTGCGCGCCGGAATGATGCTGCAAGTCGCCGCCGGCGTGTACACGTACCTGCCGCTCGCCCTGCGCTCCATCCGGAAGATCGAGCAGATCATCCGGGAGGAGATGAACGCAGCCGGCGGGCAGGAAGTGCTGATGCCCACGCTGCAGCCCATCGAACTTTGGCGGCTCACCGGGCGCGACGAAGCCTTCGGCGAGAACCTGTTCCGGCTCAACGACCGGCGCGAGCGCGATCTGGTGCTCGCCCCCACCCACGAAGAGACCGTCACCGCCATCGCCGCCGCCCATGTGGAGTCGTACCGCGACCTGCCGCTAACCATCTACCAGATACAGACGAAGTTCCGCGACGAGCCGCGCCCTCGCGCCGGACTGCTCCGCGGGCGCGAATTCCCGATGAAGGACGCCTACTCGTTCGACGCCGATCAGGAGTCGCTCGACGCAACCTACCAACGGATGCGGGTCGCCTACCGCAACATCTTCCGCCGATGCGGCCTCCCCACCGTCGAAGTCGAGGCCGACAGCGGGGCCATCGGCGGCAAGGACTCGCACGAGTTCATTATGCCCGCGGAGAGCGGCGAGGACGTCATCCTCCTGTGCGACGCGTCCGGCTACGCCGCCAACGTCGAGCGGGCGACCTCCATCATCGACCCCGCGCCGGAGGGGGCGCCTCTGCCGTTGGATCTCATCGACACCCCCGGCGTTACGACGATCGCCAACCTTGCCGAGTACGTCGGCATCTCCCCGGCGCAGACGCTCAAGGCTGTGTTCTATCAGGCCGACGGCGAAACCGTGCTTGTCACTATCCGCGGCGACATAGAGGTGAACGAAGTCAAGCTGAAGAACCACCTGCACGCGCGCGAACTGCGCCTGGCGAACGCGGACGAGACCGCCGCCGCGGAACTCACTCCCGGCTCGACGTCGCCGATAGGGCTCTCAGGCATCCGCCGCATTGCCGACCGCTCGATTACACAGGGCGCGAATTTCGCGGCAGGCGCCAACCAGCCCGACAAGCACTACCGCAATGTGAACTACCCGCGCGATTTCGAAGTCGACGAGATCATCGACATCGCAACCGCTCGCGAAGGCGACGCAAGCCCGGACGGGCAGGGCAAGCTGCGCGCCGTGCGCGGCATCGAAGTCGGACACGTGTTCAAGCTGGGCTCGTTCTTCACCGACGCTATGGGCGTCTCCTACGCCGACGAGAACGGACGGCTCAATCAGGTGCTGATGGGCTGCTACGGCATCGGCGTCACCCGCGTGCTCGCAGCTGCAATCGAGCAGAACCACGACGACAAGGGCGTCATCTTTCCTGCCCCGATCGCGCCTTTTCAGGCGCATCTCCTCGCCCTGAATGCGGACAATCCTGAGACGAAAGCCGCCGCCGACGCGCTCTATGAGCAGCTGCAGGCCGAGGGCGTGGAGACTCTCTACGACGACCGCGTCGAATCCGCCGGCGTAAAGTTCAACGACGCCGACCTGCTCGGGCTGCCCGTGCGCGTTGTCGTGAGCCCCCGGAACCTCCGTCAGGGCGTCGTCGAACTCAAGCGCCGACGCTCGGACGAGGCGGAGCAGGTCGCCGCGTCCGGCGCGCCCTCACGCGTGCGCGAGCTCCTTGCGCTCGACGAACTGTAAACGTAACAGACGTAAATCCCGAGCGGTTGCGCAAGCTCAAGCACCCCAAGTGAATTGAGCGCTCCGCCTCGACGTCGTTATACTGACTCATGGGAGGGCGGGTATGACTACGAACGGTTCGCAGAACGGCAAAGAGACCGGCACCTTCTCGGTGAAGGCGGGGCTAGCCCAGATGCTCAAGGGCGGCGTCATTATGGACGTCGTAACGGCGGAGCAGGCCAAAATAGCGGAGGACGCCGGGGCCTGCTCGGTTATGGCCCTCGAACGCGTGCCCGCCGACATCCGCGCCGACGGCGGCGTCGCCCGTATGTCCGACCCCTGCATGGTCGAGGACATTATGCGCGCGGTGACCATTCCGGTTATGGCCAAGGTGCGCATCGGACACTTCATCGAGGCGCGCATCCTAGAAGCCATCGGCATCGACTACATCGACGAGTCCGAGGTGCTGACGCCTGCCGACGAAGAGCACCACGTATGGAAGCACGATTTCAAAGTTCCGTTCGTGTGCGGGTGCCGCGACCTGGGCGAGGCGTTGCGCCGCATCGGAGAGGGCGCCGCGATGATCCGCACGAAGGGCGAAGCCGGCACCGGCGACGTCGTTGAAGCCGTCCGCCATATGCGGACGGTGATGAAGCAGATCCGCCGCGTTCAGGGAATGGGCGACGACGAGCTCACCTCCTACGCGCGGGACATCGGCGCGTCGATCGACCTGCTCCTCGAAGTGAAACTCCTCGGACGCCTGCCGGTAGTCAACTTCGCAGCGGGCGGCGTCGCAACTCCCGCAGACGCCGCCCTGATGATGCACCTGGGGGCTGACGGCGTGTTCGTAGGCTCCGGCATCTTCAAGTCCGGCGACCCCTCGACCAGAGCAAAGGCCATCGTCAAGGCGGTGACGCACTACAACGACCCCCTCGCTATCGCCGAGGCGTCGAAGGGGCTCGGCGAGCCGATGGTCGGCATCAGCGTCCGTTCCCTGCCTCCCGAGCAGGAGCTTGCCAGGCGGGGCTGGTAGCGCAGCACAACACGGCGGAGAGGTGAGAACAACGGCAACCGTCGGCGTTCTGGCGCTGCAGGGAGACTTCGCCGAGCATTGCGCCTCGTTGAACAGGCTCGGCGCGCGCGCCGTCGAGGTCCGCACAGCCCGCGAACTCGCGTCGGTCGACGCGCTCATCGTGCCCGGCGGAGAGAGCACGTCGATGGCGAAACTAATGGACGCCTACGACCTCCGCGCCCCCCTAACCGACTACTCGCGCAGCGGCCGCCCCGTGTGGGGCTCTTGCGCCGGCCTCATCCTCCTCGCCTCGCGGCTGGTCGAAGACAGGCCCGAGCCGCTGGGGATCATCGATATCTCTGTTCAGCGCAACGGGTTCGGACGACAGATCGACTCGTTCGAGGTCGACCTCCCCATTGCCGGCGTCGCCGGCGGCCCGATGCGCGCCGTGTTCATCCGCGCGCCGCGCATAACCGAGACCGGGCCGGCAGTCGAGACGCTTGCCGCGCTCGACAACGGCTCCGTGGTCGCTGTGCGGCAGGGCAACGTGATCGCCACCGCCTTCCACCCCGAACTGACGCCGGATACGCGAATGCACGCGCAGTTGCTGGCTATGATTGACGGCGAGGCCCCGCGGTGATCCGCTCGCTGCGCCTGAGCGATATACCGGGGCAGTTCCTGCCCGGACGCCTGGCAAGCACGGATATGGCGGCGACGCGCGCCACGCTGCAGGCGCAAGCAGGGCGGCTTTCGCAGTGGGAGCTCGCCCGCTGGGCCGCGCCCGGAGCCCCCCGCCGAGCGGCGATCGGCGCGTTCGACGCGGGCGCCTTGCAGGCGCTGGCGCTCATTCGCACGAGGCGCAGCCCTACGGTATGGGAGATCGCGCGGCTCTTCTGTTCAGCGCATGGCTATGCGGAGCTCGAGGAACTCATGGCCGCATGCGTAGGCGAGGCGAGACGCAGAGGCGCTGACCGCCTCTTCCTGCAGACGCCGCAGGCCGGAGGAGCGCGCGGAGCGGCGGAGAGGACAGGCTTCTTGCGGGCGTTCACCAGGGAGGTGTTCGCCGGCGCTCTCCGCCCGGTGCCGGGCCAGGAGCTTCGCCTCCGGCGGCTGCGCCCCGGCGACGAGCACGCGCTCTTCCGCCTGCATACAGCCTCGGCGCCGCCGGTGGCGCGGGCGGCTATGGGCGTGACTCTGGAGCAGTGGGCCGCGGCCCGTGAACCGGCGGCGCGCAGGGCGAAAGAGTTCGTGTGGGACGACGGCCACCGGCTGGCGGGCTGGCTCCGCCTCGACCACAGCCGGGGAGCAACGCTGTGGATGCCGCGCTCCATCCTGATTACGCGTCGCAGGCCGGAGAGTTCGTGAGAGACGCCGGCAGCGTCGCGCCTCGGGAGACTCGCGCGCGTTGGATCGTGCCCGGGTACGAGCCCGCGCTCGCCCGCGCGCTCGCCGCCGGCGGTTGGGCGTCGTCCGTCAGTTACGAAGTTTGCGTAAGCCCGGTGGCCCAGCGGGTCGCAGAGCCGTCGCTCTCCCCGGCGATGGCGTAAGCGCAACGAGAGTCACGGAAAGACGACACGAGAACGGGAAGGGAGACTGGAAGGAGATACGGAGGCCCATTGACAGCGCCCCACGCATTCACTGCCGCGCCCCTGAACGCTCCGGCCCTGGAGGAGGAGCGCCGCGCGCTTTTCGCCGTGCTCCCCCAGCGCGTGCGCGACGCCGTTGAGGCCGAGCGCAGCGAAGAAGACCTGCTCGAGGTCGTGCTCGACCTGGGCCGTCCGCCCGAGGCGCGGTTCGCCGACCGCGACCTGCTCCTCGGCGAACAGGACATCTCGCGGCAAGACCTCGACTACGTAGTCAAGCACGTCGGCGCCTTCGGCGACGACAACCGCGCCGGCATCGAGCGCACGCTCCACCGCATCTCGGCCATCCGCAATCGCCGGGGCGAGGTGGTGGGCCTCACATGCCGCGTCGGGCGCGCAGTAAGCGGCAGCGCCAGAGTCGTCGAAGACTTCGCTATGTCGGGCAAGAGCATCCTGCTCGTGGGTCGCCCCGGCGTAGGAAAGACGACGATCCTTCGCGAGCTCGCCCGCGTGCTCGCAGCCGTCGGCAAGCGCGTCGTTATCGTCGACACCTCGAACGAGATCGCCGGCGACGGCGACATCCCCCACCCCGCTATCGGACGCGCGCGGCGAATGCAGGTGGCGACGCCGGCCCGGCAGCACGCCGTAATGATCGAAGCCGTCGAGAACCATATGCCCCACGTTATCGTCGTGGACGAGATGAGCACGGAACTCGAAGCCGCCGCCGCTCGCACCATTGCGGAGCGCGGCGTGCAGCTCATTGCCACCGCGCACGGCAACACGCTCGAGAACCTGCTCGTCAACCCCACCCTCTCCGACCTGGTCGGCGGCGTGCAGACCGTAACCCTCGGCGACGAGGAGGCCCGCCGACGCCGCACGCAGAAGACAATCCTCGAACGGAAGGCGCCGCCAACCTTCGACGTGCTCGTGGAGATACAGGCGTGGAACAGCGTCGCCGTCCATGCGGAAGTCGCGCGCACGGTCGACGCGG
The DNA here is from genome assembly GCA_965200975.1 of Dehalococcoidia bacterium. Lineage (GTDB taxonomy): Bacteria > Chloroflexota > Dehalococcoidia > Lucifugimonadales > Australimonadaceae > S5-327. The sequence continues at coordinate 242,739 of OZ241740.1, read as the reverse complement.
TGCTGCGGGGCCGCTCCGTAGCGCCCGAACTGCGCGACCTCGACGAGTCGGGCGCAGTGCGCAAGAGCTACCAGCAGACCGGCGGCGCCCCGGAGTTCGAGGTCGCTCCGTTCGTGTTTCAGCAGCGCGACGGACGGCGGCGGGATCCCCGTGAGCAACGGGAGCAGAGGGATCAGCCAGACGCGCCCGTAGCGCGCAGACCGGAACGCGCGCAACCACGCGCAGACTCCCCGCCGGAACGGCCCGCGACGCGCGTGCATCCGTTCGGCGTGAGCCGCGAGCGCCTGGCGCGTTCCGCAGAGGAGGCCGGACTGCCGGTGAGGATCGCGGAGACTCCCGGCAACGCCGACGTCGTGCTCACCACCAAGGCCCACTTCCGCCGGAAGGCCGGAGCGATTCTCGAAGCGGAAGACCATGGGGTGCCGGTGTTCGTGCTGCGCCGCAACACGCCCGGCCAAATTGTGGGTTTCCTGGAGCAGATCGGCAGCGCGAGCGGGTCAAGCGCAGTCCACGACGCGCGGCTGAACGACGGCGCTCTGGAAGCGCAGCTCGGCGTCGACCGCATCCTCGCAGGCGAAATGAACGAGGTGGAGCTGCAGCCGCAGTCCGCGTTCGTGCGGCGCGTGCAGCACAGAATCGCTGAGCAGGCGCTTCTGCGGTCTCAGAGTGTGGGACGCGAGCCGAGAAGACGGGTGACCATATCAAGGGGCGCCCGGAGTCGGTAAACGCGCGGCAAAAGCGCGCTCTGCTGGTGAAAGCGCGCCCTATTGGCGATTGTGATACGGTTCACTCTCCTTGGGAGGGTAAGTGGAGTGAGCGGTCTGTTCATCAGCTTTGAGGGAGGCGAGGGGGTCGGCAAGACCACGCAGGCCGACCTCCTCGCCAAGCGGCTGCAGGACGAAGGCCGCAGGGTTGTGCGCGTGCACGAACCGGGCGGCACGCTGCTCGGCGAGGAGATCCGCGGCTGGGTGAAATCCGAAAAGCCTCTGACGTTGAGGGCCGAGCTGCTGCTGTTCGCGGCGGCGCGCGCCGAACTCGTCAACCGCGTCATTCGTCCGGAGCTCGACCGCGGGACCGTCGTCATTGCCGACCGCTACGCCGACTCCACCACCGTCTACCAGGGCGACGGGCGACGGCTGCCGCACTCGACGGTCAGTGAAGCCAACGCTATAGCGACCGACGGACTGTGGCCGCGCCTTACGATGTTGCTCGATATGCCGGCCGAGGCCAGCTTGCAGCGCGTGAACTTGCAGGCATCGTTCGACGAGCAGGGCCACGTCGGGAAGCTAACCCCACGCGCGGACGATGAGGGAGCGCGCCGGTTCGAGTCGCTCGAACCTGGCTTCCACCAGCGCGTGCGCAATGGCTACCGGCGGCTCGCCGAAGCCGAGCCCAAGCGTTGGGCAACGCTCGACGCCTCGCAGCCCATCGAGATTATCCACGCCGACGTCTACAAACAAGTCCGCGCCGTGCTGCCGCCGATCGAGGCGGCCGCCCCTCACCATTCCCCGCTATCGCTATCGCTATCCCGCACTCTCTCTAGGAGACTGAGATTTCCCAGGGGGTCTGGGGGAGCGAACGCTCTCCCAGCAGCGCGCCGGCGCTCACGCCCGCCCCGCGAACTCCGCTGAAAGTTCCCGAGGGGATCTGGGGGAGCGAACGCTCTCCCAGCCTTTTTCACGGCGCAACGCCGCCGGCGCTAAAGCAGGGTTGACGGGGCGGCGGCGGGTTATGTAGGATAGTCAGGTTCCCCCTTGGAGGGGAGCGCAGCAGTTAGCTCCTTAACAGGTGAATAGTGGAAGGAAAGCGCCGTATGCCCCTTTGAGGGGCATACAAACCCTGTCAATCGGACACTATGAGCCTTGCGAGGCTCGAGATTTGATTGAGAGTTTGATCCTGGCTCAGGACGAACGCTGGCGGCGCGCCTAATGCATGCAAGTCGAACGAGCGGACCCCTTCGGGGGCGAGTTAGTGGCGGACGGCTGAGTAACGCGTAAGCAATCTACCCTCTGGCGGGGGACAACCCGGAGAAATTCGGGCTAATACCGCATGTGGTTGCCTGTTGATGACCGGCAACGAAAGGCTTCGGCCACCAGAGGATGAGCTTGCGTCCCATCAGGTAGTTGGCGGGGTAACGGCCCACCAAGCCATCGACGGGTAGCCGGTGTGAGAGCACGACCGGCCAGAGGGGGACTGAGACACGGCCTCCACTCCTACGGGAGGCAGCAGCAGGGAATCTTGCGCAATGGGCGAAAGCCTGACGCAGCGACGCCGCGTGGGGGAAGAAGGCCTGCGGGTTGTAAACCCCTTTTCTCGGGGAAGAAGATCTGACGGTACCCGAGGAATAAGCCTCGGCTAACTACGTGCCAGCAGCCGCGGTAATACGTAGGAGGCGAGCGTTGTCCGGATTCACTGGGCGTAAAGGGAGAGCAGGTGGCTGAGTTCGTCCGTGGTGCAAGCTCCAGGCTTAACTTGGAGAGGTCTGCGGATACTGCTCGGCTTGAGGGCGGTAGAGGAGCACGGAATTCCTGGTGTAGTGGTGAAATGCGTAGATATCAGGAGGAACACCGGTGGCGAAAGCGGTGCTCTGGGCCGTCCCTGACACTCAGGCTCGAAAGCGTGGGGAGCGAACCGGATTAGATACCCGGGTAGTCCACGCCCTAAACGATGAGTGCTGGGTATGGGAGGTATCGACCCCTTCCGTGCCGAAGCTCACGCGTTAAGCACTCCGCCTGGGAACTACGGCCGCAAGGCTAAAACTCAAAGGAATTGACGGGGGCCCGCACAAGCAGCGGAGCGTGTGGTTTAATTCGATGCAAAGCGAAGAACCTTACCTGGGCTTGACATGTCGGTGGTACCCTGCCCGAAAGGATGGGGGACTCTTCGGGGAGCCGTCACAGATGCTGCATGGCTGTCGTCAGCTCGTGCCGTGAGGTGTTGGGTTAAGTCCCGCAACGAGCGCAACCCTCGTCGCTAGTTGCACTCTCTAGCGAGACTGCCTCGTAATTCGAGGAGGAAGGTGGGGATGACGTCAAGTCATCATGGCTCTTACGCCCAGGGCGACACACACGCTACAATGGGTAGGACAACGGGCAGCAACGTCGCGAGGCGAAGCTAATCCCTTAAACCTACCCCCAGTTGGGATTGCAGGCTGCAACTCGCCTGCATGAACGTGGAGTTGCTAGTAACCGCAGATCAGCCATCCTGCGGTGAATACGTTCCCGGGCCTTGTACACACCGCCCGTCACGTCATGGAAGCCGGTAACGCTTGAAGTCGTACAGCCAACCGCAAGGAGGCGTGCGCCGAGGGCGGGACTGGTGACTGGGACGAAGTCGTAACAAGGTAGCTGTACCGGAAGGTGCGGCTGGATCACCTCCTTTCTAGGGAGCTCCCCCTCTTCTACCGGGGGAACCCCAGGTCGGTCCGTCAGGGCAGCCGGCTTGCGCCGGGCGATCGGTTGAGTTCCGCTCCCTCGCCCCGGCAACAGCGGCCGCTTCACTCTCTCTCAAGGAGGGCCTGATGGCTCACTCAAAGTCTTTCCTTCCACTATTCACCGGTTAAGGCGCCCGCTTTCGAGAGGCCAGCCTGCTGGCCTCTCGCCGTAAGCATGGGGCGCCGCCACGCCTTCAGCGTGGGCCACTAGCTCAGTCGGTTAGAGCGCAGTCCTGATAAGACTGAGGTCCCTGGTTCGATTCCAGGGTGGCCCACCACGCGGCTCATGACAGTCCTGAATTCATCAGACGGGTAAGAGATCACGCCCACCTGCCCACGGCAAGGCAGTCACAGCAGGGTCGCTACATCGGAGCGCGATTCGGCGCGGCGAGCTGTCGACAGGCGCGGCGACGGCAATGCTGCGCCAGTTGGACATCAACCGAAGGGCGTCCCAAGCGAATGATCTACGTCTACCCTTGCCAGCTGACCCCTGACGAAGATGGAGGGCTGGTGGCCGCCTTCCCCGACGTGCCGGAGGCCGTCACAGGCGGAAGGGACCGCGCCGAGGCGCTGGCGATGGCTGAGGACGCCCTCGCTACAGCCTTGGCCGGATACATCCACGCGAAGCGGGACATCCCCATTCCCAGCGAGGCGTCCAGCGGACAGGCGCCCGTGCCGGCGCCGACCGTGATCGCCGCCAAGCTCGCTCTGTACACGGCCATGAGAGCGCAGCGCATCACCAAGGTGGCGCTTGCCGCGAGGTTGGGCGTCAGCGAGGCCGCAGTGCGCAAGCTGACCAACCCGGATCACCGCTCGCACATGAGCCAGGTGCAAAGGGCGCTTCGAGCAGTGGGCTGCAGCCTGAGGGTCGAGGTCACCGCCGCCTGCTTTTGAACGGCCTCGCCGTAGCCCATTGTGGAAGCAAGCTAAGCACAAGCTTCTTTGCGCAGCTCTACGGGGAGGCCAATCCTTCGGAGTCACCCTTCAACTACGAACACGTCGGGGTGTTGTTGCACTTGATCGGCGAAGGGGCGGTCGCATCTGATGCTGATAACCCTAAAGCCGCGATCCTCCAGCTCAGCGCGGACCAGCGCATCCGCCTTTTGACGTTCAGGCGCATTATGATGGCTGCCATCCAGGAAGACGCAAACTCCGGGGAGATTCTTGCGTTCGTAGTAGAAATCAGGCTGGACATACACATCTGAAGACGGGCGGTTTTGTGCATGGTCGGGCAGGCGCATCTGACTGTCGTACAGGAACTGGAGGAATTCTCTCTCGGAGGTTGACGCAGGGTCTGTGAGCGCTTCAAGCCTTTGAAACTGGGCGTCCCGATCTATTCCGCCTTCACTCACTAGTTTCGCCGAGGCCAGCCGGCGGAGGAAGTCCGGCAGGAGTTTGCGGTTTATCTGCCGATGGTGCAACTGGTTTGAGTAGGTCAGAAGACACTCGTAGCAGGCGACTGCGCACTTCTCAGGGAAGTCCTCGAGGTTGTCTTCGCCAGTTTCAGGGTCGAAGTGGCAGAGTTCCAACGCTTGCCTTGCTACTTTGGCCAACTCCCCAGGTTCTGTGGCCAGGCGCTCCCATATTCCTGTTCCGCCTTCGGCCTCCTCCCAGAACAGGAGCCGACGGTGTTTCTCCGAGCCTATGAGATCAACTCCCACCTCTTGCTCCTCCACTTGATAGACCAATTGGATTGCCCGTTTCAGAGCATAGAGAAGGGATAGCAGAAATGCTTCGGGCCGGTCACGGTCAAGCCATGAGGGGGGAGGCTGGACCGTAAGGATATTTCGCACGCCTTGGACGTATAGTTTGACGCCGGTGAGCGGTTGCGAAGCGCCGGGGTCTCTACCGCTGGAATCGTCCTGAGAGCTACTGCTGACCCATCGCCCGTTCTGGGGGTCTATGGTGAAACCGGTCTTCTCCCCGCGTCGCCAGCCGTGATTTATTCGCCAAAGGCGAGCTGTAGGCGCATAGAATATATCCAGGAGCGTGTCTCCCTCAGGCGCTTGCGCTTTCGCGTCTCGATTATGGCTCCCTGGAAGACTGAAGTGCGTTGTAATCCAGTAACCGCTCCGCATTCGTTCTTCCTCTTCCGAGGATATTCGCTCAACGACGCGGGTTCGCATGGCGGGGTGGCCCCACAGATACTGCGGGAAGTCCGATGTACTCGCGTCCAGCCGAGTCCCGCAGTGCTCGCAGAGCTCCTGGTCTGCGGCCATACCTTCGTGGGCATAACCGCATACATTGCAGAGGCGACCCCGAGTGAACTGCGCTTTAATGTCAGCCGTAGGCAGGACGGCGAAGTCGATTCTATGCCTGCGGCCCTCGTGGTAGACATGGTTGCCTGGGCCAAACTCGGAGAGGCCAAGGAATCGGGGGCGGTCGATCATCTGAGTGCGGCCTCCCGCTGATACCGATGTTCGCACCGGCAGCCTTGGGAAATTGTAGCCAGGCAGAAATCCCTCACCAGCCAGATACCGATAGGGATAGAAGTCGGACTCATCCTGCCGCTTGGTGCGATTAAGCAGCAGATCGATCTCACGTCTCGCGTCGTCCTGGCGGCGCTCAGCCTCTTTGATCTTATCCTTGCCGGCGTGAGGGTCGTCAGCTATTCGACGAGCTTCGTCTCGCTGCGCGCACGCTGAGCGGTAGAGTTCGCGCCATTGGTCAAACGCTCTGTCGAAGGCTTCTGGGGCGGAGCGAAGTGTGTCTTCTATCCAACTATCCGAGAACCAGGCGGCGTTGCGGATGTCCTGCGTCCTTTTGACTATCTCATGAGCGCGGACAACCGCTGTGCGGAATATGCTCTCTTTACCTGCCCCCTTCCAATGAGCAGCTTTGTCAGCCATTATGGGATAATCCTGTTCGTTTAGATTCAGGATATCCGCCATACCTTGTCCTAAAGGTAGTCCCACTACGGTCAGCCAAGTGGAGTACAGGTGGGCTTTCACCAGCTCTTCGTTCTGGAGGTCCATGCGGGCTGGGGCGACATTGCCTGCAATCATCTCTGGCCGTCTTCGGAAGAAGTAGTGGTCGTGAGCGTTTCCCTGCGCTGCGAATGCGACGATCAAGGCGGGCTGTCCTCCTCTGCCCGCTCTGCCGCTGCGTTGGGCGTAATTGGCTGGAGTAGGAGGAATGTTGCGCATATGGACCGCATTGAGGTCCCGGATATCCACTCCAAGCTCCATGGTGGGCGAGCAGAATAGAGTGGACAACTCCCCTTGCCGGAATTTTTGTTCCCGCTCCTCCCGAGTTTCAGGGGCAACCTGCGCCGTATGCTCGGCGGCGACCATCCTGCGGAGAGGGCGGTCATCGTTTTTGTACAGGCTGGCGAAGTACTTGTTGGCTTGCCGCGTTCTTCCCTGAATCTCGCGCCTGAGATGGAGAGACCTGCTCCTCACTGGATCGGGCGGAGTCGGATTGCCGTCTCCGGCGCGCCATCGCATGGCGCCTGCCTGGAGACGTACGCCCCTGACCTCATTGCTGCGGTTGTCGGATACTGGAACGAGCGGATGTCCACGCAAGGCTGCGACGATTCCCTGGATGAGTTTCTCAACCTCGGCTGCGGAAAGGTCGTGACCGATGTCCCAAGTGAACCGGGAGCGCAAGTATTTTGCGACTGCGGAACGAGATCCCAGACTGAAGACGCCGCGCTGGCGGCTCTCGCTCTGGTTCTTCCGGATGCCCGGCATCAGCGCCAATCCGTGAGTTCTCAGACGGTCTGTCTCTTCGAGTCGCCATGGGTATGCCAGCCACTGGCTGGTGCTAATGGTCAACTGGCGTCCCTTATCTGCAGTCAATCGCTCCGCATCAATGGCCAGCCCCATGCGCAGATGATCCAGAATCGCTCTAAGCACTACTGATCTATGTTCTGGGGAAACGTCGGCAATGGCGGGGAGACCAGTCCATAGGGAGTCCTTGGAGGCGCGTTCCGAAAGCCCCTCGTATTCAATCCTCAGAAGGCCCGTCTGCTCCAGGTTTGGCTGGTTGATTCTCCATCCCCGGCTCAGGTCTTCCAGCGCCCGGTACTCCAGGAGATCTATCATGGCTCGCCTGCCCTGCTCATAGCCCGACCCGCTGTCTACCGGGGAGCGAAGGAAGTCTTGGGGCTGGAGTTCAAGGGCGTTGAAAATGGCGGGGCCCAGCTCACTGAACGTTAAGGGGCCGTTGTTGCGAATTGCCTTCTCTATCCCGGCGCGGAGCATGGAGACTTGAACGAAATCGTTCAGGTGGCCTGCCTGCAAGGACGCATCCTGCCGGTTGTCAGTGAAGCTAAGGGATTTGGTCTCCTCCGCAGGCAGGTCCTGGTTCGCGAGCCCCGCGACCACTGCGTTGACTCCCACCGTTGTCGCCGTTGACCTGCCTGTCTGGCTCAGGGAGGAGAACTTGCGGAAGTCGCCCTCTCGCCGGTCATAGACGGCTCGGCAGCGCAGGCAAATGAGGAGCGGGCGCGGCTGAAACCACCCCGTTACGCCAGCGCCGCCTGCTTCGTCGAGGCTGCCCTCAGGATCTGCGGCATACTTCTTCGGTCGGAATTCTGCGTAGCCCGATTTGATGACTCGCCCAGAGCGGCGTTCGTCGAACCAGGCTTCGGGGAGGTCATCGTCTTCTCCTACCCATAACTCTTCCTGCTCTATGGCGAAGAAGCCGGCTTCTCCTTCGATATCCTCCTCGGTGCCCCCGGCTATCGGCGCGCGAGGCTCCAGGCGTTCGAGGCCTTGGCGCTCCTCTATTCGCGACACCAGGTAATACTCCTGTCCGCACTCCCGGCAGAAGGCCAGGGGGAACAGGATCCGGTCGCCATCGGCTTTGTACTGGCCCTCCATTCTGAAGCTGCGGACGTCCGGCGGCTCCAGTGTCGCGTAGACGCTGTTGCCGGAAGATAGCCATTGGTGCAGACGGAACGCAAAGACCGGGTGGCGTTCGTCGAGCTTCGCTTCATTGCCGGCTTGCAGAACGGCGAGCAGTTGACTCTTGCACTGTTCGGGCGGAAGGCCGCTCTCATCCGCCAACCTTTTGACCGCATCCTGAACGGTCTCCGGCGAGCGCCGGATGAGCCGCCCCTCTTCATTTTTGATGCCAAAGGCTTCCTCAGCCCAGGCGGCAAGGGGATGCTCGCGCACGGCTTCCGGCTTGGCGGCGGGCGCGTTGGCTTCGACGGCGGCGCGGACTGCCGACGTTCCTGACGGGACTGGCCCGCTGGTCACCTTGCGGAGGGTTTCGTCCACCACGTTTTCTGTCGGTATATCCAGCCCGAAGAAGCGCGACGCCAGCCCTGCGATCGTCTGCTTGCGTTCGTTTCTGGAACCGCCGGACGCCACGGTGGCGCTGGTGGCCACCGCCTGAAGAGGATGGCCGGCGGCGGCCTGGATTCGACGCGTGAGCATGGCCACGTCTGCGCCCTGGCGACCGCGATAGAAGTGCAGCTCGTCCATCACCAGCGTTTTCAGATCCTTGGTGGCGGTAGCGAGAAGGGGGCGCTCGCTGGGGCGGAGAAGGATGTACTCGGCCATGACGTAGTTGGTCAGGAGGATGTGGGGGAGGTCTTTGAGGATGCGTTCGCGGTCCTCCTCCCGATCCTGTCCCGTGTAGCGGTCGAACCGTACCGGAGAGTTCGGGAAATTCTTCTCCTGGAACTCTCGCAGCGCGTCGAGCTGGCTGTTTATGAGGGCGTTCATCGGGTAGACCAGCAACGCTCGGACCGAGTGCCGCTCGGGTTCGTTGCGGATAATCGCGTCGTATATGGGCACGAGGTAGGTGAGGCTCTTGCCAGACCCTGTGCCGGTTGTCACCACGTAGGACTCGTCGCGTTGGGCAATGTCGATAGCTTCGCGCTGGTGGCGAAAGAGTCTGAGATCCTCTCCGAAGAACTGCGCAGTTTCAGGCGTGACGGCGCCGCTGGCGGCCAATTCGCGCAGGGTTTGGTCCATCTCGAAGGCGGGATTCAGCTGGAGCACTGCGTCGGGCCAGAGCTCGCCCTCGTCGAGCCGCTGCCTGACGAACTCGTCGATGCGGCCGTCGAACACGTTGACGAAACTCTCAACGTAATCCTTGTACTCGCCAACGACTCGCTCCCGGAGTTCGAATACGTCCAGAGCCATCCTAGCCTCCTGTGGACAGGGATTCGGCTGCGAGGCCGGGCAGTTCGCCTCGCGCCAATTGGTCGTATGCCTGCAAGACGTAGCGCTGGGTGCGGTATTCGCCGAACTGACTCATCTCGTTGCGTTTCAGGCCGGGGAATGATTGGGAAGGCTCCTCCGCATCGAGAATCCACTCCAGGTCCGTCCGGTCCAGTTGATACATTCGGGCGTAGATTGCGTCCAGCTCGCACCTCAGCCGGTGGCGGCGGTCATCGTCCCAAGGGAATGGAGGCCCGTCGTAGCCCAGGTCTCTGGCGAAGGGCTCCATGTCATAGGCGGTATAGGTGAGCTCCAAGACTTTGGGCACGACCAGCTCGACCCACTTCAGCCCTTCCGGGGCATCCTCCAGGTAGGCTTCCGGCGGGAGCACGGGCAGTTGCCTGACGATGAAGAAGCTCATGTGGACTCCGCCCACTGAGAGCCGGGCGGCCCAGTCGAGCGGCAAGCTGTTCATATTGGCCATAACTAACGCGGACGCTACCGCCTTTGCAGTTTCGTACGTTAGTAGCGATGCACTATGCCCTACCCCAGCCTGAGGGACATTGTGCATGACAACAGTACGTTCATTTGTAGCGTTCGTTATATCGCGAAAGACTTGGAGCCAATCAGCGTATTCAACATGAATTAGTTGCGCCTTACTCATGGCAACTGCTCGAACAACAGTGAATATGGAAGTTCGTTGGTCGGTCGGTCTCGCAATGTCCCGAAAGGCAAGGAGCCAACGCTGATCTGGATTAAGGAATTGCCTTGACCAGTTACCGGGATCATGGCGCAAATCCCCGTTCGCCGGTCCGTTGCTCTTGAGATTCGCCTGAGCAGGAGTTGCGAGCCAACTCTGCCAGGATGTGGAGTGCGTTAGCTGGCTGGCTGGCTGGGACACGATGGCGCCTATTTCGCCCTTGTCAAGCCTCCTATGCCTCCTATCCACCTCTTCCTCGGGGACCCAGTAGCGAGGGATAATGACGGTCTCCGGGTCCGCCTTATCCGCACTGCTCAGCTCCCGCGCATTGCCGCTCCGCAGCGCCCGGTCGTCTACGCCGTCGAAGGTGGCGAACCGATGGTCGTACTGGTGGAACAGTTTGGCCTCGTACAGGGGAAGGCAGCGTTGCAGGGCATCGCCCCACCCCTTGACGAAAACGTTGCCCTCCAGGCGCCATCCGGATCCAGCCAGTTCCTCCCGCGTGCGAAAGAGATGCGAGTCGTTGGACATATGGAACATGCTATGGAAGCGAACTCCCCAGGGATTTCCGCCTTCTTCACGCACGAATATGCCGGCGCGCCGGTACATCTTTGCGGCGATATCAGCGTCGCGCCGGGTGCGGAATATGGGGCAATTGCGGGTATTGGGATTGAAGAGCGCGAAATCCGCAGGCGTGAGGGTGAACCGGCGCTTCGCATCCTGAAGCTGCTCGGTTCTGTGGAGAAAGAAGGCGAACTCCGCGCACGGGCTGGGCCAGTCCGCGCCGGTCATGGTGAGCAGGCAGAACTTGTAAGAGCGATGCACACCTGGGAACACTCCATCCCGGTTCTCGAAGTCGTACAGGCTGACCAGGGAGTTCGTGTTCGCTAAATCGGCGAAGAAGGCCTTGGTTGTGTCGTCGGTGGCTATGCCGGAAGGGACTATCATGCCCACTCTGCCGGTTGGGCGGCAGATGCTCCGCGCCGTCTCCGCGAAGATGGAGTAGGTGTTGACATCTCCACGTCCGGTTAGCGGAAATCTTTCGCTGCCGCGCACGAATCGGCTCGAGGATTCGGAGTCGTGAACGGCTTGGCGAAATTCTTTCGCTAACGCCGGATTGCGCTCGGTAAGGGCTCGAATCAGCCTCTCACGAGCGGCTTTGTTGGGAGCATCGGCGATTTCGTGGTCTCTTGCGGCAAAAAACTCTTTCTCCTGTAGCTCGATGCGCTCCCATGGCGGGTTGCCCAGCACCACGTCGAAGCCGCCGCGTTCGCGTTCGAACACTTCGGGGAACTCCAGCGGCCAGTGGAAGAAGGGATGAACATGAGACGCGACGATGGCCTGCCCTTGCAGCGTCTGGTCGACGCGGCTGCCCCGCAGCGCATTGTGAACGTTTCCGGTGGTTGGCGTCGGATCCAACCCGTTGGCTCCAGCAAGCTGAATGGGCGCGAAGAACGCGTAAGTCCACAGGTCGCAGGCGATCTTCCTGTCCCACCAGTGGGTGTCCCGCCCGCGCAACTGCGCGTAAAGGCTCGCTTTGGCCGCCACCTCGGCGACAGTGTGCTCTTCCAGTTCGCTGAAGGCGATGAAATCCTTGCCCAGCGCGGTGGGGAGTTCCGGCGGCGCCAGCGTCATCCGCTGCTGGCCGCGGCGATCCTGCCTATTGCGCTGTCGATACACGGCGGCGGCTTTCTTAGCGTCGCCGGTAGCTTTCGTATCCTCGTCGGCAACCGGCCGCTTGTAGGCGTCGTCGGGAATGCCTTTGGTCAGGACAGCTGTGTCGCAGACCCCTACCAGGCTGTCTCCACACTTGATGTGGTGGTCGAGAAAGCCAAGGGGCATCCCGGTGGCGTGGCTCTCGATCCAGAGAGCCACCTTGCACAGATCGACGGCCAATGGGTTCTTGTCCACGGCGTAGATGCAGTTGCGCATCACGTCGCGGATAGCGGCGCGGTAGACGCCGGGAACGGGTTCGTCATCGCCCGAACGCACTCTCGCCAGTTCGCGGGCAATGCGCCGGGCCGCAGCCAGCAAGAAATGGCCGGAGCCCGACGCGGGGTCGCAGACCCGCAGCGAGAGGAGCGCGCTCTCCTTGTCCGCCGGGGTTTTCGCTTGGGCCAGCCGCTGGTCGATTACCGGAACGAGGGCGGATTCTATGAGCTCGCGCACCAGCTCCGGGGGCGTGTAGTAGGAGCCGGTCTGCTTCCGCTCTGTGCCGGCGGCCAGACAGAAGCGGGGCTGATCCCCGGATACGTCAGCCACCACCGGTCGATAGTCCAGCAGGCTCTCGTAGACCGAGCCGAACTCCTCCACATCCAGGTGGGCGTAGTTCACTCGTCGCCGGACTCCGCCGTCGTCGAAGGTCGACAGGCAGCGCACCACCTTAAGGAGCGATTTGTTGGGGCAGAGAGCGGCCTCTATGTCGCGGCAGGCCAAGAGACCAAACAACTCTCCGTTCAGGGGCGAGACTCCCAATTTACCGGCGGCTTCCTCGTTCCGGAAGAGCCGGAAGGTCTGGGCGAGCCCTTTCCACAGGTCTACGTGGTCGTCTCCGTCGGAGCGGCGCTCGGCGCGTTCGCGGAGACTGGCGATGCTGTAGTAGCGCTCGTAGATCTCGTAGGTCGCCCGACTTTCCGGGTTGGACTCGGTGAACAGGAGTTCCCGCTCCTCCGTCACCATCAGAAAGAGCATTCGGTACACGAAATTGAGGAGCTGGCGATAGTACCCCCGCTCGTCCAGTTGTCCGTTGGAGAACTTCTCCCTAAGGGCGCCGTTGCCGGGATGCTTCACCAGAGCGGCGCCCAGAGTCTCCAGGGCGCTCTTGACGCCGTCCCGCAGTTTACCCCGAACCCTTCCTCCCGCCTCTATTCCCTGATTGTAGTAGCCCTCCAGCAGGCACTCATGCGGATCAACGCCCTCGCGGGGGAATCGGGTGGCGTGAAGCAGGCGGTAGAGAACGGCGAACTCGCTGTAGGCGTTCCCCTCGATCATCGCCCGAAGGTCGAACTCCAGGTAGGTGGGTTTCGAGAGCCGGGCGCTATCGCGCAGCAGCCGCAGCTTTGCCCCGTTGGTGGCCATGCCCCACAGAGACTCCGAGCGGTTGAGATAGTCCTGTATGAGGGCGTGGGGAGTGCGCCGTTGCGCTCCTCGCTGGTCCAATTCCTGGTCGACGGCGATGATGTGGATCGGCGTAGCGTTTTCCCCGGCGTGGGCGCGATGGGAGACAGGGAAGGACACTCCGCCGGCTTCGATGGCTGCGCGCTGGCGCTGTAAGGATGGGAATCCAAGCAGCTCGAACAGCTTCGTGGCCCAGTCCTCGCGGGTTAGGGTAGCGCGGCTCTCTCGTGAGCGTTCGAGCCGGCGGTTGAAGGAGTCCCAATACGACCGCGCATCAGCAAAACTGCTCTGTATCTCGTCGGAGAGACGCTGGTTGGCGGCAAGCCCAAAGTCGCGGGCCGTCTGCCCTCCGACGCTGTTGTCGGCGGCGGCTATCTGCTCCACCAGATCGGGCGGGAAAAGACCGCCCTCTATGCTGATGGCGGCATAGCTCATGCGCCTGCTCCCGCGGGGACTAATACGTAGCAGCCTATGATGTCCGGCGGATGGTGGGGGATCACCCGCGCCTCAGCGCCCTCGACCGCCTGCCTAAGCCTGGCGTGGGAGGCTTTCAACTCGTCGGCGCGCGCGTCGGCGATGCCGTCAGCCCAGCCGTTCTTCAGCATCTTCAGCGCCCACTCAACATGCCCCTTGCGCTCTATGGGCGACATATTGGCGGCTGGTTCAGCGCCGCGCAGGAGCCGGAGCGCCTGATCCTGCAATGGCTCCAGCCAACGGAGGGCGTCGCCGTCTTTCTGAAAGGCGGCGGGCACAACTTCCTCGGCGAACTGTTGGCTCTCGGCTTCCACGAGGTAGCGGAGCCGTAGTATGACGACAGCGGTGCGGCGTTCCACCAAATTGGTGTAGATGGCTCCGGACCTGGCGAAACCGGGGGAGTCACTGCTCAGGGCCCGGGCCAGGACGGCTTCCGACGTGACTGCAACTATCGGATGGTTACGCCCCAGTAGCGTAACGCCAGGCAAGGGAACGCCCTGGAAGGATACTCGCGCGGGAAAGGCCAGCCGGCCGTCACGCTCAGTCATACGGTCTTGCAGGTCTCCAGGCAGCACCTGGAACACCCCGTCCGCCTTGGTTGCGCGAAGCTCACCGTTGAAGCGCTGTAGAGCGTTGCCCAGGAAATGCTGCACGTCCTCTCCGGTACCCAGGACAGGGTTCAGCTCCTCCAGCTCCCGGGCCACCTCGTCCGGCTTGATGCCCTGCTGGGCGAAATAGGCTCGCGACTGGGTCTCCCTGTCCGCCATCTGATCCCAGTCCTGGTGCAGCCGGCTCACGGACTTATCTTCAAGGGGAAGACTGAACTGCCGTCCCTGGCTCGATCCCCGGAGCAGGACACTGCTTACGAGAGCGCTGACCACCTGCTCGGAGTCAACCGGCACAGGGACGGAGATGCCTAAACTCTGGCGAATGGCCCTGGCCTTGCGGAGCAAGACATCGAGCACGACGATGTCCACCTCATTGTTGGCGCCATAGAGAAGAACCGTCTTCACTACGGGCTTGCTTTGGCCGAAGCGGTCCACCCGGCCCTCTCTCTGCTCCAGGCGATTGGGATTCCAGGGCAGGTCATAGTGCACCACGGCGTCGTAGTAGTCCTGAAGGTTGATGCCCTCGCTCAAACAGTCCGTCGCCACGAGAACGCGGACCGGCTCTTTGGCCAGCGCCAGCACGATCTCCTTGCGCTGATCGCTGTCGCCCTCGTTCGCCGTCACCGCCTTGACCTGCAGGCCGGGATATTTGCCGCCCAGCGCTCTCTGGATATGTTCGGCAACGTAATGGGCGGTCTGAATGAAGCGGCAGTAGACGATGGGGCTATACTCATCCTCGAGCAGCTCTGAAACGGCCTTGACCGCTTCATTTATCTTTGCGTCCCCTTCCGGGCCTTCCAGCGCCTCCGCCCGCGCCAGGAATGCGTCCAGTCGCCTGATTTCCTGTGTTCCGAGAGAAGCGCCGGCTTCATCCGGCGGAACTGTGAGCACGTAGTCGGTCGCCTGATCTTCGTCTGCTGAGTCCATCAGCTGGCGGCTGAAGGATTCGTCTGGAAGGACATCTGTTTGATGTTCCGTCGATGACGCCTTTCGGTTTCTCAACGTAGCCCTGGCCGCCCTTGGGCTGGAAAGAACGCAGCGGAGGATAGACAGCGCGGCCCAGTAACGAACTCGCTGGCGCTGCTCCGCTATGCTCTCGCCGGACACGTACTCGCGGCAATAGGCCAGAATATCCTGATACAGCCGGTGGTAATCCGCCGACATCCGGTAGCTGCGCTCTACGGCTTCCCGCTCCGGGAAGGGCGTATCCGCTCCGAGCCACTGCCTGAGGTCGGCGCGTTTTCGCTGGACCAGGCGCCAAGTCAGCTTGTCGTAGGGCAAGTTTGACTCCTCGGGCGCATCGAATTCGGTCGCCAATATCCCGAGCAGCGACCTGAAGCTGCTCTCAATGCCGCTATGCGGCGTTGCTGTCGCGAGAATGATATGTCTCTTGGGGTCTTGGGAGAGGCTCCTAAGCAACTCGTGCCGCTGCTGTTGTGCCCCGCCGCTGTCGCCGGGCGGCCTAGCGGCGGTATGCGCTTCGTCTACGACGATGAAATCAGGGGCGTCGTTCAAGAACCGCTGCCGGTTCCGGTCAGATTTAACGAAATCGATGCTGGTCACGAGGTGGCGATAGTGCTGGTACAGGGATATGTCGCTCCGCGGGAGCTCGCGTTCCAACCTCCCTATGCGTGAGGACTGGACGACGGCCGCGTGTATGTTGAACTTGGTCCGCAATTCCTCCTCCCACTGCTCGCACAGATGGGGAGCGCAGAGAACGCCAATCCGGCGCACAATGCCGCGATCGAGGAACTCCCGGGCGATCATGGCTGCTTCGACAGTCTTACCCACGCCCACGTCGTCGGCGATGAGCAGGCGCACGGGGTCGAGTTTCAGAGCCATGATCAGCGGGACGAACTGGTAAGGGCGAGGGACAACCGACAGATGTCCCATTGAACGGAATGGACCAGCGCCGCTTCTAAGGCTGAGGCGCAGGGCGTCCCTTATCAGGAGTGCGCCGGTAAAGTCTCCGGCGCCGGCGGGATTAGGCGGTTGGTACTGCCAGGGCTCGAGGGATGCCGGCTCCAGCGGGAGATAGATGCCTACAGACTCGTGCTCAGAGCCGTCAACAGGCCGGAGCCGGACTACGCCTGGTTCGTCTGGTGGTAGAACGACCCAATCCCGGTCGCGCGCCCGAACCAGCGCCCCGGGAGAGGTATTCGCCTGTATTTGGCGTTGACGCGCTTCACGATGCATACGGTCCCACATCTCAGTGGCGGATCTCCAGAGGCTGGACAGAGCCGCCGAGCCCCAGCGCCTCTTCCCGCGCAAAGTGCAGCCGAATCACTTCAGGCCGCTTCATAGTGTCATCAAAGTAGCAGACTACAGCCTCTTTGACGTTGCCGCAAAAAGCTCTTCCGCCCGCCTCCCACCGGAGTTCGCAGTACACTTAGGCCCACCACGAGGGCAATGCGCTGCCCCCCCCTCCGCCGCCAACCCCCACTCGGCGGCGCTCCGTTCCCAGTTTCCCGAAGCGCGGAGGTTCGGAAGAGCGGATGCTCCTCCCGGTTTCCGGAACGCGTTAGAGAGAGAACTACGTATGGCTGATGGCGTCGGAATCCTTGAAGGTATCGTCATCGACGTGAGCGATCTTGGCCGCTCGATGCAATTCTGGTCCGGGCTCCTCGGGCTCGAATTCGGGCCTTCCGTAACTCCTCAATGCCGAGCGGCGATCATTGCACCGGGGCTCAGGCTGGTTCTTCAGCAGGTTCCCGAAGTCAAACCCGCCATCAAGAATCGGGTTCATCTGGATATTGAAGTCCCCGATATTGAGCTGGCCCTCATTGCGGTGAAGCGAATGGGCGGATCCCTTGTGCAGCGGATCGAGAATCCGACGGGGCTGCTCATCGTCTGCGCTGACGCGGATGGAAACGAGTTCTGCCTGGTCCCGCCCTAGGCCGGAGGTCGTCTACTGACCCCGTCCCGAATACGTGCGCTGCGGCGCGCGTTAGCGGCTTGCGGCGCGGCGGGCCTGCCGCTCGTAGTACCGCGCGTAGCTGACCACAACCGGCAGGTACGAGCGGTCCGCCTTCCGCGGGTCGGCGAACATGTACCGGAGAACGTCTTCCTCGATCGCGGCCTCGCTCTTGGCCGCCGCCATGCCGGCCTTCACTATCTCGCCAAGCTCGACCGTCACCCGCTCGACCGCGTCGATGGCGAACGCCGGGTCCGATGCAAGGAAGCCCGAGTGCACGGGCAGCAGGTAGCGTGGCGCCAGCTCTCGCGCCTTCCGTATCGAAGCGAGGCTTGCGTCGACGTCGAAGTAGGGGAGCGTCATCGGCGGGTCGGGCATAAACCGGTGCGGCTTGTAGTTTCCCAAGCCGTGCCCGCAGTACAGCGCGCCGCGCGCCTCGTCGTACACCCCGATATGGTCGAGCGAATGGCCCGGCATAAAGACGATGCGGTAGTCGGCGCCTCCGGCCTGCAGCCGATCGCCGTCCTCCACAGCGACGAGCTTGTCGTTTGGCACCGGCAGGATGGGGCCGAACACCTCTTCCCACGTGTCTCCGAACACTTCCGCAGTGCCGGCGATCAGGCGCGCAGGGTCGCGCATAAAGGGGGCGCCGCGCGTATGGAACACCGCCTTCGCTCTCGGCAGCTCGCCGACGAGCCAGCCGCTCCCTCCCGCATGGTCGATGTGAATGTGCGACGGGACGACCCACTCGATGTCGTCGGTCTCGTGGCCGAGCTTGCGTATCGCGTCGAGCAGCTCCTCGGCGATCGATGTCGGGCCGGGGTCGAGGATGGCGGAGGGCTCGCCCTCCACGAACCACGCCGCGTGCGGCATCGGCCCGTCCGTGAACAGCTCCGCCGTATCGCGCCCGTACGTAGTGCGCAGCTCCCACACTCCCGGGAATATCTGTTCGGCTTCCATGGCATTCCTCTCTGCGCCGTGAGGCGTCCGCTCCGTCCCTGGCGCGCTCCGGACTCCTCTCGCCCGAAGCGGGGAGTATGATAACCTCCGGATGGACGGGCGCGCGCCGGCGCCGACGTCCGCTCTCTTGCATGGCGCATTCGTCTAGCGGCCAAGGACACCGCCCTCTCAAGGCGGAGATCACGGGTTCGAATCCCGTATGCGCCACCACCAAGCGCCGCCCCGGCTTTCCCGGCGCCGACGCCCCTCGCCGATCGCCTCTACTCCCCTAGTTACCAGGCTGACAGCCACGCAGCTATCATCAGGCTGCTCCGCCGCCCCGCAACGACTGGCTGCAGGAGGGAATCCGATGCCCGATGTACAGATGAGCCTGATCGGATCGCCCAGCGACGTGGTCAACCCCCTCTTCTCCGGGGAGGTCAAGCCTGAGGGCATCGAACTCGCGGCGACGCGGGCCGACGGCTCGACCGGCTACTGGCGGCAGCTCTCGTTCAACGAGTTCGACGTCTCCGCTCTCTCCGTCGCCTCCTACATCATCGCCAAAACGCGGGGCTACGACGCGGTGGCGCTCCCCGTCTTCGCCTCGCGCCGCTTTATGCACGCCGAACTGCGCTATCACGCGGACTCCGGCATTCAGGCCCCCGCCGACCTCAAAGGCAAACGCCTGGGCGTCCCCGAGTACCAGATGACGGCGTCGGTGTGGCTGCGCGGGACGCTCGAACACGACTTCGAGGTGTCGCAGTACGACGTGCACTGGCTGATGGAGCGCAGCGAAGAGATGAGCCATGGCGGCGCGACGGGCTTCGAGCCGCCGCAGGGAGTCAGCTTCGCGCGCATCCCGGAGAGCGAGAGCCTTGCGTCAATGATCGTTTCCCGGCAGCTCGACGCTGTTTCGGGGATGGGGGCGGGCGCCGGCGCGCAGGCGAACTTCGTCGACCGCTCATCCCGCATCCGCGGCGAGGGCGACTGGAGCAAGGTGAAGCCCCTCTTCCCCAACCTTATCGAGGAGGGAACGCGGTTCTACCGCAAGTATGGGTTCATCCCCGCCACCCAGATGTACACCATCCGGCGCTCCACCTACGACAAGCATCCGTGGGCGGCGTTCAATCTGTACGAGGCTTTCCTGCAGGCGAAGCGCCGCGCGGAGGAGACGCTGAACGAGCGCATCCCGTCGCTGATGGTCTTCGGGCGCGACTACATGGCGCAGACGCGCCGAACGTTCGATTCCGACCCCTTCGCCTACGGCGTCGAGGCGAACCGCCCGATGCTCGAGACGGTCATCGGCTACTTGCACGAGCAGGGGCTCATCAGCGAGAAGCCGACGGTCGAGGAGCTGTTCGCGCCGAGCGTCGCGGGGCTTTAACCCTCCACGCCCTCCTCAACGAAGACTGGGAGAGCGAATGCTCCCCCAGTTCCCCAGCGAGGCGCTTCGGCGGCGCCTTTACCGGACGCCGGCTGTCTCGTGCCGGGCGGCGTCCGCCTTGGCGAACTCCGCCTCGCCGAAGTTATAGAGCGTCGCCCCGCCGTACAGGACTGCCGCCGCCGTCTCGCGCGACACTCCCTGAACGAGATTGTTCGACACGTTCGGGAAGTTGGAGTCAAAGTGCGGGTAGTCCGTCGAGATGCACATCCGGTCTGCGCCTATCAACGAGGCGGTAGCCTCGATCTCGGGCTCGCTCCCCTCCACTGCAGCCCAGCAGTTGCGGCGGAAGTATTCCTTGGGAGTCAGCGAGAGGTACGGCGCGTGCGTGTCGAGGTATTGGGGGTAGTCCCATTCGATGCGGCTGAGCAGCCCGGGAACCCAGGAGTTCTGCGCTTCGAGGAAGCCCACGCGCAGGTTAGGGTGAAACTCGAACACGCCGCCGATGAGCATCGCCACGAGCGCTTGCTGCATCTCGATCCAGTGGCTGGCCACGTGCCGGTAGAAGCGGTTCTCTCCATAGAGCGTATTCATATGCGAGTACCACGCGCCGGTGCCCTCGTGGAACCCCCACGTGACGTCCAGCTCCTCGTGCAGGCTGTACAGGGGCTCCCAGTAGTTGGAGTGCCAGTAGCGGCCATTCACCAGATTCGGACGCATAAACGAGCCGACTGCGCCCAGCTCTTCCACGCACCGGCGCAACTCGCGGCACGCCAGCGTCACGTCGTGGAACGGCAGCATCGCCGCGAACTTCAGCCGGTCGGGGCTGTGCTGGCAGAAGTCGTGTATCCAGTCGTTGTACGCCCGGCAGAGCGCCTCCGAGAGGAACGGGTCCATTCCGTCGCGGGCGATCAGGCCCAGGCCCATCGTGGGGAAGAGCACGGCGATGTCGACTCCCTCCATCTCCATGCCCATCACTTGCGCTTCGGCGTTGTAGCTCCGCTCGATGGCGAACCCCAGGTACGGCGCCGAGCGCGAGCCGGAGAGCGGCTGCCGCTGGTTCGACGACACTTTCCGGTTGCGCTTCCTGTACTGCTGCAAGTCGTCGTCGCCGGCGCGCGACAGCCCGTCGATTACCATGTTCGAGCCGCCTGCGCGTCCCGGCGCGCTGATGACTCGGTGCTTGAATTTTGGATCGAGGTAGCGGTCGAAGATGTCCGCCGGCTCCATAACGTGCATATCGCAATCAACGAACCGCATGCCGTCTTTCATGACGTTCTCCTCCCGACGCCGCGCTCTCTCTTTACCGCGCAGCTGCAACATTCGCGTCTAGAGCATACTGTAGCTGCAACATTCGCGCCTCACGCATAACTGGGAGAGCGTTCGCTCCCCCAGACTCCCTTTGGGAGATGGTTGGCTGGCGCGCACCGCTGGGAGAGCGTCCGCTCCCCCAGACCCCCTAGGAGATGGTTGGCTGGCGTGCACCGCTGGGAGAGCGTCCGCTCCCCAGACCCCCTGGGAGATGGTTGGCTGGCGCGCACCGCTGGGAGAGCATCCGCTCCCCCAGACCCCTAGGAGATGGTTGGCTGGCGCGCACTGCTGGGAGAGCGTTCGCTCCCCCAGACCCCCTGGGAGATTTGTTGGCTGGCGCGCACCGCTGGGAGAGTCTAGCTTTTAGCGTCGAAACAGCGCGCGGCGTTCTCCCAGAAGAGCTTCTGCTTCGCATCGGCGTCGAGGCTATCCCAGCCCAGCACGATGTCGACCGAGTCAGGGAAGCGCGACTCGGCATGGGGATAGTCCGACGAGAACATCAGCATATGGTCGCCGCAGAGGTCGTTCACCATGCGGACCATCTCCTCGCCCTCGTGCAGCACGATGCCGGCGAAGAAGCGTCCGCCGGTGGCGTACTCCCACATCGAATGCCGGAGGTCTTCCGCGACGTAGCCCATGTAGTTCACCTGGTCTTCCATGCGCTTCGCCCAGAAGGGGATCCACCCGAACCCGGACTCCAGCACTGCGAGTTTCAGGTTCGGATGGCGGTCGAGGATGCCCGATCCGAATACTGCGGCCATTATTCGCATTGCTCCCCACGGGTGCGAAGCAGTGCGCCCGATAAACGGGTTGCTCCACAAGTCGCGCTCCCCCGGATACCCCGACGAGGCGCTATGGTGCACGATGGTCAGCCCCTGACGATCGGCCTCAGCCCAAATCGGCTCGAGATTCGGATGGTCGATCGGGTAGTCGACCGGCAGGCGCGTCTGCACGGCGACGGCCCACGGCGCGTCCGCCCATCGGCGCATCTCGGCGACCGACCCCTCGACATCGCGCGCCGTCGCCTGCAGCGTCGACGTGAAGCGTCCGGGATGGCGCGCGCAGATCTCGTCGAGGTACGTGTGGAGCGCGCGGATGAAGGCCATATCCACCTCGGGCTCTTCATGGCCGCCGAACGTGCCGCTGACGAGGAATTGCTGGTCTACGCCCTCCTGCTCCATCTCGTCGACGCGCGTGTCGATAAGGTCGTCTTCGACGCCGACGGTGGGGTAGATACGGCCCATAAACTGCTGGAAGCGGCGCGCCTCGTTAGGGCGCGGCGCCGCCTCGCCGAGGTGGCGGGGCTTGCTCTGCCCCCAGCCCTCTTCGGCGCCGCCAAACCGGTACCAGTGGCGATAGGGCTCGGCGAGCTGTTGCCCTGCGCGGCCTATCTTCACCGGTCGCTTGAACTGCTCGAACTCCGGCAGCCGCGCCTTGAAGGCGGGCTCCAGGTACTCAGCGAGTGTTTCCCCCGAGGGCTGGAAGTGCGTATCCACATCCCAAACTCGATAGCCGCCTCGCATATGCTCCTCCCTCGCTGCGCCTCGTCGAGCGAATAATACACCCGCGTAGCCGGCGCCGATTACGCGCTGCCGGCTCAGGCTTGACAAGGGAGTCTTGGCGAGCGGACGCTCTCCGAGACTCTGAGACTTGACGAATTGGCGCGCGGGGGCGACAGTCCCCCTATTCGCTTAGCAGCATGGAGGCGCACATGACGGAACAAGCAGAGGTCGTGAGGATAGAGAAAGTAGCGATCGACACGGACGCGCGGGCTCCCCTGCTGCCCTACGACCAGTGGGTCGAGTCGCTCGGCCTGCCGGTGCACCGGGGCTACTACGTGGAGGACGTTCGGAATCTCGAGGTCGCTCCCTGGCCGGACATGGGATGCAGCGGCGCGTTTATTCAGCTCGCAGGGATGGAGGGCGTCGCCGACGCGCGAATCGTGGAGATTGCGCCCGGCGGCGAGACCAAGCCGGTGCGCTTCGCCCTCGACGAGGTGTTCTACGTCGCCGACGGTCAGGGCCTTGCTACAGTTTGGGCAGAGGGCGCAGCCCGGAAGACGTTCGAGTTCGGGCCGCGCAGCCTGTTTGTAGTGCCGCGCGGGGCTGTGCGGCAGTTCGCCAACGCCCGGGGCGACCGCCCTGCAAGGCTCGTCGCCAACACATTCCTTCCCATCGGCATGTCGCTCGTCCCCGACCCGGCGTACTTTTTCAACAACACGTTTGAAGACGTGAGCCTGCTTGAGACGAGCGAGGAAGAGCTGTACTCCGTGGCGAAGCGGGCGCCGGGAGGCCGCGGCGCGAGCTGGTACGGGAACTTCTTCACCGACCTGGCGGCGTGGAACGGGCTGGTGCCGCACCGCCAGCGCGGCGGCGGCGGCCACGTCGTCGATATCGGGTTCCCCAACTCGGAGATGGGCGGGCATATGTCGGTCTTTCCGCCAGGCACATACAAGAAGGCGCACCGGCACGGCCCCGGGGTCGTCATCATCATCCCTGCAGGCGAGGGTTTCTCGATTATGTGGCCGGAGGGAGAAGAGAAGGTGGTCGTTCCGTGGCACGAGGCGAGTATGTTCGTGCCGCCGAACCGGTGGTTCCACCAGCACTTCAACGTGAGCGTCGAGCCTGCGCGCTATCTGGCCCTCTCCCCCCTCAAGCAGGTGCGCGGCCTGGCCGAGAGCGGACGCAGCCGCGGCCTGCTCGACCAGGTGGAGTACCCCGACGAGGAGCCGTGGATCCGCAAGATGTTCGCGGAGGAGCTCGGGAAGCGCGGGCTCGAGAGCCTGATGCCCGAAGAGGTCTACTCCGACCCCCACTTCCGTTGGGAGTACGACCCCGATGAAGAGCAAGGCGCCGTCCTCGACGCCGATGCAGGGCGGGGGCTGTAGCCCGCGCCGCGCGTTCGCTTCAGGAACACGTTCCCTGCGCCTCGCTGGGGGCGCAGGGAACGTTTCTTTTTCGCCGAGCCTAGCCGAGGAAGTGGCGTTCCCGCCCGGCCTCCTCGATGTAATGCGTCGTCCTGCCGTCGGCGCCCTGCCGGAGACTGGCCCATACAGCGGTCGTGAGCCCCTCGTGGACACGGTCGATCTCGCGCGTGAACCGCACCAGCAACCGGCGGTAGTCATCGCCGAGGAGCTGGTTCACGCGCGTCTCGTTGGCGTAGCGCAAGGCTGCCGCGAGGTCTTCCTCCATGCTGGGGTAGATTTCACGGAGATAGGCGAAATCGCTCTGGTCGAGGGCGGCGAGGCCGAGAAGCTCCGGCGGCACGCCGATCGAGTAGAGCGCCGCAGTGAAGGCGATGGCGCGCGGGAGCGTCACGTCGTCGGAGCCGGAGAGCGAGCGCCCGTAGCCGAACAGCCCGACGTGCAGCTTGCGCTCGCGGCGGCGGGGAGAGAGCGCGGAGACTGCCGCAATTCTGGGGGCGAGTTCACGCACCTGCCGCTGGTATTCGGCGGCGGCCTTGTCGAGGATAGCGATCGCGCGCGGCTCGTCGATGGGAGGCGCAGGCGCCTGCTCGTGGGCGTGTATCTCGGCGATCGCCGACCCGACCTGCTCCCTCGTGTAGTCGAACTTGAAGGCTGACTGCACAGTGAGCGTCTGGACGCTGGGGTATTCGAGGAAGGCGCGGGGGATATTGACCGGCTTGAGGTGCCCGCGGAACGGAACGGAGCCGGCGCCGATGATGGGGTAGAGCGGGATGCCGAGGTCGGCGCTAAGCAGGTCGATGCGCCGGAGGCTGATCTTGAGCAGTATTTCGGCGCCGGTCATGCCGTAGTTCAGCGCGGGGTCGCTGCGCGCAAGGAAGACGCGCTGAAACGGCTCCTCGCGCTCCTGCAGATACCCGCGCACGATTTCGTCGACCGTCAGCATCTGGTCGCGCGCCTCGACAAGCGGGATCACCCTGACGCGTTTAGGCAGGAACTCGCCTATCCAGTCGCGGACGGTGCTGTCTCCCAGTAGGGCGCGGTCTTCCTGACCGACGATAAACCGCTCATAGTAGGCCGCGATGCGAGAGAGTTCGCCGGACGAGGTGGTGAAGGGGAGGATGATCTCCTGAATGGGAGGTTCGAGGTCGCCGCCGTAGAACTCGCGCGCAACGTCGAAGGCAGTGGTGATCCCCTGCAGGGCTTCGACCATCAGCTTCCGCATTTCCATCTCGATGGCGGGATTGGGAACGCGGAGCGTGATGACGACGTCGCGCCCGAGCTTGCGCTCCTCGCGGAAGAAGCCGGGGTAGTTGGTCAGAAGTTTCTGGACGACATGGGTGTCGGTGTCTTTGCCCTCCGAGTCCCACATCTGCTCGTCGCAGCCGAGGCCGAAGACATCGACAGCCTCGGCAATTTCGCCGTCGCCCTTGATGACGCCGTCGATGGCGTAGGCGGGCGCCGCCGCATTGTCCGGATGCTGCGTGCTCATCACCTTGGGTATGAGAGGCAAGGCCGCCCTCCTGCCGCAGAGGTTGCCCCCATGATAGGGGCGAGAAGGCCCGGTCTCAAACCCGCGCCGGCGCTTGTATCTGCCGGTTAGCCGTCCTTCATCCACTCGTAGAGGTAGTAGTGCTCCCTCGTCATACCGAGGGACTCATAGACGCGCTGCGCGCGGGTGTTGGCGCGGTCCACGTACAACCGCAGGCCGACAAGCTCCGGCGACTGCTCGACCTGCCGCCGGAAGTGATCGTAGCAGCGCAGAGAAAGCGCCTTGCCGGCGGGCTTCCGGCCGGACGTACACCGAGTGCACCCAGAGCACTGTTCCGTTCCGCCAGTCGCTCCATTCGGGGACGGTCATCAGCATGCCGACGGGGCCGTCTTCTGATTCGGCGATCCAGTACTCGGCGAGCGCCTTGCCGTCGAGCACAGCGCGAACGCCGTCGGCAAGCGACGCAGGATCGAGCGCGAGGCCTTCCTTCGCTTTCGAGGGCCATCTGCAGCTGGAACTCGACGATGAGCGACAGCTCGTCAGGAGTAGCGCGGCGGATGTTGTAGATGGAGCGCCCTAGTGGCCGCAGCCGCAGCCGCCGTTGCCGCAAGCGCAGCCGCCGCCGGCGGAGGCGATGTTGGGGTTCTCGATGACGAACCCGCTGCGCATCAAACCCTCGGAGTAGTCGATCGAGGCGCCGTAGAGGAGCGACGCGCTCTCGGTGTCGGCGATGACGCGGACGCTGGACTCGTGGAGCACCTCGTCGTCGTCGTCGACGCCGTCCTCGAGGGAGAGCATGTACTGGGCGCCGTGGGCGTTGGGCACGACAATGACGCGGAGAGCAGCCGCGGGCTGCCCCTCTTCGGCGAGAATCTCGGCGAGCTTCTCGGCTGCGATGTCGGTTACGGTAATCATAGTGTCACTGCTCCTCCGCTGCGGGCGCGCAGCAGAGAGCAGGCTAGCAGCGGGCAGCGGGAGCGTCAAGGCGCGAGGTTGCGCGACTGTTCGGAGTTGGCGCGGGCAAGCCGCGGTTTTGCAAAACCTTGATGCTCTTCTGCGCGGCGGGTAGAATTGTTCCAAATTTCACAGGAGCCTACGTGCGACATGCTTGAGCTGGACGAGTTCGATAGCCAACTCATTCACCTGCTACAAGACGATGGGCGGGCTTCGAATATTGAGCTTGCGCGAAAGATTGGCGTGAGCGAGGGCACCGTGCGCCGGCGGTTCCGAAACCTCGTCAAGGAAGAGGTCATCCGCGTTATCGCCATTCCGGACTATTCGAAGCTTGGCCGTGAAACGTCCGCTCTCATTGGGCTAAAGGTAGAGCCGGCGTTCGTCGATTCGGTGGCCATTGAACTGGCGAAGATGGACGAAGTGCAGTATGCGGCGGTGACAACCGGCGCGTACGACGTTTTCTGCCGGGTAGCCCTGGGGTCGCCCCTCGAACTGTCCGACTTTCTCCGCAACCGCATCGGAGAGATAGCGGGAGTGAAGCGGAGCGAGACGTTCGTAAACCTCTCGATCAAGAAGAATAACGGCGGCCCTCTACCGTCAATTCAGGGCAACGGCGCCGGTTAGGCGACTGTTCAGAGTCGGGGCGCAGCAGCGGTGGGCGGGAGAGCAGCACGTCAGCGCTGGCGCGCTGCTGGGAGAGCGTCCGCTCCCCCAGACCCCCTAGTGGAGAGATCAGCAGATCCAGAAACAGAGAGCATGACATCCGAGTTGCCGGTTAGGCGAGCGTGTTCCCAGCGCGCGCGAGGGTCTGCTCTCGACGCGCGCCCGGGGTAGTGGCCGCCGCCGGTGTTCCCAGCGCGCGCGAGGGTCTGCTACACTAGCGCTGCGCGCTGAGCGTGCGGCGGCGAGAACCGATACACTACTTTGGAGGGTTGGCTCCCAAGATGGCATACATAATCTCCGAACCCTGTGTCGACGTGAAGGACGCCTCCTGCGTTGACGTTTGCCCCGTGGACTGCATCTACGAGGGCGAGCGGATGTACTACATCAATCCCGATGAGTGTATCGATTGCGCCGCCTGCGAGCCTGTGTGCCCCGTGGCGGCCATTTTCGCGGAAGACTCTCTCCCCGCAGATCAGGCGCGTTTCATCGAGATCAACAAAGACCAGAGCGCGCCGTAACTTCGAGCGGAATCAATGCACAGGCGGGGCCCAGTGCGGGCTCCGCCTGTCGTGTGCATGGCCGACGACAGGGCGGCCCGTCAGCCCAACTTACCCTCCGAGAGCGTCGAGGACTTCCTGCGCCGGGCCGAGCAAGCAGGTGAAGATCGGCGTGTCGCGTTCTGTGTAGGGACGCTGCTCCGCGGAGCGCAGCTCCATCACCAGGTCGAGGAAGCGCGGCGGGTAGTTGGTTTCGAACCCGAGCACGAACTCCTGGTCGTCCAACCCGAACGAGTAGGTGGTGTGTATCTTCACCTCCGGGTAGCGATGGCCCACGACGAAGTGCTCGTTCATCATTCGCTGCCGCTCCTCGGCGGATAGCTGATGCCACTCGTGAGTCTTTACGAACGGGTAGACGAACAGGTATTTCCTGTCCATTGGCCGAATTCTCGTGCGGCTCTCCGCGCCTTCGTGGGCGTGCTCGTCGATGTACATCGAGCGGCGGGTCATCGCCAGGTACGAGTGCGCGACGGAGAGGCGCGCGCCGAGGTTCGAGGATGCGACGCTGGTGGCAAACGACTGGAGCCCCTCGAGGTCGGGGCTCACCGTCCACACCAGCATTTCGGCGTCGGGGCGCATGCCCATGAGCGAGTAGGTGCGGACAATCAGGTCGGGCGGAGGATTATCGAGGACGGCGGCCAGTTCGCGCTTGTCCGCAGCGCGGGTTTCAACGGGAAGACGGCGCCACTCGGGGTCGACTTTGTAGAATGCGTAGCGCACGTACTGGGGAGAAACGGGCGAGTCCATCGGCGTGCTCCTTCCTGAGAGCGCAATTCTACCCGATAACGGAACGTCCCCCAGGGCGGCCCGAATCCTCTATGCTTATGGCTACGACTCGGAGAGGCAGGCGTACAGCGAGATGCGCAAACGGTTGCTGTTGGCGATTGCGGCGGTGATGGCGGCGGCAGGGCTTTCGGCGTGCGGAGGCGGCGGCAGCTCCCCCTCCGGCGTCGGCGACTACCCCGACCTCGAGATCAGCGTTTACCAGGGCGCCGATGCGCTAGGGGGCGACACGGTGCTCCTGTCGGATGTAGTTGCGCAAGGGAAGCCTGTGGTGCTCAACTTCTGGGCCGCGCTCTGCCCGCCCTGCCGCACGGAGATGCCCGACTTCCAGCGGGTGTATGAGGAGCGGAGCGAGCAGATAACGATGCTCGGCGTCGACATAGGGCCGCAACAGTCGCTCGGAACGCGTGAAGAGGGACGGGAGCTGCTCACAGAGCTCGGCGTGAGCTACCCCGCCGGCTCTACGTTCAGTGCGTCCGTCGTGCGCGACTACGAGGTTCTCAGCATGCCGACGACGCTCTTCATCACGCCTTCCGGCGAAATCGTTCGGACGTGGAGCGGCTTCCTCACCGAGGAGAGGCTGAGCGAGCTCATCGACGAGCTCATCGCCGTTTGATACCTTTCCGGCGCGCCCCTTTGCTCCGTACGGGAGGGCGCGGAGGAGCGGGCGATGACAACAGACAGCGCCAACGACCGACGTATGCGCGTAATCCCGGTGCAAGACGGCGCCGAGGCGTTCGTCGAGATGCTCAACAGCAACGGCATCGAGTTTCTCTTTCTGAATTCGGGCACGGACACGTTCCCCATCCAGGAAGCGATCTCGCGGATGACCGTGGAGGAGCGCCGCGTTCCGCGCGTCATTCTGTGCATCGACGAGACGACGGCGATGTTTGCCGCGCAGGGCTACTACCAGCTCACGGGCAAGGCGCAGGCCGTGCTCGTGCACGTCGACGCAGGAACGCTGCAGATCGGAGGCGCCTACCACGACGTGCAGCGGGACAAGGCTGCGGTGCTGGTGTTCGCAGGGCGCGCGCCGTCGACGTTCGGCGGGGCCGCCCGCGGCGGCAAGGATATGCCCATTCACTGGATACAGGAGCAGCGCGACCAGGGCGGCATCGTCCGCAACTTCACGAAGTGGGACTACGAACTGCGCGACCTCGACAGCGTCGGCTGGGTGATGCAGAAGGCGCACCAGGTCGCGACCTCGGCGCCGGCAGGCGCCGTGTACGTATCGCTCCCTCGCGAGCTGCTGCTCGAAGAGATGACTTCCTTGAGCGCTCCTCCCTCCGCGCGTCATGCGAGCCCTGCGCCGCCGGCCGCCGACCCTGAAGCTATCGCCGCCCTGGCCGAATGGCTCGTGGAGGCTGACAGGCCGCTCATCATCGCCGGAGCGGCAGGACGCGACCCGAACGTAGTCGGGCCGCTCACGGCGCTCGCCGAAGCGGTCGCCGCGCCGGTGTCCGGCGCAATCGGCACGCGGCTCAATATGCCGACGCGGCACCCGCTGAACGCCTCCACCTGCGGAGCGCCAACGGTAGCCGAAGCAGACGTGGTTCTCGTGGTCGATCACGATGTGCCCTGGGTGCCCGACGATCAGACGGTTGAGCCTCCGGGACGCATCGCGTGGATCGACGCGGACCCTACCAAAGAGAACATCCCTCTGTGGACGTTTCCGGCGGACCTTCTCATTCATGCGGCGCCGAGCAGGGCGACGCCCGCGCTGCTCGACGCCGTGCTCGAGCGGCTCAACGATGAGCGCAAAGCAGCCATTGCCGCCCGCATGGAGCGCTACGCGCGAAACACCGCCGCGGAACGCGAGCGGCTCCGCGCCCGCGCGATGGAGGTGAAAGACCAGCAGCCCATCCATCCGCTTTGGGTTGCGCACTGCCTGGAGCAGGTGCTCAGCGACGACGCCATCGTGATGAACGAGGGGATGACGGGAAGCTTCCCGTGGATGGCCTACACCGACAGACGGACGCCCGGCACCGTGTTCGCTTCGGGCGGATCGAGCCTGGGATGGGGTCTCGGCGCGGCGCTCGGAGCAAAGCTCGCCTGCCCCGACCGCGACGTGGTCGCGCTCGAGGGCGACGGCTCGTTCGTGTTCGCGCGCCCCACCTCCGCATTCTGGGCCGCGGAGCGGTACAGCGCGCCGTTCCTCACGGTTATCTACAACAACTCCCGCCATCAGGCGACGATCAATTCGTGGCGGCGCTACTTCCCGGAGGGAGTTGGCCCGCACGACAACGCCTTCGTTGGCTCGGAGATCGAGCCGTCGCCTGATTACGACGTGCTGGTGCAAGCGTGCCGCGGCTACGGCGAGCGCGTCGACGATCCGGCGGACGTGCTGCCTGCGCTTCAACGCGGCATGGAGCGCGTGCGCGCCGGTCAGGCGGCGGTAATCGACATCCGCATCGCGCAGATGGACGGACGCCAGGCTACGCGGTAGGCGTCGCCGCCGGCTGGCAGCGCCGGGGAGGAGCCGCACGCTGCTCGGTTACAATACGCGCAGCGATGGCGAACTACACCACTCACCATTTCGAGTCCGTTTCGCGCTACACGGTGTCCGTCGGGTACGACCGGCGCCTGTACGCGCACGACATCGACGGGTCTATCGTCCATGCGCGGATGCTCGGAAGGCAAGGCGTCATCTCGCGGGACGACGCCGAGGCGATCACAGCCGGGCTCGAGGACGTACGGCGGGAGATCGAGGACGGCGTCTTCCCCTGGCGTGAAGAGCTGGAAGACCTGCATATGAACATCGAGGCGCGCCTGCACGAACTCATCGGCGAGCCCGCCGCCCGGCTGCACACTGCGCGCTCGCGCAACGATCAGGTGGCGACAGCCACCCGTTTGTACGTTCGCAGCGCTATCGACGGACTCTCCGCCGCGCTCCGCGGACTGCAGGACGCTCTCCTCGATCTGGCGTCGCGCCATGCGGACGCGGTGATGCCGGGGTACACGCATCTGCAGCGGGCGCAGCCGGTGCTTTTCGCCCATCACCTGCTCGCCTACTTCGAGATGTTCGACCGCGACGCCGAACGGCTTGCCGACACGCGCCGGCGCGCGAACGTGCTGCCCTTGGGATCGGGCGCGCTCGCAGGCGTCCCTTATCCGCTCGACCGCGAGTGGGCAGCGGCGGAGCTCGGGTTCGACAGCGTCTCAGCCAACTCAATGGACGCCGTGTCCGACCGGGACTACATCGTCGAGCTGCTGGCCAACGCTTCTGTGAGCATGATGCACTGCTCGCGGCTGGCCGAGGAGCTCGTGTTGTGGACGACGCAGGAGTTTCGCTTTATCCGGCTGGGGCGGGAGTGGGTGACCGGCTCGTCGATTATGCCGCAGAAGCGCAATCCCGACTTTGCGGAGATCGCGCGCGGCAAGACCGGGCGCGTCTACGGCAGCCTTGTCGGGCTGCTCACGACGCTCAAGGGCTTGCCTCTCGCCTACAACCGGGACCTCCAGGAGGACAAGGAGGGGCTCTTCGACGCGGTCGACACCCTGCAGGCGACGCTCGATGTCCTGCGCGGGATGCTTGGAGACTGCGAGGTCGACGTCGCGCGCATGCATGAGGCGGCGTCCGACAGTTCGCTGCTCGCGACCGATATGGCTGACTACCTGGTCGCCAAGGGCGTGCCGTTCCGGGAGGCGCACGCCGCCGTGAGCGCGCTGTGCGAGCTTGCCGCTAGCCGCGGGGCACCTGTCACGCAGCTTCCGCTCGACGATCTCCGCGCCGCGTGCCCGGCGTTCGAGGAGGACGTTCGCGAGATTACTGCCCTCGCCAGCGCCGCGGCGCGGAACGTGCCCGGCGGCGCTGCGCCCGTCAGAGTGGCGGAGGCTCTGGACAGGGCCCGGGCGAGGCTTGAGGCTGCGCGTGGCTGAGGTCAAGCTTGCCCCGTCCATTCTTTCCGCCGATTTCGCCCGCATCGGCGAGGTTGTGCGCGAAACGGCGGAAGCAGGCGCCGACGTCATCCACATCGATGTGATGGATGGGCGGTTCGTGCCCAACCTCACCGTAGGGCCGATGGTGGTTGACGCTATCCGGCCCCATACCTCCTTGCCGCTCGACGTGCACCTGATGGTCGTCGAACCCGAGCGCCTTATCCCGGACTTCGCAGCGGCGGGGGCCGACAACATCACCGTGCACCAGGAGGCTGCGACTCACCTGCATCGCGTCGTGCATCAGATCAAAGAGCTCGGCGCCGCCGCCGGCGTTTCGCTCAACCCCGCCACGCCGGAAACGGCGCTATCGGAAGCGCTGCCCGACCTCGACCTCGTGCTTGTAATGACCGTCAACCCGGGGTTCGGCGGGCAAACGCTCATCCGGAGCGCGCTGCGGAAAGTGGAGCGGCTGCGCGCGCGCATCGACGAGGGCGGATTCACTGCGGAGCTGGAGGTGGACGGCGGCGTCAAGCCGGACAACATCGCGCAAGTCGCTGCGGCGGGCGCATCGGTGATAGTCGCGGGCTCCGCCGTGTACAATGAGCGCATGACGATCGCGCAGGCGATAGCCGAACTACGAGCCAACCTTCCTGCTCCGGGCGTGTCCCGTTAACCCGCTGCGTTCCCTTGAGGATCCGGTCCGCTGCGGAGTCGCCATCGCCGCTGCGGCCATCGTCGTCTTCGTGATTGCGGCTGCAGGCGTTGTGGGGATTGCGTCGCTCAGTTCGGCGACGCCGGTCGCCGAGGCCGGAGACAGCGTGGCCGTGCACTACCACGGCACGCTCGACGACGGGAGCGTCTTCGACTCGTCGCGCGAGCTTGAGCCGCTGGAGTTCGTCGTCGGGAGCGGGCAGCTCATCGAGGGGTTCGACCGTGCGGTGCAAGGCCTTGCCGTTGGAGAGACGGTAACGGTGCGACTCACGCCGGAAGAGGCGTATGGCCAGCCCGACCCGTCGCTCATCATAACTATTCCGCTCGACCCGGCGCTGACGGGCATCGAAGCGGGACAGCAAGTGCAGCTAGGGACCGGATTCGTCGTTACCGTAACCGAGGTCACCGAGGATTCGATAACGCTCGACGGCAACCACGGCCTCGCCGGCGAGGCGCTGACCTTCGAGATCGAACTGGTCGAAATCTACTAGGGACCGACAGGGAGCGTTGCTCCCGGATCCGCCGTGACGCAGTGGGGAGGGAGAGAGGCCTGCTTAGGCGGTCATCCGCTTGTTCTGCACGGTGCGGAGGCAGCGGGTGCAGACGTGGAGGCGCTGCAACTTGCCCTGGTGCAACAGCGTCGCGCGCTGAATGTTCGGCAGAAACCACCGGTTCGTGTGGCGGTTGGAGTGGCTCACGTTCTTGCCCGCTCGCCGACGGGCCCCGCAGATGTCGCAGCTTGCCATAATTTCCCGTAGCCGCCGGCAGTCGATGCCGGCTCAAGAGAGAGTGCGTCGCCCCAAGAATCCGGGCGAGGGGCCTCTACAGCCCACTAACCGGCAAGTCTACCACGCGACAGCGGCTGCGGCCAATTGCGCCAACTCCGCTCCCCCAGTATGGGGCGTATGATGACTCGCAGCATTTCAGGCGGAGGAGGGGAACTCCTTGGAACTGAGCGGTTCGTACCTGTTCGCAGCGCCGCGAGAGCAGTTATGGGACGCGCTGATGGACCCGCAGACGGTGGCGTCGTGCATTCCGGGCGTTCGGGAGTTCACTCCCCTCGGAGGCGATACGTACTCGTTTGAGGTTGGTGTCCGCGTCGGGCCAATCAACGCCGTTTACAAGGGAACTATCGAGGCTGCAGCCCTGACGCGGCCTGAATCCTACCGGCTGATCGTTTCGGGTTCCGGCGCTCAAACGACCGTCCGCGGCGCGGGCGACATCACGCTCACGGAGGAGAGCGACGGGTCGACGACGCTAAGCTTCAGCGGCGACCTGCAAGTCGCCGGCATGCTGGCGCGCGTCGGCCAGCGGCTGCTGACCACGGCGGCCAGGGCTCACATCAACCGCTTCTTCGAGTGCCTGCAAGCAAAGGCGGCAATATCCTGAGGAGCTGCGAGGCTGTCCTGCGCGTGCGGGCGTCTACAGCAGCGGACGCAGCGCCGCGAGAACCTCTTCAGCCGACACCAGCCCCTCGTAACGCGCGGCGATGCGTCCGTCGCCGCCCACAACGAACGTCCACGGTTCGGTGGAGAGTCCCCACTCGCTCATAACGGGCGCGGGGACGAGCCGCCCCTCGTTGCGCGCCGCGTTCAAGTCCCACGGCTCTATGTGGATGAACTCCGCTGCGCCGCCGAGTTCGGCTCGCGCCCGGTCGAGCGTATCTGTAACGGGCCCGCACATCGCGCTCGTGCAGAACTGCGGCGACGCGAAGAACACCACGAACGGCGTTCCGGAGTCCAGCGCCTCGGCGACGGACACGTTATGCAGTTCGTCGCGCTCGACCGCCCGGGTCGAAATCTCCGTGAATGCGGCGGTGCGGAGGGTCGGGTTGCGGGTTGCAGGGGGGCGGTCGCCTTCCTTCGGCGCGCCGCCCTCGGGCTTCACCTGGAAGATAGCCCGGCGCGTCGGCGCGCCGGAGGCGACAGTGAACTCGGCGGCCCACACGCCCTCGACGGGAAGGTCTGTCCGGTCGACCACGTAGAACCCCCTGTAGTCGAGGTGCAGATGCAGTTCGCCGTCGGGGTGCAGGTGCGGCGTAGCGCCCTCGGCCTCGCGCCAGACGGCGGGCGCCTCGGAGTGGAAGAGCGTCGCATCGCCCTCGATGCGGGAGAACCGCACGGAGACGCTCTCGTCCTCGAGGAATGCGCCGTCGCGCGAGACGAGTCCAAACGGAAAGCGGTTAGGGCCTGTCGCGAACTCCGACGCGGCGAGCAGGCCGCTGTACGTCGCGGACTCAGGCGCGGCCCCGCTGCAAGCGGCGAGCAGCGCGGCGAGTCCGGCGGCGAGCAGCAGCGCGCGGCTGGCCATCGTTCGCAGGCTTAGACCGCCACGCCCACGGCGCGTCCGATGAGCAGCGCCACTACGACCGCCGCGCCTGCGAGCAGCACCATCTCCATTCCTTTCCGCAGCACCTTCCCGCTGGTGAGGGACGCTCTCCATGCGCCGACGGCGCAGAGGGCGACGGCTGCGAGGCCGAACGACGCTGCGAGCGCAGTCGTTCCCTCGAACGCCAGCCAGGGAGCGACAGGGAAGAACGCTGCGACGGCGAACGAGACTCCCATAAGCACGGCGGAGGAGACGGGGCGAGGGGGATTCTCCGGGAACCCTAGTTCGTCCGTCATCATCAGCTTCACCCATTGGTCGTGGTCGCGTGAGACAGCTTCGACCACCTGATCGAGCAGCGGGCCGGTGATTCCCTTTTCGCGGAAGATGCGGCGCGTTTCGGCGAGCTCCTGCTCGCGCATATGCTCGATCTCCCAACGCTCCCGCTCCTGTTCGGTTTCGCGGAATTCGCGCTCGCTCTTAGTCGAGACGTACGCGCCGAGGGCCATCGAGATGGCGCCCGCGACTATGCCGGCCACGCCGCCCAGGACGATCACGCCGGGACTGGACGTGCCTCCGGCGATTCCAGCCACCAGCGCCGTGTTGGAGACGAGGCCGTCGTTAGCTCCGAACACTACCTCGCGGAGCGCGAAGCCCTCCCCCCAATGCGTCTCGCGGTGGGACGCCGCGGAGCGCGGAGCCCCCAGCCGGGGCATAACGCTCTGCGCCATACGGCGAACGCCGCGCGCGATGAGTCCTGCAGGGCCAGTCATTACTCAACAGGCTAGCGGCTGCGGCGAGGCGTGTCATCTGGGGGCGTGGAACCTGGGAGAGCATCCGCTCCCCCAGACCCCCTGGGAGGCGGACGCTGGAGCTAGAAGTACAGTCCGCCTTGGGGAAGGAGCAGGACGTCTTCGAGGACTTGCTTGTCGGAGACGGTCATTGCGTTGACGATCGCCGCGGCCACTTCGTGAGGGGCAAGCATCTCTTCGCGGGGGAGCGGCGGAGCGAGGCCGTCCCAAAGCGGGGTGTCGACAGGGCCGACAAGCAGGTTGACGACGCGCACTCCGGAGCGCCGCACCTCGGTCGTCAGCGCGCGGGCGAACCCGGTG
This sequence comes from Dehalococcoidia bacterium, assembly GCA_965200975.1. Lineage (GTDB taxonomy): Bacteria > Chloroflexota > Dehalococcoidia > Lucifugimonadales > Australimonadaceae > S5-327. The sequence continues at coordinate 206,344 of OZ241740.1, read as the reverse complement.
ACCGCGTGCTTCGTCGCGCCGTAGCCGGTCATCTGCGCGTAGCCTCGATGCGCCGCGACCGAGGAGACGATGACGATGTAGCCGAGCCGGCGCTCGAGCATTCCGGGGAGGACGGCGCGCGTGGGGAAGAGCGTGCCGTTCACGTTCGTCTCCCACAGCTCGCGCCAGGAGTCGTCGTTGAGATCCGGCAGGGCGGCGACCTTGAACACGCCCGCCGAGTTCACAAGGATGTCGATGGGCCCCAACTCCCGCTCGGCGGCGGCGGTCATCGCGCGCACCGACTCGTCGCTCCGGACGTCGCATTCGACGGGCGCCCACTGGCCGGTCGGGCAGCCTTCCGCGGCTGCCCGGAGGCGGGACTCGCTGCGTCCGACGAACGCGACTCTGGCGCCGGACTCCACCAGCAGGCGAGCAGTCGCGCAGCCTATGCCGCTCGACGCGCCGGTTACGACGGCGGTCTTGCCTGCGAGCACGGCGGACGGCTCAGGCACGGCTAGGAGGCCTCCGCGGTTGCAGGGGGATACTCGAACCGGTTGTTCCGCGTTTCGTCGATGATCACGCGAGCGAGCTTGTCTCCCAGCGGGCCCCGGAGCCGCTCCCACGCCATCAGGGCGATGTTCTCGCCGGTGGGGACGAGGTTCGCATAGTCTTCCACGTCGAGGTTGAGGTAGGCGTGGTCGTAGGCGTCGAGCACGCGCCGCCGGACGATCGAGTCGAGCTCAGGCACGGGCATCACGAACCCCGTTATGGGGTCGACGGGGCCGCTGACCGTCACTGTGAGTCCGTAGTTGTGTCCGTGGCCGTTGGGGTTGGCGCATTTGCCGAAGACGGCCTCGTTCTCCTGCGGCGAGAGGGCCTCGGCGTAGAGCCGATGCGACGCGGAGAAGGAGTAGCGGCGCGATAGCCGGACGACGGGGGCGTTCATGCGGCGTCTCCGTAGTACTCGACGAAAAGGTCGTCGGTTTCGTAGAGCCGGAGGCGGCAGAGGCGCGTCTCGCCGAGCGCCCCGGCGATGAGCTCCCACAGCGTCACCGCCAGGTTCTCGGTCGTCGGCTGGCGGTCGGCGAACCAGGGGGTGTCGAGGTTGAGGTGCTTGTGGTCGAACCCGGCGAGCACGCCGTCGACCGCTGACTTGAGGTCGACGAGGTTGACGACCATGCCAGTCTCGGGGTCGGGGTCGCCGACGACCGCGACCTCGAGCGTGTAGTTGTGCCCGTGGCCATTGGGGCGCGCGCAGAGGCCGAACACGCGCTCGTTCTCCTCCGGGCTCCAGTCGTCGCGGTAGTAGCGATGCGACGCGGAGAAGTCGAACCGGCGGGAGATGGTCACGCGGCCCATAGCTCGGCTAGGCCTTGACGTCGCCGATGAGCACCTGGCCGTCTTCCACCTTGCACTCGTAGATAGCGATGGCATGGCCGTCTCCGCGGGCGGACTTGCCGGTGGCGACGTCGAACTGCCAGGCGTGCCACGGGCAGGTGACGACGCCGTTCTCGATGGCGCCCTCGCTCAGGGGACCGCCGCTGTGGGGACAGACGTAGTTGGTGATGTGGAACTCGCCGTTCTCGTTCCAAACGGCGACGGGCTTGAGGCGCCACTTGCCTTGAGTCGGGCGATAGTGCCGGGCCTCGCCGGGGCGGACGTCGTCCACGTTACAGAGAGCGACGAACTCGGGCTCTTGCGTCATTGGGGCTCCTCCGGGGGTAGTCTGACGCTCACGAGTCTAGCACGGGCGGACAGCGCTCTGGCCTTTGCGGGTTGGAAGGGCGCTGTTCAGAGTTGATGAGAATTGGCGGAGGCAGCAGTGAGTGAGGGAGCGTCAGCGCTGGCGCGCTGCTGGGAGAGCGTCCGCTCCCCCAGGGGGAGCTCGGCAGTCCAAAGAGCGCGCTTGCTTGAACAGCTTTGCGCTTTGGAGTACGCTCCCGCCAGCGCCTGGCTAGTGAGAGGGAGGAGCATCATTATGGCGACTGCACGGAAGCAGTGGGGCGTCGACAAGCTCTCGCCCGATGAGCTGATGGACACCCTGGAGGAGATTCGGGCTGACTGGAAGCAGGGGCATCCCGAGCGTCCGAAGGCGACGACCGTTGAGGCCATCGCCGAGCGGAAGCGGCGCACGCACCAGGGCGGCGACGGCAATCACCGCTTCGAGGGCGAGCGCTACATCAACACCACCAACAAGGAAGTCCGGCGCTTCCAGCTCCGCAAGCTCATCGACGAGGGAGGGCAGGACTCCGTCGGCGGCGAGGTGCCGAGCCATCCCACGCTCAGCCGCTGGCACTCGGAGGCGTTCGGGCTTTCGAAGGAAGAGATCGACACGCTGGAGAAGGCCGACTGGGCTCCCGAGGAGCTGGTGTCGAACGGCTGGTACTACTGGATGCACCGCAACGAGCCCTGGCCGGTGCTGCTCGCAAGCGCCCTTGTAGGCGAGGGCGAGAAGCGTCTGCCCGAGGTCCGCGAGCGGATGGTGCAGGAGCTAGAGGAGACCAAGCAGCAGTACGAGCAGCTCGGCATCGAGGATATCGAGCGGGCCATGCTGAACCAGCGCGAACACTCGCCCATTGGCGCGGACGCCGACCATGTCGTGTTCGGCGAGGACGTTACGCGGGCGTTCGTGAACACGCCGGAGCTGCAAGAGCGTCTGCGGCAGGTGTTCATCTTCCGTCTGCAGCGCAGGTAGCCCGCTCCGCTCATAACTTTTTCCGCCAACCCTCCCCCATTCGCGGGGGAGGGACGAGTTGCGACGAGGTGAGCGATGCTGAATCACCCGCCCTACAACGCCGACGACCTGAAGCATCCGCCGCTGCCGAGGGCGGAGTTCATCAGCCTGCTCCATCAGCAGCGGGCCGAGCGCTATCCCGAGCCTCCGCCGTTTTATCAGCTGCTGTTCTCCGGTTCGCTCTCCAAAGACGACCTGCGGCTGTGGGCCAAGAACCACTACTACTACCTCGATCACGGCCTGCAGTTCACGACCGCCGCCCTTTACATCAAGAACAACGACGAGCCTTCACGCACCCATGAGCTTCGCAAGCTCGTGAAGATCGAGGGGCGCGACATCGTGAACGACCTCGTAGGGTGGACGACTCCCTCCTACGAGGAGCTGTGGCTGCAGTTCTGCGAGGGCCTCGGGCTCGAGCGCGACGAGGTTACGGAGTGGCGCAACTACACTCGCTCCTACTTCGCCGTCTCCACGCTGTCGCTATGCTGCCGGTGGTGGGAGTGGTCATGGCTCGACGGCATCGCGGGACTCTTCGCAGGAGATCTGCTCGCGCGCGACGTGCTGGGACAGGCGGGGGACGCGCTCCGCGATCTGTACGGCGTCGACGAGGAGCGCCTGGCGTTCTTCCCTCGCTTCAGGGAAGACGCCGAGGAAGACCTTGTTTGGGAGGAGTCGACGCTGGCGGAGTGGGCCTGCACCACCGAGCGGCAGCTCACTGCGGCGCGGGCGTTCCGTTACCGGCTCGACATCGACTATCAGTACGTGCAGCCGGTGCACACGGCCATCACGACCGGCGAGCATCCCGTGCAGGTGCCGGTGTCGCTCTACGCGGAAGCACCGTCCGGATAACAGCCGGCGCTCCCCGGCGGTCAACGTGGTATTGTCGACCCTACTTCGCTACGCAACCGAGAGGGCTGAGCTATGGGCTGGACTGTTCATCATCCGCAGGGGCTGCTCCATTACGATCCGGGCCGCGCCTTCGACGGCTACACCCTCATTGCAATGTCGGGAGGAGAGAACGCGTACCTGATCGATATGCAGGGGCGCGTCTGTCACCGGTGGCGTTGCAGCGAAGGGCTCGGCTACGGGTTCCTTCTGGAGAACGGCAACTTGCTCGCCCGGACGCGCGCGAGCGGCGGGACTATCCCCGACGAGGGCGAATATACGGGCATCCTCGAGCTTGATTGGGAGAGCAACGTCGTGTGGGCGTACCGGGACAGGTTCGTCCATCACGACTTCAAGCGGTTGCCGAACGGCCACACGCTCGTCGTCTGCTACGACCTGATGCCGGAGGAGACCGCCCGGCAGGTGAAGGGCGGGCGGGGCGGCCCGGACGAGCCGATGTACGGCGAACTCGTGCGCGAGGTCGACGCCGCCGGCGCAACGGCGCGCGAGTGGAGCATGTGGCGCGCGCTCGACCCCGAGTCCGACGCTATCTGTCCGCTCGAAGGGCGCGAGCAGTGGCTCCATCAGAACGCGTTGAGCCTCACCCCGGACGGCGATTTTCTGGTGAGCTTCCGGCAGATCGACACCGTCGGCATCGTCGACCGCGCGAGCGGACAGTTCACCTGGAAGTGGGGGCCGGGAGTCGTCTCGCATCAGCACCACCCCACCTGGCAGGCGGACTCCGGGACTGTGCTGCTGTTCGACAACGGGCCGCACCGCGGCGGGGCGACGTACTCGCGCGTGATCGAGGTCGATCCGGCGACGGGGGAGATAACGTGGGAGTACACGGGCGATCCGCTGATTTCGTTCTACAGCTACCACATCAGCGGCGCCGAGCGGCAACCCAACGGGAACACGCTGATCTGCGAGGGCGCCCCGGGGCGTCTGTTCGAGACAACCCCGCAAGGGGAGATTGTGTGGGAGTACGTGAATCCTCACCGTATTCCGCCAGGCGCGCCGACAGGTTCCGGCGGTCCGAGCTCGGTCTTTCGCGCGCACCGCTATCCGCCCGACCACCCCGCGCTCGTGGGCCGCGACCTCACGCCGGAGGAGTGACGCCCCTCTACAGTTTGCGCGCAACTGTTCGCGCGATGCGTTGGCGCACGGCGGCGGCGCGCTGCTGGGAGAGCGTCCGCTCCCCCAGACCCCCTGGGGATGCTTTCCCCCTGATTGCTTTTGCGCGCCCGGGGTTGCGGTCGTAGCATTGGGCGCGACGGGCGGATTCCGCAGAAGGGGCGTTTTCGATGGGCAAGTTCATCATTCAGCCGCACTCGCGGCTCCAGGAGTGGGTGGCGGAGGAACACGGCTACTTCGCCGACGAGGCGTTGGAGTACGAGTTCCGGATGTCCGGGGAAGGGTCGCGGAACCCGTCGGTAAACTCGACCGATCAGTCGGCGCCGATGGAAGTGCGGAGCGGAGCGTTCGAGTCGATGGAGGCAGGGCGCGCGTGCGACGTGAGCTCCGCCTGTCACTGGGCGGTCGGCATGGCTGCGAGCGCGCAGCATGGCCGTATGTGGGGACACGCTTACTCGGTCACCCCGTCAGGCGTATGGGCGCCGCCCGAGTCGGACATCACGGAGCCGGAGCATCTGGCGAGCGTTCAGGTGGCGGTGGGGTATCACTCCGGGAGCCACTTCTCGGCGCTGCAAGCGCTTGAACCGCTGCTCGGCCCGGACAACGTTGCCCTGCAGTTTGTCGGCGGACCGCTCGACCGGCTGCAACTACTGCTCGACCGGCGCGTGGCTGCGGCCAACGTGTTCGGCACGCCGTCGTACGTCCTCGAACAGCAGGGCTTCCGGAAAGTCGTCGACACCTCATTTATGATTGGCTTTCTCGTTCAGGAGACGGCGACAGACGAGGACGCCGCGAAATATTTCCGCGCCCTGCAGCGCGCCCAGCGAGACATCGACGCAGAGCCCGAGCGGTACAAGCACTACCTACTGAGGGAGCTGCCGGAGCAGCATCACCCGTTGCTCGACATCCGGCGCTGCGGCATCGGCGAACGGCTGGTGTTCGAGCCGTACACTGCCGAGGTGTTTGAGCGAACGCATCGCTGGATGATGCTCCATGGCCTCTTCCCTGTAGAGCAGAGCGGCTCGCTCGGCTACGACGCCGCGGTCGTTCATTAGCGCTGGCCGCAGGACAGGACGCGCGCGGATGCCGCCGAACGACTCAGCAATCGAGACGGCGCTTGCCTATCACGAGGCCACCAAGCACTCGGTCGAGAGCGTCCGGCGCGACGCCCGGATGCTCGACTGGTCGAATATGCCGCGCCCGTGGAAGTTGTACGCGGCGCCGCTGCCGGAGACGCCCCTGCCTCCAAGCCTGACGCGCACCGGAACGCCGGCGGCGTCTGCGCTTGACCTCTCCCCAACGGCGGGGGCCTCTCCCCTGCCGGAAGACGCCGACCTGACACTGGCGCGTCTGGCGAGCGTGCTGCAGCTGTCGGCAGGCATTACGAAACGGTTGCGGGCCGGCGGCGGGCATATGTACTTTCGGGCGGCAGCCTGCACCGGCGCGCTTTACCACATCGAACTGTACGTCGTCGCCGGCCCCTTGTCCGACTTGCCTGCAGGGGTCTACCACTACGGCGCGCACGACAACACGCTCCGCAAGCTGCGCGACGGCGACTTCCGCGCAGCCGTCATGCAGGGGACGGAGTTGCCGGAGTATCCGGCGGCGGTTGTGGTCTACACCTCGACGTTCTGGCGGAACTCCTGGAAGTACGGGAGCAGGGCCTACCGGCACGCGTTCTGGGACTGCGGCACGATTCTCGCCAACAGCATTGCGGCGGCCCGCGCCAACGGCCTGGGAGCCTGCGCCGCAACCCACTTCGCCGACGACGCGGTCAACGATCTCGTGGACGCCGACGGCAGCGTCGAGGCGGCGGTCGCGCTCGCGGCGTTCGGCAAGGGGAGTGCTCCTCCCCCCGTGAGCGCTCCGGCGCGCATTGGTCTGGAGGTCGTCCCTCTTTCGCGCAGACCCATCGACTACCCGCTCATCCACGAGGCGCACGCCGCAACCATGTCCGACAGACCAGAGCCGCTTTCGCAGCTCTCCCCCGCCGGCAGCGGAGAGGCAGACGGGCTTGCAGCGGACAGAAGCGGGCGGCCCACAACGCCGGAGGGCGAGGAAGGAGAGGAGACGGCGCTCCCCGACCGGGCGCCGATCGCGCCGTCGTTCGAGGACGTGGTGCTCAAGCGAGGTTCGACGCGGCGGTTCGCCCGCGCTCCTATCCCGCTTGCAACCCTCGCCGCGATGCTCGACGCCGCCGCGCGTCCCGTGGGGCTGGACGGCGCGATCGAGGGCTTGAACACACTCTATGTCGTCGCCAATGCGGTCGACGGCCTGCCGCAAGGCGTCTACCGTCTGCGCGAGTCGGGCAAAGAATTGGCGCGCGTGCGCGAGATGGGCGAGACGAGCGAAATAGGCGAGATGGAGGCTCGCGCGCTGACCGAGCATCTGGCCCTCGACCAGCCGCTCGGGGGCGACGCTGCGGCCAATCTCTACTTCGTCGCCGATCTGCCCGCGATACTGAACAGGCTGGGCGCAAGGGGCTACCGCACGGCGCATCTGGACGCGAGCATTCGGGCGGGGCGCGTGTACCTCGCCGCCTACGCTCTGGGGTTTGGCGCGACCGGCCTGACGTTCTACGACGACGAGGCGACGGAGGCGCTCGGCGCGCCGCCGTCTTCGGCTGTGACCTTTCTGATCGCGGCGGGGACGCCGTTCAAGCGGCAGTAATGGCGCCGTCCGGTCGGGAGGGGTTGTTTTCGCTTGTGGGCGGCACGCCGCTCGTCGAGCTGCCGGGCGTCGCCCCTAAGCCGGAGGTGCGCATCTTCGCCAAGCTCGAGGGGCAGAACCCCAGCGGCAGCGTGAAAGACCGGATTGTCCTGGCGATGATGGAAGCCGCCGAGGCGCGCGGCGATCTGCGGGCAGGCGACACGCTCGTGGAGGCCAGCACGGGGAACACGGCCATAGCCCTCGCCGCGCTGGCGCCCCGGCGCGGTTACCGCGTGCGCATTGTGCTGCCGAGGGGCATCGTGCCCAGCATCGCGGACATCCTCGATCTGTACGGCGCAGCCATCGAATGGCGCGATCCGGAGGGCGGCATGCGCGGGGCGATCGCCCGCAGCCGCGAGCTTGCGGCGCAGCCGCGCCATCACGCTCTGGGACAGTTCTCCGACGCGGCCAACACGCTCTGCCACTACGCGACGACCGGCGCCGAGATAGCGGCGGCTATCGACCGCGTGGACGCGTTCATCGCCGGCATCGGCACAGGGGGCACGATTATGGGCGTCGCCCGGCGGCTGCGCGAACGCTGGCCCAATGTGCAGGTCATCGGCGTGGAGCCGCGGCTCGGCGAGCGGCTACAGGGGCTGCGCAGCCTTGCCGAAGGCTACATTCCGCCGCTGCTCGACCTCGATACGCTCAACCGTCGGTTCCTCGTCGACAGTGCAGACGCGATAGCGACGGCGCGGCGGATCATCCGCGCGGAGGGCGTTTTCGCCGGAGTTTCGTCGGGGGCCACGCTCCACACGGCGCTGCGCGTCGCCGACGGGATGACGGAGGGAAACATCGTCGTGATGTTCTCCGACGGCGCGTGGAAGTACCTTCCCTCGCATCCGTGGGACTCAGCGGAGGAGGGCAGCGAGGCGCTCGACGAGGTGCACTGGTGGTAGACCGCGTCCGACGCCGCCGTCCATGCCTCCGGAAGCGCTGCGCGAAGGCCTAGAGGCCGAAGACCTTTTCGAGCGCGCGGCGGGTGAACACCACCGACATATCGCGCTTGTACCAGGCGGAGCCGCGCGGGTCGTCCGTCGGGTCGACGATATCGGCGACGGCCTGCGACGCCTCGCGCAGGAGCTCGGGCGTCGGCGGCTGACCGGTGAGCGCCTCTTCGACGGCGGTTGCGCGCAACGCGGTCGGCGCGACGGCGCCCAAGCCCACGCGCACGTCGGCGATGGCGCCGTTCTCGACCCTGCCTATCGCTGCGACCGCCACGGTGGCGTAGTCGTCCGCCGTGCGGGGCAGGTACTTCACGTAGGTCCACTCTGCTTCCGCCGGTTGGACGGGGAGCTGCACTCCGGTGACGATTTCGTCGGGTTCGAGCGTCGTCTCGTAGTAGTCGGCGTAGACCTCTGCAATGGGGATAGTGCGGCTTCCGCGCGGGGAGACTGCGGTGATCGACGCGTCGAGGATGAGGAGCGACGGGGGCGGGTCCATCGCCGGGTCGGCCTGCGCGATCCCGCCGCCGACGGTGGCGACGTTGCGGACGCGGACAGTGGCGACGCGGCGGTAAGCCTCAGCCAGCAGAGGGGCGTCCGCCTTAACAACGTCGGACGTCTCCATCTGTCGCTGCGTTGCGAGCCCGCCGATGCGGATCTCGCCGTCGGAAGACTCGATGGAGTCGAGCCCCTGGATGCGGTGAAGGCTGATGATGTGGTCAGGGGCGATGAGGGACTGTTTGAGGAGCGTAGTGAGCGACGTGCCGCCGCCCATAATTTTGGCGGCGCCGTCGTGCTGGGCGAGGAGCGCGAGCGCCTCGTCGAGCGTAGCGGGCGCGTGAAATGCGAAGTCGTGCATGGTTACTCTGCCTCCGCCGCGGCCTGAATGGACTCGATAATCTGGTAGTAGCCGGTGCAGCGGCACAGGTTGCCCATCATCCACTCCTTGATTTCGGGCTCGGTGGGATGAGGGATGGTTTCGAGGAGCGCCTTGGCCGCCATAATCTGGCCTGGGGTGCAGGCGCCGCACTGGAAGCCGCCGTGGTTGATGAAGGCTTCCTGCACCGGGTGCAAGTTGTCGCCGTCGGCCACGCCTTCGATGGTGGTTATCTGCGCGCCGTCAGCCCGCACGGCGAGCGTTATGCAAGAGGCGGCGATGCGCCCGTCGAGCTCGATGGTGCAGGCGCCGCAGACCCCGACGCTGCACGCCTCCTTGGTGCCGGTAAGGCCCAGGTCGTAACGGATGAAGTCCACCAGGGTGCGGTAGGTGGGGACTTCGCGGGTGTACTCCTGACCGTTGACGGTGACCGTCACAGTCTGCCTGATGGGCGTAGTCGTCATAGCAAAACCCTCGTTTGGCTGCGCTAGGGGGCGTGGGCCTGCGCCAGAGGCCCTAGCGCGGAATGCTATCGCACATAGCGGCGCCGCGCCAACCGGGGACAGGGGCGGGCGAACGTCCACCCAGGACGCGGCCTCTCTTGTCTTGCGGAAACTGGGGCTGCGCGCACGTTGACGCGCTGGGGAGGCGCTCCTAGAATTTGGCGCTGCCGTCGGCGGAAGCCTTGGGAAGGCGGGCCGGCAGGGCAGAGCTGTGTCTCACCCAACGCTCCCCAAAGCCATAGCGCGCAGTCAGCCTTTCGGGGCTATGCCGTGAGAAACAACGGCCACCGCATCCGCATGGGCGACCGCGTTGTTCGCCGCCCGCGGCAGCGCGAGACAGAGCCTGTCCGCATCCGCCTTCCGGACTCGCGCCGCCGTGTGAACGTGCCGGTGGCGCTCTCTGCGCTCCTGACGCTCACCATTGGGTTCGCAAGCTTGATCCTCATCGGCACGGTTCTGCTGATGACGCCTGCAGCGAGCGCCGCCGCAGGCGGCGCGCCGTTCATCGACGCGCTCTTCACCGCTACGTCGGCTGTGTGCGTCACCGGTCTGGTGGTTGTTTCGAGCGGCGAGTACTGGAGCGGCTTCGGGCAGGCAGTCCTGGCTGCGCTGATGTTCATCGGCGGGCTGGGCATCATGACTGCGGGGGCTTTCATTCTGCTTGCGCTGGGCAAGCGCATCTCGTTCAACCGGCAGCTCATCATTCGAGAGGCGCAGGGGGGCGCCTCGATCGGCAGCGTGGTGGAGGTTGGGCGTTACGTGATTCTGTTTGCGGCGGGCGTTCAGGTGGTTGCGTGCGGCGTGCTGTTCGCGCGGCTCATCTTTGAGTATTCCGCGGCGGACGCGTTCTGGCAGAGCCTCTTTCATTCGGTCTCCGCGTTCAACAACGCCGGGTTCACTATCTTCCCCGAATCGTCCAGCTTGTTGGGGTTCCAGTCGGACCCGGTAGTGCTGTGGACGATAGGCGCGGCCATTATTCTCGGGGCGATGAGCTTCCCCGTCGTCAACGAGATTGTGCGGCGCAAGAACCCGAACCGGTGGACGCTCGATACGCGGTTGGTGCTTATCGGCATGGCAGGGCTCTGGGCGATTGGGGCGGCGGCGATGGCGGTGTTCGAGCTAGGGAACGCGTCAACGCTCGGGGGAATGTCGCTCGCGGAGAAGATCAGCAACGGAGCGTTTCAGGCGACGACCGCGCGTACAGCGGGATTCCAGTCGATCGACTTCGCCGAAACGCGTATGGGAACGGACTTTCTGTTCATGATCCTGATGTTCGTGGGGGGAGCGTCGGGCTCGGTGGCGGGAGGCATCAAAATCAACACGGCGATGGTGCTGATGGTGGCGACGTTCGCGGCGCTTCGCGGGCGCCCGCGCGCCGAGGTGCTCCGCCGCGAGATCCCGCCGTCGCAGGTGTCGCGCGCGCTCGCGCTGACGGTGCTCGCGCTGGCAGGCCTGGGGCTGTTCATCGCTGCGCTCAGCTTCACCGAGCGGAGCAGCCTGGACTCGGGGGCTTTCGCATTCGCAGATGTGATGTTCGAGACCGTCTCCGCCGGCGGAACGGTCGGGCTCTCGCGCGGCATCACGCCGGATCTGTCGGAGCCGGGCAAGGCGCTGATTACGCTGGCGATGTACGCAGGGCGGCTCGGGCCGTTGACTATCGGGCTGGGGCTTGCGCTGCGCGAGCGGAAAGCGGTTTACCGCTACGCCGAGGAACGCGTTACAATCGGCTGACGACGCGCCGGAACGCGCGATCTGACAGGAGCGGCGAGATGGCCCATCAGGTAGCAGTGGTCGGCATGGGAAGGTTCGGCGTCTCGCTCGCTCGCGAACTGTACCGTATTGGCCACGACGTGCTGATCGTCGACCGCGAAGAGGGGTCGACTCAGCAGATGATGGGTCAGGTGACATACGCGGTGACCGGGAACTCGACCTCGATGGAGTTCCTTGATGAGATCGGCATCCGCAATATGGACACCGCGGTTATCGCCATCGGCTCCGATATTCAGTCCAGCGTGCTGACCACCGTTCTGCTGAAGCGGACGTTCGAGCTTCCGCACGTTGTCGCCCGCGCGACTTCCGAGCTGCACGGCAAGACGCTGGAAGCGGTGGGCGCGGACCGCGTCATCTACCCGGAGCAGGAGACCGGGCTTCGGACGGCGCGCAACCTGTTTCAGCGCGACGTGCTCGAACATATGGAGCTCACCCGGGAGTTTGGGTTCAGCAAGATCAACGTGCCTGCGGGAATGGTGGGCTCGACGCTCGAAGAGGCGGGGCTGAGCACATCGCGCGACCGGTACGGCGCGGCAGTCATCGCCATCCGGCGCGGCAGGGAGCCGATCCTCTCGCCGTCGAAAGACGAGTCGTTGCGCGCGGGAGACCAGCTCATCGTCGCGGGGCCGGAGAGCACGCTCGAGCGTCTGGGCGCGCGGTAATGGCCGCTATTCGCAAGACGCTCGCCCTCGTCAACGGACTGGAGCTAGACGACGCCGTTGTGTCCATCGCGTGCGATATGACGCGCGCCTCGCGGGGCGAGGTCTGGCTTCTATATGTAATCGATGTTCCCCGCCGGCTGCCTATCGACGCGGAGATCCCGGCGGCGACCGCCCGCGGAGAGGAGACGCTGCAGCGGATGGAGCGTCTCGGCAAGCAGCTCAAGTGCAAGGTGGAGGGGGAGCTACTGCAGGCGCGTGACGTAGGGGCCGCCATCGTGCGCGAGGCGGTGGAGCGCGACGTCGACGCCATCGTCATCGGCTTGCCCTACATGGAGCGTTTCGGCAACCCGACGCTTGGGGATACGGCGCCGTACATCCTGCGCTACAGCCCATGCCCGGTAGTGGTGTACCGGGGGCCGCAGCCTCCCGCGGAGGGCGCCTGATGGGCCGTGTAATGATCGTCGGCTGCGGGCGGCTCGGAGCTACGCTGGCGAACGTGCTGCTCGACCGGGGCGACGACGTAACGATACTGGACATGAATCCGGACAACTTCCGGCGCATCCGCTCGCGTCCTACCCTGCATATGTATGTGGGCGACGGGGTTTCGCACGAAACGCTCCGCCGCACCGGCATCGAAGGCGTCGAGACGTTCATTGCAGTCACCGGGCAGGACACCACGAACGCGCTCGCCGCGCAGTCCGCGCAGCTCACGTTCGGGATCGAGCGGGTGATCTGCCGCGTGAACGACCAGATACGCAGCGTGATGTACGAGGAGCTGGGGCTGAAGACAATTAGCTCCACCGACGCGCTTGCGAGCCTCGCGCTGGATGCGATGGGGTACTAGCCGATGTACGTAATCGTGGTGGGAGCAGGCAAGATAGGGTTTTACCTTACGCGGGCGCTGCTGTCGGCGGGCCACGAGGTCACGCTCATCGAACGGGACGCGCGAGAGAGCGACGCCGCCATCGAAGAGTTCGGGTCGATCGTCATCACGAGCGACGGCACCGAGCCCGCCGTGCTGCACGACGCCGGCGTCACACGCTCGGACATTTTCATCTCCACTACCGGGTCGGACGCCACGAATCTGGTCGCTTGTCAGGTCGCCAAGTTCTCGTTTCAGGCGTCGAGAACCATGGCGGTCGTCACCGACCCTGATCACGTTCCACTCTTCCGGCAGTTGGGGGTCGACGTAACGATCAACACGACGGACCTGATTCTGTCGCACGTGCAGGAGGAGCTTGCGGGCGGATCGTTCGTTCATCTGCTGCCGATGCAGAGCGGGACGAACGGCATCGTCAGCATCCGGGTGCCGCAAGGGTCGCCGGTCGTCGGGAGCACGGTCGCGCGAGTCGAGCTTCCGCCCCGGACGCTCATCGCGGCGGTTATCACCAAGAACGGCGTAGAGGCTGCAGCCTCTAACCCGGAGCTTTTCGCCGCCGACGAAATCGTCGCTATTACGCCGCCGGAGCAAGAGGGGAAGTTATGGCAGGCGCTCACAGGCGGGGCCTAGCATGCGCATAGCCTACCTTGGCCCCGCCGGCACATTCTCGGAGCAGGCGGCCCTCGACTACGCGCACGGGGCGGAGCTAGTCCCTTTCTCCTCCATCACGTCTGCGGCGCTCTCCGTGCTCACCGGAGAGGCGGACGAGGCGGTCTGTCCTATCGAGAACAGCCTGCAAGGCGCCGTCACCGACACGCTTGACGCCCTTCTGCACCGCGACGGACTGCGCGTTCGGCAGGAGATCTCGCTGAACATCGTGCACGACCTGATGGTGAAGCCCGGAACGGTGCTCGCCGCAGTCGAGCGAGTCTACTCGCATCCTCAGGCTCTGGGGCAGTGCCGGGCGTACCTGCAGGACCACCTGCCCAACGCGGAGCTTGCGGCTGCGCTCAGCACCGCCGCCGCCGTCGAGCAGGCTATGGAGTCCGACGCGCCCGCCGCGGCCATTGCGCCTAGCCGGGCGGCGGAGCTCTACGGGGCGCAGACGCTCGCCTGGGGCATTCAGGACGACGACAACAACGTAACGCGCTTCGTGGTGCTCGCAGGAGAAGACCACCCTCCGACGGGCAACGACCTCACGTCGATGGCGATGGCGTTCTCGCAAGACCGGCCCGGGCAGCTGTTCGCAGTGCTCCGGGAGTTTGCCGAACGCAACATCAACCTCACGAAAATCGAGTCGCGCCCCACGCGGCTCGGGCTGGGGAAGTACTACTTTCTCGTCGACATCGAGGGGCACCGGAGCGACCCTGCGGTGGCGCAGGTGCTGGAGCAGGTGCGCGGACAAGCGTCGCTTCTCAAGGTGTTCGGCTCATACCCGCGCATGACGATTACGTCCTATCTGACGACGCTGGCGCGCGAGGGCGCCGGGCTGCGGGGATACCGCTCGCGCGAGCGCGTGATGCTTGACGGCGTCGAAGCGGACATCGTGCTGCAGGGGGCCGGAGGGGACATCGGCGTGTCGGTGCGGGCGTCGTCGTCGATTGCGGGAACGCAGTCGCTGGCGGAAGCGTTCCGGGGCGCGGGGCTCAACCGCGCCATAGTCGTCTTTGCCGACCCTGCGGCGGCGCAGAGAGCAGAGACCGAAGCGCGGAAGTGGCCGGAGGAGCTGGCCGCGTTCGCGGCGTTTACGACGGCGGAGCGGATCGGCGACGTGCTCTAGAAGCGCCGCGCGCCTCCATCCACGGCTCTCCCGTCAGGCTAGGAAGGCTGCCGTCAGCGCCTTCTGCGACCGCGGCGCTTGTCGTCCTTGTCCCTGTCTTTATCGTCGGGTTTCTTGTTGCGCCCTCGCACGCCACCGATGAGTCCGGTGGCGAACCCCAGGGCGTTGCCGGCCGCCGACGTAAAGGTGATGCCCTCCGATAGCGGGGTGACCACGTTATCGACCACCGCCTCGGTGAGCTTGCTCACGTTCTCAGCCGACTGCGTCAACGCGCGCAGGAGCTTGCGCACAGCCCGGTAGAGCAAACAGACGATCACGACAAGGGCAAGGGTCAGCACAACGCCGGCGACGAGGTAGACGCTGAGCAGGATGTCGCGAACGAATTGGGCAGTCTCTTGCATTGACGCTCCGCCAGCCTGTTGAGAGGCGTCAGGCAGGCTATCACCGGCAGCAGGGGTATTCAAACCGCTTTCGCCCTCCGCCAAATCCGTTTCGCTCTGCTTCACGCGGTAGACGGCGACCTCGTCGCTGCGGTAGAACGTTTCGAGCGACGAGCCAGCCATGCGCTCGAACTTGGCCAGCCCGGAGGCGCGGAAGTAGGTCTGCTCCACCGGCCCGACGTAGACGAACTCGACGCGGCGCTTGCGCGCGAGCTCCAGGAACTCCGCCTCGCTGGTCGTGTTATACATCCGGTCGACGTCCCATAGCCGGGCGCTGATTGCCGTGGGGTCGGCGCCGCCGTCGCCGCGCTGCTGGGACTGATGCCACAGCCAGCCGACGACGACAGGCAATCCGGCGTCGCGAGCGACGCGGGGATACCAGCGGTAGGTGTGCTCGGTAACGCCCTCGAGCACCACCGGCGAACCCTGCACATTGGCGCGCAGATAGTCGATCGCCGCGGCGTCGGCGGCGAGCGCATAGCGGACATCGTCGCTTTCGGCGCCGGTAGGGCCCGGATCGCCGTAGATTGCCGAGTTCTGGTAGGCCCTGCCGTCGAGCGTCACTGCGCCGCTCATTTCGAAACGATCGGCGAGACGCGCCCGCGTTCCGAGGACGGGGAAGACTGCGCTCGCGAGCACCAGCGCCGCAAGGACGGCGAGCCACGGCGCGTAGGCCCACAGCGCGCGAACGCCGCGACCGTGGGCCGCCAGCAGGCTCCATAGTCCTACGCCTCCGACGATGCCGAACAGCACCCAGGCGTTGAGATAGAGCTTGAACACCGTGTTCATTCGGTCGATGTCGACCCGCGCGCCGACGACGTCGACCCCCATCCCAATCCCCAGGGCGAGCAGGAGCGCAGCGAGCAGCAGGAGCTGCACAGGCGCTTGCGGCTCGGAGCGGCGCGTCAGCCAGGCAATTGCAATCGCCACGGCGATAGCTGCGAACACGAGGAGGACGACGAGCGTCGTCCAGGGACGCAGCGCCTCGACGACAGCGACGACGCCGATAACCACAGCCGCGGCTTGAACGGCGAGGATCGCGTCGATCCAGCGGAACGTTCTCTGCGGCGCGGGGGCGGCGTCTTGCGCAGTCAGCGGCTCCGCAGGAGGGGCGGAGCGGGTGAAGAGGTGGCGCTTCGCTTCGACGATCAGCCATGACGCGGCGATGAATATCAGCAGGGCGTGAATGCCGAGGTAGTGCCAGAGCACCGTTTGCCATTCGCTGCGGCGCAGCCCGGTGTTGGGCGCCTCGTAGTGCTCATGAAACGGCAGCCAGGCGCCGTAGAGCACAACCCCGAATACGACTATGAGCAGCAGCGTCTTGGCAACCGCAGAGACGTCGAGCGGGGCGGCGCGGCGCGTAAGCATTGCTATGACGATCGCGGCAAGTCCGAGCAGCCCGTAGGCGGGGACGTCCCACGTGTTGATGGCGGCGAGCGAGCCGACCACGAACGCGAGCGCAACGACGGCGGGGAACAGCCGGCGCAGCGATCCCGGAGCGCGCGCTCCGAGGACGAGGTTGGCGGCCAGGCCCACGGCGACAATCTGGAAGGGGAGCGCTATGAGATGCGCATGGAGGTCGGCGAACAGGAACGTCCAGAAGGGGAACTCCGTAATGCTTATCTGGCCGGGCATCAGCCGGCTGCTGCGCCAGTAATCGAAGCGCCCGAAGTCGCCGTCGCCGAGCGTCCGCGCAGCGCCCTGCAGCAGCTGGACGGCGCCGTCGACGTTCGCCAGCACGGCGACCAGCAGCGCCGCAGCCGCTCCCGCCGCGACGGCGCCGCGGGGGCGCGTCAGCCATCCGCCGCGCGGGAGGCGGCTCCGTTGTCGCAGGGCCTCGGCAAGGTTGTATCCGACGCTGTAGGCGCCCGTGAGGGTGAGCGCGAACAGCAGCGGCACGGCCAGGTTGTAGGCTACTTCGGGGACGATGCCGGTGAGACGCATCAGCGCGCCCACTATCACAAACCCGAAGTAGTAGTAGTTGATGTAGCCCCCGGCGAACCACGGATCGAACGGAGGGAACGTGCTCGATTTCACTACGGCGGTGAGATAGGCGAGGTCCATCGGTTTCTCGCCGCCCCGCCACGCGTGCCAGAGGTCGGGGTTCGCCGCCCGCACGAGGACAAAAGCAAGGTACGCCGCTACGAACAGCGCCTCCATACTCGCCAACGCCTTCCAGTTGCGCCGGGCTGCTCCCAACAGCCGCGGGTTCCGAACGAGCGCGACGGCGGAGGCCGCCGCTACGAGTCCGACTGCGGCGGCGGCGCTCCAGCGCGAGAACGTCCAGACTCCGACGCTTGCTCCCAGCCACACTATCCACGCGACGAGCAGCAGGCCGAGCGGGCGCGCGAGCACGATTCCGCGGTCGGGCAGCCAGCGCAGCAACCGGGCCGAGAGCGGGAGCGCCGCCAGGAAGATCGCCTCGACGACGATGAGCCACACGAGCCATGGCGCCCAGGCGTTGAGCCCGCCTTCATCGAAGATGTCCGTCCACGTTCCGCCCTCGGTTTGGCGGACGAACTCTTCTTCGGTCAGCATTGCGCGCTCGACAGGGCTGCCGTCGCCGGACAGCATGATTGCGCGGATGTCGCCGGCGGCGAGGCGTCCGGTGTTGCGCCACACGAGCACGAGGGGGTGGTCGTAGTTCACGACGTTCTCGTCGGCGTAGCCCAGGTCGAGGGCGATGAGGCTCGGCTCGACGCCGGGAATATCTGGGGGCGGCTGCACGCCCGCGCGCGTGAACGGGTCGTGCACGAACGAGACTCCGAAGAGCGTCGGATAGCGCGCGAACCCTTGCGCAAGCTCGTATCCGAGGCTGCCGTCAAAGAGCGCGTGGTAGTAGGCGCTGCTGTAGGGGTAGCGCTCGGGGAGCCGGGCAATGCTGCCCCACGGGCGGTTGCTGTAGGCCATGATGTAGTCGGCGCCGGCGAGCATTTCGGCGACGCGGTTGACCTTCTCGGTTGTGTCGCCCTCGTACATCGGCATCTGCGCCACGCTGTAGCGGCCAAGGCCGGCGAACCCCTCGTCCCAATGGTTGTCGGTGAGGATGGCGGCCCCTTGCGGAACGTTGGCCTGCACCCATTCCGACGCCTGCACGCCGGGATGGTCGCGCCAGTACGTGCTGACGAACGCGAGCGCGTAGAAGGCTGTCGCGGCCAGCGCCAGCGCGATGATCGTCTGTGCGACGCGGCGTAAGACTCTACGGTCTGCGGCGCGCTCGACGGCGGCGACCGCCCACCGGCTCCCCAGCAGCGTCATCACCGGCAACACCGGTATCACATAGCGGAGGAACTTCACCTCGAACAGGGGAACGACTCCTGCAAGCAGCACGACGACCCACGACAGCAGCAGCCAGTCGCCCATCCGGGGACGCCGGAAGGCGGCGACGACGGTCGCGGCGAGTCCTCCCCACGCCAGCACGCCGAGCGGCAAACCGAGCGCCCAGACCACAGTCTGCCGGAGTTCGTAGGCGCCGGTAAGCGGCGTGCCGATGTACTGCACGGTGTACTGCACGCTCCCAGCCATTCGGGCGACGCCGACCTCCCAACCGAGATCGGCGACGTACTTTTGGTAGTCGAGCAGCGCGTAGGGCTGCAGAACGATGAATGCGATCGCCGCCGTCAGCAGCGCCAGCGCCGCCCGGGGCGCGACAGCCCGCGCAACGCCGACGGGGGACGGCGTTTGCTCCCATTGACGCCAAACAAAGGCGAGATAGACGAGGGCGACCGGCGCGAGGATCGGCAGGCTGCTGCCTCTGAACGCGAACGTAACGCCGATAACGAGCCCAAGGAGGAGATGGTCGCGCCAGCGTCGGCGCTCATGCGCGTTAAGCATCTGCCAGAAGGCTGCGAGCGCAAGCAGAATGACGAACGATTCGGGCCGGTAGAAGTGCGTTGTCTGAATGGCGGCGACGGTTAAGGCGAAGAGCGCGGCGGCGAGCAGCCCGGCGCCCTGGCCATACAGTCTGCGGCCCAGGAAGAAAAGCAGCGCGACCGATGCGGCGTCGGCGAACGCGGCCAGCGCGCGTCCGGCGGCGGCGAAGTCCTGCAGGCGCACCTGGTCCATAAACGGCTCCAGGAGGAATCGGATGCCGACGAGGAGGTAGATGATGATGGAGCCGAGCGGGAACCAGTGCGGATTGAGCGGGCTCGCGTCCTTATCGAGCAGTGTCGTCAGGCTGGGGAAGCCGGGCTCGTCGAGAGGGAAGTCGTGGTTTTGGCAGTTCCGCCAGCCGTCGCCCTCGGTGAGGACGAGGTGCATGCACTCGGCGCGCAGGTATATCGAGCGCTCGTCGGGGTGGTAGAAGTTTCCGCCGTCCCAATCGAGGCCCTGCAAGCGCAACACGAGCGCGAGGATGACGACGACGAGCAGCAGCGCCAGTTGGCGCCCAGCCATCGGCCGCGCGCGATTTGGCGCCGGCGCTTCAGGCGTAGGCGTCGCGTCGTTCATAGGCGCGGGGATTGTATCAATCCCCGCCTCACTCCCGTCCGCAGACGAGCGCGCGCAACAGCGCTACTTCGGGGCGTCAGCGCGGAAGCAGGGACGGAGCGCGACGCTGAATTGCTCTGCGCTACACGCCCTTGCCGGCGATCATTGCGGTGAGGTCGGAGGTGCGGCAGGAGTAGCCCCACTCGTTGTCGTACCAGCCGAGGACTTTCACCATGTTGCCTTCCATCACCATCGTCGCCTCTGCGTCGAAGATGCAGCTGGCGGGGTTCATCCGGATGTCGCTGCTCACGATGGGGTCTTCGGTGTATTCGAGGACGCCCTCGAGATGGCCTTCGGCTGCTCTCCGGAAAGCCTCGTTCACCTCTTCTCTGGTGACTTCGCGGCCCAGGTCGGCCACAAAGTCGGTAATCGAGCCGGTGGAGACGGGGACGCGGAGGGCCATGCCGTGCAGTCTGCCGTTGAGCTCGGGGATGACGACGCCGACGACCTTTGCGGCGCCGGTGCTGGTGGGGATGATGTTGGCGGCTGCGGCGCGCGCGCGGCGCATATCCGGGTGCACCTGGTCGAGGATCTGCTGGTCGTTGGTGTAGGCGTGCACAGTGGTCATGAGGCCGCGTTGGATGGAGAACTCGTCATTCAACACCTTAATGAGCTGGGCGACGCAGTTGGTGGTGCACGACGCATTGGAGACGATGTGGTGGGAGTCGGGGTCGTAGTCGTCAGCGTTGACGCCGAGCACGAGCGTCTTGTCTTCGCCGGTCGCGGGAGCGGAGATGATGACCTTCTTGGCGCCGGCCTCGATGTGGCCCGCGGCTTTCTCGCGCTGGGTAAAGAGCCCTGTGGATTCGATGACGATGTCGACGCCGAGGTCGCCCCACGGGAGGGCGGCCGGGTTGCGCTCCGAGAGCGAGGTTATGCGCTTGCCGTCGATTTCGATGGCGTCGTCTGCTGCGCTGACCTCGCCGGGGTAGCGTCCGTAGTTGGAGTCGTACTTGAAGAGGTGCGCGTTGGCCTTGGGCGGAGCGAGGTCGTTGACGGCGACGACTTCGAGTTCGTCGGGATGGCGCTCGAGGGTGGCCCGGAGCACCTGTCTGCCGATGCGTCCGAAGCCGTTGATGCCGATTCTGGTGGTCATAAACGATGCCTCCTTCTCATATGGCGCTCTCGCTGAGAGCGCCTTGCCATGCTACCGAACCCGCATCGCGCGGAACAAGAGCGGGGAGATTAAGCGATGCGGGCGACCGACGGGCTGCTCGGAGCCCACTCCGGGTTGTGGATGCTGTCGCCTATCCACTCACGCAGCTCGATGCCGATTCCGTTGGGGTCGAGAATTTCGGCGCGCCATCCGTTGAACGACGAGCCGGGTTTCGGCTCCTGCACGAACTGCACGCCCTGCTCCTTGAGCCAGGCTGCGGTTCCGGCCATATCGTCGACGGTGAGCGCGAACGCCTTGACTCCCATCGCGCCGGGGTCTGTCTGCTCGCCGGCGCGATGGGGCGGGGCGGCGATGAGTTCGATCATCATCTCTCCGAGGGTTACGCACACCTGCGCGTGTTCGCCGCCGCCGGGTCTTTTTGCGACGGTGGAGCGCAGCTGCGTGAACCCCAGCACCTCGGTATAGAAGGCGACCGACTGCTGCAGGTCTTTCGCCCAGACTTCCACGTGGTCGACGCCGCGAATAGGCACAGGGTCACCTCCTGAGGTTGCTGAAGGGCGCGGCGCCGGCGTAGGTTGCGGCGTCGCCAAGCTCGGCCTCAATGCGGAGGAGGCGGTTGTACTTGGCGACGCGTTCGCTGCGCGCGGGGGCGCCTGTCTTGATTTGGCCGGCGGACACGGCGACAGCGAGGTCGGCGATGGCGGTGTCCTCCGTTTCGCCGGAGCGGTGGCTAATGACGGCGTTCCATCCGGCCTGCTGCGTCATCTCAATGGCGGCGCGCGTTTCGGTGAGCGAGCCTATCTGGTTGAGTTTCACCAGCACAGCGTTGGCGCTGCGCTCGCGGATACCCCGGGCGATGCGCTCGGTGTTCGTCGTGAAGAGGTCGTCGCCAACGAGCTGGACGCGGTCGCCGAGCCGGGCGGCGAGAAGCGCCCAGCCTTCCCAGTCGTCCTCCACGAGTCCGTCCTCGATGCTCACAATCGGGTACCGGGCCGTCCATTCCTCGTAGTACCCAACGAGTTCGGCGGACGTGAGGGTCGCGCCCTCTTTGGCGAGCGCGTACTTGCCATCGACGTAGAACTCGCTGGCTGCGACGTCGAGGGCGAGCACGCAGTCTTCGCCGGGTCGGTAGCCTGCCCGCTCGATCGCCTCGATAAGGAGTTCGACCGCCGCCACGTTGGTGTCGAGAGACGGCGCAACGCCGCCTTCATCGCCGACGTTGGTGGACATCCCGCGCGCGGCGACGATTTTGCGGAGGGCCTGGTAGACCTCGGCGCCGCAACGGAGCGCCTCCCGGAAGCTCGTGAACCCTACGGGCATCACCATGAACTCCTGGAAGTCCGTCGAATCCATCGCATGCCGCCCGCCGTTCAGCAGGTTGAGCATCGGCGTGGGCAAGACAGCGCCGTCGCCCAGTCGGCGGTAGAGGGGCAGTCCCGCCGACCGCGCTGCGGCGCCCGCCGTAGCGAGCGAGACTGCAAGGATTGCGTTTGCGCCGAGCGCCGATTTGTCCGGCGTGCCGTCGAGGTCGAGCATCGCGCGGTCGACGGCCTCCTGATCGGCGGGGTCGAGTCCTCGCACGGCCTCGGCGATGCGGGTGTTGACGTTTGCGACAGCGGTCTGCACCCCCTTGCCGTCGTAGCGGGCGGAGTCGCCGTCGCGGAGCTCCACGGCCTCGTGGGCGCCGGTGCTCGCGCCGGAAGGGACGGCGGCCCAACCCTCGGCGCCGTCGTCGAGGACGACCACCGCCTCGACGGTTGGGTTTCCCCGCGAGTCGAGTATCTCGCGGGCGCAGACGCTTTGTATGCGGGACATAGAGCAGTTCTCCTGCGGTTCACTACGCGTCCGCCGGGCGGGCGTCGCGCTCGCGCGCTGCGGCGATCGCTTTTTCGACAGCGTCGACGGGCGAGTCGGCGGGGATTACAGGGAGAGGGAAGCCGTCGCGCTGCGGGATCTCCCACGTCTCCAGCGCGACGACCGGCATGCCGTCGCCGAGGGCGTGGGCAATCTCGGAGAGCGTGCCGTAGGAGCCGTCGATCGCGATGGCGGCGCGGCCTGTCTTCATAACGATAACGTTTCGGGCGTAGCTCATACCGGTGACGATGGGATAATCGATGAACGCGTTGGCCTCGAACGGGCCGTTACCGGGCATAATGCCGATGGTGACGCCGCCTGCGGACTTGGCGCCGCGGCAGACCGCCTCCATCACGCCGGTGAGCCCTCCGCAGACGACTGCGGCGCCGCGCGCAGCGATTTCACGCCCAACCTCTTCGGCGAGTTCGATAGCCCGAGGAGGCGGGTCGCTGCCGCCGAAAACGGAGATGATGAGAGGCCGCTCGCGGCCATTTTCCCGCCGGAGAACGTCGTCCATAGCGCGCCGCTTCTGATTCTATCAGCAGCGGGCGCGGACGGGGTCAGGCGCCGTAGAAGGCTCCCAGAGCGTTGGTGGCGGCGTCGATCGCGTCCATAAAGGGAGCGGGGTAGACGCCCACGAGCACAGTGCCGGCGAAGAGCGCCCACACCGGGAGGGACGCGGCGACGGAGAGCGGAAGGCGTCCTGCTTCCTGCGGGGGGCTCACGTACATCTCGCGAATGACGCGAATGTAGTAGTAGAGCGAGATGAGGCTGTTGACCACGGCGACGACCATCAGCCACGTGAGGTCCGCCTCGACCGCAGCGGTGAACAGCAGGAACTTGGTGATGAACCCTGCGAATATCGGGAGCCCCGCAAGCGAAAAGAGCGCCGACGCCATCACCATTGCGAGGAACGGGGAGCGGGCCGCAAGGCCTGCGTAGCCGGCGATATCCTCCTTGCCCGTCTTCGTTTCGACGATGATGACCACGGCGAACGCGGCCAGATTCGTGAAGGCGTAGCCAACGAGGTGAAGCAGGACAGCGTTCGCGCCCGCCTCGTTCAGGGCAACGATGCCGACAAGCACGAACCCGACCTGAGCGATGCTGCTGTAGGCGAGCAGTCGTTTGATGTTCTCCTGCACGAGGGCGGTGAGCGTGCCCACCGTCATCGTGAGCGCCGCCAGCAGGGCGAGCGCCAGCCGCCAGTCGTCCACCGACCAGGCGAGCGTGCTGGAGAGCAGGCGCAGCACGAGCGCGAACGCGGCGGCTTTCGAGAGCACGGCGACGAGGGCGGTTACGGGGGTAGGAGCGCCCTCGTACACGTCCGGCGCCCACAGATGGAACGGCGCCATCGATAGCTTGAAGCCGAGCCCGGCGAACAGGAGCCCCAACCCGAGGGCGATCGTCGGCCCGAACAGGCCGCGTTCGAATATCGCCTGGCCGAGGGGTTCGAAGGCGGTGAGGCCCGTAGCGCCGTAGAGCACGGCGATGCCGAAGAGCATGAGCGCGGACGATATCGCTCCGAGCAGGATGTACTTGGCTGCGGCCTCGGGCGACCGGCTATCGCCGCGGCTGAGTGCGACGAGCACGTAGAGGCAGAACGTGAGGAGTTCGATGGCGATGTAGGCGGTGAGCAGTTCGCCTGCGCTCGCCATCAGCCCGGCCCCGAGCACGGCGAACACGACCATCGCGTAGAACTCGCCGGGATGCCGAATGCGGCGGTAGACGTATCCGGCGGAGATCAGCACCGTCGCCGCGCCCGTGGCCATAAACAGCGCCTTGAAGAGCAGCGCGTACCGGTCGACAAGCAGCAGGTCGTCGTAGAGCGACTGGGCTGGTCCGCGCTGCGTTGCGATTGCAGTCGCGCACACGGCGGCAAGCCCGGCGACGGCGATGGCGGCGAGCCATCCGTTGCGGGCGCGCCGCGACTTCCACGGCAGCGTGAAGTCGACGGCGAGCAGGAGCAAGCCCAGGCCGGCGAGCAGGAACTCGGGGAGCAGCAGTCCGAAATCGACCTGCATGGCTACAGGAGACCTCCCAGGACTGCGTCGATGCTCGGGCGGAGCACATCGAGGAACGGCGCGGGGTAGACGCCCACCAGGACAATGGGGATCACCAGCGCGCCGGCGGCAGCCGTCTCGCGCAGATCAAGGTCGGTCAGACCGTCCCACTGGGGATCGCGGGGCCCGAAGAAGACGCGCCCGATAAGCCGGAGGATGTAGACCGCCGTGACGGCTGCGCCGAGGATGCCGAGCGCGCCGAGAAGCGGTTCGGTGCGGAAGGCGCCGACGAACACCAGCAGCTCGGCGACGAATCCGCTGAGGCCCGGCAGCCCGAGCGACGCCAGGCCGGCGACGGCGAACAGCGCGGTCGCTTTGCCCATCCGCGTCGCCAGGCCATTGAGGACAAGGGAGTCTCGGGTGTGGGCGCGCTCGTAGATGGCGCCGACGATAGCGAAGAAGAGGGCCGTCATCACGCCGTGGGAGAACATCTGCAGCTCGGCGCCCGCAAGTCCGACGCTGTCGAGCGTGGCGATGCCCATTATGACGTAGCCCATATGGCTGACGCTGGAATAGCCGATGACGTACTTCAGGTCGGTCTGGGCCATTGCGGAGACGGCGCCGTAGAGAACGTTCACTGTGCCGAGGATGAACAGCACGAGCGCCCAGTTCTGCATGCCCTCCGGCAGGAGCAGCATGCCGACCCGGATGATGCCGAACGCGCCGAGCTTCATCAGCACGCCGGCGTGGAGCATGCTGACCGATGTAGGAGCGGCGACGTGGCCGTCGGGCGACCAGGTGTGGAACGGCCACAGGCCGGCGAGGAGGCCGAACCCGATCATCACGAGCGGGAAGACGACATTCTGAAATTCCGTCGAGAGGGCGCCATCGTCCACTGCCTGGCGCAAGGCGAGGATGTTGAACGTGCCAGCCCCCGCCGTTACGTAGATGGTGATGATGGCGATCCACACCAGCACGCTGGCGGCCACGATCATCAGCACGAGCTTGAGCGCGCCGTACTCCTTCGAGCGGGCGAAGTCCTTGAACGTCGAGCTCGACCCCCACACGGCAATGAGGAGGTACATCGGCACAATGGCGAGTTCGTAGAAGAAGAAGAAAAAGAAGAGGTCGAGCGATACGAACGTCCCGTAGACGCCGGCGATGAGCACGAACAGGAGGATGTAGTAGTTCTTGGGGTCGCGGTCGATGTTGGCGGCTATCACCGCGCCGGTGAGCGAAACGATGCCGGTGAGGAGCACCATCAGCGCGGCCACGCCGTCAACCCCAAGCCGGAAGTCGATGCCGACGCTCTCGAGCCAGGGGTAGACGCGCCCCATCTGGAACACCGCAGCCCCCGGGCTGTTATCGAACGCGATGAACACGTATGCGGAGGCGGCCATCAGCAGCGCGCCCGATGCGACGCCTATCGCCCGCGTCAGGCTCTTCCATCCCGTCGGCACGAGCAGCAGCAGCGCCGCCGTGAGCATCGGGAGATAGATGAGTCCTTCGAGGACGTACGTCCTCATGCCCACGGCCTCCAGAGGACGACCGCGAGAACGACAACGCCCACCGCCATGCCGGCGCCGTAGTCGGCGAACAGCCCCGTCACGTGGCGGCGGAGGCGGCGCCCGGCTTCGACCACGCCGGCGCCGGGGCCGTTGACGCCGACGTCGTTCACTATCTTGCGGTCGAACAGCGCAAGGCGGCGGCTCACCCGCAGAACGATCTGGTCGACGAGCCACTGGTACGCGTGGTCCATGTAGTAGCGGTTCGCGATAACGCGGTGGAGGCCGGCGAACCTCTCGCGAATGGCGTCGGCCCTGCCGCCCGTTCCGCCGTAGAGCGCGTAGCCGGTGCCGAGTCCGGCGAGGGCGAGGATGATGCTGACGCCGCCCCACACGGGGTCGAACTTGAACGCGTGAGGGCCGTGGGCGATGTCGTAAATGAACGAGCCAACGCCGTCGTAAGCGCCCAGCGGCAGCGCGATGAAGCCGGAGGCGACGGCGAGAACAGCCAGCAGCGCGAGGGGGGCCGACATAACCGCGGGCGATTCGTGGACGCTGTCGTTCTCCTGCTTGAGCGGGCCGAGGAACACCGTCCAGATCGCGCGGGCCATATAGAGGGCGCTCAGGACGATGGCGACGAGGAAGAGCGCGGCGAACGCGGGGTGGAGGCCGCCGGTCACTGCGAGGAGTATCTCGTCCTTGCTCCAGAACGCGTTGAGGGGAGGAATGCCGGCCAAGGCCAGCGCGCCGACGATGAAGGCGGCGGCGGTAACGGGCATCCGCTTGCGAAGGCCTCCCATCTTGCGGATGTCGGTCTCGTCGTGCATCGCGTGCATAATCGAGCCGGCGGCGAGGAAGAGCATCGCCTTGGCGACGCCGTGCATCAGCAGGTGGAAGATGGCCGCGGTGTAGCCTCCGGCTCCGAGCGCAAGCATCATGAACCCGAGGTGGCTCATAGTGGAGTAGGCGAGGATTCGCTTGAGGTCGGTCATCACCAGGGCCATCGTTGCGCCCATCAGCGCGGTGACGAGGCCGACAATCGCCACTGCAAGCTGCGCGCTCTCGACTGCCTCGAACAGGGGAAAGAGACGGGCGACGAGGAAGACGCCGGCGGTGACCATGGTCGCAGCGTGAATGAGAGCGCTGACCGGCGTCGGGCCCTCCATCGCGTCGGGAAGCCACACGTGCAGGGGAAACTGCGCCGACTTGCCCATCGCGCCGAAGAAGATGAGGAACGCGCTGGCGGTTACGACCGTATCGTTGACGCCGGGCGCGTCCAGCTGACTCATGATTGTGAGGATGTCGAACGTGCCGAACTCGGCGGCGAGCAGCACGATGCCGATGAGGAGCCCCACATCGCCGGCTCGGGTAGTGATGAACGCCTTCTTGGCGGCGTCGGAAGCGCTCGTCCGCTCGAACCAAAAGCCGATGAGCAGATACGAGCACAGCCCCACTAGCTCCCATCCCACGTAGAGCAGCAGCAAGTTGTCGGCCAGCACGAGCGTGAGCATGCTCGCAGTGAAGAGCGAATGCGCTGCGAAGTACCATCCGATGCGGGGATCGTCGACGGTCGCGCGGCCCTCGTGGCGCTGCATATAGCCGAGCGAGTAGACCTGCACCACGACGGATACGAACGTTACGAGCAGGAGCATCGCGACGGTGAGGGGATCGACGATGATGCCCCAGCCCACACTGATCGGCCCCGCGGCGAACCATTCTTTGGGGAAGTGATACTCCCCGGCGCCTCTGCCGAGCATATCGAGCAGCGGGTTCCAGGCAAGAATGAAGGCGGCGCCGGCGGCCAGCACGGCGAGGTGCTTGCCCTGCCGCGGCAGGTAGCCTCGGAACAGCGCCAGAACGACGAACGCGCCAACGCCGAAGAGCGGGATGATCCAGGCCTGCTCCACGCTACTCCTTCATCCCCTCATCCGGTCGATCTCGTCGACGTTCACGGAGCCGCGGCTTCGGAACAGCCGCATAATGATCGCCAGCGCGAGGCCCACTTCCGCCGCCGCTATGGTGATGACGAACACGGCGATCACCTGCCCGGTCGAGCCGCCGTAATCGCGGAACGCGGCCAGCGCGATAACGTAGACGTTCACGGCGTTCAGCATGAGTTCGATGG
Organism: Dehalococcoidia bacterium; assembly: GCA_965200975.1. Taxonomy (GTDB): domain Bacteria; phylum Chloroflexota; class Dehalococcoidia; order Lucifugimonadales; family Australimonadaceae; genus S5-327. Next base: position 177,958 of record OZ241740.1, on the reverse strand, counting down.
CCATGAGCACGAGCACGGCGCTCCGCCGGGCCAGCACGCCGTAGAGGCCGATGCAGAAGAGCAGCGCGCTCAGAAGCTGGAATTGCGCGAGGGTCATGCGCGCCTCTGCCGCCGCTGCGCGCGCGCCCTGCCGGAGGGGCGCGACTGTTCGTCGGGCGGGGCGTCGGGGTCGTCGGACTCCGGGAACGAGGAGTCTTCCTCGCCTCCGGCGCGACCGATAACCACTGCGCCCACGAGCGCGACGAGCAGCACGAGCGAGGCGATCTCGAACGGCACAGCCCACTCGACGAACAGGTCGCGGGCGAGGGTCTCGAACGGCACGCCCTCGCGCTCGCCGGAGTTGAAGCGGCTGGCGTCGGCCATAAACACGGTCGCCAGCAGCGCAAACAGGCCTGCCGAGACTAGCGCGGCGACCGGCCATCGCCGCGTGTCGGCGTCGGCCTCGTACTCGCCGCTCCGAGTGAGCATCAGCGCGAACAGGATGACGATAGTGACGGCTCCGCCGTAGATGAGGAGCTGCACCAGCGCGAGGAACTCGGCGTACAACAGCACGAAGACGCCGGCAACGCCCAAGAGGGCCGCCAGGAGGAAGAGCGCCGCGTGCACGATGTTTCGTGTGCTGACGACGCCGATGGCGGCGGCCACCGTTACGAATGCGACGACGTAGAAGACCGCTGTGTCCACTGGTTACTCGCCGTCCTCCGCCGCCGCCGCCGCGCCGGAAGCTGCGGGCTGCGCGGCGGCCTTCTTGGCAAGCGCGGCGGCGGCCACATTCTTCTCGCGGTTCTCCGGCGTCCAGCCGCTCGCGTCCATGTAGCGGCGGCCCTGCGACAGGAGGGTGGGAAGGTCGGCGCGGGCCCCCGCCCGGGCATAGCTCGCCAGCTCGTGCTCGTACGACATCTCGATCGCGTCGAACGAGCAGACGTCGACGCAGATGCCGCAGAGGATGCACCGGTTCAGGTTGATCTCGAATGTCTCGATAATCTTGCGCCGGTGGCTTGTTCCGTCGGCGAACTTGGGGTTGTCGTGCATCTGCGCGCTCATGCACTGGGTGGGGCACTCGCGGACGCACACCATGCAGCCGGTGCAGAACGGCTCTCCTGCAGTGTCGTCGGTGAGCAGCGCGGGGAACCCCATATAGCGTTGCTGCACGGGCAGGTGCTGGTCGGGATAGTGCGCCGTAACAGGCCGCCTGAAGAGCCAGAGCAGCGTGGTGCGGAGCCCTTTGAGCGTTCCTATCATGCCTGTGTCTTCTCCGGTCTCGGCTGCGCCTGAACGGACACGGCCCGCTGCGCGTACCTCTCGGCGGTCTGCGTTACGTCCTTGCGCTGCGTGCGCAGGTGGGCGACCACCGGAATGGCGAGGAGGCCGATCGACATCAGCGTCAGCGTCCAGAGGGGCCAGCCATAGAATAGCTGAACCCCTGTCGCGATGATGCTGCCAAAGGCGAGGGGAATGAGCAGCTTCCAGCCGAAACCCATGAGCTGGTCGATGCGGAGCCGGGGGAGCGTGGCGCGCACCCAGAAGATGGCGCCCGCGACCGCATACGTCTTTCCGAGGAAGAGCGCTATCGCCGCCGGCTGAGGCAAGTCGCCGAACGGCCAGACCCATCCCCCGAGGAAGAGCAGCGACGCCAGCGCCGCAATCACGAACGTATTGACGTACTCCGCGAGGAAGAATATCGCCCAGTGCGCGCCGCTGTACTCGACGAACGGCCCGCCGACAACCTCCGATTCCGCGAAATAGATGTCGAACGGAGTCCGGCCCACTTCCGCGAGGCCGGCGACGAAGAACACGAGAAACGCGAGCGGCTGCACCGCGATGTACGGCGCGTTGCGCTGCGCATCCACGACGTCGATGAAGCTCATCGAGTCGGCCAGCATCGCGACGCCGAGCACGGCCATGATGATAGGTATCTCGTAGCTCACCAGCTGCGCCGCGGAGCGAAACCCGCCGAGGATTGCGTACTTGCTGTTGGAGCTCCAGCCTGCGAGCACCAGCCCGACGATGCTGAGCACCGACACGGCGATGAAGAAGAAGAGCCCCATTTCGAGGCTGCGCACCACCAGATCTTGCGTCAGCGGGATGGTGAGCCACACGACGAAGCTCGGAACGAACACCAGCACCGGCGCAACGTAGAAGATGAGGCGCGACGAATTCGCCGGAGCGACGTCCTCTTTCATCACGAGCTTGATTGCGTCGGCGACGACCTGCAGCAGGCCGAACGGGCCTACTCGCGTCGGGCCGACTCTCCCCTGCATCCGGCCAAGCTGCTTGCGCTCGAGCCATACGAGCGACGTGCCCAGCGCCATCACGACGTTAAGGAGAACGAAGAGCGTCACGGCTACTTTGCCCGCCGCCTCGAGCGTGATCTCCTCTCCGGGGTCGCCGAAGAGCGCCATCGCCGCGGCGAAGGCCACGATAAGAGCGGTCACCGCGCCGCCCACCACCGCGAGTATCGCCATCTGCACAGGAAGCGACCGCACCAACGCCCTCACCGGTCCACCTCGCCGAGCACGATATCGAGCGATCCGAGCACCGAGACGGCGTCGGCGATGTAGGCGTCGCGCATCATAGGCCGCAGCGCGACGAGGTTGCAGAACGAAGGGGGCCGCACTTTCACGCGGTAGGGCTTGTCGGAGCCGTCGCTTACGAGGAAGACGCCGATGTCGCCGCGAGGGTTCTCGGCATGAACGTACACCTCGCCCTGGGGAGGACGGGCGATGCGGCGCATCTGCGTCATCGTCGGCCCCGGCGCCATCTGATCGAGGCACTGCCGCACCATGGAGATGGACTCGTAGCACTCGAGGACGCGCAGGTAGTAGCGGTCCCACGCGTCGCCGTTCTCGCCGATAGGCACCTTGTACGACAGGTACGGGTAGACCTCGTACGGGTCGTCCTTGCGCACGTCGTAGGGAACGCCGCAAGCGCGCAGACCGGGCCCGGTCAAGCCGCACGACAGAGCGGTGGGCGCGTCTATGACGCCGACGCCCTGGGTGCGGGCAAGGAACACCTCGTTGAAGCTGAGCAGCCGGTCCATCTCCGCCACGCCGCGCTCGGAGGACTCCAGCAGGTCGCGCACTCGCGGGACGAAGTCGGCCGGGACATCCTCCTTGACGCCGCCGATGCGGATGAAATTATGCATCATCCGAGCGCCGGTCACGGACTCGAACAGGTTCTGGATTCGCTCGCGTTCGCGGAACCCGTACATAATCGGCGTCATTGCGCCGAGGTCGATGGCGTACGTGCCAATGAAGAGCATATGGCTCGCCAGCCGGTTGAGCTCGACGAGTATCGTGCGGATGTACTGCGCGCGCTCCGGCGGGTCGATGCCCATCAGCCGCTCGGCGGCGCGGCAGAACGCCAGCTCGTTGTTCAGATTCGCCACGTAGTCGAGACGGTCGAACAGCGTCACCACCTGGCCGTAGCTCTCATGCTCCGCGAGCTTCTCCGACCCTCTGTGGAGGTAGCCGATGTGCGGAATAACGTCGACCACGCGCTCCCCGTCGAGCACGAGCATCATGCGGAACACGCCATGGGTGGCCGGGTGCTGCGGCCCCATGTTCAGCATCATGTCGATGTTTTCGTATGACTGGTCAGTCGTCATGCGGGCTACGCAATCTTAAGCGGCTTCAGCAGACATTTTCCCGGAACTACAGCCTTCGCCACGCCTACCACTCCTCGTAGTCGTGCAGGGGGAAGCTTTTGAGCCCGGGGTAACCCTCGAAGCCCTCATAGAGCAGGAGCGGCGAAAGGTCCGGGTTGCCCCGAAAGACGACTCCGAAGAGGTCGTGGGTCTCCCGTTCGTACCAGCCGGCAGCCTCCCACAATCCGGTCACGGAGTCGATCGTAGGGTCATCCGGCGGGAGGTCGACCTTGATGAGCGCCTTCCGGTTGTTCGCGATGGAGAAGAGGATGTACTCCAGCTCGATGCGCTCTACGTAGTCGACGGCGAGCAGGCAGTGGAGCATATCGACGCCGAGTCCGCCGGGAGCGGCGCAGGCGCGGTTCGCGGCGACGATATCTTCGCGGCGCACGCGCGCCCACGGCATATCGTCGCGTCCGCCGGTCTCGACCGCCATCGCGCCGAGGGCGCGGGCCAGGAGCCCGGCAGTGTGTTCACCGCGCTGACTGAGCTTCTCTTCAGCGACCTCAACGGGGGGGCCGCGCCGCGCGGGAGGCTGCCCGGTGGTCATTGAGCCGCCTCCGGAGTCTGAGCGGCCTCCGCGGAGGAGGGCTCGAGCGTGACCGGCGCGCTCCGGCGCCCCTCGCGCGCATCGCGCTTGATCTTCTCTTGCAGCTTCATAATGCCGTCCATCAGCGCCTCCGGGCGCGGAGGGCAACCCGGCACATAGACGTCGACGGGCACAATGTGGTCGACGCCCATCACGACGCTGTAGGAGCGGTAGTACGGGCCGCCGCTCGTCGCGCACGTTCCCATCGCAATCACCCATTTGGGGTCGGGCATCTGGTCGTACAGCAGCTTGATAGGCTCCGCCATCTTCTTCACAACCGTGCCGGCGACGACCATCACGTCCGACTGCCGGGGCGAAGGCCAGGTGACGACGCCGAAGCGGTCGAGGTCGTGGTGGGCCATATGCGTGGATATCATTTCGATAGCGCAGCAGGCGAGCCCGAACGTGAGCGTCCACAGGGAGTTGCTGCGCCCCAGGGCGGCCAGCTGATCGACAGTCGAGGTTACGACGCCGGGCGCTGCGCTCTTGATCAGCGCCGGCCCAGGGACGTTGCCCTTGCCAGCCGAGACGGCGCCGCCCTCCGGCGAGTCGAAGAATCGCCCGTCGTCCGGGCGCTCCCAGCCGGCGGGACGGAACAGCGGCAGGGGGGCTCGCGGGTCGTTTACCTCCACTTCAGCACGTCCTTGCGCCAGGCGTACACGACGCCGAAAAGCAGAATGGCGATGAACAGCATCATCGCGTAGAACACGTAGCCGGGCGTCCCGTCATCGGCGAACACTATCGCCCACGGGAAGAGAAAGACGGCCTCGACGTCGAAGATGAGGAAGAGGATGGCGAAGATGTAGTAGCGCACGTTGAACTGCGTCCAGTTCAACGCAGTGGGCAGGATGCCGGACTCGTAAGCGATGCCTTTGCGCTCGGAGGGCCGGCGCGAGGAGAGGACAGCCGAGGCTATGAGCATGCCGGCCATCGCAGCTACGCCAACCGCCAGCGCAATAACTACCGCCATCCAGTTGACGGCGTAACCTTCGGGCATCGTCTGCTCCTCGTCAGGCTGGGTCTGCTTCCGCGCGCCCCATGCCTGCGTCCCGGCGCCTGCTCTCCGGCCTGGAGCCCATGCGGACGGGACCTTGCCTATTGTTCGTGTCGCGCCTTGCGCCTGTCAAACCTTTGGGCGCGACGATTCGTACTCCATAATCGCGGCCAGGTCCTTGTCGCCGCGCCCGCTCAGGCAAACGAGCACGCGCGCTCCCGCTCCCAGCTCCGGGGCCAGGGTGTTCACGACGTGCGCCACCGCGTGCGACGACTCCAGGGCGGGGATGATGCCCTCGAGCTCGGACACCAGCCGGAAGGCGGCCACTGCCTCCGCGTCGGTGACGTTCACGTACTCCGCCCGCCCCGATTCGTACAACCACGCATGCTCAGGGCCGACGCCCGGATAGTCGAGCCCCGCCGAGATGCTATGCGTTTCGTGTATCTGCCCGTCGGAATCCTGCACGATGTAAGACATCGAGCCGTGCAGCACGCCGACGCGGCCTCCGCTAATGGTGGCGGCGTGACGCCCGGTCTCGACTCCTTCGCCGCCGGCCTCGACGCCCACGAGCCGCACTCCCTCGTCGGGGATGAATTCGTAGAACTGCCCGATGGAGTTCGACCCTCCGCCCACGCACGCGACAACGGCGTCGGGGAGGCTGCCGGTCGCTTCGAGGAATTGCGCGCGCGATTCGCGTCCGATAACGCGCTGGAGGTCGCGCACCATCATCGGATAGGGATGCGGCCCGACCGCGCTGCCGATGATGTAGTGAGTGTCCGCGACGTTGGTCACCCAGTCGCGGATGGTCTCGCTTATCGCCTCCTTGAGGGTGCGGCTTCCCACGGAGACCGGGCGCACCTCCGCGCCGAGCATCCGCATGCGGTAGACGTTCGGCTCTTGCCGCCGCATATCCTCCTCGCCCATATAGACGGCGCACTCGATCCCAAGCAGCGCGCACACCATTGCAGTGGCGACGCCGTGCTGCCCCGCGCCCGTTTCGGCGACGATGCGGCGCTTGCCCATTCGCTTGGCGAGCAGTCCCTGGCCGAGCGCATTGTTTATCTTGTGGGCGCCGGTGTGCGCAAGGTCTTCGCGCTTGAGGTAGACGCCGGCGCCGCCCGCGCGGGCCGTGAGCCGTTCGGCGTAGTGAACGGGCGTCGGACGCCCCACGTAGTCGCGCAGCAGCCGCGCGAGCTCGCCCTGAAATTCGTCGTCGTCGCGGGCTGCGTTCCACGCCTCGGAGAGTTCGTCGAGAGCCGCCATCAGCGTTTCGGGGACGTAACGCCCGCCAAACGGCCCGAACCTCCCCTTATCGTCGGGCAACTGCGCCATGTCAGCTTCTCCTGAACAACCGGCGGAGGCCGCGCGGCTGCGCTTTCGGTTCGAGCGCGCGCACTGCCTCGACGAACGCCCTGATCTTTTTGGGGTCTTTCTCGCCGTCCGTCTCCACTCCGCTAGAGGCGTCGACGCCCCAGGGCGCCACGCGCCTGACAGCCTCGGCGACATTGTCGGGCGTGAGGCCGCCCGCAAGCGACATCTCGAAAGCGCTCGCCAGACCAGCGGCCAGGCTCCAATCGAAGCCGCGGCCTGCGCCTCCGTACGCGCCCGGGGTTTGCGTGTCGACCACAATGCGATGTCCGGCGAGGGCATGCCGCTGCTGCGTCGTCATTACGCGAGGCAGCTGCGCAGCCGCAGGGATCTCCGGGTCGACGCCGATCACCTTGTAGATGGGGACAGTCATCCGGGCGCAGTAAGCCATGCTTTCGGCGCCGCACAGCTGCACGGCGTCGAGTTGAAGCTCCGCCACAATGTCGTTGACCGTGTCGGCAGGCTGGTCGCCGAACAGCCCGACGAACGCCGGAGTCGCGCCCCCCGAGGCGCGGGCCTCCTCCAGCACGGCTGCCGCTTGCGCGACCGTAATGGCGCGCCGCGCAGCGGGGACGAACACCAAGCCGACGGCGTCGGCGCCGGCCTCCATCGCGGCGAGCACCGGCGCCGCCGTCTGGAATCCGCACAGCTTCACATGGGTCACGGCTACACTCCAGCCAACTCGCGCACTTTCGCGCCAACGTCCGGGGCGGTCATCAGCGCCTCGCCCACCAGTATGCCATTCACGCCCGCGCGCTTGAGCGGCAACACGTCGTCGCGCGAGCTTATTCCGCTCTCGGCCACAACCATACGCCCCTGGGGAACGAGCGGACGCAGCCGGGCTGCGAGCGTCGTGTCCACCTCGAACGTCCGAAGGTCGCGATTGTTGACGCCGATTATCTCCGCGCCGCAGCTGAGCGCCGTCTCGACTTCGCGCTCGTCGTGGGCCTCCACCAGGCACTGCAGCCATATGCTCTGCGCAGCCGCCAGCAGCTCGCGCAGCTGCTCGGGCGAGAGCGCCGCCACTATCAGCAGCGCGGCGTCGGCCCCGTTGGCCCTTGCCTCGTACAGCTGGTACGGGTCGAACAGGAAGTCCTTGCGCAGCACCGGGACTCCCTCGGAAGCAGTCGCCTGCTTCACCGCGGCCATGTGCGCGAGGCTCCCCTGAAAGTGTTCGACTTCGGTGAGCACGGAAACGGCGGCGGCCCCGTTGGCCGTGTAGACCGCCGCAAGCGCGGCAGGGTCGTACTCCGCTGCGAGCAGACCTTTCGAGGGGGACGCCTTCTTGACCTCGGCTATGAGGCGCACCTTGTCGCCCCAGAGCGCGCCCGACAGGTTGAGCGGGAACGGGGAGACCTTGACCTGCTCCTCCAGTTCGGCGAACGGCAGTTCGCGCCGGCGCCGCTCCACCTCCGCGCGCTTCGCATCGAGAATCTTGTCGAGAATTGTTCCTGTGGCCATCGTCGTCACGCTAGCGTTTGGCTCAAGGCCGCGAGCTCTCGCACCTTCTCCAGCGGAGCGCCGGAGTCGATCACGCCGCGCGCGATCTCCACGCCAGCCGCGATATTGTCCGCCTTGCCGCTCACCACGAGGGCGGCGCCGGCGTTCAGCAGCACAATTTCTTTCTCAGGAGACGTCCCCGGCGACAGCGCGCGCGTGAACTTCTCCCGCGCATCCTCTACGCCGCCGACCTGCAAATCGCTCAGCCGCGCGCGCGGCAGCCCTGCGTCTTCCGGCGTCAGAGCGAAGCGCGACACCGCGCCGTCCGCCACCTCCCATACGTCGGAGTCCGTGGTGGTCGTGAGTTCGTCGAGGCCGTCGCCGCCGCGCACGACCCACGAGCGCCGCGAGCCGAGCGACGCCAGCACGTGAGCAGTCGCCTCCGCAACGTCGTAGGAGGCGTCGCGCGGCTGAGCGACGCCGAGCAGCTGGTACGCCGCGCCCGCCGGGTTAGTGAGCGGGCCGAGGAAGTTGAACACCGTCCGAACTCCGAGCTCGCGGCGCGCGGGGCCGGCGAACCGCATCGCAGGGTGAAAGGCCGGGGCGAACATGAACCCTATGCCTGTTTCGTCGATGCACTGCCGCACGGACTCGGGGCTGAGTTCGAGCTTGACCCCGTGCGCCTCGAGAATATCGGCGGCGCCGACGCTGCCCGAGGCTGCGCGGTTGCCGTGCTTCGCCACCTTCACGCCGGCAGCGGCGGCGACAAACGCCGACGCTGTCGAGACGTTAAACGTTCGCAGGCCGTCGCCGCCGGTGCCCACTACGTCCAGCAGCTCGCCGTCGCTTTCCACGCGCAACGCCTTCTCGCGCATCATTTTGGCCATGCCGGTGATCTCGCCGACTGTTTCGCCATTGAGGCGGAGGGCGATGAGGAAGGCGCCGATCTGCGCGGGCGTAGCCTCGCCGGTCATGATGTCCTCGGCGGCGGCAGCAGCCTCGGACTCAGAGAGCGCCTCGCGGTCGGCGAGCTTGCGTATCGCGTCCTGAATCATCGTTGCGCCTCCGTCGCCGCCGGAGCGCCGGCGTCCGCCAGCGCCTCCTCCACGTCTGCAAAGTCCTGTTCGCCGCCCCACTCCTCCACCCAGTCGTCGCCGAACGCAGGGCCGGCGCCGCCGCGGGCCGCGATCCGGGCGCCGCCGCCGGAAGCGCCGGCGACGCTCACCTCCACTAGCTTGCGCAAGCGCTGCTCCGGCTCGGCCATGCGGCTCATTCCGAACCCTCCGAGGACGACCGCCGCGAGCAGGGGCGCCGAGATGATGTTCCGCTCCGCGCCGATCTCCTCGGCCATCATTACGAACAGCGCCAGCGTCATCGCCACGCCGAGGAGCAGGGCGATCTTTCCTGTCCGGCGGCGTCTCGCGTTGCGCACCGCGTCGCGCACGGCGACAAAACTGCCGCTGAACTCTTTGGCCTGCCCCGAAGCGGGGGGAGGCTGCGCTTCGCGCAAACGATACCCCGCTTTGCGCAAGCGCCGCGCGCATGCTTCATAGGCGAGCAGCGGCGACGACGCGGCTTCCCGCTCCCATATCCACGGATAGTCTCTGCGGTAGTCGGCATTCATACGGGGCGCCTCAGGAAGTTCAGCAGCAGGTCTTTGCCGCTCTGCGTCATGATCGACTCGGGATGAAACTGAATGCCCTCGACGGGGAATTCGCGATGCCGCACCCCCATAATGATCCCGCTCTCGCTTCGCGCGGTGATTTCGAGCGCATCCGGCGCCGACTCCTCTTCGATAGCAAGCGAGTGGTAGCGAATGCCCTGCAGCGGGTTCGGCAGCCCCGTGAACACGCCCTTGCCGTCGTGCGTAATCCGGCTCATCTTGCCATGCATAATCTCGCCGGCGCCAACAACCTTGCCTCCATAGGCTGCTCCGATGCACTGGTGCCCGAGGCACACTCCCAGCACCGGCATGCGTTCGCCGAACCGCGCAACGACCTCGGTCGAGACGCCCGCTTCCGTCGGCGTGCACGGCCCCGGCGAGATAACTATGCGCTCCGGCGCCATCTCCTCGATCTCGTCAACGGTCGCAGCGTCGTTCCGCACTACTCGCACGTCGGCCCCCAGTTCAGAGAGGAACTGGTGCAGGTTGTACGTGAAACTGTCGTAGTTGTCGATGAGCACCAGCATCGTCCTGCCCCCCTCTCTCAGCCGCTGGCCTCTGCGATTGCTCGCAGCAGAGCATTCATCTTGTGGAGCGATTCGAGGCGCTCGGTCTCCGGGTCGGAGTCGAACACGACGCCGCCGCCCGCCTGGATGTATGCGACGCCGTTCTTCACCACCATCGTGCGTATGGCGATGGCGGTGTCCATATTTCCGGAGAAGCTGAAGTAGCCGACGGCGCCTGCGTAGATCCCGCGCCGCTCGCCCTCGAGCTCCGTAATGATCTCCATTGCCCGAATCTTGGGCGCGCCCGACACCGTGCCGGCGGGGAAGCACGCCCGCAGCGCGTCGAACGCCGTCAGGTCGTCGCGCAGCTGTCCCGTAACGTGCGACACCAGATGCATCACATGCGAGTAGCGCTCTACCTCGAGCATCTGCGTCACCTGCACGGTGCCCGGCTTGCTCACGCGGCCGATATCGTTCCGGCCCAAGTCGAGCAACATAATGTGCTCGGCGCGCTCCTTCTCGTCCGCGGCAAGCTCGGCCTCGAGGCGCAGGTCGTCTTCGGCGTCCTTGCCGCGGGGACGCGTGCCCGCAATAGGGTGGGTCTCGACCAGGCCGTCCTCCGCGCGCACGAGCATCTCCGGCGACGCTCCTACGACGGCGAAGTCTCCAAGCTCGAGGAAATACATATAGGGCGACGGGTTCACCGCCCGCAGCGACCGGTAGAGGTCGAACGCCGCCGCGTTCACTGCCGCCTCCACCCGCTGCGACGGGACTGTCTGGATGATGTCGCCGGCTACGACGTACTCCTTTGCGCGGCGCACCATCGCGTGGTACTCGTCCAGCGTCTTGTTCGACGCCTCAAGGTAGTCCGCCGCGGCGCGGGCGGCCTCCTCTTTCTCGACGGGCTCGTTCGCCAGTTGAGCCTGCCGCGGCAGCGGGCGCGCTAACCGCTCGGCGAGTTCGTCGATGCGTTCGACCGCCTTCCGGTAAGCCTCATCCGGCGAGTCCGTCACGTGCGCCGTCGCCACCACCTGAATTCTGTGCCTCACGTGGTCGAACACGAGTATCGAGTCGGTGAAGAGCAGCGCCGCCTCGGGCAAGCCTTGCGGGTCTTTCGCCGGGAGAGGAACGCGCGGTTCGAAGTAGTGCGCGGTCTCGTACGAGAGGTAGCCGACGGCGCCGCCGACGAACCGGGGCAGGCCGGAGACTTGCGCGGGGCGGAAGCGGCCAAGCTCCGCCTCCACCGCGACAAGGGGGTCGCCGGGGCCGTCCGGCTGCCCTTCGCCGGTGCGCAGCACGCGATACGGCTCGGCGCCTATAAAGCTGTAGCGCGCCACCCGTTCGCCTCCCTCGACGCTTTCGAGCAGGAAGGAGTTGCTCGCGCCGCCGCTCGCGATCTTCAGGTAGGCGGAGACGGGGGTTTCGAGGTCGGCGACAACCTCGCGGTAGACAGGGATGAGGTTGTAGCCCTCGTCCGCCAGCGCGCGGAACTGTTCGATTGCCGGATAACACGCGGCCATCCGTATGCTCCTTCCATTTCAGGGGGCGTAAAAATACCCCGCTCCCATAAAGGGGCGGGGTTATCCGCTGTGCCACCCTTCTTCTCCCGGCGCTGTGCGCGCAGGGACTCTATCGGCACGCCCGCCGCATCGGCGCGGGTTATGCCGTCCGTCTGTACCGGGACGGTCCCGTCGACGCCTACTCCCGCAAGGTTTCGGGCCGCGGCTCAGGGGTCCATTCGACCGTTGCGCAGGCGCCGGTTCGCAGCTGCCCCGGCTCTCTGATGCCCCGCCAAACGGCGTACTACTCCCCGTCGCTGCCTTGCATTCGATTATCGGGCAGAGAGAGGCGGAGTGTCAATTTGCCGCGCAGGCATTCAGGCGCTTCCCTCGTCCCACTGCAACCAGATCTTTAGCTCGTTTAGCTGGCTCTTCCAAGGCAAGCGCTGCTCGTGCTGCAAGCGCCCCACGACGATACCGGGAGCGATTCTCTGCTCTTGGGCGAACGCCTCGACGCTGGCTTTGGTAAAGGGACCTGAGCCGACGAACCACTTCCATGCCTGGGGCGGAATCAGGAAATCGGCAGCCCACCTGTCAGCTTCACGATCGGCTTCGTCGCTGCTGTCCATTTTCTCGTCGACGAACGTCTCTTTCTTGCTGTGGAGCAACAAGTGCCCTGCCTCGTGGAACAAGCTGAACCACAACTGGTCATCGCTCCGATGGCGCGCCGTCAGATGAATCGCCGCTTTGCGCGGACTCAGCCATCGGCTTGCGCCGCTGAGGGCTGCCTTTGGCAGCGGTTGGATTGCAGTCAAAGCCACGCCCGCCTCCTTGCACAGGCGCCGCGGCTCTTCGAGTACGCTCTCCGCGCTTTTCCTGGTGTGTTCACGGATGCTGGCCAACGCTTCCCTGAATCGCGCTTCACTGTAGGGCGCACAGTCAATTTCCTCGGCTTCCAGTTCCCCAAGCCGAAGCCACGTCGCCAGTACTGCCGGATCGCTCTTGAATGTAGGCGAATGGCGGTAGGCGTAGGCCGCGCTCCTCTGGCGGGCTTCCCAAGCTTCGACTGAGGCGACTCCGAAGAATACCAGGAGCTTCTGAACTCGGTCTTCCCTTGATACGGGCTTGGAAATCGCGCCCCGTCCAACCAGCTGGGCAATGGGAAACTGCGCAGCCCACCTCGCAGCCTCCGCCATTTTCTCACGCTCACGCACTTTAGCCCGCATGAGCTGATAGTCCGACTCAATGCCCATCCAGATAGTGGCGTCGACGCCAAGCACGCGCTCGAATTGGATCGCCGTAGCCGGCTCCAGAGGCGCCGTCCCTGCAATGATTTGACTTATCAGCTTGGGCGACCTTCCGCACCGCCTGGCGAACTCTGCTTGCGAGATGTCCATCGCCTCAAGCCGTTCCTCAAGCACCCACCCGGGCGGAACGGCATAGTCCGGTTGGCGCTGGGTTGTGGTCGGAGCCATCACGCCGCCTCCTCAGTGATAGTCAACCACTGCGACGATACTCACCGCTGTCACCCTGTCGATATCGATTCCCCCATCCTCCCGCTGCGGAACGGGCGCATGATCGGGCCTGAACACGAGTCTATGGGGATGAACCAAGTCGACGGCGTAGTGTCCGCTGTACTTGCCAGTCAGCAAGTGACAACGGTCTGGCCGAGTGGACGGCACCTGCGATAGCGAGCGCGCATTCTTCAGCACGGCCATCCGCATCATGATGACCCGCGCCATTCGTTCGCCGTACTCCCGCTGGAGCAACTTCTCCGCATTGAAGACTTTCGCCAGCTTCGCCGTTTTGAACGAGACGTCCACGCATTCGTTACCTATCAGGTAACGATTATACCGCGGGCGCTCTCGCCCTACAAGGTGTTTGGCGCCGCGGGGACACTACCCTCGCGACGGGGCCCGGCCTCCGGCGGCGAGCATCGCGTCGCGGCGCGCGCGCTGCTGCTCCCGCGGCGACGGCGGTGCGATGTGCGGCAGCGGCGCCACCCGCTTGAACCTCGGCAGGTAGATCGCCCAGTTGTCCAGCACGTCCGCAGCGCGCGCGCTGTGCGTGAGCTCGCGGTGGCGCGCAACGAGCGCGCGCAGCAGCTCCTCGTCCTCCGCGTCGTCCACCGGCGAAGCGCCGACCATTTCGGGGTTCATGTTGTGCTGCAGCTCGTCGTGCAGGTCGAGAACGAACGCCGCGCCGCCCGACATTCCTGCTCCGAGGTTCCGCCCCGTCTGCCCAAGGATCACCACTACTCCGCCGGTCATGTACTCGCAGGCGTGATCCCCCGCCCCCTCGACCACTGCCCACACGCCCGAATTCCGCACCGCGAACCGCTCTCCCGCGCGCCCGGACGCGAACATCCGCCCGCCTGTAGCGCCGTAGAGCACCGTGTTGCCGATAATGACGTTGTCGTGCGCGTGGAACCGCGCCTCCGGGACAGGACGGATCACCAGTTCGCCGCCGTGCATCCCCTTGCCGACGTAGTCGTTCGCCTCGCCCTCGAGCAGCACATGCATGCCGTCGACCATAAAGGCGCCGAAACTCTGCCCTGCCGAGCCAGTGAACCGCATCTCAATACTGTTCTCGGGAAGGCCCTCATCGCCATGGAGCAGGGCAATCTCGCCGGCGATGCGCGCGCCCACCGTGCGATGGACGTTGCGTATCTCCCGCTCCACCTTCACCGATCCCTGCAGGTCGATCGCCTGCCGCACTAGCGGCAGCAGCTCGTCGTCAAGCACAACGTCGTTCGGCTCGTCATTGCGCTCCTGCACGTGGAAGCGGGGACGCTCGCCTTCGGGATCGACGACGGCGAGCATCGCGGAGAGGTCGACGGCGTTCGCCTTGGGGTGACCCGGAAGCTCACGCTGCGCGAGCAGGTCGACCCGCCCCACCATCTCTTCGACGCGGCGGAAGCCGAGGCTCGCCATAACCGCGCGCAGCTCCTCGGCCACCAGGAAGAGGTAGCGCACCAGCATCTCCGGCGCGCCCCAGAACTTCTTGCGCAGATCTTCATCCTGCGTCGCGACGCCCACCGGGCACGTATTGAGGTGGCACTGACGCGCAATCTGGCAGCCCACCGCCACCATCGCCTGGGTGCCGAACCCGAACTCCTCGGCGCCGAGCAGCGCCGCGACGGCAACGTCGCGCCCGCGCCGGAACCCGCCGTCGGTGCGCAGCGTAACGCGGCCCCGCAGGTCATTCATCACGAGCACCTGATTGGCTTCGGCGAGGCCCAGCTCCCACGGGGAGCCTGTGTACTTGATCGACATCAACGGCGACGCGCCGGTGCCACCCTCCGCCCCCGAGATGAGCACGTAGTCGGCGTACCCTTTCGCGACGCCAGCCGCGACAGTGCCCACGCCGGCCTCGGCGACGAGTTTCACGGCGACCGCCGCGCGGGGGTTCACTATCTTCAGGTCGTAGATGAGCTGCTTCAGGTCTTCTATCGAATAGATGTCGTGGTGCGGCGGAGGCGAGATGAGCGGCACGCCCGGCTGGGTGCGCCGCGCGCGGGCGATGATTTCCGTCACTTTGTGACCGGGCAGCTGACCGCCCTCGCCGGGCTTCGAGCCCTGGGCCATCTTGATCTCCAGCACCTCGGCCATCGCCAGATACTCCGGCGTAACGCCGAACCGGCCCGAAGCCACCTGCTTCATCTTGCTGCCTGTCCGGTCGCCGTCGCGCAGCTCCCGGAACCGGCGCGGGTCTTCTCCGCCCTCGCCGCTGCCGCTCTTGCTGCCGGCGCGGTTAAAGGCGATGGCGATAGCCTCGTGCGCCTCGATGCTGAGCGCCCCGAACGACATCGAACCGCCGTTGAAGCGTTTCACTATCTCCGCGGCCGGCTCCACTTCTTCGATGGGAACGGCCGCGCCGGCAGGCCTGATCTCGAGCAGGTCGCGCAGCGAAATCGGCGGGCCGCCGTCGATCTGCTCCAGGTACTTCCCGTACCCCTCGTCGGCGCCGGCGGAGGTCTCGTCGAGCAGCGCCTTGTGGAGCGTGCGGACGCTGCCGGGGGAGAACGCGTGCGGCTCGCCGTCGCGGCGGTAGCGGTAGTAGCCGAAGTCGTCGAGCTTCGCGGCCTTGCCAGTCTCCGGCGGGGCGAATGCGGCCTCGTGCAGCCGCAGAGTCTCCTGCGCGACGCCGTCGAACCCGATGCCGCCCACCGGGGAGTGCGTTCCCGCGAAACAGCGTTCCACGACTTCCGCGTCGAGTCCGACGGCCTCGAATATCTGCGCGCCGTGGTAGCTCGTGACCGTCGAGATGCCCATCTTCGACATTATCTTGAGCAGCTGCTTGTTGATCGTGCGTATGTAGGTGGCAATCGCCCGCGCCGCGCCGACGTCCGAGTCGTGCCCTTCGTCGATGAGCGCCGCAATTGTCTCGAACGCCATATAGGGGTGGATAGCACTGACGCCATAGCCGATGAGCAGCGCGAACTGATGCGGGTCCCGCGCATCTGCAGTCTCGACTACGAGCGACGCCTCCAGGCGCTTGCGCACCCGCGTGAGGTGATGATGCACCGCGCCGGCGGCCAGCAGCATCGGAACGGCCGCGTGCTTCGCGTCCACGCCTCTGTCGCTCAGGATGACGGCGCCGCAGCCGGCGTCGACCGCGCCCTCCGCTTCGGCGCACGCCTCATCGAGCACGCGCCGCAGCCCTTGCGCTCCTTCCGCAACCGGGAAGAGCACCGACAGGACGCGGGCGCGCAGGGGGCCTTCCTCGTCGCGCACTGCCGCGAACTGCTCCGCGGTGAGGATCGGCGAGTCGAGCCGCACGAGGCCGGCGTGCTCCTCAGCCTCCTCCAGCAGCGAGCCGCGCGCGCCGAGGTAGGTGTAGAGCGACATCACCAGGCTCTCGCGGTAGGAGTCGATTGGCGGGTTGGTCACCTGCGCGAACCGCTGCCGGAAGTAGCTGTAGAGCAGCCGCGGCTTCAGCGCAAGCACCGACAGCGGAGTGTCGTCGCCCAGGGAGCCCACCGGCTCCACGCCCTCGAGGTACAGGGGGCGGAGCACCAGGTGCGCCTCTTCGGTCGTGTACGCGAACGCCTTCCGCGCCTCTACGGTCGCCGGCTCGGGCTCCGGCGGGAGCGACGCAGGGGCGCTCACCGCGGTCATTCTGCGCGAAAGCCATTCCCCGTACGGCTGGGCGGCGGCGAGCCGCGCCTTGATGTCGGCGTTGCGCAAGAGCCGCCGGCTTGCCGTGTCTACCGCAATCATCTCGCCCGGCCCAATGCGGCCCTTCTCCACCACATGCGCGTCGTCCATAGGGGTTGCGCCCACCTCCGACGCCATCACGAAGATGTTGTCGTCGTCGAGCTTGTAGCGCGCAGGACGCAGGCCGTTGCGGTCGAGCGCCGCAGCCGCGACCACGCCGTCGGTGAACGCGAGCGCCGCCGGGCCGTCCCACGGCTCTGTGAGGCACGCATGGTATTCGTAGAACGCCCGAAGCACGGGGTCCATATGCGGCATGTTCTCCCACGCTTCGGGGACGAGCATCGCCATCGCGTGGAGCGGGTCGCGCCCCGACACGACCAGCAGTTCGAGCACGTTGTCGAGGCTCGCCGAGTCGCTGAATCCTTCCTGTATGACGGGCAGCACGTCGGCTACGTCGTCCCCCCAGACGGCGGACGCGAGCTCGCGGGCGCGCATCCAGTTCCGGTTCCCCTCGAGCGTGTTGATCTCGCCGTTGTGGCCAAGCATGCGAAACGGCTGCGACAGCGCCCAGTTCGGGAACGTGTTGGTGCTGTACCGCTGATGCAGCAGCGCCAGCGCAGTCGTGAACTCCGGGTTGTCGAGATCTTTGTAGAACGCCTGCAACTGCGGCGCCACGAGGAATCCCTTGTAGACGATAGTGCGATTCGACAGCGACGGGATGTAGCAGTCGACGCCCGCATCGGCCAGCCCGCGCTCCGCCGTTTTGCGCGCGAGATAGAGCCTGCGGGTGAACGCTTGCGCGTCCGGCGCCTCCGGCCACACCGCCAGCACGTTCTCGATGCGCGGAAGCGTGGCGAGCGCCCGCTCGCCGATGACCGACGCGTCGACGGGGACTTCGCGCCAGCCGAGCACGGTGAGCCCGCGCCCGCGCAGCGCATCGTCGATGATGGCGCGTGCCGCCTGCGCGTTCTCCTGAGGCAGGAACACGACGCCCACGGCAAGATCGCCGTCGTTGGTTACGACCGCGCCGCGCCGCGCCGCCTCCGGCGCAAAGATCGCCGTCGGTATTTGCGTGAGCACGCCTGCGCCGTCGCCTGTCTTGCCGTCGGCGGAGACGGCGCCGCGGTGGGTTACGTTGACGACGGCCTCGAGGGCGCGGTCGAGCACAACCCGGCTGCGTACGGCGGAGACGTCGGCGACGAACCCGACGCCGCATGCATCATGCTCGAAACGCGGGTTGTACAGAGCGCCGGTTGGAATGGGATAGTGCATTGGGCAGATGTTGGGGCCGCTCGGCGGCGAGCCGGCCCTCCTCCTTACAGGTTGGGAAGGTACCGCTTGATCTCGTAGTCGGTGACTGCAGCTCGGTACCTGTCCCACTCGATGCGCTTGTTCTCGAGCAACGATTCGTACGTGTATGCGCCCAGAGCCGCGCGCAGCACGCAGCTGTTTTCCGCAGCCAGGAGCGCCTCGTACAGGCTGCCAGGCAGGCTGACGACGCCTTGCTCTTGCCGCTCCGCGTCGCTCAGCCCATTCACGTCGCGCTCCGACGGCGCCACCGGAGCGTAGCTCCGCTCGATGCCGGCAAGGCCCGCTGTGAGCATGGCGGCGAACGCCAGGTAGGGGTTGCACGCCGGGTCGGGCTGCCGAAACTCGATGCGCACCGACGCCTCTCTCCCGGGGCGGTAAGCCGGCACGCGGATGAGGTCCGACCTGTTCACGGGCGCCCAGGTTGCGTACGCCGGGGCCTCGTACCCGGGGATGAGCCGCTTGTAAGAGTTCACCCACTGGTTGCACACGCAAGCTATTTCGGGCGCATGCGCAAGCAGCCCTGCAATGAACTGCTGAGCCGTGCGCGAGAGCTTGAACTCCGAGGACGCGTCGTAGAACGCATTCTCGTCGCCTTGTGAGAGCGACATATTGACGTGCATTCCGTTGCCGTTTTGGCCCTCGAACGGCTTGGGCATAAAGGTGGCGTATACGCCGCGGGCCATCGCGACCTCTTTCACCACCTGCCGGTACGTCATCACCGTGTCGGCCATCGTCAGCGCGTCGGTGTGGCGCAGGTCGATCTCGTGCTGACCGTGAGCCACCTCGTGGTGGCTGTATTCGACTGGAATGCCCATCTCTTCGAGGGCAAGCACGGTGTCGCGGCGCAGGTCCGCTGCAGCGTCCAGCGGCGTCGTCTGGTCGAAGTAGCCTCCCGCGTCGATGGGTTCCGGGTCGCTGGCCGATTTCACGTAGAAATGCTCGATCTCCGGGCCTACCTGGAACTGGTAGCCAAGCCCGGCGGCGCGGTCGATAGCGAGTTTCAGGACGTAGCGCGGGTCGCCCTCGAACGGCTCTCCCGAAGGGCGAAGCACATCGCAGAACATACGGGCGACGGCGTTCTGGCGCGGGCGCCACGGCAGAATCGAAAACGTCGTGGGATCGGGCATCGCGACCATGTCGCTTTCGTCGCGCCGGGCAAACCCCTGCACCGTGGAGCCGTCGAACGCCATGCCCTGCTCGAGCGCGCCCTCGAGTTCGGCGTCTGTAACAGCAAACCCTTTAAGGTTGCCGAGTATGTCGGTAAACCAGAAGCGGATGAACTTAACGTCGTTCTCTTTCGCGCTGCGGAGAACGTACTGCCGCGCTTCTTCGGCGTGCGTGGTGGGCATCGACCCCTCCCGACTCCGGCATGGGATGCGCCATAACGCAGAACACCGGGGCGCAGGCCCCGGCGACCGGGAACGCATAGTAAGAGATTGTGAAAGTCGTGTCAATCTCTCCTACGCCGTAGCCGCCGCTCAGCGCCCACGAGAGAAATCCGGAAAACGGACGTTCTTCCGATTGGCGCATCGCCAGTTTGGGAACGCGAACGCTGCTCCCTGCTCCCTGCCCCCTCCCCAGGGGGTCTGGGTAACACAGACGCTCCTCCCGGCCCCGCATTCCCAGGGGGTCTGGGGGAGCGAACGCTCTCCCAGCAGCGCTGGTCAGCCTTCGATCGCCCGGAACGCTTCCTCGGCCAGCCGCCGCACGTCTTCCGGCGGAGGGGCGGCCCCGCCGCCCGGGAGTTCGAGCGGCGCGCCCTCCGCGAGCGCCTCGCGCGACACCCACCTCCACCCCTCACGCAGTGGGCCTGCCTGCCCCACCGGACGGCAGAAGTAGATGAAATCGATGTGCTGGTGGGCGCCGTTCTCCGGATCGTCGATGTCTTCGACCATTATGGTGAACGGCGGCGCGACCTGCCGGGGGTACGCGATATCGAGGAAGGGGGCGCGGCCAACCGCCTCGGCGCGCACGCCGGTCTCCTCGAATATCTCCCGGAGCGCCGCCTGCACGGGGTCTTCGTTCGGTTCGATGTGGCCGCCCGGAGGAAGCCACGCCTTCACCTTCAGGTGCCAGTGAAGGAGCGTCGCGCCGCCGTCTACGACGAACCCTGTCGCGGTGAAGTGGCGGATTATGCCGCTATCGCGAGTCGCCATAGGCGCGGAAACCGTGCCGAAAAGGGCGGCGCCTAGTCCCAGCGCAGCTGGCCGAGGGCGCTTTGCGCCGCCGCCAGCCGGGCGACGGGAACGCGGAAGGGGGACGCGCTTACGTAGTTGAGCCCTATCTCGTTGCAGAACGCCACGCTGCGCGGGTCGCCCCCATGTTCGCCGCAGATGCCTATGGGGAAGTCGGGATTCGCGCGGCGCGCCTCGGTTGTCGCCATTCGCATCAGCTTCCCTACGCCGGTGGTGTCCAGGCTGTTGAACGGGTTCCTCGGCAGGATATCTTCGCTCACGTAATGGTTCAGGAACTTGCTCTCCGCATCGTCGCGGCTGAAGGCGAACGTCATCTGGGTGAGGTCGTTCGAACCGAACGAGAAGAATTCCGCCTCGGAGGCTATTTCGTCGGCGGTCAGGGCTGCGCGCGGCACCTCAATCATGGTGCCGAACAGGTAGGAGACATGGACGCCTAGGTCCTCCCGCGTTGCGCTTGCGATGCTCCGCAGACGCGGGCGCAGCCACTTGAGCTCGTTCACGTGCGAGACGATGGGGATCATTATCTCTGGGTACACGGTCAGCCCCTCGGCGGTAAGCCGGCACGCCGCCGTTACGATAGCCCGCACCTGCATCTCGTAAATCTCAGGCATCGTAAGACCCACCCGGCAGCCGCGGTGTCCAAGCATCGGGTTCGACTCGTGCAGATGCTCGACGAGCGCGAGCGTCTCCTCGCGTTCGCTGAGCAGGGCGCGCGCCTCGATACCCTCCGCGCTCTCTTCGTCCGCCCGGCGCTTCAGGTCGGCGACCTCTTGGACGAGCACCTCGTAACTGGGGAGGAACTCGTGCAGCGGCGCGTCGAGCAGCCGTATCACCACAGGCAAGGCCGCCATCGCCTTGAAAATGCCGTAGAAGTCCGCCGCCTGGAACTGTTCGAGCCGCGACAGCTCGGCGTGGAACTCGCGCACCGCGCCGGAGTTGGCGACCTCCTCCCTTGCAGCCGCAAGCCGCTCGGTGAGCGAGGCGCGCTCCGAAGCCGGCGCAGTTTCGAGAGCGGCGGCGAGGTCGTTGGCCCGGCGTATGAGGCCCGACGCCTCGGGGCCAAGGGCCAAGAGCCGTTGGATATGCGCAAGCCGCTCCTCGGCGAAGAACATATGCTCCGTGCGGCAGAGGCCGATTCCCTGAGCGCCGTTGGCGCGCGCCCGACGGGCGTCCTCCGGAGTGTCGGCGTTCGCCCATATCTCGAGCTTGCGCGCGGCGTCCGCCCAGGTGAGCAGCCTGTTCAGCTCGTGCAGGTCCTCCGGCTTGGGAGACACCGTCTCCACGTCGCCGATGAACACTTCCCCTGTGCTGCCGTCGATGCTGACGATATCGCCCTCGGCGATCGTCTGCCCCCGCGCCGTCGCCGCATGCCCGCTCGCGTCGAAGTGGAGCTCCTCGCACCCCACGACGCAGGGCTTGCCCAGCCCGCGCGTCACCACGGCGGCGTGGCTCGTCATCCCCCCGCGGCTGGTCAGGACGCCGGCAGCCCGGATGATGCCGTGCACGTCGTCGGGGCTCGTTTCGTGCCGCACCAGCACGACGCGCTGGCCCGCGTTCGCCATCTCGACCGCCCGGTCGGGGTCGGTCGCGACGACGCCGCACGCGGCACCCGGCGAGCCGCCAACGCCCTCGGCGAGGAGGCGGCCTTCCGCGATTGCGGCGCTCTTGGCCTCCGCCACGAACCTGGGCATCAGCACGGCGGACACCTCGGTCGCCTCTACTCGGCCCAGGGCCTGCTCTTCCGTCAGCACGCCCTCGTCGACGAAATCGACGGCGATGCGCACAGCGGCAGGAGCGGTGCGCTTGGCCGAACGCGTCTGGAGTATGTAGAGCTTGCCTCGCTCCACCGTGAACTCGATGTCCTGCACATCCTCGTAATGGGCCTCGAGCCGCCGCGCCGTCTCTTCTATCTGGCGGTATATCTCCGGCCACGTCGCCGCGAGCGCGCCGATGCGATGCGGCGTACGGATGCCCGCCACTACGTCCTCTCCCTGGGCATTCGGAAGGAACTCGCCGTAGAGCAGCTTTTCGCCGGTGGCCGGACTGCGCGAAAACAGCACGCCGGTGCCGCTGTCGTCGCCAAGGTTGCCGAACACCATCGCCATAATCACGCACGCGGTGCCCATATCGTGCGAGATGCCCTGAAACTCGCGGTAGGTGATGGCCCGCGGATTGTTCCACGAGCTGAACACCGCCTCGATGGACGCCCGCAGCAGCTCCCACGGGTCCGACGGCATCTCTTCGCCGGTGGCCTCGCGGATGATCCCCTTGAACTCGGCGATGAGCCGGCGGAGGGCGTCGGGCTGCAATTCGTAGTCGAACTCTAGCCCTGCCTCGCGCTTGGCCTCCGTCAACGCCGACTCGAACCGATCCTTCGGAATGCCGAGCACGACGTCGCCGAACCCCTGCGCGAGGCGGCGAAAGGCGTCGAGCGCAGGCCGTTCGTCGCCCATCATGCGGGCGACGCCGTCGACGGTAGCGTCGGCAACGCCCATATTGAGGATGGTGTCCATCATGCCGGGCATCGACACCGGGGCGCCGGAGCGCACAGAGACGACCAGCGGATTATCCGGATCGCCGAACACCCGCCCGGTCTCTCGCTCCAGAGCGTGGACGTTCGCGACGACGTCGTCCCACAACCCTTCGGGAAACTCCCGCGCGCGCCGGAAGTATTCGAGCGAGGCCTCGGTGGTGATGACAAAGCCCGGAGGCACCGGAATGCCTATCCGCGCCATCTCGCTTGCGTGAGCGCCCTTGCCGCCCAGCAGGCCGACCATGTCCGCCCCGCCCTCTGCGAGCCGGTACACCATCTTGCCGGCTGCGGTCGCCATCGAGTCTCCTCCTCTTCCCGTTCCCGGCCCGGTTCGTCAGGGCGTAGTACGCCAATCCGCCCCGACGGGCCTCACGGCGGCAACGGCCTTATCCCGCCGTTGCGCCGACAGGCGATGCTAGCACAGGCGCCTGGGCTGGTCTAGCGCGGCTCCCCGGCGCGCCGCCCTTCCGATTCTATCCCCCGGACGCTACCGACGGCTCGCCGTACCCCGCGGCGCCTCCCGAAAGCGGCGCGCGCCCAGCCTCGCCGTCCTCGGCGGGAGCGTTGGCGGCGGCGTCCATTTTCTCGGCGTAGCAGCCCCGGTAGTCGGGCGGAAGCAGCTCGGCGATGCTCGTCATAATCCGAAGCGTCATCTCCCGCAGCTCGGCGCGGTCCACCCGGCCCTCGACGGCAGGCAGATGAAACGCCTCGCCGATCACCACCTTCAGACGCTGGAAGTGGAAGGGGATGCGCAGCAGCGTCGGGGCTTTCTCCGTGCCGGTGATCCCCACCGGCAGGATGGGAGCGCCCGATCGCAGCGCAAGGTACGTGAGCCCATCGTTCCCTTCCCCCATCGCTCCGGGGTTGCGCTTGCCCTCCGGGAACACAAGCAGCGCGCGGTCGCGCGAGAGGATCGTCCTCGCCCACCGGAGCGAGTCCGACGCCTGGCCGTCCTCATTCACGGGGTAGGCGTGCCACATACGGAGCGCGGACGACACCACAGGCCCCTTGAACAGCCCGCGCTTCGCAAGGAAGAACAGGGGGCGCGAGATGGCGTACACCATCAGCGGGGGATCGGCAAAGCTCTGATGGTTCGCGGCGACGATGAGCGGGCCATGCTCCGGCACTCGGGCCCGGCCTACGACCTCCACTCTGCCGAAGGTCGGCAGAAAGACGCGCGCAGTCGTGCGGCCGAGGCGGTACCAGAGATCGAACGGCGGCAGCTTCATTCCGTTATTCAAGGCCTACTCAGCCAGCGCCGCAAGCACTTTATCCACCACGCCCTGCACATCGAGCCCGTCGGTCGACGTTATATGCGCGCCGTCCGCCACCCGCAGCGGAGCTTCTTGCCGCTGCGAGTCCGTCTCGTCCCGCCGCTCCAGGCTTGCGCGCACCTCCGTCTCGGAGAGGAGCGCCCCTTTCTCCTGCAGCTCCTGGGCGCGTCGGCGCGCCCGCTCCCCGACCGATGCGTCGAGGTACACCTTCGCGGAATCAGGGAGCACGACAGCGCCGATGTCTCGCCCCACCATCACGACGGAGCCCCCCGCCGCCGCCGCGCGCTGCGGGGCCATCATCGCGCGCCGCACGCCGGCTGTCTGCGCGACCAGCGCGACCGACGCATCGACGTTCGGGGCGCGAAGCTGCGCAGTCACGTCCTCGCCGTCGAGCAGAACGCCTTCGCCGTGGTGGGCAAGCTGCAGGTCAAGGCCCTCCGCCAGCGCAGTGAGCGCGCCCTCGTCGCCGAGAGCGATGTCGCGGCGGAGGGCGGCGAGCGTCACCGCGCGGTAGAACACTCCAGTGTCGACGAACAGGTAGTCGAGCCGTTTCGCGATTTCGCGCCCGACCGTCGTTTTGCCGGATGCGACCGGCCCGTCGATGGCTATAACAGAGGGATAGGACACGGCAGAATTTTTTAGCTTGACGCAAGGGGGGACGTCAAGCCTGCCTCCCTCCGGGCAGCCGTTGCGCCATCAGCGCGCGCCGCCTGCCATGAGCCGTCGCGCCAGCGATGCCGGAGAATGCATGTTCCCATAATATGTGCGCAAAACGCTTTGACCAATTACTAGGCCAACGGGTAAAATTAGGGTCGTATCTGCGCTCTTTGCCCGGCACAGCGCCTTCACCCCGCCCTCGCCGAGTTCCTCGCGGCCCGCAGCCGCGACTCGCGCCCAGGAGCCCTCTAGCGTAATGGTAAAGCAGGAAGAGGCCCGCTACACCGCCAGCGATATCCAGGTCCTCGAGGGCCTTGAGGCCGTCCGGCGGCGGCCCGGAATGTACATCGGAAGCACCGACCAGCGCGGCCTCCACCACCTCGTCTACGAGATCGTCGACAACGCCATCGACGAGGCCATGGCCGGCTACTGCGACAGCGTCTCCGTGCGCATCCACGCCGACGATTCCGTCTCCGTTTGGGACAACGGGCGCGGCATTCCCGTCGACATCCACGCCACAACCTCGCGCCCCGCCCTCGAAACCATCATGACCACCCTCCACGCCGGCGGCAAGTTCGGCGGCGGCGCCTACAAGGTCTCGGGCGGCCTCCACGGCGTCGGCGCGTCCGTCGTCAACGCCCTCTCGGAATGGATGCGCGTCGAGGTGCGGCGCAACGGTCAGGTCTACTCCCAAGAGTACGCCCGCGGCATCCCAACAGGCGACGTGCAGGACGAAGGCCCTATCCGCCCCGACGACCCCCTCCAGAGCGGAACCCTCGTGCGGTTCAGAGCCGATTCGGAGATCTTCGGCGCCGCCAATTACGAGCGCGACACCCTTCTGCAACGCTTCAGGGAGATGGCCTATCTCAACAAGGCCATCCATCTCTCCTTCTCCTCCGAGGCGCACCCGGAGTCCGACCGCGCCTTCTACTTCGAGGGCGGGATCGCAAGCTTCGTTCGGCACCTCAACCAGAGCCGCGAGGTCCTTCAGCCGGAGCCGTTCTACTTCGAGCAGACGACCGACGGCGCTATGGTCGAGGTCGCCCTGCAGTACAACAACGGCTACTACGAGTCCACCCTGTCGTTCGCCAACTGCATCAACACTGCAGACGGCGGCACCCACCTCGTAGGGTTCCGCGCAGGACTCACCCGCGCCATCAACAACTACTCCAAGAAGAGCAAGCTGGTTAAGGACGACGCCCCCAACTTCAGCGGCGACGACGTCCGCGAGGGCCTCACCGCCATCGTCAGCGTCCGGCTGGAGGAGCCGCAGTTCGAAGGGCAGACCAAGGCGAAACTCGGCAACGCCGACACCAAGGGGGCCGTCGAGCAAGCCCTCGTCCAGAACCTCGACTTCTACCTGGAAGAGCACCCCAACGAGGCTCGCCGCATCATCGAGAAGTGCCTCACCTCCCAGAAGGCCCGCGAGGCCGCCCGCAAGGCTCGCGATCTCGTCATCCGCAAGAACGCTATGGAAGGCGGCTCCCTTCCCGGCAAGCTCGCCGACTGCGCCGAGCGCAGCCCCGAACTCTCCGAGATCTACGTCGTCGAGGGCGACTCCGCAGGCGGCTCCGCCAAGATGGGGCGCGACCGCAAGCACCAGGCCATACTTCCCCTCCGCGGCAAGATCCTCAACGTCGAAAAGGCCCGCCCCGACAAGATGCTCGCCCACGAAGAGATCCGCGCCCTCATCACGGCCCTCGGCGCCGGCCTCGGCGAAGACTTCAACCTGGCCAAGCTCCGCTACCACAAAGTCATCATCATGACCGACGCCGACGTCGACGGCGCCCATATCCGCACGCTGCTCCTCACGTTCTTCTTCCGCAATATGCGCGCGCTCATCGACGCCGGCCACCTCTACATCGCGCAACCTCCCCTCTACCGCACTTCCCGCGGGCGCTCCGTGCAATACCAGTACTCCGAAAGCGACAAGGACTCCTGGCTCGCCCGCCAGATGTTCGGCCGCATCGCCCTCGCCTCCAGCGACGGCAAGGTCAAACTCTCCGGCGCCAAAATCCAGGAGCTGATCGCCCGCCTCAAGGAGTTCCTCAGCTGGGTGCGCCCGCTGTCGAGCCTAGGGCTCGCTCCTGAACTCGTCGGCCCCTTTATGCAGGGCGCCGAGCAGGGCGCCTACCGACTCGCCTTCGAGGGCGAAGCCTCCGTGCACGCTCTCGTCGCCTGGCTAACCTCGCAGGGCTTCGAATGCGCTCCGGTCATCGACCAAGCCAAGAAGGAGTACTTCATCGAGGCGCCCGGCTACGGGCTCATCAACGTCCCGCGCGTGCTGGAGTCCGCAGCCGCCCACCACGCCAGCCAGCTCTTCCCTTCGCTCGCTTCATGGGTCAACGGGCACACGTACACCGTGTCCCGGCGCGACAACGAAGTCGCCGGGGACGTCTCCTGGCAGGAGCTGGTTCCGACGCTCGAGCACCACTCCGAACGGCAGGGCATCGGCCTCCAACGCTACAAGGGGCTCGGAGAGATGAACCCCGAACAGCTCTGGGAGACAACGATGAATCCCGCCACGCGCACCCTGCTGCAGGTCTCCGTCGACGACGCCGCAGACGCCGACCGCGCCTTCACCGAACTAATGGGCGATCTGGTGCAGCCGCGCAAGGAGTGGATCCAGGCCCACGCCCGCCAGGTGAAGAACCTCGACATCTAGGAAATCCCGTGCACCGCGGGAAAGTTCCGGCGGCCTGCTACGCTCCCGCGCCGCGCGCCGGGGCGACGTTCCCTTCTTCATCTGCTTCCAGCACCGCGGCAAACGCGTAGCCGTCGCTCCGCAGACGGTCGCTCCCCCCTTGCCGACGGTCGAGAATGCACGCGACAAGCGCAACCGTGTGCCCCGCAGCCTCCGCGGCCTCTATGGCCATGTAGAGCGATCCCGCAGTCGAACAGGTGTCGTCGACAATCGCCACCTTGCCGCCTTCCGGGACTGGGCCTTCGAGGGCTTTCCCCATTCCGTGGTCTTTCGCTTCTTTCCTCACGAAAAACCCCGGCACCGGAGCGCCGCCGTCGAGACCGCTAAGTAGCGCTATCTCGGTCACCAGCGGCACTGCCCCAACCGCCGGCCCTCCGACCGCCGCAGCCCCGGCGCTCCGGATGGCGGGCAGCAGCGCCCGCGCCGAAAGTTCCGCGCCCGACGGCGAGAGCGTCAACAGCCGCCCGTCGAAGTAGTAGTTGCTCGTCGCGCCCGAGGCCAGCACGAACTCCCCGTACGTCAGCGCGCCAAGCTCGCGCGCAAGGCCCAGTATCCGCTCGGCGGCGCCGTCGCCCGCGTCAGTCATGCGCTCCCCCTCCGGCCCGCAGCGCGGCCGTCCGCCCGCGGTACAGGCCATTCCGTTCGATGTAGTCCGCGACCGCGTCCGGGACGAGATACCGGAACGGCTCGCTCTGGCTCACCCGCCGCCGCAGTTCCGTTCCGCTGATGTCGATGAGCGGCGCCGGCGCCGTCATGACGCGCTCCGGGGCCGTCGGGTCGACTTCCGTCAAAGGCCCCAGGTCGACAGGCCCGTGCCCGGGGCGCATAGCGACCACGACGCGCGTCAGCTCCAGTATCCGCTGTGGATCGCGCCAGCGGTGCATCGAGTGAAACGCGTCGGCCCCCATTATGAAAATCATCTCGCCGTCAGCCATCGGCCCGGCGCGCAATTCCTCGAGCGTATCGACGGTGTACGTCTCCCCCGGCCTGTCGAGTTCGACCGTCGACAGCCGGAACGCGGGGTTCCCGTCGATAGCCAGCTCGACCATCGCTCGGCGATGCCCCCTGTCGGTCACCGGCTCGCCGCGTTTCATCCAAGGCAGCCCGGTCGGGACGAACCACACCTCATCCAGGCGCAGCCTCCACTGGGCCTCCTGCGCGAGGATCAGATGGCCGGTATGAATGGGGTCGAACGTGCCCCCCAGAAGTCCCCGACGCACGGCTACTCCCATACGAACTCGAAATCGGCGATGCGCACTGTATCACCCCGCGCCGCCCCCGCGCGCTGCAGCGCGTCCACGACGCCGAGCCTCTCCAGTTCGTTATTGAACTGCATCCTCGCCCGCCAGGAGCCAAAGTGCGACGCCTCCAGTATCCGCTCCGCCGGAGGGCACTGCACGACGTAGCAGCCCTCCTCCCAGCGAACGCGCGGATGAGGCGGCGGCCTCCGGAGCCGCGCAACCCGCGGAACGGCGCTCTCCGCATCCGCATCCGGCGCAGGGACGAGGCTCTCCATGCGGGAGAGCAGCGCTGGCATGCCCTCTCCGGTCGCGGATGAGATCCCCAGCGGCTCCACTCCTGCCGCCGCTGCAAGCGCCGCGCGCTGCTCCAGAAACCGATCTCGCGCCTCGGGGACATCCAGTTTCGTAACGACGACAACCCGGGGCTTGTCGTCCAGCCCGGAACCGTACTGCGACAGCTCCCCCTCGACCGTCTCGTACTCGCGCAGCAAGTCCTCAGCCATGCCGTCCACCAGATGCGCAAGCGCCGCCGCGCGTTCGCAGTGGCGGAGAAACTCCAGTCCCAACCCCCGTCCCCGATGCGCGCCCTCAACAAGGCCCGGAATATCAGCGACGATCAGCCTCCTCCCGCCCGACTCGACAACTCCTAACCCCGGCTCCAGAGTCGTGAACGGGTAGTCCGCCACCTTCGGTTTCGCGCGTGAGATCACGCTCAGGAGCGTGGACTTCCCGGCGTTCGGCGCGCCTACGAGGCCCACATCCGCGACGAGCTTGATCTCTAACTGGACGACTCGCTCTTCCCCAGGCTCGCCTGCAATGGCTAGCAGAGGCTCCTGGTTCGTCGCCGTCGCGAATCGAGTATTCCCGACTCCCCCTCGGCCTCCATAGGCGATCACCGTCTCGGCTGAGTCATACAGCAGTTCGGTCAGGAACCTCCGCTCTCCACCCTCGATAACCTGCCACACGACTGTTCCCACAGGAGCGTCTATGTACGCTGGGCGCCCCTTGCGCCCCGTCCGATTCTTGCTCAGCCCCGGCAACCCTGACTGCCCCGCTATGCGGCGGACTCCCTCGTAGTGGTCTAGCGAACGCAAGCTCGAACTCGAGCGAACGACGACCGGGCCTCCATCCCCACCGTCTCCTCCGTCAGGCCCGCCTCGAGGGCGGAACTTCTCACGGAGGAAGGAGACTCCACCGCTCCCTCCGCGCCCGCCTACTGCAGTCAGTTCAATTAAATCCAACATGTCTTTATCTTTATTGAATCTGTTAATGGGGATGACAGGAACCCCGGGGAAAATCCTGCCGTGGACAAATGCGGAATACGGAGTCTATAGACTGTTACGCGGATGTTGATATCAGCGGGGAGTCCTGCTCAGTTGTCAACGACGCGCGGAGGATCTCCACTTCCTGCGCCATCGTCGCGCTTGCTGCGACTGCTTCGCCTGCGCGCCTCAGGCTGTAGAGGACGGTTGTCCGGTCTCTCTTTCCCATCAGAGAGCCGATCTCCTCAGGAGTGAGGCGCAGTTCGGTGTGGAGAAGGTGCATCGCCAGTTGACGCGCTGAGGAGACAGCCTTGCTTCGTCCGCGGCCTGTCAGGCTCGAGAGAGGCACTCCGCGGGCGAGAGCAACCGTCCGAATGATGGTCTCCGGCGTGAGGGCGTGAGTCGTACTCGAAGTCTGCGGGCCCAGGGACTCGACGACGAGATCGATGGTGACGGGGGTTCCGGAAAACTGGGAGAGGGCTGCGAGCCGGGTAAAGTAGCCCAAGAGTGGCCGAACGCTGTCGGTGATGCGGTTCGCCAGGAGTTCGACCCCTTGGCGCGGCAGGGAGAGTCCCGCCTGTTCCGCGAAGGAGTCGAGGAGGGCTATGCGGGTCTCGTAGTCGGGCGGAGAGATGTCCGCCTGGAGCCCTGCTTCGAACCGTGAGCGGAGCCTCGGCGAGAGTTGGGAGAGTTCGCCGGCGGGGCGGTCGGAGCTGAGGACCAGCTGCCCGCCGTTGTCTACGAGCGCGTTGAATATGTCGAAGAAGAAGTTCTGGGTGGAGGGTTTTCCGGCGAGCGACTGTATGTCGTCGACGAGCAGCACGCGGAGCGTTCGGAAGCGCTCGCGGAACTCCTCCATCCGCTTGGAGCGTAGAGCGGACAGGTAGTCGGTGGTGAACTGCTCGGCGCTGACGTAGAGCGTGGGCAGCCCTGCGAGGGATGTCTGGAGCCCGATCGCGTGCATCAGGTGCGTCTTGCCTAACCCGACGGAGCCGTAGAAGAAGAGAGGATTGAACGCGGAACCAGGATCGCGCGCGACGGCCTGCGCGGCGGCGAACGCTAGCTGGTTAGAGGGGCCGACGATATAGCGGTCGAAGGTGAAGTCGGCGCGCAGGGGATTTGCGAGGGTAGGCGCGCTGACCGCGGGAGCCTCGGGCGCAGCCTGCGCGGGAACAGGGACGCGCGGCTCTGTCCCGACGATATAGGAGACGGACATAGGCCGTCGTGCGACCGAACTTACCGCCGCGTCGATCAGAGTCTGCAGCTGTTGCTCCACCCAGTCGGCTGCGAAGGCCGACGGCATTGAGACGATAAGGTGCCCTTCGTCGTCGATGCGGCTGCCTGAAGATCCGGCGAGCCACGTGTCGAAGGTGGGCTTGGGGGTTTGCACCTGAAGTCTGCCGAGGGCGGCGTTCCAGAGGCGTTCTGCAGATTCGGGCGACAACGGTGGGGCTGTCCTCCTGCACAGAGTCTGAGAGGCGCCAGGCTACGAAGTACACGCGAGCAGACCTGCGCGAGGGCGCGGCTGTGCAACTGCGAGCTGGGGTAGAGGGGAACTGTAGCAGGGGAGAGCGTTCCGTCCCAAGGGAGGAATAGTCGGGAAATCTGTCCGCGCCCCTCTTGCAATCTCGCCGGCGCCGCGGAACGTTGTAAGCAGACACATCGGCGCGCAACCGATCCGCCCTGCGGCGAGGACCCCGGGGAGGATGGCCCGCTCGCCCGCTCGCCGCGCGCTCCCGATGCTAAGATTCGGAGCGTGGCCGACGGAAAGATAGTGTTTATGGGGACTCCGGAGCCCGCGGTCGCCGTTCTCGACGCGGTGCGGCGGGTCGCTCGCCGGATGGGCTGGAGCGTCGCTGCGGTCTACACGTCGCCTGATCGTCCGCGCGGACGGGGACGCCGGCTCGCTCCGTCGCCGGTGCGCGTCTATGCGGACGAAAACCACATCCCGGCGCTAACTCCTGAGCGGCTGATGTCTCCTGAAGAGCAAGAGCGGTTCCGCGCGCTGGGCGCAGACCTCGTTGTGCTCGCGGCGTACGGGCTGCTGCTGCCTGCTCCGTTCCTGTTCGAGCCGGGGAGCGGAGCAGTGAACGTGCACCCCTCGCTGCTGCCTCGCCACCGCGGCGCGGCGCCCGTCGCAGGCGCCATCCTTGCCGGCGACCAAGAGACAGGGACGTCGCTGATGGTTATGGACGAGGGCCTCGACACAGGGCCGGTGATCGCCCAGCGCCGCGCGCCTCTCACAGGAAACGAGCGGACTCCGGAACTCACGCGGCGGCTGTTCGCGCTGGGGGCGGAGATGCTCGAAGAGGCGCTGCCGGCGTACGTTGAAGGGGGAATCGCGCCGACTCCGCAGCCGAGCGGCGGGGCCACCCTGACGAAACGGCTGGCGAAAGCCGACGGAGAGATCGACTGGAGCGAGCCCGCCGAGCTGATCGTGCGGAAGGTGCGCGCCTACGCGCTCTGGCCCGGAACAGCCACGACATGGGAGGGGAGGCGCCTCGCGATTGTCGACGCCGCCCTTGCCGGCGAGTCGGGCCTGGCGCCGGGGCGGACGGCCTCGGTGGATGGCCAAACGCTCGTGGGGACGGGCGACGGCGCGGTGCGGCTGCTCAGCGTGAAGTACGAGGGCCGCGCTGAAACCGGAGTCAACGAGTTCGTTCGCGGGCGAGGCGCGTTTATCGGGGCGCTGCTCCCGTCGTAGCCCTACTCTGCGGCAGGCTGGGCGTCGCTGTCGTCGTCGCTCGCGCCGTGAGCCTGCACGATGTGCGCCACTAGCGCGTCGGGGTCGGCGGCCAGCGCTACGCCGGCCGGAAGCGCAATGTCGCCCGCGTGGATCGCGGAGTCCCCCGACGCGAGGACGGAGAGGTCGACGGAGAGGTCGTGCGGGATGTCCATGGGGAGCGCCTCGACCTCGATTTCGCGCAGATCCTCGGAGAGCGAAGCGCCGTCGAGGCGGGCGCCCGGCGCCTCTCCCTCGAACCGCAGAGGGACGGCTGCGCGCGTGCGCTCCGTTCGCGAGATGCGCAAGAGATCAACGTGCAGCAGGCGTTCCGTAACGGGGTGCCGCTGCACCTGCTGCACTATCACGAAGTGCGTGTCGCCGCCTACTTTGACCGAGAGGGGGCTGGTGCGTCCGGCTGCCGTAAGCGCCTGGACAAGGGAGTGGGTGTCGGCCTGCAGCGAGAGAGAGTCCCCTCCGCGGCCATACACGTGAATCGGGGTGACGCCGGAGCGACGGAGAGCGCGGGTCTTCTTCCCCATCGCCGCGCGCGGCTCAGCTTCGAGGAGCAACTCGTCCATAGTTCAGTGTCCGCCTTCACAGAGAACGCCCCGCAATCGGGGGCTGGCGACAGAGGATAGCAGACTCCCCCGCATCGCCGCCACCGCCAGCGTCCCGCAACCCCGGCGTCTCCCGGTAAACCTATTGTTGACCGATTAGGTGGACTTTACTCCTGCGGCGGATATATCATTGACGCATTAGGCCTGCGGGGCGGACGTGCAGGAGGAGTGGGCATGCGCATCCCTATGAAGGTGGACTACGGAGTGCGGGCGCTTGTCGAACTTGCCCAATGCTCCGGCGCAGGTCGGCCCGTGCGCACCGCCGACATCGCCGGGCGGCAAGGGATCCCCGAGAATTACCTCGACCAGGTGCTCACGACCCTCAACAAGTTCGGCTTCATCAAGAGCCGCAGGGGGCCGCAAGGAGGCCACGTGCTAGCCCGCTCCGCAGCCGACATCACGCTGGACGAGGTGGTCGCCACGCTGGAAGGCCGCAACCCGCCGCTCGAGTGTCTCGACGACGCGTCGGAGTGCGCCCTCTCCGGCAGCTGCGCCCAACGCGACATCTGGCGCGATGTCGAGGACGCGGTGCGCGCCGTCCTCACCACAACCACTATCGACGACCTTGCGCAGCGGCAGCGCGCCCGCGCTGAACCGGCGGCGTTGCGCATCGGCTAGCTGCGCCGCAGAGCCGCCGGCAACCCGAAACCAGGAAAACTTGCGCCCTTCAGGCGAGAGCGCGAGAAGGAGAGAGAGTATGACAACGGCGCCCCAGCTGACGCCCGAACAAGTGAAACGCTACAGCCGCCACATCATAATGCCGCAGATAGGCAGCCGAGGGCAGCGCAAACTGATGGAGTCGCGCGTCCTCATCGTCGGCGCCGGCGGACTCGGCGGCCCCGTAGCCCTCTACCTGGCGCTCGCCGGAGTCGGAACGATCGGCCTCGTCGACTTCGACACCGTCGACATCAGCAACCTCCAGCGTCAGGTGCTCCACAACTCCGAGACGGTTGGCATGCCGAAGGTGGAGTCCGCAATACAGACGCTCCGCCGCTACAACCCCGAGGTCGCCGTCGTTCCCCACGAATTTCCGATCAACTCCGAGAACGCGATGGAGCTCGTGAGCCGGTACGACATCGTCGTGAACGGCGCCGACAACTTCGCGACGCGCTACCTCGTCAACGACGCGGCCTACCTCAACGGCAAGCCCGTGGTCGACGGCAGCATTCTGATATTCGACGGCCAGGTCACTGTTTACCAGCCGGGAGAGGGCTGCTACCGCTGCCTATTCCCCGAGCCGCCTCCTCCCGGAATGGTGCCGAACTGCGCCGAGGCGGGCGTCCTTGGCGCCCTGACGGGCACGATAGGCAGCATTCAGGCCACCGAGGTGGTCAAGCTCGTTCTCGGCATCGGCGAGACCCTCACCCGCCGCCTGCTCCTGGTCGACGCGCTCAATATGGAGTTCCGGGTCGTCAAGACGCGCCGCAACGCCGCCTGCCCGCTCTGCGGCGACAACCCCACGGTGACCGAGCTGGTCGACTACGAGGTGTTCTGCGGCCTTGCCCCGGCGCCCGGCGCGGAGGAGGCGGTCGCGGCGCACTAACCCCACGCGCGCCCTCTCCGCTATGCGCAGCAAGAACCTGATAGAGGCCATCGGCAATACCCCGCTGGTCGAACTGCCGTCATTCACTCCCAAGCCGGGCGTCCGCATCCACGCCAAGCTCGAAGGGAACAATCCCACCGGCTCGGTGAAGGACCGCATCGCCCGGGCTATGGTGCAGGCCGCCCTCGACGACGGCCAGCTTCCCGGCGATAAGACGCTCCTCGAGCCTACGAGCGGCAACACGGGAATATCCCTCGCGATGGTCACGCAGCGCCTCGGGCGCCGCTTCTGCGCCGTAATGCCCGACAACGTGAGCGCGGAGCGGAGCGAACTGCTCCGCGCCTACGGGGCTGAAATCATCTACTCCCCGGGCGAGCAGGGCTCCAACGGCTCCATCCTCGCCGCGCAAGAGCTGGCCGCACGGGACGACCGTTACGTGATGCTCTACCAGTACGGCAATCCCGCCAACCCCCGCGCCCACTACGAGACGACCGCTCCCGAGATCATCCGCGATCTGCCTGAGACGACTCACTTTGTGGCGGGCCTCGGCACGGGGGGAACCCTGATGGGGGTTGGCCGGCGGCTGAAGGAGTTCAACCCCGCAGTCGAGATCATCGCCGCCGCCCCCGAGCCGGACGATCGAATTCAGGGCCTCCGGAGCCTGGAAGAAGGATTCGTGCCTCCCATCCTCGACCTGGCGCTGCTCGACGCGCGCATTATGATCAGCAGCGCCGAGAGCTTCAGCATGACCGCCGCCCTCCTGCGCGAGGAAGGCGTCTTCGCCGGAGTCTCCTCTGGCGCCGCCCTCGCCGCCGCAGTGCGCGTCGCCAACCGCATCGACCACGGCGACATCGTCTGCCTCTTCGCCGACGGAGGGTGGAAGTATCTCAGCAGCGGACTCTGGACCCGCGAGTTCACTGACCTGCAGCGCGACGTCGAGGGAAAGGTATGGTGGTAGGCCGCTCCCTGCAGGTTGCGCCCGCCGTCGGCCTCGAGCATGTGCAGATCGGCGTGGTCAGCGACGGTTTAGGCCCGGGACGCGACCTCGCCGAGTGCCTCCGTCGCGAAGGGGTCGCCTTCGAGCGCGCCGCCGACACCGACGCCCCCGACATCCTCCTCCTGGACTTCGTCGACGCCGACCCGCGCGGCGCGGAGAACATTGGCCGCAGCGCCGGCGCCGCTCCGTGTCCCGTCATTGCGGCGGTCTCCGGCGAACGCCTCCTCGTTCCTGCGCATTTTCCCAAAGCCGACGACTTCATCGTTGTCCCGTGGCGGCCCGGCGAGCTGGCCTTGCGCATCCGCCGCCGTCTCGAACGCGCCTCGCCCGGCGACGAACCCGGCGTTATTCGCGTCGAAGACCTCGTGATCGACTCGAACCGCTACGACGTCTTTCTCGCAGGCAGGCCCGTGCTCCTGACCTTCAAAGAGTACGAACTGCTCAAGCTGCTGGCGTCCACTCCGGGACGGGTCTACACGCGGGAGGCCCTGCTCGAGCAGGTGTGGGGGTACCAATACTTCGGCGGCACCCGAACAGTGGACGTGCACATCCGGCGTCTCCGCAGCAAAATCGAAGACGCGACCCACACCTTCATCGACACAGTCTGGAACGTCGGCTACCGCTTCCGCGGCTAACCCCTCCGCATGGTCGCCAAGGGGGTCTGGGAGAGCGCCGCTCTTCGAGCAGCGCGTCAACGCATCCCCGCGGAACAGTCGCCGCGCGCATTCCCCGGTCGTTTTCCCTGCTGCTATTATTGATACAGGCGACAGACTCACGAATCGCGCAGACGTCGCTTCCGGGAGCCAGGGAAGGGGAGGAGAAGGCAATGCCGCTCTACGAGTACGCATGCGAGGACTGCGGGTTCGGGTTCGAACGTCTTCAGCCGATGACCGCCGCCCGCGAGGCCGACTGTCCGGAGTGCGGTGCGTCCGCCCGGCGCATCCTCTCCCTGTTCGCCGCCCCTGTCGCTGTCGCAGCCGGCGCGGGGCCTTCGCCCGCCGGCCCCCTCAGCGGCGCCTGCTGCGGCGGGGGCTGCGGCTGCGGCTAGGGTTCCGCCGCAGGGCTGGGGTCGGAGTCGAGCAGACTGCGCGCGGCTTCCTCGTTGCTGCCGAGCACCCACAGGCTGTGCGGGCTGAACTGATTCGCCCCCCACGCCCCATAGCCGGCATAGTCCGGGCGCACCATCGCCACGATGCCGTTGTCCCGGAGCAGCCCTTCGCACAAGCGCGCTTCAGCCTCGTTCGGGTACGTTCCTACACAGACGAGATCTTTCGCTTCCTGCGCCTGCGGCTCGGCTCGGGGGTCTGTTCGCGGCGGGCGTTGCGCGACGCGTAACGCGACTGTCCCGACGCCCCAGAGCGTCGCAGCGCCCAGCAGCGACAGTAACCCGACAGTGATAGTGACGTCCTGCCAGAATCCCAGCGGAAACACCTGAATCAGATACGACGTGCGCGGGTCGAAGACCCAGTTGCCTTGCGGAAAGCCCAGATAGTGGAAGGCGGTGAACACCGCGTTGAACGCGATCAGGCTCAGCAGCCCCACGATCAGTACGAACGCAGCCGTAGCGACGGCGCCGCGCCGCATCCACTGCGCAAGCAGCCTGTAAACGCTGCTCCGGAACCTCCAAACCGCAGCGACGCCGAGAAGCGCCAGCAGCAGCGCCGCCGCCTCTTGCGCGCGGTATGTCCGCCGGAATAGCTGCTTCACGTCCGCCATATGCGACACTTCGTCCGGCGTGAACAGCTCGAGCTCCTCCCCTCGCACCGCCGCCGTAACGCGCAAAGGCTCTTCGCTGCTGTTGAAGTACTCCTGAATCTGACGGCCTACCCCGGCGAGGCCCTGCGGCGTGATTCCTGTGCGCTCCGCTACGCCATGCCGCTCCCACAGGGCCTCGTACAGCGGCAGACTGTTGGCGGCGACGCGCACGCTCGTAGCGATGAGGAGGAGCGCCACCGCCGCCGGCGCGATCCATCCCGCAATCCGCCACTTATTGCTAGCGAGCCGCCTCATGCGGCCATACTAGCAGCCCCGAGCCGCGCAACGGTTTCAGAGCGCGCCTACCAGCCCAGAGCGGTTGAGGCAGCCTGGACGCCTGCCGCTTTGCCCGCAGGCCTGCCGCTCCCCTACTATGGAGCCTGCGGCGCGCCTATCCGCGGCGCCCCTTCACGCCTAACCTGCGTTCACGAGGAGGAGAGAGACTGTGTCGACGACCTTCGACGAGCTGCTCGCAACGATGCGGCGCCTGCGCGACCCGGAGTCCGGATGCCCGTGGGACCTTCAGCAGACCCACGCCTCGCTCCGCGACTCTCTGCTGGAGGAGACGTACGAGCTGATCGACGCCCTCGGCGTCGGCGACGAGGGCGGCCTGATCGAAGAACTCGGCGACCTCCTGCTGCATGTCGTCTTCCACGCCCAGATTGGCGCGGACGAGGGCGCGTTCACCATCGACGACGTCATTGAGCAGGTGAACGCCAAGCTCGTGCGCCGGCACCCCCACGTGTTCGCCGACGCCTCTGCGCGCACCCCCGAAGAGGTCAAAGGGCAGTGGGAGCGCGTGAAGGCGCAGGAGCGCGCCCGGCAAGGCCGCGCCGACGCGTCGATGCTCGACGGCGTATCGAAGTCGATGCCGGCCCTGGCGTACGCCGAGGCGGTGCTCGGGCGCGCCCGGCAGGCAGGGTTCGACTGGGACGACCCTGGGAAGAGCTTCGAGAAGGTTGCCGAGGAGGTCGGCGAACTTCGCGCCGCCGAATCGCCGCAGCGCCGCGAGGAAGAGTTCGGCGATCTCCTGTTCGCGCTAGTCGGCGCCGCCCACCGGCTCGACATCGACGCTGAGCAAGCGCTCCGTGGCGCCAACGCCAGGTTCCGCGCGCGCTTCGGCAGCGTCGAGCGCGCGGCGAAAGAGGGCGGCGGCGCGATCGCGGACCTCACGACTGCCCGCAAGCTGGAGCTGTGGGAAGAGGCCAAGCACGCCGGGTGAGCTCCGCCAGGGGGTCTGGGGGAGCGGACGCTCTCCCAGCAGCGCGCCGGCGCCGACGTCGCTCTCCCACCCCTATCGCGCGCCAACTCCTCAATCCTGAACAGTTCGACGGCATAGAACCAATTCCGGCGGCGGGTCGTTAAGCTTACAATGCGATGTCGCTCCTGCAGATATTCGCCGCCGCGCGCGACCAGGGCCCCCGGCCCCGACAAGCTATTCAAGGAAGGTAGAGCCGAGATGCGGATTGTCCGTTACGCCTGGATTGCGTTAGCCCTGGGGCTCGCGGTCGTCGCCCAGAGCGCCCCCGCGTTCGCCCAGAACCCCAACGACGTGCAGATGGACTCGCCCGTGCGATCCCTCGAGATGGGCCCGCGCGAGACCCGCACCGACCTCGTCGTGGATCTCTGGAACAACACGAACGAGCGCCGACCGGTCAGAATTCACCTCGAAAACCTCCCCGAGGGCTGGACCATCGGCGTCTGGGACCGGTTCTTCGACTTCAAGGTGAGCGAGATCATCGTCGAGCCTGAGCCGGAGAACAGCGTCGCCCCCAGCCAGACGCTCCGGCTCCGCATTGACCTCCCCGAGCCGCGGCCTGCCCCTGGCGACTACTCCCTCGGGCTCCGGATCACATCCCCCGACGGCGCCGTCGAGTACGACAGCGCAGTCTTCACGCTCACCGTGCCCGAACCGCCGGCAAGCGCCGACACCGGCGTCGCCATCATCACCACCTTCCCCGTCCTGCGCGGGACGGCGGACAGCACGTTCAATTTCGAGATCGTCATCGAGAACGACACCGGCGCCGACTCCTCGTTCACGCTCGAAGGCGCCGCCGTCAACGACGCCGGTCAGGCGCTCAGCGGCTGGGAGATCGACTACGTGCCTTCCTTCGGCGAGGAGCGCCTCATCTCCAGCATCAGCGTCGGCGACGCGCTCTCCGAACGCGTCGATGTCCGCGTCTCGCCTCCCCGCGGCACTGACGCCGGCGACTACTTCGTCCCCGTCCGGGTCTACGACGAGGCCGGGTTCGAGGCCACTACGCTCCTGCAGGTCACCGTTCGCGGCACGGGCGACATCATCACCACCACCGACACCGGCCGCCTGAACATCGAGGCAACCGCCGGCGAGCCCTCCTCCGCCAAACTCCGCATCACGAACATAGGCACCGCCGAGCTCACCGACATATCGCTCGTGGCCGACGCTCCTCAGGGTTGGGAGGTCACATTCGAACCCTCGACCGTGCCCCCGCTCCCCGCCGCCAACCTTATAGACATCCCCTTCACCGTCCTCCCTGCCGGAAACGCCATCCCCGGCGACTACCTCATAACCCTCCGCTCCGTTCATCCCGACACGGCGGACTCCCTCGAAGTGCGCGTAACCGTCGCTCAATCCACGATATGGGGCTGGCTCGGCATCGTGCTGGTTGTTCTTGTCATCGGCGGCCTGGCCGGACTCTTCCTCAGGCTCGGCAGGCGATGAACGGCGCAGCGCTCATCGAGGCCCGCGGGCTCGCCAAGGCCTACGGCGCCTTCCGCGCGGTCGACGGGATAGACATCACCCTCTACGAGGGCGAAGTCTACGGCTTCCTCGGCCCCAACGGCTCAGGCAAGAGCACGACCATTCTTATGATGCTCGGCCTTACCGAACCCACCGAAGGGGAAGTCCGGGTCTGCGGACACGACCCTTCCCGCGAGCCGATCGCTGTGAAGCGCCAGGTCGGCTATCTGCCGGAGTCGGTCGGCTTCTACGGCGACCTGACCGGCGCCGAGAACCTCCGCTTCACCGCTGAGCTCAACGGCGTCGACCCGCGCCGCGCGGACGCCCGGATTGGCGAGCTGCTCGCTATGGTCGAACTGGCCGACGCCGCGCGTCAGCCTGTGGGCCAGTACTCGCGCGGCATGCGCCAGCGGCTCGGGCTCGCCGACGTACTGCTGAAGGAGCCTCGAGTCGTCATCCTCGACGACCCGACGCTTGGCCTCGACCCCGCCGGCATTCAGTGGCTTCTCGAACTGATCGAAGAGCTCAGCCGGCAACGCAACATCGCCTTCTTTCTCTCGTCCCACCAGCTGCACGAGGTGCAGCGCATCTGTCGCCGCGTCGGCATTATGTCTCACGGGAAGATCGTGCTCGAGGGCACGGTCGCCGAGCTCACCGGGCAGGTGGACGGCGGCGGCTTCCGCGTAACCGTCGCGACGGAAGGGGGCGACGGTCTCGACGACGCGCTGCGCGCCGTCCCCGGCGTCGAGGCGCTCGCGCGCACGGGCGGCCAGGCTGTGATCGAGAGCAGCCGCGACGTGCGCGCGGAGGTGGCCGCCGCTGTCCACGAAAGCGGCGCGCGTCTGCTGGAGCTGCGCGCGCAGAACTCGTCGCTCGAAGAGATTTACCTGCGCTACTTCGAGGAGGCTGTGGCGTGAGGGCGCTGTTCTGGAAAGAGATGGCTGACCACTTCGGCAAGCGGCGCTTCACGCTGCTTCTGGGGCTCGTGGGCATCGGCGTTATCTGGGGAGCGTTCGTCGACCTCGAAGCGCTGGTGCGGCAGGGGCGCGAGTTCTTCTTCCTCGATGTCTTCATCACCGCGTTCGGAGTGCCGATCTCGCTCCTCTCGTTCATCAGCTTCTTCGGACCGATAATCGGCATAGCCCTCGGGTTCGACGCAATCAACGGCGAACGCACGCAAGGAACGCTAGCCCGTCTGCTGTCGCAGCCGCTCCACCGCGACGACGTCTACAACGCGAAACTGCTCGCCGCCGTGCTGACGCTCGCGCTCGTAATCGCAAGCATGATGATCGTCGTCGTCGGCCTTACGATGTTCCGAATGGGCATCGCCCCGTCGGGCGAGGAGGTGATTCGCCTCATTGGCCTGGGCTTCGTAGCGGTCGCCTACATTACGTTCTGGCTCGCCCTTGCCGTAACGTTCTCGGTAGTACTGCGGAACACCGTCACATCGGCGCTGGCGTCCATAGGCGCCTGGTTCGGCCTCGGTTTCCTGACGCCGCTGCTGGGCGGCGTGCTGGCCGACCGGATAGTCCCTGAGGTCGCGGCCACGGAAGATGCGATTCGCCACATCAACATCGAGTCGTGGGTCAACCGCGTATCCCCCTCCGGGCTCTTCTCCGAGGCGACCTCGATACTGCTGGACCCGCTCGGCGGGCGGGCGCTCAACCTGTTCGCTATCGAGCAGAGCCGTCTGGCCCACCTGCTGACCACGCCCGTGTCCGCCGGACAGAGCCTGCAGCTCGTGTGGCCGCATATTGTCGCCCTCGTGGCGATGACAGCCGTGCTCGTCGCAGCCTCCTACGTCAAGTTCATGCGCGAAGAGATTCGGGCCTAGCGGACGCTCCGGCGCCTGACGCGCCGCGCCTGCTAAACTAGCCGCATGCAGCGTCCCCTAACCTTGGGCGAGCTCGCCGTCGTCCGCGAGTATGCGGAGCAGGGCGAAACGCTCCGCCTGTCGCCTTATGCGTCCCTGAGCGTCCGTTCAGCGGGACGGCCCAACCCCGAACCGCTCGACGACCTCCGCACCGAGTTCCAGCGCGACCGCGACCGCGTCATCCACACCAACGCCTTCCGCCGGCTCAAGCACAAGACTCAGGTGTTCGTCGCGCCCGTCGGCGACCACTTTGTAACCCGGCTCACCCACACGCTCGAGGTGACGCAGATCGCCCGCACCATCGCCCGGGCGCTCCGCCTGAACGAAGACCTCGTGGAGGCGGCGGCTCTGGGCCACGACATCGGTCACACCCCGTTCGGCCATATCGGCGAGCAAGTGCTCGACCGCCTCCGCCCCGGCGGGTTTCGCCACAACGAGCAGAGCCTCCGCACCGTTGACATCCTCGAAAAGGACGGCGCCGGACTTAACCTCACCCACGAGACCCGGCAGGCGATACTTCGCCACTCCAAGCCGCGCGGCAACTTCCTCGACTCCGCCGATCTCGACGAGCTCACCCTCGAGGCGCAGGTCGTCCGCGTCTCGGACGCTATCGCCTACCTTGCGCACGACATCGGCGACGCAATCCGCGCTGGCGTGCTCGACGAGTCCGACCTGCCTGCCGGCGCGCGCGAGGCGCTGGGCCGCCGCCACTCGCAGCGGCTCGACGTGATGGTCCGCGATATAGTCGAGGCGTCGTGGCCCGCCGCCGGCTACAACGCCGCCGCCGATGGCGACAACCGGCCCCGCCTCGCCATGAGCCCGGAGGTCGCCCGCGTCGTCACTGAACTGCGGGAGTTTATGTACGACAGCGTTTACGTCCCCGCCGGCGACGGGCCTGAGGGCGCGAACGCAAGGGTTGTCGTTGAGTTCCTTTACGACTATCTGCTGGCGCATCCCAACGAGACGCCGGGGCGCTACTACGCTTCCGCCGACTCCGCCGAGCGCGCTGTCACCGACTACATCGCCGGCATGACCGACCAGTACGCGCTCACCCTCGCCGAGCGCCTGCGCCCCGGCATCGCGTCGGACTCCTCTCCCGGGCCTTAACTACCGGCTAACACGTATAGCGCTCACTTGCGGTTCCCAGGGGAGAGCGCCCCTAGAATAAGGCGTTATGGGCGTCGCTGACGAAATCAAGGCGCGGCTCGACATCGTCGATGTCGTAGCCGACCACGTCCCCGATCTGAAGCGGTCGGGGAAGAACTATCACGCTCGCTGCCCATTCCATCAGGAGCGCACTCCCTCGTTCGTCGTCTTCCCCGACCGGCAGACGTGGCGCTGTTTCGGCGCGTGCGCCACAGGCGGCGACCTCTTCTCGTTCGTCATGAAGGCTGAGGGAGTCGACTTCTCCGCCGCCCTCCGTTCCCTGGCCGCCCGCGCAGGCGTACACATCGAGCAGCGACGCGCGGCGGAGCGCGTCGAGAACCCCCTCTACTCTGTCAACGACGCTGCTCAGCAGCTATTTCGCGACGCCTTCGTCGCTGACCGCGGCGCCCAGGCCCGCGCCTATGCCGACGCCCGCCGCCTCACCGACGAGTCCATCGCCCGCTTTGGCGTCGGCTACGCG
Source organism: Dehalococcoidia bacterium (assembly GCA_965200975.1). Taxonomy (GTDB): domain Bacteria; phylum Chloroflexota; class Dehalococcoidia; order Lucifugimonadales; family Australimonadaceae; genus S5-327. Next base: position 134,061 of record OZ241740.1, on the reverse strand, counting down.
CCCGCCGCCGGAGAAGAGATCCTCTCGCGCCTCGCCGCTCTCGGCTTCGACCCCGCCCTGGTTCACCGCGCCGGCCTTGCTATCGGCGGCGACGGCGAGACCGGCCCTGCTCGCGCAATGTTCCGCGGGCGCCTGATGTTTCCCCTGCGCGACGCCGATGGCCGCATCGCCGGCTTCGCAGGCCGCACCCTCGACGGCTCCGACCCCAAATACATCAACACGCCTCAGACGCCGGTATTCGACAAAGGGCGCATGCTCTACGGCTTCGACCGCGCCAAAGAGGCGATCAGCGCCGAGAAGACCGCCGTTGTCGTCGAGGGCTATATGGACGTTATCGCCGCCCATGAGCATGGCGTCCGCAACGTCGTCGCCACTATGGGCACTGCCCTCACGCCCCCGCAGATCGACCTGCTCAGGGCCCGCGCCGAGCGCATCATCCTCGCCCTCGACGCCGACGCCGCAGGGCAGGAGGCGGTGCGGCGCAGCCTCGACAGCATAGCCGTGCTCGCAGGAAGTCCTGTGCCGGGCGCGCGAGGCACGGAGTTGCGCAACCGCCCCGCCGACCTTAGCGCTCTGTTCATCGCCGCATACTCCGCCGGCAAGGATCCCGACGAACTAATCAGGACGGACGTCGGCGAGTTCCGCCGTCTGCTGAACGAGGCTATCCCCGTTGTCGAGTTCCTCTACAGGGTCGAGCCGCCCAGGCACGACCTCGCCACAACGGCAGGCAAGACCGCGCTGGTCGAGCGGCTTCTGCCCATCACCTACGCGCTGGGCTGGGTGGACCAGGAGCGCTACTTCCGGCAGCTGGCGGAGCTGGTCGGCGTGTCGGTGGAGCAGCTTCAGGCGCGCGCCAAACAGATGGGCGCGCAGCCGGCGGGCGCTCGCCGACCGGCGCCGCGGCCCCGCCCTTCCGCCGACCCGCAGCATCCGGTCGATCCCGTCATCGCCGCGGCAGAGCGCGACCCGCTGGAGGAGCAGGTGCTCGCCCTCCTCGCGCAGCATCCGGAGGAGTTTTGGGAGAAGGCCACGTTGGTGGATGCGGGGCATTTCCGTCACTGGGAGAACCGGGAGACCTTGAGCGCCGTTCAAGTATGTGCTACAATGCAGGATGCGCTCGCGCAACTGGACGGCCAACTCGCCGACCGACTGGTCAGGCTCTCGCAAGGGGCGTTTCCCCCGGCCGACAAACAGCAGCGAGCAGCGGCGTGGGAAGAGTGCTTGCGCAGGCTCGAGGAGCGCCGTCTCCGCGAGCTTAAGGCGCAAGAAGGAGCGGCGTTTGCGAGGGACGCAGCGGGTGACGCTCCAGCAGACCCCGAATATCTAGAGGCTGTTGGCCGCTCTGCGCTGGACATTAATCGGCGGCTACAGGATCTGTTCGTTCGCGGCCCGGGCTAACCGCTCCATGCTCGGCCGCCAGACAGCTGCGAGGTCATATCTTGGCGACCAAACAAGCAACCCGGCCCCCCGAAACGACACCGGAAACTGCGGAGTCCGATTCCGCAGCCTCCGAACCGCAAGCAGTCCAGGCTAGCGCCGCGGACAACGGAGCAGCAGCATCGCAGCGGACTGCTCCACGGAAGGCCTCGAAGCCGCGCGCCAGGTCGAAGGCCGTGTCTTCTCCCAACGGTGCCGATGCGCGGGAGAACGGCGCCGCTCTTGCCCAGTCCTCCGAGCCTGCGGCGGAGCAGGAATCGTCCGGAAGCGCTGCTGCAGTCGCGGAGCCCGAGCCGGAGGCCGCCGCCTCTCCGCGGAAGCGAGCGTCCCGCTCGAAATCGAAAGCCGTGGCGCCTGTCGCGGCTGTCGAGGCGGTCGTCCCGACGGAGTCAGCGGAGGCGCCGGCCTCGGCCCAGCCTTCCGAAGCGGAGGGCTCTGTAGACGCGCCGTCAGCGTCCACAGCGGAAGAGACGGCGCCCGCTCCTTCCGCCGATGCGGCTCAGCCGACGTGGGGAGACGCGCTCGCCGCCGCGATCGCCGACGAACTCGACGCGCAGCGAGAGCCTGCTCCCTCGGAACTGAAGGAGACCGAGCACGAGGCCAAGGAGGCCGAGGAGGACGCCCAGCAGGAAGACCTGGACAGCGGCGAACTCATCGACGACCCCGTCCGGATGTACCTGCGGGAGATCGGGCGGGTAACCCTGCTAACGGCGGCGGACGAACGGCGCCTGGCCTTGCAGCTCGCTTCCTACAAGCACGTCGACAAGTTCGAAAAAGAAGCGCTTCAGGACACAGGGCGGCCCGCCCAGGCGGCGAACGTCGCCGAGCGGCTGCTGGGGCGCCTCCACGAGCAGCGCGATCTCGTCGAGGCCATCGCCGAATTCCTCGCCATCGAAGAGGAGATGACCATCGGCGAACTGATGACGAACGAGAAGCTTCGCGCAAACATCGACGGCGAAAACAACGTCGATATGCTCGAAACGCTCGGCAGGCGGTACGACAAAGAGCCGAACGAGGTCGGGCCGGAGGTTGTGCAGCTGTCGCTCGGCAGCCACGTCCTGCCCCGCGACATCCTCGACATCGTCGGCGCCGACATCGCCCTGACGGAGCTCGACGAGATGCTGCTCGACGCCGACACGTCGCAGCGTATCGAGTCGAACGAGTTCCTGCTGCGTCGCCACTTCAATCAGGTGAAGCAGGAGGGCGTCAACGCGCAGCGGCACCTCGCCGAGGCGAACCTGCGGCTGGTGGTCAGCGTCGCCAAGAAGTACATCGGGCGCGGAATGTCGCTGCTCGACCTGATTCAGGAAGGCAACATTGGCCTCATCCGCGCGGTCGAGAAGTTTGACTACCGCAAAGGATACAAGTTCTCGACGTACGCAACGTGGTGGATACGTCAGGCGATTACCCGCGCTATCGCCGATCAGGCCCGGACGATACGCATTCCCGTGCATATGGTGGAGACGATCAACAAGCTGATGCGCGTGAGCCGACGCCTCGTGCAGGAGTATGGCCGCGAGCCCACTACGCAGGAGATCGCCGAGGGCATGGAAGTCTCGCCCGAGCGCGTCCGGGAGATCCTCAAGGTCTCGCAGGAGCCGGTCTCGCTCGAGACTCCCGTCGGCGAGGAGGAAGACTCGCACCTGGGCGACTTCATCGAGGACCGCAGCGCGCCGGCGCCCGCCGAGGCTGCAACCTTCCAGCTGCTTCGCGAACAGGTCGAGGGCGTGCTCGGCACGCTGAGCGAGCGCGAACGCCGCGTTCTGCAGCTCCGGTTCGGCCTCGAGGACGGACGCAGCCGCACCCTCGAGGAGGTTGGCCGAGACTTCGGCGTCACGCGAGAGCGCATCCGTCAGATCGAGGCCAAGGCGCTCCGCAAGCTCCGCCACCCGAGCCGCTCGCGCAAGCTGCGCGACTTCCTCGAATAGCGCGCGCCCGGCGGCGCGCCTCGGGGCCGCCTACTGTTCCGGGGGCTGCTCTCTTTCGAGCGGAGCGGAGGCGCTCTCCTCCGCGTCGCCCAGACGCTCTGCCGGAGGGCCGAAGCGAGCCGACCCTTGGTCCTCCTGGTCGGCTTGCGTGTCTGCGAAGCGGTAGTCGTAGAACATGAGCAGCTCGACTGCGGCCAGAAGCGGCGCGGCGATGCCCTGCGCTATCGACAGTGAAACGATCGTAAAAAGCGGGTTGTCGGCGGTCGTTGCGGCGCTGGCGGCGGCAGCTGTCAGTATGAAAGCGAAGACGCCGACAATCATCTGCAGCGCGAACGTCCGCCACCAGCGGCCTTTGAGCAGCCGCCAGCTACTGACGAGCGCGGCAAAGACGCCTTTCTGCTCCAGCACTATCGAGGGGCCGGCAAGCGAAAAGCGAATGAGCGGGTAGACGGCAATCGGCGCGAGGTATGGCGCGACTAAGAGCGGGGCCGTCGCTACCCCGAGCAGCAGCCCCATCGCAAAGTATCGCGGGCCGAACTCTTCCAGCCCAACCATCGCGGCGGTTACCGACAAGCTTTCGCGCCGCAAGGCGCGGGAGGTCAGGAAAACCGTTGGAGAGAGGAAGGCCAGCGTAAGAGCGGCGATAACCAGGCCCCACGCCAGTTGCAGCGCCAGGGAGTTCGGGCTCACGAACGCGGCGACAGCGTTCGCGGCCAGCGCTCCGCAGTACGCAGTGCCGACGAGCGGGAGCGCGCTCCGGAAGCACGTCGTCAGCGCGGCAGTGAGTAGGTCAGGTATCGGCGTGAGCGAGGGGCGATTCGAGGGGGGTGCGAACATTGAACGTCTAGCCTAACGGCAACATCGGGGCGCCGTCCATGCTCTGCGCATCCCGGCGCCGCCGGCGCCTACGCCCTCGCCATGCCGCTATCGCGCGTCGACTCATCAACCCTTAACAGTTGCCCGCCGACTCCGTTGCTATACTCGCTCCGCCCGCGAGTCCAGAAGAGACCTGACGGGGAGGAGAAAGAGAGCCGTGCCGGAGATACCGGACCTCGAGGTCATCCGCGAGTTCCTCAACGAGCGCATCGTTGGGCAGGAGATAGTGCGCGCGGAAGCCCCCAAGGCGTGGATCGTCCGCTCCCTGGCGGCGGAGAGCTTCACCGACGACGTTACGGGGCGGCGGTTTGGGCCGATCATCCGCAGGGGCAAAGACTTGCTCTTCCCTCTGGAGCCGGACAGGGCGCTCGTGGCCAACCTGATGCTCACAGGACGCTGGCAGTACACGGAGCCGTCAGCGAAACGGTCGAAGCGGATGTTCTTCCTGCTGGCCACGCAGGACAGGGAGCTCCGCTATCTCGACGACAAGTCGATGGGCCGCATCAACTACGTGCGCCCCGATCAGATAGGGGAAGTGCGGCGTTTGCACGAGCAAGGCCCGGACGCGCTGGACCCGAGCGCGACGTTCGACGATTTCGTGGAGCGCATCCAGCCGTACACCGGCGAGATAAAGGGCGTTATCGCCCGCGGCAAGCTCGTCGCGGGTATCGGGAACGCCTACGTCGACGAGATTCTGTGGGAGGCCGGCGTTTCGCCGTTCCGCAAGCGCAGGACGCTGTCGGACGAGGAGCTCCGCCGCGTGTTCGACGCCATCCCCAAGGTGCTGAACGAGGCGACGGCGGTGGTGCGCGAGCGTATGCCCCCGAACATCCATGTGAAAGTGCGCGACTTCCTGAAGGTGCACCGCAAGGGAGGAGAGGCATGCCCGCGCTGCGGCGGGCCCATCTCCGAAATCGGCCCCAACCAGAAGATCACAAGCTGGTGCCGCGCCTGCCAGCCCGGCGCCCTTGTGGCGCGCTGACGATGGCTGACCGCAAGCCTTCCCCCCAGGAGGGGCTGCTGCGCGTAGAGGCGCCGGAGCCGTTCGACTTCGACCTCACCGTCGGCCATCAGACCTACTATCGCGGCAGGGCGGGCTCCGACCTCTTCGCCGCCGGCGTGTACTACCGCGCGATGTGGATGCGCGGCGAGCCGCTCGTTATGGCCGTTCGCCCCAGCGCAGACGGCGGCGCAGTCGAAGTGTCGCTCCCCAATGGGGGCCCCGCCGGGGCGCTGGAGGAGGCTGCGGAGGAGGCGGCGCGCCTCCTGGGCTTCGATGTTCCTCTCGACGGCTTCTACGACCTGCTCGCAGGCGACCCCGTGCTTTCCGGCGCGGTGGGGCGCCTCAAAGGCTTGCGGCTCACTCGCTCCGAGTCGGTTTTCGAGGCGATGACGCAGGCTATAGCGGGGCAGCAGATTTCGGGCGCGGTCGCGCGCGTCATCCGCGACGCGCTGGTCACGAGGTATGGCGTAGCCATGGAGGCTGACGGCAATGTCCTCCACGCCTTCCCTCGGCCTGAGACGCTTGTTGATGCGGGCGCCGTCGCGTTGCGGGAGCTCAAGCTAAGCGCCCGCAAGGCCGAGTACATCGTCGGCGTCGCGGAGCAGGCCGCCGCCGGCGAGCTCGACTACGACAGGCTCGACAGCCTGGGCGACGAGGAGGCGATCGCGCGGCTCAGCGCGATGCGGGGCGTGGGGCGCTGGACGGCGCAGTGGGCGCTGATGCGAGCGCTTGGGAGAGTCGACGTGCTCCCCGCAGGCGACCTGGCCCTTCAACAGACGGTGGGCGACCTGTACTTCGGAGGCCGGCGTCTCGCCGAGCGCGAGCTGGACGCTTTCGCCATCGAGCGCTGGAGTCCCTACCGGGGCCTCGCGACCGCCTACCTGTTCGCGCACATTCGACAGCAGCGGGCGCTCTCCTCGCCGCCGCCGGCGCGCGAGGGCGCTTCGGAGCCGGGCTGCTAGTTCCGGCCCCAACGCGAGGAAGGGTTGGGCAGGGAGCGGGCCAGCGTGAGGGCGGTGGCGAACACCCACGCCATGGTAGTGGCGAAGAACCCGCGCTGGAGTATGCCGCGGCGGCTGCGCAGGACTGCCGCCTGGTACGGCACGGCGAGCGCGCATGTGGCCGCGAACATCAACCACGAAAAGACGCGCCACCGCGCCCATTCGCGCCCTCGCAGCACGAACGGCGCGAACAGCGACAACGACAGCACCGCCCCAAAGGCGACCCGGCCCGACGCCCCGTGCAGGGTGTGCTCGTCGACGCTGAGGACGATCTTCCGCCGGCTGCCTGTCCGGTAGGCGCCGGCGAAGAGGCCGCCGAGTCCGTAGGCGCCCACGAGCCCCCATAGCAACCGCCCTCGCCGCCCGCCGCCGGCGGCGCGGTGGAGCCGCGGGCCGAGTCCCTGCACCAGGGCGGCGTAGCCCATGAAGGCTGCGTTGATGATCTCCGGGTGCGGGGCGTCCGGCCCTGCAAGGTCGCTAACGGTGCGGGAGGCGGAGCGGTACCCCTTTGGAGCGAAGAGGGTGGCGATGACGCACGTAACGATGAAGTAGGGCGGCGCCAGCGCCGCCAGCAAGGCGAGCCTCACGCGGCGCCCTCCCAGCCCTCCGGCGTCGGGAGGGCGCTGCAGGCCTGTGAGTGGGCATGGCGCTGCGCTGCGCTGCGGGCTAGGAGGCGTCGGCGTTCGAGTGAGACCAATCCGAACTCCACGCGCTGTGGCCCTCGGGCCGAAGCCGCAGCCACACGCGGCTGCCCTCCGGCATGGGGTGATGGCGCTCGCCGTATATCAACATCTGGTGCTGTGAGTCCACGTCCACCTGATATTCGATGCGCTCGCCGATGAACAGCTCCGTGTCGACGGTCGCGCCGATCGTTCCCGCCGGCGGGACGTCGCCGTCCGCCGGCACGATCTCGACGTCCTCCGGGCGGACGCCGATGAACACCGAACTGCCGGTGGGGAACCCTTCCGGGTCGTACCCGCGGCCAAACACCACGCAGTTAGGGGCGCCGTCGATCGCTACGGCCACCTGCCCGGCAGGGTTGCTCGAACGCACCTCGCCGCGGAAGAGCACGGTCTTGCCGACGAAATCGCGGACGAACTCGTTGGCGGGCTCTTCGTAGAGCAGGCGGGGCGAACCGTGCTGCTGAACGACGCCGAGATTCATCAGGGCGATCTGGTCCGACAGGCTGAGCGCCTCGATCTGGTCGTGCGTAACGAACAGCACGGGAATGTTGAGGCGCCGCTGCATCTGCTTCACCTCGATGCGCATCTGCTCGCGGAGCTTGGCGTCGAGGTTGCTGAACGGCTCGTCCAACAGGAGTACGCTGGGCTCGGTGACGAGAGCGCGAGCGAGGGCAACGCGCTGTTGCTGGCCGCCGCTGAGGAGCGGGCCGGGGCGTTTTTCGAGACCGGGGAGACCGACGAGGTCGAGCACGCGCGCCACGCGCTCCTTGATGTCGCGTCTGTTGAAGTGGCGCGACTTGAGCGGGAAGGCGATGTTCTCCTCAACGGTCATATGCGGCCAGATGGCGTAGGACTGGAAGACCATGCCGACGTCGCGCTTTTCGGGCGGCACGCGCAAGCCGGAGTCGGTGAGGACTACGGGCCGTTCGCCGAAATGGATGGCGCCGGCGTCGGGGTTTTCGAGGCCGGCGACCATACGCAGCGTGGTGCTTTTGCCGCATCCGGAGGGCCCCAGTAGGGTGACAATTTCGCCGATGTTGACGTCGATTGAGAGGTCGTTTACGGCAGGGACAGTATTGCCCGGGTAAGTCTTGCTGAGACCCTGGAGCCGCATTGCGGGAAGAGGGCCGGAACTGGACTCGACTGGGAGCGTGTCTGTCTCGACCATACTGGTGCGTCCTCCTCGGGAGCCGCGCATGTTGCGCGCTCCACAGTCTTCCGCCGCGCCATGGGGAGACGCGGGACGCTGCCCTCGGAGAGTCTCGGAGGGTGAGTCGAAACTACCACCGGCCTGCAAGCATGTCAACGCGCGGGAAACTGTTCGGTTGACGCGCAGCAGCGGCGGACGTTCAGAGCTATCGAGCCTGAACAGCTACGCGGGCCAAAGGGTTCGCCGGGGAACAAGTTGGGGCGAGGGGCGGGCTTGCGGTATCGTGGCGGCGCGCCGAACGTCCGCACGGGGCCATAGGGAGGTTGTGATGGTTGACGCAAACGATGAGCTGCGCTGGAAGGTTGCCGTCTCTTGCCGGATTCTGGGCATGCTTGGGCTCGTAAACGAATCGACCGGACACGTGAGCGCGCGGCTGCCGGGAACGGACGAAATGTACATCCGCTGCCGGGGAGGGCGCGAGGAGGGGATAGCGTTCACCGGCGTGCACAACATCCGCCGGGCTGATTTCGACGGCGAGGGCTCGCATGTGGGGCCGGAGCATGCGTCGCCCAACGAAACGCCTATCCACGGAGAGATATACCGCGCCAAGCCCGAGGCGGGCGCTGTGGTGCACGCGCACCCGTGGTACGCCCTGCTCTGCGGCGTTACGGCCATCGAGTACAAGCCGGTGTTCGCGGGCTACGATCCCCAGTCGCTCAGCATAGCGACGAAGGGAGTGCCGGTGTACCCGCGAGCGGCGACGGTGACCGACAAGCGGCAGGCGGCTGAGATGCTGGCCTGCATGGGAGAACGGGACGTAGTGCTGATGCGCGGCCACGGCATAAGCGTGCATGCGCCTACGGTGGAGCAGGCGACGGCCCTCGCAATCCGGTTCGACCGGTTGTCGCGCATTATGTGGGAGATTGCGCTTTCGGGCCGGGAGCCGGTGCTGCTCTCGGACGAGGATATGGGAAGGTACGGCCCCGGAGCGCCCCGGCAGGCCGGCGGCTGGCGCGAGCGGATCTCCGGCGCGGAGAACTTCGCGTGGAACCACTATCTGAAACTCCTGCAAGTAAGCGGCTACGGCCTGCCCGACGACTACGACGCGCCGTAGGAGGCTCGATCCTGTCCCGCTCCGCCCGTGCGCCGTGCGCTCCTCCGGAGGATGCAAGCCCCCGAGCGGCGGAGGGCGCTAAGGGCCTGTGCTACCATCCGGCCCGCGCCGCGCCGATGCGCGGAGCGGCAGTTTCCCCATGAGTACGCGAGCAAACAAACGGCGGATCGATGTGCAGGTGTTCCCCGCCTTCCGCGGTCTGGCGAAGACGGCCGACGTGGGGCGCGCCGCTGCAGCCGCCCTCGCCGTCGCCGACCCTGCAGGCGGGGCGCCGGTGAGCGTCGTCGTCGCCGATGACGAGACGCTGCGCGACCTGAACAGCCGCTTCCGCGGATTCGACGAGGTTACCGACGTGCTCTCGTTCGGCGAGCGCGACGCGCCGGCTGACGAATCAGTCCCGGCGTTTCCTGAAGCGCCGGGCGAGGCGCCGAGCCTCGGCGAGGTAGTGGTGTCGTACCCCTTGGCGGCGCGTCAGGCGGGCGAGCACAATGTACAGGTCGAGGAGGAGGTCGCCCTGCTTGTGGCGCATGGCGTGCTGCATCTGCTGGGGTACGATCACGCTGCGCCGGAGGACGAGGCGGCGATGAAGGCGCTCGAGGTGGAAGCTCTCGCCGCTGCGCTCCGCCGCCGTTCAGGAGCGAGGCCGGCGCCGAAGCCGGTCGCGGCGCAGTTCCTGCCGGAGGGGACGGAAGGGGCGAGCGCAATGGCTGACCTTGTGGATAAGGCGCATAAGGCAAGGGGGGCGTCGAAGTGAGCGGCGCTGCGCTGTACCGGAAATGGCGGCCGCCGAGGTTCGCCGACATCGTGGGGCAGGGGCCCGTCACCCAAACGCTCACACAGGCCGTTGCGAGCGACCGGGTGTCGCATGCGTATCTGTTGTGCGGGCCGCGCGGAACGGGGAAGACGAGCACGGCCCGCGTGCTCGCCAAATCGCTGAACTGCACGATGCGCCCTCCCCGCGTTGGCGACCCGTGCGGGCTGTGCGACAACTGCCGCGCAATCGAGAACGGCAGCTTTGTCGACCTGATAGAGATCGACGCGGCCAGCAATCGAGGCATCGACGAGATGCGGGACTTGCGCGAGAAAGTGCGGTTCGCCCCCACGGTGGGGAAGCGCAAGGTGTACATCATCGACGAGGCGCACGCGCTCACCAACGACGCCTTCAACGCGTTCCTGAAAACGCTCGAGGAGCCTCCTCCCTATACGGTGTTCGTCCTGGCGACGACGGAGCCGCACCGGCTGCCGGCGACGATCGTCTCGCGGTGTCAGCGGTTCGACTTCCACCGCATCGCGCTGTCGGACATCGTCGAGCGGCTGACCGGCATTGCGCAGGAGGAAGGAGTTGACGCGTCGCCGGAGGCGCTCCAACTGATAGCCCGGACGGCGGGAGGGAGCCTGCGAGACGCGACGAACCTGCTGGACCAGCTCATCACGTCGTTCGGAGGCCAACTCACCGCCGAGCAGGCCCGCGAGATGCTTGGCGCAGGAGGCGAGGAGCAGGCGCTCTCCCTCGTGCAGCGCCTGCTTGCAGGCCGGACTTCCGAGGCGCTGGAGGTTATCAACGGCGTCGCTCGCGAGGGCCTCGACTTGCGTCCGCTGCACCGAATGACGGTGGACTATCTGCGCGCCGCCCTCCTCATCAAGAGCGGAGTTACGGACGCGCTGGACATTCCCAACGACGCCCGGATGCAGCTTGCCGCTTCCGTTGAGGAGGTCGATATCGAACGGATTATGCGGGCGCTCCGGCTGTTCGGGCAGGCGTCGCTGCGGTTCGACCAGCCGTCGCCGCTGCCGCTGGAGCTTGCCGCGGTGGAGCTTGCGCTGGCGCCGCAGCAGGCCGCGCCCGCGCCTGTTCCGGTTCCGCAGCCTTCACAGCAGCGGCCCTCGGAGCGGCAGGCTGCTGCGGCGCGCCCTCCCGCCTCCCAGCCTCGTCCCCAGTATGCGCCCCAGCAGGAGAGGCGGCCCGAGCAAGCGGCGCCTCCTGCTTCTCCGCCGCCGTTCGACCCGGCGGCGCCGTTGCAGCAACGGCTCGACGCGCAGTGGCCCGCCATCCTGAAGGCGCTTGCGAGCGTCCCCAGGCGCAAGTTCGATGTTGCGGCGCTTCTGCGGAGCTCGGCGACGCGCATGGTCGACGGCTCGACGCTGGTCGTCGTGTTCGCGCACCACTCGAACAGCGAACGATTGCAGTCGGAGCTGGAGGACCCGCGTTGCAAGGCCGAGGTGGAGAGCGTGCTCAAGCAAGCGTTAGGCGAGAGCCTTACCGTGCGCATCGAGAGCGCCCGCGAAGGGAGCGCAGGGCCGGCGAATGGAGCGCCTCCGGCGGGGCATCTCGTCGAAGTAGCCAAGTCGCTCGGAGGCGAAGTGGTTTCGGAGAGCGAGGCTGCTCCTTTGGACGGGACGCCCTACAAAGCGACGCGCCCGGAGCTCGCCGCCGGCGCGCCGCAAGAGGAGTGACGCAGAATGAACAGGAATATGATCAAGCAAGCCCAGCAGCTGCAGGCCCGGCTCGCCAAGGCCCAGGAAGCGCTGGAGGACGAGCGCGTCGAGGCGTCGGCCGGGGGCGGCGCGGTGAAAGTCGTGGCGACGGGCAAGCAGACGCTCGCCGCGGTGACCATCGACCCTGCGGCAGTCGACCCCGAAGACGTAGAGATACTGCAAGACATGGTGCTGGCGGCGGTGAACGAGGCGCTCGCGAAATCGCAGGAGCTGGCTGCAACGCGGCTCGGCGCGATTACGGGCGGCCTCAAAATTCCGGGAATGTAGCGCGGGCCATGTCGCCGCCGGAAACACCAGGATTCCCCGACGCGCTGCATCCGTCGCTCGCGCCGCCGGTAGCGAGGCTCATCGAGCAACTGCACAAGCTGCCGGGAATCGGCCCAAAGACGGCGCAGCGCCTCGCCTACTACGTTATCCGTATGCCGGCCAGAGAGGCGCACGACCTCGCCGACGCCATCGGCTCGGTCAAGGAGCGCATCGTCTTCTGCTCGCGCTGCCAGAACATTACCGAGTCGGACCCGTGCGGGATCTGCGCCGACCCTTCGCGCGACCAATCGCGCCTGTGCGTTGTGCAGGAGCCGCTCGACGTGCTCGCAATTGAGCGAACGGAAGCGTTCAGGGGACTGTACCACGTGCTTCACGGAGTGCTCGACCCGATGAATGGCGTCGGGCCGGAGCGCTTGCGGGTGCGCGAACTCCTTGCGCGAGTCGCCAACGAGCCTATCGAAGAGATTGTGGTGGCGACGAACGCCACGGTCGAGGGCGAACTCACGGCGATGTACCTTCATCAGGCGGCGGGAGCGCTCGGCGCCCCTATAACGCGCCTTGCGCGAGGGCTTCCCGCAGGGGGCGATCTGGAGTACGCCGACAGCCTTACGCTCAAGAAAGCGTTCGAGGGCCGTCAGGGATTTTAGCAGCCTTCGTCGGCGAAATTCAGGCGTAAGGTTGACGGGGCAATTGGATGGGGGTTGAAAGTAGCAGACAGACAATGTAGCAGCTATACTAGCCTGCGAGGATGCTAGGAGTGAACCGGCGGAAGCGTAGACCGATGCAGAGTGAAGTTTCCGGCACAGTCTGCGGAAAAACCGATTCTCTGCTCCCCAGGAGAGTTAACAATGGCAGTGCGACTACTTAACCACATCGATTCGCCGAGCGACTTGAAGGCGCTTACGCTGGAAGAGACAGACCAGGTTGCCCAGGAAGTCCGGGAGACCATCATCTCCGTGATAACCGAACGGGGCGGGCACTTGGCGTCGAACCTCGGCGTGGTGGAGCTGACGCTGGCCTTGCACCGCGTATTCGACAGCCCCGTAGACCGCATTGTCTGGGACACGACCAACCAGTGCTACACGCACAAGATGGTTACCGGGCGGCGCGACGAGTTTGAGAAGATACGCCTCGAGGGCGGCCTCTCCGGGTTCGGAGACCCAATGGAGAGCCCGCACGACACGATGGCCGCAGGCCACGCGGGCACCGGGCTCTCCATTGCCCTGGGGATCGCGGAGGGCGCCGCGACCCGCCGGGAGAACGCGTGGACTATCGGCGTAGTGGGCGACGGAGCGATGACGTCGGGCTCGAGCTTCGAGGCCCTCAACAACATCGCTCATCTGAACCCCGATAAGCTCATCGTTGTCCTGAACGACAACGGCATGTCGATATCGGAGAACGTCGGGTTCTTCACCAACTGGCGCAAGCGCATCATTGCGCGCCCGGAGTACCAGTTCCTGGTCGACCGCGTGCAAGACATCGCGACGCTCGCGCCTAAGGGCGACACGGTCTACGGGCTCGTGAAGCGGTTCGGCGGCGCGCTGGACAGCATGATTGTGCCCACTACGCTGTGGACCGAGATGGGGTTCCGCTACCTCGGCCCGGTCGACGGCCACAACCTCGCCCAGCTCGAGGAGACGCTCCGGCAGGCCAAGTCGGTCAAGGGAGTAACGCCGCTGGTGCACGTGGTCACCCACAAGGGGCACGGCTACGATCCCGCCGAGAGCGACCCGGTTACGTTCCACCAGCCCAGCTCGCCGCTTGGCTCGTCCGGAGCGTCCGCGCCGACCTACTCGGCAGTGTTCGCCCGCACGATGCAAGCGATTATGCGCCACGACCCCCACGTCGTCGGCATCTCGGCGGCGATGCTCCATGGCACAGGACTCGAGACCGTGCGCCGCGAGTTTCCCCAGCGCGTGTTCGACGTCGGCATCGCGGAGCAGCACGCCGTCAGTATGGCGGCCGGCATGGCGTCGAATGGGCTGAAGCCTTTCGTGTCCATCTACTCGACGTTTATGCAGCGAGCGTTCGACCAGATCGTCCACGACGTATGCTTGCAAGACCTTCCGGTGAAGCTCATCGCCGACCGCGCCGGCATCGTCGGCGAAGACGGCAAGACGCACCAGGGCGCGTTCGACATCTCGTACCTGCGGTGTATTCCTAACGCCGTGGTGGCTGTGCCGGGCGACGAGAACGAACTGCAGCATCTCGTCTATACCGCCTACATGCACCCGGGGCCGTTCGCCATCCGCATTCCGCGCGGCGCTGCGACCGGCGCGGAGCTCGACGCCAAACTGCACGAGCTGCCCATCGGGAAGGGAAGGGTCGTTCGGGAAGGGAAAGACGTCGTCATCTTCGCGATTGGCAAGACGGTCGCAGCGGCGATCGCCGCCGCGGGCAAGCTGGAGGAGCACGGCGTCGCTTGCGGCGTGGTGAACCCGATCTACGTGAAGCCGCTCGACACCGACTTGCTGCTCGACATCGCGCGGAGCACAGGGCGGATTGTTACCGTCGAGGAGAATGTGCTGGCGGGAGGGTTCGGCGCTGCGGTGGTCGAGGCGCTGAGCGACCTCGGCGAGAGGGACGTCGCGGTGCACCGCATCGGGTTCCCGGACGCGTTCATCGAGCAGGGCACGGCGGACTCGCAGCGCCGCCAGCTGGGGCTCGACGCCGACGGGATAGTCCAGCAGGTGCTTGACACATTCTTCCCCGACGCCGGCGGCTCCAAGGACTCCGTCAAGGCGTGGCGCAACACGCAAGGGCCCGGACTCGCGTCCGCCGGGTGAGAGAAACGGTTGGGCTGATGGTCTCCCCCGAAAGCATCTCCGCTTCGCTCGTCGACCGGTACTCTGCCGACGTCAAGCGGCAGATGCGGCGCGCGTCGCCCGGCGGCGAAAGCGACGCCGGCATCTTCGGCATCCTTCGCTACCACTTGGGGTGGCAGGACATCCATGGCAACCCTGCGGACGAGGGCGCAGGCAAGGGGCTGCGGGCTGTGCTTGTCCTCGCTTCCTGCGAATTCGCGGGGGGCGACTGGCGCAGCGCCCTTCCCGCCGCCGCCGCCATCGAACTCATTCACAACTTCTCGCTTATCCACGACGATATCCAGGACAGGGACGAGACCCGTCGAGGGCGAGCTACAGCGTGGACGGTGTTCGGCGTCCACGAGGCCGTCGCGGGAGGCAACGCGATGCGCGTGGCGGGCGGCCAGACGATACGCGCTCTGGCGGAGACAGGCCTCCCTGCCCACACCGTACTCGCCGCCGCCGACGTCCTCACGGCGCGCTACCTCGAAATGGTCGAGGGGCAGTACCTCGATATGTCGTTCGAGGACTCCGACGGCGTTACGACCGACGCGTACATCGACATGATTTCGCGCAAGACGGGCGCGCTGGTGGACTGCGCAATGTACATCGGCGCGCTCGCGGCTACCGGCGACCCGCAGACGGCGGAGGCCTTCGGGGCGTGCGGCAGGCGGCTCGGCATCGCCTTCCAGGTGCGCGACGATCTCCTCGGCATCTGGGGCGACCCGGCGGCGACCGGCAAGGCTGTAGGCGCCGACATTCGACGCAAGAAGAAGAGCATGCCGATCGTGTATCTCTTCCAGAAGGCCAGCACGGAACAGCGCGAATGGCTCCGCGCCGCCTACTCCGCCGAAGAGGTGGCGCCCGACGATATCGAGCGCGTCCTCGGCCTGCTTGCTGAACTCGACGGCGAGGCCCGCGTGCAACAGACCGCCGAAGATCAGGCTGCAGGCGCGCTGTCCGCGCTGGACGGCGTCGCTCTTGCTCCCGGAGCGCGTGAACGCATTCAGGCTTTGGCCGACTTCTTCATCACCCGCGACAAATAGGGCATACCGCCGCTCTTCGTCCGCCGTCCGGGGCAGGATGAAGCACAGGAGAAAAGGATGACAGTGAAGGACCCCGACAGGGCGCCAAGCCTGCCTGAAGCCTATGCCTTCTGCAAGCGCCTGGCGAAGACCCACTACGAGAACTTCACCGTGGGATCGTTGATGCTTCCCGCCGTCTACCGCCCTGCTCTTTACGCCGTCTACTCCTTCTGCCGCTACACGGACGATCTCGGCGACGAGGTCGCCGGCGACCGCATGGCTCTCCTCAACGAATGGGAAGAGGCGCTGGGCGAGGCGTGCAACGGCGCGCAGCCGTCGCATCCGATCCTCGTCGCCCTGCAGGACGTCATACAGCGGTTCGATATTCCGGAGCTTCCCTTCCGAAAGCTCATCGAGGCGAACCGGATGGACCAGGGGTCGGGCCGGTTTCCCACCTACGACGACCTCCTCTACTACTGCGACCACTCGGCAAACACGGTGGGGCGCATGGTGCTCTACGTCGTTGGTTGCCGCGAAGAGGAGAGTCACTTGCTCTCCGACGCGACCTGCACGGCTCTTCAGCTGGCCAACTTCTGGCAGGACGTGAAGCGCGACTACGACATCGGCCGCATCTACCTTCCGCTGGAGGATATGGAGCGCTTCGGCTACTCGGAGGATGACCTTGCCGCCGGCGTGGTCAACGACAACTTCCGCCGGCTGATGGCGTTCGAGGTCGACCGCGCCCAGGAGCTGTTCGAGCGAGGGCTCGGGCTCATAGAGCGGCTCGATGGACGGATGAAATTCGACATAACCCTCTTCTCGCGCGGCGGGCTGAGCGTGCTCGAGGCGATCCGCAAGCAGAACTTCGACGTGCTGAGCCACCGGCCCGAAGTCTCCTCCGGGCGGAAGTTGCAGCTGATGGCGTCGACCGCCGTGCGGATGGCGATGCGGAGGCCGGCGGCATGACATCTCCTTCCCCTACAGTCGCGGCTGCGTACGACTACTGTCAGTCTGTCGCGAAGCGCGAGGCGCGCAACTTCTATTACGCTTTTCTCACGCTGCCCGCCCGCAAGCGACGCGCCATCTACGCCGTCTACGCGTTTGCCCGTCTGGCCGACGACATCGCCGACAGCGCGGAACCGAACGCCCGCAAGCAGGAGCAGCTGCACGAACTGCGCGACGATTTGCGGAACGCGTTTGCAGGCGCCTCCCGCGGCCCGGCGCTGGAGGCTCTGGCCCACGCCTCCCGCGAGTTCGGCATCGCTCCGAGCCTCCTCGAACAGCTTATCGACGGCGTCGAGATGGACTTGGCCCCCCGCCGCTATGAGACGTTCGACGATCTTCGCGAGTACTGCTATCTCGTCGCCTCGGTCGTGGGACTCATCTGCATTGAAATCTTCGGCTACGCCGACCCGCGCGCCCGCGAGGGCGCAGTCGAACTGGGGATGGGCATGCAGCTCACCAACATCCTCCGCGACGTGCGTGAAGACGCCGAGGCAGGCCGCGTCTACCTCCCGCAGGAAGACCTCCGGCGGTTCGGGTACTCCGAAGACGAACTGATGCGCGGCGTGGTGAACGACGGGTTCATCGCGCTGATGCGTTTCGAGGCGCGCCGCGCGAGGGGTTACTTCGACGCCAGCGGGAAAGCGCTCGACTACCTGTCGCCCCGGTCGCGCGCCTGCCCAGCGGTGCTCCATGCCCTCTACCTGCGCCTGCTGGAGCGCATCGAACTGCGCCGGTACGACGTGTACAGCCAGCGCGTGGCGCTCTCCTCCGCCGAGAAGATATGCATTATGGCCAGGCATTGGACTACGAGTCTCATTCCGCGGATCCGGCTGCCGTAGGCCGCCGCGTCGTCGTCGCGGGGGGCGGCCTGGCCGGCATGGCGGCGGCTTGGCGCCTTGCGTCCGCCGGCTGCCGCGTAACGCTCGTCGAGCGCCGCCCCTACCTCGGGGGCAGGGCCTACTCCTACACCGACCGTGAAACAGGCGCGCAGATCGACAACGGCCAGCACGTCTTTATGGGCTGCTGCGTCGAGTACATCGACTTCCTGCGTGAACTCGGCACCCTCGACCGGACAGCCCTTCAGCGCCGACTCCGCGTCGAAGTGCGCAGCCCCTCCGGGAAGGACGGCGTCTTTTCCGCTGCTCCGCTCCCGGCGCCGCTCCACCTGTTTCCGTCGTTCCTGAAGTACCCGCACCTTAGCTGGCGCGAGAAGCTGCGCGCCGCCGTGGCGCTGCAGAAGATCAGGCGCGAGCGCGACCCTGACCGGGAGGAGTTGCGCCGGACGTCGTTCGAGGAGTGGCTGCGGCGGCAGGGACAATCCGACCACGCTATCGCCAACTTCTGGGAGCTCCTGGTGCTGCCTACCCTGAACGACGCGCCCCGCGACGTGTCGGCCAGCCTGGCGTTTTTCGTCTTTCAGGTGGGCCTGCTGAACGATGTCCACAGCGCCGATATCGGCTTCGCTCGCTCCGGCCTGTCGGACGTGATGGGCGACGCGGCGGAGCGCCGCTTGCGCGAGCAGGGCGTCGAGCTGCTGTTCGGGCGCTCGGTGGAGCGGCTCGTAACAAATAACGGCGTCGTCGAGAGCGTCCTCTTTCCGGGAGGAGAGGAGCTTACAGCCGACTGGTTCGTATCCGCGCTGCCCCCTTACGCCCTTCTCAACATACTGCCCGGCGACCTGCGCGGGACGTCGCCGCTGTCCGCTGCGGCGACGCATACGTTCGCGCCCATCGTCAATCTGCACGTCTGGTACGACCGCGAAGTCGCGGATTTCGAATGGACGGCGTTCGTCGATAGTCCGTTGCAGTACGTGTTCAACCGCACGCGCATTGCAGGGTTGCCCGGGCCCGGCGACCGCCTGACGGTGTCGCTCAGCGGCGCGTGGGAGTGGTGGCCGAAATCGAAAGAGGAGCTGCGCGAGCGGTTCACCGAGGAGTTGGAGCGTGCGCTGCCCCGCGCGCGCGGCGCTCGCATCGAGCGGTTCCTCGTAGTGAAGGAGCAGCGCGCCACCTTCCGGTCGCTCCCCGACGGTCCAAGTAACCGCTTGTCGGCGAGAACGCCGCTGGCCAATCTCGTCCTTGCCGGCGACTGGACCGACACCGGCTGGCCGGCGACGATGGAGAGCGCTGTCCGCAGCGGCAACGCTGCCGCGGCGGTCGTGCTGGAGGGCGTTCGCGCCCCCAGCCCCCTCTCGTGAAGGCGCCAGCGCCGGCGCGCTGCTGGGAGAGCGTTCGCTCCCCCAGACCCCTTGGCGGAGAAGGAGCTGGTCAGCTCAGCTCAGGGAGCCGGTCGATGAGGTCGGGGCCGATGTCCTCGACGCGCCCCTTGCCGCACATCACCATCGTCGTCTCGACCTCGTCGCGCAGGATGTCGAGCATATGGGCGACGCCCTGGTCGCCGGCGTAAGCGAGGCCCCAGAAGAGCGGCCTCCCCAGCATCACGGCGTTCGCGCCTAGGGCGAGCGCCTTCACGACGTCCGTTCCGCGCCGGATGCCGCCGTCAAGGTAGACCTCGACCTTGCCGCCGGCGGCGCGGGCGACCTCCGGCAACGCCTCGATGGTGGGGATGGTGGTGTCGAGGTTCCGTCCGCCGTGGTTGGAGACGATGAGGCCGTCGACGCCGTGCTCCGCGCAGAGCGCCGCGTCTTCGGCGGTGATGACGCCCTTGAAGACGATGGGGAGATTGGTGACGGAGCGGAGCCACGCGACGTAGTCCCACGTTGCGCCGGGGTCGACGCGGCTGCGGCTGCTGATGCCGGCGTTGAACTTGGCGAGCTCTTTCTCGGGGCCGCCTATCTTCGCCTCGTCGGCGCGCGGGAGGCGCTGGTAGGAGTTGCGGATGTTGCGCTCGCGCTTGGGCGGCCAGACTGCGTCGAGGGTCACGCAGATAGCGGAGTAGCCGTTGTCCTCAGCCATCTTCACGCGGTCGGCGGTCTGTTCGCGGTCGCGGTAGAAGTAGGTCTGGTACCAGTGCGGGCCGTCGGCGGCGCGGGCGATCTCTTCGGGAGGGTAGGAGCAGTTGGCGCTGACGGCGAGGATGGTTCCGGCGGCTGCGGCGCCTCTTGCAGTGGCGAGTTCGCCGTCGGGGTGGGCGCGTTTGTGGCTTCCGCAAGGGGAGAGCATAAACGGCGCGGCGATGCGCTCGCCGAGGACGGTCGCGCCGAGGTCGGCGCCGGGAATTCCCGCGAGCATGCGCGGGCGGAGGGCGATGTGGTCGAATACGGAGCGCGTGCGCGCGATAGTGATTTCGTCCGTAGCGCCGCCGGCGACGTAGTCCCACTCGTTCGGCTCGAGGGAGCGCTCGGCCATAGCCTCGAGTTCGTAGAGGTTGATGGGCTCGGTGGTCATAGGTTCCTCCTCGTTGCGGCGCGCTCGCCCGCATGGAGCGCATGATAAGCGCTCGCAACGCCAGGCGCCCTCTCCGCCTCTGCTCGCCCACGGGGACGAACAGCTCCTTCGGCGTGACGCTTTGCGGGCGAGGCGAGCGGGCGGGCGCGGTCGTAGTCTCCGATGGCGACGCTCAGGCGCAAGCTGCCATGCCTACTCTCCCTCGGACAGGGGAGCAGGGCGCCGTTCCGGGGGGGGAATCGGGGGGGCGCAGGGCGCCGGCGCTCTGATGGTGGGCGAAGCAGGGATCGAACCTGCGGCCTCCTGTGTGTAAGACAGGCGCTCTAACCGCTGAGCTATTCGCCCGTGAGCGTCTCATGATAACGCGCCGGACGCTCGCCGTGCGCGGGAGAAGGCGCGCGGCGTGATAGCCTGAGCCTTGCCGGTTGCGCTCTTTTCGCTATGTCCAGAAAGTTCTGGAGCGCCGCGCTCCACATCTACCTGCCGTCCTTGCTGATGATGATCGGGCAGGGCATGCTCATCCCCGCCCTGCCGGCGCTGGGGGAAGAGTACGGCGTGTCCGCCGTCCTTGGCGTGCAGGTCATCACCGCGCAGCAGGCGGGACGCTTCCTGTCGTTCATCCCGACCGGGTCGTTCGTCGATCGGTGGGGGTCTAAGACGCCGATGGTCGCGGGGGCGCTGATCGCCACCGTCAGCCTCTTCGCCGCCGCCTACTCTCCGAACTTCGCGCTGCTGATGGTCACGCAGTTCATCTGGGGGTTCGGACAGAATATGTGGATGTTCGGACGCGAGATCGCCGCGGCGGAGATGGTGCGCGCCGAGCAGCGAGGCCGCGCCCTGAGCACGCTGATGGGCGTAAGCGGCGCAGGCACGGCGTTCGGCCCGGCCATCGGCGGAGTCCTCACCGAGCCGGTGGGAGTCCAGGGCTTGTTCCTCATCTTTGGCTGCGTGAGCGCCGTAGTGCTCGCGCTCTCGCTTATGCACCGCTCGGTAAGGGCGGAGCGGCCCAGGAACCAGCGCTCGATGTTCGATTTCACCGCCTTCAAGGAGATACACCCCTACTACCGGCTCACCTACTTCATTCTGTTCATCGCGACGTTCGGGGTGCTGACGCGGACGCAGGTGACGAACACGATGATGCCGCTGTTCGCGCAGGATCAGTTGGGCTACTCGCCCGCCGTAACGGGGCTGCTGTTTATGGTGCTCGGCGCGGCGACGTTCGCGATTATCATTCCTGCGGGGTTCGTGTCGGACAAGCTGGGGAGGAAGTGGGTGGCGGCGCCGTCGGCGCTAATCGGCGGGGCGATGTTCCTCGCGCTGCCCCTGGCGCAGAACATCGTTGCGCTCTGTGTCGTGCTCGTGTTCCTGGGGTTCGCGAGCGGCATGGCGATGGGGTCGATGACCACCTACACGTTCGACATCGTGCCGACGCATCTGCGTGGACAGTTGCAGGCGTTGCGCCGGACCTTTGGGGAGACGGGCGCCATAGCCGGCCCGTTAGTAGCCGGAGCGGCGGCCGCGGCGGCGAGCCCGTCGGTCGCGTTCCTGGTGTTCGTTCCGCTGCTGGCGGGCGGCGGGCTCGCGTTGGCGTTCGTCGCGCGCGAGGGCTTGCCAAGCAAGCGCCCTCCGCACGCTCCACGGCTGGAGGGCGAGCGCGTCTGAGGCGCGTCTGCGCCCGCGTCGAGGGGGCGCCCCTGAAGGGAGCTAAGGAGCGAACGCTCTCCCAGTTCCGGAGAAGGCAAATGGTGGCAACGACGGGATTCGAACCTGTGACCTAGCGCTTATGAAGCGCCCGCTCTGCCGCTGAGCTACGTTGCCACCGCGGCGCGGCGGGGAGCCAGACGCTCCACCCGCCTTGGTGTAATGATAACAGCGAGGGGCGGGCGGCGCCCTCCGGATAGCGGACGCGCTTCCGGCAGCAGCTACGCGTTGCGCGGCTTGCCGATTGCCGGCAGGAAGAGCGCCGCCACAGTCGAGAGCAGCGCGAGCGCCGTCGCGTACGGGAAGATCAGCCGGTAGTCCTCCGTGCCTGCGGGCGAGTAGAACGCGATGATGAAGCCGAGCAGCAGCGGCGAAACCGCCCCGAACAGCGCGTTGTTGCCCCACAGCAGGCCGATCATGCTCCCCTCGAGCCGGCGTCCGTCCGCAATGTCGAGCGACGCCGCCTGCGCCAGGTTCGCGCCTGCAAACCGCACGATCCCGAGCAGCCCGATAAGCACGAAGAAGACCACTCC
The DNA here is from genome assembly GCA_965200975.1 of Dehalococcoidia bacterium. GTDB lineage: Bacteria > Chloroflexota > Dehalococcoidia > Lucifugimonadales > Australimonadaceae > S5-327. The sequence continues at coordinate 111,691 of OZ241740.1, read as the reverse complement.
AAGCTCCGCAACAAACGAAAGCGCAGCGGTGACCACCGCCGAGAAGAAGAGCACTACGATAAGCACGGGCTTTCGTCCCACGCGGTCGGAAAACGCCCCAATGAGCGGCGACACCACCACCGACGTCCCCACCATAAGCATGAGGTACGGCGCAACCACCGCCGCAACACGGACTTCGGACGCGTCCGGCTCGACCTCGCGAAGGAACTGCGCGATCAGCACCGGGAGGAAGAAGACCACTGCGCGATCGGCCATCCCCCGCAGTCCCGACACCGCAAGCAGCACGGGCAGCGCGCGGTCGGTGAACAGTTCGCCGATGCTCTTGAACTGCGCTCCCGCCGACCGGTGAATGACCTGACGCCGGGGGAGTCCGAGGCGCGCGAGCGCGAAAAGCAGTAGCGCCGCGACTGCGGCGATGAGGAAGAAACCGCCGACGAGCACGCCTCGCCACGAGGTGAAGACGAGCGCTCCCACGACGAGGACCGGCGTTATGACCTCGCCCACGCTGCCTGCCGAACGGTGCAGCGACATCATCAGCGCGCGGTTCTGGGGGAACGTGTAGGAGAGGATGCCGAGTCCCACCGGATGCCAGAACGACCCTGCCGCCGAGCCGAGCGAGACGCCGATCACCAGAATGGCGAAGTTGGGCGCCACCCCGGCGAAGAGGTAAGCGAGCGCCATCGTGAACAGGCTCCCCGCGAGCAGCACGCCCCGGTTGCCGGAGAACAGATCGACGAGGAACCCGCCGCCCATGCTGAGGATGCCGCCTGCCGCCATCCGCGAGGTGGACAGCACGCCGAGAGCGACGGCGCCAAGGTCGAACGCGTCCTTGATGGCGGGCAGCAGCACCAGGAAGCCGTCGGCGTACATATGCTGAAAGCCGTGGCCCGTGATAATGGTTCCCGCCACGCGCTTGGGGCGGGCGGCTACCACCTGATCGGCGGCGGCTGAGACTGCCATCGGAGACTCCTCGACAGGGCCGTCTGGGGGACGCGCCCATACTAGCACGAGCGAAGAGCGCGCGTGATTGCGGGGATGGCTGATCGGGAGTTGCGCAGCGCTGTCGAGGCTATCGAGAGCGCCAGGGGCTGAGCGAACGAGGGCTGCTAAGCAAAGGCGGCAGGCGCGAACTCCCTCGCCGCTCCTAATCGAGGCGGAAGCAGCGCGCGGCGTTCTCCCACATCAGCTTGCGCATGCGCTCCTCGCCGAGGCTCTCCCACTCCAGCACGATGTCCGCCGAACGAGGGAAGCGGGACTCGGCGTGCGGATAGTCGGAGCCGAACATGAGGACGTGGTCGCCCATCAGGTCCATCACCGTGCGGGTGATGGACTCGCCTTCGTGAATGACGATGCCGGCGAAGAAACGCCCGCCGGTCATGTACTCGCGCATCGTGTGCTGCAAGTCCTCGGCGACGTAGCCCATGTAGTGGACCTGGTCTTCCATGCGCTTCATCCAGAACGGGAGCCATCCAAAGCCGGACTCGAGGATGGCGAGGTTGATGTTCGGGTACTTGTCGAGAAGTCCAGCGCCGAGGAACGCGGAGATCATGCGCATCGCGGCCCATGGGTGCGACGCGGTCCTGCCAATGAACGGGTTGTCCCACAGGTCGCGGTAGCCGGGGTAGCCGGTGGCGAAGCTGTGATGCACGACGGCGAGGCCGGCGTCGTCCGCCGCGGCCCACACCGGATGCAGGTCGGGGTGGTCGACGGGGAAGTCAAGGGGGAGACTCACGAGCACGCCCTTCGCCCATGGCGAATCGGCGTAGCGTTTGATTTCGAGCGCGGAGCCCTCGATGTCGCGCGCGGTAGCGAGGATCAGCGAGTTGAGCCGGCCGGGGTAGCGTCCGCACACGTCGTCGAGATGCCGGTGGACGCTTTGGAGCATAGCCATATCGACGGCGGGGTCGGCGTGCCCCGATGCGGCGCCGGGAACCATCAGGTGGACGTCGACGCCCTCCTCGTCCATATCGCGCACGCGGGCGTCGATATCCCAGTCGGAGCCTCCGAGGGTGGGGATTTTGAAGCCCTGGAAGCGCTGAAAATGGCGCTCGGCGTTGGGGCGGGGCCCGGCCTCGCCGAGGTAGCGGGGCGGGGCTGCTCCCCATCCGCCGCCTTCCGCGATGCGGTAGAGGCGCTTGTAGGGCTCGGGCAGCTCCTCGCCGGCCCATCCGGTCTTGAACTCGCGGCTGTCGAGCTGCATCTCGCGGAGCATCGGATCGAGGTGCGGCTCGAGGCTCTCGACTGAGGAGTGGAAGTGCGTGTCCGCATCGAAGACCTTGTAGCCGTTGCGCATTGGATCTCCTTCTACAATTCCAAGCGATGCCGCCGATTATAGAGGAAGGCCACTCCGGCGGGACGCGGCAGCTGTCAGCGTTGAGGAGGGAGGAAGGGGCTGGGGAGGCCGACGCTCTTCGTTGCAAGCGAAGGACGCTTGCCTCGACGGCGGCTGCCCTCTACGCTGTCTGTGCGCGCCGGGCCCCGGGGCATACCGGTTCCGTAGACAGGCGCAGCGATGCGATAGCGAGGAGCGATGAGGGCAATGAGCAGAAGCGAGAACGGCGCCGCTGGCTACTACGACGTATTCGAGTCGGCGTGGGGATGGGTTGCCGTCTGCGGTTCGGCGAAAGGCGTTCGCTACTCGACGCTGCCCCAACCGGCGCCGGAGCGCGCCGTCGCAGACCTCGAAACTGCGATGCGGCGTCCGCTGCCCGAGCATGAGCCGGGCGCGTTCGAGCCCTACGAGCGTCAGCTCGCCGAGTACCTCAGCGGCGAGCGCGCATCGTGCGACGTGGAGCTCGACCTCGATGGGGCGTCGCCGTTCTTCCGCCGCGCATGGGATGCGTGCCGGTCAATTCCGTCGGGAGAGACGCGGTCGTACGAGTGGCTGGCGGCGAGCGCGGGCAATGTTCGCGCGGCGCGCGGCGCGGGCCAGGCGATGGCGCGCAACCGCGTGCCTATCGTGGTTCCGTGCCACCGCGTGATCGGGAAGGACGGCGGACTCCACGGGTTCGGCGGCCCCGGCCTGCCGATGAAGGCGCGACTGCTCAACCTCGAAGCGTCGCGCCGCTGACCGACGGTCAGGCGTTTCAGGCGGCGGAGGCCTCTTCGATGGCGAGCGCTTCGGGGTTGCCTCCGAGCATTGCCTGCAGCTCGGAGAGCAGGTTGTCGCAGATACCCGTCGAGACGATAGGCAGCGCGAGCCGGTAGCGCGTTCCCTGGCTTACGATGAGTAAGTTCACCTTGTCCTGCCCCGGGTAGTCCATCGTCAGTTGAATGACATTCCTCAGCAGCATTCTGTCCTCGCCTGGTTTATCGGTCTCGGTGAGGTTGATGAGCAGCGTGCGGGACCCGTTCGTCGCCGGCGCGGAGCTTGGAGCAGCAGCAGACGGCGGCTCCGGCGTGGGAGGCGCGGGAGGAACCGGCGCTGCGGCGGGGACTGCGTCGGGCGGCGTGGGCGGCTCCACAGATACGACGGGCGGAGTCTCGCGCTCGGGGAGCGTCGCCGCCTGCGGACTGTTCGTGTCGGGAGGGGCGTCGCCGATCTCGTAGGCTGACGCCTCGTCGCAGTGGACGGTGAGTTCGTCGCGGCGACGGCGCACCGGGCCTTTCACTTGCAGCAGCGCGCCCTTGACCCAGAGCTCCGCCGTCTGCTCGAACGTCCTGCTCCATACCGCGATCTCGATTTTGGAGCCGTCGAATATCTCGAACATTGCGAAGCAGATGCGCCGGCCCTGCTTGTCCGTGGCGAATCGCACCGAGGCCACTTCGCCGACGAGCAGCGCCTTGTCGCCCTCGGGCAGGGATTCGAGTTCGTTGTGTGAGAGCACAGCCCCCTTCGGGGCGTTTCTGGGGCTGAGCGGCCCTTGCCGGAGGGTTACGCCGAGCAGCTCCCGCTCCCACGCCGCGACCTCGCGGGCCGACAGCTCAGGGGCGGGCTGCAATTCGATGTCCGCGAGAGGAGTCGGCATCGCTGCGCCGAACAGGTCGAACATCGTCGATTGGCCGCTGTCCTTCAGCCGGGCCTCGCGCTGCATCAGCTGGACAATCGAGTCGACGCTCGCGGCCAGGCGGCTGCGCGAGCCGAAACTGTCGAGCGCGCCGGCCTTGACGAGGTTCTCGACGATGCGGCGATTGGCCGCGTCGACCCCCGCCCTCCGGCAGAAGTCCTCTAACGACGCGAACGGGCCGTTCGCCATGCGCTCGGCGACGAGGCTCCGCACCGCGGCGGCGCCGACGTTCTTGATCGACGCGAGCCCGAACCGGATGGCGGGCTTGCCGTCCGCGGAGACGTCGATGGAGAAATCGACGTCGCTGCGGCTCGCGTCCGGCGGCAGGATGGGGATATCGAGCCGCGCGCACTCCGCCGCGTACAGCCCCGCCCTGTCGCTGCCCGCATACGCGTTGAGCAGGCATGTGAGGTACTCCACCGGGTAGTTTGCCTTGAAGTAGGCGGTCCAGTACGCCACGACGGCATAGCTAACGCTGTGGGCCTTGTTGAAGGCGTAGCCGGCGAACGGTTCGATGAGGTCGAACACAGCGGTCGCCGTGCCGGCGTCGTATCCGAGCCTGCCCGCGCCGGCCAGGAAGTTCTCGCGCTCCTGCTGCATCAGCGTGGCGATCTTCTTGCCCATCGCCTTCCGCACGATGTCGGCCTCGCCGAGCGAGTAGCCCGCGAACCGCTGCAGCACATGCAGCACCTGGTCCTGGTAGACGATGATCCCGTACGTCTCGGTCAGAATCTCCTCGAGCGCCGGATGCGGATAGGTGGTGGGAGCGCGTCCGAACTTGGAGTCGATGAACGCGCCGATCTGCTCCATAGGCCCAGGACGGTAGAGCGCGATCATCGCGGCCAGTTCGCCCAACGCCCCCGGACGCAGCTCCTTCACGTACCGGCGCATCCCCGCTCCCTCGAGCTGGAACACGCCCGTCGTCTCCCCGCTGGAGAGCAGCTCGTACGTTCGCGCGTCGTCGAACGTAAGGGACTCCAGGGGCGCGTCGACGCCGCGGCGCTCGCGCACCATGCGTATCGTGTTGCTCAGAACGGAGTAGTTGATGAGGCCGAGGAAGTCCATCTTGAGGAGGCCCAGCTTCGCCACCGGCTCCATGGCGTACTGGGTCATGGCGACGCCGGACTCGTCGCCCTTGGTGGGCCGCTGCAGGGGAATGTGCTCGATGAGGGGGTCTTGCGCGATAACCACGCCCGCCGCGTGGGTGCTCACGTGGCGCGTGACGCCCTCGAGCCCGCGCGCCGTGTCGATGAGGGTGCGGTATGTCTCGTCGCCTTCGTAGGCTTCCTGCAGTTCGGGCGACGCCTCGTAGGCGTCTTGCAGAGTGATGCCGGGCGGCCCCTTCGGGATGAGCTGCGCGATGCGGTCGACGTCGGCGTAGGACATTCCGAGAGCGCGCCCGGAGTCGCGTATGGCCGCCCGGGCGCCGAGCGTGCCGAACGTAATGATTTGCGCCACGTGGTCGCGCCCGTACTTGCCGGTTACGTACTGGATCGCCTCCTCGCGGCGGTCGTCTTGGAAGTCGATGTCGATGTCCGGCATCTCCTTCCGTTCGATGTTCAGGAAACGCTCGAAGACGAGCCGGTAGTCGAGCGGGTCGATGTTGGTGACGCCGAGGCAATAGAGCGCGAGCGACGATGCGGCGCTGCCGCGGACGCCGAAGACGATGTCGTTACGCCGCGCGAACTCCGCGATGTCCCACACTACGAGGAAGTAGTTGGGGTACTGCGTCTGCGTGATGACGTCGAGCTCGTACTCCAGCCGCTCCTTGTGCTCCTCGGGCGCGCCGTTGGGATAGCGCTCGCCGAACCCCTGCCAGCAGAGGCGGCGCAGGTAGCCGTCGGCGTCCTCGCCTTCCGGCGCGGCGTACTGCGGCAGGTGAAGGGTGGAGAAGTCGAGCGAGACGTCCGTGGAGTCGGCGATCTGCTGCGTGATGCTGACCGCCTCGGGGATGTCTGCGAACAGCTCGCTCATCTCCTCCGGGCTCTTCAGATAGAAGGAGTCGGCGTCGAACCGGAAGCGCTTCTCGTCGTGGACGGTGGCGTTGGTGCCGATGCAGAGCAGCACGTCGTGCAGCTGCGCGTCGGCCTTGTTCACGTAGTGGAGGTCGTTGGTGGCGACGATGGGGATGTCGAGCTCCTCCCCGAGCTTGAGGATGCCGCTGTTCAGCCGCTCCAGGAAATCGAGGTTCTCGTGGCGCTGCATTTCGAGGTAGAACGACGGGAACGTTCCGAGGCTGCGGCGCGCTATTTCGCGGGCCCGCTCGTAGTTGCCGTCGATGAGCGCGACCGAGATTTCGGAGCTGGGGCAACCCGAGAGGACGATGAGGCCGTCGGCGTGCTGCGTGAGCAGTTCTTGGTCGACGCGCGGCTTGTGATAGAAGCCCTCGAGGTGCCCCTTCGACGACAGCTTCATCAGGTTGTGGTAGCCCTCGTTGTTCTGGGCGAGGACGGTGAGGTGCGTGTAGTTGCGCGCGCCGGGCTTGCGGTCGAATCTGCTGCCCTCGGCGACGTAGAGCTCGCAGCCGATGACGGGCTTGACGCCAGCCTCCTTGCACGCGGAGTAGAAGTCCACCGCGCCGTAGAGAGAGCCGTGGTCGGTGATGCCCAGCGCCGTCATGCCAAGCTCTTTGGCGCGCCCAACGAGGGTTGGTATGCGGCTGAGTCCGTCGAGGAGACTGAACTCCGAGTGAACGTGGAGGTGGGTAAACGGCATAGGCGGGAATCCGGAAAAGCGGGATTGTGCCATTATAGGGGGCGAGGCAAGCCCCGCACCAAGGCGAAAACCCAACATTTACGGCGCCAAGCCGCCTTGCGCACAGGATGCTGTAGGTCTACGCCCTGCGAAGCCTACCCCCATCCTGAGGCGGATCGAGGGGAGCGGACTCCCCCTCAATCCGTGTGGACTGCGTTGCGCTTAGGTCGCCACCCGCGCCTCAGGAGAGCGGTCGCGGCTGATCTGCGCGACGCCCTCGTCGACGTTGGTGTCGATGATCGGGTGGTCAGGGTCGCGGAAGACGCCGATGGGGTCTTCACCGCGCTGCACGCGCTCGATCTGCTCCTTCACGACGCGGCGGAGCATCACGACGCCCCGGTCGGAGTAGCTCAGGTGCTCCACGCTGCGGTCGGTGATGGGGCCCTGGGTCTCCCAGGCCATCTGGTCTTGCGCGTTGACGTCGCGGAGGATGAACTTAGTGAACGGGTGCTGCTTGTCGGGGTCTTCCTTGTTGGGCGGGTCGATCTGTATTTCGGGGTCGAACGCGCGGGGGTCTTCTGAGCCGTCCTCGTTCGGGTAGAAGTGCATGCGGATATGCAGGGTGTGGGTGTCGTCGATAGGCGTCCGGAACTGCGAGCTGGAGCCCTGGCGCAGGATGTTCGGGAAGAGCACGGGGTGTTCGTCGATCATCCCGTTCTTGTAGGTGCGCTTCTTCATCAGCCCGCCGTAATCGGTCATATAGAACTCGAAATGATCGACGTCGTCGGTGTACCCGCGGGTCGTGTTGACCGGCTCGCGGCGGCCCCTGCCGATGAACTCCTGGTGGAGCACCTGCAGGTGCGCCGGGTCCATCGAGTTCTCCATGGCCTGGAACCAGTTGCAGTCGAGCGGAGCGTGGAGGCGCACCATGCGCGTGCCGTCCTTGCGGAACATCGTGTCGTAGGGGGGCAGGGGCGGCGCGGGATCGGGGCCCATATAGGCGAAGATCATGCCGATGTGGGCGATAGCCTTGTAGGCCGTCTGCTTCACCGAGCGGATGATGGCCTCGTTCTTCTCCGGCGGCGTTTCGAGGATGTTGCCGTCGCAGTCGTACAGCCAGCCGTGGTAGGCGCAGGAGATGCCGCGCTCCTCGACGCGTCCGTAGACGAGCGACGCGCTGCGGTGGGCGCAGTGGTCGGCAAGTAGCCCGATGCGCCCCGATTTGTCGAGGAACAGAACCAAGTCCTCGCCCAGGACGCGGACGGCCTTGGTGGGCGTTTCGGGCGTCAAGTCGCGCGCGAGGCTGATGGGGTGCCAGTAGCGCCGGAGCAGCTCCCCACCGGGAGTGCCGGGCCCGACGCGGGTCAGCAGGTCGTTCTCTTCCTGGGTCAGCATGGCTTCACCTCACGCGGAGCGTATCGGTGCGACGATACGCCGCCCGCCCGCAGACGGCAAGCAGCGCTCGCATCAGATGTGTGTGGGGCGTGAGCGCTGGGGCGCTGCTGGGAGAGCGTTCGCTCCCCCAGACCCCCTGGGGAGAGATAAGGGCGGGAGCTATGCGCGGATGAGGCGGAGGTAGCGGCGGCTGCCGACGCGGATGACGGCGCCGTACGCCGCGCGGACGCGCTCGCCCTCCGGGCGCTCGCCGTCGATCTGCACGGCGTTCTGCCGCAGGAGGCGCCGCGCTTCGCTGCGGCTCGCCGCAAGCCCCAGCGCGACGATCAGGCGCGAGAGGTCGGCTGCGAAACCGTCGGCGTCGGCCTCCTCGACTCCGTCGGTTCCGGGGCCGACTGCGAACTCCGGCACGCTCGACGGCGCCGCGCGCTGCTGAAATACGCGCTCGAACTCGGCGCGCGCGACTGCGGCGTCGGCGGGGGAGTGAAACGCGGCGACCATCTCCTCGCCCAGCCGCTTCTTCAGCTCCATCGGGTTGGTTGCGCGCTCTTCGACGGCGCTGCGGATGGCTGCGATCTCTTCGTCCGGGGCGTCGGTGAGTAGCTCGAAGTAGAGCGGGACGACATCGTCGGGGAGCGACATTATCTTGCCGAACATATCGGCCGGCGTGTCTTCGATGGCGATGTAGTTTCCGAGCGACTTGCCCATACGCCGCACGCCGTCGACTCCCGGCAGGATGGGCATCGTGAAGACTATTTGGGGACGCTGCCCCACCCTGGCTTGCAGCTCGCGCCCGACGAGCAGGTTGAAGAGCTGGTCGGTTCCGCCGAACTCGACGTCGGCCTCGATGGCGACGGAGTCGTACGCCTGCAGCAGGGGGTAGAGCAGTTCGGTTACGGCGATGGGGCGCTGCGCGGCGTAGCGCTGCGCAAAGTCGTCGCGGTGCAGGAACTGATTGACGGTGAAGCGCGAGGTGAGCCGGATAACGTCGGCGAGCGAGAACTTGCCGAACCACTCGCTCTGGTAAACCGCCCGCGTTTTGCCGGGGTCGACGACATGGAAGAACTGGCGCATATACGTTTCCGCGTTCTCCTGCACCTGCGCGGCGTCGAGCATCGTCCGGGTGTCCGACTGTCCGGAGGGGTCGCCGATCTGGGCGGTCCAGTCGCCCACGATGAGGATGAGCTCGTGGCCGAGGTCCTGAAGCTGGCGGAGTTTGCGGAGCCCGACGACGTGGCCGAGGTGCAGGTCGGGCCGGCTGGGATCGAACCCCATCTTGAGGCGGAGGGGTTTGCCCTCCTGCAGGCGGGCGATGAACTCCGCCTCGGGGATGATTTCGGCGACGCCGCGCTTGACGACGCGGTTGAGCGTTTCGGAGTCGAGGAGAGGCATGGCTAACCGTCCTGTGCGGGCTGCGCTTCGGCGAGGATGCGCCGCGTCTCGGCGACGTCGTCCTCGATGCGGGCGACGAGCGCTTCGGGCGACTCGAATTTTTCCTGTCCTCGCAAGCGCTGCACGAACTCGAGCTTCACATGCTCATCGTACAGGTTGCCGTCGAAGTCGATGACGAACGCCTCGACCACTGTGGGGCCCCCGTCGTGGAAGGTGGGTTTCGAGCCGATGCTGGCGGCGGCGGGGAGGCTGCGGTCGCCGACGCGGAGGCGCGCTGCGTAGACGCCGTCGGCGGGGAGCGCCTGCAGCGGGCCGACTCCGATGTTGGCTGTGGGGTAGCCGAGGAGTCCGCCGCCGCGCCCTTCGCCCTCTATCACGGGGCCGTCGAGCGCGAAAGGCCGGCCAAGCAGTCGGCGCGCAAGGGCGATGTCGCCGCTCTGCAGCGCCTTGCGGACGGCGGTGCTGCTGACGGGCATGCTGTCGAGCAGGAAGTGTCCGGCAGCCTCGATGGTGTAGCCAATCTCCTTCCCCAGGGCGGCGAGCACGGGCATCGTTCCCTCGCGGTTGTGTCCGAGCGCGAAGTCCGCTCCGGCCACGAAATGCTCGATCTGCAGGCAGTCCTTGAGCGCGCGCATAAAGTCCCGCGCGCTCAGGAGGGACACGTCGCGTGTGAACGTGATGGGAACGATCTCTGCAGGGCCTGCTTGCCGCAGGAGCTCCAGCCGCTCGCGGAGAGACGTGAGCAAGCGCAACTCTGCGTTGGGGCGCAGCACCGAGAGGGGATGGTTCGCAGGGGTGACGACGACCGGCGCCAGGCCGCGGTCGCGGGCGTCGTCCGCCAGCTTGCGCAGCACATGCCGGTGTCCGAGGTGGACGCCGTCGAACACGCCGAACGCGATGGCCGCCGGCCCGGCGGAGCGGCGCGCGCTGAGCTCCTCGCGGAGGCCGGTCACAGGCCCGCCCTCCAGCTAGTTCAGACCGCCGGCTCGGCGGCGAGGCGCTCGGAGGCCTCCGCAAGGATGGCCTCGGTCTCGTCCCACCCGATGCACGCGTCGGTAATCGAGACTCCGTAGTCCAGATGCGCGGGGTCGTCGCCAAGCTCCTGGCGTCCGGGGTTGAGGTGGCTCTCGACCATCAGCCCCACGAGCTGGTCGTTGCCTGCGCGGCGCTGCTCGACGACGTCGCGGAAGGCGATGGTCTGGCGAGTGTGGTCTTTCTCCGAGTTCGCGTGGGAGCAGTCGACCATTATGCGGGAAGGGAGGTTGAGCGAGGAGAGCTTGCGCTGGACGTCGCGGACGCTGGTCTCGGCGTAATTGGGGCCTCCTGTGCCGCCGCGGAGGATGAGGTGGCCGTAGGGGTTGCCCTCGGTGTGGACGACGCAGGTGCGTCCCTGGCGGTCGATGCCGAGAAAGGCGTGAGGAGCGCGCGCGGTCTTCATGGCGTCGATGGCGATCTGGGAGTTGCCGTCGGTGCCGTTCTTGAAGCCGACGGGCATGGAGAGTCCGCTGGCCATCTCGCGATGGGTCTGGCTCTCGGTAGTGCGGGCGCCGATCGCCGCCCATGCGATGAGGTCGGCGGTGTACTGGGGCGTGATGGGGTCGAGGAACTCCGTGGCGGCGAGCACTCCCATATCCGCCAGCTGCAGGAGCAGCTTCCGGGCGCGGTAGAGCCCGCTCGAGATGTCGAACGAGCCGTCCAGATTGGGGTCGTTGATGAAGCCCTTCCATCCGAGCGAGGTGCGGGGCTTCTCGAAGTAGACCCGCATAAGGGCGAGCACGTTTTCGTGCACGCGGTCGGCGGTCGCCTTGAGGTTGGCGGCGTATTCGAGGGCGGCCTTCTCATCGTGGATGGAGCAGGGCCCCACGATGACGAGCAGGCGCGGGTCGTCGCCGGCGAGGATGCGCTGCACCTGCTCGCGTCCGCCGGCGATGAAGCGGGCGCTTGCCGCCGGGAGCGGCAGCTTCCGTTGAAGGTCTTCGGGTGCGATGAGCGGGTCGAACCGCTGAATATGGAGGTCGCTAATCGATTGCGCCACGACGCTATCCCCTTTCGTGAATCGTGTTGCTGAAGCGCGGAAGAGAGCGGAGAGTCGTCCTAGCGATAGGACGAACTGGCCGCGCCGCGCCTCGTGAACAGCGGGGAGCGCCGTGCGGGGCCGGCGGCCCGGGGGCCGTAGCTGCGGGGTTCGCCGGTATTGGTTGCGCGCATAGTTTCCGCCGGTTCCGTCGGTTCAATCGTTCTGCGGGGCCCGCAGCCCGCGGGCGCCCTTAAGGTAGACGTGCCGGAGTTCGTGCTTCTGCTTGTCGGTGTTGATGAGCAGCAGCGTCCGGATTACCGACTTTGGAGCGCCGGGCGCCGGGATTTCGATGCTGTCCATCAGCGCGGTCTCTTGCCAGCCCAGTCGAACGCGCGCCGCCTTGGCCGGGAACTCCGCATTCAGGTCGTCGGTTACAGTAAAGAATACCGCGCCGATGTCGATTTCCGCAAGGCTGTTCGCTGCAGCTATCTCGCGCAACAGCTCTTCTGTGGCGTCGAGAATAGCCTCGGGGGTATTCGCGTCTGCGGTGGTTGCCCCGCGCAGTCCTAGGGTGTGCGTCATGCGGCGAGCTCCGCTCCGGCGCCGGATAGCCGGACGGGACGCTTACGCGTTGCCGGCAAGCCCTGCAACGAAGGCGCCGGCCCGCGCCGCAGCCTCGCCGGGCGGCGACGAGTCTATCACGCTGATGAGCGCGCTTCCCACAGCCGCGATGTCGGCGACCTCGCCGACCGTCTCGATGTGCCGCCGCTCGGAGACGCCGAACCCCACCGCGAGAGGCAGGCTCGTGTGCCTGCGGACGCGCGCGATGAACCCGGGCAGATCCGGCGGGAGGTCGGCCCGCGCTCCCGTGACGCCGGCGACACTGGCGCAGTAGACGAACCCGTCAGCCTCCTGCGTCGCAATCGCCAGGCGCGCGTCGGTGCAGGTCGGCGCCGCGAAACTGACGAGTCCCAGCCCGCGCCGGCGCAAGGCGTCGCGCAAGGGGCCGGCCTCTTCCGGCGGAAGGTCGGGAACGATAAGAGCGTCGACGCCGGCGCCGGCGCAGTCGTTCGCGTACGCCTCGACGCCGTAGCTGAGGATGGGGTTGTAGTACCCCATAAAGATGAGCGGCAGCGCCACGCCGTTTTCACGCAGCCGGCGCACGGTTTCGATGCACGCGCGGGAGTCGACGCCATTGGAGAGCGCGCGGTAGCTTGCAGCCTGCACCGTCGGGCCGTCGGCGAGCGGGTCGCTGTAGGGAACGCCAAGCTCGATGATGTCGGAGCCCGCAGCCTCGATGGCGGGCACGATGGCCAGCGTCTCCTCGATGCTGGGCAGGCCGATCGTTACATACGGCGCGACCCCGACGCGTCCGCTGTCGCGCAGGCGCCTGAGCTTTTCGTTGAGCCGGTCGAGCATGCGAGTCCCTCCACGGCAAGGCTACCGCGTTCCGTGCGGTGCGCGCCACCGCCCGGCGCACGGATGGGCTCTTCCGTCGCGCCATTGGCGCGTTGACAGAGCGGGGAAACGTCTATAGAACACTCAAATACGCGACAGCACTAGCGAAGGGCGGACAGAAGATCATGGAACGTCGGCGACGGCTGATTATGCGAGTGCTGGAACGGATGGGGCGGCCGGTAGTCAGTACGGCCCTCGTCAAACTCGTCTACCTGGCCGACTACGAGCACTCCAGCACTACGGCTGCACGATAACAGGGTTTCGCTATGCGTGGGACCACTATGGCCCCAACGCTGTGAGCCACGGGATCGTTGCCGAGGCGCAGGCTCTGGCGAACGCCAACCGCATCCGCGTCGAGGAAGCGCCCAACATCTACGGAGGGATTACGTCGAAGTACGCGGCGGGAGATGCTCGCTGCGAGCCGCTGGATCCGGAGGCGGAGCACATCCTCGATGGCGTGATTGGCGTCTACGGGAAGCTGACGCTCCAGCAACTGGTCGCAGCGTCCAAGCGGACCAAGCCTTTCAAGAGCGCCCGGCAGTACGAGCTAATCGAAATGGAGCAGACCGCGCCTGCGCTCGCCGGAGCCCAGGCTGATTGGGAGGCGCACCTCCAGGAGGCGGCCAAGGAGGGATTCCGCTCGCTGCAAGAGATCAACGGCGGGCCGGATTTGATTATCGCCAACATTGGCGAGGCTGCGGAGGCTCCTGCGGTCTATCGCCCCTAGGCGAGCCGAATTCGGCAGAGTTCGCGGGGCGGTAGCGGGCGAGTGTGGGAGGGGCGTCAGTGCTGGGGCGCAACTGGGAGAGCGTTCGCTCCCCCAGACCCCCTGGGGAATTTCGGCCTCGTCGGAGGGGGGAGGCGAGGGCATTGTAGAATAAGCATGGTCGGGGAGCAGGCAAGGGAGCGTAATGAGGAGCGGGGAGAGGGGGCGGCGTGAGCATCGATCAGATGAACTATTACCAGAGCAAGCTCGCCTACGAAATGGACTCGGCGGATCTTTACGAAGCTCTGGGTAGGGGCGAGCCTATCGAGGTAGTGGACGGACGCTCCGCGGACGCGTATGCGAACGAACACATTCCGGGAGCCATGAGCCTTCCCCACAGGAGCATCAGCGCAGACACGACAGAGGCGCTCGACAGGTCGAAGCTCTACGTCTGCTACTGCGACGGCATCGGATGCAATGCGTCTACGAAAACGGCGCTAAAGCTGCTCACGCTCGGTTTTCAGGTGCGCGAGCTGATCGGCGGGCTGGACTGGTGGCGTCGCGACGGCTATCTGACGCACGGCTCCGGGGCGGCGGCGATGGGCAGCGGCGTCGTTTGCGGATGCCGTTGACGCTCGGTCGCAGTCGACGCAGTAGAACGGTTGAACTGTTCCGACTCTGCGAGCTCGTTTGACGATACGCAGGAGTCGTGGTAGAGTAAATAACGTTCCCGAATAGTTGTCCGCTGAGAAGGGAAGTAGTAGGGAGTCAGCGCGCCCCAGCGAGCCGGCGAATGGTGAAAGGCCGGCGGCGGAACAAGCCCTCCTGAACTCGTCCCCGAGCGGCTTGCCTGAACGTGGGAGTAGGGCAGGCGGCGCGCGCCGATACCGCGCAGGTTGAGTTGCTCCGGACGCAGTCCGGGGAAGTAGGGTGGTACCGCGGGCGTCAGTGACCCGTCCCTTGTTGTGGGGCGGGTTTTTTGTTGGCCTCGAACGCGCGCCGCATACGGCATTGAGAACAGCGAGAACGGGAAGGGAGGACCGGCTTGCGCTTGAACGGCGCGCAGATAATTTGCGAGTGCCTGCTCCGCGAGGGCGTGGAGGTTATGTTCGGGCTGCCCGGCGGCGCCATCCTCCCGCTCTATCAGACGTTCCCGGAGTATCCCCAGCTGCGGCACATTCTCGTGCGCCACGAGCAGAACGCCGGGCACGCCGCCGACGGCTACGCGCGCGCGTCGGGCAGGGTAGGCGTCGCCGTGGCGACCTCCGGCCCTGGCGCGACAAACCTTGTCACCCCACTCGCCACCGCAATGATGGACTCCTCCCCGGTCGTCGCTATAACGGGACAGGTGCCCCGCGCCGCCATCGGCAGGGACGCTTTCCAGGAGACCGACACGACGGGGATAACGCTTCCCATAACCAAGCACAACTACCTGGCGATGAGCGCCGCCGATCTCCCCCGAATCCTGCGCGAGGCGTTCCATATCGCGCAGACCGGGCGCCCCGGCCCCGTGCTCGTCGACGTCCCTCGCGACGTGCTCACCGAGAGCGCCGAGTTCGACTATCCCGATCGCGTCGATATGCGCTCGTACAAGCCCACGCTGGACGGCCACGCGCAGATGATCAAGCGCGCCGCGCGACTCATCAGGGAGTCGCGTCGTCCGCTGTTGCTGGTAGGGCACGGCGCGCTCATCGCGCGCGCCGAAGCCGAAGTGCGGGAGGTCGCCGAAAAGGCGCAGATCCCCGTCATCACGACGCTCCTCGGCATCGGCGCGTTCGCCGGCGACCACGTGCTGAGCCTCGGGATGCCCGGCATGCACGGGCAGGCCCACAACAACTGGGCGATCGACCGCGCCGACCTCATCATCGGCGTCGGCATGCGGTTCGACGACCGTGTAACGGGCCGCCTCAGCGCCTTCGCGCCGAACGCCAGGATCGTCCACATCGACATCGACCCTGCGGAAGTCGGCAAGAATGTCGGCGTCGCCGTGCCTATCGTGGGCGACGCGAAGCGGGTAATGCACGCGCTTGCCAAAGAGGTCGAACGCGTCTCCCGCCCGGAGTGGATTGCGGAGATTGAGGCGCTCCGCGCGGAGCATCCGCTCCGCGACAGCGGGCGCGACGGCATGATTCCCCAGCAGATAGTGCGCGAGCTCTGCGCCGCGACCGACGGCAAGGCCGTCGTCGTGACCGGCGTGGGCCAGCATCAGATGTGGGCGGCCCAGCACTACGTGTTCAAGGAACAGGGAGCGTGGATCACCTCCGGCGGACTCGGCACGATGGGCTTCGAGACGCCCGCAGCTATGGGCGCCGCGTTCGCGCTCCCCGGTCGCGAGGTGTGGAGCATCGCCGGAGACGGCGGGTTCCAGATGACGATGTCGGAACTGGCGACGATCGCCGAGCACAACGTGCCGGTGAAGTTCGCTCTCCTCAATAACAACAACCTCGGGCTCGTGCGGCAGCTGCAAGACCTCTTCTACGGAGGCGCCCGCGTAGCCTCCGGGTACTCCCGCAACCCCGATTTCGTGAAGCTTGCCGAGGCGTTCGGCATCTGGGCGAAACGCGTGACCGACCAGTCGCAAGTACGCGCCGCCATAGCCGAGGCGTCCGCCGTCGACGGCCCCGCGCTGGTCGACTTCCACGTCGACCCCGAAGAGAACGTCTACCCGCACGTGCCCGCAGGCGAAAGCGTGTTCGAAATGATCGAGTCCCCCGCTCGCGAGGAGGCCCCGTCGTGGCTCACGTAGCGGCAAGCGACCGCGGCGCGCCGCACACCATCACGGCGCTTGTCGAAGACAAGCCGGGCGTGCTTGCGCGCATCGCAGGACTCTTCTCGCGGCGCGGGTTCAATATCTCGAACTTGTCCGTCGGACACAGCGAGACCCCCGGCCTCTCGCGCATGACGTTCGTCGTAGAGGGCGACGAATGGGTCGTCGAGCAGGTGACCAAGCAGCTCTACAAGCTGATCGACGTCGTGCGGGTGACCAACATTTCGGACGAGAGCATCGTGGTGCGCGAGCTCGCGCTCGTGAAGGTGCGCTCCAGCGCCGCATCGCGCGCGGAGATTATGCAGATCGTCGATATCTTCCGCGCCAAAACCGTCGATGTGACGCGAGAGTCCATCACTATCGAAGTAACAGGCGACGAGGAGAAGGTCAACGCGCTGTTGCGGCTTCTGCATCCGTTCGGCATCCGCGAGACGATGCGGACAGGCCGCATCGCGATGACCCGCGGAAGCGCCGCAACCGGCGCGCGCCAAACAACCCGCGGCGTCGACAGGACGGCCCCCGATGCGGAGGTCGTTCCCTAAATACGGCGCCGGAGCGGCGCGCAGCACAGGAATCAACCGGAAACCCGGGAAGTCTGAGGAGGGACAATCGAAATGGCGAAGGTGTACTACGAGAAAGACGCCGATCCGGCGCGGCTTGCGGGCAAGCGCGTAGGCGTCGTCGGATACGGAAGCCAGGGCCACGCCCACGCGCTGAACCTGCGCGACAGCGGCGTCGATGTGATGGTCGGCTTGCACGCGGGGAGCGCGAGCAAGGCCAAGGCCGAGGGCGAAGGGCTCCGCGTCGATTCCCCCGCCGCCGCCGCGCGCGAGAGCGACATCATTATGGTGCTCGTTCCCGACACCGTGCAGGGCGCAGTGTACCGGGAGTCGATCGAACCGGAGCTGAACAGTTCGAAGACGCTCATGTTCGCGCACGGCTTCAACATCCACTTCGGCGAGATCAAGCCGCCCCCGAACGTCGACGTGTCGATGATCGCCCCCAAGGCGCCCGGCCACCGCGTGCGCGAGGTGTTCGTCGAAGGCCAGGGCGTGCCCTCGCTGGTGGCGATCCACCAGGACGCGTCGGGCGACGCCCTCGCCAACGCCCTCGCCTACGGCGCCGGCATCGGCTCGATGCGCGCCGGCATCGTCGAGACGACGTTCAAGGAGGAGACCGAAACGGATCTCTTCGGCGAGCAGACGGTGCTCTGCGGCGGCGTGACGAACCTGATAACCAACGCGTTCGAAGTGCTCGTCGAGGCCGGCTACCAGCCCGAAATCGCCTACTTCGAGGTGATGCACGAGCTGAAGCTCATCGTCGACCTGCTCTACGAGGGCGGCATGAAGTACATGCGCTACTCCGTGAGCGACACGGCCGAGTACGGCGACTACAGCCGCGGCCCGCGCGTAGTCGATGAACACGCTCGCGCCTCGATGAAGCAGGTGCTCAGCGAGATACAGAGCGGCGAGTTCGCGCGCGAATGGATCGCGGAGAACCACGAGGGGCAGCCAAGGTTCAAGGCGATGCGCGAAGCTTCCGCCAAACACGAAATCGAGGAAGTCGGCGCGCAACTGCGCGGGATGATGACCTTCTTGGGAAAGAAGTAACCGGGAAGGCGAGCCGCGAATCGGACCGGCGCAACAGAAGTCCGAAGGAGGCCAGGCAATGGAAGACCGCGTACTGATATTCGACACGACCCTCCGCGACGGCGAGCAGTCCGCCGGGGCGGCTATGACCGTTGAAGAGAAGGTGGAGATAGCCCGTCAGCTCGAACGCCTGGGCGTCGATGTGATAGAGGCGGGCTTCCCCGTCAGCTCGCCCGGCGACTTCGCAGCGGTGCAGCGCGTGGCGCGCGAAGTGCGGAAGCCCACCATAGCCGCGCTGGCCCACGCCAACGAGGCTGCGGTTGATCGAGCCGGCGAGGCGCTGCAGGACGCCGCCCACCCCCGCATCCATGTGTTCATCTCCTCCTCCGACCAGCACATCCAGCATCAGCTGCGAAAGAACCGGGAAGAGGTCGTCGAGATGGCGGCGAAGGCTGTCGCCCGCGCCCGCCAGCACACCGACGACGTCGAGTTCTCGCCGATGGACTCGAGCCGCACCGAGAGAGAGTTCCTCGCGCATATGGTTCGCGCCGCCGTGGACGCCGGCGCCTCCACTATCAACATTCCCGACACCGTCGGCTACGCAGTCCCCGAGCAGTTCGCCGCGCTCATCAGCTACTTGCGCGAGCAAGTCCCGGAGCTGGGCGACACGGTCCGGCTGTCGGTTCACTGCCACGACGACCTGGGGATGTCGGTCGCCAACAGTCTGGCCGCCGTAAAGGCCGGGGCGCGCCAGGTCGAAGGGTGCGTCAACGGCATCGGCGAACGGGCCGGCAACACGGCGATCGAAGAAATCATCATGGCGCTCCGGACGCGGCAGGACTACTTCGGGGTGGACACGCAGGTCGATACGGCCCAGCTCTACGCGACCAGCCGCCTCGTTAGTCAGGTGAGCGGGTTCCCGGTGCAGCCGAACAAGGCAGTGATCGGACGCAATGCGTTCCGCCACGCCTCCGGAATTCACCAGGACGGCATCCTCAAAGAGCGCTCGACGTACGAAATCATCAACCCGCTCGACGTGGGCGTCCCCCACAGCGAGCTTGTCCTCGGCAAGCTGAGCGGGCGCCACGGCCTGCGCGCGCGGCTCGAAGAGTTGGGCTATGCGCTCTCCGACGACGAGCTCGACAAGGTGCATGAGGCGTTCAAGGAGCTCGCCGACAAGAAGCGCGAGGTGACGGACCGCGACCTCATCGCCCTGATGGGGAACGAGCGGACCGCTGTCGAGGAGACGTACTCGCTCCAGCACGTGCAGGTGACGTGCGGCAACAACGAGATCGCCACCGCCACGGTGCAGCTCGTCGACCAGGAAGGGAATGAGCGCACCGACGCCGCCACCGGCACAGGCCCCGTCGACGCGGTGTATCGCGCGATCAACCGCATCGTCGGCGTCCCCAACGAACTCACGGAGTTCAGCGTGAACTCCGTAACGGAGGGCATCGACGCCGTCGGCGAGGTGAGCATTCGCATCGAGCAGGACGGACGCCCCTACATCGGGCGCGGCGCCGACACCGACATCATCGTGGCGTCGGCCCAGGCGTATATGAACGCCCTCAACCGACTCCTCTCGATGGGCGACGTCAGCCGCGCTCCCGAGGCGATAGGCGCGGTGTAGGGAGTTCTGCGACGGGCGCCGAGGCCGCTTCGCCCCGGCGCGCCCGTCGCGGCGGAAGCGCCGGGTGCTATCATCGCGGTTGGCGGTTGACCGCGCTGACGCTGCGCCGGTCGCGCATCACTGCGCGCAAGGCTCCGTTGGAGCTGATCGATGATTCCATGGTCTGAGACGCCGCATCCGGAGGAGCCTATGCCCCCTAAGACAATGTTCGAGAAAATCTGGGATTTCCACGTCGTCCGTGAGGAGCCCGGCAAACCTTCCCTGCTCTACGTCGACCTCCACCTCGTTCACGAGGTGACGTCGCCCCAGGCGTTCGACGGCCTGCGCATGAACAACCGCCGCATCCGCCGCCTCGACAAGACCATCGCAGTCGCCGACCATAACGTCCCGACCAGCGACCGAGACAAGCCCCTCGCCGACGAGGTGTCGAAGGCCCAGCTCGAGGCTATGCAGCGCAACGCCGACGAGTTCGGCCTCCAGTACTTCGATATGTTCAGCGAGAAGCAGGGCATCGTCCACGTCATCGGCCCTGAACAAGGACGGACGCAGCCCGGAATGATCATCGTCTGCGGCGACAGCCACACCGCCACGCACGGCGCCGTGGGCGCCATGGCGTTCGGCATAGGCACCTCCGAGGTCGAGCACGTGCTCGCAACCCAGTGCATCTGGCAGGCCAAGCCCAAAACGATGGAAGTGCGGGTCAACGGAAGCCTCGCCCCCGGCGTAACTCCCAAGGACGTCATCCTTGCGATTATCGGCAAGATAGGCACATCGGGAGGCATCGGCCACGCCATCGAGTACACCGGCGACGTCTTTCGCGATATGTCGATGGAAGGACGGATGACCGTCTGTAATATGTCCATCGAGGCCGGCGCGCGCACCGGAATGGTCGCCCCCGACGAGAAGACGTTCGCCTATCTCAAGGGGCGGGAGCACGCTCCTGCAGACGGCGACTGGGACGCCGCCGTCGAGGCGTGGAAGGCCCTCTGCACCGACGACGGAGCAGTCTTCGACACCGTCGTGACGATGGACGGCGCGGAGATAGAGCCGCAGGTTACGTGGGGAACGAATCCCGCGCAGGTGGCGCCTGTGGGAGGCCGCGTGCCCCGTCCGGAGGACTACTCCTCGTCGCAAGACCAGGCGGCGGTCGAGAAGGCCCTGGGCTATATGGGCCTCAGCGGCGGAGAGCGCTTGCAGGACATCGCCATCGACACCGTATTCATCGGCTCGTGCACCAACTCCCGCATCGAGGATATGCGCGCCGCCGCCGCGATCGCCCACGGCAAGAGCGTCGCGGCGTCAGTCCGCGCGATGGTCGTCCCCGGCTCGTGGGCCGTGAAACAGCAGGCCGAGGCGGAAGGGCTCGACAAGGTATTCACCGAGGCCGGGTTCGAGTGGCGCGAAGCCGGCTGCTCGATGTGCCTCGCGATGAACCCCGACCGCCTGAGCCCCGGAGAGCGCAGCGCCTCGACCTCCAACCGCAACTTCGAGGGGCGGCAAGGCCCCGGCGGACGCACGCACCTCGTCAGCCCCGCAATGGCCGCCGCAGCCGCCATCGCCGGCCACTTCGTCGACATCCGCGAGTGGGAGTAGGCAATGGCGCGGCAGGAAGAGGAGACGCTGCAGGGCTCGCGGCCCACTGAATACGATTCAGACGCCAAAACCGGCGTAGTTGCTTCGCTGGAGGCGGCAGGCAAGCGCGCCCTCGCGTCGATGAAACCGGTGAGCGACGCTACGGTCGGGGCAGCGGAGAGGGCGGGAAGCGCTATGCTCAAGGCGGCGGAGACGACGGGAGGGGCCGCGCGGCGGTCGGCCGGCGCTGCCGCGAACGCGCTGGATGCGCTTCAGAGCGCCTACAGCAGCGGAGTAAACACGGTCTTCCCCGACTGTCCAGTGCCCGCCTTCATGCTGCCTACAGGCCCGGGGGCCGATGACTACCTGCTCGTGTTCGACCTGGACGAGTTCATGGAGAGCCTTCAGGCTGGGGTGCTGAAGCGCCCCTCGATCGACTTGTGGGCCGCTACAGCCGACGGCCACGATGTGCGTCACTTGGCGCAGGAGTTGGCCGCACGGTTCACGGATGAGTTTGGCGCGGCTATGCAGCAGATCGCTCAGCCCGGCGAAGCAGCCGTAGCGGAAGCGCAGTCGGCTGAAGATGCTGCGTGGCAGAGCGTTGGCGGCGAGGCGGGCAAAACCCTACGATCCTGGGCCCTGTGGACAGGGTTTGGTCTGATCACCTCTGGGGTAGCGACGCCGTTTATGTTGGGCGCCGGAATGCGTCCAAGAATGTCAATCCTCGGCACAATGGGCAAGTACCGGCAAGCTCGCTCTGGCCGCGCCGCTGCCGAAAAGGAGCTCGAGCGAGAGGTCAGGAAGCTTGAGCGTGAATTCAAGCGGAAGCAGAAGCCGTTCGAGCGGGCTGTGGGGAGGTTGGAGATTCATGAGCATCCGGAACTGCAGGCTGCTGCCGCCGCGCTGCGGGGCTTGGATGCGCCAGTTGCGGGTGAGGGGTCAGCCTCCGCTGAACTTCCGGACGTAACGCGGTTTCTGGAGCACCCGGCCTATCGTCAGGCGCTGGCGGCGGCGAGAGAGGCGCGAGAGAAGCCGACCTCACGGCCAGAGCCGCAACCCGATCAATCCGATGAGAGAAGCGGGCTGTTCCGCCGCATATTTGGCTGAGATGGAGTCCAGCCGTATCCTCGCTAGGCTATCTTGGGAGTAACTATGGACGCATTCACGCAACACGCCGGCAAGGTCGTCCCCTACGACATGCCGAACGTCGACACCGACCAGATTATTCCGGCGCGCTTCCTCAAGAAGATCGACCGCGTCGGCTTCGGCGAACTGCTCTTCTACGAGCTCCGCTACGATGAAGACGGACAGCCCAACTCCGGGTTCGTGCTGAACCAGCCGAAATACCAGGGAGCGACGGTGCTGGTGAGCGGCCCGCAGTTCGGCATCGGCTCATCCCGCGAGCATGCCCCGTGGGCGCTGCAGCAGTACGGCTTCCGCGCCGTCATCGCGCCGAGCTTTGGAGACATCTTCCGCAACAACTGCTATCAGAACGGACTGCTTCCGGTGCAGCTCGACCCCGCGGAGGTCGACGCTATCATCGCCCGCGCCCAGGAGCTCGACGGCTACGAGGTGATCGTCGATCTCGAGGCGCAGGAGGTGCGCGACTCCCATGGGCTCAGCGCCCGCTTCGAGATCGACGAGTTCCGCAAGGCGAACCTCCTGCAGGGCCTCGACGACATCGGTCTCACCCTGCGGCACGCCGACGACATCGACGCCTTCGAGCAGGCGCGCGCCTGAAGAAAAACCCCTCACCGCCTCCCCCGCGGCGGTGAACGGATGCTGGAGACGCCCCATGGCCACATTCAACATTATGGTTCTGCCCGGCGACGGCATCGGCCCCGAGGTCACCGGCGCCGCTCAGCGCGTCCTCGACGCCGTCGCCGACAGGTGGAAGCACACCTTCCTCTACGAGACCGACCTCGTGGGCGGCGGCGCTATCGACGCCTACGGACATCCCCTCCGCGACGAGACCGTCCGGGCCGCCAGGCGCGCCAACGCCGTGCTCTTCGGCGCCGTCGGCGGCCCGAAGTGGGACAACGAGCCGGTGCGCCCCGAGGCGGCAATCCTCGGCCTGCGCAAGGCGCTCGGCCTCTACGCGAACATCCGGCCGGTGAAAGTGTTCCCCGGCATGGAGGAGGCAAGCCCGCTGAAGAACGAGCGTGTGCGCGGCGCCGATATGGTCATCCTGCGCGAGCTTACCGGCGGTCTCTACTATGCTCCGCCCAAGAAGAGGTGGGAGACCAAGGCCGGACGCAAGGGCGTCGACACCCTCCTCTACACCGAGAAGGAGATCGAGCGCATCATCCGCGTCGGGTTCGAGCTTGCCCGCTCCCGCCGCAAGAAGCTCACCTCCGTCGACAAGGCGAACGTCCTGCAGTCCTCCCGCCTCTGGCGCGATATCGCGAACGAGGTGGCGGGAGACTACCCCGACGTCGAGCTCGAGCACCAGCTGGTGGACTCCTGCGCGATGGCGCTCATCACGCGCCCGACAAGCTTCGACGTAATGGTGATGGAGAATATGTTCGGCGACATCATCTCCGACGAAGCCGCCGTCCTCTCCGCGTCCCTCGGCATGCTGCCCTCCGCAAGCCTCGCCGGATTGCCCGGGACCGACGCCAAAGGCAGGCCGCGCCGCATCAAGGGCTTGTACGAGCCGAGTCACGGCAGCGCGCCCGACATTGCCGGGCAGGGGAAGGCGAACCCTATCGGGTCGATCGTCAGCGTAGCCTTTATGCTTCAGTACTCATTCGGCCTCGTCGAGGAGGCGAACGCGGTGAACGCGGCGGTCGAGCGAACGCTGAGCGACGGCCACCGCACCGCCGACCTTGCTCCCGACGGCGCCGAGTACTCGACGACGCAGCACATGACCGACCTGATCCTCGAGCGTCTGTAGGCGCTGCGCTGGTTATGGCCGGGACGGCCCGGCGGGCGGTGTAATCTACGCCGAAAAGCGCAGGAGAGGATCGTGATAGGACTTTCGCACGGCGGCGCGACTATCTATGAGTCGGATTCTCCGAGCAATGAATTGCTAGTGGGCACGATGGACGGCGTCGTTAAGCTGCGCCGCGACGGCGAAGAGTGGCGAGAGTCCGCCCGATCGTTGCAGGGGAAGCATATTCACGCCCTGCTGTTCGTGGACGGCGCGGTGTTTGCGGGCGCCTGGCGGGACGGAGTCTACGCCAGCCAGGACCATGGCGAGACGTGGGAGGCGCGCGACGCCGGCATCGATGTCCGCAGCCTCTTCAGCCTTGCCGTAGTCGAGAAGGAGGGCGGAACGAGGCTGTTCGCGGGCACTGAACCGGCGCATCTCTACTACAGCGACGATATGGGAATGACGTGGACGGAGCTGCCGGAAGTGCGCTCCGTCGAGTCGCTCCCTCGGTGGCGCTTCGCCGCAGACCCGTTCGAGGCGCATCTGAAGCACATCAACTTCCACCCGCACGACCCTGAGCGTATGTACGTCAGCATCGAGGTCGGCGGATTGCTGGAGAGCGTCGACGGAGGCGCGACGTGGACGGACATTGCAGTGCCCAATCCCGACGTTCACCGCACGCTCATCGATCATCGCAACCCGTCCGTTCTGTGGACTACCGGCGGCGCCGGACTGTTGCTGAGCGAGGACGGCGGAAAGTCGTGGACGGAGCTGTTCGGCAAGGAGAACGATATCGGCGCCTATCCCGACCAGCTGGTTCACTTGCCAAGCGACCCGGACATAATGTACGTGTCCGCTTCGCGTACAGGGCCGCGCTCCTGGGTGCAAGATAGTTCGGTCGGAGGCTTTGCCGGAGGCCGCATCGCAAAAAGCGCCGACGGCGGGCGCTCGTGGACGGCGCTATCGGGCGGCTTGCCCGACCGCCTGCACGGCAATGTCGAGGCGATGTGCCTCGAAGAGGCGGGCGAGAGCGTTCAACTGTTTGCGGGGATGACCGACGGCGAGATCTGGCGGAGCGGCGACGGCGGCGAAACCTGGAGCTGTATCGCGCGACTCGCCCCGGTCTCGAAATCGGTGCACACGGAGATGCTGACCGGCGAGCGCACCCACGCTCTGCAATTCATGGACGGCGCGCGGGTTGAGAAGGTCGTCTAGCGCACGTTGCTTGCAGTCGGGGGAGAGGCGGCGCCTCCTCGTTGCGCGCCGTCCGTTCGGAGCTCGCGCGTCCTGGGCGGTACACTCGCGGAATGATATCGCTGACTGCAGCGGCCGTTGTCTTCACGTCGCTGGCCGCCGCTGTCATCGGCGGAGTTACGGGTATGAGCACCGGCATTATCGCCATTCCGGTGCTCACCTTCGCGTTCGGCATTCGCCTCGCGATTCCCATTGTTACTGTCGCAATGCTCTTCAACACCCTCTCGCGCTCTGTTGCGAACTGGAACGACGTCGATTGGCGCGTGGCGCGCTGGTACAGCTACGGCGCCGTGCCCGCGGCTGTCGTCGGCGCGGTCGTGTTTGCAAGCGCGCCCGCCGAACTCCTGGCGCGAGGGTTGGGCGTATTCCTCATCATTCTGGTCGTCTACCGCCGCCTACCGATAGCCTCGCGCGCAATGCCCCTGCGCGGCTTTCTGTTCGTAGGGTTGGGGCAGGGGTTCTTCTCCGCGATCTTCGGCGGCGCAGGGCCGTTTGGCGCCCACTTTTTTCTCGCTTACGGCCTCCGCAAAAACGCGTTCGTCGGCACCATTGCAGTGGGCACCGTGCTCGTCAGCATCGCCAAAGCGCTGGTCTACGGCAGCTACTCCCTGCTCGACCGCGACACCCTCATCATCGCGGTCGCCATCGGACTCATAATGGCTGCCGGGGCCTGGATCGGCGCGCGGCTCGTGCGGCGTATGCCCGAGCGCGCGTTCGTGTTCCTCATCGAGGGCGTTATGTTGGGGAGCGGCGCGCTGCTCCTCGCCACCGCCTAGCCGCCCCCGGCTCGCGCGTTCGCCGCTCCGGTGTACGATATTCTCTGCAGACAACCGCGGAGCGTCGAGGAGGAGACATGGAAGGCCCTGAAATGATCGCCGACGGCCTGGGGCGCGTGAACCAGCTGCTGCATCGCGTGCTGACGACCTTGCCTGCCGAATACATCAACCGCATGCCCGCGTCCGGCTCGAACTCGATCTCATGGCTGGCGTGGCACCTTACCCGCGTCCACGACGACCACCTCTCCGCCCTCGCAGGCGAGCCGCAGCTATGGGAGAGCGGCGGCTGGCGCGAGCTCTTCGGTTTCGCCCCCGGCGACAACTCCACCGGCGGCGGCTACTCCCCCGAGCAGGTCGCAGCCTTCAGCGTCGACTCCGTCGACCTACTGCTGGGCTACAACGACGCCGTCTACGAGCGGAGCAAGGCGCTCCTCGCCACGCTCTCCCCCTCCGACCTCGACCGTGAGCTCGACGAGCCGCAGTACAGCCCGCTCCCCACCGTGGGCGTACGGCTCGTCAGCGTCGTCTCCGACAACACGCAGCACGCTGGCCAGATAGCCTACCTCCGCGGCTACTTCGAGGGGTTTGGCTGGCGGCGTTAGCGCGGCGGGCTTGCGCCGGGCTGACCGCCGTACGCAACGACACATCCAAAACGCATCGGCCCGTCGGCGAGCCGCAGGCTCGCCCTCGCGGCCAAGGACTGGTCCTAGCTCATGACAGAAACTATCCCTGATCCTGAACAGACCCCTGAATTTAGCTTGAACGCCTTCTCGCTCGCGGGCCGCGTCGCCATCGTCTCCGGCGGGAGCGACGGCATCGGGCGGATGATTGCCCACGGCTTTGCTGACGCCGGCGCGAACGTCGTGGTCGCCGCCAGAGGCCTGGAGAAGATCGACAGGGTCGTCGCCGAAATCGAAGCCAAGGGGCATCAGGCCCTCGGCGTTCCGACCGACGCCACCGATCCGGCTGCAGTGAAAGCCATGGCCGCCGCCGCCATCGCCCGGTTCGGCCAAATCGACATACTGATGAACGTTGTAGGAGGCTCACAGGGCCCCACGTTCAAGCGCGGTCCCCTGCTCGAACTCGCCAAAGAGGACTTCAACGAGGCGTTCAACATCAACGTAACGAGCGCCTTCCTCTGCAGCCAGGCGGTCGTTCCCCATATGCTCGAGCGGCAGCGAGGAGTCATCATCAACATGGCCTCTATCGGCGCCCGCGACTACCGTCTGCCCGAGCCGGGCATGAGCGTCTACAACATGACCAAAGCGTCGATTATGCACCTCACCCGGAGCATGGCCCGCGAGTGGGCCCCCCACATCCGCGTGAACTGCATCAACGCCGGACACTTTATTACGCCGCGCCGCGCTCGCACCGAGCACCCCGACCGCCGCGCCCGCAGCCTCGCCGAAATTCAGATTGGCCGTTTCGGCGCGCCGCAGGACATCGCCGGCGCCGCCGTCTTCATCGCCTCCGACGCTGGCGCCTTCTTCAACGCCTCGTACCTCGACCTCCACGGCGGCACGTAGCGCGGTAGCTGGAGTCGTCGAGTCGCACCCCCGCGTGCTGTTGCTGAACGTGGCTGTTCAGGACTTTATGAGGGGGTTTGGGAGAGGGCGCGTCTAGAGCTGGCGAGTCTCGTCGGGGGGAGGCTCGTCGAAGGGGCGTCCCTCCTTGTTCGCGGCGGTCATCCGCTGATACCACTCGCGCCACTCCGCATCGGTCGCCTGCGTGCCCTCTTGCCGACCTTCTTGCCTGCCCTCTTGCAGGCCCTCTTCTATGCCCTCGTGGCGACCCTTGCGCAGGCCCTGCGTATACATCTCTTTTCTGAACGCTTCCACTAGCATCGCTACTCCCTCCACTACCAGCAGCGTGACCACCGTGGACACTACCACGTATGGCGCCAGCGCCTGCCAGTTCGCCATCAGTCCGTACGGCGTCCTGTTCGCCTCATAGTATCCCGCAAAGGCAAGCTGGACCGCCAGCAGGATCACGAACAGCGCCGGTCGCGTTGTTATCGGCAAATCATAGTCCTCTCCGGCTACCAACGCAGATAGCCTGCTGGAGTCGCGTCGTAGAGGCGCATTGCCGCTACAAGGGCAGCGTAGGAGAGGGCGCGGCCGCCGCGCAACGGGCAAGTGTCGCAGGGAGCCGCCCCGAACCGGCCGAGAGCGCCCTCGCCCCCAGAACCCACAAGCCTGGACAGCTGCCTCTGAACAGAGGTTGACGCGCCGGGGCAACGCCACGACTACAATGCGCTCGAAAGCGCGCATGCGCGCGCCCGAATCACGTATCCGAGGAGACCGCCATGGATCTGTCCCGATTCTCGATGGAGGGACGCACCGTCATCATCACCGGAGGCAGCGGAGGAATAGGGCGCGGCTGCGTCCGCGCATTCGCATCCGCCGGCGCCAACATCGTCGTCGCCTCCGTGCCCGCCGAGAGCATCCCGCCCGCCGTCGAGGAGGCCGAATCGCTCGGCGCCGCAGCGCTTGGCGTCGCCGTCAACGTTGCGGAGCCTGAGGAAGTCGACGATATGGTGCGGCAGACGCTCGACCGGTTTGGCCGCATCGATGCGCTCGTCAACGTCGCCGGCGGCTCCTACAGCCGCAACCCGGATATGCCGCAGTACCATCGCGCCGCCTTGCTTGATATGGACGGCGACGACTTCGTGGGCGCGTACGTCGGCAACGTCAAGACAGCCTTCCTCGTATCCAAGGCCGTCGTCCCCCATATGCAGCGCATCGGCAAGGGCGCGATCACCAATATCGGATCCACGTCCGGCCTTGGCCAGCGCTCTTCGTCGCCCGACATCGCAGCCTACGGCACGGCGAAAGCGGCGGTGCACAGCCTCACATTCCATATGGCTCACCAGTGGGGCCCCGAAGTCCGCGTCAATTGCATCGCCCCGGGAACCATCGACACGCCCCGCCCGACGGGGACGGTGCGCCCGGAGATGGCGGACGCCGCCCAACGCATCGCCGTCGGCAGGGTCGGCGTCGCCGACGACATCGGGAGCGTCGCGCTCTTCCTCGCATCCGACGCCGCGGGGTTCGTCAACGGCGTCGTCATCCCCGTGCACGGGGGCGAGTAGCCCCGCCCCGCCGCCGTGACGCTCCCCGCGCGCAACAGCAGCTCCCAGGGGCCGCTCCCCAGCGGCAAGCGCCGCTCCTACAAGACCGACTGCCTGGTGCTGCGCTCCGACTCTATCGGCGACGCCGACCGCATAACGACCGTGCTCACCCCGTTGTTCGGCAAGCTCAGGGTGGCCGCCCGGGGCGCGCGCCGCGCCGGCAGCAAGATCGGCGGGCACCTGGCGATGCTCAACGTCGTCCGCCTCGACCTCGCCTCCGGCGCCACGTTCGATGTCGTAACCGGCGCCGAGGCGTCGGAGACGTTTCCGCGCGTCAAGAGCGACATCGACCGGCTTGCCGAGGCGTACTACATCATGGAGCTCGCCAGCCTCCTGTTGCCGGAAGCGTCGCCCCACCCCGACGCCTTCCGGACGCTGGTCGAGGCCCTGCGAGCCCTCGAGGCCGGACGCACCCCCGCCACAGTCGCGCGGGCCACCGAACTTGCAATGCTCGCCGATTCGGGCTACCTGCCGGAGCTGCGCCGCTGCCTCGCTTGCGGCTGCGACATCGAGCCTGAGCGCCACCGGTTCGCCCCCGGGCTGGGCGGCGTCGTTTGCGACGCCTGCCCCGTCGAGGCAGGGGCGGCGCTCGACCTGTCGGTCGACGCCCTCAAGGCGCTGCGCTACTTCGCGTCTCGCCCTGTCGGACAGGCTGCGCTGCTCCGGCTCGACGCGGCGACCCACGGACAGTTGGAGTCTGTGCTCGGCGCCGCTGTGCGCCACGTCCTCGAACGAGACCTGCACGCCGCCGGCTTCGTCGAGCATCTCCGCCGTCTCCGCGAATGCAGGCCGTAACCCCTACACCACGACGATGGGCTCTTCCGTAACCTCGCCCTCGACAATCCGGAACACCCGCACTATCGGCGTCGCCTTATCCTCGAGCGAGATTAGCAGGTAGTGCTGGTCCGGCCAGTTCGCTGCGAGGCGGACGTCCGTGGCCGAGGGGTAGGCCGGGCTGTGCGTATGGGAGTGGTAAAACACCAGCATCTCCCAGCCGTTGTCATCAATCTCGTTGGAAGCGACGAGGTGCTCCTTGGCGTCCATCTGGTAGCGGTACGGGCTCTTCTCGACGTTCGTAATTCGGTACTGCTTCACGATACTGCCGTCCCTGGCGGCGGCGAGTATCCCGCAGCACTCGTTGGGATCCTCCTCACGAGCGTGCTCAATCATCCCGTCCCGAATGTGCGCTGGTAGATCCACGCGGCGCTTCCCCCTTGTGCCGATAATGAACGTTCAATCGATTATAGGCCGCGCAGCCGCGCGGGCCGGTATAATTCGGCTACGCAACTCTGGGGAGAAACCAATGCCCAACGGAATCACCGTCAAATTCGACAACGGCGGCACGCGTGTGGAAGTGCGCTCGCAGAACCAGGCCGGACTCATCTACGCCGTTCCCTCGGAAGCAAGCTGGGTCGCGACGCCCGACCAGCTCCACGCCCACGCCATCGCTGGATTCTTTACCGAGCTGACAGACCTCGACCTGCCCGACGTGCGGCGCCTTATGAGCAAGTGGGGCCTCTACTACCGCCCGCTCGAGCTCGAGCCGATGGACGAGGCTGCCGGGTAGCCTACAGGACTTGCTTTCCCGGCCCGCTCTTGCAAGCGGGCGGGTGCGCAAGGGCATTGCGCTCCCTTCCGCTCCGGAAGGGGCGCGGAAGGGAGGAGGCCCCCTATGGCCGATGGCGCGCGGGGCGATGAGATCACCGCCGTATGGGCGCGGTTCGGCGCCCAACTGACGTACGACGACCTGCCCGCCGAGGCGCGCGGCGCGGTGCGCCGCCTGGCGCTCGACACGCTGGCGACGACGCTCGCGGCGAACACGCTGGGGGTCGGCATCCCGCAGCTGCTCGCATGGGCGCACGCCGCAGGCGGAGCGCCTCAGGCCACGCTCATCGGGTTCGCCGAGAAGCTTCCGGCGGTCGCGGCGGCGACGGTAAACGGCGGCATGGCCCACGCCCTCAACTTCGACGACACCACTGCTGTCGGCTCCGGTCACCTGGGCCCGGTCACGATGCCCGCGGCGATGGCGGGCGCCGAGCTGCGCGGCGGCGCCTCCGGCAAAGAGCTGATGACTGCGCTCGCCGCAGGCGCCGAGCTGATGTCCCGCATCGGCGTCGCTCTTGCGGCTGGACAGGGCGCGTTCAGCGAGTCCAAACCGCAACCGACGCAGATGCCGGGCTACTTCGCCGCGGCGATGAGCGCCTCGCGCATGCTCGAATTCTCTCCGCAAGAGACGCACAGCGCGCTCGGGCTCGCCTTTATGCAGGCGTCCGGCGGACGTCAGCCCGTGCTGGAGGGCCGCCCCGCCAAGGCCGTCTACGCGGCTTTCTCCTGTCAGGGCGGCATGCTCAGCGCAATGCTCGCCCGCGAGGGACTGCTTGGCGACTGCGACGCGTTCGAGGGCGACGCAGGCTTCTTCCCCATCTACTACCAACGCGCCTACGACCGCGGAGCCCTCGTCGATCGCCTCGGCGACGAGTGGCGTCTGCTGAACGTCGGCCTGAAACCCTGGCCCACCACGGGCGTCGCGCATGTCTTCATCGAGGCCGCCGCCAACCTTAGGGCCAGAAACGCGCTCGACCCTTCGCAAATCGCTCGCGTGCTGGTGCGGGGCGAGCCGCACATTCGCACGTTCTGCGAGCCTCTCGACACGCGCCGCAACCCGCAAGCCCCCGTCGAGGCGGAAGACTCCGTAATCTTCGCCGCCGCCCGCGCGCTGGTGTCGGGCAACGTCTCCCTCGCCGATCTCCAGCCGACCCCGCAGGGACTCTTCGACCCCGCTGTCGTCCGCGTGGCGAACCTCGTCGAGTACGAAGTCGACGAAACGCTTGGCAAGGCCGGCGTGGTCGAGGCGACGCTCCTCTCCGGCGAGACGCTTGTGGAGCGCGTCGATCATCCGCGCGGCCACCGCGACAACCCCCTCGACGACGAGCAGCGCCATCAGAAGTTCCGCGACTGCGCCGCGCACGCAGCCTCAGGCCTTAGCCCTTCCGCGATAGAGGAGGCCATCGGGATGATCGACAACCTCGACGATGTAGCGGACGTGCGCGACATCCTGCGCGTTCTTGGCGGCGCGTAGTCTGCGGCAGCCCTTGGGGCGCGGCGATTTCGTAACAGAACGTTAACCTTGACGCAACTGTCGGGAACGCCGGAGCTGCTACAATGGAAGTGCGCCGCCAAGCACGGACATGGGAGCTCCGCCCCAGATTCAGCAACGGAGCAGTCGGACGGGTTGTGCAGCGGTCGCAACATACAGTAATAAAGGCGGGGGTCGCCCCGCCTTTTCCTTTGTCGCCGCCAAACCGGCGCCGCGGCTGCCGAGTCTGCGATAATGACCGGTATGGCGACCACAGGCCGCACAGTTGGCGACGTAGGCGAGACCGCGCTCATCGAGCGGATAACGCAGCGCATCGCAAAAGTCGCCCAGCCGGCGCAGGCATGGGACGTCATCCTCGGCCCCGGCGATGACGCCGCGGCGTGGCGGCTCAGCCCTCCCGCTGTTGAGACCGCCACGACCGACACTATGGTTGAGGGCGTCCACTTCCGGCGCGAGACCTCCGGCTGGGCCGACATCGGATGGAAGAGCTGCGCCTCGAACGTGAGCGACATCGCCGCAATGGGCTGCGAGCCGCTCGCCGGGCTGGTGTCGCTTGGACTACCGCCGGATCTGCCGCTTGAGGCCGTCGACGCCCTGTACGACGGAATGCTCGACGCCTGCGCTTGCTATGGCGCGGCGCTCATCGGCGGAGATTTGGCCGCGTCCCCGGTCGTTTTCGTCACCGTGGCTATGACAGGCCGAGCCGAGGGCGAACTGTTCACCCGCGCCGCCGCAAGACCAGGCGACGCCGTCGGCGTTACCGGCCCGCTCGGCGCGTCGCGGGGAGGCTTGCAGCTCCTCGAGGCGGGAGAACCGCTCGACACCGCCTGCCGCCGGACGCTTGCAGCAGCCCACCGCCGGCCCTCCGCGCGCCTCGACGCTGCTCGCGTCCTCCGGCGCTATGGCGTCCGCTGCGCGATGGACATCTCCGACGGACTGCTGACCGACCTCGGCAAGCTTGCCTCGTCGTCGTCGTGCGCCGCGCGCGTCGATGCTGCAGGCGCGCCGCCACATCCAGCCCTGCTCGCGGAGTTCGGCGACGACGCCTTGCCCCTCGCGCTCGCCGGCGGGGAAGATTACGAGCTGCTGTTCGCAGGGCCTCTCGCGACTGTGCAGGCGGCGCTTGCGGAACTGCCGGGCGGCGCAGTCGTCGGGGAGATCGTCGAGGGCGAGGCAGGCAGCGTTACGGTTATCGATGCAGGCGGAGCGCCGATGGAGGTCGGCCCCGCCGGATGGGAGCACTTCCGTTGAGAGCGCACTCGCAGAGCGCGGAAGAGACGCAGCAGTTCGGCCGTCGTCTGGGCGAACTCGCGGAGCCGGGCGACCTCTTCTTGCTGCATGGCCCCCTGGGCGCCGGCAAGACGACGCTCACCCAGGGTTTCGCGTGGGGAGCAGGCGCCTCGGGCTACGCGCACAGCCCCACGTTCGTGCTCGTTAATGAGTACCGAGGGCGCCTCACCGTCCACCACGTCGACCTCTATCGCATCGACGGCGATCTCGAGGCGCACGACCTGGGATTCGAGGAGATGCTCGCCGACGGCGCCGTCGTCGTCGAATGGCCGGAGCGCGCAGAAGCCGTCTTCCCCGGCGAGCATCTGAGCGTAACGCTCACGTTCGGCGAGACGTCCGACTCCCGGCGCATCGAGCTATCAGCCGCAGGCGAACGCTACCAGGCGATCCTCGAGGCCCTGCAGCAGCCGGCGTCGTCGTGAACGCTCAACCCCCGCCTGCTTCCGTCCCCCCGCTGGACGGGCTGCTCGTCATCGACACGTCAACAAGCTTCGGCGCCGTGGGGCTGTGGCGCGACGGCGGACTGGCGCGCTCGCTCTCATGGAGGTCTCGCAACAACCATACTGCCGAACTGTTGCCCGCCATCGACGCCCTTCTCCGGGCCGACGGAGCCTCTCCCGCCGCAATCGGCGGCGTAATCGTCACGGTCGGGCCGGGCGGATTCAGCGCCGTGCGCACCGGGCTCGGCGTCGCGAAAGGGCTCGCCCTCGGAGGCTCGCTGCCCGTCGCCGGAGTCGGCTCGCTCGATGCGTCGGCATACCCCTACCGCGACGCGTGCGAGCGAGTCTGCGCCGCGCTCCCTGCAGGACGCGACGCCGTCGCATGGGCCGCGTTCGGCTACGCAGCCCCCGTGTCAGAAGAGGGAGCGACAGAAGGCGCGAGCGAAACGGAAGGAGCATGGAGCGCCCTGACCGACGCGGCAGTCTCTCCCGTCGAGGAGTTTCTCGCCGCGCTGCCGGAAGGGACGCTGCTCTGCGGCGAGGCTGCCGCCCTGGTTCGCGGCAGACTCCGGGAGTCGGGACGCGCGCCGCATATCGTCGCGGTCAGCGCCCCGCTCGATCGCCTGAACGGCGCCGGCGAACTGGGCGCGGCTGCGCTGGACTCGGAGCGCACGAGCGCCGCCGCCATCGAGCCTCGTTACCTCCGCCCGCCGCGCATAACCCGCTCAGCCAAGACTCCCGGCTAGGCAACCCCTGAGAGAATCCGGAGAGAACGGACGCTCTTCCGGCGCGCGGCTGTGATAGGCTACGGAAAACGTAATCCGGTAGGCGGCTAACGACTCCCGCTTGCCGGATTCTGCAGGAGCGCCCACGCATGGCCGAACGAACTCTCGTATTGCTGAAGCCCGACGCCGTCCAGCGCGGGCTGGTA
Organism: Dehalococcoidia bacterium; assembly: GCA_965200975.1. Taxonomy (GTDB): domain Bacteria; phylum Chloroflexota; class Dehalococcoidia; order Lucifugimonadales; family Australimonadaceae; genus S5-327. The sequence continues at coordinate 76,671 of OZ241740.1, read as the reverse complement.
GGACGCATCACCGCTCGCCTGGAGGAGCGAGGCCTCAAGGTCGTCGGACTCAAACTGATGCAGATGGATATGCCCCTGGCGCGCCGCCACTATGCCGAGCACGTGGACAAGCCGTTCTTTCCTGAGGTTGCGGCGTTTATGACCTCAGCCCCGCTCGTCGCTATGGCCGTCGAGGGCGCCAACGCGGTCGGCATCGTGCGCACGACAATGGGCGCGACGAGCCCGCGCGACGCCGCCCCCGGATCCATACGCGGCGATTGGGCGGTGGACATCGGCAAAAATCTCATCCACGGCTCCGACTCCCCGGAGTCGGCTGTCCGGGAGCTGCCCATCTTCTTCAGCGATGAGGAGCTGTTCGCCTACGAGCGCGCGATGGACGGCTGGATTCACTGAATCCGAACGAGCTCCTTGCCCGCCCGCCAGACGTGCTCGATTCGGTAGTAGTCTCGTTGCTCCTCGCTGAACAAGTGCACGACCAGGTCGCCGAAATCGAGGAGCACCCATCCCGATTCCGCAGCGCCCTCGCGGTGATGCAGCGGCAGCCCCGCCGCCTCCACCGCCTCGGTCAGGTCGTCGGCGTTCGCCCTCAGCTGCCGCTCGCTCCCCGCGCTCAGCGCCACCATATAGTCGGTGAAGCCCGAAACCTCCCGCACGTCGATAAGCACAATGTTCGACGCCTGCTTGTCGGAAGCGACGTCGATCGCTCGGCGGGCGGCGCTTGCAGCGTCGGCGCTAGTGCTGTTGCGGACAGCCATACTGCGGCATTATAGGCTCTCCCGCCGCGTCGCTCTCCCCCTTTCGCTCGCGTCCGCGCTCTCCTACCATAGAGAAAGCACACGCACGGAAGGAGAGCGCCCGCGCGCTTCCCAGGCGGATATGACCAGCGCAACGCCGAAAGTCCGAGTCGTCGTCGCTATGTCCGGCGGCGTCGATTCATCCGTCGCCGCATGCCTCCTCGCCCGTGAAGGCTACGACGTGGTCGGCGTCACGATGCGCCTGTGGGATGCCGCCGAGGACGGCGAGATAGTCGCCGGCCATCGGGGCTGCTGCTCCATCGAAGACATCGAGGATGCGCGCCGCGTCTGCCGCGCTATCGGCGCGCCGCACTACGTCGTCGACGCCCGCCGCGAGTTCCGCGCGCACGTCATCGACTACTTCGTCGGCGAGTACCGGCGGGGCCGCACGCCTCATCCCTGCATCGCCTGCAACGACCGCATCAAGTTCGACTTCCTGCTGCGGCGGGCGTCGGGGATGGACGCCGACTACGTCGCCACCGGCCACTACGCCCGCATCGAACAATCCCCCGGCGGCGAGATGACCCTCCGCCGCGGCGCCGATCCCGGAAAAGACCAGTCGTACGTGCTGTTCGGCCTGGGGCAGGAGCAGCTGCGCCGTATCCTCCTGCCCGTCGGCGCCTACTCCAAGGAGGCCATCCGCAACGTCGCTCGCGACGCAGGGCTTCACCTGGCCGACAAGGCCGACAGCCAGGAGATCTGCTTCATTCCGGGCGGCGACTACCGCCGTTTCCTCCGCAACGAGTCCGATCCCGCCGCCGGCGATATCGTCGATATGTCGGGAAGAGTCGTCGGCGCGCACGCAGGCGTGGAGAGTTTTACCGTCGGACAGCGCCGCGGCCTTGGCGTTACCGCGCAGCAGCTCGGCCTGCCCGAGGGCGCCAAGGTGTACGTCGCCCGCGTCGACGCCGCCGCGCGCACGGTTACGGTGGGCGGCGCCGACGACCTGCTCGTGCGGGACGTACGCGTCGGCGACGTGCGGTATGTCTCCGGGGAGCGTCCGCCCTCTCCTGTGCGGGTGCGCGCGAAAATACGCTACAACGCGGGCGCCGCTTCCGCCGAACTCACGCCCGGAGACGGCGAGGCGACGCTCCGCTTCGATGAGCCGCAACGCGCCATTACGCCGGGTCAGGCCGCCGTGTTCTACGTAGGCGACCGCGTGCTGGGCGGCGGATATATCGACGGCCCCGCCGACGGCCTGATGGCCGGCGGTTGAGCAGCGCGGCGAACAGCCCGCCGGCCCCTACGCAGCAGGAGGAGCGCCGCCTGCGCGAGGCGGGCTATTCGCTCGTCGCCGGCGTTGACGAGGTTGGCCGCGGCCCCATAGCCGGGCCTGTCGTCGCCGGCGCAGTCGTCCTGCCCGACCTCGACGGCTTCGCGCATGAAGACATCCTGCTCCTGCGCGATAGCAAGACGCTCTCTCCCGGCCAGATCGAGCGCGCCGACAGGCTTGTCCGCGAGATAGCCCTCGGCGTCGGGATCGGCGAGGTCGGGAACCGGGAGATTGACCGCATCGGCATCGCCCCGGCAGTGCGGAAGGCGATGCGTCGCGCCCTCGACCAGCTGCCGGCGGTGCCCGACCATCTCCTCGTCGACGCGTTCGCCTTTGACTGGCGGCGCAAGCCGTGCGCCGCGATAGTGAAGGGCGACGCGCTCTGCACTGCGATAGCGGCTGCCTCCATCGTGGCCAAGGCCTACCGCGACGCCGTAATGCGGCGGTTGGGAAAGCGCTACCCCGGCTACGGGCTCGCGTCGCACAAGGGATACGCGTCGGCCGAGCACCTGGCCGCCGTCTCCTCGCTTGGGCCGTCGCCGGCGCACCGGCTCAGCTTCTCGCCCTTCAGGCTCACGTTGTTCGGCGGCGATGCCCACGAAGCGTAGCCGCACCGGCGCCGAGGGCGAACGCGTCGCCGCCGCCCATCTGCGCGCCCTCGGGCTAACCGTCGAGGAGTGGAACTACCGCACCCGGTTCGGCGAGATCGACCTGATCGCCCGCGACGGCGAAACCCTCGTGTTCGTCGAGGTCAAGACTCGCCGGAACGCCGACTACGGCGCTCCCGAGGAGGCGGTCACGCCTCGAAAGCAGCGGCGACTGACTCTCGCCGCGCAGGAGTATCTGAAGGAGCGCGGGCTCGAAGACGCCTCCTGGCGCATCGACGTGGTCGCCATCACCCTCAGCCCCAACGGCCCCGCCTCCATCGCGCACATCCCGTACGCCGTCGAGCAGTGACAGGCAGGGAGCGCAAGAGGCCGGCCCGCCGTTACTTCAGCAGCGCCACCCCGATCGCGCCCGGCCCCGAGTGCGCTCCCACAGCCGGCCCGATCTCTCCGGTGATGACGGGCGCCCGCGACAGGGGCGCGAGGCGCTCTGTGAAGAGCTGGGCCTCTTCGGGCGTGGTCTTGTGCACGAGCGCAATGGTGCGGTAAGGCCCGTTCGACTCAGCGATCTCGATGAGCCGCCGAACGGCTTTCGCCCGCGTCCTGACCTTCTCGTGCGGGCGGATCTCGCCGTCTTCCAGCTTAAGGATAGGCTTGAGCGACAGAAGCGACCCTACGAGCGCTTGCGCCTTGCCGATGCGCCCGCCCTTCTGCAGGTACTCCAGCGTCTCGAACACGACGTAGAATTCGATACGCGCCGCCGCCCGCGCCGCCGCCTTGGCCACCTGATCCGCTGGAAGCCCGCGCCGGGCGCCCTCCGCGGCTACTTTCACCGCCAGCGTCGTACCCATTGACGCCAGACCCGAGTCGACCGTCTCGATGCGCGCGTCGGGCAGCTCCTGGCTCGCGTTGCGGGCCGAGTTGATAGTGCCGCTCAGCTTGCCCGAGACGTGCACCGAAACGATATCGTGGCCTTCCCCAACCAGCGGCGTGTACGCCTCGAGAAAGTCCCCCACCGAGGGCTGCGACGTCTTCGGGTGGACAGCTCCTGTGGTGAGCCGCCGGAAGAACTCCTCCTGCGTCAGGTCGATCCCGTCCTTGAACGCCTCGTCGCCGAAGAATATCGTCGCCGGCACAACCGTGACGTCGAGCTCCTTCGCCATCTCCGGGGGGATGTCCGATGCGCTGTCGGTGACGATCTTGACGGCCATTGGCGGCTCCTTTGCATGCGCGCCGGAGCGCGCTCACTCGCGATTACTCGGTTACTCGATCGATACGATGTACTGGTAGTGGGGCTGACCGCCCTCGTGCGTTTCGACCTCGACGCCTGCGAACCGGGAGGCGACCCCTGCCGCCGCCTCCTCGGCGTCCTCCGAGGACAGTCCCGCGCCGTAGTAGAGCGTAACGAGCGCGCCCTCCTCAGGCGCCGCCGCGTCGAGAAGAACGTCCAGCGCCGCGTTGGGGCTGTCGGCGGAGCCGACGAGCGCTCCGTCGAGAATCGCGATCGCTTCCCCCTCATCGACCTCCACGCCGTCGATGGTCGCCGCCCGCACCGCGATCGTGACGTCGCCCGACTGGACGCCGGCGATTGCGTCGGTCATCGCCGCGACGTTCTCCTCTGCGCTCAGGTCGGGGTTGTAGGCCAGCATCGCTGCGACGCCCTGAGGGATCGTCCGCGACGGCACGACGTCGATAGCGGTCTCGCCGGCAAGGTCGCGCGCCTGCTCCGCGGTGAGCAGAATGTTGCGGTTGTTCGGTAGCACCACGGCGCGCTGCGTGTTGGCGCGCCGCGCCCCGTCGAGGATGTCGGCGGCGCTTGGGTTCATCGTCTGCCCGCCCGAAACGATAGCTGCGGCGCCGAGGTCTTCGAACACCCGCCGGAAGCCGTCTCCCGGCGCCACCGCCACTACCGCGAACGCCGACGGCTCACGGGCGCCGCTGTAGCCGTGCAGCGTCAGGAATTCTCCGTGCTGCAAGTCCATATTCTGAATGTTGATCTGGTCGAGGCCGCCAAGCGCGGCGCCGAGGCTGAGCAGCGGCCCCGGGTCCTCCGCGTGCGCGTGCACCCGCACGACGGCGTCGTCCCCCACCACGACGGTGGAGGCGGCGACCGCCATGACCTGCTTGCGGATAGCGTCGGCGTCGAGCCCCGTCCCCTGTATCACGAACTGCGTACAGTAACCGTACATCTCCTCTTCGGTGTGTTCGAGGAACGTATGGCTCACGTTTGCCGAGCCCGCCCCGCCCTCAGGCGCGCTGATCTCTATCTGCACGGCGCTGCCCCGGACGAAACCGAGTCCGCCCGCAAGGAACGCCGCCACGCCCTGTCCGCCCGCATCGACGACGCCGGCCTCTTTCAGCACCGGCAGTTGCTCGGGCGTGCGCGCCAGCGCCTGATTGGCGGCGTCGCAGGCGTTGCGCAACACCTCCGCGACGCTGTTGGCGGGCGGCTGCGCCCCCTCTGCCGCTGCGCGCATCACGGTGAGCATGGTGCCCTCGACCGGCGAGCCGACAGCCTTGTAGCCGGCGTCCGCCGCGCTGAGGAGCGCCTGGGCCAGGAGAGGGCCGTCGCAATCGGCGGCGCCCGTAAGCCCGCCGGCAAGGCCGCGCATAAACTGCGAGAAGATGACGCCGCTGTTGCCGCGCGCGCCGAGCAGCGCGCCCCGCGCAATTGCCCCGCTCATCTCGCCAACCGTTGCGGCGGCAGGGTCGGGCAGGGGGGCCTCCGTCGCCGCCCGGAGCGTGAGCAGCATGTTGATGCCCGTGTCGCCGTCGGGCACGGGGAAAACGTTGAGCGCGTTGATGGCCTCGACGTTCTCTTCGATGCAGGCGGCGCCCGCAAGCACGAACTGCCGGAAATCCTCTGCGCTAAGCCGGGAGAGCGGGAAGTTGGTCATAATCGTCTGCCGTCAGGTTCGGGGATAATACACCGTCGCCGCCCCGAACGCTCTCACGCTGCTGTCGCCTGGCGCTCAACCGCCTCCGCCGCGCTATTGCGGCGCGCGCGTGCGGTTGAGAGGCAGTTGCGCGCCGTCGACGGCGGCGTAAGATAGCGGCGCTATGAGCAGCCTTACGCTTGAAGAGCACTTGGCGGTGCCCTATCGCCTTGTGATGGAGTCGTTCCAGGACGCGGACGGCGAGTGGCGCCGGCGCGCGTCGTACCCTGAGCTCCCAGGCTGTGAAGTCGTCGGCGACTCTCCCGTCGACATCATCGAGGAGCTCGACGACCTGCGCGAACGGCTCATCCAGCGGATGGTCCGCGAGGGCCAACCAGTGCCGACGCCTCGTCCGCCCTTGCGCTCCCGTCCACCCGTGCTCGACAAGGCCCGCATCGAGTTCATCCGTTACCTCGTGGAACAGGGCAAAATTTCGGAAGGTTAGCGCCCTCAGCGCCGGAGGCTCCATGCTCAGCCAGGAAGAGAACGACCCTTCTCACACAAGTAGGCCCCGGAACGCCGATGGGCGAGTTGGCGCGCCGGCTCTGGGTTCCCATCCTGCTCGCGGATGAGCTCCCCGCTCCCGATTGCGACCCCGTCCGCGTTCGTATCCTTGGCGAAGACCTCATCGCGTTCAAGGACACCCAGGGGAGGATCGGCCTGCTCGACGCGTGGTGTCAGCATCGCGGCGCCGACCTCTTCTTCGGACGCAACGAGAAGTCCGGGCTCCGCTGCGTCTATCACGGCTGGAAGTACGACGTCGACGGCGTCTGCGTCGACATTCCCAACGCGCCGGAAGGGGCGAGGTTCAAGGAGAAGATCACGGCCCGCGCCTACCGCGCCGTCGAGCGCGGAGGCCTCGTCTGGGCTTACCTTGGCCCGCGCGACAATGTCCCCGACTTCCCCGAAATGGAGTGGACCCGCGTCCCGGACTCCCATCGGTACATCTCCAAAATGTTCCTCGAATGCTCGTACCTTCAGACGATGGAGGCGGACATCGATTCGAGCCACCTCGGGTTCCTCCACAGCTTCGTCAAGTCCGGAACAGTCATCGAAGGACGCACCAACGGCATCGAAGACCTGACTGCGACGGACAAAGCTCCGGAGTGGACAGTGACCGACACCGACTACGGCGTAATGCTCACCGCGCGCCGGGACGCCGGCGACAACTTCTACTGGCGGGTCAACCAGTGGATGCTGCCCTTCTACACCATCATCGCCGCCCGGCCGGGGGACACGGTGCTCTGTCAGGTGAAGATCCCTGTCGACGACGCCCACGCTGTCGCCTTCCGCGTCCGCTGACACGCAGACCGCCCGCTCTCCCCGTCCGAGCTCACGACGTTCCGCGACAAGGGCGTCCTCTTCCCGGAGATGATTCCCGGCGCGTTCACGACAAAGGAGAACCGCTCGAACGACTACCTGATCGACAGAGCGGCGCAACGGAACTACTCGTTCACCGGCATCAAGTCGATTCCCGCGCAGGACTTCGCCGTGACCGAACGCCAATACGGTTCGCCGATCTCCGACCGCAGCCGCGAGCGCCTCGTGAGCAGCGACACGGCGATCATTCAGGTGCGCCGGAGGCTGCTGCGCTCCGCGCGTCAGGTGATGGAGGGGCAAGAGCCGCCGGAGGCGCGCAACGGCGCAGCCTTCAGCGTGCGGTCGCTCGACCTCGTCCTGCCCAAGAGCGTCCCCTTCGAAACGGGCGCCCGCGACTACATGGTCTCCAGGGTGTAAGCCGCTTCGGCGAGGGATCCCGGAAGCGAGATCCATCCCGCGCGTCGGGCTAATGCTCTCCGCCCTGTCGCTATCGCGCGCCAACCCATCAACGTTGAACAGCTACGAAACAGCTGCGAACTAGTTTGTCCGGAGCGCGGTCGGTACTGTATAGTTAACAACCGAGCGGGCTGACGCGGAAGGCAGGATTTCGCGTGTGGACGCGAATGTGCAGACGCTGTGACACATAGGCACAGAAGGAGTATAAGAAGGATGTTCACTCGTAGAAGCAGTATCTTGCTGGCTGTGGCCGCGTTCGCCTTAATGGCGTTCGCCGCTTGTTCTAGCGGGAACTCGGAGGACCTCGACGCCGCCAATTCGCGCGCCGACGCCGCTGAATCCCGCGCCAACGCCGCCGAATCCCGCGTCTCTGAGCTCGAAGCGTCGGTCGCCAGCCTCGAGCAGGAAGTCTCCAACGCAATGATGAGCGGAGGCGACGAGGGCAACCGCCTTGAGCTCGTTCGGAGCCGCGGCACGCTCATCTGCGGCAGCCGCATCGACGTGGCGGGCTACGGAGCGCTTGACGGCAACCGCAACGTAGGGTTCGACATCGACCTCTGCCGCGCAGTCGCCGCCGCTGTTCTTGGCGATGGCGAGGCCATTGAGGTTCGGCCCTTCACGGCGGCTGAGCGCGGCCCTGCCCTACAGGCCGCCGAGATCGACATGATGGCCCGAACGGTAACCTGGACGACCTCGCGTGACGCCCAGTGGGGCGACTACACCTACACGACGTTCTACGACGGGCAGGGCTTCATGGTCCGCGCGGCGGATGGCGTCGAGTCCGCCCACGAGCTCAGCGGCGCCGCTGTCTGTGTCATCGCAGGCACGACCACCGAGCTGAACATGGCCGACTTCTTCCGCCAGAACAACTACGAATACAACCCGTCGGTGTTCGAAGAGAACGACGCGGCCCGGGCAGCCTACCTGTCGGGCGCCTGCGACGTGTTCACCAACGACCGCTCGCAGCTTGCCGCTATCCGCAGCACCTTCGACAACCCCGGCGACCATGTGATTCTGCCGGAGACGATCTCCGAAGAGCCTTTGACTCCGGTGGTTCCGCACGGCGACACCCAGTGGTTCGACCTGGTGAAGACCATCATGGCCGGCCTTATCTACGCTGAGGCCTACGGCATCACGAGCGGCAACATCGACGCGGTGCTCGCCGGCGAGAACGCGAAAGCCCAGCGGCTCCTCGGCGCGCCGGACACGAGCTTTGGTCAGGAGTCCCTTGGCCTCAGCCAGACGGTGATGCAGGACGTGCTCCGGGCCGTCGGCAACTACGGCGAGATCTACGACCGGAACCTTGGCCCCGACACTCCGATTAACCTGCCGCGCACGGGCCGCAACCGGCTCTGGCTCGACGGCGGGCAGATCTACGCGCCGCCTCTGCGGTAAACCGCAGCCGGCAGAGAAGCGCACACCCGGGGAGGGGGCCGATTCGGCCCCCTCCCTCTGCGTTACCCGCGCTTTACGCGGCTTTACGCGCATTAGCGAGCATAGCGGCTAGCGAAAGCAGGCCGGGCAGGGCATAATCCCCGCCATGCGCGCGCTGCTGTACTACCAGGGGATACCGCTGTGGCGGAACGTCGTTGTTCTGCAGCTCGCGCTGCAGGTCATCTCCGCCGTCATCGTCATATCGTTCTTTGCCTTCTTCTTCACGAACCTGTTCAGAGAGATCGACCAGCGCGAGATACCCTTTGGCTTCTCCTTCCTCGACAGGTCGACCGGCATTCCTATCGGCGAGACCGTTATCGCCTATACGACGGAGGACTCCTACCGCTACACGCTGTTTGTCGCCTTCCTGAACACCATCAAGGTGGCTTTCGTAGGGGTCGTCTTCGCCACCGTGGTCGGCATCATCGTTGGAGTGTCCCGCCTCTCGAACAACTGGCTGCTCAACCGGTTGGCTTTGGCGTACATCGACATCTTCCGGAACATTCCGCTGCTGGTGCAGCTCCTGTTCTGGTTCTTCATCGTTCTGGCGCTTCCTCCCATCAGGCAGGCGTTCGTCCTTGGCGACCTCTTCTACCTGAGCAACAGCGGATTCGCGATGCCGTGGGTTACCCCGCAAGGAGGCTTTTGGCCGTGGGTCATCGTCTGCGCGCTGGGCGTAGGCGCCTCCTACTCCGTCAGCCGGCGCCTGGAGCGCAGGCAGACTGAGACGGGCAAGACGAGCCACTCGCTGCTCGTGTTTCTCCTGATATCGCTAGGAATAGGGGCGGCTTCCTTCCTGGCGTTCAGCCCGCTGGACCTCACCGTGCCGGAGCCTCAGGGCGCATTTGGGCGGTTGAGCGGCGGAACACAGGTGAGCGGCAGCTTTGTGGCGCTGCTCGCAGGGCTGGTCATCTACACCTCGTCGTTCATCGCCGAAATCGTGCGGGCCGGCATCCAATCCGTCAGCAAGGGGCAGAGCGAGGCGGCGCGATCGATTGGGCTGAACGGGTCGCTATCGCTGCGGTTCGTTATCTTTCCGCAGGCGTTGCGAGTCATTATTCCGCCCACCATCAGCCACTACCTGAACCTCACCAAGAACTCGAGCCTTGCCGCCGCGATCGGCTACCCCGACCTCGTGAGCGTAGCGACGACGCTCACCCAGACGGCGCCTGCCGTGTCGCTCATCGGAATTGTGATGGTGTCGTACCTTACGCTCAGCCTGTTCTACGCGCTGCTAGGGAACCTGTACAACCGATGGGTAGGGTACAGGGCGCTGTGAGGGCAGGATGACCTCGAATCTAGCCGCTCGCTTTGGGCCAGCGCCTCCTCCGCCGGCGTCCACCGTCGGTTGGCGCGGCTGGCTGCGGATGAATCTGTTCAGCTCGTGGAGCAGCGGCGTCCTCACCGTCGTCATCGCCGCGTTCATCCTGTATATCGCATTTGGGCTCGGGTGGGTGGAATGGGTGCTGTTCACGTCCGACTGGGCGGTGATTACAGACCGCGTCCCGCTCTACATCGTCGGCACCTATCCCAGCGAGTCCTACTGGCGCCCGGAGATTGCGCTGCTGCTCGTGAGCGGCCTCATGGGCATGGGCTGGCGCACCTGGGGAGGGGTTGCGCGGGGCTTCGCGATAGGCTTCGGGGCGCTGGTCTTCGCGGTGGCCGTCATCCCCTATCAAATGGAGTTGCTCTACCGCGTTCTGCTGCTGGCCGTTCCCGCCGCCATTGCCGGCGGGTACTACCTTGCTCACTTCATTCCCGCTCCCAGCCGCGCCAAATGGTTCGGCATTGCCGGCGCGGGAGCCCTCATCCTCTCGCTGCTCATCATAGCGGGCGTCAGTCTGCCCGGCATAGGCGACGTGCCCGGCTTCGAACCGGTCGCCCAGGCCGAGGTCGGCGGGCTGATGCTCAACCTGCTTCTTGCCGCCTTCGGCATCATCGTCTCGCTTCCTATCGGCATAGCGCTTGCCCTGGGCCGCCGCAGCCGTCTGCCCGTGCTCAAGTTCGCCTGCGTGGCGTTCATCGAAATCATCCGGGGCGTGCCGCTCATCACCCTGCTCTTCATGTCGCGTCACATCCTGCCGCTCACCTTCCCGGAGAACGTAGACGTCAGCCTGCTGTACCTGTCGGGCATCACCATCACCATCTTTAGCTCGGCCTATATGGCCGAAAACGTCAGAGGCGGCATGGCGGCGGTGTCTCCGCAGCAGGCGCAGGCCGGCCAGGCGCTCGGGCTCAAGCAGTGGCAGATAACGCTGTTCATCACCCTTCCGCAGGGGCTCCGGAACATCATTCCCGCCATCGTGGGGCAGTTCATTTCGCTCTTCAAAGACACCAGCCTCGTGTTCATCATCGGCATGCTCGACCTGGTCGAGATCGGGCGCGCGGGGCTCACAGGGAAGCTCGAGTACTCGGACAATGGCATGGAGGTCTACCTGTTCCTCGCCCTGGTGTTCTGGGTGTTCACGTTCAGCATGGCCTACATCAGCCGCCGCATCGAACGATCGCTCGGCGTGGGGCGACGTTAGGCCGACCTCAGGAGAATGGCGCCAATGCAGCAAGACCAGCCCGCCTCTACGGAGCAGATGAGCAAAGAGGAGATCCTCGCGCTCCCCATCGAGCAGCGCGACGACATCATCATCTTCGAGGGCGTCTACAAGTGGTTCGGCAACTTCTGCGTTATCCGCGACGTGAACCTCCGCGTCAAGCGCGGCGAAGTTATCGTCGTCTTCGGCCCCTCCGGGTCGGGCAAGTCGACCTTCCTGCGAATGACCAACCGGCTGGAGCAGCATCAGCGCGGGCGCATCATCGTCGACGGCATCGAGATGACGAACGACATCCGCAACCTCGACGCCATTCGCCGCGAGGCGGGAATGGTGTTCCAGCAGTTTAACCTCTTCCCCCATATGTCGGTGCTCTCGAACATCACGCTTGCGCCGATGCGCGTTCGCCGCGTTCCCCGCAGGGAGGCTGAAGAGAGCGCAATGCAGCTGCTCGAGCGCGTCGGCATCCCGGAACAGGCCGGCAAGTACCCAGCCGAGCTGTCGGGCGGACAGCAGCAGCGCGTCGCCATCGCGCGGGCGCTCGCGATGCACCCGGAAATTATGCTGTTCGATGAGCCAACCTCCGCCCTCGACCCCGAAATGATCAAGGAAGTGCTCGACGTGATGCGCGAGCTTGCCGCCACCGGCATGACGATGGTCTGCGTGACCCACGAGATGGGCTTCGCCCGTGAAGTGGCCGACCGCATGGCGTTCTTCGACGAAGGCATGCTCCTCGAGACAGGAACTCCCGAGGAGATCTTCAACAATCCCAAGGAAGAGCGCACCCGCATGTTCCTCGACCAGATTCTCTGAGCAGCGTTCGGTTGCTGCCTGGAGGGGTGTTCCTCCCGGTTCCCGGGGACGCTCTGCGGAACAAGGCCGCTATCGCGCCCGCATCGCGTCTGCTCGCGACAGTCGCCCCGGCGAGAAGAGAGCGCCCTGGCGCCGTTGTAGAATGGGCGAACGCGCCGACGACGCGCGAACCCGGAGTGTGCTATGTCCGCTACAGAACCGAAACCATCCACCCTGGGCGCCCTCAAGGCGAGCGGCTACCGCGTTCTGCCGATCCGCCAGGAGTTGCGGCGCAACCTCATACAGCGGCTCGAAGAAGGCGCTCCCGTCTTCCCCGGCATCGTCGGCTACGACGACACCGTCATCCCGCAGGTGGAGAACGCCCTCCTCGCCGGTCAGGACATCATCCTCCTCGGCGAGCGCGGGCAAGCCAAGTCGCGCATGATACGCGCGCTCGTCGACCTGCTCGACGATGAAATTCCCATAGTGAAAGGCAGCGAGGTCAACGACGACCCCCTTGCGCCCATCTCGAAGTATGCGCAGGAGATCATCGACGCCGAGGGCGACGGCGCTCCTATCGAGTGGGTTGGGCGCGACCGGCGCTACGGCGAAAAGCTGGCGACGCCGGACATCTCCATCGCAGACCTTGTCGGCGACGTCGACCCCATCCGTATCGCTGAGGGGCGCTACCTCTCCGACGAGCTCGCCATTCACTACGGCCTCATCCCCCGCACCAACCGGGGGATATTCTGCATCAACGAACTCCCCGACCTTGCCGAACGGATCCAGGTCGGCCTCTTCAACCTGATGGAGGAGCGCGACGTTCAAATCAAGGGATACCGCGTCCGCCTTCCGCTCGATGTGTTGGTCGTCGCCAGCGCAAACCCGGAGGACTACACCAACCGTGGCCGGATCATCACGCCGCTGAAAGACCGCTACGGCGCGCAGATCCGCACTCACTACCCTCTCGAACGCGAGCAGGAGATCTCCATTATGGAGGTCGAGCGCACCAGCTTCCCGGACACGGAAGAGCGCGTCCGCGTCCCGCGCTACATAAAGGAGCTCCTCGCGGAGTTCACAGCTCTCGCCCGGCGGCACCCGGAGATCAACCAGCGCTCCGGCGTGAGCGTCCGCGTCTCGATCGCCAACTACGAAACGGTCGTGGCGAACGCTCTCCGGCGCGCTATCGCCGAGGGCGAACCCTGCGCAGCCCCGCGCGTCACCGATCTTCCCTTTATGATCGCCTCCACGCTCGGGAAGGTAGAGCTGGAGACGATGGAGGAGGGCCGCGAAGAGAAGATACTGGCCGACCTCACCAGAAAGGCCGCGCTCAACGTCTTCGACCGCTACTTTACCCCTGCCGAATTCAACGACCTGGTGGCTGCGTTCGAGGCGGGCCAGACGTTCGACACCGGCGCCGACCTCCCCTCCCAGTCCTACGTCGAGGCGCTCGGAAGCCTTCTGGTTCCTCCCGCCGAGCCGGAAGACGCCCCATCGGGAGGAGCGCTTGTCGGAGCGCTCAACAAGCTCGGCGCCGGGAACGAGAGCCCCGAGGTCGCCTCAGCCATCGAGTTCGTCCTCGAGGGCTTGCACCTCAACCGCCGCCTCAACCGCGACCAGCTCGACGGAGTCTTCCGCTACCGCATCTAGCTGTTGGAGTATGCCGTTCGGGCTGCGCCGCCGAGGCGACTGCTCAGAGTTCGCCCGGGAGTCTGGGGAGCGACGATCTCCAATTCCGGATGCGTTGCGAAAGAGAGCGCCTGCAGGGGGTATCCCTGTAGGGAGTATCATGGTTAATGCATCTCGATTGTAGAGGCGATACTATGGCTAACGATCCCCAATACGACGTCATCATCATCGGCGGAGGCGCCGCCGGCTTGGCTGCGTCCATCTACTCCGTCCGCGCCATGCTGAAAACGCTTGTGCTCGAGAAGCAGGCCGTGGGCGGACAGATCCTCCTCACCGGCGAGATCGAGAACTACCCCGGCTTCCCTGAGCCGATCGACGGCCCGGAGCTCGCGCAGTTGTACGAGAAGCAGGCGGCGCGGTTCGGGGTCGAATTCGAGTACGACAGCGTTGTCGGCCTCGACGTCGCCGGCCCCGTCAAGCGGGTCATCGGCGACGAGAAGGAGTACACCGCCCGCGCCGTCATCATCGCTAGCGGCGGCGAGCACAACAAGCTCGAAGTTCCCGGCGAAGATGAGTTCTCCGGGCGCGGAGTGTCGTACTGCGCCACGTGCGACGGCAACTTCTTCCGCGACATGGACGTTACGGTGGTCGGCGGCGGCGACGCGGCGCTCGACGAGGGCCTCTATCTCACGCGCATGGCCAGCAAGGTTACCGTCGTGCACCGGCGCGACAAGCTCCGCGCCAGCCGTATCCTCCAGCAGCGCGGGTTCGATAACCCCAAGATGGATTTCATCTGGGACACCGTCGTCGAGGAGATCCGCGGCAACGGCATGGTCGACCGCATAGCCCTGAAGAATCTCAAGACCGGCGAGGCGATAGAGCGACCGACCGAGGGCGTGTTCATCTTCATCGGGTTCCATCCGGTCAGCGATTTTATGAGGGGCGCAGTGGAGCTCGACAACGCCGGTCATGTGGTGGCCAACCTGCAAATGGAGACGAGCGCCCCCGGGGTGTTCGCCGCCGGCGACGTGCGGCAGTTCTCCGATCGCCAGCTCGCCAATGCCGTCGGAGACGGCGTCGCCGCTGCGCTCTCGGCCTACCGCTACCTCACCGAGGGGTAGGGCGGGGCGGCGGGAAACCCTCTTGCCGCTACGTTCGATCGCCCCATAAGCCGTAGGCGTGGCGGCGGGGAACGCCGAGGGCTGCTGCGACCTCCGCCGCTGCGGCGCTGCGGCTCAACCCGCGCTCCCGGGCGGACGCCATAGCAGATGCGACCTCCGCGTCGTCCGGCGTTTGGGCCGCACGCTTGTCGGGCGCGCCCTCGATGACGAGCGTGAACTCTCCTCGCGGCGCCGGGAAGCGCGCAATCGCCTCCGACACCACGCCGCGGAACACCTCTTCGTGGAGCTTGGTGAGTTCCCTGCAGACGGCGACGCGGCGGTCGCCTAGCGTGCTCAGCAAGTCGCTCAGAGTCGCTTGCAGACGGTGGGGCGCTTCGAACAGCACGAGCGTCTCCCGGCGCGAGGCGGCCTCTGCGAGAGCCTTTCGGCGCGCCTTCCCCGCTCGCGGCAGGAAGCCCAGAAAGTGAAACGCATCCGCCGGCATCCCTGCGACCGACAGCGCGGCGGTCACCGCCGAGGGCCCCGGCGCCGCCACGACGCTAAAGCCCGCCGCTGCGGCGGCTGCGACCAGCTGCGCGCCGGGATCGCTCACGCCCGGCGCGCCCGCGTCGGTCGTCAGCGCGACATCGCCGTCCTGCAACGCGCTGAGCAATGCCGGCTCGCGCGACCGCGCGTTGTGGGCGTTGTAGCTGAGCATGCGCGTTCTTAGCCCCAGGCGATTGAGCAACTTGCGCGTCTGCCGGGTGTCCTCTGCCGCAATCAGCGCGACCTCGCCGAGCACGCGCGCCGCGCGCGGCGTGAGATCTTCCAGATTCCCGATAGGGGTGGCTACGACGAAAAGCGTTCCGGGCATTGAGGGCGCTCCTGCGGCGGGCACGGGCGGGCATGGCTATAATCCGCGGCGCGGCTATTATAGAAAAGCGACAAAGGGAGGGCCCTGTATGGAGGCCTTGTACACCGAGGAAGAACGCCTGCTGCAGCGCACAATGCGCGAGTTCGCCGACGCGGAGATCGCCCCTAACGCCGCCCGGTGGGACGCCAACGAGGAGTTCCCCTGGGCAAGCGTCGAAGCTATGCGGCGCATGGAGCTGATGGGCATGACCGCCAAGGCCGCGCATGGCGGCGCAGGGGCGTCGTACGCCGAACTCGCCATTGCCGCCGAAGAGATCGCCCGGGTCTGCGTCGCCTCCAGCACGACGCTGCTTGCGCATCTGTCGCTTGGCGTTTCCACCATCGACCGGTTCGTCAACGCCGAGCAGGCCGACCGCTATTTCCCCGACGCCGCAACCGGCGAGAAGATAGTCTCGTGGGCGCTCAGCGAGCCAAGCTCCGGCAGCGACGCCGCCGATATGCAGACGACCGCCGTGAAGCGCGGCAGCGACTGCTATGTCCTCAACGGTTCGAAGATATTCATCACGAACGCGCAGGAGTCGTCCCTCATGGCCGTCTTCACGGCGACCGACCGCGCGCTAGGCCATCGAGGCACGACGGCGTTCGTCGTCGACACGCGCTCGCCCGGAATCGAGATGCGTCCGATGCACGGCAAGCTCGGCATCCGCGGCTCCGGCACCGCGGAAGTCTACTTTACCGACGTCGAAGTCCCTGCGGCTGACCGTCTGGGGGAAGAAGGCGAAGGCTTCCGCATAGCGATGGCCGTTCTCGACTCCAGCCGCATTTCGCTCGCGACGCAGTCGGTGGGTCTGGCGCAGGGCGCGTTCGAGGCCGCCGTTCGCTATGCGCAGCAGCGCGAGACGTTCGGTCAGCTGCTGAAGGAGCGTCAAGCGATTCAGTTCATGCTGTCGGACATGGCCACGCAGATCGACGCTGCGCGGCTCCTCACTCGTCGCGCAGCCCAGCTCAAGGACGCCGGACAGCCCCACGGCCGCGAGTCGGCTATGGCCAAGCTCTACGCGTCGGAGGCCGCCCACTTCTGCGTCGACAAGGGCCTGCAGATATTCGGAGGGTACGGCTACTTCCGCGAGAATCCCATCGAGCGGATGTACCGCGATCAGCGCATCACCGAGATATACGAGGGCACATCCGAGGTGCAGCGCATCGTTATCGCCCGCAGCCTCCTCAAGGAGTACGCGATCGATTGAGGAGGGCTTCCTTGCGGGGAGTCGGCTCGCGCTGATTCCTGCGATGCGCTCTGCGCTCCCGCCTAGCCTCCGGCGGCTGCGATGCGCTGTTCGGCGATGCGGTTGGCGGCCTCGGCGGTGGTGACGCCGTTGGCGTCCGCAAGCCGGAGGACGCGCTGCATCGTGTCGTACAGCTCTGCGGTCTTGGCGCGGGCGGCGTTTTCGTCGTAGGTCGCTCCCACCTCGAACGACACGTTGATGACCCCGCCGGCGTTGGCGATGAAGTCTGGCGCGTAGACGATGCCGCGCTCCTGCAGCCGCCGCGCGTCGTCCGGGGTCGCAAGCTGATTGTTGGCGGCCCCGCAAACGACGCGCGCGCTGAGCCGCGGGAGCGTCTCCTCGTTCAGCACGCCGCCGAGCGCGCAAGGAGCGAACACGTCGCATTCGGCGTCGTAGATCGCGCCGGCGTCGACGATTGTCGTCCGGGGGAGCTGGGCGGCGCGCCGGACAGCCTCCTCGTGGATATCGGCGACGATGAGCTCGGCGCCGTCGTCGATGAGATGCTGTGCGAGCGACGCCGCGGCATTGCCGTAGCCCTGCAGCGCTACGCGCTTGCCCTCGAGCGAGTCGCTGCCCCAGACGGCCTGCGCGCAGGCGCGCATCGCCTGGCGCACGCCGTAGCCGGTCATAACGGCGGGATTGCCGCTTCCCCCGGCCTCTCGCGGAAGGCCGACGACATGGCGCGTCGTCTCGGCGACCCACGCCATATTCTCCGCGTTCGCGCCGACGTCCTCCGTGGTGATGTAACGGCCCCCGAGCGACTCGACGAACCGGCCGTACGAGCGGAACAGCGCCGGAGTCTTGTCCGTGCGGGGGTCGGCGACGATGAGGCCTTTGCCGCCTCCGAGCGCCAGGCCTGCCGCGGCGGACTTGTACGTCATAGCTCGGGCAAGGCGGAGCACGTCCATAATCGCGAGATCGTCCGTGGGGTGCGGCCAGATGCGCGCGCCGCCCAGGGCCGGCCCCAGGGCGC
Organism: Dehalococcoidia bacterium; assembly: GCA_965200975.1. GTDB lineage: Bacteria > Chloroflexota > Dehalococcoidia > Lucifugimonadales > Australimonadaceae > S5-327. The sequence continues at coordinate 58,657 of OZ241740.1, read as the reverse complement.
GGTTGTGGATGGCGATGAACGCTTTCAAGCCGGACGCGCCGTCGGTCCACACCGCGAGCTCTTCATGGCCGTTCGCCTGCATGTAGTCGATGAACTCCATCCGTTACCTCTTCTAGGAGTCGCGGGGGCCGGCGGATGCCGCCCCGTCTGAATTTACGGCAAGCCGCCGCCAACTCTGCATAAGGCCAATGCCCTCGCGAGGCAACAGCACTACCGCGAACAGGGTGGGCGGAAGAAAGAACGTGAGATGCAGGACTAGCCCGAACCCGAACCCCAGCTCCCGCGGGACTCCCCAGAGCGACAGTATCTCCTGCACGGCGAGCTCGAACGCGCCGAACGCCCCGGGCAGACCCGGCGCCGCCGTCGCGAAAATGACAGCCCCAAGAGCTACGATAGTCGCCTGAAACAGGTTGATCTCCACTCCCATGCCGTTCGCCAGCACCCACGCGGCGGGCCCAAGCATCAGGGAGTAGGCGATAGTCATACTCGACGTGGCCGCCAGCCGGGACTTGTCGCGCGTTACGTTGTCGACCGCTGCGCTGTAGGCGAGAATGCCCGGAATGCGCCCCAGAGGACGGATACTGCGCGCCATCCTCCCCAGGTTCAGCAGCAACAGTAGGACGCCGATAAGCACGCCGCTGATCGCGATCGCCGCGCCCGCGCGCTGCGCCAGCGTCGGCTCGAACGTAACTGCCGCCGCGATGAAGGTGAGCGACATCGCGATGTCCTGTACGCGGGACATAAGCAGCGTCGCGACGACGGTCGGCGCCGGCAGCTTGTCGCGCAAGGTAAGCATTGTAAGGATGGCCGGCTCATCGAGAAGGCGCACGGGCGAGAGGTTGTTGAGTCCGAGGCCCGCCATCTCCACCGCGAACAGCCGCCGCACCCGAACGGGCTGCCCCACGAACAGTAACCGCCAGCGGATGCTGCGCAGGATCGCCGAGGCGAACGTCGCTGCGAACGCCAGCAGCACCGCGACCGGCGACGCCCCGGAGAGCTGCGCCCACACCTCCGCCCAGTCGATGCCGCGCATGGTGAGGTAGACGAATACGCTGCCCAGCGCCAACCCCAACGCCATATAACTGCGGGGGTCTCGCACGAGAGGGAGGAGCCTTGAGGATGTTGACCGGCTGGGCATAAACGGGGTTTCGGGCCTAACCGAACAGGTCCTTCTTATCGTTTCCGGCTGCGGCGAATCTCCCGTGCCCCGGGACGCGCATATCCGCGTAGAACTCCTCGTTGTAGGCGCGAGTCCGCACGACGACGGGCATAGGCAGCGCATGGCCGAACATAAGGGACTGCTGCTGCGATTCGAGCCCCGAAAGGATGCCCCGGAGCTCGCGGGCTTTCGGCGCGCCGGTCAGCACCGCGTCGATGTCCCTCTCGTTGTCGAGCTGGCAGGCGATGCGCGTGCCAACCTGACTCAGCACCTCCGGATCGATGCCCGAGGGCCGCTGATCGACCACCAGAAGCGTTACGCGATACTTGCGGTCCTCGCGCGCAATCGTGCCGAATATGGTGCGCTCAGCCACGCCCGGGCTCAGAAAGCGGTGGGCCTCTTCGATGGTGATGACGAGCGGCGTGGGCTGTCGCTCTCCCCGGGACTCGGCTTGCTCGCTCCGCTTCCGGTACTCCGCATGGATACGGCGCGTGATGAGGTTGGCCACGAGCAGGTACGCGGCGAGGTCGTTTCCGTGGCTCCCGAACTCGAGCACGACGTGCCGGTTGTCGGCCAGATGCCCGAGGATGCGGGCGACGGCGCCCTCGCCCGTTGCGGGCTGCTCGGAGAGGAAGTCAAAACGGCGCAACGTATTGAGCCGCCGCCGGAGCGCGTCGAGTGTATTCCGGTTCTCGCGCAGCTCATTCGCAAGGGAGTCGAGCCCCTCTGCATCGAGCGCCATGAACGTCCTTGCCCAGTCCTCCCCGAAACGCTCGCGCAGCGTGTAGCACGCCTGCACGCCAAGCTCGGTGATGTTGAGCGTCGGCGCAAGAATCGCGATGTCCTCCGGCTCGATCTCGTTCAGGCCGATGCGCACCTCGTAGTCGGCCTGAGCGCCTCGTTGCCGCGAGGATTTCGGGTCGAGCGTGAAGATGGATACGCGTTCGCTGAAGAGCTGCTTCAGCCCTTTGGCCGCATAGCCCGACTCCGCAACCGCCTGCCACCCGTATTCGCTGTGCATGTCGAACACGAGGTTCACGGCGGCGCCCCGCTGCAGAATGCCGGCCAGCAGAATGCGGGTGAGGAAGCTCTTGCCCGTGCCGCTCTTGCCGAACACGCCGTTTGAGCGTTTGACGTACTCCTCGAGGTTCAGGCACACCCGCGTGTCCTCCATATCGAGAGGGCTACCGATCCAGATGTGCCGGGCGTCGTCCTCGCTCCCGAAGATCGCGGCCACATCCTCGTTGGACGCACGGCGCACGCTCACGAAGTGCGGGGGGAGCGAGCGCGCCGGTTGGGGGCGCATATCCGCCACGCTGGTGGTCAGCATCGGCGTAACCGTGGCGGTCGAGTAGGCGGTCGTGCCCGAGAGCGCCTCGGCGAACCCAGGCCCTCCCGTTGCGATGGCCCCCGCAAGCCCGCCGTCCGACGAGTCGAGCCTGAGATCCGTGATCATTCCGAAGAAGCGGCTCGCCGCGCCCTGCGCTGTGACGAACGTGCCGACTTTCGCTTCCTCGACCGCTCCGAGCGTGTCGAGCCGGACATCGAGCCCGCGTGAGAGCGACCCTCCGACGACGACGCCCAGCCTCGGCGCCGCGCCTACGGGGGCGTCGTCCTGCATGGTCATAGAGCGTTCAGAGGCAGACGCCGCATAATGGCTGCGGTCCGTGCGGCGTTCGTCGGCAGCTGAGCGGCGATTGCGCGGGACGCGTCGAGGAGGAACGTGCGCGGATGCTCGAACATCCGCGCAGCCTGCCGCAGCGCGGCGGCGACAACCTCGTCGGCCAGAGGCTGGTCGATGCCCAGGAGCAGCGGCAGAAAATCGGTCTGCTCCATAAACTGCCGCGTCTCGCTCTCGGAGCAACGGTACAGAAACGTGTGGATGCGCGGCGGCAGCGGGGGCAGATGCTGCCTGATCGCATCGCCCTCGCGATAGCCGACCATGGTGAGCGTCGCCTGCGTCCGCAGCAGACGCTCGAGTTGGGGGTTGCTCGCGTAGACGTCGTCCTCGGAAGCGGCGTCCGCGCCGCGCGCGATCACCTGCCGCGCGGGGTCGAGGGCCGCCGTCTCGATGCCGTCTACGATGGCGAAGATGGTGTGTCCGGCGCGCACAAGCGAACCCAGCGGAGGAGCATCGTAGAGAGCGTGGCACTGCCCCACCAGCCGCACGGTCGACGCCTCTACGACCTCCCCGAACCGCGACATCTCCGAATACATAACGGGCATTGTACAGGACAGGCGCGGCGCAGGGGGTTAGAGGGCGGCTTGGGGCAGCCGTACGCGCTCAGGCTCGACTATGCGCCATCTAGCCCTTGACTATGCCCCCTGCATTGGTAGAGTAGGCGTTGCGACGGCGCTTCGGCGTCCACAACCTCACGCTCCGCCCTGCGCGGCTGCGCGCGTTCATATTTCCCAGACACGACGTTACGGGAGGTCTCTACGCCCCCTGCAGGTCGTGTCTGGTGGGCGAAAGCGCCGTCGCAAGCATATTTCGGCCTCTAGCGTTGCAGGGGGTTCCTTCTGCAGCGCGGGGCCGTGCGGAGGCGCGGCGTGAACGGCAACCCCGAACTCACCGTCATCTCGCTTGGCGGCGGCGTCCAAAGCTCTACCCTTGCGCTCATGGCCAAGGACGGCCTCATCCGTCCGATGCCCGACTATGCCGTCTTCGCAGACACGGGCTGGGAGCCGCAAGCCGTCTACGACCATCTTGACTGGCTGAGCGGGCAGCTGCCGTTTCCGGTCCATCGCGTCGGCACGAGCAATATCCGGGAGGACATCCTCAACGGCACGAACTCGACCGGGCAACAGTTCTCCACCCTTCCCGCCTACATTCGCTCGCACACTGGCAGGCCGGGCATCGCGCGGCGGCAGTGCACCCGCGAGTACAAGCTGGCGCCCATCGAACTCGAACTGCGCGACCTGCTCGGACTCGGCTTCCGACAGCCGATCGACAAGGGCATGTTCGTCGAACTCTGGATAGGCATCAGCCGCGACGAAATCATCCGGATGAAACCGAGCCGTCAGCGCTGGGTCGACCACCGATGGCCGCTCATCGACCTCGGCATGACGCGGCAGGACTGCATCGCGTGGTTCGCCGAGAAGTACCTGAACCGCACCCTTCCGCGGAGCGGCCTGCATCGGCTGCCCCTACCACACCGACGCTGAATGGCTCGATATGCGGACGAATGACCCTGCGTCCTGGGCCGACGCCGTATTCGTCGATGAAGCGCTGCGCGCCACCGCCCGCGCCGAGCGCTTCGGCGGCGAGATGTATCTCCACAACAGCATGACGCCCCTCAGCAAGGTTGCGCTCTCCCGCGCGCCGCAGGCGCCGCCCGCCTTCGGGGACGAGTGCGAGGGCATGTGCGGGGTATAGCAATGGCCGTGCTTACCTGCATACTCAGCGCCTTGCGCAATGGACAGCGCCCATTCACTTACGAATTTCACAAGCGCGTAGCCGCCGTTCAAGGGCTTTATGCGTTCTGGCTCGGCGGCAAATGCCTCTACGTCGGCGAAAGCGGCAACCTCAGCCAGCGTCTGTATCAGCACCGCATGCAGGAGCACAACGCGAAGCTGAAGAAGTACTTCCGTGCATACCACGGGGATATTCAAGTGTCGTACTGTCACCTTCCCAATGAAGAGAATAGGTTTCTCTTGGAGCGTGCCGCTATTCGGCAGCTTCGGCCTACTGCGAACATTGCACATAAGCACAGTTAAAAAGGAGATAGCTATGCCAACCACAATTCCTGCACTCAGAGGTAAGTTCGGCGACACTGAATACTGGATAACAACTATGCATGTGGCTGAGCTTGTACAGAAGATTCAGATACCGAGCGAGACTCCTGGATGGGAATCACTGAGCATCGAAGAAAAATGGCAGCGCGACGTGACTTTCAGCCGCATTAAGAGGCACATCGCTCCCTATTTTGCGAGTGACCCTACTCGGTTCACGGGAGCGCTCGTCCTCGCTGTGTATAAAGGCACTGTTAAGTTTGAGCCTTTGGGGAAATTTGGAAGCGCGGGCGTCCCAGAATTGTACAAGACTGCATCCCAAGACCTTGATGGGAGAGAGATGTTGGTGCCCATAGATGGCCAACACCGCGTTCAAGCCTTCAAATTCGCCATGAGCGGAGTAGATGAGGGAGGGAATACTATCGAAGGGATAGTAGGGGACACTGGACTCGGAGAAGATCAAGTCGCCATTCTCCTCATCCATTTCGACACTCGAAAATCGCGCAAAATCTTCAGCAAGCTCAATAGATACGCAAAGAAGACTAGTATGGAAGATAATATCATCACCGACGACGATGATGCAGTGGCCATCATAACGCGGCGACCTATTGGCGAAGACGGAATTCTTCCTGCTAGGCTTGTACGCATAGGTGGTACTACACTTCCTCAGAATGCCCCGGAATTCATCCCGCTCACGACATTCTATACGGCAACCTACGCTATAGCAGGCGATCTACCCGGAGCATTGAGAACGCCCGTCAGTATGAATGAACTACAGCGTGAGATCGCTGAAGAAGAGATCCGAAGCCTCTGGGAGCTTCTGTTCTCATCCATTGGTCTATTCTCGCAAGCACTTGAGGATGTAACCTCAGGTGGAGACGAGACACGAATGGATATCAGAAAGCAAACACTGCTAGGGAAGCCCGTTGGTCAACTTGCGCTTGTGCGTGCTTTTCTCTTTGCACGGAACCGCTGTAAAGAATTAGAAGATGCGGACATCTGCCAGAGGCTGAACAAAATCGATTGGGATATGCAGAACAGAGCCTGGGAGAATGTGCTGGTGGCTCCGAATGGCCGTGTTCTTTCAGGTAAAGGCGTCGTCAATACAGCTTCCGAGTTCATCGCCTACTTGTGCGGCGCGCCATTGACCGAGAGCGAAAGGAGCGCTCTCAAAAACAAGATTGCCGGCCCTGACAGCGACTACGAACTCCCTCCACCCATAGCCTAACCCTCCCGTGTGGTACCGTACCTCCCTATGGGCCGCTGCCCCACAGGAGGCGCCGCACGCTATGACCACCTCGCAGGAACCCCCGCACTTTACGCGCGAGTGGCTGATAGAGGCGCTGCGGTACGTGCGCGGCGATTTCGAGGCTGCGGCGTCGGGCGAGGCTGCCGAGGGCCGCGCCCGCTCGCGCATGGAGATGGCGCGCCGCATGGGGCTCGACGTCATCGCCGGGGAGACGATGGCCGCCATCGACCGCGGCGTCGTCGACGCGGCGCGGCTCGAATGGCCCGGCGGACTCGAAATCCGCTATCTCGCGCTGTTCGGCGCGCTCCGCGCTCTGGCGAGCGCCAGCAGCGCGCTCAACGAGCACGCCGATGATCGTCCCCATCTGACGTATCTCGCCGAGGCGATGGCCAGGGCGGAGCTCGCCGCCGGCTCCGTCGTCCGGCGCCGCGAGGCAGAGCGCTTCCACGGTTTGTACGTGATAATCGACCCTGGACTCACGAACGGACGCGACCCCCAGTGGGTGGCCGAAGAGGCGCTTCGAGGCGGCGCGACCGCCATTCAACTGCGCGTGAAGGACGCCGACAAGGGCGCCTGGCTCCCCCTCGCAGAGAGCGTCCGCGACGCATGCCTTGGCGCCGGCGCCGCATTTGTCGTCAACGATCACCCGGACGTAGCCGTCGCGGCGGGAGCAACGGGCGTGCATCTCGGCCAGCACGACCTGCCGCTCGCCCAGGCTCGCAAGGCGCTGCGTCCGTGGCAGATCGCCGGGACGTCGAACGCGCTGCTCACGGAGGCGGCGGCGGCGTACGAGGCCGGAGCGGACTATATCGCGGTGGGGCGGATGTTCCCCACGAGTTCGAAAGCCGACACTCGCCCGGCAGGGCCGGAGACGCTGCGGGCCGTGCGCGAGGCTATTCCTGCCGGCGGCCCGCCGCTCGTGGCTATCGGCGGCATTACGCCGGAGAACGCCGCGCAGGTCGTGAGCGCCGGCGCCGATAGCCTCTGCGTCGTCGCCGCGGTTACCCAGGCGGCGCAGCCGCGCGAGGCGGCGGAGCGGCTCAGAGCAGCGCTCGAGGGTTAGGGCAGGAGGCCGAGCGCCGCCGTCTGCGCGACGTCGAACAGACCGCCCGGCCACAGTCCGAGCACGACGATAGCGAGCGCCGCTACGGCAAGCGCCGCCCGGCTGGAGACTGCCATGGCGATCGGCGAAGGGTCGGTCGGCTCGCGCAGGTACATCGTGCGGATAAGGCCGACGTAGTAGTACGCGGAGACCACCGAGTTGATGACGCCGACAAGCGCAAGCCATACGAGATCGGCGTTTACTGCGGCGTTGAACAGGAAGAGCTTCCCCATAAAGCCCACCGTCGGCGGTATGCCGGTGAGGCCGAGGAGCGCAAGGGCAAGGGCCGCGGCTGCAAACGGCGAGCGCTTGGCCGCGCCGCCGAGCGACTCGATCCGCTCATCGTCCGTGTGGTCGGTGAGCGCCATCACCGCGAAGAACGCCGTGAGCGTCATCGCCGCATAGCCGCCCAGGTAGAAGAGCGCGCTCGCCACGCCGAGCGAGGCGTCGCCCGCCTCCTGGCTCCGGCTCGCAATCGCCGCAACTCCGATGAGCATGTAGCCGGCGTGAGCGATGGCGCTGTAGCCGAGCAGCCGCTTGATGTTTGACTGCGCTATCGCCACGAGGTTGCCCACGGTCATGGTGATTGCGGCGAGCGCGGCGAACATTACCGACCAGTCCGGCGCGACATCGCCGAGGGCGGCGTAGAACAGGCGCAAGACGATGGCGAACGCGGCGGCTTTGCTGGCCGTCGCCAGAAACGCGCTGACGGGCGTAGGAGCTCCCTCGTATACGTCGGGAGTCCACATTTGGAACGGGACCATCGACAGCTTGAACCCAAACCCCGCAGTAGCGAGAACGGCCCCAACCATTACGGCGGTCCCGCCGAATGCGAGCGACGCGTCGCCCATCGCGACGACCCGACCGATCGAGTGCTCCCCCACGAGCTGCGCCGAACCCGTCGCGCCGTAGAGAAACGCGAACCCGTAGATAAGGATGGCCGACGAGACGGCGGAGAGGACGAGATACTTGATTGCAGCCTCCACCGACTTCATCTGCAGTTTGGTGAACGCCGCCAGCGCGACTACCGGCAAGGTCGCCAGCTCCAGCGCGACGTAAACGGTGATGAGGTCGGCTGCGGCGGCAAGGAGCATCAGCCCGCTCGCCGAGTAGAGCGCAAGCCCCGCGAACTCCGCCTGGTAGGGATGGAACCGCTTGACGTAACTGATGCTCGCCAGGAGCGTCAGCGCAACGATCCCCGTGATGAGGAACTTGAAGAAGAGCGCGTACTTGTCGACGATGAGCGATCCGCCGAACGCCGTCTGTGGGCCGTTCGCGTGCGTCTCGCCCCACAGCATCAGCCCGAGCAGCATGGGCGCGGCAAGCCCCACGAGCGCGATCGCGAGCACTCCCTGTCTGCCTCGGAACAGCAGGTCGGCCAGAATGACGGCGGTCGCCAGCACAGCCATCGCCAGCTCGGGCGCGACGAGGTAGATGTCTCGCGCGGTGATCTCCACGCTAGCCTCCGAGCCTCGCCACAATCGGCGCAAGGCCGGCGTCGAAGATGTCGGTCACGATGGCGGGATAAAGGCCGACGGCGAAGATGGGGATGGCCAGCACAGCCATCGCGCCGATGTCCACCGGCGTGGCGTCGGTCAGCCCGTCCCAGCGCTCGACCCTGGGGCCGAACATCGTGCGCTGGGCCGTCCACAGGATATAGCCGGCGGCGAGGACAACCCCGAACGCGGCGAGCGCAGTCGCAAGTCCGTACACGGGGAACGTTCCGAGGAAGACCATGATTTCGGCCACGAATCCGCTGGTCGTCGGCAGCCCCAGCGAGGCGAGGCCCGCGATCATAAACCCGATGGCGATGAGCGGCATCTGCCGGGCCATGCCTCCCATATCGGGAATGTGCCGGGTGTGGGCCCTGTCGTACACGAGCCCGACGACGACGAACAGCAGCCCCGTGATAGTGCCGTGCGTGAAAAGCTGCAGCGCCGCGCCGTTCAGCCCCGCAGCGTTGAGCTGCCCGGCCGCCGCTCCGGCGGAGGCGAGTCCGAGCACGACGAACCCCATATGGCTCACGCTGCTGTAGGCGACCAGCCGCTTCAGGTCGGTCTGCCGCATAACGATGAAGGCGCCGTAGAGGACGTTGACGACGGCCAGGAACGCAAGCAGGGGAGCGGCGGCGGCAAGCTCCTCGGGGAACATGCCGGCGTTGATGCGAAGCAGGCCGTAGCCGCCCATCTTTAGCAGCACGCCGGCGAGCATCACGCTCACAGCCGTCGGGGCGTCCGTGTGGGCGTCGGGCAGCCACGTGTGCAGCGGGAACACCGGCAGCTTCACTGCAAAGGCGATGAGGAACCCGGCGAACACCATCGACGACGGAACGATGAGGTTCGAGAGGTCCTTATAGATGAGCGCCGTCATGTCGAACGTGCGCTCGGCGCCGGGCAAGGAGAAGTAGAGCGCGAGTATCGCCGTGAACATAAAGGCGGAACCGAGGAACGTGAAGATGAGGAACTTCATCGCCGAGTACTCGCGCCGCCCCGTTCCCCAAATGGAGATGAGGAAGAACATCGGCACAAGCTCGAGCTCCCAGAACACGAAGAAGAGGATGAGGTCGAGCGAGACGAACACGCCCATTACGGCGCCTTGCAGGAGGAGCAGCCACATAAAGTACTGCCGGGCGCGATCGACGATGTTCCACGACACCAGCACCGCCGCAACGCCGAGAATGCCGTTTAGCAGCACTAGCGGCGCGCTCAGGCCGTCGACGCCCACGAGGAACTGCACGTCGAACGCAGGCGCCCAGTCGGCGCGCTGCACGAACTGGTAGCCGCCCTCCGATGCGGCGTAGAGCCCGTACATTGCGGCGGTCAGCGCCAGCTCGACGAGCACCGTCGCGAGCGCGATGAGCCGGGCAGTCCGGGCGTCGGCCCGCATCGCCATAATCAGGGCGCCTGCGGCCATAGGCAGGAATGTGATGACGGTGAGCATCGATTACCGTTGCAGCAGATAGAACATCAGAATGACGACCACGCCCATCGACACCGCGACGCCGTAGACCTGCGCTTGGCCTGTTTGCAGCTGCGCGACGGCGCGTCCGCTGTTTCGCCCGAGCCAGCCGACCAGGTCGACGAATCCGTCCACGATGTGCCGGTCTATCCAGTCGGAGGCCAGGAAGAGGCCGCGGTAGAGAGCGCGGCGGACGATGATCTCCTCGTACAGCTGATCCATATAGAACCGCTCCACGAGCACGCGCCGCCCGAGACGCCCCGCCCTGCCGAGCCCGTCGAGCGACACTGTTCGCACGCCGTAGATGAGAACGGCTAGCGCGATGCCGGCTGCCGCGGCGGCCATCGACACGCCGGCGACGCCGAGGTTGAGCTTGGCCGCTTCTTCATGCAGGAAGTGCGCGAACCAGTGCGCCGGCACGGGGCCGAGGTCGATGAGCGAGTTCGCTACGAACCCGGAGCCCACTGCGAACACGGCGAGCACCAGCATCGGCGCGGTCATCGTCCACGGAGACTCTGCCCGGTGGACGTGATGGTGCGCTTCATCGGGAATGCGCTCCTCGTGAGGGACGGCGTCGATGCCTCCCCGGAATTCGCCGTGAAAAGCGAGAATGATGAGGCGAAACACATAGAACGCCGTCATGAAGGCTGCGGCGAGAGCAAGCAGGAAGACAGCCTGCGACACGGCGTCGTTCGCGGCGTGGTCCGCTGCGAATGCGGCGCCCAGCACTTCGTCTTTCGACCAGAAGCCGGCCAGCGGGAATACGCCGGCGAGGCTGAGGCCGCCGATAAGCGTCGTGGCGTAGGTGATGGGCATCCACTTCCGCACGCCGCCCATGAGCCGCAGGTCGAACGTGTGTGCCGAGTGGTGCACCGAGCCCGCGCTGAGGAAGAGCAGGCACTTAAAGAAGGCGTGGTTGAAGAGATGGAACATCGCCGCGCCGGGAGCGCCCACTCCCAGCGCGAGGAACATATAGCCCAGCTGACTCACCGTCGAAAACGCAAGCACGCGTTTGATGTCGTTGGCCGCAAGCCCCATCGCTGCGGCGAACACTGCGGTGAAGCCGCCGACGAGGGCCACGGTGTTCATTGCGACGGCGCTCTCTGCGAACAGGCCGAACATTCGCGCCACAAGGAATACGCCGGCGGCGACCATAGTGGCGGCGTGGATGAGCGAGCTCACCGGCGTCGGGCCCTCCATAGCGTCCGGCAGCCATGTATGCAGCGGAAACTGGGCGGACTTGCCCACTGCGCCGGCGAACAGGCCGAGCGCGACCCAGGTGACGACTCCCGCCGAGAGAACAGGCGCTGCTTCGAGAATAGCCGGTATCTCGAACGGGTTAAGCCCGAGTTCGATGAAGGCAGCCCGGTTGAAGTACAAGTACATAAGGCCAAGGAGGAACCCGAAGTCGCCGATGCGCGTTACGATGAACGCTTTCTTGGCCGCCGCCGCCGCTGCCGGGCGGTGGCTCCAGAAACCGATGAGCAGGTACGAGAAGAGCCCCACCAGCTCCCAGAAAACGAACATCTGGATCAGGTTGTAGGCCAGCGTCAGCCCCAGCATCGACGCTGTGAACAGCGACATATACGCGAAGTAGCGGGGGTAGTCGACCCACTTGCCTCCCTCGGTCTCCGCTTCCTTGCGCATGTAGCCGAGCGAGTAGATCTGCACCAGCATGCTTACGCCGGACACTATGGCGGCCATCAGCGCCGAGAGCGGGTCGAGCAGCACCCCTACGGTCATCGTGAATGCAGCCGCCGTCCCCGCCTCGCCGACTCCGAACCATGCGTGCGGCGCAAAGCCGACTGCGCCGCTCATCGCCGCCTCGACGGCGATGAGGCTCAGCGCGAACGCCCCGCCGACTCCGGCGATTCCGATAAGGCCGGCGGCCGGCCACAGGGAGCGGCTCCACGGGCGTATGACCGCCGCGTTCACCACCCCTGCAAGCAAGGGCAGCCCGATGATGAGCCACGCTGCTGCTTCGGACATCATCCCCTAGAGTTTCCTCAGTATTTCGTCGGCCACGTGCTCTCTTCCGCGGGGCACCATCACGCGGAAGGCTGCTGTCTCGCCGTAGTCGAGGATGTCGCTCTCAGGCAGCAGGCGCACGGGAAGCCCCTCGCCTTCGAGGATCTCTTTCCACATCTCGGCGAGCATCAGGTTTGGCGCCTTCTTGTAGTCGACCCACATCGCCGCTACCGCCGCATCTGACTTAACTCGGAGATGTCGACAGTGTCGCGCCGGCGCGCCAGGGCAATGATGAGCGCGAGCCCAAGCGCTACCTCCGCCGCCGCCACTACGATGACGAACAACGCAAGCGTCTGGCCGGTGAGCAGGAACCGTTCGGCGCCGTCCGGCGCGTTGGCGAACCGGAAGACTGCGGGCGTGGTGTAGCGCGAGAACGCTACCAGCGCCACGTTCACGGCGTTGAACATAATCTCCACCGACATCAGCACCGCGATTATGTGCCGCCGCGAAAGCGCGCCGTACAGCCCTACGCAGAAGAGGATGGCGGAGACGATCAGCAGTCGCTCGAGCACGCCTAACGCTCCCTCACCAGCGCCAGCGCTCCGACAACTGCAGCGAGCAGGAGCACGCCGGCGATTTCGAAGGCCAGCACGAAATCGTTGAGCAGCAGACGCCCGAGCCGCGCAGGCGAATCGACGAAGACTGCGGCCAACGGCGGCGGCAGCGAGTCAGGCAACAACCGCCATTCGGCCTGCACTATGCTGTAGAGCAGCGCGCCGAGCAGCACAGCGCCTATCACCAACGCGACCGGCTGCACGTGCGTGCTCTGGTTGCCCTGGTCTACGTCGCGCGTCATCATCACTGCGAATATCACCAGCACGGCGATGCCGCCGCCGTAGATGAGCACCTGCGCGACCGCCAGGAATTCGGCGTTCGCCATTGCGAAGAGCCCGGCGACGGCGATGAAGCTTACGGCCAGCATCAAGGCTGCGCGGAACATACTCTGCAGGTGCACGACCAGCACGGCGGCAGTCACGCTCGTCCCCGCGAGCAGCCAGAACACGATCTCGGTGAACAGATTGTTTAGCGCCACCGCTTAGCGTTCGCTCTCGTAGTCGCCGTCCGCGCTTGCCCGCTGGTCTAGCTCCTCGGGCAATTGCGCAGGACGGTTGGGATGCCAGAAGAAAGGCTCGCGCCCGGCGTTCGTCCACTCGCGCGGGACAGGCCCGCGCGGATCGAATGCGTCGCGCTCCAACTGCGGGCGGTGCCACGTGCTCGGGCGCTTCTCGCGCTCCCTCAGCGCGTCCACTGTGATGACGAGGTCTTCGCGCCGGTACGCCGCCGCCTCGAACCCCGATCCCATATGCAGCGCGTCGTACGGGCACGCCTCCACGCACAGGCCGCAGTACATACAGCGAGCCTGATCGATATCGAATACGTCCACCTTGTAGCTGCCGCCGTCCTGTTCGTTGCCCCCGTCAGGGTCGGTGACGATGCGGATAATGCCCAGCGGGCAGTACTTGGCGCAGCTCGCGCAGCCCGTGCACCGCTGTTCGTACCAGGTGAACTCTTGCCCCCGGAAGCGCGGGTGCTGCTCGATCTTCTGTTCGGGGTACTGCACCGTGAACGGGCGGCGCAGCAGGTTCTTCAGCGTTACGCTCAATCCGCGCAGCATGCCGGCGCCGTACATCAGCCCGCCTCCGCAACGCGCGCGATGGCCGGCGGCGCCGTGCGGAGCGACACAACCCGCGACCAGAGGAGCGCGGCGGGGGCCGTTACAGCCCAGTTGATCGCCGCCATCACGGCAAGCTCCGCGGCGCCGCGCTCCGGCCACACCAGCACTTCGACGGCCAGCAGCAGCACGTTGAGCAGGCTGAGCGGGAAGAGATACTTCCACGCAACTGCGAGTATCTGGTCGAGCCGGAACCGGGGAAGCGTCGCGCGCACCCACACAGCCGCAAACACGAACATGCCGACCTTCGCAAGGAACCAGACGTGGGAGGGCAGCGCCGCCCACTGCCACCCCTGCAGGAAGAGCACGGCGAAGATGGCGCCGGCCACGACGGTGTTCGTGAACTCGGCCAGCATAAACACCCCGTACTTCATGCCGCTGTACTCGGTCATATAGCCGGACACCAGCTCCGACTCCGCCTCCGTGACATCGAACGGGGCGCGGTTCAGCTCCGCAGAGATCGCTGCGAGGAAGATGAGCGCGCCGAGCGGCGTCACCAGCAGGAACGGCAGCGCCTGCGCCTCGACGATGTCGACCATCGACATCGACTGCGCCAGCACCGTAACGCCCAGCAGGGACATCACGAGCGGCACCTCGTAGCTCACGAGCATAGCGACGGCCCGCATGCTCCCGAACAGCGCGAAATTGTTCGGCGAGGAGTACCCCGCCATCATCACTGCGATGGTCGAGATGCCGCTCACTGCGGCGAGGTAGAGCACCGCCACGTTGATGTCGACCAGCCACGACTCCGCGCCGAACGGAATGACTGCAAGGACGAGCAGCGTCGGGGCAAGCATCATAACCGGCGCGAGAGTGAACACCACGCGGTCGGCGCCGGCCACGATAATGTCTTCTTTCGTGAGCAGCTTCACCGCGTCGGCGATGGGCTGGAAGAGGCCGAAAGGCCCGGTTCGATTGGGGCCCAGGCGCCCCTGGAAGCGTCCGAGCAGCCGCCGCTCGAACCACGTGTAGCCGGTGCCCATAGCGAGCACAGCGTTGACCACGAGCATAATGATCGCGAAGCCCGCGGCGAAGTACGCAAGCCACGCCCATTCCTGGCCCAGTGTATCGACCACGAAAGCGTAGATATTGCGGTAGAGCACGTTGCCGGCGAGCGCGTCGCCCATCAGCGGTCCACCTCGCCCATATTGAAGTCGAGGCTGCCCAGCGTAACGATGGCGTCCGCGAGCTTCCACCCCACGAGCATCTCCTTGAAGAGCGTGAGGCTCATAAAGGAAGGAGAGCGGACGTGGCAGCGGTACGGCGCGATGGTGCCGTCGCTCACCAGGTAGAAGCCCAACTCGCCCTTCGGCGCCTCGATAGGAACGTACGCCTCTCCGGGGGGAGGCCGGAACAGCATCGCAGGAGTCGTCCGCACCGGGCCGGGCTCAATCTGCTGGAGGCACTGTTCGATGATGCGCAGGGATTGCCGAACCTCGAGCATGCGCACCCAGAAGCGGTCGTAGTTGTCGCCGGTTTGCGTGGTCGGCACGTCGAACTGCACGCGGTCGTACGCGTCGTAAGGCGCCTGTTTGCGCCAGTCCCATTCGACGCCTGACGCGCGCAGGACAGGCCCGGTGAACGACGCGTCGAGCGCATCCTCCGCCGAGACGCTCGCCACGCCCTTGGTTCGCGCGAGCACGACTTCGCTCTCGAACACGAGCGCCTGCAGCTCGTCGCCGTAGGCCGGCATCTCGTCCAGGAAGCGGCGCAGCGCCGGCCAGAACTCGTCGGGCGCATCCTGAAAGACTCCGCCGATGCGCATATACGACAGCGTGATGCGCGCTCCGCACAGCATCTCGAACATTTCGAGAATGCGCTCGCGCTCGCGGAATGCGTACATCAACGCGGTGCCGCCGAACACCCCCAGCTCCTGCAGGAAGAAGCCGACGCCTATCAGATGGCTCGCAATGCGCTGCAGCTCGGCGGCGATCACCCGCAGATACTTGCCGCGGTCGGGCGGCTCGATCCCCACCAGCTGCTCGCACGACAGCACGTAGGCCTGGTTGTTCGTCATCGACGAAACGTAGTCGAGCCGGTCGGTCAGCGTGATTACCTGCGTGTACTGCCGCTCCTCGGCGAGCTTCTCCGTGCCGCGGTGCAGATATCCGATCACCGGTTCGGCGTCGAGGATGTTCTCGCCGTCGAACGTGAGCTTCATACGGAACACGCCGTGAGTGCTGGGGTGGTGAGGGCCGACGTTGACGACGACCGGTTCTGTGCGCAGAGTCATCCGCTACCCCCCATGCGGCCAGGAGTAGGGGAGCGGAGGTTCGAGGTAATCGCGCCGGAGAGGGTGCCCCTGGAACCCTTCCCAGGTGAGGATGCGCTTAAGGTTCGGATGGCCGTCGAATGCGACGCCGAGCAGGTCCCACACCTCGCGCTCTTGCAAAACCGCGCCGCGCCAGACGCTGGTCACGGTCGGCAGCGACGGGGCGTCGCGCCCGAACACTCGCGCCTTCAGCTGCGCCATCGTGTTCCGCCTGAGCGACGTGAGGTGGTAGACCACGTCAAAGTGCTCGACGTAATCAACCGCTGTTATCGAGTTCAGCAGCCTGTAGTCGTGCGCAGGGTCGTCGCGGAGAAACCGGCACACCTCGGCGATAGCCCCGGGTTCGATAAACGCCGCGTACTCGTCGGCCCCGACCACCGCATCCTCGAACAGGATGCGCAGCTCGTCGGCTAGCTCGCTGCCGGAGAGCGTAGTCGTCATGGGCGGGACACTCCCGCCGCATCGCGGGCGAGGCTGTACTTCTTGATCTTCTCGTGCAACTGCATAATGCCGTAAAGCAGCGCATCGGGCCTCGGCGGGCATCCGGGCACGTAGACGTCGACGGGCACGATGTGATTGACGCCGGGAACGACGCTGTAGCCCTGGTAGTAAGGCCCGCCGCTCGTAGCGCACACTCCCATGGCGATCACCCACTTCGGCTCCGCCATCTGGTCGTAGATGCGGCGCACCGCCGGCGCCATCTTCCACGTGAGCGTCCCCGACACAATCAGTAGATCCGCCTGCCGCGGCGTCGCCCGCATCGCCTCCATCCCGAACCGCGCAAGGTCGAACCGCGACATCGCCGACGCGATCATCTCGAATACGCAACAGGCCAAGCCGAACGCCAGCGGCCATGTCGCCGACCGGCGGCCCCAATTCAGCAGCGCGTCAACCGACGAGACCGCGACGTTGCCCTTCAGCCCTTCGGGCACGTAGATGGACGGCTCGGGGAACGCTTCCTGCGCGCTCCACTTCAACTGCTCGACGGCCTCGCCCTCGATACGGTCGGTGTCCCACGCGACGAGGGGAAGGGGCATCGCCTGGCCGTAGGGCGAGTCCAACCCTTCGGGCGGGGGCTGCTCGGTTGACTCGGTTACATTGACCATGACCGGCTCGGCGAACGCCTTTTTCAGCAGGGGGCAAGCCCCTCGAGGCGGAGGATGACGCGAGGGCGAGCATAGCATACGGAGGGGCGTAAGTGAAACGCGGCACAATCCCCGCCACGCCGATCGGAAGGGCAATTCCCTCTCCCTCTCGCTCTGTAAAGCGGCGGCCTCGCTCCGGATGTGCCTCCGTCGCCATCGAGATGACGAGCGTGTCTCCATCGATGGATCGGGAGGGCAGGGAGGGCAGTCTCTGGTAGGCTACCGCCATGGACACACAAGGACGCCTGGACGAAATTGCCGCACGCGCTCTTGACGAGCTTCGGCGCAAGCACGAACTGCGCGAGCGCGCCATCAAGGTCTCGCGCGAGGTCATACGGACCTCCGCCAACGCCATTCGCGCCGTTCACCGCAACGAACTCGACAACGCCCGGCGCCTTATCGAGGAGGCCGGCGAGCTTGTTCGCGAGACGCGCGGAGCCCTCGAGGACAGCCCCGATATCTACTTCACCGGCTACACCCAGGACGCGCAGAAGGAGTACGCCGAGGCGTGCGTGGCGCTAGCAGTCATCGCCCGCACGGAGCTCCCCTTCCCCCAAGACATCGGCGTCGAGACTGCCGCGTATCTCAACGGCCTTGCCGAGGGCGCCAGCGAACTCCGGCGCTACATCCTGGACTCGCTGCGCCGCGACGACGACTCCCGGTCGGAGGAGCTGATGCGCGCGATGGACGACGTCTACAACGTTCTGGTGACGATGGACTTCCCCGACGCCATCACGTCAGGCCTGCGCCGCACGACCGACCAGCTTCGCGGCGTCCTCGAACGCACCCGCGGCGACCTCACCATGACCCTCCGCCAGCGCCGCCTCGAGCGGCTGCTATCCAAGGATGAGGGCTAGGGAGCAGAGGGGCGCTATGCCATCGCTGAGAACACCTTGCGCGTGTAGCGCGTGGACTCGATAACGCGCTTGCGGAGCCGCCCCAGCTAAAACTCCCCTCGTTCTGACGCACGCCGATCGCTGTCTGCCTATAGAATAGAGCGCGCTATGCCGGGGACAGGGAGGCGGATGGCCGTCCACCCCCGCTCCCCCACTAATGGAGGTGCGTACTGATGGAAGGCCTGCTTGTGGCCATTGTTGCGGGCGCTGTCGCGCTCCTGTTTGCGATCGTGCTCGCCGTTCGCGTGCTTGGCGCCGACGAGGGCAACGACCGTATGAAGGAGATCGGCGCGGCCATTCAGGAGGGCGCCAACGCCTTCCTCAAACGCGAGTACACCGTGCTCGCCGCCTTCGTCCTCATCGTTTTCGTGGTCTTGCTGGCGCTTGGCCTCGCGCGAGAGGAGCAGGACGAGATGACGGCAGTCGCCTACCTGGTGGGCGCCGTGTCGTCGGCAGTCGCCGGATTCATCGGCATGCGCATTGCGGTCAAGTCCAATATGCGCACGGCGGCGGCGGCGCAGGTCAGCCTTAACCGCGCCCTGCGGGTCGCCTTCAGCAGCGGCGGCGTTATGGGCATCACCGTCGTCGGCATCGGCATTCTTGGCGCGGTCATCCTCTGGATGGCGTTCGAAGACCCGAACATCGTCGCCGGGTTCAGCTTCGGCGCGTCGAGCATTGCGTTGTTCGCTCGCGTCGGCGGCGGCATCTACACCAAGGCCGCCGACGTCGGAGGCGACCTGGCCGGCAAGGTGGAGGCGGGCATCCCCGAGGACGACCCGCGCAACGCCGCAGTCATCGCCGACAACGTAGGCGACAACGTAGGCGACGTTGCAGGAATGGGCGCCGACCTCTTTGAGTCGTACGTCGGCTCTATCATCGCGAGCCTGGCGCTCGCCGCCACCGGCACGGCGTTCCTCATCGGCTCCGACCCGTCCAGGGTGGACATTGCGGCCGACTCGGCGCTCGCGGTGCTGCCGTTCCTCATCGCCGCAGTAGGCATAGCCGCCTCGATAATCGGCACGTTCCTTGTCCGCACGGGCGAGACGACGAACATCGGCAGCCTGCTGTGGTCGCTGCGAAAGGGCATCTTTGCTGCGGGCCTGCTGGCGCTGATCGGCTCATTCGGCGTCATCTACTGGCTGCTCGAAACGCAGAACGGCTACGGCGTCGACAAGGTGTGGCAGATGTGGGGCGCCGTCGCAGTCGGCCTTGGCGCCGGCGTCATCATCGGCGTCAGCACCGAGTACTACACAAGCTACGAGTACAAGCCAACCAGGGGCATCGCCGCCCGCTCGGTCACCGGCCCCGCGACGATCATCATCAGCGGGTTCGCGACCGGCATGGCGAGCACCGTGATACCCTTTATCGTTATCGCCGTCGCGGTGATTGGCGCGTACGAGCTCGCCGGCCTCTACGGCATCGCCATCGCCGCTGTCGGCATGCTCTCCACCCTTGGCATTACGCTGGCGACCGACGCCTACGGCCCGGTGGCCGACAACGCCGGCGCGATTGCCGAGCAGGCCCACCTCGACCCTGAAGTGCGCGAGCGCACCGACGCGCTCGACTCGCTTGGCAACACTACCGCGGCCACCGGCAAAGGGTTCGCGATAGGCTCCGCCGTCCTTACGTCGCTTGCGCTGATGGCCGCCTACGCCAACGTCGTGGGACTCGATGCGATCGATCTGCTCGACGTCTCAACCCTGGTGGGGCTGCTCATCGGGGCGCTGATGCCGTTCGTGTTCAGCGCGCTGACGATGGAGGCGGTAGGCAAGGCGGCGCAGGACATGGTGGAAGAGGTGCGCCGGCAGTTCAACGATATTCCCGGCCTGCGCGAAGGCGAGCCGGGAGTGCGCGCGGAGTACGCCCGCTGCGTCGACATCAGCACGAAGGGCGCCTTGCGCGAGATGATCATTCCGGGGCTGATCGCCGTGGTCGTCCCGATTGCTGTCGGCGTCACCCCGTTCCTGGGCGCGGCGGCGGTAGGCGGACTACTCATCGGCGCTATTGCGGCAGGGTCGCTGCTCGCTATCACCATGGCGAACTCCGGCGGCGCGTGGGACAACGCGAAGAAGTACATTGAGGCCGGCGCGCACGGCGGCAAAGGAACCGACGAGCACGCAGCCGCTGTAGTAGGCGACACAGTAGGCGACCCGTTCAAAGACACATCGGGTCCGTCGCTCAACATTCTCATCAAGCTGATGTCGATCGTCGCGGTCGTCTTCGGCAGCGTCTTCGTCACGTAGGCTTCCGTCCTCAGCCCTCCCCCGGCGACGGGGGAGGGCTGGGGTGATTCCGGCGGCGGGAACCGGGACGGAGGCGCGCGCCCCAGGAGCGTGAGATCTCGAAATCTCTTTGTGCGGGGAGAAGAGGTCTCGATGGGCAGAGAGGAGTTCACATGGACTTGGGCATCAGCGGCAAGAAGGCGCTGGTAACCGGAGGCACTCGCGGCATCGGCTACGCCGTAGCGCTGGGGCTTGCCCGTGAAGGCGTCGACGTTGCGCTCTGCGCCAGGGACGGCGACGCCGCTGCGGCAGCCGCCGGCGAGATCGCGAGTGCCACAGGCGCGCGGGTATTCGGGTTTCGGGCCGACACGGGCGTCGCAGCAGACATCGAGCAGCTTGTCTCCGGCGCGGCGGCAGCTCTGGGCGGGCTCGACATTCTCGTCAACAATGCCGCGCGGGTTGGCGGAACAGGCGGGCCGGACTCGCTTGCGCAACTCAACGAGCCCATGCTGCAGGGCGACTTCGACGTGAAGATTATGGGTTATCTGCGCTGCGCCCACGACGCTGTTCCGCATATGGAGCAGGGCGGGTGGGGCCGCATCATCAATATGGACGGCATGGCTGCGCGGAACGCTGCAGGCATTAGCGGCGGTCTGCGCAACGCAGCCGTAATGAACTTCACCAAGGTGATGTCCGAGGAGCTTGGGCCAAAGGGCATAACTGTGAACGCCGTCCACCCCGCGGTGAGCAAGACCGAGGCGCTGATCGAACGTCTGCGGGCGAACGCCGAGCGCGACGGCATAACGGTGGAGGAGGCCGAGCGGCGCATTGCGAGCGCGAACGCTATCCGGCGCCTGGTCGACGCCGATGAGATTGCGGCGGTAGTCGTGTTCCTCTGCTCGCAGCAGGCGGGCTGCATCACCGGCGAGGCTGTCGCGCCCTCCGGCGGCAACTCCCGCGCGGTGTTCTACTAGGGGGGGCGCAATGCCGCGCGCCAATATCAGCGGGAACAGCCCCTTCGAGGAGATAATTGGCTTTTCACGAGCTGTGCGTGTCGGCGAGAAGGTCTTCGTTTCGGGGACAGTCGCAACGACGAAAGATGGCCTCGCTCCCGCAGGCGACGCCTATGGTCAGGCGAGACAGGCGATCGAGAATATCCGGGTAGCGCTAGCCGGGGCGGGCGCGTCGCTGGCCGACGTTGTGCGTACGCGAATGTACGTCGTCAACATCGATGACTGGGAGGCGGTCGCGCGCGCTCACCGGGAGCGCTTCGGGGAGGTTGGGCCCGCGTCCACGCTGGTGGAGGTCAGTCGCCTCATCGATCCTGCGATGCTCGTGGAGATCGAGGCGGAAGCAGTCATCGAGTAGGCGAGGCGGGGCAGTCGCCGGCGAGGCTTACGCCTGCGTTCGCTCGACGCTCCAGAGCAGGCAGGCGCGCATCAGGCCGTTCAGTTCGCCGTCGAGAACGAGTTCCGGGTTGGTCGACTCGAACTCCGTTCGGTGGTCTTTCACGAGCTTGTACGGGTGCAGGACGTAGCTGCGGATCTGGTTGCCCCAACCGGCGGCGACGTGGTCGCCTTTCAGGGCGGCGCGCTCCTCGGCGAGCTTCCGCTCCTCGATATTCAGCAGCCGCGCGCGCAGAATCTTCATCGCCACCTCGCGGTTCTGCAGCTGCGACCGCTCGTTCTGGCAGGCGACGACCAGCCCCGACGGAATGTGCCGGAGGCGCACGGCGGTGGAGTTCTTTTGCACGTGCTGCCCGCCGGCGCCGCTCGCCTTGAAAACCTCCATCTCAATGTCGTCAGGCTCAATGCGCACGTCGATGTCGCCCTCCGCCTCAGGGAGGACTTCTACGAGAGCGAACGACGTGTGGCGGGCGTGGCCTGCATCGAACGGCGAGAGGCGAACCAGCCGGTGCACGCCGCGCTCGGTCTTTGCGTACCCGTAGGCGTTGGGGCCGGAGATCTCCAGCGTAACGCTCTTGACTCCCGCCTCCTCGCCTGCCGAGAGGTCGAGCACAGCCGACTGGTACCCGCCGAGGTCGGCCCATCGCGTGTACATACGCATCAGCATCTCGGCCCAGTCTTGCGCGTCGGTGCCGCCGGCGCCTGCATGGATTGCAAGGATTGCTCCACGGTCGTCGTGTTCGCCTGAGAGGACGAGCTCGACCTCGCGGCGCTCGGACTCCGCCTCGAGGTTGTCGGCCTCGGCGCTCAGTTCGGCGATCATATCGGCGTCCTGCGCCTCTATAGCGAGTTCGGACAGTTCGGCGGCGGAGGTTATGCGCGCCTGCAGGTCTCGCCAGCCGTCGACGCCGGCGCGCAGGCGGGCCAGCCGTTTCATGACGGCTTGGGCATTGACGGGGTCGTTCCAGAAATCGGGCTCGGCTGCCGCGGTTTCCAACCGAGCGGACTCTGCCGTCTGACCGGGGAGGTCAAAGACGCGCCATGATGCCGGCTACGCGGTCGCCTATTTCGGCGAGGCGCTGGCGTGGCTCATCCATGGCGCTTGCTCCGGTGAGGGGGAATCGACGGCCCTTCCCTCTAGGGGCGGGGGGCCAACGTGCTACAAGTATACCCCAGGCGGGAGAGCGGCTGTTGGACGGAGGCAGTCCGCCTGTGCTACGCTCGTTAGCCCTGCGGTCGGGGTGTGGCGCAGTCCGGAAGCGCACTTGCATGGGGTGCAAGGGGCCGTTGGTTCAAATCCAATCACCCCGACCAGGTTTCTCCAAGTTCGTATCGCGGCGCGAGGCCTTTCGGGGGAGCGTGGTCCGTTCTTCGCCGCGCGGGAGTCCTGGGTATGACGACAGCAGGCAGCGGCAAACCGGAGTGGGTGCTCGATCACCTGCGGCGGTATCAAGAGACGGACGGCGAGGATGGCCACATATGGCGCGGCTATCCGACGCTGCTCCTTACGACGACAGGGCGCAAGTCGGGCGCCGAGATTACGACGCCGTTGATTTACGGCGAGCACGAGGGGCGCTACCTCATCGTGGCCTCGCGCGGCGGCGCGCCGGAGCATCCGCAGTGGTACCGTAATCTGTCGGCGGATTCGTCGGTGGGCGTGCAGGTCAAGGGAGACAAGTTCAAAGCCGTCGCCAGTACGGCGAACGCCGAGGAGAAGCCGGCCTTATGGCGGCTGATGGCTGAGATCTACCCTCCCTACGACGAGTACCAAGCCCGCACCGAGCGCGAAATTCCCGTGGTGATACTCGAGCGCGCCGGGTAGCCGGGCTTCCCCGCGCCGCGTTCGCCGTCCGGGCGCGATACCGCTCCTTCCTGCCCCCTCCGGCATCGGGAGAGGGATGCTCTCCCCCGCATCTTTGTTGCGGAAACGGGAGGCATCCCTCTCCTTCTCTCCTCCCCCAGACCCCTGGCGGACTCTGAGCAGTTGCGACGGCGGTCTTGCCTACGCCACCTGGGCGGCGAGAGGCGTGTCCTGAACGCGCCGGATCCCCCGGTGCACTGTTCGCGGGCTCACCCTGCAGCGCCGGGCGATCTCGAACACGCTCAGCCCTTCCAGTTTTTGCGCCAGGAAGTACTCCAGATCGCGCGTCTGGCGGCGGAATTCCCGGTACCAGGCGGGGTCGTCGAACTTGCACTGCGGCAACGGGCATGACAAGCACGCTCCGGACACTTCGCAGCCGGTGTCGGCGTACGATTGCTGTTCGGGCAGCCCATCGAGGATAGGCTCGTTTCTGCGTCTCCGGGTCTTCGTGTAGCGGTTCATCTCTCCCTCCTGAGTAGACTGTCGACTTTGCGTTCCGCTCTGCCGCCGCTTGCCTGCCGCGCCGGGACGGCGTCGCGCTACGAGGCGAGCGCAGCAGGCGCCGGCCGAACATGCTCCGCTCCACGTTCTGCGCCGTAGTGGACGAGGAGCATGAGCCCTTCGAGAAATCCTTCCGCGTCGGCCTCGACGGCGAGCTGGAGGCCGCGGCCGGAGCAGCGCGCCTTCGGTCTCGCGCCGCAGCGTCCGGTGCTCGGGCGAGCCATCTGTCGCGTAGAGGCTGACGCGTCCCGTGAGCGCCGCGGCGAGGAAGCCCGAAACGACTGCGTTTCGTGAAACGGACAGATCGTCGAGCCAGATCACGCGCCGGGCGCCGAGATGGTCGTGGAGGAGCCGCTTCGCCTGCCGCGCGTCGGACTTGGCCGTAGACCGGACCACGACGCGCCCGCATCGCCACACGTGCGATGTGAATCGCGCAATGGAGCGGGCGAGAGAGCCTGCATCCGCCGCCTGCGCCCATCGGTGATCGATCACGCGGAGGCCGTCAGGCGCTTGCTCTCCCACCGTTATGACTGCCGTCGCTGCGGCGGGACGGAGCGGATCGGGGCCGGATGCAGGCAGCCGGGTGATAACTACCGAGGCGGCGAGCGGAGCGCCCAACGCGGCTTTCCGCGCCCTGCCGCCGCCGAACAGCGCGTGGAGCTGCTTCGGCGAGAGCGCCTGCTCGGAGGCGATTGGCCGGAGCTCGTAGGCGGCGGCATACTCGGGATGATCGTGGCCCAGCTGCGCGCGGGCCTGCGCGACGCGATCGGAGTAGCCGGGCAGTTCATCCTCGGCCCGGTCGAGGCTTACGCGGAAGTGCAGCGGGCCGCCCCCGGGCGCAGTGGAGCGCTTGTTGGCGACCTTCAGTTGTTCGAACGGAGTTGCGCCGTTCCACGGACGTCCGTAGAAGACTACGGTGGCGTTCGACGCCGCAGCGAGGCGCTGGGCGCGTTCCATGCCGTCGCTGTCGAGCAGGTGGGCGTCTACGACCTGGATGAGGCTGAAGGCGCCGCGAATATCGGCAAGCTGCTTATGCGAGGCGTAGTGGACGCGGGCGCGCCCCAGCCAGACGTCCTCCGGCGAGGACCTCCACAGGCCGTCGAGCGCTCCGGAGCGGAAATGGTCGACAAGGCGGTCTTTCACTGCGCTGGCTTCGGAAGAGGACACGCGCAGCAGCGCGCCGCCGGCGTTGACGTCGACGCTCATCAGGAGCATCTCGAGCTGCGCCGCGAGTTCCCTGACGCCGGCGCCGAGGGGGAGCTCGGCGGTGAAGACTCCGCCGCGCCGGGCGAGAGCGTCCCTGGCAACCGCTGCGGCGATTTCACGCTGATAGAGAGTGGGAGTTGGAGTCGGCATGTCGCACATCCGTTCTGTTTGACGCCATAATAGAACGGGCGTTCTAAATCTGTCAACAAGGTTTAGAACAGATGTGCGCGAATTCTTGCAGGCTGCCGCCGGCTTAGCAGCTGAGGGAGAGAACGAGGCTGTTTCGCGCCTCGACGCTTAGCGGATGCACCAGCTCTCCCCGGTCGACGTGACTCTTGATCGCGCCGTCGAGGAAGGCGAGCACGCCCTCTTGCAGGTCGCGGAACGCCGCCTCGCGCACTGCTGGTTGAAAGGGGTACGCCCGCGCCTTGTGCGGGTCGAGCTTGTCGGCGAGCAGCACGACCCGGCCAACGGGCGCGAGGTCGGCGCTTCCGGTCGTATGCCAGCGCACGCCCTCCAGCGCTGCGGGGTCGGAGACGGCGCCGCCGATGCGGAGCCATTCGGCGCCTACAGGCCCGTGCAGCAGAATGGGCGCCGCCCGTTCGACGGCGCTCACGCGCATCCCTCGGCGCTCCGCTTCCTCGATGAGGCGCGCGCCCGGTAGATGCCGCGCCACATCGTGAGCCGCCGCTGTGAGGTCGGTGAGATCGACATCGACGCTATGGGCGCGCGCGAGGTCCCGGGCGATGCCTCGCACCCGCTCGATGTGCGCGCGAAGGCCCTCCGGCAACGTCTCGATCATCGACGTCAGCGCGGGAGGCAGATCGAAAGCCAAGCGGCTACCCCATTGCGCCGAGGCGGCGTCCGCCCAGGATGTGGAGATGGAAGTGCGGGACTTCCTGTCCGGAGTCCGGCCCCTGGTTTGCAACGAGCCGGTAGCCTGCGGGAGCGAGCCCCAGCTCTCTTGCGATGCCGGGCGCGACTTCCAGGCAGTGCGCCGCCGACGCCGCCTGTTCGCTTGCCGCGCCGGCGAGGGACTCGACGTGGGCGTGAGGGATGACCAGGACGTGCGCGGGTGCCTTTGGGTTGATGTCGCGAATGGCGAACGCCGCGCCGTCGTCGAACAGCTTTTCAGCCGGAATCTCGCCCTTGCCAAGCTTGCAGAAGATGCAGTCTTGCTCCGTCACCCCGGCCCTCCCGAAATGCGCCGGCGGGAAACGCCGCCGGCGACGCTGGGTTGCGGTCTCCGACACGGGCGCCGGCGCGTCAGTTGCCGACGGCGAGACAGGTAACGGTGCGAACGATCCCGCCGATGGTGTGGACGCTGCCGGTTACCGTGTCGCCCACGGAGCTGAGGTCTTCGGCTTGCACGATGCAGATGACGTCGTATGGCCCGGTGACGACGTCGACGGATGTAACGCCGGGCACTTCGTTGAGCGAGGTTACGACGTCCTTTGTCTTGCCTACTGCGGTTTCGATGAGCACAAAGGCTTTGGTGGTGGCCATGCGAGTTCTTCTCTCCTGCCGCTCGTTCGCGACCCGTACGATGATATACGAGCGCCCTTTCTCCTCCAACCCGCCTGCGGCAAAAGGCGCCCTGGCGCAGCGCTCATGCCCGCCTGCGGCGCCCTGCGCCCCCTGGGAGAGCGCGCGCTCCCCCAACCCCCTCGGTTAGTTGCGTGCGAGGGATAGCGCGCTCAGCAAGGCGAGCGTTCGCTCACGCGAGGCTGCGTCGTCGTCGCCGGCGGTTACGACCGAAACGATGATCTCCCCCGCGCCGAATTCGAACAGCTCTTCGATGCGCTCGCGCACGCGCTCCTCGCTTCCGGAGAGCACCACGGCTTCGATCATCGCGTCGCTCCAGCCCTCGATTTCGCCTGCTTCCGGGAAGCCGGCCTCGGCGAACATCGCCTGGTAGAACGGGGATCGAGGGTAGTTCGCCAGCTGCGCGCGGGCCGCCTCGCGCACCTCGTCCGGGTTGTCGTGCACGCATACAGGGGCATGCGCAATGAGGGGCGGGACAGGGCGGCCGGCCCGCTCCGCGGCGCAATGCCGGAAGCGCAGTGTCGCGCAGGTACACGCCGGGAGAGACCCAGCTGATGGCGCCGTCGGCGAGTTCGCCGCACGCCTCGTATGAGCGCGAACGGAGCGCGGACGCCATAACGGGCACGCCCGGAACAGGCGCCGGCAGCGCGACATTCGCGCGGTAGACGGCGCCTTCGAATTCAACGGCCCCTGTTTCGAGCAGAGTCTTCACGATGGTGAGGTACTCGCGCAGAGCCGTTACCGGCGTGCGGTAGTCGGCGCCGAACACGCGCTGCATCGCCGCCACATGGCTGGGCCCGACGCCGAACCGGAACCGGTTGCCGGACAGCTGCGCCGCCACCTGCGTCTGCTGCGCGGCGGCGACAGGGTGCCGGCCCCATGTAGGCACGATGCATGTTCCGAGAAGGATGTTCGATGTGCGAACGCCCGCGGCGGCCATGAGCGTTACGCCGTCGAGGTTCGCGCTGCCGACGGTCAACCAGGCGGCGCCGATTCCTTGCGTTTCGTAGTGTTCGATCCGTTCGAGCACCTGATTGCTGTCGCCGCCCATGGCTGCAACGCCGATGACTCCCTGAGGCATAGTGACCCTCGCAGTGGTTGATGTCGCGCATCATACGGCAACTCTCCCGCGCCGCGCCGCTACGCGTTGCGAGGCTTCCACGAGCGCGGGGCGCCTCCGTCTTAGGGGGCGAGCTGGCGGTAGAGCGCCTCGTAGTCGTCGGTCATGCGCTGATAGGTGAAGCGTTCCTCGACGTGGGCGCGGACAGCGCGGCGGTCGAGCGCCGCGGCTGCGGCCAGCGCCCGGGCCGCCTCGTCCTCGGATTCCACAATCAAGCCGGATGCGCCGTCGCTGACGAGTTCCGGCACGGCGCCGCGCGCGTACGCCACGACAGGAGTGCCGCACGCCATAGCCTCGACCATGGCGAGGCCGAACGGCTCGTCCCACTGGAGCGGGAACAGGAACGCTTTTGCGCGCGACACTATGTCGAGCGTGCGGTCGTTCGGCGCTTCGGCGATGTGGACGACTCTGTCGCCGTCGACGTGGGGGGCGACCTGTTCGTCGTAGAAGGCGCGGCTCCACGGGAGATAGCGGCTGACCGGCCCGATGATCGTCAGCCGCTCGCCCGCGGCGGCGGCGATGCGGATGGCCTCGGCGACGCCCTTGGAGGGCGTCATGCGCGCGACGAGCACGAGGTAGTCGTCGGGCGACTGATTGAAGGGGATGCGCGCCATATCCAGCCCGTTGTACACGACAGGCAGGCTGGACTCGCCAAGGAGTTCGGCTTGCTTCCGGCTAACGCAGACGGGGCGGAGGTTGGGAATTTCGCGGCGGTAGTAGTCGTGCAGCTCCTGTTCGATGTAGTGGTAGGTGATGAGGGTAGGGGTGGACGTAAACGACGCAAAGTAGGGGGCGAGCACGGGCCAGTGCGCATGCGCGACGTCGTAGCCGGCGGCGTTTCGGTACAGTTCGAACGCATTGCGCGCCTCGAACTCTTTCTCGATGTAGAGCGTCATATCCGGCAGGTCGAGGGTGGCCTGATCGAGGACGGCGTGGAGCGTTCCGGCGGTGCGCGAGTCGCCCGACGCGTACAGGTGCAGGTCGTGCCCGCGGCGAACCAGCTCCTCGGAGAGCAGACTGACGATGAGCTCCGTCCCGCCGTGGGTTGGGGGCGGCACAGGGATGTAGACGCTCGTGATCTGGGCGATGCGCACGGGGCTCAGGGTAGAGAGACGCCGGCGGGGCCGCAACCTGCGCATGCCGCCGCTGCTAGAATTGGCGCGCGGACAAGCCGGGACTGCCGGCGAGGAGAGAGGTAATGACGCAACGGCCTTACAAGCCCATCGAGCGCAACCTTGCTATGGAGCTCGTGCGCGTAACGGAAGCGGCGGCGATGTCGGCGGCGCGCTATATGGGCTACGGCGACAAGGAGCTCGTAGACCAGGCTGCAGTGGACGCGATGCGCCACACCCTCGACGGCGTGAGTATGGACGGCGTCGTCGTGATTGGAGAAGGAGAGAAGGACGAGGCACCGATGCTGTACATCGGCGAGCGCATCGGGGACGGCTCCGACCCCAAAGTCGACATCGCCGTCGATCCGATTGACGGCACGACGCTGCTCTCGAAAGGGTTGCCGGGCGCTATCGCCACGATGGCTCTCGCCGCCCGCGGGGCGATGCATGTGCCTGCCGAACTCTTTTATATGGACAAGATTTGCGTTGGCCCGGGCGCGCGCGACGCCATCGACATCAATGCGAGCGTAGAGACCAACCTCCGGAATGTGGCCGAGGCTCTGGGGCTGGGCGTTCCGGAGGTCACGGTGGTTGTGCTCGACCGTCCTCGTCATGAGGAGCTGTTGCGGCGGATACGGGAAGCGGGCGCTCGCGTCAAGCTTATTTCGGACGGCGACATCGCTGCGGGCATTCAGGCTGCGTTGCCGAACTCAGGAGTTCAGCTTGCAATGGGCGTCGGCGGTTCGCCCGAGGGCGTGCTCACTGCCGCCGCTATCCGCTGCACGGGCGGGGCCATTCAGTGCAAGCCGTGGCCGCGCAGCGCCGAGGAGCGCGAGGCTGCTATCGCCAAGGGAGTAGACGTCGACCGCGTCTACCGCACGGAAGACCTGGTCGGCGGCGAGGATGTGTTCTTCTCGGCCACCGGCGCGAGCACGGGCGAGCTGCTTCGAGGCGTGCAGTTCACCTCCGGCGGCGCAACGACGCAGTCGCTGGTGATGCGGTCGCGCTCGGGGACGATGAGGTGGATCGACTCCGTCCACAACTTCGAGCAACTCGACAAGATACGGTTCAACTGATCCTGTCGAGCCCCTCTCCGTCCGCGGGAGTTGCGGCGGGTTCTAGACGGCGGCGGACTCTTGCTCCATCGCGGCGGAGTACTCGCCCTGCCGGGCGGCGCTCGAGAGCCTGCAGCGGTGCAAGTAAGCCTTCTGAGCGGCGGCGACGTTTGCAGGGTCGCCGCGCCAGGTGTTGAGCGGCAGCGCTTGCAGGCCGCGACCGAACGAGTAGCTCAGCTCCCAGGGAGCGTTCACCTCGGCGCCGCGCACGGCGATCTCGTGCATATTCAGCGTCGCCTCGTCGTCGGGTTGGCCTCCGGAGAGGAACACGATGCCGGGCACCGCGGCGGGAACGGCGCGTAGGAACGTCTCGACGGTGCGGCGGCCGACCTCTGCCGCGGGCGCGCGGTCGGGAGCGGTCGAGCCTGAGGTGACCATGTTGGGTTTGAGCAGCGTGCCCTCGAGCGCGACGCCGTAGAGGGCGAGCGCGTTGTACACAGCGTTGAGGGTGCGCGTGGTCGCTTCCTGATCGGTTTCGATGCTGTGCGCGCCGTCGATAAGCACCTCGGGCTCGACGATTGGCACGAGCCCCGCCTCCTGGCTCAGGGATGCGTAGCGCGCGAGTCCGTGAGCGTTGGCGGCGATGCATTTGTCGGAGGGGACGCCGTCGCCGATGGTGAGGATGGCGCGCCATTTCGCGAACCGGGCGCCGAGCTGGTAGTACTCCTCGAGGCGTCCGCGCAGCCCGTCGAGGCCTTCGGTCACGAGTTCGCCCGGCGAGCCTGCGAGCGGCGTCGCGCCGATATCGACCTTGATGCCGGGGATGACGCCCCGATCCTGCAGCACGGATACAAGAGGCGCGCCGTCGGCGCTGTTCTGCCGGAGGGTCTCGTCGTAGAGGATGACGCCGCTGATGAACTGTTCGGCGCCTTCCGCGCGAAAGAGCATCTCCCTGTAGTCGCGCCGTTTCGCTTCGGTGCTCTCGACGCCGATGGAGTCGAACCGCCGCTTGATGGTGCCGGAGCTCTCGTCGGCGGCAAGGATGCCTTTGGCCGGCGCGACGAGCGCTTGTGCTGTCTGCGCGAGCGCGGTGATGTCGGTCATACGTACACTGCTCCTGGTCGGCGCCGGAGCGCCTGAGGCTACAGCTATAATAGCCTCTGTCGTCGGTCCAGTCATACCGCGGACGGCCCTGCTCTTCCTTGCGCTCCCCGCCGGGCGCGCCCGGCAGCCTGGGGCCGCCGCATGCAAGGAAAGCTTCCCTATGGACAGTCTCGCAGTCGCTATTCCCGTATTTCTCGCCAGCGCGGTCGCGGTCGTGATCGCAGGCATTGCTCTCGCCCGGTACGGCGACGCCATAGCGGACGTTACGGGGTGGGGCGCTCTGTGGGTGGGGACGATCCTCGTCAGCGTGGCCACATCGCTACCTGAACTGATGACGAACATCACGGCGGTGTTGATCCCGTCGCCAGGGCTGGCGCTCGGCAACGTGTTCGGGGCCGACATGATCAATATCTTCACTATCTCGCTCGTGGCCATCGTGTTTGGCGTAAGGAACCTGTTCAGCAACCAGCCGAGGGACACGCAAACGCTGGTAGTGGTCGCCATCGCGCTTGGCGTCATCGCGTTCGCGTTCGGCTGGTCGGGAGATTGGGGGCTTGGGCCCACCAGCGCAGGCGCTATCGTCATAGCGGTCGCGTACGTCGTAGGGATGAAGCTAGTATACAACGCGGGCGCCGAGTCGCGGGCGGCGGCAGCCGCCGAGACAAGCGAGGGCGGCGAAGAGGCGCAGAGCGGCGCGGCGAGGGTGTGGATAGGCTTTGCCGCTGCGGCTGCCGTCGTGCTGTTCGCCGCGTACTTCCTGGCTCTCAGCGCCGACGGCATAGCGGAGGCGACCGGCCTCGGGCGCAGCTTCATCGGCGTGCTGCTCGTTTCGATCGTGACGACGCTGCCGGAGGCCTCGGTGACGGTGGCCGCTGCGCTTCGGAAGTCGTACGGGCTGGTGCTCGGCAACATCTACGGCAGTTGCGCGTTCAACCTGTTCGTCATCCCCATTGCGGGACTCTTCTACGCAGGCGGGCCCTTGCTGCGCGAGATGGACGACGCGCATTTCGTAGCGGCGGGCGCGGCGGTTGCGCTGATGACGGCCGGATTCCTCATCATCCGCAGCTTCAAGACGGCGGCGCTCTCTCCGCTCCGCCATCTCACGTTTGCGGCGCCGGTGGGGTACGTCGCGGCGCTCTACTTCGTGTTTCTGCTCTCGCAGGACTAGGCGCAGCGCGCTCTCGGCCCTCGGAGCGGAAGAGAAGGGCTACGGCGCGGGGCGCGTCTGTTCGCGGGCGAGCTGGGCCTGCTGCTCGCTCCGCACCGCGTAGGCGAGCGTCAAGAGCAGGGTCGCGGCGATGACGAACGAGCCGGGGATCCACATGATGAGCCCGCCTATCTGCTGGTCTTCGAGGGGACTCAGCCCGTGAGCGGGAGCAGTGGCGGCGTAGGGCGCGTACCACGCCTCCGGCGCGAACGTGAGGAAGGCGCCCAGCACGAAACTGGGCACGACGGTGATGAAGACGAACGGAATGCGCGCAAGGTAGGAGAGGCTCGCGCGCAGTGGCGTCGGATCGATCACGTTCCACCACCACAGATACGCTCCCAGCGCAAAGACGAGATGCTCGGCGACGTGGATGAACTCGTTGCCGAGCGCCGCCTCGTAGGCGAAAGGGAAGTGCCAGAGCGCGAGCGTTCCGGTAAAGAGCGGCCACGCAATGAGCGGGCGGAAGAAGAATTTGAGCGCGCCCCGCACCGGGCGAGACTTGAAGATCGGAATGACGAAGCGTCGCCGGACGGGCCGCGGAACGCCGCGCAGGATAGGGAGGACCGGAGCGCCAAGCTGCAAGGCCGGCACGGCGAAGAACATCAGCAGCATATGCTGGCCCATATGGGCAAGAAAGAGCTCGCTGGAGAGGGCGTCGAGCGGGCTTACGAGCGCAATGAAAACAAGGAAGAGCCCCAGATAGAACGACACGGGGCGCAGCCAGGATGAATGGAAGCGGCGGCGGTCGCCGAGAGAGCGAAGCCCGCGCGCGTAGAGCACGGCGGCGAGCGGAATGCCTATCAGGGCCGTGACGTCAGCGTTCCAGGCGAGCCACAGCGAGCCGCTCACAGAGCCCTCGAAGGCGCCGGGACGGAACGGGCCTGCAGGCCCGGAGCAGGGAGCGCGCGGCTCATAAGAGCGGTGCGGCCCAGGCTACCGCGTGAGGTTCAGGAACAGGGCGAGCAGCGCGACGGCGATGCTCACCATGATGATGAACGGGAAGAAGAAGAGGGCGGAGAACCGGGCGTCGTCGAACTTGAGGTGCATAAAGTAGCCGACGACGAGCAGGAACTTGGCGCCCGAGAGGATCAGGATGATCCATGTCATCAGAGCAGGATCGAGAGAGAGGAAGAAGACTCGCCATTCGATGAACGTGATGAAGGCGAGGATCGCGCCGATGAGGATGTACTGCCTCGGCCCGGGGTGGCTGTGCTCTTCGGTGTGGGAGTGTTCGGCGGCCATGACGGCTTTCCTCTGTGTTCTCTCTGCTGCGTTCCCTACGCGAGGCCGGTCAGCCGGCCGGCGTGCTCGACAACCGTCTCCAGGACTCGGCCCTCGGCGCCGTAGGCGCCGATAAGGTACACGACTCCGAAGATGACAATCCACACGATGTCGACGAAGTGCCAGTAGAGCCCCGCGATCTCCACCTGCAGCGAGTTCCCCTGGTGGATCTTGCCCTTGTAGGAAGCGAAGAGCAGTGACCAGAGCCAGAGGATGCCTACAGTGACGTGCGCGCCGTGGAACCCGGTCATCACGAGGAACGTGCTGCCGAAGAGGTTCGTGCGCGGCGTCAGCCCGTTGTGGGCGAACTCGGTGAACTCGAACATCTGGAAACCGATGAAGATGGAGCCGAACACGGCGACCACTACCGTCCAGAAGCGGAACTTGCCCATCTCGCCGCGCTGGATCGCTGCGAGCGCGAGCACCATTGCAAGGCTGCTCATCAGCAGGACGAACGTGCTGATGGTGGTGACGCCGATCTCCAGTATCTCCTCCTGGGGGCCGGTGAGAGATCGGTTGCGGTAGATCAGGTGCGTGCCGATGAGCGTTCCGAAGAACATCACGTCCGAGCCGAGGAAGGCCCACATGAGCAGCTTCCGGTTGTCGAGCCCGGTTGAGGTGCGGTGGTCGTCTATGCCGGTGACGTAGCGCATTGCGTTCTTCTGCGTCCTAGTGATGAAGGGCGTGCGCGTGCGCCGGGTCTTCAGCCGCGGGCGGCTCGAACACCCATCCGTAGATGCCGCGCATTCCAATGAAGCCGAACAGCGCAATCACAGTCAGCCCGGCCGCCGAGTTTGCCTGCCAGATGATGAGCCCGCCCGCCACCATGGTTACGCCGAGCGCGACCACCAGCGGCCAGTACGAGGGGCTGGGCATATGCGGCTCGCCGTGCTCGGGGAGCGGGGGAGGCTCGACCGCGTTCGCCTCTTCGTCCCACAGCGGATGCTGACTGTTGACGGTGGGGACGACGGCGAAGTTGTAGTGAGGAGGAGGCGAGGGGATAGCCCACTCGAGGGATGGCGCGCCCCACGGGTTGGCGCCGGCGATCTCGCCGCGCCGGGCGGAGCGGGCCATGTTGTGGATGAAGATGAGGATGGAGAGGGCGATGATGAAAGCCCCGATGCTCACGATCAGGTTGATGTCGCCCCACCCCTGGTCGGCGGAGTAGACGTAGATGCGGCGGGGCATTCCAAGCACGCCGAGGATGTGCATAGGCATAAAGGTCAGGTTGAAGCCGATGAACATCACCCAGAAATGCAGGTGGCCGAGCTTCTCGTTCATCATGCGGCCCGTCATCTTGGGGAACCAGTAGTAGACGCCCGCCGTGAGCCCGAACACGCTGCCGCCGAAGAGCACGTAGTGGAAGTGCGCCACGATGAAGTAGGTGTCCTGCTGCTGCGTGTCCACCGGAACGGCGGCGTGCATGATGCCGCTGAGCCCGCCCAGCATGAACATACTGATGAATCCGAGCGCGAACATAAGCGGCGGGCGGAACAGGATCGTGCCGCCCCAGAGCGTAGCCATCCAATTGAATATCTTGACGCCGGTAGGCACGCCGATGGCCATCGTAGCGGTGGCGAACGCCGCCGTAGCCCACGCGCCGATGCCCGTGGTGAACATGTGGTGCGCCCATACCCCGAAGCCGAGGAAGGCGATGACCGCGCCGGCGAAGACCACCGTCGCGTAGCCGAACAGCGGCTTGCGCGAGAACGTCGGCAGGATGTCGGAGACGATGCCCATGGCGGGAAGGATGAGGATGTAGACCTCGGGGTGGCCGAACACCCAGAAGAGATGCTGCCACAGGAGCGGGTCGGCGCCGGCGCCCACGGTGTCGAAGAAGTTCGTGTCCACGAACCGGTCGAAGATGAGCAGCGTGAGGGCGATTGTGAGCGGGGGGAACGCGAAGATGATGAGGAAGGAGACGATGAGGGTCATCCAGGCGAAGAGGGGCATCCGCATCAGCGTCATGCCCGGAGCGCGCATATTGAGGATAGTGATGACGAAGTTGAACCCGGCGGCGGTGGTGCCGATCCCCATAACCTGCAGGCCGAGCGCCCAGTAGTCGGTGCTGCTCGACAAGGTGTAGTCGTTCGTGGTGAGCGGCGCGTAGCCGAACCATCCCACATCGGGGAAGGCGGCCTTGAAGAAGCTGAAGTTCATCAGCAGCGCGCCGAAGAGGAAGAGCCAGTAACTCAGCGCGTTCAGCCGGGGGAACGCCACGTCGCGGGCGCCGATCATCAGGGGGATGACGAAATTGAAGAAGGCCGCCCCTGCCGGCATGACGACCATGAACACCATAGTGGTGCCGTGCATGGTGAAGAGCGCGTTGAACGTGCCGGCGTCGATGAACTCGTTGTCCGGCCCTGCGAGCTGGACGCGCATCAGGAGCGCTTCGATGCCGCCGACGATGAAGAAGACGAAGGCGGTGACCCCGTAGAGGATGCCTATTTTTTTGTGGTCGACGGTGGTGATCCAGCCCCAGAGGCCTTCAGTGGCCACCGGGCGCCGCAAGATCCCTATGTTCGCTGCCATCGTCTCCCCGCCTTCTCCGGGGCCTCCGCGGGCGGCCCCTCATTGCCCGGACGCTGATTGTATCGCGGCTGCCTAGTACGTGAGGCTCTTGAGGTAAGCGACGACCTGGTCGACCTGCGCTTCCGTGAGGAGGTCGACCGACGAATCGCCGGTGTAGAACGTCGGCATAACTTCCGTCCCCTGGTCGGGGATGGGCTTGAGGTCGCGGATGTTCGACACCCACGCCTTGAGGTTGTGGTCGGAGTTGTCGAGGATGCCCGCGCCGAGCGTGGCCCGGCTGCCGAACAGGGTGAGGTTCGGGCCGATGTCGCCGTCGGAGACGCCCTCGATTGCATGGCAGGCGCCGCAGCCGCCGGCGAGTTCGAAGACGCGCTTGCCCGCGGACTCGACCGTATCGGGCTGCGGATCTGCGGGGCCGGCGTTCATACTCGCCGTCCAGCGGTCGAAGTCGGCGTGCGTCTCGACGTGGACGCGGAACCGCATAAGCGCATGGGCGACGCCGCAGAACTCGGCGCACTGCCCGTAGAACACGCCCAGTTCCGTGGGGGTGAACTTTTCGAGCTCGTTGACGCGTCCAGGCACCATGTCGGTCTTGCCGACGAGCCGGGGCGCCCAGAAAGAGTGGATGACGTCGTTCGCGTGAAGCGTGATTGCGACCTGCCGCCCCACGGGAAGCCGCAGCTCGTTGGCGGTGACCAGGTCGCCGCCGTCAGGGCCCAGCCCGGGGTAGCGGAACTCGAACCACCACTGATGGCCGACCGCCGTCACTTCGAGAACGTCGGGGTCGGGGTCCTCTTGGGTGCCGATGATCCAGATGACGGTGGGCACTGCGATCGAGACCAAGATAAGGATAGGCACGACAGTCCAAGCGATCTCGAGCCCGACGTGGCCGTGTATCTGCTCCGCCCGGCGGCCTGGCTGCGCCCGGTACCTGATGAGAATGTAGGCGAGGGCCACCAGCACCAGGAAGCCGACGATGCTCGCGGCGACGATGACGTAGATGTAGATGGAGTGGATGCGCTGCGTCGAATCGGAGCTTGGCTCGAAGGTCGATTGCGGCGCGTAGCAGCCGGCAAGGAGAGCGGCGAGCGCCGCCAGGACGAGTAAAGGAAGCGCAAACCGCAAGAGACGGGCGGCTGAAGAGCGTTTGCGGGATGTGGTGGTAGTCACAGGGATGACCGAATCAATGCCGGCGCAATTGGCGCAATTGACGATTGTTATGAATATCACAGGCCACGAGAGTCGGTCAAGAAGGACTGGACGCCTGTAAACTGCTCCGGAGCGCAGGCGGGAGAGGGCGCAGGACGGTCGGATGCCGAGCGAAGAGCCGGGGGAGTTCAGGAGTTAAGGGTAAAGGGGGAGAGCGGAACGCATCCTCCTCTGCCGGCGGCTGGGCTGGGCGAGACCCTCTGCGGGGCGCCGTGGGGCGAAGGGCGCCGCTCTTGAGGCAGGGCGGCCAGGAGCTGCATTGAATCCCGTGTTGACACTCGTCTCCGGGGATGGCTATACTGGCCGATGCTGTCGCTGAACGGAGGCCATGGCGAGGCTTTGTTGGAGCCTGGCCGGATTAGAGTGCGGCGCAGCGCGTTTCGGAGAGGGCGGGACGCCCGCCCGATTGCACGTTAACAAGGAAATATCGAGCGAGTACGAGCAAAAGGGCCCGCTTTCACGGCGGGTCCAAGCCAAGGAAGGCCCGTCGCGAGACGGGTCGAGCGTGAGGTCAAGTTAGTAAGGGCCTACGGTGGATGCCTTGGCGTCAAGGGCCGATGAAGGGCGTAGCACGGCTGCGATAAGCTTCGGTTAGCCGCCAAGCAGGCTTAGCCGGAGATTCCCGAATCGGGGAACCGGCCCCGGAGAAACCGGGGCATCCTCAGCTGAACACATAGGCTGAGGAAGGTAACCAGGGGAACTGAAACATCTAATTACCCTGAGGAACAGAAAGCAACAGCGATTCCCTGAGTAGTGGTGAGCGAAACGGGAACAGCCCAAACCGTCGGGATTGAGTGGCCTGGGGGCCTATATGCCGGCGGGGTTGTACGGCGCATTAGCATGAGCCCCAGCGATATGCGCGGAGTCAACAATCCGATCCCTAGCCGAAGGAGCCTGGAAAGGACCGCCGCAGGGGGTGATAGCCCCGTAGGCGAAAGGGTTCGGACTTCGGATGCGTTCGTGAGTACCACGGGACACGTGGAATCCCGTGGGAAGCCGGGGGGACCACCCTCCAAGGCTAAATACCCTTGACGACCGATAGCGAACAAGTACCGTGAGGGAAAGGTGAAAAGAACCCCTGAAGGGGAGTGAAATAGACCTGAAACCGTAGGCCTACAAGCGGTCGGAGCCCCGATTCGTCGGGGTGACGGCGTGCCTATTGAAGAATGAGCCGGCGAGTTACTCCTGTGTGGCAAGGTTAAGGGATCCAGACGTCCCGGAGCCGTAGCGAAAGCGAGTCTGAATAGGGCGTCGAGTCGCACGGGGTAGACCCGAAACCGGGTGAGCTATCCATGGCCAGGGTGAGGCCTCGATAGTCTCGAGGTGGAGGCCCGAACCCGTATACGTTGCAAAGTGTTGGGATGAGCTGTGGGTAGAGGTGAAATGCCAACCGAACCCGGAGATAGCTGGTTCTCCCCGAAATGCATTGAGGTGCAGCCTCCAGGGAGAGGGACGGAGGTAGGGCTCTGAATGGGCTAGGGGGCGTGAGCCTACCAAACCCAATCAAACTTCGAATGCCGTTCCATCCATGCCTGGGGAGTGAGACCGTGGGGGATAAGCTCCATGGTCGAAAGGGAAACAGCCCAGACCTCCAACTAAGGCCCCCAAATACAGGCTCAGTGTCAAAGGAAGTATGGTCGCCCAGACAACCAGGAGGTTGGCTTAGAAGCAGCCACCCTTTAAAGAGTGCGTAATAGCTCACTGGTCAAGGGACTGTGCGCCGACAATTTATCGGGGCTTAAGCCTGTTGCCGAAGTTGAGGCTCTCTGCGCAATGCAGAGGGGGTAGGGGAGCGTTCTCTGTGCGCCGAAGCTATGCCGTAAGGCGTGGTGGAGCGCAGAGAAGTGCGAATGCCGGCATGAGTAACGTGAAGATGCGTGAGAACCGCATCCGCCGAAAGTCCAAGGTTTCCTACGCAACGTCGTTCGTCGTAGGGTTAGCCGGACCTAAGTCGAGGCCGCAGGGCGTAGACGATGGAGAGCTGGTCAATATTCCAGCGCCGCCACTGGATCGTTTTAAGGCTAAGGAGGGACACGGGAAGCTAGGCAGAGCGTGCCTATTGGACATGGCGCGTCTTGCCCTGTAGGCGATCTCGAGGTAGGAAAATCCGCCTCGAGGCTTGAGCTGAGGGGGTGAGCGACTTCAGGGCTCCGCCCTGGGGAAGTCTGTTGAGGCTACACCGGCAAGAAAAGCTTCGTAGCTAGAGCCAGGGGCGTCCGTACCGCAAACCGACACTGGTGGACTGGTGTAAGAGCACCGAGGCGGACGAGATAACCATCCTTAAGGAACTCGGCAATCTGACTCCGTAACTTTGGGAGAAGGAGTGCCCCGGGGCGTGTAGTCCTTCGCGGGCGAAGCGTTCTGGGGTCGCAGATAAGAGGCCCTGGTGACTGTTTAACAAAAACACAGGTCCCTGCTTAAGTCGCAAGACGATGTATAGGGGCTGACGCCTGCCCAGTGCCGGAAGGTCAAGAGGAGCGGTGAGAGCTGCGAATCGAAGCCCCGGTGAACGGCGGCCGTAACTATAACGGTCCTAAGGTACCGAAATCCCTTGTCAGGTAAGTTCTGACCCGCAGGAAAGGCGTAACAACTGGGGCGCTGTCTCAAGGATGGACTCGGTGAAATTGAAGTACGAGTGAAGATGCTCGTTACCCGCAGCAGGACAAAAAGACCCCGTGGAGCTTTACTGCAACCTGACATTGATCCGAGGGCATGGTTGTGTAGGATAGGTGGGAGGCATCGAATCCCGGACGCCAGTTCGGGGGGAGCCGTCGTTGAAATACCACTCTTCCCTGTTTTTGGATCTAACCCCTGAACAAGCAGGGGGACCGTGTCTGGCAGGCAGTTTGACTGGGGCGGTCGCCTCCTAAAAGGTAACGGAGGCGTGCAAAGGTTCCCTCAGGGTGGATGGAAATCACCCGCAGAGCGCATTGGTAGAAGGGAGCTTGACTGCGAGGCCTACAAGCCAAGCAGGGACGAAAGTCGGCCAAAGTGATCCTACGGTCCCGTGTGGAAGGGCCGTGGCTTATCGGACAAAAGCTACCCCGGGGATAACAGGCTTATCTTGCCCAAGAGTTCATATCGACGGCAAGGTTTGGCACCTCGATGTCGGCTCGTCGCATCCTGGGGCTGAAGAAGGTCCCAAGGGTCCGGCTGTTCGCCGGTTAAAGCGGCACGTGAGCTGGGTTCAGACCGTCGTGAGACAGGTCGGTCTCTATCCGCTGTGGGCGTAGGAAGTTTGAGGGGAGCTTTCCCTAGTACGAGAGGACCGGGAAGGACGTACCACTGGTGTTCCGGTCGTTCCGCCAGGAGCGCCGCCGGGTAGCTATGTACGGAACGGATAAGCGCTGAAAGCATCTAAGTGCGAAGCCGGCCCCAAGATGAGACTTCCCACCCGAAAGGGGTAAGGCCGCAGAGAGACTATCTGCTTGATAGGCCGCAAGTGTAAGCTCAGCAATGGGCTCAGCTAAGCGGTACTAATCGGCCGAGGACTTGACCATACGACCCTTCCTGCTCCCCTGCTCGCTCGATGTTCCTTGCTAACGCGCAATCACCTTCCGACGCGCCCTCGGTGCGGGGTGGAGCAGTGGCAGCTCGTCGGGCTCATAACCCGAAGGTCCCAGGTTCGAATCCTGGCCCCGCTACCAATCTCTCGTACCCCCTTCCCCTTTCCCTCGTTCCTTTCGCCGTCCGGAGGCGGCGCGCTATGCCTGCGGAATTCGCCTGCGCCCAGCGCGGCGTCGGCCCGTGGCAGGCTCGCGTTGCGCCGCCCAGAGACAGCCACGGCTGTTAGCTCCCACCCCCGCCCCGCTGCAGAATTTGACGACGAAACGGGTATAGAGCGGAGCAAGCGGGGTGCTACCCTACGAAGTGCGCGGCTTGGGAGGAGCCCATCGTATGGAGAACGCAGCAGCCCTGGAGGAAGCGGAGTGGATCACCCGGCTCCTCGCCGAAGTGATCGACGCGGCTGCGTGGGCGCTCAGCTTTGCGCCGCTGGCGGCGGGCATCGTGCTCGGCGCCGTGCTCGATGGATTCGCGTTCGCGGCGCTCAGCCTTGCGGGGCTGGCCGCAACGTGCGGCGCGCTCGCCTGGGTGGCGTCCAGGTACGGGAACGGACAGAGCGTCGGTAAGCGCGTTATGGGCGCCCAGGTCGTCTACGCGGCGACTGGCGAGCCTTTGGATTGGGCCAACAACTTCCTGGTGCGGAGCTTTCTGCTCAAGTTCATCATTGTCAACGGTATAGCCAGCCCGATCACGTCCGGGATCTTCTTGCTCATCAACTACCTGTGGCCCCTGTGGGACGAGAAACGGCAGGCAGTCCACGACAAGATGATGGGCACTCAGGTGGTCAGCCTGCGTTAGCTCGGATTCGGCCGCTCGATTCCGGCCGCGATTTCAATTTCGAGAGGAGCCTATCTATGGCCTTCAGCACTCCCGATTCCCCATCCCTGCCCTATGCAGGGCGCCTGGTCCGATTCGCCGCATACGTGATCGACCTCATCGTCGTTCTCATCATCACCCTCATCCTGGGAGCGCTAGGCATCGGGGGCAGCGTCTTCGATCCCGAGGCGAGCTCGGACGTCGTCGCAAGTCTGGTGAGCGCCCTGGTGTTCTTCGGCTACTTCTTCGTTCTGACAACAACCCTCGGCGCGACGCTTGGCAAGATGGCGCTTGGTCTG
Organism: Dehalococcoidia bacterium; assembly: GCA_965200975.1. Classification (GTDB taxonomy): domain Bacteria; phylum Chloroflexota; class Dehalococcoidia; order Lucifugimonadales; family Australimonadaceae; genus S5-327. The sequence continues at coordinate 16,404 of OZ241740.1, read as the reverse complement.
AGGGTCGTCGACGTCAACGGCGAGAAGGCCAGCGCCGGCTCCGTGGCTGTCCGCGAGCTCCTCGCCCGGGCGCTCGGCGCCGTTCTCGCCGCTGTGCTCAGCCCCATCTTCGGCGACACCGGAGCCAATATCGGAAACTTCATTGGGTTCGTCGTCGTCATCGTCATCGTCTTCACGATTCTGTTCGACGCGAGGCGGCAGGGGCTGCACGACCGCATCGGCGGCACGTTCGTAATCAGGGCGCCGCGCTAGCGTGCCCGTCCCGGAGACGCCGGGCCGGGGCCTGACTGCCGCTCCTAGAGCGCCGTCCAGGCCTCGCCCCAGGCGTTTCGGAACGCAATCTCCGGCACGGGCTTGCGGCGGCTTCCGCCTAGGTGGTCGGGCGCCGCGGGATAGCCGAGCGGAATGAGCGCCATGATGTCCCAATCGTCCGGCACGCCAAGCAGTTCGGCGACCTCCTGGTAGCAGTACTGCCACCGCGTCGTGAGGCGCGTGCCGAGACCGTGCGCCGCAGCTGCCAGCATCAGGTTCTGCACTGCCGGGTAGATGGACGCGCCCCGGTACACCTCGCGCCCCTGAATGCGCCACTTCTCGACGCACGGCAGGATGACGACCGGCACGTCGGCCATGCCGTGGGTGAAGAGCAGTGGATCGCCTGCCGGAGGCGCAGGCGGCGCCGACTCGCGAGAGCGGCGGTCCGCCTCGAGGTAGAGCTCGCCGAGCCGGGCTTTCAGTTCGCGCTCCTCGACAACCATGAACCGCCACTGCTGGCGGTTGCTGCCGCTGGGCGCGCGCGTGGCGGCCTCAAGGATCTGCTGGAGCGTCGCGGCGGGCACAGGGTCGGGCTTGAAGCGCGAGACCCCGCGCTGACTGCGGACGACGTCGAAGAAATCGGGCATTGCGGGGGAGCCTCCTTGCGGTGTGCGCCGCCCTCAAACCCGGGCGGTCAGATAGAATCCGGCTCTACGTCGAAGTTCTTGGCGATTACGTTACGCACCTCGACGGACAGTGCTGGGATCTGCTCTTGGATGTCTAACAGAACGTCTCTGCCATCTACGTTGCCGTCCGGGTCAGGCCTGAATACGAGATGCCAGGGTTCGCCTCCCAAGTCGTAGAGGAAACGTCCTTGCTCCCTGCTCGACGAACCCTGTGTGCAGTAACGCCATCCGCAGCGTTGCGATAGGAACAAGCGTCGGCTCTTCGCGCACCATAGTGGGGAGGCTACGCCGCCATCGCCATTGAGATAGGGACGCTCATGAGAGGCGCAGCGGACGCCGCCTGCTGGACGCCGAGAGCGACATCCTCAATGGGGGCGCTGTCCTGGTACTCGTCGTACCAGCACCACTCCGCCCCAATGCAGTCCAGCCGCTCCGCCAGTACGCCCAGCTGACGGTAGCCGTCGACCCACTGCTTGAACAAGGCTTTGACGCTCTCCTTGGCTTCGTCGTGGGTGCGGCCATACCCGGTGAGCCCCAGCCCCTTCAGCCGGGCTGCGAACATCAGCCCGCCCTGCCGACTCTCGATAGTGAGCGTTGTCTTGACGACCACCTTCTTACTCATACGTGGGAGTCCTCTCCGTGACTGTGTGAGCCCTTCTGTAAGACGCTTAATGATAGCACAAGCCGGCTTCCCTACGTTCCCAGCACGCCGGGAGAGAGCACCTCGTCGAGCGCGTAGCGCTTCGCCATGACGCCTTGCTCGTGGCTGATGTCGATGTACCAATCGAGCATCCGGCGGTTCGCGTTGACGCCGTAAACGAACGGGTCGCCCCACTTCCTGAACTGCTCCTCCACATACTCGCGCAAATAGATAACGGAGAAGCTCCCGCGGTCGCGCAGCAGGTCGAAGTAAGCTTGCGCCTTCGAGCGCTCGAAAGCGTCGTACACGCGCATCGCCAGCGTCGGGTCTTCGCGGTCGAGCTTGCCGCTCATCACCATCATGTGCACCGGCGTGAAGATGCTCTCGTCGCGCCAGAGGCGCAGGTCTTCATCCATGTAGTCGGGGAAGAGTCTCCGGATGCGGGCGTCGCTCGACACCCACCCGAACAACTCCGGATCGGAGATGTCGCCCAGGAAGGCGTCCACCTCGCCGTCGAGCAGACGCTGCAAGTGGTCTTTCACGCTCACCTTGCCGTCCTGCACGACCTCGACGTTGGCCGACTTGTCGTAGATGGGAAAGTAGTCTTCCGCGTCGGTCACGAGCCAGCGGAAGGTGGAGGTGTCGACGCCGTGGCGATGCTTGAGCAAGCCGCGGCACCAGGTGACGATCGCTGAGCGGAAGGAGCGGGTCGCTATCCGCCGCCCCTCGAGGTCTCTGGGGCCGCCGATGCCGCGGTCGTTGCGGACGACCATGTACCAGTGAGCGCTCTTGCGCTTAACAAAGATGGGGAGGCCGACGATGTCCCATCCCTGGTCGATGGCGGCGAGCCAGTAGCCCATGTTGAGGTCGCACAAGCCAAAGTCCCCCGTCTTCATCCGGGAGTTCGCCGTAGGAGTGGGGCCCAGCTCCTCGACGGGGTCGAGCTCGACGCCCTCGATCTGGACGCGCCCCTCCATCAGCGGGCGGACGATTTCGTACGTCATCGATGCGTAACCGACGGAGACTTCGAGTTTGGTCTTCTCTGATGTAGTCATGAGGCGGCTTCTCCTTCCCGATGTGCGGCAGAGACCAGACGCTGCAACGGTATGCTCCGCGCCGGGCAGGGTCAAGCCGTCAGCCGCAGAGCGGCGTGGGCGTGGATCGGTGGACAGGCGCGCTAAACTGTAGATGGCGGCGCAGTCCGCAAGGAGGCAATCATGGCGAGGATTCAGCGAGTAGGGCATGTTGTGCTGCGGGTCGCCAATGTCGACGAAGCGGAGGCGTTCTACCGCGACGCCCTCGGCATGGAGACGGTGCGGCGCTCGCCGGGCGCGGCGTTTATGTCGTTTGGGACGCAGCACCACGACATCGGGCTGTTCAGCGTGAACGGCGAGCCGACGCGCGGCAACGCCGGCCTCGGACACGTCGCGCTCGTCGTAGACGGCGGCATGGCCGAACTGCAGCTGCTGCACCAGCGGCTGGTCGACCACGAAGTCGAGATCGTGAGCCTGACCGACCACGGCATGACGAAGAGCGTGTACTTCAACGACCCCGACGGCAACAGGCTGGAGATCTATGTCGACCTCATGTCGCCGGCAGAAGGGAAGCAGTTCCTGTCTGAGCGCGTGGGCGGCGGGAACGCCCGATTCGTCTTCGAAGAGGCTGCCGCGCGTTAGGCAGCCTTCTCTCGCCGCTAGCTATAGGAGCGCGAGGGCTTGCCTGGAGAGGGCGTTTCCCTTTCGCAAGCCCTTCTGCGAGCGCAAATCAGTTGATTCGCTGCATGGGCAACTCTTTGAAACACGCCGGCTGCTTGACGAATTAGTGCGTGAATCGCCGGAGCCGCGCACGAAAGCGACCGCGCGGCCCGCAGGCGTACGGACACAGGGACGCCGTAGCGGATGGGCGGTCGCTTCACGAGGATGAGCCTCGCCACTCGCCGGTTTCGAGGCGCGCCCCGGATAGCGTAAATCCGCTGTAACGTTGGCGATATGCGACGGAATCCGCGGGTTGACACTCGTTGCGCAGGCGGCTAGTGTGTCGCCACCCTGCGGCAATAGGGAGCAGCCCGCCGCCCCTTGCTGGGCGATGCGCGGCCCATAGATGGCCCCTTATCGATTCACCGCGGATCGATCCTTCCTTTTCCCTCACCTCTTCCTTGACGGCGACGCATCATCCGCGGACTTGAGCAAGCAAGGAAACAGGAGGAGAGGAATGGCGATAGACCCCTCAGCCAAGCCAAGAGTAAGCGTCAATGGCCTCTGGAAGCTGTTCGGGCGCAACCTGCCCGCCACGCTGACTCCGGAGATTCGAGAGACTTCGAAGGCCGTGCTTCGCGAGGAGCAAGGCGTCGTTGTCGGCCTGCGCGACGTGAGCTTCAACGTGCTGCCGGGCGAAACGTTCGTGGTGATGGGCTTGTCGGGGAGCGGCAAATCCACCCTGGTGCGCACGCTCATCAGGCTCATCGAACCTACGTTCGGAGAGATCGAGGTCGACGGCGAGAACATCCTCAACTACAGCGACGACCAGCTAATCCAGTACCGGCGGACCAAGATTGCGATGGTCTTCCAGCACTTTGGCCTGCTGCCCCACCGAACAGTGGAGGAGAACGCCGCCTGGGGGCTGGAGGTGCAGGGCGTGCCTCTGGCGAAGCGCCTGGAGCGGGCGCGCGAAACGCTTGAGCTCGTGGGCTTGAAGGGATGGGAGAGTTACCGCCCGGGCGCCCTCAGCGGAGGCATGCAGCAGCGCGTCGGCCTTGCCCGCGCTCTCGCTGCCGACCCTGACGTTCTCTTGATGGACGAGCCGTTCAGCGGGCTCGACCCCCTCATTCGCCGCGATATGCAGAATGAGCTCATCCGCCTCCAGCAGCAGTTCCACAAGACGATAATTTTCATCACCCACGACCTGAATGAGGCCCTGAAGCTCGGCGACCATATCGCGATCATGCGCGACGGCTCTGTCATCCAGCTGGGGACGGGCGAGGAGATACTCTCGCACCCGGCGGACGACTACGTGACCGAGTTCGTGCGCGACGTCCGCAAGTCCGCCGTCATCACGCTCCGGTCCCTGATGACCCGCCCCGCCGTGCGGCTCCTTGCGTCTATGTCTCCCAAGGAGGCTATGGACGAGCTCAGCCAGCATGCCGAGGTCGCGGGGTTCGTCGTCGACGGGCGCGGGCTCTACGTAGGATGCGCCAGCTTCGCCACGCTTGCAGAGGCGAACCAGCGGGGCGACTCCCACGTCAGCGACGCGCTCTGCGACGACGTGAGTCCGGTGTCGGCTGACTTGTCGGTCTCGGCGGCCCTGCCGCTCGTGCGGAACAACTCCGGTGCCGTTCCCCTGATAGACGAGGACGGCTTGCTGGCGGGGCAGGTGCTCCCCAGCGCGCTTATCGAACTGATGGAGCAGGAAAGCATCGAAGCGGCGGCAGTGGCCGAAGCCGAAGCGGCTATCGCTATTGGCGCGGACGCGTAGGAGCGGCGCATGGCACTCGCATCGCAAACCCGAAACGACAGCATCAGCCTGCGCGAGAGATTCAGCCTCTTGCCCGACCGTTACATCTACGGGGGCGGCGCTCTCGTCTTCCTTGTCGCCGCGTGGATAGGCGCCCGCATCTGGGGCGACGAGATGGAGTTCCCGATCACCTTCGGTCAGGAGCTGGCCCGCGAAGTCGACGACATCATCGACTGGATCACCGTCGAGATGGACTTCATCCTCAGTCCCATCTCCGACACTATCCTGCGATTCCTCGTACGGCTCGAGGATTTCCTGCAGTGGGCGCCGTGGCCGGTGTCGATAGCCGCGATAGGGGCTCTGTCGCTTAAGGTCGCCGGCCCCCGCATCTGCATATTCTCGGTCTGCGCGCTCCTGCTCCTGGGCGGTTTTGGGCTCTGGCAGAGCGCTATGGAGACGATGGCGCTCATCTCCGTCGCCGTCCTGCTCTCTATCGGAATCGCCATCCCCCTCGGCATCCTCGCTACGCGCAACGACACCATCGACGCGCTCATCCGCCCCGTCCTCGACGCGATGCAAACCCTGCCGGCGTTCGTGTATCTCGTCCCGGCCATTATGTTCTTCGGCATTGGCAACACAGCAGGCGTGCTGGCGACGGTGATCTACGCGGTGCCGCCGGCAATCCGGCTCACCAACCTCGGCATCCGGCAAGTAAACGCCAACGTGGTCGAGGCGGCCCGCTCATTCGGCACAACCTCCGGGCAGCTGCTCTGGAAAGTTCAGATACCCATGGCTGTGCCCACCATTATGGCCGGCATCAACCAAACGACCATGATGGCGCTCGCTATGGTGGTCATAGCGTCCCTTGTAGGCGCCGGAGGGCTGGGAGACGACGTCAACCGCGCCCTGTCGCAGTTCCAGCCCGGCAAGGCCCTCAACGGCGGGATCGGCATCGTCATTCTCGCCATCATCATCGACCGTGTAACCCAAGCCCTTGCAAGAGAGCGCCAGGAAGCCCTCACCGGCCCTGGGCACTAGCCCCTTGCAGGGCCGATCGCCGGCCAAACTGGAACCATCCGGTAAAAATACAACTACTGCATCTGGAGGAAGAATTTGAGAAAGCTCACTTGGAAACACAGCCTGTCCCTCGCGGGACTGCTCGCCGCCCTGACGGCTATGCTCGTCGCTTGCGGGGCCGACCCCACCGCAACCCCAACTCCAAGGCCTGCTCCTACGCCCACGCCGACGGCTGCAATGATGATGGAGGAGCCAACCCCCACGCCCACCGCGATGATGGTGGAGGAGCCCACTCCCACCCCTACGGCCGCGATGGTAATGGAAGAGTCGGGCGAGTGTCCCGACGACTCCAAGCCTGAGATCGTCTTCACCGACCTCGACTGGACGTCCGGTCTGATCCAGGCTGCGATTGCCGAGAAGATTACGAACCTCGGCTACTGCTACCCGACGGACGGCGTGCTGCTGTCGACGATTCCAGGGCTGGAAGCGCTCACCAGCGGCGACACCCACATTTCGATGGAGATCTGGATCCCCAACCAGATCGAGGCATGGGAAGCCGCCACTGCCCGCGGCGACGCTGAGGCTGTCGGCAAGAGCCTTGAGGACAACTGGCAGGCCACCTTCATCGTCCCGCAGTACGTGAAGGACGCGCATCCGGGTCTCGTTTCGGTCGAGGATCTGAAGAAGGAAGAGTACTGGAGCCTGTTCGTGACCCCCGACAGCGAGGGCAAGGCCCGCCTGCTCAACTGCATCCCCGGCTGGGAATGCGAGAGGGTCAACCTTGAGAAGATCGATTCGTACGAGCTGGGCGATTACGTCGAGCCGATCAACCCCGGCTCCGGCGCGGCGCTTGCCGCAGAGATAGAAGCAGCCTTCCTCAAGGAAGAGCCGATCCTCTTCTACTACTGGGGCCCGACGACGCTGAGCTTCAACATGGACACTCAGTGGGGCGGGTACTACATCCTCGAAGAGGCTGAATACTCCGAGGAGTGCTGGGAGTCCGGCAAGATGTGCGGATACCCGATCGCCGAGATCTTCATCGGCATCAACTCCGAGCTGCACGAGACCTCGCCCGACCTGATTCCCTTCCTGGAGAAGTGGGACTTCAACGCAGGCAACCAGCTGGCGGCTGAAGGCTACCTCAACGAGTCCGGCGCCGAGATCGACGATGTCGCCACCTGGTTCCTCCAGAACACCGTGGAATGGAAGACCTGGGTCGAGCCCGACGTTGCCGACAGGGTGCTGTCCGCGCTCTAGTTCGCGCTATGAGGGAGGAGGGCAACGCCGCCCTCCTCCCTCAATTTTCACCCCTTTCACCCCGTGGAGTTCTGCTCCCGCTTGCGCCGGAACACAACGCTTCTTCTGGCGGTTCTGGCCGGTTGCGCTTCCATCGTCGGCGCTGCAGGCCTTATAACATCCCTCCTCACGCCTCGCGACGCTTCCTACGCCCCCATCGCCGACGGGCTTGAGGCGCCTCGCGGTCTGTACGCTTTTCCCGACGGCGAACTGCTTGTAGCGGAGGGCGGAGGGCGCATCGCCCGCCTGTCCAGGGATGGCGAGTTGAGCGTCGTAGTCGACCGCCTGCCCACAGCGCCAGGCGATCTGGAGGGGGGCGGCTACACGGTCGGCCCCTCGGGAGTAGCATTCGCCGATGGGGCGTACTACTTCGTCGTAGGAGAGTTCCGCGACAAGGGTTTCCGCGAAGCCTACCGCTACCGACCCGGGAGCGCTCCGCAGAGGCTTACGGGTCAGGACCCGACAGGCCTCAATCCCCCGAATCTCCTCACCAACCCTTATGACCTCGCCGTCGAGCCGGACGGCAGCCTTCTGGTCTCCGACGCCGGCATCAACGCCGTGTTGCGCGTTGACCCGTCGGGAACGCTGACCCGGTACGCCGACATCGTCTCCGAGTCCGACCGCCGCGAGTCGGCGACAGGCGACGCGGTGCCTACCGGCTCTACGCGCGGGCCGGACGGGGCGCTCTACGTCGGCTCCCTGAGCGGATACCCCCACACGGCGGGAACTGCATCCGTGTACCGGCTGGAGGATCTGAACGGCGACGGCGACGCTATGGACGCCGGCGAGACCACAGTCTACGCAAGGGGGTTCACCACGATTACGGATGTAGCGTTCGACCTCGACGGCTCGTTGCTGGTGGCGGAGTTCAGCAGCAACCTGGAAAAACTGGTTAGCGAGCTTGGATATGCTCGTTCGGCAGAGTTCCCCGGACGGCTCATCCGGTGGAAGGGCGAGGGGGAGGAGCCGGAAGTTGTGGTGGAAGGACTCGTATCGCCAACGTCGGTGGCGGTTACGTCAGGCGGAGAAGTCTACGTTAGCGAGGAGTTCACCGGACGCATCGTCCGCATCGACAAGCCTGACGCCGTGGCGCTGGGCTACCTCTACATCCTCGCCGGAGGGCTCTTGTGCGCCGCAGCCGCTGCTTTCAGAGCGCGCTCTTCCCGAGGCGCCCGCCCTCGGGCCGCGCAGCTATCCTAGGGAGCGGCGCCCGATGCGCGCCTCGCAGGCTGCGCCGCCGGCTGCAGCCTCGCAGCGCCGACTCTTTCCGGGGAGAACTGAACTATGCGTATTCTCGTAACCGGAGCGACAGGGTTCATTGGCCGTGCGCTGACGTCTGCGCTGACGGCGCGCGGCGACGAGGTTGTCGCTCTCACCCGCAACCCGCAGACGGCCAGGGCCGCGCTTCCCGAACTGGCCGCAGCCTGGCGATGGCGCCCTGTCGATGAGCCTGCTCCTGCCGAGGCGTTCGCAGGCGTCGGTGCCGTGGTCAATCTCGTTGGCGAGACCACCGCCGGACGCTGGACGCCCGCGAAGCGCCGAGCCATCCTTGAAACGCGCGAGACGGCGACGCGCAACCTCGTCGCAGGGATGCGGGGCGCGGACGTCGGCGCGCTCGTCAGCGGCAGCGCCCTCGGCTACTACGGCGACCGAGGCGACGAGGAGCTGACCGAAGACTCCGAACCAGGCCGAGGCTTTCTTGCAGAGGTGTGCGTCCGATGGGAGGAGGCGGCGGCAGCCGCCGCGCCGGCCCGCGTTGTCTTTCTGCGCACCGGGCTTGTCATAGGCCCCGGCGGCGGAATGCTCGCATCGCTCCTGCCGTTGGCGCGGCTCGGCCTGTCGGGCCCGCTTGGGTCGGGCGGGCAGTGGTGGGCGTGGGCCCACCTCGACGACGTGGTCGGCCTCGCGCTGCATGCTCTCGATAGTCCTGGCGTCGCAGGCCCATTGAACATTTCGGCGCCGGCGCCTGCGCGGCAGCGGGAGTTCGCCCGCGCCTTGGGACGCGTCCTGCGGCGTCCGGCCCGCCTTCCTGCGCCCAGCCTCGCGCTGCGGCTGGCGTTGGGCGGATTCGCAGAGGAAGTGCTGAGCAGCAGACGTATGCTGCCTGCGCGCGCCCTGGCCTCCGGCTACCGCTTCCGCCGCCCCGTCCTCGAAGAAGCTCTGCGGCGGAGCCTGCGTGGTAACCTGAACGCGTGAACGTCCCGTCGATTTTTGACTCCGCTAATGGCTAAATCTGCCTGGCTGTGGGCTGTTCCACTGGCCGCGCTGACGCTTGCAGTGGCTGCAGGCGGCGCAGCTCTCGCGCTGCTCACAGCGGATGGCAGGCCCGCTGCAGTCGACATCGCGCGCTTCACGCCGGCGGACGCCGAACTGTACGTAACCCTCAACCTCGCCTCAGACCATCCGCAAGCCGCCCTGCGCGACGCGTTCCTCGAACGATGGAGCCGGGAAGATGATGATAGCGGCTCTCCGCTGGACAGCCTTCTTGGCTCGCTCGGCGGCGAACTCGGCGTCTCGTACACCGACGATATCGCTCCGTGGTTCGACGGCGAAGTCGTCGTTGTAGGGCTGGAAGGCCTGGCGGAGAGTCCGCGCGGGGTTGTCATAGCCCCTGTCGATGATCCGCACGCCGCCGCCGACTTTCTCGACTACGTTGCAGCGCTCGGCGACGCAGAGCCCGACTCCTACCTCGACGCTCGCCTGCTCGTTTTCGAAGACGGCCCGGCGGTCGGCCTCTCGGACGAGTTTATGCTGCTGGCGAACAGCCGGAGCACGCTCGTCGGCGCGCTCCGCGATATCGACTTCCCGCCCTCGTCGCCTCTGGCTATGGACGAGACCTTCCGGCAAGCCCAGGCTGCCGTGCCGGACGATGGATTTATGTTCGCGTTCTGGCGGGCGAACGAGAGCATCTCGACTATAGACGGCGCTCTCGGCGGGCTCGGCAGCCTGGGCCTTCCGGCTGAGGCCTCGAGCGCCGAGTATGTAGCCGCCGCGGCGGCGTTCATCGACGGCGGACTCCGTGTCGACGTTGCGGCGCCGGCCTCCGGCGCGCCCGCCCGCGAGAGCGCTTCCGGCGCGCGTTCACTCGACCTGTTTCCTGCCGACACAGTCGCCCTCATATCAGTCGCCGACCTGGCGGGAGCATGGGATGAGCTTTCCAGTGAGCTGGGCCCTGCTGCGGAGGATCTGTTCACGCAAGTCGAATCCGTCGCAGGTCTCGATATAGAGCGCGACGTGCTCGGCGCGCTGACCGGCGAGACTGCTCTGGCGCTGCTCCCCTCGGACATCCAGGCCTCCTCTGAAGGCCTGCCGGGCGTCGATCTCTTGCTGCTTGCCGAACTGAGCGCCGACTCCCCGCTCGAGAGCGCGCTTGCCGGCCTCGCTCCCCTGCTGCAAGCGTTCGGAGCGCCGCTCACGCAGGAGGTTGTCGGAGACCGGGAGACAACGTTCTTCCGGCTCGGCGAGATCGATCCCGGTCTCGAGGAGTACGAACTCGGCTACTTCCTCAGCGACGGCGCCATCGTGATAGGCAGCACGCGCAGCAGCATCGAGGCGCTAGGCGGAGAGTCGCTGCGAGACTCGGCCAAGTTCAGCCGGGTTGCGGGCTACCTCCCGGAGGAGGCCACAGGGCTGGTCTACGTGGATTTCGAAGGAGCGCTCGGCATGGCGTCCGGCCTGACCGGGACGGCGCTCGGCGACAGCGTCTCCTTCCAGGACGACGAGCTCCCTCCGTTGGGCGCCCTCCTTGCCGCATCGCACATCGACGAGAGCGGCATGTCGCGCGCCCTGCTCGTCCTCACGCTGCAGGAGTAGGCGGACTGTCGGGAGGGCGCGAGTTGGCCTCGCGGGCCGGCTTGGCATAGCCTTTACGCTGCAGGCGGCGCAATTATGGTGACGCTCAACCCTACAACGCAGGTCACGCCCTTCGAGGTCGTCGCGGACTTCGAGCCGAGAGGCGATCAGCCCAAGGCCATCGCGCGCCTGGCCGACGGCATCGCGCGCGGCATGAAGCATCAGACCCTCCTCGGAGTCACCGGCTCGGGAAAGACCTACACCATGGCCAAGGTCGTCGAGGCGGTGCAGAAGCCCACCATCGTCATCGCTCCGAACAAGACCCTTGCCGCGCAGCTCGCCCAGGAGTTCCGCGACTTCTTCCCCCATAACGCCGTCGAATACTTTGTCTCGTACTACGACTACTACCAGCCCGAGGCGTACGTCCCCTCCACCGATACGTACATTGAGAAGGAGGCGGACATCAACGATGAGATCGACAAACTGCGGCACGCGGCGACCCGCTCGCTGATGACGCGGCGCGACGTGCTGATAGTAGCCTCCGTCTCCTGCATCTACGGCCTCGGATCGCCTGCCGAGTACTACTCGTTCGTGGAGCGCATAGTCCGGGGCGCGCGCGCCAACCGCCAGCGACTCTCGCGCCGCCTCATCGAGATGCAGTACGAGCGCAACGACTACGACCTCGCCCGTTCGCGGTTTCGCGTGCGCGGCGACACGCTCGAGATTATGCCGGCCTACGAGGATGTGGCCGTGCGCATCGAATTCTTCGGCGAGGACGTCGAGCGCATCGTCGAGCTCGATTCCCTGACCGGCGAACTGCTCGCCGAGCGGGACGCGATAGACATCTATCCCGCCAAGCACTTCGTCACCTCGCGCGAGCGCCTCGAGGCTGCGGTGGTCGATATCCAGAGCGAGCTCGAAGAGCAGCTCTCCGCGCTGCGCTCCCGGGGCAAGGAGCTGGAGGCGCAGCGCCTCGAGCACCGCACCCGTTACGACATCGAGATGCTGCGCGAGACAGGCTACTGCGCCGGGGTCGAGAACTACTCGCAGCCGCTCGGAGGCCGTCCGCGGGGCAGCACTCCGTGGACGCTGATGCATTACCTGCCCGACGACTACCTGCTCATCCTCGACGAATCGCATATGGCCGTCCCCCAACTGCGGGGCATGTTTCACGGCGAGATGGCCCGCAAGGACTCGCTCATCGAGTTCGGTTTCCGCCTCGAATCAGCCCGCGACAATCGTCCGCTGAACTTCCCGGAGTTCGAGGGGCTCGTGAACCAGGCCCTCTACGTCTCCGCTACGCCTGCCGCCTATGAGCTCGAGCATAGCGAGCAGGTCGTCGAGCAGGTCATCCGCCCCACCGGACTTCTCGACCCCACGATCGAGGTCAAACCCACCAGCGGGCAGATAGACGACCTGCTCGAACAGATACGCTCACGCGTCGCCAGGGGCGAGCGCGCGCTCGTAACCACCCTCACCAAACGTATGGCCGAGGAGCTCACCGATTACCTCGGCGAGATGAACGTGAAGGTGCACTACCTGCACTCCGAGATCGACACGCTCAAGCGAACGGAAATCCTGCGCGACCTGCGGCTCGGCGTTTACGACGTCGTTGTCGGGATCAACCTGCTGCGCGAGGGGCTCGACTTGCCGGAGGTGAGCCTCGTCGCCATCCTCGACGCCGACAAGGAGGGCTACTTGCGGTCGGCGCCGTCGCTCGTGCAGACGATAGGCCGGGCCGCCCGTCACATCGATGGACACGTCATTATGTACGCCGACCGCGTCACCGACTCGATGCGTACGGCGCTCGACGAAACGGCTCGTCGCCGCGCCCTGCAGACCGAGCACAACCGCGTCCACGGCATCGAACCTGAGGGCATCCGCAAGGCTGTGCGCGACATCGCCGAGTCGCTCCGCCAGGTCGCCGAGCCCCGCGCGGTCTACAGCGTCCGCGGGGATATGCAGAAGGACGACCTTGCGCGCGTCGTCAAGGAGCTGGAAGCGGAGATGAAGGAAGCGGCCCGCCAACTCGAATTCGAGCGCGCCGCCCTGCTTCGCGACGAGATGGTAGACCTCAAGAGGCTCCTTGTAACGCAGGAGGCGACCGACCGGTCCGCCGGCCCCCGGACGGAGGAGCCCGCCGTTTACCCGAATGCCGGTCGTGGCCGGAAGCGGAAGCGTCCGGCGTAGGCTGGCGGCGTGCGCGCTGGCCGTCGCCGTCCTCGCAGCCCTGGCTGTCGCGGCGTTCGTGGCGCTCTCCCAGCGCGGCGGCCAGGCGGATGGCGGCGCCAGTGCGCTGCCGCCGGGATTCGCAGCGTCCGGCGCGCCGAACGTCGCCGCAAACGTGTACGTCTATAGCGTGTTCGACGGTCCGCGCGCGCTGCCTCTCAGCGCCGTAGGCGGAGCGCTAGGCGCCGAAGAGAGCATCCTGAGCGTCGAGGCTGTGGCGCTCGATCCCGGCGGCGATTACGCCGCCCGGTTCGAGATGTCCGACGCGGACCCCGCCGCTCGTATGGCGGAATCGGGGGGAGGCCGGTGGACGAGCGAGGGCGCTCACGCCTCCTTCACCCATCGGGAATCGGCGTGGAGCGCGGCTGCGCTCGCAGTATGGAGCGAGGACGACCGCACGCCGTTCGCCGAAGGCGATTCGGCAGTTTGGGATGCGTTGCAGCTCCTGCCCGAACGCCCGCCGGCATACCCGTTTGCAGCAGGCTTTGCGCGCGGCTCATGGCAAGTCGTCGAGCATTTCCTGCGGATGGCGCGCGTCGAAGCGCCTGGCGTCGGCGATGGTCTGGCGCTGCTGCGTATAGGGCCGGTGGCGTTTGCAGCCTATGGCGACGACGTTCATCCGCCGGCGGACTTGCGCGATGCGCTTCTGCAGCCGGGAGTCGCCGCCCTTGCGACGGGACGTTCCGCCTACCCGGGCGTCGTCGCTGAGTCGCTGTTCGCCGTCTTTGCCGGCGCGCTCGGAATGGAGCGCGTCGTTATCGACGGGGAGGGCGCCCGCTTAGTGGAGCTGCCGGGAGGGATGCGGCTCATCGTGAAGGCCTACGGCGCCGAGTTCTACTTTGCAGTCGCTTCCACGAGCGAGGACGCGGAGGCGGCAATTCGCGCCGTTATTGCCGAGCGCGGCTAACCTCCGTCGCCCCAATGTCGAGCGGAGGGAGGGCTGCCGCTGCGCTCCCGGCTCCCATGCCAAGCAGGGGAAGCCGGGGGAGGCGGACGTTTTCCCGGCAGCGTCTCGGCGCCGACGCCGCGCGCCCCGCCTGGCGGGAGAGGAGTAGGGAAGGTAGAATCGAGCTACAACATCACAGGGGGAAAGCTATGGCTGCTGAGGTGACGGTGGAAGAGGTGACCGAAGCGCTGAAGGACGTGTACGACCCGGAGATCCCCGTCAATGTGGTCGACCTCGGCCTGATATACGGCGTCGAAGTCGACGACAACTCCAACGTGCATGTCGATATGACGCTCACCGCCGCAGGGTGCGGGATGGGCCCGTTTATTGCGCAGCAGGCCGAGTGGGCCATCGCGGATCTCGACGGCGTGCGCGACGTGAACGTCGAGATCACGTTCGATCCGCCATGGTCGCCCGACCGCATCACCGAGGACGGGCGCAAGCTTCTCGGACTCGACGACTAAGGGCTGTCCCTGCTGCTCCCTCCGCTTTGGAGGAGAGGGCTAAGGAAGAGAATTTCATGGCGCAGATGAGCGAAGAGCAGAGACAGGCGCGACTGGCGCAGATCAAGCGGCAATGGGAGCAGCGGCGCGCTATCAGCCGGTCGCTCGGCAAAATCAAGACGAAGATAGGCGTCTACAGCGCCAAGGGCGGCGTCGGCAAGACTACGGTCGCCGTCAACCTCGCCGCCTACCTCGCTCACAGCGGCTACGCTGTAGGACTGCTCGACGCCGACATCGACACGCCGAACGCGCCTGAGGTGCTCGGCGGCGGCGCCCGCCCTGAGACCGTCGATGGCCGCATCGCCCCGGCTGAAGCGTTCGGAGTAAGAGTCGTCTCGATGTCTTACTTCCAGCAAGACCCTGAAGAGGCCATCATCTGGCGCGGGCCGATGATACATAACGCCATCAACCAGTTTCTGCAGATGACCGACTGGGGCGAGATCGACTTCCTGGTCGTCGATATGCCCCCTGGGACGTCGGACGCTCCGCTTACAGTGATGCAGACCCTCACGATGGACGGCTTTGTGGTGGTCACGACGCCCCAGAGCCTCGCCGCCCTCGACGCCAAGCGCTCCATCAATATGATCAAGAAGCTGAACGTCAACGTGCTCGGCGTGATCGAGAACTACACAGGCGACATCTTCGGCGCCGGCGCTGGCCGCGCGCTGGCCGTCGAACTCGACCTCCCATTCCTCGGCGAGCTTGCGCTGCGCGGCGACTACCGCAACGACTCGCAGCCCTCCGTGCTTGCGAGCAACGCTGTGCGCGCCGAGTACGACTCCGTCTGGAGCGCCCTCGAGGAGCGCATGACCGCGCTGGGGATAATGCCCGGCCAGGCCGCTCCCGCCGAATAGCCCCGCGGCGCACGACGCCGAGGGCGGGCGCCTCGCTGCTCAGTCGCTGAGTGGCCGAGGGACTCTTACCAGGCGTCGCCCCCTGCAATGCAGCAAGCCGGACGGCGAACGCGCAGGCCCCCGCTTAGGCTCCGTTGGCGGTGAAGCCGTAGAAGCGCTCGGCGTTCCTGTGCAGCACCATCTCCTTGGCGGCGGCGCTCATCCCGCTCTCCAGCACCTCTTCGATCTCGTGCCGCACGCTCTCCCTGTTCACCTCGTGCGGGAAGTCCGACGAGTACATAAACGGTTGCGCTCCCGCGACGCTCACAGCGTACGGCAGAGAGAACTCCCCGCCCTCGCACCCGATATACAGGCGGCCCTCCTGCGCCTGCCGCACCGTGTAGTCGAATATCGACTCGCCGTCGCGCAGCCGGATGTACTTCGCGTCCGGGTCGAACGGAATGTGCGTCGCCCACGACTCGTCGAGCCGTTCGAGGCAGAGGAGGAACCAGGAGACGCCCCCCTCGAGAAAGCCGATGCGGATGCCCGGGAACTTGTCGTAAACGCCGTTCATCAGAATGCCGGCGAACGAGATCATCTGCCCGAAGGGGTGGCCGAGGCCGTGCACTGCCGGGTAGACGTTCATATCGTCGAACCCCATGCCGCTGTGGCAGCCGCCGTGGACGCCGATGCAGCAGCCGAGCCGCTCCGCCTCCTCGAACACCGGCCAGTACTCCGGCGAACCGAGGTGGGCCTTGAG